>NZ_JHUW01000001.1 GCF_000619825.1 Prevotella sp. MA2016
GGAGCGAGCCTCAAGCGAGCGGGGGGATATCAAATACTATTAGTCATGCATATTTTGAGCATGGCAGGCATCTTCAATGAAAATAGTATCGCCTTCTATGATGTATGCGAAGTACCATTTTCCCTTGTGAGCCATATGATAACCTGCCCAGCGCCGGATAGTTGGTTCGCGCCTTAATAGCGTCTTTTCTATCTGATAGATACCAAACGTTGCGTTTTGCACATCGCGAATAAGATCATCCAAGTCATACGTATGTTTGTATTTACGGGCCACATTCTGATAGAACAGACGGATTTTGCGCTGTGCACGTACCTTAACGATATACTTATACTCCGTCATTTCGCGTAGATTTCCTTGACATCCTCGACGATGGCGGCATATAACTCTTCTACAGTCATATCACGATCATACGGATATTTCTTGGCAGAAGCGGCAGGAGCTAAAGCGAGTGCTTCTTCCTCACTCATAGAGTCAGGCTCAACATCAAGTCCTTCCATACGATGCTTAACTACCAAGGCTTCAACATAACGATCCAACACATCCTGTGCCCATTGGCGAATAGCCGCAGGGGTGTCCAAATGTGGATTTATGTCACGAATTGCAGCTTCGTTTACCTTGACACTTACTGTACACATAATTATACTCCTATATATATTACCGCTGCAAATATAAAAACCAATTTTGATATTTGCAAGTTTTTTTTTATTCTTATTCTAATACCATGCTAAAACACCTAGGGGGATGCCGCGCGGCTGGGGGGCGAGCAGCCACCCTAAGAGCGAGGGTGGGTGGAGCGAGCCTCAAGCGAGCGGGGAGGCCTGTTTTCGGCGACTACGCGGGGCTGGTCGCTTAGGAAAGTTTGGTTTTGAGGATGCGGATGATGTCATCATAGGACTTCATGTCGCCGATTTCTTCGGGCTCCAGAGTTACGTCGAACTCACTTTCAAGTTCTACGACGAGATTCAACTGGCCCATAGAGTCCCACTGCTCACAGGTGGCCTGGGAACAGGTGTTATCTACGGTGTCTAACTCAAAGAGATCCTTCAGGATTTCTAATACCTTTTCTTCCATGTTATTTCAACTTTATATGATAATATGCTTTAATATCTAAATCAGCATCCTCCAAATTCAAGAGGTATGCCTTCTTGCCGTCGGATTCTTCCGACACACATGTAAAACCACAAGTCTCATAGAACGCCTTTACCTGGGCATTCTTGGCTGTAGGAATATAAGAGGCTTTTACTGCTGCCATGCCGTGCTGCTGTAACTCTAGAAGAATGCGCTTCATAAAAGCCACTTCAATACCTTTACCCAAAACACGGCAACTGAGCAGGAAGGTATCAATGGTATCACCATTCAGCATAACACAACCGGTGATGCCATTATCACCAAACTTATCCGACACACTGATACACCATATCTTCCAACCTTGCTCCACAAACTGACGCACATCGGCATCGGTATAGCGCTTGGTAGTGAGGTTGAACTGGTTGGTCTTCTGTGTCATCTGAGCGATACGGGGAATATTGAACTCATTGGCAGCTTCAAGCGTGATCTGGATGTTCAAACTCTCCAAGAATGAGTCGAAGTCAACAAAACTACGCTGGGCCTGTGCGCGTTGGGCATTGGCTTTATATTGCTCCGTTTTCTTTTTGTCCTCATTGGTAACGGCATACACCCGGAAATATTTTTCAACCAGTGCTTTGAAGAATACGGGCAGCTCGTAGGGCTGTGCAGGGAATTCGGGTACTTCTACCATC
Organism: Prevotella sp. MA2016; assembly: GCF_000619825.1. Taxonomy (GTDB): domain Bacteria; phylum Bacteroidota; class Bacteroidia; order Bacteroidales; family Bacteroidaceae; genus Prevotella. The sequence continues at coordinate 1,761 of NZ_JHUW01000001.1, forward strand.
GGTAACATCTGACGAATCAGTTCGCGCTCGGTGGGATTATCATCTACAAACACAAAGCTGTCTAAACCGATGTTCAACTCCTCTGCCAGTGCCTTGATGTTGGTGGCCTTGTCGGTCCAGTTGATGCGCCAAGTGGCAAAGTTGTCCTTCTTGAGCACCATGAACGGATTTTTCTCCCAGGCTTCCAGCACATCTGCCTCGTTGTTCTTAGAGCAGACTGTCAGGATCACACCACTCTTACTCAACGCCAACAGGGCCTCCTGCCAGTAGTGGAATGCCTTGCCTGGATAGTCGCCACCCAGCTGGATGCCTTCGATACCATCTTCACCCAACACACCTCCCCACAGGGTGTTGTCGAGGTCGAGGACCAGGCATTTCTTGCGTTTCAAAGAAATCTCGTCCAACTTACGCGACCACCATTGCATGAATGGTTTGGTGAGTTTCGGGTTCATACCCATCTGCGAGATAAACCAGAACTTCCAGTCGAAGACTTCTGATGCGGTATATTGCCGTGTGAACTCTCGTATATCCAGCAGTTTCACCTGGCTGCAGTCTGACGCTGCCTGCACCAATACCGTATTATATTCTGCCACTGCGGCTATCAGCTCTGCACCGGATGTAAAAGGCGCGCTATAAGCGCCCTCATCCATGGTCAGGACGATGAAGGGTTTGGCTGCATCCACTTGCGACAGCACAAACGACAGCTTCTGGGCATAGCCCCTGATCTCAGCGCAGAGAAGCTCTTGGTCGTACTTCACCGGCAGTTGGTAGAACCAGACATAGCCATCTACGTCGGTAGGGATGTAGGAGATATCATCGTAGCCGCTGAACGTATAGTCCTTCGGAAAGAAACGCTCTACGGTATTGTTTCTAAATACAAACATCAATCAATCTATAATCTTGGCGGGGGTTTCAACCAATTCTATCAGTCCCACGTTCTTATTATACAGAAAACAAACTCTGCTGCCGCAGAATGCCACAGCGGGCTCTGGTTTGCTGGTGAGTACATACTTCTCTTGACGCAGTGCCTTGACAGCCTCTTCCAGATTATCCACAACATAGCAGCAATGATAAGGCGTAACGCCATTCTTCTCCAGGGTCTTACAAACCGGAGAGGTCTCATCCACGGGTGCTAGCAGTTCCACAATGGGTTCGCCGGCTTTGGTGAGCCAGCAGATGTTGACATTCTGTATGGGGTCAGTCACGATGGCAGACTTCCTGTAACCGGCCTGTTCATACATCGCGGCTGTGGCCTCAATACTTTTCACTGCCACCCCTATGTGGTGGAACTTCATACCTTCCAGCATGGCTTAATATTCAATGACGGGAGAGATCTTACAACCGTTGAACACCATATTGACAGTACCCCAGCTGAGACCGGCTCCAAATCCGGTCATCACCACGCGCTGACCATCCTTCAACTTGTCGTGCAGCTCGCTGACAATAGTAAGGGGTACGCTTGTAGAACTGGTGTTGCCATAACGGTCGATGCAATAAGGCACTCTCTCGGGATTAAACTTCAGTTTCTTCACAAAGAAGTCGGTCATAAACCGATTGGCCTGATGGAATACCAACCAATCGATATCATCCAAAGCAAAGCCACCGGCTTCAGCAATGTTCTTAATACTCTTGGGCACACGTTTCATGGCGAAATTGAAAACATCCATTCCGTCCATAAACACCTCAAGACCATTGCGTATGTTGCCTTCCTCCTGCTCTTTTTCAATCAAAGATTCGGCTGTTATAGGGTTTCGCATGCCATCCTGAATCATCACAGCATCTTTGCCGGAGCCATCCGTATGGAGCATAAAAATCGTCTCTTCAAAATCACCTTGTTCTACTAATGTGGCTGTAGCGCCATCGCCATAAAGGGGCCAATCCACCTTATCACGCTTGTTGACAATCTTTGAGAAGGTCTCGCCATCAAGCAGGAGCACGCGCAAGCCCATATTGGCATAGGCAAATGCCGTAGATAGTGCAAACACAAAGCCAGAGCAGCCAAGGGTCAAGTCTAATGCCAGTGTATCTGTAGAAAGACCTAAGCGATGCTGGAGTATAGGTGCTGTTGCGGGTATCCTGTAATCGGATGTCTGGCTCATGAAAAGCAGCACATCAATGCTATTAGGGTCTATCTGATTATCCTCCATCAACTGCACGGCTGCCTTGTAGCACAAGTCGCTGGCACAGCAGTCGGCATCGGCAATACGGCGCTCCTCAATACCGATGTTCTTGATAGTCTTCTCTATCTCAGCCTCAGGAATAAGATACCCTAAATCACGGTTACTCACCACTGTCTTTGGAACGCAGGCACTCATGGCGCGGATTCCAATATGATTAAATCTTATTGTTGCCATCTATCTATTACAACTTTGTATATCCACCATCAATAACGAGCTCTGTTCCGGTTACGAAACTGCTGGCATCAGAAAGCAGGTAGATGATGCCATAGGCCATATCCTCTGGGGTGCCAAATCGTTTCAAAGGGAAGGATTTGGCTACTTCGGCCAATGACTCTTCAGTAACATTTTCTGTACGAATAAGAGGGGTGTCGGTTGTTCCTGGCAGGATGCAGTTGACACGGATCTTTTTGGGTGCCAAGTCGATAGCCATATTCCTGGACATACCTACCAGAGCGCTCTTGCTGGCAGAATAAACAGAATTGCCAGCATGAACAATCAGATTGCCATCTTGTGAAGCGACAAACACAATGGAACCTCCTTTATGAAGTTTCTTTGCCTTAATCAGGCTTTTTGTCAACAGGACGGGACCGAAAAAGTTGATATTAAAGACCTTATCAAACTCTTCGCGGTTCACGAACATAAAAGGATTCATATTGGCGATACCGGCGCAGTTGGCTATACCATCAAAGACTGGTGCGTTGGTGAGCAGGTCAGTCCATGTGGATTCATCGGCCAGATTGATGATAAAGGATTGATGACCGTTGCCTTCCAACTGGCTCATCGTTTCTGACAGGCCTTCTGCATTGAAGTCGGCACCAACAACTATTGCTCCCATCTTTGCACAGGCTATGGCGGTTGCTTTGCCCATGCCTGATGCAGCACCGGTTACAAAGATTGTTTTACCTTCTATTGAAAATGGATTGAACATATTATTTTTTAAATGACTGGCAAGTCATTATTCTGCCTTTGATTTTACTGTATTGAACAAATCTTCAACGGTATGGGCTTCACGTATGTCGTTACCTTTCAGTTGAACATCGTATTCTTCATCAACCATAGCGATGATGCTAAGGGCCATGAGGGATGACCATTCGTCGAGATCACGGAAATTAGTATTTGCGGTGATCTCACTTGGATCTGTTTCATCAAATTGTTCAGCGAAATTCTCAAGAAATTTTGAAAGTTCCATTACTTATTATTTTATTAATTAATACTAATTCTTATTCTAAACTGTCCTTTTTAAAATGTCCTCTAAACTGTCCTTTTCTTCGGCGCGAAGAAAAGAACTAAAAGAAGCATCCACCCTAACCAAGCCTTCCCCTATATGGGAAGGATGTAGTTGATTCCGAGGGAAAACCCTCTCCATCAAA
>NZ_JHUW01000002.1 GCF_000619825.1 Prevotella sp. MA2016
TGAAGTGCACCCCGAAAGTTAGACAAAAAACTTTCGGGGTGTATTATGTTAAAGAAAAAGCAAAAGAGGCAAAGCCTATCAGACTATCTCCGTTATATGCATATGCTAGAGGAAGGATATAGTTTCAGGTATATCAGTAACCATTACGGTTCTGATGAGAAATTTCTAAAAGTATTATGGCAAAGATATCAAGAATTAGGTATAGATGGTCTCAAGAAAAGAAGTTATTTTCGCTCTACTCCGGAAATAAAGAGGCAAATAGTTCTTGATATTGAGAAAAATCATTTACCTTTGCACGCAGCTTCGATAAAATACGGTCCATGTACAACTCTGATAGTACGTTGGCTTAGGATATACAGATCAGAAGGACTTTCCGGTTTGGAGCGTGTTAAAAAACGAGGCAGACCACTAGGTATGGGTAGACCAAAGAAGGACAGTAAACCACTGACAGAGCTTGAAAGGCTTCGTAAGGAAGTACAAGAGCTAAGAACAGAGAATGCTCTGCTAAAAAAAGTGAGAGCCTTAGTCGAGGAAAGGAACGCCCGTCTACGCGCGATTGGGCAAAAGCCATCGAAGAACTAAGGCTTGAAGGATATCCGTTGCAGTTTATGTTGCAAAGGATGAAGATGGCTCGTTCCGTATTCTATTACTACCTCTCGCATATGAATGAAGGTGATGGCTATGACGATCTGCGAAACAGAATAAAAGCCATATATGACGAGAATAATGGTCGATATGGATACAGGAGAATATGTTTCGCTTTGAGAAACGAAGGTAAGATTATAAATCACAAAACAGTACAGAAGCTTATGAGACAGCTCGGTTTGAAAGCCAAATGCAAGAAACGACACTATCACTCCTACAAGGGTGAAGTGGGAAAGATTGCGCCTAATGTGCTGGAACGTGATTTTACAGCAGAATGTCCAAACCAGAAGTGGACTACTGATGTTACTCAGGTAAGTATCAACGACAAGAAACTGTACCTCTCGCCTATATTGGACATGTTCAATGGAGAAATTATCTCTTACAGCATATCTAACAGTCCCAACCTGCAGATGGTCATTTCTATGCTCAGAAAAGCATTTGGGAAATATCATAATACAGATGGTCTAGTATTACACTCTGATCAGGGTTGGCATTATCAGCATATGATGTATCAGAAGATACTCAAAGACCATGGAATCGTACAAAGCATGTCAAGGAAAGGCAACTGTCTGGACAATGCCATGATGGAAAACTTCTTCGGACTTATGAAGAACGAATTACTATACGTGAATCATTTTGAATCTGTCGAAGAGTTTGAACGAGAACTGAAGAAATATATCTGGTGGTATAACAATAAAAGAATAAAACTGAGATTAAAAGGAATGAGCCCGGCTATATACCGAGCTCACTACTATAGAGAGATAAATAATTAACGTTTAATTTAATGTCCAACTTTTCGGGGTCACATCA
>NZ_JHUW01000003.1 GCF_000619825.1 Prevotella sp. MA2016
ACGATCAGTAGGGGTTCTGAGAGGAAGGTCCCCCACATTGGAACTGAGACACGGTCCAAACTCCTACGGGAGGCAGCAGTGAGGAATATTGGTCAATGGACGAAAGTCTGAACCAGCCAAGTAGCGTGCAGGATGACGGCCCTATGGGTTGTAAACTGCTTTTATACAGGGATAAAGTCAGTTACGTGTAACTGTTTGTAGGTACTGTATGAATAAGGACCGGCTAATTCCGTGCCAGCAGCCGCGGTAATACGGAAGGTCCAGGCGTTATCCGGATTTATTGGGTTTAAAGGGAGCGCAGGCTGATGATTAAGCGTGACGTGAAATGTAGCCGCTCAACGGCTGAACTGCGTCGCGAACTGGTTATCTTGAGTGAGTTCGATGTTGGCGGAATTCGTGGTGTAGCGGTGAAATGCTTAGATATCACGAAGAACTCCGATTGCGAAGGCAGCCAACAAGGCCTTTACTGACGCTAAAGCTCGAAGGTGCGGGTATCGAACAGGATTAGATACCCTGGTAGTCCGCACGGTAAACGATGGATGCCCGCTGTTTGCGATATACTGTGAGCGGCCAAGAGAAATCGTTAAGCATCCCACCTGGGGAGTACGCCGGCAACGGTGAAACTCAAAGGAATTGACGGGGGCCCGCACAAGCGGAGGAACATGTGGTTTAATTCGATGATACGCGAGGAACCTTACCCGGGCTTGAACTGCAGCGGAAGGATACAGAGATGTTGACGCCCTTCGGGGCCGCTGTGGAGGTGCTGCATGGTTGTCGTCAGCTCGTGCCGTGAGGTGTCGGCTTAAGTGCCATAACGAGCGCAACCCTTTTCTTTAGTTGCCATCAGGTAATGCTGGGCACTCTGGAGATACTGCCACCGTAAGGTGTGAGGAAGGTGGGGATGACGTCAAATCAGCACGGCCCTTACGTCCGGGGCTACACACGTGTTACAATGGGAGGTACAGAGAGTTGGTTGTACGCAAGTGCGATCTAATCCTAAAAGCCTTCCTCAGTTCGGATTGGGGTCTGCAACCCGACCCCATGAAGCTGGATTCGCTAGTAATCGCGCATCAGCCATGGCGCGGTGAATACGTTCCCGGGCCTTGTACACACCGCCCGTCAAGCCATGAAAGCCGGGGGCGCTTGAAGTCCGTGACCGCAAGGATCGGCCTAGAGCGAAACTGGTAATTGGGGCTAAGTCGTAACAAGGTAGCCGTACCGGAAGGTGCGGCTGGAACACCTCCTTTCTGGAGAGAACGCTATCAAGGTTTGGTTCTCACCCAGTGCTTCTTTACTACCGAAGTTTATA
>NZ_KK211036.1:0-181611 GCF_000619825.1 Prevotella sp. MA2016
TTCTTGTGTCGACAATGTCAATAACCTATATTAGGTGGTTATTGCAGTGGGGTCCCACCTCTTCCCATTCCGAACAGAGAAGTTAAGCCCACCTGCGCCGATGGTACTGCAATGCAATGCGGGAGAGTAGGAAGCCGCCGTCTTTTTTTAAAGAAAAGCCTCGAGGATACAATATCTTCGGGGCTTTTTCGTTTTATATATGTATGCAGTGGACAGACAGAATCAGACAAACCAAGATTATCGCTTTTGTAAGATATTTTAGTATGTTCTTGTTGGTCGTGCTTAAGCGTGTCGGCCTTAAAAGTGCGAGCTCCAAGCGGTTGATGACCTCTTTCTTACGTGAGATCTTTAGAATACTTTCTTTCATGTTTTTATTTATTGATTAATTAATACTATTTTCTAGGTTGATTATTACTCTTTTCTAACTTGAAAAGTACCCATTTCTAACTTAGAAAATAACGTTTTCTGCCTTAGAAAACGGTTGTTCCGAGGTTCCTGGCCCTGAATAGGGATAAGCTGATTGCCGCTTAGCATGCTAGTAGGGTATAACTCCCGCTCTCTTAACTTCTAAACAAAAGAAAATGCTCTTTTTCCTGAATAAAGCTTTTGTATTTCAAATTTGTTTTGTATTTTTGCAGTATGAAACGATTACTAACCCTACTTTTGGCGGTTTCACTTGCAGTGCCCGCCATATCTCAAACCCTATTTCAGCATCCTTGGCAGGGCAAGCGTGTGGGCTATTTTGGCGATTCTATCACCGACCCTCGCAACAAGGCTGCCAATAAGAAGTATTGGAGCTATCTGCAGGATTGGCTCCAGATTGCACCCTATGTTTATGGTGTGAGCGGTCGGCAGTGGAACGACATTCCCCGTCAGACCGACAAATTGAAAGCTGAGCACGGTGATGATGTGGATGCCATCTTGATTTTTATCGGCACCAACGATTATAATGCCGGTGTTCCCATTGGTCAGTGGTTCACCGAAGTCTCAGAGCAGGTGATGGCCGGCATACACGAGCCCAAGCACATGGTGGATCGTCGTCATCGTTATCCCGTCATGGCCGACTCTACTTATCGTGGTCGTATCAATCGAGCCCTCGATTATGTCAAACGCATGTATCCTGGAAAGCAGGTTGTGTTGCTCACTCCCATCCATCGCGCTCAGTTCTATGCCAACGATCAGAACTGGCAGCCTCGCGAAGACTATACCAATAAGTGTGGCGAGTATATCGATGCCTACGTACAGTCGGTCAAGGAGGCTGGCAACCTGTGGGCAGTTCCCGTTATCGACCTCAATGCCCTGTGCGGCCTTTATCCTCTGATGGACGAGCACGCAGAGTTCTTCAACAACGCTGCCACCGACCGCCTTCATCCCAACAACGAAGGTCATCGCCGCATGGCCCTCACCATCATGCAGCAGCTCCTGGCTCTGCCAGTGTTTTAGCAATCTGATTTTTATTAACTTTTTGATATATAACTATAGGAATGAAAACATTTAAAACATGGATGAATGCCGCTTTGCTTTTGGGCGGTTTGCTGTTAACAGCTTGTACTAACTATGATTCACCTGCCAGTTCACCTACCGGCGATGTTGAGCAACAACTACGAAAGATGACCCTTCGCGATAAAGTAGGACAGATGTTCTACGTACGCCCTGAGGCCCTCGACACCACCATCCACTGGAGCAGTTTCGAAGAGCTTTCGCCCTACAAACTGCAGCAGATTAACAGTGTTATGTCAGGCGTTGTCAAGAATTATCCCATAGGTGGCATGATTCTCTATGCCTGGAACATCGAAGACGAAAACCAGCTCGAAGCGTTTATCTCGCAGATACGTACACTCAACGGTAGTCCGCTGTTGTGTATCGACGAGGAGGGCGGTCGCGTGTCACGCCTAGCCAACCATCCTAACTTCGATCTGCCCAAATATACGTCGATGGAGGCGATTGGCGAAACCGGCGATCCCGCCAATGCCTATGAGTGCGCTAACACCATCGGCACCTATCTTACCCGTTATGGTTTCGACATTGATTTTGCCCCAGTGGCCGATGTCAACACCAACCCCGACAATGTAGTGATTGGTGCGCGTGCCTTTAGTGGCGATCCTGCTGTGGCAGCACCCATGGTAACCAGTTATCTGCAGGGACTTAAAGATGCCGGTATTACAGGCTGTATCAAGCATTTCCCCGGACATGGCGACACCACCGCCGACACCCATTATGGCTATGCCCAATCGATGAAGACCTGGGCCGAGATGATGGATTGCGAGATGGTTACCTTCCGTGCAGGAATCGCTTGGGGCTGCCAGCTGATTATGACCGCCCACATTGCAACCCCCAACGTCACCGGTAGCGATGAGCCCGCCACCATGTCGCCCGTCATCCTTGAAGATAAGTTGCGTGGTGAGTTAGGCTATCGTAACATCATCGTTACCGATGCCATCAGTATGGGCGCCATCACCAATCAGTACACCAACGCCCAGGCAGCTGTCGGCTGCATTAAGGCCGGTGCCGATATCGTGCTCGATCCCCGCAACTATGTCGAGGCCTTCGAAGCCGTGATAGCTGCCGTTAACGATGGCACCCTCACCGAGGACCGCATCAACCAGAGTGTTCGCCGCATCCTGAGACTCAAGAATCAGATACGTAACCGCATGAAGTAACAACCTGATGGAACATGTCAAAAAACTTATAGCCCTTGCTCTGCTGGGCGCCATGGCACAAGGCGCATGGGCCCAGATAGAGCGCTCGGCCGCCTTCAAGACCAAGTATCAACTGAAGCAAGTGGTAGTGATGAGCCGCCACAACATCCGTTCGCCGCTGACGTCGGGTGGGGCAGTCCACATGCGTGTCACCCCCTATCAGTGGTTCCAATGGACCTCTCCCTCCAGTCAGCTGTCGTTGCGTGGCGGTCTGGCCGAAACCGTCATGGGGCAGTTCTTCCGCAAGTGGGTAGTAGGCGAGGGATTGCTGCCCGACAACTACCGTCCTGAAGGCGAAGAAGTGCTGTTTTACGCCAACTCTCGCCAGCGCACTTTTACTACAGCCAAGTATTTCTCGGCTGGTTTCCTGCCCTTTGCCAATGTAGAGATAACCCACAAGTTGGCCGAGGACAAGATGGACCCCGTGTTCACGCCCCAGTTCACCAAGATGAACGATGCTTACCGCCAGCAAGTGCTCAGCGAGATCAACGCCATGCATGGCGGTCCCCAGGCTTGGATGCAAAGCATGCGCCCCACCTTGCAGTTGATGGAGCAGGTGATAGATATGGCCCACTCGCCAGCCGCCCAGAACGACACCACCCATTTCTGGTTTGACGACACAAAGTTTGTCATCGAGAAAGGCGATGAGCCCCGCATGACGGGCGGTTATAAGCTGGCCAACAGCGTGGCCGATGCCCTGGTGCTGCAGTGTTACGAAAGTGAGAGTATGACAGCCTTCGGCACCGAGCTCACCACCCAGCAGTGGCGCGATATCTGCCGTGTAAAGCAGGTTTACGATGCCCTGCTTTTCACCACCCATTCGGCCGCCATCAACCTGGCTTATCCGCTGATTAGTCGCATCCGTCAGGAGCTCAACCGCACCGATCGTAAGTTCATGTTCCTGTGTGGTCACGATAGCAATCTGGCCAGTATCGGCGCCGCCTTGCGCCTTATCTATCCCGAAACCCAGAACGCCTTTGAGATTCACACCCCCATCGGTTCAAAGCTGGTGTTTGAGAAGTGGAGCGATGGCAGCGAAACCTACGTAGGCATCAACATGGTATTTGCCAAAGTCAGTCAGCTGCAGAACCGCTCGTTGCTCACCCTCCAGGAGCCACCTATGGTGCTGCCCGTAACCGTTGATGGCCTAACGCCCAATGCCGACGGCCTCTATCGTCTTTCCGACCTCGACCACCGCATGCAGGAAACCATAGCAGAGTACGAGGCCATCGAAGATGCCGCCACCGTCATCAACAATACATCGACCGCTGCCGCCACTCCAGACACCTATATGACCTATACCCTGAGTGGCATGCCAACCACCGATAGCACCCACGGCTTAGTCATCAAAAACAAGCGCAAGGTATTCAGGAAATAACGCCTAGATATTTTTTAGGAAATACAAATAATAAGGTGAGCATAACTAATATGCTCACCTTATACATCATTTAAACTAACAAACTCAAACTCTTTAAAATTGATGTACGCGTCCATATCATCATTCTCCATCTCCCATTCTTCGATAGCATCATAAACATCCTCTTTCGTAGGTTCAATTTTGCGACCGATGTAGTTGCCAACGCGTTCTGCCACTTCTTCGATGGTATCATAATAGTCGTTTTCTGGTGGCATGTCGAGTTCAAACCTACTCGTAAAGAAGCGTCCTTCGGCATCATTGGTTAGATATGTGTCCCAGCCATCCCCCTCAGCCGAAAAGTATATCTCCAGTCCCGGATACACCTTTTTAATTAAGTGTAGCACATCAAAAGGCGCTTGCCAAGCTGACTCTGTGAAAAAGTAAAGACTTTTGTTGTTAATCTTTAAGTAGTCCCACGTGCCACGGCAATACACCTCATGCCAATCTCCACCTAGTCTCGCTACCAGGTTACCCAACCAACGTTTAGGGTAGTAGAAACCATTCTCAATCAGTGGTACTTTACGATTTTGCAGTCTAAGCATCTTTTGATAAAGCGACCTCATTTGTCGCCTATCGCCCACGATGCTAACGGACATAAAAGCAGGGTTACTCATTTTTTGTAGCAAAGGTAGAAGATCGCACTAACCTGGCCAAACAATTTTGATCAGTTTAGATCAAATTTGAATTGTTTAAATCAGTTTAGAATATGTGAGGTTAAAGCTAGATTATACTCTTGAATTATTTTTCATTGTGACAAATTGGCAATATATTAAATTGGCTTAGTTTTTGTTATTATTACTATAATAAAACTAACCTTTATGAGAAAAAAAGTAAACGCAAAAAATCCACAAGGAGTTAAATATTCAGAGGCAAATCTTGCCGATGGGTCGATAGTTTATGCACATAAAATAGATAAGTCTCAAGAGGAATGGAAAGGGATTCGTTTTTATTTCCTTGGATGCGAAGGTGATGATGAGGAGGAAATGGTATTTGTTAAGAGGAAGAACGGAACTGGTTTTACAAAGTTTTTCCGCCATCGTCCTGGATATATTAAGACAAGAAACGAACCAGACAGATATCTTCATAACTATTCGGAGCTAAGGATAAAACAACGCTTTGACGACAGTAATGAATTCTTGATAGAATACTATGAGGAAGAAATTTGTCCTAACTATAAAACATGTAAACTTGCAAAAATAATTGATTGTAAAGCTTCTGGGAAAGCACGTAAAAAGACAATAAATCTTAGAGACATGTATGATACATGTACGCCGGAGAAAAGTGAAGATAAGTATATTGCAGATTTGCTTTTAACTAATAGTAAAGATGATACAATACCTCCCCTTTTTTTAGAAATATATGTCACTCATAAATGCTCGAAAGAAAAAATAAATTCTGGATATAAAATTATAGAAATCTCAGTAAGTAAGAAAGAGGACGCAGAATGTGATATAATTGAGAATATGGGTGATGTGGTAAATAGTTACAATTTTTTGAGTTATGCTAATCAAATATTGCCGCCACCAATATGGTTTCATGGTTTTGTGAGGGATTCTTCGTTCTATGATTATATTCAATTCGCTTTTTTCTATTTAATTGCTAATGGTGACGGTAGTTATAGAGGGGAATGTAAACAGGTTAATTGTCTAGAAGTCAATACTTCTTCTATACCAGAATATGAACGGTGCCTTTATAGACCTTTAAGTGATATCTCATGTGCTGACCTCTATGAATTGGGTATTGCAAAGGCTTACATTGAAAAATATAATGTACGGGACTGCTCTATATGTACAAAAAGAAATCAATGCAAAGATAGAGGAATGATAGATATTTCTTTAGGTTGTTTTTTATTTGAAGTAGACATTAATCATGTCAGAAATATAATTGATAGTAGGGATACTAGATGGATAGATTTAAGATAAAAAAGTATTTAGAATGGCTCTTTTATGGCTGTTCCAACTATCCTAAGTGTAGATATAGTGTTAAGTAAAAACTATCTTTTTTTGTCATTTATCTGTCTTTTAGAAAAAAAGTTTTATCTTTGCAAGCAATTAGATAAATTGCTATATGATTGAGCTGGGATTATACGAACAGATAATCAATAAATTATTCGAGGTGAAACTTGGTGAATTGGATCACCAAGAGTTTTATATTGGCAAACAGCCGATGACAAAGGATAATGTGGCTACTTACCTGTCACGATACCTTTATGGGTTGTTTGTTGATGTTTTTTCTCAGTTCAATCAGGATGATGAAAGTGTTGAGAAGGCAGTTAAACTTGCAAATGATATCATTAAGCATTTAGCTCAAAAATTCTATATTGAAGATACTAACCTGCTGTCGGCTAAATCAGAGATTCTTACAGCTGTAATTGACAAAACAAAGTGCGAATTTCCAGATATAGCAGAACATATTTGCGAGATAACTCCAATAACATCACTTGTTCGCAGTACATTGTTTACTGGTTCAAGTAAACAGGTTTCGTTAGAAAGTGAACTGAAACGCGAAATATTATCTGCCGACGAGATATGCTTGCTGGTGTCATTTATTCGTAGCTCGGGTTTGAATCTGATTTTTAATCAGCTGAAGGATTATACCCAGAGTGGAAAGAAACTTCGAGTAATCACCACCACATACATTGGAGCAACTGACTATAATGCTATCAAAAAGTTGGCCACATTGCCAAATACGGAGATTAAAATCTCATATAATTCTTCTCTTGATAGACTACATGCTAAATCATATCTGTTTCTCAGAAATACAGGTTTCCATACGGCTTATGTAGGTTCGTCAAATCTTTCTGAACCAGCATTGACCGAGGGCCTGGAGTGGAATGTAAAAGTTACCCAACAAGAGTTACCACATATCATTAAGGAAATACGCCATACTTTTGAGTCATATTGGGGAAATCCCTTGTTTGAAACCTTTGTTTCTGGTAGGGATGACGAACGATTAAAGGAGGCTTTGTCGGGGGTAAAGACTGAGACGATAGATTATAGTGTGCTCGATTTGATAAAGGCGCATGATTATCAGGATGAGATATTGGAAAAGCTAAAACTTGAACGTGAGGTGTTTGGGCATTATCGCAATCTGGTGGTAGCTGCTACAGGTACTGGTAAAACGGTTATTGCTGCATTTGACTATAAGAATTTTAGGGAGCATAATAGTCGATCCAACTTCTTGTTTGTTGCTCATCGTGAAGAGATCTTGAAGCAATCTTGTAGAACGTTTAGAACTGTATTGCAGGATGAGAACTTTGGTGACTTGTGGTATGGTGATGTGGCGCCTCAGGCTTACACACATCTGTTTGCTTCGAAAGATATGTTGAATAATCATTTGGATGAGTTAGAATTAACTGACGATTTCTTTGATTATATAATTTTCGATGAGGTACATCACATTGCTGCTGATTCTTACAGAAAGATACTTAGTAGGTTTAAACCAAAGATATTGCTTGGCCTAACTGCAACGCCAGAACGTATGGATGGTGAAGATATTACCAAGGATTTTGATGGGAAGATATCTGCAGAAATTCGTCTTGATGATGCTTTGAATAATCGCCTGCTGGCTCCATTCCATTATTATGGAATAACTGATAGAGTTGACTTGACTACTGTAACTTGGCGAGGCGGAAGATATGTAATATCAGAGCTCTCGAAAATATATACAGAAAACGACTTACGTACAGGATTGATTCTTAGAAAGATTGAAGAATACCTCCCTAATTATCACGATGTGCGTGCACTTTGTTTCTGTGTGGATGTAGAGCATGCAAAAAATATGGCTGCTAAGTTCCAACTGGCCGGATTAAAATCGGCATATCTTGTTAGTGACAATGGGGCTGAGCGTGTGAAGTGGAGCAGACAGCTAAGAGAAAAGAAAATAAACTATCTGTTTGTAGTAGATATGTTCAATGAAGGTGTAGATATACCAGAGGTTGATACTATCTTATTCTTACGTCCTACTGAAAGTTTGACTGTATTCTTGCAGCAGTTTGGACGTGGACTTCGTAAAGCAGAGGGTAAGGATTATGTAACTATACTCGACTTTGTTGGTCATTGCAATAAGGAGTTTAACTATACTGATAGATTTAGAAGACTCATAGGACGAACATCTATGAGTGTAGCCGAAGAGTTTGAAAAGGATTTTCCACATTTGCCATTAGGTTGTCATATAACCCTCGAAGCAAAAGCTAAGGAGTATATCCTTGAAAACATCAAGGCTGCAATAGGCACTTTCCGTAAGAACAAAGTTATTACATGGATTCAGGCGTATAGTAGCGAAACTGATAGACCGCTTACGTTAGCAAACTTTATTCATTTGCATCAGATTCCACTTGAAAAATTTTATAAGAACTTTACTTGGCAAGGAGTGCTTAATTTGGCCGGAAAAATATATCGCAGGTCTCGATTTGAAAATGAGTTGAAACGTGCTGTGTATAAAAAATGGTTGTCAACAGATTCGTATACCTATTTTTCTTTCATAGAACGAATAGCATCTCAAAGTTTTAAAGTAAGAGTCGATGACATGAATTACATAGAGCAGAAGATGGCTCTGATGCTTTATTATGATATGTTCCAAGAGGCCGGTAAATACACAAATTTGCAAGGTATGTTTGACGACCTTTCTTTGGATGATCTTTTTTGTGAAGAAATGAGGGAGCTTGTTGGGCTGCTTAAAAATAGATGTGAAGCATATGAGATGGTAGATAATTCTTCTATCATGAATTTCCCGTTAAAGCTTCATGGTGTTTATACCAAAGATCAGATTTTTGTTGCATTGGAGACTTCAAGTATTGATAAGAAGTCTTCATGTCGTGAAGGATGCGAAAGAAATAAACGTTTGAATCTCGAAGCCATGTTTGTTGATATTATCAAGGATAGGGAAGAGGGCTCAAATACTAATTATAACGATTTCGCTATTAATGAGTTGTTGTTTAACTGGGAAACACAGAACAAAGTCAGTCCTACGTCACAAGCCGGTAAGAACTATATTAATGAAACCCAAACGATGCTTCTCTTCGTGCGTCAACAAGATAGCTATCCTGATGACAAAGGTAGAACCATGGGATTTACATATCTTGGAGAAGTAAAGTTAGTTAAGTGGCAAGGTGCAAAACCAATAGAGATTGTTTGGCGACTTAAGACACCAATGCCTGCATCAATGTTGAATATTGCTAAACATAGAGCTGTAGTATAAAATATGAAAAAAATAGAAGTAGTAGCTGCGATTATTCGCAAGGATGATAAGATATTTGCCACGCAGCGTGGATATGGGGATTTTAAAGACGGATGGGAGTTTCCTGGGGGCAAGGTTGAACCTGGCGAAACGCCTGAAGCAGCTTTGAAACGTGAGATACGCGAAGAACTCTCTACAGAGATTAGCGTGGATAGTTTCGTGTGTACCGTAGATTATGATTACCCGCAATTCCACCTTACCATGCATTGTTATTATTGCAGTTTGCTGGATGATGCCTTGCACCTTAATGAGCATGAGGCGGCGCGATGGTTAACCAAAGAACAACTTGACAGCGTGGATTGGTTGCCTGCTGATTTGGAGGTAGTTGAGAAAATTGAAAAAGAGGAATAAGCATCGCTGCTGATTCCTCTTTTTATTTTCTTTTTATTGAAGCAACTTCTCGGCTTGGAGCTTTAGTTGTGCTTTCTGTTCATCGGTGAGGGTGAGCACGTCTGTGGTCCAGGCCTCTGGTGGTACGGCGACGCCGGTTTGTTCTGGGAGTACGTCGGCCCTGATGAAACTAAGCAGTTCTGATAGTTTCTCACGGCATTTGGCTGTAGCCAATTTTCCGCCTGCACCACTCAGCGCCACGCGCTTGCCATTGATGCAAGTGGGCGTTTCGTAATCCAGTGGTTTTACGGGGCGAGAGAGCCAGTCGAGTAGATTCTTCAGATGGCCGGGATAACTGAAGTTGTACTCGGGGGTGAAAATCCACAGTGCGTCGGCCTCTGTTATGGCTTTGCGAATGCGAGCCACCTCGGCTGGTTCGGGCTGCTCGATGTCTTGGTTTACCCAGGGTAAACGACTGTAATCAAGCTCCTGCACTTCGGCCTGATTACCAATAATCTCCTTAGCCACTTCGGCCATCTGGCGGTTAAAGGACTTGGCCCTTAACGAACCGATAATAAATAAAATTTTTTTCATATTCATTCCATCATTAGACTGTTTGGTTGCAAAGATAGTATTTTTTATTGAAATAAAAATCAAATAATGAATTTTTCTATTTTTTTTTTATATCTTTGCAGAATGAAAAAGAAAATATTACTAGTAGCTATGGCTGCCATAATGGCGCTGGGAACAAAGGCGCAGGTGGTGATGCCGAAAGAGACGCCGGAATTGGAATTTGCCTTGCAGCTGAAAGTGACGCTGGGCGAGGCATTTGGTATTAACAACATGCAGCACGGACGCCGCACGGTGATTCCTATCACTGGGGGTACCTTTGAGGGGCCGCACATCAAAGGCACTATCATGAATGGTGGAGCCGACTACCAGTTGAATGCGCCGGATGGGCGTACGGAGCTGGAGGCTATCTACTGCATAAAAACTGACGACGGGGTGTATATCCACGTGAGAAACCGTGGTATCATTGCCAATGGTAAGGATGCTGACGGTAAACCTACTTTCTACTTCAAGGCGGCACCGCAGTTTGAAGCGCCTGCCGACAGTAAGTATGGTTGGCTGAACAACACTCTGTTTGTATGTGCGCCTGATTTCAATCAGGATTTTAAGGGCATCGTGCTCAATGTGTGGCGCGTAAAATAAATCAAAAAAATATAATCTGTGAATATCGGTATTATAGGTACTGGCTGGATAGCCGAGAAGATGGCACTGACCCTGCAGGGATTGGCTAAGCGAGAAGACGGACGCGACTGTAAGGCTTACGCCGTGAGCTCGCGTAGTAAGGAGAAAGCTGAGGCTTTTGCCCAGCAGTGGGGATTTGAGAAGGCCTATGGCTCGTATGAGGAAATGGTGTGCGACCCGGCGGTTGACTTGGTGTATGTGGCCACGCCGCACTCGCACCACTATGCTCACACCATGCTGGCACTGCAGCATGGCAAGGCGTGCCTGGTGGAGAAGGCGTTTACGGCTAATGCCCGTGAGGCTGAGGCTCTGCTGGCTGAGGCCAAGCAGCGCAAACTACTGGTAACAGAGGCTATCTGGACGCGCTACCAGCCTATGCGCCAACTGATTCAGCAGGTGCTGGATGCTGGTACGATAGGACCGGTGAAGATGGTGTATGCCAGTCTGGCTTACTCGATGGGGCAGAAGGAGCGCATCATGCGGCCTGACCTGTGTGGCGGCGCGTTGCTGGATCTGGGGGTGTATGCCATCAACTTTGTACGTATGTTTTGTGGGGGCGACTGGCGCGAGGTGCACTCACACTGCTCGAAAGCTGAAACGGGAGTGGATCTGCAGGATGCCATCTCGGTGGTTTACGGCGATGGTATGATAGCCAACCTGCAGGCTTCGGCTTGTTGTGCCAATGACAAGCACGGCGTGCTGAGTGGCGAAAATGGATATATCGAGGTGGATAACATCAACAATCCGCAGCGGGCCACAGTGCACGGCCGGGATGGCGAACTGCTGCGGGTGATAGACTGTCCGCCACAGATAACGGGCTACGAATATCAGGTGCTGGCATGCCGCGACGCGCTGGAGGCCGGACAGCAGGAGATAGCTGCCATGCCTCATCAGGAGACACTGGAGGTGATGCGCATTATGGATGCGCTGAGAAAAGAGTGGGGCGTGGTTTATCCAATGGACTAAACGGAGGGACGGAGCTACTTGCGCTTGAACTCGAGCGTCTTGGGTAGCTTCTGCCACTTACCTTTGTTGGGCACCTTGAGGGTGCTGCCGCTTTCTTGTTTGAGGATATACACAGAGTCGTTCTTCTGGGTGAGGGTGGCGGTGAGGTCTTCGCTTCCGTAATCGTTGATGAGCTGCAGCTCGGCCTTATGGCCTTTCACCTCAGCCGAAGTGATAATCCAGGCAAAGGGATTGTAGCGCTTACTGAGGAATCCGGGCACCTGCCCGATGAGGTCCTGACCGGGGACGGTGATATCCTGTTCGTAAAGATTAATGCGCAGAAAAACATCAAACTCACTATTTATGAGGTATGCACGAAAAGGCTCTTTGGCGTTCTGGCCACTGGCTGAAAGGGTGGCCAAACAGAAAAGTGCTATCGTAATTAACTTGTTCATAATTTAATACTTATGGATTTTTGGGTGCAAAGATACCTAATCTATATCATCTTTTAAACGTTTACGGAGAAAAAATTGCAATAAATGTTGTATATTTAAGTATTTTTTAATTATCTTTGCAGCGAATTAGTTAGTTTATCTATGGTTAATAATCGATTAGTGCCGGACTACATCTTCGAGTCAAGTTGGGAGGTCTGCAACAAGGTAGGGGGAATATATACAGTGCTTTCGACACGAGCCAAGACCCTACAAGACACTATGAAGGACAGGATTCTTTTTATAGGTCCTGATTTTTGGAACGAACATGAGTGTCCCTATTTTAAGGAAGATGCCTCGCTGTTTGCTGATTGGCAATGGGAGGCTAAAGAGCAGGGACTGAAACTTAAAGTGGGTCGCTGGACTATTCCAGGAGAACCTATTGCTATTCTAGTAGATTTTAAGCCGTTCTTTGAAAAGAAGAATGAGATATATGGCTGGCTGTGGGAACACTACGGCGTGGACTCATTGCATGCTTATGGCGACTATGATGAGGCCTCGATGTTCTCGTATGCTGCTGCGCTGGTTACGGAGAGCTTCTATAAATGGAAGAGCGTGAAAGGCGAGTGGAACGAGAAAACAAAGGTGATATACCATGCCAACGAGTGGATGTGCGGACTGGGTGCACTGTACCTGAACAACCGATTGCCACAGGTTGGTACGATGTTTACAACCCACGCTACTAGCATCGGAAGATCGATCGCTGGCAACATGAAACCTCTCTACGACTACCTGTTTGCCTATAATGGCGACCAGATGGCCGGCGAGCTGAATATGCAGAGCAAACACTCGATTGAGAAGCAGACTGCTCACTACGTGGACTGCTTTACAACGGTGAGCGACATTACCGCCAAGGAGTGTGTGGAGCTGCTCGACAAGCCCGTGGACGTGGTGCTGCCTAATGGTTTTGATAATAGTTTTGTGCCAAGCAGCGCGCAGCAGTTTGCTCGCAAGCGCAAGGCTTCACGACAGAAGATGCTGCAGGTGGCTAGTGCACTGCTGGGTGAGGAACTGACCGACGACACGCTGATTGTTTCTACATCGGGTCGCTACGAGTTCCGCAATAAGGGTATCGACGTGTTTATTGAGGCGATGAACCGGCTGAGGTTCGACAGCAGTCTGAACCGCAAAGTGGTGGCTTTTATCGAGGTGCCCGGTTGGGTAAGTGAGCCCCGCAAAGACCTTCAAGATCGTCTTCAAACCACCACCACCCATCACCCATCCCCCAATACTCCGCTCGACTTGCCAATGGTGACCCACTGGCTGCACAATATGGATCACGACAACGTGCTGGGCATGATGAAACATTACGATATGTATAACCGTAAGGACGACAAGGTGAAGGTGATATTCCTGCCTTGCTATCTTGATGGTAATGATGGTATCGTAAACATGACATATTATGATGTGGTGCTGGGTAACGACTTGTGTATCTATCCATCCTATTATGAGCCTTGGGGCTACACACCGCTGGAGGCTGTTGCCTTCAAGGTGCCTTGCATCACGACCGACCTGGCTGGATTCGGACTCTGGGCCAACACCGTGTTTGGCAAGGAGGGGCAGCTGGCTGACGGCGTGAAGGTGATACACCGCACAGACTACAACTACAGCGAGGTGGCTGATGCCATCAAGGAGACTGTGGCAGAATTCTCAAACATGACTAAAAAGCAGGTGGATGCCTGCCGCAAGAATGCTGAGGCTCTGTCGAAGAAGGCGCTATGGAGTGAATTCATAGCCTACTACTATGAGGCTTACGATATCGCACTCAGCAAAGCGGAAGAACGTAAGAAGAACTATCTATAGAAATAATAATACATGTTTAAATAATACGTAACATTATGAAAATTAAAGCTGATTATGCAAATGCTCCAATGTGGAAGGACCTGACCGTGAAGTCGAGTCTTCCTGAACAACTGAAGTGTTTGGACGAGATTGCCCACAATATGTGGTGGGTATGGAACTACGAGGCACGCGACCTGTTCCGCGACCTGGACCCTGAGCTTTATCATGAGGTGAAACATAACCCAGTGATGCTGCTGGAACGCTTGAGCTTCTCGCGTAAAGAGGCTATCGTAAAAGATAAGGCGCTGATGAAGCGTATCAAGAATGTTTATGACTTGTTTCATCAGTATATCGACGTAGAGCCTGACAAGAAACGTCCTTCAGTGGCTTACTTCTGTATGGAGTATGGTATCCACTCTGCTCTGAAGGTTTATTCTGGTGGTCTGGGTATGCTGGCCGGCGACTATGTGAAAGAGGCTTCTGACTCTAATGTTGATATGTGTGCTGTAGGTTTCCTGTATCGTTTCGGCTATTTCACACAGAGCCTCTCGATGGAGGGACAGCAGATTGCTAACTACGAGAGCCAGAACTTTGGTAGCCTGCCTATCGAGCGCCAGCTGGACAAGGATGGCAACCCAATGGTGATCGACGTGCCTTACACCAACTACCAGGTGCACGCTTATGTTTGGCGTGTGAACGTAGGTCGTGTGAAGCTGTATCTGTTGGATACCGACAACGATATGAACTCTGAATTCGACAAGCCTATCACCCACAGCCTGTATGGTGGCGACTGGGAGAATCGCTTGAAGCAGGAGATTCTGCTGGGTATCGGTGGTATGCTGCTGCTGAAGAAGCTGGGCATCAAGAAGGATATCTATCATTGTAACGAGGGACACGCTGCTCTCTGCAACCTGCAGCGCTTGTGCGACTATATTGATGAGGGCATGACTTTCAACCAGGCACTTGAGCTGGTTCGTGCTTCTTCACTCTACACTGTTCACACTCCTGTACCTGCTGGTCACGACTACTTCGACGAGGGCCTGTTTGGTAAGTATATGGGTGGCTACCCACAGAAGTTGGGTATCTCATGGGATGAGTTCATCGGCATGGGTCGTACCAATCCTGACGACCACAGCGAGCGCTTCTGCATGAGTACATTTGCCTGCAACACCTGTCAGGAGGTTAATGGTGTGTCTATGCTGCATGGATGGGTTTCACAGAAGATGTTTGCACCTATCTGGGCTGGCTACTATCCAGAGGAGAACCACGTGGGCTACGTGACCAACGGTGTGCACTTCCCAACATGGTGTGCTACCGAGTGGCGCAAGGTGTATGCTAAGTACTTCGATCCGAAGCACATGAGCGACCAGAGCAACGAGGAGATCTGGCACGGCATCTATAACTGTCCTGATGAGGAGATCTGGGCCACACGTATGGCACTGAAGCAGAAGTTGTTCGACTATATCAAGGAGCAGTTCCGTGAGACTTGGTTGAAGAACCAGGGTGATCCACAGCGTGTGGTTGGACTGATGGAGCGTTTCAATCCAAACGCACTGGTGATTGGTTTCTGCCGCCGCTTTGCTACTTATAAGCGTGCTCACCTGCTGTTTACCAACCTCGACCGTCTGTCGAAGATTGTAAACGATCCTGAGCATCCAGTAGTATTCCTGTTTGCCGGTAAGGCTCACCCAGCTGATGGTGCTGGTCAGGGTCTGATTCAGCGCATCTACGAGATCTCGCAGCGTCCTGAGTTCCTGGGTAAGGTGCTCTTCCTGGAGGACTACGACTTCCTGCTGGCTCGCCGACTGGTATCGGGTGTAGATATCTGGATGAACACCCCAACACGTCCGCTCGAGGCTTCGGGTACATCTGGCGAGAAGGCCGAGATGAACGGTGTGGTAAACCTGTCAGTAAAGGACGGCTGGTGGCTTGAGGGCTATCGCGAGGGTGCCGGATGGGCGCTCACCGAGAAGCGTACTTACAACAACCAGGGTTATCAGGATCAGCTGGATGCTGCTACCATCTACCACCTGTTGGAGAACGAGATTATACCTCTTTATTATAATAAGAATAAGAAGGGCATCAGCGAGGGCTGGATCAAGGTGATCAAGAACAGTATCGCACAGATCGCTCCTCACTACACTATGAAGCGCCAGCTGGACGACTACTATGAGAAGTTCTACAACAAACAGGCTAAGCGCTTCAAGGAGTTGGCTAAGGACAACTGCCGTCTGGCTAAGGAACTGGCTCAGTGGAAGGAGACCGTGGCTGAGCGTTGGGATGCTATCAACGTGGTTTCATGCGAGTGGGATTATCCTGCTGCTGGTATTGAGACCGCTCAGAAGTACACCATCCGCTACGTGATTGACGAGCAGGGTCTGGACGATGCTGTAGCTCTGGAGAAGGTGAATGTGCACATCGACAAGGAGGGCGAAGAGCGTGTATTCTCTATCGAGCCTCTGAAGATGGTAAAGCGCGAAGGCAACCACTATACCTTCGAGGCTACACTCTCACCACAGCAGGCCGGACAGTATAAGAGTGCCATCCGTATGTATCCTACACATAAGGCACTGCCTCACCGTCAGGACTTCTGCTACATCAAGTGGCTGGAGCTGCCTAACCACACCGTATAATAAGAGGTGGTTACATCATAAAAAAAATCCCGGGTTCAATGTTTATTTGAACTCGGGTTTTTTATAGTTTTCTTGAATGTATTTTCCTAATACGTTGTCGCGGTTGCGCTGACCTGTCTCGATGATGCAGTCTGACAGGCGACGGTGCATGCTGTCGATGCGCTGCTGCAACTGCTGGCGCGGCAAGGGGGGATGCTGCAGGGTGGAAACCTGAGCCAGGCGGATGAGCTGGGTGCCCAGCTTCTGGACGGTGTCGTTGAGGGCCTGCCATTCGTTGTTGAGTACGGTGCCCGACACGCGGGATGGCTTGGGGTGGCGATTCAGCTCGATGGTGATATTGCCAGGCTCAAGAAAGAAGCTGATGCTGGTGAGCCGGTCGCTGTTGAGATATGCACGGCAGAAAAGGGTAGTATCCGTGGTGCCGGCAAACTTGAACACGCCATCCTCGACATAGGCTTGGCCCAGAACCTTCTGGGGTGGGTCTTCGAATGCCAAAGTGATGGTGTCGCCATTGTGCAGCTGGGGCGCGCAACCATTTATCTGATAAACATCAGACTGGCAGGAGCACAGCACAAGGCCGGCTACTACCAGTCTGAAAAGGTTCTTATTATTCATTTACTTATACGATGTACAAGTCGCTGATGCTCTTATTGTCGATGACGCGGCGGATGGCCTCGGCAAACATGTCGGCTACTGAGAGCTGCTTAACCTTGGCGCAACGCTGGGTATATGGAATTGAGTCGGTGAAGACAATCTCTTCGAGAGATGACTCCTGCACACGATCGCTGGCAGGACCGCTCATCACGCAGTGGCTGGCACAAGCGCGAACGGTGAGTGCACCATTCTCCTTCATCAGGTCGGCTGCCTTGGTGATGGTACCGGCGGTGTCAACCATATCGTCGATAATCACAACGTTCTTACCTTTCACATCACCGATAATCTGCATAGAAGCTACGACGTTGGCACGGGCACGTGTCTTGTTGCACAGTACCAGTGGGCAACCCAGATACTTGGCGTAGGTGTTGGCACGCTTTGAACCACCAACGTCTGGCGAAGCGATTACCAGCTCGTCGAGATTAAGCGACTCGAGGTAGGGGATGATAACGTTTGACGCATACAGATGGTCAACAGGTACATCGAAGAATCCCTGAATCTGGTCGGCATGCAGGTCCATTGTGATAACACGGTTTACACCTGCAGCGCTCAGAAGGTCGGCCACCAGCTTGGCGCCAATGCTAACACGTGGTTTGTCCTTGCGGTCCTGACGGGCCCATCCGAAGTAAGGGATAACAGCATTGATGGTGCGGGCAGAAGCACGCTTGGCTGCATCAATCATCAGCAGCAGCTCCATCAAGTTGTCAGAATTGGGGTAGGTGCTCTGTACCAGGAATACATCGCGACCGCGGATGCTCTCCTCGTAAGAAACAGCAAACTCTCCATCAGAGAATTTAGTGATTTGCAACTGGCCTAATGGGCAACCCAGACTTTGGCAGATTCGCTCTGCCAGGTATCTCGTTGCTGTACCTGAGAATACCATATAAGAGCTTTGTTCACTCATTTTTAATACCTATTTATATTTTATATATTAGTACTTTAGTTTCGCTAATCTATCGTTTTGCGCAGTTTCTCAAAGTGATTGAGCAAGGCTTTGTAGTCGATTTCATTGTGAATGTTGAACCTGTTCCACAGGTCGCCACATATCACCATGCCACCGAAACCTAGTTCCTTGATCTCTTTCACACGATCGAGATTCATACCTCCCAGAGCATATACTTTCTTATCGATAAGGCCCTGACTGGCTGCCTGACGCAACTCATCCATTGTGAACGACTGCTTCTCGTTTGCGTTGGTCTGACTGTCGAAGATAGAGTGAAGAAAAACGTAATTCGATTTCTTCTTGGTTTCCTTCAATTCACTGATAGCATGACATGTGCGACTGATGTTGCCTTTATAGCCAACAGGAGCCTCGGTGTAAGCATCGTCTATATGAATGCCGCGCAAACGGTACTCTTCTTTCAGATAGAAGTGTCCATGCACGGTTATCTTGCTATGATAGTCGGAACCGAGTAGGGTCAATAAACGCTCAGAATACATGGGCGATGCACCTGGCTTGTACAGGTGCAGATTATCCAATCCCTCCTCGAAGAGGTTCGCTAGAATCTTGTCCTCTTCGACGAAGAATGTGGGTTTCGTCATTACAATAAGCTTCATTTTTGCCATCTGTTCTCTTTCTAACTGCAAAATTACACAGATTTTTCGATATTCAGACTACTTTCAGCAAAAAAATGGCTATTAGGGTGCATTTTTCAGAAAGTTTTAGTAATTTTGCATCCTGAAAATAGCAAAATCGCTAAATTATCTCAATTAGAAATAAATAATAATTAGTAAATTCATAAATTGTAAATTAAGATGAAAGCATTTGTTTTTCCCGGACAGGGAGCACAGTTTGTAGGAATGGGTAAGGATCTGTATGACACAAACCCACTGGCAAAGGAACTTTTTGAGAAGGCTAACGAGATTCTCGGTTACCGCATCACCGATATTATGTTCGAGGGTACCGATGAGGAGCTCAAGCAGACTAAGGTTACTCAGCCTGCCGTGTTCCTTCATAGTGTTATCTCTGCACTCTGCATGGGCGAGGCTTTCGCTCCTGAGATGACTGCTGGTCACTCTCTGGGTGAGTTCTCGGCTCTGACTGCTGCTGGTGCTCTGAGTTTTGAGGACGGACTGAAGCTGGTTTACGCTCGTGCAATGGCTATGCAGAAGGCCTGCGAGGCTCAGCCATCTACCATGGCTGCCATCATCGCTCTGCCCGACGAGAAGGTTGAGGAGGTTTGCGCTGAGGTGAGCAAGCTGGGTAAGGGTATCGTTGTACCTGCCAACTATAACTGTCCTGGACAGCTGGTTATCAGCGGTAACGTTGAGGCTATCGAGGAGGCTTGCGAGCAGCTGAAGGCTGCTGGTGCTAAGCGCGCATTGGTGCTCAAGGTGGGCGGTGCTTTCCACTCGCCACTCATGCAGCCTGCTAAGGACGAGCTCCAGGCTGCTATCGAGGCTACTGAGATCAAAACTCCAAAGTGCCCTGTATATCAGAATGTTGATGCTAAGCCTCATACTGATCCTGCTGAGATCAAGGCTAACCTCATTGCACAGCTCACAAGCTCAGTTCGCTGGACTCAGAGCGTACAGAACATGATTGCTGATGGTGCCGACGACTTCACAGAGTGTGGTCCTGGTAAGGCCCTCCAAGGCATGATCGCTAAGATCAACAAAGAGGTTTCTGCCCATGGCATCGCCTAAGATTATAGTTTATCAGGTTTTTACGCGACTTTATGGCAATCGTTGCACTAACCGCATAGAGGATGGTACGATAGCCGAGAATGGTTGCGGAAAACTGAACGACTTCACGCCCACTGCCCTGAAGAAAATCAGGGAGATGGGCGTGAGCCATATTTGGTATACGGGTGTCATCAGGCATGCGTCGCAGACTGACTATAGTGCCTATGGTATTCCTAAGCAGCATCCGGCTGTGGTGAAGGGTAAGGCTGGATCGCCTTACGCCATCACCGACTACTATGATATCGACCCAGATTTGGCCGAGAACGTAGCGCAGCGTATGCAGGAGTTTGAAGCGCTTGTGGAGCGCACACATAAGGCAGGGATGAAGGTGATTATCGATTTCGTGCCTAACCACGTGGCGCGCCAGTATCACTCGATATGTAAGCCCGAAGGGGTGAAAGACTTGGGTGAGGGCGACAACCCACAGAACGGATTCGACCCGCAAAACAACTTCTACTACTGTCCTGGTCAGCGCTTTGCACCTTATCTCGACCTGTATCATGGCGAGAATGAGGCGTATCTGGAAGAGCCGGCGAAAGCTACGGGCAACGATTGCTTTAATAACGCACCAGGCATGAACGACTGGTACGAAACGGTGAAGCTGAACTACGGTCTGGACTACTATGCCGGCAGAGTGGGGCATTTCGACCCTATACCCGACACATGGAACAAGATGACGGAGATTCTGCTGTTCTGGGCGGCTAAGGGTATCGACGGTTTCCGCTGTGATATGGCTGAGATGGTGCCTGCTGCCTTCTGGCACTGGGCTACCAGTAAGGTGAAGAGCCGCTATCCCGACTGTGTGTTTATCGGTGAGGTGTATAATCCCGCAGAATATCGCAACTACCTGGGGGCTGGCTTCGATTATCTATATGATAAAGTGGGCATGTATGACACGTTGCGCGGTGTGATGTGCGGATATCAGAACGTGCACGCTATCACTGGCGCCTGGCAGCAGACTGATGATATCAAGCAGCACATGCTCTACTTCCTGGAGAATCACGACGAACAGCGTATTGCCAGCGACTTCTTTGCTGGCGATGCACGTAAGGGTGTACCGGCACTTGTGGTGTCGGCCTTGCTGCAGCAGAACCCGCTGATGATTTACTTCGGACAGGAGTATGGCGAGCGTGGTATGGATAAGGAGGGCTTCAGCGGCTGCGACGGACGCACCACCATCTTCGACTACTGGAGTGTGGATACGATAGTACGGGCGGCTCAGCGCAAATACACGCTTCGCGAAAAGCATCTCTATGATACCTACTGCAAGGTGATGAACCTGGCGAAGAGTCAGAAGGCGGTGACCGACGGACTGATGTTCGACCTGATGTATGCCAACGGTCATCTGCAGCGGCAGTTTGCCTTTATTCGTAAGGCGGGAACTGAGGCGCTGTTGGTGGTGGTCAACTTCGACGATGCACCAGCTGCCATTGATGTGAACCTGCCTGCTCATGCCTTTGATTATCTGGGGCTGAAAGAGAAGACGGCAACGGCCGCAGATCTGCTGAAAGCACAAAAAGAAAAACTCGCTCTTAAGCGCGATAATGCGGTTAGATTAGAACTTGAGCCGCTTGGCGCTAAAGTGCTGAGTTTTAGAGTATAAACAAATCATCCCAACCGGTCTGGTTGGGATGATTTGTTTTAAAGTTCACTGATGCTACCTATACCCGTTCGCTTGGTGTTTTTATGTTTGGGATGACCAGCATAATCGAGTGAGCCAACACCTGAAACGTTGCCGTCAATCTCGTCGCTGGCATAGCACTTGATGCTGCCCACGCCTGATACATTGGCCCTTACTTTCTGAACTTTGAAGTGCTCGGCTTCGATGCTGCCCACGCCGCTGTTGATCAGTACTGCTTCGTCGGCCACGCCGCTGATTGCAATCTCGCCAACGCCACTGACAACGGCTTCAAGGCGGTCGGTATCCAGGTTGTCGATGTTGATGCCAGAAGCACCGCTATTGATCACTTTGGTAAGGTCGGCAGTGTAAACCTTGATTTTTACATCTTTGGTATCGAGAGAGAGATTCTTCTTGGTGTAGCCGATGCGGAGCGCACTGTCGGCGCTGTCAAATTTGTAGTATTCTACATAGTTGTCGGGGGCGATGAGCTCTATGGTACCGCTCTTTTTCACGTCCTGAATGATATCTACATGACCCACGCAACTCATGTTTACTGCTTCGAAAGCATCTACCTTATAGGTCTTGGTTACGATGTTGTCGCTGGGAGTAATCTTGTTGATACCCAGATCTACCTTACATGATGTGAGCGCTAAAACGCAAACCATCAGAAACAAAATCTTTTTCATACTCTTTCTTATTTTAATTGGTTATTTTATCTGTTAGACGTAACAGACTGCCGAAAAGTTGCGAATAATTTGTTTTTTATCGATTTAATTTGTATTTTTGTGCCCAAAAATTTAATGATATGGCTGATTACGTATTCAATGAGCACAACAAAGAGGAGTTTCCACCAGCGCATACTGCTGAGCATCTGCTGAATCAAACCATGATTAGGATGTTTGATTGCGGACGTTCGTTTAATGCCCATGTGGAACGCAAGAAGAGTAAGATGAGTTTTCATCTTGACCAGAAACCTTCGCGACAGGACGAGCGGGAGATAGAGCGCCGTATGAACGAGCTGATAGCAGAAGACCTGCCCGTGACCTTTGAGTATGTGACTCGCGACACATTGCCCGACGATGTAAGTGTCGACCGCCTGCCGGAAGATGCCTCAGAGACCATCAGATTGGTGCGTATCGGTGATTATGATGTGTGTCCCTGTATCGGTAAGCATGTGCGTTCTACCTCGCAGATAGGACGCTTCGAACTGTTGGGTACCAACTGGGACGAGCAGGAACGCTCGTTCAGGGTGCGTTTTAAGATAGTACAGTAACAAAAAAAGAATCCCACTCAAATGAGCAGGATTCTTTTTTGGGGTTTATTGCTTGTGGATGGCTATCTTAGAGAATACCGGGTTGTGGTCGGAGTAGTTGACGTCGCGCTTGTAGTAGCTTACGGCCTGCATACCCTTGTCGTGGAAGATGTAGTCGATACGTACTT
Source organism: Prevotella sp. MA2016 (assembly GCF_000619825.1). Lineage (GTDB taxonomy): Bacteria > Bacteroidota > Bacteroidia > Bacteroidales > Bacteroidaceae > Prevotella. The sequence goes on from NZ_KK211036.1 coordinate 23,187, forward strand.
TCTTGTTGCCACCACGGAAGGTGTACATAAATCCGCTACCAGCCTCAGTAAATCCGTCAACCTTATCGCCCAGCATGGTGTTATAGACGTAAGAGTAGGGCACATCGTTGAAGTCACCACATACGATGATAGGCTTTTCGCAATCACGCATGTCCATAGCCAGAACGTTGGCCTGGCCAGAACGGGCAATCATACCTAAGGTATAGTTGCCATAGAAGGCGCGCATCAGAGCGTTGCCCTCAATGTCGAGGCCCTGATTCATGAGCTTGCCGGCCTTGTGGAGTGTGCTGTTGATACCAGTAGTCTCCAAGTGGGCATTATACACACGGATGACGGTGCCTTGATAGTTTACCTCGGCCCACATAGCACTGTTGTTGGTCATCTCGAAGTTCATGTTCTTCGACTTGACGATGGGGTAGCGGCTATAGATCATCATGTCGCTCTCGCCCTGTGCCATATAGGGGAAATATTCTTTATACGATGTTGAGTTGAGTTTGTCGCCACACTGGTCGTTGTACTCCTGGAAGCAGACTACATCTACCTTCTGGCGCTTCATCTCGCTCAGGATGTCTTGTGCGATAAAGCCAGATGTTTCGCGACCGAACATGGCCACGTTGTAGGTGGCAATCTTGATGCCTTGAGTGGCTTCTGCATTCTCGTTGGCTGAACCGAACTGATAGATGGTTCCACTGTATGGAATACTGCTCAGGATGGCAATGACTGGAATAATGGCCCAGTGCCAACGGCGCATGATGAGCCAGTAGATAAGAAGCACTACATTGGCTGCTATCAGGATGGGCAGAGCATATACCAGCATGGCGCGTGCTGTATTACCAGCAGGCTGAACGTCACCTCCGTAGAGACCTACGATGGTGAAGATCATAACGAGAAGTGTAATAATAAGAATGGTGAATGAAAAGTACTTTTGTACAGCTAGTTTTCCCATAAAAAGATATTTATAAATCAATTGTCGAGATATTTGCCAACCAGCTCAATCAGGTTTTCTACCTTGAATGGTTTGGCCATGAACTCATCGCAGCCTGCATTTCTGGCATCGCGGATGTTCTCTTCGAATGCATAGGCGCTCAGAGCTATCACTGGGGTGTCGGTATCTACCTCTTTGATGATGCGGGTGGCATCAAGACCGTTCATCTCAGGCATACGGATGTCCATGAGTATCAGGTCGGGATGCTCTTCTTCGTTCAAAGTAACAGCTTCGATACCGTTGTGTGCACGAATCAGGCGATAACGCTTGTGGAGCACAATCTTTACCAGCTCGTAGTTGCTGTCCTCGTCTTCAGCCACCAGAATGGTCTTCTTGTTTCTGTCGTCGGGGCGACCGCTCACACGGATAGTACGCACATTGGATGTGGTGGTGTTGCGAGCTGGGGTCATGCCGCCAATGGTGCCCTCGAAGGGGAGAATGAAACGGAACAGGGCGCCTTTGCCAAGTTCTGACTCTACATAGATCTTACCGCCCAGCTTCTCAACGATAATCTTACAGAGTGCCAAGCCCAAGCCATAACCGTTGTTGCTGTTCTCGGCATCACGTGATACGTAGGTTGTGAAGATGTGCTGCAGGTCGTCGGGGGCTATACCTGTACCGGTGTCCTGAACAAAGAACTCGATATTTGTGCCTTCTTCGAGCATGCGGTAACCATACTTGATGCTACCCGAAGAGGTGTGTTTCAAAGCGTTGCTAATGAGGTTTGAGAATACCTGGGTGATGCGGTTGGCATCGGTATTGAATGTGACAGTCATGTTGGGCTGCTCCCATGAGAGCTTCACTGTCTCGGGGCAACGGAACTTAAAGAGGTTCTTGATGCTGTCGCATAGCTGGTTCAGATCGGTGCTGGTCTTCTTCATCACAATTTCGCCTGACTCTACACGCGAAAGGTCAAGAATCTCGTTGACAAGGCTCTGCAGACGATTGTTGTTGCTCTCGATAATCTCGAAGAACTTCATACGGTCGTCTTGTGAGTCGGTCTCAACAAGCACACGTGAAAAACCTTCAATAGCATTCAGTGGGGTGCGGATTTCATGGCTCATGTTAGCCAGGAAAAGCGATTTCATCTTACTCGCTTTTTCTGCCTTCTTAGCTTTCTCTTCATATTCGGTTAGCTTTTGATTCGCAATGTCTAGTTGCTCTTGGGCAATGGTAAGCTTGCGATTAGCATCGGCTAATTTTTGAAGCATAATTTCTTTTTCGCTGTATTCCATGAGTCTCTTTAGCGCTATATTTCGCGACAAAGGTAATGCTTTTTTTTTATATATGAAAGAAAAATGAAAAAAAAATCAACTTCTTTTTGCTTTTTCCCATGCTCCACTGTTATTTTGACGTGAAAGATATGCCATTCCGCGGAAAACATTGAGGTTCATGAACACAAAATAGTAAATCGTGTAGAAGAGTTTCTGCTTGATACCTCGGCGCCCTAAGAACCAGCCGATAAAGGCGCTGAAGTAGAATAAAACCTGCAGGATGAGCATGACGTCGAAGAAGACTCCGGCGCGAAGAATTGTTAGTAATGCGTTGGAAACCAGTAGGATAACCAAAGCAATTGGAGTGACGCTCCAACGCAGCACGCGATGACTGATATACTGGAAGCTGACCAATGGGTACTTGAAGGGGTTGAGCAGGCTGCGCAACCACCAGATGCTTTGAAGGCCTCCGGCGGCGATGCGGCGCTTGCGTTTGCTCTCTTCAAAGATATTGGCCGATCCGTATTCCTGTGCATAGGCATCTGGCGTGTAGGCTATTCTACTGCCATCTTTTACAACAAGCATCGACATCATGAAGTCGTCGAGCAGGGCATTGGTGGGTACCTGGTGTACGAGTTTCGGGTCGATGGCGTAAAGTTCGCCAGCTGCTCCCATGGCTGAATAGAGTTCGCTGTCCCAGCGCTTCAGGGTGCTCTCGTAGCGCCAGTAGAGGCCTTCGCCTTCGGCTGCCAGTTCGCCTTGCTGGCGTGCGGCAACGCGTTTCTCGCCCGACACGCAACCCACGGTGGGGTCTTCCATAAACAGGCGGGCTATCTCGCGCATCGCTCCTGGATTAATCATGGTGTTGGCATCGGTAAAGGCTACATAGCGTGTGCGCAGTTCCTGCAGTCCGTGCTGCAGGGCGGCTGTCTTACCGCGTCGCTCAGGACTGAACACGACATCTACTTCGGGGTAGGCTGCCAGGAGTTCGTTGGTGCGATCGGTGCTGCCATCGGTGACCCACATGATGCGGAATTTGTCGCGAGGGTAGTCGATGGCCAGTGTGTTGGCCATCTTCTCGGCTATAACGTCTTCCTCGTTGTAGGCACAGATGAGCAGTGTCATGGTGGGTAACTGTTCATCAGTAGGCATGACGGCTTTGCGGGGAGTACCCGCAAAGAGCCGTTTTAGCCTGATGATCATGTATAGTAGAATTCCATACCCGATGTAGGTGTAGAATGCTATGAGCAGCATGGCCCAAAATAGGATTTTAAGTGTCAGCATAGGCTTAGGTGTAAGTTCAATCGTTTTACTTTGTTTCGATTTCCTCCTTCATATCTATGAACTGTCCGTTGTTGTCATAGAACTCGTATTGGAGGAAAGCCAGCTTCTGCGAGGGGATGACCTTAACGCCCAGTCCGTATTTCATTTGCCATTTCATCTTCAGGCTGATAAGGCCTTGATTAATGTAGGCAGCCACGTAAGGATGGACGTGCAGGGTGAACTTGTGGATTCCAATCTTATTGACGAGGGTGTCAATCTTACTCTCCAGAGTATCAGTGAACAGGATGCTCGACTTGATAGTTCCTTTTCCGAAACAAGTGGGGCAGGTTTCTTCCACATTCACGCTCATGGCAGGGCGCACACGTTGGCGGGTAATCTGCATGAGTCCGAATTTCGACAGAGGCAGGATGTTGTGCTTGGCTCGGTCCTTCTGCATGTTCTTGCACATGCGTTCGTAGAGCAGCTGGCGGTCCTCGGGCAGTTTCATATCGATGAAGTCAACGATGATGATACCTCCCATATCCCTGAGTCGCAACTGGCGTGCCAACTCGTCGGCAGCTCCAAGGTTGGTCTCCAGGGCATTGGCCTCTTGGTTGTTCTCCTTTTTGATGCGCGTACCGCTGTTTACATCCACTACATGCATAGCCTCTGTGTGTTCGATAATCAGATAAGCACCATGCTTGTAGTTGACTGTCTTTCCAAAGCCCGATTTGAGTTGCTTGGTCACATCGTAGTTGTCGAAGATGGGCACAGAGCCATTGTAGAGCTTCACAATGTCCTTCTTCTCTGGTGCGATGAGACCCAGGTAGTTCTTGATTTCTTCATAAATGCCGCTGTCGTTCACGTGGATGCCGTCGTAAGTGGGATTGAAGAGATCACGCAACAATGCTACTGCTCTGCTTTCCTCCTCGAAGCAGAGTTGTGGGCGCTCTGTTGTCTTCTGTACTTTGGTGATCACGTCTTCCCAACGCTTCAACAGTACCTTCAGCTCGGCATCAAGTTCAGCTGCTCGCTTGCCCTCGGCCACCGTACGTACGATGACACCGAAATTCTTGGGCTTGATGCTCTGTATGAGCTGCTTCAGGCGGCTTCGCTCTTCGCCTTTCTTAATTTTGGTTGAAACAGAAACACCGTCTTCGAAAGGAATCAGTACCAGATAACGACCGGCGAAGCTCAGTTCGCAGGTGAGTCGTGGACCCTTGGTGTTGATAGGTTCCTTTACGATTTGAACAAGTATTTCCTGACCAACCTTCAGTGTGTTGGCGATGCTGCCATCCTTTTTCAGTTCTGGCTGGATGTGGGCTTTCTGGATAGGGTAGAGCTTCTTGCGGTCGCTCACAACCTGTTTCAGATATTTCTCGTAAGAGTTGAATTGAGTTCCCAGGTCAAGATAATGCAGGAATGCCACGCGCTCAGCGCCGACATCAACGAAACAAGCGTTGAGTCCTGGCATCAGCTTGCGAACCTTTGCCACATAAATGTTGCCCACCGAGAAGGATGCTGTGCGCTGCTCCTCCTGGTATTCCACCAGTTGTTTGTCTTCGAGCAGGGCGATGCTTATGTCCTTTGGTTGCACATCAATGATAACTTCACTTGTCATGTTTTCTTTGATTTGATTATTCTGACGGGTTGTCTCGTTAATACTAAAAAGGGTGTGCCGTAATCCTTGTGAGATTAGTTTGACACACTCCTTTCATTTCTTTTCTATTGGTCACAGAGGATCAAGATTTACTTGCTCTTATGACGATTCTTGCGCAGTCTCTTCTTACGCTTGTGTGTAGCCATCTTGTGGCCCTTCTTTTTCTTTCCGTTTGGCATAATACTAATAATTTATAATGTTAATTACTTCATTCTCTCAATAAAGCTCTTCGAGGGCTTGAAAGCGGGATAGTCGTGAGCCTCTACAACCAGGGTTGTGTTCTTAGATATGTTACGGGCGGTTTTTTGGGCGCGGCGCTTTACAACAAACGTACCAAAGCCACGGAGATAAACATTCTCTTTAGTATCAGCGAGACTCTCGCGAATACAGCTCATGAATGCTTCTACAGAGACTGCTACGTCTTTCTTCGCCAGGCCTGTTTCGTCAGCAATTCTGTTGATGATTTCTGCCTTTGTCATTTCTTTATTAGATATTTACTTCTTTATATATTAATAATGTGTAAACTCGAAACTCTTCGTTTTCGGACTGCAAAGTTACTAATTTTCAGCAGATTACGAAAATATTTCTCGTTTTTTTTTCAAAAAATGGTGAATTTCTATGCTTTTTGGGCGTTTTTTTGTACCTTTGCACCACAAAAGAACGAAAAATAACATGAAGCAGACAAAGATTGTAGCTAGCATTAGTGACAGAAGATGTGATCAGGATTTCATCCGTAGTCTTTTCGAGGCCGGTATGAACGTTGTAAGAATGAACACGGCACATGCCGACGAGAAAGGTATTAAGAACATTATTAGTAATGTACGTAGTGTGAGTCATCATATTGGTATCCTTATAGATACCAAGGGCCCCGAAGTGCGCACCACTGGTTGTGCAGAGCCTATCGCTTATAAGACCGGCGATGTGGTGAAGATTTTCGGACGTCCGGAAATGGACACTACACACGACATTATCAATCTCTCGTATGCCGACTTCGCAGCCGATGTGTATGAGGGTTGTCACATCCTTTTTGATGATGGTGCACTGGATATGCTTGTGATTGGCGTAAACGGTCCTGCCGTGATTGCACAGGTGCAGAACGACGGTGTGCTGGGATCGCATAAGAGTGTCAATGTGCCTGGTGTGCATATCGCTCTGCCTGCGCTGACCGAGAAGGATAGAAAGAATATCAAGCTGGCTATCGACGAGAATATCGACTTTATCGCTCACTCGTTTGTTCGTTCGGCTGCCGACGTACGCGCTGTGCAGGCTATCCTTGATGCCTATAACTCTGACATCAAGATTATATCTAAAATTGAGAATCAGGAGGGTGTGGATAATATCGATGAGATCATCGAGGCTTCTTATGGTATCATGATTGCCCGTGGTGATCTGGGTATCGAGGTGCCCATCGAGCGTATTCCTGGCATCCAGCGCCAGATTATCCGCAAGTGTGTGCGCGCCAAGAAGCCGGTTATCGTAGCTACACAGATGCTTCATACGATGATTAATAATCCTCGCCCCACACGTGCCGAGGTAACAGATATCGCCAATGCTATCTACTATCGTACCGACGCACTGATGTTGTCGGGTGAGACTGCCAGTGGTAAGTACCCTGTAGAGGCTGTGCGCACAATGGCTGCCATTGCAGAGCAGGCTGAGAAGGACAAGATGCGTGAGAACGACATCGAGGTGCCCCTGTCGGCCGACTGCGATATCCGCGAGTTTATGGCTCACTCGGCTATCGAGGCTACTGAGAAGCTCGGCGTAAAGGGTATCATCACCGATGCCAGCTCGGGCGACACTGCTCGCAACCTGGCTGCCTTCCGTGGTCCTAACCCTGTGCTGGCCATCTGTTATAATGATAAACTGCAGCGCCTGCTCAATCTCTCTTACGGCGTGATTCCTGTTTACCAGAAGGAGCATATCGCTCCCGAGGAGCTGTTCCACGCTGCTGTGCGTATGTTGCGCCAGAAGGGGTATGTGCAGGATGCTGATAAGATTGCCTACCTGAGTGGTAACGTAGGCGAGGGTGGTGGCACCAAGTTCCTGGAGATCAACACCGTGAAAGAGGTGATGACCAACCAGTATAAGTTCCACCTGCCACATACTAAGGGATGACCCAAAAACCAACTAAAGAATTAATGGATATGAAAGTAACAAGAAAGCTCATGACATTGAGTTTTGCAGCAATGATGCTGCCTACATTGGCTGCTGACAATCTGCCGCAGGGAGCGCCTGATTTCAGCAAGATTAAGGAAACCGACTATCTACCCGCTATCGAGAGTGCTATCAAGCAGAAGCGACAGGAGGTGGAGCAGATTGTGGCCAACAAGCAGAAACCAACCTTCAAGAACACCATTCTGGCTCTGGAGACCAGTGGCCTGGAGCTCGACAAGTGGCTGAATGTGTTTGAGGGCCTGACCAGTGCCCACAAGACACCAATTCTGGCTGATACCGAGAAGAAGGTGACGCCTCTGTTGACCGAGCTTGAGAACGAGATCTCGTTTAATAAGGCTCTGTTTCAGAAGATTAAGTTTGTTTACGACAAGGAGTATAAGAAACTGAAGGGCGAGGACAAGCGCCTCACCGAGGTGGTCTATAAGAACTTTGTGCGCTCTGGTGCTCTGCTCGACGACCAGAAGATGGCGCGTATGATGCAGATTAATCTGCGCATCTCTGAGCTTCAGCAGCAGTGGGGCGACCTGCTGCCCGCTGCTACCAACGGTTCAGTGGTATGGGTAAATACCAAGGAGGAACTGTCTGGCTTGAGCGAGGCTGACATTGCCCAGTGTCAGAAGGATGCTGAGAGTCGTGGTGCTATCACGCCATATGCTATCGTCATTGTGAATACCACCCAGCAGGCCATCTTGACCAATCTGGACAACCGCGACCTGCGCCGCCGTGTGTATGAGGCTTCGCGTCATCGTGCCGATGGTACCCGTCAGTTCAATACATTCCCCATCGTCGTTGAGATAGCCAAGTTGCGTGCTGAGAAGGCTGCACTGATGGGCTATAAGAACTATGCTTCTTACTCGTTGGAGCGCACGATGGCTAAGAACTCTGATAATGTGTATGGTTTCTTGAAGCAGCTCATTGCTGAATACACTCCTAAAGCCCAGGCTGAGACCAAGGCTATCGAGGATTTTGCCAAACAGCAGATGGGGGCCGACTTCAAGTTGGAGCCTTACGACCGCTTCTACTATTCGGCCAAGATGAAGCAGCAGATGCTGAATCTGAGCGATGATGATGTGAAGCCTTATTTCAATATCGACAGCGTGATTGTGAACGGCGTGTTCTATGCTGCTCACCGCGTGTATGGTCTGAACTTCGTACAGCGCAAGGATATCCCTACCTATCATCCTGATATGAAGGTGTTTGAGGTGCGCGACAAGGATGGCAAGATGCTGGCTCTGTTCTACAGCGATCCCTATCGCCGACCCACCAAGCGTGGCGGTGCTTGGATGAGCGCTTTTGCCAAGCAGAGCGGTCAGCGCAATCAGTTGCCTATTATATATAATGTGACGAACTATGCTAAGGCTCCTGATGGTCAGCCCACACTCATCACCTGGGACGAGGTGACAACCCTGTTCCATGAGTTTGGTCACGCCCTGCACGGTATGCTCTCTAACTGCTACTACAATACCCTGAGTGGTACTGCTGTGGCACGCGACTTTGTAGAGATGCCTTCGCAGTTCAATGAGAGCTTTGCTTCTATCCCCGAGATTTTTGACCACTACGCTAAGCACGCAGTTACTGGCGAGCCTATGCCTGCCGATCTGAAAGAGAAGATGCTGAAGAGCATCAACTTCCAGACTGCCTATGCGTTGGGTGAGAACCTGGCAGCTACCTGTCTTGATCTGGCTTGGCACCACCTGTCTGCCGACGAGATTCCAACAGCAGCCCAGGCACCACAGTTCGAGATCGACGCGCTGAAGCAGATTGGACTCTATGATACCCAGGTACCTCCACGCTATAGCACCTCTTACTTCAATCACGTATGGGGTGGTGGCTATGCCGCCGGCTACTATAGCTATCTGTGGACCGAGGTACTGGCCTGCAATGTGGCTGATACATTCCAGAAGTTGGGCGCACTGAAGCCCGAGACTGGTGATGCTTTCCGCCAGAAGGTGCTGAGCCGTGGTAATACCAAGGATCAGATGCTGATGTTTACCGACTTTACGGGCATGAAGAACCCCGATGCCTCAGGATTACTGAAGTACAGAGGTTTGTAAGAACTCGGCCTTTGGTTAATAATTCCTAAATGATAACCAAGATGTCGGTTAATGTCAAATAAATGGCGTAATTTTGTAGGTCAAAAAGAAGGATATATTAAGTTGTTTAACATTTAAATGTTTTATTATCAATGATTTATTCAAAAGAAGTGGAGAACATGTGTAGCGTTTGTAAGGGCGCTTACCATGGACCTGCACCTATCCCCGAGGAGGGCAAATGGGTAGCAGTAAAGGAAATCAAGGAGATCTCTGGTTACACCCACGGTATTGGCTGGTGTGCCCCTCAGCAGGGTGCCTGCAAGCTGAGCCTGAACGTGAAGGACGGTGTTATCCAGGAGGCTCTTGTTGAGACCATCGGTTGCACTGGTATGACTCACTCTGCCGCTATGGCATCTGAGATCCTGCCTGGTAAGACCATCCTCGAGGCTCTGAATACCGACCTCGTTTGCGATGCTATCAACACCGCTATGCGCGAGCTCTTCCTGCAGATTGTTTACGGACGTACACAGAGCGCTTTCTCTGAGGGCGGTCTGGCTATCGGTGCTGGTCTTGAGGACCTCGGTAAGGGTCTTCGTTCACAGACTGGTACACTCTATGGTACCGTTGCCAAGGGCACACGTTATCTCGAGCTCACCGAGGGTTACATCACCAAGCAGTACCTCGATGCTAACAACGAGGTTTGCGGTTACGAGTATGTACACCTGGGCAAGATGATGGAGGCCATCAAGAATGGCATGGATGCCAACGAGGCTATGAAGAAGTTCACCGGTTCTTACGGTCGCACAACCGAGGAGCAGGGTGCAGTTAAGGCTATTGACCCACGTAAAGAATAATAGGAGGATACGACAATGATTAGAAAAGTACAGTTTGAGAGTCAGGAGCGCCGTATCAACCAGGTTCTTGCTGCTCTGAAGGAGAATGGCATCAACTCTATCGAGGAGGCCAATGAGATTTGTGAAAAGGCAGGTATCGACCCATATCAGATGTGTGAGGACACTCAGCTCATCTGCTTCGAGAATGCTAAGTGGGCTTATGTTTGTGGTGCTGCTATCGCCATCAAGAAGGGCGTAAAGACAGCTGCCGAGGCTGCTGAGGCCATCGGTATCGGTCTGCAGAGCTTCTGTATCCCTGGATCAGTAGCCGACGATCGTAAGGTAGGTATCGGTCACGGTAACCTCGCCGCTCGTCTGCTCCGCGAGGAGACAGAGTGCTTCGCATTCCTCGCTGGTCACGAGAGCTTCGCTGCTGCTGAGGGTGCTATCAAGATTGCTGAGATGGCTAACAAGGTTCGTAAGAATCCTCTGCGCGTTATCCTGAACGGTCTTGGTAAGGACGCTGCTCAGATCATCAGCCGTATCAACGGTTTCACATACGTACAGACCAAGTTCGACTACTTCACTGGCGAGCTCAATGTTGTTAAGGAGGTTCCTTATGGCAACAACCCAAGCCGTCTGAAGGTTAAGTGCTATGGTGCCGACGACGTACGTGAGGGTGTAGCTATCCTGTGGAAGGAGAACGTAGATGTATCTATCACTGGTAACTCTACAAACCCAACACGTTTCCAGCACCCAGTAGCTGGTACTTACAAGAAGGAGCGCGTACTCGCTGGTAAGCCTTACTTCTCTGTAGCTTCTGGTGGTGGTACTGGTCGTACCCTGCACCCAGATAACATGGCTGCCGGTCCTGCTTCTTACGGTATGACCGATACCATGGGTCGTATGCACTCTGACGCTCAGTTCGCAGGTTCTTCTTCTGTTCCTGCTCACGTTGAGATGATGGGCTTCCTGGGTATGGGTAACAACCCAATGGTAGGTGCAACTGTTTCTGTAGCCGTTGCTATCGACCTGGCTATCAATAAGAAGTAATATTTGTTTTTCAACAATATTTAATCTTCTGAGAGGAATTTGCCACGAGGGTGAGTTCCTCTCTTTTTTTTAAAAAACAACATCTGATGAATATTGTAATACTAGACGGTTATACAGCCAATCCAGGCGATTTGTCTTGGAATGAGCTGGAGAAGTTGGGTGATGTAACGGTTTATGAGCGTACGGCACCCGAGGAAACAGTGGCGAGAGCAGCCGACGCTGAGGTGGTGCTTACCAACAAAGTACTGCTGACCAGCGAGGTGATGGCACAGTTGCCCAAGTTGAAGTATATCGGCGTGCTGGCAACAGGCTACAACGTGGTGGATATCCAGGCTGCGCACGAGCGCGGTATTGTGGTAACAAACGTGCCGGCTTACAGCACCGAGAGCGTGGCGCAGATGGTGTTTGCACATCTGCTCACAGTAACTAATCGCACAGAGCACTATGCACAGCAAAACCGTGAGGGTAAGTGGAGTAGGAGTAAGGACTTCAGTTACATCGATACCCTCCTGCCTGAGATAGCCGGTAAAACATTCGGTATTGTGGGCTTGGGAAACATCGGTATGCGTGTAGCCCAGATTGCACTGGCCTTCGGCATGAAGGTAAAGGCACTGAGCAGCAAAGAGGTGCTGCCCGATGGTATCGAGAAGGTGACGCTCGACGAGTTGCTGGCTACATCTGATGTATTGTCGCTGCATTGTCCGCTAACCGACAATACCCGACACCTTATTAATAAAGAGAGTATCCAGAAGATGAAGTCGTCGGCCATCCTGATCAATACAGGTCGTGGACCGCTGATCGACGATGATGCTGTGGCTAATGCACTGGCAGAGGGCCGACTTTATGCTTTCTGTGCCGATGTGATGACGGTAGAGCCACCTGCTGCCGACAATCCTTTGCTGAAGCAGCCTAACGCTTATATCACACCACATATTGCTTGGGCAAGTACTGAAGCAAGAGTGCGACTGATACAAATAGCAACAGATAACGTTCGCGGCTTTATTAATGGAAGTCCACAAAACGTTATCTGATAAGATTAAACTAAACTTGCGAAAGTTGAATGTAAGATATTAAATCTCGAAGTCAAGGCAGCTGCGCTGAACGGTATAAGGGCGAACCTTACCATTGGCTACGGCTACGTGTTCGGGGTGAACAGCATAAGCTTTCAAGGCCTCCTCGCTCTCCAAAGTGCTGTCGAGCATGACGTCGGCATTGGATGAAGCCAGGCGGCCTTCAATGTGTACCTTCACGTCGAGAAGTCCGGGCACCTTGCCTACCAATCCTTCCAAACCAGCCTTAATACCGGCCTTCACTGTCTGCTTCTCCTCTTCAGAGAGTTCTGGATTCAGAGTCCAGAGAATAATATGCTTTACCATAACTTTTAATTATTAATGTATTGTATCTGCAAAATTAGACAAAATAGTTGAATAATGCTTCTATTTTCACTTTTTTTTTGTATATTTGCCGACAAATCAAATAAATAGATATATATGGCAACAGTTGACGACAAGAAAGTGATATTCTCGATGGTAGGCGTGAGCAAAACCATTCAGCAGAATCAGAAGCAAGTGCTTAAAAACATTTACCTGAGTTTTTTCTATGGCGCCAAAATTGGTATTATTGGACTGAACGGTGCTGGTAAATCTACCCTAATGAAAATCATTGCAGGGCTCGACCAGCAGTATCAGGGCGACGTGGTGTGGAGCCCCGGCTACAGTGTGGGTTATCTGCCACAGGAACCACCACTGAACGAGGAAAAGACAGTGAAGGAGAACGTGATGGAAGGCGTGCAGCATGTGTATGATGCGTTGGCCGAGTACGATGAGATAAACGTAAAGTTCGGACTGCCCGAGTACTACGAGGATGCCGACAAAATGGATAAGCTGATGCAGCGACAGGCTGAACTGCAGGATATCATCGACGCTACTGATGCTTGGAATATGGACTCGAAACTGGATCGCGCGATGGCTGCACTGAACTGTCCGCCGGGCGACTGGAGCGTGAAAAATCTCTCGGGTGGTGAGCGCCGCCGTGTGGCACTGTGCCGACTGCTGTTGCAGAAACCCGACGTGCTGCTGCTTGACGAGCCTACCAACCACTTGGATGCTGAGAGCATCGACTGGCTGGAGCAACATCTGCAGCAATATGAGGGAACGGTGATTGCCGTGACCCACGACCGCTACTTCCTGGATGATGTGGCTGAGTGGATTCTGGAGCTTGACCGTGGTGAGGGCATCCCCTGGAAGGGCAACTACTCAAGCTGGCTGGAACAGAAGAGTCAGCGCCTGGCTCAGGAGGAGAAGAGTGCCTCGAAGCGTCGCAAGACACTGGAGCGTGAGTTGGAGTGGGTGCGTATGGCGCCCAAGGCCCGTCATGCCAAGGGTAAGGCCCGTCTGAATTCGTATGAGATGATGCTGAACGAGGAACAGAAACAGAAGGAGGAAAAACTGGAGATATTCATCCCCAATGGTCCACGACTGGGCAACAAGGTGATTGAGGCTGAACACGTGGCAAAGTCGTTCCCCGAAAAACAGCTCTTTACCGACTTGAACTTCAATCTGCCACCAAATGGTATTGTGGGTGTGATTGGTCCTAACGGTGCGGGTAAGACTACGCTGTTCCGACTCATCATGGGCTTGGATCAGCCCGATGCAGGTCAGTTCTCAGTGGGCGAGACGGTGAAGTTGAGCTATGTGGACCAGCAGCATAAGGATATCGACCCAACCAAGTCGGTCTATGAGGTAGTGAGTCAGGGCAATGAGACTATCCGTATGGGTGGCAAGGACGTGAACGTGCGTGCCTACCTGAGTCGATTCAACTTCAGTGGTGCCGACCAAGAGAAAAAGTGCGGCGTGCTGTCGGGTGGTGAGCGCAACCGTCTGCATCTGGCCATCGCGCTGAAGCAGGAAGGCAACGTGCTGTTGCTCGACGAGCCTACCAACGATATCGACGTGAACACCCTGCGTGCACTGGAGGAGGGCTTGGAGGCCTTTGCTGGTTGTGCCGTCATCATCAGTCACGACCGTTGGTTCCTGGATCGTATCTGTACACATATATTGGCATTTGAGGGAGAGGGCAATGTGTTCTACTTCGAAGGCAACTATAGCGAGTACGAGAGCAACAAGGCTCAACGCCTGGGCTTAGAGGAGCCTAAGCGTGCTCGATACCGTAAACTGATGGAAGAGTAATTCTTAAAACAAATATCATAACTAAAAAATGAAAAAACTAACTTTATGTGCTGTGCTTTTGGGGGCTAGTATGGGCACCCAGGCACAGACACAACAATTATTCGACAACGGCTGGCATTTCAGCCATGATGGCAAGACCATCAGTGTAAACCTACCTCATGATTGGGACATCTCGTATGCCTCTAATCCAGAAACCGGTGCCACGGGAACCGATGGCGGCTGGTTTCCTGCTGGCAAAGGTGAGTATCGCAAAGCTTTCGCCACCCCTAAGGGGGAACTGGTGAAACTGCACTTCGAGGGCGTTTATCAGCGTGCCGAAGTGTTTGTGAATGGTCAGAAGGCTGGGCAGCATGCTTATGGCTATACCCCCTTCACTGTGGACGTGACACCTTATTTATATAAGGACAAACGACTGAATGAAGTAGTGGTGAAGGTGGACAACAGTCAGCAGGTGAACTGTCGCTGGTATTCAGGTTCAGGTATTTATCGCCACGTGTGGCTGCAGACGATGCCTGCCCTGCACATCGCCGAAAACGGTGTGTATGTTACCACGAGTGACGTATCTGCCAAAGAGGCCACAGTGAATGTAGAGGTGACGGTGCAGAACGAGGCTGCCACCGCTGGTCAGGCCATGGTAGAAGTGGAAGGCAAGCAACAGCAGTTAGAGCTGCAGGCAGGCGAGAGCAAGACGGTATGCTTTAGCTATACCATCCAGAATCCCCGTCTCTGGTCGCCCCAGGATCCCTATCTCTACACCCTCAACACTAAACTCTCAACCCTCAACCCTCAACCCTCATCACTCAACATTAAACACTCAACAAAATTCGGCATACGCACTTTCAGCTATGATGCTGAGAATGGATTTGTGTTGAATGGCAAGCCTGTGCTGCTGAATGGTGCCTGCGTGCACCACGATGACGGTGTGATAGGCGCCATGGCCTTCGACGATGCTGAGATACGCAAGGTGCGCTTGATGAAAGAGGCTGGATTCAATCTGATTCGTACCAGTCATAACCCCACCACACGTGCTTTCCTGGATGCCTGCGACTCGTTGGGTATGCTGGTTATCGGAGAGGCTTTCGATGGTTGGCGCACAGCTAAGAAACCGTATGACTATTCTACACTTATCGATTCGTGCTATCGTGAGGATATCCATGCCATGGTGATGCGCGACCGCAATCACCCTAGCATCATCTCATGGAGCATCGGCAACGAGGTGATAGAGCGCAAGGAGATAGCTGTGGTAACCACAGCCCGCAAGTTGAAGGCAGCCGTGCTGGAGTGCGACAAGACACGCCCTGTGACCGAAGCCCTCTGCGCCTGGGATCGTGATTGGGAGATTTATGACCCACACTTTGAGGTGCTTGACATCGCAGGTTATAACTACATGATATTCAAGCATGCTACCGACCACAAACGCGACCCCAAGCGTGTGATGTGGCAGACAGAGAGCTATCCCCGTGGGGCTTTCCGCAACTGGGCTACCGTGCATGATTATCCTTACGTGATTGGTGATATGGTATGGACAGGTCTCGACTATCTGGGCGAGTCGGGTATCGGTCGCTACTATTATGAGGGTGAGCGCCCAGGCGAGAGCTATGCTGAAGGCGGACAACCCGATTGGCACGGCGCTTGCTGCGGCGATGTGGATATGACCGGTTGGCGTCGCCCCATCAGCCATTACCGCAGTATGCTGTGGAATGACAACGAACCTCTCTACATGGCTGTGAAGGAGCCAGATGGCTATCATGGAAAGATATATGAAACCTCTTGGAGCGTTTGGCCCACATGGGAGAGCTGGAACTGGGCAGGATGGGAAGGTAAGCCCATCGATGTAGAGGTGTATACCAAGGCGCCCGAGGTGAAACTCTATCTGAACGATAAACTGGTGGGCACTAAGAAGGTGGGCCGCGATACAGAGTTTAAGGCTGTGTTCAACTTGCCTTACGAGGCTGGCACACTGCGCGCTGAGGCTGGTGGCGAGAGCGTAATCCTGGCTACTGCTGGCGAACCTGCTAAGTTGCGCCTGACTGCAGACCGCACCAAGTTGACTGCCAACGGACAGTCGCTGGCCTATATCACCGTTGAGGTGGTGGATAAAGAGGGTAGGGTATGTCCTGATGCTGCTATTCCTTGTGAGGCTATCGTGAAAGGACAGGCCACGCTGATGGCTTTTGCTTCGGCCGACCTGAAGGACCGCGAGATAAAGACATTGCCACGCGCCACTACTTTTAAAGGTCGTGCCATCATCGTGGTACGTAGCACCAATAAGAAAGGTAAGGTACAGGTGAGTGTGAAGAGTAGTCTGCCTGTAGCCACTACAACCATCAATTAAATCCCGGATTATTGGGAATTTAATCGTCTGTCCGATATTTCTTTTAATATCGGACAGATTTTTTGAAAAAAAATATTTATATTTGCACCCGGGAACGTAATAAAGATAATAACTAAAGCATTGTAATCATGAAAAAACTACTGATTGTGATACTTACTATCCTGATGACGTCATGCGATGGAGCTTTTGATATCCATCCTTATGATGTGAATGTAAAGGGTGAGATTGGTATCAATGCCAAACAGATGGCCATCATCGAAAGTAGATTTGCCGATAAGGAAACACTACGCGTGGCCTTTATCAGCGATACCCACTTGTGGCTATCGGATGCGCGCGCCCAGGTGGCAGATGTGAATACCCGTAACGTGGATTTTGTGGTGCATTGTGGTGATCTGACCGACACTGCCACGAAAAACGAGTTCGAGTGGAGCCGTGACATCCTGCAGAAATTGAATGCACCATGGGTAGCTCTCATTGGTAATCATGACTTTCTAGGTACTGGCGATCAGACTTACGAGGTGATGTATGGCGCATTTGACTTTTCATTTATTGCCGGCCGTATCAAGTTTGTATGCCTGAACACCAATGCCACAGAGTACGACTATCTGGCCGCAGTGCCTAATTTCGACTATATGGAAGAGGAAATGACTAAGGACTCCGACAAGTTCGACCGCACGGTGCTGGTGATGCATGCACCGCCATATAGTGACCAGTTTAACAACAACGTATGTAAGGCATTCCGCCGTTATCTCGACTATTTCCCCGGTCTGATGTGCTGTGTCTATGGACATAATCACAACGACACTGTGGTTGACTTCTACGATGACGGACTGATTTTCTATGGCATCGACTGTGCACAGCATCGCAATTATCGTATCATGACTATAACACCCGAGGGCTATGAAATGGAACAAGTATTTTATTAGTATAACAATGCTGATGTGCTCAATATGCGCCACGGCTGCCGATAGTATCTCGGTTGTAGATACACTGAATAGTAAGTATGAGCAGCGCATGTTGCGAAAGCAAAAGGCATGGGCATCGCTGGTGCCTACACATTTTGTGATACAGAATGCTGGAAACATGGGTGTTGTGTCGATGGGATTGGGATGGAGCTACGGCAAGCGGCACCAGTGGGAGACCGATCTGCTGTTTGGATACATTCCTAAGCATCAGTCCACGCGCGGCAAACTCACATCAACCCTCAAGGGCAACTATATCCCCTGGCATCTTAATATTAATTCAAAGGCTGATCTGAATAAAACGTGCAAGTGGTCTTTCGAACCTCTTACTGTTAGTCTCTATATCAACACGGTATATGGGCATGAGTTCTGGAAAAGTCAGCCAGGGCGTTACCCCGACAAGTATTATGAGTTTATGAGTACCAAGTTTCGCTTGAATTTGGCTTTGGGACAGCGCATCACTTTTGATATCCCCAAGCGAAAGCGCCTCATGCACAATCGCATCACACTGTTCTACGAGGTGGGAACATGCGACCTCTATGTGCGCTCTATGTTCCAGAGCAGTATTCCGCTCAAGGATGTGTTAGGACTCTCTATCGGACTGAAATTCTATAATCTGTGAGTATTGATACCTATTTCATTTTCCTTGTGAAACTGTTGACAAATTAGATTTCTGAAATTCGGATGGAGTGACACCATATACTGCTTTGAAGTTCATGGTGAAACTCTTAACGGTAGTGAAGCCCACAGCATAAGCTATTTCCGTAATCTGCATCTGTGAGGATTCGAGCAAAGCACGACCTCGTTTGATGCGGATGGTACGGATGAATTCGGCTGGGCCTTGCCCCGTGATGGCCATGAGCTTCTTGTAGAGTGTAGAGCGCGACATAGCTACTTCGGCTGCCATCGCCTCTACTGAAAATTCGGAATCGGAAATATTCTTCTCTACCAGTGAAATAACTTTCTGGATAAACTGTTCGTCGAGTGGGGTAATGGTTATCTCGCTAGGTTCGATGTTGAGTTTCTGGCGGAACTGATGGTGATTGTTTTGCTCCCAGTCGATGAATTTCTGTACACGCAAGCGCAGCACTTCGACATTGAAGGGCTTGGTGAGATAATCGTCGGCACCCAACTGCAATCCTTCGATACGACTCACGTCGGTGGTGCGGGCTGTGAGCAGGATGACGGGGATATGCGACAGGTTGATATCCGTCTTAACCCGGCGGCAGAGTTCGAAACCATCTATTCCTGGCATCATCACATCGCTAATCACCAGATCTATCTGTTGCTGTTGCAGCACCTGCAGCGCTTCGGCGCCATCGCTGGCAGTATAAACATCAAAATACTCTTTCATGCAAGAGCTGACAAACGAGAGCATGTCCTGATTATCATCTACCACCAGAATCGACTTGCGGGTGTTGGACTGTGGTTCTACGAATGGTTCTGTCGTTGCAGCCCCATCTGTAGCTGCTTCGGCTTTGATCTGATGGCTATTGGAGGCTATCGGCAGGGTGATGGTGAAAATACTGCCCTTGGGATGATTGTCGGCTACGCTGATGGTGCCATGATGCAGCTTCACATAGTCGTTGGCGATATGCAGACCGATACCGCTACCTGTTTGTGAACTGTCGTTCGACGACGACTGATAGAAGCGCTTGAAGATGTTGGGCTTGTCGGCATCGGGAATGCCTTTGCCTGTATCGGCAACCGCTATCAATACATATGTTGATGTGAGGTTGATGCGTAGGGTGACGCTGCCGCCAGCGGGGGTGAACTTTAAGGCGTTGGAGAACAGATTATAGATTACCTTGTTCATCTTCTCACGGTCGTAGTCCAACACATAACTATCCACTTCGTGCTCGAACGCCAGATGGATGCCGCGTTCTTCGGCATAATCACCAAACGACACCAGAATGCTATTGAGATGATCCACGATATCACCACGTTGCAGGTTGAGTGTCTCACCACCAGCATCCAAGCGGCGAAAGTCGAGTAGGGAGTTGACTTCTTGCAACAGCAGTTGTGCATTCTTATATACATTGTGAAGCTGGGCTTGCAGACTGTTGATGGAGCTGCCTTGTTCCAACTTCTTAATGATCTGTTCTAAGGGTGAGATGATGAGGGTGAGGGGCGTGCGCAGATCATGACTGATATTGGTAAAGAACTGCAGTTTCATCTCTGTGATCTGCTCTATCTTCTGGCGTTCCATCATCTGGCGCTGCTGTTCGGAGCGTGCTTGCTGGCGCTTGTGCATCTGACTCCTGATGAAGAGCAGAATGGCTATCGCCATCAGGGCATAGACGCAGTACATCGGTATGGTGCGATAGAAGGGGGGCGCCACATTGATGGTTAGCTCCTGTGGCGGACTCATGCTGCCATCCTCGCGGCACACACAGAGCTGCAGCGTGTATTGTCCCGGTGGCAGGGCATGAAACGATACGGCAGGTTGGTCGGTCAGCACCCAGTCGCTTGTCTGACCTACCAGGCGATAGGCATAACGGGTGTGGCGCACATTCTCCAAACTGCCAGCAAAGAATCTCACCGAGAGATAAGCATCATCATAGTTCAGGTTGATGGTGGTTGTGCGTTCGTTGATCAGACTATCGCCAACAGCTATCTCGCTGATGCTGAGTGGACGGTCTTCGGCCTTGGATGCCATGAGCTGATGGGGATTGATGCTCATATATCCCTCGGTGCCACCCATCAGTATCTGACCGTTGGGCGAAAGGGTCATGGCATCACCATTGAAGTAGAACTGCGGCATGCCTACATAGGGTTGGAAACTGCGACGTATCAGCTCAATGCCGCCCCGATGGCGCTGTGGCAGAATACCTACTACCGTGCCGCTGGTGGTGCATACCCAGTAGGTGCCCTCGTGGTCGCTCACCAGACCTTTGATGATGTCGGTAGTACGCTGAATATAGCTGAGCGTGTCGCGCTTGGTATCAAATACTGTCATGCCATCAGGGTGAACGAGTATCATCAGCCCTTGGCGCTTGTCGGTCTTCACATCGATAATCATCTGGCTCATCCATTGCTGGGTTTGATGTTTGTTGCCGAATGACACACTGCACTTATTAGTGGCCAGTTGATAGCGCCACAAGCCATATACCGAACCGATATACATGGTGCCGTCACCATCATAACGTACAGCATTGCCGCGTATGTCCTCGCCATTGTCTGTGGTCACCACATGGGTGCTCTCATCCTGCGGGTTAAAGATAACTGTCTTGCCTATGGGTGATGACGACCATATACGTCCGTTGTTGTCGGCAGCCAATGTCCATACTGTTTCTGAGGGGAATGTGCCAAGCTCGGTGGCGTAGCGTTTCCATTGTGAGGCATTGACAAGGTGGTAGAGTCCCTGATTATAAGTGCCGGCCCACATGCCGCCATGACCATCGCTCAGCAGGCTCATCACTGTAATATTGGGTAGCGAGGTCTTGATGATGCTGCCATCGGCTTTCTCTATATACACGCCGTCGCCATCGGTGCCCATCCACAGATGGCCATGGGTGTCGTAGGCCATGGCTAGGATGTCGCCACACTTCAGGGCATGGGGCTGCATGATGTTATTGGCATTGCTGGTGTAGGAGAGACCTGCCTTGAGATGCCCCACCCAGATGGTGCCGTCGCGGTCGCTGGTCAGGCAGGTCACATTATCAGAGGGCAGCGAGAGCTGCTTTTCGCGTTGGTGGCGCAGCGACGTGATGGCACCTGTATTCTTATTATATATAAACAACCCCTTGTGGTCGGTGGCTATCCAGATATTGCCGCGCTGGTCGTCCATCATGTCGCGGATGGCATTGTTGAGCGATGCTCCTGAGGTGTAGGGCAGGTTTACCATCTCGTTTACGTAGCGCCCGCCAACAATCAATCTGCAGATATGCTCTTCGCGCGTGCTGTACACCCACAATGTTCCATCGGCATCAGCCATCATACTGGTCTCGCCAATTGACTGATTCATCACTTCGGGCAATTTCTCCTTATACAGTTCGCCCGTGCTGCTATGAAAATGCCACACTGCATGGTTGGCGCTGAAATACAAACCATCCGAAACTTCGGCCACCACATGAGCAGTCTTACCTGGTAGTGGCGTTTTTTTCTCCCACGAATTAAGTTCTTTGGTGTGATAGTCGTAGCGGAAGATACCATGCTCGGTGAGCACCCATAATGCACCTTTAGCACCTACTTTTACCTTGAAAGCACCATTGAAATGCATGCCAAGACTGTGGAGCAACTGGAGTGGGTTGGCATTGAACTGCGCTATGCGGGTGTCATAGATACTGTAGGAACCGCTTTCTGTTTCTATCCAGATATGACCGGCAGCATCCTCTTCTATCGAAGTGATGGTCTGGTCGAATACTTCATGCAGCTGGGGGATAGAACTCTCGGGGAAACGGATCTTCACCTGATGCCCATCGTAGCGATTCAAACCTTGGTAGGTGCCTATCCATAGATAACCTCTACTATCGGCCAACAAACTGGTGACGGCATTGCTCCGCAAACCATCAACGATTCCTAAGGTCTTGAATGTTGTGTTTGTGACGGATTGTGCCAGCATTATCTGGGTGAAGAATAGTAATAGAGGTAATAAATATCGTTTCATATTTACAGCGGTTATATTGACGTTGCAAAGTTAACACTTTTTTTGGTAATAGCTCATGCTGCGCCAGCTTTTTTGAGGGGGTGTAGGAGTCATCATGTTTCCAAAAAGGGAATTGATGTTTCGATGGCGACAAAAAAACGCGCTGCAACACAAATCTTCCTTTTTTTGAAACATCGTTTCCCCTTGCTTCGGAATAAACGTACTACATTTGCGGTGTGATCAGATTTAAAAACTTGAGACCAATAATTAATTAACAAATTCTACTTATGCAAAAAAACAGTTTAAAGCAATCTATGCTCATCGTGCTCTTTGTCACGATGCAAGCTGTGTTTAGCACCCTTTCGGCTAAGCCGATTACTGGTAAAGTGACATCTGCTACAGATGGCGAACCACTAATTGGCGCAACCATTCAGGTGCAAGGAAGTCATGCAGGTATCGTTACCGATCTGGAAGGTAACTATACCATCAATGCAGAACAAGGTCAGACCTTGGTATTCTCGTATGTGGGTTATCTCACTAAAAATGTAAAAGTTGGTAATGGCAGTACTATCAACGTAGTGCTGGAAGAAGACCGACAGTCGCTCGACGAGGTGGTTGTGATTGGTTATGGTGTGCAGAAGAAAAAACTGCTCACGGGCGCCACTACGCAAGTGAAAGGTGAAGACATTGCCAAACTGAACACCACCAATCCGCTGCAAGCCATGCAGGGACAAACACCTGGTGTGAGCATCCAGTCAACATCCGGACAGCCTGGCTCTGGCATGAAGGTGAACATCCGTGGTATTGGTACCGTGGGCAGTTCTGGTCCATTGTATCTTATTGATGGTATCGGTGGTGATATTTCAACCCTGAACCCTGCAGACATCGAGAGTATCGATGTGCTGAAGGATGCTGCCTCGGCAGCTATCTATGGTGCCCAGGCTGCCAATGGCGTGGTGCTGGTTACTACTAAGAGCGGTAGAGCTGGTAAGGCCGAAATCAGTTTCGATGCCTATCAGGGCTGGGAGAACGTGGCCCGCAAAGCAAAGATGCTGAACTCGCAGGAGTATATGACCATCATGAATGAACAGCAGATAAACTCGGGTAATCAGCCATACGACTTTACACAGATGAAGAGTATCTATGACCCCAATGGCAATCTGTATGACACCAACTGGATTGATCAGATGTTCAAGGATAATGCCAAGGTTGAGAGTTATAATCTGGGTATTACTGGCGGTAATAAGGTATCAACCTATGCCCTGTCGTTAGGTTACATGAGTCAGGAAGGTATCGTGGGCGGTAAAGACGTTTCGAACTATGAGCGCTACAACTTCCGTATCAACTCTGAGCACAATGTGATAGACAAGTTGTTGAAAGTGGGTGAGCAGGTAAGCTATATATATACTAAGAGTACAGGCGTAGGTGTGGGCAATCAGTATAACAACACCCTGCGTGGCGCTTTTGGCACTTCGCCACTGGCACCTGTATATGCTACCAATATCTTTGATGGAAGTCAGGCTGATGCTGGTGCTGAGGCCAGTCAGTATAACGGCTTCTACGGCAGTCCGTATAATGCTACCGACTATAGTGATTGGTATCAGTATGATGGCAACCCTTATGGCAGCATGATGACCAATACCAATAATCAGAACAAGAGTGCCAACTTCAGTGGCAATGTGTATGCAGAACTCACCCCGCTGAAGGGACTGAAACTGCGCAGCGTGTTTGGTGCTGTTTATAGCACCAGCGAGTATCGTGGCTTCTCTACGTTCTATCACTTCAGTCCATATAGTTATAACGACACCCGCACCTCTGTTAGTCAGAGTATGAACCATGGCTTGTCGTTGACGTGGACCAACACGGCCCAGTATGATTTTACTTGGAAGGATGACCATGCCTTCAGTGTGCTGGTTGGTATGGAAGCTAGCCGATATGAGGGGACATCGGTAAGCGGCAGTCAGGGCTATCTGAAAGAGGGTTTCGACGATTGGCGTCATGCTTATGTGAACAATGGTACTGCCACATCGAGCGACGATGGCTTGGGAGCAGGCGGCAGTCCTCATGGTGAGTCGCGCAATGTATCTTATTTCGGTCGTCTGGGATGGAACTGGAAGGAGACCTATATGGTGAATGCCACCCTGCGTGCTGATGGATCGAGCAAGTTTGCCAGCGGTCATCGCTTCGGCTATTTCCCATCGGTATCAGCTGGTTGGACCGTTTCTAACGAGCAGTTTATGAAACCTATTGCCTCTTGGCTCGATTTCTTGAAACTGCGTGTGAGCTGGGGACAGGTGGGTAACCAGAATATCTCCGACTACCAGTATCTGGCTCCTGTAAAGAACACTAATACCCACTATCTGTTTGGTACATCGGGCTACGACGATACAGAGTCGGTATCGGTAATCGGTACCAACTGGGGCGCATACCCAAGTCGTGTGGCTAATCCCAATGTGACTTGGGAGACATCAGAGCAGTTCAACGTAGGTATCGATGCCCGCATGATCGGAGGACACCTGAATGTGAATCTTGACTATTATATCAAGACCACCAAGGACTGGCTGGTTACAGCTCCAGTGCTGGCTACAGTAGGAACAGGTGCACCAACCATCAATGGCGGCGACGTGAAGAACACTGGATTTGAGTTCAATCTGGCATGGAATGACATGATTGGCAAGGAGTTCCGTTACAACATCGGCGTAAATGGTGCTTACAATAAGAATAAGGTGGGCAATATTCCTACCGACGATGGTATTATCCATGGTGCTACCAATCAGTTGTATGACAACGCACCTGAGTTCTATCGTGCACAGAACGGACATGCCATTGGTTACTTCTGGGGATACAAGACTGCAGGCCTGTTCCAGAATCAGCAGGAAATCAATGAGTGGATTGCTAATGGAAACGGCGTGCTGCAGGCTGATGTGAAACCTGGTGATGTGAAGTATTACGATGTGAATCATGATGGACAGATCAATGACGACGATAAAGTGGATCTGGGTAATGGTATGCCCGACTTCACTTATGGCTTTACATTAGGATTCGACTGGCGAGGTCTCGACTTCTCTGTTCAGGCCAACGGTGCTGCTGGCCAGAAGATAGTGCAGACCTACCGTAATCATGCCAATGCACAGGCCAACTATACCACAGAGATACTGCAGCGCTGGACTGGTGAAGGCACCAGCAACCGCATACCTCGCGTGACTACTACCAACATCAACTGGCAGTTCTCTGATTTGTTTGTGCATGATGCCGACTATCTGCGCATCTCTACTGTTACACTGGGTTATGACCTGGCTCGTATCTGGAAGAACAAATACTGCAAGCAGTTGCGTTTGTATGTGCAGGCTCAGAATCTGCTTACATTCACAAAGTATAAGGGAATGGACCCAGAGATTGGTTATGGTACAGATGGATGGGTGAACGGTGTAGATGTAGGTTACTATCCACGTCCACGTACATTCCTGATTGGAGCAAACGTTAAATTCTAAAATAGGAGGAATCAATATGAATATATCAACAATATCAAAGACTCTTCTTGTCTTGTTGTCATTCGGGATGATGTCGTGCACAGACAGTTATCTGGATGTAGAGTCAAAGACAGAGTCAAACACCAGTAATTTCTATAAGACACAGAACGATGCCTATCGCGCACTGATAGGTTGCTACGACGGTTGGCGCCAAACGAGCAGTAATCCTGGGTTTGCATTCTACGTCGCTTCTGAGGTGATGGGTGCCGAATGCTTTGGCGGTGTCGGAAATACCGACGGACGCGGCTATCAGGTTGTGGATCGATTTGATATCGCACAGTCGTCATCAGACCTGAATCTTTTCGAAGCCGATTGGGCACGTTATTACGAAGGCATCTACCGTTGTAACGAACTCATCAAGTACGAAGAGCAGATAGAGTGGAAAAACGAGACGCTTCGTGGTACCTATATGGGTGAGTGCCATGCCCTGCGAGCTATCCTGTATTTCGATCTGGTACGTATGTTTGGCAATGTGCCTCTGCTCACAGTAGCTACCGAGGATAATGTGCCACAGGCTACACCTGCAGAGGTGTATCAGTTGATTTTTGACGATCTGCAGTATGCCATCGACAATATCCCTGCTGGTGCCTATCCTAAGGCTGATGCTGCCAACAACGATGGACATGTGACCAAGTATGCTGCCGAGGCGCTTTATGCTCGTGCCTACCTCTTCTATACTGGTTATTATGGTGCCAATATCGATGGTGTGACCAAGGAGAAGGCGCTTGCCTACTGTGAGGACGTGATTAACAGCGGCGAGTACGAACTGGTATCAGAGTATAAGAACCTGTGGCCCGCAGCTTCGGCTGGTATTGCTGAGGTGGGCGATGCCGAGACACTGTTGGGCACCTATGCCGGCGATGGTAACAGCGAAACCATATTGGCCATGAAGTTTACCAACACCCAGGACTATAATGGCAATAACGACTCTAACCGTTGGCAGGTGATGCTGGGTATGCGTAATCTGCCTGTTGCTCCTTACGGACGCGGTTGGGGAGCCCTCACGGTTAATCCACAGTTTGTCAACCAGTTCGAGGCAGGCGATTTACGTAAGAAGGCCTCGATTATCGACATCGTGAACGAAGGTATCACCAAGAACGATGCTTTCGATGCCAGTTACAAGGACCAGCGCGAATATACCGGTTATGTGATAAAGAAATACTCCCCCCTGTGCTTTGCCGATGGCACAAGTGCAACGAAGATGGATGGTAGCGGTGGATTCCAGGAGCAGAACCATCAAGACTGGGTGATTATGCGTTATGCCGACGTGCTGCTGATGGCTGCCGAACTGGGTAGCAGCAAAGCCCAGACCTATCTCGACAAGGTGCGTGCTCGTGCTGGCTTGCAGCCAGTGGCTGTTTCTCAGACTGCTATCATGAAGGAACGCAAGTTTGAGTTTGCTTTCGAGGCTATCAACTACTGGGATCTGCTCCGCCAGGGTGTGGATTATGCAGCCCAGCAGATAGCTACTAGTGGTATTGATGTGATGTCGGGTGGCAATGCTGATAAGGTGGTGATCTCGGCTGAGAATATCAAAGCCAAGAAGGGACTGTGCCAGATTCCACAGAATCAGATTATCCTCTCTAATGGAGTGTTGAAACAGAATGCCGGATGGTGATTTTAGTTAAGAGTTAAGAATTAAGAGTTATGAAAACAAAGAATCTATTATATGGGTTGATGATGAGCTTGGTTTGGCTGATGGTTGCATGTACACCAGAATCAGACAGTATGGGCAACATCGACCTCTCGCCAGCTCAGTTGGCCGAGAACACAGGCTTCTCTGTGGCTGTTGACCAATCAACGAATCAGGTGACGTTTAAAAGTCTGCTACCAAGTAGCTACTCTGTTTACTGGGAGTATGGTCCTGCACCTACTTCCGACGATGTGAGCGTCTCGGGCACCAGCACCAATAGTACCTATCAGGTAGGTGTGGCCTTCGATGGCGATTACTATGTACGTATGGGTGTGCAAACACGAGGTGGAATCGTATTCAGCGACAGAGCTGCATTCCATATCAATGCAATGAACCCCAACCTCATCTCTGATGCCGCATGGACCATGCTGACAGGTGGTGTAGGTCATTCCAAGACCTGGGTGCTCGACTTGGATGCGGCAGGTTCCTGTTTGAAGTTTGGTGGACCTAAGTGGTTCTATACCTCTGGCATGAACTGGGATACCTTCCACAATGTGGCTGGCGAGAACTATCTCGACTCAGAGCAATGGGACTCTTCTACAGCTATCGACCCAACACATGCCAGCGACTGGTATTGGAGTGCCGACTGGGCTGGCAACAGTTGGATCTGTGGTGCTGCCGATTTCGGTACGATGACCTTCGATCTGATCAATGGTGCGAATGTGGATGTGAATGGTACTAAAGGTTCGTTCAATATGGATGTGGCCAGTCATACCATATCATTCACAGGTGTGATTCCTTTGAGCATTAATCCTGATGATGTAGTAGGGCAGCGCGCTGATGGAAACTACAAGGTTATCTATCTCACAGAAAATGCCATGCAGATTCTCTTTGATGGTGGGTCGGACGACAATACACCTTTCTCTCTGAACTATATTGCAAAGGATTTTAAGGATAGCTACGTGCCTCCTGTTATCACTACCATCACGCTGCCAGAGGACTGGAAGAACTATCTGCAGCCATTCAATCAGACTACCACCACTTATAAGTTTGATGAGGACATGCCGTTTGGATGGTTCACACTGGCTGGTGAGGAAATCTCACGCACAGGCTTTGCAGGACATGCAGATATCGCAGATGCAGAGTTTGAATTGAACTCAAAGACTAAGACATTCAAGATTACCGATATCTCAGGAAATGTCACCGAGGGTACTTACAGCATCAGCGACGACGGCGTACTGAGTTTCTCACAGCTTCCATCATTTGGTATTTCTACCAATAAGAACATCAAGTTTGCTTCTGTCACCAATGAGTTGCAGGTGATCTCTTATGAGATTAGTGATCGTACAGGCGATCTGACCGACTTGTGGCTGGGAGCAAAACAGTATGACGATCAAGGCAATGCCTATGAGTATCTGGCTTATCATTTCAAGAAGCAGACTGGTGGTGCACAAGTAGAGAGCTTCACAGGCAAACTGAGCTACTCAGATACTGGCTGGGCATTCTTGGAGAGCTCAGAGGTTTACATCACAGGCGAAGGCGACTACACCTTTACGCTGACACCTAACGGCTCTACTAATACCCAGGATCCTTATCTGATGTTCCTCGATGTAGCCAAGATTCTGAAGAAGCATCCTAACACCGATCTCGTGCTGAAGAGCATTAAGGTGGATGGTAAAGAAGTGCTTGGATCTGAACAAGGTATGGACGATGAGACTATCTCTCGCCAGGTTGGTGATGACCCAACAACAGGTCGCCGTTATATTCTGAATCCTTGGAACGACGAGTCGGCTTCGCATACAAGTCTATTCAAGTTCAGTAGTTCTATCGAGGTTACCATCGGTGTGAAGTTTGATGTAGGCGATGTGGTACTGAAGTAATAATTGATAATTCATAATAGAAAATTGATAATTATATGAAACATAGAATAATATCGGGTATGATGCTGCTCACGGCTGTCGTTTTTCAGACAGCCTGCAGCAACGATGAGGACTATAGCATCAGTACGAGTGCTGTCGTTAGCTCTATAACTACCGACGATGCTGCAGTGACAGCCATCTCTGCCACCACCTATGGTACGATACAAGACTTGTCGGGACTGGCATCAAGTTCCTATCAGGTGGGGTCGGTCTATAGTACTAGTGGTGATCCTACACAGGGTGGAACACGTCAGATAGGCGCTATCGATGAGAATGGTAAGGTGTCGGCTCAACTGTCGGGACTTGCCGAGGGCACCACTTACTACTATGCCACTTTTGTTACCCTGCAGGGTAAAGTTACGAAGTATGGTGAGGTGAAGAGTTTTGTGGCTACCGATGCCGATGTGGCTACACAGGCTGCAACGGATATCACTGCCTGCAGCGCCTTGCTGAGCGGACAGGCACAAGGTGTCAATGATATTCTGGCATCTACTGCCGTAGGCTTCAAGTATGCCCTTTCGGAAGAGGAAGTACCAACAGGTGTTGACGTGGCGCTGGATGAGGCTAATGGCAACTTCTCGACAACGGTAAAATCACTTCTTCCAGGCACTACCTATTATTATGCTGCTTATACCAAAGTGGGAGATGGATTTATCTTAGGTAATATCCAAAGCTTTACTACAGCCAGTCAGTCTATGGAGTATGTCGATCTGGGCTTGAGCGTGCTGTGGGCCAAGTATAATCTCGGTGCCGAGAAGGAAAACGAAAACGGACTGTTGTTAGGCTATGGCGACCAGACATTCTATAATCGCTCTACCAGCAATGATGATTATACACCATGGGATATTGCTGGAACCGACGATGATGTACTGGCTTCGCTGGATATCGATGGTGATGCCAAAATGAAGAGCAAAATGCCTACTATCGACCAGGTAGAAGAACTGATTAGCAAGACTACTCAGGATGTTGTGACTGTGGATGGTGTTGATGGCATTCGCTTCACGGCCAAGAATGGTAACAGCATCTTCCTGCCAATGGGTAGCTATTGGTCGGGTACTATCAATGAGATTAATGATGCTTATAGCAAGACCTTGAAGGTTGCTGCCGAGGGTGCTTCTGCCGGCTTGTCGCAGCGCGCCTTGCAGCTGGCTATCCGTTCTGTACGTCAAGAGGAACCTGTGGAGGAGGGTATCACCATCCGTAATTACAATGCCGTTCAGGGCGATATCGAGGGCAATGGTAACTATCGCTTCGATATCTATAACGAATGGGATGGCTCGGGTACTGGTACGGATGATACTTCTGTACTCATTCGCAGCGAGGTTGACTTCAAGGAGTCTATTTCTGCCACATTTACCATAACAGGTATTGGTAACACAGAGTGTCAGGCCACCATGATCTTTGCTGATGGCACTTGGGGCTGTCAGAACTGGGGCTACAACGACAATGGCGAAGGTTCGGTGATGATTAAGGGTGATGGCACCTATACCGTAACACTGCATGGTGCAGGTTCGGGTATCGCTATTTTTGCCATCGACTTTATCGGATTGTCGAATGCTGTTGGTGCAGAGAATATCAACGTGAAACTGAACACCTGTGTGATGGACGATTGGGGTACCAAACTGCCTTTCGATAACACCAAACTTGTTACTGGCGACATTGAGAAGAATGGTAACTTCAGAGCAGATATCTACAACGAGTGGGATGGCTCTGGTGCCAGCAGTGATGAGACCTGTGGCGTGGACCGCAGTAAGGTAAACTTTGACAAGCGCATCGGTGTCACCTTCGCTATATCTGGTATCGGCGATGCTGAATGTGATGCTACTATGATTTTTGCTGATGGCACGTGGGGCACTCAGAACTGGGGATACAATGCCGATGGCACGGGCTCGGTTCATGTCAAGGGCGACGGCATCTATACCATGACATTGGCTGGTGCTGGTTCGGGCATCGCTATTTTTGCAATCGACTTCCTGGGGCTTTCAGAAGCAGTAGGAATGGATAAGGTGAAAGTGCGGATATCGTCTATTAGAGTAGAATAATACATACTTAAGTTTTTTTTGTTAGTAGTTGATATGTAATGGTTAGTATTAAAAAAACTCTCTTGATTCTGGCGGTGCTTCATTGCACCGCCGGTTTTTCTCAACTTCCTCATGCTGAGGAAATAGCCCCAAAGATGTATCCTGGTTGGAACTTAGGAAATACGCTTGAAGGTGGTGGCTCGGATAATATCTATACCAACAAAGGTGGCTTGGGGGCAGAGAAGGCATGGCAAGGCACCACCACTACACAAGCTATCATTGACTTTGTGGCAGCCAAGGGTTTTAAGTCGGTACGTATTCCTGCTGCATGGGTGATGGGACATATCACCGATGCCGACGAGATGACTATCGATTCCGACTGGATGGCAAGGGTGAAGGAAATCGTTGACTATTGTATCAATGCCCATCTCTATGTGGTACTGAACGATCATTGGGATGGTGGATGGATACAGGGCACCTTTAAAAGTGATATCTCAGAGCCGACAGTAGAGAAGAACTGCATCAAGATGAAGAAACTCTGGACCCAGATTGCCGAGGCCTTCAAGGACTATGATGAGCATCTGCTCTTTGCTGGACTCAACGAACCCGAAGCAGAAACAGAGCCACAGATAAAGGCACTGATGACCTATGAGCAGGCTTTTATCGATGCTGTCAGAGCTACGGGGGGGAATAATGCTTCAAGAACGCTGGTTGTACAAGGCCCCAATACCAGTATTGAGCTGTCAAGCAAATATGTGGATATGAGCAAGTTTGTGGATTCTGCCTCCAAGGCGCTGATGATAGAGGTGCATTACTATAGTCCGCCACAGTTTACCGGTGTATGGGAAGGACCTAATGGCGATGAGCCTTACTATTTCTGGGGCGCTGCCAACCATGTGCCATCGGGGTCGTATGTAAAGTACAACTCTACGTGGGGCGAAGAGGCCTATGTGCGTGAACAGTTTGATATGGTGAAAGAGGCTTTCGTGGATAAGGGCTTTCCTGTGATACTCGGTGAGTATGGAGCTAACTGGCGTGAGTTCTCTAATGGATCTATCCAGAAAAAGCATGATGCTAGTATCCGGTTGTTTCATAAAACAGTGAATGAGGAAGCTATCAAACGGGGCATCATCCCATACGTGTGGGATATTAATAATCCCAATCGATATGGTACGGGTGGAATCATGTGCATTATTGATCGCAGTACATTGTCGGTCTTCGACCAGAATTCACTCGATGGCATTATCGAAGGTTGTGCTGCTGCCACTTGGGGAGGACCTACTTCTGGCATTCGGTGCATCAATTCATCGGCTGCTACCACAAAAGCCACTGGTCAGTGTTATAATCTGGCAGGCCAACGGGTAGCAGCTGATACAAAAGGAATCTTAATTATTGATGGAAAAAAGAGAATAATTAGATAAAAAGTTGTATATTTGCAGTCGAATAATTAAAAAACTAAAATGATAAATAGCAGAAAGATAGCAGTTGGTACGCTCATGGCCCTTCTGACGCTTCAGACTAATGCTCGGGTGCGGTATGATGCCCCTTGCGGTCCTGTGCCTACTCAGAATCAGTTACGCTGGCAAGATATGGAGATGTATGCCTTCATTCACTACTCGCTTAACACTTATACCGACCAGGAATGGGGCTTTGGAAATGAGTCTCCTCAACTGTTTAATCCAAGTAGATTGGACTGCAGGCAGTGGGCGCGTGTCTGCAAGCAGTCGGGCATGAAAGGCATTATCTTTACAGCTAAACACCATTGTGGATTCTGCATGTGGCCATCAGCTTACACTTCGTATAGTGTGAAGAATTCACCATGGAAAAATGGTAATGGCGATGTAGTCAGAGAGTTGGCCGAAGCCTGCCGTGAGGAAGGATTGGCATTTGCGGTTTATCTCTCGCCTTGGGATAGAAATCATCCAAAATATGGCCATCAGGAATACGTTACTTATTTCCGTCATCAATTGCGTGAACTGCTTACAAACTATGGCGATATTTTTGAGGTGTGGTTTGATGGTGCTAATGGGGGAGATGGTTGGTATGGTGGTGCTAACGAGACGCGTAAGATTGATCGCACCACTTATTATGAATGGCCAGAAACCTATCGGATGATAAGAGAGCTACAGCCTGGATGTCTTATATGGAATGATGGCAGTGACCGTGGCGACCTGCGTTGGGTTGGAACAGAGGCAGGAGAGGTGGGAGAGACCAACTGGAGCCTGCTGAATCATGATGGCGAAGTGACATGGCCTATGTTGCACTATGGACTTGAGGATGGCGACTCGTGGGTGCCAGGCGAAACCAACACCAGCATACGTCCGGGATGGTTTTATCACGAAACAGAGGACGACCAGGTCAAGAGTTTATCGAAACTGATGGAAACCTATTATAAATCGGTGGGACGTAACTCCACATTATTACTAAATTTTCCCATAGCCCCTAACGGACTCATACACCCTAACGACAGTATGCGTGGCGTTGCTTTCAAACAGATGATTGACAGGGTGTTTAAGGATAATCTGCTCAAGAAAACAAAGAGAAGTACCAAAGAGCGTGTTACGACCTTCAGTTTCAAACGCCCAACGGCGTTCAATCGTTTCTTGGTAGAAGAAGATATCGCTCAAGGGCAGCGCATAAAAAAGTTTGCACTCGAAGCACTGGTTGATGGACAGTGGCTGCCACTAAAGGACGAACTCGTAGAGAATGGCGACGGACTTACCACCATCGGTCATCGCCGTATCATTTGTTTCCCTACCGTAAAAGCTACTAAACTTCGTTTCACCGTTATTGATGCCAAATGTGAGCCTATTGTCAAGACGTTTGGGGCCTATTTGGCACCGGTTATCGCTGACGACGAAACCAGTGAGAGCGAACCTGCTGTGCCCGACTGGGAGAACCCTGCTGTGCTGGGCATCAATAAACTTCCCTATCATGCCACCTTGCAACTGCCGTCGAAATGGAAGGACTGTCCCGAGATCATCAGTCTTGATGGCGTATGGAAGTTCCATTGGTCGCCTAATCCCGAAAGTCGTATCAAAGGCTTCCAACTGGTGAACCTCGATGTGAACAGCTGGGATGATATCAAAGTGCCCGGCAACTGGCAAACACAGGGCTTTGGCACACCAATCTATACTAACATCGACTATCCCTTTAAGCGCAATCGGCCTAGTGTGACGAGTGAACCGCCACGCGACTGGACCGCTTATGAGAACCGCAATCCTGTGGGACAGTATGTCACTTATTTCGACGTGAACAGTGAGATGCTCACTAAGAACCTTATCCTGCATTTCGGTGGTGTACATTCTGCTATGTATGTCTGGATAAATGGAAAGAAAGTGGGCTACAGTCAGAACTCGATGTCGCCAGCCGAGTTTGATGTGACAAAGTATCTGCGCGAAGGTAAGAATAAACTGGCTGTCGAGGTGTATCGTTGGTGCGATGGTAGCTACCTGGAGGATCAGGATATGTGGCGACTTTCTGGTATTTTCCGTGAGGTGCAACTGTGGGTGCGCCCGTTGGTACATATTGCCGACTATCACGTGACGGCTGTACCCAACCGCCATTTTACGAAAGCCTTCGTGACTGCCGATATCGCCATTTGTAATACAGGTGTTCAGAACGCTGAACATCTAACAGCTCAGCTGAAAATAGATGGGCATACAATCCAAGGAACTCTGAAAACTCTGGTTGCTGGTGATACCATGCATGTCAAGTTATCGCATTTGATAGATAAACCGCTCCTTTGGTCGGCTGAGAAGCCTCATCTCTATCCGTTTAGCGTTGAACTCGTAGATAAGAAGGGTAACGTGGTTGAGCATTTTGATTATCATCTGGGAGTGAAACGGGTAGAAACCGTTGGAGAGGTTTTCAAAATCAACGGCAAGAATGTAAAGTTGCGCGGCGTGAATCGTCATGATCATCATCCTATCACAGGTCGCTATGTAGATGATGCTACCTATGAGACGGACATTCGACTGATGAAGCAGGCCAATATTAATTTTCTGCGTACGTCGCACTATCCTGATCGCGAATATCTTTATGAACTCTGCGATAGATGGGGGCTCTATGTGATGGACGAGGCTAATCAGGAGAGTCATGGCTATGGCTATGCCAACGAAGAGATGGGGCATGATGAGGCTTGGAAGCAGGCGCATGTGGATCGCGCAGAATCGTTGGTGAAACGTGACTTCAATCATCCATGCGTCATCCTTTGGAGTCTTGGAAATGAGGGTGGGGTAGGTCCTAATATTCAGGCAATGTATGACAAGGTGTGCGAGCTTGACTCTACACGCCTGCCTTTCTACGATTGTCATCCACGCTACTCCGCTCTGCACGACTTTGGTTATCCTGCACCCGACGAACTGCGCAGTGAGGCTATCAAAGAAACTGAGAAACCGCTGATAGCACGCGAATATGCCCACGCCATGGGTAACTCCGTGGGTAACCTGCAGGAGTACTGGGATGTGATATATGCCGACTCAAGTATCTGTGGCGCTGCCATTTGGGATTGGGTGGACCAGGGCCTCGTTAAGAAAGATGGGGATAAGAAGTTCTGGGCTTATGGAGGCGACTTTGGTGATAAACCAAACTTAGATGCCTTCTGTATCAATGGTTTGCTGGCACCCGACCGTACGCCACATCCTCATTACTATGAGGTACAACATGTGTATCAACCTTTGCAGTTTGTGTTACAAGGGGATAGCATTCATATTATCAATCGTGACAGTTTTACTGATGTGAGTGAGTACGACATCACGTGTGATACTATCGTGATTGATGGTGAACGACTGTTGAATGTGGCTGCGCATTTGCGTCAGGATATGCCTTGGGCTCAGAAAGGATTTGTGGTAGCCAGTGAGCAGTTTGTACTTTCGCCTTATGTGTTCCCGAAACCAGTAGTGACTCCTTCTGATTCTCTTGTTGCAGGTAATGGCATTACCATCCGTGGTAACGCACTCACGTCATGGATGATAGATGGGCGCGAAGTGCTGCAAGCCCCCCTCGAACCATATTTCTGGAAACCAGAAAATGACAATCAGCATGCCGCTGGTTTTGCGGGGCGTGTAGCTATGTGGAAAGAGGTAAAAGATGTGAAGGTGCGTTACACCGTGCTTAATGAGCGTAGCATTCTTGTTGATGTTGACTATCAGCCCACAGAAACAAATCGCCCAATTATACCAAAGTTGGGCATGCGTATGCGTTTGGCAGCTGATATGACAAATATAGCGTATTATGGTCGTGGACCCTGGGAAAACTATCCTGATCGCAAACGGAGTGCTTTCCTCGGTCTTTATCAGATGCCATTGTCACAATTCGAAACCGAATACATACGTCCTCAAGACAATGGATGCCGTACTGATGTGCGTTGGTTCAGTATATCTAATGGTTCTAACACATTGCGTATTGATGGATTACAACCACTCTGCATTCGTGCCTGGGATTATGGTGAGGAAAACCTTGAGGCGGCTCGTCATCCGTATGAAATTCAGCGTGGGCAGTTTGTAAATCTCAATATCGATTTGAATATTCATGGTGTTGGTGGCATCGACACTTGGGGGCGCCGCACCCTGCCGCAATATACCATTGATGGTAATAAGCCATATCACTATGCGTTCATTCTAACTTGTATTTAGCTTGTTGGTGCATAAAAAAAGCCGCTCAAGGGTCATCAACGACTCGAGGGCGGCACCAACAATCTATGAATAACTAAAAACCTTTTCTGAGAAAAAACGGAGTGTCACCACTGCGTCTTTGTTATCCTTACTAACAAATCTTTTCTAACACCTTAGAAAAACCTATCTCCAATTTAACTAATAAACCTAAAACCAAATTCTAACTAACTATTAACTCTAACTAAAACCTAAATCAATCTATATTACCTAACTAATACCTCTGTATCTTTTTGTCGATGCAAAGGTACGACGATTTTCGTTACCTCACAAGAAAAGTGATATACTTTTCGCAAAAAAATGCACTTCTTTTGATATACATCAAGCGGTTGTGTGCGAACACAATCAATTTGTGTGCGAAAACACGTCTTTTTTACACTTTATAACAATCCTTTCGTTTTGCAAAACAAACTTAATGTCGCCAGCGATTGTTTCGCCAGCGTGCGTGAGGCTTTTCATGTAAATCAGTGAGCTTATGCCTTATGGTTATAGTGCCTGATGAGCAGGGCTACACCAATAAACGACAGCAAAAACTCAATTGCAACAACTAGAATGTACTGCATAATGACTTTTGTAAAATAGTAAAACTTGCGCCGCACGCCCTTACATCGAGAGCTGATTGGCTGGTTGCCGATAAAGGCTGGTCTTCAGACTTTACTCCACTGCCAAGCGCCTTCTCACCCAAATGGGCAATGGCTTTGATGCTTGGAAGCCATAATGGAGTTCACTGCTGCGGGACAGTTGGAGATTCTCACTCACATTCCCAATTAATCGCGGCTAAGCGAACCTTTCCGGGCGAAGTAGAAGCTGCGCCTCTACATTCACATTGCAAATGTACAATAAAAATATGAAAGGTGGCATTAAAAAAGTGAAAAGTTGCTCACTTTTAAGTAACTTTTCACTATCAACAGAGAAAAACGTAGTTGTCAAACGATGTTATTCTGTGTAATTATGGTCGATCACAATGATCACTTGCATATCGGGCACCAATGGCTGAATCTCTCTGGTAAGCTTGGTGGCAAGGTCGGCCTCTTCGTTTACTTCAACATCCGGTACGATATCTACCGACAGAAGATTGTCTTTCTCAGAATACCAAAATCCGTGCACCTGCAGAATCTCGGGGTGAGCAGAGAGTGCCTGCATCACTTGGGCCTGAAGTTCGGCGCGACGGTTATAGCCTGTGGCGATGGCATAAACTCCCACCGTCATGATGATATTGTAATGCTCTACCATGTGCATGGTAATCTTGCGTGTGAGTCCGTGGATATCATGGGCTGGCATCGTGTCGTAAACATTGATGTGCAGCGAGCCAATCTTTACGTCGGGGCCATAGTTGTGCAGTATCAAGTCGTAAACGCCGTGCACGCCCTCAAAAGCCAATACATCCTGGGTGATTTGTTTGGTGAGCGTGGCAGGAATGCTGGTGCCTAAAAGTTCGTTGATGGGCGAGGCGAGCATCTCTATACCGGCTTTGATGATGACAACAGATATCAGCGCACCGAGGATACCATCCAGCGATACGCTCCACAACAGCATGATGCCTGCCGAGATGAGGGTTGAGAAGGTGATGACAGAGTCGAAAAGGGCATCGGAGCCCGAGGCTATCAAGGCATCGCTACTTAACTGCTCACCTTTGCGCTTGACATACCAGCCCAACGCCAGTTTAACCACAATGGCCACAATGATGATGATAAGGGCCGTGGTGGTGTATTCGGGGGTTGAGGGGTTGAAGATTTTCTTGACCGACTCGATGAACGAGGTGATACCTGCCGACAGCACGATAACAGCAATGATGATGGCACTGAAATACTCGATACGCCCAAAGCCAAAGGGATGCTTGCGATCGGCAGGGCGCTGCGATAGTTTGGTGCCAACGATGGTGATGACGCTGGCTAGTGCATCGCTCAGGTTGTTGACGGCATCCAGTACAATAGCTACCGAACTGGATAAGATACCAATAAAAGCTTTAAAACCAGCCAGCAGTACATTAGTGATAATGCCTATCCAGCTGGTTTTTATGATTTCTTGATTTCGATTCATATTATTATAGGGTCATCACACGTTTCATCTCCAGATTCTCATAGCCCTCAGGACAGTGGGTTGAGAGATAAACGGTGGGATTGTCTTTGATAAACTGGCGTACACGGTCGAGTGTCTGGCGAGCTGCTGCCAGGTCTTCGAACACGATGCTCAGTCTGTTGGCCTTCAGGGCTGCATCGCAATAGGTCACGTCGCCATGGAACATATAGAACAGTCCATCGCACTCAGCAATAATGATGCTATTACCTTTGGTATGACCTTTGGCCTCAATAAACCATACGCCGGGTGCTACCTCCTGTGCATTGGGGAAGTTCTTGAAAGGTTGTCCATACTGTGCACGGATGATGTTGCCACCTTCGGGCAGTTTCATGTCATCGGCATCTTCTGGGCCCATATAAATCTTGGCGTTGGGGAAGTACTGCAAGGCAGCTGAGTGGTCGGGATGCTTGTGGGTAACAAGAATCTTGCTTACCTGTTCGGGCTTATAACCTAACTCAGCAAAGGCTTCCATATAATCTTTCAGCTTCTCACCCATATAGAGTGGAGCACCCAACTTCTTCTCGGGGGCCTGCATATCGTTCTGAAAACCTGTATCAACAAGGATCACTTCTTCTCCTGTATCAATCAAAAAGTTCTGCAGACTGCTGCGATAGTTAATTTGTGGGTCGGTTCCTTCCTTGCTTTCGCCACCAAAGGCAAACTCCTGGTGCATGAAACCTCCATCAAACATGCGAATTGCTTTAATTTCCATAATTGTTTCTGTTTAGTAGTAAATATTATTAGATTATCAGTGGCAAATATAAAGAAAAAATCCCAAAGCTATGTGAAATAGCTTTGGGAGTTATCATTTTTTAAGATTTTTATTTGATGAACTTCACTTTTTCGGCTGCGCGAGGCTTGGCAGCAGGCTGCTCGTCGGGATAACCCACGGCCAGAATGTAGTCCAGCTTATAGTCGGCTGGAAGGTCGAGGCTATCTAAGAAGAACTTATACTTCTCGTTGGCCACCAGCATGCGTACAGGACCGCCCAAACATACGGTGCCGAGACCCATAGCCTGTGCAGCTAGCATGATATTCTCGCTCAGCAAACCAGCATCTCTTAAATTGTTTTGGGAAATTACATGCTCTCCTTCAGAATTTCAGTGATGTCGTCCTTGCTCAGGTTCAGATAACCGGCAGGATAGATGACGGTAGTCTCGGTGATGCCAGGGATCATCTCCTCGGTAGCACCTAGCTCACTGATGGTGAGTGGCAAGCCAATTTCGAGCATCCATGCCTTCAGTGCCTCGAGACCTGCCTCGGCAATCTGCTGATC
Organism: Prevotella sp. MA2016; assembly: GCF_000619825.1. Classification (GTDB taxonomy): domain Bacteria; phylum Bacteroidota; class Bacteroidia; order Bacteroidales; family Bacteroidaceae; genus Prevotella. Next base: position 63,609 of record NZ_KK211036.1, read on the forward strand.
GGTCATGCCCTCGCCGCTGATGTTCCATACGTTCTTGGCAAAGCGTACGAACTTCTGCAATCCGTTCTGCATGGCGCGACGATAGTAAGCCATAGATACAGATGCCAATGCGTATCCATGAGGAGCGTGGGTCCATGCGCCAACGCTATGACCAATCATGTGCACCATCCAGTCCTGGTTCTTACCCAGACCGATAAGGGTGTTCAGTGCCCAAGTGGCTGTCCACATGATATTTGAGCGTGCCTCGTAGTCTTGAGGATTCTTCACAGCAATGCGACTGCTATAGATAACTGAGCGCATGAGTCCCTCAGAGAGGTAGTCGCTGGTGTTATCGTCGAAGTCAGAGAAGTACTGCTCCATGATGTGGTTCATGATATCGTAGATACCAGCCTTCATCTGGTTCTCGGGAACGGTCATAGTGAAACGTGGGTTCAGGATAGAGAACTTTGGCATCAGACGGTCGTCGAACACGTGGCCCAGTTTCAGGGTGTGCTCAGCATCGGTGATGACTGTGCCGGCATTCATCTCAGAACCAGTGCCAGCCATGGTGAGAATGCAACCCACGGGCAGCAACTTCTGGTCGGCAGCAGGCTGTTGCTGTTTGAGCCAGAACTGATCCCAGTAGTCGCCCTCATAGCATACTGATGCTGCTACGGCCTTTGAATAGTCGCATACGCTACCGCCACCTAAGGCCAGAATCAGGTCAACATCATTTTCGCGAGCAATCTTAACGCCTTCGTTCAGCTTCTCAAGTGTTGGGTTGGTCATCACGCCAGGGTTCTCTACTACAGTCTTGCCAGCCTCCTTGAGGATGGTTACTACCTGGTCGTAAATACCGTTGCGCTTTACACTGCCGCTACCATAGTTCAGCAGCACCTTGTCTCCGTAGTTCTTCAATTCGTCCTTCAGATAATTCAAGGCATCTTCACCAAAATACAATTTGGTGGGATTGTAATAAGAGAAATTTCCTTGCATAGTTGTGTTGTTTGTTGAATATAAACCTAAAAATACTTTTTATTTCTTCTTCTCAGTAGTAGTCTCGGCTTTCACCTCTGTGGCTTTATAGCCAAACTTGTCGAAACTCTTGATGATGGCTTCTGCGTTGGTCTTCTCTGCATCATACCATTCAAGGGCCCCGCCAGTTTGCGAGTACCTGATCGGCGCGAGGTAATCGTCACGTTCTGAAGATCTTGGGTCTTCATCGTGTCGGTTTCCAACGAGTCTGTGACTTGTCCTAATGCCGACTGTGATAGCATCAAAGCTACGCTTGTAAATAGTAGTTTCATATCGGGTGCAAAGATAGATAGAAAACATTATATCGCAAGCGATTCGTACAAAAGTTTAAGTATGTTTAACTATAAATCGTGTGCGATATTTAAACAAGCCTTTGGTAAGCCAGGCGTTCATCGCCATTAGCAAGATAGATGATGCCGCAGTAGGTAAAGCCATGCTTCAGTAGATTGTGTTGCATAATCTTGTTGTCGCGGTGGGTATCAACACGCAGGTTGGTTTCATGCGCTGTGCAGAAATCAATGATGCTGCTGAAGATGCCATGAACTTGCGGGGTACTGGCAATGCGGTGCACCACATGATACGTTTGGGTGTCGTCGAGCCATTCGCCATTATATATATTATAATAGGTGGGATCGGGTGAGGGTAGGAAGGCAAAATAACCCACCACTTTGCCTTCATCCTCAATCACAAAGCTGCCATGCTTCTCCATATCGGCTGCGATGACATCCTCCGACGGGTAGCCATCGCCCCATTGGTGCATGTTGCCCGATTGGCGCATGATACCTTTGGCAGCTTCCATTACCTGCATAATGTACTGTATGTCAGTCCGTTTCGTTTCTCTGATAATCCTGTTTAGTTGCATATCAATCACAAATTCTCTTAAATGTTGGCACAAAGATAGTGATTTTTGACTAATAATTAGTACTTTTGCGCCAAAATTGCATATATAATGACAAAAGTTAAGATTCAAACCAACTTGGGTGACATTGTGGTTCGCCTGTATGACGAGACACCTATCCACCGTGATAACTTTGTGAAACTGGTGAAAGAGGGCTATTATGATGGCACATTATTCCATCGCGTGATTAAGGATTTTATGATTCAGGGTGGTGATCCTGACTCGAAAGGGGCACCTGCAGGCAAGATGCTGGGAGTGGGTGGACCTGACTATACGCTCGAGGCTGAGATTAAGGACAATATATTCCACAAGCGAGGTGCTTTGGCTGCCGCCCGTCAGGGTGACGAGGTGAACCCTGAGCGCCGCAGCAGTGGTTCGCAGTTCTATATCGTTTGGGGACAGGTGTACAATGAAGGTCAGCTGCGCCAGTTCTCCAAGCAGTTGCGCATGCAGAAAGTGCAGGATGTATTTAATCACCTGGCTTCAGCGCATCGCGACGAGATTATGCAGATGCGCCGCGAGCGCAATCGTGCCGGACTGCAGGAACTGCAAGATAAGTTGGCTGCTGAGGCTGAAGCAAAAGTGGGTAAGGACGGACTTACCGATGAGCAGTTGAAATTGTATTCTACCATTGGTGGCACACCCCATCTCGACGGGCAATATACCGTGTTTGGCGAGGTTGAGGAAGGACTCGATGTAGTAGAGATGATTCAGAACGCTGCCACTGGTCGAGCCGACCGTCCTGTTGATGACATTGAAATGAAACTCTCTGTATGGACAACCAATTAGAGATATTTCCCCTTGTGGATGAGGAGGGCAACGTAGTAGGAAAGGCCACTCGTGGCGAGTGTCACAGTGGCTCCAAGCTACTGCACCCTGTGGTTCACTTGCATGTGTTCAATTCTCATGGCGACATTTACTTGCAACGCCGTCCGGATTGGAAAGATATCCAGCCCGGCAAGTGGGATACTGCCGTAGGTGGGCATATCGACTATGGCGAGATGCCGGAAGAAGCTTTGCGCCGTGAAGTTCGCGAAGAGTTGGGTGTCACCGATTTTGAACCTGAGTTTATCGGTAAATATGTGTTCGAAAGCAAGCGCGAACGCGAACTGGTGTACGTGAATCGTACTGTGTATGATGGACCGATACAACCTTCGACCGAAGAGTTGGACGGAGGTCGCTTCTGGACGATGCAGGAAATCCGCGAAGCCATGGGCAAAGGAATGCTGACTCCCAATTTCGAGAGTGAGTTTAAAAAGTTTTTTAAAAACTATTTACCACTCTAACATTACTTTTGCAACCATAATGAAACTAATTAATAAGAAATAGATGAAAATGACTAAAAAACAATGGATGCGTTCTGCCATTTTGATGGCAGCATTCTCTGGGGCTTCACTTCAGGTGAATGCCAGTCAGGCTATTACACCACTCTGGTTGAGGGATGTGGTGGTGAGCCCCGATGGAAATCAAGTACTATTCTGCTACAAAGGCGATATCTACAAGGTATCTACAACAGGGGGAACAGCAGTACAGTTGACAACACAAGACAGCTACGAGTGCTCGCCTGTATGGAGTGCCGACGGCAAGCAGATAGCTTTTGCTAGCGACAGACATGGAAATTTGGATGTGTTTACGATGGCTGCTGATGGTGGTTCGGCCACCCGACTCACCTATAACAGTGCCGAGGAGGTGCCACAGTCTTTCTCTCCCGACGGCAAGTGGGTGCTCTTTGGGGCCGTTATCCAAGATCCTGCCGAGAGCGTGATGTTCCCGACAAGTTCGTTGGCCGAATTATATAAGGTTCCTGTTAAGGGGGGGCGCACACTTCAGGTGCTGGCAACACCAGCCGAGATGTTGAGCTTTGCCGCCAATGGTAAGAGTTTCTTTTATCAAGATTGCAAAGGTTATGAGGATGAGTGGCGCAAGCACCATACTTCATCTATCACCCGCGACGTGTGGTTTTATGATGCCCAGAGTGGTAAGCATACCAACATCACAGCCCATGCTGGCGAGGATCGTAATCCGGTGGTTAGTGCCGATGGTAAAACGCTCTATTTCCTGAGTGAGCGCAATGGTGGCAGCATGAACGTGTATGCTATCAAGGGTGATATTACCAAGCCTGCTGCACAGCCAACACCTATCACCAGTTTTAAAACACACCCCGTGCGCTTCCTGAGTGCAGCCCGCAACGGTCTGCTCTGTTACACCTACAATGGGGAGATATATACGCAGAAGGGTGGGGAGAAACCCAAGAAACTGAATATCACCCTGACACGCGATGACGAGCCGGTTATCTCCGACTTGAGTTTTGCAAAAGGTGCACGCCAGGCGGTGGTGAGCCGTGATGGTAAGCAGGTGGCTTTTGTAACGCGTGGTGAGGTGTTTGTCACCAGCACGGAATATGCCACTACTCGTCGTATCTCGCAGACAGCTGGTGCTGAGGCTGATGTGGATTTTGCTCCTGATGGTCGCACCATTGTTTATGCCTCAGAGCGCAATGGTAACTGGCAGCTCTATACAGCCAGCATCGTGAGAGATGAGGACTTGAACTTTGCCAATGCTACATTGATCAAGGAAGAAAGCGTGTTCCCTGAGTTGCCAGCACTGAAGTTGGATGGCAAGATTGATTTCTCGCAGGTGGAGCGCCGCAGTCCTAAATATAGTCCTGATGGTAAGAAACTGGCTTTCATCGAAGACCGTATCAAATTGAAGGTGGTTGACCTGAAGACCAAGAAGGTGACAACGGTTACCGATGGTAGCAAATGGTATGATCAGGATGATAACTTCGACTTTGAGTGGAGCCCCGATGGCAAGTGGTTTGTACTGAGCTATATTGCCAACAAGCGCGATCCTTATGCCGACCAGGGTATCGTGAGTGCTGAAGGTGGTGAGATTCATCCCATCACGCAGAGTGGCTATATGAGTAGCCGTCCCCGTTGGGTGTTGGACGGTAAGGCCATCCTCTTTAAGAGTGAGCGTTATGGTATGCGTAGTCATGCTTCATGGGGCAGTCAGAACGATGTGTTCCTGGCTTTCCTCACACAGGATGCCTACGATCGCTATCGCCTCTCGGCCGAGGACTATGCACTGCTGAAGGAACTGGAGAAAGCAAAGCCTGAGAAGAAAGATAAAAAAGACGATAAGAAAGCGAAAGATAAGAAGGCTGATGCCGATTCTGTTAAGACACTGAAGATTGAGTTTGATGGTATTGAGAACCGCATTGTGCGCCTCACTCCAAACAGTAGTCGTCTGGGTGATGCCATCATCAGTAAAGATGGTGAGAATCTTTATTACTTCTCTGCTTTTGAGGGTTCGCTCGACCTCTGGAAGATGGATCTGCGCAAGCACGAAACCAAGATGCTGAGCAAAGGTGGAAGTGGCGTGCTGCAGATGGATAAAGACGGCAACCTCTACTCATTGGGTAGCAACATGAAGAAGATAGAGAAGGGCGACAAGACCACTACTATCACCTACAATGCACAGATGAAACTCGACTTGGCTGCCGAGCGTGAATATCTGTTGCGCCATGTGGCTAAGCAGATTAATAAGAAGATCTTCCGTACCGACTATAATGGTTGCGATTGGGATCTGATGGTGCGCAACTACGCCCGATTCCTGCCGCATATTGCCAACAACTACGACTTCTCTGAGATGCTGAGTGAGCTGTTGGGCGAATTGAATGTGAGTCACACTGGTGGTCGTTTCTATCCATCTTCAAGGGGTGATGCTACCGCACAGCTGGGCTTGCTCTACGACCTGACACAGGCCACCGATGGTATCAAGATTACAGCTGTTCTGGAAGGCGGTCCTTTCAGCAGAGCCAATAGTAAGGTGAAAGCTGGCGACGTGATTACAGCTATCAATGGTCAGCCAGTGACTAAGGATACCGACCTGGCACAGCTGCTGAACCTGTGTCGTGGCAAGAAAACACTAGTGAGCCTGAAAGGCAATGCCGGTACATGGGAAGAGGTGGTGTTGCCCATCAGTCGTTCGGAACAGTCGGGTCTGCTCTACAAGCGCTGGATCAAGAGTCGTGCCGCCGAGGTAGAACGCCTGTCGAATGGTCGTTTGGGCTATGTGCATATCGAGGGTATGGACGATGCCAGCTTCCGCGATGTATATTCTGATATCCTGGGTAAGTACAACCTGAAGGAAGGTATTGTTATTGATACCCGTCATAATGGTGGTGGACGTCTGCACGAGGATATCGAGATCCTGTTCTCGGGCCATAAATATTTCACTCAGGTAATCCGTGGTCGTGAGGTGTGCGACATGCCAAGTCGTCGCTATAATCATCCCAGCATCATGCTGCAGGCCGAGGGTAACTACAGCAATGCCCATGGCACACCTTGGGTGTATAGTCATCAGAAGATTGGTAAGCTGGTGGGTGCGCCCGTGCCAGGTACCATGAGTTCGGTGAACTGGGAAACACTGCAAGACCCATCGCTGATATTCGGTGTGCCTGTGATTGGCTATCAGTTGCCTGATGGCAGCTACCTGGAGAACACACAGTTGGAGCCCGATGTGCTGATTCTGAATCGTCCTGAGACCGTTGTCAAGGGTGAGGACCTGCAGTTGGAGGCCGCTGTGCGCGAGTTGCTCAAGGAGCTGAAATAAAACCTTTGAAAGAAGATAATAAATAGACAAGAATATGAAGTTTTTAGATTTAGTGAAACAAAGATATAGCTGTAGGAGCTATCAGGAGAAAGCTGTGGAACAGCAGAAACTGGACTACATCATGGAGTGTGTACGCCTGGCCCCATCAGCAGTGAATAAACAGCCTTGGAAGTTTCGTCTCGTAACAGACGAAACTTCCAAGGCTAACCTCCAAACGTGCTATGGTCGCGAGTGGTTCAGTACCGCTCCGATGTATATCATCTGCAGCATCCTTCACGATGAGGAGTGGGTGCGTGCAGATGGTAAGCCTCATGGTAATATCGATATTGCTATTGCCGTAGAGCATCTGTGTCTGGCTGCAACGGAACAGGGGCTGGCTACTTGCTGGGTTTGCAATTTCGATGCAGAAAAATGTAAGCAGCTCTTTACCTTTGCTGAAAATGAAGAGCCTGCAGTACTCATCCCCATCGGCTATGCTGCCGACGAGCTGAGGGAGAAAAAACGTAAAACAATTGCTGAGATAATGTGATGCATTATCTCAGCAAATATATTAATAGGTATTAGTATTATGGATTTCTTACCACAAGACCCAGCTATTTTGGTTTCGAGTGTAAATATGCTGCTTCGCGATGAAGAGTTCGATAGCCTTGAATCGCTGTGCTATGCTTTCAATAGAGAACCCCAAGAAATAAAAGATTATCTCATGAAACACGACTTTGTGTGGAGTGAGCCACAAAAGCAATTCCGACCTACCGGCTACGACGAATGATGACACGCTACAGTATAGAAACCGCCTATGCTTTTCTGCATCAGAAGCGTAATGTATATATCCATTCCCAACTCGACTGGCAAAAGGATGATATCGAGTATGCCATTGCCAGCTATGTGGATGATATGAGTCAGGAACTGTATGAGGCCATTGCTGATGGCCGTACAGATTTCCTGAGAAATCATCTGCAGTTTCAGACCGATATCACCCAGGCTGTGAATAGGTTAGAACAGATGCTGGCATTATAATCAGCTGTCTGTTAATTCATCTTTGTCATGTGGTAGCCCATGCGCTTTAGCTGGATGGCGGCTCCCATGTGGTAGAGCTGGCGCAGGCAGGCTATATAACCATTGAAGGCTTCCTTAGTGCCTGGCTCCAGATGTTGGTGCATCAGGGCATTATAAACGCGTGATGCACATTCGCCAGTTAGCTTTTCAAGTTGGGTATAGTCATCGCCCTTCAGCAGCAGCACCTCCTCACGTATATACTCATCCATGGCGTCGTAGCCGCGCTTATCTCTTATATAAGTGTACAGATCTTCAATCTTTGAATAAATGTCCCATTCGGTGTCCCACATCTTGGCTACTGCCATACCGATATACATCATCCATCCAAGCGAAGCCGAAGGGTAGTTCTGAAATTCTCGGATGCCATCTGGAACATATGATTTAGCTATTTCTTCCCATTTCTCTTCAACATCGGGGCACTCGGGCAGACGCTCGTCTACCTCTTTCATACTCAGCAGAAACTGCTGTAAATCTTTGTGTAGTTGCTCTTCAAAATTCTCCATAAATATTATATTACATGATAGGCATAAATCAGAAAATGGTTTTCTTATCTGATGAAGTTCATGGGCTTCCATGGCTCGCGCTCGGGATAGTCGGGCGTGCCGTTGGCGTGAATCTTCTTCAGAAGGAAGGCCATGTTGTCGGCCAGTGTGCGCATGGTTTGCATACCCTCGGTGTCGAGCTTTACCTCGCCCTTTGCTGAGCCGTAGGCGATGTTCCAATATTGTGATGTGACCACAGGCATGTTCATCATCTCAAACATCATATTCAGTGTTTGGAGTGTGGCTGTGGCGCCTCCACGTCGGCACACGGCTAAAGCGGCAGCAGGCTTGTTTCTCACCAGGTTGCCGGCAGAATAGAACAAGCGTTGCATCAGTGAGAGAATACCACCGTTGGGCTGACCATAATATACCGGACTGCCTACAATCATGGCATCAGCCTCTTTCATCTTCTCGGTAACTACGGCGCACATGTCATCATTGAACACACAACCGGCACCGTTGTTCTGGCGGCAACCGCCACAGGCGATACACATGCGGACGGGTTTGCGACCTATCTGAACAATCTCGGATGCGATGCCCTGCTTCTCAAGTTCTGCCTCAATTTCCTTCAGGCAGCAGAATGTATTGCCATCGTTTCGCGGACTGCCGTTTACCAACAATACCTTGAGCGTTTTTCCCGATTCTGTATTTGCCAGCATGGCTGATACGGGTGAGGTGATAGCTGCACCAGCAGCTGCCAGTGTTGTCTTCTTGATAAAATCTCTTCTGTCCATATTTTCTCTAATTTAATTTGTTTCTGGGTGCAAATTTACACATATTATTTTGTAAAAGTATAAAACAAATGCTTTTTTCTTCATAAATTTGCAGGCGATATGAGGAAAATTTGTAAATTTGCACCTTATATGGCCATACAAGATAACTGAGGCTCGAAAAGAAAATAGATAATTTAGTTATAATAAAAAACAAAAACGCTATGACGAAGAAAATCGTTTTAGGTGCTGCAATGGCACTGGTATTACTTGCAAGTTGCAATAATGGTAGCAACAATGTTAAGGAAGCAAATGAGACAGCATCGTTCGACGAAGTACTAACCTCACGTAGAAGTGTGCGTAACTACGATGCTACGAAGAAAATTTCGGAAGCAGAAGTACGCGATCTGCTTAAAGCCGTTCAGGATGCACCATCATGGGCCAACCAGCAGCCAACGAAGTATTATGTAGCTATCAGCGATGAGAAACTGGCAGCTGTTCAGGATATGGTGGGTGGTAACAAGGAGCGTATCAAAAATGCCCCAGTACTTATCGTTTCTACCTTCGAGCGTGGCAAGTCGGGATTCTTCCAGGGTAATCAGACCAACGAGGTAGGTGATGGCTGGGGAGCTTACGACAACGGCTTGAGCGACTGCTATCTGATTCTGAAGGCACGTGCGATGGGCTTTGATACGCTAATCATGGGTATGCGCGATGCCGACAAGTTGAGAGAGGCTTTTGCTATTCCTGGCAACGAAACCATCATGGCTGTTATCGCTCTTGGCTATAGAGCTGAGGAGCCCACTCGTCCAGAACGCAAGAGTTTTGATGATTTCGTGAAGTTCTTCTAATATGAATAGGTGTAAAATCATTTTGCTTGCTTTGTTGGGCTGTGCTTGTCAAGTTAAGGCACAGGACAACTTGATGATGCTGGTTGGTACATATACCGATGGCGGCAGCAGGGGCGTTTATTCCTATAGCTTCAATCAGAATACAGGAGAATCTGCGCTTCTTGACTCTCTGCAGCTGCAGAATCCTTCATACTTGACGATTTCTGATAATGGTAAGTTGGCTTATGTTGTCAGCGAGACTAACGATGACAGAGCAGCGCTTAACATTATTCGTCTAAGCAAGAATGGCGGGATACAATTACTCAATACAGAGAAGACAGAAGGGGCTGATCCTTGCTATGTAGCCAGCAATGGTAACGTGTCTGTAACTGCCAATTACTCAGGTGGCTCCATGAGCGTATTTAACCTTCGCGATAATGGAGAAAAGGCTGCGCTTGGTACCAAATTCCTTGGTGCTACAGGCGGCCCTGACGTCTCTCGTCAGGAAGTGCCCCATGTGCATTGTGCATGTTTCACGCCTGATGGTGGATACATTTTGGCCACAGACTTCAGTGCGGATAGGATTCTCTCTTTCCGCTTGAAGGGGCAAAAGGTTATTGCTAATGGCGTTGCAGCTAAAGTGAGTGCCGACTCTGGTCCGCGTCATCTGGTGTTCAGCAACGATGGGCGTTTTGCTTATCTGATGAATGAACTTTCTGGGAAGGTAACGGTATTTGCTTATGCGCAAGGACGATTGGAGCAGCTTCAGGAAATAACGTCAGATTGTGTAGGTGCTCGTGGTGGTGCCGATGTTCACCTGAGTCCAGATGGCAAGTTTCTTTATTCCAGCAATCGTTTGAAAGCTGAGGGTATAGCCATCTTCTCTGTGGATACTGCTACAGGACTACTCACTCGTATCGGTTATCAGCCAACGGGGGCTCATCCTCGTCAGTTCAATATTACACCTAACGGTAAGTACTTGTTGTGTTGCTGTAGAGATAGTAATTGCATCCAGGTATATCGTCGTGATATGAAGACAGGCTTGCTAACTGAGCTCCATCACGAAATCCCTGTCAGCAAAGCCGTTTGCGTGCAGTTTAACGAAGTAGCAGATAGTTTATGAGTTGTTTAGATATACAAAAAGCAACAAAGGCGCAAGCTGCTGACATAGCGCGTTTCATCATGATGGCGATGACAGACGAGTGCTGTCTTCACTTCTGTGGAGAAGGCCACGGACTGGATGATTTCTATGCAACGATGACTGAACTGGCCATGCGCGAAGATTCGCAGTACAGCTATCTAAACACATTGGTTGCAGTGGCCGACGGTAGAGTGGTGGGCGTTGCTGTAAGTTATGATGGTGGCAGGTTGCACGAATTGCGTCGCACTTTTATTGCTGAGGCTAAAATGCGCTTGGGCAAGGATCATTCGGGCATGGACGATGAGACACAGTCTGGTGAACTCTATCTCGATTCGCTAGCTGTATTGCCCGAATATCGTCGCAACGGCATCGCTAAGCGTCTATTGAAAGCTACTAAATTGAAGGCCGACTTGATGGGGCTGCCTTGTGTGGGCTTGCTCGTAGATAAAGGAAATCCTGCAGGCGAGTCGCTCTACAACTCAGTTGGTTTTCGCTATGTGAACGATAGCGAGTGGGGTGGTCATCCGATGAAGCATTTGCAATGGTAAAAGTAATCATACATCTATTGAACAAAGAAATATGGCAAAGCGAGAGTATATACAAGCCAACAAGGAATGGTTGGAAGCGAAAGCTAAAGAGGACGGTGTGAAAGCACTGCCTAAAGGCATCTATTATAAGGTGCTAGGTGAAGGAAATCAAGACAGCACGAAACCAACGGTTCGTAATATCATTACCGCCCACTATACAGGTAGAACTATCGACGGAAAACAGTTCGATAGCAGTCGTGGTGGTGTGCCATTGGCATGCAGACTATGCGACCTTATTGAAGGGTGGATTATCGCTATACAGCAGATGCACATCGGCGACAAATGGGAATTGTATATCCCTGCTGAAATGGGCTATGGCAAGTTTTCGCAGCCTGGTATCCCTGGCGGATCCACGCTTATTTTTGAGATAGAATTATTAGGTATATCATGAATGAATTCAGAGAAATGAGGCGCAAGCGTCAACTGCTACCCGAAGAGGAGAGTGTCGCTATATTGCAGAAATCCACATCAGGTACGTTGGCATTGCTAGGCGATAATGATTATCCGTATGCCGTTCCTATCAGTTATGTGTATCAGGCGGGTCGACTTTACTTCCATAGTGCTATGGAAGGACATAAAATCGATGCTATCCGCAAATGTTCAAAGGCGTCTTTCTGTATCATTGATCAGGACGACGTAAGGCCTGAAAAATATACTACGTACTTCCGTAGCGTAATAGCATTCGGTAGAATCCATATTGTGGAAGATGAAACCGAGAAGTTGGCAATGGCCCGTATGCTGGGTAATCGCTACAATCCTAATCATGATGAAGACCTTCAGAAAGAGATAGAATGCGGGTTATCCCATATGTTGGTCATCCGCTTTGATATCGAGCATCTTACAGGAAAAGAAGCTATTGAACTGATGAAATCAAGGCATGAAAGAAACAATATTGTAAGAAAAAAGGATTGCTAGAATAATGGGAAGATTTGAGGTGAAATAACTAGGTATATTAATTCATTTTGTCTATTGAGTTAATTCGATAAGTCTATTGAGTTAACTCATGAAATCAATCGAGTTAACTCATAGTTTTCATAAACTCCTGCATATGTTAGATATTATGCAGGAGTTTATGATGAATGGTAGTATACATGGAAAAGGTATCTGTAGTTATTACAATCTTGTTACGCTGTTGTTACGCTCGTGTTACAATCCTGTTGTATGCGTTCGTGTAACCTATCTATCACACGAATGAAATGTTTTTGTAACATGCTCAGCTTACTTTTGTAATGTCAATCACTAACGGTTGGCAAAGTCATTTATGAATATAGAAAAAGCAGAAAGAATTCAGAGAGTCTTTAATTGGGTGAGGTTTGTCATCCTTGTGTTGTTTCTCACATTTGTTTTCATTGGACTATCTAGGGCTTAAACTACACGTGATTTTGATAATCAACTAAATAGAAATGAATACATTATTTTTAGGAATAGTTATATTTCTTATAGTGCTTGCGGTGTTCGACCTAGTGGTTGGCGTAAGCAATGATGCTGTAAACTTTATGAACTCAGCTATCGGAGCCAAGGTGGCAAGATACAGAACGGTGGTGGCGATAGCTGCTGTTGGCGTGTTTGTTGGAGCTTCTCTGAGTAATGGTATGATGGACGTAGCCCGACACGGCATCATGACGCCACAGTATTTCTCGTTCTACGACGTGATGTGTGTATTCCTGGCTGTAATGGTGACCGATGTGATACTACTCGATGTGTTTAATACGCTCGGTATGCCGACATCCACTACCGTCTCGATGGTTTTCGAACTGCTGGGTGGAGCCTTTGCCATAGCCCTGTTACACATATTCCATGGGGCAACGGCGGCTGACGGTACATTACTCTCATTAGGTGATCTGCTGAACACAGAGAAAGCCATTTCGGTTATCCTTGGTATTTTCCTCAGTGTTGCCATTGCGTTTGTCCTCGGCATGATGGTGCAATGGGTGGCACGCATCGTTTTCACTTTTACATATCGTGTGAATGGTAGAACGACAGCTCAGTCGGGCAAGATGGGAAGTTTGGTAGCATCGTCGTTAAAGATTGGTATCTTTGGTGGACTATCTGTGACGACAATTGTTTGGTTCCTGCTTATCAACGGATTGAAGGGAAGTACTTTGATGACTCCAGAGGTGAAAGAGACTATCAGTCAGAATACATGGTTGATTATTGGCGGCGGCATAGCAGTGTTCTCTGTGCTGATGACATTGCTGAGCGCCATGAAACTGCCTGTACTGAAGTTTGTGGTATTGTTGGGTACCTTCGCCTTGGCAATGGCATTTGCAGGCAATGACCTAGTGAACTTCGTGGGCGTCCCACTGACGGGGTTAGAGGCATTTCTGGACTATATGGCTAACGGCAATGGCGAAGCGCAGAATTATATGATGCGTTCGCTGATGCATAGTGTTCATACCCCCGCATTCTATCTCGTCGCGGCAGGAGTGGTAATGGTGCTCGCACTGGTCTTCTCAAAGAAGGCGCAAAATGTGGTGAAGACCTCGGTTGACCTCTCGCGCCAGGATGAGGGCGACGAGATGTTCGGTTCGAGTGGTGTCGCACGGACCTTGGTTCGCTCGTCGAGAAGCATTGCCAACGGTCTGACGACGTTAGTGCCGAGTGGTGTAGCTCGATGGATTGACTCACGTTTTAATGCCGATGCTGCTGTGCTGAAGCGGGGAGCCGCCTTCGATGAGATTCGTGCAACAGTCAATTTGGTGCTTGCAGGTGCATTGGTGGCCTTGGGTACATCGCTCAAACTGCCGCTATCTACCACCTACGTCACCTTTATGGTGGCCATGGGGGCTTCGCTGGCAGACCGAGCATGGAGTCGCGAAAGTGCTGTGTTCCGTATCACTGGTGTGCTATCGGTCATAGGTGGTTGGTTCATCACGGCTGGTGTGGCGTTCATGTTGTGCTTCCTCGTCTGCATTACTCTATTCTTCGGCTCGTTTGTGGCAATGGCCGCTGCCATCGCTATAGCCATCTTCTTGCTTATCCGAAGCCACCTGCGCTATGAGAAAAGCAACAAGACTAGCGAGACCGACGAATTGTTTAATCGCATTGTTCGTAGTAGCGATAAAGCAGAATGTTGGGTGCTGCTTCGACAACATGTAGCACTAACCATCACAAACCATCTACAATTGATAGCAGAAACTTATAAATCGATGACCGATGCTTTCTTTTATGAGGATTATCGCACACTGAAGCATACCACAGCGGTGATTGAAAGCCAACGCAAGAAGATTAAACGTCAGCGACGCAAACAGATTATAGCCCAGCGGCGGATAGACCCTGTGTTGAGCATAGAGAAGGGCACTTGGTACTTCCTGACTATCAACTCACTAGCGCAAATGGTTTATGGATTGAAGCGTATGGGTGAGCCATGCTTAGAGCATGTAGGCAATAACTTTAGTCCTGTGCCAAGCAAATATATCCAAGAGTTCATACAGATGCGTAATGAGATATTGCAACTCATCAATCGTGCCTGCCATGCTGAAACAATGGCGTTGATACGCGGTGATGCTGATAAACTGCAATCACAGTTCTCCGATTATCGACGGACCATCATTCACGACATGCAAGCCAAGCAACTAAATATTGAGAGCATGACTGTATTTCTGAATTTGATCCAGGAGTCACAACAACTTCTCAGTGCATTGCGCCATACAGTGAGGGGAGCAAACAAATTTGAGCTTACCACTTAGATTCCTGTTACGGGTGCATTTATGGTGGCATCTTCTCTGGCATTTCTTTGACTGTGTTCTTCAGCTCACGCAATACGATTAGCATACTTGGGATGAAAACCATTTTCCCAGGTACAATGATTATATTTCATTTTGCAAATTTTAATAGTAGAGTAGGCTCCTTTATTGAAATCTTCATTTATGCCTTTTCCGACGCAAGCGAGTCACATTTACTTTTCAATACAAAAGTTACTCAACTGATAGATTTATACTCGCCAGGCGTCATGCCTGTGAGCCGACGAAAGTATTTCGAGAAGAATGAAGGATTGGCAAAATACATCTCTTCGGCTATCTGGGCCGCAGGCTTATCCGTGTGGCGAAGTTCTATTTTGATGAGAGTGATTAAGGCACAGTCAATCCAGTCTTTGGCGGTGGTCCCGCTGGTTTGGCGGATTACGGTACTCAGATAACGCTCGGTGAGGCACATGCGGTCGGCATAGTATCCTATCTGATGATGTTCGGCACAGTGTTGGGTAACCAGTTGGAGGAAGCGATCGAAGATGGTCTGCTCGCGCGAGCGACTGCTGGTCTGTTGGTCGATCTGCTGCTGGAACAGCTGGTTGTAGTGGTGCATCTGGGCTGCTACGAGGGCTGTGACGGTGGGACGATGATAGTCGTCAGTGGCATGAATCGTTTGCCAGATGGCGTCCATAATATGTGTGGCAGTAGCGATATTCTCTTCGCTGACAAGTAACTGGAAGTCGCGCACCTGCCCGTTGAAGGCCGACGGCATCTGTCCCTGTGCAAAGGGCATGGGGAAGTTAGAAAAAAGTCCCATTCCGAAGATGCGGAGGTCAGGCGACAGACGCTTGGGGTGGATGATGGTGCCAGGACCGATATAGACGAGTGTGCCGCTCGTAAGGTGGCGGTCTTGCAGGTTGATGGTAATTTCAGCCTCGCCGTTCATGATGATGCCCAAACGGTGATCATTGATGGTAAAAGGTGGCTTTTGGCGCATCAGCAGACTGAACACCGTGCTGTCGCCGCGAACCATTGCCAGTTCGCTATTCATGAATATATGCTCGCGCATTTGCGAGAGGTGTGGTGTGAGAATGTCGCGCATTCGTGTGGCATCCATCAGTTGCGGTTGTCTGTTCATAATACGTCCTTTTTTGTTGGCAAAGATAATCATTTTCCGCGAAACAATGCTCTGTTTATGTATAAATCGAACAAAAAGAACATTTCCCCATTCTTACAGATAACACCACGATGAAAAAAACATCGTACTTTTGCATCCGGAATTCAATGACAAAAGATGATATGAAGAAATTGTTTTTAGCTTTGACGATGTTGCCCATGCTGGTACAGGGGCAGACGCTGGAAGAGTGTCAGCAGGCAGCAGAGAAGAATTATCCGTTGATACAGCAGTATGGACTTGTCGAGAAGACCACCCAGCTGACGGTAGCCAATATCCAGAAGGGATGGCTACCGCAAGTGTCGGCAACCGCACAAGCCACCTACCAGAGTGATGTGACGGCGTGGCCCAGTGAGAT
Source organism: Prevotella sp. MA2016 (assembly GCF_000619825.1). Classification (GTDB taxonomy): domain Bacteria; phylum Bacteroidota; class Bacteroidia; order Bacteroidales; family Bacteroidaceae; genus Prevotella. The sequence goes on from NZ_KK211036.1 coordinate 80,225, forward strand.
GAAAGCGATGATGAGCGGTATGGGCATCGACATGAGAGGACTGACGAAGGATCAGTACCGAGTGGGTATCGATGTGCAGCAGACTATCTACGACGGTGGTGTCATAGGCAGTCAGAAGCGTATAGCCCGTGAACAGGGCAAGGTGCAGGCGGCACAGAACGAAGTCAATATTTATAATGTTCGCAAGCGTGTGAATGAGATGTATTTCAGTTTGTTGCTGATTGACGAACAAATCAAGTTGAACAATGACCTACAGACATTGTTGGCAGGCAACGAACGCAAACTGGAGTCGATGACCAGGCGGGGAACAGCAGCCGAGAGCGACCTGCAGAATGTGAAAGCGGAGCGACTCAATGCAGTACAGAAAGCCACCGAACTGGCATCGCAGAAGCAGATGTTACAGCGCCTGCTGAGTACATTCTGTGGGATGGAGGTGACGGAGGTACGGAAACCACTGGTGAAGGCTGATGGCGGAGGTATGATGGCTGAAAACCGTCGCCCGGAACTGAAGGCGATGGATGCACAGATCAGTGTGCTGAATGCACAGGAGAAGGCGCTGAACGCTGCGCTGATGCCGAAAGTGGGTTTGTTTGCTCAGGGATTTTATGGTTATCCAGGTCTGAATATGTTTGAGGACATGATGCGCCATAAATGGAGCCTGAACGGGATCGTCGGTGCACGGGTTACATGGAACATTGGTGCCCTCTATACCCGCAAGAACGACAAGGCAAAACTGCAGTTGCAGCGTGATATGACGGATAACAATCGTGAGGTGTTCCTCTTTAATAACAACTTGGAACAGATTCAGCAGCACGAGAACATCGCACGCTACCAGAAACTGATGGTCCAAGACGGCGAGATTATCGCGCTGCGACAGGCTGTGAGAAAAGCGGCAGAGTCGAAGCTGGCACACGGCATCATCGACGTGAATGACCTGGTGCGCGAGATCAATCAGGAGCATGCTGCCTGTGTGCAACAGTCGGTACACGAGATAGAAATGCTGAAAGAGATATACGACAACAAATACACGACAAATCAATAAGTATATGAAAAAAATATATGTATTGGCAGGTGTGGCGCTGATGATGACAGCCTGCGGAAGCAACGAGAAAGAATACGATGCAACGGGTACGTTTGAGGCAACCGGGACGACCGTGTTTGCCGAACAGAGTGGGGCATTGCTGTCGTTTGACGTGAACGAGGGCGACAAGATGGAGGCAGCTCGAGAGGTAGGACTCATTGACACCACGCAGACGTGGTTGAAGATTCAGCAGACGGATGCCACCAAAGCGGTGTATCAGAGTCAGAAACCCGATATGGAACGTCAGATAGCTGCCACACGCCAGCAGTTGGCTAAGGCCAAGCAGGACGAGCAGCGCTACCGCGAACTGGTGGCCGACGGGGCTGCCCCCTCGAAGATGCTCGACGATGCCACGAACCAGGTGAAGGTGCTGCAAAAACAGTTGGATGCGCAGATATCATCGCTCAACACTCAACTCTCAACTCTCAACTCTCAACTTTCGACTGCTGAGGTTCAGAAAGCACTGTTACAGGACATGCTGCGTAAGTGTCACATCATGACTCCCATCAAGGGTACGGTGCTCGAGAAATATGTGGAGCGTGGTGAGTTCGTGAGTGTTGGAAAACCATTATTTAAGATAGCCGATACCGAGTCAATGAAACTGCGTGCCTATGTTACTTCTGCTCAGTTGCAGAATCTCAAGATTGGACAGAAGGTAAAGGTATTTGCTAACTATGGTGACGGGCAGCGCAAGGAGTATGCAGGTACGATCAGCTGGATATCATCTCGTTCGGAGTTTACACCCAAGACCATCCTCACCGACGATGAGCGAGCCGACCTGGTGTATGCCGTCAAGGTGGCTATCAAAAATGATGGATTCGTGAAGATTGGTATGTACGGCGAGGTGAAATTACATGAAAAGTGAATAATTTGCTACCGCTATGGATGCTATTGTTGTTAATAACGTATCAAAGTCGTACGGGCGGGTGCAGGCACTCAGCGATGTGTCGTTTGCTGTCGGCAAGGGCGAGGTGTTCGGACTGATAGGTCCCGATGGTGCCGGCAAGACATCGATGTTTCGCATCCTCTGTTCGCTGTTGCTGCCCGATGCAGGCACGGCGACTGTAGATGGCTACGATGTGGTGAAACAGATGCGCGAGGTGCGCTCCCGAGTGGGCTATATGCCGGGCAAGTTCTCGCTATACCAAGATCTCACTATCGAGGAGAACCTGAACTTCTTTGCCACGCTTTTCGGAACGACTGTTGATGAAGGTTACGATAGTATCAAAGCCATATACTCGCAGATAGAACGCTTCAAAGATCGCAAGGCAGGAGCACTCTCGGGCGGTATGAAGCAGAAGCTGGCGCTCTCGTGTGCATTGGTACACCACCCCAGTGTACTCTTCCTCGACGAGCCCACCACGGGTGTTGACCCCGTGAGCCGTAAGGAGCTGTGGGAGATGCTGCTTATGTTGAAGGAACAAGGAATAACGATCTTGGCTTCAACGCCTTATCTTGATGAAGTTCGTTGCTGTGAACGCGTCGCTTTTCTGGATCAGGGGCAGGTGCGCGGCATTGGCACTCCCGATGATATTCTCTCTCAGTTTGCCAGTATCTTCAATCCGCCAGGCATAGATAAGAGTGAAGAGTTAAAAGATAAGAGTGAAGAGTCGGAGAATGTCATTGAAGTAGAACATCTGGTAAAAGCCTTTGGCGATTTCCATGCAGTTGACGACATCTCGTTCAGTGTAAAAAGGGGCGAGATATTCGGATTTCTGGGTGCCAACGGTGCAGGTAAGACGACGGCGATGCACATGCTGACAGGCCTGAACCAGCCCACCAGTGGAACGGGTAGAGTGGTAGGTTTCGACATCCGTACGGAATATGAACAAATTAAGAAGCATATAGGCTATATGTCGCAGCGGTTCTCGCTCTACGAAGACTTGACCGTTGCCGAGAATATCCGTCTCTTTGCTGGCATCTATGGCATGAAGGACGATGAGATTCGTCGCAAGACCGATGAACTCATGGAACGCCTGAAGTTCACGGAGCACAAGAACGACCTCGTTGGCTCGCTGCCATTGGGTTGGAAACAGAAGCTGGCCTTCTCCGTCTCTATCTTCCACGAGCCGGGCGTGGTGTTCCTCGACGAACCAACGGGAGGTGTTGATCCCGCCACACGCCGCCAGTTCTGGGAACTCATCTACGACGCTGCTCGTCGCGGCATCACCGTCTTCGTGACTACCCACTACATGGACGAGGCAGAGTATTGCGACCGCATCTCTATCATGGTGGACGGGAAAATCAGCGCCCTCGGCACACCCGATGAACTGAAACAGTGTTTCCACCAGCCCGATATGGACCATGTGTTTACCTATCTGGCCCGTCAGGCCACCCGTAGTGACAGTTGAGCGTTTAGATTTTAGAGAAATGAAACAGTTTATAGCATTTGTAATCAAGGAAACCAAGCATATTTTGCGCGACAAGCGTACGATGCTGATACTCTTCGGAATGCCTGTGGTGATGATGCTGCTCTTCGGCTTCGCCATCACCACCGATGTAAAAAATGTGCGCACGGTGTTGGTCACCTCTGAGATGTCGCCCCGTACGCAGCAGGCCGTAGAACGACTGGCACAATCGGAATACTTCATTATCACGCAGACGGTGAACACCCCACAGGAGGCCGAACGGCTCATCCGCAGTCAGCAGGCCGATATGGCGCTGGTGTTCACACAGAATCGTGTTATGCAGATGATGGTTGACGGCAGCGACCCCAATATGGCAACGCAGTGGACGAACTATGCGCAGGGCGTGCTGGCAAACATGCAGGGTAGTATGGTAAACTCCAAGATGCTTCATAATCCCCAGATGCGTTCTGCCTATAACTTCGTTCCTGCCATCATGGGTATGCTGCTGATGCTCATCTGTGCCATGATGACCTCGATATCGATTGTCCGCGAGAAAGAGAAAGGTACGATGGAGATACTGTTAGTATCACCCGTTAAGCCCCTGATGGTAATCATTGCCAAGGCGGTGCCCTATCTGGTGCTGGCCTTCGCCATCCTCATCACCATCCTCCTGATGGCGCGTTTCGTGCTGGGAGTGCCCCTTGCTGGTTCGCTGTTCTGGATTCTGGCTGTGAGCACCCTCTATATTCTGCTGGCGCTCTCGTTAGGACTGCTCATCTCCAACGTGGCACAGACGCAACTCGTGGCACTGTTGATGTCGGCTATGGTACTGCTCATGCCTGTGGTGATGCTGTCGGGCATGCTGTTTCCAGTAGAGTCGATGCCTCAAGTGCTGCAATGGCTGGCTGCTGTGGTTCCACCACGCTACTATATCGAGGCTATGCGCAAGCTGATGATTATGGGTGTAGGTTTTGGCGAAGTGGCTCGCGAGGTAGCTGTGCTGGCTGGTATGACGGTAGTGTTGCTCGCCATCGCCCTGAAGAAGTTTGATGTAAGACTGAGGTGGTAAGAATTCTCAATTATGATAAAATATCTCATACAAAAAGAGTTCCTGCAGATACGCCGAAATGCGTTTCTTCCCAAACTCATCATCATGTTCCCCATCGTCATCATGTGCGTCATGCCGTGGGTGATGCAGATGGAAGTGAAGAACATCGTGGTAGATGTGGTTGACATAGACCACACCGTGGAGTCGCAGCGGTTGGTACAGCAGATTGCTGCCTCTAATTATTTCATCTTCGGTGGACAGAAGGCCACCTACGCTGAAGCGATGAAGGACATTGAGAAGGGTAGGGCCGATGTCATCCTCGAGATTCGCGGTGGCAAGTATCTCATTGCAGCCAATGCCGTCAACGGCACCAAAGGCTCAATGGGTAGCGCCTATCTGAGCCAGATAGTCACCTCAAACGTCACACATCACACATCAAACATCACGCCTCTCACCTTATACAACAAAGGTCAGAACTACAAACTCTTCATGATTCCGGCCCTCTTTGCCATTGTGATGATGCTGATGACAGGCTTTCTGCCCACACTCAACATCGTTGGCGAGAAAGAGGCAGGCACCATCGAACAGATCAACGTTACGCCCGTTTCCAAGTGGTCGTTCATCCTCGCCAAACTTATCCCTTACTGGCTCATTGCGCTGTTTGTCATCACCGTGTGCTTGTTGTTGGCGTGGTTCGTTTATGGCATCACACCTGCTGGTCCCGTGTGGCTCATCTATGTGCTTGCTATGCTGCTGGCGCTGTTCTTCTCTTCTTTCGGACTCATCGTGTCCAACTACTCCGACACCATGCAGCAGGCCATGTTCGTGATGTGGTTCTTTGTGGTGAGCATCATGTTGCTGTCGGGACTTTTCACCCCTACGCGATCCATGCCCCAGTGGGCGTATCTTACCACCTATATCAACCCCATGCACTACTTCATTGATGCCATCCGCACCGTCTTCATCCGTGGTGGTGGGCTGCACGAAACTGCCCATCAGGTCTTAGCCCTTGCTGGCATCGGTACGCTGATGGGTTGTTGGGCCGTACAGAGCTATAAAAAGAATTCATAAGGTCGATGCCGTAGATCTTTGTGACTTCCTTAAAAACTCGCTGGGAGTGAGACCGAAGTGTTTTTTGAATACACGAGTAAAATGTTGCGGATATTCAAAGCCGAGGAGTTCAGAAGTTTCTGAGATGGTTTTTCCGTCGTGCAAATAGGCGGTGGCTCGTTGCATCACGAAGTTGCGGATGATGGCTGTGGCTGTCTCGCCTGTAGCCTGACGGATAAGGTCGCCGAAGTAGTTAGGCGAAAGGAACAGTTCCTGAGCACAATAGCGGACGGTGGGCAGGCCGAGCTTGCGCTGCCGTCCTTCGCTGTAATAGTGTTTCAGTAAATCATCGAAGCGTTTCAGAAGGTCGTTGTCAGCTGTAATCTCAGTCTTGAATTGACGCTCATAGAATCCAGCGCAATACTCCAGTATCAGTTCGAGGTAGGCGATGATGATGCGGCGCAGATGCTCGTTGTCTGGTTTAGAACGCAGTTCATTGCGAATCATCTTAAAGCAAACTTCTATCGTTCTTTGTTCTTCTGGCGTAGGATGCAACGACTCGCTTTCATAGTAGGAGAAGAAATGATAGTCATCTATGCGTCGTCCGAGGTCTGTGCCGTGAAGCAGTTCAGGCGAGAACAGTAGTACCCATCCTTTAATATGTATAATCTCACCATTGTCGCTCACACCTCCCGTCTGCCCTGGAGCCACGCAGAGCAACGAACCAGAACTGTGGCTATAGTGACCCTGCCCGTATGTAATGGTGTAAGGGCTTTCCTGCAACAAGAACACACCGTACACCTGATAGTTGTTCAGCGAATGGCGACAGTGCTCCAGCTCGTCGTAATGTATAATCGAGACGAGCGGATGCAACTCCTCTGCTCCGACATAGCGAGCGTAGTCGTTAACTGACTCAACATTCAAACTTTGCTTCATTTCGGGTACAAAGATACACATTTTTTGCGAGACAAAGATGTAAAATTGGTAGAATCCGTAATTTGGGTTGATTTATCAGTAAATCAGTTAGGCAGAAGTTGCAAAAATCCCCGTACCTTTGCACCATCAAATCAAAACAATTAGAAAACTATGGCAAAGATCGCATTAGGAACCTGGGCCTGGGGCGCAGGAGCATTTGGAGGAGACGCAGTATTCGGCAGCAAGACCGACGTAGAGAACTTGAAGCCCGTATTCGACGCGGCTATGAAGAACGGACTAAACCTCTGGGACACAGCTACCGTGTATGGTATGGGCGAGTCGGAGAAGATTCTTGGCTCGTTTGTAGCTGGCAAGAAGCGCGAGGATGTGGAGGTTTCAACTAAGTTTACCCCGCAGCTGGCAGAGGTTTATGAAAATAGCGTTGAGAAAATGGCTCTGGCCTCAATGGAGCGCATGGGCATCGAATACATCGACATGTATTGGATTCACAATCCGATGGACGTGGAGCGTTGGACACCAGGACTGATTCCCCTGCTGCAGTCAGGCAAGGTGAAGCGCGTAGGCGTGTCGAACCATAACATCGCAGAGATTCGTCGTGCCAATGAGATTCTCGCCGAGGAAGGCTTTAAGGTTTCTGCCGTGCAAAACCACTTCTCGCTGCTCTATCGTTCGAGTGAGAAAGGTGGTGTGCTGGACTACTGCAAGGAGAACGGCATCGAGTTCTGGGCCTACATGGTGCTGGAACAGGGTGCACTCTCAGGTAAATATAATAAGGAGAACCCGTTGCCCGCAGAGAGCGACCGAGGTAAGAAGTATAACCCCGTGCTGGAACAGCTTGAAGCCCTCACTAATGAGATGACCACCATCGGCAAGAAGTACGGCGCATCGTGCTCGCAGATCGGCATCGCCTGGGCTATCGCCAAGGGAACACAGCCCATTATCGGAGCCACCAAAGAGCGTCACGTCATCGAGGCTGCCGAGGCTGCTAAGATTCAGTTGACCTCAGAGGAAGTTGCACGCCTCGAAGCTCTCGCAGATGCTACAGGTATTGATACTCGCGGAGGTTGGGAACACTCAATGGAATAGCCTCCCCCAACCCCTCCAAAGGGAGATGAGAAATAAAAAAAGATAGTACTTTTATGAGAATAAGGACAACGATTATAGCAACGCTGTTTGCAACGATGATGCAGGCTCAGGGCGTGATTGATATGCACTCGCATATCATCACACCTGAGTTTGTGTCTGCCCTCGACAAGGAGGGAAGACTATTTGACGAGGGATTCCCTCTTCCGAAGTGGGACGCAGAAGCGCAATTAAAGTGGATGGACGAAGCGGGTATTCATACATCAGTCTTGACATTAGCGGCTCCTCAGCCGACATCTGCGAAGGTTGTACGTGCCACCAACGAGGCAGCAGCCAAACTGAAATACGAGCACCCTGACAGATTCCGCTTCTGTGCAGCTCTGCCACTACCCGATGTAGATGCAGCCATCGAGGAAGCCCGCTATGCTCTGGATGTACTGGGTGCCGACGGTATCAAACTGGCAACGAATGTAGGTGGTCAGTATCTCGGAGCACCAGAACTCGACCCCCTCTTCTCGTTCCTCAATGAGCGGAAGGCCGTTGTCATCCTACATCCCCATCGTCCAGACCCCGTCAACAAACAGGTGATGCAGCAGACACCCCTCGCTATGCAGGAATATCTCTCAGAGACCACCCGTGCCGTGTCGAATATGATCAGTCGTAATGTGCTGGCTCGCTACCCCAACGTCAAGGTGGTAGTGCCGCATTGCGGAGCCTATCTGCCGCTGATGGTTCCAAGGATGAAATCGCTCACCCCCGTGATGCATGCAAATAAACTTGTGGGCGACATCGACTGGGAAGCCAACCTCGCAGCCCTTTACTACGACCTCGCCGGTGCCCACTCGCCAGAGGTCATCCGCATGTTGCTCACCATCACCACGCCCGACCATCTGCTCTATGGTTCCGACTATCCCTACGTCGCCCCGCAGGTGCTCACCCAGAGCCTCCAGCGCATGCAACAGTACCTGATTACTGAGCCAGATCTTGCAGCGTATCGCGAGATGATTCTCCACAAGAATGCCGAATGGCTGTTGGGACTGTCCTCCGACAAACCGACAGTGAAAAAGCATGAAGATACGATGCTCGTTCGCATTGCCGAGATAGAAGTACATCCTGAACACCTCGAAGCCTATCTCACTGCTGCAATAGAGATTCAGCAGAAGAGCTTGGCCGAAGAGCCCGGTGTGCTCTGTCTCTTCCCAAATCAGATGAAGGAGGATAGCACTCAAATAAGAATCCTTGAAATCTACGCTTCGCAACAGGCTTATCAGCACCACATCCAGACCGCGCACTTCCAGAAATACAAGCAGGGCACACTCCACATGGTGAAGTCACTGAAACTGCAAGACCTCGCACCGCTTGCCACTGAGACGATGAGCAGAATTTTCAAGAGAGTTAAATAAAACGGAATATATGAAAATTCATTTTTATTTCCGAACGTGAGCAAGTTCAACAAAGTTAAGATTATCAGATGAAAAGAATAGTAACATTTATAATAGCAGTAATGACTATGGCGACAATACAAGGTCAGACGATGACCGAAAGACAAAAGGGATTGGCAGCATGTGCCTGCCTGATGGCACAGGGTGATTTAGAACGGTTGGAGCCTGCCGTGAAGATGGCACTCGACAACGGCGTGACTATCAATGAACTGAAGGAGGCTTTTTCACAGCTCTATGCCTACACGGGCTTTCCACGCTCGCTGAATGCATTAGGCGTTCTAAATAAGGTGTTGGATAACGGACGGAGCAGCGAGAGCCATCCGAGCTTGCTCGAAGATGGTCGAGTCGTGACGGACGAAGGCAAAGCCAACAAACAGCCCTCATGGCAGGAAGGAAAGTCTTGGAAACGTCCTGAAATATGGGATGACGCTGCAAAAGCTCTGAAGCAAGGTACAGAGGTGCAGACGAAACTCTCTGGCCGTTCTTTCGATTACCACTTCTGTCCGCAGGATGACTACTATCTAAAGTCGCACCTCTTCGGTGACATCTTCGCCAGCGACCAACTCTCTGCTGCCGACCGCGAGATAGTGACCGTTGCTGCCCTGAGTGGTCTCGAAGGTGTTGTTCCACAGTTGGCTGCCCACAAGCAGGGAGCCGTGAACATGGGCAATAGTCAGGAACTGGTTGATGAACTCTGTGCCTGGCTCGACAGCGAGGGGTATACCTTGCGCAGCAAATGGCCGAAAGGCGAACCGAACCCTTACGGCAAGTATTTCATCGGTCAGAGTTATCTGGCTGACGTTGGCGGTGGTGTTATAAACGTTACCTTCGAGCCTCGCTGTCGTAACAACTGGCATATCCACCACAAAGCAGTACAAGTACTCATCTGTGTCAGTGGTCGTGGCTGGTATCAGGAATGGGGCAAGGATGCCGTCGAGATGACTCCTGGCATAGTCATCGCCATTCCTGCAGAGGTAAAACACTGGCACGGAGCCGCCAAAGATTCATGGTTCCAACACCTTACTTATCACCGTGATGCTCAGGAAGGAGCCTCGAATGAGTGGCTTGAGCCTGTGACTGACGAAGTGTATAACAAACTGAAATAAGATATAATAATGGAATACGTAAAACTTGGAAACTCAGACCTCAACGTGTCGCGCATTTGCCTCGGCTGCATGGGCTTTGGAGATGCCAGTATCGGACAGCACTCGTGGACGATTGACGAAGAGCCGACACGCGAAATCATTCGTCGGTCACTCGACCTCGGCGTGAACTTCTTCGACACGGCGATAGCCTATCAGCTGGGCACTTCGGAGCAGTTCGTGGGCAGGGCGCTGAAGGATATGGCACGCCGCGAAGACGTGGTGGTGGCCACGAAGTTCCTGCCTCGCACAGAGGAGGAAATCACGAACGGCATCGATGGTCGGCAGCATGTACTGAGCAACATCGACAGCAGCCTGCAGCACCTCGGCATGGACTATGTGGACTTGTACATCTATCACATCTGGGACTACAAGACACCGGCAGAGGAAATTCTGGATGGCATGAACGAGGCCGTGCGTGCAGGCAAGGCACGGTATATCGGCATCGCCAATGCCTACGCCTATCAGGTGGCGAAGATGAACGCGATGGCCGAGAAAAACGGTTGGGCAAAATTCATAAGTGTGCAGAACCACTACAACCTGATTATGCGTGAGGAAGAGCGCGAGATGTTCCCGTTCTGCCGCGAAGAGAGCATTGCCATGACCCCATACAGCGCACTGGCATCAGGCAAGTTGGCCAAGCGTCCGGGCGAGACTTCGAAGCGACAGGCCGAAGACTCGTTCATGCACTTCAAATACGATGCCACCGCTGAGCAGGACAACCGCATCGTGAATCGCGTAGTGGAACTGGCCAATCGCTATGATGTGGAGATGACTCAGATTTCCCTTGCCTGGTTGCTGACCAAGGTGGAGTCACCCATTGTGGGAGCCACCAAGCTGCACCATATCGAAGGTGCCGTAAAGTCGCTTGATGTCCGTCTGACCGCCGATGACATCCGCTATCTAGAAGAGCCATACGTGCCCCACAACCTCTCAGGTGTGATGGCAGTCAACAAGCCAGCCATGAGTGAAGAGCCTGTATGGGTAAAGGCAGCAAAGAACAAGTAAATAGAAGACAATATGAAACTGATTACAGTTATTTGCACGGTATTAATGGCATTCAGCCTCACGGCCTGTGTGCAGAAATTAGAAAAAATGGCACGGATGTACTGGTTTGTTAAATTGTTTGACAAATATCGCTAAGAGCAATCTATGAATTGATGCAGATTTTAGAATCTGCAAACATCTGCGCCGCTTTTTTTTTTATTTGATATTTCTCATGTTGTGGATTGTAACATTAAATTGGGCCGAAGTCTGTGCAGCGATAGCTCTGGTTATTTAGGCTATCTCGTATTGGCTCACTATATCCGTGTGCACATGAAGTGGAGTCAGCAGAAGAAGTTGACCGTTGGGGCAATCTGCTTCGTAGTAGGCGGTCTGTTTACCGCATGGAGTTTCTGGTGGAAGGCTGTGCCCGGTATGCAGATGGATACACCAATCACGTTCCTATGTTGTGCAGTAACAACGAAACTCATCTCGCAGATTCCTGGCAGTAAATATATAATAGGTTAATTATATAGAAGTATAAAATCTCAATACTGTACAATTTTTGAGCATTTTGTTTTAAAAGACATACAATTTTATAGCAATCACTCAGCAAATATCTGCACCGGACCTTTCAGTCCATTGGCTATTCGCCCTGAGTTCGCAATCGAGGAGAATGTGGCATCGCCCTCACGACCACGTAGAACCTTCGTATTATAATCAGATGCCTTCACGCGGATTTCAATAGCATTCTCACCACTTTGTACATAGTCTGTAATGTCGAACCTGAACGGTTTCCAGCTACGTTTTCCAACAGCCTTTCCGTTTATATACACTTCTGCTGTGTAGTAGACATCTCCTAAATCGAGCACATACTTTGTGGCGGTCTTTTCCAGTGAGAATCGGGTGGTGTAAACAGATTCACCGCAGGAGTCGGCCAGCTGCGGAATATTCCGCCAGTCTGCCAGTTGAGCGTCGCGGATGATTTGTTCTCCAATTTGCAGCGCCCATTGTCCCCATTCAATGGTCTTGGAATCCTTGGTGGTAGACGGAGTAGGCTGGGGAGCCTTCGCTTCCTGAATGGGGGAATTAGTGATATAAAGGAAGCGAGTTGAAAGCGGAGGAAGCATGCCTTTGATTTCACCGGAAGATGTTCTATCGACAGTTGTCACACTCCCGTCTTCAGCATCGAACCAGTAGGCATAGGGAGCAGCGACGGCCTGAATGCTGATTTCCTTCCAACGGTTATCTACGTTCCAATAGAGTTGAACCAGTTCATTGTCAGAAATTCGACGACGGGCTGTCCTGACCCGTTCTCCTCCAGCCAACGTTGTCAGAGGGGTTGAAACCACCCAATTGTGAATGCTGTTGCAGACATGTTTCCCAGACGCCACTTTCTTCATCAGCTTAGCTGTTTCTTTATCGTTCTTCGCATAATCCTTGAAGGAAGGCTGTTTGACTGGCAGGTCACCAATAATCAGCAGATTAGCAGTAGATTGCTGCTGGAGGTTCTGGGCTGTTTGCATTTGAATCCAAGGAAGATTAAACAGGACAAGTCCCCCGTAGCTGTTGCCACGGATATGCAAGCGTCCGTCAGGAGTTGCCGTCATCTCCTGCAGGGATTCGTCATTGACCCATGACCAGGTGAGTCCACGTCTTTCTAATTCGTTCAATATAGGCCATACGGCGCTCTGCCATTTGCTCACAGCATCTTCCGATACTTTCTGCTCGTTGTCAGCCCCAGGTTCTGTCTCTGGAAGCATTCCGTAATAGAGAATTTCCTCTGGATTCTTAACACTGCTGCTGTATTCCAAGAACGGATAATATACCAGGATGTCGGCTTCGGCCTTTCCTTTGCGCATCAAGTACTGAGCACGCTGTACATATTGATTCACATCTGCCAGTTCGTTCCAGAAGACGTTTTCTTCATATAGGTCAGATGAGAAATTAACTCCAATCATGGAATTATAGAAGGGTTGCCAGGGAATGCCCCCAACTTCATATTTGTAAGGGGAACCATGCCAGATAATTTGATTGACACCGCAGGAAAGGAGTTTGTCGGCAGTGGAACGTAATTTTTGGGGCGTAACCATCAAGGCTCGGTTGATATGGACTCCGGATTCTGCGCTGACAAGTGGTTTGTTGTACAACATAGCCCCAGAGGAAATCATTTTTAAACCTCCTTCACTACCGCCACCAAAGATCATATTTTCTGTTTCTGGAATATCCGCATCCCCTGCAGCCCCCATATAGTCCATAGGAAGACCGTATGGTTGAGTCTTATGCAGCAAGCCGCGCTCTTTTGTCCAGTGGGAAGAACCTTTGAGCAGATGCATTCTTACTAAATCGCTTACGGTTAAATCATAATCGTAACGGAGACGGGTGTCCACATCGTCAAAACTGAATTCAGCATATTTTTTCCCGGGGTCATACATGTTGTTATAACCATACCAGATGTTGGCTGGCATCCAGGGTAACGGATCATATCCTCGGTTATGCAGGAATACATCTCTGAAATCGGCTGTTATGTGACGATCAACCTTGAACTCATAGCTGTCGTTGAAGATAGAACGGAAAGGTTTTCCGTAGAAGGGAGTTAGACCTGAACGTGCTCCGAAGTAATGATCGTAGGTCTTTTGGACTACAATAGAGTCGAAATGGTCAATCACTTTACCGCCGTCAGGTCGTGCGGTAATCATATTTATTTCCTGTGATGGAACTGACCAGAGGGCAATCAGACTTCTCTGCCATCCTTTCTCTACTTTTGCTGGTGAGAAGGTGACCGTCGTATCGGTATGGGGAAGTTCTTTCACATCTTTAATCTGCCAAGGACCATTTTCGTTTTCCTTTACCTGCGCTTCCAACAGCCCTATCAAGGTGGCAAATTTGCTATCCTTTCTCTTAGAACGGGGAATGGCGACGGTGCCTCCTGTTTCTGGAATAATGGTCAAGCCAAATTGTAGTGAACGATTCTCTTCGGCTTCAGTAATGGCGGGCGAAGCTGCAGGCCACCCGCTGCCGTTGGTCATATCTACGGTCATGCCAAGTTTGGCGGCTGTTGCCATCACGGTAGAAAGATGCTCGTAATAAGCATCCGAATCGAAACTCATGATAGCTCCGACTCTTTCTTCCGGCATAGGAACAACCAAGGCAAAAGGCTGAATTTCCACGCCACCGATATGGTTAGAAGCGAACAGCTCTAGCTCTCTCTTGAGTTCCGTGTTGTCTACGTCATTTCCTGGCCACCACCAGCGTACTGAAGGAGCATACTTCAAATCGGGATTCAAGAACTGGCTTGCCTGAAAACTTCCCTTTTCTTCTTTACGTGCCGGGAGGTTCAGCGCCTTCAACAAGGAGTCATTCCACTGCCCAGTCTGTTCGTCAAAGGCCTGGAAGATATCACGGTGGTAAGTCCAGTAGTGTGAACTCATCCCATACTGCTCAATAAGACTGCGGATGAAAGCTACGTAACGAGTACGGGATGCATCATCGGCATTGGCGCAAACACCGTATTCTCCGATGCAGACTGGGCGTCCTGTACGCTGGCTCCAACGGGCAAGGAAAGAAAAATCATGTTCTATTGGAGATTTGTCGGCCTCTGTTCCCATCCAAGGAATGTCGTGCAGATTCCCTGCCATAGCATATGAGAGTCCTTGATGGGTAAACGTCTGTGGCAAATAATAATGTGCATCCACAATCATATTCCAGTCGTCGGGAAATTCCAATAGGCCGATAGTCCAGTGTTGCCCCAGACTAGGGGTGCCAACTAGAATAGTCTTTCCAGAGTTCTGCTCACGGATAATCCGAGTAACCCTTGCCACCACTCTATTCCACAGAGCAGGAGCTAATGCAAGACTTGGTTCGTTCATCAATTCAAAAAAGACATTCTGGTCAGGATAATCTTTATAATGAGCTGAAATCTGGTTCCATATACTACAAAGCCGCTCAATGTTGGGCTCTGTTTCCAAATCCTGAGGTCCAAGATTAAATGACAAACCGGGATAGTAGTGATTATCTAAAATGACAGCTAAGTCATTATGCAAACATTCTTTCACGATGTTATCCACAGCCTCGAAGAAATCTGGATCGATGGTATAAGGAGCCTCTTTGGAAACATGGTCGGCCCAGCGGATGGGAATGCGTATGCTTTGGAAACCTGCATCGGCAATACCTTTGATGCTTCCAGCTTTTAAAGGGGTGCCGTTGGAGTTGCCATCCAGTACTGCGTTGAGATTGATTCCTACTCCCAAACGTCTGTTGCGTTCAAAGGCTATATGAGCTTTTGCAGGAACCTGAACGGGAGCAGTAGCTTTGTCTATGACCGCTTTGTCACGTGAGAGAGTCAGGTGCGTAGCAGCAGGATTTCCTTCACCGTCGGCAAAGGATTGGAGAGGCTTGACTTGTCCTGCAGCGCCAAAGACTAATAACAGATCAAGTGTTCCATCCTTGATCGTATAGAGTCCTTCGCCCGCCATTCCGGGTCCGACATCAGATACAGAAATTCTGCCATTACCTGATAGTGAATAGCTGCAAGTCATATTCATAGAAGAAAATGACTCAGCAGCCAACTGGAGTTTGTCAGTGAAAGACACGGTCACAGGTGACCCGCAATAGAGTCCATACCAGAAGCCAGAAAGTCTTTCCGTAGAAAAACCATGGGTGCTTAGCAGTAAGCACGTCAGAAAATAATAGAATCTTTTCATAGTTGTTTTATTTTTGTCCTGTTGCTTGTTTGTATTCTAAAAGCCGTAGTTGCATATCCGCATAGGCATCTGTACGGCGGTCGAGAGATTGCTGATAGAGCATCTGAGCTTCGAGTAAGTCGCTCGTCTTAGAGATACCTGCTTTGTAATAGTTGCGATTAAGGCGCAGGTTTTCCTCAGACTGTTCGATACTATGCTGAGCTAGGAGTAACTGTTGATACGACTCTTCCAACCCATTCCAGGCATTTTGCATACGGATCTGTAGCTGTTGGGCATTATCCTCTAACTGTTCTACAGCTTTCTGGTGCTCTATCTTGCGGCGCTTGATGGTATGAGAACCGCCCCACCAGTCGGAGATGGGCACACTAACGGTAGCAAACACCATCCCGAACGAGTGATTATTATTAAGCATATTGTGGTAGTTATAGCCTGCGCCGACAGCAACTGATGGCAGGTTCTGACCAACGGCCAGTTTCTTTTGTAGATTAGCAGCTTCCACCTGCTTGTCAAGCAGCTGATATTCTGCAGTTCCCAATAGTGCCTGACGATGGTCTTGTTTGGAAACCAGTGGTGAAGTAACGTCGGACTGATAAGATATGACGAATGATGTATCTCGCAGGCCACAATACTGCGACAACAACAGACGGACAATGGAGATGCCGTTATTCAGTTTCAGTCGCTGACTTTGGATGTCGTTCTGACGTAGCTGTACCTGCAGCAAGTCGTTGGGCATGATCAAACCAGCACGCACAGCCACATCTACATCTTTGTGAATACCGGCCAACAGGGTATCTACAGCCTCGATGGTCTTCATCTTCTCCTGCATCGAGACCAACTGCCAGAAATATTGTTCGGCAATCTTCTCCACCTCGTTTTCCGACAACTGCAACTGCAAGCGGCTCACGTCCTCACCAACTTTAGCGAGTTTATTGCCGTTGATGATCTGACCACCCGCAAATACAGGCTGCACGGCCATGAGCGAGCCGAGAGTACCATTCTTCATCATCGAGATGCTGACGGGGTTCCCCAAGGCCGCCAGGGCCTCTTGGGGCAACGACTGAGCCAAAGCCGCCCCCAACTCGGGCGAAATACCCGCTGAAGGGTTGATAGTGGTTTGTGCCATACCTTTATTGGCATTGAACCAAAGACCAGTACCACTCACACTGGGGAAATACTTGGTAAATGCCTCCTTGCGTTGCTGGCGGGCTGCATCGATGTTGTATTTGGCACTGCGGATAGCGATATTGTTATGCAGGGCAGAATCTTTTATCTGCTCCAATGTGTAGGTCTGTGCCGAGGCAGAGAGTGCACAGCCCAAAGCTATCAGTAATAATATCTTTTTCATAATTACTTTGTAGAAACTTTCCAATAAATAACGGGGAGCATAGTAACCACCATGATAAGCGAGCCGATACCACCAGCGAAGATGGTGACACCAACTGGCATCCAGAATGAACTTTGGGCAATAATCATCGGCACCACACCAACGGCAGTGGTGGCTGTGGTGAGGAAGATAGGTACCATACGTCGCTTGCCGGCTTCGTAAGCAGCCTGACGGACGGCATTGTTATATCCCTGGCGGTCCACTGTCCAGTCGCCATGCTCTGCCACATATTTCTTAATCAAGTCGATGGCATGCTCAAAGATGAGAATCTCGTTACGCATAATCATTCCCATCAGGGTGATGAGTCCGAAGATAGAGGTCAGTCCTAAGGCGCGGTTCATCAGTCCCAGACCGATGAGTGCACCAGGAATCATCAGAGCCAAGGCAGCCATACAGACAGTAGTCACGCCATACTTCCTGAAATTGAATAATAGGAAGAAGAACACGATAATCATCGCAATGGTAATACCACCGATAATCTGCGGCATAGCCTCGTCACCGTATTCAATCTCGCCACCCACCTCAGTACGCACACCTTGTGGCAGCAGGATTTCCTCCTGCATGATGCGGGCTATCTCTTTTTCAATAGGAGCGGTATAGACTCCCTGGGCAAACTGAGCTGTCACTGTGATGCAGCGTTCGCCGCCACGATGCATGATGCGGCTCTCACTCCACTTGGGAGCGACTTTGGCAATCTGTCGCAGAGGCACAGTAGAATTGGTGCTGTGCAGACCTCCTGATACAAGCGATGCAGGCGATGCAATGCCCAGATTGGCCACATCCGAGAAGGTCATATCGGTATCGTCCTTCACCACAATAGGCAGTTCGTAGTTATCCTCCCAGATCTGTCCTACACGCAGGTCGCTTGACGTGGCACTCAGAGCCAGCTGGGCGGTAGTGCGTGTAATACCTAATTGAGCAGAGGTTACAGGATCGAGTTCTACGTTGATGATGGGATAAGGCTGCAGATAGTCGGTATGTACCCACTCCAGTTCCGGCATCTGGCGCATACGCTCCATCAGCCGTTCTGCCACCACATGCAGTGAGTCGAGATTGTCGCCATAAAAACGATACTCCAATTCACTCACTTCTAGATAGTCTAGGCGTTTGAACTTCACATAGGCATTGGGGAACGCCTCACTCAGTTGTGGCTGATATTGGGCCAGAAGGTCGAGCGTAGCTTTGTCGCTCTGAGTATTCACAATGAACTGTGCATAGTTATTACCCGCCATCTGAGGTGCGTAGGCATCCATGAATCGGGGCGATGAACAGCCTATGAAACCTGTTATGCCTGTGATACGCTCATCCTTCTCAAGCACGTGCTGTACCGAGTCGGCAATCAGCTCTGTTTCTGCCAGTCCCTTACCATCGGGTAGGAATATCTCTACGGCAAACTGGTCGCGGTCTGCGTATGGGAAGAGACGTATCTTCAGCGTGGGAGCTATCAGTGTTGAGAGCAGAATGACGGCGATGCCACCACCGATGGTTAGCCACGGGTTGGCAAAAGTCCAATCTAACACCTTATTATATGTACTCTGCACCCATTTGGTTATTTTGTTGCCATCGGTACTTACCTTATCAGGCTTGATGATGCGTGTCTCGAGGAATGGAATGACCGTGACAGCCAGTACCAATGACACCATCAGGTTGATGGTAATCGTGACGGGGAAATCCTCCAGACAATCGTGGAACATGCCCTTCATCGTGATGAGGAATGGATAGAAGATGGCACAGATGCAGATGGTAGCCAAGAACATAGGCATGAAATACTGGCGGGCCGACTCAATGGCAGCATCAAAGGGCTTGAAGCCTTTGCCCAGATACTCCAGATAGCCATCGATGACTACAATCGAATTATCTACAATCATTCCCAACACTACAATCAGTGCCGCCAGCGTCACGATGTTCAGTTCGATACCCATCATATACATCACAGCCACACTCACAAAGGTGCTTAGCGGAATGGTGATAGCTGCCACGATGGCCGAACGGATGGGGAACAGTACCATCATCACCAGAATAATGATAGCCATCGAGATGAGCAAGTCGCGCAGGAAGTCGCTCACGCTCTTCGCCACCACTTTGGGTTTATCAGCTATGCGGGTCACGCTTACATCCTCGGGCAGTTCGTTCTCTCTGAAATTTTTCAGCACCCGATCAACCTCCTGACCATACTGCACCACATTATTACCTGGTGTCATCTCCATCGACAGCAATACACAGGGGTGTCCATCCTGCTCAATACGACTCGACATCGGTTCGTATTCACGCACCACACGGGCCACATCACGAACACGTACCACCTTACCCGTTGCTGGGTCAGAGAAGATGATCTGGTTGGCTATCTCTTCTTCGCTGTTCTCCTGAGCCTCCACGTGGATGGGTATCTGCTGGTCATCATCGCTGATATTGCCACTCATCGTGGTGATACCCTGAGCCTGCAGACGCGAAAAGAGCATCTGTTGACCTATACCATAGGCTTGCAGGCGCTGGCGGTCTATATAAAGACTGATCTGCTCTTTCTGCTCGCCGAAGAGTTTTACATTTGCCACCGACGGGATGCGACGCAGGCGGTCGCTCAAATCATCGCTGTATTGTTTCAACTCGCGGTAGCTGCGCTGGTCGCTCTCGATGGCGATAAGCAGCGCCGAGGTGTTTCCAAAATCATCGTTCACCACGATAGCCAGCACACCACTGGGCAACTGCGCCTTAAAGCCATTCAGACCGTGTTTTATCTTCGACCACACCTCGTCTTTGTTGTTCACATCATCGTTCAGTTTCACCATCACGATACACATGCCATTCTGACTCTGCGTAGTGGTCTTCTTGCGATTCACCTCGCCAAAGGTAAACAGATAGCGCTCCAAAGGGCGGGCCACCTGCTGCTCAACCTCTTCTGACGTAGCACCTGAATATACCGCCACTACCACACCTTGTCGGATGGTGGCATGTGGAAATTCGTCTTTCGGCATGATATACATGCCATAGATGCCCATCACAAACAGAATGCCTACGATGAGCAATGATATTGAGTAATGCTCCAACGGCCATCGGAGCCAGTTAGTCCTATTTCCCATATTAATACACTACTTTGGTTCCTTCACTCAGTTTCTGATACCCCTCGGTAGCTATACGGTCGCCCATATTCAGCCCGTCGATGACCCTCACAAAATTACCTTGTGGCTGACCGATAGTAACAGTTGTGCGATGAGCCGTGCTGTCCTTGCCAACCGTCCAGACAAACAAGTTGCCGTCTGACTTTCTCTGTACTGCCGTTACAGGAACCATTTTACCACCATCTGCCTGCGAGCCATCAGATAAAAAACGCACATTTGCCACCATCCCTGGCAGCAGCTTGCGGTCACTATTTGCTACATTTATTCTTATATCGTACGTATGCGTGAGGGCATCGGCCTGCACGCCCTTCTCTATCTGTCCTCCCTGATAACTGCCATTGATGGCTTCAATCTGGATACTCGTTGGCGTATGGGCATTGATACCGCCAACTTCAGCTTCTGGTACTGCCACTTTTACCTTTACCGATGAGATATCAAGGATATTCACAATAGCCTGCGAGGGCATGGCTGTTTCACCCGCCTCAATCAGTTTCTTACCGATGACGCCACTAACAGGCGCTACCAACCGGCAATCGGCGAGATTCTTTTTGGCTACCTCCAGCTGCGATTTGGCCTGAGCTACCTTGCTCTGTATCTCTACCCACTGCACCTCGGGCAGCGAGCCGTTGTCGTGCAGCATCTTGTAGCGTGCCAATGCATCATTGACCTGCGTCATCTGCGCCTCGGCACCACTCAGCAGATTGCGGGCCTGAGTGTCGTCCATCTCTGCCAGCAACTGACCTTTGCCTACAGCCTGGCCTTCGCGCACCAATACACGCTTAACTACCCCCATCCCTGTAAAACTAACTGCGGTAGCCTTGCTTTCTTCCACCATACCCACATACGTCTGAGCATTATCCACCATATTGGTCGATACTACCTGTGTTTTCACTCTCGTCGGAGCCTTCATGCTCGATTTTGCCCCTTGCTGTTGGCAAGAACTGCCCAGTAATATGACTGATAGCAGTATCAAATAATCTTTTTTCATACTCAATTGTTTTATTTTGAGTGCAAAATTAATCCCAAATCGCCTATCATTCATGTTTGATTTCGCTTCATATCTTACCGATTTGGCATCATGATGTCAAAAAAAACAATATTGATACCAAATAAGACATTAAAATTGAAAAATATTAAGTACTTTTGCAACATGAAACAGCATGAAGAAGTAACATTTCAGACATTAGCTAACAATGAGGATATCCAGATTGGCTATTCCGACAACGATATTGTGGTTGTTGACAGTATTCAGCAATTTACCGAAATCAATACAGCCCATGTGGCCATGAATACTGTCGTCATCTGCACCAATGGCAAGATACAGGCTCAGATGAATGGCATACAAATGGAACTCCATAAAAATCAGGTGGCCATCGTCCCCCAGAACGTCACGGTGACCGATGTAATGGTCAGCCCTGACTTCAACCTGAAGGCTATGTTTCTCACCAACCGCATCCTTCAGAGTTTTCTGCGCGAGAAAATGAACATCTGGAACGACATGATGTACATACATCGCCACCATATCGTCACCATGGACGAGGACGAGATTCTTTTCTACACCCACTTCTACGACATGCTGACACTGGCTATTACCAAGGGGAAAGACTACCCATTACATACCGATGTCATACAGTCGCTGCTACGTTCGGCCATTCTCGGGCTCTGCGGTCGGATGAAACAGATGTTATCATCAGAAACAAGCCTGGATAACTCTGCCACTATGCATGATAACGAGAAGATGACGTCGAAAGTCCACTTCCAGCATTTTCTTGACTTGCTGCACTCCAACGATGTGAAACGTCACACGGTAGAAGCTTATGCCAGCGAGCTGTGCATCTCGCCTAAATACCTCACGGCCCTCTGCAAGAAGAATTCTGGCAAGACCGCCAACGAGTGGATTACGGAACATGTGTTGGAGGATATTCGTTACTACTTGCGACAGACAGATCTCAGTATCAAACAAATTTGTGAAAAGCTCGCTTTTCCCAACCCCTCTTTCTTTGGTAAATACGTGAAAGATCATTTCGGCATGACGCCATTGGAATTAAGAAACAGTTAAATCAAATTTCCTAAACTATTTAAATTTTATGAATACAAAAACGATGTAAGCCATTGCCTTTATAGTTTTAACGAGTTACTACTGAATGTCACCACGGGGGACAAAAAACATCTTTCGGGGGACAAAAAAAGGCAAAAATCTGCAAATATGACTGCCGTTTCTGCTTTCGTGAGTCGATGAAATTAGGTTGCAAAGGTAACTGTTGTTCCTTCATCTACCCAAGGTGATCCAATGGTATGCCTCAAAATCTCCACACCATACGGGTTGTATTTGGAGCCATAACCTTGTGCTGATGGTCACAACACCTTGTACTGCTTGGCAACGGAGACAACGAAACGGAGATTCGCAGTCACCAATTTATTCTTTGCTTCTTCTCCTTTCTTTCCGCCCTTCCTGATAATCTGGGCTAATTCGACCTCCTGATCTGGGGTGATCATAGGTATACGGTTTATCTCTACAAGGTACTTGTCAAGTGACTCTTCAGAACGATTGGTGTAATTCTTGTTAATCTTAAACTGTTTCATTAGCACATTTTTTTATAATTGTTTTCATGCACAAATATATGAATCTCTTTTTCTATAATATAGTTGATAATATGTATAAATTCAAAATTACGCATGCAGGGAAGGTGGAAAGAAGCAATAATAATGTGAAAATCGCAAAAAATCCAATGTCATTCGAAAAATAATTGTTATTTTTGTGGCATAAAATAATCAGCAGACTTTTAG
Source organism: Prevotella sp. MA2016 (assembly GCF_000619825.1). GTDB lineage: Bacteria > Bacteroidota > Bacteroidia > Bacteroidales > Bacteroidaceae > Prevotella. The sequence goes on from NZ_KK211036.1 coordinate 103,329, forward strand.
ATGATATGAAGAATTTGCTTATTTCCCTGCTGCTCTGTATACTGGCAATGGGAGCACAGGCACAACGGCAGCCTCGCCTGGAGCATCGTGATAATAGTACGGCTAGGATTGTTGTCAACGACAGGCCTATGCTGATGATTGGTGGTGAGTTGGGTAACTCGTCAGCCTCGACGCCAGAGGACGTGAAGCGTACGTTTTCGCATCTCCACAAGATGGGACTCAACACTGTGCTCGTTCCCGTGTCGTGGGAGTTGATTGAGCCCCAAGAAGGTGAGTTCGACATGGGGACGCTCGACGTGATTCTGAGCGAAGCAAGGCATAACGAACTGAAAGTGGTGCTGTTGTGGTTTGGGGCTTGGAAAAACTCGATGAGTTGCTATGCGCCAGAGTGGTTTAAGCGAGACGTGAAGCGCTTCCCTCGTGCCCATACGTCTGAAGGGGTGCCCGTTGAGGAGGCTTCTTCGCTGAGTAAGAATGTGCTGGAGGCCGACAAGCGTGCCTTCTGTCATGTGATGGCGTATCTACGTGATCATGATGCTCTGGAGCAGACGGTGATCATGGTGCAGGTGGAGAATGAGATCGGTATGATTGAGGTGCCGCGCGACTATTCGGCGAATGCGACGCGGTTGTACCAGAGCGCTGTGCCCAAGCAGCTGACCGACTATCTGAAGAGGTATCAGAAGTCGCTGCACCCTTATCTGAAAGAGAAACTACAGCCGCAGGCTAAAGCGGGTGCCAACTGGGCGCAGCTGTTTGGGGATGACATCTATACGGAGGAGATCTTCCAGACGTGGACCTACGCCACCTATGTGGAGCAGATAGCCAAGGCGGGACGTGAAATCTACAATCTGCCAATGTACGTTAATGTGGCTCTCAACAGCCGCGACCGGAAGCCTGGGCAATATCCGTCGGGCGGTCCGTTGGCTCATCTCATCGACCTGTGGCATTGTGGGGCTCCATCTATCGATGTGCTGGGGGTGGATATCTACGACAAGGGCATCAAGTCGTGGCTGGCAAAATACCACCAGCCCAACAATCCGCTCTTCGTGCCAGAGATACGACTGGAGGATAAAGACGCGATGTATGCTCTCTACGCCTTCGGGCATCATGGGGCGATGGGGTTCTGTCCGTTCAGCATCGAGAACTATCCGCTCACAACGGTTTCTAATGCCAACGACTGGAAGCAGATGGATCTCTCGCAGGATGATCAGCTCAATGCCTTCTCTGCCGTAGGCACATCGTGGTCGCCGCTTGTGGCTGCCTACCAGCTGTTGCGACAGGCAGAACCGTTGATTCTTGAGCGACAGGGCACGAAAGATATGGATGCTGTGCTGCTCGACAACGAACAGCGAGAGGCTGAGATCGTCACTGCTGATGGTTTCCGCTTCACCATCAGGCATAGTTATTCGCTGGGTTGGGAACCAGGTGCAAAGGGGGCGGAATGGCCAGAGACGGCTTGCATCATTCTAAGACTGGGTAAAGAGGATTATCTGGTGATAGGCAGTGGGGTGGTGGTTACCTTTCAGCAGCGCATCGGGTTGGCGAAATGCGAGGAGGTGAAGATCGTTGATGGCAAACAGCGCATCATCCGTCATCTGAATGGCGACCAGACGCATCAAGGTCGTCATGTGCGCATACCCGTAGGAGCATTCCAGATTCAACATTTCAAATTATACAGATACTGATGAGAAAGAACTTGCTTTTTTTCCTGCTACTCTGCCTTCTGACAACGACAGCGAGGGTAGCGAACTGATTATCCGTCTGGCTGACGAGAAGGATGAGCGCCCCATCTGGGTTTGACGCCTTGCCCGCTTATCGCAGAGTCATCATCAAACCGACAGAATGACGAATTTGAAATAGGTGCAGGTAATGACAAATTGATATAACGTAGTCTCATATCACTTTCCCACGCAGAATCTACTTTCCCACGCAGGAAATGTAAGTCGCCGAAAATCAGTTAGTTACAACGAAAAGGTAGAAATAGGATAAACCCTTTCTAAAAATTTGTTTTTGAGAGACTTACGAATGCCTCATAGTGACGGGCAGTGGTGGTTTTTGTCTGCTTTGTCCGTAGTTTTTACGGATTCTAGCCTGATGTAAGGAAATTTTAGTTTTAAGCAAGTTTAACCATCCGTTTTCCCGTTTTGACTCGAATCGATCTCTTACCATCGATCTTGTCGGTTGCAAAGGTACGACTTTTATTTCAAAGAGCCGCATCTTTGCAACTGTTTTTTCGGTCAAAAGAAAAAATCGCCTCAGGTTGTGCCTCTGGGGTTTAGGTTTAAGTTTAGGGAGGCTTAAATACATATAAGAGGTAAACTAAACCCACCATGTGATTCAGGTACGTTTGATTGAGGTTATGAAGACATGTATATATACATGGTTAAACCTAAACCTTAAACCTGTTTTTTTTCTTGACCGAATACAGGTCTTATGACGCATCTGTTAAAAGATACCCTCAGATTCGCATATTTACCCGAAAAAGTTTGGATGATTGGAAAATAATGCTTATTTTTGCAGCCATAAACATTCAGTATTGATGTGTTATTATTAGATTTAAGGTTTAAGAATACATAATTGTAAGGCTATATGGAGGATTTTTCGGATTATTCAGCACCAGAACTGGTGAAAATGCTTGGCAGTCGATTCAAGGAATACCGGTTAAGGGCTAATATGACGCAGAAGGAGGTTGCGGAGATGGCAGGCTTGTCTGTGCTGTCAGTCTATCGCTTTGAGAACGGTACGGTAACGAATATTTCGTTGAGTACGTTCCTGCTGCTCATGAAGGCTGTAGGGTGTATCAATGACTTGAACGATCTGATGCCTGAACAACCGGAATCACTCTATCTATATAATAAGAAGAATAAGAAGGTACAACGTGTAAGACATAAAAAGGTATGACTGAGGTTTTGAAAGTGCTTCTTTGGGGGCAGGAGATTGGCCGACTGGCTTGGCATGATGCCCGCAAGACATCGTTCTTCATGTATAATCCGGAGTTCTTGAAAGGAACTCTGGACATAGCACCTTTGGCTGCTTCCATCCACAATCCGCTCAGTACCCGTGCCATCTTCGGTGAGGCAGAGCGAATCTACCAGAAGCTGCCTTCGTTTATAGCAGACTCTCTGCCCGACGCTTGGGGTAATATGCTCTTTGAGCAATGGCGCAGGGATAATCGTCTTACGGAAAGAAATGTGACTTCGATTGAGAAACTGGCCTTCATCGGAAAGCGAGGCATGGGTGCCTTGGAGTTTGTCCCAGAGATAAAACGAGGTTCGATGACTGGCCGGATAGACATCAAGGCATTGGCAGACCTGGCCGAGAAGATAGCTCTGGAGAGAGAGAACGTGAGGATCCTGCCAGACGAGTCGCTAACCTTGCAGTCGTTGATAGCAGTCGGCACCTCTGCTGGTGGTCGTCAACCAAAGGGTATTATTGCAATAGACAGAAAAACGGGAGTGATTCGTAGCGGACAGATAGACGTGGAGCCGAACCTGGATTATTATATCTTGAAGTTTGGTGACAAGGCTCGTTCTTCAGCCGAACTGGAGCAGACCTTTTATGAAATGGCTTTGGCTGCTGGCATCAACATGATGGAGTCACGGCTGCTTGAAGTGGATGGGACAAATCATTTCCTTACAAAACGCTTTGACCGTAACGAGACGGGAAAGCTACATACCCAAACATTAGCAGCGATGGATCCTGAAGCAGACAGTTACGAAAAGCTCTTTGCCGTATGCCGTAAGTTGCATCTGCCCGAGGTGGATTGCCAGGAACTGTATCGTCGTATGGTATTCAATATCCTTGCCAACAATACCGATGACCACAACAAGAACTTCACGTTCATCATGGATCGTCAAGGTACATGGCGGCTGTCACCAGCCTATGATATGACCTATATCTTCGATACAGGCGGCTATCTGCCCAATAAGGATCATTGCCTGATGATTGGTGGTAAGTTGCAAGGCATCACTCGTGACGACGCCATCCAGTTTGCCCGTGACAACGGCATACGCCGACCTGATGCCATCATCCGTGAGGTAGTTGCGTCCCTGAAGCAGTTCAGAGCCATTGCCACGAAATACGGAGTGTCAGAGCAATGGACGGGTAGGGTAGAAACTACCATCATTGACCACCTGAAAGCCTGGGGTGAATGGCAGGAAGACGCAGCAATGCCAGAACTGACTATCAACGGTCATTCGGTTGCCAATATCCGCATAGAGCAAGCCTATAAAGGCAATTTCCACTTGCTTGCTGAAATCGATGGCAAGGAACGGAAGTTCGTCATCGGAAAGAACAAGGAGGAGTTCTCGCTGATTGAGAAGACTGGTATTGCCAACCTGTCGGCTGACCAGCTTAATGCTATGGCAGAGAAATACTTTTTCTCTTGACGGAATAACGATGAGTAGCCTTGTTATAGCCATATTCCTGCTGAGCATCGGGGCCAGTTTCGTGCAACGCACCACGGGCTTCGGCTTTGGCATCTTCATCATGACGATGCTGCCGTTCTTCCTGCCTACATACGGCGAGGCCACAACCCTTTCAGGACTTCTGGCCATTACCACCTCGGCTGTCATCGTGTGGCGAATGAGAAGCTATGTCACTTGGAAACGACTTTGGCCGATATTGCTGACGTTTATTGTTGTATCGACAATAGCCATCTTTGCTTTGACCCGCATCGAAGACCACATATTGAAGCGAATCCTAGGTGTAGCTCTCATCCTTATCAGCATTTATTTTGCGCTGTTCAGTCAGAAGATAAAACTGCCGACAACGAAGAAAGTACAGGTTGGTGCAGGAACACTGAGCGGACTGATGGGAGGCTTCTTCGGCATGCAAGGCCCGCCAGCCGTGCTCTATTTCATCCAGAGTGAGCCTTCGAAGGAACATTACATGGCGATGACGCAGACTTATTTTCTGATAGGCAATATAATGATGACCTTCGTTCGTGCCTACAACGGTTTCTTCACCACGACTGTCCTGACTGATTATTGTTTTGGACTTGGTGGAGTCATCATCGGCACAACCCTTGGAGCTTATGTCTTTAAGCGCATTCCCAATCGCATCTTCCGCTACATCGTCTATGCCTATATCGCCATAAGTGGTGTGATTATTCTAATGACAAATTGAAATGGTAATACAGGTAACATACAGGAGAACCAGGAAGGCTGCGATTAAGCGAGTGAAGATTGGAGCTTGCTCCGAATCATCCGAGTGTGAGCAGGCTCGACCGAAGGTCAAAGAAACAAGGCAAATCTGCAAGATGGAGGAAGACGAAGATGAGTAGCGTGATCGTACTCTTATCGTAGATTTATGCTTTCACGCCGATGATAGTTGCATTCGATGGCTTCATGCGGTGAATCTCAGTCTGGATGAAACCTGCATTGTCGAGCAGCGTCTTCAGTTCCTCCGGCGAATAGGCCGTCATGCATTGTCCAGCCATCCTGAATATTGACCAGTTTCAGTCCCCAGTTGGTCAGCGGTGCATGACAGAGATTCATAAACTTCAGCATCGCGCGTCCCATCCGTCCTTGCGGACAGGCACAGTTGGTGAAAAACGTTTTTAATAGTCCCATAACTCAATTTCCCTTTATAGTTGATACAAATTAATCGGGTGCAAAGGTACGGTAAATAAATAGAGTGCACAATACCTAAAACGCAGTGTTTTGAGCATTGCCCACCTGTGACGGCCAACAAAAGCAGATTAACATGAAGTAGGTATTTTGTTTTTGTCATGACTGAAGCCACCCTTTTGTTTCATCGTGGCATAACCCTATGCCATTCCATATATAATCCAAAAGGCCCCGGCTTGCAAATGCAGGTCGGGGCTTTGATAATCTGAAATCCTTTACCGCGATTATCTATGTTACGGTTTCAAATGATTAGAAACCTACCTTTCTTTCAGGTGCTGTAGTCGTTCTTGTTTGGCATTTCAATTTACAGTTCTTATATTCATAACTTGCGGATAACCCGGCATGGATTGCCAACAGCTATTGAATCAGAAGGGATATCCTTCACCACAACACTGCCTGCTCCAATGATGCAACGGTCACCGATGGTCACTCCTGGGCAAACTGTAACACCGCCTCCTAACCAGCAGTCATCACCGATGGTTATTGGAGAACATCGTTCTATAGGTTTGCGACGTTCAATGTAGTCAATAGGATGGTTCGGTGTCAGGAATTGGCAGTTGGGGCCAACCTGAGTGTTGGAGCCGATAGTTATCAAGCCTCCGTCGAGCATCGTTCCGTTGTAGTTGATGAACACATTTTCACCCAGTTTGATGCCATGCCCGTGGTCACAATGAAATGGCGGTGATACCGTGGATGATTCAGGAATACCGGGAATCAGATCTTCGATAGTCTCTCTGTAATCCGCATCCTCGATAGTCATGGTCTGCAGTTTTGCGCATATATGCTTTGCCCTATAGTAACTCGCCAAACATTCCTCGCTTGTAAAGTCATAGAACTCTTCACGGCGCATCTTTTCAAATTCTGTCATAATTATAAGCTAAATTGGAATTTACTTACCTGCTAACATTCCGATTGTTGGCAAAAGTTTTGTAAACTGCTCCGAATACTTCAGCATCGTGGTAGCAAATGTCTCTAAGACAATGGCACCTATCAAGAACAACCATTCTTTCATAATGCTCAGATTATATGCCCTTCTTATAGATATACGTGGTATAGCCAGGAGCGTACGAGTCATAGACCTCGCTGAGGAACTGACTTACCAGTGTGAAACCATGTTGTGGGTAATATTCGTGGGTGCAACTGGTGTCGGTCCAAAGGTATAGATGCCTCAGGTCTCTGTGCCGGAACTTATCCATCATTTCCTGCAACAACTTTTTCCCACATCCTTTCTGATTGCTGATGAAAAGTGATAGTTTCACTTCGCCGTTACTCATGCACTGTACCGTTTTCCCGTCAACCTCCAACATATAGTCGGCCAATAGACGGAAACGTTCACGCTCATGGTCGGTCATCTGTGCCTCAATGTTCTCGCGCCACTGACTGACATCTGCTTTGTCATCATGGAAGTTGGCAAACAACACCCCATGAATCATACCATCATCGCCCACAGCTTTCAATGCCAGCGAGGGATTGCTGTAGTTATAGCGGAGGATGTACTCTGCTACGGCATTGATAAACCAATGCCGTTCATCGGCATAAAAATCGCCCCATGCGCCTGCTGCCAAAGGAAAGGCTTTAGCAAAATCTTCGTTAGAAAATAGTTCTATCTTCATTTCAGTATTATTATTTTAATAGCGGAGTAATTTCAATCACTGCTGAAAGCATTATGATATTGGTTCTGCAAATTGGAATTCACAATTCTGATATACTTCAGATGTAGGTTGCCGTTTCTAAAGCAATATAAAGTTTGTTTAAACTATGGTTGGCATTGTTCAAGCCTTTGGCTTCATATCCATTTGTATCCAAAATGTCACCTGCTTCAAAAAAAGCATACAACTTCAAATTGTAGAAGTCGCACACAGATTGAACTCCAGCCAATTCCATTTCTACAGCGATGCACCCTTCTTCCATACGTTTGCGTACAAGTCCTTTTGTTTCTCTGATCATCGAATCTGTCGTCCATATTTTACCTGTAATATATGGTACAGATAATTTGTCGAAAATTATGGAAAGTTCCTTGCTTGCGGCTATATCAATATAGTCGGATGGTGCTGCAAAATAATATGAACACCCGTCCCCTCTGTAACTTTGTGTCGGTATGATAAATCTACCTTGTGTGGTTGTACGGTCAAGACTGCCACAGGAACCGAACATAATGAACTTTGATGCTCCAGTTAGCCAGCTTGCAAGATGACATTGAGAGGATGCTACTGCTGAACCTATTCCTGACAGGTAGAAAGTTATCGTAACTCCTTTATAAGTTGTTTTATAGATATGCGTGTCGCCATTGCAAGCCGACATAGTTGCAATAATTTCAGATTCGTAGGAATCAAGTAAATGCCGATGAATTTCCTTCGAGAATATTATCAGGCATATATCTGCAAAATCTCCACGTCTGCCGTAGAAATCAAACAGATTGATCATTGGTTCAGTTTCAATATCATAACTATCAGTAATCATAGCATATTGAATCAGATGTGAGTTTTATATTGCTCCGGTATCTCAAGATTGAAAGTTCTGCATAACAACAGAACATCGTGGACATCATTTTCATCGTATTCATATCCAAGATGGAACTGTACCTGTGCCTCCGGGTTTATGCAGAACACCTCAATATTCCCGATTTTTCCTTTACCTGAGAAAGTTTCGCTTGGGAAAGTGTATCCGTCATATAGAATTCCATCTTCGACATATTCGAAACAATGCAGATCGATTATTCTTCCGTTGTCATCTTTCCAGACAGTATGGCTGTCGGTCGTATAGTCCATTATAACTTCTCTGTATCCCTTCCCTGTAATCACGGATATGGTTATACAGTAGTCTTTCTTCTCTACGAACAGATCGATGTCGTTATGTATTCTTGTTTCTCTGCCTATAAGTGCATCGACACCCCAACCGCCGTCCAAAAATACCTTTACAGATGCTTCAGACAGCATTTCAAGAATCTCACATACATCAAAACAAGTTACCATAAAATTCGAATTTATAGGTTTCTGATCAATGATAAATCACCACTTGACAAAGCTTTGAAATTGCGCTCAATTTTCTCAATGTCCCAATCCCACCATTTCAGTTGCAGCAGAAAGGCGATGAATTCGTCATCAAAACGCATCCTGACCACTCGGCAGGGATTTCCCACGGCAACAGCGTATGGAGGAATGTCTGAGGCAACAACAGAGTTGGCTCCGATAATTGCTCCGTCACCTATGTGAACGCCTGGCATGATGGTAACATGCTGGCCAATCCAGACATCATTGCCCACAACGGTATCACCCTTCAGAGGCAATTCATCTTTCACCGGAGCAATGGCACTTCCCCAATCGCCACCAATGACATAAAACGGATAAGTCGTCACACCATCCATCCTATGGTTGGCTCCATTCATGACAAATTCTATACCTTTGGCAATAGCGCAGAATTTGCCAATAATCAGCCGGTCGCCTATGAAATCGTAGAAATGAGTGACATGCTTCTCGAACTGGTCAGCACCATCCACATCATCGTAGTATGTATAATCGCCGATGATGATACGCGGGTTCTTCACCACGTTCTTGATGAAGCAGAGGCTTGGAATCTTCGGATTCGGAAAAACCTCATTGGGGTTGGGTCTAATATTGATTTCCATAAATTCTGATTTATCTTAATGCACTTCCATTTTTGAGAACAGGTTGATTATGATAACACCTGCCATAATCAGCGCGATGCCGATATAGGCTGGCAGGTCGGGCACCTGCTTGAACACGAAAATGCCGATGAGCGTTATAAGCACAATGCCGAGGGCACTCCAAATGGCGTATGCGATGCCGATGGGCATGGTGCGCAGGGCATGGCTCAGGCAATAGAACGAGAACATATAGCCTACAACCATTGCGGTGGTGGGCAGCAGCTTAGTAAACTGCTCGGAGTATTTGAGCATCGAGGTGGCAAACGTCTCCAGGACGATGGCACCAATCAGAAACAGCCATTCTTTCATAAATTGAAATTTACCTAAAAGAGTTATTCAAACGTTCCATTCTCGTATTCTTGCTGGAATTGTGTACACGTCTTGCCTGTGGCTTTCTTGAAGAACCGCATCAAATGTGAAGGTTCTGAGAAGTGGAAGTCGTAGGCAATCTCGCTGACCGTCTTGTGGCTGAACAACAGTCCGTTCTTGATTTCGGCCAGCAGGCGTTGCTTCAGCAGGACGGTGGCTGGAACACCATATTGCGCCATGACGCTCTGGTTAAGCGTCACCCGGCTGACGTGCATCAGGTCGGCATATTCCTGCACACGCTGCAGGTCGCGGATGTGCTGCTCCATCAGTTCCACAAACAGGAAAGCGTAGTGGTTCTTCGGCAGTTCAAAGGGCAGACTATATGTCTCGGTATAGCGTCGGTTCAAGACGGCCAGCAGATAGTAGAGCACGCTGACGATGATATGGTAGCTGTCGGCTACAGGCTGGCGCAGTTCGCTGCGGATTTTCTTCAGCAGCCGTTCGTATTCCGTCAGTTCGTCGGCTGTTGCCATGAAGTATGGTGGCGTGTCGGTCTGCTGGCAGTACTGCAGGCGATAGACAAAGAACTTGTCGGCAATAAACGTACGCATGAAGTCGTTGCGGAAGATAAGGAAATCGTAGTCGAGGGCATCTTCGTCAATGTGCCATTCCTGCTGCTGGTGGGGCTTCAGGATGAGCACCATGCCATCGCGCAGTTCTATCTTCTGGTAGCCCAGCAACAGATAGCCATTGGCCTTACGGAAGAAGAACATCTCGAAAAAATCGGTCTTGAACACGGGGTATTCCGTCAGCACGCCCCTCCGCTCACTGCCATGGGCGGTGTTGATAAAGAAATCTACACCACATTCCGTCTTGCTGAAAGGCACCTCTACGAGCCTGTATGTTGTTTTTGCCATACCTCTTTATATGATTTCGGCTGCGAAGGTACGAAAAAAGCATGATTTATCAAAATGGCATAACAACATGTTGTTCTGGTATAGACATCTTTAACATTTCGCCGTACCTTTGCACCCAGAAATCAAAAAAACAGAAAAGAACATGAAGATTCAACAGATTAGAAACGCTACGATTAAGATTGAGTATGCCGGTAAGGTGATGCTGATAGACCCCATGCTGGGCGAAAAGGGCTGTATGCCTCCGTTCCCGTTCTCGCACCATCAGGAATTGCGCAACCCGATTCACGACCTGCCGATGACGGTGGACGAACTATTAAGGGATGTGGACTGCGTGTTGCTGACCCATCTGCACACTGACCACATAGACGATGCCGCTTATGAGCAGCTGCCGAAGGAAATGCTCATCGTCGTGCAGGACGAGCTGGACCGTGAGGTGGTCGTGTCGCATGGGTTCAAGCAGGTGAAAGTGATTGAGGGCGAGATGCAGCTGGGCGATGTTCGTCTGTCGAAGGCTGAGAGCCATCACGGCCACTGGTGGATGCTGCCGAAGGCCGGCCACACCTGCGGCTATGTGTTCCAGCACCCTGCGGAGCCTACGACCTATCTGGCTGGCGACACCATCTGGTATAGTGGTGTGCGTCGCAACCTTGACCGCTGGCAGCCCGATGTGGTGATAGTCAATGCTGGCGGCAACAAGTTTCATGTGGGAGGGCATGTCATCATGCACATTCCCGATGTGCTGAAGACGATGGACTACGCACCGAAGGCCACCTTCGTGGCCACCCACCTGGAGGGCGTGAACCACAATCACGTCACCCGTGCCGCACTCCATCAGGCTGCCAGGGAGCATGGAGTGGCTGGGCGCGTCCACATTCCCGAGGACGGTGAGAGCGTAAATGTCAGAAGGAAGACCTCGTTCCCATTATGGGGATGCAAATATGGTACAGGAGTTGCCACAGGAATTTAAGGAAGTATTAAAACAACAGGGTTATGATTATAAATGACAAACAAGTGCAGTCGGTGATGACAAAGTCATCGCTGCCTGTGGGCGGTTATTCCGTCAATCCGTACGTGGGCTGTACCCATGCCTGCAAGTACTGTTACGCCTCTTTTATGAAGCGCTTCACAGGTCATACCGAGCCGTGGGGGACTTTCCTCGACGTGAAGTACTGGCCTGCCATAACCAATCCGCACAAGTACGACGGCGAGCGCATCGTCATCGGTTCGGTGACAGACGGCTACAACGAGCAGGAGGCTGAATACAAGCGTACCCGTGCACTGCTGGAACAGCTACAGGGTGCCGACTGCGAGATTATCGTCACCACGAAGAGCGACCTCGTGTTGCGTGACCTCGACCTGCTGAAAACGTTCAAGCGCGTCACGGTATCGTGGTCTGTAAACACCCTCGACGAGCAGTTCAAGGAAGCGATGGACGATGCGCCCAGCATCGAGCGACGACTGGCTGCAATGAAGCAGGTCTATGAGTCGGGCATCCGCACCGTCTGCTTCGTGTCACCCATCTTCCCAGGCATTACCGATGTCTTTGCCATCATCGAGCGTGTTAAGGATTATTCTGACCTTGTATGGCTGGAGAACCTCAACCTTCGCGGACAGTTCAAGCCCACCATCATGCAGTACATCCGCGAAGAGCATCCCGACCTGCTACCGCTCTACGACGACATCTACAAGCGCAAGCGCCGTGACTACTGGCAGACGCTCGCCCTGCAGGTGGAAGCCTACACGAAGGAGCACCAGATGCCCTACGTCATCAACGACCTGCCCTATGGTCGCTCAGAGTATGGCCATCCCGTCGTGGTCAACTATTTCTACCACGAGGAAATCAGGCTGACGCGATAGCATGACTTCGATTTCAATTATATTGCCGCATACGTACAATACTGCCGTATGCGGTTTTATTTTGCAGCATTAACAAGCCGTTTCTCTAACTCGTATGCACGCTCCAAATCCTTGGGGAATTGCGTGTCGCGCATCTCTTCCTTATGCCGGGCATCTATCATCTTAGCGTCGTAGCGGTTGTAGTCATTGAGGTGTTATGTTGTGCACAACATAAATTTGACTGCGCAAAGTTACACATAAATCACAGACTATCCAAAAATGCCATTAGGTTTTTGTCATCTCTCCAATGCTTTTTGGATTTTTTAGCCTTCATCTCACAATTCAGCAAGGCTTTGGCCTTCATTTCCAAATTCACCTCAGCATAGATGTTCGTTGTCTCCACAGACACGTGTCCCAACCATGCCCTGATGGTATTGATATCTACGCCAGCTTGCAGCAGATGGGTAGCAGTGGTGTGGCGGATGGTGTGCGGCGACACCCGCTTGTCTCTTACTGACGGCATCCTCCTTTTCGTATCTGTCACTGAATTGTTGCATTTAGCGAAGTTTTCTCGCCATGCCAAAGCACAAACAAGTTTGACTTTGGTCATTTGGCTTAACGAAAACATTCTTATTCCGACTTCTTCATTTATGCCTTTTCCTGACGAAGCGAGTCACACTTACTTTTTCCGTCGCAAAGTTAGTGCAAGCCGTATTCTGCAAGTACCAGGTGCCTTATTCCTCGGATTTTTTCAAAAACTTTTTGCCGTCTGCAGGGCATCCAATAAAAACTTTTCAGGCCCAGGGGTGAAATAATTCGGTAATTCCTTGCATTCCCATACTTCCCTTGCCAACTCTTAAAGCAACGTTAAGAAGTTTTTTATGGTTCATAAAATAGTGCGAATCAACTATGATGAAATTTTTTGTCCCTCGAAGAAAAAGTGTTACTTCGGGGGACAGATGGGGGACAAAATGGGTGATAATCTGCAAATATCGAAGTTAAAAATCAAAAATCTGCAAAAATAGACGAAATTTTAAATGCTTGAAATCATGCGATTTACAAGCCATATTTGCATATAGTATGCTTTTCTTTGCAAAAAATCACTTTCCCACGCAGAATCTACTTTCCGACGCAGAATGTAAAATCTGCAAATATAAGTCGTTGATAATCAGTGTATATGCCTCCAATTGCAGGGGACAGATACTATGCCGAGGGACGGAGGAGGGACGGAAAATATACAAAAATCTGCAAATGAAGCTGCCGTCAAAAATAAAATATACAAACATCTGCAAAGACGTTTTTCCAGTTCTTTGTATATTCACATTCGTTAACACGGATTCTTGCACATTTTTGTATTCGCTGAGAAGCGAGTGAAGAGCGACTTCCAATTTCTGTCCCTTTAGGTACATTTATCTTTGCAGTTCTTTGTATATATTTATAATCAGACGAAAAATGGGCGTATTTTATAACTCAAAATTGGCTTGTTAAAAAGTGTTGACACTATTTTTGTCCCTTTGTAGCATTTTACGAAATCTGTCCCTCGGGGGACACTATTGAGTAGTTATCTGTCCCTTTTTGTCCTTCGGCACTCTTCATTCTGTCAATCAGAGTCCGTTTATTATATTATTTGGCGGAAAAAAGTTTAGTTTAGGTTATGGATATATTAAATGCAAATAAACTAAACCGTGCCAAGTTCAATCCATTTTATACTTTCTCTTTTTCTTTTGGACGGCAGAAAAAACTTTCCACAATGTTGACATCGTGCGCGTATGCGCGTGAAAAGAAAAATGTATGTTTCTACTTTCTGGAGTAGATGAAATTAGGTTGCAAAGGTAACTGTTGTTCCTTCATCTACCCAATGTGATCCGTGGTATGGCTCAAATTCTCCACACTATCTGGGTTGTATTTGGAGCCATAACCTTGTGCTGATGGTCACAACACCTTGTGAAGCAACATAATTTCTAATCACTCCCGAAAGTTGAGAAATCTACAGTAAGGAAATTAAAAACATCGAGATTATGGCAAATCAAGCAACATTATCAAAAGTTTTGATAATGTTTCGAAGTTTGTCATAGAGATAATACCATGTGAATTGTAGTTGCCGTATGGCCTGAATGACCAAGGCGAGAAGGCAGTTTCACAAAACCATGACGGGCATACATCTTCACTGCATCGGCAAACTCCGGGAAAGACTCAATGTAGAGATGTGTATAGCCTGCTTTCCGTGCTTCATTGATGACCAGTGAGAAAAGTTTTGAGCCATACCCCTTCCCACGAACTTTCGGGGAAAGATAGAATTTTACCAGTTCTACATATCCTTCAGGCAAGCCTTCTGTTGGATAGAAACCACAGCCCCCCATCACCTCACTATCTTCGTTGATGACCCAATATCCGGCATTCACATCCTGCAAGGATTTCCATATATGCCATGTGCGGGAATCATCATAGACGGTGTTCACCAATGGTGCTCCATATTCCTCGAACACAGAACGTATCACACGGGCAAGCGGCTTCTGATCTTCCTGTTCTATCGGTCTGATGGTCGCTGTTTTATTCTCCAGACACAGTTCCATCAGTATATCACAACGTTCGTAGGCATTATTCTTCAGCAGTATCTCCTTGAATCCCAATTTGCGATAAAGAGCAATGGAGGCTTCCAAGCGGGTGTTGCCTTCGAGAAAGATTCGTTTTACATCATGACTGCGGGCATAGTCTAATAATGCCTCGCCCAGTTGGCGACCGATGCCTTTTCCCTGTGCATCTGGAGAGACTGCCATCTTTGCCAGCTCGTGACAGTCAGATTCAGGATGCGGTTTCAGCGCACAGCAACCCACAACCTGTCTGCTTTCGTCTATAGCCAGAAATATCTGCCCACCATGTCCGATGATGTTGTCATCGATATGTGCAAATGTGTCAAGATCAGACTGCTCCAGTCTGAACCAGGTCTCTATCCACTGCTTGTTCAGTTGGATAAAGTCCTGCTTGTATTGCGGCTCGTATGTGACAATTCGTATCATCAATTGCAAAAGTACACCTTTCTTAGCATTTGTGCAATACCATAACAATGGTATTTACTTATTCCTCCTCACCGTGGTCGGCCAACATAGACTCCAGATAAAAGGCCTTGGCTATGACAATTTCGGAGGAAGGAGACACGCTGTCGGTGAATGTGATTTGCGTGTAGCCTTGCTGGCTGAATCCCGTGACGACTTCCTGTTTCCGGAAACGGTTGGAACCAAGACTGACAAATACGAACTTGCGATTGGCACTCATCACAATGGCTTCATCGGGCACGGCATCGCAGGTCTGTTCGTCACAGTGGATGACTGCCGAAACGAACATATTGGGCAAGAGTTTTGCCCCTTCCGCGCTGTCGAGTTTGACATGAACAGAAGCCGACTTCGACTCATTGTCCAAGGCTGCGGTAACGAACGAGACAGTGCCCGTGAGGAGTGTTGAGGACTGGTCGGAGAGTTGCATGGTGACCTTCTGGCCGATGTGGATGCTGGCGATGTCGCTTTCAAAGACATGGAGGTCGGCATGGAGGGCTTTGTTGTCATAGACCTTCATCAGCACGGTCTCGCTGTCGAGATAACTTCCCATACTTACCAATATCTCGCCCACCACGCCCGAGATGGGTGAACGTACGGGAGCAGCATTCGAGAAATGCCCTTGCGCCACCTGACGACTGCTGATACCCAGTTGTTCCAACTGAAGGCGCAAGCCTTGCTCGGTGACGCTGGCCATGTCAAATTCGGCCTTGGCCTGTTGCAGGTTTTTACCCACACCAGCCCCTTGTTCATGAATATCCTGCTGACGCTGCAAGGCCTGCCGTGCCAGCGATAATTGCCGGGAAGCAACGAGATAGTCTTTCTGTAGAGCCACAATCTCGGTGTTCTCCACTAAGGCCAGCGTCTGTCCCTGCCTTACAGCCTGTCCTTCTTTCACCAGGATGCGCTTGGTGATGCCAGCAACCAAAGAGGTGACATCCGCACGGTCTTGCGGAGAAAGTCTCAAAGTTCCCGTGGCATTGATGGTGCCCGAAAGTTGGCGTTGCTCTACATGCCCGAACTTGACACCGATGGTATTCAATTGCTGTTCGGTCAATTCAACGACATTCTCTTCATGCGACTCTTTTTCTTCCTCTGCCTGCTTCACTTCGTTCTTGCAAGAAACGGTCAGCAGCGACAGGGCGATCATAGAATATATTATTATCTTCATCTTCTTAATCGTTAATAATTACTTTCCTTTGATAAAATTCAGTTTGATGATGGCTTGATTCAACGCATCGATGGCCTTGGCATTATCCATCTCAACGGCAAGTGCCGCCGACAGGTTTTGCACGTGTTCCACGTAGGTAATCTCTCCGGCTCCATATTCGATACGCGACAGGCGACGCATCTCCTTGGCGGCAGGAAAGCCATCGCTCTGATAATAGTCGTATGAGCGTCTGGCACTCTCCAAGGCATTCTTGGCAATCAGCAGTTCGGAACCGCTCTTGCGCTCTGCCTGTTCCTTTCTTGTGCGTGCGATATCCACATCCAGTTTTGCAGCAGATTTACGAGCCTTCTGGGAGCCGTAGAAAAGCGGGAAGGCCACCCCGACTTCAAAGCCCATCCAGTTACCCTTGTCGAAGCGCGACCTGTCCACGTTGTAGGGGTTGATACCTGAAATGACCAACTGATGACGGATTCCAACGTTGAATGATGGCATCATTCCCTGGCGGATGTAGTTCAGTTCACTTTCACTGCGCATCTGCTCACTCTCCAATAGTTGTCCCTGCGGGGTAGCGGCAAACGACCAGGCATCGTCCACAGGCTGCACACACAGATAACCGTCTGTGGCAACAACTGTTTCCGAGGTGTTCATCAACTGCTGCAACTGTATGGCGGCAGCCGTTTTCTCATCCTGAGCCTCACGCAGTCTGATACCATTCTCTGCCTTCATCTGCTGGGCGTTCATCAGTTCCAGGCGGTTGGTCTCACCGTTTTTATATCGGATGTCTGCCGTCCTGACAAACTCACCCAGCACGGAGTCGTTTCCGCAAAGCAGCGCTTCGACATGCTGCCAAAAGAGCAGCTGACTATAAGCCACGGAAACATCCCTCGTAAGTTCACTTTCCGTAAGTTGATGCCGGCTTTCTTCAACCAAAGTTTCGGCTTTCAGCAGTTTCCGCCGCTTGCCGTAAACGGTCGGGAAATCAATCTTCTGCGAGAGCGTCAGTGCATTGTCGGGACTGCCGCCCGATGTCGGGTCCTGCGACAGCAACAACTCCGTCCGATCCAGCTCGAAATAGGAGCCTTCCATTCGTTTTGCCCGCTGCACTTGCAGGTCGGCCACCTTCACGCCCATGTTGTTGGCACGGGCAATCTCGATGCACTTCGCCAGCGACTGTGCATCCACTGACGACAGGCAACAGATCAATATTAATAAGGTACTATATATTCTTTTCATTTTCTGTTTGATGTGAATTTGCTTCCGTTTTTTTCGTAAAAGTCTTGTAAATGGTAGGAATCACGAAGAGCGTAAGAACCGTGGCTGTGAGCAGACCGCCAATAACGACGGTGGCCAACGGACGCTGTACTTCGGCTCCATCACTGGTGGAGAGGGCCATGGGCAGGAAACCAAAAGAAGCTACCAATGCCGTTATGACAACTGGGCGCAGACGGTGTTCGCATCCTTCGAGTATGCGCTGACGGACATCCGTGACACCATGATGTTGCAAGGCATTGAACTGTCCCACGAGTACTATACCATTGAGTACGGCAACACCGAACAAGGCAATAAAGCCGATTCCTGCCGAGATACTCATTGGCATGCCGCGAAGCCACAAGGCAACGATACCGCCAATGGCTGAAAGCGGAATAGCCGATGCAACGTATAGCGTCTCACGCACACTCTTCAAAGTGGCATAAAGCAATAGCAGAATCAACACGAGAGCCACGGGAATGGCAACCATCAACCGGTCTGTGGCGCTCTGCAGATTCTCGAACTCACCCCCGAAGGCATAGTGGTATCCGGCAGGCATCTCCAGACGGTCGTCAAGAATCTGCTGGATATCCATGACCGTGGAACTGACATCCCGCCCCTTCACGTTGAATCCTACAAAGATACTGCGCTCCCCATCCTCGTGAGAGATTTGCGCCGGAGCCTCCTTATAACTGATGGTGGCCAACTGGCGCATGGGAACGGAAATGCCAGACGGTGAGGGTACGAATAGTTCCTCAAAATTGGAAAGGGCATCACGTCCGTCATTGTGGATGCGGAGCACAATGTCAAACTGACGATTCTCCTCCGTCACGCTCCCTGCTATTTTTCCTGCGAAAGCCGACTGCAGCACATCGTTGGCCTGACGGATAGAAATACCATACTTGGCCAACATCTGACGGTTGTATTCCACTTGCAGTTGCGGCAGTCCATTTACCTTTTCCACAAACAGGCTACCCACGCCTTCAACATCCTTGATAAGGCGCTCCACCCTGTCGGCCAGGTCCGCTAACACCTCCGTATCACCACCGTAGATTTTCACCGCGACATCCTGACGAATACCAGTAATCAACTCGTTATTACGCATCTGGATAGGCTGCGACATCTCCACATCAAGACCTGGAATCACACCAAGGGCTTCTTCCATTTTTTCCTGCAAATCATTTTTCGTCTCGGCAGAAGTCCACTCTGCTTTTGGTTTCAGGGCGACAAGCATGTCGGCGCGTTCCACGGGCATCGGGTCGGTGGGTATTTCTGCAGAACCGATGCGCGTCACCACCTGTTTGATTTCGGGGAACTCCTGTTTCAGAATCTGTTCCGCCTTTGTACAGGTCTCCACCATTTGGGTGAGCGACGTGCCCTGCGCCATACTCAATTCTACAGCGAAATCTCCTTCTTCGAGCGTGGGTACAAATTCAGCTCCAAGCCGACTCATCAGGAACAGCGAGGCCCCAAAGAGTGCCATCATACCGACAATGACACCCCTGCCGTGATTTATGCATTTATCCACCAGAGGCAGATACCATGATTGCAGCCGGGCCATCATACGCGCACTGAGTGACGTCGTGGCGTGCTCCAAACGCAGCATGACCTTGTTGGTGGTTTTCCGCTTCAAGAATACAGCCGACATCATCGGGACATATGTAAGCGAGAGAATAAAGGCGCCGAGGATGGCAAAGAAAATGGTCATAGCCATGGGACGGAACATCTTTCCCTCGATACCCACCAAGGTCATCATCGGCAAATAGACAATCATGATGATCATCTCTCCGAAGGCAGCCGACTTACGTATCCTACTCGACGATTCATACACCAGATTGTCGAAATTACGGATTTGTGTGTCATCCTGGGAAGCTATCCTCGCCACCACGGCTTCTACGATGATGATGGCACCGTCAACAATCATACCAAAGTCGATGGCACCAAGACTCATCAGGTTGCCGCTGACATCAAACACGCGCATCATACCGAAGGCAAACAGCATCGACAACGGGATGACCGAAGCCACAACAAGTCCGGCTCTATAGTTTCCCAAGAAAAAGATGAGAATGAAGATGACAATGAGTCCACCCTCCATCAGATTGCGTGCAATGGTGTTAGTAACACGGTCTACCAACAAGGTGCGGTCAATAAATGGCTCAATGACAACACCCTTGGGAAGACTCTTCTGAATATCGGCAATGCGTGACTTCACATTTTTGATGACTTCCTGAAAATTCTCGCCCCTCAACATCAGCGTGATACCAGCCACTACCTCGCCTTCACCATTACGGGTCACGGCACCGTAGCGTGTTGCATGTCCGAAGTGCACCTTCGCCACATCACCCACCAGAACGGGCACACCGCCCTGGGTCTTCACCACGATTTTCTCAATGTCATCCAACGTCTTCACCAATCCGAGGCCTCGAATATAATACTGATTGGAAAGACGCTCTATGTAACCGCCGCCAGTATTTTCATTGTTCTCGTTCAGGGCAGTATAGAGTTCGGCAATCGTCACGCCCATGGCATTGAGGCGCTCCAGGTTTATATCCACCTCATATTGCTTCACATAACCGCCCCAGCCACTGACCTCGGCAATACCTGGCGTACCCGACAACTGTTTTCTCACAATCCAATCTTGAATGGTACGCAGGTCGGTGAGCGAGTATTTATCCTCATACCCCTTCTCGGCACGGATGGTATAATGGTATATTTCACCCAAACCGGTAGAGATGGGTGCCAGTTCCACATCCACGTCATCAGGCAGTTTTTCCTTGACGCCCCCCAACTGCTGGTCTATCAGTTCACGCGCCCAATAGTTGTCAGTTGCGTCGTTGAAGACCATCGTGATAACCGCCATTCCGCTACGGCTGATGCTCCTCCGCTCTTTTACTTCTGGAATATTGGCTAATGCCATTTCGATAGGTGTAGTGACGTTACGCTCCATCTCCTCAGCACCAGTAGATTGAGACGTCACGATAATCTGCACCTGATTGTTGGTGATGTCGGGTGTGGCATCGAAAGGCAGATGAAGCAAGGACCATAGGCCCCACGCCACCAATGCACAGGTAAATACCCCGACCACCAATTTGTTCTCAATAGAGAACTTGATGATACGTTGAAACATAACTTATATTTAGTATCAATTCTATAAAGTAAACTATATTGACCGCAGGTCAATAATACACTAAAAGATGGAATTGATACTATTGAGGCGGTTGCCAGATAGATGCATAAACCGTATGCACATATCCATTGGAATAAGGAGTGAAGACCTTGTGGCAAGATAAGGGCTTCAAGCACATTTCCGTCACTTTTTTCGCCTTGACGACGTTTGCGCATCCGCAACAACTGGAGAAAGGCGAGCAACAGCAATGCCCTTCTGGACATGAAGTGTGATCATGATGAGAGCCGTCATTTCTATGCATCTGATGGCACTGTACTGCATCCAAATGCTCTGTCATGTCATCCCAATTACATGGTATGACAGACAGCAATAAAACAGATATGGACAACAGCAGCAATAACGGTTTCATCACATTTAATTATGATATAATATCAATTTGCGCTGCAAAGATACGACATTTCACTTGCAACTCAGTTGCAAACTTCTCATACCGTCGATTTCTTTTGAAATAATGATTCAAAAAGATTGGGTGCAACCCCTGTTCTCACAAAGAGTTGCACTCAATTTGTCCGTTTTCAGCATCTTTCGATTATTCCTCGACAGCAACCTGATGGGCAGCCTCTGCCTTACGATGATGTACGACATCTTCGATGCCCATGCCCAACGAGAATCCACAGACTCGCATACTGACCGGACAGCCTACATCGTCAAGCAGCTCATGGCACTTCTCTCCACCGGCATCAGCCGCACAGAGCGCGATGTGAGCTACTACGCAGAGCGACTAAACGTATCGCCAAAGTATCTCTCGGCCACCATCAAGCGCGTGACAGGACACAGTGTCACCTCATACATCGACCGACACACCGTACCTATATTAAAAGAATATCTGAATGATGAGCGCCTGTCCCTCACCCAGATAGCATAACTTATGAATTTCACTACTCTTTCTTACTTCAGCCGCTACTGCACAAAGCATCTTGGTCAGTCACCCAGCGAGTACCGTCAGAGTCTTCAACCAACGTTCGAGTAGTTCTTTATATATGAACTATATAATCGGCAGTAAACTAAAATTACCGCCGAATTTATATTGTTCTGAATTGTACTATTCCATTTTCACGATTGCTTCAATCATTTTCTTCGAAGTCATCTTGGCGTAGTTCTGTGTGCTTGACACCTGCCGATGCCCGAGAAGAGCAGCAATGGTGTAAATGTCAACACCTTTGTCCAACAGCTGCATGGCGAATGTGTGCCGGAAACAGTGGAAGGTGATGTGCTTGCGGATTTTTGCCTTGCTAATCCATCGATCAACATGAGTTACAAGAATGCTTTCTGTAATCATGGGGAATATCTTTCCTTCTGATTTCGATTCACCTAACACTCTGATGGCTGGAAGAGACAAGGGCAATTGAATCAAAGTGCCCGTTTTCTTGATACGGAACCTGATATACGCTTTTCTTCCACGGTCATGATGTATATTTTCCCATCTGAGAGCAAGGATGTCACTCCTTCTTAATCCAGTATAGATGGAAAACATGCCAGCCCTGTACACATCTGGATTATCAGCATATGGTGTACTTGCTAACTGCTTGATTTCCGCACTAGAAAGATATTCCTTTGGAATGTCATGGTTCCATTTTATCTTTTCTATGCATGTGGTGTAGTCTTCAGAAAGAATATTGTCCCTATAGGCAAAATGGACAATGCTAAGGAATGCATTGAAATATGCACTTGCAGAGTTCTTGGATAGCTTTTTCTTGGTGTGCTGCAGCCCCTTGGTACGAAGCAGGTAAAGACGGAACCGTTCGCATAGGCTCGCATTGATGTCCCTAAACTTGCATTGTCCCTTACAAAATCTCTCAAAATGAAGTCGGCTGCTTTGATATTTTGCACCATGACAATCACCATTCAATCTGAAATACTCTAAAAAGTCCTCGTCAAGCCTGGCCTTAGCCAAGAAACTGTAGTCGTGACGAACCAGCTGCAGATACCTTTCACATCTAATTGTTTCTGCAATCTCCTCTACGGATCTGTTGTGCTTGAACTGATAGCTATTCTCCGGATTGGTGTATATTTCCAAATTCAAGCATTCGTATCTTATGCTATTGCCCTTGATGTCATGAATAGCAGGATTAAACTCCAGGTAGATGGATTTCATTTTACCCTGTGAAATATTTCTGTACTTTAGAATCACTCGTGACATAATTTACCTCCTTTCTTCACGACGGACAGTATATCTGCCTTATTATAAACCTGGCTTTTATTCAGTCTTTTCACTCTTATCTTATGTAGGGCGGCAAGAGCAAAGATGACTTCCTCATCAATATCGAAGAGTGCGCAGGCTTCTTCAATGATAAGCCAACGCTTCAGTGCTATAGATTCACGTTTCCATGCTTCTTCACAGGCTGACTTGCAGAAACGACGATACATACCAACATAGTATGAAGGAATAGAATTACGTGTCGCAAACTTAAGTAACCAGCATCTGCTCATGCCCGTGTAGCGCATCAGCTCTTTCAAAGAGTAACTGGCATAACCGATAGGGGAGGTTGGTGTGGTTGGAAGAGCCGAGAACCATCTGATGATCTTTATCCATGCTATCACATAGTTCCCATCGTTGTTCTTTTTTGCATCAATGATGCCGTTTGCAATGAGTTTGTTAATGTACTGGCGACTGAATCCAGAGAGATTAGCCGCTTCTCTTACAGAAAGCATCTCATGAGAGATTCTTGCTTTCCATTCTGCGTCCAAACTATCGTATGGATCGTAGAAGTGTTTCTTGTTGTTGTATATCATATTATCAAAACCTGCTTTAGTGCAGGCATGATAATATAATGAAATCGGTGCAATGCAAACATCTACAAAAATCTGCAAATATTAGGTGACAACTACCCTCAAAATGAGTATCGGATATTTGCAGATTTTTACCCCCATTTTTCGTACTTTCTACCGCAGAATGTGATAATTTTTATTTGCAGATTTTTGCAAATAGCTGATAATTAGATAGTTATTGTATTTGTTAAAATACTCTAACAAACCGTTATAACCATCTAGTAATCAATAAGTTACAATCTATTTACCCACGCAGAAGTTTTTGAAGATGTTGCCTAGTACTTCGTTGGGGGTGATTTGGCCGCCGGTGATTTCGGAAAGGGTGTCGAGGGCCTGGCGGAGGTCTTCGCTGAGTAGGTCGCCGCTGAGTTGCATCTCAAGACCGTCGATGACACGCTGGATGTGCTGGTGAGCCCGTACTAGAGCATCGTAGTGGCGGGCATTGGTAACGATAATGTCGGTGTCGGAGGTTTTTGGAGCAGCATCGATAAGTTGCTGTTTCAGGGTGTCGAGACCTATGCCAAATTTGGCTTGGAATGCTTCGGTTTTGTTCTCAATACGGATGACGGTCTGGTCATCGTTCGTTTCAATCTCGGGGTAGGGTACGCCAGGCAAGGTCATGAGCAGGATGATGCGTGCACGCTGAGCAGCAGCCTTTGATCGTTGGATGCCGAGGTTTTCTATTTTATCGTCGGTATGACGGATGCCTGCTGTATCGATGAAGCGGAAGGTGATGCCTCCCAACTGGATAGTATCTTCAATAGCATCGCGAGTAGTACCTTGTATGTCGGAAACGATGGCACGCTCTTCACCTAGAAGAGCATTAAGTAGGGTGCTCTTACCTACGTTTGGGGCGCCAACAATGGCTACGGGAATGCCGTTTTTCAGGGCGTTGCCTGTTTGGAAGGTGCTGGCTAAATGCGTGATGTGATTGTCAATGGTGTTGGTGAGTTCTTTCAACTCGTTACGGTCGGCAAACTCAAGGTCTTCGTGGTCGGAAAAGTCGAGCTCTAGCTCTAACAAAGAGGTGAGCTTCAGCAGTTGTTCGCGCAGTTGTGCCAACTTAGATGAGAAGTGTCCACGCAGTTGGCTCATGGCTATCTGGTGTGTAGCCTTGTTGTTTGAGGCTATCAGGTCGGCAACTGCTTCAGCCTGTGAGAGGTCCATCTTGCCATTGAGATAGGCACGCTGGGTGAACTCACCTGGTCCAGCCTGTCGGCAACCGTTCTCTATGAGGAGGGCAAGTACGCGGTTGAGGATGTAGCTGGATCCGTGACATGATATTTCTGTGCTGTCTTCGCCTGTGTAACTATGTGGTGCTCGGAAGATGCTGACGAGGACTTCGTCGATGATCTCTGAGTCATCTTTGATGTGGCCATAGTGGATGGTGTTGGGTTGGGCATGACGTATGTCCTTGCTAAACACACGAGAAAGAATCTCAAGCGTTTTGGGGCCTGAGATTCTTATGATTCCTATAGCGCCACCTGTGGCTGTGGCGAGTGCACAGATTGTTTCGTTCATTCAAATTCTGTCTAAAACTTTGGTGATAAGTGTATCGATAGAGTTCTTGTACTCTGTGTTCATCTTTTGGGCATAACGGTTGGCAATGACCATACAGCAGGTCATGGCACGATGACCCAACAACGAAGCCATGCCAGCAAGGGCAGAACTCTCCATCTCGAAGTTGCATATCTTCATGCCCTCATACTCGAACGACTCAATTTTCTCGTTTTGGCGTGGGTCTTCGATGTCGGCACGCAAAACGCGTCCCTGTGGACCATAGAATCCACCACATGAAATGGTGTAGCCACGTACCATGTCATCTTGTGCTATCTGTTCGATGAGTTCTTCGTCACCTACTGATACATAAGGTGCTCCCTTGATGGGATTCCACTGCATGTGCTCGCGGAAAGCACGTTCCATCTCGGTATCACATACCACATTGCGCCCTGCATAATAGTTGAGTAAGCCATCAAAACCGATACTCTTCACAGAGGCTACGAAACAACCGGTAGGGGTGTTGGGCTGCAGACCGCCGCAGGTGCCGATGCGCACCATCGTGAGTGTGCGATGCTCATCCTTTTCCTCACGGGTGTTATAATCGATGTTGGCAAGAGTATCTAGCTCATTTACTACGATGTCGATATTGTCGCATCCTATGCCGTGACTCTGTACGGTGATACGTTTACCTTTATACGTACCAGTGATGGTGTGAAACTCGCGACTGCTAACCTCACACTCCTTTGAGTTGAAGTGGGCGGCAACGGTATCTACACGGGCAGGATCGCCCACTAATATTACTTTATCTGCCAGTTGCTCTGGCTTGAGATGCAGATGGAAACATGAACCATCGGCATTAATAATCAATTCTGATTCCGGAAATGTTTTCTTGTTCATAGACTTAGTATATTAATTGTTTTTACCATTTATTTCGGCATTACGCGCTGCTTTGTCAAGCTGCTTTGAACTAGCGTTTAGCTGTAGCGCCTCGTCTTCGAGTTGCAGTATCTCGCTCTTAATCTGGTTGCGCTCTGCGGCACCAGCCTTGCGATACTTCTGTCGAAGCATATTTAAAGTTGTGTTTACTTTGTCGAGTTCATTCTGCACTCTTAATAGTCGCTGATATAGCGACTGAGCCTCTTTAGAGTGGAATTTTATAGATGATGCCTCTCTGTTGGTGCCATCTTCCTTTCTATTCCTTTCTACGTCAGCGTATTTTGATTTGATTCTGTCGAGTGCAGCCTGACGTTCTACACCATCTGCCCATGTGTCGGCAATGCTACTGATATCTGCCAGATGGCGTATCTGTTCTTCGGTGTATAGTGAACTGTCGTATGTCTTACGTGTATCTGACGGCACAAATATATAGATACAAACCATTCCTTCAGGCTGACGGCGATCGGTTGCGAAGTAGCCTATACGGTTTGTTTCGTCGATAGCATACATATAGTCGTTGGCTTCAGAGTTGAAAGGCATACCTATGTTTTCGGGTTTCAGGAAACTGCCGCTGCGTGAGTCATAACGTGTCACGAATATATCATAGCCACCAATACTCTCTTCGCCTTTACCTGCGAAATAGAAGGTGACACCATCTGACAGCATGAAGGGGTAGGAAGTCTCGTTGAGGCCTTCGCTGATGCCAATCAGTCTTTGCGGACGACTCCACTCATTTCCCAGTTTGTCTGATGTAAAGAGTTGTTGCAGACTATCTTCTGGTTGACTGAAGTAAACCTTGTTGCCCATTTCATTAATGTAAAGGCAACCTTCTTTCTGGTTCTTAAAGAAACTGCTGGTAGGCATGAGTCTGCCTGATTCTGACGACAGACGGATAGAAGCTAAAAACTGCTCTTTACTAGTTACGATACTGTCGATGATGAGAATTTGCTGGGTCATCTCGCGCATATTGGTGATGCGTGGGTCTTCCTGTGGTTCTTCAATCACGGGTACAGGTTTTGCTTTTGGAGCAACACGTTTACGTTTCTGTGCTACCATCGGTAGTGCTAACAGTACGCTCAGAGCTAGTATCGTAATTCTAATCAGTTTCATAATTATTCTTCTATCAGTTTGTTGTCCGCGTTAAGCGCATTCCAAATGCTGTAGCGAGCTTCTGGGTTCATGCGCTCTATTGCATTGTAGAGTTCTTTTATTTCTGTTCGATGCGAGTTGCTTTCGTAGGGGCATAGCTTTTTCTGCTTCTGATACTCCTGCAACTCGGCATAGGCTTTGATGTCTTTCTCTTCCATCATGCAGAGTGGCCGAATGATTGCTAGTGGCATTTTGCGCATCTGTAAAAAGGCAGGCATCGTGTCAAATCGGCCCTGAAACGAGAGGTTCATGAGTGCTGTGTGCAACAGGTCGTCCTGATGATGGCCTAGTGCTATCTTATTGTAGCCGAGCTCCTGTGCCAGGTTGAACATCACTTTGCGGCGGTTCCATGAACATAGGAAACAGGGTGTCTTCTGTCGGCGGGCGTCCTTGCTATTATCAGCTCCTATCTCGAATCGCGTTGTTTGTACGTGGAGTTTTACACCAAGATTGTCGCAAAAATCTTGCAGATAGCTAGTATCGGTCTCGTAATGGATGTTTTCCATCCTCACGTGCAGTGCTGCAACTTCGAAGCGTGGATGATGAATTCTGGCTCGCTTGGCCAGCATTTCCAGCAATAGCAGCGAATCCTTACCACCTGAGAGACCGACGAGGATGCGATCATCATCATCTATCAGATGATAAGTAGCCATCGCCTTGACAAATCGCTCATTGAGACGATGCCACAGGCGATGGCTCTCTTTATCTTGATTAAGCTTCTTCTCCACGCAGATGCTTATCCATGTTCAATGCGGCACGACGACCGTCGCCCATAGCAAGGATGACGGTAGCACCACCACGCACAATGTCGCCACCAGCGAAGATTTCGCTGCGAGAAGACTGCATCTCCTCTGAAACGGCGATGGTGTTCTTGCGACCTAACTCAAGACCTTCGATACTCTTTGGTACCAATGGATTAGGTGATACACCAACAGCTACAATCACTTGATCAACGTCGAGGGTGACAGTTTTTCCTTCAACTGGAACAGGACTGCGACGACCAGATGCATCGGGCTCGCCCAGCTCCATCACCTGCAGCACGGCTTGCTTTACAGCACCCTGCTCGTCGGCAATGTATTCGATGGGGTTATGAAGGGTGAGGAACTTGATGCCCTCTTCCTTAGCATGCTTCACCTCTTCCAGTCGGGCTGGCATCTCAACCTCAGAGCGGCGATATACCAGTGTAACATCGGCACCCAGACGCTTGGCTGTACGACAAGAGTCCATAGCAGTGTTTCCACCACCTACCACGAGTACACTCTTGGCAGGATTCAGTGGAGTGTCGGTCTTGGGGTTGGCTGCATCCATCAGGTTTACACGTGTCAAGTATTCGTTTGACGACATGATATTGATGCTGTTTTCACCAGGAATATTCATGAAGTTAGGCAGACCTGCACCAGAGCCAACGAAGATGCCCTTGAATCCTTGAGCCTCAAGTTGCTCTACGCTGATGGTCTTACCAACAATCACGTCAGTTTGGAAGTGTACGCCCATCTTGGCAAGATTCTCGATTTCTACATCAACAATCTTGTTGGGAAGGCGGAACTCTGGAATACCATACTTCAGCACACCACCAATCTCATGGAGTGCCTCGAACACGTAAACATCATAACCTTTCTTGACCATATCGCCAGCAAACGATAATCCGGCAGGACCAGAACCTACGACGGCAATCTTTATGCCGTTGGCAGGTGCAATCTCAGGCAGACTGATATTGCCGCTCTCTCGCTCGTAATCGGCTGCGAAACGCTCCAGATAGCCAATGGCTACAGGCTTTGAGTTCATCTTCAGGTGGATACACTTGCTTTCGCACTGTTTTTCCTGAGGACAAACACGACCGCAAACGGCTGGGAGGGCAGAGGTGTTCTTGAGTACCTTTGCTGCAGCCAGGAACTGTCCGCGCTCGATGTTCTTGACGAACGATGGAATGTTGATGTTGACAGGGCAACCTTCTACGCAACTTGGCTTAGCACAGTCTAAGCAGCGCTTGGCTTCGGTCATTGCCATCTCCTTAGTGAGGCCGATATTTACCTCCTCGGTACGTGTGGTGGCACGATAAACAGGATCGAGCTCTGGCATTACCACACGCTCAATCTGAGTGCGCTCCTTAGGTTTCATGCTCTGCTGAAGTTCCTTACGCCAAGCAGCATTGCGGTCGGTCAGCACGTCGATGGTGTCGTTGGTTGGATCGGCATCCATTACCACGTCAGTAGTTTTGGTTTCAACCTTCTCTTCTGCGTTGATGCTGTCAAGATGCTCCTCGTAGTGGGCCAACTCTTCCTGCTCTTCGCGTTTGAAGGTTCCCATGCGCTTGAACATCTCGTCCCAATCCACAAGAGCACCGTCGAACTCTGGACCGTCGATACATACAAACTTTGTTTTTCCACCAATGGTGAGTCGGCAAGCACCACACATACCTGTTCCATCTACCATAATGGTGTTGAGTGATACCTCACAAGGAATGTTGTGCTTCTGAGCGGTCAGGTTTGAGAACTTCATCATGATAGGAGGGCCGATGGCAAAGATTTTATCGACATGCTCCTGTTCTACGAATTTTTCGATACCGACGGTCACTACGCCTTTTTCGCCATAGCTGCCGTCGTCGGTCATAATGATTACCTCGTCAGAACTTTCGCGTACCTTGTCTTCAAGGATAATAAGGTCTTTAGAGCGACCTGCCATGACTGAGAGAACGCGGTTTCCTGCTGCTTTAAGCGCCTGGATGATGGGCAGCATAGGTGCTACGCCCAATCCGCCACCTGCGCAAACAACGGTACCGTAGTTCTCAATTTTGGTGGGGTTTCCTAACGGACCAACCACGTCGGTCACATAGTCGCCCACGTTAAGGGCACAGAGTTTTTTAGATGAGAGTCCCACCATCTGTACTACCAGTGTGATGGTTCCCTTGTCAATGTCTGCGCCAGCGATGGTCAGCGGCATGCGCTCACCTTTCTTGCCTACGCGCACGATTACGAAGTTGCCTGCTTTGCGGCTTTTCGCAATCAGTGGAGCTTCAATCTCGAAGAGGAAAACCTTCTCTGAGAATTGCTCTTTTCTAACGATTTTGTTCATAAGTATTTATTCAGTTGTTGACTAATCGATGATGTCGCAACCCATATAGGGCACGAGCGCTGCAGGAATCTTGATGCCATTCTCTGTCTGGTTGTTTTCCAACAGGGCGGCAACGATTCTTGGCAGGGCCAGAGCAGAGCCGTTCAGTGTGTGGCAGAGCTCGGTCTTTTTTGTTTCGCTATTGCGATAGCGGCACTTCAAGCGGTTGGCTTGATAGGTGTCGAAGTTAGATACGCTTGATACTTCGAGCCAGCGTCCTTGAGCTTCTGAGTAAACCTCAAAGTCGTAGCAGATGGCGCTTGTAAAGCTCTGGTCGCCACCACACAGCAACAGAATACGGTAGGGCAGTTCAAGCTTCTGCAGCAGGCCTTCTACGTGAGCCAGCATCTCTTTGTGACTCTCCTTTGAGTGCTCGGGCTTGTCGATGCGTACAATCTCAATCTTAGAGAATTCGTGTAGGCGGTTCAAACCGCGAACGTCCTTTCCATATGAGCCAGCCTCACGACGGAAGCACTCTGTATAAGCGCAGTTCTTGATAGGCAGGTCTTTCTCGTCGAGAATCACGTCGCGATAGATGTTGGTTACAGGAACCTCAGCTGTTGGGATGAGATAGAAATCATCAACCTCACAGTGGTACATCTGACCTTCCTTATCAGGCAGCTGACCTGTACCATAACCAGATGCAGCATTTACTACTGTTGGTGGCATAATTTCTGTATATCCGCTCTTACGGGCTTCGTCGAGGAAGAAGTTGATAAGGGCACGCTGCAAGCGGGCACCTTTGCCGATATATACAGGGAATCCAGCACCGGTAATCTTTACACCCAGGTCAAAGTCGATGAGGTTGTATTTCTTAGCCAGTTCCCAGTGGGGCAGGGGATTGGCGATGCCAAGTGATGGGTTCACGTCCCAGTTTCCCACGGTGTCATTGGCAGTACACTCCTTGAGGTTACTCTTTACCACGTGGTTATCCTCGGCAGCGCGACCTTCGGGCACCTCGTCGTATGGGATGTTTGGAATCTGGCACAGCAGGGTAGTCATCTCTTCCTGAGCCTTAGCCATAGCCTCGTCCATTTCCTTTGATTTCTCTTTAAGCTGAGCCACCTGAGTCTTTACCTGCTCGGCCTCGTCTTTCTTGCCTTCCTTCATCAGTCGGCCAATCTGACCAGAGAGCTGTTTCTGCTCGTTCAGACATTTGTCCAGCTCCTGCTGGGCCTCACGGCGACGCTTGTCGATAGCTAAAACGTTGTCGATAGCCTCTTTGGCACCAGTAAAGTGTTTTTTCTCCAATCCGCGAATTACGCGTTCTGTTTCCTCATTGATGAGTTTTAGTGTTAACATCTTAAATACGTATTAATTTGTTTATATTCTTTTTCTAAGGCGCAAAGGTACAAATATTAAGTTAAATAGCCAAGAAAAACAACTTAAAAATGCAGAAATCCCGCTACTCCTTGCGGAGTGCGGGAATCTGTTGTTTGTTTGGAATAAGTGTTTTCTTTTAATTTACTTAGGCTTCAGCGTTTGGAATAACTGATACAACGCTCTTGTTGTACTTGCCTTTGTGGAAGTTAACGGTTCCGTCTACGAGAGCGTAGAGGGTGTCGTCCTTACCGATGGCAACGTTGTTACCAGGGTTGTGCTTTGTGCCACGCTGGCGAACGATGATGTTACCAGCAATACACTGCTGACCGCCGAAGATCTTAATGCCAAGTCGCTGAGCTGCGCTCTCACGACCGTTCTTAGAACTACCTACACCTTTTTTATGTGCCATAATGTTGTTCCTCCTACGTTTTTAAGCGATTACCGACTTGATTACTACTTCTGTGAACTGCTCACGATGACCGTTGCGACTACGAGAGTCCTTACGACGCTTCATCTTGAAAACGATGACCTTGTCACCCTTTACGAGTGGGTTCACTACTTCACACACTACTTTGGCTCCATCAACGGTTGGAGCACCTACCTTCACTGCACCGTCAGCATCTACGAGCAGTACCTTGTCAAATTCAACAGTCTTGCCTGCCTCTACATCCTTGATGTGGTGCACGAAGAGCTTCTTGCCCTCCTCAGCCTTGAACTGCTGACCCTGAATTTCTACAATTGCGTACATTTTGCTTTTACTTTGTATTTAGGGGTTTTTCCGCGAGGCGGCATACGTTCGTACACACTTAACTCTGCCCCAACGGACTCTAACGGGGTGCAAAGGTACATATTTTTATTGAACTATGATTTTAAAACTTAGAACTTTGAGTGATATTTATGAAAGTTTAACAGTTTAGTTATAGGCAAAAAATAAAGCGATGACTTTCGCAAGCGATCGCTCCATATCTTCAATAGGTATTAGCTTTCTAAGGTAAAAAGATTGTTTTCAGGATAACGGTTGCAAAGGTAAGACTTTTTTTGGAAACTCACAAATTTTTTCGCGTTTTTTTTTGATGAATCGCCTCTGTGTGCCTACACAAGATATTGTTTTAAACAAAATTAACAAAATTTGATGTGTAAACGATTGTATTTCGTTGTTATTTTTGTGTTTTAAATAACATTAAATTATTGGGCTGTTTTCTGTAGTTTTTTCAGTCGGCGCTGAGCGTCGCCGGCATCGGGATAAAGTTCGAGTGCCTTTTGATAATTACGAATGGCTGCTTCGGGCATGTGCTCATGTTCACACTCACGTCCTAAGATGGTGTATTCGGCTGCAAGGCGTTTCAGCATTTCGCGTTTTGCCTCCAGTTCGTTTTTCAGCAGCGCCACCTCTGCTTCATGGTCAGCCTTCATGCGTTCCATCTCGCGTTTCTGCTTGTTGATAATCTCCAGTTTATGGCGTATATAGCGGCGTATATGCGGCTTTTCGATATCGTAACGCAGATGGATGGCCTTGAAGAATGAGTCGAGGAACGATTTGAAATCGCCTCGGTCAAAGGCATTTACGGCATCGTGATACTCGCGATCGGCCTTACCTTCCTGCAGGGCTTGGTTAATGATTTGCTGGTTGTTGTATTGATGGGCAAACCT
Source organism: Prevotella sp. MA2016 (assembly GCF_000619825.1). GTDB lineage: Bacteria > Bacteroidota > Bacteroidia > Bacteroidales > Bacteroidaceae > Prevotella. The sequence continues at coordinate 136,779 of NZ_KK211036.1, forward strand.
TACTACCTCGGCGCGTACAAAGATATCACTGGGGCGTAATGGCTCCTTCAGTGTGATGCCTTCAAGCGATGTACAGCGCGAGAGGGCCACATATGTTTGGCCGCCAGCAAAGGCGCCGCCACCACCAAAGTCGATTGAGATTTGTGAGAATGTCAGTCCCTGACTCTTATGTACGGTTATAGCCCATGCTAGGCGCAAGGGAAACTGGGTATAGGTGCCCAGCAGTTCCTCCTCAATCTTCTGTTCCTTTTCGTTAAAGGTGTAGCGCATGTTCTCCCAGATATCGCGCTCAACGTCGAACTCTTCGTGTTCTTCTGTCATGACACCAATCACACCGCTTTCCTCGTCGATATATTCGATCGTGCCCAGTGTGCCGTTCACCCAGCGTTTCTCTTTGTCGTTTTTGATAAAGATGATTTGTGCACCTGGTTTCAGATGCAATTCCATGGGGGTAGGGAGCGAACTCTCAGGGAAATTGCCTTTAATTTCGCCCTTAAACATACTTGTTTCTCCTTCCAATGCGTTCAGCTGCTGGTCGTTGATGAAATCTACTGTATCGCGGCGGGCAGCAAGGGTGATAGAGAGTTGTTGGGTGTCTAGAGATGAGTGTTGAGTGTTTGGGGAGACTACGCGACTATTTAGGGATTGCAAATCTGTATGTGTGGCGGTGTTGTTGCGGATGCGATCCAGAATGGCGATGAATTTATCATCCGTTTGGCGATATACCTTGCGGAGCTCAATCGACACGATAGGCATGGTTTGCCACACTTTAGCATTGAAGAAGTAGGCTGAAGGATAGAAGGGCTGCAGCAGTTGGCGGTCGTCATCCTTCAGTACAGGTTCCAGCTGGTAGATGTCGCCCACCAGTAGTAGCTGTTTACCTCCAAATGGTTCGGGCGTACGCGTGTACGCGCGTAATACCTTATCTATAAAGTCGATGATATCAGCGCGCACCATCGATATCTCGTCGATGATGATCAGTTCTACCTCGCGTATCAGTTTGCACTGGGCGCTGTTGTATTTCAGTGTTTTCTTAAGGTGTTTCCAGTCGTACTGCACATCGTTGGGCAATAGCGGGTGGAAGGGGAGTTTAAAAAAGCTGTGCAGTGTAGAGCCGCCAGCATTGATAGCAGCAATGCCTGTAGGTGCCAGTATCACGTGCTTTTTCTTGGTGTTTTTCGTAACGTATCGAAGAAAGGTAGATTTACCAGTGCCCGCCTTTCCTGTTAGGAAAAGCGAGCGCCGTGTATAGTTTATGATTTGGAGAGCGTCTTGCCACTCTTTGTTGTCCAAATCAAGTTGCTGTTCTGTTTGCATTAATCTTTCTTCTCGGTAGCTTCACCGTTATTGTTGGGTGTTGGTGTCTGTGTGGCATTCTCATTGCTGCCTTCAGCATTGTTCAGATTGCCTTCACCTTTCACCTCAATCAGTTCTGTGCCATCTACCATCGTCAAAGAATCAGTACCGATAGAATCTGAGTCAGAAGGCATGGCCAGATATCCTCCACAGCCATACATGGCAGGTGTGAGCGATGGGTCTTTAGGCTCCTTGAACTTAGCGTGATATTTCTTGAATGTCGGATCCTTAAGCAGACTGCCTAAGAAGTAACCGCAGATAGGTAGTGCAGTGCGGTTACCCTGTCCAAGCATACCTGAACGGAAGTGTATGCAACGATACTCGCCACCAACCCAAGCTCCGCAAACCAGGTTAGGTGTAGTGCCGATGAACCATGCGTCAGAGTGGTTGTTGGATGTACCTGTCTTACCACCAAAATCAGTATCAGTAATATCATAGCCTACAAATCCTCTCAGACGTGAACTTGTACCGCTCATACCACCCATCAGCAACTGCTGAACCAGGAAGGCACTACGATATGGTATAGCCTGATTGCCATCTGTGGGTGCCTCGTAAATCACGTTTCCATCGCGATCTTCAATTCTGCTCACTAATACAGGGTCATGCTGTACGCCATCATTACATGGTGTGCAGTAGGCACTTACCATTTCCAGCAGGTTTACATCGCTCGAACCGAGAGCCAGGGCTGGAGTAGCATCAAGTCTGCTCTTGATTCCCATATCGTGGGCAGTCTTAACAATATTGTCGATACCACATTCCTGTCCCAATCTAACGGCTACAGAGTTGATACTCATGGCAAAAGCCTGTTTCAGGGTGATGAGTGAATTAGAGAATCGACCATCGGCATTAGTAGGTGCCCAAGTCACCTCTTGTCCGTGGTCCATTACCTTCATCGAGAAATACTCGTCCTTGCGGGTATCGCAAGGTGTTATGCCTTGGTTCATAGCCTCAGTATATACAAACAACTTAAAGGTAGATCCAGGTTGGCGCATGGCTGTAACCTTGTCGTACTTCCATGTTTTGAAGTCAACGTCGCCCACCCAAGCCTTAACATGTCCAGTCTGAGGCTCTATGGCTACAAATCCGCAATGCATGAAGCGCTCCATGTATCGGATAGAGTCGAGTGTAGATATTTCTTTTTCGATATAGCCGTTCTCGTAGTCGAACAGCTTTACTTTATGTGGCAAGTTCAGATAGTAATCGATAGAATCCTGATTGCCTTCGAATTTTCTGTCAAGAACCTTATAATAAGGTGTCTTTTTTGCCAGATCCTCTATGAAGTGTGGAATCTCAACGTGGCGTTCGTCCTGCCATGGGTTAGTAGATCCCCAGTGAGCGTTGAATGACTTCTGCACCTGTTTCATCTGCTTTACGGCTGCTTCTTCAGCATACTTCTGCATACGGGTGTCGAGTGTTGTGTAGATCTTCAAGCCCTCAGTGTAGTAAGCGTATTTCTTAGTCTCGCCATAATAATTGGCGCACCAGTTTTTCATAAAGTCGGCCACAGCCTCACGGAAGTAGTTTGCCTCACCGTCGTAGGCGTTCTCCACACTGTAGTCCAGTTTAATCTCCAACTGCTTCAGTGAGTCGCACTCCTGTTTGGTCAGATCACCATGCTTTTGCATCAGGTCGAGTACGATGTTTCGGCGCTTCAGAGAGTTGTTTGGATTGATAAGTGGGTTGTAATAGGTGGTAGCTTTCAGCATGCCCACCAGTATAGCAGCATTCTCGGTTGTCAGTTCCTTAGGCGAGCAACCAAAGTATGTTTTGCAGGCCGTCTTGATGCCAAATGCGTTAGAACCGAAGTCAACGGTATTGGCATACTGCGTGAGAATCTCATTTTTAGTGAAGAAGAACTCCAGTTTATATGCAGTAATCCACTCCTTGCTCTTCAGGATGAGCATCTTGATGCCTGGGATGTTGCCAAGCAGTCCTGTGGAATATTCAGAACGAGTACGGAATAAGTTCTTTGCCAATTGCTGGGTGATGGTAGATGCACCACGTGCATCATGATGCAGCGCATAGTCTTTCAGTGCAGCAACAAAAGCCTGGTAGTCGATACCATGGTGGCTGTAGAATCGTTCGTCTTCAGTGTCGATAAGTGCTTTCCAGAATGCAGGATTCACGTCATCGTAGCCTACAGGTGTACGGTTTTCGCTGAAAAATTTACCTATCTGCTTGCCGTCGGCACTATATATCATTGATGCCTCGGCAGGGCGTTTGTTCTTGATGGTTGACATAGATGGCGATTTGCCGAACAACCACAGGAAGTTCATGTCAACAGCTCCTAGATAAAGGAAGAAAGCTACTATTAGTGAAGCGATGGTAACGAGTGTTTTGATATACCACGCGCGTCCCTGATACAATCCTTTATACCAAGGCCAGAGGCCCATTATTTTCTGCTGTGCCGCATTCAGCCAGCCTAAGCATTTGTTAATTGTCTCGTTGCTCATAGTCTTGAGATATGTAACTGTAAATTTGTTCTATTTCGTCGGGGTGAAACCACTTTATTTGCTCGTCCTTCTTATACCACGTCAGTTGCTTTCTGGCATATCGTCGTGTGTTGCCTTTAATGCGTTCTACAGCTTCTTCTAGTGTCCATGTTCCGTCCAGATAGGCAAACATCTCTTTGTATCCCACTGTGTTCAGTGCGTTCATTTGTCGCATTGGGTATAAGCTTCGTGCCTCTTCCAGCAGTCCGTCGGCCATCATCTGGTCAACTCTATCGTTGATACGATTGTAAAGTTCCTCGCGATTGCGGTTTAGTCCTATTTTCACTATACGGAATGGGCGTTGCTTCTTTTCGCGCTTGCGGAAAGATGTATAAGTCTTGCCGGTCATCAAGCAAATCTCTAATCCGTGTACCACGCGTCGCGGGTTCTTCTTATCTACTATCTCGTAGTATTCTGGATCCAGCTTCCGAAGTTCTTCCACCAGGCTCTCTAACCCTTCATTGGCTAGTCTGGCTTTCAGTGTTTCTCGCGTCTGGTCATCAATGGTAGGAATGTCATCAATGCCATTGCACACGGCATCAATATACATCATACTTCCACCTGTAAGCAGAGCGTAGTCGTGTTTACTAAACTCCTGATTGAGAATCTCTAAAACCTGTTGTTCAAAGAGCGATGCACTATAGTAATCGTGCAGCGAGAGCATTCCCACAAAATAGTGGGGTGCTCGTCGCAGTTGTTCGTCGGTAGGACAAGCCGTACCAATCTTCAGTTCCTTATATATCTGCCTTGAGTCGGCATTTATGATGGGGATGCCAAAGTGTTGGGCGATATCGAGGCATAAGGCTGTCTTGCCTACTGCCGTTGGCCCAGTGACAACAATTAGCGTCTTAGCGGATGACACCTCTTTTTGAGTTTTCAATAAACGAACAGATGTATTCAACCTCTTTGCTATCAGGATATTTTGCACGTGCCTCGGCTACGCCTTCTTTCATCACACCCTTAGAGTAGATGATGCGATAAGCGTCGTGTATGGCCTCGATAGTCTCATTAGAGAAACCGCGACGACGCAGTCCAATCAGGTTTACACCAGCATAACGGATAGGCTCCTTACCTGCGATAACGTATGGAGGAATGTCCTGGCTGGTACGGCTACCACCCTGGAACATAATGTATCCACCTACATGCAGGAACTGATGGAACAGACAGCAGGCTGATATGATGGCGTTGTCGTCAACAATCACTTCACCTGCAAACTTAGTTGAGTTGCCGATGATGCAGCCATTACCGATTTCGCAGTCGTGGCCGATATGCATATTCTCCATCAGGAGGTTGCCGTTGCCCACAGTGGTCTTGCCTTTAGAGGCAGTGCCGCGACTAATGGTAACATTCTCACGGATAGAGTTGTTGTCACCAATCTCGCAGGTGGTCTCTTCGCCTACAAACTTCAGATCCTGAGGCTTGGTAGAGATAGACGCTCCGGGGAATATCTCATTGTTATTACCCAGACGTGTGCCAAAATGCAATGTAACGCTGTTGTACAGCTTGTTGTTGTCGCCGATTACCACGTTCTTGTCAATCACGCAGAAAGGGCCAATAATATTGTTGTCGCCCAGTTTTGCTTCGGGATCAACAACAGCTAATGGATGTATTTGGTTTGCCATTTTCAATTCTTTAATTATTCAACTCTTACTTATTTTTTACGATTTGAGCAGTGAATGTAGCTTCAGACACCACATGATCGCCTACGAATACATAACCCTTCATCGATGATATGCCATGACGAACAGGGGCCAGCAGTTCTACCTTAAAGAGGAGGGTGTCGCCAGGGACTACCTTCTGACGGAACTTCACGTCGTCTATCTTCATAAAATAGGTGCTCCAGCGCTCGGGTTCTTCGAGTGTGTTCAGTACCAGCAGTCCGCCGCACTGTGCCATAGCCTCAATTTGCAGTACACCAGGCATTACTGGCTCCTGTGGGAAGTGGCCCTGGAAGAAAGGCTCGTTGGCTGTGATATTCTTTACACCAACGATGGTGGTAGCGCCAAGTTCGATTACCTTATCAACCAGCTGCATGGGGTAGCGGTGGGGCAGCAACTCGCGAATGCGGTTCACATCCATCACTGGCTCCTCGTTTGGATCGTAGATAGGTGCCTGGATTTCGTGCTTGCGAATCTCCTTGCGCATCATGCGGGCAAACTTGTTGTTGATGGTATGACCAGGGCGTGTGGCAATGATGCGACCCTTGATGGGCTTGCCGATAAGTGCCATATCGCCGATGATGTCCAGCAGCTTGTGGCGTGTGCACTCGTTCTCCCACTGCAGTGGTTTGTGCTGGATATAGCCCAAGTCTGTGGCATCGCGATGCTCTACATGAAGCATGTCGGCCAGCATGTCGAGGCGCTCCTGAGTGGTCTGGCGCTCATAGATAACGATAGCGTTGTCCAGGTCGCCACCCTTGATCAGGTTGGCCTGTAGCAGAGGCTCGATATCGCGCACGAAAACGAAGGTACGTGCGCTAGCTATCTCTGTTGGATATTTGGTTGGATCATCGAGTGTTGCAAACTGAGAGTTGATAAACTTACTCTCAAACGAACACATGGCTGTAATCGTAAATGCGTCGTCGGGCAGGATGGTAATGCATGAGCCCGTCTGCTCGTCTTTGATTTCTATTTTCTTGCGGATGACGTAATAGTCTTTTGGGGCATTCTGCTCCTCAATACCAATCTCCTGAATCTTGTTCACATAGAGGATGGCAGAACCATCGAGAATAGGAAACTCAGGTCCATTTACTTGTATCAGACAGTTGTCGATGCCTAAAGCATAGAGGGCAGAGAGACCGTGCTCTACGGTTGATACTCTTGCCTCGCCTTTGCCTAGTACAGTGCCACGCTGAGTGTCGATAACATTCTCGGCGATAGCGTCGATAATAGGCTGGCCTTCCAGATCAATACGCTGAATCTTGTAACCTGTATTCTCAGGTGCGGGGTTGAAAGTAACGGTCAGGTTCAAACCTGTATGCAGTCCTTTTCCAAACAGAGAGAAACTGCCTTTCAAAGTTTTCTGTTTCATTGATTCTCTTTATTTCGAATTTTTATTTTTCAATTTTGGCCTTCAACTCATCGAGCTCACGCTGAAGGGCTGCTACCTGGCGATACATATCAGGCAACTTGGCGTCGATAGCTCTGGCTTTGAAGTACATCTTTGGGTTTACTGCAGGCGAACCAATGAGCTGCTCGCCATTACCCTTGGTATTGCTGATGACACCACACTGGGCACCCACGAAGGTCTTGTCGGCCACCTGAATATGACCGGCAAATCCAGCCTGTCCACCAACCATACACCATGCTCCAATCTTTGTTGAGCCTGCCAATCCAACCTGAGCACTCATCACGGTGTTCTCGCCGATTTCGCAGTTGTGAGCCACCTGAATCAGGTTGTCCAGCTTCACACCCTTATGAATGGTAGTCTGGCCCATGGTAGAGCGGTCGATACAGGTATTGGCACCAATCTCTACGTTGTCCTCGATTACCACGATGCCAATCTGTGGAATCTTGTCGTAGCCCTCAGTGTTAGGTGCAAATCCGAATCCATCTGCTCCAATCACACTTCCTGCATGTATTGTCACGTTATTTCCAATCTGGCATCCCTGATAGATGGTTACGTGGGGATAGAACAAGCATTTCTCGCCAACTTTTACGCCGTCGCCAATCACAGTGTGAGGATAAATCTGGCTGCCATCGCCGATGATAGCTCCATCGCCAATCACGGCAAAAGCGCCGATATAAACGTTCTCACCAACCTTGGCTTTAGGTGAGATAGATGCCAATGGATCGATACCAGTTTTGGCGGGTTTCATTGACTCGTAGAACTGCAGCAACTTGGCCACGCACTCATACGCATTTTTTACGCGAATCAGCGTGCAACTTACTGGTTTCTCGAGCTCTACGTCTTCGTTAATAAGAACTACACTCGATTTGGTGTCGTAAATGTAATGTGTATATTTGGGGTTCGAGAGGAACGAAATAGCTCCTTCAGTGCCCTCTTCAATTTTTGCGAAAGTGCGGACGGCTGCGTTCTCATTGCCTTCCACTCTTCCCTGAATCAATTCTGCAATCTGTTTGGCTGTAAACTCCATATTTTTGCAATTTTTTTATTTAATAACGTGCAAAGATAACTATTTTTCTTCAAATCTTTGATAACAAAGATAATATTTTCGTATTTTTTTTGAAAGTAACTGAACATTTAGCAGTTCAGATGCTTCAGAAATATCCTTTATTTCGCCATTTTTGTAAAGTATTTGTATCTTGTCATCATCCACATTGTACATGTCTTTTTGGATGGTGTTCAAGCTCATCATGTAGTGGGCATCCTCGATGGGGATATCCAACTGTTTGGCGATGTTTTGCTGCAGCTCTTTCAAACGTTCGTCTGAAGGTTTCTCCTCCAGCACTTCAACCTTGAAGATATGGCGGTCTAGCATGTCGGTAGCTAGTGTAGCCAGTATCTTGTCGGGATGGTGTTTCCAAGCTTTCATGGCGCTCCAGATATCGCTATCGTCCAGTTCGCTGTAGTATTGCAGCGTTTCTGGATGGGTAGCAAACCATTCGGCATTGATGTCGTTCTCCAGGAAGTAGAGTAGGGCAGGCGAGGCAAACACCTGTTGCTTCTGCCTAATCAGTTCCTTGGCGCGCTTCAGCATGTTTATCAGCACCTTTTCGTAGGCCACGCAGGTGCGGTGCAGATACACCTGCCAATACATCAGTCGGCGTGTAGTCAGATAGTTCTCCAGCGAGTAGATGCCCTTTTGCTCAACTACCAGCGAGTCATCAACCACATTGAGCATTTTGATGATGCGTGCGCTGCCTATATTACCTTCTGTCACGCCCGTATAGAATGAGTCGCGTCGCAGATAGTCTAGGCGGTCCATGTCAAGCTGGCTTGAAATCAGCTGGTGCAGGAAGTTCTTGGGATAGTCGCCTTTAAAGATGCTGATGGCCAGATTCAATTGTCCGTTCATCGAGCGGTTGATCTCCTCCATCATCATCAGTGAGATATCTTCGTGACTGATGCCACTGATCAGCGTATTCTCGAGCACGTGTGAGAATGGTCCATGGCCGATATCATGCATCAGGATGGCTGCCTGTACAGCTTCAGCTTCTGAGTCGAAGATAAACTGCCCTTTCTGTTGCAGGTTCTGTATAGCTTCGCTCATCAGGTGGAAAGCGCCCAGCGAATGCTGGAATCTGGTGTGCCTAGCCCCTGGATACACCACAGAGGCCAACCCCAACTGATTGATGCGGTTCAGCCTCTGGAAAAGCGGGTGCTCTACTATTCCGTAGAGCATGCCGCGTGGTATTTTTATAAACCCGAAAACGGGGTCATTGATGATTTTTACGTCCATGGGAGTAATGATGCCATCTGCTCTTGCAGCTCTTTGGCTTTCTGGCCAGCCACCTCGGCAAAGTCCTTCTCGTTTGAAGCGTAGATGATGCCGCGGCTTGAGTTAACAAGCAGTCCGCAGTCCTTGGTCATACCATACTTGCAAACCTCCTCCAGACTACCGCCTTGTGCACCAACGCCAGGTACCAGCAGGAAGTGGTTAGGAGCCAGCTTGCGGATGTCTTCAAACATCTGTCCCTGAGTGGCGCCAACTACGTACATCATGTTCTCGTCGTTGCCCCATTCCTGACTCTTCTTCAACACCTTCTCAAACAGGCGCTCGCCGTTCTCATCCTTCATCAACTGGAAGTCGTTACTACCCTTATTGCTGGTAAGAGCCAGCAGTACCACCCATTTGCCGTCATAACCCAGGAATGGTGTCACACTGTCTTCGCCCATGTAAGGCGCAACGGTCAGCGCATCTACATCGTACTGCTCAAAGAAAGTCTTGGCATACATTTTCGATGTGTTACCGATATCACCGCGCTTGGCGTCAGCGATGATCAGGTGGTTGGGATAGTTCTCCTGCAGATACTCGATAATGCCCTCGAAAGCAGCCATACCCTCAATGCCGTAAGCCTCGTAGAAGGCCAGGTTGGGTTTGTAGGCCACGCAGTAGGGAGCAGTAGCATCAATAATGCGGGTGCTAAACTCAAACAGCATGCCGAAGGTCATCTCCTCTTCTTCATACTCTTTCTTTACAATCTCCTTCAGACCTTTGGGCATCTTGTCCAGGTCTGTGTCCAGTCCCACGCACAGAAAGCTCTTCTTCTCGCGAATCTGTTCAATCAGTTCTTTTCTGGTCATTGTCAATTATCAATTATTAATTGTCAATTATTTAAAGTTCGTTCTCTTTCATACGCTCGGCATTCTCAGCTACAGTCAGCGCATCAATCATGGCCTGTATATCGCCACCGAGGAATCCCTGCAAGTCGTGTGTGGTATAGCCGATGCGATGATCGGTTACACGTCCCTGTGGGAAGTTGTAGGTACGAATCTTGGCACTTCGGTCACCTGTAGAAACCAGACTCTTACGACGGTTGGCGATGTCGTCAACATACTTCTGATGCTCCTTGTCGTAGATGAATGTGTAGAGTCGGCTCAGAGCGCGCTCCTTATTCTTAGGCTGGTCGCGGGTCTCGGTACACTCAATCAGGATTTCCTCTGTCTCGCCCGTGTTAGGGTTCTTCCACATATAGCGCAAACGTACACCTGATTCCACCTTATTCACGTTCTGACCACCGGCACCACTCGAGCGGAATGTATCCCACTTGATTTCACCTTCGTTCACGTGTACCTCAAACTTATCTGCCTCAGGCAGCACGGCTACAGTAGCAGCACTTGTCTGCATGCGTCCGTTCGACTCTGTCACTGGCACGCGCTGTACGCGGTGCACACCGCTCTCGTACTTCAGTGTGCCATATACGTCGGCACCAGAAACAGAGAAGTCGATCTCCTTAAAGCCACCTACAGCGCCCTCTGATACGTAGGTGATAGCTACTTGCCAACCTTTCGACTCGCAGAAGTTCTTGTACATCTTAAACAAGTCGCCGGCAAATAGGGCAGCCTCGTCGCCACCTGTTCCAGCGCGGATCTCCATCTCCACGTTCTTTGCGTCTTCAGGATCCTTTGGAATCAGTGCAATCTTAATTTCCTCTTCCAACTGAGGTTGCAGTTCCTCGTTGATAGCCAGTTCCTCGCGGGCCATCTCTTTCATCTCTGGGTCACTCTCGTTGGCCAGGATATCTTTTGCCTCTTTAATGCCATTCAGGCAGGCAATATAGCGTTTGCGAGCGTCCATGATGTCGCCCAGATCTTTGTATTCTTTTGTGAGTTTCACGAAACGCTGCTGGTCGGCTATCACGCTTGGGTCGGTAATCAGTGTTGATACCTCCTCGAAACGGGCCTCCAGGCCGTCCAGTTTTTGTAGAATGCTATTACTTGTATCTGCCATATTTATTATATATATTATTTTGGGCGGCAAAGTTACGAAAAAAAACTGATACTTGCAATTATTCCATGCTTTTTTTGCTTTTTTGGACAAAACAGCGGAGGCGCCACCATGTGTTGGGGCGCCTCCGCTTTGTATTGATGGATTCTGATTTTGAATTACTCGTAATCGAATGTACCAAACTCACTCTTGATGGTGAGGCTCTTCTTTCCTTCTTCGATATGACCTACTATCTGTGCATCGATGTTAAATGATTTCGAAATCTCGATAACCTTCTCGGCAACCTCTGGGCGCACATAGATCTCCATGCGATGACCCATGTTGAACACCTGGTACATCTCTTTCCAGTTAGTGCCTGAACATTCGTGAATGGCATGGAAGAGAGGAGGAACGGGGAACATGTTGTCCTTGATGACGCGGCAGTTGTCGCTCACGAAATGGAGCACTTTGGTCTGGGCACCACCTGTACAGTGAACCATACCATGAATTTCTGGACGCAACTCGTCAAGCAACTTCTTAATGACAGGCGCATAAGTGCGTGTGGGCGAAAGAACCAACTGACCAGCATTGACGGGTGAGCCCTCTACGCTGTCGGTAAGTTTATATTTTCCGCTGTAAACAAGTTCGTCGGGTACAGCGTGATCAAAGCTCTCGGGATAGTTTTCGGCCAGATATTTTGCAAACACATCGTGGCGGGCTGAGGTGAGTCCGTTAGAACCCATACCGCCATTGTAGCGCTTCTCATATGTTGCCTGACCTGTTGATGACAATCCAACGATAACGTCGCCTGGACGGATGTTAGCGTTGTCGATAACGTCAGAACGTTTCATACGACAAGTTACGGTGCTATCTACGATGATGGTGCGAACCAAGTCGCCTACATCAGCAGTTTCTCCACCGGTGGGGTAGATGCCTATACCCATCTCGCGGAGTTCGGCCAGCAGTTCGTCGGTGCCATTGATGACGGCTGAGATAACCTCGCCAGGAATGAGCATTTTGTTTCGGCCGATGGTGCTTGAAACAAGGATGTTGTCAACAGCACCAACGCAGAGCAGATCGTCGGTATTCATTACGATGGCATCCTGGGCAATACCTTTCCATACAGACAGGTCGCCAGTCTCCTTCCAATACATGTAGGCGAGGGCCGACTTAGTGCCAGCGCCATCGGCATGCATGATGTTGCAATACTCTGGGTCTCCCCCTAAGATGTCGGGTATAATCTTGCAGAAAGCCTGCGGGAATATTCCTTTGTCAATGTTTTTAATAGCGTTGTGTACATCCTCTTTAGCGGCCGAAACACCACGCATCATATAACGGTTGTCCATATTACTCAATTATCAATTGTCAATTATCAATTTTGTATCATTTCTCGTGCCAGAACTCCCATGAAGCAAAAGCCTGCAGCAGAAGCATCTCAAGTCCGTTCTTAACCTCTGCACCATACTTAGCACCCTTGCGCATGAACAGCGTTTGGTCGGGGTTGTAGATAAGGTCGTAGAGGATGGTGTGCGAGTCCATGGCCTCATAAGGCAGGTCAGGGCACTCGTCGGTTTTTGGATACATTCCAAGTGGCGTACAGTTCACGATGACATTGTACTCCTTGATAACCTCTGGGGTGATAGAGCTATACTGTATCGTGTTAGGGCGCTCGTAGCGACTCACAAATACAGGTTCAAGGCCCAGTGATTTCAGTCCGAAATTGATGGCTTTCGATGCGCCACCAGTACCAAGGATGAGTGCTTTCTTGTGCCATTTGGGGTCGATCATGCTCTCGATGCTCTGTGTGAAACCAATCACGTCGCTGTTATAACCTTTGAGCAGCGTCTTGTTCTTCTCATGGACCACACGGATCACATTGACAGCGCCGATGGCTCTAGCCTCAGGTGAGATGCTGTCGAGGAAAGGAATCACCTTCTCTTTATAAGGGATGGTGACGTTGAGACCTTTAAGGTTGGGATTGCGATCGATAATCTCTGGCAGATCGTCGATAGTGGGAATTTCAAAATTCTCGTACCTGGCATTAATGCCTTCATCAGCAAACTTCTGGTTGAAGTAGCTAATGGAGAACGAATGTCCCAATGGGTAACCGATAAGTCCGTACTTGTCCATTTCTTTTGATTATTTTGTTGCGAAATACATCGTGCAAATGCCGAAGGTAAGTCTACGGAACGACGCTTCAGCAAATCCGGCTTTCTTCAGGATAGAGACCATGCGTTCGCCTTGTGGAAAGGCTTCGATGGTCTTGGTGAGATAAGAGTAGGCGCTTGTATCGCGTGATATCAGGCGACCGTAGATAGGTAGCACCGTATGAGAGTAGATGCGGAACAACTGCTTCATGGGGAACTTGACCGGCGTGGTAAGTTCTACGATGCTCAGGTGGCCACCAGGCTTCAGTACGCGGTACATCTCGCGAAGGCCAGCATCAAGGTCGGCAAAGTTTCTGATACCGAAAGCTGCAGTCACTGCGTCGAAGGTGTTGTTATCATAAGATAAGTGCAGGCAGTCTTCTTTCTCGAATGTCACGATATGGTTTAGTCCGAGAGCCTTCACCTTCTGTCGGCCTATTTCCATCATGCCTTCACTGATGTCGGCACCAACCAAGCGAGTGGGCTGTAGCATCTGTGCGGCAAGGATGGCAAAATCGCCTGTGCCGGTAGCAATATCGAGCAGCGACTGAGGTTTGTATGGCGCCAGCGCTTTGATGGCCTTTCGGCGCCACCCCTTGTCGATATCCCACGACAGGCGATGATTAAGCTTGTCGTAGGTAGGGGCGATGTTATCAAACATCTGCTCCACTTGCTGTGCTTTCTCACCGTCGCCGTATGGTTTTATCTGCTCCTGCTCGTACATATGTTTAGCGGCTTTTAAAGGCGTTGAGCCAAGTGCTTACATTCTTCTCGATGCGCTGTGCAATGTCTTCATTACTGCTCTCGCGCTCAAACTTCTCGCCAACGATATGCTCGTAGAGTTCGATATAGCGGTCGCTAACGCTCTCTGCGTACTCGTCAGTAATCTCGGGCATGGTCTGTCCGGGTTCGTTCATGAAGTTGTGCTCAATGAGCCACTGGCGTACAAACTCTTTTGAGAGCTGGCGCTGAGGTTCGCCCTTAGCCAGTTTCTCCTCATAGCCGTCAGCATAGAAGTATCGGCTTGAGTCGGGAGTGTGGATCTCGTCGATAAGGTAAACCTTACCATCGCGCTTACCAAACTCGTATTTTGTGTCAACAAGGATAAGTCCGCGTTTAGCGGCAATTTCCTGTCCGCGAGCAAAAATCTTGCGGGTATAGTCTTCCATGATAGCGTAGTCCTCGGCCGATACAATACCCTGGGCAATGATTTCCTCCTTTGAGATGTTCATGTCATGTCCCTCGTCGGCCTTTGTTGTTGGTGTGATGATAGGCTCTGGGAAACGCTCGTTTTCCTTCATGCCGTCAGGCAGTTTTACGCCACACAGTTCGCGGCAACCATTTTTGTACTCACGCCAAGCTGAACCAGTAAGGATGGAGCGGATAATCATCTCAACGCGGAATCCTTCGCATTTCAGTCCTACTGTTACCATTGGGTCGGGAGTAGCAAGTTTCCAGTTGGGGCAGATGTCGGTAGTGGCATCAAGAAACTTAGCTGCAATCTGGTTGAGCACCTGTCCTTTGAAGGGGATACCTTTTGGCAGAACAACGTCGAATGCTGAGATACGATCAGTGGCAACCATTACCATCAGATCATCGTTGATGTTGTAAACGTCGCGTACTTTTCCGTGATATACGCTCTTTTGTCCTTCGAACTTAAAGTCCGTTTTTGTTAATGCTTTCATTTTTATAATTGACTATTTTACTATTTCGCCTTTCATTTCTTTGTCGAACTCCTCGTAGGCATTTACGATGCGTGTTACGAGCTTGTGGCGCACGATGTCGCCTCGATCCAGATTTACAATGCCTATTCCTTCTACATTATTTAATATATGTAGTGCTTCTATCAAGCCACTCTTTTGTGAGTGTGGCAGGTCTATCTGCGTCATATCACCAGTGATGATCATTTTGGTGTTCCAGCCCATACGTGTCAGGAACATGCGTATCTGTGCAGGAGTAGTGTTCTGTGCTTCGTCTAGAATAACTACGGCGTCAGAGAGTGTACGACCGCGCATAAAAGCCAGAGGTGCTATCTGTATGATATGCTTTTCCATCATATCCTGCAGTTTTACTTGTGGTAGCATGTCTTCCAGAGCATCGTAGAGTGGTTGCAGATATGGATCAATCTTTTCTTTCATGTCGCCAGGGAGGAAGCCTAGTTTTTCTCCTGCTTCAACCGCAGGGCGTGAAAGTATGATTTTCTTGGCAGTTTTGTCTTTGAGTGCTTTGACGGCTAGGGCGATAGAGAGATATGTTTTACCTGTTCCAGCGGGGCCTACGGCAAATACCATGTCATTGTTGTTGTAGGCTTCAATAAGTCGCTGTTGGTTAGGTGTGCGAGCTTTGATGGGGCGCCCCGACATGGAATAAACCACTACGCCGTCTGGTACGTCATCGCGCGTGCGCTTACCTTTTATAATATCCAGGATATCTTCGTCGCCTAGTGAATTGAATCTGAGCACATGTGATCTTAGCTTTTCTACGCTTTCTTCGAAAGCTGCCATTTGCTCTTCGTCGCCTAATACGCGCACAACATTGTCACGAGCCATGATGCGCAGTTTAGGATAAAGCGAGCGAATCATCTGTAAGTGCCCGTTGCCAACCCCATAGAATATCACGGGGTCAATGTCTTCTAATACGATATGTTTCTCTATCAAAAGCTGAGTTTTTTAAAATTTGGGCACAAAGTTACAAAAATAATTTGTATCTTTGCAACGCAAATGAGAAAAAATAGATGAAACTTACAAAAAAAAGATATTTATTAGGTTTTACAGTGGTTGTAGTGCTGCTTGCAGCAGTGCGCGCAGCCTTTCCAGGGGTGGCTGGTTATAGCGGGGCTAGTAGCTCTAGTGAGGCTGGTAGTTCTAGTGAGGCTAGTATTTCTAGTGAGGCTAGGGATACTAGTTATGCTAGTCCTGGGCGAATCGCCCGGGGGGATAAGCCCCACCGCATCTATTCGGTGCCTAGTTTTAAGGCCTGCTTCCCTGATACTCAGGCAGTGCAGCTGCAGGCTGCTATGAAGTGGGGCGTGAAACGTGTGCAGAATCGTGAGGATGCTGAGAAGCGTAAGAGCGAATTGGTGTATGTGGGTTCTAATCCTTACTACCACGTGGATAAGCTTTATTCCAGTATCCCTTATCTGGTGCCTCGTGCAGCAGTGCTGTTGCAAGACGTCGGACAGGCTTTCTTTGATAGTTTGTATGTCAAGGGCATCCCTCTTCATCGCCCCATTGTAACCAGTGTGCTGCGTTCGCAGGCTGATGTGGCCAAACTGCGCAGGCATAATGGCAATGCTACCGAGAACTCATGTCACCTCTATGGTACAACCTTCGATATCTGCTATAATCGTTATGAGACAGTTGAGGACCCTGATGGTCCTGCTCGACGAGCTGTCAGAAATGATAGTCTGAAATATGTGCTCTGCGAGGTGTTGCGCGATATGCGCGAACAAGGTCGCTGTTACATCAAATACGAGGTGAAGCAGGGGTGTTTTCACATGACGGTGAGGTGAACATTGTAGATTGAACATTGAAGATTATAAAACCTAAAGGCTATGAGATTAGACGGAAGAAGAGAAAGCTCGCATGTTGAGGATCGTCGCGGTATGAGCGGTGGTGCTAAGGCTGGTATCGGTGGTATTGGCGGTATTATTCTGATTGCTTTGTTCACTTTCCTGCAGGGTGGTGACATGGGCGATGTGGTACAGAATGTGGTGCAGCAAACGATGCAGGCGCCTACAGAGACAGTAGGTGAGGAGAATTTTACTGCTGAAGAGCAGGAGTTAGCCTCCGACTGTAAGAAGATTCTGGCTAGTACAGAAGAGGTGTGGTCCAAGATTTTCCAGGAGAATGGCTGGGGCGAGTATCAGTATCCTACCTTGGTGCTCTTCTCGAATCAGGTGCATTCTGCCTGTGGTTCGGCCACAGCAGCTGTTGGTCCGTTCTACTGTTCGGGCGATCAGAAGTTGTATGTCGATCTCTCGTTCTTTACCCAGATGAAGCGCCAGTTGGGTGTTCAGGGTAATACCTTTGCCTATGCTTATGTGATAGCGCACGAGATAGGTCATCATATAGAATATCTTACAGGAACGCTTGGCAAGGCCCACTCAGCTATGAATCAGACTGATAAGGTCTCAGCCAATCAGATCAGTGTGCGATTAGAGTTGCTGGCCGATTATTATGCAGGTGTCTGGGCCCATTATGAGGATGCCATGAATCACTCTATGGAGTATGGCGACTTAGAGAAGGGCTTGGAACTGGCTAAGGCTATTGGCGACGACTGGTTGCAGAAGAAGGCTCAGGGGCGTGCCACCCCCGAATCGTTTACCCATGGCACCAGCGACCAGCGTAAGCGCTGGCTGAAGCGTGGTTTTGATACAGGCGATATGCGCACCACCACCTTCAGCATCCAGAACTACAATGATTTGTAATCACTCATGATGATAAGGCTCGCCTTTGATGATGGTGCAAGCGCGATAAATCTGCTCTGTAAACACCAATCTTATCATCTGATGCGAGAATGTCATCTTTGAGAGTGATAGTTGCTCGTTAGCTCGGGCATACACCTCGGGAGAGAATCCGTACGGTCCGCCAACTACGAATACCAGTCGGCGGGCTGTATTTCGTTTCTGCTCCAGCCATTTGGCAAACTCTATACTGCGATACTCCTTTCCATGCTCATCCAGCAGTACTACGGTGTCGCTGTTCTGTATCTGCTTCAGTATCAGCTCGCCTTCGGCTGTCTTCTGCTGTTCCTCCGAGAGACTCTTTGTGTTTTTGAGCTCTGGGATGGTGATGAGTTCGAAAGGCATGTAGTGGCTGATACGATCCACGTAATCGTTGATGCCTGCCTGGAAATGCTTGTCGTTGGTCTTGCCAACTAATATGAGGATTGTTTTCATAATCGAGTGTTGAGTGTTGAATGATGAGTGTTGAATATTGTGATTATTTGATGCTCTTGTTGGCTACGAAGTTGTTGAACTGGCTCTTGTAGCCATTAAACACGTTGATGTCCACATCGCCGTGTATGCCTTTTACACGGCCGTCAGATGTGAGTTGCCAGAATGCCAGGCGCACATCTGGCTTATATTCGCCATAGCGTGCTATCCACACATCGTAATTCTGCTTGATGTCTGGCGCCATTGCAAAATACTTGTTGATGAACCCTTGATTGATATACAAGATGGGCGATACGCCACAATGTTTCTTCACCAATCTGAGCCACACACGTATCTGTTGGAACATCTTTTCGGGTCCTCCGGCAGCTTTTATCTGTGCATCGCTGGGTTCTACATCCAGCACAGGTGGCAGATCGCCCTTCTGGAACTTTGTGTTCTTGATGAAGAAATGCGCCTGTGCAGCTCCTGTAGTCTTGAGTGAGAAGAAGTGGTAGGCTCCGATAGGAATCCCATGCTTGCGTGCCTGTGTATAATCCGACAGATAATACTGGTTGCGTATGCTGGTGCTCTCTGTACTCTTGATGAAGATAAACGACACCGGGTAGTTGGCAGTGCCATGCACGTTCTTATGCGTTTTTCGCCCTAAGTAGTTGATGCAGAGTTGCTGCCAGTTGATAGCTTTCTTATGCCGCCCTTTACCATGCTGATAGCGTGCGATGTCGATGCCATAGATACGTTCCGAGGTGTATTTCATGCGTTCGCCCCAGAAGCGGTTGTTCTTCCATTCGCCCACCTGCAGGCGTGGGTTATTGTCGCTAGGTGTCAGCAGTTGTATGCCAAATCCATCACGTTTGTTATCAGTCCAGTGTCCCTCGAAATAGCAGTCGTTTGTGATATAGGCGCCATGTCCATGAGCCATTGTCTCCTTGAAGTCGCCCTGATAAGTACCTGTCGAGTCGATGCGCAGTCCTGTTTTGATGCTGTCGTCTTCAAAAGTAGCCACGATCGTAGCGCCAAGTGAGTCCAGGGTAAGGGTAGTGCCTTCATGTGTGCGATGCCGCCATGTGCCGATGTTCCATACGGATAGTTTTTTGGCAGGTGCAATCTCCAGTCGTTTGCCATTTGCAAAAGCCGCTACCATCTCGTAGCCCTCGTCCATCACGTTATGGCGGTCGAAATAGTAATTAAATTCGTCGCTTACGTCAGGCAGTGTGTCATCCGGCAGCGTGTCTTTCGCCACCAGTATATCTTTCTGCAGGTTTGCTTTCAGTTGCATGCCTTGGTGTGCAGGTTGCCTTAGAAAATAGGTAGATGCCGTCAGCAGAACAAAGGGAAATATAATAGATATTAATACCTTTTTCATTTATTTACATGATTACGGGTGCAAAGTTACAAATAATATTCTTATCTTTGCAAGCAAAATAACGATAAATTATATAATTATGATGAATGTCGTGATAAAACTGTATGGCTGAAATCCATCAAAATCCTAATAAATAATAAGGTAAAATGATGGAAAAATAATAAATTGATATATTTTTCGATAAAAAAGTTACAAATTGTTTGTTTATTCCGAAGAAAATGATTACTTTTGCACCCGAACTTAAAAAAGTAAGCAAGTATGAAGAGTATGAATCTACTTAATGGCCTAATTATTATTATTCGACTGCAGGGGGCAGGCGGAAGTGATTTAGGTGTGTACATAAGTTAGATGTCTTAATGCTGAATGTTATAACGAGCCTTTCTCACTTCCGAGTGTGAAAGGCTTTTTTCTTAGAATGCAAAAAGTAATTTTTAAATCGATAAATAGTTATTAGAGAAATGAGTGACAGATTGTTTATTTTCGACACAACGCTCCGCGATGGTGAACAGGTTCCCGGATGCCAGTTGAACACTGTAGAGAAGATTCAGGTGGCCAAGGCGCTTGAGCAGTTGGGTGTGGATGTGATTGAAGCAGGATTTCCTATTTCAAGTCCAGGCGACTTCAATAGTGTGATTGAGATTTCAAAAGCCGTTACCTGGCCTGTGATTTGTGCCCTCACACGTGCTGTTGAGCGTGATATTGATGTGGCTTTCGAGGCTTTGCAGTATGCCAAGCACAAGCGTATTCACACAGGTATTGGAACGAGCGATGAGCATATCCAGTTCAAGTTCAATTCCACCCGCGAGGAGATTCTGGAGCGCGCTGTTGCTGCTACCAAATACGCCAAGCGCTTTGTGGATGATGTAGAGTTCTACTGCGAGGATGCCGGTCGTACAGATAATGAGTATCTGGCTCAGGTGGTAGAGGCTGTCATCAAGGCTGGTGCCACAGTCGTAAACATCCCCGATACCACAGGCTACTGTCTGCCACAGGAGTATTTCGATAAGATCAAATACCTCAAGGAGCATGTAGATAATATCGATCGTGCCATCATCTCTACCCACTGTCACAACGATCTGGGCATGGCCACAGCCAACACCTTCAATGGTGTGATGGCAGGCGCCCGCCAGGTAGAGGTTACTATCAATGGTATTGGTGAGCGAGCTGGTAACACCTCGCTCGAGGAGATTGCCATGATTCTGAAGTGTCACAAAGGTCTGGGCATCGAGACCAATATCAATACCACCAAGATTTATCCCACCAGTCGTATGGTGTCAAGTCTGATGAACATGCCCGTACAGCCCAACAAGGCCATTGTGGGTCGTAATGCCTTTGCCCATTCCAGTGGCATTCATCAGGATGGTGTGCTGAAGAATGTGCACACCTATGAGATTATGGACCCCAAGGATGTGGGTATCGACGATAACTCAATCGTACTCACAGCCCGTTCTGGTCGTGCCGCCCTGAAGCATCGTTTGCATGTCAATGGCATCGATCTCAGCGAGGAGAAGCTTGATAAAGTCTATGAGAAGTTCCTGGTTCTGGCTGATCAGAAGAAGGAGGTTACAGATGCCGATGCACTGATGCTTGCTGGTGCAGATATGGCTGATACCCATGCAGTTAGACTTGATTTCCTACAAGTTACTACAGGTAAGGGTGTGAAGAGTGTGGCCAGTATCGGTCTTGATATTTCTGGTCAGAAGTTCGAGGCAGCAGCCTCAGGCAATGGTCCTGTTGATGCAGCCATCAAGGCCCTCAAGAAGATTATCATGAAGCAGATGACGCTGAAGGAGTTCACCATTCAGGCCATCTCCAAGGGTTCTGATGATGTTGGTAAGGTTCACATGCAGGTGGAGTACAACGGTAGTCTGTATTATGGTTTTGGAGCCAATACTGATATTGTCACAGCCAGCGTTGAGGCCTATATCGATTGTATAAACAAGTTTAAGGTTGAAGAAGAATAAGTAAGATGAATACACTGTTTGATAAGATTTGGGATAAGCATGTAGTGCAGCAGGTTGAGGATGGGCCCCAGCAGCTTTATATCGACCGTCTTTACTGTCATGAGGTTACGTCGCCTCAGGCTTTTGATGGCATGCGTGCTCGCGGACTGAAGTGTTTCCGTCCTCAGCAGATCTATTGCATGCCCGATCATAACACCCCCACCCACGATCAGGATAAGCCTATTGCCGACCCAGTGTCGAAGGCTCAGGTAGATGCCCTTGCCAAGAATGCGGCAGAGTTTGGTCTCACCCATTATGGCATGATGTCGAAGGATAATGGCATCATCCACGTGGTAGGACCGGAGAAAGGTCTCTCACTGCCAGGTATGACCATTGTCTGTGGCGATTCCCACACCTCTACGCATGGTGCTATGGGTGCTGTAGCTTTTGGTATCGGAACCAGTGAGGTAGAAATGGTGATGGCCTCTCAGTGCATTCTGCAGCAGAAGCCTAAGTCTATGCGTATCACCATCAATGGTGCACTGGGCAAGGGTGTCACGCCCAAGGATGTGGCGCTCTATCTCATGGCGCAGATCACCACCAGTGGCGCTACGGGTTATTTCATCGAGTATGCCGGTTCTACTGTCAAGGCAATGTCGATGGAAGGTCGCCTCACGCTCTGCAACCTGTCTATTGAGATGGGTGCACGTGGTGGTTTTATTGCCCCTGACGACACTACCTTTGCGTATCTGAAAGGTCGCCAGTATGCCCCTAAGGGCGAGGCCTGGGATAAGGCTGTGGCTTATTGGAAAACGCTTCAGAGTGGCGATGATGCTGTGTTTGATAAGGAGCTGACCTTTGATGCAGCAGATATCGAGCCCCGCGTCACCTATGGCACCAATCCTGGTATGGGCATCGGCATCACTGAGAACATCCCCTCTGTCCCTTCGCAAGGCGGTGAAGCTGGATTCGTGAAGGCGCTGAATTATATGGGGTTTGAGGCAGGACAGAAACTCCTTGGCACCAAGGTTGACTATGTGTTCCTGGGTGCTTGCACCAATGGTCGTATAGAGGATTTCCGTGCTTTTGCATCTATCGTTAAAGGTCGCCAGAAGGCAGCAGATGTCGTAGCATGGCTGGTGCCTGGTTCGTGGGCTGTTGATAAGCAGATACGCGAAGAAGGTCTCGACAAGGTGCTCGAGGCTGCTGGTTTTGAGATTCGTCAGCCAGGCTGTTCAGCCTGCTTGGCCATGAATGATGATAAGGTGCCTGCAGGTAAGTTGGCGGTATCAACATCCAACCGCAATTTTGAAGGTCGTCAAGGTCCTGGTGCTCGCACCGTCCTGGCGTCGCCTCTCACTGCAGCTGCAGCTGCCATAACAGGAGTAATAACCGATCCAAGAGAACTATTATGAAACAGAAATTCAATGTGATAACAAGCACCTGCGTACCCCTTCCGATGGAGAATGTGGATACCGACCAGATAATACCAGCCCGCTTTTTGAAGGCTACCACGCGTGAGGAGAAATTCTTTGGTGACAACCTGTTTCGCGATTGGCGCTATCATGCTGATGGCGCGCTCAATAAGGATTTCGTGCTCAATAATCCCGCCTATTCTGGTTGCATCCTGGTAGCAGGCAAGAACTTTGGTTCGGGCAGTAGTCGCGAGCATGCCGCCTGGGCCATCGCAGGCTATGGTTTCCGTGTGGTCATCAGCTCCTTCTTTGCTGATATCCATAAGAACAACGAGCTCAATAATTTTGTGCTCCCTGTAGTGGTGAGCGAGTCATTCCTTGCAGAGCTCTTTGCCAGCATTGAGGCAGATGCCAAGACGCAGGTAGAAGTAGATCTGCCCCAGCAGACTGTCACCAATAAGGCCACAGGTCGCCAGGAGCATTTCGATATCAATGCCTATAAGAAGCACTGTCTGATGAACGGTCTTGATGACATAGATTTCTTGGTAGAAAACCAAAATAAAACCGAGTTATGGGAACAAGCGAACAAGTAAACAAGTACAAGCGCATCCAGCCTTTTGTGGAGATCATGGACTCTACGCTGCGTGATGGCGAACAGACCAGCGGCGTTAGTTTCCTGCCTCACGAAAAGCTCATGATAGCCCGTATGCTGCTCAGCGATCTGAATGTTGATCGCATCGAGGTTGCCTCCGCCCGTGTGTCTGAGGGCGAGCTTGAGGCTGTGAGCATGATATGCCGCTATGCCGCCCGTATCGATAAGCTCGAGAGGGTAGAGGTGCTGGGCTTTATCGATGGTGGTAAGAGTATCGACTGGGCTGTGGCATGCGGTTGTAAAACCATCAATCTGCTGGCCAAAGGTTCCTTGAAGCACTGCACCCAACAGTTGCAGAAGTCGCCCGAGGCCCATATTGCAGATATCTGTCGCGAGGTGAGATACGCTCACGACAAGGGTGTCACCGTCAATCTCTATCTGGAGGATTGGAGTGGTGGTATGAAGGAGTCGCCACATTATGTCTATCAGCTGATGGATGCCCTTTGCGATATCGGTATTCGTCGCTTCATGCTGCCCGACACACTGGGTATCATGAATCCTCTGCAGTGTATTGAGTACTTCCGCAAGATGCTCAAGCGCTATCCTGATACCCATTTCGACTTCCATGCCCATAACGATTACGATCTGGCAGTATCCAACTCGTTGGCCGCTGTGCTCAGTGGTGCCAAGGGCCTGCATGTCACAGTCAATGGTCTTGGTGAGCGTTGTGGCAATGCCCCTTTGTCGAGTGTACAGGTGATTTTGAAGGACCAGTTTAATGCCCGCACCAATATCCGCGAAGATAAGTTGAACGATATCTCGCGTATGGTAGAGAGCTATAGTGGTATTGCCGTAGCCCCCAATCAGCCCATCATCGGCGATAATGTGTTTACCCAGGTGGCTGGTGTGCATGCTGATGGCGACAAGAAAGATAATCTGTATTGCAACGCCTTGGCACCAGAGCGCTTCGGTCGTAAGCGTGAGTATGCCTTAGGCAAGAATAGTGGCAAGGCCAACATCGCCAAGAACCTCGAGGAGTTGGGCTTGGAGCTCACCCCTGAGCAGACACGTCGCGTCACCCAGCGTATCACTGAGTTGGGAGATAAGAAAGAGATTGTCACACAAGAAGATCTGCCTTTCATTGTGAGCGATGTGCTGAAGCACGATGCTCCTGAGGATAGGGTTAAGTTGGTGAGCTATGTGGTATCTACTGCTTACGGTTTGAAGCCGGGCGCCAATATCAAGGTAGAGATTAATGGTCAGGCTTACGAGGCTTCGGCTACTGGCGACGGTCAGTACGATGCCTTTGTAAAGTCGCTCCGATATATCTATAAGAAGTATCTCGGACGTACGTTCCCCATTCTGCAGAACTATGCCGTTTCTATTCCGCCAGGTGGACGAACTGACGCATTGGTGCAAACCGTTATTACCTGGAATGATAATGGTAAGGTGCTGCGCACCCGTGGACTGGATGCCGACCAGACTGAAGCGGCCATCAAAGCTACTTTTAAGATGCTGAACATCATCGAAGACGAAAAGGAGAAAGAAATATAGTTGAAAAAACGAAATGGAATTATGAAATTAAATATTGCTGTATTAGAGGGCGATGGAATAGGCCCAGAGATTATGAAACAAGGTGTGGCTGTGATGGATGCGATTGCCGCAAAGTTTGGTCACGAGTTTGAATATACCCCCGCCATTTGTGGCGCTCATGCCATCGAGGAGGTAGGCGACCCATATCCTGATGCCACCCACGAGGTGTGCATGCAGGCCGATGCAGTGCTCTTTGCTGCTGTTGGTTCGCTGAAGTTTGATAACGACCCCACAGCCAAGGTGCGCCCAGAGACAGGTCTGCTGGCCATGCGCAAGAAGTTGGGCCTCTTTGCCAACGTGCGCCCTGTGGCCACCTTCGACTGCCTGTTGCATAAGTCGCCACTCAAGGAAGAACTCCTGAAGGGTGCCGACTTCGTAGTGATTCGTGAGCTTACTGGCGGTATGTATTTTGGTGCCAAGTATCAGGATAACGACAAGGCCTACGATACCAATATCTACACCCGTCCTGAGATTGAGCGTATCCTGAAGGTAGGCTTCGAGATGGCTATGACTCGCAAGAAACATCTTACTGTAGTGGATAAGGCTAATGTACTGGCTTCAAGTCGCTTATGGCGCCAGGTTGCCAAGGAGATGGAGCCCCAGTATCCTGAGGTAACCACCGATTATTTGTTTATCGACAATGCCTCGATGCGTGTGCTTACAGAGCCTCGTTTCTTTGATGTGATTGTCACTGAGAACACCTTTGGTGATATCCTCACCGATGAGACCAGCTGTATCACCGGTTCAATGGGCTTGCAGCCATCCTCTTCGCTGGGCGAGCACACCCCACTGTTCGAGCCTGTTCATGGCTCATGGCCTCAGGCAGCCGGTCAGAACCTGGCCAACCCTATCGCTCAGATACTCTCAGCAGCCATGCTGCTTGAGCATTTTGGTCTTAATAAGGAGGGGGCATTGATTCGTGAGGCTGTTACTGCTTCGCTCGATGCCAATGTGCGCACACCTGAGATTCAGGTAGAAGGCGGCAAGAAATATGGCACGCGTGAGGTAGGAGAGTGGATAGTAAATTATATTAAGAATGCGTAAAGTTGTAATGATAGCTGCTATGTTTGTGGCGCTGGGTGCAGCTGCCCAGACGTCCAAACAATGGCGCGATTCGGTATCGGTGCTGATAGAGCAGATTAATCTGCACCCCGAAAAACTGGAACTGCGATTAAAAAAGGCTGAGGCTAATATCAATCTGCAACAGTATGAGTATGCCCGCGATGAATATACAGCAGTTCTAAAAAAGGACGAGCGTAATCTGGCAGCTCTTTACTTCCGTGCTTTCTGTCAGACTCAGCTACGACAGTACAGTTTTGCGCGTGCCGATTACGAGGCTTTCTTAGCTATCCAACCCGAACACTTAGAGGCGCGTTTGGGACTGGCGCACGTGCTGCAGCTGTTAGGTAGAAAGACTGATGCTGCTGATGAGCTGAACCGCGCTGTACAGATGTTCCCTGATAGCACAGATGCCTATGCAGCCCGAGCTGCCTTTGAAACGCAGCTCCAGCAATACGATGCTGCCTTGTATGATTGGGATGAGGCTTTGCGCCTGTCTCCTAAGAACGCAGAACTGACGGTGTCTAAGGTCGATGTGCTGTTGCGCTTAGGACGAAAGAAAGACGCTCGTGAGGCGCTTGACAAAGCTGTGAAGCAAGGTGTCAACCGAGCTGTCTTGCGAGAATGGTATGCTAAGTGTAAATAACAATAAAGCCCACCAAAAACGGTGGGCTTTATTGTTGTTATCTTGCAGATACGTATTTGTGCAATGTCTTGCGAACGGCACCAGGTCCTGCGTAGAGTTCCTTCACCATTCCCTCAATCTGTTCGCCAAGACCAGCTTCATACAGGTCGAGACCAAACACATCCTTGCGGCTGTACAGCTTCTTCAGTGGGCTCCAGTCCTGATCAGCCTTGCCAATCTCCAGAGGCGCTACGATAGCCTGCAGCTCTGCCAGCATGGGGTCGGGTGATGGCTCAAAGGCAGTACCATCGTCCTTCACGCCCTTCAGATAGCGGGCATAGCCAGCCAGTGTCAGAGGAATCAGGATGAGGTTGCTCTTGTCCAGTCCACGAGCGATATACTTCTTCAGTGTCTCACCAAAGCGGATAGGCAGCTTCTGACTGGTGTCACAAGCGATACGCTGAGGCGCATCTGGCATGAATGGGTTAGGCAGACGGCGGTTGATCACAGCACCGATAAACTCATATGGGTTCAGCACACCTGGGTCAACCACTACAGGCATCGCCTCCATATAACCAATCTTCTGGATGAATGCACGCAGATCCTCATCAGCCATCTCAGCCGAGATGAGTGTGTAGTCAAGCATGCAACCATAGATACTCATGGCTGTGTGGAGTGGGTTCAAGCAGGTAGTCACCTTCATCGTCTCCACTTTATCCACTGTCTCGCGTGTGGTATAGAGTGCACCACCCAGATCCAATGGTGGACGTCCGTTGGTATAGTTGTCTTCGATTACCAGATACTGCACCTCTTCAGCGTTAACGAAAGGCGCAGTAAAGGTGTGCTTCTCAGTCTCGATATAGTTGTTGTCGTCGAAACCATCAGCAGCCAACAGCTCCTTCACCTTCTCGTGTGGGCGAGGTGTGATCTTATCAATCATCGACCATGGGAAGGTCACCTTCTTCTCATCCTTCAGGTAATCCAGGAAAGCAGCAGGCACCAGTCCGTCGTTCACCCAGCGCTCAGCATAGGCCATCACGCCAGCCTTCACCTTGTCGCCATTGTGCGAGCAGTTATCCATGCTCTGTACTGTCAGAGGCAATTGTCCTGCGTTGAATCGCTCCAGCAGCAGTGCGCAAACCTTACCCATGGCGAATACAGGTTTCAGTCCGCGAGCCAGGTCGGCCTCGTTATAAGTATAACCCTTCTCTGTGATGGTGAATGAAATCATCTGCAGTGATGGGTTTTTGAAGATCTCCACCAATCGGTTCCAATCCTCAAACTGAGGGTCGGCCTTCAGTGCTTCAGTCACGCTGGCTATCACCTTCTTCTCGATAGAACCATCCGAGCAGAGGTTCACGCAGAGTGAGAGGTTGTTGTAGGGTGCATAAGCCTTGTCGATCACTTCGAAGTCGAAGGTCTCAGCCACAATCACACCACGGTCATATTTACCAGTGTTCAGTGCGTCGTTCAGTATGGCAGCTGGGAAAGCACGGAAGATGTTTCCACCGCCAAAGTGCACCCATGTAGGCTCTTTGGCAGTCTTTTCGCGCAGTGCCTTGATATCAAACTTAGGAAGCTCATAGCCTTTTGCTTCCCATGCAGCGGCATCATAGTTACCGCTAAAAATATCATTCAGTTTCATAATTATTATTTAATCAAAGAATCCAGGTTGTTTGTATTCGATACCCAGCTCACGGTCCACAGTGGCGAGGATGCCCTGTACCTGTCCCATGGCAAACATACGGCCGAGTAGGGTATAGCCGGCGTTATGTCCATGACTGCTCTCGTCCATGATACCACCAGGCTCATCTGTGAAGGTCATACCATGATCCACACGCATAGGCAGTGCAGGATTTTCCTTCTCGAAGATGCGGCACAGCTCAATCAAGTCGGCACGTCCACCCAGATGACTGGCCTCAGTGAAGTCGCCATTAGGGAAGATATGGCATGAGCGCAGGTGCACGAAGTGAGTGCGCGAAGCGAATTTCTTAGCCAGGTCAACCACATTGTTGTAGGCGCCAGCAGAGAGTGAACCAGCGCAGAATGTCAGTCCGTTATGCTTGTTGGGCACAGCATCCAGGAACCACTGGATATCCTCCTCAGTACGTACGATACGTGGCAATCCGAGAATCTCGATAGGGGGATCATCGGGGTGTACACACATGTTCATGTTGCACTCCTCGCATACAGGCATGATAGCCTCGAGGAAGTACTTCATGTTGGCACGCAGTTTAGCCTTGTCGATACCTTTATACAAGTCGAGGAACTCGCGGAACTTCTGTACAGGCGCCTCGTCGTTCTCGCTGAAGTTGCCAGATACGAAGCCCTGTGTCTTGATCACGATATTCTCTACCAGCTTGTGGTCCTTCTCAGGTGTCATGGTCTTAGCCAGCTCGTCGCATTCAGCAATCACGCTGCGACCTTCGCCCCATCCCTCGGGGAACTGGAACTTCTCCCATTCCTCGCGCGCACCTGGACGCTTCAGGATATAGATGTCGAAGTAAGCAAATTCGGCGTAGTTGAAATAGAGGTTAGTGGCTCCATTGGGGTTGTTGTGAAACAAGTCAGTGCGCGCCCAGTCGAGCACGGGCATAAAGTTGTAGCAGATACAGTGGATACCTTCGGCAGCCAGGTTGCGCAGACTCTCTTTATAGACCTCAATCTGGTGGTCGCGGTCAGGACCTCCGTATTTGATTGTCTCCACCACAGGCAGACTCTCTACCACGCTCCATCTCATGCCGTAGCTTTCGATGTACTCGCGCAGGTCGCGAATCTTCTCGCGGGTCCATACTTCACCCAGAGGCACATCGTGCAGGGCAGTAACGATGCCCTCTACACCAATCTGTCTCAGTTGTGCAAGAGTAATCTTATCCTTCTTGCCAAACCATCTCCATGTTTTTTCCATACTTAGTAATAATTTGTCTTGTTGTTATTTTGAATGGTGCAAAATTACTCAATAATTAGCAAAGTAGCTTGTTGTTTTGGCTCATTTTTTTGCAGATTTGTGCTTTTTTAGCTTATTGCCGATGATTAGTTGGCGCAAATCGAAGGGATAGCACCCTTCGCCAGCTGTTGATGCAGGCATCATCGCCGCTTCGCTTTCTATGCCATAGCGATTCATGGCAGTCACTGCATAGTAGAGTGCGCGCCCCTTGTGAGGCACTGTCAATGTCAGTTCGCGTTGGCGCACCGAAATCAGGTTTTCGGGGTTGTTCACATCCACAGGCAGCGTCTCTGATGCATACACATTATATAAGAGGTAGTCGGCCCCAGAGTTATCTTTTGCCTGCTGCCACGAGATGATGTCGGCACCCAAGCCACGTTTCACCTGCAAGTGGCCCACAGCAGTAGGCGCCTGTTTGCCCGTCCACGTCATAGGTGGTATCAGTGCAGGCACCCTGTTGAAGTCGCGTGTATAGTCGTAGATACCCTTGGTATTGTCGGTAAAGAACTTACTGCGGAAGAAGGTATGCCCCATGCCCATATCGCGCAGCACGCTCATTTCGCGTGTTATCACGTCCAAGTTCCAATTCTTTTCGCGTGGGTGCATCATATACACAGCCAGTCCAGGCACCACCATGCGCCCATAGCTATGCTCCTGCCAGTCCACCGCAAAAGGATAGAAGTTGTTTCCCTGGAAATACATCATGGGGAAGAGTGCATCCATCAGTCCATCGCGCAGCCATCCCTGCGCATCCTGGCACACCGTTGTATTGGCATTCCAGCCCGAACTTTTATAGCGTGTCAGGTCGTCGTATTTTCCTATAGGCGAGCAAGATAGCTTAATCCATGGTTTTAAACCTTTAACTGCTCGGTTAATCTTTCGAACGATGTCAGTGATATACTGTCGGCCCTGCTGTCGGCTCACCTTCAGCTTCCATGTTTCGGGGTATCTGATATAGTCCAGATGGATACCATCCACATCATATTTGCTCGTCACCTCGGCGCAGAATTTAGCCAGATAGTCGCCCGTCTGAGGCATCTCCGGGTTCATATAGCCATCCTCACCAATCTTGCGTATCAGCGAAGGATATTTCTGTCTCAGTTGTTTGCAGCCAGTGCCATTCCATTTTCCTACGGGGATTGTCACAATCCAGGCGTGACACTCCATCCCACGCTTGTGGCATTCGTTGATGCAGAACTGTAGCGGGTCGTAGCTCGCCGCTCTGCCAGGATGCCCTGTGATGCATCCATCCCACGGTTCGGTGGTAGTAGGGAAGATGGTAGTAGCCCTCACGCGCGTCTGTATCATCACCGTGTTGATGCCCGCCTGTTGCAGTTGGTCTAAGATACCGATCAGTTCACGCTGCTGAGGAGCTGCCGCGTAAGAATGAGGCCAGTCGATGCCTCCGATGGTAGTGAGCCATACAGCTCTGACTTCGTGTTTCGGTGTACTTGCTTTAGTGCTTAGCACAAGTGCTAAAAGCACGAAAATGTGTATTATTGTCTTCAAAATGATGCTTTTTTTACGATTTTTGCTGCAAAGTTACTTTATTTTTTCCATTTCTCAAATAAAAACACTACTTTTGCACAAAAATAATTCTAAAATTAGCTAAAGAAAGATGATTTCATTTGTATTGAGTCTCATTGCTCTTGTGTTAGGCTACCTCTTCTATGGTCGCCTGGTAGAGCGTGTGTTCGGTCCTGACGACCGTGTGACTCCAGCTGTTGCCAAAGCTGATGGCCTAGACTACATCGTACTTCCTTCATGGAAAATCTTCATGATTCAGTTCCTGAATATTGCTGGTACTGGTCCTATTTTTGGTGCTATCATGGGTGCCAAGTTTGGTCCTGTAGCTTATTTGTGGATTGTTTTAGGTTGTATATTTGCAGGTGCCACCCACGATTATCTGTCGGGTATGTTGTCGATGCGTCACGATGGTGCCAGTCTGCCTGAGCTGATTGGTAAGTATCTGGGCAAGACTACCAAGGGTATTATGCTGATATTTACCGTACTGCTGCTTATCATGGTAGGAACGGTGTTTGTATATAGTCCGGCTGAGATTCTGCACACCATGGGTGGCGATACCATGATGTGGGTAGGTATTATCTTCTGCTACTACGTGATTGCTACCATGTTGCCTATCGATAAGATTATCGGTAAGATATATCCCCTGTTTGCCTTCTCGCTGCTGTTTATGGCAGGTGCGCTGATGGTATGGCTATTCATCCACTGGCCCACAGTGCCCGAAGTTTGGAACACCTTCTACAACCTTGGTGCCGCCACCCATCCTGATACCTGGAAGGATAACATCTTCCCAGCTTTGTTTATCACCATTGCCTGTGGTGCTATCTCAGGTTTCCATGCCACTCAGAGTCCTCTCATGGCCCGTTGCGTCAAGAGCGAGAAAATGGGTCGCCCCATCTTCTACGGCGCCATGATTACCGAGGGTATCGTGGCACTTATTTGGGCCACCGTGTCAGCCTGGTTCTTCTATGGTAACCCCGCTCCAGGCTATACGCTGATTGAGCAGGCTACTGCTGGATTCCATACTTCGGCTCCTGCTGTAGTAAACTTGGTTTGTAACGAGTGGTTGGGTGTTGTTGGTGCTATCCTGGCTATGTTGGGAGTAGTTGCTGCACCTATCACATCGGGTGATACTGCTTTCCGTTCGGCCCGACTGATTGTTGCCGAGTGGTTAAAGATGAATCAGCGCCCCATCCCTAAGCGCTTGCTTATCTGTATCCCCTTGTTTGCCATCTCTATCGCCATGCTGGTTTGGCAGATTGAGAATCCCGATGGTTTCAATACCATCTGGCAGTATTTCGGTTGGAGTAATCAGGCACTCAGCGTGTTCACACTCTGGACTATCACCGTTTATCTGGTTCGCAACAACAAGTGTTTTTGGCTCACGTTGATTCCTGCCATGTTTATGACTACCGTTTGCTCAACCTACTTCTTTGTGTCGAAGCAGTTCCTGGGTCTGGGCAACGATGGCTATCCTTATGGCATGGTTTGTCTGGGTGTAGCTATCGTATGGTTTGTATTATGGTATCGAAAGAATAATAACTTAAAACAGTAATGATTATGAAAAAGTTGATGATGGCTGCTATCGGCCTGATGATGGCAATCGGTGCTCATGCACAGTATCTGAATGATTCAGAAAAAGTATTCTCACAGGATAAGTGGTACGTAGGTGCCTCACTCTCAGGTTTCGATTTGAACTATCACAAGGGTAGCGACTGGAAGATGGATGTCAATGCCAAGGCCGGTTATCTGATTGCTGACGACTGGATGATTGTGGGCCAGGCTGGCTATAAGGTTCAGGAGGGTACCTCCAGTGCAGTTGTGCTGGGTGCAGGTTTGCGCTACTATTTCGAGAGTTGTGGTGTGTATGCAGGTGCCACTGCCAAGTATGCCCACTTCGATCATATCAGCGACTTCCGTCCTGAGATCAGTGCTGGTTATGCTTATTTCCTCACCGGCAAGCTCACTATCGAGCCCGAGGCATATTTCGAGTATAGCACCAAGAGCTCTGACTACACAGGCTTTGGCGTCCGCATAGGATTCGGACTGTACTTTTGAAAAATGTAAAAATGTAAAAATTAGAAAATGTAATAATCAAATAAAGTAATAATTAGAAAATCAAATATTTATAGTATTTTATGTTAAGTGTTGATGAATTAGTTGACAGACTGATAGATCTGTCGTTTGCCGAGGATATTGGTGATGGCGATCACACCACCTTGTGCTGCATCCCCGAGGATGCAATGGGCAAGAGTCATCTGCTCATTAAGGAAGATGGTATCCTGGCAGGAGTAGAAATTGCAAAAGAGGTGTTCCACCGTTTCGACCCTACCATGCAGGTAGAGGTGTTGATGCAGGATGGCACCCGTGTTAAGAAAGGCGATATTGCCATGATTGTTTCAGGAAAAACCCGCTCGTTGCTTCAAACCGAGCGCCTCATGCTGAATATCATGCAGCGCATGAGTGGTATTGCCACGATGACCGACAAGTATGTGGAGCGCCTGAAGGGTACCAACACCCGTGTGCTCGACACCCGCAAGACCACCCCTGGCATGCGCATGCTTGAGAAGCAGGCCGTCAAGATTGGTGGTGGTTGCAACCATCGCATCGGTCTTTTCGACATGATCCTGCTTAAGGACAATCATGTTGACTTTGCTGGTGGTATCACCAATGCCATCGATCGTTGCCACAAGTATCTCGAGGAGAAGGGTTTGAACCTGAAGATTGAGATCGAGGTGCGCTCGTTTGATGAGTTGCAGCAGGTGCTCGATCATGGTGGTGTGGATCGTATCATGCTCGATAACTTCAGCGTGCCCGACACCAAGAAGGCCGTTGATATTATCAATCATCGTTACGAGACAGAGTCGAGTGGTGGCATCACCTTCGACACCATCCGTGATTATGCCGAGCAGGGAGTAGATTTCATCAGTGTGGGTGCGCTCACTCACTCTGTGAAGGGTCTCGACATGTCGTTCAAGGCTTGTTAATATAATATATATATAATGTATATGAAAAGAAAACTGATACTAGCAATTTCGCTGATGGCCGTGATGGGCGCATCGGCATGTACTAACTTTATTGTTGGCAAGAAAGCCAGCGCCGACGGTTCGGTGTTTGTCACCTATAATGCCGATTCGTATGGCGCATTCATGCCCCTCTATCACTATCCAGCCGCCAAGCACCAGCCAGGTGAGATGCGCAAGGTGTATGAGTGGGATACCAACAAATATCTCGGTGAGATTGCCGAGGCTGCCGAGACCTATAATGTGATTGGTAACTCTAACGAGTGGCAGGTAACTATTGGTGAGACAACCTTTGGTGGTCGTCATGAGATGGCCGACTCAACAGGTGTCATCGACTACGGTTCACTCATCTACATTGCCCTGCAGCGTTCTAAGACCGCTCGTGAGGCCCTGCAGATTATGACCTCGCTCGTTGAGCAGTACGGCTACTATTCTGAGGGTGAGACCTTCTCAGTAGCTGATAAGGACGAGGCTTGGATGCTCGAGATGATGGGTTGCGGTGCTGACCGCACCAAGTCGAAGGAGCGCACTGTCTGGGTAGCTGTTCGCATCCCCGACAATGCTGTAGCCGCCCACGCCAACCAGAGCCGCATCACCAAGTTCCTTGATGGTCGTTATGTCAAGGTTCAGATGAAGGACCTCTTTGGTAAGAAGTACGCTGTCAACGGCAAGAAGCCTGTGCCCAACCTCATGCTCTGCTCAGCCAATGTAGTGAGCTACGCCCGTGCCAACGGTTGGTTTGATGGCAAGGATGCCGATTTCAGCTACAATGCCGCCTATGCAGCCCCCGACTTCTCTGGTCGTCGTTACTGCGAGGCCCGCGTGTGGAGCTTCTTCAATCGCTTTGCCGACGACTTCTCTGAGTACGTGCCTTATGCAGCCGGTTTCGAGAAGGATGCCAAGGAGATGCCTCTCTGGATTATCCCTAACAAGAAGGTGACCATCCAGGATCTGCGCGATGCTATGCGCGACCACTACGAGAACACCCCATTCGCACTCGATCAGAACATCGGTGGTGGTATCTACGAGATGCCTTACCGTCCATCACCCCTTTCATTCAAGGTGGATGGTGTAGAGGTAACCAACGAGCGCCCCATCTCAACCCAGCAGACAGCCTGGAGCTTCATCTCACAGATGCGCTCAAGCATGCCTCGCGAGGTAGGAGCCTGCTTCTGGTTTGGTAACGACGATGGCAACATGGTAGCCTATACTCCTATGTATTCTTGCATGACCCGCCGCCCCAAGTGCTTCACTGAGGAAGGTGTGGATGATGTCACCTTCTCGATGGACAATGCCTTCTGGGTATGCAACTGGGTAAGCAACATGGTTTATCCCCGCTACTCGATGATGTTCCCATCACTCAAGGAAGTGCGCGATTCGCTCGATGCCTCTTACGACAAGCTGCAGCCCGAGGTAGAGGCTAAGGCCCTCGCTCTGCCTACAGCCCAGGAGCGCATCCAGTACCTCACCAACTACAGTTGCCAGAAGGGCGACGAGATGATAGCCCGTTGGCAGAAGCTCGCCTTCTTCCTGATTGTGAAGTACAATGATATGGCCATCAAGCCCACCGATGCCAATGGCACCTTCAAGCGTTCGCCTTATGGTGCAGGTGCCCGTGTGAAGCGTCCTGGCTATCCCGAGCAGTACAAGCGCGCCTTGCTCAAGCTCACAGGCGACAAGTATATCATGCCAAAAGAGGAGAAGAAGTAATGAAGCCATTCAAAGCCGCACTTTTCGACCTTGATGGCGTCGTATTCGACACTGAACCCCAGTACACTGTGTTCTGGGGTTCTCAGTGCCGTCTCTATCATCCCGAGCATCCAGGTTTGGAGCACGAGATCAAAGGTCAGACGCTCACACAGATTTATGACCAGTGGTTCAGCGGTCCGTTGCTCTCAGAGCAGCCCGTCATCACAGAACGTTTGAACGCCTACGAGGCCCAGATGCACTACGACTATATCCAGGGTTTCGAACAGATGATTGCCGATTTGCGCAGTCATGGTGTGAAGACAGCCGTTGTCACCAGCAGCAATCTGCCCAAGATGCAGGCCGTGTATCGTTATCAGCCCGATTTCAAGAAGTTGTTTGATGCCATTCTCACCAGCGAGGATTTCGAGCGCAGCAAGCCCGATCCCGACTGCTATCTCAAGGCAGCCGCCCGCTTGGGTGCCGGCACTGATGAGTGTATCGTTTTCGAGGATAGTTTCAATGGTCTGCGCTCAGGTCGTGCAGCCCAGATGGCGGTAGTGGGATTAGCTACCACCAATTCAGCAGAGTCTATCCGTGAGCTGTCAGACATCCAGATAGTCGATTACAGCACTATCACCTTCGACGCACTTTCCCCACTTCTTTAGGGAAATCCCCATTCTCATTTATAGTATTTCCGTTGCGAGGGTAGGCGATAATGTCTATCTTTGCAGCAGAAATATTAATTAAATGTCTAACAATTAAAGATAAAGAAAGGGTAAAGTTATGAAGAAGCTATACACAACACTGATGATGGCCATGATGGCAATGCTGACACTGTCGCTCACCTCATGCGAGACCGACGAGGAAATCGCTTACACGCTTGAAGGTACTTGGACAGGCGATATGTCAATAGAGGATTGGGATGGCTACAGCTATGTATCATCCGAGATCACCTTCCTGAAAGACCCCTATACCTATAGCGAAGGTTCAGGACTCTGGGTAGATTACTATAATGGTCGCGGTTATGTTCCCACCCATTTCAACTGGGTTGTAGAATATGGCACCATCTATATCCACTTTATCGAGGACAACTGTGATGTAGAGATTCGTCATTACACACTGAGCGACAATCATTTCAGTGGCAGGTTCTACGATGGCAATAGTCCTGACAGCAAGGAAGTTCGCTTCGACCTCTTCAATAGCTCACGTCGATACGAGAACTCTTACGACTGGGATAATTGGGGAAGCAGCCATTACTTCACACGCGCAGCAAGCACTGACAGCACTAGGACTGCACGCCCTCGCCACCGCATCAAGTAGTCTCTCTCTTATAAACAATAAAGCCACCCTCAAAAAACTTGAAGGTGGCTTTTTTTGTATCTAACATCATTGCGCCCTAGTAGCCAGGGTTCTGTTTGAGTTCAAATGCTGTACCCTTGGTGGCGTCAATCTCTGCTTGTGGAATAGCCACGTATCTGTTGTTGGGCTCCCAGTCGCGCGAGGTGTTCAAGCCTGGCACGTTGTCCACGTGCAGCACGCTGGTGATGCCCCAGCGCACCACGTCGTAGTAGCGATGCCCTTCGCCCACAAACTCCAGATGGTTCTCCTGCTGTATGTTCTCCAGCGTCAGTGCCACGCGGTGGTTCTTGTCGCCAAACGCACGATCGCGCACCTGGTTCAAGCAGTCAGCACCGCTCACACCATCGATATCGCCAGTGGTCAGCGTCAGCTCAGCATAAGCCAGCAGCGTCTCAGCATAGCGGAAGATGCGCAGGTTGTTACACCAGTTCGTGTCGCCAGTACCTGTAGGTTTGTGATAGCCTGTGCGTGCAGCATATTTCCCCAGGAAGAAACCCGTGTCCTGGAAGCGCATGGTGTAAGATGCTCCCCAAGGCGTTTTGTTCACATCCCCCGCGGTGCCACCAGTAGCATCGCCACGCAGGTCGCGTATCGAAGCATCACGCCGCTGGTCGCCCTCCTCAAACATGCTGTATGCCTCAGGGCGCACAGGTCCGAATCCCCATCCACCTTCAAACCCCGTATCGCCAACCAGTCCGTTAGGCGAGATATAGGTGGGTAGGTTAGAGCCGCCATTCTCCCAGGCACTGTAAAAATCTTTTGTGCCAGGCAGATTGTTTGCCTCGAAGATTGATTCCGAACAGAATTCACCCTCCTGCAGCCACATGCCCGCATAGTCGGTCATCAGTGCATATTGGCCACTTTTGATGATAGCAGCCAGTCCCTTGGCAGTCTCCTGATATCTGGCCTGATCCTTCTGATACATCACCGCACGTGCTTTCAGCATATAGGCAGCAGCCAGACTGGCGCGCCCGTTATTCTCGCCATCGTTGGTGTTCATCTCAGCATCAGTGAAGTGGCCGATAGCCCCCTCCACGTCTTTGATAATCTGCGCATACACCTCGTCGGGCGTCAGCTGTCGGCACACGTATGGCGGTTCAAAGAGCGTCTCCTGGAAAGGCACAGCCCCAAAACTGCGCCACAGCATATACAGATAGAAAGCCCGCAGGAAGAGTGCTTCGGCCTTATATTTCCGGATGAGAGTTGTCTCAGCCGGATTGTTGGTTGCAGCCGTTTCAATCAGTCCGAGCACACTGTTCACACGCGTGATGCCCGAGGTATAGATATTCCATGTGCCGTTCAGCGTCAGGTTGCCGCTGGTGTTAAACATTGCCACAGCCATGTTCATACCGTTCATACCATCACTGGCATCGCCGCCGCCCTTCCAGAGGTCGTCCGACTGTATGTCGCCAATAAATACCGACGACTCGTAAGAGGCATTAGGAAACGATTCGAAGTTCAGAATCTGATACGATGCAGCCAGTCCCGAGTTGATGTTCTGCACGTCGCCAGCAGCCCCGGCAGCTCCCTGTGTCGTAGGCTCTGTGTGCAGAAATGAGTCGCCACACGCTGTGAGCGCCATACCTGCCGTCATAGCCGCTACTGCCATATATAATTTGATGATTTTCATTGTCGTATATAGTTATGTGAATTAGAATGCAACGTTAGCCCCAACAGTGATGGTTCGCGCCTGTGGGTAGATACCCTTGTCAACACCCAGCGTGGTGTAGTCGCCCGATGCCAGTTCAGGTTCAAATCCCTTGTAGCTGGTGAAGGTGAGCAGATTCTCAGCCGCCACATACACACGCAGGCGCTGGATAGAAACCAGTCGTGTGAGCTTGGCAGGCAGTGTGTAGCCTATCTGCGCGTTCTTCAGGCGCAGATACGAACCATTACGTATATAGAGGTCCGACGATTTCCAGTTGCCATTCGGGTTGGCCGATGTCATGCGTGGAATCCTGTTGGATGTACCTTCCCCATGCCAGCGTTCCAGAATCCACGACGGACGGTTCATCGCAGGCACATCACCACGCTGTGCAAAGTCGAAGATATCATTTCCAAGTGTGCCCTGCCAGGCAAAGTTCACGTCGATACCTTTCCACTCAGCCCCGAACGAGAAACCATACGTCCAGTCGGGCATGCCCTTTCCAATCTTCGTACGGTCTTCGTCGCTGATTTTTCCATCCCCATTGAAGTCAACGAAGCGCACATCGCCAGGGTGCGCTGATGGCTGCAGCTCCTCGCCCTGAGCGTTCACGTAGCTGTCCACCTCCTGCTGGTTCTGGAACAGCCCATTCGTCTTGTAGCCATAGAAGTAAGGCCAAACCTCGCCGTTCTTAGCATGCACATAGTCGCCCACGCCCGATGCTCCGGCGCTCTCGTAGTTCTGCTCGCCCGAAGCGTTACCCAGTTCTATCAGTTTGTTTCTGGCAAACGATGCGTTCACATTGATCCAGTATGCGAAGTCCTTGATGCTGTCTTTCCATCCCAGCTCAAACTCCAGTCCCCAGTTCTCCATCGTTCCCAGGTTGCCATAAGGCTTCTCCTGCCCGATGTAAGTAGGCACGTTCAGCTCAAACAGCATGTCGGTTGTTTTCTTATAGTAGTAATCAAACCCGAACGTCAGTCTGCTGCTTAGGAATCTCATGTCGAAACCAATGTCAGTCTGTGTAGAAGTCTCCCATTT
Organism: Prevotella sp. MA2016; assembly: GCF_000619825.1. Taxonomy (GTDB): domain Bacteria; phylum Bacteroidota; class Bacteroidia; order Bacteroidales; family Bacteroidaceae; genus Prevotella. The sequence continues at coordinate 176,819 of NZ_KK211036.1, forward strand.
GATGTCAGGGTTGGCAGCGCGTGCAGGCGATGTGCCATACACCATTTTTCCCGCCTCCATACCAGGTTGGGTAGGGTCGGGGTTCACCACGTAGCTTCCGCCGAAGTAGTAGTTCTGTCCGCCGTTCATCAAGGCGCGATAAGTGAAGTCGGGTATATGCTCATTACCATTCTGTCCCCAGCTGGCACGAATCTTCAGCACGTTCCACCAGGCAGGCTTCAGTTTCTGCAGGTAAGGTTCGTTCCACACGTTCCAACCCAGCGAGAACGAAGGAAACGTACCCCACTTGTGGTTAGGACCGAAGTGCGAGCTGCCATCACGCCGCATGGTGAACTGCACCATATAGCGCTCCGCAAAGTTATAGTCGATACGTCCGAAGTAAGAAGCCAGCGAGGTGTGCGTCACGCCACCATTGCCACCCCATACAGCCGATTGCGTCTCAGGTGCGATGGCCGAGTCGATATGAGCGTGCGTAGGATTATGGTCGAACAACTGCGAGTCGCTACCACCCAGATTGCGTGATTCATAGCGCGACGCCGACTGTCCCAGCACGATATTCAGATTGTGCCCTTCAGCAAAAGTCTTACTGTAGGTGAAGTAGTTCTCCGTCTGCCAGCGCAGACCGCGATTCATCTGGCTCTCCACCCAGCTCTGGTCAGTGTGCGTCATGGTGCCAAGATAGTCCTCGTAGCCATAGCCATCGTACCCCCAGAAAGCCAGGTCGATACCATAAGTACTGCGAAATTTCAGTCCCGGCAGGATGTCGAGTTCAGCATAAAATGAGCCCACTATCTTGTCAGAGTTATTCTTGCCAGCGCTGGGCCTGTTCAGCTGAGCCAGCGGATTCGTAAGCTCCTGAAATCCCGATGGCGGCAGCGAGAACACATGTCCGTTCTTCGTCACCGCATTCGGATATTCTGCCAGAATCTGTGCCGCCTCAGTGTCAGAGGCATAAGGCGCTATCAGCGGTGAGAAAGCGATGGCACTGCCCAGAATCGAGCCATACTCAGAGTTGGTCTCGATACCCGTAGATGTGTCGCGCGTATAACCGATGTTCACGCCCACCTTCAGTTTGTTCAGATAGTTGCGCGTGGTTTCTTCAAACACTGTGTAGGTAGAGTTGCTGCGCGCGCTCAGTCGCTCGTAGTTCGATAGCCCATAGTCGCCACCCACGATACCCTCTTGCTTGAAGTAACCTACAGAGAGGAAGAACGTAGCCTTCTCGCTGCCACCGTTGATGCTCAGCTGGTGCTGCATCACAGGCGCGTTGTAGTTGAAGGTCTCCTTCTGCCAGTTGGTGTCAGGGCCATGATAGTTATTGATATAGTCGGCCGAGTAGCGTGGCGCATTGCCATCGTTCACCAGTGCCTCGTTCATAATCGTCATATACTCCTTGGCATTCAGCACCGCCTTCTCCCTCCAGGGATTCTGCCAACCGTAGCTGAAGTCATAGCTGATGCTTGTCTTTCCAACCTTACCACTCTTCGTTGTCACCAGCACCACGCCGTTGGCAGCTCTGCTACCATAGATAGCTGCCGATGCTGCATCCTTCAGAATCTCCACCGACTCTATATCCGTAGGGTTCAGGTAGTTGATACCACCATCCACAGGCATGCCGTCAACGATATACAGCGGATCAGAGCTGTTCACCGATCCTATACCACGAATGCGCACTTTCGAGTCAGAGTTAGGCTGTCCCGACGACTGCGTGATCTGCACGCCCGACACCTTTCCCTTCAGTGCATCCTCAATACGCGATGGCTTGGTCAGGTTCAGGTCGTCGCCGCCCACTTTCGAGATGGCAGCCGTCACCACGCTTTTCTTCTGTACGCCGTAGCCCACCACCACCACGTCCTGCAGCATTTTCGTATCCTCGTGCAGCGTTACTTTCATGTTGCTGGTAGCTTTCAGCTCCTGAGTCAGATAGCCTATATAGCTAACGACGATAGTGGTTCCCTCGTTCACGTTCAGCGTAAACTCACCATTAAAGTCAGAGATTGTTCCGTTCTGCGGGTTACCCTTCTCAACAATCGAGGCGCCTATCACGGCATCTCCCAGATTGTCAATCACCGTACCAGATATTCCTTGGGCCCAAGATGCCGTTGTCACCATCAGTACCAGCAACATCATGATTAGCCTGTTTTTCTTCATATTCCGATTATATCAAAATTAGTTAATACTCAGATTGCACTTACAATAGGTTTTATGGTGCAAATATACGCAAAAATTGTGAAACTCCAAACTTTTTGCAAAAATATTTGGAATGTAAACAAAATTTTGTAACTTTGCAGCCGAGTGTTTAATTAACTTATTAAAGACATTACTATTTATCAACATGAAACGTGTATTCCGACAGATGTTAGGGTGGAGCCTGATGCTGGCGTTGCCCTTGATGATGACCAGTTGCGAGTGGTTTTGGGATGTTATCGACAACCCCATCACGCCAGCTCTGCATGTATCTAAAGTCAACGTGACGATGAAGGTGGGCGAGAGCCTGCCCCTGCGCGCCAACACGCAACCGCATGTGGTGCTGCTCTATGCCTCGGCCAATCCAGCCGTGGCCACTGTTGATGCCGAGGGCGTGGTTACTGCCATAGCCGAAGGCACCACCACTATCACCATCAAAGCCCAGGGCGAAGATGAGTACTACCGCACCGAAATCTTCGGCGAGAACACCAAGACGGTTGAGGTGACGGTGACTAAGAAGGAGGGTAGCATCAGCTTTGCTACTGCCGATTTTACCAAACATGTAGGTGATGCAGCCTTTACCAATCCAATCACTATCGTAGGTGATGGAACGGTTAGCTATTCATCTGATAATGAAGAAGTGGCTAAAGTTAACCCAACCACAGGCGAAGTAACTATCGTTGGTAAGGGCTTAGCAACCATCAAAGCCAGCACCATTGATACAGATTTGTTTGCCTATAAGACAAAGACAACCCAATACACGCTAAAGGTATATCGTTTCATCGATCTTTCTACGCTTACATCCGATTTCACAGCAGAGAATTATGACGCACTCACAGGCACCCTGGCCGGCAACTACAAGATTAGCATAGCCGCTGGTGCCAATGTAGAGCTGAAGAATGTCACCATCAATGGTGTGAACGACGTGGCTTATAAATGGGCTGGCCTTACCTGCTTGTACGATGCCAACATCACCATTACTGGTGCTAATAGTGTTAAGGGATTTTATGAGAATTTTCCCGGCATTCAGGCTGGTCCCGTGGGCACCACGCTCACCATCAGTGGCACAGGCTCGCTCACTGCCACCGGCGGTGATTTTGCAGCAGGCATTGGCAGCGGTTTCAATGGCTCCTCATGCGGCCATATCACCATCAGTGGCGGCACGGTTACTGCCAGTTCTAGTAAGTATGGTGCCGGCATCGGCAGCGGTTATGCTGATTCCTCATGCGGCAATATCACCATCAGTGGCGGCACGGTTTATGCCAGTTCTAATGAAGATGGTGCCGGCATCGGCAGCGGTTATTATAACTCCTCATGCGGCAATATCACCATCAGTGGCGGCACGGTTTATGCCAGTTCTAATGAAGATGGTGCCGGCATCGGCAGCGGTTACGATGGCTCCTCATGCGGCGCTATCACCATCAGTGGCGGCACGGTTAATGCCAGTTCTGGTCAATATGGTGCCGGCATCGGCAGCGGATTAGGTAGCACCTTTGGCAGTATCAGCATTACCGCAGGCATCACCCAGGTTCAAGCTACTAGAAACGACTCTTATGCCTGGCCGATAGGAAAAGGAGATTCTGACCAAGGCAGCACTGGCGCTGTGACCATTAACGACGTAACCGTAACCAGCAAAGATTGGGATGGCACGGGATTGACCGACCTGAATTTCGCCACCTCAAGTACAGATGGCGACAACCTTATCTGGACGCTTACCCCTAAGGTGCCCTAAATCACAGCCTCTAACATACAAAAACCCCGCTCTACTATAATGCCAGAGCGGGGTTTTATTTTAATATCTTCCAAATTATTTAAGACCTCGAATAAGTTCGTCAATGTATTTTTCTGATACATTGGAAATCTCTTTTTTATCGTATATGGTGAGTAGGTTAATGCATGTGTTTGTTACATCAATAACCACATTCAGAGTAATAACTCGTAGACCACCGCGCTTACCGCGACCTTTACTCTTCACTCCGAGGCGAATTTTACGTTTCCCCCCACCAAGAGATACGCCTATTTCAGGATTCTCTATTAAGTCATGTTGCAGTGTGTTAAGATCATCAGCCAAAGATTTGTAGTGTTTGGCAAGGCGTTTCAGTTGACGATAGAATTCTTCTGTATAGTTGAATGTTACCATAGATTATTCAGCCTCAGTTCTCAATTCATCTATTAAACTATCAAGGGAAGAAAGATCCTTTCCAGCAAACTTTCCTTCCTGAGCCTGTTTGTAGCCTTGAGTAATTGTATTTGTTATAAATTGTTTTTCCTTTTCAGCAATAGTATTATCAGCGACAAACTTATCAATTGTCACTCCTTTGATTGCTCCAAGGATTTGCTTTAATCCTGGAATAAGACTTTTGTCTTCGATGTTCAAAATAAGTTGTGCCATAATTCGTATTTTCTTGTTTATGGCGGCAAAGTTATGAAAATAAACTGAAATAACAAAATATATATGGAAAAAATCAATGTAAGATATATTTTAATACCTTCCAAACTTTTTGCAAAAAAATTTGGAATGTAAACAAAATTTTGTAACTTTGCAGCCGAGTGTTTAATTAACTTATTAAAGACATTACTATTTATCAACATGAAACGTGTATTCC
>NZ_KK211036.1:181786-793368 GCF_000619825.1 Prevotella sp. MA2016
ATAGCCGAAGGCACCACCACTATCACCATCAAAGCCCAGGGCGAAGATGAGTACTACCGCACCGAAATCTTCGGCGAGAACACCAAGACGGTTGAAGTGACGGTCGTTAAGGGCGAAGGCAGTATTAGCTTTGCTGAAGCTAGTGTTGAAAAGTATAAGAATGATGCAGCTTTTACCAATCCGCTCACCATAGTGGGTGATGGCGTGGTGACATACGAATCGAGTGATCCTACAGTGGCAACTGTTAATGCCACCAGTGGTGAGGTAACGATAGTAGGTGTTGGTACTACCACTATCACAGCCACTATCACTGATACTGACGAATACGCTTATGAAAAGAAGACAGCCAGTTATGAGCTGTCAGTAGATCCAGCTATCAATCTTGCAGCTTTGAGTGGTGATTACATAGCTCAGAATGGCGATGTGCTTACGGGCACCCTGGCCGGCAACTACAAGATTAGCATCGCCGCAGGTGCCAGCGTAGAGCTGAAAGATATCACCATCAATGGTGTGGACGACGAGGCTTACAAATGGGCAGGCCTTACCTGCTTGTACGATGCCAACATCACCATTACTGGTGCTAATAGTGTTAAGGGATTTTATGAGGATTATCCCGGCATTCAGGCTGGTCCCGTGGGCACCACGCTCACCATCAGTGGCACAGGCTCGCTCACTGCCACTGGTGGCGATGATGCAGCAGGCATTGGCAGCGGTTACGATGGCGCCTCATGCGGCGATATCACCATCTGTGGCGGCACGGTTACTGCCAGTTCCGCTGGCTATGGCGCAGGCATCGGTAGCGGTTATAATGCCTCAAGCGGTGCTATCACCATAAGTGGCGGCACGGTTTATGCCAGTTCTAGTATGGATGGCGCAGGCATTGGCAGTGGTCATAAAGCCTCATGCGGCGATATCACCATCAGTGGCGGCATGGTTACTGCCAGTTCTGGTGATTGGGGCGCAGGCATTGGCAGCGGTTTCAGTGGCTCCTCATGCGGTAATATCACCATCACTGGCGGCACGGTTAATGCAAGTTCTAGTAGCTATGGCGCAGGCATTGGCAGCGGTTTCAGTGGCTCTTCATGCGGCGCTATCACCATAAGTGGCGGCACGGTTAATGCCAATTCTGGTCAATATGGTGCTGGCATCGGCAGCGGAAGTGATAGCACCTTTGGCAGTATCACCATTACTGCAGGCATCACCCAGGTTCAAGCTACCAGAAACTACGCTACTGCTGCCTGGCCGATAGGAAAAGGATTTAGTGACAATGACAGTGGCGCAGTAAGCATTGCCGGGGTAACCGTAACCAGCAAAGATTGGGATGGCACGGGATTGACCGACCTGAATTTCGCCACCTCAAGCACTGGTAGCAACAACCTTACCTGGACGCTTACCCCCAAGGTGCCCTAAATCACAGCCTCTAACATACAAAAACCCCGCTCTACTATTAGATGCTGAAATAGCAAAAGCCACCCTCAAAAAACTTGAAGGTGGCTTTTTTTGTATCTAAACCCGATTAGTCCAGGCGGGTGATGATAGGCATGGTCCACTCGTTATGAGCGATACGAGCCACTGGGTTGTAGATGCGGAAGATGAGATGGAAGTCGTCAGCAGGTGCAGGCAGCCAGTTGTCGGGATGCTCCGTATCTGCTTCGTGCGAAACATAGATGTCGAGCGATCCATCATCATTGCGCTTCCAGTTGTCGCGGTCGGTGATATTATAGCGATTCTGCTCGTTGTCATAGAGGAAGTTGTCTTCGCCATAGAGCGTCACACTCCAGAAGCCGAAAGGCTTCGTGTCAGGCCAGTTGTCGGCATCAATATGCAGGCAATATCGGTGGTTACCATTCAGGTGCTTTCCTTCTGAATCAACGTTGGCACGTGGATATACAGCCACGCTTACAGGATTAGCTGCCAGCGCTGCCACAGCTATCAGTGCGCGATAATAATATTCGGTACCAAACTCAGCGATAGGTTCTCCATAGAACTGCCAAGAGCCATTAGGCTTCACAAACTGCTGACTGCGTGGTGTGGTGATAGCGATGATATTGGTCACCAGGTTTGTCCACAACTTCTCAGCCTCGCTGCCGAAGATAGAAGCATCAAACTTCAGTCCAGGCCCTACGTTGATACGCTTCAGGTCGGCCAGCCATTTTGCATCTTCTTTTGCAGGCGGATTGGTCAGCATCAGCTCATTGGCGCGTGCAAAGAATTTGTCCATTGGCATTGTCATGATGTAGTCCACAGGTGCTTTAAAGTCGTAGTCAGGGTTGTGCGTACCCTTACCAGTATATTCTGCGCCAGTGGTCAGATAGTCGTTCAGCATATAAGTGCGCATCTCGTCCTGTATGGCATGCACGTTGGGCAGGTCGTCCTTACCCTTGCACACAGTGCGCAGCAGCATCCACACGTGGTCGGTAGGGCTTGCTATATGCGTCATGCTGGCAGGCACCTCACCTTTGAAGTTCGGCCCTGTAAAACAGTAGTAGCCATAATCGCCCTCGATGTCAGTAGCCACAGGTGCAGCTATACAGTTGCTCCAGGCATCCAGGATCTGTGCCAGACAGAAACGGTCTGTGTGAGGCAGGCGCAACACGAGTGCATCTCCTGAGAGGTCCATCATCACCTGTGTGTAGTTCGTGTCCACGTTAGGTGTCACCACCTCTTTGGTATTAGCATTGGCCAGCACGCGGGCATGAATCAGGCGGTTGGGAGGTGCCTGCTGCTGCCCCACGGGCTTCACCACGTTGGTCATGTGCAGATAAGTGGCATCCATGAGCATCAGTGGCAGTGCATACACGTAAGCCCGCTCTAGCAGCTCTGCCTTCTCGGCATCAGTTAGTTTATTTGACGCATTAGCGGGATTGTCGGAATAGGACGCGCATCCTGTACCAACGATGGTTGCCAGCAGCATTATGGACGCTGTAGCAAGGTAATGAATTAGTTTTGTTTTCATACAGTTTTTTATTTGATTTATAGTAAAAAATTTTTTAACCGCCGCAAAGATATGAAAAAAATCCATATCCTCCAAACTTTTTACAAAATTATTTAGACCATAAATCAAATTTTATTACCCCCCATTGCGCCCTAGTAGCCAGGATTCTGTTTGAGTTCAAATGCTGTACCCTTGGTGGCGTCAATCTCTGGCATCTCTACCGATACCCTTGCAAATTGATCGTGTGTCATAACTTTAACTATAATTTTTATTTCAGGAAGTCCTCGCGCATGGGGGTGAAGGTGTCGATGAGAACACCTGCTTCAAGGCATACGCAACCATGAGGCAGATTTGGAGCAACATAATAGCCATCTCCAGCTTTTAGGATTTTCTTTTCCTCTCCGATAGTTACTTCAAAGCATCCGCTGGCCACATAGGTAGTCTGCGTATGTGGATGCTGATGCAGCGTGCCAACCGATCCTTGATTGCATTTCACTTTCACCATCATTAAGTTCTCATCATACCCCATGATCTGACGAACAACGCCTTCACCGGCCTGTTCCCACTCAATCTCCGAGGCTATCTGGTAAGTATTACTTTTCTTTTCCATAATCATAACTTTCTGGCTTTAACCATATATCCTTCTGTATGGCGGCAAAGGTAATCATTAATTAAGTTTCCTCCAAACTTTTTGCCATATATTTCATAAATATTAGTTTCTTTGCATCCGCATTGAAAACAATTTCGAGTATGGACTGAGTGATTGGGATAATAAAACATTTATATTTTGAGCAAAAACGCTCTGAATGTTAATAAATCCAGGGGCGAACTTGTGTAGTTCAGATTATTTTATTATCTTTGCAGATGAATTTGCAATCGATGATTAATTGAAATAATAAATGACAGATATAGAACTCAAAACGCTAAAAGATAATCTTTGGCACTCGGCTGATATGCTGCGTGCCGGTGCGCATTTGGCGGCCAATAAATATGGTCAGCCTATTCTTGGATTAATATTCCTGCGCTATGCAGATATTCTTTTTAAACAACACAAGGCAGAGATTGACGCTGAATACCAGCAGTATAAGGGTACTCGAATGGAGAAGGATTATAAGGATATTGCCATCGAAAAGTGTGGTTTCTTCCTTCCAGAATGTGCCTATTACGATACTATCAACGATGCACCAGATGATGCTCATAAGGCAGTGCTGGTGAAGAAGGCGATGGAAACTATCGAGCAGGAGAACCCTAAGATGGAGGGTGTGCTGCCTAAGGAGGTTTACGGTCAGCTGGTACCCGAAGAGGAGCCTGAGCTGTTGAGCCGTATCGTACGTGTATTTAAGGATATTCCCGAGGATATCAGTATCGATTTGTTCGGTCAGATTTATGAATATTTCCTTGGCAATTTTGCTTTGGCCGAAGGTCAGGGTGGAGGAGCCTTCTACACGCCAGCCAGCGTAGTACAGTATATGGTTGAAGTGCTTCAGCCAAAAACTGGTGATAAGAAATTCCTGGACCCTGCTTGTGGATCAGGTGGTATGTTTGTACAGGCTGCACGCTACATGCATAAGCACAATGCCAGCAGCGACGACATGATGCGTTTCCGTTGCTATGGCGTTGAGAAAGAGCCCGATACCGTAAAACTGGCAAAGATGAATCTACTGCTGAACAATGTGCGTGGCGAGATTACAGAGGCCAACTCATTCTATAGCGACCCATACAATGCTTTCGAGGCATTCGACTATGTGATGGCTAATCCACCATTCAATGTAGATGAGGTGGTACTGGATAGAGTTATTGATGATAAGCGATTCAATACCTATGGTGTGCCTCGTAACAAGACAAAGTCGACTAAGAAAGCAAGCGACAAGAAAGAGACAGTACCCAATGCTAACTATCTGTGGATAGGCTATTTTGCAACAGCGCTTAACGATAATGGTAAGGCTGCTCTGGTAATGGCCAACTCTGCGAGCGATGCAGGAGGTTCGGAACTGGAGATTCGTAAGAAGATGATTGAGGATGGCATCATCAGTCAGATGGTGACATTGCCCAGCAATATGTTCTCTACTGTTACCCTGCCTGCTACGTTGTGGTTCTTTAACAAGCAACGCACTAACAAAGATGAGATACTTTTTATCGATGCACGCAACATCTTTACTCAGGTAGACCGTGCGCATCGTAAGTTCTCTGACGAGCAGATTAAGAACCTTGGCATTATCAGTCGTCTGTATGAGGGCGATTCTGATAGTTTCTGGGCGCTTGTGGATGAATACAAGGCTGCAGGCCAACAGGATCAAGTAGATTGGCTCTTGGAGCGTTGGCCAGAGGGAAAGTATCAGGATGTGATAGGTCTTTGTAAGGTGGCTAAACTCGAAGGCGAGGATGGTATCAAGGATCAAGACTATTCGCTGAATGCAGGTCGCTACGTCGGTGTCGTGATCGAAGATGACGGAATGACTGCGGATGAGTTCCGTGATACCATGAAGGGACTCCATGCTGAGTTCTCTGAACTCAATAAAGAGGCTCTTGCTCTTCAGGCAGAGATAGATAAAAACATGAAAGAATTGTTTGGGGAGGATTGAGGTATGAAAATAGAATATAAGCCTCTCAAAGATTTAGTAGAATTAGTCATTGATTATAGAGGGAAGACTCCATTGAAGCTTGGTGGCGAATGGAGCTCGTCTGGTTATCGAGCTTTGTCAGCCTTGAATGTTAAAACAAAAGAAATTGTTGCAGAAGACAAAATACGTTATGTAAATGAGGATTTGTACAAAAAATGGATGAAGGAAGAAATAATTAAAGGTGACATTCTTATAACTTCTGAAGCTCCATTTGGACAGGTTTTTCAATGGAATTCTGATGAAAAGATCGTGTTGAGCCAGCGATTATTTGCTCTTAGAATTAAAAATGATTATTGCTCTTCATACATCTTCCAATATATGGCATCAGACTTGTTTTATGGAGAATTGAAGGCAAGGGCTACAGGTTCGACTGTCGAAGGATTAAGACAACCTGCATTAATGAAATGCAAGATTGCAATTCCTTCATTGGAACGTCAGCATCGCATTGCTTCTATTCTTTCTGCCTATGACAATCTGATAGAGAACAACAACAAACGCATTCGCCTGTTGGAGCAATTGGCAGAGAATCTTTATAAGGAGTGGTTTGGCCGCTTCCGTTTCCCTGGTCACGAAAAGGCTGAGTTTGAAAGTGGCTTGCCCAAGGGGTGGAAAATATGGAGCATCAGTAAACTATGCGATATAAATCGTAAAACACTAAATTCTAAAAATAAAGGATTAGAAATAGAGTATTTAGATACGAGTTCCATTACGTGCAATCAAATTGTTGGTACTGAATCTTATGTTTTTGAAGAAGCCCCAAGTAGAGCGAGAAGAATTGTAAAACACAACAGTATTGTATTTTCTACGGTTAGACCCAATCTGAAGCATTATGGAATACTAAAGAATATTCCTGATAATCTGATTGTATCTACGGGCTTTGCTGTTTTTGATTCAAAATATGACATAGCTAACATAATTTATCTTTTCCTGTCATCACAAGAAGTTGTTGATTATTGCCAATTGATAGCAGAAGGAGCTGTAGCTACATATCCATCTATTAAACCAGAGGAAATAGGAAGGCTTAAGATAGCTTTACCCAATATAGAAATAGCGGAAAAGTGGAATGGTAAATTAGAAAGTCTTTACAGTGAAATACTAAACCTCCAAAAACAAAATACTCTTCTCTCTCGCCAGCGTGATTTGCTACTCCCTCGCTTGATGTCAGGTAAACTCGAAGTAAATATATAAAACTACGATTATGAGCAAACAACCATCATATATACCACCATTTACGGTAAGTGCAGACGCCATCAACTTGATAGCTGAAATATCTGCACAGATAGAGCGCTATGCCATTCGTTTGGAACAGGAGGACGGTCTGCGACTTCGCAAGGCGAACCGCATCAAAACCATTCACTCATCATTGGCCATTGAGGGCAATTTGCTGTCGGAGGATGAGGTGCGCGACATCGTTGATGGTAAGAATGTGGTGGCTCCAATCCGTCAGATTCAGGAGGTTAAGAATGCCATTAAAACTTACGAGTTATACCCTACACTTGATGCCTTTAATGAGAAAGACCTGCTGAAGGCTCATGGCGTGATGATGCAAGCATTGGTTGACGATGCTGGGCATTATCGCAAAGGTGGTGTAGGGGTGTTTGGTGAGAAAGGGTTGGTGCATATGGCTCCACCAGCCGAAAGAGTGCCCATGCTGATGGCTGACCTGTTTAACTGGCTGAAATATTCAAAGGATCATCTGCTGATACGTTCATGCGTGTTCCATTATGAATTTGAGTTTATCCATCCCTTTATTGATGGCAATGGACGAACAGGGCGACTGTGGCAGTCGCTGATATTAGGCAAGCTGCATCCGCTGTTCGAACATCTGCCTGTAGAAAATATGGTGTATGCCAACCAGCAACAGTATTATGATGCCATCACTGCCAGCAGTAATGCAGGGCAGTCGGGGCCTTTTATTGATTTTATGCTGAACGAAATCTACAAGACACTGAAAGAGCACCAAGGTGAGGCATTGCCTGATAAACTGCACGATAAAGTTCCTAATAAACTTCCTAATAAAGTTCCTAATAAACTCAGGCTTCAATATCCCGATTTGTCGGATGCAGTATGGGATGTATATCAGGAATTAATGGAAGATGGACATGCTTCGGCAGCGACCGTTGGCAGCCATTTAGGCATCAGCGACAGAATGGTTCGTAAACATATCTCCGTGCTTCGTGATGCAGGCATCATAGAACGCATAGGAGGTAATAAAACTGGTTATTGGAAATTATTGAAAAAGTAGTGCTTATGAAATCCTTTATCAGCGAAGACGATATAGAGCAGGCGATATGTAATCGCTTATCGCAGCCGGAATACGGCTGGACTCGCATAGAATGCGACCCCAGCGTAGAGAAACAGGACGATGTTAGCGTTACTGGTCGTAACAGTGTGAAGGAATGTATACTACCAGAAGTGTTCCGCAATGCACTCAAGCGCATTAACCCAAACGTTAGCGAGGATATCATCGACAGTATAGTAAACGACTACCGTAGAGACTTTAGCAGTCAGGATATGGTGGATGTGAACTATCGACTGTATAACCAACTGCGTAACGGACTGAGGGTTGACACACGTACGGCTAAAGGCGATGACTTTGAGATAGTTAAGCTGATAGACTTTGACAACATAGAGAACAACGACTTCCACTGCGTTAATCAGATGTGGATAAAGGGACATTATCGTTATCGCCGCCCCGATGTGCTGCTGTTTGTAAACGGACTGCCTGTAGTATTTATCGAACTGAAGAACTCTACCGTAAAAGTAGAGGAATCGTATAATAAGAATCTGGTTTCGTATCGTGAGGATATACCCAATATCTTTGCCTTGAATCAGATTTGCGTGCTTTCGAACGGACTGCAAACCAAAATAGGTGCTTGGAGTGCTGGCTACGAATACTTTTTTGAGTGGCTGCGTGTTGATAACGAGAAGGAAAAACTGGATAGAGACCAGATAGCAGAGCATGGCCTGTCTATACAATACCTGATAGACGGTCTGTTTAAGAAAGAACGACTGATTGACTATATCGAGAACTTTATATTCTTCGATAATAAGCGTGTAAAGATTATCGCTAAGAACCACCAGTTCCTGGGCGTAAATAACCTGATGAAGAGTGTGGAACGTCGCGAGGAACTTAACGGAAAGTTAGGTGTGTTCTGGCATACACAAGGCTCTGGTAAAAGCTACTCGATGGTGATGTTTGTAAGGAAGGTTAGGCGTAAGTTGCATGGCAACTTTACGTTCCTGATTGTAACTGATCGCGACGATCTTGATACGCAGATACACAAGACGTTTGTACGCTCGGAGGTGATAGGCGAAAAGGAGGAATGCCAGCCAAAGAACTCTGCACAGCTACGCGAATATCTGATGAGCAACAAGCCCATGCTGTTTACGCTGATACATAAATTCCAATACGACAAGCAGAAGAAATACCCCATACTGTCTGAGCGTAACGATATCTTTGTACTGGTAGATGAGGCTCATCGCACACAGTATAAGCAGCTGGCCGAGAATATGCATACAGGATTGCCAAATGCCAACTATATAGCTTTTACAGGAACCCCGCTACTTGGTTCAAAGCGACTTACCAACCAGTGGTTTGGCGACTATGTATCGGAGTACAACTTTGCCGAAGCGATTGCAGATGGTTCAACTGTGCCATTGTTCTATAGCCGTAGAGTACCCGAAGTGGGACTTACCAACGACTGGCTGGATACCGATGTTGCCGAAATTGTAGAAGAGGAGAATCTGAACGACCGCGAACAGGAACTGCTGGAAAATAGCTCATCTCGAATTCTTGAGGTTATTAAGCGTGACGATCGATTGAATAAGATAGCCCAGGATATAGCGCACCATTTCCCACGTAGAGGATTCCTTGGAAAGGGTATGGTGGTAAGTGTAGATAAGTACACGGCTGTTAAGATGTACGATAAGGTACAGTACTACTGGGCTGAGGAACAGAAAGAACTGATAAAACAGCGAAATAAAGCCAAGACAGAAGAGGAACGCGAAAAAATAAACCGTATATTGAGCTATATGGACCGCGTTGAGATGGCTGTGGTAATCAGCGAAGAAGCCGAAGAAAAGGATAAATTCATGAAGCAGGGGCTTGATATCACCAAGCATAGAGAACTGATGAATAGGATTACCACCGATGGCAAGGATATCGAAGACCGGTTTAAGGATAAGGACGACCGCTTAAGTCTGGTATTTGTATGTGCCATGTGGCTTACAGGCTTTGATGTGCCATCACTATCTACGCTGTATCTCGACAAGCCGATGAAGAGTCATACGCTGATGCAGGCCATTGCACGTGCAAATCGTGTATTCCCAGGCAAAACATGTGGTATCATCGTCGACTACGTAAACGTGTTTAAATATATGCAGGAGGCTCTGAGTGATTATGCATCAAGAGGCGATGAGGATGGCGATTATCCTGCCAAGAACATTGAGCAGCTTATTACCAATATCGACAACTGCATAGTAGAGTGCGATGCCTTCCTGTTGACGCTTGGCATTAACTTAGACGAAATAATTGCAGAGACAAACACGTTGGATAGGTTAGAGATGCTGCGACAGGCATTTGATAGGATATTACAGAAAGACGAGTGGAAAGACCGATTCAAGGTGCTAAGCAATCTGCTGATGAACCTATACGATGCCAGTAAGCCAGAGATATTCGAACGTGGTTGGCATAATAACAAGTTTGCACCTATCAGCTATCTCAACGGTCTGTTCTGTAATCAGATTGACGATGAGAAACTGCAACGTGCCAAGGCCAGAATGGCTGAGAAACTGGACCAGAGCGTGACATCTACTAATCAGGTATGCGATAATGCCGACTATGTAATACATCAAGGCAAGGTAATCGACCTGAGCAAGATAAATGTGGATGATTTACGCAAGGAAATCAGTCTTACCCCATATAAGGCATTAGAGATTGACGACCTGCGCATATTTATAGAACAACTGTTGCAGCAGATGATAAATAAGAACTGTATGCGCATATCATTCTCTGAGCGTTATAAGAGTATCATTAATCGCTATAATGCAGGAGGAAGTGAGAACGAGGATTATTACGAGAAGCTGCTGCAGCTGATTGAGGAATTGAAGAAAGAACAAGGACGCTCTACCGACCTTGGTCTGGAGGAAGAGGAACTTGAAATATACGATTTGCTGATTCAAGGTAAGAAACTTACAAAGGCCGAAGAGCAGAAAGTAATCTTGGCAGCAAAGAACCTGTATCAGAAACTAAAGGCCGAGAAGGATAACTTCATGGTGGTTGACTGGTATAAGGACGAACAGCCCCGAAAGAAAGTGTTCTCACTCATACAGGTATCTCTGAATAACGACCTACCAGAAAGCTACGATAGAGTATCGTTTGTAGAGAAAACAAACCTGATTATGAACCATTTTGTCGATATGGCCATCCAAGGCTACGGCTGGGTAACGGCATAAAATATATAAACAGAAATGAACAGACTTGTACTCATAGGAAACGGATTCTTATCTCGATTTAATGATGAATATTAATAGAAATAATAACTCCTAAAACGATAACGTTATGGAATTAGAATGGATACCGTTATATACGGAATTGGCACAGGCGCTGCTATCGTGCAAGAATAACAGAAAACCGCTGGTAGATTGGATATACTCTGATATATCACAAGTAGGTGAGAGCTCACTAGTGGAGTATCTGCACATGCATGATGGCTCGAAGATTACGGATATTGACCCGTTTTCGGTTTTCGCTATATTCAACCGTCCGTTGAGGGTTATAAATAGAGTGGCCATGTTGCAGCTGTTTAAGAAGCGTTTTTCGCTGAAGTCTGAGGTGCCAACAGATTTTAATGGAATTCCAACAGTAAACTCGCAAAGAGCCTTTTTCTTCAGCTGGGATGATAACGGTGAGAGGATAAATGATCTTTGGGAGATATTCGAAAATGTAATCCAAGGAAAAGATATCAGCCTGCTGTTCGACAAGGTGATTGCTGATGGCGTACCCAAATATAGCTTAACAATGGTGCTCTATTGGATTTCGCCCTATAACTATCTGAATCTAGATGGTAGAAACAGAATGCTCCTGAAAAAGTATGGTTTCGCAGATGATTATCCTCACCTGACTTATGCGGAATACACTCAGTTGATGCAGGATGTAAAAAACAAGATGGCTGGCCAATCTATCCCCTATAATTCGTTCCCCGATTTTTCTTTGGCTGCCTATAGCTTCTCATCAGATAGCAAAGTGTGGATGTATAAGCGTTTTGAAGACGCTTTTGCCAAAGATTATATAAGAATGGGATCAGATGCCAAAGGCAAACTTGATTTCGCCAGTTATAAAACCAAGAAAGCATTGGGTGATGCTTATAGAAAAATAGTAGGTAATACTGATGTGGCGATACCTAATATGTATTGGCAACTAATGAAAGATGTAAGGCCTGGCGACATAGTTGTGGTTTTTGATTCTATGAAAGAAAAGGGTAGTAAGGTGTCTCATCTTTTATACGGATGGGGTAAAGTTACCTCAGATGTGATATTTGATAAAAACGACGATAATCCGATACACCGAATGGTAGAGTGGCATAAGCCTTTGCCTCAGGAGCCTATCGAGGAAAATATGACAAGTAACACCCGCTATTTTCACCAAGTAAAGGGTGTAGAGGCTGATAACATTATGAGTTTGTTAGGTATAAATAATGAGGAGGAAATAACAATGGATAAAGATGGTATTGACGCATACATTCAATTGCTGAAAACTAACAAAAACTTGATTCTAACAGGGGCTCCTGGTACAGGTAAAACCTATCTGGCTAAAGCTATAGCAAAACAGATATTAAAGATTGAAGATGATGATGAACTCCAAAAGGATAAGCGTTTTGGTTTTGTTCAGTTCCATCCATCATATGATTACACGGATTTTGTAGAGGGCCTGAGGCCAGTGAATAACCAGAGTGTTGTAGGCTTTAAGCGTCAAGATGGAGTGTTCAAGTCGTTCTGTAAACAAGCCATTCTCTCAGAAACCGCTGATGCAGAAACACTAAGTGATATTAATGACAATCCCACAGTATGGAAAGTGTCTCTTGGAGGAACTTACGATAACCCAACTAGAACAGATTGTTTAGATAACGGTTATATTCGCATTGGTTGGCATGAATATGGCGATGTAGAGGATTTTAATGATTATACAGACTTCCAATATGGTGGTAAGAATGTACTTCGTGCCTTCCAGAGTGGAATGCAGATTGGAGATTTGGTTGTATCGTGCTATTCTGCCAAAGAAGTTGATGCAATTGGAGTTGTGACAGGTGAATACGACTATCGTGCAGATGGAGGTGAGTATCCTCGATATAGAGGTGTAAGATGGCTTGTAAAGGGTATAAAGGAGAATATTCTGGAACTTAACAATAATAAAACCTTTACACTCTCAACTGTTTATAAAGCCAATATCACAGCTGAGGCAGCTTTGAAGATTGTGCAGAAATATTCTCAAGTAAATCTTGCTGCACCAAAAAAAGATTTTGCAGTGTTTATCATTGATGAGATTAATCGCGGTGAGATATCAAAGATTTTCGGTGAACTCTTCTTCTCAATTGATCCTGGATATCGTGGTGTAGCAGGTCGTGTAAAAACACAATATCAGAATCTGATAGAAGAGGGAGATGTGTTTAAGGATGGTTTCTATGTGCCTGATAATGTGTATATTATAGGTACAATGAACGATATCGACCGCAGCGTAGAAAGTATGGACTTTGCTATGCGACGCCGCTTTACTTGGAAAGAGGTAACCGCTAAAGACAGTATGAAGATGCTTGATGGAACACCTTACGAAAATGAGGCCAAACAAAGAATGGAAAGTCTGAACAATGCTATTCTTAATGTGCGTGGTCTGGGTGAGGCATACCAGATTGGAGCTGCTTATTTCAGAAAGATTTCAGACTATAATGGTGATTTCCAGAAGCTGTGGGACTACCATCTGAAAGGCTTGCTCAATGAGTATCTGCGTGGAAATATGAATGCAAAGGACCAATTGGATGAACTGAAAAAGGCATACGATAACGAAGCGCCAATAGATGAAGCATCTATTTAAAATAGCAGATAATTATTGGGAAGGCCTGCCTATTAGCGACGAACTGCATCTGACGAATCTACAGAAGATTGCAGAAAAGCCCATTGGACAGCTGAGTCTCGAAGATCACCCCAATTTGCTAATCTTTCCTCAGAATCTTGAAGAATATGGGGATAAGATTGGAAAGCAATATGTGTTTGAGGTGAAAGAGGGGAAGCTGTGTACCAAGAATATTATGGGCTTTATAGGTTATCGCGATACGAAAGTAAGGATACATTCGCGATTTGCGCAGGGCGATGACGACTATTTCCTGCATTATATGCTACAGAAAGTGTTTGCTATCAATCTCTTTGATTTGAAATATCATACAGACGAAGAGAGTGTTTTCGACTTTCTGATCTATCTTTTTCCTGCATTCCTAAAGCGGGCTATGCAACAAGGGCTATATAAGGAGTATCAGACTCGTGAATATAATAATGCCAACATCAGAGGAAGAATAGATGTTCCCAGGCACATCCGTATGAATATACCCTTTGCTGGAAAAGTGGCCTATTCTACAAGAGAGTATGCCTACGATAACCACGTAACTCAGCTGATACGCCATACTATAGAACATATCGCCAATCATCAGTATAGTAGTGGTATATTGCAGAATGATGATATGACAAAGGATGCTGTTGCGCTAATTAGAGAAGCAACGCCAAGCTACAACTGGAGTGATCGCAGAAAAGTGATTAATCAGAATCTGCGACCTCTGAGTCATCCGTTTTTTAGTGAATACCGTCACCTGCAGCGCCTTTGTGTGCAGATACTTCGCTACGAGGAGATTAAGTACGGACGTAACGATGATGAGATATATGGCGTACTGTTTGATGGTGCTTGGCTTTGGGAGGAATATCTGAATACGATATTGCAAGATTGTGGCTTTAAGCATCCTCAAAACAAGATGTTAAAGGGTAAAAAGTCTTTGTTTGTGGATGGTAGTGCTCCAAGGTATCCCGATTTCTATAAGGACGATATGGTACTTGATGCCAAATATAAACGTTATGCCAACATGAAACTGCAACACATTGATGGCGATGACCTACATCAGGTTATTACATATATGTATGTTCTGGCAGTTAAACAAGGTGGTTTTATTGTTCCTTGGCCATATAGTTTAAAGGATTACAAGCCAAGCCCAAAGACTCTTAATGGCTATGGTGGTTCGATGAACATTTATGGTATTACGGTTGATACACCAGTATCGAGCTACAAAGCTTATTGCCAGCAAATGGCCCGATACGAACAGAAGTTTAAGAAGCTGATTGTTGAATTTGATGATGGCCATGAATAGAGTGATTCAGTTTTTCAACTATGAGCAATGCTTTAAGCATTACACAAAGCAAATAATGAGCATTAGGCAGGCTAAGAGAAATGGCGAAATTATTTTGGCAAAACCTGTGCTGATATCATAGAACATAAGTTGACAGATGACTTCTGGAATGGTAAGATGGTTGCAGAAGGATTGGGTATTCTTGCAGCTGTAATACTTGCTGCATAGACTAGAGTTGTAACTTAATTTCAAACATATTGAAATTGAAATGAAAAAGAAAAAGTTTGCTGAAGAGGATAGGATTGCTAATGCGCAGCGGGCTGGGGGCGTGGTGATCATATTGGTATATGAATGCCTATGACGATGAGGATTGGGAATGAAAATCATCCGAGAGCCGCCGTGCTCTCGGATGATGTTTTTTTAGCGGGGTAGGAGGTGCTGGCGCAGGGCTCGGATGAGCTCCTGGAACAGCTGCTCTTGCCGCTCGGGATCGTCGTCGTAGTGCGACAGAATGTCGCGCCAGATCTCAATCTGCTTGCTGGTTTTCAACTCGAAGTCCGCAGGAAGTTTTCCTTTTTAGGCTCCACTAATGGTGCCATGAGCCAACTTGTACTGGCTCTCCATGGCACGGCGCATGCGGTAGAAAGCCATATCGGCCTTCTGCAGCACCATGACTGTCAGGGCGTGAGCTGCTGACAGTGGGTCTAAATTGTACTTCTTCATAACTTTTTTGTTATGTGAATTTGTTAATAATTATATATTGTGTCCTGGCTATAGGACACTTCTTTGTTAGCCTGCCGGAATCTTTTTACCTTTGTCTAGTCAACCGGTGACATCTATAACAATTAACGTTCTAAAATCTTAATTATTGTGTGTAATCACAAAAAAAATCAATGAATCAAGAAAATCTAAATTTAATCAGAAGCAGTTTTCCCCTAATGGGGAAAGCCGCAAACCCAGCTGTGAGAAATGTGATAACAGTGCAGGATTTGGATGAACTGAAATCAGAACGCATCACTCCTGAAACGGATTTGCCTCCCATGCAGCCGCTGTTCTCAATCAATGGTGTGCCTTGCTTCTATCGTGGCGAGTTGGCTGCCGACTGTGGTAAGGCAAAGAGTGGCAAGACAACGTTTCTGTCGATACTGATGGCGGCCACCATCAAGCAACAGACGCTGGCGGTGAAACGACTGACCGACGAGCCGCTGAGGTTGCTCTGGATTGACACAGAGCAAAGTCAGCAGAGCACGCAGGAGATTCTGAAGGAGCGCATCATGCCTCTGGCTGGGGTTGAGCAGCTTGACGATACGCAGTTTTATGCCTATAACTTGCGAGGAGCGGGTTTTGAGAAGCGAGGCCGAATGGTGGACGTGGCTATTCGTTCGATAAATCCTGACATTTGTATCATTGATGGTGTGAAGGATTTGATGACTGATATCAACGATGCTGTGCAGGCCACGCTGATTATGGAGAAGCTGATGGAGCTGGCTAAGGATATGAACTGCTGTATCGTGTGCGTGCTGCATCAGAACAAGAGCGAACAGGACCGCAATATGCGTGGTTCTATCGGCACTGAGCTTACCAATAAGGCCTTCGAGGTGTTTCAGTGCTCAGTGCTTGGCGAGAGTGAGATCTTTAAGGTGGAGCAGACTTATAGCCGTAAGCAAAAAATCAAACAAAACTTCTATTACACCATCAACAAGAAAGGTCTGCCAGAGGGCTGTGCCAATTATCACGAGCAGCCGCGTGATTCTCAGGGACGATGGATGAGTACGAAGGATGAAACGGCAGCTGATGAGGAGGTGGATTTGCATAAACTTTTCGTTGTGGCCATGGAGGGTAGGGGGCAGCGTCGATTTAGCGAGTTGATGGCTGTGGCGATGAAGAGATTTTGTGTGGCTGATGCGCAAACCTACTACGACTACATTAAGAAGGCCGAGGCGGATGGCATCCTGCGCAAACTAGTGCATCCCGAAACGGGCGACACGTGGGTGGAACTGCTTGAAAACCAGTTGCCATTTTAATTTTTAATTTTAAATTATAATTTAATTAATTAATTTAGCCCCTTTATAGGGGCTTAATTTAAATTTAATTTAATTTTTAAATATAAATAATAACCCGCGCGAGCCGATGAAGTGGAATGAAGTTTTTTGCAACACGTTTAAGGCTATGAGTGAGAGGCATGCGGCTGAGGTGGAGCGGGAGGTGAACTTTATGTTTCCTTCGCTGCCGATGGTGGAGGCGTGCCGAGCCAGCGAGTTTGAGTTCTTTGAGCCGATGATAGCGTCGGGGATGCTCACCACCGATCAGATGCACCACGCTGCCAAGCGCTATCTGCTGGGGAAGACCAGGAGTGGGCTGCCTATCTTCTGGATGATAAACGACATGATGGTGCCGCTGGATGCTCGTATCGGCGACGGATGGATATCGCAGAAGCTGAAAGCACGCGAGCCGCTGCTGGAGGCCTGGCAGGTGAAGCACTGCCTGTTTGGACTGCATCTGGCTGACGACGCCCTGCCGATAGGCATCGTAGAGCAGGAGGCCACGGCTGTGATGCTGAGCGAGCTGATGCCCGAAGTGATATGGATGGCTTATGGCGTGACGTCGCATCTGGTGCCCGAGCTGCTAGCGCCGCTGCAGGGCTGCACTGTGACCATCTATCCCCGTACGGACCCCTTGATGAGCAACTACGTGTTTTTTCTCGACTATGCCAGGCTGGTGAACCGGCGTTACGACATCCATCTGCGGATTGACGACACGCTGGAGCAGCATGCCACCCAAGAGCAGAAACAGCGGTGTATAGACATCGTGGATTTTGTGCTTGACTTGGCGTAAAAATCAACTTAGTTTTTGGTGAAAATCAACTTGTTTTTTAGTGAAAATCAACTTAGTTTTTAGTCATAATCAACTTACTTTTTTATCGAAATCAATATGGTAAATTTCTACGATAAGCATCGTTTTATCAGCAAGAAAGAGCTGGCCCAGTTGGCTGGCGTGTCAGAAAGTACATTCTTGCGCTATCTCCGAACCCGTAGGCATATCCTCGACAAGCTGGGGGTGAAGCGTCATGCAAGAATGTTGCCGCCGCAGGCCGTGAAATATGTTTGTGAGGATTACTGCATCGACCTGCCAGAAGAGTTGCAAGATAGGCGTGTGATAGAGAGTCATGAGCTGTACAGGAAGGTGGTGCGCGAACTGCAGTTGACAACCTTTTTTGATGGAAAATGGACGAAAATAACAGAAATTCCGCTCGATTTCTGATTATTTTCTGGCTAACCCGTCATAACCCGTCAATGCCCTTAGCGAAAGTAGTACTTTTGCATTGTCATTCCGGATGGCACTTCAATTCTTTAACTTTTCGATTTTTCAATTTTTCATTATGGTTCGTTACATTTTACAGCAAATCAAGATTAATGGTCACAAGTATTTTGGCGGTTGGTTCGCCAAGAACGTGGTGGAAGAGACTATCGACCTAGATGGTCTGGCCGAGCACATGAGTAATCATAACTCGCCTTACTCGAAGGGCGTTATCAAGGGCTTGCTCACTGATATGATCAGTTGTATCAAGGAGCTCCTGCTGGAGGGTAAGAACGTGAAGGTGGACGACTTGGCTATCTTCTCGCTTGGCATCAAGAACAAGGTGATGGCGCTGAAGGAGGAGGACTTCACGGTGAGTAAGAACATCAGCGGTGTGAAGTTGAAGGCTCGCGCCACTGGCGACCTGATGAGTAAGAATCTGAATCTGGAGGCGACGCTGAAGAGGGCGAGTCTGCTCGCCCCTGGAACCTCCCCCGACCCCGGCACCTCCCCTAACCCCTCTCAGGGAGGGGAGCAGGGCGGTGGCCAGCCTAGCGGTAGCCAGACTGGGGGCGGGCAGCCTTCGCAGGGTGGTAATACCGCTGGGGACGACAATGATCCCATTGATGAGCCCAATGGCGATTAAGGGTTGGGGCGTTAGCCCCGACTACTTTGAACACTCAACACTCAACATTAAAAATTATGATTAAAGTAAATTGGACTAAGGTGGCCAGATGGGCGAAGCTGCTGGCTACAGTGATTACAACAGTTTTAGGAACTATAGCGGTACAGTCATGCGCACAGTAAACTTGATAGTGATTCATTGCAGTGCCACGAAATGCAACAGGCGCTTCACGGTGAAGGATTTGGAAAACTGTCACAACGCACGTTTTCACAACAAGGGCATCGGCTATCACTACTACATAGAGCGCGATGGACAGCTGTACCAAACCCGACCGGAAGAAGAGGTGGGCATGCATGCTCGCCACTACAATGCCCATAGCATTGGTGTGTGCTACGAAGGTGGACTGAACGAGCAGGGTGTGGCCGCCGACACGCGAACGCCTGCCCAGAAACAAACGCTCCACACGCTGTTGCGCAGCCTGAAGTACGACTACCCGGATGCTAAGATTGTCGGGCATCGCGACCTGCCCTGGGTGGCAAAGGATTGCCCGTGTTTTGATGCGCGCGAAGAGTATCGCGATCTGCAGCCGCTTGTGCTGGAGCAGTAGGCCTGATTCATCCTCTCCCAATTGGGAGAGGATTTTTTTTGTCTCGATAATATTTGGCGCGTACAAAAAAAAGTAGTAACTTTGCACCCAAATTTAATAATTAAATAGGTGACATGGCATTTAACAAGAAAAAAAGATGGCACTGCCTGCCAGGACAGGAACCTACAGAGATGGACAAGACCATCATGTACTGGGAAAACAAAGGAAAACTGGTACCAACACGCGAACTGATTAAAACCCCCGAACAGATAGAAGGCATCCGCAAGGCGGGCGTAGTGAATACTGCTGTGCTCGACGCAGTGGCAAAGGAGATTCATGCCGGCATGAACACACTGGAGATAGACCAGATCTGTCGCCGTGTGTGTGAAGAGAACGGCGCTATCCCCGCATGTTTGAACTATGAGGGATTCCCCATGAGCGTATGCACCTCGATCAACGAGGTGGTGTGCCACGGTATCCCCAAGGAGGAGGATGTGCTGGAAGAGGGCGACATCATCAACGTAGATTTCACCACCATTCTGGATGGCTACTATGCCGACGCCAGTCGTATGTTTATCATCGGCAAGACTACTCCTGAGAAGGAACAGCTGGTGCGCGTGGCTAAGGAGTGTCTGGAGATAGGTATGGAGGCCGCCAAGCCTTATAGCTTCGTGGGTGACATCGGTCATGCTATCGAGAAGCACTGCAAGAAATATGGTTATGGTATCGTGCGCGATCTGGCCGGTCATGGCGTGGGACTGAAATTCCACGAGGAGCCCGACGTGGAGCACTATGGACATCGCGGCACTGGTATGCTGCTGGTGCCTGGTATGGTGTTCACCATCGAGCCAATGATCAACATGGGTACCTGGAAGGTGTTTATCGATGCCGACGATCCATACGGATGGGAGGTGATCACCGAAGACGAACTGCCAAGCGCTCAGTGGGAGCACACGCTGGTGATGACGGAACATGGAGTGGAAGTGCTGACGTACTAAGATTTAAAAATTTAAAAATTTAAAAATTTAAAACATATAAAATAAAATAATGCCGGATATATATATATTAGGTATAGAGTCGAGTTGTGACGATACGTCGGCGGCGGTGCTGAAGAATGGCATCCTGCTGAGTAACGTGACTGCATCGCAGGCTGTGCACGAGGCTTATGGTGGTGTGGTGCCAGAGTTGGCATCGCGCGCCCACCAACAGAATGTAGTGCCGGTGGTGGATCAGGCTATCAAAAAGGCTGGCATCACCAAGGAACAGTTGACGGCAATCGCCTTTACACGCGGACCAGGACTGATGGGATCGCTGCTGGTGGGCGTGAGCTTTGCCAAGGGATTTGCGCGCTCGTTGGGCATCCCCATGATAGACGTGAACCATCTGCAAGGACACGTGATGGCGCACTTTATCAAGGAGAGCGAAGACGACCAGCATCAGCCGCCACTGCCATTCCTGTGCCTGCTGGTATCGGGTGGTAACTCGCAGATTGTGAAGGTGAACGCCTACAACGATATGGAGGTGCTGGGACAGACGATTGACGACGCTGCCGGCGAGGCTATCGACAAGTGCTCGAAGGTGATGGGACTGGGTTATCCCGGTGGTCCAATCATCGACCGACTGGCGCGCCAGGGTAATCCTAAGGCCTACCAGTTTGCTGAGCCTAACATCCCCGGACTGGACTATAGTTTCTCGGGACTGAAGACTTCGTTCCTCTATTCGATGCAGAAATGGGTGGCCGAGGATCCTGACTTTATCGAGAAGCACAAGGAGGACATCGCTGCTTCATTGGAGTGGACCATCGTGGATATTCTGATGAAAAAACTGAAGAAAGCGGTGAAGCTGACGGGCATCAAGCACGTGGCTGTGGCTGGTGGTGTGAGCGCCAACAACGGACTGCGCAATGCCTTCTACGATGCTGAGAAGCGCTATGGTTGGACGATCTATATCCCGAAGTTCAGCTATACCACAGATAATGCGGCGATGATTGGTATCGTGGGCTATCATAAGTATCTGGACAAGGAGTTCTGCTCAATAGACGCTCCTGCGTTCTCGAAAGTAACGTTTAAATAAAGTTGAAGAATTGAAGGAATATGGATTTTGAAAGCAAGATAATAAGTAGAGAGATCAGTGAGATTCTCTGGGAGACTGAAAAGACAGTTGGTACGGCTGAGAGTTGCACCGGTGGACGTATCGCCGAGGCTATCATCGCTGTGCCTGGTGCATCGAAATATTTTAAGGGCGGAATCATCTCGTATGTCAACGAGATTAAGGAGAATCTGCTGGGTGTTGACCACATGGTGCTGGAAGAGAAAACAGCTGTGTGTGAGGAAGTTGCAGTGGCTATGGTGAAGGGTGCATGCAAGGCGCTCAACACTAATTATGCCATCGCCGCTACAGGCTTTGCTGGACCCACCGGCGGTACCAAGGATATCCCCGTGGGAACCATCTGGCTGGCCTGCGGAAAGCCCGAAAAAGTGGTGACACTGAAGGTGACTGAAGACTTCGGTCGAGACATCAATCTGGCCATCGCAACCAACAAGGCTATGGAGATGTTTTTGCAGTTCCTGAAGGACGAAGATGCCCCCAGACCCCAGCGTGAAGGTTAAAAATTATTAATTATTTTAATTTCCGATTGCGTAATTATCTGAATCTCAATAAAATTGTGTAATTTTGCACGCTGTTTGGAATAAGTAAGTGTAAATCACAAGTAAAAAGTAGATAGAAATGTCTAAGATTTGTCAAATTACAGGAAAGAAGGCACAGATAGGTTGCAATGTGTCTCACTCAAAGCACCGTACAAAGAGAAGCTTTGACGTCAACCTCTTCAGCAAGAAGTTCTACTATGTAGAGGAGGCTTGCTGGATTCAGTTGAAGATTAGCGCTGCTGGTCTTCGTATGATTAATAAAGTTGGTCTGGATGCTGCCTTGAAGCAGGCTGTTGCCAAAGGATTTGTAGACTGGAAGGACATTAAAGTGATAGGAGATTAAATCATGGCAAGTAAGAAAGCAAAAGGTAATCGCGTTCAGGTTATCCTGGAGTGCACCGAGCATAAGAACAGTGGTCTGCCCGGCACAAGCCGCTACGTAACCACAAAGAATCGTAAGAATACGCCCGAGCGTATGGAGCTCATGAAGTATAACCCAATCCTGAAGAAGATGACTCTTCACAAGGAGATTAAATAATACGACTGAAGTATGGCAAAGAAAACCGTCGCTACCCTCCACGAAGGCTCAAAGGATGGTCGCGCTTACACAAAGGTAATCAAGATGGTTAAGAGCCCTAAGACTGGTGCTTACATCTTCGATGAGCAGATGGTTCCCAACGAGGCCGTTAAGGACTTCTTCAAGTAAACGGTGAAAGCCGCTTGCTGCCGAAGGGACGCAAGAACTTATACAAAATTATAATAAAAAGAGAGGCTGCAAATAAATTTGCGGTCTCTTTTTTTGGTTGTGTCGTAAAATATTCCTATCTTTGCATCGAAAATATTGCAATATGGGATTATTTGGATTTTTTAGTAAGGATAAGAAACAAACACTGGATAAGGGCTTGGAGAAAACCAAGACCAGCGTGTTTGATAAACTGACACGTGCCGTTGCTGGCAAATCGAAAGTGGATGATGATGTTTTGGACAATCTGGAAGAGGTGCTCATCACGAGCGACGTAGGTGTGGATACCACCCTCAAGATTATCCAGCGCATCGAGGAGCGCGTGGCGCGCGATAAGTATGTCAGCACATCTGAACTAAACAGAATTCTTCGTGAAGAGATAGCTGAACTGTTGGCTGAAAACAACTCAGAGGATAATGACAACTGGGATCTGCCTGCCGACCATAAGCCATACGTCATCCTGGTGGTTGGCGTGAATGGCGTGGGCAAGACTACCACCATCGGTAAGTTGGCCTGGCAGTTCAAGCAGGCTGGCAAGAAGGTTTATCTGGGTGCTGCCGACACCTTCCGTGCTGCTGCCGTAGAGCAGTTGTGCATCTGGGGTGAGCGCGTGGGCGTGCCCGTGGTGAAGCAGCAGATGGGTAGCGACCCTGCCAGTGTGGCTTTTGATACGCTGCAGAGTGCTAAGGCAAATGGCGCCGACGTGGTGCTGATAGACACTGCCGGACGACTGCACAATAAAGTGGGCTTGATGAACGAGCTCAAGAAAATCAAGGAGGTGATGAAGAAGGTGCTGCCCGAGGCTCCCGACGAGGTGATGCTGGTGCTGGACGGTTCAACCGGACAGAACGCATTCGAGCAGGCCAAGCAGTTTGCTGCTGTGACTCAGATCACATCGCTGGCCATCACCAAGCTCGACGGCACTGCCAAGGGTGGTGTGGTGATTGGTATCTCCGACCAGCTGAAGGTGCCCGTGAAGTATATCGGACTGGGAGAGGGTATGACCGACCTGCAGTTGTTTAATAAACGTCAGTTTGTAGATTCACTGTTCAATGAGTAAGACGATAGATATAATTTCTCTGGGCTGCTCTAAGAATCTGGTTGACAGCGAGACTCTGATGGGTCTGATGGAGGCTAATGGTTATGCATGCACCCACGACAGCGACGACCCTCAGGGTGAGATAGTCGTTGTGAACACCTGTGGATTTATTGCTGATGCCAAGGAAGAGAGTATCAACACCATCCTGGAGTTTGCACAGGCCAAGACCGAAGGCCGCATCGAGAAGCTCTTTGTGATGGGATGCCTGTCGGAACGCTATCTGGCCGACCTGGAAGCTGAGATTCCTGAGGTGGATGGCTGGTACGGCAAATTCAACTATAAGAAACTGCTGAACGACCTGAAGGGCGCTGATTTCAACGCCTGCGAGGGTAAGCGACATATCACAACACCGCGCCACTATGCGTATATGAAAATCAGTGAGGGCTGCGACCGCCACTGTGCCTACTGCGCCATTCCGCTGATTACGGGTAAGCATCAGAGTCGCCCCATGCAGGAGATTCTTGACGAGGTGCGCTATCTGGTGAGTCAGGGCACTAAAGAGTTTAATGTCATCGCACAGGAACTGACCTACTATGGGGTTGACCTGGATGGCAAGCAGCACATCGCCGAGCTTATCGAGCAGATGGCTGACATCCCCGGTGTGGAGTGGATTCGCCTGCATTATGCTTATCCCACACATTTCCCATGGGATCTGCTGCGCGTGATTCGTGAGAAGCAGAACGTATGTAAGTATCTGGATATTGCCCTGCAGCATATCTCTGACAATATGCTGACACGCATGCGCCGCCACGTGACGAAGGAAGAGACTTACGAGCTGGTGCGCCGTATGCGCGAAGAGGTGCCAGGCATACACATCCGTACCACCCTGCTGGTGGGATTCCCCGGTGAGACCGACGAGGACTTTGAGGAGTTGAAGGCCTTTGTGAAGTGGGCGCGCTTTGAGCGCATGGGTGCCTTTGCCTATTCGGAAGAGGAGGGCACCTATTCGGCCGAGGCGTATGAGGATGATGTGCCTGAGGACGTGAAGCAGAGCCGACTGGACAAGCTGATGCGTATCCAGCAGAATATCAGTGCTGAGCTCGAAGCCGAAAAGGTGGGCCAGGTGCTGAAGGTGATTATCGACCGTCGTGAGGGTGACTACTACATCGGTCGTACAGAGTTCTGCTCGCCTGAGGTGGATCCCGAGGTGCTGATACCAGCTGCCGAGGCTGAACTGACCGTTGGCGACTTCTACGATGTGAAGATCACAGATTCGGAAGAGTTCGATTTGTATGGAACCACAATCATTAAAAACTTATGAACAATAAAGACTTTATCACAGAACTGTCGCAGCGCATGGGTTACACGGCTGACGAAACCCAGCAGCTCGTGAATTGTGTTGTTGATTCAATGGGCGACCATTTCCAGGATGATGACTCGGTGCTGATTCCTACCTTCGGTACATTCGAAGTGAAAAAGAAAATGGAGCGTATCATGGTTAATCCCTCTACAGGACAGCGTATGCTGGTGCCCCCAAAATTGGTGCTCACTTTTAAGCCCAATGTAAGCTGGAAAGAACGTGTAAAGAATGGAGGAGCTGAGTGATGGGAAAGATTTCAATACAAGAGCTGGCCAATGTGCTGGTTGAACGCAAGAAGATGAACCGTCGCGACGCTAGCATGTTTGTTAGCGCCATGTTCGATATTATACAGCAAAGACTGGAATCCGACAAACTGGTGAAGGTGAAAGGTCTTGGCACATTTAAGATTATTGATGTAGAAGATCGCGAAAGCGTGAACGTAAATACCGGTGAGCGTGTGCTCATCGAGGGGCACGGCAAGATTACTTTCACACCTGATGCGGTGATGAAGGAGCTGGTGAACAAACCCTTTGCCCAGTTTGAGACTGTGGTGCTGAACGAGGGTGTGGACTTCGATGATGTGGATACCACTACCACCGATGTACCTGAGCCAGAGATAGAGTCGGAACCACTCGTAGAACCCGATCCAGAGCCCGTATATACGCCTGAGCCAGAGCCTGTGGTAGAGGATCATTCTCAGATGCCGCTGGTGGATTTTGGTGGTATCGAAGAGCCCGTTGTGGCTCCTGAGCCAGAACCCATCGTTGAGCCCGAGCCTGTAGTTGAACCCGAACCAGAGCCCGAGCCAGAGCCCGAGCCAGAACCTGAGGTTGAACCCGAACCAGAGCCTGAGGCTGTGACGATTCGTCCTGAGGCTACAACCGTTCGTCCTGAACCTAAGGTGATTGAAGATATTGCCGACGAAGATATTCCGGAATGGGTGATTGAGCCATACGTAGCTCCTGCACCAGAGCCTGCACCGGTGGTTGCTCCAGAGCCAGTTGTGGCTCCCGAACCGGCCCCCGTGGTTGCACCTGAGCCAGAACCTGCAAAACCTGCAATCAACTCTAATCTGCAGTCGATTCTGAACTCATTCCAAACCATCAAGAAAACACCAGCTCCCGAGCCCGAGCCTGTTGTGGCCCCCGAGCCCGAGCCTGTATATACGCCTGAGCCAGAACCTGTATATACGCCTGAGCCCGAGCCCGTATATACACCCGAGCCCGAGCCTGTTCAGTTGACAGAAGAGACAAAGATCACAGAAGAGTCGCTGATGACAGCTGATGAAGAACTTGAAGCTGCATTCGCTCGCCAGGAGGGCAGAACCATTCAGCCCGAGCCTGTATATACGCCAGAACCGGAGCCTGTTTACACTCCTGAACCCGAGCCTGTATATACGCCTGAGCCCGAGCCAGAGCCAGTTGTAGCTCCTGAGCCAGAGCCCGTATATACACCAGCTCCAGAGCCTGTATATGCTCCCGAGCCCGAACCAGAGCCTGTTGCAACACCTGCACCAGAGCCTGTATATGCTCCTGAGCCAGTCGTTGAACCCGAGCCAGAACCTGAGGTTGAACCCGAGGAAGAAACTGTTGACGAGGAGCCTGAATACAAACCAACCCGTCGCCCCAGAAAGGCTGCCGGTAGGTTAGTGCTCGCCCTGCTCACCATGATTCTGGGATTGGCAGTGGGTTATCTGTTTGGTAACTACTATCCATATAAGAACCTGATGCCTGTAGAGAGTAGTGAGACTGTGATCCATGTGCAGAAAGAGGAAGAGCCCTCTACCATACACAATCACGACATCGACGCCCTTGAGCAGGAGACTACTGCTGCGGAAGAGCAACCCGCTGAGCCTGAGTCAGATGCAAAGGCTGATGAAGCCAAAGCTAAAGCCGACGCAGAAGCCAAGGCGAAGGCAGAGGCAGAAGCTAAAGCCAAGGCCGATGCAGATGCTAAGGCAAAAGCCAAGGCAGAGGCTGACGCCAAGAAGGCTGCTGAGGAAAAGGCCAAATCGCAGGCTGATGCTAAGGACAAAGCCTTCAGCGACAAGTATGACGCGATGGACGTGAGAGTGCGCCTGGGTGCCTATCGCATTGTGGGAACCGACAAGGTGGTGAAGGTGAAGGAAGGTGACGATCTTGTAAAGATTTCACGCCGTGTGCTCGGACCTGATATGGTGTGCTATCTGGAGGTTTACAACAACCTGAAAGCCACTACACCACTCAAGGTTGGACAGGAAATAAAGATTCCAAAACTGCAGATCAAGAAGAAAAAGAAGGCTGCAACAGCCAACTAAATCAGCAAATAATTTAAAAGTTTCTTAAAACTTAGGTTTTGGGAAACTTTTTTAATATTATTTAGACTGATAAATAGTGGCAAAGTGCGCTAAAAAAAGTATTTTTGCACTCTGAAATTAGAAAACAATTAAAGATATAAATATTATGGCAGAAGCTATTGATATCCGAGAGTTGAATATCCGGATTGAACAACAAAGTGCATTTGTAACAAATCTTGTGAGTGGAATGGACCGCGTGATTGTGGGACAGAAACATCTGGTTGACTCACTGCTGATAGGTTTGTTGAGTGATGGACATATTTTGCTGGAAGGTGTGCCTGGTCTGGCTAAGACACTGGCCATCAAGACACTTTCACAGCTCATCGATTCAGATTACAGTCGTATCCAGTTTACACCCGACTTGTTGCCTGCTGACGTGATAGGTACTATGATCTATTCGCAGAAGGACGAGAAGTTCCAGGTGAAGCAGGGTCCTGTGTTTGCCAACTTCGTGCTGGCTGATGAAATCAACCGTGCGCCAGCCAAGGTGCAGAGCGCACTCCTTGAGGCCATGCAGGAAAAGCAGGTGACTATTGGTAGTCAGACATTCAGTCTGCCCAACCCATTCCTCGTGATGGCTACTCAGAACCCTATCGAGCAGGAAGGTACCTACCCACTGCCTGAGGCACAGGTGGACCGATTCATGCTGAAGGTGGTGATAGACTATCCTACACTGGAGGAGGAGAAGAAGATTATCCGCGAGAATATCAGTGGCGAGATGCCTAAGGTGACACCAGTGACTACTGCCGACGAGATTCTGAAGGCACGCAGCGTGGTGCGCGAGGTGTATATCGACGAGAAGATCGAGCAGTATATTGCCGACATCGTGTTTGCTACACGTTACCCAGAGCGCTATGGATTGAAGGACCTGAAGGATATGATTTCGTTTGGTGGTTCGCCTCGTGCCAGTATCAACCTGGCTAAGGCTGCGCGTGCCTACGCCTTCATCAAGCGTCGCGGCTATGTGGTGCCTGAGGATGTGCGTGCTGTGGCTCACGACGTATTGCGCCATCGTATCGGACTGACCTACGAGGCTGAAGCCAGCAACATCACCAGCGAAGAAATCGTTTCAAAGATCATTAACAAGGTGGAGGTACCTTGATGGAGACATCTGAAATAATAAAGAAAGTCCGTAAGATCGAGATCAAAACCAGAGGGTTGAGCTCGAACATCTTTGCCGGTCAGTACCACTCGGCCTTTAAGGGTAGGGGTATGGCCTTCAGCGAGGTGCGCGAGTATCAGTTTGGTGATGATGTGCGAGATATCGACTGGAATGTGACTGCTCGTTTCCATCGTCCTTATGTGAAGGTGTTCGAAGAAGAACGAGAGATGACGGTGATGCTGCTCATCGACGTCAGTGGATCGCTCGACTTTGGTACACAGAAGCAGATGAAGCGCGACATGGTGACAGAGATAGCTGCCACATTGGCCTTCAGTGCTATTCAGAACAACGATAAGATAGGTGTCATCTTCTTCTCAGACAAGATTGAGAAATATATCCCGCCTAAGAAGGGACGCAAGCATATCCTGTATATCATCCGCGAGATGCTGGACTTCAAGCCAGAATCTACTCGTACGGATGTGAAGCAGGCCATCGAATTCTTGTCGAGCGTGCAGAAGCGACGCACCACAGCTTTCATACTGAGCGACTTCTATGTGCGTGGCGATTTCCAGCAGTCGCTGCAGATTGCCAATCGCAAGCACGACGTGGTAGCCATACAGGTGTATGACCAGCGCGCACGCGAGTTGCCTGATGTGGGACTGATGAAGGTGGTTGACGCCGAGACTGGATACGAGCAGTATGTGGATACGAGTTCCAAGAAACTGCGCCAAGCTTACCAGAAATACTGGTTGACAAGGCAGGCACAGCTGAAGGATACTTTTAACAAGAGCAATGTAGATAATGTGAGCATAGCCACGAACGAGGACTTTGTGAAATCACTGCTACTGCTATTTAAACAACGAAGTTAATGAAACGTTTATTTCTGCTTATATCACTGATAACCAATGCGATGCTGATGACGGCACAAGTATCTGTTGAGTCGGAAATCGACTCGATTCAGATCTTTGTGGGCCAGCAGTCGCATCTGAAAATCACTGCTAAAGTGAAGCCTGAACAGAAGGTGGAGTTCCCCCAGTTTCAGTACACCCAGATGATAACACCTGGCGTGGAGGTGCTGAAGTGTGAGGAACAGAAGCAGGACATCGGTGATGGATTTGAAGCCCGCTCGATGGTATATACGCTGACATCGTTTGACGACACGCTTTACTATCTGCCACCACTCACCGTGAAGGTGGACGGCAAGCCTGTGAAGAGTAAGAGTCTGGCGCTGAAGGTGCTCACCTTCGATGTGGATACCACACAGGTGGACCAGTTCTTCGGTCCGAAGGATGTACAGGACAACCCCTTCCTCTGGAGCGAGTGGAGCCTGCCATTCTGGTTGAGCGTGCTCATGATGGTGCTGATGGCCGTGTGCTACTATCTGTATCTGCGCCTGCGCGACAACAAGCCTATCATCACGCATATACGTATCGTGAAGCGCCTGTTGCCACACCAGAAGGCTATGCAGGAGATAGAACAGATCAAGGCCGACAAGATGGTGATATCGGGCGACCCGAAGGAGTACTACACCAAGCTGACCGACACGCTGCGTAAGTATATCGAGGAGCGCTATAAGTTTAATGCGATGGAGATGACCAGTAGCGAGATTATTGAGCGACTCACTGCCCAGCAGGATCAGAAAGCGCTCGACGAGTTGCGCAGTCTCTTCATCACGGCCGACCTGGTGAAGTTTGCCAAGTATTCTACACTCATCAATGAGAACGACAAGAACCTGGTGAGCGCTATCGACTTCATCAATCAGACCAAGCTGGAGAATCAGCCTGTAGAAGAAACAGTGAAACCACAACTCTCGGAAGAGGATCAGCGCTCGCAGAAGAGTCGCCGACTGCTCAAGTCGGTCATCACACTCATCTCGGTGGTGTGTGCGGCCCTGTTCGCTTATGTGGTGTTCACCATGTATCAGTTATTGAATTAAAACAGAACAAATGGAATTTGCCAATAAAGAATATCTGCTGTTGCTTCTGCTCATCATACCTTATTTAATATGGTATGTGATGTACAGAAAGAAAACTGAGCCCACGCTGCGCATGAGCGACACCTTTGCGTTCCGCTATGCGCCACGTAGCTGGAAGGTGACACTGATGCCACTCTCCATGCTGCTCAGACTGCTGGTATTTGTGATGATAGTAATGGTGCTGGCACGCCCTCAGACCCGCAACTCATGGGACAGTAAGACTGTAGAGGGTATCGACATCATGCTGGCGATGGACGTATCGACCAGTATGCTGGCCGAGGACTTGCGACCCAACCGTATCGAGGCTGCCAAGCAGGTGGCTTCGGAGTTTGTGATTGGCCGCCCCAATGATAACATCGGACTGGTGATATTCGCAGGCGAATCGTTCACCCAGTGCCCTATGACCACCGACCATGCCTCGCTGCTGAACCTGCTGCAGAACGTGCGTACGGATATTGCAGCACGCGGACTGATTGAGGATGGTACGGCTATTGGTATGGGACTGGCCAACGCTGTGAGTCGACTGAAGGATTCGAAAGCCAAGAGCAAGGTGGTGATACTGCTGACCGACGGTAGTAACAACCGTGGTGACATCTCGCCTTCGACGGCTGCCGAGATAGCCAAGAGCCTGGGCATACGCGTTTATACCATCGGTGTGGGCACCAACAAGATTGCGCCTTACCCCATGCCTGTGGCTGGTGGCGTGCAGTATGTGAACGTGCCGGTGGAGATAGACACCAAGACACTGAGCGAGATAGCCAGTGCTACCGAGGGCGACTTCTATCGCGCCACCAATACCAAAGAACTTCGTGAAATCTATAAGGAAATAGACCAGCTGGAGAAGTCGAAACTCAACGTGAAGACATTCAGCAAGCGCTATGAGGCCTACCAGCCTTTTGCACTGGTGGCTGTGCTGGCACTGCTGCTGGAAATCCTGCTGCGTGTAACTATATTTAGGAGGATACCATAATTATGTTTAGATTTGCTGACCCTACATATCTCTATCTCTTGGCGCTGATACCTGTATTGGCGCTCATCAGATTTCTGACATATCGCAATCAGAAGAAACGTCTGCGCAAGTTTGGCGACCCCAAGCTGCTGCGCGAGCTGATGCCTGATGTGTCGCGTTTCCGTCCGGCTGTGAAATTCTGGATGCTGCAAGGTGCGCTGGCACTGCTGGTAGCGATGCTGGCACGTCCGCAGTTTGGTACGAAAATCAGCAACGAGCAGCGCGTGGGCATTGAGACCATCATTGCCATGGATATCAGTAACTCGATGTATGCCGAGGATATCGTGCCCAGCAGACTGGACCGCAGTAAGATGATGGTGGAGAATCTGGTAGATCACTTTACAAACGACAAGATAGGTCTCCTGGTGTTTGCAGGCGATGCCTTTGTGCAGCTGCCTATCACCAGCGACTATGTGTCGGCCAAGATGTTCCTCTCGAGCATCGACCCATCGATGATGGCTACGCAGGGTACTGACATCGCGCGTGCCATCGACATGGCCTCGCACAGCTTTACGCAGGAGGAAGGCATCGGCAAAGCCATCATCGTGATTACCGATGGTGAAGACCACGAGGGTGGGGCGCTGGAGGCTGCCGAGGCTGCCAAGAAAGCAGGCATGCGTGTGTATGTGCTGGGCGTAGGTTCTACACAGGGTGCACCTATCCCCATCCCAGGCACTGGCGACTATATGAAAGACAACACGGGCAACACCGTGATGTCGGCACTCAACGAGGATATGTGTCGCCAGGTGGCGCAGGCTGGTGGTGGTGCTTATATCCACGTGGAGAACAACAGTGCAGCGCAGGACCAGTTGGACAACGAACTGGAGAAACTCTCGAAGAAAGAGACTACCAGCACCGTGTATAGCGAGTTTGACGAACAGTTTCAGGCGGTGGCCATCCTGGCATTGCTGCTGCTGATACTGGAGATATGCGTATATGACCGTCGCAGTCCGCTGTTGAAGCGCCTGACACTCTTCGGTTCGAAGAAGAAGGCTGCCACGATGGTGCTACTGCTGCTGGCTACTACTGCCAGTGCGCAGACCGACCGCCAGTATATCCGCGAGGGTAACAAGCAGTTCCGCGTAGGTCAGTATGACAAGGCTGAGGTGTCGTATCGCAAGGCGGTGGAGAAGAATCCCAAGAACGCGCAGGCCACCTACAACCTGGGTAATGCGCTGATGGCGCAGAAGAAAGACTCGGCGGCTGTGCAGCAGTTTGAGCAGGCCACACGCCTGGAGACAAACCCACTGCGCAAGGCGGCTGCCTATCATAACATCGGTGTGGTTTGTCAGACCCACAAGATGTATGGCGAGGCGATTGACGCCTATAAGCAGGCGCTGCGACTGAATCCGAAGGATGATGAGACACGCTACAATCTGGTGCTCTGCCAGCGACAGAAGAAAAAGCAGGACCAGAATCAGCAGAACAATCAGAACAAGGATGATCAGAAGAAAGACGATCAGAAGCAGAACGACAAGCAACAAGATCAGAATAAAGATAAAAAGGACGACAAGCAGCAGCAACAGCAGCAGAAGCCTCAGATGAGTAAGGACAATGCTGAACAACTGCTGAATGCTGCCATCCAGAATGAGAAGATGACGCAGGACAAGATGAAGAAACAGCAACAGAAACCCCAGCGTCGGAACGTATTAAAGAATTGGTAATGAAACGAATAGCGATATTTATAGCAATGATTATGACCACGGTCTGGTCCGTGGCGCAAACGCTGACAGCATCTGCACCAGCGCATGTAGCGGTGGGTGAGCAGTTCAGATTGTCGTACACGGTAAACACACAGAACGTGACTGACTTTCGTGCTGGTAATATCCCCTCGGAACTGGAAGTACTGATTGGGCCTAACCGCTCGATGCAGTCGAGCTATCAGATGATCAATGGTCATACTTCTTCGACCTCATCTATCACCTATACTTATATTGTAGCGGCTACCAAGAATGGTACGTTTACCATCCCGGCGGCGCATGTGGTGGTGGATGGTAAGAAGATTGCCTCGAAGGCGCTCACCATCAAGGTGTCGGGTCAGGCACAGAGTTCAAACTCACGCCAGAACAATAATGATGATGGCGCAGAGATGCGCGATGCGGGTAGCCGTATCTCGGGCAGCGACCTGTTTATCAAGGTGAGTGCCAACAAGAAGCGCGTATTCGAGCAGGAGCCTATCCTGCTTACCTATAAGGTATATACACTGGTGCAGCTGACACAGTTGCGTGGCGACATGCCCGACCTGAAGAGTTTCTATACGCAGGAGGTGGATCTGCCACAGCAGAAGTCGTTCTCAATAGAGACGGTAAACGGTCGTCCTTATCGCACCTGCACCTGGAGCCAGTATGTGATGTTCCCACAGACAACTGGTAAGTTGCAGATTCCATCTATCACCTTCGAGGGTATCGTGGTGCAGCAGAACCGCAATGTGGATCCGTTTGAAGCCTTCTTCAACGGTGGCTCAGGTTATATCGAGGTGAAGAAAAAGATTGTGGCGCCTGGTATCGACATCCAGGTGGACCCGCTGCCACAGCGCCCAGCCACATTCTCGGGTGGAGTAGGTAAGTTTAATATCTCGGCCCAGCTCGATAAGACAGAGACCAAGGCCAACGATCCTATCAAACTGCGTGTGATTGTGAGTGGTACGGGCAACCTGAAGCTGATTAAGCAGCCTGTGATACAGTTGCCAAAGGACTTTGATAAGTATGAGCCAAAGATTACCGATCAGACCAAGTTGACCTCGGCTGGACTGGAGGGTTCGAAGATATATGATTTCCTGATTGTGCCACGCCATCAGGGGCAGTATGACTTGCCACCGGTGGAGTTCACCTATTTTGATACCGCTACCAAGCGTTATGAGACGGTAAAGACCGAGGCTTTCCATCTGGATGTGGCTAAGGGCTCGGGTAGTGCTTCGGTTAGCGATTTCTCTGGTCAGGAGGATGTCGATGAGTTGAACAAGGATATCCGATTCATCAAGACCGGTGACGTGAAGCAGCATCAGATAGACGAGTTCTTCTTCGGTTCTACAGCTTATTGGCTGATCATTGCGGCACTGGTGGTAGTGTTTATCACCCTGTTTGTGATCTTCCGTCAGCGTGCTATCGACAATGCCAACGTGACGAAGATGCGTGGTAAGAAGGCTAACAAGGTGGCTACCAAGCGCCTGAAGTTGGCTGCACGCTTGATGACTGAGAACAAGCCCAACGAGTTTTATGATGAGGTGCTGCGCGCACTGTGGGGCTACGTGGGCGACAAGCTCAACATCCCCGTGGCACAGCTGTCGCACGATAACATCAGTCAGACGCTGGCTGAGCGCGGCGTGCATCAGTCTATCATCGACAAGTTTATCGGTGCCATCGACGAGTGCGAGTTTGAGCGCTATGCACCTGGTGATCCTAAGGGAAATATGAGTAAGGTTTACGATAAGGCTATACTGGCCATCGAGAAGATTGAAGAGGTGATGAAGCGTGGCGGTAAGAAGGTGTCGGCCTTAGTGCTGCTGTTGCTGCTGATGCCAATGGCTGCGCAGGCTGCTACAAAGGCAGAGGCTGACTCAGCCTATGTGAATGGCAACTATCAGGAGGCCATTAAGGGCTACGAGACACTGCTCAAGCAGGGGGCTTCGGCTGAGTTGTATTTCAACTTGGGTAATGCCTACTATCGTACTGAGAATATCACACGTGCGGTGCTGAACTATGAGCGCGCACTGCTGCTATCACCTGGTGATGCCGACATCCGCTTTAATCTGCAGATAGCGCGCTCGAAGACGATTGATAAGATTGTGCCTGAGAGTGAGATGTTTTTCGTGACCTGGTATCGCTCGCTGGTTAACATGATGAGTGTTGACGGGTGGGGGAGAATGGCACTGGTGTCGCTGGCATGCGTGATTGTGCTGTTCCTGGTTTACCTGTTCTCAGCGCGTGTGTGGATACAGAAGCTGGGATTCTTTGGCGGATTCGTATTGTTGCTGCTGTTTGTGGTGAGCAATATCTTTGCCTGGCAGCAGCGCCAGCAGTTGTTGTATCGCCAGGGCGCTATTGTGGTGGTGCCTTCGGTGGCTGTCAAGAGCACGCCTGCACAGAATGGTACCGACCTGTTTATCCTGCATGAAGGCACGAAGGTGATGATTACCGATGGCTCGATGAAGAACTGGCGCGAAGTGCGCTTGGCCGATGGCAAGAAAGGTTGGTTGGAGAGTAAGAAAATTGAAATGATTTAATATCATGCTGGAGTCGCTAATAGAACTTGATCGCGAGTTACTACTGTCGGCCAACGGCAGTGAGTCGCTGTTTCTGGATAGGATGGTGCATACCCTCACCAATGGGTTTACGTGGGTGATGCTCTATCTGTCGCTATTCTACATGGTCATCAAAAATAACGATAATTTCCGCCGACTGTTCTTCCTGTTGGCAGGCGTAGGCTTATGCGTGCTGATAGCTGGTACGGTGGATGATGAAATCGTGAAACCACTGGTGGCACGATGGCGACCAACCCACGACCCACAGATAGGAACGCTGGTAGATATCGTGGATGGGTATCGGGGGGGAAACTATGGTTTCTTCTCGGCACATGCTTCAAACACCATGAGCATTGCTGTATTCTTTACTTGGCTGACACGCTGCCGACGCCTGTCGATAGCGCTGATTATATGGTCGCTCGTAAACTGTTGGACGCGCATGTATCTGGGTGTCCACTTCCCTGGCGACATCGTTGTTGGATTGCTATGGGGTACCATGGTGGGTACAGGTGTTTACTTCCTGTATAACTACGTGACACGCCGATTCTACGTACCACGCAATCTTAATCCTTCACAATACACATCGACATCCTACCGTCGCGAGGAGTGCAACTGGCCGGTGGCTGTGTTGGTGTTTACATTAGTTTTCGTATTTATTAAAGCTTGTATTTTATGATTTCAGATCCACGTCATATCCGTATCAGCGATTATAATTATCCGCTGCCAGATGAACGTATTGCAAAGTTTCCTATCGCCCAGCGCGACCACTCAAAACTGCTGGTGTATCGCAAGGGCGAGGTGAGTGAAGATGTATTCTATAATCTGCCAGAATATCTGCCTAAAGGAGCACTGATGGTGTTCAACAATACCAAGGTGATTCAGGCACGTATGCATTTCCGTAAGGATACCGGTGCACTGATTGAGGTGTTTCTGCTGGAGCCTGCTGAGCCATCTGACTATGAGTTGATGTTCCAGAGCTCAGAGAAATGTGCCTGGTACTGCTTGGTGGGCAATCTGAAGAAATGGAAGGAAGGCACGCTGACACGCCAGTTGACCGTGAATGGTGTTGAGTGGTTGGTGAAAGCCACCCGCGGCCCCATCCATGGCACCAGTCATCGCATCGATTTTGAGTGGGAGCCACTGAACCCTCAACCCTCAACACTCAATCCTCAACTCTCTTTCGCCGAGATCATCGACGCCATGGGCGAACTGCCCATCCCGCCATATCTGAACCGCGAGACGCAGGAGAGTGATAAGACCACTTATCAGACGGTGTACTCGAAGATTAAGGGTAGTGTGGCTGCACCTACAGCCGGACTGCACTTTACACCTGAGGTGCTGGCAGCTGTAG
This sequence comes from Prevotella sp. MA2016, assembly GCF_000619825.1. Classification (GTDB taxonomy): domain Bacteria; phylum Bacteroidota; class Bacteroidia; order Bacteroidales; family Bacteroidaceae; genus Prevotella. The sequence continues at coordinate 219,035 of NZ_KK211036.1, forward strand.
ATGCACATGGCGTGGAGCGCGAGGAACTGACACTGCATGTGGGTGCCGGTACCTTCAAGCCTGTGAAGAGTGAGGAGATAGAGGGCCACGAGATGCACACCGAGTATATCTCTGTGCGCCGCGATACCATCCGTAAGCTGATTGCTCACGATGGTTGTGCCATCGCTGTGGGTACTACCAGCGTGCGCACACTGGAGAGCTTGTACTACATGGGTCTGAAGGTGATGCAGCATCCCGATGCCACTGAGGATGAGTTGCATGTAAACCAGTGGGAACCCTATGAAAGCGACACGACGGTAAGTACGGTTGAGTCGCTGACAGCGCTGGGCGATTGGATGGATGCCCATGGACTGGAGGTGCTGCACAGCAGTACGCAGATTATCATTGCACCAGGCTACGAATACCATATCGTAAAGATGCTGGTGACCAACTTCCATCAGCCACAGAGCACACTGCTACTGCTGGTGAGTGCGTTTGTGAAAGGCGACTGGCATAAGATTTATGATTATGCCCTGGGGCATGAATTCAGATTCCTGAGTTACGGCGATTCATCGCTGTTGATACCATAAAAAATAGGAGCTCCAAACGGGGCTCCTATCTTTTTTATAACTATTCAGATTATTTCTTCTCTTCAGCCTGCTTCTCCTCAGCCTTCTCAGCAGCTGGTTTTGCTGATGGCTTGTAGCGCTTGTTCAGACCGTTGATAACATCCTGAGTGATGTCGAACTTCTTGTCGCCCATCAGGATATTGTCGCCTGCCTTTGAGAGAATCAGGTCGTACTTCTTAGTCTGGTTGTATGCCTTCAGGAAGTTCTGCAGTGAATCGCGCAGAGCCTCGTTAAACTTTGCTGTCTCGCTGGCCAGCTCGTTCTCCAGACGTGCCTGAAGCTCCTGCAGATCGTTCTGCTGGCGCTGGATAGCTGCCTGCTGTGAAGCAGCCTGTTCGCGGCTCTGGAAACCATTGTTGTTCAACTTCTGCTGGAAGTTGGCCATGGCTGCCTGGAGGGCGCTACCCTTCTGGTTCAAGGTGTTACGGGCGTTGTTGCTCTTCTTCTGCAAGGTTACGCTGTAGTCCTTAGCAAAGTTGTACTGAGTCATCAGCGAGTCAACCTCTACATAAGCAATCTTCATGCCCTCGCCGTTAGTAGCTGCAGGCTGTTCGTCCATCTTTGGACTCTGGTTGTTGCACGATACCATCATAGCTGCGATGGCCAGTGCTGGAAAAATGTACTTTTTCATTTTCTGTTTTTAATTATTTAAATTTTTCAATTCTTGATACTTCGTATCGAGCCTGCTCACGCTCAGCATAGCTCATGCAAGCATGGCTCTGCTTTCGCTTAATCGCAGCCTTCAACTTTTCAACTTTAACCTTTTCTGGTTGCGCATCTCACGATCTTGGTCTAAGACACAATGAATACCACGGTCCTTCATAGCCTGAGAGTCGTGGATATGCTGTGATGAGAACTCGCCATTGCGCTTAAAAAGCACCTTAACGAGCAAAAATGCCATACATATAGCAATTATTAACGTGGTTATGAGTAGAGTCTCAATCATTTTTTATATCTTTGCGGCTGCAAAGTTAAGCATTTTATAGCGAAATCAAACAAAAAAAGCATTAATAATGAATAAAAACGATTTAAAACCTGCAGTTGTGTTCGCAGAATTTGCGAAGATTAACGAAATTCCGCGTCCTTCTAAGCGCGAAGAGAAGATGATTGAGTATCTGAAGCAGTGGGGTGAGAGCCACAATCTGGATACAAAAGTGGATGAGACCGGTAATGTGATTATACGTAAGGCTGCCACCAAGGGCATGGAGAACTGTAAGACAGTGATCCTGCAGAGCCACATGGATATGGTGTGCGATAAGTTGGTGGACGTAGAGTTCGACTTCGACAAGGATGCCATCAAGACTTATGTGGATGGTGAGTGGCTTACTGCCGAGGGCACTACACTGGGTGCTGATGATGGTATCGGTTGCGCTATCGAGCTGGCTATCCTGGCAAGTGATGACATTGAGCATGGACCTATCGAGTGCGTGTTTACACGTGACGAGGAGACAGGTCTGTCTGGTGCCGAGGGTATGAAGGCTGGATTCATGACTGGCGACTATCTCATCAACCTCGACTCAGAGGATGAGGGTGAGATCTTCGTATCATGTGCCGGTGGACGTAACACCACAGCTAAGTTCAGCTTCAAGCGTCAGGAGGCTGCTGCTGGCAGCTTCTTCATGAAGGCTCAGCTGAAGGGATTGGTTGGTGGACACTCTGGTGACGACATCAACAAGAAGCGTGCGAATGCCATTAAGATTCTGGCGCGTTTCCTCTATCAGGAGATGAACCGCTACGAGGGCATCCAGCTGGCTCAGTTCCACAGTGGTAAGTTGCACAACGCCATCCCACGCGATGGTCAGTTTGTGATTGCTGTGCCTAACGCTATCAAGGAGAACATCAAGGCCGACTGGAATGTGTTTGCTGCTGAGGTAGAGGATGAGTTCCACGTAACCGACACACAGATGGTTTGGAGCATGGAGAGCACTGATGCTGAGCCCGTGATTGAGCCTGCTGTGGCTAAGAACTTCGTTTGGGCTATCCAGGCTGTTGACAATGGTGTGTATGCCATCTGTCAGGACGAGGAACTGGGTGGTATGGTTGAGACTTCATCTAACATCGCCAGCATCCACTCTAATGAGAATACCATCGAAATTCTGTCAAGTCAGCGTTCGAACGTGATGTCGAACCTCGATAATATGTGTGCTACCATCCGTGCTGCCTTCCAGCTGGCTGGTGCCGAGGCTACTTCAGGCGAGGGTTATCCCGCTTGGAAGATGAAGGCCAACTCAGAGCTGCAGAAGATTGTGCGCGAGAGCTACGTGAAACTGTTTGGCAAGGAGCCTGTGGTACGTGGTATCCACGCTGGACTGGAGTGCGGCTTGTTCTCAGAGCGCTATCCACAGCTCGATATGGTAAGCTTTGGTCCTACACTGCGATTTGTTCATACGCCCGACGAGCGCCTGCACATCCCAACCGTACAGATGGTTTGGGATCATTTGCTTGATGTGCTTAAAAACATTCCACAGAAATGATGCACTCGCGCGCGTACATTATTATATCACTATGCTTGGGTGGACTGCTTCTCGCTTCGTGCGGGAAGCAGTACACTGCTGAGCAGACAGTGAAGGATTTCGTGGCAGAGAACATGAAAGAGGGGGTGGAAACAAAACGACTGGATTTTGGCGATCTGGGCACATCAAGACACATCAAAGACAGTTTGGTGGCACAGATGCGAAAAAATGGTTTCAAACTCTTTAAGAGCAATATCAACTATGGCAAAGTACCTGCTGGAGAGGTTTACTACCTGAGAATGAAATACTTACATCAGGGAGACACCTTGCAGAATACATTCTACCTGGATCAGGAGCTCAAGGAGGTCATTGCTTTCAAATAACTTTTTCGAAAAAAAGTCGAATAAAAATTTGGAGGATTCAAAAAATAGTCGTACCTTTGCACCCGCAATCGAGGAGATGCCCCAAGGTTTAGTACTCCAGGGTCCTTTGGAAGGATGGGTGAGTGGCTGAAACCAGCAGTTTGCTAAACTGCCGTACGGGTTCCCGTACCGGGGGTTCGAATCCCCCTCCTTCCGCCTTTGGGAGGTCTCTGAGAGAGCGTCTTTGGCATGTTGGTCGATTGAGTTTTTAACTCTATCTCCCTTGCGACTCGGCAATTCAAGCTAGCTTGATTGCTCTCGCAGCACGGTCGATTCATCTAATGGTTAGGATACAAGATTCTCAATCTTGGCATAGGGGTTCGATTCCCCTATCGACTACCAACATTCTTTGACATTCTGGTCGATTGGCTTACAGCCTATCTCCATCGCGACTCGGTCGATTCATCTAATGGTTAGGATACAAGATTCTCAATCTTGGCATAGGGGTTCGATTCCCCTATCGACTACCAAAAAGAGAGCTACTTCATCATGAGGTAGCTCTCTTTCTTTTTATCCTTATCTTTCTAAACTTCGAAGCGGATGTAGCTGCGGTCGTCGAAAGAGTTGTTGCCTTCGACGAAGGCTTTGGTGGCGGTGAAGGTGCCAATGTTCAGTGGGTCGGTCTCGCGCTGGTGTTGCAACAGGGATTCTGACTCTGCCAGGGTCTTGGCCAACTGGGGGTAGCCATCGCTGGCTAAAATGATCTCCCACTTCTGGAAATCGAGTGGGATGACCTTGACCTTGCTCTCTGGAATGGGGAAGCCATCAATGACTGCATAGGTGATATTCTGATTCTGCATCACCTCGATCATGGTGGGAATCATCACCTCGCGTGCTGGGTCGTGAGGCTGCAACAGCTCGCTCTGGGGCACGCCTGCTATCAGCAGTTCGCGCACCTTGGCAGCACGCATCTCGGCCAACTGGCGCTCGTAGGGCTTAGGGTTGTCGAAATACTGGTTGCCAATCAGGCACTGACAGTCGCCCACCATCCATACCTCGCGGCGCAAACGACTGTAGATAATGGCCGAAGCACACAGGCGCTCCTCAGGATGCTCGAGCATGCGCTGAACAGGGAGGCGCAACCAGTAATGCTTGCGAAGCGCATTGGTGACGCCTACACAAAACTGATGACAAGAGGTGTTGGCAGGCATCTTGCGTATATACTGACTGATGAGCTTCATAGCATAGCGACCATTGCTCATGAGAGGGCAATGGCGCTGATGGGTCTTGGAGGTGCTACCGTCGATGACTGCGATAAAATCAGAAGTTACGACGATGCCGTCCTCGCTTTTCTTGTTGGGGTTTTTCGCTATGACGCTTTGTTCTATTATTCTCATTGGTAAAATTGGGATTGTAAGATTTTGGTTTGCCGCCTGAAGGTTTTCCACCGGCAGGTTTTCCACCTGTAGGTTTAGGACCATAAGCAGCGGGGCGATAACCACCTTGTGGTGGCATGCCAGAATAGAGCTTGGCGATAAGATCAGGGCGACCTATGCGGCGCAATGACTGTTCGATGCCACGACGCTCTTCGGGCTTGTACCAGAAGAAGAACTGGCGCTGGGCCAACTTCTCCTTGGGCGTCTTAGCACTGAACACGGGCTCGAGGGTGTATGGGTCGTAACCAGTGTACCACGTCTCTGTAGCATTGGTGAGCGGGGTAGGCGTGAAGTCCTGAACCTGTTCGAGATGGAAGTCGAGATTCTTGGTGATGACTGCCAACTCGGCCATGTCTTCCTCCTGACAGCCTGGATGGCTGGAGATGAAGTATGGGATGATCTGCTGGCGCAGTCCCTCCTCACGATTGATACGGTCGAAGATACGCTTGAACTCGTAGAATTGCTGGAACGATGGCTTGCGCATGAGGTAGAGCACGCGATCGCTGGTATGCTCGGGGGCTACCTTCAGACGACCACTGACGTGGCGTGTGATCAACTCGCGGGTGTACTCCATGGCTGCTTTGTTGCTGGCTTCGTCCTTGCTGCGATGTAGCAGCAGGTCGTATCTGACACCACTACCGATATAGCTATGCTTGATGCCTGGCAGGGCATCGACAGCGCGATACACTTCAAGCAGTTTGGAGTGGTCGGTATTCAGATTAGGACAGATCTGCGGATGGATGCATGATGGGCGGCGGCATTTCTCACAAGCATTCTTGTTGCGGCCACTCATGCCATACATGTTGGCAGATGGTCCACCTAAGTCAGAGAGGTTGCCCTTGAAGTCGGGCATCTCTATCACTTGTTTTACCTCACGAAGGATGCTCTCTTTGGAGCGGCAGGTGATGAACTTGCCCTGATGCGCAGATATGGTGCAGAAAGCACAACCGCCAAAACAGCCACGATGAATGTTCACCGAGAACTTAATCATGTCGTAGGCTGGGATACGTTTGCCCTTATATTTGGGGTGGGGCTGACGTGTGTATGGCAGGTCGAACGAGGCATCGAGCTCTTCGGTTGTCATCGGTGGGAAGGGTGGATTCACCACCACATAGCGGCCATCAACACCCTGCAACAGGCGCTGGGCATGCATCATGTTTGACTGTTCCTCAACCTGACGGAAGTTCTCTGCCTGTGCACGTTTGTTCTTCAGGCACTCCTCGTGCGAGTGGAGCACGATATCACGATCGGTGATGCCACCGGGGATATCCTCCTTGCGCGCCAAGAAGACTGTCTGGGGCAGATCCTTGATGTCTTTGATACTCTCACCCCCGGCCAAGCGGCGTGCCAACTGGATGGTTACTTTCTCGCCCATGCCGTAGGTAATCATATCGGCTGGCGAATAGCATAGCAGGCACTTCTTGAGTTCGTCGCTCCAATAGTCGTAATGGGTGACACGGCGCAAAGAGGCCTCGATACCTCCCAGTACTACTGGTACATCGGGATAGAGCTCCTTGAGAATCTTGGCATAGACGATGGTGGGATATTCGGGGCGCATGTCGTGGCGACCATCAGGACTGTAAGCATCCTCAGAGCGCAAACGACGAGCTGCCGTATATTTATTAACCATGGAGTCCATGCAACCTGGAGCTACTCCAAAAAACAAACGTGGGCGACCAAGCTTCTTAAAGTCGCGATAGTCGCCATGCCAGTCGGGCTGTGGCACAATGGCCACGCGGAAACCGGCTGCCTCGAGTGTGCGACCGATGACGGCAGCACCAAACGATGGATGATCTACATAAGCATCGGCCGAGAACAGGATTACATCTACGTAATCCCATCCTCGTAACTCGAGCTCCTTCTTTGTTGTGGGTAGAAAATCTGTTAATCTGTACTCCTTCAAATCTTAATCTTCTCTCTTTAAGGGATGAATCAGTTGAATGGGGTGCCCTGTACAGCCTGTGCTGACATGAAGCTGATACCACCATTATCGTCCTGGTTCTTCCAGTTAATATACAATAGCACAAGCTGCTGCAAGCCGAAGGCCTTCATGTTGGGGTGATAAATCACATCGAGACAGAGCAAGAGCAGATTGGGATCTCTGCCCGCATCGCCCTCCAGCAGTGCGCGTACGTTCATTCTCAATTTCTCAAGTACCTGTTCGTCAACATAGCCATTTGAGTCAATCAGATCACGAAACAGCTGGTACTTCTCAATAGTTAACAGATGGGACTCGGTAACCTCGATACTACGGGTTCCTGATACATTAGATTGAATTTTCATATTCTTAGTTATTTTTTAAGGGTTATTTATTTGATTGTAATAGAAATTGCAAAATGCCCCGCATGATGCTGTTGCGCTTAGGCTCGTCCTTGATGCACTCGAAGGGGAAGCCCATGGCGAACGACTTGTAGTCGGTGCCATTATAAGCTACCGATGCACTGTAGTCGTCGGCATACTTCATGGCTGAGAATGCGGGATAAACAGGTTCTAGTATTTCTGGATGCTGTATAGCATAGTGCTGCTCGTTCAACTGGCGATGGAAGGTGAACTGCAGGCCAAGACCATTGATGGTGTCGCGCTGCAGGGAGTCGGCATTGTGACCCTGATAGGTGATTTTCAGGATGTCGGCCAGATAATCACGATCAACAGGTGCCTGCATGTCGCTACCCAGGTAGGCGCCGCTTACCAACAGGGCACCACCACGCTTGGCAAACAAACGGATGTTCTCGCGCAGCATGGGCGACATCAGCTGATAGGGCACCAGCGAATAACCATCGTTGCGCTGCAGACCCAGGATGACATCCAGCATCTCGTACTTCTGTGCCAGAATGTCATTATTGTCAAGTGCAGCTGCTGAACAGCTGACTACACGGTATTTCTTGGCTGTAGCAATGGCTGAGGTATGTGTGCGGATGTAGTCGAAATCATTGCCGGCAATAAACTGGCCCTGCAGGGAGTCGTTGGTATAGCCTAAGCCATCACGACGCTCGCTGCCCATCTTGCTCTTGTCCCAACCTATCTGATAGCCCAACCAACCGGCTGTGCGACCATAGGTGACACCAGCATCAGTCTTAATATCAAAACCCTGCTGGACAGCGTTATCCACGACCTGTGGGGCTGCCAATCGCGTAAAACCGTTGACAACGAGCACCGTCTTCTGTGCCTCGGGCACATCATAGACAGATACCACCTCGCTGGGGAAACTCTCACCACCATCGTTGACGGCTGTTACGCGGAAAGAGTAAACCTTCTCGGGATCGACAGGGATGGTGACAGACGTCTCATGACCACCTTTGATATAAGTGCCATTATCAAAACCACTGCGACCGATGGCTGTGTAAACCACGTAGCCTGTAGGCTTGGCAGTGGGCTCGTATTCATCATTCACAGCATGCCAACTGATCTTAGCCTCACCACGACCAGTAAGCTCTGCTGAGAGACGGTTGGGCGCCAATGGCTGTACCACATATTTCTTATGGTGCATGTTGCAGATATAGCGCAACAGCGTTTTATAGATGCTGCGCGCCAGATCGAAACGGAAGTTGGGGTCCTGACCTAAGCGCATGTCGGCAAAGTTCTGATGCGACATGGTTTCGAGGATGGCGCTTGGTACCATGGGGCAGCGTGTTTCGCTGTAGTTGCGATCGTAGAGCTCGCGTGTGGGCCAATTGCCATATTTCTTACTGATGTCAGCAGGTATCGAGTATAAGAGCTCATCGGCTAGATCACGAGATATCAGGCGGGTGAGACCAGTGCCCAGGATAGAGTCGTTGAGATAAGTGGTGCAGATGGCCAATGTGCCTGTATGACTCTTGCCATCCTTGGTATAACCGGCATCACTATGGATGGCCAGCGACAGTTCGATGGGGACATTCAGTCCTGTGGTGTCGGGCTCATAGACAGAGCCACCTGCCAGATGATTGGTCATATAGCTGCGCACGTTGATGTCGTCACCATAATCATCTTCGCCATCTTTGGTGCTATACACCTCGTAGGGCATACCAGCCCATTGCGCATAGTAGCGTGCGCCCTCCAGCGTGCGGGGGAGACCGCTGATACCCTTACCACGATCGATGTTGCCCATGCCACCACCAAACCTGACAGCATCTGCAGTGACTACGCCATGATGGTGCTTACTGAGATTGGACAGGGTGACGCAGTTGCGTGTGCTCTGACCTTGGTCGAAATAGAATGTGCCCAGGTAAACCCATGTCTTTTCACCCATCTGCTGATTGACACGAAACTCGGTAGGTATGCCCTGGTGCCACACCGTGTAATGGGCATCGTCGATGCTCTTCTCGGTGGTGTGATAGCTCACATACACGGCATAACTTCCGCTTTCAGTGATAGCGGGTTTCCAGATAATCTCGCTTTGCTTTTTGGGGTTGTCGGTGACATGAGCTTGGCGACAAGTGCCTGTGGTAAATGGGTTTTCGTAGTCGCCATAACTGCCTGTATGCCAGGAGAATCCTATTGTGTTGCTCTTGCTCCACTGAAAGGTGCCATTGGTTTCCTGATAACCTGTTTCAGGGGTGTCGTTATCCACGATAAACTCATGGCGCTGCCAGTCACGTTCGCGTGGTGTGAAGACCACAGCGCCGGCATTCTGCAGCATGGGGATGAGGTAGGGGACGACGATGGTTGGCGTGAAGAGATCTTCGCGTGTGCCAAACAAGGCGGGGCGCTGCCATTTCCATACACTATCCTTGACATTAAAATAACGACCATGACTGGCCCAGATGCTGAGATGGCGGTTCTGCAAACCCTCAGTGATGGTGTAGGGCAATGAAGCATTGCGCACCCAAGGACGACCATGATAGTCGATATCCCCCCAGGTGCGGTTCTTGTCTTTGTGCTGTCGTAAGCGATTAGGAATCAACTGTCGCAGATCCCATCCTCCGGTGGTGATAGACAGATCGTAGTCCTGCACGGAATCAGGTAGCAGGGCCTGCACCTCCTGATAGATGGTCTCGGCCAAATCGTCGGTAAACAGTTGTTCACCAAGATTATTATTGGCGCTGATGTCAACAGTGCGCAACGAATCATTTACCACCAGAGACTTCAGGTGGAAAGTGGAGCGTATGCGCTGTTCGTCGCTCTTAAAGTTTACAAAGTATCGGTCTATTTTATCCTTCAGTGACTTATAGGGATCGGGCGGTGTCTTGACCTTCACTTTACGAGCCGCATCAGCAGGCATCGCTGTAAGCAAGGCAAACACAGCCGCGATTATGATACTTGTACGTTTCATTACTCAGTAATATCTCCTATAGAGAAATTCTCAGGCTTCTTGCCCTTGAAATCCTTAAAATAAAGTTTAATCTCCCGCATGTCGGCCTCCAGGTCGCCACTGGGGATGATGGTTTTTGTACATTGAATCAGCTTGCGCTCGTAGTCAACTCCATATAATAAAATAGGTATTCCCGCCTTGAGTGCGATAAAGTAGAAGCCTTTCTTCCACTCATCAACACGACTGCGAGTGCCTTCAGGAGTGATGCAGAGTTTGAACTGCTTGACCTGCTTGGCTGTATCAGCCATGGCATCTGTCATACTCATCTTCTTCTGACGGAAAACAGGTATGCCACCCATACTACGGAAAATAGGACCCAGAGGCCAGAAAAACCATTCTTTCTTCATCAAGAAATTGATTTTCATGCCCTCGGCTCTACTGTAAAGCTGGCCTAACAAGAAATCCCAGTTACTGGTATGGGGAGCCAGACAGATAATGAATTTATCGGGGTGGGACTGGTTTACATCCAGCGTCCACCCCATGCGTTTATACAAAATCCAGCTGCAGAGTGATTTTATCATTGCAATACTGGGTTATGCGTTAAGTTGATCGATGATTGCTTGTGCTTCGGCAGTAAACTTATCACGCAGGTCTTTATAATATGTCTGTGTGTCCATACCTGGCTCTGGGTGCGAAATACGACTTACGTAGTTGGCACGCAGCAAAAGTACTGAACGAATCAAGGCGTTGTCGTTTTCGATGTTTCTATCGTTACCATACAGTGAGAGGGCTAGTGCCTCTGCAAAAATCTCGTCACAAATTGCATTGATGCTTTTCTTCAGTTGTCTTTTGTTCATCATAATTGTCAATTTTTTAAAAAACTCCGTGAGGAGGTGTTTTGTTATATTCAGTAAGCAAAGTTAGGAAAAAAATCTGAGATACCAAGTGTTTCTACCAAAAAAAATATTAAAATGCCAAAAATACCATGATTTCTTTCGCTTTTCTTACAAAAAAGCACTAATTTTGCGGCTCAGAAAACAATTACTCATAAATTATAATAAAAAAGGAATTATGGAAAAAAGTGCATTGCAGCAGGCGAGAGCCGCTTATCAGCCTAAGTTGCCTAAGGCGCTTCAGGGTGCAGTAAAAGTAAAGGAAGGTGCCGCTACACAGAGTGTTGGCGACCAGGAGGAGATCAAGAAGCTCTTCCCCAATACCTACGGTATGCCTATCGTAGAGTTTGAGCCTGCTACTGAGGCTAACAATACTAAGATGAACGTGGGTATCATCCTGTCTGGTGGTCAGGCTCCTGGCGGTCACAACGTGATCACTGGTCTGTTCGATCAGATCAAGAAGCTCAACCCTGAGAACCGTCTCTTCGGTTTCATCCTGGGTCCTGGCGGTTTGGTTGACCACAACTATATGGAGCTCACTTCTGAGATCATCGATGAGTATCGTAACACTGGTGGTTTCGATATGATCGGTTCTGGCCGTACCAAGCTGGAGAAGGTTGACCAGTTTGAGAAGGGTCTCGAGATCATCCGCAAGCTCGATATCAAGGCTATCGTTATTATTGGTGGTGACGACTCTAACACCAACGCTTGTGTTCTGGCTGAGTACTATGCAGCTAAGAAATATGGCGTACAGGTTATCGGTTGTCCTAAGACTATCGATGGTGACCTGAAGAACGCTCAGATTGAGACTTCATTCGGTTTCGATACTGCTTGTAAGACATATTCTGAGCTGATTGGTAACATTGAGCGCGACTGTAACTCAGCACGTAAGTACTGGCACTTCATCAAGGTAATGGGTCGCTCAGCTTCTCATATCGCCCTGGAGTGCGCCCTGCAGACTCAGCCAAACATCTGTCTCGTTAGTGAGGAGGTAGAGGCTAAGAAGCAGAGTCTTGACGACATCGTGACTTACATTGCCGACGTGGTATGCAAGCGCGCTGCTGATGGTAACAACTTCGGTACTGTTATCATCCCAGAGGGTCTGATTGAGTTCATCCCTGCTATCAAGAAGCTCATCGCTCAGCTGAACGACGTACTGGCAGAGCCTGAGGTTAAGGACCTGGGTCGTAGCGAGATCATCGACTTCGCTAAGAGCCATCTGTCTGATGCTAACCTGGAGGTGTTCAACTCACTGCCTACAACCGTAGCTCGCCAGCTGGCCCTCGATCGTGACCCACACGGAAACGTACAGGTATCACTCATCGAGACAGAGAAGCTGCTCTCTACCATGGTTGCTCAGAAGCTCGAGCGTCGTAAGAAGGTTGGTAAGTATGCAGGTAAGTTTGCTGCTCAGCACCACTTCTTCGGTTACGAGGGACGCTGCGCTGCTCCTTCTAACTTCGATGCTGACTACTGCTACGCTCTCGGTACATCAGCTGCACAGCTGATTGCTAACGGTAAGACTGGTTACATGGCTATCGTTAAGAATACTACAGCTCCTGCTGACCAGTGGATCGCCGGTGGTGTGCCCATCACTATGATGATGAACATGGAGAAGCGTAATGGTGAGATGAAACCAGTAATCCGTAAGGCTCTTGTTGAGCTGGAGGGTGCTCCTTTCAAGACTTTCGCTGCACAGCGTGAGCGTTGGGCTCGTGAGACCGCTTACATCTATCCTGGTCCAATCCAGTACTGGGGACCAACAGAGGTTTGCGATCAGCCCACACGTACACTGGCTCTTGAGCAGGCTAAGTAATTAATTTATTAGGCGCGAATTACGCGAATTATCACGAATTATTTTATTTATTCGCGTAAATTCGTGTAATTCGTGCCTTTTCTTTTTCGTTGATGCCAAAGCGCCGCGTAGTTCGTCGAAAGGGAGTGGGAATCTCTCATACTTACCATGGTCCTCGTGGCCGTCGTAAGCCTGGATTCTTTGTCCGTATGCTGCGTCATATGCCCGGGTGGGCATATTGGGTTGGTGGCGCTGCAGTGGTGGCTGTCTACGTCTATTTCTTCTATTATTTCTTTGTGGGGCCATTTGGCTTCCGCTGGCGTGCCATGTATGGCGATGTGAGCTATCCTGATGGCTATGAGATTCATGGTATCGACATATCGCATCATCAGGGGCGCATCAACTGGGATGAGCTCAAGGACAACGGACAGATAGACCATTGTCCTATCCGCTTTGTGATGATTAAAGCTACTGAAGGGGCTACACGTACCGACGAGAACTTCCGTGAGAATTTCTATCAGGCACGTGAGAATGGTTTTACCCGCGGAGCTTATCACTTCTATAGTGTGCATACGCCCGCTGAAGAGCAGGCTTATCATTTCATCAATACCGTTAAGCTGGAGAATGGCGACTTGCCTCCTGTGCTTGACGTGGAGCATAAACCTAAGAACCAGAGTGATGAAGACTTCAAATACTCTGTGCTACGCTGGTTGCACTTGGTGGAGAATCACTACCAGGTGAAACCTATTATCTATACCTATTTTAAATTCAAGACACGCTATCTCTCAGATCCTGTGTTCGATCAGTATCCTTATTGGATAGCGCATTACTATGTAGATTCGCTTGAATACCAGGGCGCATGGAAATTCTGGCAACATACTGATGTGGGCCGTCTGCCTGGTATCAAGGGTAATGTGGATTTCAATATCTATAATGGTTCGTATTACGACTTGCGACAGATGACAATTGGCTCGCAGGAAACCATTGGAGAGAAAGCTTATCGCGACTAGGCGTACATGCCTTTAGCGACGACGGAACTCGCTACAGGTGATGGCAGTGGCGATGGCTACATTCAGACTGTCGGCAGTGTCGCCTTGATGAAAATCTGGAATCAGCAACTTACGACTAATCCTGGCGCGAACAGCGTCAGAAATACCATTGCCCTCATTGCCCATCACAATAAGACCGTTAGGGGTAAGGGTCTCTGTATAGATGTTCTGGCCATCAAGGAAGGTGCCGTAAACAGGATAGTCGGCTGGTAGGCTGTCGAACAACTGTTGTGGGTCAATATAAATAAGGTGTACGCGAGCAATAGAACCCATTGTGGCTTGAACCACCTTGGGGTTCCAAGCGTCAACAGTGCCCTCGCTGCAGAAAATCGTATCAATACCAAACCAATCAGCAATACGGATGATGGTGCCAAGATTGCCAGGGTCCTGCACATTGTCTAGCAGGATGGACAGCTGCTGGGTGTTGGGTGATAGGTGTTGGGTGTTGGGGATGGGGAAGAGGCCCAGCACTTGTTGGGGGTGCTGAAGCAGCGACAGGCGGGTGAGCTCGTCGTTGGTGACCTCAATGGCTTGTGAGGCGGGGTTGTTGGCTATCCACTCAGCAGTAGCAAACAGTTGTTTGGGGGTATAGCCTGCCTTCAGTAAGTCGCCCACAACCTTATGTCCTTCGGCAATAAAAAGGCCTTCTTGTTTGCGAAACTTCTTCAGTTCAAGCTGGTGAATGTATTTTATCTGATTTTTACTAATCATATTCTTAAAAAATGCGTTAATTCTGTGCAAAGATACTAATTAATTGAGAATTGATGATGGATAATTGATAATTTTTAGTAATTTTGCGCCAAAATGAACGGCAAGTATCATATATACATACCTTTGATGGCGGTTGCAGTGGCTATGTGCAGCTGCTCGGTGAGTCGTGATATTCCGGAGGATAGCTATCTGCTGAATAAAACAAAGGTGGTTGCCGATGGTAAATATCGCGATATCAATCCAGGTAGCTTGAAGGGGTATGTGCGACAGAAACCTAACTCGCGCTGGTTCTCGGCTGTTAAACTGCCACTGGGCGTTTATGCCATGGCGGGTAAAGACAGCTCTTGGGTGAACCGCATGCTGCGACAGATGGGTGAGGCGCCTGTCATCTATGATACCGTGCAAGCCCAGCTTACTTGCCGTGACCTGCAGCAGGCTTTGCAGAACAAGGGTTATCTGGACGCGCAGGTAGAGCTGTATATCGACAAAAAGAAGCATAAATTGGATGCTGTGTATGTGTTGCATCCTGGTGAGCCCTATTTTGTCAGAAACCTGGATTTCGTGATTGAAGACAGTGTGGTGGCCAATCTCTTGCGTAAGCGTAACACGCTGTTGCATCAGGGTATGCAGTTCAGTGTAGAGACATTGTCGGCTGAACGTAATGCCATCACG
The DNA here is from genome assembly GCF_000619825.1 of Prevotella sp. MA2016. GTDB lineage: Bacteria > Bacteroidota > Bacteroidia > Bacteroidales > Bacteroidaceae > Prevotella. The sequence continues at coordinate 234,244 of NZ_KK211036.1, forward strand.
CAGTATCTGCAGAATAATGGCTACTTCCGTTTTCATAAGGAGTATATCACCTATGGAGCCAAAAAGGATGAGGCACAGCATGGCGTTGACCTGAAGTTGCTGTTGCAACAGCAGCATAAGCCATACACCATCGGTAGCATCATGCATGAAGGTGGACAGGATGACGATGGAAAAGTGCATCTGCGCCAGTCGGTGCTGGTAGAGAATACCTTCCTGGCGCCTGGCGACCTCTATTCGGCTGCCAAACTGCAGAATACCTATAACCACTTTGGTCGACTGGGGGCTGTGAGATATACCAATATTGCCTTTGAACAACAGCCTGACACCACGCTGCTGGATACCAAGATACAGGTGCTTACCAATAAACCATCGACTATTAGTTTCCAGCCTGAAGGCACGAATACTGCTGGCGACTTTGGTGCTGCAGCCTCGTTGACCTATCAGAATAGAAATCTATTTAAAGGATCAGAAACATTCAGTCTGCAACTGCGTGGTGCCTATGAGGCCATTAAAGGTCTGGAGGGCTATAGCAATCAGGACTTCACAGAATATAGTGTAGAAACAAAGCTTTCGTTTCCACGCTTTATCATGCCGTTCCTGAGTCGCAACTTCCGCCGACGTACCATTGCTACCAGTGAATTGGCACTTCTTTATGATGTGCAGGACCGACCAGAGTTTCACCGTCGAGTCTTGTCAACAGGCTGGAGTTATCACTGGCGCCCCCAGAATCATCATGACAGTTATCGTTTCGATCTGTTGAATCTGAACTATGTATTCATGCCTTGGATAAGCGAAACTTTCAAGACAGAATATCTGGATAACACGTCGAATCAGAATGTGATTCTGCGCTATAACTATGAAGACCTGTTTATCATGAAAATGGGTTTTGGCTATACCTATAATAATGGTGTGGTAGCGCTGAAAACGAATGTTGAAACAGCAGGTAATCTGCTTGGATTATGTTCCAATATCTTTGGCAGTTCGAAGAATGAACTGGGCCAGTATGAACTCTTTAATATCGCCTATGCGCAGTATGTAAAGGGCGATTTCGACTATACACAGCAACTGTTTAAGGGTGCCAACGACCAACTGGTGTTTCATATCGGTTTGGGTGTGGCTTATCCTTATGGCAATGCCAAGGTGTTGCCTTTCGAAAAGCGTTATTTCTCAGGTGGTGCTAACAGCGTAAGAGGATGGACTGTGCGCAGCTTGGGACCAGGACGCTATAAAGACAAGGACGGTCGTATAAATTTTATTACAATGACCGGCGACTTGAAACTCGACTTGAACGTGGAGTACCGCATGAGGCTGTTCTGGAAGTTTAATGGTGCCATCTTTGCCGATGCAGGTAATGTGTGGACACTGCGTGACTATCCTGACCAGCCAGGTGGACAGTTTAAGTTCAACCGCTTTCTGAGTGATCTGGCAGTGAGCTATGGTGCAGGCTTGCGACTGAATTTTGATTATTTCATCCTGCGTTTCGACTTAGGTATGAAAGCCATTAATCCAGCCTTCGAGATTGAGTCGGAAGCGCACTATCCATTGGTGCATCCAAAGTTAAGTCGTGACCTGGCTTTCCACTTTGCTGTAGGAATGCCATTCTAAAATTAATAAATAATGTGAAAAGCAAGTGGCTTTTCATATTATTTTAGTACCTTTGCACGAAAATTATATTTTGAGATGTTGAGATTTATATCGTTTGGAAGCGGTAGCAGCGGTAATTGCTATTATCTGGGCACAGCGACCGACGGGTTGATTATAGATATTGGAATAGGAATACGCACACTAAAAAAATATTGTAGAGAGTATGGTATTCAGCTTAATTCCGTGAAGCGTATCCTGATTACCCACGATCATGCTGACCACATAAAAAGTGTGGGCTCCTTGAGCCATGACTGCAATCTGCCTGTCTATGCCACTCGTAAAGTACACGAAGGCATAGATGCGAATTATTGTGTGGCAAAGAAAGTTTCGCAAGAGCATAAGCACATACTGACTATTGGTGAACAAGTGCAGTTGGGCGACTTCAAGGTTCGTCCGTTTGCTGTGCCTCATGACGCCAGCGAGAATGTGGGTTATGAACTGGAGGTTGAAGGCATCGTATTCGTGGTGCTCACTGATGTGGGTAGTATCACCGACGACATCAAGCAGGCCATCAATCATGCCAACTATCTGGTGATTGAGGCCAATCATGATGTAGAGATGCTGAAGAATGGTCCGTATCCTGTATATTTGCAGCAGCGCATATTGAGTGAAAGTGGACATCTGTCGAATGTGTCGTGTGGCGAAGCCCTGGTTGAGAATATGAGCGAGGGACTGAAGCACGTATGGCTGTGCCACCTGAGCGAGGAGAATAATCATCCTGAACTGGCACGCAAGACGGTGGAGACAATCCTGCGTTCACATGGTGTCATTCCAGGAAAAGACTTGGAACTTGAAGTGCTTAAACGCAAAACACCAACAGGTGTGTATGACATAAATGATTGAACTATGGTGGAGGTAATTGTAAAGGACGAGGATTTGCAGCAAGCTGCACTCGAAGGAATGGACGAATTCCTGAATGTGTTTGTGAAGGCTATCTATGATGCTATCGGTGGTGAACTGACTGCTGAGAGCATGGCCCAACTGAATGCCGACCAGATAACACTGCTGGCGTGGAATATACTGCATGAAGAGGTGATGGACGGAGGATTTGTACAGCTGATTTACAATGGCTACGGACCATTCATCTTTAAGAATCCCCTGGCCAAAGCCCTGCGTCAATGGGATATGCGTGCTCCATCAAAGCTGATATATGATGCACACACCTTGTGGCTGAAATATCGCGATGAGATAGAGACTGAGAAGAGTGATGAAGATTTCATGGCTATGTTCGAACAGTATCCTGAGTTCGAAAATCTGGATGATATCTTTATCGAGAACGAAGAAGAATGGACAGAGGATATCGCACATTACGTGGATGACCATCTGGAGAATTTTGCAACTATCAAATAATGAATAAAACAGAAGAACTGTTACGCAAGAAGAGTCCTGTGCAGATTCGCAACAAGAAAGCCTCGTTTGAGTACTTTTTTGTTGAGACCTATACTGCAGGCATCGTGCTTACTGGTACGGAGATTAAGAGTATCCGACTGGGAAAAGCCAGCTTGGTGGATACCTACTGCGTGGTGCTGAACGGTGAGCTGTGGGTGAAGGGGATGAATGTGAGTCCTTACTTCTATGGTTCATATAATAATCATGAAGCTAAGCGCGACAGGAAATTATTGCTGACAAAAAAAGAAATACGTGCCCTGGAGAGTGCAACCAAACAAACAGGTTTCACTATCGTACCTACGCTGGTGTTTATCGACGATAAAGGTCGTGCCAAAGTTGACGTAGCACTGTGTAAGGGTAAGAAAGAATTCGACAAGCGGCAAACGCTGAAAGAAAAAGAAGATCGACGCGAAATGGATCGCGCGATGAAAGTTTGGAAATAGCGCTTACCTAATCATTATGAATAAAGAACTAAACAAGATCATCAAAGAGAGAGTTCTCATTCTCGACGGAGCTATGGGAACAATGATTGGTGCTGTAATGGGTAAGGTGGGTAACAGTGACGAACTGAACCTGACACGCCCAGAGGTGGTGAGCGAGATTCACCGAAAGTATCTCGATGCTGGTGCCGACATTATCTCTACCAATACCTTTAGTAGTCAACGCATTTCCCAGGCAGATTATAATCTGCAGGATAAAGCTTGGGAAATGGCGCGTGTAGGAGCACTGCTGGCTAGAACAGAAGCAGACAAATTCTCGACTGCTGATAAACCGCGATTTGTGGCAGGTTCAATCGGACCTACAAATAAAACCCTCTCTATGTCGCCTGATGTGAGCGATCCTGCTCGTCGTGATATCACGTACGACGAACTGTTGAATGCTTATATGGAGCAGGCTGACGGACTGATTGAAGGTGGGGCTGACATCTTTCTGATAGAAACCATCTTCGACTCACTGAATGCCAAATGTGCTATCGATGCTTGTATGCGTGCCATGGATGCACGACATGTAGAACTGCCCATCATGGTATCAGTGACAGTGAGCGACTTGGCTGGGCGAACACTTTCGGGACAAACACTCGAAGCCTTCCTGGCTAGCGTGAGCACTTATCCCGTATTCTCTATTGGCTTGAACTGCTCGTTTGGTGCTACGCAGATGAAACCTTTCATCCGCGAACTGGCACAAAAAGCACCTTATTACATCAGTTGCCATCCTAATGCAGGATTGCCAAATGCACTCGGATTGTATGATGAGACTGCCGAGAGTATGGCACCTAAAATGGGTGAACTGGTGGATGAGGGTATCGTGAATATCATTGGAGGTTGCTGTGGTACTACCGATGAGTTTATCAGGTTGTATCAGCCACTGGTGGTAGGTAAAAAGCCGCATGTGCCAGCAGCAAAACCAGATGGACTATGGTTGTCGGGGCTGGAGTTGCTTGCTCCTTTAGAGAATACCTTTACTAATGTGGGTGAGCGCTGTAATGTGGCAGGATCACGCAAGTTCCTGCGTCTCATTAAGGAAAAAAAATATAACGAGGCCATCTCTATTGCCCGTAAACAGGTGGTGGATGGAGCACTGGTCATCGATATCAATATGGACGACGGCTTGCTGGATGCCAAGCAGGAGATGACAACATTCCTGAATATGATAGCAGCCGAACCTGACATAGCTAAAGTGCCAGTGATGATTGACTCAAGTAACTGGGAGGTTATCAGAGCCGGACTGAAGTGTGTACAAGGTAAAAGTATTGTGAACTCTATCTCGCTGAAAGAAGGCGAGCAGAAGTTTATTGAGCATGCACAGGATGTGATGAGATATGGTGCTGCTGTGGTGGTGATGTGCTTTGATGAAGTAGGGCAGGCCACTACCTATGAGCGTCGCATAGAGATTGCTGGAAGAGCCTATAAGATACTGACAGAACAGGTGGGCATGAATCCACATGACATCATCTTCGATCCCAATATTCTGGCTATTGCCACTGGTATGGAAGAACATGATAACTATGCCGTTGACTTTATTCGTGCTACGGAGTGGATTAAGGAAAATCTGCCTGGTGCTCATGTGAGTGGTGGTGTGAGCAATCTCAGTTTCTCGTTTCGTGGTAATAACTATATCCGCGAGGCTATGCATGCTGTGTTCCTCTATCACGCCATTAAAGTAGGAATGGATTTCGGAATCGTAAATCCTTCTACCAAAGTTACTTATGCTGATATTCCTCAGGATCAACTTGAGGTGATTGAGGATGTGGTTCTCAATAGAAAGAAAGGTGCTTCTGAGGTGCTCATTGAGTTGGCTGGTAAGATACTCGAGGAAGAGTTGGCCAAGAAAGAACAAGGAGGCGCAAGCAGCGATACCACCCCTTTTCAAGATAGAGCCCTTACATCTGTGGAAGAGCGTCTGGCTCAAGCATTGATTAAGGGCGATGGTACATTTCTGGAAGACGACTTGAAAGAGGCGTTGACAAAGTTTCCACATGCTGTAGATATCATTGAGGGCCCACTGATGGCTGGCATGAATACTGTCGGCACACTGTTTGGCGAAGGTAAGATGTTCTTGCCTCAGGTGGTGAAAACAGCACGTACGATGAAGCAGGCAGTAGATATCCTGCAGCCTTATATCGAAGCTGAAAAGACCGAAAGCACCACGTCGGCAGGAAAGGTACTATTGGCTACTGTGAAAGGTGATGTGCATGATATCGGTAAGAACATCGTGAGCGTGGTGATGGCCTGCAATGGCTATGAAGTGATAGACATGGGTGTGATGGTGCCTGCCGACCAGATAGTGCGTAAGGCTCAGGAAGAGCATGTGGATATGGTTGGATTGAGCGGACTGATTACGCCTAGTCTGGAGGAAATGGTAAACGTGGCCGAAGCTTTGAAGGAAGCTGGTCTTGACATTCCTATTATGATTGGCGGTGCTACCACCAGTGAGTTGCATGTGGCTTTGAAGATAGCCCCTGTTTATGGTGGTCCTGTGGTTTGGATGAAAGATGCCTCGCAGAATGCGCTGATGGCCCAGAAACTACTGAATGATAAACAGCTGGTTGAGCATGAGCTCGACGTAAAATATGATTCCCTGCGTGAGGCTTATCAGCATGAGCAGGAACAGATAGTATCACTCGAAGAAGCAAGAAAGAATAAACTGAAATATGAAGAAGAAGCTATTAATGATGGCCATTGCGCTTGTGGCTGTTGTGGCCACTAGTGCACAGAAGCGTGAAATGCGTGGCGCTTGGATTCAGTGTGTGAACGGACAGTTCCAGAATCTTGGTACAGTGAAGATGCAGCAAACACTGACCTATCAACTTGATGAACTCAAGAAGGATGGTGTGAATGTGATCATCTTCCAGGTTCGTCCTGAATGCGATGCCCTCTATGAGAGTAAGATTGAACCCTGGAGCCGATTCCTGACTGGCACTCAAGGTAAGGCTCCCAGTCCTTATTGGGACCCATTGCAGTGGATGATTGACGAGTGTCATAAGCGCGACATGGAGCTGCATGCATGGATCAATCCTTTCCGTGCAAAAACCAAGACAACGCATGTACTGGCCAAGAATCATGTAGCTATCCGCAAGCCTTCTAACTGCTTTGCCTACGATGATCTGTTTATCCTGAATCCTGGTATTCAGGAGAATCGCAACTATATCTGTGAGGTGGCTAAGGATATTGTGAGCCGTTATGATGTGGATGGAATTCACATGGACGACTATTTCTATCCTTATCCTGTAAAGGGATTGAGTATTCCTGATGATGAGCTGTTTCACGACCACTCTAATGGCATCAAGGATCAGAATGATTGGCGACGCTATAATGTGAATCTGTTTATTGAGCAGTTCTATAATACTATTCATAGCGTAAAACCATGGGTGAAGGTTGGTATATCGCCTTTTGGTATCTATCGTAATAAGAAATCTTCTCCAGTAGGCAGTAATACCAATGGTACACAGAACTACGATGATCTCTATGCCGACATCCTGCTGTGGGTTAACAATGGTTGGTTGGATTACTGTGTGCCTCAGCTCTATTGGGAGATTGGTAATAAGGCTGCCGACTATGCCACACTTATTAAGTGGTGGAATCAGCATGCAGCTAATCGTCCATTGGTTATCGGTGAGGATGTGGAGCGCACTGTGAAACATGCCGATTTGCAGAATCCTAACATCCATCAGTTGAGTGCTAAGATGAATCTGCATCGTCAGAATCCTGCTGTTAAGGGTACCGTATTATGGTATGCCAAGGCTGCAGTGGATAATGTGGGCAATTACGGCACATCGCTGCGCGAGGTGTATTGGAAGCATCCTGCCTTGCAGCCCGAGATGCCCTTTATCAGCGATAAGGCTCCTAAGAAGGTAAAGAAGCTGGCGCCAGTATGGACCGAAGATGGATATATACTTTTCTGGACTGCACCCAAAGGTAAAAACTGGGATATGCAAGCAGAGAAGTTTGTGGTTTATCGCTTTGCTAAAGGAGAGAAAGTGAACTTGAATGATGCATCGAAGATTGTGACTATCACAGATCAGTTCTTCTATAAATTGCCTTACGATGAAGGACGTGAAAAGTTTACCTATGTAGTAACAGCCCTGAATCGTATTCAGAATGAAAGTAAGCCTGCGTCTAAGAAAGTGAAATTATGAAGACGTATTGTTTCTTTGTTGCATTCGGACTCATGCTTTTGCTCTGCAGTTGTGGGGGCAGAAGCATGAGTGCCCAAGAGATGCAGCAGAAACTGGATAGCATCAAGAAAATAGAGGTGGCAGAACGCCTGGCTGCCCAAGGCATCAATCTTGAGCATGCGGATAATCCGCTCAAGCAGTTTTTTGATAGTCTTGATATTATGCCGCTCCCTATCAGTTATACTGATGAGTTGGTGAGATATCTGCCCGATTTCAAACCAGTGCCTCAGGATATTGCTAAGGCCTTGGAACTGGAAGGAAACAACAAACAGAAAGCGATCTCTCTCCCCGAATCATTAGGTGCCAGACTCATGTTGCTGGCTGCTGATGAGATGGAAGAGGAGAATGAGGATGGTGATGTGGAGGTAAGGTATTCGCTGTGGCTCTACTCATTAGACAATGATTATCTGCCTGTTGACAAGATCTGCCTGTATGCCATCGACGAAGAGGAGGATTATTATGATTTCAACTCAGAAGAAATCATCCAGTACTTCTCAATCACCAGTGATTATGAAATACATCTGATGGATTATTCAAAGGAGAAGCACAAGGCACGCACAGAAGAAGTGTTTACGCTCGATGCCTCGCGTAATTTCCTGTTGCAAAAAAGTGAGGAGTTAGATTAATCCTTCTTCATCAGTTCTTCGAAGAAGGCATCCAGGTCTTCGCCCAAGCCTTGCATCAAATCTGGGTCGATAATCACGGTCTCATCGTCAACCAGATACAATTCAGCAATCGACTCCTTTTCTTCGTTCTCAAGGACAAAGGAGAAAGGCTTGAGGATTGACATGTTCTCAATGGTATTCTTCATCTTATCAAGACACTTGCGAAATACGGATGGTATCTCCTCAAAGAAATTATCAGAAGTGTCTCCAATCCATTCTTCGATGATGCAACGATTAATCTCTTCGTCGTTATCGTCGAACGCCATCAGCTCGCCGGTATCCTGAGTTACACGGAAGTGGATATCGGTCATTACGTTTGCCTCCTCATTATGAGGAAACTTGTCGGCTATTTTTCGGATAGCTCGCTCTATCTGCTGTAGAGTCAATTCGGTTGCTTTCATCTTATTCTTATTATTTTTCCTCGGCAAAAGTATAAAAAAAACTTTGTAATTGCAAACGATTACGATTATTTTTGTGAAAAATATGCTATTTAGCTTGTTTTATTCGTCAGATTGTCGTACCTTTGCAAAATGTAAAGTCTACTTAGCAAATCGATGAGTAATAAGATATCACATTCGGGAATCATTAAAAGTATCGAGGATAATTGCGTCAAAGTGCAAATTATTCAGACCTCGGCTTGTGCAGCCTGCAAAGTGGCTTCGCATTGCAATGCTGCTGAGTCGAAGGTGAAGATTGTTGATGTGTTCACCCCCGAGACTGCCCACTATCAGGTGGGGCAGGAGGTTGTTGTGTGGGCATCGAAGGATGTGGCCAACCGCGCACTCCTGTTGGGATTTGGCGCCCCTTTCTTATTATTAATATGTGTACTTCTGATGGCTTTGCGACTGCTGGACGACGAAGGGCTTGCAGCTCTGGCTGCTTTAGCGTCGTTAGTGCCATATTATCTGGCTCTCTGGGTGATGAAAGACCGTATCCAGAAGCAGATATCATTCCAATTAGATTAATAAATTAGTAACTAAAACAAATAGATTATGAATTTCATCTTGATTGCAGTATTGGTACTTGGAGCTATCGGTCTGATAGCTGCTATCGTACTTTTTGCAGCCTCCAAGAAGTTCGCTGTCTATGAGGATCCACGTATCGCACAGGTGGGCGAACTGCTGCCTGGTGCCAACTGTGGTGGATGTGGATTCCCTGGTTGTAGTGGTATGGCTGACGCACTCGTAAAGGGTGCCGACGCTGGAAGCCTTGACGGACTGATGTGTCCTGTAGGTGGTGCTGAAACCATGGGAAAGGTAGCCGACTTGCTTGGAATGGCCATCGCTAATTCAGAGCCGATGGTAGCCGTTGTTAGATGTAATGGTACATGCGAGCATCGTGCCAAAATTGCAGAGTATGCAGGACTGAGAACCTGTGCTGCCATGCACGCTTGTGGTGCTGGTGAGACTGCTTGTGGATTCGGTTGCCTGGGATGTGGTGATTGTGTGGCTGCTTGTCAGTTTGACGCTATCCACATGAACCCAGAGACTGGTATCCCCGAGGTTGATGACGACAAGTGTACCTCGTGTGGTGCTTGTGCTAAAGCTTGTCCACGTGGCATCATTGAGCTCCGTAAGAAAGGACCAAAGAACCGTCGTGTTTACGTGTCATGTGTGAACAAGGACAAAGGTCCGGCTGCGATGAAGGCTTGTGCAGTAAGTTGCATTGGTTGTGGCAAATGCGAGAAAGAATGTCCATTTGGTGCTATCACCGTAGAGAACAACTTGGCTTATATCGACCACAACAAGTGCCGTTTGTGCCGTAAGTGTGTGGTGGTTTGTCCAAAGAAGGCAATTGTAGATGTTAATTTCCCAACACCTGCGCCTCAACCTAAGCCCAAAGAATCTAAAAAAGAAGAGGAGGCAAAAGCATGAAAATTAGAACATTTAGTATAGGTGGTATTCACCCCGAGGAGAACAAACTGACCCATGAGGTGCCAACTATTGTGGCAGAATTGCCTAAACAGGCTATATTTCCACTGAGTCAGCACATTGGTGCTCCTGCAAAACCTGTAGTCAAAAAGGGCGATAAGGTAAAGGTGGGTACAATGATTGCCGAAGCTGGTGGATTTGTATCTGCTCCTATCTTCTCATCTGTAAGTGGAACCGTATTCAAGATTGATACTGCTATCGATGCCACTGGTTATCGTAAACCCGTTATCATCATCAATGTTGAGGGTGATGAGTGGGAAGAGAGTATCGACCGTAGCAATAAGCTTGAGGAGGTTTCGGCTCATCCTGAGCTCACACCTGAGGAGATTGTAGAACGTATTAAGAATGCTGGTGTAGTAGGTATGGGTGGCGCTTGTTTCCCAACCTTTATCAAACTTACACCGCCACCTACAGCAAAGGCTGAGTGTGTGATTATCAACGCTGTGGAGTGTGAGCCATATATCACAGCCGACTACCGTTTGATGATGGAGCATGCCGACGAGATTCTTGTAGGACTTGAGCTCCTGATGATGGGCGCCAAGGTAACCAAGGGTTATATCGGTATCGAGACCAACAAACCAGCTGCCATCAAACTGCTCACCGAGAAGTGTAACCAAAAGTTCAAAGCTCAAAGCTCAAAGTTCAATGTTGAAGTGGTGCCTTTGAAGCAGCGCTATCCTCAGGGTGGTGAGAAACAGCTGGTTGATGCTGTTATTAACCGCCAGGTGCCTGCACCTCCTGCCATCCCAGTAAACGTAGGTGCTATCGTGCAGAATGTAGGTACTGCCTTCGCTGTTTATGAGGCTGTGATGAAGCACAAACCTCTGTTTGAACGTTATACCACCGTTACTGGAAAGAAACTGGCTAACCCTGGTAATTTCCAGGTACGTATGGGTACACCTATGAAGGATCTGATTGATGCTTGCGGTGGTATGCCAGAAGGCGACAACAAACTTTTGGCTGGTGGACCAATGATGGGTAAGGCTCTGACGAGTGTAGAGGTGCCTATCTGTAAGGGAACCAACTCTGTAACAATCATCTCGGATGATGAAGCTCGTCGTAAAGAGCCACAGCCTTGCATTCGTTGCGCCAAGTGTGTGGGTGTTTGTCCAATGGGACTGGAACCCTATCTGTTGGCAAAGCTTTCAGATGTCAAGAACAGGGAGCGTGCAGAGCGTGAGGATATCACAAGCTGTATTGAGTGTGGCTCATGTCAGTTCACCTGTCCTGCTCATCGTCCACTGCTTGATAATATTCGCTTGGGCAAGAGCACTGTGATGGGAATCATCCGCAGTCGTGCTGCGAAGAAATAATGTTCAATATTCAATGTTCAATATTCAATGAGTAAGTTAATCGTTTCATTATCGCCACATGCCCACGGTACTGACACTGTTGAGCGCAATATGTATGGTGTCATCATCGCTTTGATGCCTGCTCTGCTGGTCTCGTTCTACTTCTTTGGCTTGGGCTCGGTTGTAGTTACTGCAACTAGCGTGGCTGCCTGCTTGTTTTTTGAGTGGGCCATTAGCAAATATATTCTGAAGCAGCAGCGCAATACCGTGCTGGATGGTTCTGCCATTCTTACCGGATTGCTGCTGGCATTCAATCTGCCTTCTAATCTGCCTGCATGGATTATCATCATCGGTGCCTTGTTTGCTATCGGTGTGGCTAAGATGTCGTTTGGAGGTCTTGGCAATAATCTTTTTAATCCTGCACTTGTAGGTCGTGCTGCTTTGCTGGTAGCATTTCCTGCACAGATGACCACTTGGCCAAAGGTAGGTCAGCTTGGTAGTTATCTTGATGCCGAAACTGGTGCCACCCCTCTGTCGATCATGAAAACAGCTATTAAGAACGGTGATGCTTCGGTACTCGATCAGCTTCCTTCATCTCTCGACCTCTTCCTTGGCAGTCATCCTGATGGCGCTGGTGCTTTAGGTGAAATTTGTGCCTTGGCACTGCTCCTTGGCTTGGCCTATATGTTGTGGAAGAAGATTATCACCTGGCATATTCCTGTAAGTATCATCGTGACTGTATTTGTATTTGCAGGTTTGATGCATCTGGTTAATCCTGTTTATGCTGATCCTGTTTCGGTTATTCTGTCGGGTGGACTGATGTTGGGTGCCATCTTTATGGCTACCGACTATGTAACCAGTCCTATGACATCAAAGGGACAGATTATTTATGGTGTGGCCATCGGCTTCCTTACTGTTGTTATCCGCAACTGGGGTGCTTATCCTGAGGGTATGTCATTTGCCATTCTTATCATGAATGCCTTCACGCCACTTATCAACAATTATGTAAAACCAAAACGTTTCGGGGAGGTTTCGAAATAATTTAAATATAAAAAAGAAGAATTGAAATTATGAAGAAACTCGAATCATCATTACTGAATATGGTGCTGGTGCTCACAGGAGTAGCAGTTGTGATGGGTGGTATCCTGGCTTTCGTCAACCACCTGACTGAAGGACCTATTGCCGATCAGAAAGCTAAAGCGCTGGCTGATGGTATCAAAACGGTGATGTGTGTAGATAATCTGCAAGTGTCACAGACAGATACCGTAAAGCAGGCTGATGCCAAGGGCAAGGAGCTTACATATATTATTTATCAGACAAAGGATGCTCAAGGCAATGACCTTGGTGCTGCTGTTGAATCTACCACTGGTGGTTTTGGTGGCGACCTGAAGGTGCTTGTAGGCTTTGATGCCGATGGCAAGATTCTGGGTTACACACTGTTGGAACATGCAGAGACACCAGGACTTGGTGCTAAGGCTGATAAGTGGTTTCAGAAGGGTGCCAAGGGCGATATAATTGGTCAGACACCTGCTGAGCCTCTCACAGTATCGAAAGATGGTGGTAAGGTTGATGCCATCACCGCATCTACTATTACAAGCCGTGCTTTCTTGCTGGCAGTAAATAATGCATATAATGCTTATAAGGCAACTCCTGTTGATGCTGAGACAGGCGCCACAAAACAAGAAAAGGAGGAGTAAGATATGAACGCACTACAGATTATAAAAAATGGTATCGTAAAGGAGAACCCAACGTTTGTCCTGATGCTTGGTATGTGTCCTACATTGGCCACAACCACTTCGGCCCTGAATGGTATGTCAATGGGACTTGCCACAATGGCTGTACTGATTTGCACTAATGTGGTCATCTCATGCCTCAAGTCGATCACCCCAGATAAAGTACGTATTCCTGTGTTTATTGTGGTGATTGCTGCTTTTGTAACCATCCTTCAGATGTTTATCAAGGCCTATCTGCCTGATGTGGATGCATCGTTGGGATTGTTTATTCCACTGATTGTGGTGAACTGTATCATTCTGGGGCGTGCTGAGGCTTTCGCTGCCAAGAATTCGCCTGTAGCATCTCTTTTTGATGGTATAGGTATTGGTCTGGGTTTCACACTTGGACTTACTCTGCTGGGTATGTGTCGTGAGTTGCTGGGAGCAGGTTCAATATTCGGTATCACCTTGCTGCCAGAGACATTTAATATTCTGCTCTTTGTGCTACCTCCAGGTGCTTTCATCACTCTTGGCTTCCTCATAGCCATCGTGAATAAGTTGCGCAAGGCATAATGTTCAATATTCAATGATCAATATTCAATAGTATGGAATATATTCTGATTTTCATTAGCGCCATTTTTGTGAACAACATCGTGTTGTCACAATTTCTAGGCATTTGCCCATTCCTGGGTGTATCCAAGAAGATAGACACATCGTTAGGTATGTCGGCAGCTGTGGCCTTTGTGCTCACCCTTGCCACTATCGTTACCTGGCTTGTGCAGAAATATGTGCTTGATGCCTTTGGCTTGCAGTATCTGCAAACCATAGCCTTTATCCTAGTCATCGCTTCATTGGTTCAGATGGTAGAGATTGTTCTCAAGAAGGTGTCGCCTGCACTCTATCAGGCACTGGGCATCTTCCTGCCTCTTATCACTACCAACTGTGCGGTACTTGGAGTAGCAATTCTGGTTATCCAGAAGGATTTCAATCTGCTGCAGAGCGTGGTTTATGCTTTTTCTACTGCCATTGGTTTCGGTTTGGCGCTCACTGTGTTTGCCGGTATGCGCGAGCAGTTGGAGCTGGTAAAGATTCCAAAGGGCATGCAGGGCATGGCTATCGTTATGGTTTCAGCTGGTTTGCTCAGTCTGGCCTTTATGGGCTTTTCGGGTGTTGATGGCGGACTGAAGATTCTCTTTGGTCTCGACTAATATAGTAGCTGATTGCTAAAAAGAGTCCGAACTATTTTGTAGTTCGGGCTTTTTTGTTTAAATTTGCACCGAAATTAACTGTTTTTTTAGAGATGAAGATTGGAGATAAAGTAAGATTCCTGAGTGAGGTAGGCGGTGGAAAGGTTGCCGGATTTCAGGGAAAGAATATAGTGCTTGTAGAGGATGAGGATGGCTTTCAGATGCCTATGCTCATCAATGAGGTAGTGGTTGTTGGTGATGAAAGCTACGAAACCACCCGTATGGTAGAGCAGAAGGCTAAGGCTCGTCAGGCTGTTGACGACTCTGATGAAGAGCCAGAGATTGAGCCTGCCGATCGTCCCATCACTTTCAAGGCAAAGCCCGAAGAGCGTAAAGGGGGCGACAAGTTGAGTGTATTCCTTGCTTTCGTACCCATGGATGTGAAGGAGCTCTCACAGAGTCGTTTTGAGACTTATCTGGTTAATGATTCCAATTATTATCTTCGCTATGTGTTGATGACAGCCGAGGGTAGTGCATGGAAGTTGAGAGCCGAGGGTGAGATAGAGCCAAATTGCAAGGAGTTTATTGAGGAGTTCGGTCGTGAGGATTTGAATGATCTGGAGCATTGCTGCGTGCAACTGATGGCTTATAAACGCGATAAGCATTATCTGCTCAAGTCGCCTGTCAATGCACAGGTACGTGTAGATACAGTTAAGTTCTACAAACTGCATGCCTTCCGCGAGAACGACTTCTTTGAACAGCCTGCACTTCTTTACACACTGATTGAGAATGACGTACAAAAAGTAAAAATATGAAATACGGTTTTGTAAACGTAGCTGCTGCAGTGCCCACAGTCAAGGTGGCTGATGTGGACTATAATGTGCAGCAGATAGAGAGCCTTATCGCTCAGGCTGAAGAACGTGGCGTGGAGGTCATGGTATTCCCAGAACTTTGTGTCACGGGCTATTCGTGTCAGGACTTGTTTAAGGAGCAGCTGCTGCTTGACCATGCTGAAAAAGGTGTGCTGAAGTTGCTCGAATTCACCCGCAAGTTTAATGTGATTGTTATTGTTGGCTTGCCTGTTATCGTCAATGGCTTGCTTTACAATTGTGCTGCAGTGATTCAGAGTGGAGCACTGTTGGGTATCGTGCCCAAGGTATATCTGCCCAACTACGCTGAGTTCTATGAGAAGCGCTGGTTTGCTTCGGCTCAGGATTTGAATCCTACCGACATTTATTTTGCAGGCAGTCCTGTTCATGTATCGTCAGAACCACAAGTCTTTGTTACCACTGATGGTGTGAAGTTCGGTATTGAGATTTGTGAGGATGTATGGGCTCCAACACCTCCAAGCAATAATCTGGCTCTGGCTGGTGCTGATATCATTTTTAATCTTTCAGCCAGCGATGAACTGATTGGCAAACATGCCTATCTCAAGTCTCTTTTGGCGCAGCAGAGTGCCCGTATGATCAGTGGTTATGTCTATGCCAGCAGTGGTTTTGGTGAATCTACTCAGGACGTTGTTTATGGTGGCAATGCCATTATCTACGAGAATGGTCGCCTGCTCGAAGAGGGTAGCAGATTCTCGTTGGAGCCTCAACTTAAGATGTGTCAGATTGACATTCAGGCACTGCATGTAGAGCGTCGCACCAATACCACCTTTATCAATGCACAGCGCGAGGCTCATGCGCGAGTAATCAGTTGTAAGGCTACTGGTCAGCGTGATTTTGAACTTTTCCGTAATGTTGATCCCTATCCATTCATTCCCAAGAGTGAGAATATGCAGGAGTCGTGTGAAGAGATTCTGAGTATTCAGGTGATGGGGTTGGTAAAACGTTTGCATCATATTCATGGTCAGAAGGCTGTTATTGGCATCAGTGGTGGTCTTGACTCTACCTTGGCACTGCTTGTAACAGTAAAGGCTTTCGATAAGCTGGGGCTCGATCGTAAGGGTATTATTGGTATCACTATGCCAGGTTTTGGTACTACCGATCGTACCTATAATAATGCCATCAAACTGATGCAGACACTGGGCGTGACCATTCGCGAAATCAGTATTGCCAAAGCTGTTATCCAGCATTTTGCTGATATCAGTCACGATGCTGATGTCCATGATATCACCTATGAGAATTCTCAGGCTCGTGAGCGCACTCAGATTCTGATGGATGTAGCTAATAAGGAAAATGCTATTGTGGTGGGAACAGGCGACTTGTCGGAGTTGGCATTAGGCTGGGCTACCTATAATGGCGACCACATGTCGATGTATGGTGTGAATGCAGGCGTTCCAAAGACGCTCATTCGTCATCTGGTACGTTATGTGGCTAATGAAATGGCAACAGAGACACTGTTGGATATCATTGATACGCCGATTTCACCAGAGTTGATTCCTGCTGATGAACAAGGTAATATTAAGCAGAAGACAGAAGATCTGGTAGGACCTTATGAGTTGCATGATTTCTTCATCTACTATTTCTTGCGTTACGGCTTCAGTCCTAAAAAGATATTCCTGTTGGCTAAGCGTGCCTTCTGCACAGCCAACAATGATGAGGCTGCGCTTTATGATGAGGAGACAGTGAAGAAATGGCTCACCACCTTCTGTCGCAGATTCTTTAATCAGCAGTTCAAACGTTCTTGCTTGCCAGATGGTCCCAAGGTGGGTAGCGTGAGCTTGTCGCCTCGTGGTGATTGGCGCATGCCGAGTGATGCCTCGAGTGCCCTCTGGTTGAAAGAGTGTGAAACACTATAAAGAAAAAATGAGTTAGCTGAATGCTAACTCATTTTCTTTTAGTTCTATATGGATGGTGGCGCCGGGTTCAAGGTCGCCATTCACTATCAGGTCGCTGATGCCATCTTCCAGATAGTTCTGTATGGCACGCTTCAGTGGGCGGGCGCCAAACTGTACATCATAACCTTTAGTGGCCACAAACTCTTTAGCTTCATCGCTCAGGTCTATGTGGTAGCCAATCTGCTCTACACGCTTGTACAGACCTTTCAGCTCAACGTCGATAATGCGTTTGATGGCATCCAGATCCAACTGGTCGAAGGTGATAATCTCGTCCAGACGATTCAGAAACTCTGGTGAGAATTGCTTCGACAGGGCCTTCTGTACGATGTCGCGTGCATATTGTTTATCCTTGTCACTCTTCATGAGACCTGTATTGGCAGAGGCACCAAAACCTACACCACGTCCAAAGTCTTTCAACTGGCGGGTACCTGCATTCGAGGTCATAATAATCACGGTATTGCGGAAGTCAACCAGACGGCCATTGCCATCAGTCATGCGGCCCTCGTCAAGCACCTGAAGCAGCAGGTTGAACACGTTTGAGTGTGCTTTCTCAATCTCATCAAGCAGCACAATCGAGTAGGGGTGACGACGCACACGCTCTGTGAGCTGTCCGCCCTCGCCATAGCCTACGTATCCTGGAGGCGCACCAATCAGGCGCGAGGTGTTGAAACTCTCTGTATATTCGCTCATGTCGATACGTACCAGCGCATCGCTGCTGCCAAACATAAACTCGGCTAACTTCTTAGCCAGATAGGTTTTACCTACGCCGGTTGGACCAAGGAACATAAACACGCCGATGGGGTGGTTGGGCTCTTTGAGTCCTACACGGTTGCGCTGTATGGCTTTCACCATCTTGTCGATGGCAGCATCCTGTGCTATCACGTTGTTCTTGAGCTCTACAGCCATACCTTTCAGGCGTATGCCTTCCTGTTCTGCCATACGCTGAGCAGGTACACCTGTCATCATAGATACCACTTCAGCCACCTGATCGGCATCTACCACCTGGCGCTCTTCTCCTTCGCCTTTGCTCCAGCGTTCATTCAGTTCCTTCAGTTCTTGGGTCAGCACAGTTTCGCGGTCGCGATAACCGGCAGCCAACTCATAATTCTGATTCTTGACAGCTTTCGACTTTTTCTCCTTAGCCTCAGCCAACTCTTTTTCTTTCTCCACGATTTCTGGTGGAATATGAGCATTACCAAGATGAACCTTCGAACCTGTTTCATCCAGAGCATCTATCGCCTTATCTGGCATAAAGCGGTCTGTAATATAACGGTCTGTCAATTTGACACAGGCTTCGAGTGCTGCGTCAGTATATGTCACGTGGTGATGCTGCTCGTAACGATCCTTGATGTTGTGCAAGATCTGTAGCGTCTCCTCGTTGTTGGTTGGCTCCACCAGAACTTTTTGGAATCTGCGTTCCAAGGCGCCATCCTTCTCAATGCTCTCGCGATACTCGTCAAGAGTGGTAGCGCCAATGCACTGTATGGTGCCACGTGCCAAGGCTGGTTTCATGATGTTGGCAGCGTCCATCGAACCGGGAGTTGAACCTGCACCGATAATCGTGTGTATCTCATCGATAAACACAATCACATCAGGATTGTTCTCCAGTTCCTTCATCAGGGCTTTCAGACGCTCCTCAAACTGTCCACGATATTTGGTGCCTGCCACAATACCAGTCATATCAAGTGTGTAGATACGCTTGCCAAACAGCATCGGACTGCAATGATGCTGTTCGATGAGTTGGGCTAAGCCTTCCACAATCGCACTTTTACCTACGCCAGGTTCACCTATTAATATAGGGTTATTCTTCTTGCGTCGGCCTAAAATCTCGATAATGCGCTGTATCTCGCGCTCACGACCCACACATGGATCCAGCTTACCTTCGGCAGCAGCCTGTGTCAAGTCGGTGCCAAAGCTGTCAAGTACGGGCGTTTTCGAGTTGGCCTTCTTCTGTGTGGCCTGTGTACTAGAACCATTGCCACCTTTCGATTCCTGGCCTCTGGTACCAGTATCTTCAAATTCCTCCTCTTCCTCGTCGGGCAGACCAATACCATTGCTCACATTGGTATTCTTTGGAGCAAACAGTATGGCCAATGCATCGTCGTATGTCATATCGTTCTTTTCTAATACTTGTTTTGCACCATTGTTAGCGATATCGTGCAGTATTGCCAAGAGCAAGTGCTGTTCGTCTATCTTGGGTGCTCTCTGTATGCGTGCTTCGAGTACTGCCAGTCGCAGTACATTGCTGGCTTTCTCGTTCAGAACCAAGTCGGTAGTCTGTATGGGTTGGCCTATTTCATCTTCCCTTACGCGCATTTCCAACTCAGTTTTCACGGCCTGCAGGTTCATGTTCAACCTGTTGAACAGGTCGATCACAGGACCCTCCTTGCTGCGCAAAATGCCTAGCAGCAAGTGCTCTGGTCCAACCGAACGGCTAGCCAGTCTGGCAGCCTCTTCGCGTGAGAATGCCAGTATTTCTGAAAGCTTGGGCGAAAATTGTGTCGTCATCTATTATTTAATTTGTATTGTTACTATACCTATTATAATTGTCTTTTGCAAAGATACAACAATTCTTGCAAACATCGTGCCATAAAAACGAAATTTTTTCCCATAAAATAGCTTAAAAGGTTTGGTGGGTCGCAAAAAAATAACTACCTTTGCACGGATAAAAACGCGTCAGAAGGCTTAAAAACGCCCTTAAACGCGAAATTTGGTCCGAAAGGGCTAGCTAAAGATTAAAATTAAATTGAAAATAATAAATTGTAAAATAGAAATTTAAACGATGGATCAAACATTCGACAACGACAGAATTATTAAGATCAACATCGAAGAAGAGATGAAATCGAGCTATATCGACTATTCAATGTCGGTTATCGTAGCTCGTGCCCTTCCTGATGTTCGTGATGGCTTTAAGCCAGTTCATCGTCGTATCCTTTACGGTATGATGAACATTAATAACGTTTCCACTCAGCCCTACAAGAAGTGTGCTCGCGTAGTAGGTGAGGTGCTTGGTAAGTACCACCCTCATGGCGACTCTTCTGTATATGGCGCCTTGGTACGAATGGCGCAGGATTGGAATATGCGCTACACTCTTGTTGACGGTCAGGGTAACTTCGGTTCGGTGGATGGCGACTCGCCAGCTGCCATGCGTTACACCGAGTGCCGTCTGTCAAAGATGGGTGAGCACATTATGGACGACCTTGATAAGGAAACCGTTGATATGGCTCCTAACTTCGATGACTCACTCGAAGAGCCAACTGTGATGCCTACCAAGATTCCTAATCTGCTGGTAAATGGTGGTAATGGTATTGCTGTAGGTATGGCAACCAATATGCCAACCCACAACCTGGGCGAGGTTATTGAT
Source organism: Prevotella sp. MA2016 (assembly GCF_000619825.1). Classification (GTDB taxonomy): domain Bacteria; phylum Bacteroidota; class Bacteroidia; order Bacteroidales; family Bacteroidaceae; genus Prevotella. The sequence continues at coordinate 254,885 of NZ_KK211036.1, forward strand.
GGTTGCTGTGCATATATCGACAATCCTGATATTGATACCGAAGGTCTGATGCAGTTTATCCCCGGTCCTGATTTCCCAACAGGTGCTTACATCTATGGTCTTCAGGGTGTGAAGGATGCCTATGAGACTGGTCGTGGTCGTATCGTGATGCGTGCCAAGGCTGAGATTGAAAGCGGCGACACACACGATAAGATTGTTGTAACAGAAATTCCTTATGGTGTAAATAAGGCCGACCTGGTGGCTTACATTGCCGATTTGGCAAGTCAGCACAAGATTGAGGGTGTGGCTAATGTGAATGATGAGTCTGGTCGTCAGGGTATGCGTATCGTGGTTGATTGCAAGCGCGATGCTAATGCCAATGTGTTGCTCAATAAACTGTTTAAGATGACCGCTCTACAGAGCTCATTCTCAGTTAATAACATCGCTCTTGTTAAGGGGCGTCCACGTCTGCTCTCGCTCAAGGAGTGCGTTAAGTATTTCGTAGAGCATCGTCACGACGTAACCATCCGTCGTACCCAGTACGACCTGCGCAAGGCTCAGGAGCGTGCACACATCCTTGAAGGTTTGATTATTGCCGTAAACAATATCGACGAGGTTGTACGCATTATTCGTAACTCTAAGACTCCAACCGACGCCCAGCGTAACTTGGAGAAGCGCTTCGAGCTCGATGAGCTTCAGAGTAAGGCTATCGTTGATATGCGTCTGGCTCAGCTCACAGGTCTGCGTGTAGATCAGCTGCACCAGGAGTTCGACGACCTGCAGAAGCTCATTGCTGAGTTGCAGGAGATTCTCGACAATCCTGAGCGTTGTAAGGAGGTGATGAAGGCCGACCTGCAGGAGGTGAAGGAGAAGTATGGCGACGAGCGTCGTACTGAGATTATTCCTTTCGATCACGAGTTCAATGCCGAGGACTTCTATCCAGATGATCCTGTTGTTATAACCATCTCTCACATGGGATACATCAAGCGTACTCCTCTGACAGAGTTCCACGAGCAGGGCCGTGGTGGTATGGGTTCTAAGGCAGCCCGTCATCGCGACAACGACTTCACAGAGTATATCTATCCTGCTACCATGCACAACACGCTGCTGTTCTTCACCCAGAAGGGTCGTTGCTACTGGCAGAAGTGTTATGAGATTCCTGAGGGCGACAAGAACTCTAAGGGTCGTGCTATCCAGAACATGCTCAATATCGAGCCTGATGATGCTATCAATGCTGTTCTGCGTATTAAGAACTTCAACGATGCTGAGTTCCTCAACAGCCACTATGTAGTATTTGCTACCAAGCAGGGTATCATTAAGAAGACCTGTCTCGAGGCTTACTCACGTCCACGTGCCAATGGTGTGATTGCCATCAATATCAATGAGGGCGACCAGGTAGTAGGCGTACGTCTTACCAATGGCGAGAACGAGCTGTTGCTGGCCAACCGCAATGGTCGTGCCGTACGTTTCGACGAGCGTGATGTTCGTACCATGGGACGTGTTTCTACCGGTGTTATCGGTATGCGTCTTGATGGTGGCGACGATGAGGTTGTAGGTATGGTTTGCGTAAACGATCCTGCCACAGAGACCATCATGGTAGTATCAGAGAATGGTTATGGTAAGCGCTCAGAGATTGAGGACTATCGTAAGACCTCACGTGGTGCTAAGGGTGTTAAGACACTTGCAGTTACCGAGAAGACTGGTCGTTTGGTAGCCATCAAGGTAGTAACCGACGAGAACGATCTCATGATTATTAATAAGAGTGGTGTACTCATCCGTCTGAAGGTGGCCGATGTTCGTGTCATGGGCCGTGCCACACAGGGCGTACGTCTCATCAACCTCACTAAGAAGAATGATAGTATCGCTTCTGTATGTAAGGTGACCTCAAGTCAGGAAGAAGATGTAGAGGAGGCTGAGATCGTGGACGATGCACCAGAAACAGAAAACATGTAATTCATCATTAATAAGTTCAACCAATTTTAAAGCTTATGAAAAAATTATTCGTTATGGCAGCTATGATGGTAGCAAGCGCTACCGCATTTGCCGGTGACAGTGATGCTTTGAAGGCTATCCTCAAGGCAAAGACTTATGCAGAAGCAGAAGCCCTGGTAAAGAGTAGCCTTGGCTCTCTGGCCAATGATGCTGAGAAGGCTAAGGCCTACAACAAGCTCGTTGACCTCGCTCTGAATGATTTCTCAGCTCAGAGTGCCATTCAGACAGAGAATCAGGTAAACAAGCAGATGGGTAAGGAAGAGAAACCCGTTGACATGAAGCTGATGAACGATATGGCATACAATGCAATCGTTGCAGCCATGGAGTGCGATAAGTTTGACCAGAAGCCCAACGAGAAGGGTAAGGTGGCTCCTAAGTTCGCTTCAAAGAACGCTCAGCGCCTGTGGGGTGGTCCTCGTAACACACTCGTAAACGCAGGTCAGGATGCTCTTACCGCTAAGGACAACGCTACAGCACGTAAGTTCTGGCAGCTGTTTGTTGAGAGTGATGCTGCTACATTGTTCAAGGAGCAGGATCGCGAGCAGCAGAAGCCTTTCTTCGGTCAGGTAGCTCGTTTCGCTTCAATCTTCGCTTATCAGGACAAGGACATGGCCAAGGCTCTTGAGCTGGCTGATGTTGCCATGAAGGATCCTGAGGAGTATGAGAATGCTCTGAACCTGAAGCTCGAAATTCTGGGTGATGGTTTGAAGACTAAGGACGATTCAGTGAAGTATTGCGCAAGCTTGAAGGATATCTATGCCGAGCATAAGGTTGATGGTGTAATGGAGAAGCTCTACAACACACTGCTGGGTCTTGGTCAGACCGATGAGGCTAACAAGATTCTCGACGATGCACTTGCAGCTAATCCTAACAACTTCGTAGCACTGGCCGACAAGGGTCTGTCTCTGCTTCAGGCCAACAAGGCTTCTGAGGCTGTTCCTTATCTGAAGAAGGCTTTCGAGGTTAAACCTGACAACGCTATCATCGCTACCTATGCAGGTACAGGTTACAGCGTACAGGCTCAGGAGACTGAGGATCCCGCTAAGAAGAAGGAGCTCTACAAGCAGGCCATCGAGCTGTTCGACAAGGCTAAGGAGCTCGACCCCGACATGCTGCAGGCTAAGTGGGGTTACAACCGCTACAACGCATACTACAACTACTATGGTGCAGATGCCCCTGAGACCAAGCAGGCAGAGCAGGATTCGCACTAATCTACGATCATTATATATTTTTTCAGCCGGGAGCACTCATCTGCTTCCGGCTGTTTGTTTCTTAAGGCAATTGAAAATCCCCTGTTTTAGGTATTGTGGAATTCTGAAGATTGCCGTATCTTTGCAGCCGGAAATGAATAAGTTATTAGTGTAATAGAAGAGTTATGAAAATTGAAAAGATTCATGCGAGAGAAATTCTCGATTCAAGAGGTAATCCTACCGTTGAGGTAGAGGTGACATTGGAGAATGGTGTAATGGGACGTGCTGCTGTTCCTTCTGGTGCATCTACTGGAGAGAACGAAGCGCTTGAACTGCGTGATGGCGACAAAGAGCGCTATCTGGGCAAAGGTGTACTGAAGGCAGTAGATAATGTCAATAAGGTGATTGCTCCTGCCTTGAAGGGCGACAGTGTATTTGAGCAGCGCGCCATCGACTACAAGATGCTGGCTCTCGACGGCACACCAACCAAGTCGAAGCTTGGTGCTAATGCTATCCTTGGCGTATCTCTGGCTTGTGCTCAGGCTGCTGCCAAGGCACTCAACATTCCTCTTTATAGGTATATTGGCGGCTGCAATGCTTACACACTGCCAGTGCCAATGATGAACATCGTGAACGGTGGTGCTCACTCTGCTGCACCTATCGCATTCCAGGAGTTCATGATTCGCCCTGTAGGTGCCAGCAATGAGCGCGACGCTATACGCATGGGTGCCGAGGTATTCCACAATCTTGCCAAACTGCTCAAGGCTCGTGGTCTTTCTACAGCCGTAGGTGATGAAGGTGGTTATGCGCCTGATTTTGATGGTATTGAGGATGCTCTCGACACGATTGTTGAAGCTATCAAAAAAGCAGGTTATGAGCCTGGAAAGGATGTGAAGATTGCTATGGACTGCGCAGCTTCAGAGTTTGCCACCTGCGAGGGTGGTAAATGGTATTACGATTATCGCCAACTTAAGAATGGTGCAAAGAAAGATCCTAACGGCAAGAAACTCTCTGCCGATGAGCAGATTGCATATCTTGAGCAGTTGATTACCAAATATCCTATTGACTCTATTGAAGACGGTCTTGATGAGAACGACTGGGATAATTGGGTGAAGCTTACCGAGAGAATCGGCGATCGCTGCCAGCTTGTAGGCGACGACTTGTTTGTCACCAACACGAAGTTCCTGGAGAAGGGCATCAAGATGGGGGCAGCTAACTCTATACTGATTAAGGTGAACCAGATTGGTTCGTTGACAGAGACCTTGGAGGCTATTGAGATGGCTCATCGTCATGGCTATACCACAGTGACTTCTCACCGTTCTGGTGAAACAGAAGACACCACGATTGCCGACATTGCAGTAGCCACAAACTCGGGGCAAATCAAGACTGGTTCACTTTCTCGTACTGACCGTATGGCTAAGTACAATCAACTCATCCGTATTGAGGAGGAGTTAGGTGCTACTGCAGCTTATGGTTATAAGCGACTGAAATAAGAACAAATCCACTTTTTGAGTAAATCATTTTTAATAAAGCAACGAAAAAAAATGCAGATAGGCTGTGAAGCTTGTCTGCATTTGTTTTTTTAGTCTGTCCAAGTCATTTTGATATGAGGGATGCCGTCGAGCATGAATGTATCGGATGACTGCTTGAATCCCACTGCTTCATAGAATCCCTTGGCATATTCCTGAGCTTCGATGTCAATAAGTTTTGCGTTGAAGTGCTCCTTTGCGGCATCTATAGCGTGCAGCATAATCTGCTTGCCATAGCCTTTGCCTCTGTCGGTGGTGATAACCCTGCCTATGGATATATTCTGCATGTGAGTGCCTGCAGGGCACACACGGGCCATTGCTGCAGTCTTGTCACCAACTGTCAACCAGAGATGAATAGCCTGCTGGTCGTCACCATCCAGATCCTGATAAACGCAGTTCTGCTCAACCACAAACACCTCACTACGCACCCTCAGCAGTTCATACAACTCATCGGTGGTGAGCTCGTGAAACGATTTCTTATGTAAAACTATTTTTTTAGTCATTAATTCATTATTTTTAATATTGGGTGCAAATTTAGTAAATTTATGACATACCCCCAAATAAATGCTCCCCAAATACCGTATATTAGCTCAAAAAGGTTTCTGAGTTAATTCATTTCGCTTTTTGAGTTAATATAACTCATTTAAGAAATATTGCTTTTCTTTTGGTGGTTCGATAGAATTACACTATCTTTGCAAACGATAAGGAGCATGAATGTTTGTAACTGGCGTGCTCGATGCCAAAGAGGCTTTCTCTGGTTTTGCATCTACATCGGTGGTAGTTATTGGCGTACTCTTTGTAGTTGTGGCCGGCCTGTCTCATACCGGTGTGCTACAGTGGATAGTGAAAATCGTGTATCCGCTGACGCCACTGCAATAAATAGTTTTATTAAAAAGAATATGATTAACGAATATCAGATAAGAGTAACGCCCGATGTGGCGGCTCAGGAAGACCGATTGAAACGCTTTCTGGGTGATGAATATGGACTGAACCCTGGTGACATTAACGGAGTGCGCATTCTGAAGCGAAGTATTGATGCCCGACAGCGACAAATCTTCGTAAACCTGAAAGTACGTGCCTACGTAAATGAGTTGCCTAAGGATGATGAATATGTACATACAGAGTATCCTAACGTAGAAGGTAAACCACAGGTAATTGTGGTAGGTGCAGGACCTGGTGGCTTGTTTGCTGCCCTGCGACTGATTGAGCTTGGGTTGCGCCCTATTGTATTGGAGCGAGGTAAGAACGTGCACGACCGCAAGAAGGATCTGGCTGCCATCAGTCGTACTCAGCAGGTGGATGCTGAGAGTAACTACTGTTTTGGTGAAGGAGGTGCTGGTGCTTATAGTGATGGTAAGCTCTATACGCGTTCGAAGAAGCGTGGCAACACCGACAAAATTCTGAATGTGTTCTGTCAGCATGGTGCTTCGACAGCTATCCTGGCCGACGCGCATCCGCACATTGGTACCGACCGTCTGCCCAAGGTCATAGAGGCTATGCGTAATACCATTATCAACTGTGGTGGTGAGGTTCACTTCCAAACACGCATGACACGTTTGATTATGGGAACGGCCAATGAAGTGGTAGGTGTGGAAGCTGTCAATAGCAATCCTCAATCTTCAATGTTCAATGTTCAATCAGAATTCCGTGGACCTGTGATTCTTGCCACTGGTCATTCGGCGCGTGATGTGTATCGCTATCTGGCCGAGGCCAAAATAGAGATTGAGGCCAAAGGAATTGCTATTGGTGTGCGTCTGGAGCATCCTAGTCAGTTGATCGACCAGATACAATATCATAATAAACAAGGCCGAGGTCGCTGGTTGCCTGCTGCAGAATACTCCATGGTGACTCAGGTGGATGGGCGAGGCGTTTACTCGTTCTGCATGTGTCCAGGCGGTTTTGTAATACCCGCAGCTACCGATAAAGAGCAGATCGTGGTGAATGGTATGAGTCCGGCCAACCGTGGCACAGCCTGGAGTAATTCTGGTATGGTGGTAGAGGTGCGCCCTGAAGATCTGGATAGTGGTAATCATAACTGTAAACTCTCCACTGTAAACTCTCCACTAAAAGTTCTTCATTTCCAGGAACAGCTGGAAAAGATGTGCTGGCAGCAGGGTAATATGAAGCAGACTGCACCTGCCCAGCGCATGGCCGACTTTGTGAATGGCAAGTTGAGCTACGATCTGCCAAAGTCGTCGTATGCGCCAGGACTGATATCAAGTCCGCTGCACTTCTGGTTGCCAAAGATGATATCAAGTCGCTTACAACAGGGCTTCAAGGCTTTTGGTCGTTCGGCACATGGATTCCTGACCAACGAGGCTGTGATGATAGCTGTAGAAACACGAACATCTTCGCCAGTACGTATAATTCGCGATAAGGAAACGCTGCAACATGTTCACGTTCAGGGACTTTTCCCATGCGGCGAAGGCGCAGGATATGCTGGCGGAATTGTTTCAGCAGGTGTGGATGGCGAGCGCTGTGCTGAGGCAGCCGCGTCTTATGTAGAACAATTCAAAAATTAAACATTGTAATAATTTAAAAATTATAGAAAAAAGGTTTGGTAATTCCAAATCTTTTTTTTATATTTGCAGCATATTATTATTAAGAATCTATTAACTAAAAATTTGGAACGATATGAACAGGGAGGAAAAATTTGTTATTACGATCAGTCGCCAGTTTGGTACAGGCGGACACGAGATTGGAGCTGAGATTGCCCGTAGATTAGGTGTTAAGCTGCTCGATAAGCAGATTTTGAATGAAGTAGCAAAACGCACACGAGCTGTTGAAGATGCCATGGAAAAGATCGAAACGCGCAATCCTCTATGGCGCGATGATTTCACCAATTTCTACCGTAACTATATGGCCAAGGCCGAGTATGATGGTGCCGAGCAGGATAAGACCAGTCATGAGTTGTTTGATGCTCAGTGCGATGCCATCAGGGGTATAGCCAAAAAGGAGAGTTGTGTGATAGTGGGTCGTTGTGGATTCTATATCTTCAAAGATCATCCTAATGCACTCAAGATTTTTATTCATAGTTCGGAAGAATGTCGTAAGCGTCGCATAGCCGAGAAATACGGTCTGGAACTGTGTGATGCAGCTGCTATGGTGGTGGATAATGATTACAGTAGAGAACTGTACACCAAGACGTTTACAGGCTGTGAATGGACTGATGCACGCAACTATGACGTATCGCTGGATGTGCGGAAATTCGGCATTAACGGCGCCGTTGACTTTTTAATGAAGTGTATTGAGTAGATTTTGCAGGAAAAATTTGTGTAAATACCAATTTTTTGCTACCTTTGCACCTTGAAATTTCAAAGATAGTAATTACTAAAGGATTGGTATAATGAATATTTCCTACAAATGGTTGAAGGAATACGTTGATTTCGACCTGACTGCACAGCAGGTGTGCGATGCTTTGACATCGACAGGTCTTGAAGTCGACGCATTGGAAGAAGTACAAAGTATTAAAGGCGGCTTGAAGGGCCTCTACGTGGGTAAGGTGCTTACCTGCGAGGCCCATCCTAACTCAGACCACCTGCATGTAACAACAGTTGACCTGGGCAAGGGTGAGCCCTCACAGATTGTGTGTGGTGCACCTAATGTAGCTGCTGGTCAGAAGGTGATTGTGGCCGATCTGGGCTGCGTGCTTTACGATGGCGATAAAGAGTTTGTTATCAAGAAGAGCAAGCTGCGCGGCGTGGATAGCTGCGGTATGATTTGTGCTGAAGACGAGATAGGTATCGGCACCGACCATGCCGGCATTATTGTTCTGCCTGAGGATGCTGTAGTGGGCACACCAGCTGCCGAGTACTACCACCTGGAGAGCGACTGGCTGATTGAGGTTGACATTACAGCCAACCGTGCTGACGGTCTGAGTCACTGGGGTGTGGCTCGCGATCTGTATGCCTGGCTGAAGAGCAATGGCTATGAGACAAAGATGCATCGCCCTGACTGCAGTAAGTTTACTGTAGATAATCACGACCTGCCTATCGAAGTGAAGATTGAAAACACTGAGGCCTGCAAGCGCTATGCTTGTGTGAGCGTGAGCGACTGCGAAGTGAAGGAGAGTCCTGAGTGGCTGAAGAATAAGCTGAACACCATCGGCCTGCGCCCAATCAACAATATCGTGGATATCACCAACTATGTAATGATGGCCTACGGACAGCCTCTGCACTGCTTTGATGCAGACATGGTGACCGGTCATCAGATTGTGGTGAAGACCATGCCCGACGGCACACCATTCCAGACACTGGATGGCGAGGAGCATAAGTTGAGCGACCGCGACCTGGCTATCTGCAATGCCGAGGAGCCAATGTGTATCGCAGGTGTATTCGGCGGAAAGGGTAGTGGCACATACGAGACTACAAAGAACGTCGTTCTGGAGAGTGCATATTTCCATCCAACTTGGATCCGTAAGAGTGCACGTCGCCACGGATTGAGTACAGATGCCAGCTTCCGTTTTGAGCGTGGCGTTGATCCTAATGGCACCATCTACGCCCTGCAGCAGGCTGCCATCCTGTGCAAAGAGCTGGCTGGTGGTAAGGTGAGCATGGATATCGTGGATGTTTATCCCGAGAAGATGGAGAATGCAGTGGTTGACCTGAACTACCAGTATGTACACGATCTGGTGGGTAAGGAGATTCCTGCCGATAAAATTAAGGCCATCTGCGAGAGCCTGGAAATGAAAGTGCTCGAGGAGACTGCCGAGGGCTTGAAGCTTGAGATTCCTGGCTATCGTGTGGATGTCACCCGTCCTTGTGATGTGGTTGAGGATATCCTGCGTATCTACGGATATAATAATGTAGAGATTCCTACACAGCTGAAGGGTAGTCTCGTGATTAAAGGCGATGAAGACCAGAAGCATAAGCTGGCTAATCTGGTAAGCGAGCAGTTGGTGGGCGAGGGATTCAATGAAATCCTGAACAACTCATTGACAAAGGGTGCTTACTACGAGGGGCACAATGCCTATGCAGTAGAGAACTGTGTGAAAATTATGAACCCACTCTCTACCGACCTGAACGTGATGCGCCAGACACTGCTGTTTGGTGGATTGGAGAGTGTGCAGCACAACGTGAACCGCAAGCGTCAGAACCTGCGCTTCTTTGAGTTCGGTAATGTATATACTTTCGACCCAGAGAAGGCCAACCTTGATAATCCTATGCAGGCCTACAAGGAGCAGTATCATGCAGCTCTGTGGCTCACAGGTAAGCGCGTAGAGGGCAGTTGGGCGCATGCCAACGAGGATTCAAACTTCTATGAGTTGAGTGCTTATGTTGAGAATATCCTGCGTCGTATCGGTGTTAAACCTGGTATGATCGTGCGTAAGAAGACTGAGAATGACATCTTCTCTGCCGGTCTGACTATTGAGAACCGTGGTGGCAAGAAACTTATCGAGATGGGTATCATCACCAAGAAACTGCAGAAGCAGTTCGGATTGGATGCACCTGTATATTACGCTGAGCTTAACTGGACCGCCCTGATGAAAGTGATCAAGAAGAATGAGGTGCTCTACACAGAGGTGCCCAAGTTCCCTGCAGTAAGTCGCGACCTGGCTCTGCTGGTTGACAACGCTGTAGAGTTTGCTCAGATTGAGCAGATTGCTCGTCAGACAGAGAAGAAACTGCTGAAGAAGGTTGAACTCTTTGACGTTTATGAGGGTGACAAGCTGCCTGCCGGCAAGAAGAGCTACGCAGTGAACTTTATCCTGCAGGATGAGGAGAAGACTATGGGCGACAAGCAGATTGAGGCTATCATGAACAAGCTGATTGCCCAGCTCAAGAAACAGCTCAATGCTGAGCTCCGCTAATTGTTACATTTTTTATTTTTTGAAATTTTAAATTATAAGAATATATGGGAAGAGCATTTGAATATCGTAAAGCTACAAAGCTGAAGCGATGGGGCCACATGGCCAAGACATTTACAAAGATTGGTAAGCAGATTGCTATTGCCGTAAAGGCAGGCGGTCCAGAGCCAGAGAACAATCCCGCACTGCGTGCTATCATTGCCAACGCTAAGCGCGAGAACATGCCAAAGGACAACATTGAGCGTGCTATCAAGAACGCTATGGGTAAAGACCAGAGCGACTACAAGGAGGTAACTTACGAGGGATACGGTCCTCACGGAATCGCTATCTTCGTTGAGACACTGACTGATAATACCACACGTACAGTGGGTGACGTTCGTTCAGTATTCAACAAGTTTAACGGTAACCTGGGTACTCAGGGCTCTCTGAGCTTCCTCTTCGACCACAAGAGCGTGTTCACCTTCAAGAAGAAGGACGGACTGGATATGGACGAGATGATTCTCGACCTGATTGACTATGGTGTAGAGGATGAGTATGATGAGGATGAGGAGGAAAACAGCATCACCATCTATGCCGATCCATCAAGCTTCAGCGCTGTGCAGAAGCACTTGGAGGAGAACGGTTTCGAGGTTACAGGTGCTGAGTTTACTCGTATTCCTAACGACCTGAAGGACGTTACAGCCGAGCAGCGTGAGACTATCGATAAGATGGTAGAAAAGCTGGAAGACTTTGACGACGTTCAGACCGTTTACACAAACATGAAACCTGAAGAGGTTGCTGAATAAGAAAAGAAAAATTCCCTCGCCAAGCGGCGGGGGAATTTCTTATTAATAATCTTTCTCTGTGAAAACCACATCGAGTAGAATTTTCTTTGGATCCTTTTCTGAGCGGTAAGTATATGCAAAGCGATACTTTGCGTCCTTGTAGGTCTTTACTGCTGTGCTGTTCTTCAGTCCTTTCTTGAGCTCACCCACAGCATTAATCTGTTTGAGCATTTCTTCCTCGTCGGCCACGCCAGTCAACTTATAATAATAATGTATGGTGTGAGTGGCGCGATCAAAAGTGAGACTGTCGATGATGGTGTTCTGGTCGATGGCCGTGGGGCAATGCTTGCGTGTATATTCTTTCGCATCACGCTCACAGCGGTCTTCAAGACTCTCTTGACAGGCTGTAAATAGTAGGGCAATTATACCCAATAACCAATACTTTTTCATGATGAATGCTATTTTTTGCCTGCAAAGTTACTCAGAAATATTAAATTTCTTCATGGAAACACCAAAAAAAAGCAAAATATTGTGCTATATACGACTTTTTTTGTAACTTTGTACCCTATAAGCATAGAATCTACAATGAATCATATAAGAAATTTTTGCATTATCGCTCACATCGACCATGGTAAATCTACTCTGGCTGACCGACTGCTAGAGTACACAAAAACCATTCAGGTTACTGAGGGACAGATGCTTGATGATATGGATCTGGAGCGTGAACGTGGTATTACGATTAAGAGTCACGCCATCCAGATGGAATACACTTATAAGGGAGAGAAATATATTCTGAACCTTATTGACACCCCGGGACATGTGGACTTTTCATACGAAGTGAGCCGCTCTATTGCTGCTTGCGAAGGCGCATTGCTGGTGGTTGACGCTACTCAGGGCGTACAGGCACAGACTATTTCGAATCTCTATATGGCCATCGACCATAACTTGGAGATTATCCCTGTTATCAATAAGATTGATATGCCCAGTGCCATGCCTGATGAGGTAGAGGATGAGATTATCGACCTGATAGGTTGTGATCGTGAGGATATCATCCGTGCCTCTGGTAAGACTGGTGAGGGCGTAGAGGAGATACTGAATGCCGTGGTGGAGAAGATACCACACCCAGAGGGTGATGAGAAGGCACCACTGCAGGCTTTGATTTTCGATTCGGTATTCAATTCGTTCCGTGGTATTATTGCATACTTCAAGATTGTGAATGGCTCTATTAAGACCGGCGATCACGTGAAGTTCTTTAATACAGGTATGGAATATGATGCCGACGAGATTGGTGTGCTGAAGATGGATATGATATCCCGTAAAGAGCTGAAGACTGGCGACGTGGGTTACATCATCAGTGGTATCAAAAACTCTAAGGAGGTAAAGGTGGGTGATACTATTACCCATGTGGCAGCACCTTGCGAAAAGGCCATTGAGGGCTTCCAAGAGGTTAAGCCAATGGTGTTTGCTGGTGTTTATCCTATTGATCCTACCGACTATGAGAACTTGCGTGCTTCTCTTGAGAAGTTGCAACTGAACGATGCTTCGCTCACATTCATGCCTGAGAGCTCTGTAGCACTGGGCTTTGGTTTCCGTTGTGGATTCCTGGGCTTGTTGCACATGGAGATTATTCAGGAGCGATTGGATCGTGAGTTTGATATGGATGTAATCACCACCGTGCCCAACGTTAGCTATATGTGCTATACCAAGCAGGGTGAGGTGAAGGAGGTGCACAATCCTTCTGGACTGCCCGATCAGACGATGATTGAGCGCATTGAGGAACCTTACATCCGTGCATCGATTATTACAGCAGCCGACTATATTGGTCCTATTATGACGCTATGTTTGGACAAGCGTGGTGAACTGTTGGACCAGCAGTACGTGAGTGGTAACCGTATAGAGCTCCATTTCATGCTGCCATTGGGCGAGATTGTGATTGACTTCTATGACAAGTTGAAGTCGGTATCCAAGGGCTATGCCTCATTTGATTATCATATCGACGGTTTCCGTCCATCAAAGTTGGCTAAGCTGGATATTCTGCTGAATGGTGAGCCTGTGGATGCCCTCTCTACACTGACGCATCAGGACAATGCTGTAACCTTTGGTCGTCGTATGTGCGAGAAGCTGAAGGAGCTGATTCCTCGTCAGCAGTTTGATATTGCTATTCAGGCTGCCATCGGTGCAAAGATCATTGCACGCGAAACTGTAAAGCAGGTGCGTAAGGATGTTACTGCTAAGTGTTATGGTGGTGACGTGAGCCGTAAGCGCAAACTGCTGGAGAAGCAGAAGAGAGGTAAGAAACGTATGAAACAAATTGGTAACGTGGAAGTGCCCCAGAAGGCATTCCTCGCTGTATTGAAGTTAGACTAAAAACAACAATAATCTATGGCAAATGTTAGCTTGACAACTCGTGACGTGGCAAGAGAATTAGCCCGCCGTTATAGTACAATGACGCACGATGAGCTCGACTTGCTCGAGAGCATCCTCGTACCTATGAAGTTCGCTAAGAATGAGATGATACTGAAAGAGGGCGAGGTTTGTACCAATATCTATTGGGTAGTTCGCGGTCTTGTGCGCCAATTCTATTTCAAGAATGATAAGGAACTGACTGAGTATATGGCTACCGAGAATAGCATTGTGATGTGTATCGAGAGCCTGTTTCGCGAGCAGCCTTCACAGTTGCAGATTAAAGCACTCGAACCAACCATCCTTATAGCCCTGCCAAAGGCTGACCTGGAGGCTGTAGCCATGAAGAGTGTTAACATACAGATCCTGTATCGTAAGATATTGGAGGAGAGTTTGATCTTGAGTCAGCACCATGCCGACATGCTGCGCTTTGAGAGTGCTCAGGACCGCTATCAGAAGTTGGTTAAGAATCAGCCACAGTTGGTACTGCGTGCACCCTTGGTTTACATTGCCAGCTATCTGCAGATGACACCAGAGACGCTGTCTCGTGTGAGAACAGCGGCACTGATGGAGAAATAAAGCCAGCGATTAGTTTCGTTTCAGATATAATGAGTTATCAATGCAATTTGGTAACTCATTTTCGTAATGTGTAACGAAGATAAGTGTGCAATCAGGCTTCTCAAACATATAGCGGTCGATAATGGCTTTTACCATGTTGCGATTGCACAGATCGAGACCATGCAGCGGCTCGTCGAGAATGAGCAGGTCGGGGCTCTTTACAAATGCACGCGACAGCAATACCAAGCGCTGTTCGCCACTCGACATCTCAAGGAATTTGCGATCGGCCAGATGTTTTATACCGAAAAGGTTCATCCATTCTATGCAGATATCACGCTCTTGCTGCGTGGGGTGTGTATAGAGACCGATGGTATCTTTCAGTCCGCTAGCCACAATCTGCAGGGCTGGGATGTTCTGTTTGTAACTGCGATGCATCTCTGGCGACACATATCCGATATGCTTCTTGATATCCCAGATACTTTCTCCAGAACCACGCTTATGGCCAAACAATGATATATCGTTGGCATAAGCCTGTGGATTGTCGGCACATACCAAGGAGAGTAGGGTGGACTTTCCTGCGCCATTCTGACCGGATAGCGACCAGTGCTCGCCACGCAGTACCACCCAGTTCAAGTCGCTTAAGATGGTACGTTCGCCATAACGTATGGTAACATTATTGAATCGAATAATCTCTTCGGGAATAGGAGGAATATTTGTATTCTTCTTAACCTCAACCGAGAAAGGACAGTGCTCGATAGCAAACTCTGTGCGTACTTTCAGCTCTGAAACAAAGCGCATGGCATCAAGCTTGATAACACGCGTTATAAAGTCGGGTACCTCGTCTTTTTTAGCAAGCACCAGTATGAGTTGGATACCCTGTTCGGTAGCCAGTTTTCTGAGCAGTTCCCTTACCTGGTCGCGTGTCTCTGCATCAAGTCCAAGGAATGGATTCTCAATGATGAGCACTTTGGGATGTGTGAAAAGATTAGAGGCCAACTTGAACTTGCGCAATTCACCACTTGACAGGAGTATAATGTACTTGTCGAGTAATTCTTCGAGATGGAACAACTGGTACAAATGCTTCTGAAAGGCACGACGTTCAGGTGTGTCATCTCCAGAGAGTAGGAATGCCTCTTCAAGTTTGTCGCCAACGGTAGGTGTCTCCTCGTCAATTTCCATCTGATTCCAACGTTGCTGCAGGAAGTAGGTACGATCGTTATCGCCACCATAAGAGTCGCGAAACGTGATATGCTTGATATTGTTATACGGCTCTGTGAAAGAATAACTGATCATGCCTGGAAAAACAGGATGCTTGCCAGTAATCATGTCAACCAGCATACTCTTGCCTGAACCATTACGACCTGTAATGGCCAAATGCTCGCCCTCATCAAGATAGAAGTTTACTGGCTCGGCCAGGTTCCATTCAGGCTTCCTTGCTTTTGCGTTCTTCAGTTCAATTGTCTTCATACTTCAACGATTACCTCCTTGTTACTTTATCTTGGTTCTTGTTTATGAAGTCTTTCCAACCGCGATATTTTACGGGACTTTCAGGACGCCCCATCTGCAAGAAATGGCAATAGGCAGCTGCCAGAGCATCGGTAGCATCCATATACTTGCCCATCTCTTCATTGGGTATCTTGAGCAGGCGTTGCAACATACCTGCTACTTGCTCTTTCGAGGCACCACCATTGCCGGTAAGTGCCATCTTGATTTTCATTGGCGCATATTCATGAATGGGCACACCATGATGAACAGCTGCAGCAATGGCCGTGCCCTGAGCACGTCCTAACTTGAGCATAGACTGTACGTTCTTGCCAAAGAACGGCGCTTCGATGGCCATCTCGTCGGGCAGAAATCCGTCGATGATACCTGTTACGCGCTCAAAGATATGCCCTAGTTTGAGGTAGGCATCGGGAAACTTACGCAAATCGATGACGCCCATGGTCATCATCTGCGCTTTTCCATCTACTACTTTCAGCAAACCATAACCCATGAGGTTGGTTCCAGGATCTATGCCAAGTATTATCTTTTCCATATTCGTTTGCAAAGTTAGGTAAAAATGATTTAATTCAGATGGTTTTAACGAAAAAATGTGTATCTTTGCGGGCAAAATTATGTAAAATTATAAGTTTGGTAGATGAAAAAGACATATATAACAGCAGCAATATCGATAATATCAATGATGCTGTCATCGTGTAGGTTTGGCGGAAAAGATGCTCAGGCATCAATTAGCCCCGAGCAGGCGCGGTTGGAAATAATAGGAAAGATAGATACAACTACGCTGAGACAGGTGCTGAATCCAGACTCGATTGAGGGGCGTTCGAAACTGGATTCGCTTACTGCCGATGCCTGGATGTTGGTAGATGATTCTACTGGTATCGTGATTAGCGAGAAGTGCGGCTTTGAGCGCAGGTATATGGCTTCGATAACCAAGATGATGACTGCGTTGCTGGCATTAGAGAAAGGCAATCTGAGCGACAGTATCGACATTACTGAGGATGTGTATATCAACAAGGACTCACGCGTACGACTGGGGCAGGGTTATGTGATGCACGAGCTTATCTATGAGATGATGATGGTGAGCGATAATGATGCCGCCTATGCACTTGCTAAGCATGTGGCTGGCGATACGCTGCGATTCTATGAATTGATGAACCAAAAAGCGCAATATCTAGGGATGGACAGTACGCATTTTGCTAATCCTAATGGAATGCCAAACAACAATAATTATAGCAGTGCTGCCGACCTGATAAAGTTGGCGCGTTATGCCATGCGCGACAGTATGTTTGCAAGCATTGTTGGCACCGCTGAAAGAGATATCCCGTTGACGGATGGGCGACACATGCAATGCCGCAACTCGAATGCCTTGTTGCACACCTATGAAGGCTGTATCGGCATTAAGACAGGTTTCACATATCAGGCAGGTTACTGTCTGGCCTCAGCGGCTACAAAGAATGCCCATACCCTAATGCTGGTGCTTCTTAACAGCAAAAAACATGCGACGCGATTCACTGAATCTACCGCATTATTGGACTATGGTTTTCGTGTGATGGATGCTTACACAAAGCAGACTACTGCCCGCTGAATTCGAAATGCTGGTAGTCTTTTAGTGTCCGCCAGGCGCCACCCCATTTGAAACCATGTTGTATGAACAGCTTGTAGCATAAGTCGCTACGCGTAATCTTATAAGGGAAATCGGCCTTACGGTCAGCATACTTCTTGGCAGTTTCTGGTTCTACAATCAGGCTGCCATCTTTTTTGCTATGCCGTACATAAGGGTTATAAAGTGGATTGATGTCGATGGCTAAGCCACGGGCGTGCTTAGACAGATTCTTGGAACCCGACATATTGCGATAACAAAAGCAGCTGGTGTTGTTGGCGCGCATTTGGCGCTCGTCGCTAGCATCGTAATTGTCGGGTAGTCTCATCTGCTGGATAGGGTAGTGGGCTTTATACAGCTCGCGAAAGATGGCGATAAGTTTACCAGCAATGAGCTTGTTGCAGATGAGTTCGCCCACATGGGTACGTCCCTCAAGGTCGTAATGAGAAATACGCAGATAGCGCAAATCATCCCGACTGATGTAGGGATTGTTGTGCCAGGTTTTGCCTTGCATGGTGGTCCATACACTGTCAGGGATGGACTGAGAACTAAAAGTCTGGCCTTGTGCACCAGTGGTGCAACAAAGCCAGAAGATGAATGTAGTGAGTAGTAGTTTCATTATTTCTTATTACATAAATGCTACAGTTAGTCCTGCCATCACAATGCTGACCATAGACATCAGCTTGATCAGAATGTTGAGCGACGGACCTGATGTGTCTTTGAAGGGATCGCCTACGGTATCACCTACGATGCAGGCTTTATGGGCAAACGAACCCTTACCGCCATAGTTGCCCTCCTCGATATTCTTCTTGGCGTTATCCCAGGCTCCGCCTGCATTGGCCATGAACACAGCCAGTGTGAATCCACCAGCCAAACCGCCTACCAGCAGTCCTAGTACACCAGCTACACCCAGCACGCAACCAACGATGATTGGAATCAATATGGCCAGAATAGAGGGTACTACCATCTCATGCTGAGCTGCACGGGTGGAAATCTCCACGCAGCGACCATAGTCGGGAGTGCCTGTGCCTTCCAGAATGCCTGCTATCTCTCGGAACTGGCGACGAACCTCTTGCACCATCTTCTCTGCAGCACGGCCTACAGCCTCCATGGTCATGCCGCAGAATAGGAATGCTGCCATGGCGCCAACAAAGGCACCAACGATTACCTTGGGGTTCATGAGATTCACTTGGAAAAAGTTCATGAAGTCAGGGATGCTGGCATCAGCTGCTATAATGAGGTCGCCTTTTACGTTCTCTATCATAACGCCTGCACGTGTCATGGCTATCTTTATTTCTTCGATATAAGATGCTAGCAGTGCCAGAGCGGTGAGTGCTGCTGAACCAATGGCAAATCCCTTGCCTGTAGCTGCTGTAGTGTTGCCAAGGGCGTCGAGTGCATCGGTACGATGACGAACCTCTTCACCTAAACTTGACATCTCAGCATTGCCACCCGCATTATCGGCAATAGGGCCGTATGCATCTGTGGCCAGCGTGATACCAAGGGTTGACAACATGCCAACGGCGGCAATACCTATACCATACAGTCCATGAGCCAATGAGGCCGACGACATGGAGAGATCAAACCCGTTGGCACATAGATAGCTGAGCATGATAGCCACACCAATGGTGATGACAGGGATGCAGGTAGAGATCATACCTGTGCCAATGCCTTTGATAATAACAGTGGCAGCTCCCGTTTGTCCAGCTTCAGAAATGCGCTGGGTGGGTTTGTAGCTGTGAGAGGTGTAATACTCGGTTGCCTGTCCGATAATAACACCTGCAGCCAGACCTGAGATGACTGAGAACGAAAGGCCCAGCCAGTTGTCAATACCTAGCAGGTAGAGGATGCAGAAAGTAGCTGCAGCAATCAGGATGGCACTGACGTTAGTGCCCACTGAGAGCGAGTGGAGCAGATCCTTCATAGAGGCGCCTTCCTTCGTGCGAACAAGGAAAATGCCTAACAGAGAAAGGAATACACCCACAGCAGCGATGAGCATCGGCGCTATGACCGCCTTGAGTTGGATGTCGAGCCCTGCCACACCAAAGGCGGCTGCTCCTAAAGCTGCTGTGCTGAGCACAGAGCCACAATAGCTTTCGTAAAGGTCGGCACCCATGCCTGCCACATCACCCACATTATCGCCCACGTTGTCTGCAATCGTTGCAGGATTTCGCGGGTCGTCTTCGGGGATGTCAGCTTCCACTTTTCCAACGATATCAGCACCCACATCGGCGGCTTTGGTATAGATGCCACCACCTACACGTGCAAAAAGCGCTTGAGTTGAAGCGCCCATACCAAAAGTAAGCATGGTGGTGGTTATAGACACAAGACCATCTGCATCGAAGTGGTTAAGCACTACGAACCAGATGGCTATGTCGAGCAAACCAAGACCTACAACGGTGAGTCCCATGACAGCACCCGAACGAAAAGCAATCTTCAAGCCGGCATTCAAACTCTCGCGGGCTGCATTAGCTGTGCGAGCTGATGCATAAGTAGCCGTCTTCATGCCAAAGAAACCTGCCAGACCCGAGAAGAAACCGCCTGTAAGGAAGGCAAATGGTACCCATGGGTTCTGGACATTCAGTCCGTAGGCCATGACAGCAAACAATACACATAGCACAGCAAACACTACGCCTACTACTTTGTACTGCTGCTTGAGATAAGCCATAGCACCTTTGCGCACATAGAGCGCAATCTCTTTCATTCGTGGCGTACCCTCATCGGCTTTCATCATTTGAGTGAAGAAATAATACGCCATGCCTAATGCCACTATCGATGCGATGGGCACCAGCCAGAATACTTGAGGAATCATCATAATAGGTTTTAGTTTTATTGGGATTGTTGATTAGGATAAGCTCTTTTGCGAAACTTACTCATCAGCGAAGTCGATGAGCTCAGCATTCTCCTCATCAGAGTCGTTGCCAAGATCCATCATCGTTGAGTAGTTGTCCTCATTGATGTCATCATCATTTGGACCCTCTACCTCCTCGTCTTCTTCATCATGCGAGCTGTAGTTGTCCTCTACGATAACGTCAGAATCATCGTCCTCGTCGAAGTCGCCATCATCATCGCCGTTGCGAACCTGCATGCGAAGCTTAATCTCCTCGGGCTTGAGTTTAGCAAAGATGGCCTCAACCCAGCC
Source organism: Prevotella sp. MA2016 (assembly GCF_000619825.1). Classification (GTDB taxonomy): domain Bacteria; phylum Bacteroidota; class Bacteroidia; order Bacteroidales; family Bacteroidaceae; genus Prevotella. The sequence goes on from NZ_KK211036.1 coordinate 275,348, forward strand.
ACCCTTGGGCACTTCGAGCACCTCGTAGCCATCTTCTACCTTCTTGTCGTACATACCACCTTTCTTATGCAGGCGATCCTTTGGAAGTGTTGTGGTAGAGATGTCGAAACCGCTCTGGATGATATCCTGGATTGACTGTGAGAGTGAGTCCCAACCGCCGCCAAAGTTACGATCGATAACCTCGAGCAACTGTGTGGCTGTGATGTGACGAATGTTCTCATAGGTGAGATCGGTGACGCGAGAGATGGGGCGCTTCTTGATAGCCCAGATAAACTTCATGCTGTCGTCGAACTTGATGGTGGCTACTTTGTAACCACGACCTTCATAGCTCTTGCGGACAGGGGCTGAGTCATCGCGAAGATCCTCGATAAAAAATGCACTTTTGAAAATTTGTATGTAGTGCTTGACGTTTTCCTTCACTTCGGCATCCTTACAAGCTGCCTCCCACATACGGAACACATCATTCTCCTGAATGTCCCAAACACTACTCTTTGTTACTGACTTAATTGATAATGACGGATTACTCTCCGGCATCTGTTGTTTTGTTCTTGCCATATTATTCTCCTAATTTTGGTGCAAATGTAACCACTTTATTTTTTATTCGCAAGTTTTTGGCCATTATTTTTTGTAATTTTCGCAATTTAGCGTAACTTTGTGCCCGAATATGGCACAACCATTAGCTGAAAGACTTCGTCCTCGCTCCTTAGATGAGTATATCGGACAGGAACATTTGGTGGGTGAGGGGGCTGTCCTGCGTAAAATGATTGACGCAGGACGCATACCTTCGTTTATACTCTGGGGACCTCCCGGAGTGGGTAAGACAACATTGGCTCAAATCATTGCTCATAAACTGGAAACGCCTTTTTACACACTTTCGGCCGTGACAAGCGGTGTGAAAGATGTGCGCGAAGTGATTGAAAAAGCACAGAAAGGACGTTTCTTTAATGAGGCATCACCTATATTATTTATTGATGAGATACACCGCTTTTCGAAATCTCAGCAAGACTCATTGCTGGGGGCTGTAGAAAAGGGAATTGTAACGCTGATAGGTGCCACTACCGAGAACCCCTCGTTCGAGGTGATACGGCCTCTGTTGTCGCGCTGCCAGTTGTATGTCCTGAAGTCACTTCAGAAAGATGACTTGCTGAAACTGCTGGACAGAGCTATTCATACCGATGCTGTTTTGAAAGAGCGAAATATCAAGTTGGAAGAGACTGATGCGATGCTTAGATACAGTGGAGGAGATGCGCGTAAGTTGCTGAATATATTAGAGTTGGTTGTCGAAGCTGAAGTAGAGGACGAGGTGGTGATTACGGATGAGATGGTAGTGAATCGCCTGCAACAGAATCCGTTGGCTTACGATAAGGATGGCGAGATGCACTATGACATCATATCGGCTTTTATTAAGAGTATTCGTGGTAGCGACCCAGATGCAGCTCTTTATTGGTTGGCGCGTATGATTGAGGGGGGAGAAGATCCGCAGTTCATTGCCCGTCGCCTGGTTATCAGTGCTTCTGAGGACATAGGATTAGCTAATCCTAATGCCTTGTTGCTGGCTAATGCAGCCTTCGACGCAGTGATGAAGATAGGCTGGCCTGAAGGTAGGATTCCTTTGGCTGAAGCTACGGTGTATCTTGCCACTTCGCCTAAGAGTAATAGTGCCTATCTGGGTGTTGATGCAGCGCTCGATCTGGTGCGTCGTACTGGTAATCAGCCTGTACCGCTGCCTATCCGCAATGCGCCCACGCAGTTGATGAAAGATTTGGGTTATCATGATGGTTACAAATATCCGCATGATTATGCGGGGCACTTTACGCCTCAACAGTATATGCCCGATTCGCTGAAAGATGAGCGCATCTGGCACGGACAGCATAATCCGGCAGAGGAGAAGATGTACCAGCGCATGGTGAATTATTGGGGAAAACGATACGAAGACTAAATAGTAGAATAATGGATCAGGAGTTTATCATTAAGTTAATAGAGTTATTAGGTACATTTGCCTTTGCAATATCAGGCATCAGGCATGCCGCTGCCAAGCAGTTTGATTGGTTTGGCGGTTATGTGTGTGGCGTGGCTGTTGCTATCGGTGGTGGTACCATTCGTGATGTGATGCTGGGCACCACACCTTTCTGGATGACTAACGCCATCTATCTGATATGTACTGCTGTAGCACTGCTTACAGTTGTTGTATTTGGTAAGTGGATGGAGCCGCTGAAGAATGCGTGGTTTGTATTTGATACCTTGGGTTTGGCGCTCTTTACCATAGCCGGTATACAGAAGAGTCTAGCTTTCGGGCAGCCTTTCTGGGTGGCTATCATCATGGGTTGCATAACAGGTTCTGCTGGTGGTGTGATTCGTGATGTGTTGCTGAATAATGAGCCGGTGATATTTCATAAGGAGATATATGCCATGGCATGCGTAGTTGGAGGTGTGGCCTATTGGGGGCTCGACGAACTCGGATTGGCAGCAGAGATCAGTGCTGTAGTGAGTTTCATAGTCACCTGCATGATTCGTTTCCTGGCTGTTCGCTATCACCTTTCATTACCTGTTTTGAAAGAGAAATAATCATTATAGATAAAAGTAAAATTGTCAATATATAAAAATGGCAGAACAAACAAATAGAAGAAGAAAGAGTAATAATCAGCTCGTGGATCCTACTTTCGGACACCTGCAACCACAGGCTTTGGAGATAGAGAAAGCCGTGCTGGGAGCGCTCATGATAGATAAGGATGCATATGCCGTGGTATGTGAGATACTGCGTCCTGAAAGTTTCTATGAACCTCGCAACCAGATGGTTTATGCCGCTATTCGCGACCTGAGTATGGAAGAGAAGCCTGTTGATATCCTGACTGTGACCGATCAGTTGGCTAAGTCGGGAAATCTGGAACAGGTTGGTGGTCCTGGCTACGTGGCTGAGTTGAGTTCGAGTGTAGTATCATCAGCCAATATCGAGTATCATGCTAATATCATCGCACAGAAATCACTGGCTCGACAGTTGATATCTTTCGCTAGTATGATTCAAACCAAAGCCTTTGATGACACCATCGATGTAGAGGATTTGATGCAGGAAGCTGAGGGCTCGCTTTTTGAGCTTTCACAGCATAATATGAAGAAGGATTATACAGCTATCGACCCAGTGATTTCGTTGGCTGTAAAAGGCATTCAGGATGCTGCTAAGAATACCGACGGACTGACTGGTGTGTCAACGGGCTACTTCAAGCTTGACGATCTGACCAGTGGTTGGCAGGCATCAGACTTGGTTATTATCGCCGGACGTCCTGCGATGGGTAAGACGTCGTTTGCTTTGTCGATGGCCAAGAATATTGCTGCTGATATCCGTACGCCTATGGCTTTCTTCTCTCTTGAGATGTCGAACGTTCAGTTGGTGAACCGATTGATTTCAAATGCTTGTGAAATTCAAGGTTCGAAGATTCTGAACGGACAGTTGCAGCGCGACGAATGGGAACGATTGGATAAGAATATCAATAAACTGCTGGGAGCTCCACTTTATATCGATGACACACCAGGTCTTTCTGTATTCGAGTTGCGTACAAAGGCCCGCCGACTGGTGCGTGAGCATGGTGTGAAACTGATTATGATTGACTACCTTCAGCTGATGAATGCTAACGGCATGCGTTTCAGTAGCCGTCAGGAAGAGGTGTCAACCATTTCGCGTTCGTTGAAGGGACTGGCTAAGGAGTTGAATATTCCTATTCTGGCACTAAGTCAGCTTAACCGTGGTGTCGAGAGTCGTGAGGGCTTGGAAGGAAAGCGTCCACAGTTGAGTGACTTGCGTGAGTCGGGAGCCATCGAGCAGGATGCCGACATGGTACTGTTCGTTCACCGTCCGGAGTATTATCATATCTATCAGGATGACAATGGTCGTGACCTGCATGGTATGGCACAGATCATCATTGCTAAACACCGTAAAGGTGCCACAGGTGATGTGCTACTGACATTCCGTGGTGAGTTTACGCGTTTTGAGAATCCAGAGGATAAAGTTATTGAAAACCGTGCACCTATGGGTGGTGGTGAGATTCTAGGTTCAAAAATAAACGGAGACAACCCACCGTTGCCTCCGTCAGATCCGAACGAACCGTTACCTTTCTAACGGTTACTTGTATTTCTCAATCAAATTATCGGCCTGCAGATTGCCCATTTCCTTGGCTTTCTGCAGGTTTTGTATTCCCTCCTTCTTGTTGCCCTTCAGGCATTGAGCCACACCTAAGAACAGATAGCCGTCGCTATCACTGGCATCTACTGCCAAGCTCTCTTTGGCGGTGGCAATAGCATTGTCGTACATACCTACACGAATTTCAAGTGAAGCTTTTTCTGCATAATAGAAAGTCTCTTTAGGATTCATCACAATAGCGCGGGTGATGTCATTGAGTGCCTGCTGATACAGGCGTCCTTCTATCTCTGCCTGATGACGGATATAGTAGAAATTGTCGTTTACATTTGCCTTCATGAGCTCTTCGTAGTCGTTCATGTCAGCAATAGCATCGCGATACTTCTTGGCTTGAAGACGAGCCTGGGCGCGCGACCAGAGATAAGGGGCTGCCTCTTTGAGATATGGCTTACTGAAGGTGCACATGGCGCTGTCCATCAATGCCAGCATAGCTGTGGTATCTTTGAGCATCTCCTTGCATCGCGCTGCACTGAAATAAAGTTCGGCGCTCTTAAGGTTGGTGCCCGAAAGTTCATTGTAGATATCATAAGCTTCGGCATACTTCTTCTGACCAAACAGAATGTTGGCTTCCATCTGTCGATACATCAGCTGTGGGTTCTGTGCATACGCAGTGCGAACCTCTTCGAGCGCTTTTTCGAATGTCCATTTGTCGTAAGCCACATCAGCCTGGAAAATCATCTTGTTGTAGATCATACGGGCATAATTATAATGAACATCGTCTTTCTGTGTAGCGTTCTTGATGGCTGTTTCCATGTCTCTGTCAGCTGCTGCAAAATCATTCTGTGCAGCCTTTAACTGGGCGCGATACATATATCCATCAGCTGCATTTGGGAACTTCTGGATAAAATCTTCAATCAGTGTGACATAAGCGGCAGAATCCTGACGTGTCTGAGCCATGTAAAGGGCCAGCACAGCCTCCTTGATATTATCGGGTAGCTCCTTCTTAATCTTAGTCTGCAACAAGGTTGACTCATTCATGCCGAAGCCTGAAATCTTAAGTGAGTCAGCAAAGCGTGCGCTCACGGCATAGTTGAGCGTGTCTTTATCCGAGGCAGGCTGCTGCATCAAACCGATAACCTCGCCAGTCTGATTGAAAAGGGGACAGCTGACGGTGTTGGCAGGCATGGTGAGTGCTATGGTATAGTAATCGTATTCGCCTTGGAAGGTCTCTGCCTTGCGTATGGCGCCTGCAGGCACGTTCTTTACTTCGTGGTAGGGTAACAGCCAAGCCTGACTGCCTACAGTTGCCGAAGCACTACTAATGGCAAGAGGTTGCGTCTTTCCATTGACACGGAACTTCGCAACATCGTACATATCATTGACACCTATGATGCTTACTACAGGTAACTCCTTGCCTGAAGCATCAATGACAATAGCGCGGCTTGCACCCTTGAACGGAGTGTAGTTGCTGACTGCCTCACCATTGCTGCCTGTAAAGAAACCATTGCTGCTACCGATAAGTGACCCGTCGTCAGCAAAGGTTTTTAAGGTGAACACAGACTTAGTCGCTTTTTTTACCCAGCTAGGTTGGGCATTAGATAGTAAAGGCATAAACGAATAAGCGAATACAAGGAAAACCTTGATACTGTTGATGATAAATTTCTTATCAATTCTGATTGTATTTTCTATTGATTTCATGTTTTATTGTTATTTCTTGAGTAATTCTTTAGCATTCTGAATGGCAGCCTCTGATACATCGCTACCACTCAGCATCTGTGCTATCTCGCGTACGCGTTCATCAGTATCAAGCTGTCGCATCTTGCTAGTGGTGCCATTGGCTGTTTCATTTTTCTCTACCTTATAATGCACTGAGCCCAAGGCAGCAATCTGTGGTAGGTGCGTGATGCTGATAACTTGTCGGCCATGACCGCCCATTTCTTTCATGATCTGTGCCATCATCTCAGCAGTCTTTCCGCTGACACCGGTGTCAATCTCATCGAAAATGATAGTGGGCAACTTCACGGCGCCGCTGATCATCGCTTTCAGCGACAGCATGACGCGTGCTATCTCACCGCCAGAAGCCACTTGCGAAACAGGTTGGAGTGGGGTGGAGGTGTTGGCGCTGAAAAGGAATGAAACTCTGTCTGCACCATTTATACCAAGTTCAGTTGCTGACAGTTGTATGCTGAAGCGTACATGTGGCATGCCGAGTGGTATCAGGCGTTGCTGCATTTCTTCCTCAATTTTCTTAGCTGCCTTGATGCGGAGCTTGGTAAGTTTCTCAGCCTCCTTATGAGCCTGAGCTTCCTGCTGCTTGAGGCGCGATTTTATTTCGTCGAGTGACTCATCACCATTCTCGATGGCTTGCAGTTGCTGTTGCAGGTTGTCGCGCTTCTCAATCAGTGCCTCTACACTATCAACATGATATTTCTTTTCTAACTCATATATTCTATCCAATCGACTGTTCACCTGATCTAGTTCGGCTGGATTGAAATCCACTGACTCCAGCATGTCAGAGATTTCGTGGGCAATATCCTTGAGGTCGATATAGCTGCTGTCGATGCGCTGTATCAAGTCGATGACACCGGGATAGACATTCTCTATGCTATGCAAAGCTGACAGTGATGAGCGAAGGGATTCAATGACGCCATTCTGTTCGGCCGAAAGGGCATTGTCGGTGGTATATAGTGCACTCTTGATGTCCTCAGCATGCTCCATGGTGTCGCTACGTTGCTCCAGTTCTTCCTGTTCGCCTTTAATGAGTTGGGCGTTGAACAGTTCTTCATACTGGAACTGCAGGAAATCGCGACTGTCACGATTGCGTTCTATAGCTGCTATCAGCTCAGCCAGTTCCTTTTCTGTGGCTTGATAGGCAGTATATATTTGCTGATAATTGGCTAATTGTGTGGCATCATCAGCAATAATATCTACCACTTCCATCTGGAAGTCTTGCTTATTCAGCAACAGGTTCTGGTGTTGCGAATGCACATCCATTAGCTGGTCGCCCAGTTCCTTGAGCATAGAGAGGGCTACTGGTGTGTCGTTGATGAACGCACGACTCTTGCCGGCAGCTGTCAGTTCACGGCGTATGATACAGTCGTCGGCATCATACTCGATATCATTATCGGTGAAGAATGTCTCCATGCCATAGCGTGACAAGTCAAAATGTGCTTCGATGACACATTTGTCAGCACCTTGCTTGATAGTTTTAGAGTCGGCACGCTGACCCAATAGCAATGCGATGGCACCTAGTATAATACTCTTACCGGCTCCAGTCTCACCTGTGATGACCGAAAAACCCTCGTAGAGCGAGATGTCCAGTTCGTCAATCAGCGTGAAGTTCTTGATATATAAATGCTTAAGCATAATTCTCTTTATTTGGTAATTAGTTCCCAACTATTGTTTTGCGAGGCGTTGAGCCCCATCAGCAAATTGTAGATGCGCTGTTTCTCTTTCTGTGTGCCTTTACCTTTGTAGATGCTGGACAGTTCGTCTTTCTTATAGTCGGTCCATATCTGTGGCAGCAGGCTCAGCGGTTTGTTTTCATGGGCCTGTTGCAGATCGTTCTCCAAGGCCGCTGTTATCTCTGTGCGTCCACGTTCGCTATTATTGGCCATCTCGTCTAGCCCTTTACGATAGTAGTCGTATTGCAACTGGCGGAAGGGTTTCAGCGACTCGTCCATATAATCGTTGATGATGGCAAACCGATTTCTGTTGTCCTCGAATGATTTCCAGCCGGTGAAGCCCAGATTCTGTGCATTGTTTACTAATACCAAGCAACGCTGCAGTACGTCTGTGCCACCCATGGGCGAGAAACTGTCGAGGTCAATGCCAATCACCAGTAGGGCGTAGTAGGCGAGTAGGGCAGTCAGTTGGTTGTCGATATTCTCTTCAGCAAAGTTCAACTGATCGAACAGTTGAAAGTTGAAGTTAAAACTGGCATCCCTATTATTATATAATGTAGTGGTATAATCAGCATTGAATACCGGACGGTTGGCTTGTATGAGTGCAGTGCATTCAAAACGATTTTCATCGCGGAGATACTTGTTTACAGTCAAGTTTATGTTGCACTGTATGCGTTCGTTCTGCTGAAACTGCAAGTCGGTCCAGGAGCGTTCATTCATAAACTGCTCGATGGTCTGTTGCAGGTTTTCAAAGACGCTGGCATCAGTGCCTTGTATCTGACTATGGTTCACACTAACCTTAACTTGCAGCTCTTGGGCATGTATTCCAAGAACTGCAAGCAGTGTCAGTGTGATTAAACAAGTTTTCCTGTTCATCCGTTAAGTTTTGACTCGCGTAAACGAATTCTGGTAAGCACTTGTTTGGTATTATACGTGAAGTCGCCAGAGAGTATCCAACTGTAATAGCCCGGATCGATGTGCAACACATCTGCTACAGGAATTCCCTTATGCTTACCAAAGTTGAATACTTCGGTCATACGTGGATTGCCATCTTCGTCGAGTAGGGTATTGCCATTACGGTCTTTCATCTCTGCCCATACGATACGGCCAGCGAAGTCAACATTATTGTTAACGCGTGAGAATTCGGCTAGCTTGTTGATGTCGTTCTCTAGCATCTTCTCTGGGTCTTCATTGGCACCTGGTGCATATTTGTCCAGTTCGCCCATGAGTACACGGTATGTAGCCTCTGTATCCTGGTCGGCACGATGGGCTTCAAAGTCTTCCTCCATCTTACGACCGCAGTAGAACTTGTAGGCGGCAGCCAGATTTCGGCGCTCCATCTTGTGGAAAATGGTTTGCGCGTCAATCATCTTGCTCTTGCTGAAATCGAAATCTACGCCAGCGCGCAGAAATTCTTCGGCCAACAAGGGAATATCGAAATGGTTAGAGTTGAATCCAGCAAAATCACATCCGGTGAATTTCTCGGCCAGTGTGGCACCCATCTGCTTGAATGTAGGTTTGTCCTTCACATCCTCGTTAGAGATACCCGTCAGTTGGGTAATCATTGGTTCGATGGGCTTTTCTGGGTTTACCAATTCGTTGCCGCGTTCCTCGCGTCCGTCGGGATATACCTTTATATATGAAATCTGGATAATACGGTCCTTAACCAAGTCAAGGCCCGTAGTTTCCAGATCAAAAATAACCAGTGGTTTAGTTAAATTCAGTTTCACTTCCTTTGTCTCCCGCTTTTTAATCGTTAATAAGCATTGGCATCATCAGCATAATAACTTCCTGATTCTCAGGCTGCTCTGACGGCAGAACAAGACCTGCACGGCTTGAGTCAGCCAACTGGATGATGACATCAGTGCACTCGATGTTGCCAAGAATTTCGATGAAAGCATTACCCTTGAATCCGATGCTCATTGGCACGCCGTTATATTCGCAGGTCATGCGTTCGGTAGCTGTCTTTGAGAAGTCGAAATCTTCGGCATCCAACTGGAAGGTGGAGCCTTCTACGTGAAAACGCACCAGGTTGCTTGAGTCGTTTGCGAATGGCTGTACGCGGCGCAATGCTGCCAGGAGTGTCTGTCGGTCCAGACGAACCTCATTGGGGTTATTCTGTGGAATCACTGAATTATAGTTGGGGTAGCGGCCCTCGATGAGACGGCACTGCAGGATACCATCGCCGTAATTAACTTCTGCGTTGCGCTCGTCAAAGCGGATTACAACGTCGCCACCATCTTTTCCTAAGAGGTTCTTCAGCAGGTTGGCTGGCTTCTTTGGCAGGATGAAAGCAGAAGGCTCTTCGCTCTTGATAGTGAAGATCTTGTTGCGCACCAGCTTATGACCATCAGAAGCTACAACAGCCAAGTGGTCGGCAGTGAGGTCGAAATAGATACCATTCATTACAGGACGCAACTCATCCTGAGCAGTAGCAAAAATACTACGGTTGATATTCTCGGCCAGGAGTGCATTGGGCAGTGTGATGCTCTTAGCAAACTCTGAGATAGGCTGCACTGCTGGGAACTCGTCGGCGTTGTCAACAGGAAGTGAGAACAAACCGTTCTGGTATGTGATTTTTACCAGGCTCTGTTCCTGATTCACGTCGAAGGTGATTGGCTGCTCAGAGAAACCTTTGACAGCCTCGAGCAAGTCGTGATTGCCAATGGCGAATTTGAAATCACCATCGCTCTCTGTCAGCTCCAGCTGGGTCTTCATCACATTCTCTGAATCTGAGGCTGTCAGATGCAGGATGTTGTTCTCAATTTCGAATAAAAAGTCGCCCAGGATAGGAAGCGCATTTTTACTATTAATCACTCTCGAGAGTGCAACGAGCTTAGAGCTCAGTGCGGTACTTGATACTGTAAATCGCATAGTTTATAGTTATTTTATTATTCTACATATTATATTATTGGTTACAAAATTACAAAAAAACGTTGAAATGAGCAAAAAAAAAAGGAGAAATTTGTGATATTCAAACTATTTTTAGTAATTTCGCACACTGAAAAAGATAAATTCAACAAATAAAAGCAAAAAAGATAATGGAATTAACAGGTAAAATCATTGCGGTAATGGAGCCTCGTGGAGGTGTTTCGGCCCGTACAGGTAACTCATGGAAGACTCAGGAATACGTTTTGGAGGTTCCGGGTCAGTATCCTAAGCGTTGCGTATTCAACGTGTTTGGCGAAGATAGAATCAATCAGTTCAATATCCAGAACGGTGATGAGCTCACCATCCAGTTTGATATAGATGCCCGCGAGTATAATGGTCGTTGGTATAATGATGTTCGTGCATACAACGTTATTCGCGGTCAGCAGCCTGTAGCAGGTGCTCCAGTTGCAGCTGCTGTTGCTTCTGAGGCTACATCACCATTCCCACCAGCGCAGGAGCCTGCTGGCGAGGGTTCTACTGATGATCTGCCATTCTAATTTGAGTATACATATTATACATTTAGAATAAAAGATTTAGAATAGCTCTTACGAATTGGGAGCTATTCTAATTTTTATTTAGAATCGTCATTATGATAAATATGGTGCTTGAAGAAGAAAAGATTAAGACCGATCAATAAATTATATGTGCCCTATTTTTGCGGTGTTCTGAACGAACCTGATTATTGATTGGAAATATGCAAGAAATATTTATCTAATGTAGAAATCTTTGGTAAGATTGTTATACCATTCGCTACGCTGTCCAGGACTTGTTTCCAGCACTTGCTCTTCGAATCTTACTTGCTCTACAGGATGCTTTCTGAATTCTACCAGATGGCGCTTGGGAAGTTTGTTGGGCGTAGTTTTTATTAGGCAGATTCTGTTTAAGAATAATCCTTCGAAAGCTGCTGCAGATTCTACGTTGTCTTGGTTGTCTGAAGGAATAACTAGCGACAGGATTCCTTCAGTTTTCAGCAGTTGGCTAGCGGTGTGCATCAGACTTTCGTATGTTAAACTAACCGTATGTCTGGCCAGTGTTCGTTGGTCTTGTGGGCAAGTGAGCGAGTCTACAAAATATGGTGGATTGCATACAATAGCGTCATACCCTGCTTTGTCGGTTATTTTTGTAACATCTTCTTTATTTATCATAATCCTGTTAGCAAATGGCGAAGCTGCTATATTCTCCTGTGCTTGCTTGGTGGCATCGGCATCAATATCGATGCCTGTAATCTGTGCTTCTGGAAAGCGTTGCGCCATCATGAGTGCTATAAGGCCTGTACCCGTGCCGATATCGAGAATTTGCGAAGCGCCTATAGGTGCATCTGCCCATGCGCCAAGCAGAGTTCCGTCGGTCCCCACCTTCATCGCGCATAGGTCCTGGACGACGGTAAATTGTTTGAATTGAAAGCTGTTTTTACCCATAATCGCTGCAAAGTTACTAATAATTTGTTAATTCTTGGCTGATTCGTACTTAATTCTTAATTTTTATTAGTAACTTTGCACCCCGATATAATAGTTATGAAAATGAGTAAACGGAATAATACTTCCTCCTTTCAGATGATTGCTGATATTGAAGGGGATTTTCAGGAATATATGAGCGCTTCTACGCCAGAGTCTGTGCCTATCTTGCCATTGCGTGGCATGGTGATTCACCCAGGTACGATGGTGCCTGTCTTGATAGGTCGTAAGTCTAGTAAGGCTTTGGTGGAAAAAGCCGAGAAGAAAGAACTGGTTATTGGTGTTGTGTCACAGCTTAGCCCACAGGTTGATTTTCCTGGAGAGCTTGATATTTATAAAGTTGGCGTTTATGCTAAAGTTGTAAGACTCCTTAAGCTTCCCGATGAAAATTATACTGCCATCGTGCAGGCGTTGGGACGTTTTAGATTGAATAGCATCACGTCGTCGGCGCCCTATCTTCAGGGACTTGTAAGCCCTCTTGAAGATGTTATTCCCGCCGAAAAGGATGTGGAATTTAAGGCGGCTTGTGATAGTCTTCGCGATATGGTTACTAGTTACATCTCTTTGAACGATGACATTCCGGAAGAAGCATCTTTTGCTATTAAGAATATCTCTAACAACGTGGTGCTGGTCAACTATGTTTGCACTAATATGCCGTTTGAATTCTATGAGAAGCAGGATCTGCTGGAAGAAGGCGATGTTAAGAATCGTCTGTTCCGGTTGATGAAAATCCTGAATCGCGAGATAGATTTGTTGAAGCTGAAGGTAGATATCCGCAATAAGACACGTGGTGATATTGATGAGCAGCAGCGTAACTATTTCATACAGCAGCAGATTAGAAATTTGCAGGCAGAGATTGGAAATGGTGAAACGCAGGAGAAGCACGAATTGTGCAAGAGAGGAAACGCTAAGTCGTGGCCCTATGAGGTGCACAAAATGTTTCGTAAGGAGTGTGATAAACTGGATAATCTGAATCCCCAAAGTCCAGAATATAATGTGCAACTCACTTATCTGCAGACGTTGGTTTCTTTACCTTGGGAACAATATACCAAGGATGACCTGAACCTGAAGCGTGCTCAGAAGATTCTCGATAAGGAGCATTACGGTATGGAGAAGGTGAAAGAACGTATTTTGGAGTATCTGGCCGTGCTGGCGCTGCGCTCTGACCTCAAGTCGCCTATCCTCTGTCTCTATGGTCCTCCAGGAGTTGGTAAGACATCGCTTGGAAAGAGTATTGCTGAGGCGATGAAGCGCAAATATGTTCGTGTGTCGCTTGGTGGTTTGCATGATGAAGCAGAGATTCGTGGCCATCGCCGCACTTATATCGGCGCTATGCCAGGTCGTATCATTAAGAGCATCCAAAAGGCAGGCTCAAGCAATCCCGTGTTTATTCTCGACGAGATAGACAAGGTGACGCAGAATACGCATAATGGCGACCCAGCTTCAGCATTGCTGGAGGTGCTCGATCCTGAGCAGAATACTGCTTTCCACGACAACTATCTTGATGTGGACTATGATCTTTCAAAGGTGCTGTTTATTGCTACTGCTAATAATCTCAGTACCATTCCTCGTCCCCTACTCGACCGCATGGAGATTATCGACGTAAGTGGTTATATTACAGAGGAAAAGGTTGAAATCGCAAAGCGTCACTTGATTCCTCGTGAGATTGAGAATACAGGTTTGAAGACTCGTAGTATGAAACCTACATTCAATAAGGCTGCCATCGAAATGATTATTGAGCGCTATACCCGTGAGAGTGGTGTGCGCCAGTTAGAGAAGCAGATCAACAAGGCACTGCGTAAGATTGCCTATAATCTGCAGCTTGATGAATCCAAGGCCTACAAGAAGATTACGCCTAATGAGCTGGAAGATTTGCTTGGTAAGCCTCCTTTCTATCGCGACATCTATCAGGGCAATGACTATGCAGGCGTAGTGACCGGTTTGGCCTGGACTGCTGTTGGTGGTGAGATTCTGTTTATTGAAACCTCTCTTTCTAAGGGGAAGGGTTCTAAACTCACGCTGACAGGTAATCTTGGAGATGTGATGAAGGAGTCGGCCATACTGGCTTTAGAGTATGTGAAGGCTCATGCCGATGCGTTGCACATCGACTACCGTATCTTTGATAACTGGAATATCCATATCCACGTTCCCGAGGGAGCCACTCCTAAGGATGGTCCTTCGGCAGGTATTACCATTGCCACTTCGATAGCCTCTGCCCTCACCCAGCGCAAGGTTCGTAAGAATACCGCTATGACTGGTGAGATTACGCTGCGCGGTAAGGTGCTCCCTGTGGGCGGTATCAAGGAGAAGATCCTGGCAGCCAAGCGTGCAGGTATCACAGATATTGTGATGTGTAAGGATAATGAGAAGGATATCCTTGAGATTCCCGATATGTATCTGCAGGGGGTCAGCTTCCACTATGTGGAGAACGTGCAGGATGTATGGGATTTCGTTCTGACCGATGAGGTTGTGAAGCATCCTGTAGATTTAACTATTCCTGAGGAGAAGGAGAAATTGAAGGGTTGAAGAGTTGAAAAATTGAAGTAATGACATTTGAAGTACAACATACCGATGCAGCTAGTGATGCCCGTGCGGGACTGATTACCACCGATCACGGACAGATACAAACGCCTATCTTTATGCCTGTTGGCACGGTGGGTAGTGTGAAGGGCGTGCACTTTAGTGAGCTGCGCGAGCAGGTGAAAGCACAGATTATCCTTGGCAACACTTATCATCTGTATCTGCGCCCAGGTCTCGACATTCTGCGCCAGGCAGGTGGCTTGCATAAGTTTAACACCTGGGACCGCCCTATCCTTACCGATTCGGGTGGTTTTCAGGTCTTTTCGCTTACAGGTATTCGTAAGCTCCGTGAGGAAGGCTGCGAATTCCGTAGTCATATTGATGGTTCTAAGCATATCTTTACGCCAGAGAACGTGATGGACACCGAGCGTGTGATTGGTGCCGACATCATGATGGCGTTTGATGAGTGCCCTCCAGGACAGAGCGACTATAAGTATGCCGAAAACAGTCTGCGCCTGACGCAGCGTTGGTTAGAGCGCTGTGTGAAGCGTTTCAATGATACTGAGCCTCTGTACGGTTACAAGCAGACGTTGTTCCCTATCGTTCAGGGCTGTACCTATAAGGACCTGCGTCAGGACGCCGCCAAGCATGTTTGCGATGTGCTGAGCAGACTGAATGATGGTGGTGGCGCCTCTATTGGTGGTTTGGCCGTTGGAGAGCCTACTGAGGTGATGTATGAGATGGTTGAAGTGGTGAACGAGATATTGCCTAAGGATCGTCCGCGTTACCTCATGGGCGTTGGTACTCCTCAGAACATTCTGGAGGGTATTGAGCGCGGTGTTGACATGTTCGACTGCGTGATGCCTACCCGCAATGGTCGTAACGCCATGCTCTTCACTTATGAGGGCACCATGAACATGCGTAACAAGAAATGGGAAAACGACTTCTCGCCTATCGATCCCGATGGTTGCGAGATAGATCGCATTCACTCTAAGGCTTACCTGCATCATCTGTTCAAGGCCCAAGAGCTGTTGGCGATGCAGATAGCCTCGATACACAACCTGGCATTTTACCTGCGCTTGGTGGGTGATGCCCGACAACATATCATTGCTGGCGATTTCGTACAGTGGAAACGCTCAGTCATTGACCAATTAGGAAGAAGACGATGAAAGAAGCATTACGCAAGATAGGACATTGGCTGCGATGGCTAAGATGGCTGAAGGTGCTGAATCCATTCGGCTATCTAAGTAGGCTCGACCGTTACATAATAGCCAAGTTTATAGGTACTTACATCTTCTCGATCATTCTGATCATTTCTATCTCGATCGTGTTTGATGTCAATGAAAACCTGGATAAGTTCTTTACCAATAATGCTCCTTTCAAGGCAATAGTATTTGATTACTATGCCAACTTTGTGCCCTACTTTGCTAATCTTTTCTCACCGCTGTTCGTGTTTATTGCCGTTATCTTCTTTACCAGTAAGTTAGCTGGCAATAGTGAGATTATAGCTATGCTGGCAGCAGGCGTCAGCTTTAAGCGTCTGATGCGCCCTTATATGATCTCTGCTGCACTTATAGCAGCTGTGAGTTTCTATTTAGGTGGCTATATCATCCCTAAGGGCAATCAGGTGAAAATGGAGTTTGAGACGAAGTACAAGAACAAGAAGAAGAATCTCTCTGCTAACAACGTGCAGTTGATGGTAGCCCCCGGTGTGATAGCTTATATCCAGACCTACGACGATGTTACAAAGACTGGTTATGGTTTCTCGCTCGATAAATTTGAGAATAAGAAGCTGGTGAGCCACATGACAGCCTCTGTCATTCGTTATGACTCTATCAGCGACAGTCGTTATCACTGGAAGGCCCAGAGCTATAAAATACGTAAGCTGAAGGGCTTGCGCGAGGAGATTGAAAGCGGTGCTGTCATCGATACGCTGATACAGATGGAACCTATGGACCTGGTGTTCTCGAAGGGGCAGCAGGAGACGCTTACTTCGAGCGAGCTGCGTGACTATATTTCTAAACAGCTGGAGCGCGGTTCGGGCAATGTGGTGCAGTATGAGGTTGAGTATCACAAGCGAATAGCCACCTCGTTTGCCTCGTTTATCCTTACTATTATTGGTGTGTCGCTGTCTAGTCGTAAGCGCAAGGGCGGCATGGGATTATATTTAGGTATCGGTTTGGCTCTGTCGTTCGGTTATATCCTGTTGCAGACCATAAGCGCTACCTTTGCCATCAATGCTGATACGCCGGCCATGCTGGCAGCGTGGATCCCTAACATACTGTATGTGTTTATAGCATACTTCTGTTATCGACAAGCGCCCAACTAATTGAGAATTGAGAATTGAGAATTGATGAAATTTGAAGAAACATATTTGAATGATAATATCCTGGATGCGCTTTATGATATGCATTTCGAGGATATGACACCCATCCAGGAGCAATGCATCCCTGAGATACTGGATGGTTATGACGTGCTGGGGGTGGCCCAGACTGGTACCGGAAAAACTGCTGCTTACCTGCTGCCTATACTGTCGGAACTTGATGATGGCAACTTCCCCAAGGATGCTATCAACGCTGTTATCATGTCGCCCACACGCGAGTTGGCACAACAGATCGACCAGGCCATGCAGGGCTTTGGCTATTATCTGGATGATGTGAGTAGTGTGGCTGTGTATGGTGGTAACGATGGTAACCGCTACGATCAGGAACTGCGCTCGATGCGTATGGGTGCAGACGTGCTGATAGCCACCCCAGGCCGACTGTTGAGTCATCTGAAAGTAGGCAATCTCGATCTGTCGCGCTGCTCGTTTTTTGTGCTCGATGAGGCCGACCGCATGCTCGATATGGGCTTTATTGACGATATCCTGAAGCTGGTAAAGGAACTGCCCGACAGTTGTCAGCGCATCATGTTCTCGGCTACGATGCCTAAGAAGATCCGCGAGTTGGCTGTACAGCTGCTACACGATCCTGTGGAGATACAGATAGCTGTGTCTAAGCCTGCCGAGAAGATTCGCCAGATGGCCTACGTGTGCTACGAGCCTCAGAAGCTGAAGATTATCCAGCACATCTTTAATAGTGGCGACCTGCAGCGTGTGATTATCTTCTCAGGTAAGAAAGAGCGCGTGAAAGAGATAACCCGCAAACTCAAGTCGATGCATATCAATTGCGACCAGATGCACTCTGACCTTTCGCAGGCTGAGCGCGATGAGGCGATGTTCCGTTTCAAGGCTGGTAAGACCGATGTGCTTGTGGCTACTGATATCGTGGCCCGTGGTATCGATATTGATGATATCCGTCTGGTAATCAACTATGATGTGCCTACAGATAGCGAGGATTATGTGCACCGTATCGGTCGTACTGCTCGTGCTGATCGTGATGGTGAGGCCATCACCTTTGTGAGTGAAGACGATATGTGCCGCTTCCAGTCGATAGAGCACTTCCTAGGTAAAGAGGTAGAGAAAGTAGCTCTGCCCGAAGGTCTTGGCGAGGCGCCTGAATACAAGAAGCGCGAAAAGAAACCTACCAGTCGTCGAAACGGTCGCTGGCACTCTAAGGGGCATGGCAAGCCCAAGAACGGCGGTAAGTCTAAGAATGGTGGAATGCCCAAGAATGACGGAACGCCCAAGAATGACGGAACGCCCAAGGGCGATGATAAGCCGCAGAATGGTGGTAAACCCAAAGGAAAATCCAAAAAGAAGAACAATGATAACAAAGCCCATAGCAAAGATCAATCTGGGTCTTAATGTAGTTGAGAAGCGCTCCGACGGTTATCACAACCTTCAGACCGTATTCTTCCCAGTGTCCATCGAGGATGCGCTTGAGGTGCTGCCCATGGATTCTGCGTTTCCTTCGGTCGTGGATTGCGACCTGAAGGTGACTAATATCTGTATCGACGGCGACGAGCAGCGCAACCTGGTGGTTCGTGCTTATAACCTGTTGAAAGCCGACTTCCCTGAGATGCCTCGTGTGCATGCTCACCTGTATAAAGGTATCCCTACGCAGGCTGGAATGGGGGGTGGTAGTAGCGACTGTGGTTTTATGATCACCCTGCTTAACCAGATGTTTGGGTTAGGACTCACCGATCAGCAGATGATAGACTATGCAGCCCGCCTGGGTGCCGACTGCGCTTTCTTTATCCTCAACAAGCCTTGCTATGCTGAGGGTATCGGAGAAAAACTTGAACCAATAAGCCTCTCATTATCAGGATGGTATCTATCGCTGGTTCGACCAGACATTCCTGTTTCTACCCGTGAGGCATTCTCACTGATTAAGCCCCACTACCCCGAACTTAACTGTCGCGATGTAGTGCAGCTGCCAGTAGAACTGTGGCGGGGCAAGCTAACTAACGATTTCGAGGAGAGTGTGTTTGCTGTGCATCCCAAGTTGGGTGCTGTCAAGGAGCGCCTGTACGAACTTGGTGCCACCTATGCCGCCATGTCTGGTTCGGGTTCTACCCTATTTGCCCTATCGCGTCAGCCGCTCAATCTCAATGAGTTCTCTCAAGAAGGAACATTCAAGACAACTATATCAATATAATTTAAAGCATTATGAAACAAACAATCCTTGTTACTGGTGGAACCGGTTTCATTGGTAGTCACACAACCGTAGAGCTGCAGGAGGCAGGCTACGAAGTAGTCATCATCGACAATCTGTCGAACTCAAACGCCAACGTTGTTGACGGTATCGAGAAGATTACAGGCGTGCGCCCTGCTTTCGAGCAGGTTGACTGCTGCGACATGGAGGCCCTCGAGGGGGTGTTTAAGAAGTATCCTAAGATTGAGGGTATCATCCACTTTGCTGCCTCAAAGGCAGTTGGTGAGAGCGTAGAGAAGCCTCTGCTTTACTATCGCAACAATCTCACCTCTCTCATCAATCTTCTGGAGCTTATGCCAAAGTATGACGTGAAGGGTATCATCTTCTCATCAAGTTGCACCGTATATGGTCAGCCTGCTCCTGAGAATCTGCCTGTCACTGAGAATGCACCTATCCAGAAGGCTATGAGTCCTTACGGCAACACCAAGCAGGTGAACGAAGAGATCATTCAGGATTACATCCACTCTGGTGCCCCCATCAAGAGTATCATCCTGCGTTATTTCAACCCAATTGGTGCTCACCCATCAGCACTCATCGGCGAGCTGCCTAACGGTGTACCCATGAACCTCATTCCTTTTGTTACCCAGACTGCCATGGGCATCCGCGAGCAGTTGAAGATCTTCGGTAACGACTACAGCACACCTGATAAGACCTGTATTCGCGACTATATCTATGTAGTGGATCTGGCCAAGGCTCACGTGAAGGCTATGGAGCGCGTACTCGACAAACCTGAGTGCGAGGCTGTTGAGGTGTTCAACATCGGTACAGGTAAGGGGCTCTCTACCCTCGAGGTTGTTGAAGGCTTTGAGAAAGCCACTGGCGTGAAGGTTAACTGGACCTATGCTCCTCGTCGCGAGGGCGATATCGAGCAGGTTTGGGGTAATGTAGATAAGGCGAATAAGGTGCTGGGCTGGAAAGCCGAGACACCAACCGACGAGATCCTGCGCACTGCATGGCGTTGGCAGCAGAAGCTCCGCGAGCACGGTATCCAGTAATATCATCATTCACTACAAATCTCCTACAATCCCGTAGGAGATTTGTTTTTTTATATACAATTGTTTCTCTTCAAAAATATATCTTTATATTCTTTCTGAAAGGACAGATTAATCTATACTTTAGAAAAAATCAATTAATCTTCTTTATTTTTGAAAATATTTGTATATTTGCAGCAGAATAAATAGTGTTACTACCTATGAAACGATTTATCTATACCATTCTGCTGTGCATTCTCGCCATATGCAGTACCTATGCTCAAACACAACTGGTTTTCACACCTACGTGGACTGCTCAGGCACAGTTTGCGGGATTCTATGTAGCTGATGCCATGGGCTTTTATAAAGACGAGGGACTGAATGTGATTATCAAGCATCCATCGGTTTCCCGGTCAGGTATCAACCGTTTGAAGAGCGGTGAGAGTCAGTATGTGTCTCTTCATCTGTTGTCTGCCATTGAGATGATTGAGAATGGCGACGAGCTGGTGAACGTGATGCAGTATTTCCAGCAGAGCGCACTGATGATTATCTCCCACGAGCCGATGTACGGTTTGAGAAGTCTTGACCGCAAGCGTGTGGGCTGTTTCAGAATTGGCTTGTCTAATCTGCCTATAGCCGTGGCGCGCAGTCAGAAGGTGAATATCGAGTGGATCCCCTTCTTGTCGCATACCAATCTATATGTGTCGGGTGCTATCGATGCTACGCTTGCCATGAGCTACAACGAGTACTACCAACTGATCATGGCCGGTCAGCGTCTGAAGAAGGAGCAGCTGTTGTATATGCGCGACATCGGTTGTAATATTCCTGAGGATGGACTTTACGTTACCAAGCAATACTACCAGCAGCACAGGGCCGAGGTTGATAAGTTCGTTAGGGCCTCTAAGCGGGGCTGGGAGTATGCACTGTAGCACCCCAAGGAAACCCTCGACATTGTGATGCTCTATATGCGCCAGTCGGGCATCTCGGCCAACGAGGCTGCTCAGCGCTGGATGCTCAAGGAGTGCCTGCGCCTGCTGGTGAGTCCTAATACGGGCAAGCGCACGTATATGCTTGAGTCGGATGGTTTGGATCTGGTGAACCGCATCCTGCTGCAAGGTGGCGAGATAAAGAAACCTATCACTTACAAGCAAATCACTGAGCCATGAGAAATACTGAATTTTTTAAGCCCTTCCGTACGCTCTACGCCCGTATTACTATGTGGATTATGCTTACGGTGCTGGTGGTGTTTGTTGTCATCACCTATATGGTTACCTATTTTGGTGCCAAAGGCGTGCTGTTAGGCTCTACCGAGAATGCCAAGAGTCGTATGGAGATAACCAACCAACGCATCAATAATGTGATGCAGTCGGTTGAAGTAGCTGTTTTCAATACCATCCCCGAGGTGGAGATGTCGTTGAGAAAGCCCGACGACATGTATCGTATCGTGCGCCGTCTGCTAGAGATAAACCCCTATATCGTGGGCTCTGCAGTTGCTTTCGAACCTTATTATTATAAAGAGAAGGGTGAACAGTTTTCACCTTATGCCTACAGAGGTGTGGGCAATAATATATACACCAAGCAGTTGGGTACCACCGATTATGAGTACCACTATATGGACTGGTACCTGATTCCTAAGTTGCTGAAGAAGAATTACTGGAGCGAGCCTTACTACGATCGTGGTGGCGGTGAGCAGATGATGACCACCTACTCTCACCCACTCTACGACAAGAAGGGACATATCTTTGCGATTCTCACGGCCGACATATCGCTCGAATGGGTATCCGACCTGCTGCGAAAGAACGATATCGAGTTCAACCGTAAAGCCTTGGAACTCGATGTGGACAACGAGCAGGAGCTGCAGGCAGAGATGGAGAACGACAGTTCGTTTTTCTATCACTTTGCCTATACCTACATCATCGGTAAGGGTGGCACCTATATCTCCCACCCGCTGCGCGACCGCATTCTGGCCGATACCTATTTCACCTACTCGTATAGTTCGAAGGACAGTATTGACAACCTGATAGGCTATGAGATGATTGACGGAAAGGCTGGCATGAGAACGGTGGATCGCGACGGCACTAAGTTTGTTGTTAGTTATAGTCCGATAGTACGTACAGGTTGGTCGATGGCCACGGTGATACCTTACAAGCTGATTACCAACCGTTCGGCTAAGTATGCCACTATCATTATAGGTGTCATGCTGTTTGGCTTGCTGGTGCTGTTTGCGGTGTGCCGCAGCATTCTGAAGCGCGCCACACGTCCGCTGACGCACTTTGCCCGTTCAGCCGATAATATTGCCAAGGGCGACCTAAACGCTTCGCTGCCGCAGATTAGGACGCGTGATGAGATGAAGCATCTGCACGACTCGTTTGCTATGATGCAGACATCGCTGAAGCAACAGATAGAGGAACTGAAAACGGTGAACGAGCAGAAGGGACGTATCGAGGGAGAGCTGAAGGTGGCGAGCGACATACAGATGTCGATGCTGCCAAAGATATATCCGCCTTATCCCGATCGCCAGGATATCGATATCTTCGGCAGTCTGACGCCTGCCAAGGCTGTGGGCGGCGACCTGTTCGACTTCTATATCCGCGATGAGAA
Organism: Prevotella sp. MA2016; assembly: GCF_000619825.1. Classification (GTDB taxonomy): domain Bacteria; phylum Bacteroidota; class Bacteroidia; order Bacteroidales; family Bacteroidaceae; genus Prevotella. The sequence continues at coordinate 297,953 of NZ_KK211036.1, forward strand.
ACTGTTCTTTGCCATCGGCGACGTGTCGGGCAAGGGTGTGCCTGCATCATTGGTGATGGCGGTATCGCGCACGCTGTTTCGCATCGTGTCGTCGCATCTCGATGAGCCCAGTAAGATTATGGAACAGATGAACGAGGCTCTGTCTGACCAGAACGATTCAAACATGTTTGTAACCCTGTTTATCGGTTCGCTCGACCTGAAAACCGGTCATCTGGATTATTGTAATGGCGGTCATGATGCCCCATTGCTGATCAACTTGAAAGAGAAGAAGCAACATCTGTTGTCGTGCAAGTCAAACTTGCCGGTTGGTGTAATGCCTGGCTTTAAGTTTGAGCCTCAGGAGACGGATGTGGATACCGACACGCTGATATTTCTTTATACCGACGGACTAACCGAGGCTGAGAATATAGACCATCAGCAGTTTACTGAGACACGCATCTTTAATGTGGCGCAGGAGTTGTATGGTGCTGATGCGGTGACAGCGCATGTGGTAGTGGAGCGCATGACGGATGCTGTGAGTCGTTTTGTCGGCGATGCTGAACAAAGCGATGATCTCACCATGCTGGCAATAAAAAGGAAGAGCATTTAATGTTCTTCCTTTTTTAATCCATCTTTTTCTTTTAGTTTTTTTCTTTATGCCAAAGAAATGGACAGTTCCCCTTCTTAGGACAAGGAGGGTTGGTCGTGAAAAAGTATTATTGACTGATTCTTTTGGATTTCTTGAGTTTTCCCATGAAATTGTATGTATATGACAAGATGATATACGATATCAATCCTGTCAGGATACCATCGGATATACTACCGGTGATGGTCATGAGCAGTATGGAAAGGAAGGCTGGCATGGCCTCAAGATTATACGTGAGTTTGATGTGGCGCACCACGCCGAAGAGAAAGAATCCTGCCACTACCATGATTGGTGATGTGGCGGCTGCTGGTATGGCTAGGAACAAAGGTGAGAACACCAGACTGAGTGCGAAACAGAGGGCTGTGACAAGCGCAGATACACCGGTACGACCGCCCTCGGCAAAACCGGTGGCACTCTCTACATAGGTGGTGACGGTGCTGCAGCCCAGACAGGCACCCGACACGGTGGCCAGGGCATCGCTGAGCATGATGCTGCGCATGTGGGGGATGCGGCCGTTCTTACGGATAATGCCTGAACTGGCCATCACGCCTACTACTGTTCCCAGTGTGTCGAACACATCAAAGAAGAGCATGGTCATCACTACCACCCAGAAATCAGGATGAAACAGATAGTCGAGCGAGAACTGGCACAGTAGTGGTGCTGGAGATGGTGGTAGTGTTATCAACTTGTCGGGGACGGCGGTGATGCCGAACGGCAAGCCAAGCAGCGTGATGATGATGATGCTGAGCAGCAGTCCGCCTTTGATGCGTATCACGGTGAAGAGCCCTGTCAGCAGCAGTCCCAACAGAAACAGCAGTGATGTAGGTGATACGAGTGTCTCCATATGGTTGAAGATGGTGCCTTCGGCCAATATACCACTATTCTTGAAACCTATCATGGCTATAAAGAATCCGATGCCGGCAGCAAAAGCGTATTTCAGTGGTGTGGGCACCATCTCGAATATCACCTGGCGCATGTTACTCACGCAGATAAGCACAAAGAGCAGTCCTTCGATGAGCACGGCGGTGATTGCGAACTGCCATGGGTAGCCTAAAGCCAGACACACCGTTTCAACAAAGAATGTGTTGAGGGTGAGACCAGGTGCCAGACCGAAGGGGCGCTTGGCGATGAATGCCATGAACAGGGTGCCCACGATGGCCGACAGGGCTGTGGCTGTGAACAGAGCGTGAACAGGGAATCCGTAATCGGCTAGCGGCGCAAACATCGCTGGCATGAGGGCCAGTATGTAAACCATGGTGATAAAGGTGGTGATGCCTGATATGATTTCAGTTTTAAGATTGTCTCTCTGCAGCGAGAAACCTAGCAGCGATAATAGTTTTTCTTTCATGCTTGTGGATTGAATGGGATGATAAGATCAAGCTTAGTGCCCTTGTTGTAGGCTGGGTCTATGCTGAGCGTGCCTTGCAGCTGTTCGGCCACCATACGTGCTATCGACAGACCGAGGCCTGCACCTTGTGTGAAACTATCTATTTTGGCAAATCGCTCGAACACGAACTCGTGCTTGTCGGCAGGGATGCCGGGACCGGTGTCGGCCACGCTGAAGTGCAGTTCTCCATCCTCCTGTGTGAGTGTGAGACAGATGGTGCCTTCGGTGGTAAACTTGGCTGCATTCTCCAGCAGTTTGGTGAGGATGATACCTATCTGGCGTGGATGACTCATGATGGTTTCCTCGGCTGGCATGTTGCAGTGCATGTTGAGGCTTACACCATCTTTTACCTGTGATGCCACTGTTTCGGCAGCAGTGGAGATGATGGCCTGTGGCAGGCATTCTTCTGCTGGCAGCTGTTGCTTGCTTCCCTCCATGTTTGAGATGAGCAGCAGGTCGTCGAGGATAGTGGTCAGCAGTCGGGTGTTCTCCTGTATACGATTGCTATAGTCCTGCATTTCTGCTTTAGGCAGTTTGATGCCTGGCATGGTGAGTACCTGTGTGAATCCGCTGATGGCGTTAAGCGGTGTACGTATCTCGTGGGTCATGCTCTGCAGGAATGCTGTCTTGGCTTTTGAAGCAGCCTCGGCGCGGTCGCGCTCGATTGACAGTTGTTTGTTTTGCGCCACCACCACGTTGCGTTCGCGCTCTAGCTGTCGGTTTTTTACCTCCAGAGTGTGTCGCCAGCGGTTGCTGGTGGTCAGAAACACCAGCATGGCTATGATGCCCAGCACCATAGCCACGCCGCCTGTAGTGAATCGCTGCCGCTGTTGCAGCTGCTTGTTTTGTAGTTTCAGTTGCTCGATATCGTTTTGCTTTTCAGCTTGATAGTCACTTTGTGTAGCGGATGATTTCTCTAAAAGTGTTATTTCCTGTTGCGCTTTTAAAGGGGAAAGCTCATACTTACAGCTTGTTATGGCTGATGTCATCAGTAATACGGCTATCATGCCGACTACCATTTTCGTCCAGATTGCAGGGCAAAATCTCATGTTCTTAAAGTTATTGCTTGCAAAGTTACGAATATTTTGCTAAAGAAACAAGCGATTGCCTCTCTTTTTTTATATAATTCTGATAAAAAGAAATGAGGCTATTGACGAGCCGCTGGCGACTAAAAAAGACCGGAGGTCATCACGACTCCCGGTCTTCAATTAATAAACCTGTTAAGATCTTTAAATCTATTTAATGAATATCTATCAATTTCTTTTAGAAGAACAAGTAGCGGTTATCTACTACGCCTGCCTTCTGATACAGCTCCTGCATGAAGATGCGAGCGGCCTGTGAAGCCTGCATCTGCAGTTGCTGCTCGGTCTGAGCGGCATCGAACTTAGCACCTGCGCGGTTGCTCTTCTTGAGTACCTTGAACAGGTAAGCACCACCGTTACCCTTTACTACATTCTTGCTGAACTCGCCAGCCTTCACAGCGCTTACAGCACCTGCCAGAGCAGGCTCGCTGGCACCTGTGGCCTGTACGAATACAGGAGCAGAGAATGTGATCTGATTTACTGAATCGATGCGAGCACCCTTAGCCTTAGCTGCAGCCAGGTCGTTTATACCGGCCAGCTTAGCCTTGATCTGCTCGAACTTCTTATCGCGGATCACCTGAGCCTTCAGCACCTCCTTCAAGCTGCTCATGTCGCGGTAGCCCACAGGGTTAACCTTGGTCAGAGCTACTACGAGCAGGTGGTCGTTGTTGCCACACTCGTAAAGTGGGCTCACCTCGCCTGGTTTAGCGTCGAAGATCCACTTCATAGTCTCACGTGTGGCGCGCAGGTTAGCTACGTTGTGCTCGTAGTTAAACAGGTCCTGACGTGGAGTAACCTTGTAGCCGAACTTACCAGCATTCTTCTCCATATCCTCGATAGTCTTGTTCTCGCTTACAAACTGGCTGAACTTGTTATATGCCTCAGAGTATGTCTGCTTTGAGAAATCAATGCTGTGCTTGATGACAGCAGCGTCATACTTATCTACCATAGCCTTACGGGCAGTAACCTGCAGGATGATGTTGCCCTGAGCAAACTCCAGGTTCTTAACATCGTTAACAGCCAGGTTGTTGATAGCTGTGAGGTAGTTCTTCGACTCCTCGTCGATTGTGTTGCTATTCTCATACATAGCTGATGTGAGCCACTGCTTAGCACCGGTCTGACCGTACTTCTGAGCCAGCTGCTCAAACTCGGCACCGGCCTTCAGAGCGTTGTAAATGCTGTCGGCGGTCTTCTTAGCGGCCTCTACAGTAGCACCACCTACCTGAATCTGGCGATACTCGATTGAGTCGGGAGCCTGAGTTTTAGAGATGAGCTTAACTACGTTCAGAGTGTTATCGAAAGCAGTCTCGAATACGGCTGAAGTCTGACCTACTGCCATTGAGTCGAGCTTAGCTGCGATATCAGAAGGATAAGCGCGCTTGGTTGCTGCCAGACCACTATAAGCAAACTGTGACTGAGCCTTACGAACCACCTCGGCGGGGATAGCACCGCTCTGCAGCTTCTGGGCTGCGTCGGTCATGGTCTTCATCAGAGCCTGACGGTCGGCAGCAGATGCTACTACCTGGAAGTCAACGTACTTGATGTCGCGGCTCTCAACGTCCTGCTTGAACATCTCCTTCTGCTCGTCGTACTTGGCCTTCAGATCCTTGTCGTCAACCTTTACGTCGTTGTCGTTGATGCTTGAGTAGGCAATAGAAGCCAACTGGATGTCGCTCTCAGTGTTCTGACCCTCGAAAGCCATCTTGGCTGAAATGGGGTTAGAGAGCAAGCAACCGCCAAGCAGCGACTGATATTTCTGAGCCAGGGTGTTGCTGCGCAGCTGCTTCTCGATAAACTGCCAGTACTTATAGATAGTTTGGTAACTCTCTGCCAGCTGTGGGTTTGAACCTGCCTTCTTATAGTCATCCAGGAACTTGGTGAGCATGGTTACGTCGAAACGACCAGTCTGCTGGTTTACGAATGGGCTCTGCAACAACATTGGGTTGGTGCCCTCCTTCAGGATGTTCTGAAGCTCCTCGTCGGTAACTGTCAGACCAAGCTTCTCGGCCTCGGCCTTGATGATCTGCTCGTTAACGTACTGACTCCATACCTGATCCTTAATCTGATTCAGTTCCTCCTCAGAGAAGTTGTCGCGGTTCTGAGTAATCTTCAGCACGTCCTGATACTCGTCGACCAGAGACTGGAACTCCTGAACGTTGATTTTGTTTCCTAACACTTCGCCTATCTGCTGGCGTTCCTGGTTCTTGGTTGCTTCGCAAGAACGGAATGCTTCTTCAGCAATAAAGGCGAAAAGGCCTAAGCCAATAATTCCTACGAGGGCTACGCCTCTCTTACGGATTTTTCCTAATGCTGCCATAATGTATTTAAATTTTTAATTATTATTCATAAAACGGGTGCAAAATTAATAAATTTGTTCGAAACGACCTAATTTTTTCCTATAAATTTTGGCTATTCGGCAATGTTTAATCGCACCAACTCTATTTTTGTTGCTGTATTCTTGATGATTTTAAACTCATAGCGCCCCATCTTTACGACCTCGTTGAGTTTTGGAAACGACTGGTAGTAGTTCAGAATCAGACCGCCAAGGGTCATATATTCGTCACTTTCGGGCAGATCGAGATCGAACATCTCGTTGATCTTGGCTATCTCCAGGCGCGCAGCCAGCATATACTCATGATCGGAGAGTTGCTTGGCCACGTGGTTGGTGTTGTCGTGCTCGTCTTCTATCTCACCGGTTATCTCTTCCATGATGTCCTCGAGCGACACCAGACCGCTGGTACCGCCAAACTCATCCACCACCACGGCCAGCGAGCGCTTCTGTTGCATCAGCTGGGCCATCAGCTTCGATGCCAGCATCGTCTCAGGCACGAATGATATCTCACGAACCAATTGGCAATTGATAATGGATAATTGATAATTGTTTTTGTCAAGACGGAACATGTCGCTAGAGTGCACATAGCCGATGATATGGTCGATATCTTCGTGATAGACTACTATTTTGCTGTGGCCGCTCTCGATAAACACCTGGCGCAGCTGCTCTACACTGGCTGTATCCTCCACTGCGTCGATCTCTGTGCGAGGCACCATGCAGTCGCGAATCTTGGTCTCCGAGAAGTCGAGCGCATTCTGGAAAATCTTTACTTCTTCCTCAATATCCTCTTCATTATTAGCATTGTCGATACTGGTTTGCACCAGGTAATCAAGATCTACCTTCGTAAACTCTTTTTCCTCGCCCGCATTCTTCATGCGTATGCCTGCTAGGCGCAGCAGACCCTTCGACAAGAGCGTGGCAAAGCGCGATATGGGATAAAGCACCACATAGCAGATCCATGCTGGCACGGCAAACACCGTGAGCAGCGTGTTGGGATTGTTCTTAAAAATGGATTTGGGTAGAAACTCGCCTGTAAACAGTACCACGAGTGTGGATAGCAGCGTGTCGGCCGTCACCCTCACCCCGTCGCTAAAGAGGGCAAACAGTGTGCCGTCGAACAGTTGGGCAAACAGGATACCATAGATGACCAATGAGATATTGTTGCCCACAAGCATCGTGGATACAAAGTTGTTGGGATGCTGATAGAACTCATGGATGATGCGCTGAGAGAAGTGGTTCTTCTCGCGATCCATCTCGGCCCAGAGGCGGTTGGACGACACAAAGGCTATCTCCATGCCCGAAAAAAAAGCCGAGAACAGCATCGAAACCAGCAGCCACACTATCAGCATTGTCATCTTCCGTTCCTCCTATGTTTCTGCAGTTGTGGGCGCAAGTTGGGCTGTACTTGGGCGGTGTCGGGCTTCTGGGTGCTGGCAGTGTCGGTCTGCTCGCCAGTCACATCCTCCTTCGTGAAGGAGCCCTTCGAGTTACTTACTGTATAGTGAGTCATGCGTTCGTCCGACAGGAAGTAGGTGCCTTCCATGCTGCGTTCGGGTGTTGTCACGCGCGAGAAAACATTCGAGTAGAGTTCGTGTTTCATGCCGTCCCAAAATAACTCTTCGCTCTCATACAGCAAACCGTTGATATTACGTATGCGTACGCGGCCACGCAAGTGCCAGAGTTTCTTCTGGTCGTAATACATGGCAGAGTCAGCCTGGATATAGGCCTCTACGTGGAATTTCTCGTCGAACTGCTCGAAGAACACGCCCTTGTCGAACTTCCAGTATGAGGGGTTCTTCACCGTGTTCACATCCCAGCGCTCAGTCACAATCTTGTACTTGATGACACCGCTGTCACTGATCAGCGTATTGACACCATACGACGTCATCACCGACACCGAGTCGCGGTCATGGATAGCCGCAGCTGTATGCTCCTGTACCTCGCTACAACTGCCCAGAACCAGCGCTGCCGCAGCAGCTATGACTATTAATCTACCTTCCACTTTGCGAACCATCTCTCGTTGAATGTCAGACCGATGTTCAGGCGGAACATCGTTTCTTTTATCATATTATCGGCTTTGCGGTTCACAATCTGTCCGCTGATGTTCAGTATCGAACGGCCGTTATAACTGTTCATGATGGGGATACCGAAACCAATGCTGGCCGACAGCTCCTTAGGACCGTCCTGACCGTTTATTTTATAATAAGGTGTAGCCATACCCACACCGGCACGATAGCGCACGCGCTGCAGGAACTTACGTCCTATAGGACGTGGCGTCCACTCGGCACCGAGGTTCAGGCGGTAATTATCCTTGAGTAGGCCCGACTTCATGGTGTACTGGCTGCCGTCGTAGTCAGGCATATCCACACTACCCCACTTCTGCATTGTCAGGTCGGCACCCACGCGCAGATTGTCGGCATGATTATAGGCCAAACCGAAACCATAGCTCGTGGCCAGCTTCAAACCGTCTTTCACGGTATAGGTAGTGGTGTCGGCCTTGCTGATGGTAGAGTTGGTATTGATGATAGAGCAAGTTGGGTCGGCCTTGAGCGAATGACCCAGGCTCCAAGTGGCACCCAGTGTCAGCTGGTCCAACTTGTTCAGTGGCAATGCCAGCTGCATACCCAGATCAAACTTGTAGCTACTGATATCTACCTTATATTCTTTAGAAAGCGAGTTGATACCCGACGAACTGGCGGTAGTGATACTGCGATTGTAGTCGCCCCAGAAATAAGAGATGTTGGCGCCAATGCTCAGTGGCTTCAGCAGGCGAATACCTGTACCGAGGTAAAGCTGGTGAATACCGCCATCACCCTTGTAGGTGGTTTGCATGGCAGTCTGACTGTCAGAGAGCATCTCTGTGCTGTTGTAGTTATAGCCAATGTTGGAGTAAGGCAGCACGCCAAACGAGATACCTACACCCTTGAAAGCACGAAACAGGGCAACTACGTAGTCGAATCCACCACTCTTGCCATTCAGTTTTGTGCCGTTCTCATTATAGTTGGTTATCTGCCCAGACAAACCGGCATCAAACAGCATCGTCAACGAATCCACCGAAGAATAAGAAGCTGGGTTCATGGGGTTCACTTCGTTGCCACGGCGCATGGCCAGGCCAACGCCGTTCATGCCTTTATTAAAACCTACACTCTGGTCTGTCAAATCACCTAAGCCAAACTGGCTGTAGGGAGAATTAGTGTTGCTCTGAGCAAAAGCCGAGGTCGTCATGGTTGCTAAGACGAAACTGGCGAGAATTTTATTCATATTTTATCTTTTAATTCAGTTGAAAAACATTTCAGCGTGCAAAATTATCAAAAAAAATCGAAGAAATGGCTTTTTCTTCGAAAATATAAGTTATTTTTGCATCGTGAAACATTTGAAAATGAAAATTAATAGCCTGCTAACCACAGCTATCCTGCTGAGTTTCAGCTATATAACGCCAATTTGTGCGCAATCGGAGGTAAATGCCGGGAATAGCGCTTTTGTGACTGTTGAGTCGAATATCGATCCGATGGACTCTGTTGAAGTGAGTTTGCTGACGTGTTCGCCCCACGAGGAGATATATAGTCTCTACGGTCATGCAGCTATTCGTTGGCATGAGGGTGATACCGACTTGGTGTTCAACTGGGGCATGTTCAGTTTCGGAAAACCCTACTTTGTGTTGCGATTCGTATTCGGACTCACCGACTACGAACTGGGTGTCTACCCCTTTGACCACTTCTGGCCATACTACGAGAAATGGGGCAGCAGCATTACCGAGCAGGTGCTCAATCTTACGAATGATGAAAAGCGCAAGCTGCAGCAGTTGCTGACTGAGAATATGCGTCCGGAGAACCGTGTATATCGCTATAATTTCTTTTATGACAACTGTTCTACCAAACCTAGAGATATTATAGAGCAATGTATTGACGGACAGGTGATTTATGAAGACCGGAAAGACTTCTGTCCAACCTTCCGCGAGATGGTGCGCGAGTGTAATCGTAATCATCAGTGGTCGAAGTTTGGTAACGATATGCTGCTGGGTGTAAAGGCCGACCTAGCTACCACCCGCGAGGAACAGGAATTCCTGCCCATGAACCTGATGGTGAACGTGGCTCATGCGCAAATCGTGAAGGATGGAAAATCCCGTCCACTGGTATTGGCTGAGCGCCAGGTGGTCCAGCCAGGCGTGCAGCTGATAGAACCAGATTTTTTTCTGTCGCCCACCCAGATGGCTGTTCTGCTACTGATTATCTCTGTCATTATCGCACTATATGAGTGGAAAGGCTCACGCGTAGTGAAATGGTGGGATGTGCTGCTGATGACATTGCAGGGACTGGCAGGTGTGATGCTCACGGTGATGATATTCTCGCAGCACCCCACTACATCGCTCAATCTGAATCTGCTGCTGTTTAACCCTATTCCGCTACTTTTTATCCCCGCAGTGATAAAAGGTAAGCGCAGTCTATGGAATAAGGTGCACCTGATGATGATCGTACTCTATGGTCTGGGTGGCATACTTCAGAGTTATCCTGAGGGTATGTGGATTGTGGCATTATGTTTGCTGTTACGTTGCAGAAAATGAAGAATAGATATCTATACGTCACGCTACTTGCCATGCTGGCACTCAGCATGCAGGCACAGCAGAAGGGAAACCAAACGCGACTGGTGGTGAATATCACCATCGATCAGTTGCGTGATAGCTATCCTGTGCTCTTTGACGATGGATTAATCTGTGAACAGGGTTTCTATCCCGACAATCAGGCAGACCTTTCATCTGTCATTTCGTCAGTTGTCACTGGCACTTCACCATTTTATCACACCATCACTGCTGATAAGTGGATCGACCGCCACTCGTTGCAGCCTGTAGCTGCTATGCCTAGTGACATCGCCGTTTCAACGCTCTCCGATGAGTTGAAAATGGCTACTCAAGGATTGGGTAAGGTGTGTGCAGTAGCAGCTGAAAAAACAGTTGCTGAACTGCTGTCAGCCCATAATGTGGATCGCTTGGTCTGGCAGGATGATAAGCGAAAGAAATGGGATGCTACAAATCTGACAGCCAAGGCTTTGCAGCTGATAGTTGAAGAAAGACTTGGGTATGATTCTGTCCCCGATTTGCTGTATTTGCAGTATGAGAAAAGCGACTATCATTCGGCGCTCACACAACTCGTAACTGAGGTGCAGCGACTAGTGGGCAGAGAGCATGCACTCTTTGTACTCACATCATCTGGTTATACCGAGCAAGACACGGCTGATTATGCTCGCTATAACGTACCTACAGGTGTGTATTACACCAACCGTACTGCCAACCTGCTGAACATGTACTTAGGAGCCCTGTGGGGGCAAGGTAAGTATGTTGAAGGTATCTATCGCAATCAGTTGTATCTGAACCATCAGTTGCTCGAACAGAAGCGTATCGCACTCTCTGAGGCCGCACAGAAGGCACAGGATTTCCTGTTGCAGATCACTGGTGTGAAAAAGGTGCACACCCATCTCTATGAGACCCACATGGGCGACCTCGTGGTGGAGCTCAATCCAGGGTGGCAGATGCAGAACGACGATACTCACGAGCAAATCAAAACCAAACAGCCTCTAGCTTATTTCCCCATCATATTCTACGGTGCCCAAGTGCCTGCAGGGAAGGTGCTTACACCGGTTAGCATCGAGCGTATTGCGCCCACAATTTCTAAGGCAATACGTATCCGTGCGCCAAATGCTTGTATGGCTACACCGCTTTTTTAACGAAAAGCCTTGGCTGTTACAATTATTTTTTGTAACTTTGCCGCCGTTTTAACAATCGTCATACATCAACAATAAGTAAAAAAATAAAATTAAGATATGAATTTCAACAAACTTTTGAAGTCGCTGTTTGGTGACAAATCCAGCCGCGACATGAAACTTATCCAGCCCCTCGTAGAACAGGTGAAGGCCGTATATCCCGAGGTTCAGAAGTTGGATAACGATGCTCTGCGTCAGCGCACAAAAACATTGCAGCAACAGATTCAGGATTCTGCCAAAGAGCAGAAAGCTCGTGTCGAGGAGTTAAAAGCCACCATCGAAAATACGCCAATTGATGAGCGTGCCGACGTGTTTGCACAGATTGACAAACTCGAGAAGGATGTGCTTGAGATCTATGAGGACGCTCTCAACAACGTGATGCCCGAGGTGTTCGCTATCGTCAAGGAAACAGCCCGTCGCTTCGCTGAGAATGAAGAGACAGTGGTTACTGCTACCGACTTCGACCGCGAGCTGGCTGGCAATCCTAAGAACGACTTCATCACTATCGATGGCGACAAGGCTATCTATCACAACCACTGGACTGCTGGTGGTAACGATCTGAAGTGGGAAATGGTGCACTACGATGTGCAGCTCTTCGGTGGTGTAGTTCTCCATCAAGGAAAGATTGCTGAGATGGCTACTGGTGAGGGTAAGACACTCGTGGCTACACTCCCTGTATTCCTCAATGCTTTGACAGGAAACGGTGTTCACGTGGTTACCGTCAATGACTATCTGGCCAAGCGTGACTCTGAGTGGATGGGACCTCTCTATATGTTCCATGGCTTGAGCGTGGATTGTATCGACAAGCATCAGCCTAACTCGGCTGCCCGTCGCAAAGCATATCAGGCAGATATCACATTCGGAACCAATAATGAGTTCGGTTTCGACTACCTGCGCGATAATATGGCTACATCGCCTGCCGACCTTGTGCAGCGCGCACACAACTACGCCATCGTCGATGAGGTTGACTCAGTATTGATCGACGATGCTCGTACTCCACTTATCATTTCTGGTCCTATCCCCAAGGGCGACGACCAGATGTTCGAGGAGTATCAGCCACTGGTAGAAAAACTGGTGGGTGTGCAGCGACAGTTGGCTACACAGTATCTGGCAGAGGCTAAGTCGTTGATTGCCGAAGGTAATAAGCTAATTGAGGCTGGTAAGAAGAATGAGGGTCAGGAGAAACTTGATGTTGGTTTCCTGTCGCTCTATCGTTCACATAAGGCCATGCCAAAGAACAAGCCACTCATCAAATATCTCTCTGAAGAGGGTATCAAGGCCGGTATGCAGAATACTGAGAATATCTACATGGAGAACAACAACCGCCGCATGCCTGAGTGTGTGGAGCCACTGTACTTCGTGGTAGATGAAAAAATGAACTCATGCGACCTCACCGACAAGGGTACTGCCTGGTTGGCTAAGGAGGTTAACGACAACGAGCTGTTTGTGCTGCCCGATATCACTACCGAGCTGTCGGCACTCGAGGCTGAGGCAGGACTTAGCGATCAGGAGCGTCTGGATAAGAAAGACGAGCTGATGAGCCACTACGCTGTGCAGAGTGAGCGTGTGCACACACTGCAGCAGTTGCTCAAAGCTTACTGCATGTTTAATAAGGACGACGAGTATGTGGTTATCGATGGCGAAGTGAAGATCGTAGACGAGCAGACCGGACGTATCATGGAGGGCCGCCGCTGGAGCGACGGACTGCACCAAGCTGTTGAGGCCAAAGAGCACGTGAAGGTAGAGGCTGCCACACAGACTTTCGCTACCATCACCCTGCAGAACTACTTCCGTATGTATCACAAGCTCTCAGGTATGACCGGTACCGCTTCTACCGAGGCTGGTGAGTTCTGGGATATCTATAAACTCGACGTAGTGGAGATTCCTACCAACCGCCCCGTACAACGTAACGACCAGGATGACCGCGTGTATAAGACTGCTCGCGAGAAGTATAAGGCCGTGATCGACGAAGTAGTAAAGATGCGTAATCAGGGACGTCCAACACTGATTGGTACCACATCGGTAGAGATTTCTGAGTTGCTCAGCCGTATGCTCGATATGTATGTGAACCCCGAGACGGGTAAGCGCGAGGGTATTCCCCACCAGGTGTTGAACGCTAAGTTGCACCAAAAGGAGGCCGACATCGTGGCACTGGCCGGACAGAGCACCAACGGTAAGGGTGCTGTGACCATCGCTACTAACATGGCTGGTCGTGGTACCGATATCAAGCTCTCGCCTGAGGTAAAGGCCGCTGGCGGTCTCGCCATCATCGGTACAGAGCGTCATGAGAGCCGTCGTGTCGATCGTCAGCTCCGTGGTCGTGCCGGTCGTCAGGGTGACCCAGGTTCTTCTGTATTCTACGTATCGCTCGAGGATAAGCTGATGCGTCTGTTCGCATCTGAGCGTATCGCCTCTGTCATGGACCGTCTGGGCTTCAAGGAGGGTGAGATGATTGAGAGTCCTATGATCTCAAAGAGCATCGAGCGTGCTCAGAAGAAGGTTGAAGAGAACAACTTCGGTATCCGTAAGCGTCTGATCGAATACGATGATGTGATGAACAAGCAGCGTACCGTTATCTACGAGAAGCGTCGCCACGCTCTTATGGGTGAGCGTATTGGTATGGATATCGCCAACATCATCTGGGACCGCGTAGTGAATATCATCGAAAATGCTACCGACTTCCAGGGTTGTAAGGAGGAATTCCTGCATATCCTTTCAATGGATGTGCCTTTCAGCGAAGACGAGTTTGCAAACCAGGCCCGTGAGGAGCTCTATGAGAATGCTTTCCAGGCTGCTATCGCCAACTTCAACCGCCGTACTGAGCGCATTCAGACTGTGGCTATGCCCGTCATCAAGCAGGTGTATGAAACTCAGGGACAGATCTATGAGCGCATCATGGTGCCCATCACCGACGGTCGCCGTATGTTCAACATACCATGCAACTTGAAGGAGGCTTACGAGAGTGAGGGTAAAAGCATCGTGAAGGAGTTTGAAAAGAGTATCCTTCTGCATATCATCGACGATTCATGGAAGGAGAACCTCCGCCAGCTCGACGAACTGAAGCACTCTGTACAGAACGCCAGCTACGAGCAGAAAGACCCATTGCTCATCTTCAAACTCGAATCAGCTAAGGTTTGGGACGAGATGATCAACGATATGTACAACCGCATCTGCTCTATCCTTACACGCAGTCAGATTCCTGAGATTCAGCAGCAGGAAGTGCATGAGGCCGCTCCAGAGCAGCACACTCAGCGCCAGCAGTATGTTGAGAGCAAGCAGGAAGTTGAACAGCTGGTGGACAGAAATCAGCAGGCAGCTGCACAGCAGGATACACGCGCACAGCAGCCCAATGAGCCTATCGTCAAGGATAAGTTGCCCGGACGCAATGATCCATGTCCATGCGGCTCTGGTAAGAAGTTCAAAAACTGCCACGGAAAGGGAATTGTGTAGTTAAGAGTTCATAGTTAAGAATTAAGAGTTATGATAACCATAAGCAATTTGAAGAAGGCGTTCGGCAGCACTGTTGCCTGCGACATTGAAAAGTTTCAGGTAAATGATGGCGAGATCCTCGGACTCGTTGGTAATAACGGTGCTGGTAAGACCACACTCTTCCGCATGCTGCTCGACCTGCTGAAACCCGATGAAGGTGAAGTGGCACTCGATGGCATCAGCCCCGCCCTGAGCGAGAAATGGAAGAATACAACAGGCGCGTTTATTGACGAGGGATTCCTCATTGATTTCTTGACGCCTGAAGAGTATTTCTCATTTATCGGAAAAATTACCGATATGACCCAGGAGCAGGTGGACGACCGCCTCAAGCAGTTTGAACGCCTGGCGGCTGGTGAGATATTCGGACAGAAGAAGTTGATTCGCAACCTCTCGGCAGGTAATAAGCAGAAGGTTGGTATCATCTCTGCCCTCTTCAATAGCCCAAAACTGGTGATTCTCGATGAACCATTCAATTTTCTCGATCCTTCGAGTCAGAACACATTGAAACACGTGCTCACAGAATATGCACAGCAGACGGGCGCTACTATCTTGGTTTCAAGTCATAACTTGGCACACACTATCGACATCTCTACGCGCATTGCGCTTCTGGAAAAAGGCCGTATCGTACGTGATCTGCCTAATGCCGACGGGAGTGCACGTGCTGAACTAGAGAATTACTTTGAGACTGAATAACCTATCATTATTTTTAGGTATTTTAAGAAACTTGCGACTCGATGCAACCGAGTTGCAAGTTTTTTTTCGTATCTTTGCACTCAAAATAAATAAGGTATGAAACTGTCGGAACTGAAAACAGGTGATAAAGGTATTATAGTAAAGGTGCTGGGGCACGGCGGATTCCGTAAACGCATCATCGAAATGGGTTTTATTCGTGGACAAGAAGTTGAGGTATTGCTTAATGCGCCTTTGCAAGACCCCGTGAAATATAAGCTGATGGGTTACGAAGTGAGTCTGCGTCACCAGGAAGCCGACAATATCGAGGTGGTATCGGTTGATACCCCATTGGAAGAAACAACTTTTAATCTGGCTACTGACAAGAATCGCCACGAGGACGACTATATTCATCACGAGGCTATGAAGGAGCGTCGTACCATCAACGTTGCGTTGGTGGGAAACCCCAACTGTGGTAAGACCTCACTCTTCAACTATGCATCGGGTGCCCATGGACATGTGGGTAATTACAGCGGTGTGACTGTGGATGCTACCGAGGCACATGCATCCATGTTTGGCTACGAGTTCAACCTCACCGACCTGCCCGGCACGTATTCACTCTCGTGCTACTCGCCAGAGGAACTCTATGTGCGCGAACATCTTACAGAAAAAATGCCTGATGTAGTGATCAATGTGATTGATGCCTCTAACCTGGAGCGTAACCTCTATCTCACCACGCAGTTGGTTGATATGAACATACGCATGGTGTGCGCACTCAATATGTACGACGAGTTTGATCGTCGCGGCGACCAGATAAACCTCGACACATTGAGCACACTGTTTGGTATGCCAATGATTCCTACATCGTTTAAAAGCGGTCAGGGCGTAAAGGAACTGTTCCGTGCCGTCATCCAGGTGTACGAGGGTACCAGTAAGTTCTCACGCCACCTTCATATCAATTACGGGCATGAGATCGAGGATGGAATCTCACATATTCAGAAATACCTGAAAGCAGATGAACATATTACCCAGCACTACTCTACCCGATACCTGTCGCTGAAGCTGCTGGAGCACGATAGTCAGGTGTTGGAGTATCTGGGTAACCACATGGCTGGCGAACAGCGTATCGAGGATTTCCGCCACCTTACTACTGAGCGCGATAAGGCATCGGCTCGTGTAAAGGAAGAGACAGGAAACGACAGTGAAACGGCCATCATGGACGCCAAATACGGTTTTATAAACGGTGCGCTGAAAGAGGCCGGCTATAAAACCGGTCATAAGAAGGATACGTATAAGATGACGCATACCATCGACAATATCCTGTCGCATAAGTATTTCGGATTCCCCATCTTCTTCCTTTTGCTCTATGTGATGTTCCAGACTACCTTTACGCTGGGACAGTATCCTATGGACTGGATTGAAGCTGCTGTGGCATGGCTCGGCGATAAGATTAGCGAAGGTATGGCCGACGGACCGCTGAAGGCGATGCTTGTGGATGGTGTCATCGGCGGTGTCGGCAGTGTGATTGTATTTCTGCCTCAGATCCTGATTCTCTATTTCTTCATCTCACTGATGGAGGATTCGGGCTATATGGCGCGTGCCGCCTTTATCATGGATAAACTGATGCATAAGATGGGGCTGCACGGCAAATCGTTTATCCCACTTATCATGGGCTTTGGCTGTAATGTGCCTGCCATCATGGCTACACGTACCATCGAAAGCCGTCGCTCGCGTATCATCACCATGATGATACTGCCCTTCATGAGCTGTTCGGCACGCCTGCCTATCTATATCATGATAGCTGGCACCTTCTTCTCGCTGCAATACCGCTCATGGGTACTACTGTCGCTCTATGCCGTAGGTATTGCAGTATCGGTACTGGTCAGCAAAATCTTCTCATCGCTCGTTATCAAGGGGGAGGACACGCCATTTGTGATGGAGCTGCCACCTTATCGCTGGCCAACACCAAAAGCCATATGGCGCCACACCTGGGAGAAAGGTAAGGAATACCTTAAGAAGATGGGAGGCATCATCCTCGTTGCAAGTATTCTTGTATGGGCACTGGGCTACTTCCCACACAACGAGGAACTATCGCGCGAACAGCAGCAGGAACAGAGCTATATCGGACGTATGGGTAAGACCATTGAACCTATCTTCATGCCTCAAGGCTTCAATTGGAAGCTGGATGTATCGCTGTTGGCTGGTGCTGGTGCCAAGGAAATCGTGGCTTCTACCATCGGTGTGCTGTATAATGGTGATGATTCATTTGCCGACGACGATGCCTTCAGTGGTGATACAGAGAAATACACCCATCTGCGACAGGCGATGCTGCGCGAAGGTATCACATCGGTTGCAGCCTATGCCTACCTGATATTTGTATTGCTCTACTTCCCATGTATAGCCACTGTGGCCGCCATCAAGCACGAGACGGGCTCATGGCGCTGGGCTGGATTTGCTGCCATCTACACCACTGCTGTGGCTTGGTTGGCAAGTATGCTGGTATTCCAAATAGGCAGTTTGCTTATATAATAGTATATTTTTGGTAGTCTCGATTTTTTTTCGTATCTTTGTCGCCGATAAAACAATTTTACTAGCGATGAAGAAGATATTACATTGGTTATTGGCAGCTCTCCTGCTGGGCACATCAAGCATCAGCTATGCTCAGAAAGGAAATCTGCAGAAAGGTGATTATGGTTTCCTGTATTGTCACATGAACGATCATGGACGCGCATGGACAGCCTATGCATTAAGTCGTGACGGTTTTCATTATGAGGATCTGTTAAATGGCGATTCCATCTTCAGTGATGCCGAGCATGCACGAATCGAAGGCGCTACACGCGATGCTTATATTTGTCGTAAGCATGATGGTAAAGGCTATCTGATGGTTTGTACGGATATGAATGTTGGCGCTAGAGAGCGTCTGGGAAAGGTGGAGACATGGGATAACTATGGCATCGACCTGCTGCGCAGTGACGACCTGATACACTGGCAGTCAGTGACATTCGACTATCGTAAGGGTACACAGATATTCTCTGATCCTGATGCCCCCAGTGTGTATAAGAACTGGAGCACCATCAACCGCGTATGGGCACCACAGATAGTATGGGATGAGGATTATGTATGGCCTAACGGTAAGCGTGGCGGTTATATGGTGTATTACTCTATGCGTAACCGTGGCGAGGATAAATACGACCGCATGTACTACTCGTATGCCGACGAGACCTTTACAACACTCACTCAGCCTAAGCTGCTCTTCGACTGGGGCTATGCCACCATCGATGCTGATATCAACTGGGTTGAGGCCGACCAGAAATGGCACATGATGATTAAGAAAGAAGGTGGTAAGGCGGGATTGTTTACCGCTACAGCACCCAAGCTGACAGGTCCATGGAGCGAGCCTGTAGAGGATGATTACGTGAACTTTGAGGGTAATAAGGCCTGTGAGGGTGTGAGCGCCTTCCAGTTGCCCGGACAGAAGACCTGGGTGATTGCCTATATCGAGTATTCTTCTCACCCACGCAACTATCGTCTGTGTCTGGCAGATGAAAACATGCGCAACTTCCATTCACCTCGTAACATCGAAGGTGTGAAAGCACCTCAGCACGGTTCGTTTATGCGCCTGACAAAGAAAGAATACAAGCGCTTGGAGAAACTGCTGAAGAAATAAAAAACGAATGGCTATCCGAATACAAATCGCAATGAAGCGTAGAACTGGATGGCAAAGATGTAGATAACAATCAGGGAACAACCCTGACGTAAACCATAGGAGAGGATGTCGAGTACATCTTCTCCTTTTCTTTTGTTCCCAGAGATAATACCATAGACCACTGAGAATAAAGTTACTCCAAAGCATACGATTGGCACGAGTCCACGACTGAATGCCGAGGGGAACAGATGCCCACTGAACGACAAAAGAATAGCATGTGGCATTAGTGTAAGCATGGCTATCACTATCACATAGAGCAACAGAAATACACAGGATACACGCAGTGCCAAACGGTTGCGGAATGAGGGCTCACCCTTGGTCTTGAAGTGTGCTACTACCCCACTCTGCTGCAGGCTACCACCGGCTATCAGAACCAACAGTAGCCATGCCAGCAGTGAGTTGCCTACGATGCTGGAGAAACCGCCAAAGAACCAGCGAATACCCTCAGACGAGAGCATTGAGCGCACGCCTTCTATCCGGGCTGCTGAGAGCAACCACGACACAATGATAAGCACGCACTCGGCTACCAGCAATACCATGCACACGCGACTACTCTTCATCGGCTTCAAGATTATCGATATCTAGAATACGAAGCTCTATAGCACGTACAACCAGACGGGTGGCGTTGATACCACTGGCGCCCTCGGGGAATAGTTTCTGGATAAGTTCGTTCTGACGCTTCTCCAAGCTCTTTACACCAAATGGCATGCCTCGCAGATTAGTGATTTGTTCCTTCGTGTAACCTAATGCCAGATGGCGCAGGAAGCGCTCATCGTACTCATCTATCTCATAGTTGATCAGTGCCTCCTGTTTACCAAGTTCGCCACTGACAGCACGCTTAAAGCGCTCTACTATCTTTTCGAGAATTGGCTCATTGAACACGAGTTGCTTGCCATCCATTACAGCAGATACGTCACGGCGTGTGAGCAACTCGCCTGTCTTCAATATGATACCATCTGCACCGGCATCAAGAACATCTACCCACAGTTTCTCATTTAATATCTCACCAGTAAAAATAAGTACCTTTACGTCAGGGTGTAATTCTTTAGTATGGCGGCATATTTCTACACCTACAGTTGTAGAACCGCCCAGACCCAGGTCGAGCAGTACCAAATCAGGTTTCTGCTGCTTGATTAGGCGCCAATAGGCTTGCTCATTCTCTGCGGTTCCTATCACTTCGGCCTCGGGGATATCACTCTTGACGATACCTAAAGTGCCCTTGAGCTCTAGAGGTACGTCTTCTACTATTATCACTTTGAAGTTTTCCATACGCTTGGTAATTTTATTATCATATTTGTTGTATTGTCTTGAATAGTGGCATAAATACCGCAGCCACGGCGGTTGGTAGCCTCACCTAAGTCGCGAACAATCTGACGGCACAATAAGTAAGGTAGATGCTCCTTTGAGGGCGTAAAAAGTGCGGCAGCCTGACTTTCTGTAAGCTTGAGCTGAGGCATGGGCACGCGTACCTCAATATAACCATCATTGCTAGGCGTATATTCTGGTTGCAACTTAGCACCAGCCTGTTTGCGCAGGATGTCAAAGAGATAGCGCACTAATGTTTCATCGCCCAGAATATTGTGGTGCAAAGGCTTCAGATGCAAACGGGTGCGCTCGGTCTGGCGTAAAGCTTGCTGCGAGAGTACACCATACAACTCGCGGTAATATGTGGTTACCTCGCCCAACGAATCCATATCGCCTGTATCAAGCAGCTGCTGGATACGTGAGGGGTAATACATGGTTTCGTGTTTGAGAGCCGACAAGCAGTTGTCTAGTACCGCATTAGACACATGCAGATTGCTGTCCTCAAGCTCAGCGCGATGCAACTCGTCGTCAAGCAGCTCAAGGTCGGTTATACGCTGCTGTTCGCGTAAGAAACGATCGTATAATCGGTGACGGTAATACAGCAGGTAATAGGCGGGTACAATGGATATCAGCAGCAGTATCAGCAGAATGATGGCTATCGTCTTGTTGGTTTGCGACTGCTGCATATTGCGACAATAATCCCCCAATGTGTTATCGGCCGACATTTCTTTAAACAGCTGCGTATAGATGCGGTTATTGTAGCTGTAAAGCTGCCACTCGTGCAGTGCCAATGCCGCTACTGCACTCTCGTTACGAATATCGAGAATAATGTGATAGTTGGTGCTGAGGCTATCGTGAAACCACTTGATTTCAGGTGGCATTAGAGATGGATTTCCTATCCTGCGCATCAGGTAACGACCGCGTGGTACTTTCTGCTGGTAATGCAGGTTCAGATAGTATCTGCAGGTATCAGCAAAGCGCAGTGTATGCTCATAGTTGCCATTGATATTACTGAAATAGGCCGAATCGGAATAAATGCTGGCCATGCCAAGAGCATCGATATCAGATGGCTGTGCCAGCAGCTGCATAGGCAGCATGGATAGCAGTACGATGATGAGACGGGCTATGCCACGTGGCAGTCGGAAGAACAGGCGCGAACCCTTGCCTAAGCTGCTCGTAGCACCAATCTGACAGACTGAGAATATCTGACTGATCTTGCGATACTTTTCGATAATACCTTTACAATTGAGCAGTCCAAAGCCATGGCCTTCAACTATCTTATGGTCAAAGAGATGATCAAGCTGCTCCTGAGTCATACCCATACCTGTGTCATCTACAGATATCTCAACATAATCATCGGTCTGTGTGGTCGAGACATTCACCCTACCCCCATTATCGGTAAACTTACGGGCATTATCGGCTAAGGTGTTGAGCATAAACAGCGTCAGCACACGGTCGGCCTTTACAACGGCCTCTGTTGGTTCTACATTCAGTTCTACGCCCTTCATCTGGAATGATGTTCGTCCCTTCAATAGTACGTCAAACAATGGTTGTATTGGGAAACTCTCGATGTGCAGACTGAGTTCGCCTTGGCGTAGCTGTATCCAATACGTGAGCACATCGTTATACGCATTAATCTGATTGGTGAGCTCGCGAATGTATGTTAACCGTTCCTCACGTTTGATACTGTCTGTTTCCAGTCTTGATACCTCATGGATGATGCGATCTATAAAAGGTGTGGTGTTGCATACCAACGATACCTTGGCACGCTGCTCCAAATTACGTCGCTCATTATTCTCTACTTGAAGTAGTTTTACTGCCAGTTGTTCGTTTTTTTGCTCGAAGAGATTGTCGGGCTCATCAGGCTGTGATTTCTTCTTGTTCAGGTAATTAAACAGCCATAACGAGAAAAGTAGCAGGATAATAGCTACTATAACGAGTAGAAGCATCAGGTTGAGCTGTGTGAGCTGGCGTTCGTACTGGTAAGCACGGGCTTCGAGCTGACGGTCCTGACGGGTGGTCTCTTGCAAATCGAGATACATATTGCGATTCTCGTCGCTTTGCTGTTTGTCATCGATGGCAGCATAAGCCACACTGAGCTGTTCGCGAATGGATGCCACCAGATCGGGCGCTTGATTGATGATAGAATCAGAAAGTGCCTGCTCAAGATTGAAGAGCGCCGAACGGTAGTCGCCTATCTGACGGAAACAAGATGCCAGCGTACGATAGGCACCTGCAATCTGATACACATCGCCATAGCGCTCGAAGATGTTCAATGCATTCTCGGCCAGGAAACCTGGCAGTACCTCATCATCTACACCTAAAGGATTAATGAACTTGAATGCAGGCAGGTTGTCATCGGTAAGTTGACGACGGTAAACAGGGTCCATCAAATGCTCTGATAGCGCTTCAAGGGCATTGGCCGCAAAATAAGGATAATCGCCTTTACGAGCCGTCAGGAAACAGCGCATCAGCTTGTCAAACTCCTCTTGGTTAATCTCCTGCTGGCTGCCTTGTGTAATAATTCCGCCGGCACCGATGTTATAGAGATAGTTGAGGTATTGTGCTGTATCTCGTTGAATATCTTGGGGATCGATAGCATTGAGTGCATCAATAGACTGCTGCTCCAGACCTACATAATAATAGTAGGTGGAGTTTACAATAGCATATTCTGTTTCGGCATATAGTAACAGGCGTTCATCGCGTTCGGTAAGCTGATGACGCTCTTCGTTGATACGTTGTATGGAACGGTTGGCCATCTCACGGAACTCGTGGAAAGCTCGGTTGTTGGAACGGCGCTGACAAAGGCGCATCTGCTGTACGTAAGCTATCAGATGCTGTAGTTGGTTGTCGGTGATTTCGACAACATCGTTGAGTTGCTGCTCTGCATCATTGTAACGCATACGTACAATGTTGACAAAAGCCATATTGTTGAGAGCTTCAGCACGACCGGCTGGATAGCTGGATGCCTGCTCGTAGGCACGGCGTGCGATAGCTTCGGTAGAGTCGATGTTACGATAGTGATAGGCATAAGACTGAGAATTCAACTTGTCCACCGCTTGCCTATCAGGGCGTGTACAAGCTGAGATAAGTAAGGTTATGAGGATGAGTAGTTGATATTTCATAAATTTATGGAAAGGAAGTTAAAGGGTAATCCCTTTCACTTCCTTTAAAATTCCCTTTAACTTCTTGCCTTGGCAATGTAACCGAGTGCTTCACGGCACTTATCGGTAACATACTGCCAATCACCGGCCTTAACCTTATCGCTTGGGAAGAGTTTAGAACCCATACCTACGCAGTAAACACCGGCCTTGAACCACTTCTGCAGGTTCTCCTCTTCAGGAGCAACACCACCAGTAACCATGATCTTCGACCAAGGCATTGGAGCCTTCAGACCCTTTACCATGTTGGGACCTACTACATCGCCAGGGAATACTTTAGTGAGGTCGCAACCCAGCTCCTGAGCCTTGCCAATCTCACTTACAGTCATACAACCTGGGCAGTAAGGCACCAAACGACGGTTACATACAGGAGCAATCTCTGGATTGAACAGAGGACCTACAACGAAGCAGGCACCCAACTGAAGGTACATTGAGGCTGTTGGAGCATCAACAATTGAGCCAATACCCAAAGCTAACTCTGGGCACTCCTTGTCGGCCCACTTAACCAGCTCGCCAAATACTTCCTGAGCAAAGTCGCCACGGTTGGTAAACTCAAATGCACGAACGCCACCCTCGTAGCAGGCCTTCACTACATTCTTGCAGGTCTCAAGATCCTTATGATAGAAGACGGGTACCATACCAGTATCACCAATCTTCTTCATCACTGCTATCTTATCAAATTTTGCCATAATTATCTGATCGTTTCTTTAGTACGCTTGCTTAAGCAAGAATTGTAAATTATCAATTATCTCTGCACGCGGCCATTTGCATTACCACCAGCAAGAGCCTCTACCTCTTCAACGCTAACCAGGTTGAAGTCACCATTGATGGTGTGCTTAAGAGCTGATGCAGCAACAGCAAACTCGAGAGCCTCGCCCTGAGTAGCCTTGGTGAGAAGACCATGGATCAAACCTCCTGAGAATGAGTCGCCACCACCTACGCGGTCGATAATGGGGTTAATCTCATAACGCTTTGACTGATAGAACTCCTTACCATCATAGATAAGAGCCTTCCAACCATTGAATGTTGCGCTATAGCTTTCACGAAGTGTAGATACCACGTACTTGAAGCCAAACTCCTGCATCATCTGCTTGAAGATACCTTCGTAACCTGCTGCATCGGTCTGACCACCCTCTACGTCTGCGTCGGGCTTGAAACCAAGGCAGAGCTCAGCATCTTCCTCATTACCAATACAAACATCTACATACTTCATCAGTGGACGCATGATTGATATAGCTTTTTCGCTTGTCCACAGCTTCTTACGGAAATTCAGGTCAACAGAAACAGTTACACCATGGCGCTTAGCTGCCTCGCAAGCCAACTTTGTCAGCTCAGCTGCTTTGTCGCTGATAGCTGGGGTAATACCACTCCAGTGGAACCATGATGCACCTTTCATAATAGCATCGAAATCGAAATCTGATGGATCGGCCTCGGCGATGGATGAATGAGCACGGTCATAGATAACCTTTGATGGACGCATTGAAGCACCTGTCTCAGCATAGTAAAGACCTACACGATCGCCGCCACGAGCTACAAATTGGGTGTTAACACCATAACGACGCAGTGCATTGACTGCTATCTGTCCAATTTCGTGCTTAGGCAACTTAGATACAAAGTAAGCCTCGTGTCCATAATTGGCTACTGAGATTGCTACGTTAGCCTCACCACCACCAGGGATGATGCGGAATGATTCACTCTGAATGAAACGGTCGTTGCCCTGAGGCGAAAGGCGAAGCATAATCTCGCCCAAAGTTACAATTTTAGCCATTGCTTTGTTTGATTTTTTTGAATTATTTTCAACTTATTTTGTTCGTTTGTGAGGCAAAGATATGAAGAATTTTTGAGCCACGCAAATTTTTAGCCGGTTTTTAGGCAAAAAACTTACGGAAACGATTTCGGGGTAAATATTTCAGTCAGAAGTTTGGAGAATCGGAAAAAAATTGTACCTTTGCACAAAATATCTAAAATTATGGCAAAGGAAAATATTACGATTAAGGATATTGCCGCTAGAGCTGGTGTTTCGACTGGTACTGTAGATCGTGTGTTGCATAACCGTCCGAATGTGTCTAAAGCTGCATTAGAAAAGGTAAATAAGGCCTTGGAAGAGATGGATTATCGTCCTAACATGTATGCGTCGGCCCTGGCTTATAATAAGGAATATACTTTTTATTGTGTGCTGCCTAAGCATGAACAAGAAGCTTATTGGGATGAGATTGAAGAAGGTGCAATGGCTTGTACCGAATTTCGTAGAGATTTTGGTATAAAGTTGAAGTTTGTGTATTATGAGCGATTCAATCCGCCTGCATTCACAAAAATGGTGCGTGAATTTCTGTCAGCAAAGATTGATGGCGTGATCATTGTGCCTGCAACACTTGAGCAAACTGCTAGATTCACAGAGAAACTGATAGAGAGGAATATTCCATATGTATTGCTCGACTCATATATGCCTGACTTGAAGCCTTTGTCGTTCTTTGGGCAGGATTCGTTTGCCAGTGGCTATTTCGCTGCTAAAATGCTGATGCTGATTGCCAACAAGGAAAAAGAAATTGCACTGATGAAACAGACACGCGATGGTATTGTGGGATCAAAGCAGCAGGCCAACCGTGAAACCGGCTTCCGTCATTATATGGTAGATCACTTCCCAAAAATCAAAATTACAGAAGTTGATCTTCCCCTCGATGAGGATCATATGGAGTATGATGGTATCCTTGAGAAGTTTTTCTCAACTCACCCCAATGTGCATCATTGTATCACATTCAATTCGAAGGCACACATTGTGGGTGAGTTCTTACAGAAAAGCAATCGCCGTAATGTTCAGATTATGGGTTATGATATGGTGCCAAGAAACGAGGGATGTGTGCGCAATGGAAGTATCTCATTCCTTATCGCCCAGCACGCTTATCAACAAGGATATGCCAGTGTGGATGCGCTGTTTAACGCTATCGTTATGAAACGAGCCGTTAATCCAGTCAACTACATGCCTATTGAGATTCTGACAAAAGAAAACGTAGATTTCTATCGTAGAAAAGCATTATAAACTAAAACAAAATACTCAAACAGAAAAATGGAACAAGCTACATTTTTAAAGATTAACCCTGCCGATTCGGTGGTGGTTTGTCTGCAGCCCAAGCAGAAAGGGGAAGTGATTGAAGTAGATGGTAAGCAGATTACCATCAATCAGGATACACCAGCAGGACATAAGGTTCTAATAAAGGACGTGGCCGAAGGTGAGGATATCATCAAATATGGCTACCCTATCGGTCATGCCAAGCAGGACTTGAAGGCCGGAGATTGGGTAAACGAGAATAATCTCAAGACTAATCTTTCTGGTACGCTCGAATATACCTATAATCCTGTAAACGAGCAACTTAATATTAAGAACGAGAACCGAACCTTTAATGGCTATGTTCGTAAGAATGGTGATGTAGGTATCCGCAATGAGATTTGGATTGTGCCTACTGTCGGTTGCGTGAATGGTATTGCAGAAAGACTGGTTAAGGAGCTGAAACGTGAGACTGGCGAACAGGGTGTTGATGCCATCTATGCTTGGCATCACAACTATGGCTGTTCGCAGCTTTCGGAGGATCATGAGAACACCCGTAAGGTGCTGCGCGACATCTGTCTGCATCCCAATGCCGGTGCTGTGCTCGTGCTGAGCTTAGGCTGCGAGAACAATCAGCCTGAGGAGTTTATGAAGATGCTGGGCGATTACGACAAGGATCGCATCAAACTTCTGGTTACCCAGCGTGTGGATGATGAGATGGAAGCTGGTATGGAGATACTGCGCAGCCTGTATGAGTTGGCCAGCAAGGACCAGCGTACCGATGTGCCAGTAAGCAAACTGCGCGTAGGTTTGAAGTGTGGTGGCTCTGACGGATTCTCTGGTATCACAGCCAATCCGCTGGTTGGTGAATTCTCTGATTGGCTGGTAGCTCAGGGGGGTACATCGGTACTGACAGAGGTGCCTGAGATGTTTGGTGCAGAGACGATTCTGATGAACCGTTGCAAGACAGAAGTACTGTTTGGACAGACGGTGTCCATGATCAACAACTTCAAGAATTACTTCCTCTCACATGGCGAGCCTGTAGGTGAGAATCCAAGTCCTGGTAATAAGGCTGGCGGTATCTCTACACTCGAAGATAAGGCTCTGGGATGTACCCAGAAGTGTGGAAAAGCGCCTGTGAGTGGTGTGATGGAATATGGCGACAGATTGGAGCATGCAGGTTTGAATCTGCTGTCGGCTCCTGGCAATGATCTCGTTGCTGCCACTGCCCTCGCCTCTAGCGGTTGCCACCTGGTGCTCTTCACTACCGGTCGAGGCACACCTTTCGGTACCTTCGTGCCAACCATGAAGATTGCCACCAATCCTGACTTGGCAGCACGCAAGAAGAATTGGATTGACTTCTCAGCTGGCCAGTTGATTGAGGGACGCACAATGAGCGAATTGGTACCTGAGTTTATCGATAAGGTATTAGCAGTGGCCAGTGGCGAGAAAGCAAAGAATGAGGAGAACGATTATCGTGAAATATCCATCTTTAAAAACGGCGTAACACTGTGAAGAAAGGAATCATCGCATTATCACCTATCTTGGTGTTTATCTTATTTTACTTAGTCACCAGCATCGTTGCTGGTGACTTTTACAAGATTCCCATTACTGTAGCTTTCATGGTTTCAAGCATCTATGCTATTATCGTATGTGGCGATAAACCATTGATGTACCGCATTAACAACTATAGTCGCGGAGCTGCTACAGAACAGATGATGCTGATGATTTGGATATTCGTGTTGGCAGGAGCTTTTGCATATTCGGCAAAACAGATGGGGAGTATCGATGCAACGGTAAATTTGGCGTTGAGTCTGCTACCACCACAAATGATCTTTGCCGGTATGTTCTTGGCTGCTTGTTTCATTTCGCTGTCGATAGGCACAAGCGTAGGAACGATAGCTGCACTTACGCCCATTGCAGTAGGATTGGCACAAGAGACGGGTACAGACTTGGCCATGATGATTGCTATTATAGTTGGCGGATCTTTCTTTGGAGATAATTTATCGTTTATCTCTGATACGACAATTATGGCTACTCAAACCCAAGGATGCCAATTGAATGATAAGTTCAGGGTAAACGCATTTATTGTGGTTCCTGCAGCATTGGTGATATTGATCGTTTACTTTTTTCTTGGAAAAGACACCGCTGCTCCTCAGCATATAGCAGCCGTAGAATGGGTAAAGGTGATTCCTTATCTTTCGGTACTTCTCACAGCCATTTGTGGAATGAATGTCATGGCGGTCTTAACACTAGGTATTATCCTATGTGGTATCATCGGTTTATTAACAGGCGCTTTTGATATTTTTGGTTGGTTTGGTGCTATGGGCGATGGCATTTTGTCGATGGGAGAATTAATCATCGTCACGATGATGGCAGGTGGTATGTTGGAGCTTATCCGACAACAAGGCGGCATCGACTTTATTATTAAGCTGTTGACGCGCCATGTCAATAGCAAGCGTGGTGCCGAACTAAGCATTGCCACACTGGTGTCGCTAGTGGATGTATGTACTGCCAATAACACAGTGGCAATCCTGACCGTAGGCGGCATCGCCAAGCAGATTGGTGACCGTTATGGTGTAGATAATAAGAAATGTGCTTCCATATTAGATACTTTCTCATGCATGGTTCAAGGTCTGATACCTTATGGAGCACAACTACTAATAGCTGCAGGTTTGGCTTCACTTAATCCGGTTGCCATTCTACCCTATCTCTACTACCCGTTTGTATTGGGTGTAGTGGCCTTATTATCAATTATATTTCGTTATCCCAGAAGATATTCATGAATATAGTTCAACGCAATTTTTTCAGACTACTCAGATGTGGTGCCTTCCAGACGACAGAATGTTTGGAACCAATGTCAGTGCACAAATGGAATAAACTCTATCAACTTGCTGCTGTACATGATGTTCAACCATATATTTACGATGGACTCAAGAGCTGTAAACAGCAGTTTAATCTACATCTGACAGATTCTCAGTGGAACCAATGGGAAGTGGCAAAATCCAATAACGAAGATAATGATGAAGATGAACTACTTCGTCCGGATAAACTTACCAATCCACTTCTGAACCGTTATTTGCAAAATATTCTAGATGATGAAAGTTCAGATTTGAATACGCGCAGAATGCTGATAAAGATTATAAGTATAGCTCGTAGAATCTTGAACGAAGGGTTGCCTTTAAAATTACTGATAGAGTTGGGATTAACATTGCGTGATAAAAGTAATGTGATTAATTATGAAGAGTTGGCTGGTTGGTTAAAGAAACTGCACTTCGAACAGATGGCACAACTCGAGGCTACTTTGATGATAGACTTGTTTGGTTTGACTTTAGAGGAAATTCCTTTTGCTGATAGTGATGCAGATCGCAAGACAATTACCGTCGCAAAAGAACTTGCCGAATATACAAACATCCGACAAGATTTCTATTTCTCGCAAGATTCTGATAGTATCTTTGTACACACAAGTAATAGCGGAGCACTGCTGAATCATATCAAACGCTCTGCCAGATACATGCGCTTTATTCCATCAGAGGCATTCACTAACTTCTTCGCTTCATTTGCCCATTCCCTTACGCACATCGAAGAATGACACGTTCTTTTCAACGTGTCGTATGTGATTGAATCTAATTTCGCGCAACCCGTGATTGCCCATGAACCTACTCTTATCTACGCTGCCTCGGATACCTACGATACGCCCATGACTAGTGTATTGCCACATCGTGATATCGCGTTCATCAGCCAGTACAGGTTCTTCGTCGGTGTACATAGCAATCATGAGTTTGTAGTCATTAATCTTACCTACTAAATGGCGGTTATAGAAGTTTCGGAAAGTATATATTAATGGCTGCTGATGATAAGCCTGTTCAATCAAACTTAGAAAAGTAAGCAGGGAATCACAAAATTCTTCTGTAGGCAACCCACTTGTAGTCTCAACATCTATCATCGGTATTAAGTCTTGTTCGCCTGGGCGGCATTGTGTCATGAAATTCTCAAGCTGAGTAATCAGTGGCGTTTTAGGACGAAAAAAGTGATAGGAGCCTACTTTTAGTCCGTGGCGATGAGCCAATTCAATATTGCGTTCGTATTGTGCATCAATACGATCGCCACCTTCGGTAGCTTTCAGATATACATAAGCCATTTTTGTATTCTCGCCTACTGTTTCCCAGAATACTTCGCCTTGGTAATGAGACAAGTCGATGCCATGCACATGGTTGCATGTATCCTCACATTGCAGGAATGAATCGTAATTGGGGTCGGTAAGTAGTCGTGGATCAGGGCAATATTGTGCCGTTTTACGTTTGCTTGATTTCTTCCCCTTTTTGTGCTTGCTAACTACTCTGTGCGTGCGATGCTTAGAGTGATTCTTATTGTATTTTGAACGCTGGGCATATCCATCGTTTGAGCCGAACATTAACATGCATAATGTCAGCAATATATATAGTTTCTTCATGCTTGTCGTTGTTTTGTGCTGCAAAGATACTAAAAAACAATTAAAACATATCGTAGATTGCACATTTCTTTGTAACTTTGCAGAAAATTTTGATATATGCACAAAATAATTATTGGACTTTTAGGGATAGCGCTTTTGTGTTCGTGTAAAGATAACCATCCTTTTCCAGAACCTACGCCTTCGCCAACCCCCACTCCACAACCCACAGTTTACGATCAAACTGTGCTTGTATATATGTCAGGTGAGAATAACCTGGCAAATAATGATGGCGATTTTATGGGAAGTGATATCAGAGAGATGGTAGAAGGTTCAAAATCTCTTTCTGAAAAGCAGCGTTTGTTAGTATTTATCGATTCTGTAGGTACTAGCAATATGCCTCATATCGTAGAGATCACTAAAGGGAAACGACAAGTGGTTTATCAATATAATAGTGACTTCGATGCGAGCGATCCAAATAAGTTTAGGGATGTTATTGAATGGACAATAGATCATTATCCAGCAAATGATTATGGCTTGGTTCTTTGGGGGCATGCTTCTGGATGGACAGTAGAAACTGATACGGTTGCAACAAAATCACTTACGCGAGCTTATGGCTATGACTATGGTTATGATACTGGCTCCATAAGAATGGCCATGAATATTACACAGATGGCAAAAGCTTTTGAAGGCCTGCCAACATTCAAGTATATCCTGGCCGATTGTTGTCAGTTTATGTGCATAGAGAGTGCTTATGAGCTACGAGAGGCGGCTGATTACCTGATAGGTTCGCCTGCAGAAATTCCAGGCTATGGGGCACCGTATGACAAGTTAATTCCCCTACTCTTTTCAGAGTCCGACACCTTCTATAATGATATTGTAGATTGTTACTATAATTATTATATTGATAGTTATAAAAGTCCGGAATATACCCAAAACGGACAGTTTGATTATAGTTATGTTTATGGCTACAGTGTACCATTGTCGGTTATTGATTTGACTCAGATGGAATCGTTGGGGCAAGCTACACAAACCGCTCTTGCAAGTTTTGTACCCATTGCACCTGCCGATTTAGATCTTTCAGATTTTGCATTCTATTGGTCTATCTATGATACACCGGTGATGTATGACATGAAGGCTGTTTTCAAAAAGTATGCACCAGAAGGGGTTTATCAGGATTGGTTAGCAGTTTATAATCAAGTAGTACCTTACTATCGTTTCTCTAAGAGTTGGCAAACCGAGTATAATTTAATTTATGCGACTTTTGATAGTCTTAAGTCAGATAGTGAGGCTGATGAAAAGTACGGTTGCGTAAGTATGTTCTTTCCTCAAAAGAGATATACTTATTCTTACTACAAGTATAATACACGCATCAGAAACTTCCAATGGTATTATAAAGTAAATTGGAGCAACTACGGGTGGTAAAAACTTGTGAGTTGCTCCAATCATTATTCTGTATCGTGTATAACAACTTTAATCTTTGATATACGATGGCCATCAACTTCTGTAACTTCGAATGTGAAGTTCTTATAATCAAGCCGCTCATGTAATTCGGGGAAATCGCCTTTGATTTCAAGAAGTAATCCAGCTAGTGAGTCAGCATCACCCTCTGCATCCTCGAAAGTTTCATCATCGATGTCAAGAATCTTATAGAAATCGCTCAGCAATGTTTTTCCTTCAAACACGTATGTGTTTGCGTTTATGCGGGTGTATGACTTCTCCTCCTCATCGTATTCGTCGTTGATTTCGCCCACAATCTCCTCTAGAATGTCCTCTAGAGTGATGATACCACTGGTGCCGCCAAATTCATCCACAACGATGGCAATGTGTACCTTGTTCTCCTGAAAATCGCGCAATAAGTCGTCGATTTTCTTGGTCTCAGGCACGAAATATGGTGGACGAATTAATGACTGCCAACGGAAAGATGCTGGTTTTGACAAATGTGGTAGCAAATCTTTGATATACAGGATGCCTCGGATATTGTCGATAGTATCTTGATATACAGGAATACGTGAATAATTATTCTCAATGATGCACTTTAAGACTTCTGGGAAAGGAAGGCTGAAGTCAAGATCAACCACATCCTGTCGGCTTGTCATTACCTCCTTGGCTGTTTCATCACCAAAACGGACGATGCCTTCAAGCATATTCTTTTCATCTTTCAGTTCTTCTTTATCTGTTAGCTCCAGAGCCTGTTCCAAGTCATTAACGCTCAGAACGTGGTTTTCTTTCTGGACTACTTTCTCGGCAATGATACCCGAACGTATCAATACTGACGATAAAGGATAAAATAGCTTGCGAAGCATCATGATACTGCCAGCCACTTTACGGCAGAAAGATAATGCTTTCTGACCAGCATATACCTTTGGCATAATCTCACCAAAGAGAAGCAGTAAGAACGTTAGTAGAACAGTAATGACAATAAATTGTAACCAATGAGCACTACCAAAATCTACCACATGCGCAAAAAAGTAATTGCATAGCATAATGATAGTGACGTTTACCAAATTGTTGGAAATCAGTATGGTAGCTAATGTGCGCTCAGAGTCTTCACGCAATTGAAGAATATACTTGTCGGATACATTCTTTTCGCTATCCAGTTCGCTCAAATCGGTTGGAGAAAGCGAAAAGAAGGCAATTTCAGAACCCGATGCAAAACCGGAAAACAAAAGAAGTAAGCCTGCTATAATAATAGCTATCACAGCACCCATAGATGGTGCTGTGATAGTTACTTCATTCAGGATTGGTTGTAGAAAGTCCATTGTCTGATTTTGGTGAAAGCATTTCCATATTATCTGCCCATATTTCAGTAGCATAACGACGTTGACCTGCTTTGTCATCGTACGTAGTGTACCTTATGCGGCCTTCAATATATAATTTGTCTCCTTTATGAACGTATTTCTCAGCAATTTCAGCGAGACGGCGCCATAAGATGACATTGTGCCAGTCTGTATGGTCAGGTACCTGAGTTCCATTTTGTAGAGTATATCCACGTTCTGTTGTAGCCAATCTAATTCGAGCTACAGCTACACCCTGGTCCACATACTTAACTTCTGGCTCTTGACCAACATTGCCAATTAGCATTACCTTGTTCATAATAAAAGAGATTTATGTGACTGCTTATTTTGCTTTGCCAAGAAAACGGAATTTGAAATTCTTTCCCTTAGGTGAAGGGAACTGGCTACGTGAGTCAACACGATCGCGCAGATAGTCGATCATGCGTTCATAGCACTCCATGCCAGAGAAAGCTTTTACACGTGCTCCAAACTGAGTATCGCGGTACTGGAATTTGCCAGTTCCTGGTACTAAGAGTACACGTTTGAAATCCAAATAACCTTCATACCATCCTTCATTCACCTCGTTAAGACGCATTAATGTAGGTGTAGATTTTGGAGCCTGATCTGCTTGTTCGTTTGCATGTACAGCTTTCTTATCTTTAAAGTCCTGCATTGTTGCAGCTTCGGTCTTAATGATGATAAAATAGACACGGGGATGTACTTTATATCTTTTGGGATAAAAAACATCACTCGAAGCATATTCACGAATATCAGCCTCAAGGAGTGGATTCATTTCTATCTCGTCTATGGAACTTAAAAAGTCTATAGCCTCATCTACGGTTGAAACGAGAGTTTCTCGATCAAAATATCTTAAGTATAAATTCATGTTTGTTTTTGAAAAAAGGTTGCTGTTTTCCTTAATAAAAAAAGAGCGGAAAACGGGACTCGGACCCGCGACCCCAACCTTGGCAAGGTTGTGCTCTACCAACTGAGCTATTTCCGCAAGAATGTCAATTTAAAAAATGGTGAAGAGGAGGAGACTCGAACTCCCACGTCGCAATTGACACTACCCCCTCAAAGTAGCGCGTCTACCAATTCCGCCACCTCTCCAACATACGCTGAATAAAAAAGAGTGCCCAGAACAGGACTCGAACCTGCACGCCTTGCGGCACACGCACCTGAAACGTGCGCGTCTACCAATTCCGCCACCTGGGCATTTGTCATTAAGGCCATTCCTTAACGTCTCTTTTTTGTTCAACAAGTGAGCGGAAAACGGGACTCGGACCCGCGACCCCAACCTTGGCAAGGTTGTGCTCTACCAACTGAGCTATTTCCGCGTTGTTCTCTTTATCAGAGGCATCTCTCTTGATTGCGGGTGCAAAGGTACAGCTTTTTTTTGAACTGGCAAACTTTTTGGAGACTTTTTTTCGAAAAAAGTGATTTTTTAGAGATTTGTTTACAGAATACGCATTAATCCATGCGATTTCGGTAATCTTCGTACCCAAAACGGCGTAAAACCTCTAATTCACCATTTGTATGCAGCATGCCAATTGCGGGATGTGAAATTCCGTTAAAAGTGCAAGTTTTCACTGTTGTGTAGTGAATCATATCTTCGAAAATGATTTCCTCTCCTACTTTTAATTCGTGATCAAAATGCCATGATCCCATAAAATCGCCACTCAAACAACTATTGCCCCCCAGACGATAAGTGTTGGGCTCGGTTGCTTTTTCCATATCTACAATCTCTGCACCTCGCACTTCTGGCATGTATGGCATCTCCAAACAGTCGGGCATGTGGCATGTAAAGCTCACGTCCAGTATAGCTGTTTTGATGTTTTTGTCTTCTACTATATCTACTACGTGTGATACCAGTGGTCCGGTTTGCCATGCAAAAGCACTGCCTGGTTCAAGGATTACTTTTAGCCATGGGTAGCGTTTTTTAAAATCAGTCATTAATTGGATGAGCTGTTCTGTATCATAATCCTTGCGTGTCATCAGATGACCACCACCGAAATTAATCCATTTCAGTTGTGGAAACCATTTTGAAAACTTTTCTTCGATGTGTACTAACGAGCGCTGGAATACATCTGCCCCACTCTCGCAGTGGCAATGACAATGAAAACCTTCAATATCTGCAGGCAGTTGTTCTGGCAACTTGTCGGCTGTGATGCCAAAACGAGTGCCGGGTGCGCATGGATTATATAATAATGTACAAACCTCAGAGTATTCTGGGTTAACACGTAAACCTAATGATACTGATTTCGCTTGCTCGTGGAATCGCTCGTACTGTGACAGCGAATTGAATGTGATGTGCGATGAGCACTTTGCTATCTCAGGAAATTCCTCTTCAGTATAAGCAGGCGAATAGGTATGTGCAGGTGCCTTAAACTCCTCGAAAGCCAAACGTGCTTCCGACAAAGAACTGGCTGTTGTGCTGTTAATATACTCGCGGAAGATTGGAAAAGTCTTCCACAGTGCAAATGCCTTAAAGGCAAGTATAATCTCAATATCGGCTTTCGCCGCAACTTCAGCTATTAGACTGAGGTTACGGCGAAGTTTAGATTCCTCTATAATATAAATAGGTGTATTCATTATTTCTTTAGCGGGACAGTAAAACTAAATGTGCTTCCATGACCTTCTGTTGAATCGACAAAGCAGTCACCTCCATTCTTTCTTGCGAAGTCTTGACAAAGCTGAAGACCAAGCCCTGAACCTTCTTCGCCTCCGGTGCCATAGGTGGTGTCTCCCTTTTTAAAGATTGAGCCAAGTCGATCGGATGCGATACCTACGCCATGGTCGGTAACACTGATTTTTGCAAAATCACCTTCTTCCTTCATGCTAATTTCGATTGTAGAGTTCTCGG
The DNA here is from genome assembly GCF_000619825.1 of Prevotella sp. MA2016. Classification (GTDB taxonomy): domain Bacteria; phylum Bacteroidota; class Bacteroidia; order Bacteroidales; family Bacteroidaceae; genus Prevotella. The sequence goes on from NZ_KK211036.1 coordinate 334,575, forward strand.
GCGAGAACTTGATGGCGTTCGACAGGAAATTGCGCATCACCGTTTTTAGCATGTCGTTATCTGCTGTTACAATCAGATCGCCTGCGGTTGGTTGCAAATCTAACTTGATATGCTTGGTTTGAGCTATCATTTCGAATATCTCAACTACGCCAGGAATAATGTCATTCAGATTGAGGTCCTGTACAACTACATTCAGACGTCCTGTTTGACTCTTAGTCCACTTTAGCAGATTATCAAGCAGGTCGTGGACGTCTTCCGATTCACGATTAGCTTTGTCAAGCAGTTCGTAAAGCTCTGGCCCAACGGTTTCGGGTGATGTTGATGCTACAACAAGATTTAATACCATACGGATGCTGGCCATTGGAGAGCGAAGATCGTGTGCAATGACAGAATACATCTTGTCTCGGTTGGTCAGAGTGGCTCGCAATTCTTGATTCTGCTGTTCGATAATACGCTTGGCTGCTACCAGCGATATCTGTTGCATAACACGCATTACCAATTCTTCCTTATTGAAAGGCTTCGTCAAAAAATCACTAGCTCCAACCTGGAAACCATGAACCAAATCCTGTGGAGTGTTTAATGCAGTAAGGAATATAATGGGAATTTCCTTTGTTTCTTCGTCCTTCTTCAGAATGACGGCTGTATCAAAACCGCTGATATCAGGCATCATGACATCAAGCAGGATTAAGTCTGGGTGTTCCTTCTTTGCCTGCTCAATACATGTGGTACCGTTGTTAGCGGTGCATACCTGAAATTTTTCATTGGTAAGCAGTATCTTCAACAACAAGACATTACTTACAACATCATCTACAATAAGTATTTTGTACTCACTGCGGTTTATCTTGGATTCAAGTGTATCTGCTACGTCCATTCTTGTCTGTAAAAGTTGATATTATTTTGCAAAAATAGTGCAATAATTTGAAATAACCAAATTATTACACCATTTTTTTGCAATTTAAGCAATTCTACTTATACTCAGACCATGATTTGATGCCGATTTCATTCAATTTTATGCTACAGAATGCATGAATGAAAGCACTAGCCAATCGGCTGTTTGTAATCAATGGAACGTTCAAATCGATAGCCGCACGACGAATCTTATAACCATTAGTTAACTCATGGCTGGTCAGATCCTTCGGAATATTAACAACCATATCTATCTTGTGCTCATGGAGCAGGTCGAGTGCCTGTGGCTGTGCGTCCTCAGATGGCCAGTAAACCAGTGTGTTCTTAACGCCGTTGTCAGTGAGGAACTTTGAAGTACCTCCGGTGGCATACAGCTCGTATCCATTGACGACTAATTGTCGAGCTGCATCCAGCATCTCGGCTTTCTGTTTGGCAGAACCGGTAGAGAGCAGCACTGTTTTCTTTGGTATGCGATGACCCACACTGAGCATAGCTTTGAGCAGTGCAGTGTTTGTGTTGTCGCCAATACAGCCTACTTCACCGGTCGAAGCCATATCCACACCGAGTACGGGGTCGGCTTTCTGCAATCGGTTGAAGCTGAACTGAGAAGCCTTGATACCTACATAGTCGAGGTCGAAGAGGTTCTTGGCGGGTTTCTCTACTGGTAGGCCGAGCATTACCTTGGTTGCCAAGTCGATAAGGTTCATCTTCAATACCTTACTTACAAATGGGAAGCTACGCGAAGCACGCAGGTTGCATTCGATGACGAGGATGTCATTCTCACGTGCCATGTACTGGATGTTGAATGGACCATTGATGTGCAGAGCTTTTGCAATCTGGCGCGAAATGCGCTTGATGCGTCTAACTGTCTCGACATACAGTTTTTGTGGAGGGAACTGTATTGTGGCGTCGCCTGAATGAACTCCGGCGAACTCGATGTGTTCACTAATAGCATAAGCCAGAATCTCTCCGTCTCTAGCCACGGCATCCATTTCAATCTCTTTTGCATTCTCGATGAATTTCGATACTACTACAGGGTGGTCTTCTGATACGTTGGCTGCCAGCTGCAGGAACTTCTCGAGCTCTTCTTTATTAGAGCAAACGTTCATGGCTGCACCAGAAAGCACGTACGAAGGACGCACCAGAACTGGGAAACCTACACGTTCCACGAACTTGTCGATATCTTCCATAGATGTAAGTGCGCTCCACTCTGGCTGATTAACGCCAATTTCGTTAAGCATCTGTGAGAATTTGGCACGGTCCTCAGCACCGTCGATATCTACAGCCTGTGTTCCGAGAATGTTCACGTGCTGTTCATTGAGATATACAGCCAGGTTGTTAGGAATCTGACCACCAGTAGATACGATGACGCCGTGAGGCTGCTCCATATCGATGATATCGAGTACGCGCTCAAAAGTCAGTTCGTCGAAATAGAGGCGGTCGCACATATCGTAGTCGGTCGAAACTGTCTCTGGGTTATAGTTAATCATCACAGAGCGCCAACCTTCCCGGCGGATGGTGTTCAAGGCTTGAACGCCACACCAGTCGAACTCTACTGATGAACCGATGCGGTATGCACCTGATCCGAGCACGATGATACTCTTCTTATCGTTTTCAAACTTGATGTCGCTGGCTACACCGCTGTAGGTAACGTACAGGTAATTGGTCTGTGCGGGATACTCTGCTGCCAGGGTATCTATCTGTTTTACAACTGGCAGAATGCCGAACTGCTTACGACGGTTGCGCACCAGCAGAACTGCTTCGTGCATATTGCGACACTCGCTTTCCAATCCAATGGCTCGAGCTATCTGGAAGTCGGTAAATCCATATACCTTGGCCCGGCGCAGCAAGTCTTTTTCGAGAGTGTTAATATTCTGTTTCTTCAGCAGTTCATCTATGTCGATAATGTGCTTTAGTTTCTGCAGGAACCACTTGTCAATCTTTGTGAGTTCGTGAATACGGTCAATGTCGTATTGCTGGTCGTGCATAGCCTTCGAGATGACGAAGATTCGCTTATCCGTTGGCTCGCGCAGAGCTGCGTCGATATCGGCAATCTTCAGTTCCTTGTTCTCTACGAAGCCGTGCATGCCTTGGCCAATCATGCGTAAGCCCTTTTGGATAGCTTCTTCAAAGTTTCGACCGATGGCCATCACTTCGCCAACCGACTTCATTGATGAACCCAACTCCTTGTCCACACCATGGAACTTAGAGAGATCCCAGCGTGGAATCTTACAAACGACGTAGTCGAGTGCTGGTTCGAAGAAAGCACTGGTGGTCTTTGTTACCGAGTTTTTCAGTTCGAACAAACCATAGCCCATACCCAGTTTGGCCGCAACGAAAGCCAATGGATAGCCAGTGGCCTTAGATGCAAGTGCCGATGAACGGCTCAGACGGGCGTTTACCTCGATCACACGATAATCCTCCGACTGTGGGTCGAAAGCGTACTGTACGTTACACTCACCTACGATACCGATGTGACGGATAATCTTAATGGCCAGTGCACGCAACTTGTGATATTCAGAGTTGGTCAATGTTTGTGATGGAGCTATAACGATCGACTCGCCGGTATGGATTCCCAGAGGGTCAAAGTTCTCCATGTTACATACAGTGATACAGTTGTCGTACTTGTCTCGTACCACCTCGTACTCAATCTCTTTCCATCCCTTCAGTGATTTCTCAACCAGTACCTGTGGTGAGAATGCAAATGCTTTCTCGGCCAGTTTGTCGAGTTCCTCTTCGTTGTCGCAGAAGCCAGAACCAAGTCCGCCAAGTGCATAGGCTGCACGCAGGATAACCGGATAACCCAAGGCCTTGGCAGCTTTGCGGGCACTCTCGATATCAGAGCAAGCCTCACTCTTGATAGTCTTCACGCCAATCTCATCGAGTTTCTTGACAAACAGTTCACGGTCTTCGGTGTCCATAATGGCCTGTACGGGAGTACCCAGTACTTTTACACCGTACTTTTCAAGTACGCCACTCTGGTAGAGTTCTACACCGCAGTTCAATGCAGTCTGACCGCCAAAGGCCAGCAGAATGCCGTCGGGGCGTTCTTTCTCAATGACACGCTCCACGAAATAGGGCTGTACTGGCAGGAAATAGATCTCGTCGGCCACGCCCTCTGATGTCTGTACCGTAGCGATATTCGGGTTGATGAGAACGGTCTTTACACCCTCTTCACGCAGAGCTTTCAGAGCCTGCGAACCACTATAGTCAAACTCTCCGGCTTCGCCTATCTTCAATGCGCCGCTACCCAATAGCAGCACTTTCTTTATATTCTGATCTTTCATAATTATCAATTATCAATTATCAATTATTAGAGCGTTTCTATGAAACGATCGAACATGAATTCGGTGTCAACAGGACCTGAGCAAGCTTCAGGATGGAACTGGCTTGAGAACCAGGGCAATGAGAGATGACGGATACCCTCGTTCGAGCCGTCGTTCATGTTCACAAAAAGCTCGCGCCAATCATTTCCTAATGTTGCGGCATCCACAGCGTAGCCATGGTTCTGTGAGGTTACATAGCAGCGGTTGGTACCTACTTCGCGAACAGGCTGGTTGTGCGAACGGTGACCGTATTTCAGTTTGTAGATGGTGGCACCGCCTGCCTTGGCCAGCAACTGGTTACCCATACAGATACCGCAGATGGGCTTACGTGATGATGACATCTGCTTTTTCAGAATCTCCACTGCATCCACGCACATGTCTGGATCGCCAGGACCATTGGCCAGGAACAGACCATCAAACTCCATATCGGTATAGTCGTAGTTCCAGGGTACGCGAATCACCTCTACGCCACGGTTTACCAGGCAGCGGATAATGTTGTTTTTTACACCGCAATCTACCAGCACCACCTTTCGGCCAGCACCTTCATTATAGCGGATAATGTCTTTACATGATACTTTGTCTACCCAGTTGATGCCCTCGTACTCAGCTGTAGGGATGTTGTCGGGCTCATCGTCGAAGATGATTTGTCCCATCATTACACCATGCTCGCGCAGTACCTTGGTTAGCTCACGAGTGTCGATACCGGTGATTCCAGGTACACCCTCACGTTTTAACCAATCGCCAAGGCTCTCAGTGGCATTCCAGTGAGAGTACGACTGACTGTAGTCGCTTACGATGATGGCTGATGCATAAATCTTATCGCTCTCCATAAATGTTGCCAGTCCATTCTCCTCAATGCTGAATGGTGGCACGCCATAGTTACCTACCAGCGGATAGGTAAGTGTCATCAACTGTCCGGCATAGCTAGGGTCGGTAAGGCTCTCGGGGTAACCCATCATAGCCGTATTAAATACCACCTCACCTGCTACGGGTTTCTCGCTACCGAAACTCTTGCCGTGAAATTTAGTTCCGTCCGAAAGGACTAGTGTTACATCTCTCATATTCTAATGTTATAATACCTATTATATTTCTTTATAAAAAAGGCGAAACGTTTAAAAACGAATCGCCTTATATATCATTCAACAGTCACCGATTTTGCTAAGTTTCTTGGCTGGTCAACGTTTTTGCCTTTGCAAACAGCAACGTGATAAGCCAACAACTGTAGAGGAATCGTAGCTACCAACGGTTCAAGACATTCAATAACGTCAGGCAGCTCAATCACCTCGTCGGCAATTTTCGAAATAGTTTCGTCGCCCTTGGAAACGAGAGCTATTACCCTACCCTGTCGGGCCTTGATCTCCTGAATATTCGACAGTACTTTTTCGTACATCGCATTATGAGTAGCGATAACTACTACTGGCATGTCTGAATCAATCAGGGCAATAGGTCCGTGCTTCATTTCGGCTGCAGGGTAACCCTCTGCGTGGATGTAGCTTATTTCCTTCAGTTTCAATGCACCTTCGAGTGCCACTGGGTATGAAAAACCACGACCCAGGTACAAGAAGTTGTGCGCATATGTAAAGGTGCGTGCCAAGTCGGCCACCTTATCATTAGTCTTCAGCACCTCACGAATCTTTGTAGGTATTTCGCTCAGTCCTTTAACTATCTTTAGATATTCATCTCGATTAATGGTGCCCTTAGCTTCGCCCATGGCCAAAGCAATCATGGTGAGTACAGTAACCTGTCCGGTAAATGCTTTCGTTGAGGCTACTCCAATCTCTGGACCTACATGGATGTATGTACCAGTGTCGGTGGCGCGTGGAATTGATGAACCGATGGCATTACAAACACCATAGATAAAGGCTCCTTTCTCCTTGGCCAACTGTACGGCTGCCAATGTGTCGGCAGTCTCACCACTCTGTGAGATGGCTATAACCACATCGCCCCTACCAACTACAGGATTGCGATAGCGGAATTCTGAAGCATACTCCACTTCTACTGGTATGCGGCACAGGCTCTCAATAATCTGTTTGCCTATAAGTCCTGCATGCCATGAGGTACCACATGCTACGATAACCACGCGTTTTGCCTCAAGCATTTGGCGACGGTAGTCAATCAGCGCAGAAAGTGTTACGTGGTTGGCTTCAACATTTACGCGTCCACGCATACAGTTTGTCAGGCATTCTGGCTGCTCAAAAATCTCCTTCAGCATGAAGTGTGGATAGCCACCTTTCTCTATCTGTCCGAGGTCGATATCTACGGTCTTTACTGTCAGTTCTTGGTCTTCACCATGAATATCTACTACGTGTAACTCTTCGCCGCGGCGTATGACAGCGATATTTCCATCTTCAAGATATACTACCTTATCTGTATATTCTACAATAGGACTGGCGTCGGAACCTAAGAAGAATTCATTCTCTCCGATACCAACCACCAATGGACTCTGCTTGCGCGCACAGATGATTTGGTCGGGGTCACGCTTGTCCAGTACGGCTATGGCATAAGCACCAATCACTTGATAAAGCGCAACCTGTACGGCTGTAAGCAGATCGAGTTGTTTGTGCTCTTTAATATACTCAATAAGCTGAACCAGCACTTCTGTATCAGTGTCTGATACGAAGTGTACACCCTTTTGCTGCAGTTTTTCTTTTAGTTCGGCGTAGTTCTCAATGATACCGTTATGGATGATGGCTAGGTTTTTGCTTTCTGAATAGTGTGGGTGCGCATTACGCGATGAAGGCTCACCATGGGTGGCCCAACGGGTGTGCGCTATGCCTACAGTACCACTAGTATTTTTGTCATTGCAGTACTCACAAAGATTGTCAACTTTACCTTTCGACTTGTAAACGTTCAAGTCGCCATTAGCGTTTATCAAAGCTACACCTGCGCTATCGTAACCACGATATTCCAGTCGGCGCAAGCCTTTTATCAGTATGGGAAAAGCTTCTTTATTCCCGATGTATCCTACGATTCCACACATAAGTTGTTTTGTCGTTTTGTCGTCTTTGATTCAATTTCGGCTGCAAAATTACAATAAAAATCTGAATCTGCAAACGTTTTGCTAAAAAAGTTTTTCAAAAACTTACAAAAACAAAAAACCACCAAGATTCACATCTTGATGGCTTCTGCGGTGCGTACGAGATTCGAACTCGTGACCTCCTGCGTGACAGGCAGGCATTCTAACCTACTGAACTAACGCACCATTACTATGGAACGAATGAAAAAAAACTTAGCGGTGCGTACGAGATTCGAACTCGTGACCTCCTGCGTGACAGGCAGGCATTCTAACCTACTGAACTAACGCACCAAAGAACGCTTTTCTTGTTTGCGGGTGCAAAGGTACGACTATTTTTGGAACTACCAAAACTTTTTGGCACTTTTTTTGTGATTTAATCGCATTTTTTCAAAAATACGTACTGAATTAGCACTGCATCGCGATATTTCTCTCCATCATATAGCCATTCTGCTATATTTGCGCTTACTTTGTAACCAGCCTTTTCAAACAGTCTGAGTGATGCTTGATTCTCACTATCGATATAAGCATATAGTTGGTGAAGATGCAGTATGTGCTGTGCATAATCGGCCAAATTGGTCAATATGGCACTGCCGTAACCTTGGCGTCGAAATTCATTAAGTACGATAATTCCCACTTCGGCACGTTGATTGGCTGGATCGAAGTTCACTAAATCTACTACACCTATTACATCACCTTTATCATTTTCAACCATCATACGTACCTGCCGGTCGGTATAGATGTCATTTTTGCAGTTTGCTACATAGTCGTGCAGTAGGTAGCGCGAATATGGTACATTTGATGTACTTACATTCCACAATTCCTTATCGTTCTCAATATGATATAATATATCGAGATCTTCGGGCTCGATGGCTCTCATTTTTATCTCTTTCATCCTAAATGCAGTTTTTGACGTATGATATCTACTAATGCCAGTAACGCGCGGAAATAAATAGCAATCTTTACTGGTAATGCGAAGAAGAAACTTAAGTGGCTGTAGTGCTTTCTGAAGAATATGAGCATCGCCTGATAGAATATGTGCACATAGCGGAAGTCTGATTTCCTGGTGGATTGCCCTTTGTAGTGGACGATGTCGAAAGGCAGAAACCAGTTTTGCCAGCCGCCTTTAAGTAAGCGGTACGACAGGTCGATATCTTCTCCATACATAAAGAAGTCTTCGTCCAGTAGTCCTACTTCCTGGATGGCCTTACGTCTCAACAGCATGAAGGCGCCACTCACCACTTCTATCTGTGCGGGTTTTTCCCACGACAAGTGGCTCATATAATAACGCTTGGTTAGACCGAGCATTTTTCTGGCAGCTACAAATGGCGTTGGTATGGCGCGGCGACTCTCGGGAGCCAGACTGCCATCGGCGTTATGCATGCGCACCCCTGCTCCACCAGCCTCAGGGTGCTTGTCCATAAACTGCAGCACACCTTGCAAAGTTTCTGGGGCCACTATGGTATCCGGGTTTAATAATAAAATGTATTCGCCTTTTGACTCTCGGATGGCTATGTTGTTGGCCTTCGAGAACCCTAAATTATCCTTATTATTAATAAGGTGTACCCACGTATAGTCTCGAGCTATAGCTTCTACGCTGTCATCACTACTGTGATTGTCCACTACAAAAACCTCACTCTCGATACCTTCAAGAGCACGCTGTACGCTGTCCAAACAAGCAGTAAGGAATGAGCGCACGTTGTAGCTTACAATGACAACGGACAGTTTCATTTGCATTATTGATTATCAGCCACCTCATCTTCGCAGCGTGCCATCGATGGGAATACAAATGGTGTGCATAACAAACCGATGATGGCCATATAGCCGAAAGTGGTGTTCATAAACAGATAGTAAAAATAGGTGTTGGTCACCAGAGGTGTCATCAGTAGAATCAGTCTGATAGTTCCCCACTTACTTAAGCCTTTTGCCTTTTGATTAACTAGTTGTTGGTGAATACCATCGAACTTAAACAGGCGCAGCGCTAGAAAAATGCCACCTAATGTGAGTAGCTCCATGAAGGTGGTGCAAAGGAACTCGGTTTGTGATTCTGCTGCAAAAACGCCAGGCTCTAGCGTATCTGTCTCATACAATACAACGATGGCTAGTGCAAACAGCATGGCAAACATAAAAATACTGAGCAGCAGGTTTCTTGTTTGTTTCATATTCATTGTTTTTCTTATTTTTCTTCGAAAAGTGTGCGATTAGTAATTGATCGCCCCAGTGTCACTTCGTCGGCATACTCTAGTTCATTGCCCACAGCGATGCCTCGGGCAATAACGCTGACTTTAATGCCTGTTGGTGCCAACTTGCGATAGATGAAGAAGTTGGTAGTGTCGCCCTCCATCGTTGGGCTGAGTGCCAATATCACCTCTTGCACTGTTCCCTCTTTCACACGCTGTACCAGTGAGTCGATTTCGATATCTGCAGGTCCCATTCCGTCCATGGGTGAGATGACGCCGCCTAGCACATGGTAGAGCCCGCGAAACTGCTGCGTGTTCTCTATGGCCATCACGTCTTGTATATTCTCCACCACGCACACGGTAGTCTTGTCGCGACGCTCGTCAGCGCAGATAGGACAGATGTCGGTGTCGCTGATATTATGGCATACCTTGCAGTATTTTACACCGCTTTTTAGTTCGCTGACTGCCATCGTAAACAGTGCCACGTCGTTATTGTCCTGTCTGAGCAGCCATAGTACCAGTCGCAAGGCAGTCTTTCTACCTATTCCTGGCAGCTTGGCAAACTCCTGCACGGCTTTTTCGAGCAGTTGCGATGGGTATTGTTGTTGTATCATCTTCAATCTTTAATTTTCAATCTCCGAAAGTTCCAGCCAGCGCATCGATTTTTCATCGAGTTCGTCGTTCAACTGTGGCAAGCGCTTGCTCAGACGTGTAATCTCATCTACGGATGTCGTACCACCACAGAGCGCCTCTTCTATTTGCTTCTTTTCGTCCTCAAGGGCTTCGATGTCCTTTTCCAACTGTTCCAGCTCGCGCTTTTCTTTATAAGAAAGTTTGCGCTTATTATTAGGGTTAGACTGGTTGGTAGGACTAGTTTCGTTTGACTGGCCTTGTTGGCCCGCCTGGGCCGATCGGCTTGGCTGACTAGGCTCTTTCGACTTGCTTAACTGGCTCCACTGCCGGTATTGGGTATAGTTGCCTGGGAAGTCTTGTATATCGCCATCTCCCTTGAATACAAGTAAGTGATCTACCACCTTATCCATGAAATAGCGGTCGTGGCTCACCACGATGACGCAACCAGGAAAATCTTGCAGGTATTCTTCAAGAATCTGCAGTGTCACAATGTCGAGGTCGTTGGTAGGCTCGTCAAGCACCAGAAAGTTGGGGTTCTTCATGAGCACTGTGCAGAGGTATAGTTTTCTGCGCTCGCCTCCACTCAGCTTATATACGTAGTTGTGCTGCTGTTCAGGTGTAAAAAGGAAGTGCTGCAGAAACTGCGATGCCGTAAGATGCTTTCCGCCTCCCATATCAATATATTCGGCAATATCTTTCACCACATCGATGACCTTGGTTTGCTCATCGAATTGCAGACCTTCCTGAGAGAAGTAGCCGAAGCGCACTGTATCGCCGATATCGAACTTTCCGCTGTCGGGTGCTACCTGTCCCAGCAACATCTTTATAAAAGTACTTTTACCAGTACCATTGTTGCCCACGATACCCATCTTCTCGAAACGCGAGAAATTGTAGTAGAAGTCTTTGAGAATGGTGAGTGGTTCACCATCGGTACGCTCAAAAGCCTTGCTGACGTACTGGCATTCAAATATCTTGGAACCAATATACACATTACGTGATTTAAGTCGCACCTGACGTTCTTCTATACGCTGTTTGGCCACCTTCTCCAATTCATAGAAAGCCTCTTCGCGGTAGCGGGCCTTATGGCCGCGGGCTTGTGGCATGCGGCGCATCCAGTCTAACTCGGTGCGATATAAATTATTGGCACGCGCTATCTCGGCTCGACGATTGTCGATACGCTCCTGGCGTTTCTCCAGATAGTAACTGTAGTTGCCGCGATAGGTGTAGATGGTTTGGTCGTCCAGTTCAAGGATGACCGAGCAGACACGGTCCAGAAAGAAACGGTCGTGGGTAACCATGAGCAGAGTTTTGTTGCCGCGGTTCAGGTATCCCTCCAGCCATTCAATCATTTCAAGATCTAGATGGTTGGTAGGCTCGTCGAGGATGAGCAGGTCTGGGTCGGTAATCAGCACATTAGCCAGTGCCACTCGCTTCTGTTGTCCACCGCTCAGCTGTCGCATAGGCTGATTCAGGTCACGAATCTTTAGCTGTGTGAGCACTTGTTTTGCCTTCAGAACCTTTTCGGGATTCCCCTGATGATTAAAGCAAGCATCTAGCACGCTATCGTTAGGATCGAAGTCGGGTGTCTGTTCAAGCATGCCTACGCGTAGGTCACGACGGAAGATGATGTCGCCTTCGTCGTAGCCCTCTTTGCCCGACAGTATCGAGAGCAGCGTACTCTTGCCGGTGCCGTTTTTGGCTATCAAACCAACCTTTTGGCCCTCGGCTATAGAGAAACTCAGATCGTGAAACAGCACCAACGAGCCGAACGACTTTGTAAGGTGCTGCACGTCTAAATACGGATTTTCTTTTGCCATGTTATATGTATTCTACAGACTTGCAGTAATCTGTAGCTCGGTTATAATTCTTTGTTAATGGATTCAATGTAATCTAAAACTTCGTCGCGACCTTGTTTCTTTTCAGATGATGTGATGAAGATGGGTGGCAGTTCCTCCCAAGTTTCGCTCAGCACCTTTTTATAAGCAGTCACATTCTGCAACACCTTCGATGCGCTCAGCTTGTCGGCCTTGGTAAAGATAATGGCGAAGGGCACACTGCTGGTTCCCAACCACTCGATAAACTCGAGGTCAATCTTCTGCGCTTCCAGACGTATGTCTATCAGCAGAAATACGTTTACCAGCTGTTCGCGCTGCAATATGTAGCCGTTAATCATCTGTTCCAGTTTCTGAACCTCTTTCTTAGAGCGTTTGGCAAAGCCATAGCCAGGCAAATCTACAAGATACCACTCATTATTAATAATAAAATGATTGATGAGCAGCGTCTTGCCAGGTGTAGCACTTGTCTTTGCCAGATTTTTCTTGCCTGTAAGCATGTTTATCAGACTCGACTTTCCTACGTTCGAACGACCTATAAAGGCATATTCGGGCTTGGTGTCTTTTGGGCACATCGACTCCATCGGAGCGCTCAGTGTGAATTCTGCTTTTTTAATTTCCATTATATATATCGATTTTGGGTGCAAAGATACGAAAAGTCGGGGGCAATACAAAATTTTTTCGAATTTATTTGGCAGTTAGCAAAAATATGCTTACCTTTGCAACGTTTTTCACAAAACAGTGTTTCCGTTCGCGAAGCACTTCCACAAAATCTTTTCAGAAATCAATAAATGTAATTTAATACATATTACTATGTATACAAAAGAAGAATTAGAATCTATGGACATACCCCAGCTTGTGGGTATAGCCGATGAGTTGGGCATCAAGGTTTCGCCTGATGATCAACTTACAGATGTGGTGTATGCCATCCTAGATAAGGCAGCTGAGCAAAGTGCTACTGCCGGTGATGACGCACCAAAACGCAAGCGCACACGAATTGCAAAGAAAGATACCAGCAAAGTTTATACTGTAAATGGCGAGGATGGTGAGAATCTCGACTCGAAGAGCAACCGTACCCGCAAGAAGGCAGAGGCACCATCGCTCTTTGCTAATATGCCTGCAGCTCCAGCTGAAGAGGCTGCAGCTCCAGCTCCTGTCGAGGAGGTAAAGCCTAAGAAGCGTGGCCGCAAGAGCAAAGCAGAAAAAGAAGCTGAGGAGGCTGCCGCGAAAGCCGCTGCCGAGCAGGCTGCTGTTGCACAGGAGGCTGAGAAATCTCAGGCTGACGATTTTGTAGTGCCAGAGGCTGCCCAGTTTGCAGTAGGTGCTGATGAGGAGGTAGCTCCTAATGCCATCGAGCAACTGCGCGAAAAAATGGCTGCTACAAAGATTGCTGAACCAGAGGAAGAGCCTGAGTTTGAACCTACTGATTCTGCTCCCGACCCCCTTACTGACGAGGTTGATGAAAACGGCGTATGGATGGGCGATCCAGGAGATGGAACAGATTTTATTACTATTCTCGATATCCCCATCGAAGATCAGAGCGCAATCCCCACTCTGGATATGTTCGACCGTCCTGTAGCACCTGTTGTTGCAGAGCAGCCTGCTGTGAATCGCAATGCTGTGGCCACTTTGCAGCCACGCTATGATTTTGCCGACCTGATTGATGCAAATGGCGTGCTTGAAATACTTACTGATGGCTACGGATTCCTGCGTTCAAGCGATTATAACTATCTGTCGTCGCCCGACGATGTGTATGTTGCTCCACAGCAGATTAAGCGTTACGGTCTGAAGACTGGCGACGTGGTTGAATGCACAGTTCGTCCTCCTCATGAAGGTGAGAAGTTCTTTGCTATGACCGATGTCAAAAGCATCAACGGTCGTCACCCAGATGAGGTGCGCAACCGCGTGGCTTTTGAACATCTTACCCCACTCTTCCCAGAAGAGAAATTTACACTCTGTGGCGACCATGCTACTACAAACCCATCGGTACGTATCGTCGATCTCTTCTCGCCTATCGGTAAGGGTCAGCGTGCGCTTATCGTGGCTCAGCCAAAGACAGGTAAGACGGTGCTGATGAAAGATATCGCCAATGCAATTGCTGCCAATCACCCCGAGGCTTATATCATGATGCTTCTTATCGACGAGCGCCCTGAGGAGGTTACTGATATGGCGCGCACCGTTAATGCAGAGGTTATCGCATCTACTTTCGACGAGCCAGCCGAGCGCCATGTGAAGATTGCAGGTATCGTGCTTGAGAAAGCTAAGCGAATGGTTGAGTGTGGTCACGATGTGGTTATCTTCCTCGATTCTATCACACGTCTGGCACGTGCTTACAATACAGTAGCTCCTACATCAGGAAAGATTCTCACTGGTGGTGTAGATTCTAACGCTCTGCAGAAGCCAAAGCGCTTCTTTGGTGCTGCACGTAATATCGAGGGTGGCGGCTCGCTTACCATCATTGCAACAGCTCTGGTTGATACCGGTTCTAAGATGGATGAGGTAATCTTCGAGGAGTTTAAGGGTACTGGTAATAGTGAAATCCAGCTCAATCGCTCACTGGCTAACAAGCGTATCTTCCCTGCCATCGATATTGTACTCTCATCTACTCGCCGCGACGATCTGCTGCTTGATGAGACTACATTGAACCGTATGTGGATTATGCGTAAGTTTATTGCCGATATGAATCCTATCGAGGCGATGAACACTGTGCGCGACCGATTGGTACATACCCGATCGAACGAGGAGTTCCTCATGTCGATGAACGGTTAAAATATAGCGGATGCCTCTCGTCACAGAGAGGCATCCTTCTTTTCTCAATATAGATTTTATGGTGAAGAAAATATTATTTGTTTGCCACGGCAACATCTGCCGCAGTCCGATGGCTGAATACGTGATGAAGCATTTGGTGCACGAGGCTGGTATGGATCAGCATTATGCAATAGCCTCGGCGGCCACCTCTACCGAAGAGATTGGCAACCCTGTCTATCCCCCAGCCCGCCGCAAACTAGCTGAGCACGGCATCAGCTGCCAGGGCCATGCTGCCCGCCAGATGACTCGTGCCGACTACGATCGCTACGACCTGCTTGTAGGCATGGATTCGGCCAATATCCGCAATATGACCCGCATCGCTGGTGGCGATCCGAAAGGTAAAATCGTTAAACTGCTCGATCTTGTGTCGCTCTCATCGCCGCGCTATGGCGAGGATGTGAGCGACCCTTGGTACACCGGCGACTTCGAAGCCACCTGGCAAGACGTCCAAGAAGGCTGTCAGGCACTACTAGAAGAGTTTGCATAAAATAGAAGAGTTTGCATAAAATACATAATTAAGGAATGAATTCATCTATGGTATGCAATTTGTGTATGAATTATTTACTTTTAATGTCTCATCCTTCTTTAAGGACTATTTGAAGTAAAGAATTAGTCAAGAATGAGTGCCTTAGGGCAATGAGAGAGGAAGGTCTGCAGAATTCTGCAGGCCTTTTTTGATGAATTGGCGGGCTTGCTCCTCGTCGAGGGTGAATACGTGATTGAATATACCCAGTGACACTAGGATGAACTCTTCGTTATAGTCGATGAAACCGAGACTATAAAAGCGATGTTCGCGCACCATAAAGTGGGTGTTGAGATACTGATCTACAGTTGTTGTGGCTATTGCTGAGGCGATAGAGCCGAAATCACCGTCGATGTTGTTGTCGCGCAACTCGGCGTTAACAGCGCCTGTCATCACCGATTTTATCGTGTCGGCATGCTGTTGTCGGTCGGGTATGGTAACCATCAGTGTCAGGGCTACGGCGCCAATGATAACAGCAAGTGAAATCAGGAATTTCTTCATATTTGTGCTTATTTGTTTAGTTCGTCTTTGATTAGTCTTAATGTCAGCGTCTCTTTGGTGTCGGCATCGATGCAGGACCGCTGGTCTGTGCGGCGGCCTACCAACCAAATAATGGCGCCTGTGGCATCTGTCACCACCAGCTGCTGACTTTTGTCATAAGCCGATGCCTTGATGTCGGTCATAAAATCGCTCACCAGCTTGTGACCTTTCATGCCGAAGGGTACAAACCAGTCGCCAGTGGTCGCAGGGCGCACCGTCAGGGGAAACTTTACTTTAGCCGCGTCAAGCGTGGCACAATCCGATTCCTTCGAGATGACTGGGGTATTACTGATACTAGTCTGCAGTACCCATCGGTCGGAATAGCGATACCGTCCGATTTCGGGTATTTTCAGTTCCTTGCCTGGCGCATCAGGTGTATATAGCAATAGGCTATCGCGGTCGATAGCTACACAATACTTTCCACATTCAAAAACACGTCCTGGCTTGTTGATGCAATCAAAAATGTCCTCGGTGGTGCTGCTGTTGAAGCCATAAGGCGCCAGCCACTCGTGCAGCATCGTCATTGGTGCAGGCAGCTCTTGCAGGCGGGTTATCGACATCTCCGTCTTTTCGGGATTATCGTCGACAATGGCACTCATCCACTCCTGTTTCACCGCTGGAATGAATATATCCTCGGCTTCACTCAGATAATGGGCGGATTTGCCGATATTGGCTGCTGCGCCAGGATAAATCTCTTCCAACAGTGGCAGCACCTGCAGGCGCAGTTTGTTGCGGAGCACATCAGCTTTTAAATTGCTGGAATCGGTGACGTATGTCTGCCCGATGGAATCGAGAAAATGCAAAATTTCCATCCTGCTCACGCATAGCAGCGGGCGGCGCACCTGGTCGTTCATGTGGCGGATGCCCGTCAGTCCATGTATGCCGGCACCGCGCAGCAGGTTCATGAGCAGCGTCTCTACGGCGTCGTCGCGATGATGGGCCACGCACACGTCGGCAGCCTCGATATCTTGACACAACTGGTTGAAATAGCGATAGCGTAACTCGCGCGCAGCCATCTCAATACTTACTTTATGCAGTTGGGCATAAGTTGTTGTGTCAAAGTGCGTTAAATGTAGTTCGATGCCGAGTCGTTGGCACAGCTCTTTTACGAACAGTTCGTCGCGGTCGCTCTCCTCGCCGCGCAGTTTGAAATTGCAGTGAGCTGCCTCAATGCGATAGCCCAACTGCTGCAGAATCAGCAGCAATGCCACCGAATCAGCTCCACCACTCAGGGCTACCAAGTGGAGGGCTTTGGCATCTAATAGCCTGTTGCGCTCAATGAATTTCTTTACGCGTTGTAACATTATTCTACAAAGAGTACGAGTCCTTTCAGATATTCGCCTTCTGGATGGTAGATATTGATAGGATGATCGGCAGGCTGGTGCAACTGGTGCAGGATGCGCACTTTGCGACCTGCCTGGGCTGCAGCTGTGAACACGGCATTACGGAAGTGATCCTTAGTAACTACCTGCGAGCAGCTGAACGTGAACAGGATACCGCCTGGTTGAATCTTCTGGAATGCCTTATTGTTCAGGCGTGTATAACCCTTCAATGCATTATGCAGAGCACCACGGTGTTTAGCAAATGCAGGTGGGTCAAGAATAATCAAGTCGTAGTTGTTGCCAGCCTGCTCCAGATATTTGAAGGCATCTTCGCAGAAAGCCTCATGGCGCTGGTCGCCCTCAAAATTCAGAGCAATGTTGCGATTGGTCAACTCTATGGCCTTGGCACTACTATCTACAGAGTGTACCAGTTTGGCACCGCCTCGCATGGCATAAACAGAGAATCCACCGGTGTAGCAGAACATGTTGAGCACACTCTTGCCGGCCGAATAGCGCTCAAGGAGAGAGCGGTTGTCGCGCTGATCTACGAAGAAGCCTGTCTTCTGTCCACGTAGCCAATCTACATAGAACTTCAGCCCGTTCTCGAGTGCTACGTTGTCGTCGCTACCACCATAAACAAAGCCGTTCTCCATTTCGTCCATGAATGGCAGTGTGGTCTCACTCTTATAATATACATTGTCGATACGACTGCCCATCACCTTGACCAACTGTTCGGCTATCTGCTTGCGCTGCAGGTGCATGCCGATGCTGTGAGCCTGCATAACAGCCGTGCGATCATAAACGTCGATGATCAGTCCGGGCAGGTTGTCGCCTTCGCCGTGTACTAGGCGATAGGTGTTGTTCTGGGGATTGTCGGCAATGCCGATGGATTGGCGGACTTTGAGTGCCGACGCCAGGCGTGAGGCCCAGAAATCAGCATCGATATCCACATCGCGAAATGAGAGTACGCGTACTGCAATAGATCCCATCTGGAAATGACCCACTGCGATGAAATCGCCGTGATTGGTGAGTACACGGACCAGATCGCCATCCTTTAAATCTTCGTCGGCCTGCGCAATAGCACCTGAGAATACCCAGGGGTGGAAACGCAGCAAACTCTCTTCTTTACCTCGCTTAAGATACAGTTTCTTCATTATTCTTTGTTGTATTATCTGAAACAATAACTAATTGATAATCATTTTGTTCCAACATTCTTTTAATTTCATGATATAATTTCACGCAGGCCCATGCATCAGTGGCTGCGTAACGTTTCTGATGTTCGTCGAGAATGTCGCGCTCCCAATTGGTGAGCTGCTCGCGCTTACTGATACGCTGACCGAACACATTGGCGTAGAGCTTAGCCAGACTCTGGTCTTCGATACCTATCTGGCGGGCCATATCCTGCAAATCTACAAACTCGCCCATCTGAAATTCGCCCAACTGGTGCAGTCCTAATGCATCATTACGCCAAGCCAGACCTACCTTGGTGACGGTTTCATCGCTCAGCAGGCGTTTGATGGCTGCACAAAGTCCGATGTGATTGAGTCGGAAAAGGAAACAGCAATCTGCTGTAGATACCTGCAGCAACGAGCACTTGTGATGTACACCCTTTTTAAAACTTGGGCGGGTTTCGGTATCAAACCCTAATACAGGTTGAGTCAGCAGGAAATCAACTGCTCGCTCGGCCTCGCTTTCAGACACGACAACAACTATTCTTCCGTCGAAAAGTACTCGCGGAAAGTTAGCTATCGTCTTCTTATCTACCTTGTTTTGTATCAACTTTTTCATTTCTGCGTGCAAAATTATAAAAAAAATCCCGATTTATGATGAAATGTGAACGATTTTCGCTACTTTTGCACGAAAATATATAAAACTATATGAAGAAAGGAAAGAAAAAGACCGTAAGCAATGAAAATAGAGAACGCCTGAGTTTTATTCTTGGTGCTATTCTCTTTGGCATCTCAATATATTTGTGTTTTGCATTTGTTTCGTACTTTACCACGGGGGCTGCCGATCAGACGTTGATAGAGGAACCTCGTGAAGGAGAACTTCTGAATGAGCATCATGAGTTTGCTAACACCTGTGGCAGTCTTGGTGCCTATGCATCGTGGTTCTTTATCAAGCGCTGCTTTGGTTTGCCGGCATTTTTTATTCCATTGCTGCTGTTTGTGGTAGCTATTCACTTGATGAAGGCCTATCGTGTGAGTCTGCTGAAATGGGCTCTGGCCACTATGCTGCTCATGATTTGGGCATCAATAGCGCTGGCCACTTTCTTGCAGCCGCTGTTTGTTGATGCAAGCTTCAGTCCTGGTGGCGATCATGGATTGTGCATCAGTAATTATATAGGTAATCTGGTAGGTGCACCTGGCTTGACTGCCATATTGATTCTGGTGGCAGTGGCTTTCCTTACCTATTTCAGCGCTGCTACTGTGATGCTGATCAGAAAACTGCTCAACCCTGCCATGTACTATAACAAGGTTAAGTTTACTGTTAATAAGATAGATGAACACACCAACGACTATAATGCTTCTGAGGATGAAGAAGATAACACCTTGGTATTTGATGATCCTGCCAAGCAGGAGGTTATCTTTGATAACGATGGTGGTGCAGTAGTTATCGACGAGGGGTATCAGAATGAGGATATCAATTTCAAGGAAGGTCCGTTGACAAAGAAAAAAGATACTGCTGAACCTGCAGCGTCTGGTGCTACTGCTGATGACACTGGATTTGAGGTAGAAGTGGCTAAGGGTGATAATGAGGCTGCTAATGCCAAAACGCTTGTAGAGCAGCCTGTGAGCATGGAGCCTTACGACCCCAAGCGCGACTTGGAGCATTATAAATACCCTACTCTCGACCTGCTGAAGAAATATGATAACGATGGAAAGCCATATATTGATATGGCCGAGCAGAATGCCAATAAGAACCGTATTGTTGATGTGCTGCGCACCTTCGGAGTTGAAATATCGAGCATCAAGGCCACCGTTGGTCCCACCATCACACTTTACGAGATAACGCTGGCACAGGGCGTGCGCATTCAGAAGATAAAGAATCTGGAGGATGATATAGCGCTCTCTCTGGCGGCCCTTGGTATTCGAATCATTGCGCCTATGCCTGGTAAAGGCACTGTGGGCATCGAGGTGCCAAACGCCAAGCCATCAACAGTGTCTATGGAGTCTATATTGAATTCGAAGAAGTTCCAGGAATCTAAGATGGAGCTGCCTTGTGCTATCGGTAAGACCATCACCAACGAAGTGTTTATGTTCGACCTTGCCAAGGCGCCTCACCTGTTGGTGGCTGGTGCTACCGGACAAGGAAAATCTGTTGGTCTGAATGCTATTATCACCTCTTTATTATATAAAAAGCATCCGGCTGAACTGAAAATCGTGCTGGTTGATCCGAAGAAGGTTGAGTTTAGTTTCTATGAGCCTATCTGCAACCACTTCCTGGCTCAGGTGCCCGACGAAGAGGCAGATCCTATTATCACAGATGTCACCAAGGTGGTTCGTACGCTGAACTCGCTTTGCAAGGAGATGGATACGCGCTATGATTTACTGAAGGTGGCTCGTGCACATAATATCAAGGAGTACAACCAGAAGTTTATTTCGCGCCAGCTTAATCCTAATAATGGTCATAGATTCCTGCCATATATCGTGGTGGTTATTGATGAGTTTGGCGACCTGATTATGACAGCCGGCAAGGAGGTGGAGCTGCCTATCGCACGTATCGCCCAGTTGGCGCGTGCCGTGGGTATCCACATGATTATCGCCACTCAGCGCCCAACAACCAATATCATTACTGGTACCATTAAGGCTAACTTCCCAAGCCGTATTGCCTTCAAGGTATCGGCCGGTATCGACTCGAAGACTATTCTCGACCGCACTGGTGCACAGCAGCTCATCGGTCGTGGAGATATGCTTGCACTCGTAGGCGGTTCAGAGCCTGAGCGCGTACAGTGTGCCTTCGTTGATACTCCTGAAGTAGAGCGCATCAATGAGTATATCAGCGAGCAGCAGAGTTATGGTGAACCATTCGAGTTGCCAGAGCCCGATATGCCAGATGCAGATATGGGTGATAGTGCTAGTAAGGATGTAGATATGCAGCATCTCGACCCGCTGTTTGAGGATGCTGCCCGACTCATCGTTATGAACCAAAGTGGATCTACATCGCTCATACAGCGTAAGTTTGCCATCGGCTACAACCGCGCAGGTCGTCTGATGGACCAGTTGGAAAAGGCTGGTGTTGTAGGCGCAGCGATGGGTTCAAAGCCGCGTGAGGTAATGATTCAGGATGAAAATAGTTTGAATAATCTTTTGAGCAATTTAAGAGCATGAAAAAAATAGGTATCGTTATAGCCGCCATGCTATTCAGCATCGGCTCTTATGCGCAGTCGGCCAAATCCATTCTCGACAAGGCCGCTGCCACCATCAGCGCCCAACAAGGCGTGAAAGCTAATTTTAAAATGACTGCCACTAATGGCAGCACCTCAGGTAGTATTGCCGTCAAAGGTCGCAAGTTCTATGCCACAACGCCTCAAGCCACAGTATGGTTTGACGGTAAGACGCAGTGGACCTATATGAAGAACAACGACGAAGTAAATGTTAGCAATCCAACAGAAGCGCAGTTGCAGGCCATCAATCCTTATAATTTTATTCATCTGTATCAGCGTGGTTACAATTATACAGTAAACACTGCAGGCAAGGATTATGTGGTGCATCTGCTGGCAAGTAACCCAAAGAATAAAATTAAGGAGATGTTTATTGCGGTTGACAAGAAGAGCTATCAGCCCAAACAGGTGAAGATGCTGCAGGGCAAGAAGTGGACCACCTTTGATATCAGCAACATTAAGAAAGAAAAGTTGGCCGATGTTCAGTTCCGCTTCAACTCAAAAGACTTCCCCAAAGCCGAAATCATAGATCTCAGATAAAAACTTGAACAATGAACAAATTTCAACTGTACCGACTGCTTCGTAAGAACACTAACCTGAGTTATAAACGTAGTCCTGCCTTCGAGCAGAATAAATGGGCCAAGCTGCTGATTTATCTAGGAGGTGGCATGTTTGCCTTATACCTCATTATGTATGGTTGTATTGCTGGCATGGGGGCTAAGGGTGAAGCCGGTCTGATGCTGGCTTTTGCGCCCATTTACATGGCCATCGATTTCCTGTTGCGTTTCATCGTGCAAACCACACCAGGCATGATGGTAAAACCCTATATTCTGCAACCCATATCTCGCTACACTGCCATCGAATGTTTTCTGATTGGTGAACACGTGAGCGGCTATAATTGGCTATGGCTTTGCATGTTTGTGCCCTACTCTATCATCCTGTTGTTTGCCGGCGAGAGCTTTGCACTGGTACTACTGGAGCTGTTAATCTGCGAACTGCTTATGATTCTCAACAGTCAGATTTATCTGTTCTTCCGTACATTGATAAATCGCACCGTGTTGTGGCTTATTCCTGGTTTGGTATTTTATGCACTTCCCTTCTCACCATTGATGCTGTCGCCAAAAGCCGACACCTTTGGAAAAATCACAGATGCCATTGTTACTTATGGACTGTCGTGGTATGCCCTGCTAGTGGTGCTGCTTGTTATCTGCGGACTGTTCTTCGTCAACCGCCATATGCAGTTCATCTTTGTCTATGAGGAGATCTCGAAGAAGGCCGAACGTGCCCTCAAGCATGTATCGGAGTTTGCCTTCTTTAATCGATTCGGTCTCGTTGGCGAATATCTCAAAATAGAACTTAAGTCTAACATTCGCAATAAAACTATGCGTAGCCGCTGCATTTATAGCTTAGTTGCGGTTGTTGTCTTCTCATTGATCGTTGCATATACTTCAATTTACGACAACGAGTTGATGCAGAACTTCTGGTGCCTATATTGCTTTGCACTTTATGGCGTTACTGCTCTCATCAAGATTATGGGTCAGGAAGGCAACTATATCGAACTGCTGATGATGCACCGCGAGAACATCATCGCATTGCTGCGCGCTAAGTTTTTGTTCTATAGCGCCGTGCTCATTATCCCCTTCGTTATCATGCTGCCTGCAGTGTTCACTGGTAAGTACACACTACTTATGCTGTTTGCCTATATGCTGCTCACAGCAGGATTCCTGCATTTCGTCATCTTCCAGCTAGCTGTTTACAATAAGCAAACCCTGCCTTTGCAGCTCAAGGTTACTGCCAAGGGAAACTTCGAAAATGGTATGCAGCTGGTCATCGAGCTCTTTGCACTTTTTGGTCCTGTGCTCATCACCGGTCTTGGATACCTGTTGGTGGGTCTTACCTATACCTATATTTTTATGTGTGTAATAGGTCTTGCATTCATTACAACCCACCCCATCTGGATTCGCAATATCTACAACCGAATGATGAAAAGAAGGTATGAAAACCTCGATGGATTCATGAATTCGAGAGATTTTTAGCCTTTTTTCGACTTTTTCGAAAGAAAATCGCGAAAAAGTTTGGTGGTTTCAAAAAATAGTCGTACCTTTGCACCCGCAAATCAGCAAGAGAGCTGATACAAAGCAAAAAATGATGCACCCGTAGCTCAGTTGGTAGAGCACCTGACTCTTAATCAGGGTGTCCAGAGTTCGAGCCTCTGCGGGTGTACTTTTTGTAAGAAAAAAGGCTTTTAAAAGCCACCAAAAAAAATGATGCACCCGTAGCTCAGTTGGTAGAGCACCTGACTCTTAATCAGGGTGTCCAGAGTTCGAGCCTCTGCGGGTGTACAAAATGAAAAAGAAGCAGCAGACATCAAATGTCTGCTCTTTTTGTTTTAAGTGAAGGCTAAAATGCCTGAACACCTATTATAATAAGCCAGTTCGATAATTTTAAGTTATTGTTGAACCCCGCAGTCCAATTGGACAGACTTGGAATTAACAGGAACGGCTTGGACATATCTGGACACATTTTTGTTACCAGTTTTGTTACCACCCTCAAATGGTTTTGTTACCACTTGTTCCCGTTTGTTACCACCAACCTATCGTTTTTGTTACCAGTTATCCGTTGGCTGCATTAAAAAACATTGTTATGAAACAACATGTAAGAGTGGTCTATGACCGCAAAAAGGCTTCGGCCAAGTCAGGAACTGGTAAGGTTGAACTGAGTGTTTATCTGAAAGAAGGTGAACGCAAGTGGATCACCGTAGGTACAGCGACGCCACAAAACTGGCCGTCTGTATCTACCTCTCGTAGCATCACATCGAAGGTGGAGCACTATGAACAGATTATCAAGGCCATGGAGTTGTTGAAGGAGGATATGACTATTGCCAACTTCAACCGTCATTTGGAATTAGAAGAACTGAATCTCAATCAGGATAAAGTACTCTTCAATGGCCATGATCTACGTCAGAGTTTTGTAGTTTTTTGCAGAAAGCACATGGAGGAAGAGAATCTGGCAAAGAATTCTTTGAAGGATATCAAGGTGGTGTTAGACAGTGTCGAAAAGTCAGGCTTCCTTAACACGTTTGCTGATCTTACACCTGCAAATGTCCGTGCTTATGATGCATGGCTCAGAAAACCTAACACCAGAACAGACTACACCATTAATGGCTATCATAAGAAGGTACGTAAGTACACGAAGATTCTGTGGCAGCAAGAGATGATTTCCGTTGACCCTTATGATCATGTAAAGTTCCCGAAAGGCAAGAACAAGGAGCGTCACCCGCTGACAGAGAATGAAATCATTATGATTCGTGATGCAAATCTCGTAGGACGTAAAGACCGAGCCAGAGATCTGTTCATCTTCATGGCTTATACTGGCCTTGCCTATTGCGACATGTGTTTATTTAACTTCCAAACCATGACCGAAAAGCATGATGGCTATTATTATATAGATGGCGCACGTTTGAAGACTGGGTCTAGTTTCTTCACTCCTATCCTCCCCCCAGCGTTAGCAGTGCTTGAGAAATACAATTTCAAGTTGCCAATCATCAGCAATCAGAAACTGAATGAGTATTTGCATATCATTCAGGACTCGTTGGATATTACAAAAGAAGTGACTTGTCATATTGGGCGCCACTCGTTTGCTACGTTGATGCTGACATACGGCATTTCACTTGATAAAGTAAAGCGTATGCTCGGTCACAAGAACATCACAACTACACAGATTTATGCCAAGATTTTGAAGAAGAATGTTGAAGAAAGCGTGAGCTACAATCTGGGAACGCTTAAATAATACGGTAAAAAGTACCTTTTAGTAACAGCGACCTTCCTGTTGATTCATGGAAGGTCGCTGTTATTTTCTCACAGATATAACGGCTGCCTTCGATGTAGAATACGGCACGCGGATTCGGAATCTCATCGGCCAGGAAAGAGAAGGTGTATTTCTTCCTGTTGTCGATGCTATAGGTATAGGCGTATGGGATGTTCTGCGCGTCGAGACCTTTCTTGGGTTCCAAGCGCAGGGAGTAAGGGGGCTTTGTGGCGGTAAAGTCATCGTCAATTTCTACCTTATCTACGATAGGTCGCGGCAGTTTTCCGGCTTTACGGATGATGCCGTCCCAGAAGGCCACGTATAGCTTATCGAAGTATGCGTCGGCTTTCTGCTGATCCCCTTGTTCGATGGTCTTTCCTGCCTTGCCCTGTGCCAAAGCCCCGTCGCCGTATTCCGCTTCGGTGTCGCCTTGTCTGCTATACTCGCCTATGCTGCGTGTGCGTTGTCCTCCCATCCGGCTACCATCGCCGTTTGAGACAGAACCACCTCCGGTGGTGTCCTCGTTCCAAGTTGTAGCGTTTCCCATATCTCCACACTCCAGGAATAAGCACGGGCCTAACGTTTCCTCTGTATCATCAATCCATGCTGGCACTATCTGTAGTTCCTCTTCATTCGCATCCTTACTTACGAACCATTTCCCGAACTGGTTTACCGGCATCAAGCGGTTATAGTATTTATACCAATGATAATCCTGACCACCGATGTGTGTCGTTTCGTAAAGCTCCGACTTGTAGCAGTACATAATAAAATAGGTGTCCACGTCGCGGGCGTAGAAGAGTTTGTTACCATCCGAACCTGCCGGGTAGCCTCTGGAATACTTTTTATGCCTCCCTCCATCTGTGATATATATCCCGCTTTCCTTGAGCGTCTGGGCATATTCCAGCAGTTGTGACAGACTGTTGTATTTGATGGCGCTATCCTTGTTTTGGGCAATGTACCACTGGCATGACCGATAAGACCAAAGCTGGTTGTCGTTATCCGCATAAGCTATGTTTTTCGAGGCGATGTAATCCGATTTATCCTCCTGCGCCACGTCCACCGCATATTTATTGATGACGCGGTCGATTTTCACGGATTTCGCCTGTTGTGCTATCTTGTGCGAGAAGTTGAACCGGATGGTACGTGCTTTGTGGTTGATGGTGAATTCTCCTCCTAGCAGAAGCTCTAACTGTTCGAAGAACTCCGTGAGCGACCAGTGTGGCATGGCGTCGGCAAAGTTTGTCAGCGACCATGCTGCAGGAAGCGTGTTGCAGATAATCAGGTGCTTCCAGTAACTGTTGCTGATGTCTGTGAAACTTCCTGAGTAACGGACAGCGCTGCATACCTTCTTTAATATATATAATAGGTATGGCTGAAACGAGAGGTCTGTCAGTTTGCTATCCCAAACGAACTGTCCGCTGGTGTTCTTTGTGACTGCGTTCTGGAGGTTGCCCGATGTGTTGTTCACCCACGGCAGCGCCACGTAGTCAGTCGCTGGGTAGTCACTTTGCCATGCCGATGATATGCTGTTGTTTGCCGGCTTCGTGTTGGCCGGCGTGCCCAGGTCGAGCTGGTTCAAGTAGATGTTGTCAAACGTATCGTTGAAGTTCTGCTCGGATCGCCCTTCCAAGAACTGCGTCTTCACCTCCACGTCTGATATCTGCGTGATGGTGATGCAGCCAGCTTTATAGAATTGTTTGTCACGGATCTCACAGTCGAAAACGACCTTGGATTTTTCGACGTCTTGCCGATGCAGATGCCCGAAGATTGCGATGTTCTCAGGGCAGTCTTTCAGCGGAAAGGTGATGGTGAGCGTATAGCCGTCGGAACCGGTGAAGAGCGGGTTCTCGGCTATATACTCGAATGACGTGTTCTTTTTGAGAAAAGCAGGGCGATTGTTGATGAGAATTTCCATAAAGAATTGAAAAATTAAGTGTTATTTTCTTCTTGATTTAGGTGATTTGTTGCGGATGAGCTGGGCGTATTCGTCTTGGGCTTGTTTGATGCCAGTATCGCCCGTGACGGTATTGACTGTCACGAAAGGCTCGTCCAGACGTTGTTTCAGCTGGCGCATGATATCGGCGTATTCCTTCATGACCTTTGTGGCAGGCTCGTCTTCCTCTCTTGTGGGCTGCAGGATGACTGTCGGCGATGATGCGGCGGACTGTGCGTATAAGCTCGGAGCCACGATGTTTCGTGAGACGTCTTCCGAGCGTAACGAACCGATGGTGTTCGTTCGCTGGGCATAGTCCAAAGCTTCAATCATCGGGCGGGCTACGGGCGACTGCAAGAGTTCCTGACTGGCCACCCATTCCCCTTTATGGACGACTCCTGCCACCTCGTATTTACCGCCGTCGCCGGTGAAGCCACCCTTGGCGTAACCCTGCGCGGCCGATGCCTCTTGCTGCTTCTTGATGGCAGCCACCTGCAGCATGCCTGCAGCTACAGCCGAAGCTGCTGCGATAGGTGCCAGGATATAACCGATAAGTGGTACTGCAGCCGCTGAGCTATAGGCGTTGATAGCAGAAGTAGCCGTCTGTGCGATGGCCTGCATCACCTGCATCTTGAACATCTTTTTGTTCGCATCGGACTTGACCTTGGCCACCTCCTGTTCCTTCTGCTTCTCCAGTTTCTTCACGATGTAGTTGTTACCCTCGGCGTTGGAGATTTCCGTCTGGTAACGCTTTTCGATGGCAGCGATTTGTATATCCGCTTCGGCCTGAATGAGTGAAGACATCTGTTGGAAGATGCTGCTCATACCGGAGCTGATGATATCCAGGGAACCTGTGACCGCTTTCCCCATATCTGACTGCAGCCACTCCTGAGTGGCGCTGGTCCATTCCTCGAGGAATGACTTGTTATCGTTCAGTTCGTCGATGCCGTACTTCTTACGCAGGGCCTTTTTCGCTTTCTGGTAGTCCTCTTCGATACGCAGTTTCTCTTGGGCGTTGTTGTCGGCAGCTTGTATCTCCAAGTCATAGACTATTTTGAGTGCTTCCAAGTCAGTCAGATACTTATTCGTCCGTTCAGAGCGGTTGTCCTCGAAATATTCCTCCTTGATTTTCTTCAGTTGGTCCTGATGCTTCTTCTCGGCGGCTTCCGTCTCCTGTTGGCGTCGCTTCTGGTCGGCAATGAGTTTGTCCTGATATCGGGTTTGCGCCTGTGTGTATTCGGACGTACCCTCTTCGTAGATGGTCGTCATACGCTTCAGGTGGTTCAACTCCAAAAGTTCCAACGACTGCTGGTATATCTCTTGATCTATTTTTCCATCGATATAGCGTTGCTTCTGGATAGACATTGCTTCGTTGTAGAGCTGAGTATCCTGTTCCACTGTGATTTTCGTATGTTGCTCCGTCTGCTTCTTTTCCGCTTCTGCGTATGCTGCCTGGGCCTCCAGCTTTTCTATTTCCGTGAGGTCGTTATGCTGCAGGATCTTCGTCTGGTATTCGATTTCTATTTCCAGGATGCGTTTCTGGTACTGTTCGTAGTTCTGCTGTCCCGTGGCGTAACTTATCCGATTGAGTGCTTCTTCCTTGGCTTTCCAGTCCTTTTCCTCCTTGAAGCGTTCCTGTTTTTTAGTGTCGTCTGTGGGAGGTGGTGTTGGGGTATTCTTTGGTTCTTCGGACTTTGCCAACTTCTCCGCTTCGTCGGATAGGCGTTGGTTGTCCGCAGTCAGGGTGTCGATGATGTTGTTGTACTGCGTCACCGCTTTATCCAACTTTGACTGTTGCAGCTTCCATGCCCTGTAGGCTGTAGGACTTACGTTCGCGCTGCGTATTGCATCTGTTTCGTTTTGGTCCAGCTTTTCGTTGAAATAGGCGTCCTGAATATTATGAGGAGCCTCGTTGAAATGCACGTCACGCTGATGCTCAGCGTCGGGCAGTTTCTCGAGTGCCGCTTTGATTTTTGCCGAGTTCTTCAGCTGCTCCGTATAGTTTTTCAGGATCTTAATGTTGTGACCATATAGCTGGCCCTCCTCGCTGATGCTCGCGTGGTAGTTGGGGATAATCTGCTGCAGCTCCTCGATGGCCTTTCGGCGGTTGTTGACCGATAGAGACTCGTTTTCTATCGTGTTTTTGAGTTGCTCGATATGGCTGATTTCCTCCCTGGTGTTGCGATCGGCTTCCTCGTTAATATCCTTTAGGCGCTTTTGAGCTGCAGCGGCGTCGGAGGATGATTTGGCGAACTTCACGTATAGCCCAATCAGGAGTGTCATCGTGGTGATAGCGACTCCCATCGGGTTCATTTTCAGCACCTTATTAAAGAACGTCTGCGCTGCTGCGGCTGCTGTGATTTCTCCTCTGAGTACTTTGTGTCTGAGGATTGAAGCTGCTAATGCCGTGTTTTCGATGGCAACTGCAGCGGCCTTCAGTTTGGTGACGGCGATGTAACGGAGTGACCACAGATGTTGCAGTTTGACGGCGGTATAGTAGCCGACAACTGCGGCGGTCAATGTGATGAGCTCGCCTTTGTATTTCAGGATGAAGTCCACGAGTGTTGAGAGCACTTTCAGCATCAGCGTTGTGCTGCTCAAGACGTGGCGCATCACTGGCTGCAGTTTCTCACCCAACTCAATGGCCATCTCCTTGACCCGTTTACGAGCCTTGTCCAGTCCGGCCTGAACTGTCGTGTTCTGTACGTTGTATTCCTTGGTGACCGATGTCGCTTCCTTGAAGGCCTTAGCCGCCTCGGCCTGTTCCCATCTCACCATGTCCAGATTACCAGCCAGAGCCGAAATCACCTGAGCGACACGGGCGCCGTTTTCACCCATATCCTTGAAAATGGGTGCCAGGACATCGATGTTACCTAACTTATCGAGTGTTTCGAGTAGCATCAGCAGACCTTCGTTTGTGCCTTTGGCCAGCGTCTCCTTGAACTTCTCCGCATTCATGCCGGTAGCCTTAATAATCTTATCCTGCTGCTTGAACATGTCCATGATTAGTTTCGATACAGCCGTGGCCGACATTTCTACGGCCTGTCCCTGAGAGTCCAGCACGGCGGCCAGACCCATGATTTGTGGGATGGTCATTTCTGCCTGGGCACCCACGCCCGCCATACGTTTGGCGAAGTTGGCCAGGTATGGTGCTGCAGCCGTGCAGTTCTGTGAGAGCTCGTTGATAACAGAACCAACAGACAGCAGCGCTTTCTCCGTACCTAAGCGCTCTTCGTCGCCGAAGATGTCCGTCAGCTTTGAAAGTGTGAGCGTGGCCCCGTCGCCGAGTTCGTCGAGTGCGACGTTGATCTGGTCAGCCGCTTTCACGAATCCCATGATATCCTCTTTCGACTGCTTACCCAGTTTACCAGCTTCCTCTGCGAGGATGTTCAGCTGCTCACGGCTGGAGCGTGTGTCCATCTTCTTGAAGTCCTCGTTCAGGTCTTCAACCTGATCCTTGGCCATGCCTGTGAACTTGCGGACATTCGCCATCTCTGCGTCGATGTCCGCATAGGCTTTGACGGCTGAGCGACCTGCCATGATGATACCCGTCGCAGCGGCTATCATGCCCATGAGGGTGGTCTGCCAGTCGTTCATCTTGCGGTTGAAACGGTCCCAGAAACCCTCGCCAACGGTCAGTTCCGTGTTGACCTTGGCGAGTTCCGCTTTCACCCGCTTGATGGCTTCCGCCTGGCGGTGCCATTCCTCGGTACCACGTTCGATGCCGTTGAGCTGCTTCTTCAGGGTGGTTAGTGTCTTGTTCAGTTCCTTGGGTGTTGCTCTGTCGAGGTTCTTCAGAACCTTCTCCACACCGGCAGTCGCACTCTCTATCTGTGCTATCTGGCGGTTGGTCTGCTTCAGTTCCTTCTGAAGCCTTTTGAGCTCCACTTTGTTACCTGCTTTGGCAGCGTTCTCGATGGCGTGTTCGAGGTCTATTGATTTCTTTTTGAGGTTGTCGAGCATATCCTGTGCCTGCTTGCCATTGACAGTCAGGGTGACAGTAGCATTTGTGTTGATTGATGACATGATTTACAAGTTTAAATGTGGATTTACAGTTGCAAATATAGGTGTGTGCGAGTGTATGTGAAAAGACGTGTACGATGCCCATGCCAGAAACTTGACTGGGTGAAGGTATGGGGCCGACATCGGGCACTTTCCATTGATTATCCCAAATTTATTTGTTAAAACCGAAAATAGTTAAGTTAATAACCCTTTCGGTTGCTGATAATCAATGACTTACGGGATTGTTAAGGGCGGTGCCCTTAACCCGTCGGGATAGACACCCCCCACGCGCCCTGCCCTCGCCTCGCTCTTCGGATGCTCTACAAAAGCGGAATATGTAAACGTATGTTAATAAAAAGGTCTTTTGAGGTTTGAATTGTTAATTGAAGCCTTGAAGTTTCCCAACGGCTCAAAAGCCCCTTTGAAATGCAGAATAATCCACCGAACGACCGAAAAGTTTCTTTGAAACGTAGAATTATCCACCGAATAGCAGACACTTGCAGCCGCTTCGCCCGAATGGGCGGTAAAGAGCCACGTGTGCGACACGAAATCCCTTTGACCTGTCAAAGGGTTGCGTGGCGTACTTGTGGAATGGGCGAATCAGACACTCTTCGGCTTGACCTCAATCTTTGATTGAAATCATAGCCGATGTGTGTCCGCCCTGGCGCACGAATGTGCGGTGCTGGGCAGGGGTGAACAGGCATAAAGAAAATCAGAGGCAGAGTGTTGGCTCACCAGAGCCTTAACGTGCCCCTGACTTTTCTGTTGAATGTTCTCTCCTGCGAGACTTTGAGCCGAATGTGGCAGGGCTTTATGCGCTGCCTCTTTCGGTTAATATTTGTGCTTGTATTATATAAAAAAATATACTTTGGGCTTTTCTCATACATTTTTAACCTATTGTTTATACATCATATATGAGAAATCAGATTCTACATCATAAACTCTCATTGATTTTCCGTCAGAACTAAATGTTATATAAAACACTTCACTCCTAATATAGCCATAAGGACTACCTGTTATTACAAGCTTTTTTCCATCAAATGTTTATGTAAATTCATAATCTTCACGAATGTGATTATATGATTCAAAATACTTTTGATATCCCGTACCATCTGAATTGAAGTGAAGGAGTAACGATTCTACATCATCTTCGTCATGCCATGTCCCATAAATTGAAGCAACAGAAATTCCTTTTTCTTTGCCATCACTACTGCTACATGATATAGTGCTAAAGCCCAATACAAGCAGCATAGTTAGTGTTATAAGATTAATTAGATTTGTTTTCATACTCATTTCATTTTAATTAGACATATTTATCGTTTCTTTAAAGTAACTTCTTCTGAATATCCTGCAAATGACTCGCCTTGAAGTACTAATTTTGAATTAGTTAGTGTAACGACTTTCCATGTAATCCAGCCGCCGATGACAATCTTTTGCCCATCGTACGTATAATCTGCAGATATACCGTTTATGCCATTTTCTACATCATATTCGGTAATCGTATTGGGTGTTATTACCCAATATCCGGATTCTGGTTCTGGATCTGTCCAGGAATCGTTTTCTTCATCATAATAACGATATGACTCAAAATCCCATGTGCCAATCAGGTCGGACTTATCTCCACTATCGTCACTGTCTTTACTACATGATGACACACCAAAACAAAATACTGCGACTAATATAGCCGACATTAAATACATTAAGCTCTTTTTCATGTCTAAATAGATTAAATTGTTATAGAAATAATAGAATTTTGTTGGCAAAGGTAAATATTTAATTCATAAATACCAAATTTTTACGCAACAATTTGAGATTAACAGATTGGATCATAGTGGGAAG
This sequence comes from Prevotella sp. MA2016, assembly GCF_000619825.1. Taxonomy (GTDB): domain Bacteria; phylum Bacteroidota; class Bacteroidia; order Bacteroidales; family Bacteroidaceae; genus Prevotella. The sequence continues at coordinate 367,623 of NZ_KK211036.1, forward strand.
TTAGAGGCTTTTAGATATTTGCGCGCATATCAATGTAATGTGCTGGCAGAGGTGGACAGACATATAGAAAATCTGAAGCAGAATGTGGCTCACAAGAGCCTTAACGTGCTTCAGATTTTCAGTTGACTGCTCACTGCTGCTTGCCTCCAGAGCCGAATGTGGCAGGGCTTTATGCGCTGCCTCTTTCGGCTTGTGGCTTTAGCCATAGGAAATGATGCTTCAGCATACGAGAAAAGAGCCGCAGGCTTTATAGGCAAGGGACTTGATGGACTTTGTACATCGCTTGTGTGGATGGGCGGAGCTGTGCCACTTGTGGAGGGCTGGCAAGATGTGCGTGGGTGCAGCGCGGCGAGCTTCATAGCTGTTCCGCCAGGACATAGGAGTGTGTATTGGCTGGTGCAGGAACTTGCTTGCTGTGCCTGACGATACTTACTTCTTGAAGCCATGACGCTCACCGCATGAGCTGCGCCTATGCTCTTTGAAGACGGACTGGAGCGAGTGGCCAGGCCGAACAGACACACAAGCCAAGCATCTGCTTTGCTGATGATTGAAGGACCGCAGGGGATTGTGGGTGGGACGAGCGCACGGATGTGCGGTAAAAAAAGAAGCAGGAGTAGATCTATTACTCCTGCTTATGAATCATTTATGGTTTAGTTTACCTTTTTTTGCTGCTGAATACGATGCATTTCTTCTACAGCTTCGTTCAGTTGTTCCTGTGTCATTTCGATTGTAATTCTGGTCTCGCCATTATCTAGCTTCTGAATAATTACTCCTCTCGGCTTTTTTACTGCAACCCAATCCATCTTACCTCCATTAAAACATGCTAATAAATCTTTTTTAGATACATGAGCTAAGTCTTTTACTATTTTTTCTTTCATTTGTTTATCCTTTAAATTAAAAACGAGGCAAAGGTACAAAAAAAAATTGGGAATGGCCTCACGGCTGTCCCAATATCTTGCAAAAATATCAAGAACAGATTAATGAAAACGCTTTTTCATGATAGAACAGATAATTAAGATTAATGCAAGTATGAAAGAAAAAACAACGAGAATCGTAGGTGGGGAGCTTGGATGAGTACTTTGCTTGGAGGCCGATTTGAGTTTTTGGGACTGGGTGGCCGTGGCCACGCTGTCCTTCAAATCGGTTGATGTGACGGACTTCTCCTTGGTGCTTGCGCCGAGGTGTAGTCCGTAGATTTGGAGGGACTTAGGAGATGGCGAAGCGAGGACGGGACGCGAAGCGTCTCGTGGGCGCTGAAGGCTTATGGGCGCTTGCGGTGTGAGTGAGTCAGAGGGAGTTTCCGACCAGCTTTCTTTCTCTGAAGGAAAGTCTGCCGGAAACTCCTGAGACTCATTAAGGAATATGATTGAGATGCTGTCTGCAGAGAGAGTAAATTGTCTGGAGAGTGCATCGAGTGAGCGGTAAAAAGTGAGACGGGATGCCGTCACGGCTGCCGTCTCACTTTCACTTACCGCCTTTTCGGACGTGCGCACAGTCTTACAGGCGGCCAGTGAAATCAGAACAAAAATGAAAACAAGTATTGAAAAGTGAGTGTAGTGTTTCATACGGATCTATTTAAAGATGTAGTCATACTCGTGGACGTTGAAAGACGGACAGTCTTTCGCAGCGAACTCGCGGTGGCCATGGAGAGTGGCTTTTGGAAAGCGCTTGTGAAGATCTGTGAGGATTTTCACGAATGCCTGTTTCTGTTCTGGGGTGCGTGTGTCCTTGGCTTTGAGTTTGCCGTCAGCTGTGCAACCGCCGACGTAGCAAACTGCGATGGAGTGCTTGTTATATCCAGCGCAATGAATGCCAGGAATGGACTCGTCGCATCCCTTGTGGATGGTGCCGTCGAGATAAATCAGCCAATGGTACCCGATATGGGACCAGTGGTTGTCCTTGACATGCATCCGTGTTATGCTGGCAACTGTCTCCTGACGCCCTTCAGGGGTGGCGGTGCAGTGGCAGATGATACGGTTGATTTCTCTCATAAGGCACCTCCTTCCTCTTTTAGGTCTATCTTGGACTTCAGTTCGGCGAACTTGGTGTGGATGTAGATGCTCACGCCAAAGATGGAGCCTGCGTAAATGAGGCACTGGGCGAAGAACAGGAGAACGGAGTCAGAGATGACGCCCGTCGGTGCTACGATGAAGCCTGCTGTGGCGAGTCCGACGCCTGCGATGAGCATGGCAATGGCAGAATAGATTTGGATATCGGTACGAGTATCTTTTGTCATATACGTGTTGATTTGATGTCGGAGGCAAAGGTATAAGATGGGTTGGATATATGAAAAGACACAATTTTTATGATAGTTTTGTTTTGAATGCTTTGGAGAAAAGAAAAGATTCTCTATATTTGCAAAAGAAATATGAATTTGCGAGCTTATGGTAATGACGATATTCGGGATTATTCTGATTGCAGTAGTATTTGGAGTGGTATTTAAGGTGCTTATTACTGAGGCAAAGCCTTATAAAAAGCCTTTAAAGAAGGAGAATGCTGTGAATGAAAAGGCGATTCCAAAGATTCCGAAGGAGGCTAAAGAACAAAAGGCTAATTCTGTTGCGAAGCAAAAGAAAACCAATGCCACAAGAAAGACAAATATTAGGCTTGGCGGATATGGTTCTCTGTTGAATGGTGTGGGAGCTATAGGAGGCAGAATGGCAACTAACCGTGGAGATTCTTCTGATGATGCGCAGTACCGAGCATACAGAGAAGAATTGGCGGCTTATGATGATTTTGTGGCTTCATTGGATATGGATGATTAGTAGATGATTTTAGCTTGTTGCGTTTCGGGACAAGTACTACCAACTCTTGGGGAGTGTAAGTTAAATTAAAATGTAGAATTCAACATTTTAATTTGATGATGTCCGACCATCTTGTGGTGGGATTGGGGGATTTGAAATCGTGTTTGATGGCGTTGGCGAAGACGTTTGCCTTGCCCTTTCCGTTCTTTTGCGTATATTGCTGGGCGCCGATGACGATTGTTTCGGAGCCGTTTAGGCGATTGATGCGGTCGATGACCTCGTCGAGGCGACGCATCTTCTCGATCTGTTCGGCGTTGATGTCGAACAGGTCTTGCTGGATTGGACTGTCGGGGCCTATACCCATGACAATCACGCCGGCCTTCTTGTATTGATAGCCTTGGCGGTAAATCTTCTGCAGCACGTCGCAAGCGGCTCCTACTATGGGGATGGTGCTGCTTGTGGGAGTAATGAGCCGCGCCTCCTGGAAGTTCCAGTACTGGGCGAGGTCTTCACGGAAGGCGTTTGTATTCACGAAGACACCTACTGTTGAAGCCACGGTGTTCTGTAGGCGCAACTTCTCAGCGCAGCGGGCGGCATAGTTCGAGACGTGTGTGCGCAGCGTGTCAAAGTCGGATATCATCCCGTTGAACGAGCGACTGGTGCAGATGGACTTTTTCTTGGCCAACTCCTCGTTGGGCACAGCATCCTCACCGTTGAGCTCCTGCCAGGTGCGCACGATGTTGATGTTGTTGAAGGTGAGCTGCACCCAGTCCTTATGATGGCAGGCAAAGTCATAGGCTGTCTTGCAGCCGAGCGCCTGTAGCTTTGCAGCATAACGGCGGCCGATACCCCATACGTCCTCGATAGGAAACAGTTTCAGCGCCTTGATACGCTTCTCGTCCGTGTCTATCATGCAGCAATGATGATAGCCCTCGTATTTCTTGGCGAATTTCGAGGCTATTTTTGCTAACGTTTTGTTCGGTGCCAGACCGATGCTGATGGGCATGCCCACTTCGCGTTTCACCCGCTTATGCAGTCGCTCGCCCCACTGTTGCAGTTGGTCGAGCTCAATGCCGTCGAGGTACATAAAGCACTCATCGATGGAGTAACGAAAATAAGCGGGTGTTTCCTTGCGGATGATGCTGATGACACGGGCTGTCAGTTCTCCGTAAAGCTCATAGTTGCTACTAAAGACTGCTATCTTGTTATTTGGGAACTGCTGCTCTAACTGAAAGTACGGTGTACCTTCCTTCACGCCCATGGCCTTGGCCTCGTTGGATCGTGCCACGACGCAACCATCGTTGTTCGAGAGAACCACGACGGGAACGCCCTTCAGGTCGGGCCTGAAGACACGCTCGCATGAGACGTAACAATTATCGAGGTCGGCTATTCCGTACATGACGTGAGTTAAGAATTAAGAGTGAAGAAAATGCTATAGCACTATATCTTTTCAAACGTTCTTATGAGGTGGATGACGGTGCCCCAGACTTCGAAGTTGTCGCCAGCTTCTACTTTGAAGACGGGATAGTCGGGGTTAGCAGGGCGCAGTTCGATGTAGCCATCGGGCTTATGTGTCAAGTCCAGATACTTCATGGTAAACTCGCCGTTCCAGAAGGCTACGACGATAGAGCCGTTGCGCGGCTCTACAGCTTTGTCGATGATGACACGGTCGCCATCAAAGATGCCAGCGTCCTTCATCGAGTCGCCCTCAACATCCCCATAAAACGAAGCTTCAGGGTGGCGGATATAGTCGCGGTTGAAGTCCAACGTCTCGTGGATGTAGTCCTGAGCAGGCGACGGAAATCCAGCCTTGATGCCCGCATGTTCCAGTTCCAACTTGGTATCAAATACACCTCTTTTTATCTTTATGTTGCCCATCTCAAAATATTAAATATTCTCAATTTTTTGTGCAAAGTTACTCATAAATCATCATAAATCTTCAGAATTTCCTATTTTTGCAACAAAGTTTAATAATATAGACCGTAAAGAAGGAGTTTATATGCGAATAAAAAATGTAACTATGCTTTGCCTCGCCATGATGCTCGTGGCTTGTGGACAGCAGACAAAACAAAATGAAACGTCAATGGAGTTTACAGACCAAGTAAAAGAGGCTCTTGCTAACAATGGTTGCATAGCGTTGGATAGCCTTCAGTGGACAAGAAAGCCTAAGGCTTTTGAGGTAAAGAATGATACTATCATTATTACTACTGCGCCCAAGACAGACCTTTGGCAGCGCACCTATTATCACTTCCAGAATGACAATGCCCCCGTGCTACAGATGAATACCCGCGAGAAGTTCTTCAGCTTTGTAGTCAAGACGGATTTTACAGAAAGCCATCACCGTTTCGATCAGTGTGGTGTCGTGATGTACCTTGACTCAGAAAACTGGCTGAAGGCTTCAGTGGAATACGAGAATGACGAGTTCCAGCACTTGGGTAGCGTAGTTACCAATAAGGGCTACAGCGATTGGGCAACTCAGGCAATCCCTGCCGATGTAAAAACCATGTGGTATCGCTTTTCACGCCGTGAAGATGATTACTGCATCGAGTGTTCAACCGACGGTGTGACTTTCAGTCAGATGCGCATCTGCCACATGTATGCCGGTGCTGACGAAATCAGTTTTGGTGTTTATGCCTGCTCGCCAGAGGAGTCCTCGTTTACGGCAAAGTTCACCGACATGAAGATAACTGAGTGTGCATGGAAAGCCCACGATGGTCAGCAACCAGACAAGTAAGTTCCAAATTGTTGTGGAAGCATGAATATAGAAGACTATCGTGAATATTGCCTTTCATTAGGTCCTGATATAGAAGAAAAATTGCCTTTCCAGAAATTTAAAAACGGCGAAGGTGTACTGGTGTTTTACGTTATGGGACATATGTTCTCTTTCTTTGATTGTAATGATTTCTCGGTCATCTCATTGAAATGCCAGCCAGAGCGCATTGAAGACTTGAAGGCACAGTATGACTGCATTGGCGATCCACGCAATGAATCGCCTAAGCATTGGATTGGCATCAATCCAAAAACTGCGCCCAACCATTTGCTGAAGGAGCTGACTCGCAACTCCTATGAGATTGTAAAAATGAAGTATATGAAAGTCAAGAAGTAATAGAATGACAGTTGATACAAGCAATATGTGTTCGCACTTGCAGCGGAAGTTGTTTGAGGTGGATGGTGTCTATCATCCGTTGTGGGTGTCCATGCAGGACGATGCTGAGGTGACGGCAGTTGTCCGTTCACGTCAGCTTCATATCTACCGCAACGGTAAAAAAGTGTTGGTATTGGCAGGAAAGTCTGCACCCAAGGTTATCAGAGAGGATAAACTTCATGATATACTTCATTGAGAACGTATGTTTATTTAAAATTATATTCAATTACATAACATTTTTGAAAGTTTTTTAGTCAAACACTTGGTGGTTATCGATAAATTTCCTATATTTGCCACCATATTACGAACTTATAATAAATTAAGATATGAAAAAAATAGCAAGATGTTATCTTTTTATGTTTATTGCAACATTAATAACAGCAATGATGTTTTCATGTAGCAAGGGAGATGATTCTGATAAATCATATATTGAAGACTACCCCAACCAGTTTTATGTTCCTTATAGTGAATTTTGTAATGTATTAATTGGGCGTTGGAGTTTATATTCTGCATATAGAGAAAATAGCAACGAGACAATACTTGTAGATAATATTACTGATGAAACAGAAATAGAAACTTGGGGTGAAATCGAATTTCTCACCGATGGCTCATTTAAAAGAGGTGTGTCCAATCACAACTGGAAATATAGTGTTGAAAACTATGATAAAATGGGGGGAGACGTTATTTTTTTCTATGCGATAAGAATTACTGACCCCAATTCTGCTGATTTTAATGTCCTAATTCCTGTTGTATATCTTGACCAAAACACACTTCGTTGGGAAAACACAACTGGCTATTATGTTTATAAAAAAATAAAATAACTGTCGTTCTTATTTTGCTCCTCATGATTTATAATCTTTTCTGAATCAATTTGAATAATTAATGATTATATCGACGATAATTGTCATCTAATGCTTGGGCGACGACGCCGACGAATGACTGGCCGATGTTATCAGCCAGGAAGTCACGGAGGTTGAGGACTGAGGAATAATACTTCCGAGAGAACCACTTTTTAGCGACACGCTTCTTTTCACGACCTATATTCCCGGAGTTGCCTCTGGGGATTTCTTTTCCTGTACCAAAGTCTTGCCATAGGCCGTACTCGGTGAAGAGATGCGAGAGGCCGATTTCTATGAAACGGCCGTCGGCATTGACTGGGAGGGCGCTAACTGAATGCAGGAGGTGACCGGTGTCGATGACGTCGAGCAGGGTGATTTGCTCCTGCCAGATCTTCAACATGGTGTCGTTGAAGGCCATCACGAATTTTTCTCTCTCGCTTTGTGGGTCGGGATGACTGTTTATGTCCATTCTTCTTGGTTGAATTGTAAATCGGTGTATGTGTCCACGGCGATTTGGAAGTAGGCGCATGCACAACCGGAGAAGAAATACTTGTCTATCTCCTGAAAGGTGATTCTTGGGTCGATATAGATACTGTGCTGCTGCAGGCGAGTCTGTTCCAGGATCAGGACAGACATGAACTGTCGGAATAGCTCGCGCATGGTGTCCATGCAGCGCTGGCGGGCTTCCATGTTGTCGATAGCGTGTCGCATCGCTAGGAAGACCGTCTTTACGCGGCGGGTGTGTGGTGTGTTGTTGATGTCGGTGAAGCCTTGTGAGATGTCGCTGACACAGACGAATGCGGTCTTTGTCAGCAGTTTGGCGAGTGCTTCTTCAAAGCCGTCGAGCCCTGAGACGCGACAGAAGGCGAACCGCTTTTCTTTGGCGAACTTGTTCTTCTGAGTCAGCTGCTCGAAGAATGATGTTGCATCCCAGTTGAATGTTGGATTCACAGGGGTGGCGGGTGCTGGCTGGGGCTGAGGGAATAGTTTGTCTAACATGGTTATTTCTTTGATAGTTTGCGGAGATTGGCTGCTTCTTTGGCTAGTGTGTCGAGCTCTGTGAGCGCGCGCCAAGTGTCCGTTTTTAGGATTGATTCTTCTTTAGTGATATCGCCACCTGTCAGCGCACGAATCATTGCGTTTGTGGTGTCGCGTAGCTGCTGGTATGTGTTGGTTTGAGGCGTGCCGAGAAGGTTCGAAGAGTCGTTGCTTGCGGGCTGGTAGAAGTTTGGGAACTCCCTTGCAAAGTACTGTTTGATTGCGGCCATCCAGTAGAAGATTCCGATGAGGTGTGCCTTGTCGGCCTTCACTATATCGCTTCTATAAAGTACTTTTGCTATTTGTTGTAACAGATTGTTTTCTTGTGTTTTAAGATAACCTTGAAAAAGGTTTTCTATAAGTATGAATTGCTCGAACGGAAGCTGCTCGAAGCAGGCTGAAACGGCGCGGTGCTTACCGATTCGTGAGATGCGAACGGGCATCTGCGGGATGGAGTCCAGAAAGCCGAGAGTAGTTGTGGCTTGTTGGATTTGGCTGGCTGTAAGGATGACTTTCCTGCGGCCAGACTTGATGATAAATCTGCTGTATTGAAGGGCTGATAGGATTTTCAGACCGTTCCATTTTAAGAGGCAGATTGTCTTGATTTCTTCAGATGAGAAATCGCTGGCGAACAAGCTATACACCAGGTGTAGTTGCTTGTCGGTGAGTTTGTCCCAGGAGGTGGGGAGTGTGATATTAAAAACTGCTTTCATGCCGCGAAGGTACGAAAGCAGTTTGTATGGGGAAAAGACAATCTATATTATTCCTGTTTTTTATGAGACTCCCATGTTTGGTGGAGCTTATTCCATTTCTCGCTATGGGCACCCAGAGCACCTATTTGGCGCGGGTGGGCTAATGGGAGAACGTTTACGGTGTGGCCGTCGACTGTGGCTGCAGTTATGGTACCATATCCATACAACTCTACATATTCCTGCAGGGATTTATAGGGAACTTCTGCCACAGCGTTTAAGAATTGAGCGATGGGGATATCGCCGAGGAGGACTAATAGGCTAGCCTTGGATTCCTTAAGTTCTGAAACGATTTCTTGGCGTCTCTTGTCATCGCAGAATACTGTTGGCCGTTTTGGTATGGTCACTTCATTGAGGCCATACTTCTCTATTAACGGGTTATATTCTTTCTCGATCACTTTTGCCTGGCCGTCGTTGATGCGTGTCTCTGGAAGAAGGTCGCACAACCATGCGTCTTTCCTTGTGCAACCAAGGGCACCAAGGATATGTTCATCGAGGACCTTGGCTGAAGGGCCGTTGAGATGTTCTCCGGCCGGTTCCAACGTTCCAACTTCTGTAGGAATCTGTATCTTTGATATGATTTCCTTTGCTTCTTGGATGTTTCCGTCCCAGAAGATGCGTGGTTCACTTGCAACAGCCAAAGCTGGACATATAGTCTTGCCGTCTTTTTTCCAACGCGCATGAACTGCACTTGCATAGACACCAAGAACGAAAATTTTCTTGGGCGTGCGGTCTTGCTGAACTAGCGGATGAACTTCTTGACCAAAGGGGTGTAAATAATTCATGATTCTATTTTTAATTATTCTAATAGTAACTTTCTGCCATCTTCTGTATGTAATAATGGAATTAACTTACTCAATAATTTGTGCAGATAGTCTCTTTGTAACTCTTTTGAACCATAATCTCTCCTCATTGCCATTCCTGCAATATATTTGTGTGCAGTTTGATACTGACAAAAATAGCATAGTTCACTTTCCTTGTAATCCAACTTTATGTTCAATTCTTTATTAATTAGCTTTATCAGGAATTCATTAGGAGAAAAATTGTATTCAGTGGAAAATAGCACTGTATATTCTAACCAACCACGATCATCTCTTCCTACTCTGTTTTCTCCATCTTCAAAACATGTTGCTTTTATACTCAAAATAAAATTGAGAAGTGCACGAACTTTATAATCTAACAGGGCTTCTTCTTTGTATCTTTTGGAACTTGTCTGATATTTAAACCCTTCAATAATCTTCTCTTGATTATATAATTCAAAAATGTGAAAATATAATTTTCTTTGAAGGAATCTTTTTAAAGAATCCGCATCATACTTTGTGTAACATGGCAAATTCAATAGTTTTCCTTTATATTGGATATGATTATCGATCTCGTAAACATGTAGTTCCGATTCAATGATTTGGCCTAATAGATTTGAAAGATAATAGTTTGCTATTTTATTATCATCAGAGTTAATGATAATATAGCAAGTAACATCATCATTGCTATAAACATGAGGGGGGTGATTCTCTATTTCTATATTGACGAAATAAATCATGTTCAGTACATCGTTTAAATTTATTGAAAAATAGTCTGAATCTGTATTGCATTTTTGACCAAATAACGTGTCGAAATACCTGAAATTTATTTTTTTCGTTTCAATATCCTTTTCAATGATTCTGTTAAGCTCTGGAACTATTATTTGAAAAAATAAAGCAACAGGGTTATTCCTTTTATTATTAATTCGTCCGTTATCAAATGTTATAAGTTCAGAGGACATAAATATATGTTCCTTAGGTCGCCTTGCTGATGTGTATTCTATATTATGATCATACAAAATAGTATGTATTTTATATTTAAAATATATTGTCTTCAGATGATCTGAATAGTAAGCCATTCTCACTTCGTTGGTTATTACCTCTATCTTAGTTATTTTAATATTCTTAATCATTATATCAGCATCAATTTTTTCTTTCGTTTTGATGTTGATGTACCCTATGATGCATTTATAGGAATCGTTATTGTCTCGTAAAATTTCGACAAACGGAATGTCTGAACAACAGAATTCATAACTTTGAAAAACCTCATCTAAGTTAGATGTGTTTGTCACTTCTATTATTTCTTGATTATTAATAAGAATCATATAACGCCCATAAATGTTATTTTGGGGCAAATATACAAAAAATCCGCTTAAATTAGTTAAAAATATAATTATTTTTGTATATTTGCGACCATTAATTGTAATAATATGAAGAAAGCAAAGTACAAAAGAAAGAAACGACGCAATTCACAGGTCATTAGGAGAATAAGAAAAAATACGAGAAAACAGGTAGAAAAAGAATTCTACCTTATGTCGAAGTATGATATTGATAACAAATGCCTATTTGTTCCTCCTTTGAAAGTAACTGATACGCTTTTCAAGGACCAAGGAATTACAACTCTTGACGAACAAGAGAGTCATGATACTCAAAGCCAGCTTGAACATGATGAAATCTATTATCAGAATGGCTATGCTAGTGCAGCAGCTTTAATGTTAAATCTGATAAAGAATTCGAGTAACAGGATTGTGCGTGAGAGCTATATTAATCCGGCTATGTTTTGTTTTCGTCAGTTTCTCGAACTCTCAATGAAAGATTCTATATTAAAGTATAGACATATGAGAAAAGAGGGCAATAAAAGTGAGCCGAATATTGAGGGTCACAATCTAGTAAAACTATGGGAAGGACTAAAATTATATTTGTCTGATTCTGATGAAGAAATTCAAAGCATCGACAACCTGGTTAAAGAATTTCAAGAAGTTGATACTGGTACAGCATTTAGATATAATAGATATTTGCAGCATCAAAACGGAGGAAAAGAGAAGTTTGCAAAGATAGATAGTGATACATTGTATACCCGCATGCTCCAAATGTATAGATTTTTTGAAGGAGTTAACGAACATGCAATAATAACACTGGAAGAACAATTTTAAAATAATAGATGTCTGATATTAAATCATCCGCTTAAAACCAGTAAGCGGATGATTTTTTATTGTTTTGGAATGTTTTTGGGGTGTAAAGTTCGGCAACTGGGGACGAATGCCAGGCGGGGAATACGTCTTTGTGCTCACGGATGATGGTGACTAGGTCGTAGTAGCACTGATTGTTTACTTGGATGTCGGTGAGGAGCTGGAGTTCGTAGGACTGGAGCGCTTTTATTACCTGCTCTTCGATTGCGGTCGCGTAGCGGAAATTCGTCAGGGTGTGGTGACGGAAGATGTCCATCTGCTCGTGGGAGAAATATGTTTCTGCTAGGACGTTCTCGATTTTTATTAATCGAGCGTGGAGTGACTGGAACTTCTGCCAGAGCTGATCATTTATGTTCAGCCGGCGGCAGAGGTGGAAGTTGGGGAAGAGCGTTGAAGCAAAGTATTTGCCTGGAACGCTTTGCTGCCAGGCTTCGATAGAGGCGAGGCGGTGGAGGAGTTGCTCGACGTTTGCGTCGCGCAGGGCCTCGATGGAGTGCTGCAGGCGCTCAATGCGCTCCCGTGAAGCGGGTGCGATGGTGGGTGTGTTCACGATGCCGAATCCGTTCGGAGTCAGGATGAGGTCGAGTGATGGAATGGCTGAGAGAAATGCGTGGTACACCACGATTTTCTCGAAGATGTCAGTTGCGGCCTCACTGAGCTGCAGGTCTGCGGGGACGTAGTTTTCGTGGGCCCATTCTTCAGCTGTGGTGATGTATGGGGCCAGGGTGTCTTCGAGCGATGGTTCACCTTCGACTGAAGGGAGAACGTGGGGAATGAGTGAGCGAAGTTTCTCTTCGGTGATGATTGTATTCATGATTCTATTGTGACTTGTTTGGCGTCTTTGTTTTCGTCTAGGGTGGTGAGCTGGATGAATGGGATTTGGGGAGTGACGTTTGTCCAGCCGTTGTAACTGATTATGATTTTGTGAACGGTGAAGAGCAGGTCGTGATAGGGCTTTTGGAGGGCTTGGGCGATGGTGTAGAGTTCACGTTTGTCGCTACCGGAGTTGTTCGTCTGGGTCTTGCCCGGAACAGAACCGACAAGGTTCGAATGTACGCGCATCGTGAAGCACACCATGTTCACAGCTTCTATGATGTCTGTGGACCAGTCACCGCCCTCCTTGTCTGTCTCAACTTTGTTGATTACCACGTCGTGCTGCTCGTCACCGTTAGGGTTGATATAGAATGTAGAGAAGAGTACCTTACCAGAGTTTTCCATGCCTGTGAGGAAGTTGATGATTTTCTCTTTCTCCTCCACTACCCTATCCTGCTGCTTCTTGCGGTCGGTGATGCCTTCTGCTTTGAAGATGCCGTCCCAGAAGCGGTTGGCTATCTCGATGTGATATTTGATAGGCGCTGAGTTCTTCAGCTTTGCTTCTTTGGCTATACCAATGAGCTTTTTGATATTATACCAGTTGCCTTTGAACAAGGCCCCATAATACGGGATGGGATAATAGGTACTGTCGGGAGTCGGAACCCGGCTGACGATAGCAAATTTGCGCGTAGCAGTCTTTGGCCGCTTGCCCTTGGCCGCCTGGAGTCGCTCCTGCAGGTCGGCCCATGGAGCTTGCTGATTGAGGAGTTCGATTTTCTCTACGTCTTCCTTGCGGGAGATAGACTTCCGCCAGTTGGCGTAGAGAATATAGGGAATACGCCCGTCTGATTGAGCAGGTGCGAAACGGCAGTAGCATGCTTCTTTGCGAAGGATGCGTACGATACGGGATCCGTCGGCATTGAGGATGATGACCGAGACACAAAAGGCGAAGTGTTTGATATCCTGGCAGACTCCGAGGAAGTAAGAAGCGAGGTCGTTGTCCATCAGGAAGCCTTCAACCTCATTTTTGATGTTGGACGCAGCTTCCTGTGTGTTATACATCAGTCCGGAGCCATAGCAGACTTCAGCGTTGAAGAGCTGGCAGGTAGAGAGAGTCTCGTCCGAGTCAATGAGTTCAAGGATTCGGTACGGCAGCTGGTTGTCCGCTCCCCATGGCATATACTGATAGCCGTCGGCTATCGTCTGGGGTGTGGTGTCCTGTTGCTCTTTGAATACTTCAGAGGTGCTGACGGTGAAGGCTGCACTTGCGTTCAGGCTTGGTATATCTTCGACAGAGTTGAAGGAAACGTTGTAATTCATATCTTTGTTTTTTGGAGCAAAGGTAAGAAACAGGCGACATGTCTAAAAAGACATCATATCTCAATGATCTTATACCTACTTTTTAGGGATTAAAAAATAGTGATAGCCCGAATGGACTACCACTGGTTTTCGATTTTATAAACAACGGTCATCATATCTTTAATGGCCGCGAAATAATGTGCTCTTCTCAGGGGACATTATCTTTGGGTATATCTTTGCTAGTGGCTTTGTCTAATAAAAAGAACGTGGACTTGCGTATCCCACATTCTTGCACCTTGGTTCCGGAAATGACCTTGCATATAGAACATGAGACGACAAGTCCACGTATAGGTACGTGAACCGTCGTACTCCGCCTTGTATGCTGTTTGAATTTTCCGGATTCAGGTGCACAAGACAGAAGCGCGCCGCTTCGATTTCAACATGTAGACTGCTTCCTGCTTTTGCATTGGCAGTATGATGGCTCTACGCCAATCATGGTGCAAAGGTACACAATTTTTCTGATAATCAGTACTTTCCGGCCGAAAAAGTGCTGATTGGGTAGTGTCAAAAGAACACTTCCATGCCGTTGAGCATGAAGATTTGGCACTCTCGAGTCTGTCGGATTTGATTGGAGTTGAGGAGTTTGAACTTGCGTGTACCTTTGTAGTGGTCGTACTTGATGCAGACGCATCTATGCCACTCCTGGATCTCGCCCTTAGATGTCCAGAGACGGATGTCAACTGGGTCGGGGCGGTTGAGGATGAGGCGGGATGTTGAGATGTGGATGGAGTTCATGAAGAGTTGAAAAGTTGAAGAATTGAAGAGTGGAAGTTTTATTCTATAAATTCTTTATTGTCGGCGTACTGCCAGGTGAACTTTAGGCGGATGGGAGTAGCGTTGTCGTTAGTGAATTCTGGGCTGGTTTCGGTGATAAGGACGGGGGTGTAAGTGCCAGCAGATACTTCTCTTGTGATTTCGTGGGAAGTGAAGAGTTGCGTCAGGAACTGCGCCTCTGAGAGTGTGAGCGGTGACGTCTCCACTTCGTGTTTGACTTTGACGGTCGTATCGTAATAAGAAACCTTATTACCACATACTGCTTCTGAACGGTCGATCTCCGTTTTTGAAGTAGTGGCGCCGAAAAGGCAGACCGTTTCCCACAAATTAAAATTCCCTTTGAATTGGAAGGTATCTGATGGCGTGTCCGAAGAGAAATAGATGTTGAACTCCCGACCATCGAGATAATAATATGCCCGATGTATGGTGGCGTCGAGAATGTTTCGCTGCGCCAACAACTCCTCGAGCTTCGCATAACTAGCATCTGTTGGTATGATTTTGGGAGCGTCCGACTGTTTGTTGCCAAACGTGTATGTGGCAGTAATTATTTCTCTCGATGACGGGATGGTATAATAGATGTCGCAGTAGTGGTACACCTGCTTGTAGGGCATGGCATAGTTGTAGAGCGAAAAAGGGCATGACCGTGACAGCAATGCGCTTTTCCTTGTGGATAGGAAGCTCTTGGTCAGCTGTTGCTCGGACCCGCTGAGCGACTTCAGGCGACTGTATATCACGATGACGTTGCCCGTATTGTAGGTAAAGTTCTCATAATCCTTGACTGTCAGCAGGAATTTGGCGATGGCCAGATCCTTTTGGAGCATGGCCGCTTCGACGATGGAGCGGATGTCACGAACGTAAGCCTTCAGTCCGTAAATATAGTACGGCGAAGAAAACACCTCCACCTCGTTGATGGTGATGGTGACGGTAACCTGCGGTGTGAGTGATTCGATTTCAACTTCGTCCGGTAAGTCTGCAGACAGGTAAGGCCCTGAGAACTTGGTGTTGATGATTGTTGCCATAGAAATATTTTTGCTGCAAAGATAAATAAAGGTTAATCCTTGAAAAAAGACAGCGGGATATTTGTAAATTCGGTGGATTGTTTGTACTTTTGCAGTATCATAAAAAAGATTTTAATGGTTAAGGTTTATGGTTGATTAATATAGTTTTTTTTAAGTTAATGATTGAAGGTTCGTTGTGAAACGAGCCTTTTTTCATGGTGTTAATTGATAGCCTTCCTTATTGGAAAGCTATCAATTCTTGCTATGGCTCTGGAGTCATCTGAACCACCTTGGGCTCTTTCTTGGCGCGAGGCTTGCGCTGCTTCTTAGGCTTTTCTTCAGCCTCAGGCTGCTGTGCTTCCTGCTCTGCAGGCTGCTCAGCTTCTGCAGCCTTTTCAGCTGCTTCAGCTTTCAGCTTTGCTATCTCTTCTGAGAGCGCCTTGAGAGAATCATCATCGATACGACAACCTGACTGCTTCTTGAGCATGAAGGCGAAACGCATGGCTTTGTAGGCACTCTTGCAATAGGCCTTGCACTCTTCTTCACCTGTGAAGGCAACTGCCCATACATTGTTCTCACTCTTGTTAGACTTCACTACTGTAACGATAATAACTTTTGCTTCCATAATTGTAATTTTTAAATTGTTATACTTGATGTTATTGATTTATGCTCTGTAAACTTCGATGTAAGTGATATCTGCCATCAGATCATTGGCCATCTGCTCTGCTATCTCTGTGGCTTTAGCAAATGTATCAGCCTCGACCTCATATTCATAATATTCACCATCCTCACAATTGACAACTACATTGTAGATATTGCCTGGATAATAGCGCTTGCTGTATAACCTGCTGTGAGTGAAAACCGATGTTTGTACATTCTGTGTCATAATTCTTATTTTTTTAATGTTTGACTTCTTGTTAATGAAGCTCCGAGGAGCTTTTGTAATTTTTACGTGCATAAAGGAGCCAGCAAGCGGTAAGTGCTTTAATGCAAGGAATTACCAAGAAAAATCATGGAATACCTTATTTTCTTTAGCCACTACCTGGCGTGAAGAAGAAAATGGGGAAGGTTGCTGTGATTTTTGTGCAGGAATCGGGAACTTGTGACTAGTACTTGCAGTGCACGGGCTTGCGCTAAATTTGCAAAGGAAAAATCAGAAAGGGCCTCACAGGAAGCTATCATGAGAAGTCAGACATGCTATGAGAAAATGGAAATGACACAGATTAAGCAAACTCTTCACTACGGCGGGTGTAGCAGGCGCGACTACTCCCCTATCCTCTTTAGGCATTATCTATGATGTGTACCACATTTGCATTGAGGATGAGCACCTATTTATGAGTGGCGTGGCAGATGTACCTATTATAGCCACAGATAGCATAGAGCATTAGGCCTACCTCTTTATTAGGCAGACCAAATGTCGATGACCAGAGCATCAGGCTTTAGCCATCAATCATCAAAGGAAACAATCAAAATTACATGGGAGCAAACTACCTCTTTCGTGTAGTGAAGTCCATCAAGCTTGAAATGAACAATGGGCAGTAGCGTTTGCTGGCAGCTGAAGAAACAAAGGTTTTTCATTCAAAGCCATCAAAGCCGCGTCAGCCTGTAGAAGAAGGTGACCATGCCCTTGTTGCCATCATCATCGACGGCTACGGGAACAGTATTCAATATATTAGAACTTTTCCATTTGTATAGCGTTTAATGTAACTTGATATAATTGTCTTCCATGAAGATATGTAATCATGATTAATAGAGCGATAGTGTTCGATACCTGATTTTTTTACTTCCAAATTCCTGTCACGTAAACTACTACGTTTATTAATTTCAGCACTCTGCAAGAAATCATAAATTGCCCTTATAGAGCGATCGTAGTTTTCACTTTTTGATACAAATAAAAGGGTAGACCTGTCTGGATTAACATTCTCATGGACTATGAGGATATCACCTGATTTGCATTTGATTGAAAACAAGAATGCATATTCAGTAATATCACTATTAGCATGGGCTAACCTTTCAACGCAGGGAATAATTTTATATTTTTTGCTTTGCTGAGATACTAGATAATTGATGTATTCCGATTTATACTTTTGGAAATCCTCAATACTCATTTTTTGGGCTTTAGATAAAGCCTGTTTAAAAGACATCTGTAAAGGGCTAATTTTCTTTACAGAAGTTTCATTAATAGTTTTTATTGCCCTTTGCTTTGAAATAGATGCAAATTTCTCTATTGCCTCGTTTAGTCGGATTTTGTCATATATTGTTAGTTTCATACCTTCCACAATGCAATGAACAGGCTTGAGCCTATCATTAAGATAGTCTTTTAAGAAATTATAAGATTCTAATACACCAGGTGAAGAAATTGCTTCAGGCTTAAACTTTACACTTCCATCACTTGGTGGAAGTACGACAAAATATCCTTGTTTAAATTTTACACATTTCCAGTTTAAAATCCATTCCTTCTTCTGAAGGACATCGAATGAACTTTTATTTCTTTCAGGTAAATAAATAAGCTTCTTGAAATCAAAATCTAATGTAACAATAAGATCATTATTAAGAGTATTATGTTTAAAGTCTTTCCTAATTGCGCTTTTACAACTTTGTTTGAAGCGCATTTGTTTTCTTTTATTTAGAAAGAGAATATCATATAAGCCATCTTCGTCACCTGCATATCCATTAAACCATGTAGAATCATCGTCTTCTTCAGAATCTTCTAAATCAGTCATATCTTTCATGTAATCGCCTAATGATTGTTCTGATATAATTCTATTAAAATCTTCTTCCCAACAAAAATATGTAGAACCCTCTGAATTTTGTAATTGAATCCATGCATCATCATCAATAGGTACTTTAATAGTTCTATCGTCTAGTTTTACGTGTTTGAAAGAAAATTGCCTATTAGTAATACTTAAAATTTTGGGGTTAAGGAATTTGGTTACTTTTATTGGATTATCAAAGAATTTGGGATTGTTGACTTTTAATTGTCCATTATTAATTGTGTCCTCAGCTTCTATCTTACCGATATAGCTATTTTCAGGGAAATCATCTTCTGTTAAACTTCCAGTATTTAATCCATTAATATATTTTTCAAATAACCTTGTATCATACCTTAGCTTATTAGACATTTTTTCAGAATAATGTCCAGCGTATATATATACATCCTCTTTGCCTGGGATGATTTCACAATTGTCTGCCCAAATGGACTCTACGGCTCCTGTTACAAGAAGTGTAGCAAAGGGCTGGTCAACATTAATCACTTTGTGCGTTTCGAAATTTTCAATGTGAACAGAAATCCTTTTAAATTCGTCAAATTGATTTTGCCATATTCTTTTAATTTCTTTACTTTCTAGATAGCCTAAAACGAAATTAAAATCTCCTTGTGTCAAAGGTATATTTTTGTCACTTAGTTTGTTAATAATAATCTGTATCTTTTGAGTATTATCTACAGGATAAAGATTAACAAGAAGTTCTGATAATAATTCTATAGCATCTGTAGATGGAGCAACACGTTTCAGATTACAACTATTTGTTTTATAATAATTAACTAATGTGGATGATCCTATATGATTAATAATCCATTTGTCTAAAAAGCAGTCTATGCGGCTGCTTCTTTTTGCTAACAAGTCTATAACCTTATTGACTTGTTCTTCACTATTATATGGTTTTAAGTCTTTCAGCTGACTCAATAGACTATTTTTTTTCATTTTATTAAATAATTACTATTTCACTTTTGTAGCTAATAATGTGATATTATCTTTATTACTTGTCTCGAAGATAGAAACGGGCTTGTTCTATCTTACTAGTTCATAATAAATTTATCAGTAGCCTCTTTCTTCTAACCTTTTGCGAGTCATTCTTTCAAGAATATCAGAAGTAGAACCTTCTGTGCTTACTCCGGCCTGTTTAGCCTGTTTAACTACTCTTGCGTGGGTAATTCTCTCTAGGATTTCTGAAGTCGAACCTTCGGCACTTACTCCAGCTTGTCTTGCTTGTTTAACCACTCTTGCATGAGTAATCCTTTCAAGAATATCAGAAGTGGAACCTTCTGTACTTACTCCTGCCTGTTGGGCTTGTTTCACAACCCTTGCATGAGTAATCCTTTCGAGAATTTCGGAAGTAGAACCTTCTGTGCTTACTCCGGCCTGTTTAGCCTGTTTAACTACTCTTGCATGGGTTTGTTTTTCTAAAACTTCAGAAGTTGATAGATTGTTATAATCATTGGCTTTGGATGCAGAGCTTCTTATTTCATTTCGCGGATGTTCTGGTTGAACAGGACGTTCACTTTCTGTTGGCTCAGTTCTTTGATCCACTTTTGTCTGTTTAGGAGTAGGCTCCGGATAAATAACAGTCTGTTCCGAAGCATCTCTTTCTTTACTTTGGACAGGCTTTTCATTCAGCTTCTCAGTCACAACTTCTTTTTCATCTGATATTATGATATCTGGTTCAGATGCTGTCACATACTCTTTTTCTGAAGGTGTTGGCTCAACTTGTGTTTCTGTTTGTTGTTTTCTATTTGCCAGATAAGGCTTAATAAGATTGTCATAACCAAGTGAACAAACCAGAAGTAACAATAAGCCAATCAAGACGATTACCAAAATTGATGGCTTCCGCTTTTCTCGGTAGAGACCAGAGAACTTATCATATTCGTTATAATTTTCTCTCATGCGCTTTGATGCTTTATGTTTTATCTATGATAATGTTTATTGGGTATAAATCTCCGACCTGAGTTGTCAGAAGTATAATTAGATGAAGATGAAATACCATTGTTGCTGCTTTTCGCACGTCGGCGGTTTTCTCTCATACGCTCTACATCTTGGGCAGTCATTTCTTCAGTGATAAGAATACCTGGAGGTGTGAGGTCGCCAAAGCGAGTTTCAAAGAAGTCGCATCCTGCTTCATTGTTTGAGCATGTGAATGAACGGAAACGGATGCCATTTGATGATGTGCCATCTTTGATAGGCACTATTTTGCCTTCCAGACATTTCGGGCAAAGGTATGAACCAATCTCCAGTTTCAAAAGGAATTCAGAGATAAAAGGAGAAGGTTTCTTCTGGTTATACAAAACATACATACGCTTCTTTGCTCTGGTCATTGCGACGTAGAAGAGGCGACGTTCTTCAGCGAATGGGTAAGATTCTCCACGACTAAGAACGAAGTCGAGTATTGGATCATCCTCAATCAACGAAGGGAATCCGTATGCACCTTGGTTGCAGTTCACTAGGATTACATGGTCTGCTTCCAATCCTTTTGCTGAATGTACAGACAGGAAGAATAATTCTCTACCAGCAACTTTTATCTTAATGCGGTTGTCTTTGTTGTCAATCTTTCCAGTGAAACCAATAGACATTGCATCATAGTTATATCTACCCATGAGCAGAATATCTTCATTTTGAGGAAGTGAAGCCACAATTTCCTCAACTTTCTCCTTCATGCTATTATCTTCATCCTCGCATTTTACAAAATTGAGGTATGTGTGCTTCATGTCGTCTTCAGGAGTTTTTATAGATTTTTGTTTCTGTTCAGGATTCTTCATCACAAAATTTGATGAGTCATCAATGAGAGGCTGGTGGAAGCGGTATGTTGTTTCAATCTTGCAGATCTCAGTGAAGCCGAAGAACTTCTCAAACTCGTAGAACAGAGCCATGTCACTGCCAGCGAATCGGAAGATAGACTGCCAGTCGTCACCGACACAATAAAGCTTTGTCTTTGGTTTGTCGGATCTCAGGGCCTGTAAGAGTTTGTAGCGGTCGATTGAAATATCCTGGAACTCATCGACAAGGATATAATCATACTGCTTCCATAGCCCATCGCGACAAATCTGTGTCGCTTGAATGATAGCATCAGTAAAGTCTATTTCATAGTTTTTTGCCAGTTCTTCCTCATAAGCTTCATAGAACGGCTTAACAATTTCAGTGAGGATGTATCTGTTTCTTTGCTCGGTGAAAGAAGTCAGGCTACCTTCAGACGGTTTAGATTCTTCTAACAATCCATCAATCGTCTTTTCATTCGCCTTCATCAGTGTAACGAATGAAAGCAGTAGTGTGAATACTGTTTTCTCTAATTGACGATTGCGTTTTACAAGCATCTCGTACAACTCTTTGTCCGTCCTTTCATGGAAGGGAACACCATAACGGGTAAGTTGTGCTTTCAGCTTATCCTCAACTGTTTTATTTTGAAAATCGGCGCTTGTCGTTTCAATAAGAATAGTATTATTCTGCTGGTGGGTAGCCCTTTTCCATGCGATACCATCAAGGTACTTTTGATTGGCTGCTTTCCAACCGCCTTTTGTTCCTTCTCCAAACCAGCGCGGTACCTGATAATTTGCATCTACTGCAAAATGCTCCAAGTAGATACGTTGCCATTCGCCTCTTGAATCTTTGTAATATATGGTAAAATCAGGCTTGTACTGTCTGCGCTCTGGAGTCCTTGTATTAATAGGATAATCGCATTCATAGCGGAATGGAACACCAAGACGAGTGAGGATTGAGCATAGGCGTTTTTCCTCCTCACTGCGAGTAAAGATAATCTTTCCATCGACATCTGGAAACAATGCCTGAATGCCATATTTTTTTCTATCTTCGAAGTATGTGAATGCATCGACGTAATCATGTTCCAACTTCATCAATGACTGGAGATTGATGATGTAGTTGTCTATGGCATGAAGGAAGGTCTCGCTTTCGATAACTAACTTATGGAAAACATTCAATGGAACATCAGCTTCGCAGATGGATGGAGCCTGACCAGTTGTCTCCGCAATGATGCGATAGGCGAGGCTATGGAATGTACCGCTATTGATGCCATCAATGTTCATGCGCTCAAATAGCTCATTAGCCGCTTTCTTAGTGTATGTAAGCAGCAGCACCTTTGAGGGGTGGATGTGTTGTTTCTCCACCAGATATTTTGCCTTGCTAACAATGGTGGAAGTTTTTCCACTACCAGCACTTGCTATAACAAGGCAGTTATCTTCGAGCTTTACAATTGAATCGCGCTGTTGAGGGTCGAGAGGATATTTGCCGAGAACATGATCAAAATAATCCCTGTTATTATCCAACTCAGTTTTTACGAATTCCTTATTATGCTCCTCTCGTACTTTCTCGATATTGACAAATAGTGAAGGCAGAATTTTAGCACTTTCATCGGTGACATATTCTGCATACTTTGGAAATACAAGACTCATCTTCTCTTGAACAGTAGACGAAGACTTAAGAAAATCTTCCATTTCTGAGTATGCAAAGTAGTGAGATGGATGCAAATATGCTTGATATTGTGCGGTAATTTGAGCAGCACAAGTATTCAAGTCATTAATAGCGTGATAAATCTCATTATTTTTATTCATGAGATTTTCACTATCATCAAGAATTGATAACAAAGAAGATATGGCAGACTCGTAGAAGATAACTTCATCGAAATATTTGTGCTCCTTCAGGTTTTCTATTTTCTGAATTAAATCAGCATACTTTTTCTGAAAGTCTATGATATGTGATTCTTCTACCAGATGTGAGGGTACAAACAGCGAGTCAAGTTCATTTTTGGCATTTTCTGATTGTTCTGCTAGAAATCTTGTCAGATTTGCAAATTGCTTCTTGCCAAGATACTTTATAATACTCGTGACTAGAATAACCATCGAAACGATAGCGATGGCTATAACTGCAAATATTGACAATCCACTAAATTCCAATAATAGGATATTATTCATTATTATACTTAATAGCAAACAATTTAACAGCATCTTTCATGATATCTGTATGGTCGAAAGCAAAAGCTGGCAACTCTGTGATTGGGAACCATTCTGCTTTAGCTGCATCATCCTTGCCGATTACGTCTTGTGGCGTGTCGATGATGGCCAGATATGCCACAGTGATGGTACGCCCTCGAGGATCACGGTCAACCTTGGAGTATGCACCTATCTGATGGACGGAGGCTACCTTCAAGCCAGTTTCTTCTTCCAGCTCACGGATAGCACATTGTTCTGTTGTCTCATCCATATTCATGAATCCACCAGGAAATGCCCATGCACCTTTAAATGGGTCTGCACCTCTTTGAATAAGCAGAACCTTTGGCAGTGGTTCGTTTGTCATCACAACACAGTCAGCTGTGACAGCTGGACGAGGATATTCGTAATTGTATGCCATTAATTTCTTATTTTATTAATTTGGGTACAAAGGTAAATAATTCCACTTTATCTACCAAAGGATTCTCAGGAAAATGCAAAAAAATGGGGAAGAGTGTTCCGAGCACCCTCCCCTAGGCTTGATCCTCACAAATCAAATCTTGCCATGACATTAAGGTTTATGTGCAAAGATAAGGGTAAACTTGCTAACCTGCAAATCCTTTAAGCATTTTTTGTTAATTCATGAAAAAGGAGGGCTACGTGCAGGCCCTCCAATATAATGCTTTGATTTGAATAATACAGTAATCAATTATTAGCTATATAGCATTTTCTGGAACAATTTCGAAATACAACCTTTGTTATATTGGACAATTCTTAAAATGTCGCTATAATTAAAAACTATTTGACCAACAATACAGGAAGTTTATATCCCATATATCTCTTTTCTGTTTGTGAATTATAAGCACAAAGCCTTGCATCACCATCGCATTCATCATCTTTCAACCAAAACAAAAATGTGCCTACTGGACTCTTATGACTTGCCATATAAAATTGAGCATCGGGCAAAAATAATACTTCTCCGTTTCGGCCTAAGAAATCAGTTCCCTTTAAGCTATATGTATCTTTAGCTATTCTTTGAGTATATTCAAGAAGCTCCTCGTATTGTTGTTTTGTTGGAATATTCAACTTAACTGCTTCGTCATATGAGAAGTATTGATATTTTCCAGAGTCATCCTTAATATAACCAACAGACCACTTTGTTCCTGTTGGCAAATTTAGATCCACATATTCTATACCGTCACAGATAATATTTTTTGCTGCTAATTCAGAATCAGACCAACCTGCTTTATATCCATTAACATATGCTTCTTCAATTGCTAATGTGATAGCCTCTATTGCTTTTCCCTCTGCATACTTTTTTGCTTTCTCCAATATATCCATACTTTAAAAATTTTATATTAGTTAAATTTAGAAATAAATAGTTGTATCACCTTCCCACTCAGTGTTTATCGTAATAACGAGATTGATGCCACCAGACTTGGCGGCCTGGGTAATATTATACTTAATTTCAGAGTAAAGAGGATTAAATTGTTCTGCAGGGTTCTTGATTACATAAGTCTCGACCTTGGTAGCAAAGCGTTGGATGCTGTCGCTACTAACAGCACTGAGACGAACAGATTCATCGTATAAATAGGCCATGCTATTGAGACTTAAGTCATCTACATCGCAGCTGCATGAGCATGCAAACGAAAGCGTAATAGAAGCTATCACAACCAGTGGAAGAGCATAAAGACTCTTTAAAAGTCTCCTTAAGTTTTTACTAATACTCATAATTAATTGGTTTATGGGTGCAAAGATAGTGTTTTTCCTGGAAACAACAATATATATTAAAAAAATCGGCTCATTTTTTTTGATGGGCCGATTCTTAAGTAAGATTAAACGTATGTGACGTGGTTCTCATAAAACTCCTCGAGGGGATAGTATTTATTGGGTATGAACTTCACATCGTAAGCTGTTGTGACATGTTTACAATTCTTAATTGGAATCTTGTCGGCTCTTTTATTCGTAGCATCGAAACATAGAAGATAATAGTTCGGGCAGTCGAACATGATAAAGTATGGATGCACTATCCTAACCTCTTCTGCGGTCTTATCTTTTGATTGGCATGTGATGAGTGCAGGTGTTTTTGAGCGGATATGTCGATAAAGCGCCTTGAATATCATGCAAGAAAACTTAGATGGAACCTTTTTATATAGGACTATTGGATCACTAGAAGGATTTACATCAAGCATGTCTGAAAGTCTGTGAGAGAGTCTTTCGTAGAGTAAAGTTCCTTGCAGGGGGTCACAAAAAAGGATAGACATCATCGCTGAATGAAGATGTTCTATCTCATCGAAAGTGAGTACATTCTTGAATATGGAATCCCCAAGGTGACTATAACAATAGTATTTGTTGTAACCGTGGCGCTCTTCACGGATCTTTCTGCGAAATACATATCGTATGGTGTCGATATCATTTCTGATTGTATTGATTGAGACTGGTGGAAATCCGTTGACCTCCAGACTTTCATTTACAGCATCTAACATCTGTTGTACTGTACTTCCTTGAGATTTTCTAAGTAGTCGGTCGATGATAATTGTTCGAGCCATTGAATGTTTTGTGTTTGCCATTATTAATCTATTTTTTTCCATGTTTATAAAATCGAGTTGCAAAATTACATAATAAATATACTACTTCACAAGAAAAACATAAGGAAAAAGTATGATTGTTAGTAGTTTTCATAAATATGTACAAACTTTCACAAATAGGCTGTAAAAGATGAGATTTTTACATAATTCCGCCTAATGAAATGGGATATGTGTCGTGTTGGGGGAACTTCTCGCAGCCGATATAGAGTGTGTCGAAAGCGTCGGTGCCGTCGGTGCGGTGCTCCAGTAAATCTTCCTCAGATTCCGGCTGCTTCTCCATAGACTTGTTCTTGCGGAAGCCTAATCTCCCTCGCTCTACCCCAGCCGACTGGATGGCCAGGATTAGGTCATCGTTGTTCTGGCGGTTGAAGAACGGCATGAGACGCTGCTTGCCGGCGAAGCCCTGGTTGATGAGGAGGTATTTCTCATCGTGGCGCATCGGGTTGCCCAGGTACACATCCTGTACTTGCCACCCGTGTCGCTCGAACTCGTGGACGACCACGTAACGGAAGTCCTGGTCGTTCACGGCATAGTTCGATCCCAGGGCGGTGGCGTCGTAATAGAAAATCACCGTCTTGTTTTGGTGGTAAGCGTAGTAGGCACAGAAGTCGTCCACCAAAGCGGGGATTTTGCGCTCGAACTTCACGTAGAAGGACTTCAGGATATTCAGGCGGTTGCCTGATGGCTGACCAGCAACTATCCAGTTGATGTTGGCGTTGTAGTCCATGCCGATGCAAATCGGTGCCATGGGATTCACGTCTTCATCGGCACGAGAGTCTAACTGAGAACCGAGAAGTGAGAACTGTGAGGTGGTCTTTATACTGTAGTCCTGCTGCTCGGCTTCCTTTAGGATTTTGTCGTAGCCCAGCTCGTCATAATAGGCGAAGTTGCTTGCGTCATATTTGTGATGCTCCTGCATCGAACTGTAGAATCCGTCGTGCGTGATACCGATACGCTGACAGAGAATACTGGTCTGGAATGTCTTCGGTGTCAGGTCTCGCTTCATCTGCCGCAAGTACTCTTCACCCAAGAGCTGCAGGTTTTCAATCGTACTATATTCCTTATAATAAACGGCCACGCTGCGCATCTTGTTCAGCGACTGGTCGAGCCACTTCAGATAGCCTTTCAAGTATTCGGGGATTGGCTTGTGTGCCTGTTTGAGGTCGGCGATGTGCTGCTTTGTTTGCCAAATCTTGTAGATGGTGCCCTCGATGGTACTTATGAGCTCAGGATCCATTTTTTCACGATAGTGCAGGAACCAGGAGCCCTTCTGTGTCTGGGGCATGTCGCTGAGTACCATCATCGAGTGGTTGAACGAGTGATGGCCGAAGTACGAGCGGATACCACCGTTGGCCGGGAGTGTTTCATCCTTCAGTTTGTTGTAGTCGATGAACTTTGCCTCGTCGATCAGGAGCCAGCTCAGCGTCAGGGAGTTTGATGAGCCTGGGCGGTCTTGTGAGATAATGACAGCCACAGAGCCGTTGTAGAAGGTGATGACATGTTCGTAGTCTGCAGGTTCGGTGATTGGTTTGGCAAAGGACTTCGGCGGTTTACGACCAACCACGTAGTGGATACCGTTGAGATAGCCCCAGCGCTTCCATGCTGCCAACAGGCCTGGGATGGTATTTGTCAGGCCATGTTTGAATGTCGGAACCACAATTCCCCCAGTGGAACCGGGCATTCTCTGCATATTTCTTAAGACGAATGGCGAAGCAATCGAGTCTGTTTTTCCAGTACGACGGCCAGCGACAATGACTGTTGTCTTGGCGCCGATGTACTGGGCCATGAGCTGTGGCTTATTGAAATAGACTCTCTTTTCGTGCTGGCGGGCTTCGGTGTCCCATTGTTTAAGGAGGTCGGGGCTAGTATGTGGTGTTTGTGTTGACATAAAAATACCTTTGCTTTTGGGCAAAGGTAAATATATTACGCCAAGAAGGAAAGGACATTTACCATTTTCATTTGAATACGTGCTTATGTTGGGTTATCTGTAATATAAATCACTTAGTTGATTTAGCTTTAAATTGTATGCACTTGAACCTGATATATGAAAACAGTCTAGACAATTATTGTCTTTTGGATAATCGTATTCAAACGAAAGATCACCTCTTACTTTAACAGGTTCCCATCTTGGACTGTGTAGTACAGAAAGTGCTCCTGAATACCTATATACATTACCTTCTTCAAAGTCATATCCATCATAATACCAATGTTGTCCGTCTTTGATTATTTCCAAGCCCTTTTCATAATGAACAACCGTAACAAACCCTTCTTCTCTAAAAAAGTTATCTGCATTTAAATCTTTAATAAAAGCACGCCATTTAAATTCTGCTTTTTTTTCTCCAAAATTACTTGCATCCTTAGGTAAATTTTCTTCAGAATATAGACGATCTCTTTTTAATGCTCTTTTCACAATAACTTCACCGTACTGATTCATAATTGAAGTGTCTACTTTATGAGCACATCCATCTTCAGTATATACAGTAATTTTACTCTGGTCGCATGACGAAATTATTGTAATCAATAATAATGAAATTAAAAAAGAAAAAAGCTTTCTCATAATTGTTGGGTTTTAAGAGTAATACATATTTATTGGGCAAAGATAGGGAATTATTTTGAGAAATGCAAGTGATAAAGGGAATTTTTGCTATTCTTGGGGCTTTTCGTCAAAAATCTCTTCGAAATTCATGTCGGCTTCCTCGTACTCGATATTGAGCGTATCAGGGTTAGAAGCGCCCAGTTCTTTGGTGAGCTTCTTGATACGCTCGTCGATATTCGGAACGGGATTGATACCAACGACACGTGGGTCGGTCGTTGGGAAGAACGGTTGCACCACAATCATGTGATAAGGTACGGCCGTTTCGTCCTCGACATCAATGCGGTTATACTTAGCGTATGAGGTGGCCGCCTTCTCCATCGTCTTGGTGTCCTTGCGCTTCTTGGCCATCTGGTATGTCTCCAGAATCATTTCGTTATAGCGCCAGCGGTGAAAATCCCTTGTTGCCTCAGACAGATTGGGCAGTAGGGATTTGACAATCTTCAGGTCTGCATAGGCAGTGACCTTTGACAGTGCGTAGCGCTGCATGATTTCGTCCACAAACTGGCGGTCCTTAGCATCGGGGTTGGCAATGCTCCATGTAACCATATCACGCAGTCGGACAATATGTTCTACTTGCGTGATGGCATACTTTTCCTCCAGGTCGGATTTCGGCGTATAGAGGTCAGTACGGGCGATATCGAGAATATTTGGTAGCGGCATTTTTAGGCAGGGATTTACACGGATTTACACTGTTGTGATTGCTCTACTTGCACGCTCATTCATCGTCTTCCATGTCCATGAGGTTCTTTTGAGCGTTTTCCAACGCGAGGGGGCTACCGACGTAGGCTAACTGCATTTCTTGGTGTAGCAGTTTGACTTTTGAGGCGGCTTTTCCTTTGTGGTAGCGCTTACTTACTTCAGTAGTTCGGTCGGCTATATCCTCGCGGAGCTGTTCTGTGGGGATATCGAACAGTACAGCCATATCTGAAATCTTCAGGTAAATGGAGGCGTATTGCTCGACTTGGGAAAGAATTTCTTCTGTATAATCGATTTTTTCCATATAAAAAGTTGGATTATTGTGAATTATGTTCTATATTTGCACCCAACAACATAATAGATTGTTTTAAAAATTTTTGGAACAGAGGGAGACTCTTTGTGAAAAGGGGCTCCTTTATTTTATGTCTGGCGCTGGATGAAGAGATCCTGGAGTGGTACAGAATGATTGTCGATTAAGTCTTTTACCTGAGTATGCAGGGTATTGAAGATATCCGTATCTGTGGAGATGAAAGCTGACTCGTGGCGGTTGCCTCGGGTGAGATTTTGAGAAGTGACGACTGCGACTTTCTGGCCGCTGTCTGCTTCTACCAACAGGAGTTTCGAGTGGTTGTCCGTGAGATAAGTCCGTTCTATGACCTGTGTGATGAAAGACCAGAGCTTCAATGTTTTGTTCGTGGCTTTATGGTCGAGGACCAGATGGAACTCTTTGACGCGCCCTGACTTCTCGATGAAGTACAGTCGGCGCAGGAACTCCTCGGAGATAGAGAATGAAGTCTGCCACACCTTGGCCGTGCCTACCTGCTCCAGGATCCATTCCAGCAGGTCAGCCACCTGGACGGCGTTGGAGAGGTAGGCTTGTGAAGGACACTCGGCGAGTGGCTTCACAACGTCGGACATAGATGCGGTACGCTTCATGAAAGATGAGAACTGAGAGTAGAGAACTGAGAGTTACTGCTTCGTTGAAATCTTTTTTGTTCCTTTTGACGACTTACGCTTTGGCTTGTCTGTGGTGATTTCAGCAGGATTGACAGGTGTTTTCTCGGGAGGAACCGTTGCTGGCTCGGGATTAATCGGGGCTGTTGGCTGAGGATTGAGGACGTAGTGATCGTAGGTATCCCAGTTGCTATGCAAGCGCTTGTCCAGGGTGATGATTTCCTTCAAGAAAGGATATCGGTCGCTATCGGGACAGGTAGCAGCGTCGAGGCTCAGCATGCGGAGCTTCATGTGGAGTTCACGCATGCGATGAACGATGTCCAGGTTCTCCACGTACAATGCCTTGATTTCATCGGGCAGCTGGTCGTGGTCGGGGCGTTTACCTGCTTTGAACTCTGCGAATTCTTCGGATTTGTTTTCGCCTATTGCAGTAGTTGAGGATGTGGCAGGACTGTTTGCTACGTAAGCAGGCTTGATTACCTTTTTAACGATTTCATCGACCTGTGTCTGCATATCGTTGACCTGGTCGTGGGTGAGCTTCTGCAGTCGGAACTTCAGGTACTTCTGCAGTTGGCCTTTGATGAATTCGGCCTTTCCTTTAGGATTAACCGAAATGTTTCGGTACATAATCTGGTTGCCGGTCAGCTGTAGCAGAAGAACGGCACCTGCGGCCCAGTCTTTCTGAGCGTCAGGCGTGTTCATCCATGCCTGTAAAGTTTGGGTAAAATTAGCTTCTTGGTTCATATCTTTTACTTATAATTTACTTTAAGTTTATTATTTATCCCACTGAAAAACAGCAAGTTCTTATTAAACGGTTCAAGTGCTCGTTTCATAGCCTGAAGCGTCTGGCCCGTGGTAACGAAGTCGTCGAAACAGATGATGTTTTGCTCTTCGGGCACCACGTGAACATCGAAGATGGCACCTACTCTTTGTTTGGTGCGACAGGTACAGACGTCTTCATAAAACGGGATATTGAGCTGCTTAGCGATAGCCTCGGAGATACGTGTGGCGAAGTTCTTGACGAGGTGTCTGCGCTTAGGTGTGGTGATGATGGCCCATGAGGCGTTTGAGAGATCCGGTCCGATGACGTCGTGGATGAAAGTAGCGATGGTGGTGGCAAAGAAAGGTACCATTCCATCGTCGGCTTTTATCTCGGTGAGTGTGCGTCCATAGACGGACTTCTGCCAGTACGAAAGGAAGAAGAGTCCGGAGCGTCGTGTAAGACGTGGGCAAGGTGTGAAGTCGCATCGAGCTTCCACCGTCTTATCCCATCCCTTGCGCTGTTTTTCTGCAAAGAGGTCTGTTTCCTGATGCTTCGTCTGTATCTCTTTCAATGCGAGTTGCGCACCCGACAAGTCCGGGACTTCTATCTCAGATAGCAGTTCTGACATGTCAATTGGGGTGCGCATCGTTCATTAAGAATTAACAACCATCAGCTACATAGCCTATATAAACAGCCGCTGTATCTGGCACTTAATCACCGTTGGGCTCGTCGATGGGCTCATAATCGTCACCTTGGTTGCCGCTGCTGGTTGCAGTGAGGTTGATGGTGAACCAGAGTACATCTCGTCTGTTATTTCCTGTGCCTACCTGACGATAGATTTTGACTGTTTTAGGTGCAGTAATCATATCGGAGCATTCAGCCACGGTGCCAGCATTGTTGACAGGAATCTCCGTCTCTATGTCGGTACCAGCTTTATACGAAAGGTATCTCATGTTGTTACCTGTAAACTTCATCGAAGTAATGTTGCCAGAGATACTGATAGTATTATTATTAGCGACGGAGTATGACTGTCCGTTGATGAATACAGTGGCGTTGAAAGTTGGTTCTATTTCAAGAGAGCCACTTCCGCTGTTTCCGTTGTTTCCGCTGCTAGAACTGCTGTTTCCGCCTGTGCTTGGATAAGGTATTGTCCCTGCGTCGATAGTTCCTTCGTCCACTTCGATGGAACCGTAATAGAAAGGTGCCGGGCATTCGTCGGTAGCTTCTACGTTGATAGTGGTGCTGGTGGTGCCTGTCGTACCCTGGCCAAGGTCCTGGTTGACCGTTGTCTTGGTAGGCCATTTGTCGGAGCCAACCACACGGTACTGCCCACGCATATCCTCTACGAGGAACACGTTATCGTTGTTATTCAGATAAGCTGCTGCGGCAGAAGCTTCGGCTTCGACGCCAGGATGAACAGCAACCAGCTTGTTCAACTGTGTCTGTGAAGGATATTCCCCCTGTGGGTCAGAAGTCAGCTGAGATTTGTCAGCCAGCACATCGATGTACTTCCACTTAGCGTCGGCACGGAGCACGAAGTCGCCTGCATAAGATGCAGAAAGCAGACGTCCGTTGGTATCGTGCTGCAGCTGTGGCCACTTTACGATATCATACTTGGAGATATAATAGATACGGCGTTTGATGCCGGGAAGCTCTGGACGCCCTTGACACCAGGCGAGAGAGCGTTGGATGGATGAACAACTCATAGTCTGTTTAGTGTTTAGTGTGGAGTGAAGAGTGATTAAGAGCCGGGGGCCTCTGAGAGGTCCGGCTCTTCTTTTTTAGTCGCCGTTTGAGCCGTCTATTGGCCAACTTCCAGATGTCGAGCCGCCAGACTGTGTGCCACCTGATGGCGCACCTGCGTTTGCTGTAGGTGTGGTGAGCTCTACTACCTTCATGCGGCGCTTGTCGATAGATTCGAACTGGCAGCCGAAGAACATGGTGGCGATATATGAGAGAATGAATGGTTCATACTCCTTGACCATGACTGTCTCGGTGTCGCCCATCTGGTCGTAGCCCACGAGCATGTTGATCTTGGGTGAGACGTGAATGAACTTCGAGTCTGCCTTGTTCGCCAACGGACAGAGAATCAGTTTCCCGTTCGAGCCCTCGACGGCGGTCTGATTATACTGGTTGTTGTAGTTGATGCCAGCATGGGTCAGCAGATATCCCTCGTTGTACTTGTCTGCGAAGTCCTGCGAACAGTACATATAACATGTCTGAGCACGCAGATGAGGATCCAGTGAGAAAAGTACCTGCTTGGCGATATCTACAGCGTTGGCGGTGGTGATTTCATCGGTAATCTTCATGTAGTTACCCTCCTCCTTGGCGATTTTTCCATCTCTGATTTCCTTTGAGGTGATGGTGTCGAAGCCATCGAAGAGGTCGAGTGTGGTATCACCCGATGCGTTGCGCTTACCTGCCCAGATAGCGTTGTTCAGATTCTCAGACAGCGATTTGGCAATCAGCGCCAGCACATGCTTTGCAGTGGGCGTTTGCATCTGTCCGTCGCCCTTTGTGTCGCCGATGGCGCCAAGAAGGGTGCTGATGGCTGAGTTTGGCTCAAACTGGGCCACTACCGAACCGAAGAAGGTCTCCAGCGTACGGAAATCCATGTCGAGATTGAAGTTAGAGCGTCGAGCAGGCTTGTACGGTGCGAACTGAGCGTTGCCGTTGAGTGCTGCCACACTTTCCTTGTAGCGGATGCCTGGTCGTCCTGTCATGAACTTCAGTGTGTCCTGAATGCCGATGATGGGCAACATGAGGAGGTCCTTGCGGTACTTACGTGCCGCGTCCTGGTACTCCTCGAGAGTGAATGAAAGTTTTCCTGCCATAAATGGTATTGATTATTAAGATTAAACGTCGTGTTTTAGGGGAGCATGTTGAAGAGTTCCGAAGCAGCTGCTCGTGACTCGAAATACTGCTCAGCGTCCGACTTCTCAGCGGGCTGGTCGGTGTGCTTATCGTTGACCACCTGCGCTGTTGTGTCGCCGGGCTTCTGCTTGAGTTCTGCGAGCTGTGTTGTGAGCTGAGTGTTTTGTGTTGAGAGTGTTTCTTTTTCGCTTTTCAGCGTGCTAATCTGATTGTTCAGATCGCTGATGGTCTGTTTGTCTGCGCTGATGGCTGACTCGAGGCTTTCCAGCTGAGCGTCTGCCAAGGTAATCTTGCCGTTCTCGCTATCGAGGTGTTCACAAGTGAGGATGGCACAGATAGAAGTGAAAATCTTTTTCATGGGTGTTTGTGTGGAATTATTTGTTGTTGGTGTTTTCTGACTGGTGAACATCTGTCCCAAGGTGCTCAGGAACTTGGCGAATGCCGACTGTTCCTGTGCGGTCAGATGCATTGTAGGCATATTGGGGATTGGGATGCCTGCTGCAGACATAGCGCAAGCCATAGTGTCTGTGAGTATGGGTGCCGATTCGCCTTCGTAGTCTGTCAGTTCATCTACGAAGCCCCAGTCCAGTGCTTCCTTTGCTGTGAGCCAGCCACCTTCCTTCATCAGATTGAGAAGTGCCTCAGGCTCTTTCTTGCAACGCTTGGCATACATCTGGGCGATGTTAGCGTCCAGTTTATCCAGATCTGCCTTCTGGTGCTCGATGTTGTTGATGAGCGCCTGCAGGCCGTCGCTGTTAAGCTGGCCCCATTCACAGAAGCCGATGCTGCATTTATGTACGAGATACATGGCAGAGGCGTCCATTGAGATATGTTTTGCACCGAGGCTGGCGATTGTTGCTGCCGAAGCGTTCATGCCGACGAAATGCACGTTGACGTTGCCATGGAGTTTGAATGCCGAGAAGATGCTCAGTGCGGTGCTTGACTGTCCGCCGAGCGAGTCAATCAAGACGTTGACCTCGTTGTCCTTATTCTTTCCGAGAACGAAGTCCACGTAATCAGCGTCGAAGTCATATCCTCCGACGAAGCCTTTAAGATGGAGCTGATAAGCGTAAGTTTTTGTGTTGGTTGCCATAATGCGATTGAATTATGGCGCAAAGATAGTGGAGCTTTTTACTATGGGAAAAGACGGCAAGCATCTATGGATTACAGAGGATGAGGGCTTTTCGGGCGGTGAAGGTGACCTCGTATCGTGTTACGGCTGGGTCGCCTTCCGGCTTTGATGTCGTCTTGCTGGATTTGATGGTCGGATACGGCCTTTCGCGCGTACCTATGACATAGTTATCACCGTTGACTGTTTCTATCAGGAATGCCAAAGGTGTCGATGTTGGTATGCTGTCGAGCGTTGAAAAGGTCAATTTCGCTTTCTCTATTGGCGTGTTGTTGTCTGGGGATTGCTCCAAGTCGCAAATTGCGGTGCTGTTTTGGGTGATGGGTGTTGATTGGTTAGTGATGTATATTTGATAACCTGAGAGGGCCTGATATATCAAGTCGGCTGGTAAGTATTCTGTGGGGAGATAACTTACCGCTTTAATTCCGGGGAGGCTGA
Source organism: Prevotella sp. MA2016 (assembly GCF_000619825.1). Lineage (GTDB taxonomy): Bacteria > Bacteroidota > Bacteroidia > Bacteroidales > Bacteroidaceae > Prevotella. Next base: position 402,817 of record NZ_KK211036.1, read on the forward strand.
TGCACTTCATAATCAAACAAATCAAACGTTTTTGACGATGGGACAAATACGGGGTTCAAGTCGGAATATTTTTCTTGTTTTTTCTGTTTTGGGCCGTTTTGTAGCTGTTCCGCTTGCGCTGGTATATCTTCTTGATGGTGTCCGATGACGTGCCGTCCTCCTTGATGCCACGCAGCTCCATGAACTGATAGATGAGTCCGTTGAGCTCGCTTCCACAGCGGTCGATATCGTGCAGGTATTCCCAAAGATCGACCTTGAAGTCGTTCTTCAGCATTTCCAAGAGGCAGCTCTTGCCGTTTTTGGAAAGGTAGTTGTATGTTCGGGGGTCGTGGCACTTATAATAGGGAATACAGATAGCCAGTTCCCCTTCCTGCTGACGTGGCGGCATAACCCCGTCTGGAAGTTTTGTTGTTGACTTCTTCAGAAAATCACTCTCTGCCGAACCACGCACGAGCGAGATCGGTTCACTTCCGCCATGACGATGAATTAACCACTGTCGGAGATACGAAGGCATCTTCAGATAAATACAAATTTGGCTCATTGCAGTAACACTTTTGATTCTGCTGCAAAGATACTAAAAATCAATTAGATAACAAAAAGACAAATCAAATATTTCAAACGAAATCGATAAAATTTAAAAAAGGATAAAACCTCGATGAAGTCGGAGAAATTTTGTAACTTTGCCAGCGAAAAAGAAATTAGTAATGACAGATACGATAATATATATACTCATTAGCATCAATGCATTGACTTTCGCTGTATATGGAGTAGATAAGTGGAATGCAAAACAAGGAAAATGGCGCATATCTGAAGCCACTCTCCTGATGCTGGCTGTTGTTGGCGGTACAATAGGCGCACTCTTGGGTATGCAAGTCTGGCATCATAAAACGATGCATTTGAAATTCAAGTACGGGTTGCCATTGATATTGTTGGCTCAGATTGCTTTAATTGCTTTGGTAATAAAATAAAATTATATAGGATATGTTAGAACACATTGCAGATTTTACAGCGTGGCCGATAATCACAGGTATCTTGATTGGCTATGTTGCCAACCGTATTATGAGCGGTGAAGGTAAGGGTTGTTGTATGAACCTTATTATAGGTATCATAGGTAGTTATGCAGGAACATTCATCAGCCATTTGCTGAACATAGAACTATTTGGAAAGGGTTATCTTACCAACTTCGTGTTCTGTGTGATAGGTGCTGTATCTGTACTTTGGATTTGGAAGAAGCTCACATAACTGCCTAGTGCCAACAGTACAGCACCTGCAGTCAATGTCAAGGAGAGTGAGAAGGCATACATCATGGAACTTGCAGCTCCAGGCATTAAGAAAGAATATTGCCGTGTAGGTATCAATGACGAGGGCAACCTCACCATCGCTATTGAGAACAAACAGGAACACAAGCATGAGGACAGTCACCGTCATTATCTGCGCCGTGAGTTCAGCTATTCTAACTATGAGCAGAACTACGTACTTCCGGATGATGTGGTACGCGACAAGATTTCTGCCAAGGTTGAGGACGGCATCCTGACCATCACGATGCCAAAGACCGAACCGAAGGAGAAAGTGACGAAGGCCATTGAGGTGTCATAAGGATGACGCAGCCTAATATGTAGAAAACCCATGACTTGCTGATGCAGGCCAGGGGTTCTTTTTTTTACAAAATAGCGCTGAGCCATGAAGTGGTGGATATTACGAGCTGTTGTCTCCTTTGCTTCACTCCTCTGGCGCTATTTAGGTAAAAATTACTTTATGACTTTCTTTGTGGTATGATCTTTCATTCTAATAATACTCAATCCTTTCGTCGTTGACTTTATTTTTCTGCCCGAAATATTGTATCGAGAAATTTCGATATTATAATCCTGTGTATATGATGACATTCCTGTTTCATCATCCATCTCAACTATTTCTTTAAATTCAGCATAAGGCTCAATAGTACGACGGTATATATCATAAGTTGAGTAGTCCTTATAAGCTTTTGCACAACCTTTTGGTACATAAAGAGTTGCAGAACTTCGACTAGAATATTCCCATGGGTCGCCTGAGCTACTTTCTTTCTCTGGTGTAGATGGAGGGGTTTGTGCATAGCATACAACTTGACTTAAATTTGAGCAATAATAGAAAGCTCCATTTCCAATTTGTGAAACTCCTGATGGGATAACAATTTTAGTTAATGGTATAACCGTATGAAATGCACAAGAATTGATTTTTGTTATTGATGATGGGAGAGTAACTATTCTATAATCTATATTAGAAGGGCATACAAGAACTCTGGTTAGAGCCTTGTCGTACAATATACCATCAATAGATGTATAATATTTGTTATCTGGAGCTACGTCTATTTTTTCTAATGAAGGATTAGACCCGATTGCACTGGTTTCTCCTATGTATTCGACCGATTTTGGAATATAAATTTCTTTTAGGTTAGTAAAATTAAAAGGCGCATTACCAATATATTTTAAGCCTTCTGGTAATGAAATATTATCAAGAGGGCAACTTGAAAAAGCATTATCACCAATGTATTCTAATGAAGATGAAAGCTGAACATCATAAAGGTTGTCGCAAATTCCAAATGCGTGATTTTCTATATGTGTTAACGTTGAAGGCATTAGAACTGAACGAAGGACCTTGTTTGTTGTAAATGCGTAAGTCGAAATTGACTTAACGCCATCGGGTATTATGTAATCACCGCCTTTTGCATTTGGAAAATGAAGAAGTTTTGTTATAGCCTTATTAAAAACTACTCCATCTATGCTTTGGAAATATGGATTATTACTATTAACTTCAATATTTGTCAAACCAGTACACCAAACAAAAGCCCCATAATGAATACTATCTACAGTCTCTGGTATCGTGACACTATGTAGTCTTTCGCTATCTAAAAAAGCATTTTCACCAATTCTCTTAACTGTATAAGTATTACCATACTTCGATACCTGTGATGGAATCACAACATCTCCACTATAATAAGTACCATAGTTATATGAAACTTCGACCGTTAAATCTTCTTCAGAAATGATGGTGTAGTAAATTCCATCTAACTGAAAATCATACGCAAATCCTGCAATATTTTGAATTGCAAGCATTAATAGTACAACGATTCTTCTCTTACCAATTTTACTTTTAAATTTCATATGCTATGAGGATTAACGAATTTATTATTATGTTCACAAGTGCAAAGTTATAAAAAAAAAATGATTTTACTTTAAGAAAACAAAAAAATCGCAGAATTTGTTGTCGAATTAATATAGTTTGGCAGAAGAAATATGGCTTGGAAACTTAAATATCGCTGTAAGGATTGTGGCTACGAAGCCGAGGTGTACGAAGGCAGAGGACTCTTCCGCCAGGAGATCCGTGCCGTGTCGTGTCCTGACTGCAAGAGCATCCAGAACATCGTGGTGGGTGGGATTATCGCCGACGTGGCACCCTCGTACAGAAGCGAGGTGGGCAGGCTCTGGTTGCAGTGCGGCAGCGACAACATCAGGGTATGGGACGGGCATACCTGCCCCAAATGCCAGGGTGAGATGGAACAGACTGGCGAGAAAGAGTTTTGGACCTGAAGACTGACAGATTTTCTGGCCAAGGGTTTTTGTTTATATATGTAATGCAAATAGAAGTGATGAAAGTTGAGGTGTGGTGTTTTGCGTATTGTGCGTATGTATATGGAATGAGCGCACAATGCTGCACACAATCGCTACTATTTTGTTAAGTAGTTGATACTTAGTATTTTATGTTTCCTATTTAATTGCACAAACCTTCTATATTATTGTGCATTTAGATTATTATTTGTGCATATCATTATATTTGTGCAAGATTTGTGCAGCGTTGAGCAGCATTTGTGCAGCGAAAGTGCTTGTTGTGCAGATTTCTATGTTCCTGATTTTGAACGTTTTCGCATCTGCTTGTGCAGTCTTGTGCGCTGTTGTGCAGGAATTTCCTCGCGCGTGCGTGTAGGATGAAAGAATTGAAGAGTTGAAGTTTTGAGGTAAAAAAAAGGCCGTGAGTGCTTCACAGCAGTCAGCGGCCTTGCCAAATGAATAATAATGTTATTCTAACTTACGGATTATAATTCTTCTTTTCTTTCATGTTCGTCGGCTTCTGTTGCAGAGAAACGCTCCAGGTGTAAGCCGTAACGTGACTGCAGTTTTTCGTAGTCGAAACAGAAGAAACGGTCGAACTTGTATGCTATCTGTCCGTTTACCATCTCTTTGATACCGTCTTTGATAGAGATGTAACGTTCTGAGGGCTTCTGTCCGAGGTACGCATCACCTATCGTTAAATAATAGCGAATCGAGTCGCGATCCATAATGATTTTCTTCTCACCTTCACGTTGTGCCAGCTGCTTATACTGAGACACGAAGTTGGCCAGACGTAGCATGAGCACACGTCGGTTTTCTTTATACTCTATTTCCACCTTATCAGTTTTGAGTTTCTTAAGAGCCTTAATCTTAAAATCGCTGTCATAGTAGATTTTTCCCTGGTCGTAAAGTGTAGAGAGGGCGTTCCAGAGGTTGCCCAGCTCATTGTTCGAAGTTACCTCGCTGTTTTGCCGCTTGATGCCTTCGATGCAGAGATGTTTGATATTGTCGTACTCGAAGGGTAAGTTGAGCTTTGATTTTAGCACTTTGTAGCAGGTCAGGAGTATAGACCAGTTGCGCCACAGACGGTCTTCCACTGCGTTGCCGTCGATTAGATCGCACACTTCGTTTGTCACCTCGTTATACGCATCGTAAAAGGCACTTTCGAAAAGAGCTCGATGCGATAGTATCTCCATAGTGAGATGCTGCAGTCCCAGTTTACGGATGTCGGACAACCTATTAAATCTATCCTTTGCTTCGCGGTCGTGCACAGTAGAGTCCGTGGGTAAGTAAATCATTCTTGAGAACATGGCGATGTCCAGTGTTGGCATTTCCTGTCCGCATACGATAACCCCGCAATCAACAGGTGTGCGTTCTATTTGCTTGCCACGGTCCATATCCATACGTGAGCGTCCGACACCGTCGTAGGCACCTTTAATTATTTCCACGATACGCATGTCCAGAGTGTTTTTGTACTCGTCTAGGAGTACCAGAGAGTTGGCAGCCATCGAAAGCATTTGTGAGAGCGATGGTGCCGTAGTGTTCCTGAGGTTCAGCGGTTTATCACCGATGGTGAAGAAGCGCATCAAAGTGATTCCCAATTCTGTTTTACCACTTCCTTTTGGCCCAAATAAATTCAGAATAGGGAAGTTGACGGTATAAGAGGTGATGATATCCCGATGTAGTGCCGCCAAGAGATAGCAGATGCCTATCTTGGCGTTGTCACCGAAAACTTTTGCCATCAGACTGGCCATTTCGCTGAGTGCAATGCTTGCGTGCGTAGATGGAAGGATGAACTGTCGCTCAAAAGAGAAATAGCTCGTATCTGCAGCGTAGATTTCTGAAGCTCCCTGCAGGTAGTAGTTGTCCAGATGTGATTCGGCTTCGTGCAAGTGTACGATACCCATGGTGTCGGCCTGGTACCATTCGTTTTGGTAGATACATCCGTTGCCGAATGTAAAGAACCCGCTGCGATTCCATCCATACTGCCGGATGCGAACGGCTGTCTCTGTCTGCTCGAACAGATATGTCTTCAGCTTGATAAGCTCCGGCATACCAACTTTCCAGATGAAGTTGCCGATAGACTCCACTTTTACCATGAATTTCGGCTGCGAGACTAGTTCTTCAGCAGCCAGTTCGAGGATACGTGTGGTGCCGTCGATATTTGTAATTTCATAGAGTCGGCGCGAATCATCGATGCCCATCACATGATAAAGCGGTCGCATCTTGAAATTCGACCATTGCTTTTCTTTACCTTCATCATCGCGGCTCCAGTAACAGTTGTGATCCTCGTAGAACCCATATATCAGCGGGTCGATGCCCGTCCGTTTTGTTGTAGCCTTTGCCTTCTCTTCTGCTCGACGGTGCCTGGCTTCATTGACAGCGTTTTTCCATAGCCCTTTGTGGCCGTTGTGCTGCTTCACCAGAGCATCGAGCAGTGCCTTTTGCGTATATTCATCTTTTTCCAGGATGAGCACGTCGCAAATCTGTTTAACGATATCGGATATGTCCGTCTCGGTAGATGATTTGCGCTCGATGTCTGCGAAGAGTTTGTTGGCGTACCACAGTACAAAATCATCCTCAGGCAGCAGCTTCACCTGCTCCCTGTTCTGGAAATAGCTGTCAGCGTCCTGTTTGCCTCCACCCTCCTCTTCTGGTTTGGGCGGTATTTCTTTGACAGTCACTCGGAATCCCTCTTGCATTGCTGTTTTTCCGTTTTTGATGACTGCTTTTATACCAGGATCATCAGCATCCGGGATGAAACATAATTTTGGATGAAACCTCTTGAGTGTATGCAGCTGTTCTTTTGTGAGCGCCGTACCTAGCGGAGCCACGGTATTTATGACGCCTATCTGTTGCATTTTGATGACGTCAGGACCACCTTCCACAATATAGAAGAGTTCCTCGCGGGCACCAATTTTTATGGCCGTATCAAGTCCAAATAGCGTCTCACTTTTGTGGAAAATTGGAGAGTCCTTTCCGTTCAGGTACTTCTGGACATCTTTATTGTCCGATAGCGTGCGTGCCGTATAGGTGATGACATTACCCCAACGGTCGCGCACAGGAATCATTAATCGGTCGCGGAAAAATGCATATTCCGATTTGTCGTCACTCTCCGCAATCAGTCCAGCCTCTTTGCATAGCTCCCAGCTTAGGCCTGTGCTTTTAATGAAGTCGAAAAAGCGTTTGTTACCTGCAGGTGCATATCCCAGACCTCTTTCCTCTATATCCTCTTTTGACCATCTTTTTTGCGCGTATGACATCATTGCTTTTGCCTCAGGTGTATCCTCGTGCAAGCATTTTACGTAGAATTCCTGTACGCGTGAATAGATGACCTGCATAGACTCTTTTTTCTGTTGTTCTGCAACCTCCTCAGCTGTAGGCTCCTTTTCCTCAAAAGCGATGTTGAACTTATTTGCGATGATTTTGCAAGCCTCATAGAAGTTGACTTTTTCGTGCTCCATGATGAAATGGATGCCGTTGCCGCCTTTCCCGCAGACGAAACAGTGGCATATTCCTTTTGCGGGGCTTACTACGAATGATGGGTTCTTATCGTTGTGGAAAGGGCACAATCCTTTGTAGTTGATGCCAGACTTCTTCAGGGTGACATAATCCGAGACCAAGTCCACAATAGACTGGTCGTTGATTTTATCTAAAGTTTCAGGTTTAATCATATCCTTATTAACTTTGAATGAATTTTTCAATGCGCGGACTGCGCCACGCTTGCTGCCGCTTGTACCTGGTATCCTTTTTGAAGGTCTCCAGCTGCTTCTTGACCTCCTCAAGCGAGCGAGGGGCAGAAATCGCCTCCCGCTCGCCTGTCAGTTTATTGATGGCAGACACTACGTACTTCACACCTTTCCCTCTATTACTTCAGCATCCAATGCCACAAGTGCATTCAGGTAATCCATGAAAATTCCAAATTCTTCTTCGTCTCTGAATAACATTTCCTCATTGTGGCCATAGAATGAACACTCTAATATAACACAGCCCTTATCAGTTTTTCTCTTTTTAACCGAGGCCTGGTCGCTTCTCTTTCTTAGTGGAGCTGTCATTTTAAGGCTAAAAGCTTTAACAGCTAACATGGTAGCCAATGAGAGTATAACATACTGGAGCTGCTTGATATCGTCAAACCAAACGTTGCTCATATACCCATGTACTTCAAGTTGAAGCATTACCTGACCTTGGGCGTTTCTTTTTATTTCAATCCCAGGTTTATACATTTTCTATAATTATCTTTTTTAAAAATTAAACTTATTATTATAACTCACGCAAAACGCCCGTGTTTGTATGTCGAGCAGTTCTTTGGCATAATTGGCTAAAAAATGCCCTGGCTACGGTCTTCCCAGAAAGCAGTTCAGGGACTTAACCAGTTCGAATTATTTCACTTTAACGCCGGCAATCAGTTCTTTCTTAAAGAAATACAATCTGCTTCCGACTTTGTGGTATTTGACCTTCTGACGCTGTACTCTTTTGTACATTGCCTGAATGTCAATCTTAAAAAAAAAGGCCGCATCCTTTATAGTCATGAGCTCGTCGTCCAAATCGATGTCGACTTGTTTGTCTGATTTCCTCATACCTTTATCATTTTACGCCATTCATTTTTATAGCCTGGATCTGCCAGTTCCTTCTTTCTCTGTTCGATGGTAACCCCGACCAGAATCACACACAGTTCGTCGTACAGGTACTTAGCATGTATAAAAACACCTCTCTCTTTCCCTATCGATCTGTTGTATCTTGTAAGCTGAACGTTAAGTGACGTTATTGAACCATATGACGGTAACTTACCTTTTGCCACGATTCCTGGTTTGATTGTTCGAAACCAGCTTTCTTTGTTCCTTATCTTCTCTGCCTTATACATATTATATAATATGGTTAGTATTGATGTTAGACTTTAGTGATGCAACAACTCCCGTTTCAGGCGAGATGAATAAATTAATAGTTTGATTCATATTCATAATTACTTTTTAGTTTATATTTAATTTGGTGATCCATTTTTGAATCGCGGCACAAAAATATAGCAAAATAATCCAATCGAATTGCAGAAACTCCGGAATGAATACTAACTAACTAAGTCTTTAACACGTGTAACTAACAAATTTAAGAATAGGATACATTTATTAACTGAAAAACTAACTCACAAACGTACTGACTGAGGAAAATTTGTACCTCTACTAAAAAAATGCGTTGGAATGAAAAAAAATGGGTTCGATATTTGGTGGTAACAAATAAAATGACTACCTTTACACCCGTAAACAAACAAACCGACTAACAAACTTACGGAAATTTGTTGGAAGGGCCCTTGAATAAAGGGAAGTACGGTATAGAGATATCGGCGAGCTGCTTATCATAAGTTATTTTGTTAACACCTTCTAGGTATTTTGTTACCAACTGCGGATTAGTAACAAATTAATTCGCAACATGCTGAAAATCAGCACTGGTTAGATACTCTGCGGGTGTACAAAATGAAAAAGAAGCAGCAGACATCAAATGTCTGCTGTTTTTTTGTTTCTGATGAAGGCTGAAATGCCTGAATCCCTATTATAGTTACCGTTTGTTACCACTGCTGCAGCTGGTGTCGATTATATCATTGATGATTTCGCAGAACTGTTAACGCTTCTTTGATTTCGGAAGAGCTTTGCAAGTTTCACGTACAAGCTCTGACAGATAGTCTCTGTCGTCAACATCTGCAATATAGAAATAATCTTTCGCTCCGTCGTATGGTGGGCGCAGGTCCAATACGCGGAGTTTTGGCCGGACAGCATCTGTAGGTTTCAGATAGAAGTGATCGTCACATATCAAACCAAAGATAATTCCGTCACAATAAATCCCATAGTCGCCAAACATCTTTTTGGTGACTATCTCGCCAGCCCCACTGCATTGGTCGGCGATATACTGTACGAAGTCTGCGTTGCTAGCCATATTATTCTGCAATAGAGATGATAACCCTACGATATGCTACCAAATGATAAGGGCCGTCGTCGTGCACTTCGCAGATGAGATGAAACACCTTTCCGTTTGCACTCGAAGGAATCTTCACTGAAGCCATCGGTTGCAGAGTATCTTCAATAGACAGTTGTTGGCCACCGATTTCAGGTTGCTGCCACCAACTAAAAGAAAGTTTCTCCTTGTCTGGGTCATAAGATTGCGAAGCGTTGAGCCGGATAACGTCGTTGACATGGGCCTTGATATAGATTGGCTCTAGGCCTGCTTGACCGTTGACAATCACGATTGGGTTTTTATTTCCGTTACCTTTTTCAGCCCATTCAATACGAGCTATCAGGTCGTTGAGTTCGTCGGGATAAAAACGCTGTTTATAGGCTATTGATATGCTGCGAACAGGCTCTTGCCAACTGTTCCATGCTGTAGTGAGAGAGTCGGGACTGATGCCTCGCTCGTGGTAGCCTGCCCATCCTGCCTGCTTAGGATCTTCTGGGTCATTGAGTCCGTTAGGTATCAGATACAGAAAACTTGGTGTGTCGCCTTCCACGCCCCATTTATATGTGGGATATTCGCTACCCATGGCACCATGTCCTTGAATACGTTCTTTGTGCTGCTGCCATGCGTGTTTCCCCAGTTCACACTGTTCCTGCCAAGTGCCTTCATCCCAAACAAACTGAAGTTCATTTGCGAATTCCTTTCTTAACCACATGTGCGAACTATAGGCGCGATTCATTCGGTGGTTATAGTCCATATCCTGGTCTGTGATGGTATAGATGCGGAACTTATTGATAAACTTCTTTGTCTCCTCCTCGCTTCGTGATTGCTTTACGCGCCAGATGGCTTGCGCCAGCGTGTTTGCACCGCCCCATGCAGCCACATAAATCGGTCGAGGGTCATCTTCATCAGCCAGTTGAATCAGCATTTCGCTGCCTGGTGAGTCATTGTCATTCCCAATGGCTTTAATACCGCCGTTGATGCTTCCCATCATTGCTCTTTGCGATAGGTAGTCGGCACTTGGCCAATACCCCATCTGCTGTTTGGCGTTTTCAATCTCCAAGGGTAAGAAATCCTTTTGCCCTGATCTTGCTCTTAGATTTATGACATCCTTCCGGTAAGCCTCAATAGCCCGTGTCAGATATTGGTGCCATTCTGTGGGATAAGGGTCGCAATTCCATCCCACAGAAGTGATTAGAGCTTCTATCTCAAAGCAGTCGGCATAGGCTAGCAGATGAATCACAGATTCCATGTCGTCTGGTTCTATATGAGCCGGCGCGATATCTGTGCAAACTACTAGGCGGGGCTTAAGAATTGCCTCTTCTCCCCAACACTTCTTTACGGGCATCAAACTCATGAGTAGTGCCCCAAATAAGACGTTTCTTTTCATATATCCTGTCGTTCTGCTTTACGAATTGTCATATTGTACATTTTGTTTATTGGCTACAAATTTAGATAAAATCCCCCAAACAAACTAAAAAGTAAGCACTATTTTTAAATAAAATTATGTATCTTTGCCAGCGAAAATAACAGTGATATTATTTAAATAGGTAATAGGTACAAAAAAGTGGAATAATGAAAATAGTAGTTGTAATTGATTCTATGAAAGGCTGTCTGAGCTCAACTGATGCCAATCAAGCAGCAGCAGATGGTATTAGAAGTGTTTTTCCAGATGCCGATATCGTTCAGATACCTGTTAGCGATGGTGGCGAAGGCTTCATAGATGCTTTCTATGCGGCTATCGGTGGCACGCTTCAGGAAGTAACGGTGCGCGACCCGATGATGCGCTTTATTACAGCTAAGTATTTATTATGCAGAGAAGAGGCCGTGATTGAGATTGCACAAGCCAGCGGACTCACGCTTCTTACCGAGGAAGAGCGCAACCCCATGGTGGCCACCAGTTATGGTACTGGTCAGCTGATTGCTGATGCCATCAAGAAAGGCGCTAAACGAATTATTGTGGGACTGGGCGGCAGTGCTACCAGCGATGCAGGTGTCGGTATGCTTAGAGCCTTGATTGATGCCTTTGCCAAGCAGGGACGGTTTGATGATATCGCGGAACTCCGTGATATTCAGTTTACCATAGCTTCCGATGTGAAAAATCCTCTTTTTGGCGCACAAGGAGCTGCTCATATCTTTGCCCCGCAGAAGGGAGCAACCCCAGAGATGGTTGAGCTATTGGATGCGCGTGCCCAGAAATTTGCTGAGGTATCTGCCAAACATTTCGGTTATGACTGTTCTTCTGCTGAAGGAGCGGGTGCAGCCGGTGGATTAGGCTATGCTTTCCTTCAATACCTGCATGCGAGTTGCCGACCGGGTATCGAGGTGATGCTCGAAACGGCTCGTTTCTGTGACATTATTAAAGATGCCGACCTCGTGATTACTGGCGAAGGATCTGCTGACAGTCAGACGCTCATGGGTAAACTGCCTGTTGGTGTGTTGCAGCAATCGGGCGACGTGCCTGTATGCCTGATTGCTGGTCGTATCAGGGATAAAGAAGCGCTTCTGCAAGCCGGTTTCTCTGATGTCAAATGCATCAATCCTGAAGGCATATCCCTTCAGGAAGCGATGCATCCGGAAATAGCACGAAAGCATATCTTGGCTACTATGAGAGACCTGTTATCCAAACGGAAGTAAAGCCTACGCTATGCAGCGTTACAACATATTTACCAAATCCACAATCTTCTGTTTGGTAATATCCGTCTTCTGCTCGTCAATCTTAGCCGTAACGATACCAGCGTTTTCTGCACTCCAGTAGTTGCAGAGATCCATAAACTCTCCTTTTGCGCCCGTATATACACCTGGTGAATATGAAGAGATCAGCAGCATCATCTTCTTTACCTTAGCTGGTTTGTTTACACAATACATTCGCTGAATAGGAGCCTGAATCTGTGCATTCATAGTGAAATAATATATAGGTGATGCCAAAACCAGCACCTCTGCTTCCTGCATGAGTGGGAGTAGCTCTTGCATATCATCCTTCTGGATACATACGCCGTTACCTTTAGTACGACAATACTCGCAGGCCAGACAGCCAGCAATCTTCTTTGAAGCTACGTTTACCAATGTAACATTGTGACCTGCTTTCTCAGCAGCTTCTTTTAACTCATTTGCCATCCAAGCTGTGTTGCCATTTGTGCGTGGAGATGACTGTAAAATCAAGATGTTCATAAAGTATTTGTTTTAAATGTTGTTTGTTCAGCGCAAAAATACATTTTTTTCCGTTTCTCTCCAAATAATGTACTAATAAAAAATGTGAATGGCAATATATTATGCGTATTTTTCGACCTTGAATAGTCAATTTGAACGTTTATAATACGACAAAATACGTTTAATTTTCGATAAAATGCATGCTATAAACATTTATTAACACAAAAAATGATGTATGATTCAGAAAAACTCCGTATATTTGCACCAGAAATAAAAAAGATTTATGGTTAAGGTTTATGGTTGATTAATTTAGTTTTTTAAGTAATTTTGGGGAAAAAGGTTCGTTGTGAAACGAGCCTTTTTTCAGTTTTTAGCCCTTTCTATTATATCAGCAGATAAGCAATAAGGCAGCAGATGGCAGCTACCGGCAGGAGTCCTAAGCGGCACCAAGCTGCAATGATGCCAGCCAACAGAGCGATGATGCCTGGCCAAACCGTAGGCGTGGTCAGTATCATATCAGGAAATGTCATCACAGCTAGTGTCACGTAGGGCACATAATATAGGAAACTACGCACAAAACGGTTGCTAATCTGTCCCTTGATGAGAACCATAGGTGTCACGCGAATCAGGTTTGTGACTACGATGGCCAAGAGGATATATATGATTAAACTATGCTGCTCCATTTTCTTTTGATTTTAAAGGTTTAAGCCAGGCGGCAACTGCCGAAATCACAATAGTCAGAACCACCGTACGCATACCACTACTCCACTGCCCCACTACTGGCATGATAGCGCATAAACCACTCAGCACCAAACTGGCTATCAGCGTGTAGAGCACGTTACGATCTATACGGGCTTGAGGGATGATGATGGCAAGAAACATACCATAGAGCGACATACATAGTGCCGTAACCACAGGCTGAGGTAGCAGGCTTCCTGCCATGATGCCCACTGCACACCCAGTGGCCCAGAACAGTGTGGATATCAAAGCTGCAGAATAAGTGTAAGCAGGCGGCGTGTAACCAGGATAAGCCACAGAGATGCCAAATATTTCGTCGGTGATACAACACGCCATCAGTATTCTGTGCAGCCACGATGTATGAGGATTAATCTTCTGTGAGAGAGCAGCGCTCATCAGCATGTAGCGCAGATTAACCACTAAGCACATCGCTATCACCTCAGCATAAGCCGCTTGTACGGCCACTAGCGTATAGGTGCCATATTCACCTGCTGACGCACGTGTAAAGAAGCTGGATATAAAACCTGCTGGTGCGGTCAGTCCAGCTTTTGCAGCGATTATTCCCAACGAGAAAGCCACAGCCAGATAGCCCATTGCTATAGGGAAACCATCGCGTAAACCGCGGGTGATATTTTGATTAGTCATCTATTTATCTATACCATTTTATTTTTTAGTCGGCCACAAAATTAGATAAATTCTCATAAACTTATATAGTAATGTGTCATTATTTAAATAAAATTTGGAAATGGGTGTAATTGTTACTCATTTTATTTGGTTGAATAAAAAAAAAGATGTAATTTTGCAGCCGCTAAACAAAAATTAAAAAATTATTGGATTATAATAGGTAATAACCAACATGAAAAAAATAGATCGCGAAAAGAAGACTGTTAGGATGATGATAGAACTCTATTGTCGTCACCATCTTCATCAAAAATCACTTTCCCCGGAATATCAGCAGTTAGCTGATTATGCTTGGCAGCGATTGGATCATTGCCATTTTGGCGAGAATAAACCCGTTTGCAAGGCATGCCCCATCCACTGCTACGCCCCCAAAGAGCGCGAGGCCATCCGAAAGGTGATGCGCTGGACTGGTCCACGTATGATGATTTTCGCTCCCAAGGCAGCCTTCATTCACACTTTCCTCATGTTGAAGAGTAAGATAAACAAATGTGAAAAGAAGTAAAATAGAAGATATTGCATATAGTTTACTCTATAAAAACGCCCAATATATACGTTAAAACGTTTAAAATGCGAGATACAATGTTTGAAATGAAACAATTATTGGATTTTGAACATAAATTATCTTAGAGTGAACATAGGATACACAGAAATGGTGTATATTTGCAGCAGTAAAAGATTTATGGTTAAGGTTTATGGTTGATTAATTTAGTTTTTTTTAAGTTAGTTTGAAAAAGGTTCGTTGTGAAACGAGCCTTTTTTGTTATTAGTAGTCTGAGTGTCATTATCTTATGAAAAGGATTACGTTAAAAAAACGCTATCAACGAGATGAGTTTTCCAATATTATTTGTAATTTTGCACCCAGAAAGATTATATATGGAATTATGAAGAAAAATTTTTGGTTAATTAGTCTGATGTTAATTGCATCAACTGTTATATTAATCTCAAGTTGCAATCATACAAAAAACGAAGAAGAAATCGCCGAGGTTAATCTGAAATTGCAGGAAGCTGATAAGCAGAAAGACTACCAGCATTTGCAGATGTTGGCAGATAGTCTTGGCAAGACAGGCGATTTGCAAGAAGGCGAGAGCTATTATTGGCAGGCCTATGCTTACTATCGGATGAAGCATCGCCGTGCAGCAGAGTTCTTCTGGAAAGAAGCCATGAATGCTACAGAAAATGCTACAGATGCCAATTCGCTTACTATCTATGCCAAATCTGCCAGTTATCTGGCTGGTTTGTACATCCGTTATATCAATTTCACCAGTGCCCACAGAGTCGTAAAACCTGCATTGGAAAAGTTGGATAAAGCTGGGTTTGATGAGTCGAGCGACTATACTAATCTGCTCATTTTTGAGGGATGCTGCAAGGGCTATTTCAACCCGGAAGACACCGTGTGCCGCCAATTGTTCGATCGCGCCTATGAGCGCCATCTGCAGCACATCAGCAATGACCCCTCACCTGAGACGTATCGCAACGCCGTTGTAGGTTTCATTAATATTGCCTACGGCTGGCTCTGTGTCAAGAAATACCAGTTAGGATTAACCTGGACCGAGCGTCTTGGCAGATTGGTGAAGGATTATAAGAAACGCTATCCTCAGGATGAGGCCTATATCGACAAGCAGTGGGCTCGTTATATCATCTTTTCGGCCATAGCCTTAGAAGCTTTAGGACAGATGGATAAAGCCGATGAAGCTTTCATGGAATATCAGCAAACCCGTTTCTCAAAGACTTTCGAGGGCCAGATGGATGCCAGTGACTATCTGTTGATGGCTGGTCACTGGGAAGAAGCGGCTGAAAATATGAGTAACCTCGACGAACTATTTGCTTCAGAACAGGCGGGTCAGTCGCTTGAAGACATCCAGACCAAACTGCTCAAGAAATATCGCGCTAACTATAAGGCAGGTTTAGTGGATTCTGCTAATGCTGTTGCCAATCAGATTTGTCAGCGCCTCGATTCAGCTATTATCCGCTCCCAGTGGGTGGATTCAGAAGAGCAAGAAACCATCCGCTTGAAAGAGGAACAGATTCTTGAACAGCAGGAACGTCTCTCAAAAGGCAGGATGTTGGCTCTCGTTACTACCATTATTTTGCTGAGTATCTTCTTTGTTGTATATACCATTATTCGCCATCGTGCCCAGAACAGATTGGCCGCAGCCTACACGCAGCTTGAGAAAAAGAATGAGCAGTTAGTGGTAGCCAATGCCCGTGCAGAGGAGTCGGCACGCATGAAGACCAACTTCATCCAGCAGATCTCGCATGAGATTCGTACACCGCTCAATATCCTATCCGGTTTTACGCAAATCGTTACCACACCAGGTATGGAACTTGATGACGAAACGAAAACAGATATCAATCATCAGATAACAGAGAACACAGACCGCATTACCGAGTTGGTCAATAAGATGCTGGAACTGTCGGATGCCAGCAGTATCAGTGTTATCGAGTGTACAGACCAGATACCAGTGATGCAGATAGCATCAGAAGCTATTGATGCAGCAGGCATTGGCGAGGCTCCACATCTTATATTCGAGTTGCAAGCAGATCCAGCGGTTGAGAATCTGATACTGCATACCAATCAGACAGCGGCTACCCGTGCCCTTACCCTTCTGTTGGACAACGCCCAGAAGTTCACCCACGCGCCTGAGGCTAAGGGCAATCAGATACTGACAGATGAGAAAGCCCACGCACTTTTGAAGATATCTGTAGAGCAAGGCAACATCCTTTTTGTTGTAGAAGACACCGGCATTGGTGTGCCTACAGAAGAAGCCGAGCATATCTTCGAGGAGTTTGTTCAGCTTGATGAGTATTATAATGGTACAGGCATCGGTCTCACAGTGGCCCGTTCGCTGGTGCGCCGTATTGGTGGCGACATAAAAATAGACACCAGCTATAAAGCCGGTGCCCGATTTGTTATGCAATTACCAATGGATTAAGCCATTTCAGCCATACGTTTGCCTGCATCATAGGCGCTCTGCAGATCCTTCTCCCAGTTGTCCTCGCGCCACTTCAGCTTGGCATCTTTTGAGAACATGGCCAACTCATAGTTGTCGTAGTTCTTCACCTGACAGGTGTTGTAAGCCACCAGCTTCTCAGGCTCACCAAGAGCCACCTTGATGCACATCTCTTTTGCGCCAAAGCCCTCGCTGTTGTTCTGCTCTGGTGTACCATTCATGGTCTCCATCAGCACTACAGGCATTTTCTTTGGTGCAGTCAGACTATAGTCATTGTACGAGAGCCAAGGAAACTCCAGACGCTCCAGGAAGGCGTGCATCTCGGCAGTAACACCACCAAAGTAGATGGGCGAAGCGAGAGCCAGTCCGTCAGCTTCAGCAATCTCCTCCAAGATTGGAGTAATGGCATCCTTAAACTTACAAACCTTGCTGGCCTTGTCTTTCAGTTTACAAGCCATGCACGACATACAACCTTTAAAGTCGATGCCATAGAGGCGTACAATCTTTGCTTCGGCGCCAGCAGCACGGGCACCCTCTGCAAATTTCTCACACATAGCGGCGGTATTCATGTTCTTGCGAGGACCACCGTCAATAACCATAATCTTTTTCATAATCCGTACTTGTTTGTTATATATTTAATGCTTTTGTATTAGTTTCTTGCAATAAGCCCATCCATTTGTCGACCACAGAGCCCACGCGATGAGAACTGGCTGGAAGAACAAACGTATGAATCGTGCCTGATCAGTATTGAGATTGAAGGCATCGATATGATTCACATACTGATTGATGTTACCTGGGAAGATGAGCACGTAGAATAAAGCCAGCAGAGCACCTACTACAGGGCGATACTTCTTCATCATCGAAATCATACTCAAACCAAGAATAATCTCCACTACTCCAGATGCCAGCACCACAAAGTCGGTAAATACTGGTGAAAACTGAATCCATGTGGGCACCTGTGCCACAAACTCCTGACGAGCTACCGACAGATGTGCTATACCTGCATAAGTCATAAACAGACCTAAAACGATTCGTGCTATAGTCTTTAAATATTTCATATACCTTAATTATATTATATAGTTCAACTTCTTGTTTGCGCTGCAAAGATACGAATAATATTTTGTATCGCATGCGATTTAATGTAATAATTAAGAAGAATTAACCTAAAGTCGTTCACGATATAACGATATTATTTGTACCTTTGCAGCCGCAATATTGCAATATAACTGAAAAAGAGAAAATTTTTTCCCTACCCATTTGCTTATGCGATGGAAGCTTTTAGATTATGATTTATTGTATTTCAAAGAAAATGGATGTGGCAGGTAGCCACCGTTTATCGCTGCCTTATGACAGCAAGTGCAGTCAACTTCACGGTCACAACTGGACAATCACCGTATTTCTTGCTTCGGCAGAAACAGATCCTAACGGGATGGTAACTGATTATGGCCATATCAAGAAAGCTATTCACGGTTATCTTGATCACGGCAATCTCAATGATCTGTTGCCCTTCAACCCCACAGCCGAGAATATTGCTGCATGGGTTGTGAAGCAGTTTCCCCAGTGTTATAAGGCCATCGTCGAAGAGTCGTTTGGCAATATAGCTCAGGCCTACGACGACCAGTTCCCTATCGACGCCAAATATCTTCTGTAATGTATAGAATCAACGAGATATTCTATTCTTTGCAGGGAGAAGGTCGCCATACAGGTCGCCCTGCCGTCTTTGTGCGTTTTAGTGGATGCAATCTTAGATGCCCATTCTGTGATACCGATTTCAGCGGCTATACGCTGATGTCGGCTGATGAGATTATGACTAAGCTCCACCAGTGGGCAGCCTGCAGGTTTGTAGTCATTACAGGTGGTGAACCATCGTTGCAGATTGACGATGCGCTGGTTGGCAGACTGCATCAAGCAGGCTATTATGTGGCCATCGAGACCAATGGCACGCATGCCCTACCCGATGCCATCGACTGGGTAACCTGGTCGCCCAAAGATCAGTTTGCCCCCAACGTGCCACCTTTGGCGCTCACCCGCATCAACGAAGTGAAAGTGGTGTTTGATGGTGCGCATGATCCTGCGCCCTATCTGCAGCAGGCTCCAGATGCCTATGCCTGTTTGCAACCTTGTGATACTGGCGATGTGGCGCTCAATCAGCAGATCACCACTCAGTGTGTGGATTATATCCTGCAGCATCCCCAGTGGCATCTGTCGCTGCAAACCCACAAACTGCTGAATATCCAGTAACCAAACTATAGCGCGGTACTAGAGGAAACCATAAAATTTGCGTTTTAAACGAAAAAAAGGTGCGTAAAATTTGCAGGTACCAAAATAAAATGTTACTTTTGCACCCGCTTAAGGAGACCTGCCGATATGGCTCAGTTGGTAGAGCAACGCATTCGTAATGCGTGGGTCGCCGGTTCGAGTCCGGCTATCGGCTCTCTTTTCTAATATAGAGTTTTGTTATGGTTGCGGAATTAGCACATCGGTAGTGCACGGGCTTCCCAAGCCTGGGAGGCGGGTTCGATTCCCGTATTCCGCTCAAGTGATGTAGAGAGCCTAAGCTCCCTACTTTTTTTTATCTCAGCTTGAGGCCGTCGCCAACCCTAATCTGGTATTCGGGCGAGAGATGATTTATCTTATACAGATTCTTCAGGCGTATGCCATACAACTGTGCGATTGAGTACATCGACTCTCCCTCGCGCACATAGTGTAGTCGGCCCTTATAATCCTTAGGTGCCTTGCGCTGCTTCTTCTTCAGCCAAACCACCTCGCCTTCCTTCAACTGGTCTTTGCGATTGCGCTCGTTATATTTAGCGATTTTGCGATAGCTGATGCCCACCTCCTTGCCGATCGACTTATAGGTATCACCTCTGCGTGCTATCAAATAATAGTTCTTATTGAAAATCTTGATCGAGTGTAATGCTGCAGCATCCGTCTCAGGCACTTTCGTACGTTCTGCCATGAAGTGATCATAGCCCTTCGCAGTGTCATATTGGTAGAGTTTATACAGTTGGATAATCTCAATCAACTTTTCTGCGTAGATAGGATTCGTGGCATATCCGGCTGCCTTCAGTCCCTTTGCCCATCCTCTGTAATCAGTAGTCTTCAGATTGAATAATGAGCGGTAGCGCTGGTTGTTGGCCAGAAACTTAGAGTGATCTTCGTACGACTCGAATGCATTATCATACACACGGAAGCAGTCGTTACGCTGGTCGTCGTCGTGATAAGTGCGTCGCCCTGTCCATCCGTTATTACACTTGATGCCAAAGTGGTTATTACTGTTGCGCGTCAGCTCGCTTCGCCCAGCGCCGCTCTCCAGCAGTCCTTGAGCCAGTGTGATTGATGCCGGTATGCGATAGCGCTGCATCTGCTCTATGGCAATGTCTTTATATTGATTGACATATTGTTGGTACGCCTGATTCCATCTGGCCTGCGAAAATGCAGAAACCGACAATAAAAAGGCCACAAATACGACTATTTTTCTCATATCATGCTATTTATTTCTGCAAAAATACTGAATTCTCTCGAATAATTTGTAATTTTGCAGAAAAATATAACTATTTATGAGAGAACTGGAGCTAAAGTCGGTTATTAAAGTGTGCGACATGGATGAGTTGAGCGCAGAAGAGCGCCATTTGGTAGAACTTGCCATCGAGGGCACCAACCGTAGTTATGCCCCCTACTCTAAGTTTTGTGTAGGAGCAGCAGTAAGACTTGATAATGGTGTAGAGATTATCGGTTGCAATCAGGAAAATGCAGCCTATCCTTCAGGATTATGTGCCGAGCGAACAGCCCTTTTTGCAGCTGGCGCCCAATACCCCGACCAGCCTGTACGCATGCTGGCCATAGCCGCCCGAGGCACTCATGGCGATTTGGAAGAAGAACCCGTTGGTCCTTGTGGTTCTTGCCGCCAGGTTATCATCGAATCAGAGACACGTGCCGGCGCCCCTATCCGCATACTGCTCTACGGCAAGAAGTATGTGTATGTCATCGATGGAATCAGAGCACTGATGCCGCTCACTTTCTCAAAATTCTAACGATAACATCCCAGTCCTTTAGCTGTCGATAAAGAATCGAGGTGAAAATCATAGTCAAGGTTGTCTTCATCTACCTTGATAAAATTGTTTTTACCTTGCATTTCGGCATCTGGTTTCTCCCAGATGATATCGCTGAAATGGTTATTGTCTGAAACCTCTGGCGTGCGCAACAGACTGTGAGTGAACGTATAATTAAAGGCACTTTCAGCAGAGCCTGATTCCCCCATCACCACATCCTCATCGTAGCCCGTGATGATCGCGCCTTCGCACACCATTTTCAGTAATGGCGAAGTGGTGTTTGAGAAACGTAGTGCTGCACCTCTTCCGCCTGCAAAAGGATAAAACTGCGCCAGTGTGCAGTAGCTGATTTCTACCATTCCACCGTTCACAGCCAGACAGTTGCCCATAGCGTTCGATAGCTGACAGTTCTCCAAACGCACATTTGCATTAGTCAGTTTGATGCCGTCTCCCTGCGTATTATGCACCACGCACTGCTGCATTTTCAGTCGATAGTGCGTGCTGTCGATAGCTGCCGAGTCGCAGATGATTCCTTCAGTTGAGTTTCGTATCTCTGTGTTATTCAGTACGTTATTGCTAGATGTTGATGCGAATCTTATACCCCGCCATTGCCCAGGGATGCGGTCGTAAGGCAGATACGAGAACATGCGGTCCAGACGGTCGCCTCGCATGATGCAGTTGTCTGTGGCGAGTGTACCTTCCACCTTCATACCAGCCTCCGCATGGAAATAGAGCGTCGTGTTACGGATGGTGAGCTGCGCCCCCTTCTTTACGATAAAATCACCATAAATTACTAAAGGCTTATCCGATTCGATCACAGAGTCCTTCTCTATCACCGGTGAGTAGCATTTGATAGCATCCCATGCCCACGCTTGCAGACAAACACTCTGTTCTGTGCCATTCTCCAATACAAACACCAGTTGGTCTGTGATTGCTTCTGGAGTTGGTCGATACGTTTCGTAGGGCGTGATTTCAACAAACACCAGCACACTGTCGTTCTTGCGTATCTCGATATCGTTGGTTTGCGAACCATTATTATTATCCAGATAGCTGCCATCCACGTTTACGCGGAATCCCGTCTGGTTGCCTCGTTTCAGTCTTACGCTCTGCATTCTCACCCCCTTGTTGTTACGATTGTGAACCCAGAAAGTGTAGGTTGACGACGCTGTACGACTGAACACCGTATCCAGTTTGATGGTGTCGGCAGGGAAATCGATTCTTAGGGCCGTTGAAGTAGAGAAATCATCATCATCGGCGCAAGCCACGAAGGCAGATACTAGTATAAGCAAATAAAAAATCCGTTTCATCATATAGATAAAACGGATAATTATTTAAAATATTGTGTTGGTTACTTGCCAAAATAACGTTTCAACAATCCAGCAAAGCCAGATCCATGACGTGCTTCGTCCTTTGCCATCTCGTGAACGGTGTCGTGAATAGCGTCGAATCCCATTGCTTTAGCCTGTTTGGCCAGTTCAAATTTATCGGCACAAGCGCCAGCCTCGGCAGCAGCACGCTTTTCAAGATTAGTCTTTGTGTCGAATACAACCTCACCCAGCAGCTCAGCAAAGCGTGAAGCGTGATCGGCCTCCTCGAACGCATAGCGCTTGAACGCCTCTGCAATCTCAGGATAGCCCTCGCGATCAGCCTGACGAGCCATAGCCAGATACATTCCAACCTCGCCACACTCACCATTGAAATTGTTTCTTAGCTCGGCAATCATCTCTTCGGGCACACCCTCGATCTTGCCATCACCCAGGCGGTGAACAGTAGCATATGTAGTTTCGCCCTCGTCTTTCAGTTCAGAGAACTTAGATGCAGGAGCCTTACAGATTGGACACTTCTCAGGAGCTGAGTCACCTTCGTGGATATAACCACATACAGCGCAAATAAATTTCTTTGTCATAATCGTACTTGTTTAGTTAACTATTAAAATATTTAAATCATTCTGTAGCTTCATACTTTTGGTTGCAAATATAAACATAAAAAATAAATCCCGCAAGTTTTTTGCAGGATTTATTTAAAAGTGTTGCGCAAACTTTTGCTTTCTGCGCTATTTATTCAAATTTATTATTTTACGATCTGACTAATCAACTCATCGGGCGAAACCAGTGTCTGCTCGCCTGACTCCATGTTCTTCAGTGTCAGCTTGCCTTGCGCCATTTCGTTTTCGCCAGCCAGCGCAACGAAAGGAATCTGCTTGGCATTTGCATACGACATCTGCTTCTTCATCTTTGTTGAGTCAGGGAATATCTCTGTGCGGATGCCAGCCTCGCGTGCCTTAGCCACGAATGGCAGACAGTAGGCAGTCTCCTTCTCGCCAAAGTTGATAAACAGCAGCTGGGTGCCGTTGGTAGCGTCCTTTGGATAGCAGTCGAGAGCATTGAGCACGTCGAAGATGCGATCCACACCGAAGCTGATGCCCACACCCGAGATGCCTGGCATACCGAAGATACCAGTCAGGTTGTCGTAGCGTCCGCCACCAGTGATCGAACCAATCTGCACGTCCAGTGCTTTCACCTCGAAGATAGCACCTGTGTAGTAGTTCAGTCCGCGAGCCAGCGTCAGGTCGAGCTGTATCTCGTTCTTCAGGCCGAGAGTCTTCAGAGTGTCCAGGATGAATCGTGTCTCCTCCACGCCCTTCAGTCCTGTCTCGCTGGCAGCCAGTACCTCAGCGATGGTGTTCAGTTTCTCATCGTTGGTACCTTCAAGCGAGATGATGGGTTGCAGTTTCTCAATCTGCTCGTCAGACAGTCCGTCTTCGCGCAGCTCCTGATTCACGTTTTCAAGTCCAATCTTATCCAGTTTGTCGATAGCTACGGTGATATCCACAATCTTCTCGGCAGCGCCGATTACTTCGGCAATACCAGTCAGGATTTTGCGGTTGTTGATTTTAATCTGTACGCGCACGCCGAAACGGCTGAATACAGTGTCAACAATCTGCATCAGTTCCACCTCGTTCAGCAGCGAGTCAGAGCCCACGATGTCGCCATCAAACTGCCAGAACTCGCGGTAGCGGCCCTTCTGAGGGCGGTCGGCACGCCATACTGGCTGCATCTGATAGCGCTTGAAAGGCAGCTGCAGCTCGTCGCGATGCATCACCACGTAGCGGGCGAAAGGAACCGTCAGGTCATAGCGCAGTCCCTTTTCGCACAGTTTTGCAGCCAGATGCAGCGAGTTGCGCTCAGCCAGCTCTTCAGGTGTCACCTTTGAAAGGTAGTCGCCAGAGTTCAATACCTTGAAGAGCAGCTTGTCGCCCTCTTCGCCGTATTTACCCATCAGCGTACCTAGGGTTTCCATCGCTGGTGTTTCAATCTGCTGGAATCCATACAGCTGATACACCTGCTTGATGGTGTCGAAAATATAATTGCGCTTCGCCATCTCCATAGGCGAGAAGTCGCGTGTTCCTTTTGGAATACTTGGTTTCTGTGCCATTTATTACTTTCTTACAATTGTCTGGTCGCGATCAGGACCGATAGAAATAATTTTAATAGGAGTCTCTAACTGCTTCTCCAAGAATGAGATATAGTCGCTGAACTCTTTAGGGAACTGATCCTCGCTGGTAAACTTAGTCATATCAGTTTTCCATCCTGGCAGCTCCTGATATACAGGCTCGATACCCTCCTCGATGTTGTATGGGAAGTAGTCGATTTCCTGTCCGTTCTGCTTATAAGCCACACAAGCCTTGATGGTGTCGAATCCGTCCAGCACGTCGCTCTTCATCATGATAAGCTGTGTAACGCCGTTCACCATGATAGAGTACTTCAGTGCCACCAGGTCGATCCATCCGCAGCGGCGCTCACGACCAGTCACAGCCCCATACTCATGGCCCAGGTCGCGAATCTTCTTACCAGTCTCGTCGAAGAGCTCTGTTGGGAAAGGACCAGCACCTACGCGTGTGCAGTAGGCCTTCATGATACCATAAACGTCACCAATCTTGTTGGGTCCGATGCCAAGACCTGTGCATGCTCCAGCGCAGATGGTGTTAGATGATGTTACGAAAGGATAAGAACCGAAGTCAACGTCGAGCATAGTACCCTGAGCACCCTCGCACAGCACGCTCTTACCGCTCTTCAGCAGGTTGTTGATCTCGTGCTCTGAATCCACGATGGGGAACTGGCGCAGATACTCGATACCCTCCAGCCACTTCTTCTCTACTTCAGTGATGTCGTACTCAAAGTTGAGTGATTTCAGGATAGCCTCATGACGTGCTTTGGCAGCAGCGTATTTCTCTTCGAAGTTTTCGAGGATATCACCCACACGCAGACCAGTACGGCTCACCTTATCAGTATAGGTAGGACCGATGCCCTTACCAGTGGTACCAACCTTGTTTTTACCTTTCTGTGCCTCGTAAGCAGCGTCGAGCACTCGGTGAGTAGGCATGATGAGATGGGCTTTCTTTGAGATATGCAGACGGCTGCGCAGCTCATGTCCGCTTGCCTCGAGTGCTTTAGCTTCCTCCATGAAGAGGTCGGGAGCCAGCACCACACCATTACCAATGATGTTCACCTTGTCGCCCTGAAAGATACCAGATGGTATTGAGCGAAGCACATACTTCTGTCCCTCAAATTCCAGTGTATGTCCGGCGTTAGGACCACCCTGGAAACGGGCCACAACATCGTACTTAGGGGTCAATACATCAACCACCTTTCCTTTTCCTTCATCGCCCCACTGCAAACCCAGCAGGACATCAACTTTACCTTTGTTCATTTTTAGTTGTATTCTTATTGTTACTTTTCTTGTTTGCTGTCTTCAGGTTGTTCTTGCGTTTCGTCATCTTGATTTGGCAACTGCTGCACACACCGTACACATAGAGCGTGAATCCATCCTTCCTGAATCGCTTCAGGTGCATGTTCTCCACGGCCTCGATGATCTCAGGCGACTTCACCTCAGTAACCTTTCCGCAAATAGTGCATATCTGGTGACAATGACTCTGGTTGTCGTAGCAAGCCTCGTATTTGGTTGAGCCTTGAAAACGGTGCCTGACAACCAGTCGTAGCGTCATAAACAGATTCAGCGTGTTGTAGAGAGTGGCCCTGCTCACGGGGAAGTCCATCTCCTGTGCCAGTCGGGCTTTCAGATCCTCTAGTGTGAAGTGTCCGTTTATGCTGTAGATGGCCCTGAGAATGGTGTATCGTTCAGGCGTCTTGCGATGATTATTCATCTCAAGATAGTTGTCTAGTAGCCTCTCTACGGCAGTAATTACACTTTCTTTCATCTGAATCTATCAAGAAAACCGCACAAAGGTACGCATTTTCATGGAGATAAAAGAAACTTTATTTAAAAAAAATCTAAATTAGCCCTTTTTAATGCACTTTTTGCAAGACGTTCGTATACTAATCCAAGTTCTGCGAATCTATTCATGGCATTCATGGCCGCTTTCTTCACCATGATGCTGTCGCCCTGAAGCGCAGCCAGCGCCTGGTCGATAAACTCGTTGATGCCACGCTCGTTGGGCTCCTGCTTGTTCATAAACAGGCGCGACAGGATGTGGAATCCGCACAGCTGATACAGCTCTTTGTCGGATGCCATCCATGTGTAAGCCCTGTCAGCGGCAAAAGGCAGATACTGATAGAGGTTGAAGGCAGCCTGTTCGGCTATCTCCTGACAGTCGGTCTGCTCCATCCAGATGTCCACCACCTCGGGCAGTATCTCGTCGGCCGGCATCAGCATAGTGGCCAGAATCTTGCATTCGCGCACGTTCTCTTTCCACAGTGCGATAGCCAAGTCGTAGTTTTTGCCGATTTCATCCGCCTTCGCCTTCAGTCGTGGCAAGGTGGCGCCCCAGTTCAGTTTGTATTCTACACCTTTATTTCTCATTGAAGAAGCAACCATTCCGTCCATCATCAGACGGAATGATTGCTTGATTTCTTTCACTTGTTGGTTTATATCCATTTCCATGTATGTTATATTAATGTACCATACTCAGCGCTATAGCGCAGCATCTGGTGAGCATAGCTCTCACCATAGTTCACCTGAATATCGCAGATGTCGTTGTTGCTGTCGAATACGGGCATCAGCTGCGGATTGATGAATCCCTTGTAGGGCGCCAGATTCAGCTTCTTGTAGCGCTCCAGCACCTCAGCATGCAGTTCGGCATCCACCTTCACGGCATAGCGCTCCACCAGTTCGCGTGCGGCCTCGTAGTCGCCTTCGCTCTTGATGCGCTGAATCTCTGCCAGCAGGCGAGCTATCAGCGCCCTCAGCTGCACGTAATCGGTGATTTCAACGTAGGTCTTACCATCGCGCTTCACCAGTTGGATGGCGTCGCCATTCTCATAGCACCAATGCGCTATCAGTGCGCGGTTGCGCATGTGAGCCTCTTCCAGCTGATTGCCTGGTGTGATGCGGATAAGCTGTGTCATCAGTCCGTTCATCATATAAGTATAGTACTGCGACTTGTAAGCCATTTCATCGGGCACCAGTCCCAGCTCTACCAGCTTTTTGTCGGCGATATAATAGAGTCCGAACAGGTCGGCTCTCGCCTCCTCTATCGTGCTGCTGTAGGCCTTCAGTGCGTCGGGATCTACGCCGGGCAACAACTGTCCGCTGCCGTGCCCCAGGCATTCATGCAGGTCGGTATGCAGGTCGTCGCAGACGTCGCCATATTTCTCGATGAGATCGCGTGTTTCCTGATTATCCACAAACTCCTCCTTGAAGCCGCTACCCTTCGACGCCTTGTTGTAGGCATCTGTGATATTGCTGATGGTGATACTCTTGCTACCATACTGCGCCCTAATCCAGTCGGCATTAGGCAGGTTGATGCCAATGGCTGTAGCCGGATACTCGTCGCCACCCAGCATGGCTGCACAGATCACATTGGCCGAAACACCCTTCACCACAGGTTTGCGGAAACGCGGGTCAACGGGCGAATGATCTTCAAACCACTGTGCATTGCTACTGATGGTTTGTGTGCGATGAGTGGCCTCTTCGTCGATGTATTCCACCAGTCCTTCCCACGACCCCTTCAGTCCCAGCGGATCACCATACACCTCGATGAAACCGTTGATAAAGTCGATGGCCGAATCATGGTCTTTCAGCCATTCAATACAATATTTATTAAAGTCCTGCAAACAGCCTGACTGATAATAACTTATCAGTGCAGAAATGACTGTTTTCTGCTGCTCGTTTTCAGCCACTTCGCGCGCTTTCTCCAGCCAGTAGATGATGTGGCGTATGGCGTTGGCATACTTGCCGTTGGCACTCCACACCAGTTCCTTTACCTCGCCATTCTCCTTCACCAGCGTTGAGTTCAGACCGTACGAAGGTGGCGTGTCGGGCATAGTCTCGTTCTGCTTCTGCTGCTCGTAGTAAGTTTCCGCTTCGGCCTGCGTCACGCCGTCGTAGAAGTTGCAAGCCGATGTCAGCAGCAAATCCTCGCCGTCAGCCTGATTCACCCTTTTGGGCATCACCGCATCATCAAAAATCACGGGCAACAGTTCGTCGCACATCTCATCTACGGTTTCGCCCGATTTCAGCGGCAGCTTGCAGGCATCCACCTGATGCAGTGCCTGGCGCAGAAAGTCGGCCGAGAATCCCGGTTTGAATTTCTCGCATCCGTAGTGATGATGGATGCCACTTGAGAACCACACGCGTTTCAGATACACCTCAAGCGCTTTGAAGTCGTCAGAGTCGCGCATCATAGTCATATCAACATATACAACCTCCAACATCTTGCGGATGCGGAGGTTGTATTTGCCAAACTGATCGAATGTAATGTCTCGCCCAAACAGCGTAGCTTTCGAGAGATAGTAAACCAATTTTTTCTGCTGCAATGTCAGCTTCTCAAAGCCGTTCAAGCGATAACGGAGCATTTGCAAGTCAGCAAAACGCTCATCCTGATAGTTAAATTCCACTATAAATACTTCTATTATTACTCCTCTTTAGTTTTGCGTGTACGTTTTGCCACCATAGAGGGGTGCTGCTTCAGGTGCTCCAGGCGATACTCGCGTGGCGTCATGCCCATCACGCGGAAGAACGAAGCGTAGAACGACTGGCGATTAGCAAATCCCACCATATCACTCACCTCCTCCATGCGCAAGCCCTGATAGCGCTTGTCAACGAGGATAGACATAGCCTCGTCGATGCGATACTTGTTAACGAATGATGTGTAGTTCATGTGGAAACGCACATTTACAACAGCTGAAATATAGCGTGTGTTAGTACCAAGGGCCTCGGCAAGTTTCTTCGCTGAATAATCCTTGTCACGATACTTTTTCTGCATGACAATGATGTTCATGATCTTCTCTTGCATCTCGTCCATCATTTTTGGGCTTACCAAACTTCTGTAAGCTGCTACCTTTTCTTTCTTTTCAATAATGTTGTACTTTGCCATCTTTTTTTTGACTATTTTTTTAATGTTGTGCAAAGATAGGAAGTTTTTTTTATTTAGCAATAGAAAAAGCGAAAAATTTGCGAAAAAAGTATTACCTTTGCCGAAAATTTAGAAAATTATGGATATTTTTAGCGTTTTACGACGATATTTCGGCTATACATCTTTCCGCCAGAACCAAGAGGAAATTATCCGTCATGTGATAGGCGGAAACGACGCTTTGGTGCTGATGCCCACAGGCGGCGGAAAGAGTATTTGCTACCAGATACCAGCACTCTGTATGCCGGGCATGGCGATTGTTATCTCGCCCCTTATCAGTCTGATGAAAGACCAGGTTGAAACGCTTCGTTCCAATGGTATTGAGGCCGAGGCATTGAATAGTGGAATCGACCCTACGATGGACACCGTGATACGCAGGAAATGCCTAGCAGGACAGGTAAAGCTACTATACATTTCGCCTGAAAAAGTGATGGCCGAGATGGATTATTTTCTGCAGCATCTGCAGATATCACTCTTCGCCATCGACGAGGCCCACTGTATCAGTCAGTGGGGTCACGACTTCCGTCCTGAGTACACCCAGCTGGGTGTGCTTCGTGACAAATTTCCCAACGTCCCCATGATGGCCCTCACGGCCACAGCCGATAAAATTACGCGACAAGACATTATCTCACAATTAAACTTAAAGAACGCGCGTGAATTTGTATCCAGCTTCGACCGTCCCAACCTCAGTCTTTCGGTAAAAAGAGGTTACAAAGCTGCCGAGAAGATGCACTTCATCCTCAATTTCATCAAGGCGCGCCCCAACGATGCCGGCATCATCTACTGCCTCAGTCGCAAGTCAACCGAGAAAGTGGCTGCCGACCTGCGCAAGAAGGGCATCAACGCCGCTGCTTATCACGCAGGATTGTCGCCCTTGGAGCGCAGTCAGACACAGGAGCTGTTTAAGAACGACCAACTGCTGGTGGTATGCGCCACGATTGCCTTTGGTATGGGCATCGACAAGAGCAATGTGCGCTGGGTGATACATTATAATATGCCCAAGAGCATCGAGAGTTTCTATCAGGAGATAGGTCGTGCCGGGCGAGATGGTGCCCCTGCCGACACCGTATTGTTCTACTCGTTGGCCGACATCATCCAGCTCACGGAGTTTGCCCGCCAGAGCGGTCAGCAGGAGGTGAATATGGAGAAGCTGAAGCGCATGCAGGAGTATGCCGAATCCAGCGTGTGCCGCCGCCGCATCCTGCTCAACTACTTCAGTGAGCAGACCGATCACGACTGCGACAACTGCGACGTGTGCGACAACCCACCCCAGCGCTTTGATGGTACGCGCTATGTGCAGATGGCCCTGAGCGCCGCCAAGCGTGCCAATGAGGAGATTCGCGTTTCCACCATCATCGAGATACTGAAAGGCATGCGTTCGCCCACGATTATCCGTAAGGGTTACGACAAGTTGAAGACATTCGGCGTGGGCAGTCAGCTCAGTCTCACCGAGTGGCAGGATTATCTCCTGCAGATGCTGCAGATGGGATTTATCGAGATAGCCTACAACGATGATAATAAAGTGAAGGTCACTGCCATCGGCGATGATGTGCTGTATGGGCGCAAGACCGCCCAGCTGTGCGTGGTTGACCATAGCACCAAGGAGACCGCCAGGAAGAAGCCAAAGCTGCGCCTGGAGATACCCACTATCACCATACCCGGACTGCCGCCCACCACAGGCATCGAAGACCCCAAACTGTTTGAAGCCCTGCGCCAGTTGCGCAAGGAGTGTGCTGCTGAAGAAGGGTTCCCGCCCTACATCGTATTCAGCGATAAGGTGCTGCATGCCCTTGCTACTATCAAGCCCACTTCGCTCGATCAGTTTGGCAACATCCAGGGCATCGGCGACCATAAGAAAGGCAAGTATGGCGAGCGTTTCGTGCAGCTCATCCGGAGATACGTATAAGTGCATTTTTACACCAATTTGTTAAAAAAACGAGGAAATAAACTAAAAAAAGCCCCCTCAAGTGCATAAATTTTGCTAAAAACGAGCACAAAATAGCGTTTTTGTGCAAAAAAAACACTACCTTTGCAAGGTAAATTCATCCAAGATGGCTAAAAAGAAGATACTATTTATCAATCAGGAGATCACTCCTTACGTCCCCGACAATGCATTGTCACTCATGGGAAAGAACCTTCCAAAGGTTATGCAGGAACGCAATCACGAGATTCGTACTTTCATGCCCAAGTGGGGTAATATTAATGAGCGCCGTGGTCAGTTGCACGAAGTCATCCGACTTTCGGGTATGAACCTAATCATTAATGACACCGATCACCCTCTAATCATCAAGGTCGCTTCTATCCAGTCGGCTCGTGTTCAGGTATATTTCATCGACAACGATGACTACTTCAAGAATCGTTTGATAGAGCGCGACGAGCAGGGCGTTGAGTACGACGACAATGGTGAGCGTGCCATATTCTTTGCGCGTGGTGTATTAGAGACCGTTAAGAAACTGCGTTGGGTGCCCGATATCATCCACTGTCAGGGTTGGATGGCAGGCGTAGTGCCTTTCTATGTAAAGACAGCCTATCGCGACGAGCCTTCATTTGCAGAGACAAAGGTTGTAACCTCATTATTTAATAAAACCATCGAGCAGAGTCTTGGTGCCGACTTCAAGCAGTTTGTAGAGTTCCGCGATGCCAGCGCCGATCTGCTGGCAGGCTATAGCGATAAGTTCGACTTCGACGAGCTGGGCAAGTTGGCTATCGACTACAGCGACGGTGTTATCGAGGCCGCTCCAGGAGCCAGTCAGGTGCTCACCGACTATGCTAACGCCAAGAACAAGCCTCTGCTGGGTTACCAAGAGGACTTCGGCGATGCTTACGAGGCATTCTACGAGTCGCTCTATGCCGACGAGTAAAAAAAGGAAATAAAGTCAAAACAACGATACATGAAAATTAGATTGTTTACAGCGATTGCAATCACCGCAATGGCGATAACCTCTTGTAGCGAAGATACCGGCACTATCGGATCGTCGATTACCAGCGACACCGACAAGCTGGTTTTCTCTACTGGCACCTATCAGGCCACGTCACGTTCTATCATGGCCGATTCGGTTTATTCCAAGACCTTTGATTGCTATTTCGGCAAGGTGAAAGACCCTGAGACCAACTCGTATGTGAAAAACGAGTTTATGGCTCAGTTCAACATACTCGAGGGATTCCAGCTGCCCGAGAAGAGCGCGATGGTGAACACCGACGAGGCAGGCGAAGTAGTGGCCGACTCATGCACTATCTGGTTGCTGTTTAATAGCGACAAGTGTTATGGCGACTCGCTCACCCCCATGAAGGTGAAAGTTAGCGAGCTGGCCAAGCCCGTAGAAGACGGTTCTTACTACAGCAATTTCAATCCTGCTGCCGAGGGCTATCTGCGCAAAGGTGGCCTGCAGAAGAGCACCGTATTCTCTACATCCTACTCTTCAGCGCATTTTGCCGACAGTCTGGGCTACTCTAGTTTTGCCCGCATCCCGCTGAACGATCCTTATACTGATCAGGATGGTGTTGAGTATCCCAATTACGGCACCTATATCCTGCGCCAGTATTATCAGCATCCTGAGAAGTTCAAGAATTCATATACCTTTATCCACACGCTCATGCCTGGATTCAATTTCGAGGTGAGCGATGGGCTTGGTGCGATGGCTAAGGTCAGCGAGATCGACCTTGAGATGTATTACACCTTCAAGGACGACACCACTACTTACGCCACCTCTCTCTACCTGTCGTCAACCCCCGAGGTACTGCAGACAGCCCATGTGGAGAACGACAAGGCCGCACTTCAGCGCCTGATAGCCGACAACAGCTGCACTTATATCAAGTCGCCAGCCGGCATCTTTACTGAGGTTACGCTGCCTGTGGACGACATCTCGCAGACCCATGTCAACGATTCTCTGCTGTCGGTAAGCATCAGCTTCCAGCGCCAGAACAGTGGTGCTCAGAGCAGCAGCCAGTATCCTATCAGCATCCCTGCCAACATCCTGATGGTGCAGAAGGACAGTCTGTACTCATTCTTTGAGAACAAGACGATGTACGACTACAACACATCTTATATGGCTACACTCTCTACCAATGCCTACACCTTTAGTAATATTGGCAACCTGATTACACAGATGGCCCGACTGAAGGCAGAGGGATTGAAGAGCGACGCCAACTGGGAGGCTAAGCATCCTGATTGGAACAAGGTAGTGCTGGTGCCAGTAGCTACCACCACCAAGGTTACTACCAGCGGTTACAGTCAGACTGAGGTTGTGGCTGGCGTTCATAATGATATGGGCCTCTCCAGCACCAAGCTTGTAGGCGGTGCCGGCAGTCCTATCGAGGTGAAGGTAGTATATGCCCAGTTTAAAAAGTAAACACTATGGCCGACGGATTTTTAGAGAAGCATTACGAGGATTATGAAGCCCGCAAGGCGGCTTGGCTCCGAAAGAAGAAGCATCTGCCCAAGGCTAAACCCAGAAATATAGAGCGCCCCGATGACGAGGCGCTCTAATTTTTTATCCTAAAATCTTGAATTTCGCAAACTTCAGCAGCAACTGCTTGGTACCCGCATGCGTAAACTCCACCGTTGCTTTGGTGTTCTCGCCCGTGCCCTCTATCCGCACCACCGTTCCTATGCCGAAGCGCTGATGCTCTATGCGCGCTCCCTCATGCAGGTCGCTGGCGCTGGGGGCTGATGCCATCGGGCGTGGTGCCACAGCGTTATACACACGCTTGAAATTAGCGCCGAAGGGGTCAACAGGCTTTTCGGCCTTGCGTGGCGCCACAGCGCGTGGTTTCGGGTCGGCCTTAAACTGGCTGGCCACGGGGCGCGGGTTCTGCATCCATTCAGGCTGCTCGCTCTCATAGCGGCTGCTCCGGCTGTAGCCACCTGTGGTGCCAGTGCCGTAAGCCCCACCGTCGTAGCGGTTGTAAGCCTTGCGTTGCGGTGCTCCAAAGCCGTCTGCCCCCCCCGCCTCGCTGTGCATCTCCAGCAGCTCTGGGTCGATGTCGCGTATAAAGCGCGAAGGCGTGTCATATTCCATACGTCCGTAGCGGAATCGGTTTTGTGCACATGTCAGTATGCAGTGCTTCTCAGCGCGCGTGATGGCCACATACAGCAGTCGGCGCTCCTCTTCCAGTTCGCGCATCGAGTTGGTGCACATTGGCGATGGGAAGATGTTCTCCTCCAGTCCTACTACAAACACCGTGGGGAATTCCAGTCCCTTGGCGGCGTGTATCGTCATCAGCACCACCTTGTCGTTCTCGTCGCCATTATCGCTGTCCAGGTCGGTCAGCAAGGCCACCTCCTGCAGGAAGTCGGTCAGATACACCTCGTCGCCCATATCCTCCTCTCGGCGACTCTCTACAAAGTCCTGCATACCGCCCAAGAACTCCTCCAGGTTCTCCTGTCGCGATATGTCCTCCGGATTTCTGCCGCTATAGATATCCTTGCTGATGCCCGACTGCATGATGATGTCGTGTCCGATGGTGTAGGCATCCTCAGTGTCTAATCTGCTTATCCAGCCCTCTATCAGCTGGCGGAAGTTCTGAATCTTCGTCATCGTGCCCTTGCTCACGTCCAATGGGAAGAGCACAGGGTCCTTGATCACCCGCCACAGACTCACGCCGTATTGCTGTGCCGTCTGGATGATTTTTCCCACTGTGGTGTCGCCGATGCCGCGCGCCGGGTAGTTGATGATACGCTTAAATGCCTCCTCGTCATCCGGATTGGCCACCAGTCGGAAATAAGCTATCACGTCCTTTATCTCCTTGCGCTGATAGAAGCTCAGTCCGCCGTAGATGCGATACGGGATACCGTCTTTGCGCATCTGCTCCTCAAAGCTTCGGCTCTGCGAGTTGGTGCGATACAGGATGGCAAAGTCGCTCCAGTCGCACCGGTCCTGTCGCTTCAGTCGCTTGATGTCCTGCGTCACTATCAGCGCCTCTTCGCGGTCGCTGTAGGCAGGTTTCAACTGCAGTTTCTCGCCGTGCTCATTTTCCGAGAACACGTTCTTCGGTATCTGTCGCTCGTTGCGTCGTATCAGCGAGTTGGCTGCCTGCACGATGAGCTGCGTAGAGCGGTAGTTCTGCTCCAGTTTGAATAGTTTGGCATCCTGATACAAGTTTCTGAAGTTCAGGATGTTATCGATGTTGGCACCACGAAATGAGTAGATGCTCTGTGCATCGTCACCCACCACGCACACCTTCTGTCGTTCTTTTGTCAACTGATATACGATTGATTGCTGCGCATAGTTCGTGTCCTGATACTCATCCACCAGCACGAAGTGGAATTTCTCCACGTATTTCTGCCGCACCTCTTCATGATTCTCAAACAGCACCCACGTCTGCACCAGCAGGTCGTCAAAGTCCATCGCGTTAGCCTGTCGGCAGCGCTCCGCATACCTTATATATATATTGGCCACTTGCGGGCGCTTCTGTGTGGCATCATCCGCCGCCCAGCTGCTCTGCTGGTAAGCCTGCGGCAGCAGCAGATGGTTTTTAGCCATCGAGATGCGGTCGGCCACCGACGAAGGCTTATACACCTTGTCGTCAAGCCCCATCTCCTTGATGATGGTCTTCACCAGCGATCGTGCATCCGTCTGATCGTAGATGGTGAAGTTAGGGTTAAATCCTATCTTATCCGCCTCGGCGCGCAGGATACGTGCAAACACACTGTGGAAGGTGCCCATCTGCAGATAGCGCGCCTGCTCCTCGCCCACCAGGCGGCCGATACGATCTTTCATCTCGCGTGCCGCCTTGTTGGTAAACGTCAGCGCCAGAATCTGCCAGGGTTTCATCCCCTGTTCCAGTAGCCAGGCTATCTTATACGTCAGCACACGCGTCTTACCCGATCCGGCACCAGCTATCACCAGGCTGGCCCCGTCGCAGTACTCCACCGCAGCGCGCTGACTCACATTCAAATCACGTAGTATATCGTTGTTCATTCTTGTCATTTCTTATAGCAGCTGCAAAGATACGAAAAAGTCGAGAGCAGAACAAAAGAATTCCCATCTTTTTTCAGCCCCCGACCATTTTTTCAGGCGTTGATAAAGCTTACCTTATGGCGATTCTTGCTTTGCCTGGCTGCTGTTGCCGCCGGGCAGTCCTCGGGTCGTACCGCAAAGTGCACCCACACTGCCCCATAGCGATTCCGCTCTATCAGTAGTTCGTCAAACTCCTGCCCCGTCTCCTTGGCATAGCCAATCAGGATGGCAGCATAGACGATGGCCTGGTCATACCCCGAGGTACGTATATCCGCCGCGCACCCCGTCAGATGGTTGCTTGTGCTCGCTCCCCCCACCTTCCGATTCAACTGCGGCGACCGATAGCCCGAATTAATCACTATCGGCTGTCCTACCCGTTCCCTCAGTACCTCCAGCCACGAGCAAAGCCGCTTCAGATTAGCAATCGCCTCATGACTAGGAATGTTATACACCTCAGGATACTTGCTCCTGGTGAACTCTCCGAGCACAAAATGCTCGGAGAGGTTTGCTTTACTATTTAATTGTACAATTTCCATAACTTCATTTTTTTATATTTTTTATTCTTTTATCTTTTATCTTTTTACTGACGTTGATTGCTGTGCTGTGCGGAAACGCTTCGCTGTAGGCTCTGTCTAGGGCTTTCAGGTCGATTCTGTAGAAGCTGATGCCCATACGCACGGCCACGATAGCCCTGATAAATTCACGATGCTGGCGCGGAAAGAGCTTGGGTCGAGGCAGCTCGCTCAAACCCTCCTGCTCGCACAGGTGGCACACCTCCCAGATAAAATCATCGTTGGCTTCGCCGCCAAACCACGTTTTCAGCACGCTGCTGATGCAGAAACGCTTACATTGCACCCTAAGCAGGCGCCTTGTGCGCTCCAGCAGTAGCCAGAGCTGCACAAAGCATTGTTCGTTATTAAGTATCTCCATAAATCCTTAATGACAATTGACAATCATGACAAGACTCCTTGAATTTTCCTGTATTGGGAAGGACCGGTCTGAGTAATCAGGCTTTGCTTTTTCCAGTTCTTCAGCATCTGGTGCACCTGATTGCGCGACACTCCGGCCCCATTCACGCTCACGCTATGCCGTAGCGCCATATCAAAACTAAAGTCAAGATCCAGGCGGGCGAAGATGGTATCGTTTTTGCCCATCCTTCTACGTCTATTCTCGCCAGCATAGTCGCGACTACGATAGGCCTGCTCAACACGGTCGCGAAAGAAGAAGAGTGCACAGTCAAGCAGCGAGTCGGCAATAACAGTATAGATGTCGAGCATGGTCGGAGTCTGCGCCTTTATCAGCATGTCGCGCCACAGATTGGGATTCTGTTTCAGCTGTTTTTCGGCACCAATAAGTCCGTGCTTCTGTATCAGCTGTTCGCACACGCGGCACAGCATGATGCAGCACACCATGCGCTGGGTAGTTACACAGGTTCGGAATCGCTCACGCGCTTTTACACGGTCGTCGTTCATCATGGACTCTAAACGAATTTTCTCCAACCACTCGCGGCCTCTTGCTTCGAGTTTCGGCAGCACCACCTCGCCCGTCATCAGCGGCAGCAGATGGGCCACCTGCTGGATGCGCTCGGTCTGCCGTTCGGTCAGCACATAAGGGGTGTCTTCTAACTTCGAATAGGTGTTGTCGGGCATTTGGGCCATGGCTATACGGCTCTGAAATCCGTCGGTGTAATTAGTCACCACGCGGTAGAGTGCATCGGGTGTGCCGCACATCACCACATTCCACAGCAGATGCTTGATGTGCACATTCACCGCATCGGGGTTCTTGGCTTCGCGATCGTATCTCGAACCGTCGTAACTTTGGCGCAGCATCACCGAGAAGTCGCTCATGGCAGATCGCCATTTCTGCGCCACAGTGTCGGCCTCTGGCGTAAATGAAAATGCATGTTTCCCCTCTACGTTAGCCAAGCGCTCAGCCAGATTGGCCACCGTGTTGTTAAGAGCGATATTGCGCACGGGCAGTTGAACTTCTTCGGGCTGATTTTTCTGATTTTTAGAGGCTCGTTTCTTTCGGCGATACTCGTCCTCCTGTTTCTGATACATCTCGTCAAGAGCCGACAACTCGCTCATCCAGGCGTCCACCACGGGGTCGATGTTGCCCTTACCGCTGGCATAATCACCCACAATATAGGATATGAGATTGAGTCCGCGCATACGACCGTGAACATCCAGCTTCACCCCAGTGGCCAATGCACCGATACAGGGGCACACCGCCGTGATAACCGGCATGGCAAGCTCGGGCCCTACGGCAGCTACCGACTCGCGCACACCTAGCGGCAACTTCTTCACGTTCAGCAATACTTCTGAGGCTGAAGTGTCAGGAACGTACCTATCTAACTCTTCTTCCTCTTCGAAACATGTCTGAGCCTGCTGAGCCTTTGCGTTTATCTGGCGCAACCCTACACTCATAAAGCCCTTGTCGGCATTATAGTTGTCGTAGAAATAGTTGATAAGCTTCTTGCAGTCTTCTGTCTGCGAATAGTTTTTCAGGCGCTCTGCCACTACTGCAAACAGCTGTTCCTTACTCATCAGCTTGCCCACACCAACCGACAGCACTGCCATCAAGTTGGAATGCCAGTTACGTTCACCCCAGATATCCATCGCGTTCTGATCCAGTCCCGCCTCCTGGGCGCAAAGGTCAAACTTTGCCAGCGATTCTGCGGTAACTTTCTCAGTAGTCGTTACCTCATGTGGGGATGCGTCGGGGGTGGCGATTTTCCGTTCGCTTTCAGCCCTCAGCAGCCCTCGCCCGTCCACATCAAGCCCGCGTTGCAGATAGGCCTCACGTCGCTCAGCAATCTCCTCTTCGCTCAGTGGTTCCAGCCAGTGCTCCGAACGGAACACCTCTTCATCCTTACCCGTTACGAATATAAAGCGCTCAGGCGTGATGCATTGCTCATCATAAGGCACATCTATCTCTGCACAAAACGCCTGTTGAGCCTCAGCTATTGTCAAACCTTTTGGTATGCGAATGTAAATATGCACCTTTTTACGAGCCGAATATTCTATACGCAACACCTGATCCTGCCAGTCAGAATACTCATCCTTGTTCAACTCGAGCGCTCGGTTTATAGCTCTATCTACCAACTCCTTATCGTCCACATCCACACAGGTCATAAACGTAAACGATTCGGGGATGATATCCGCCTGAGCGCGATGATTATTTTTAAACGCCGTGTAGTGCGGACAGATATAAGGAAGCTGATTTTTCATCTTCTCTTCTCCACCACGGATATCCGCCACCATCTGCCTGAGCCATTCTTCGGAGAGTAGCTGGTCCAGCTGTTCTGAGGTCATGGTTTCCGCATAGCCGCGATTATCCTTTTTAGGGTCGCCCGTATGCTTCGTGTTTACTGCTATCATTCCCTTCATCCCATCACCTCCTCTTTAAAGATAATCTCTTTCAGAACCTTGCGCGCTATGTTACCAGCCTGCTGCACCAGCTGCTGTGGCAGTCGGTCTATCTCATTGTCGTCCATCGTGAATACGAAGTAATATTTACCGTTGTTTCCGTGCGACAGCGAGCAGTTGTCATCGCGGTATAACGGTTTGTTGCGCTTACGCTTAAGGTTCTCGGTCAGATACACATTACCATCGCGCATGCCTTGAACATAGAAATTTCCCCTGAAGGGCTCTGCCACCACTTCCTCGCAGCACTCAAAGTCGAGCGTACGCTCTCCTGTTTCCAACTTGCCGAAAGTCATCAAACCTTCAACCATTACTTGTTTGCCTAAAATATTGCTTTTTCTTGTCTGCATGATTTTATTTAATTTTTTAACTTTTCAACGTCAGTTACAAGGATTTCCTGGAACGTTTGTCCCTGATACTCATGGGTAGAGAAACGAAGCGTGGCTGCCACCACGTCACCTTCGTAGAACCTGCACGCCGCCAGATTGCCCAGCATGGCGCACACATACTCATTTTCGAACTTACCACCACCCAACTCGCGCAGCACGATGTTGCACTTCTGGATAGTACCACTCTCGGACTTTGCCGACTGCACACCGAAGGTCTTACCCTGGCGCACCACTTTCAGAATTTTTGTTTCCATAAATACTTCAATTTTTCAATTCTTACATTTTTTAATTTTTCAATTTTTGTCTTTCGACGTTGCAAAATTAGGCACAATATAAGAGGTAGCAAAGGAAACAAAACAGAAGTTCTGAAGGCGGAAACCTTTAGAAATTATTAAAAACTTTTAGAAACTAAATCCAGAAACTTTGAGGTGTAAAAAGGCATAAAAAAAGGAGAGCTTAATAAACTCTCCTGTTCCAGTTCTGACGTGATTTAGTGTATAGCCCCGCTTCATGTAGTATCTCCCAGAGCGAACCTTTTCGGCTGTTACCATAATCAGATATCCGCTTATCCCGCACCCACCTGTTCACCAAATCAGTAATGTCGCCAGCGGGCATACCTTTGATCTCGCTTAAAAAGGTCATTACTTCATCTTCTTTATTATAGAAAATGGGCTTGAGCCTTTCAGCGACTTCCACATCCTTTATCGGTTCAAAATACTCACCGTTTGCCATCAGCAGTTTTTCTTCTCCTTCATCTTCGGCAGACGTTTCTTCCTGCTGCTGAGTCGGCTGTGCAGGCTGCCCATAGGCATACTCCCTATAAACAGCCTCATCACCCTCCATACGGATATCTCTATCATTATCTGCAACAGCATTCACACCGCGATGCTCTATATACTGCGCATTCTTACCTGTCATTACAATTTTTCTTGCCATATTTATTACTTATTCTTTGGGATTTTCTTCATAGATTGAATTATCGCCATATAGATTTATTTTTCGATTATCTATAGTGGCAGAAGCTGATTTGGGCTTGTCGGGCAGAACCATCACTTTATTGATAATGGCCAATGATGCAGCCTGAAGTTGTTCGGGGATACACTCCAACATCAAAGCACGCAAAGCCAAAGCCGTATTCACGTCAGACACCTTGTCTTGCATAAAAGTTTGTAACTGGAGTATTGAAATCAGCAAATGTTTCTGCAACAAGAACTCTATTGCTTGTTGCAGCGTATCCATATTGGGGCTTTCAACAGAAGATGCCATATCTGCAATTTTTGTCTTCAGGAAGTCTATATCACGCTGTTGCTGTTCATTTATATTTTTTAGCTGGCGTACTTCTTCTTCAGCTTTATTCCGAGCCGCTTCTGAGGCAGCAAGTTTTTCTTCCTGCTCACGAAGTTTTTCTACCAACAACCCGTAGCGCATTTCAAGTCGCGCGTATTTCACATCCCTATCGCTCCACTCTTTCGACAGGGCGATAAGATCTCCACACGACAAGTTTATGTTGTTTCCTTCTTCCATTGGCTAAGTCCTTTGTAATATTAAATGGGTTCTTATTATCGAGCTGCAAAAGTAGTAAAAAAATCCCGTACCTAAACAGAAACGGGACATAAAATTATGTTAAAACACGGTGGTATTTTACAGGCAATACCACCAATTGTAAACAAAAAGATCATGCCTCAAAATCAGGCTCTTCAGCCATTTTCATCATGCCATCATTCCACGCCTTACAAACCTCAGTCTCAGATGGTTGTACCAGATTTATATTACTATGTATCGCTGTATTATCTGCACAACATTAGTTACGACCATTTGTATCATAATATTCACGCAAACAACAAGCACAGAGAATCCCGCACCTACTCATAGATGCGAGATAATCATTTAGAGCTTCTAATATTACTCGAACGCCTGGAGAGCCTCTTCGAACTTCTTTATCCAATATGCTCCACGTTGCTCTTGTTGATTCAACAATAACGATTTATTAAACACTTTGCCTTTCGTTTCATCCAAAGGTTTTTCTAAATGGATAAGCCAATATGTATTGTCGCGAGTGGGTTTATAGTCAGAAATATGTGATGCCATTTCTGCAACTTGCTCTCGAGTTCTAACCTGCGGTTTCAAACCTGATATACGGCATAGTTGTGCTTTCTTCGAATCCTTCCCCAGAAACGCCAATACATATTCTGCACCAAGCAACTTTGGCATTGATAACACCTTACTAATGGGCAATATGTAGGTCTTTGATTTTTCAAACCAATCCCATTGCTCATCAGAACCAATTCGGCCAACAAGCACATGATGAGGTTGTTCAGCTTGGATTGCACCATTGAAGTCAACCAGCACCATTTCTTTATATGCCTGGCAAATCTCTTTATTTTCTAATTCCTCACGACGTTTAGCAGCAAGTTCAAGAAAAGATTTTTCTATATCAATGCCCAGATACTTTCTACCAAGTAACGATGCAGCGACGCCTGTTGTACC
Organism: Prevotella sp. MA2016; assembly: GCF_000619825.1. Taxonomy (GTDB): domain Bacteria; phylum Bacteroidota; class Bacteroidia; order Bacteroidales; family Bacteroidaceae; genus Prevotella. The sequence continues at coordinate 445,538 of NZ_KK211036.1, forward strand.
ACTTCCATTAAATGGATCTAACACCCAGTCACTTTCTTTTGTGGATGCCATAATGATTCGAGCCAATAAACTCAAAGGCTTCTGTGTAGGATGCTTTCCACACGATTTTTCCCATTTTGCTACAGCTGGCATACGCCACACATCAGTCATCTGTTTGCCGTCGTTCAACTGTCGCATCAGTTCATAGTTGTAACGATGCTGTGCCTTTTTCGATTTCTTGGCCCAAATAATGTACTCTGCAGAATGCTTGAATACTCGATGAGAAACGTTATCAGGTGGATCTGTCTTATTCCACGTCACCACATTAAGAATCTTAAACCCCAGTTCAGATAACTGCTCCGCTACAGAAAAGATGTTATGGTGTGTACCGCTAATCCAAATGGTACCATTATCCTTCAACTTATCTTTACAGGCTGATAACCATTTGTGATTAAACTCATCGATATATTCTGACGAAGGCGCTTTGTCCCACGCACCTTTATCCACGCATACGACCTTACCATTACTTACACTAATACCACCATTACTCAGAAAGTAAGGAGGATCGGCAAATATCATATCAAACTTAAAGACGAATGCTTCAAGCACCGACACACAGTCCCCCTCAACGAGGGTAAAATCTTTATTGGTAGAACGGTAATATGGTATAATTTGCGCCATAAATTCAATTAATTTAGACTTTATTATCAAGTAAACTCATGATACCGAACCATAAATCTAGTGTATAACTTGTGAAGCGAGTAGAATCAGGAGTGAGATTATATTTTTCAATGATCTTTTTAACGTCGCCAATGGTTCTAAGTTTTTTCTTGTGACATTGATGTAGTTGCCTTGTTGTAATAATGCCGTATTTGACTAAATTATCCAATGTCGTGGATAATTCAAATCGAGGATATTTTTCTCGTTTAGAAACGACATCGCAACGTTTTGTATGTGAATCTACAAGTGAATATCTTGACTTGTCATTTGGAACATAGTCAAGTACCTGATTATTGTATTCTACAAGAAACTTTGACTTTGTGCCCCGAACTATTATTTTACGAATGGAACATTCTTTCCCGTTAAATCTTATCCGTTCTCCAACTTTGATGCCATCCAACTCACAAACATAGCGCTGTACATATTGGCTACTATTCTCTTTTTGCACAGGAGTAGTTATTACTTTCTCCTCAAAAAGAACACTTTGCTTTGAGTGGGACTTTTTCTCTTTTAGCATCTTATGAGTTATGATTTCATAAGGAGGGTTATAACCTGATACTCTAATAGTATGGCCGTCCTCCATTTTTAACAAAATGCTCTCATAACCATTGGGAGATATTTTATAATCAATGACTCTTCCCGTTTGCTTTGAAGATTCAACTTTTATCGTGTCACCAAGCTTTACTTCTTCTGTTTTTATTCTTGATCGCTCTTTAAACCCACCTATTGTTTTCCATACTATCTGCCTTACTCTCTCACGTGTCAGAGCATATCTATCACCTATGGAGGAAAGAGTTTCTTCCTTTGCATTTATACCAAAATAAGCTTGCAAAATATATCTTTCTCTCTGCCTAAGCCTTTTTAAATATTGCCCTACGAGTTCTTTATTATATTCGGTTTCAATCATTTCCTCAGTTGTATTACTGGGATTTTCATATATATCCAAATCTCTTGACAAAACCGCCAACTCTTTAAGACTATCAGGCAGTTCATTTACAAATGATATTTTTTCAAAATCCGCTTCGTTATCAATTTCAATTGCACTTACTGATGGCAAATAACCATTCTGCTGTTCATACTTTTCTTTGAATTTACGAACCTTTCGATATAATAACATTTGATTTAATGGTAATCTCACGGTATAGGGAAGAGTTGTCATTGAAAATGAAATTGCCTGAAGTATCCATGCCTTAGCAAAATGATGGAAGCTTCGAAAATGTAGGTAGTCAAAACGCTCTATAGCTCTAATCAAACCAATATTACCTTCCTGGATAAGATCTTCTAGAGGAATACCATATTTTGCATATAGAACAGCGATTCCTGCTACAAGTTTTTGGTGACTCTTTACTATTAAGTCGTAGGCTTTTTTATCACCATCTCGGTAACGTTTGAACAACTCTAAAAGTTCATCGTCTGAATAGACACGATATTTTGATAAGTGATTCAAAAAAGATTTGAGAGCCCCACTTGCATGTCCTTGTATAAACCTTTCTGTATTTATAACTTTAGGAACAATAATTGGCTCTGTCAGTTTGTCAACTTTAGGCTCTTCTATTTCTATTACGCCCTCTTTTGCGAACCATAGGGAAGAACTATCTTGATACCAAAAGGGAATGTTGTCAGTAGAAAACAAAATATCCGCCACATGGTATCTGTCTATTTCAAGTACCTTAGCTATTTCCTTGATTTTAAGACCATTACTATGTGAAAGCAGAGTATAGATTCTTTTGATTTCTTCCATTTTTCGAATTAATCTTTTTTCTTCATATACTCTATGATTTCCTCACACCATCCAATCAAACACTTTGTACGCCGATCTATCACTGCTTCGCCATATTCTGGGTAATGAAACCTTACTATCTCCTTACAGCTCTTAATTACTTTTCTCTTGGGATACAATGCTATTTTAGCGAATATTTGGCCTATGAATTCATGTTTGATGATTAATTCATATATACGTACTTTTGCACTTTTAGGGTCTGACATAATATCCTCGCCTAAAGGTGTTAGTTTCAGATTCTCATCTATAAGGCCCAGAAAATAGCAAGCATTGGAATAGTATGAAGCCTGTCGTAACTCAAAATTGTTGAACGATGCGATATCTGTCAAAGTACAATTTATTGTATTACCAATAAGCTTGAACGTTCTAACAACAGTTGCCAACGTATTTGCTTGAGGGAGTAGTTTTTTCATTTTTAGATATCCAATAAATCGTTTTCAACTAACATCGTATAATATTTTAGCAAGATAGTGTTTCTGTCGTTCTTGCTTTTGTCGGCAAAGTCAACACCAAGTTTCTTACACAAAATGGGGAAACCACCATTAGCATAAAATTCAAAAGCCTGATACATCTTATTACGATCAGGATCGGTTTTCGCTCTTTCTTGCAGAATTGACTGATTTCCTTCTTTTAAATAAGCCAAGAAATTGATGATTTCTTTTTCTCTGTCTTCGAAATTAATAATCTGAACAGGTTCGGCCTTATTTACAAAAGGAACGTAAGCATTATTTGCATAACCAATTAATGCCGATATTACTAAGATTTGATGATAGTCATTAAACACTCTCAAATCTCTCCAAAGATATCGCATCATATCTTCTTGATCAAGATTGCGATTAATACGGTAGGTTGTATCTATATTGATTGGCATAGTGCTTTTATTTTATATATGTTATACCTTCTTTTTCATTTTTGAGAAGCTTTGTCAAAGAGTTCACTTGGGGGGCAACATAAGGAGCTACTCCACCATAACTTTTATCGTCTGCCATCAGGATAATCTGATTAGCAAAAGTATGAATATATTCTGCTACATTTTCCAAGTTCTTACCACTTAGTTCTGTAAAGGGAGAGTCAATAAGGAATGGATAATCATGAGACACTTTCAACTTATCTGTAGCTCGGTCCTCATTTGAGTAATCCAAAATTGCTTTGGCAAAAGCGAGTGAGTTAACTTTGCTCTGGCCCGTGGATTTACCCTCGACTACCCTAAGAACAATTTTCTCATGTATCTCACTTTCTGACAAGCCTTCATCCTGCAAGGTTTTCAATTGGCCAGAATTCGTCCACGCAGTAAGCATTGCATCATATTTGCTCTTAACGTATGTTACAAGTCGATACTTTTCTTTTTTCTCATGTTGACACAAATAGATACCCCTTCCAGTATCTTCGCTTAATAGCGAATACGCTTTAGAAAGATATGCATTGATGCTCAAGAGCGATAATTCACTATTACGCTCACCAATTTTATCAATTGCTTTTTTGAAGAGATCCAATATTTCTTGTTGTGCATTCAGAATCTTTTGCTGTTCCATATTTCCAGAAACAGCTTCTAGCTCAGCTTTAGCCTCTTTAAGTCTTTTCTCTGCCATTACTTTTTCTCTTTCAAATCGTTCTTCGTCCTGCGTTAAACGTCCATGCAATTGAAGCTGCTCATCACGTTCTCTGCCTAATTCCCTTACCGTTTCAGAAGCATTCGTTACTAATGACTGAGCAATATTTGATAATTGGACTTTCAATTTTGCGAGTTCTTCCTCGTCACCCTTCATTAGGGCATATGCTTCTTTGAGCAATTTACCAGTACGTTTCTTCTCGCCCTCGAACTGATTAGCCATATACAAGAGTGTACTGCTGATATTATCTGGGGGAAGTGTTGATAACATATCAGTTAGATGTTTTATAACATCACTACTCATCTCGCAACCACAAATACATTTGGGGCGCTTTAAAATACTCTTTACTGCCTCAACAGTTAGACCAGCAGGAATATCAATGTTTTCAATGGACTGTTTTACGTCATTAATCAATTGATCTGTCACTAACGCATATCCGTCAGATAATCTTTTGTAAAAGGCTTCTGTATTTTGCTCAAAACTCTTTTTTACTCGTTGTAAATCTTTCTCTATGCCTTTTCGTTTCTGTTCCAGTTCTTCCGCATCTTTCAGTTCAGACAATTTTGTAGAGATTTCTTCTATCTTATTATTAACTCTATCTAGATTTACGCCGACCCCGTGAAGACTGATAGTTTTCTCCTCAATCGTATCTTCTAATTCTCCAATTTCATTTATAAGCTCTTCGGCAGAGGCATTACCGGCTTGGCGGTTGATTCTCATCTTTTCTTTACGAATGTCACCATTAACATCCTTGATTTCGCCAGAACACAATTCAAAAAGTTTCTCATTGGTAACAAGTGAAATTACATTCTTGATAGTTTCTATCGATTGATCTCCAACGAGATTGAGTTTTTTCATGCGTTCACCATCGAATGTTATTCCTTCCAAAATCGATTTCGGAATTATTCTTGATAGCAATTCATCAACAACATCCTTATTTGTTTCTGGAATAGTACGTTCTCCATTTGTTTCAGTATGACTTAGTTCTACTTTTTCGTTTGAAGTTACTTTGTCATTCGATCTCCAAAAAGTTTCAGTACGTTTCATAAAATATTCCGTCCCTTTGTTGGTGAAGGACAACTCCACCCAACAGTCTACAGAATTAGCATGGCGATCAACTTCTAACTGATGATACAGAGCAGAGTTTAGCGAATAAGGTGTTTCTTCTTTCTCGCGCAAACTCTTGAAATTTAATCCATAAAGCACCCATTGGAAAGAGAATAGCATTTCTGTTTTTCCAGAGCCGTTGACACCCATCACCAAAGATATATTCTTGTTCTTTGTCGTGTCAAACTTTACAGTTACGTCCTTAAAACAACGATAGTTGTGATATTTTATGTAGTTAATCTTCATATGGCTATTCTTTTTCAATAATACCTTTCACAATCTCCATAAGTTGTGATTTCAATTGCTTATTGTTGCCAGTTTCCTGACAAGTCTTTGCATAATTCAAGAACTTCCAAAAGCCCATCTTTTGTGCTTCTGTAAAGTGCAGTTCCTCTAGTACGTCTTCAATTGGATTCTGGTTCATACTCTTGGATTTCTGTTATTGTTACGTGATAAGTTTCTTCAATATTATTAAATGTGAGTTCATTAGCATCCTTATTCAATGCTAAACGATTGTATTCTTTAGCTCTGGCCAACTCAATCTTAAGAAGACCTTCGCAGCCATACGTTCCTGCTTCAATTGCCGGCAGTACTACCATATCATAGATATAGGCTATCGTCTTGCCACTCTCCTTACATTTTCGAAGCACACGACCTCGTCGCTGAACGGTTTGTCTCAGAGCACTATCACTTGCCATGATGTATATCTTGTCAAGTTTGGGGACATCAACGCCTTCATCAAAGCACTTGATAGCAACCAAAGTATCAAAATATCCCTGTTCAAATTCATACAAGACCCTTTTTCGATTTAATGTTTTGCTAGTAAATTGAGACACTACCAAACCATTGTCATAAAGAGTCTTTGTAACAGAGTCAATAATATATTCACCCTCGTCATATTTTCCTTGTCCACAATAAACAACTGAATTGACAAAGTTATATCCATTTTCTGCAAGTTCTCGAAGTTTTTCAATCTTACTAGAAGCTTGCTTCAAAATCAGACTTCTTTCTCTGCGAAGTTTATCAACCACGTCCAAATCAGGTTCTTTCTTGTTCAATTCTTGAGCAAGTAGCTTACTTTTTAATTGAAACTTTTCTGTTTCCTCATTCGTAAGCCGAACAAAGATGGGATGATACTCATATTTTGAAAGGAAGTTATTCTCTATAGCATCTTCAATTCCATAATAGAACGTGTCGCCAGGAGTAAAGAACCTAACTATTGCTTCAGATTCACTTTCACTAAAACGCTGAATAGTAGCGCTAAGACCCAGTTTATATTTAGGGTTCAATTCTACTAAGGCGGACAGGTTACCCTTTGTTAGATTGTGTGCTTCGTCAACAATAATGAACAATGGTGTAATCTTGCGCAATTCAGAGCACATCTTCGAAAAGAACGTATCATATACCGCTACACATATAACATCATCATCTTCTGTAAAATAATCAATCTTCGCTTCAGAAAGTGTCTTTTCGAATGAGGTTCCGCTTCCTCCAAATAGATGAATCTTGTCATATCCTTCTTCACGTAAGGCTGCCTCCCATTGAACTTGCAAATCTATCTGCGGCACACATACAACGATAAACATTTTTTCGTCCTTCTCCTTCTTAAGCCGTTTGATAGTTTTGACAGAAGTAAAAGTTTTACCTGTACCAGTTGCCATCTCATAGAAATGCTGATAACCGTTCTCGCAGAACTCCTCAATGGCTCTTTCCTGATATGGATACAGTTTTTTCTTTTTTCCACCATTTTTAGAGATAATATATGCTTCAATCGCCTCTTTTAATGAGTCACTCTTTTTGTAACATTTCAGCAATTGATTTTTAACAGCCTCTGGGAAATCAATAATTACAACAGACTCCTCTTTATTCTCCCATAAATTATTAAAATACTTAAGTTCATCTTTAATAAACTGTTCTACTTCTTCATTCTTCCATGAACAATTAACAGTTATACTTTCTTGATTATGTAAGAAAGCAGATGTTGTTTCATTTAAAGAACCATTGAAATAGGTCATGTTTTTATTCTCATCTACAAAGATGCCAAATTTCTCATGAAAGATACCTAAAGGTTGATAAGCAACTTTGATTTCTAATTTTCTTTCTGCAATCATATTGCAAATTACATCTAGCTTGCTTATCTCATCATCAGTAATATGGCACCCTAGTACGGAACGTAATAATGACTCAATTACAGTATGCTCATCGATGTTTACGCATGCATCAATTATCTTTACGTCAGACAATGAGAGATCGGGATTACAGATGAGATTAATTTTTCCTTGTTTCTCTACAAAGTGAATCAAACCATCAATAGACAACGTCAAAGAGTGAAGGGAAAAGAAGCCTACAGCTCTGTACAATTCTACACTTTCTGTATAGCATGGAATATAGAAATCCCTCTCTATAGAATCTTTATGAGTTCTGTATATAGGTTTAAATGACAATCTGTTCAGCATAAGCTCAATAATTTCTAATGACTACTTCGGGTTGCTTATCTCGTTTCTCTCCATTAGCATTAATGAAGCGTGGAGCCATTATTCTATCGAATTGGTAACCTTGATACAGCCCCTCAAAATATGAATCACCGTTATCAGTTTTACTATCAGAATTACTTAACATTAGCAAGCAATTCTGATTAGACAATCTATCACAAAACGCTTTCAATTCCTCCTGTTGCCTGTCTTCAAATGGATCATTTGAGTACTCCTTAAATGACGATGTTTCATTTATAGGGCGATAAGGAGGATCGAAATATACGAAGTTTGGAGCATTCCTACTAAGGTTCTGCTTTATCAACTTATAATCACCAGGTTGGCGAATCACCAATTCCACAGAATTAAGGAATCGATGGTCAGCCATTATCAGTTCCTCATTGCAAATAACTGGTTTCTTATAACGTCCGTATGGAACATTAAATTTACCCGCAGCATTAACCCTGTGTAAACCATTGAAACAAGTATGATTCAAAAAGATGAATAACGCTGCCCTTTCGTCAGGATGTATTCCTTCGCTATTATACCGTTCGCGATAGGCATAATACAAATCTCTTCTTTCTGGATAATCCACACTAAAGTAGTTTTCTTCAATGTCATTCAATCTGTCGATAAGAATCTGAGGTTCGTTTGCTATCAAATAATAACTGCGGATAAGATCGGCATTGATATCATTTATAACAGCCCGTTTGATACACTTATGATGTTGCAGCATGTGGAATAACATTGCGCCGCCACCAACGAAGGGTTCTATGTAAGTTACATTTTCAAGATCGTCGAAATTAGTCGGGAGTAGTGCTTCCAACTGCTGAAGGAGATTTCCTTTTCCGCCTGCCCATTTTACAAAAGGCTTGGGCACAACAGCCTTTTTCTTTACTACCGCGTTTTGAGGCATCGGTCAGTTTATGTTCTGACTGATACCCGTTAGTCAGAGGGTTCATAGCTATTCAACGACGATAAATACGAAAAAAACGGGGTATCCTCATCTGCCGTTCTCCATTTAGGCCGTCGGAAGCCCTCTCAAAAGAACAACAGAGTCTGAATACCCACGCTGGCTAATATACAAAGCACCCAAAAGTGTGCGTGAGGGTATCAACTACCCTCGCAGCACACTCCGGGATGTATATACAACCCGTTAGCATCCACCTCCGCTTTTGTCTTGATTTGAGATTTGAATTTCCGACGTTCAAATGGTCAAAACAAAGCATCAATGACGCTTAATCCGTAATGTCGTGTCTTACCCCACCAAACTAAGTGATGGGAACTGACGTTGCAAAATTACAAAAACTTTCGCTAAAAACACAACTTCAAGGCTAAAAAATGCAATTTATAGAGAAAAAATCGTATCACCTATCATAGGTAGATATTTACAATGAGTGATATTTTATGTAAGAAACTCGAAAAACTGGGGACATTAGATGCTGGCGGATGGCATATCCGCCAGAACAAGATATAACTTCTAAAAATTAGCCAAAGAGAATTATTGCGACAGTGTCGCAATAATTTTGAATTCAGAAAAAAATACTTGTATTTGTATATTGCTTTATATTAGTGATTTACGAGTTAAACGGTAGAGAAGTGAAACCGTAGATTCATTGAACAATAAAAAGTAGGATATTTAACACTTTTAACTTTATGAAACCACAAAAAAACATTAAAATATGCAGATTTTGAGCTGTGTTATAGCATGTTGGAGTTTCTTCGATGGCTGTATTAAACTGCGACAGGCTGATACCCAAGAAGAATGGATTATCGAGCAACAACTTTGGACAAAACCGTACAAATCTGCTATCTCTACATACAATACAAAGTTAAATATATATAAAATCGTATGATAATTACAAAAAAGCAATAATTAAAGCATGCGTGTATTAAATATTATTTGTATTTTTGTAGAAAAATTACGATAATAGATAAAATTTTGCAGTATGATACGAGATTTTTGGGTAAAGAACTATCTTTCCATTCGCGACAAGCAGGAATTAAGCTTCGTGGCCAAGGGACCATCTTCGGAACTTGTCACCGAAGTTGCTGATGGTGTGTTCTTGTATAAGTTAGGCATCCTCTATGGTTCTAACGCCTCGGGTAAGTCGAATATGCTGATTGCCATGAACGAGGTGTTCCGTCTGTTGGTCATGCCAAAATCGGATGCTACAGACGAAATAGGTGGTTGCATACCCTTTGTGCTCACCAAAGATGAACCAACAGAAATGCACGTATCATTCTATGCCGATGGCACCCGATATGACTACGATGTCAAGTTCAACAGTAAGCATATACTGAGTGAAGCCTTGTACTATTACCCCAACAAATCAAAATCTCTGTTCTATGAGCGCAGTTTTGTGAGCGAGAACGTGCAGGCTGACATCAAGTTTGGTGCGAGTCTCAAACTGCAAATCAAGACGCAGGAGAGCATCCGTGAAAACACCTTGAACAATCACAGTGTGCTGTCCGTTTGCCGAAAGGCTGCCTTGAAAGAAGACATTGCTCCCTTCAACACACTTCACGCATGGATTATGTCCAATTATCACGACGTGGACGGCGATGTAGAAAAGGGACTCGTTGAAATTTTGAAGGATGCTTACAGCAATCCTAAGAAGCGTAAGTTCTATAACACAATGCTTCAGAAGGCCGACTTGAACATTCTGGAATATCATCCTGTCGTTGAAGACCGCATTGTGCCCAATGATTTCCGCGAGCGTATCCAGAAGGAAAACATCCCCGAGGAGATGAAAGATGTTCTGTTGAAACCGACCTCAGATTCCATCACCTTCTTGAACCATTCTGATAATGGTGATTTTGATATTCCACTCAGATGGCAATCAAAGGGTACTCAGAAGTATATCCGTATATTGGATGCATTATACGATATGATAACAAGTCCTCATGTGTACTATCTTGATGAACTGGGCGAGGATCTGCACAACGACTTGTTGTACTACTATCTCAACGTCTTCATCTTCAACTCCGATAAGTCGCAGCTGGTTATTACGAGTCAGGAGACCACCCTTCTTTCGCAGGATATGATTAACGAGAACAGAGGTGTGGTGTGGTTCGTTGAGAAGAACAAGGAGACTGCTTCGTCCGAATATGCCCGTGGCGATTCATTCGGTCTACACAAGAACCTGTCTCTATACAATTCGTATCGTATTGGCAGACTGGGCGCAAAGCCGGAACTGGGTAGTATCTTTATAAATCTGGAGGACTGATATGGGAAAGCTACGACAGACAGCACTCATCTTGGGTGAAGGGCCAACTGAATTCTTCTATTTCAAGTCCCTATGCGATGTATTCAAGCGACTGACCATCAAGCCAGACTATCCGAAACATACCAATATCAAGGAACTAGAAGCCAAGATTGCAGAGGGGGTGGCAATGGGTTATAGCCATATCTTCTGCATCATCGACATGGACACAAAGGACAAAGAACCAGAGCGTTCACAATATCAGAAGTTAAAGACAAAGTATGCCAATCCCATTGACAAGCCAAAGAAAGGTATATATTGCAAGGTCGAGTTCTTCGAGACTCATCGCTGCACCGAACTGTTCTTTCTCTATTATTTCCGATACACCTCACGTCCATATGATGAGCAGGAACCATTGCTTAAAGACCTCAACCAATGTGTCGAGTATCGGAAAACGATAGAGTTCTTCATCAAGACCAAGGGACTTCACGGTTACTTTGAGCGCAATGGTGGAAGCCTTGAAAATGCTATGGCCAATGCCAATCGATCTATGGGTGAGAAAGAAGCCTCGGGTCGGGATTACACATACTCGGAACTTGGAAGGCTGATGATGGAGTTGAAAGAGTTGGAATGACAAGTCTTGCGACGAAACTGTCATGATTGTCATTGTCATGATTGTCATTAAGGGTTTTGAAGTTTGGAGGGGTAAATAGTACTATAGAATTAATATATTATATATAATATATTAATTCTATTACTAAATTGAGTGGTGAGACTGCTTAATGACAATTGACAATCATGACAATCATGACAATCTCTACATTTTTCAAAAAAAAGTTGGGAAAACATTCGTGAACCGCAATCAAATTGTTGTACCTTTGCAGTGTCAAATTGAAAGAGTAAGCGCAGCGGCATTAGGGCTAAAAATTGCGAAGATTAAATCTAGAAATTGCGCGCATTAATGGTAACAATTGAAAGTGCTAATAGCGGCTGAAATCTGCTCCGACTGACGAAACTGAGAACAAACACAATTTATTTTACAAACAAACTATTTAAAAACTAATTTGCATTATGGCTATTAAAGTAATTGCTCAGCGCCGAGAGCTTAAAATCGGCAACAAACCTGGTAAGCGTTTCATCATGCGACCCGACCTGTATAGCGGCATCGCTGAGAAGAAGGTGTTTCGCGACGCTGCTACGCGCAGTGGTATCTCTGCAGGTGTGATTAAGGCAGCTTGGGATGCTGCAGGTGAGGTAATCCGCACGTGGGCCACCGAGGGTCACTCTGTGCCTCTGCCAGGCCTAGGTACCATGCGCTTCGGCGTGCGCTCGAAGGCGGTGGAGAACCTGGAGAACGTGAAGACCGGTCTGATCACTACCCGTCGCATCGTGTTCACGCCATCGGTGGACGTGAAGGACGAGCTGAAGAATACCGCCATCCAGATTACCTGTCTGGACGAGGAGGGTAACGTGCTGAAGCGCGTGACTAGTGGGGATAGCGGAGATGTGGAGGATCCAGACCAGCCTACCACCCCAGGCACCTCCCCTAGCCCCTCACAAGGAGGGGGATCTGTAAGCGGCGGGGACAATGATCCGATCGACGAGCCCAACGGTGACTAAGGGTTGGGGCGAAAGCCCCACCCTATTCCAAAATTAAAAAATGTAAGAATGTAAAAATTGAAAATTTGAGTTATGACTAAAAAGGAAACGACTAAGTTTATTGTGCAATTGATAGCATCGATTGCGTCGGCGATACTGACGGCGCTGGGGGCCACATCGTGTATGGGGCTGTAGGATAGATAGATTATATTTCCGCTGATTGGAAGAGACAAAGAAAACGGAAGCCGCGTGTGAAGTGCACCCCGAAAGTTAGACAAAAAACTTTCGGGGTCACATCAGTTCGCTCCTCGCTTTTATTTTAATTTGGTATGTTACTATTCGGAAAGAAATTCCTCGAAATTCTCCTCTGGGAGCGAAACTTCAAACCCATTTTTAAGAATAAACTGCTGACCATTGAAAACGATTTCTTTTTGGTCGTATCCAGCCATATCCCATGTTATAAATGTTTTAGCTTCTATAAGCGAATTACCCAGATTCCTACACAAGCATAAACCATCATTTCTTGCCATCCAATAAGCATCGGGGTACTTTCCGCTTGGTACGTTGCCTGTCATACTCTTCATATTTGACCAGGAGGACGGGCTGTTCTGATTTGAGAAGAAAATGGCGGATTAACAATTATTATGTCCTAAAATTAGGCAGTTTGGAATATTTTCCGTATATTTGCAAAGTAAATATACCAATAACGAATGAAGCTGAAAGATTTTTTTGCTTTTAAAGACTGGCTATCGTATCGACAGAAGGTGGGTTTGCTGGTGATAGCAGGCGTCGTATGCGGCCTCGGCGGATTGTTTATGTATCTGCTTAGGGCGCATACTTATTTTATAGGTGACAACCCGTCGGCCTGCGTCAACTGCCATATCATGACCCCTTACTATGCTACGTGGAGCCACTCCTCTCACGGACGTATCGACCATCAGTCAAACGGTGCCACTTGCAACGATTGCCATGTGCCCCATCAGAATCTCGCCGTATATTACGGTTTCAAGGCAGTCGACGGTTTAAAGCACACGGCATATTTCGTGGGCCACATGGAGCATCAGGCCATCAAGGCCGAGAAGCTAACAGGCCAGGTAGTAATGGACAATTGTATCCGCTGCCATACGCAGCTGAATACAGAGTTTGTGAAGACGGGCCGCATGGGCTATATGCAGCAGTTGGCCACAGGCGGTAAGGTGTGCTGGGACTGTCATCGGGGTGTGCCACACGGTGGCATGAACTCGCTGATGGCAACACCAAATGCTGAAGGCGTAACACCGTTGCCCCCATCTCCCGTTCCTGATTGGTTGCAAAACATGATGAACTAAACAACGAATTACACCAATTTCACGAATTAATAAAAAACAAAATATTATGGCAAAGCAATTGAAACAATGGCAAGGTTGGATCCTGTTTGGAGGATCGATGGCAGTGGTCTTTATCCTGGGACTGCTTGTGTCGTCGCTGATGGAGCGCAGGGCTGAGGTGGCCAGTGTGTTCAACAACAAGCGTACTGTGTTTGAGGATGAAATAATCGCTCAGAACGAGAAGTTCAAGGCTGACTATCCGCGTGAGTACGAGACGTGGGCGATGACAGAGGACACCACGTTCAAATCAAAATACAACTCGTCGCAGGAGGTAGATGTGCTCGAGCAGCGTCCTGAGATGGTGGTGCTGTGGGCTGGCTATGCCTTCTCGCGCCACTACAATACCCCTCGTGGACATAAGCACGCCCTTGAGGATATGCGCAAGATTCTGCGTACGGGTAATCCAGGAATTATGGTAAAGACTGCCGATGGAAGCGATTCTATCGCCGTAGATATGCAGCCCGCCACCTGCTGGACGTGTAAGGGACCCGATGTGCCTCGCATGATGCGCGAACTGGGTAATGGTAAGGATCAATTTGATCCTGCTAACTTCTATGCTAAGAAGTGGAGTGAGTTAGGAGCTGAAGAGGTGAATACCATCGGCTGCTCAGACTGTCACGATGCCCGCACCATGGATTTGCGTCCTGCCCGTCCTGCCCTCTACGAGGCCTTTGCCCGTCGTGGTCTGGATGTGAAGAATGCTACCCATCAGGAAATGCGTTCGCTGGTATGCGCTCAGTGCCACGTGGAGTACTACTTCATCAAGCCTAACGACGAGAAGAATCCCGGCAAGGCCAACTATCTGGTATTCCCGCATGACAAGGGATTAACCTGCGAGGCTGCCGAGGAATACTACGACGAGATTGGTTTCTACGACTATATCCATCCGCTATCTGGCACGAAGATTCTGAAGGCTCAGCATCCGGGTTGGGAGATGTCGCAGCACGGTATCCATGCTCAGCGCGGCGTATCGTGTGCCGACTGTCACATGCCCTATAAGCAGGAAGGTGGCGTGAAGTTCTCTGACCACCAGATTCAGTCGCCATTGGCCAAGATTGACCGCACTTGTCAGACCTGTCACCGTCAGGATGCCGAGGTGCTGCGCCAGAATGTGTACGACCGTCAGGAGAAGTGCAACGAGGTGCGCAACCGTGCCGAGCAGGAACTGGCCCGTGCCCATTTCGAGGCTAAGTTCATCATCGACAAGGGAGCTACAGAGGCTGAGATGGCTCCTATCCAGGCTTTGTTGCGCAAGAGCCAGTGGCGTTGGGACTATGCTATCGCCTCTCATGGTGCTACTTTCCATGCGCCTCAGGAAGTTACCCGTCTGCTCTCCCGCTCTGTCGACTATGCCCAGCAGGCCCGTTTGCTCATCGCCCGCGTAGCCGCCAAGCACGGACATACCGAAGCCATCCCTGTGCCTGATTATAGCACCAAGGCAAAGGCTCAGGCTGCCATCGGTCTCAACATGCAGAAGCTGAACGAGAACAAGCAACGCTTCCTGCAGGAAATCGAGCCCAAGTGGATTGAAGAGGCGAAAAAGAACGGAAAACTGATTGAAATCTGATGTGGACGAAACCCTGGACATTTAAGGAAGGCTTCCTCATTGGAGGAGGCCTTATCTTTGCAGGACTGATGCTGGAACTGAGCGTGGGTCCTGTAATGTGGGATGCATTTGCGTGGCCAGCTAACGCCATTGTACTGGCAGGATTCTTTGTGATGTTGACAGCGATGGCGTACTTGCGTAAAAAAATATATGCCTTCCAATGGATGACAACGTATCAAGCAGCCATCCCAGCTATGGTATATGCTGTTGCGCTGACCATTATTATGGGACTGACACGACAGCAAGCAAACGGCACGTGGCTGAACAATATGCTGTCGTTCTGGCCGTTCGTACTTATTTATGTGTATATCACGGTGATTCTGGGACTCACCATCCATCGCAGATTACGTCAAATATTCAGAGGTGAGTGGTCGATGAAGCGCGATGTACCTTTCCTATTGAACCATCTCGGCCTTTTCATAGCATTGACCACTGCCACGCTTGGCAATGCCGACATACAGCGCGTAAAAATGATTTGTAGCGTTGGCGAACCTGAATGGCGCGCAATGGAGCAAGGAGGTGCTATCAAAGAAATGGATCTGGCCATCGAACTGAAGAAGTTCATCATGGAAACCTACGACGACGGCTCGCCCAAGCGCTTTGCTTCGGAGATACAGATACTGACGAAGACGGGCAAGAATATCGAGACTACCATTGATGTGAACATGCCCTACGAGGTGGACGGCTGGAAAATCTATCAGTACGGCTACGACACGCAGATGGGGGCTCAGAGCCAGATATCAATACTCGAACTGGTGAGCGACCCGTGGCTGCCATTTGTCTATACAGGTATTTATATGATGCTGGCAGGAGCGGTTTGTATGTTTGTTATTGGTGGGAGGAAACGCGTATGAGTTGGGAGCATTTTATATATTTCGCAATTGCAGCGGTACTGCTTTGGGCCGTGGGTGCATGGGCTGCGTGGAAGAGTAAAACTGGTATGGCCTACGCGACAACTGTCTTGGGCTTGCTCTTTTTCTTCTCGTTCATCCTCTCTATGTGGATATCGCTGGAGCGACCGCCACTGCGCACGATGGGCGAAACGCGACTCTGGTATTCGTTCTTCCTGCCGTTGGCGGGGCTCATCGTCTATTCGCGCTGGAAGTACAAATGGATCCTGTCGTTCTCGACCATTCTCGCCCTAGTATTTATCTGTGTAAATCTGTTCAAACCGGAGATACACGACAAGACGCTGATGCCCGCCCTTCAGAGTCCTTGGTTTGCGCCACATGTTATCGTCTATATGTTCGCCTACGCCGTACTCGGTGCGGCGGCAGTGATGGCTATCTATCTGCTCTTTATCAAAAAGAGTGACATCGCTGACCAAGAGTTCTTTGCAGAGCAAAGCGACAAAGTCGAGCGTGAGATCACGGACAACCTCGTTTATGTCGGTCTTGCCTTCCTCACCATAGGCATGCTTTTTGGTGCCCTATGGGCCAAGGAGGCATGGGGCCACTACTGGTCGTGGGATCCTAAAGAAACGTGGGCTGCCATCACTTGGCTAGCCTACCTCATCTACGTCCACTACCGCCAGTTACAACTCCATCGTGAGCGGCTGGCCCTTTGGATAATCATCATATCGTTCGTACTCTTACAAATGTGTTGGTGGGGTATCAATTACCTGCCATCAGCCCAAGGTTCAAGTGTACATACTTATAGCATTAGTGAATAAACAACTATGAGAAAAGCAAGTAGAGAGATGGATGCCGCCTTCGCTTTGGAGGTATTAGATAAGGCACCTTACGTTACAGTCAGCATGATTAAATCAGATGGGAGTCCATACGGATTACCTCTGTCGTTGGTACGCACAGACGAGAAAACCTTCTATTTCCATTGTGCCTTGGAGGGTGACAAGTTGGACTGCATTCGTCACTGTCCGACTGTATTCCTCTCGGCAGTTACTAAATGTGCGCCTACGGTTGGCCCTAAAGATGGAAGTTTTACGCTACAATACAAATCTGCAACCGCCGTAGGCAAGGCAGAGATTGTGACAGACCACGAAGAGAAGATTGCTGGTCTGAGAGCTATCTGCCAGCGTTTTCTCCCTCATCATATGGATGCTTTCGATGATGCTATTGCCAGAAGTCTCGAACGGACAGCAGTGGTTAGGATTACTCTGACTGAACCTCCCGTTGGTAAGCGTAAACAGTATGATAAACAGGGTGAAGAAATGAAATATGGCAGAATGAAATGACCTCCTAAAGAGTGCGAGGCCATCCGTGAAGTGACGGCGCTGGGGGCCACATCGTGTATGGGGCTGTAGGATAGATAGATTATATTTCCGCTGATTGGAAGAGACAAAGAAAACGGAAGCCGTGACTGACTTCCGTTTCTCTATTTTTATCTTTGGGGAACATTAGAAAGCAATGACAGAGCGAACGTCGCCTACTTCCGTCTTCGCCTTATCACTAAGCTTACCAGTCCTGAAATCAAAATACCACGCAGAGGTTTCATTGGATGCTGTACTTGTACAATAGGCTCTATCTACAAAACCTGTACCACCTGCACTGTAAATGATACTATTCAAGTTACTAGCTGTGTAATCAGGGTTACTCAATACTGAGAGTTCTTCAGTAACTGCAGTACCTTTTTTCTTGGTTGCAAGTCCCTGACAAACCTTGCCTAACTGGGCTACAGACGGCAAGAACCAGCCACTGGTGCCGCCTGGAACCACGGTGCCGTTATTGTCCTCAGCAGCACTTGCGGCAGCGTCCCAAACAACGCGGCCACCGGTGTGGTCTCTCATGCCAATAGCAAGACCTCTGTACCACCCAACTTCTGCGTCACGTGGATTGCCTACGTATGAAATTATTGCAACTGCTGTGGTGTTTACCGCTGTAGCAATGGTTGTATTGTCGTAGACATTACCGTCGATAGCAATCACCCTGCCAACGTCATTGGCAGTAGCTTCCATAAAAGGAATAATAGGAGTCATCCTCCAACTTACACTATAGCCATTGCCAGATGCGTAGGTCTTTCCTGTCAATAGCTTAACATAGTCCTTTGAGCCACCGGTGGTTGTAACCACAACATTCTTTGAAACTATAGGCTTAATAGCGACATAGATAGGACCTGCAGCAGCCGAACGGGTTACTGTATAAGTATCCTCATCTGCCTTAACTGTTACGTCAGTAACGTTACCAGTAATTTCGTTGGCTCCATCGCTGTCCTTGAGGGTAAGAGCAAGGATGGCGAGTTGGTTCTGGAGCGTACAACTTGGAAGATTTTCGCCTTGCCACTCTCCTTCATAAGTAGCCAAGTCAAGATTGCTGGCAAGGCTTGCCAGAGTACCGTCCTGATTAGCAAGGGCATCGTAGTTGATGGAGCCGTCAGCCCTCGCCATAGATGCAGGATAAATGTATTGTACATCTATCGACTTGTCTGGTGTTTCAAGGTCGAAGGTAAATGATGCAATTGTGCCGGCATCCTTGATATCGTCTGCTTTGAGGGCACGGCTCACAGCCATCACCATGCCACTTCCGTTGCTGTAAACAATAGCCATCTGCTCGCCGACGGCAAATGTCTTAACGCCTTCGCCAGTCAGTGCACGCGTTTTTGGAGCGGCGTTCAGCCCCACGGTAGTGGTCATGGTTACTGTCTTTTTACTTGTGTCATCAGTCTGCTGCTGCTTGTCGATGGCCATGACGTCATCTTTCGAACAGCCAGTCATTACTGCGCCCACCAGTGCGAGGGCTGCAATACTAATATATCTCATTGTCTTTTTCATTGTTTTCTTCGTAATAGAGGGTTAGTTACTCTTCAGTAGGAGTATTCCAAATGTAGTTTTCTGCACTATTATTGGGGCACTTCATCATGGTCTTGGGGCTAGCGGCGTAGTAGTATTCGCCGTACTTGAGCTCCAGATTCTTGCTGTAGATGTATTTATCACCGGCAGTGGTGGCCACGAAGTAGATGGTGTTGCTGGTGCCGGCCTCATCGCGCAGGGCTAGGAAGAAGTGGTCGGTGGCAGCATCGGGTGTGATGGTCAGCGGACTGGCGTCGGTGGCGTAGACCGTCTGGCCGTCGAGTGGTGCAGTCTTCACCAGCTTGCCCTCGCTGGTCCATACTTCGAGCTTGGTGATGGCGAGGGCATGGCCTGCGTCGTTGGTGAATGTGATGTCGAGGTAGGCCTGCTGGGCTTCGTAGGCGGCATCGCTCATCACTAGGTAATTGTTAGTTTCGTCCTTAACCGTTCCCGTAGTTTGACCTATCTGCTTCACGGTCGATGTGGCTGTGAGGTAGCTCTTGCTGGTCGATACGTCGGCTATCGTGCCCTTCTGACCAGTGTAGTCCAGACTGGCAGTGTGGTAGTGGAGCGTCACATTGTCGCCAGCGGCGAAGGTGCCTGTGAGTTCACCCGTCAGTGTGGCGTAGGCCGAGTTGCCCGCGCTTACGTTGGCGGTCAGTGTGCCGGCTGTGGTGGTTGCACCCTCCTTCACCACCTGAACCTTGTCATTCTTGTCCCAGTTGGTATAGAGCGTGTGGCCGTCGTTGCCGCCCACGCTGATGGCGCGGGTCTGTGCGGTTGGTCCCACGTTGATGCTCACCTGGAATGTGCCTGTCACTCCGGCCTCTACGGCCGCGTCGTCATCGTTGCTGCAGGCCGTCATCGTCATCGCTGCCAATGCGATTGACAGCGGGTAGAATAGATGTTTGATGTTCATTGTTGATTATTATTTGATTGTTTATTACTTTCAATCTCTCTGTCGTCCTGCGGTGTCAGAATGATTGTCCTGGCGTTCCGTCGGGGAGACTGTTACCGTTGCTGCCTACCAGCAGACAAGGCTGATTATTCAACTGGTAAACCTTCATCGCAGGTTTACAATACCTTTCTTTTTTAATGCTTGTTTCGTTCATAATTTACTGTTTTAAGTAATAATTAATGTCGACTGCGATTAATAGACAATACCCTTAAACCGCAAAAACGCGGCAAAATTACACATTTTTTTTTCTATTAAGAAACAAAAAACGGATTTTTTTTAAAAAAAATAATAAAAATAAGGCCTGCAATCAGAATGAATGTGGTTAAAATATAAAATCTGTTAAACAGTGTGCTGTTTGGCGCTTTTTTAGTACCTTTGCGCCTGAATTTTCAGGATATCAACACAATGTATATTACTTATATAAAACTAATGATGCTCTTAGGAGCTGTATCAACGGTGTACACCGCTCTCTATATGTACCAGCTGAAAAAGGCTCGCAAACGCCTGTTTCTCTCTAACGCTATGCTGGAGACTAACTACCATATCATGGAGATGAGTCATCAGGAGCAACAGGAGACATTGGAAAAGTTGACCATGACCAACGCCATGCTGGAGACTAACTACCACATCATGGAGATGAGTCACAAAGAGCTGATGGACTCGCTGCAGCAACTGACCGAAGCGAACGAACGGGCGCAGGAGTCGTCGAAAATGAAAAGCAACTTTATCCAGCAGATTTCGCACGAGATACGTACGCCACTGAATATCTTGAGTGGATTCACACAGATCATCACTATGCCAGGCGTGGAACTGAGCGATGATGAGAAAATACAGATAAAACAGGGTATCGTGGAAAACACTGACCGCATCACGGGCTTGGTGAACAAGATGCTCGACCTGAGCGATGCCAACAGCCAATCGGTGATCAACCGTACGGACCAGACTACTGCTGTGGAGCTGACTGGATTCACCATCAGCAAGGCTGGTATAGCTGAACAGAAGGATGTGAACTTTGAACTGGAGATGACCAACGAGGTGGGGGCAACGCCGCTGCTCACGCATATCGATACGGCTTCGCGCGCCTTGTCGCTATTGCTCGACAATGCCATCAAATACTCTGCCAAGAGCGCTGAAAAACAGGTCCGCCTCTGCGTGACGACAACCGACGAGAGTGTGGTGTTTGCCGTAGAAGACCGAGGCATCGGAGTGCCTGCAGAAGAGGCTGAGCACATCTTTGAGGAGTTTGTGCAGTTAGACGAATATTATGACGGCACAGGCATCGGACTGACCATCGCGCGCAGTCAGGCACGCCGACTGGGTGGCGACATCGTTCTAGACACCACTTATGCTCCAGGCGCTCGCTTCGTGATGACGCTGCCTAGATAGAAGGAAAACTTCATAACTGCTTCAGGGCGGTGATGATGTTTCGGATGAGTTGGGGTGATTGGTAAGGCGTGGCGGGATTCATGCCTCGGATGACGGCATACGAGAAATTGTCGGCCATGCACTCCTCGGGGGCAATGACATACTTGGTGTTGAGACCTACTGCATCCCAGAAATCGCTCGCTTCGGTGATATCATAAACCTTAGTCATATCATCGAGCGGCACAAGGACGGGCTTGAGAAAAGAGAAGAAGACAATCTGATTGCCCTTTTCGGCACTGGCTTCGGCCCACGACTTTTCGTAAAGCACTATCAGCTCGCAGCGACGCTTCTCACCATTAATGGTAAAGGTGGCATAGTTATCGATGTGTTCTACATCGGGATTGATAATCATGCGCTTGCTGATGGCTTCGGGAAACGTGATGTCGTGATCCATCACCGTAAAACCTATCTGCGCATACATCTTCTGACGGAAGACTGGTGAGTGGCGGGTGACGCAGTGGAACAGCTCGTGGGCGACCAACTCGGCAAACCATCTCTGCAGCAGCTGATTCTCTTGGGCTGTCCTGGCGGTATCGGGCATACAGGCCTGTACCGACATCTCGCCCAGAAAGATGATATTCTTAATGGTGTAGCCGCCCGCACCGCCTTCTTCTTGCTGGGTGGTCTTGGCGAATATGACTTCAGAAGGCACAGGCAGTTGGCAGCCGATGCTGTTCAGACTGTCGGTGACCATGCCTATCACCGTCGCCATAAAATCGCGTTCAGCGTCAGTCCAGTCGCGCGCCTGTTGCTGGGCCATCGCCTTCAGTTCGTCGAGCGTACCGCCATCTTTTCTTACGCGCCAGTCGATATCCATCTGGTTCATTTTGCCATAGTAATCGGTGTTGGACTGCATCAGCTGGCGGGTCTCGGAGGCTGTGGCCAGTCGATAGTTAATGGTTGTGCCTGCAGCCAGCATATCTACGCTGTAAGTGCAGAGAAGGGCTACCAGTGCCCACTGAAAGATTTTCTTCATAATTCTAAAGGTTGATAATATATCGGGTGCAAATATAGTGAAAAAGTAACAAAATAGCAACATTTTTGTAAAAAACTCTGAAGTTGCTCTTCATCATTGGCGCCTTTTCCTTGTAACTAGTTCTTCTGATTGATCAAATTCACCACCACTTTTACCATCACATCTTTCTCTTCTGTCTTGCTCTCAGCAATCATCAGAGTTAGTGCGACGAGGGTATTATCTGCCAGACGCTTTGAGCCATCAGCACGATAGAGAATACCATTATTATTCAGGAACCACAAGAACAGAGTGGCTGCAATGCGCTTGTTGCCATCGCTGAAGGAATGATTCTTTGTAACCAAATAGAGCAACATGGCTGCCTTCTCCTCGACACTTGGATAGAGTTCCTCGCCTCCAAAGGTCTGATAGATCTGGCCAATACTGCTCTTGAAGGAATCATCCTTCTCATTGCCAAAAAGAGCAGAACCTCCAAACTTCTCTCGCAAACCATTAATAGCCTCCATTGCATTTTCATACGTTGCATGGAAAGGCTCTTCTTTTGTAGTCTTATCGATAGAGAGTCGCTCGTAATCATAGTTATCGAGGGTATCGAGGGCATAAGTGTAATCTGTCACCACCTCAAAAAGTGCATTGGTCTCATCATTCGACAGCAAGGTCTGATTCTGAATTGTGCGCCCCAGCATACCTACCAGCTGGCGCAACTCGCCTATCTGTTCA
Organism: Prevotella sp. MA2016; assembly: GCF_000619825.1. GTDB lineage: Bacteria > Bacteroidota > Bacteroidia > Bacteroidales > Bacteroidaceae > Prevotella. The sequence goes on from NZ_KK211036.1 coordinate 468,804, forward strand.
CTATGTATGCGCTTGTTAACGGCATAGCCGTTAACAAGATAGTCCTTGATAATCTTTCGTGCCCAGATACGGAAAGCAGTACCACGTTGGCTATGAACGCGATAACCTACTGAGATGATGACATCGAGACTATAATAAGGCACTGGTTTTTTCACACCATTAACGTGTAAAAAATGCACGTTATTATTATCTCTTTCCAATTCACCTTCTTTAAATGCGTTTAACACGTGTCTTCTGATGTTTGAATCCTCTTTATTAAAGAGAGATGCCATCTGAGATACGTTAAGCCATACCGTCTCATTCTCCAAGCGGACATCAATCTGCGTCTGTCCGTCTTCCGTCTGATAGATTACAATCTGATCCTGTTTCATAATTGATTAATTCTAATACATTCTGCAAAGATACAACTTTTTTCTTATCCATCAAACATTTACATACTATTTTTTATCGTTTGATGCTGCAAAGATACAAAAAAGGTGTGAATTATTGAGGCACAGGTTTGAAAAAAACAATTGATTTTGAAATCATCTTTTGTGTTCCAATTCAACATTTACCATTGGTTGCTACAACCAGGTAGTCTCTTTCCTTTACGGACAAATTCCGCAATGCCTTTATTTCAGGCCGAATTGCGTTAATCTTCCAAAATAGCTTCGCTTTTACAAGCTTTTTTCGTAAATTTGCAGCCAATTATTCAGAATATTAACATCAATACAAAATAAAAAGATGAAAAAGGCAATGATTGCAGCAGCCTTGATGATGGCTGTAGGGGCGCAGGCCCAAGAGGTGAACTTCACCGTGAATGGCGTGAGCAAGGATAATGGCTCGACCGTGATACTGATAAACTTCCAGACACGCAAAATGCTGACTGGAAAGGTGGAGAACGGCAAATTCAGCATCAGTGGTACTGCCCAGAAGGACGCTGTGCTGAACGTGAAGAGTGAGAACCTGGGATGGATGACACCATTCGTGAACGACGGCACGCCCGTGACAGTGAACCTGAACGACAGCACACTGAAGGGCTCAGCACAGAACGAGCGACTGGTGCGCTACGATCTGGACATGCACGCCAGATATACACTGGACACCAAGAAGGGACTGGAGAAAATCTTCACCGACGAGGTGAACACCATGATTCCTGCTGCCTTTGTGGATGAGTATCTGGAGCACTTCGGTATGGAGAAGCTGCAGAAGATTCTGGACACCAAACCTGTATGGGCTAACCACCCCAACGTGAAAGAGGCGCTGGAGACGTATGCCGAGATGATGAAGAAGAATGCCATCATCGGCAAGCAGTTTACCGACCTGGAGGAGCCTGATGCCGACGGCCAGATGCACAAGTTGAGCGAGTATGTAGGTAAGGGCAAATGGGTGCTGGTGGACTTCTGGGCTTCGTGGTGCGGACCTTGTCGTGCTGAGATGCCTAACGTGGTGAAGGCTTACGAGAAATATCACGCTAAGGGATTTGATATTGTAGGACTGTCGTTCGACAACAAGAAGGAGCCTTGGCTGAAGGCCATCACCGACCTGCAGATGCCTTGGATTCATCTCTCTGACCTGAAGGGCTGGAGAACCGTTGCTTCAGGCATCTACGGTGTGAACAGCATCCCCGACAACGTGCTCATCGACCCACAGGGAAAGATTGTGGCTCGCGGACTGCGCGCTGAGGGACTGCAGAGCAAACTGAAGGAAATCTTTGGCGAATAAAATAGACTGATTGGGATGCTGCATCTACTGAAAGAGCACGACGTCATCGCCTTCTCTACGGAGAGAGGACTGGTGGATATGGACAAGCCCTACGACGGGTTTAACATCACCTGGTACACGGATGATGACCCCAAGCATATAGCCGACTGCCGACAGGCGCTATGCCAGATGCTGGATATCGACAACCAGCATCTGGTATTGCCCAGGCAGGTGCACGACACGAAGGTGGCGGAGGTAACGGCCGACAATCTGGGTGATAAGTTTGATGGTATCGACGCGCTCATCACTGCCCTGCCCCGCACGTGTATCGGCGTTTCAACAGCCGACTGCGTACCTATTTTAATATATGATGCACACACGCGTGCGATAGCTGCCGCTCACGCCGGATGGCGAGGCACTGTGGCACACATCGGACAGAAGACGGTGGCGGCCATGAAAGAGCGCTACGGCTCGAACCCTGCCGACATGAAGGTGGTGATAGGACCAAGCATCGGGCCCGATGCCTTCGAAGTGGGCGACGAGGTGTATGAGGCGTTTGCAGAAGCACACTTCGACATGAGCCGGATAGCCCATCGACCTGCCCAGAAATGGCACATAGACCTTTGGCAAGCCAATGCGCTCGACATGCAACAGGCTGGCATCAGCGCCAGCAACATCGAGATAGCTGCCGTTTGCACTCATCAGCACTACGACCAATTCTTCTCGGCCCGCCGCCTGGGTATTAAAAGTGGAAGAATTTATACCGCTATAATGATAAAATGAAAGCAAATCGCTAAAAATACTTTCAAAAATTTTGTTGTTTAAACAAAAACACTTACCTTTGCAGCGCCGGTGGATGAAGCCCTGCTTGTTTAAGGGTACCGCCTGAGGCAAGATAAATTGCATAGGAATATGAAAGTATTGAAATTCGGCGGAACGTCCGTAGGTTCCGTAAAAAGCATTCTTAGCTTAAAAAAAATCGTTGAGACAGAGGCTCGGACGCAACCTGTCGTAGTAGTAGTTAGCGCGCTGGGCGGTATCACCGATAAGTTGATATCAACCTCACAATTGGCCTTGAAGGGTGATGACAGGTGGCGTGAAGAATTCGACGCGATGGTGACAAGGCATCACCAGATGATAGACACCATCATCACCGACGACAAAAAACGCGTGGATTTATTTAATAAGGTGGATCAGCTCTTCGACCAGTTGAAGAGTATCTATTATGGTGTGTATCTGATTCACGACCTGTCGAACAAGACGGGCGACGCCATCGTGAGCTACGGCGAGCGCTTATCATCGAACATCGTGGCTGCGATGTTCAAAGGCGGACGCCGCATGAACAGTCGCGACTTTATCCGCACAGAAAAGAAAAACGGCAAGCATCGCCTGGTGGCCGACCTGACCAACCAGCTGGTGCGCGAGGCTTTTAAGGATATGCCCGATGTGGCTGTGGTGCCTGGCTTTATCAGTCGCGATAAGGACACAGGCGAGACCACCAACCTGGGGCGTGGCGGTAGTGACTATACGGCTGCCATCATCGCAGCAGCGCTGGACGCCGAAGTGCTGGAGATATGGACCGACGTGGACGGATTTATGACGGCCGACCCGCGCGTGATTAAAACGGCCTACACCATCAACGAACTGAGCTATATCGAGGCGATGGAGCTGTGTAACTTTGGCGCCAAGGTGATCTACCCGCCAACCATCTACCCCGTATGTATAAAGAATATCCCCATCAAGGTTAAAAATACATTCAACCCTGAACACCCAGGCACGCTCATCAAGGATCATATTGAGAACGACCAGAAGCCTATCAAGGGTATCAGTAGTATCAAGGGCACCACGCTTATCACCGTCACAGGACTCTCGATGGTGGGTGTGATTGGTGTGAACCGACGCATCTTTACGACATTGGCCAACAAGGGTATCAGCGTGTTTATGGTGTCGCAGGCATCATCAGAAAACTCTACCTCTATCGGTGTGCGCGACGAGGATGCTGCCGACGCTGTAGAGGTGCTGAACGCTGAGTTTGCCAAGGAGATTGAAACGGGCGCCATGTTCCCCATGCACGCTGAAAGCGGACTGGCCACTATCGCCATCGTGGGTGAGAACATGAAGCACTCGCCTGGTATCGCCGGTAAACTGTTTGGCACACTGGGCCGTAGTGGTATCAGCGTGATAGCCTGCGCACAGGGTGCATCGGAGACCAATATCTCGTTTGTAGTGGATGGCAAGTTCCTGCGCAAGTCGCTCAATGTGCTGCACGACTCGTTCTTCCTCTCAGAATACAAGGTGCTCAACCTGTTTATCTGCGGTGTGGGTACCGTGGGTGGCAAACTGATTGAGCAGATTCGCAGTCAGTATGAGACGCTGATGCAGCGCAACGGACTGAAGCTGAACGTGGTGGGCATCGCCTCGTCGAAGGCGGGCATCTACAACCGCGACGGCATCGACCTGGAGAACTATCGCGAACTGCTGAAAGCACCCGAAGCGCAGGGCAAGTGCCTACGCGACGAGGTGATAGGCATGAACATCTTTAATAGTGTGTTTGTGGACTGTACGGCCAGCAAGGATATCGCTGCACTGTATCAGCAGTTCCTGGAGCACAACATCAGCGTGATTGCTGCCAACAAGATTGCGGCATCAAGCGATTATGCCAACTATATGAAACTGAAGCAGACGGCGCGCAATCGTGGCGTATGGTTCCGCTATGAAACCAACGTGGGTGCCGGACTGCCTATCATCGGAACCATCAACGACCTGAGAAACTCAGGCGACAAGATACTGAAAATCGAAGCTGTGCTGAGCGGCACGCTCAACTTCATATTTAACGAGATAGCTGCCGACGTGCCTTTCTCTGAGACTGTTCGTCGCGCCAAGGAGCAGGGCTACAGTGAGCCCGACCCACGCATCGACCTGAGTGGTACTGACGTGATTCGCAAGCTGGTAATCCTGACGCGCGAAGCTGGCTATCAGGTGGAGCAGACGGATGTGGAGAAGCATCTGTTTGTGCCCAGCGATTATTTTGAAGGTAGCGTGGACGACTTCTGGAAGGCTCTGCCTAAGCTGGATGCCGACTTTGAGTCGCGCCGACAGAAGTTGGAGGCCGAGGGTAAGCGTTGGCGCTTTGTGGCCACGATGGAGGATGGCAAGACCAATGTGGCGCTGAAGGAGGTGGACAGCAATCATCCGTTCTATCGCCTGGAGGGCTCGAACAACATCGTACTGCTCACCACTGAGCGCTATAAGGAGTACCCGATGCTGATACAGGGTTACGGCGCTGGTGCCAGCGTAACCGCAGCCGGTGTCTTCGCAAACATCATGTCAATCGCTAATATCTAATTTATGAAACATATTATTATACTAGGGGACGGTATGGCGGATTTGCCCGTTGAGAGATTAGGGGGAAAGACGCTATTGCAATATGCCAACAAGCCGATGATGGACCAGTTGGCTAGCGAGGGCCGATGCGGCCGATTAATCACTATACCTGAAGGTTTTCTGCCTGGTAGCGAAGTGGCCAACACAGCCATCTTGGGCTACGACCTGAATAAAGTGTATGAAGGTCGCGGACCGCTCGAAGCGGCCTCTATCGGCTACGAGATGGCCGACGACGACCTGGCGCTGCGATGCAACATCATCACGCTGGAGAAAGGGGTTATCGTGACCCATAATGGTGGTAACCTGGAGACGGAAGATGCCCGCGAACTGATTGATTATCTGAACGAAACGCTGGCCAAACCCATCAACGTGCGATATGGTTGCGAACGTGTGAAATTTATTACCGGCATACAGTATCGTCATCTGCTGATTATCAAGGGTGGCAACAAGCACATCGTGTGCGCCCCACCCCATGATCATCCTAATGAGCCTTGGCGCCCATTATTGGTTAAACCCGAGGAAGTGTTGAGTGATGAGTGTTCAGTGTTGAGGGATGAGAGAGCGTTGTCGGCGAAGGAGACGGCCGACTTGCTGAACGAGCTCATCCTCAAGTCGCAACCGCTGCTGACAGCACACCAGCTGAATCAGGAGCGTGCTGAACATGGTGCTCGTCAGGCCAACAGTATCTGGCCTTGGAGCGGCGGCTATCGCCCTTCAATGGAGACGCTGATGCAGCAGTATCCTGAGATTAAATCGGGTTCTGTCATCTCAGCCGTAGATCTGATTCGTGGCATCGGGCATTATGCTGGTTTGAAGATTATTGATGTGGAGGGTGCCACCGGGCTGGCCGACACCAACTACGAAGGTAAGGCGCAGGCTGCTATCGACGCACTGAAGCACGACGACTTTGTGTTTGTGCATGTGGAAGCGAGCGACGAGGCTGGTCATGACGGCGACCTGGAACTGAAACTCAAAACCATCGAATATCTGGACGAGCGACTCATCAAACCTATTTATAAAAAGGTGAAAGAGATGAATGAGCCTGTAGCCATCGCTGTGCTGCCCGACCATCTCACACCTGTAGAACTTCGCATCCACGTAGGCAAGCCCGTGCCATTCATCTTCTGGTATGACGGCATAGAGCCCGACGAGGTGAAAGAGTACGACGAAGTGAGCTGCACCTACGGCGCCTACGGACTGCTGAAGCTGCAAGAATTCATGCAAGAATTCATGAAGCTTTAATTTTTACATTATTACATTATTAAATCTTTAAATTTCAAAATAATGAAGTACTATAGTACGAATAATCAAGCTCCAATTGCCGACCTGCAGAAAGCAGTTGTAAAAGGTCTGGCTGAAGATCGCGGTCTGTATATGCCCGAGCGTATCAACAAGCTGCCCAAGGAGTTTTTCGAGAATATAGAGAAGATGAGCTTTCAGGAGATTGCCTACACTGTGGCCAATGCCTTCTTTGGCGAAGATGTAGATCCTGATGCGCTGCACGATATCGTATATGACACACTGCAGTTCGACTGCCCAGTGGTGAACGTGAAAGACAATATCTACACACTGGAACTTTTTCACGGTCCTACCCTCGCCTTCAAGGATGTGGGTGCACGCTTTATGGCGCGACTGCTGCAGTATTTCATCAACCAGACACCCAACCGCCAGCAGGTGAACGTGCTGGTGGCTACCAGCGGTGATACGGGTTCGGCTGTGGCCAACGGATTCCTGGGCGTAGAAGGCATCCACGTGTATGTGCTCTATCCTAAAGGAAAGGTGAGCCCCATTCAGGAGTGCCAGTTTACCACTCTTGGAAAGAACATCACTGCCATCGAGGTGGACGGCGTGTTCGACGACTGCCAGGCGCTGGTGAAGAGTGCTTTCATGGACGAGGAACTGAACAACCACATGAAGCTGACATCGGCCAACTCTATCAACGTGGCCCGCTTCCTGCCCCAAGCCTTCTACTACTTCAATGCCTACGCCCGACTGAAGGAAAAGTTGAAGAGTTCTCAGTTAGTGATGTGTGTGCCATCGGGCAACTTCGGTAATATCTGTGCGGCGCTGTTTGGACACGAGATGGGACTGCCCATCAAGCGCTTCATCGCTGCCAACAATGCCAACGATATCTTCTACAAATATCTGCAGACAGGCAAATATGAGCCTAAACCATCAAAGCAGACGCTGGCCAACGCTATGGACGTGGGCGCCCCATCTAACTTTGCACGTATCTACGACCTCTATGACAAGAGTCATGAGCGTATCACATCGCTCATCAGCGGTGCTACCTATAGCGACGAACAGATCAAGCAGACCATGCGTGAGTGCTATCAGGCCACAGGTTATATCCTCGACCCTCACGGCGCTTGCGGCTATCAGGCACTGGTAGATGGATTGCAGCCAGGCGAGATAGGCGTGTTCTGCGAGACAGCCCATCCTGCAAAGTTCAAGGAGAAGGTGGATGAAATTCTGGGCATCGACACACAGATACCCGAGCGCTTAGCGGCCTTCATGCGAGGCGAAAAGCAAAGCGTGGCAATGAGCAAGGATTTTGCTGACTTCAAGGCATACTTGCTGAAGCAATAAAGATAAATTGATCAAAGTGAGTCGAGGCGGTCGGAGTAAAGTTCTCTGGCCGCTTCGTCTGTTTCATCATCCGTCATATCAACCAGCGGATGCATGATAATCTCATCCAGATTGATACCAATACGGTCCAGATTCTGGTTGGTATAAGTGAGTTGCGCACCAAACAGACAGATGGTCCACGAAATCTGAAGCCAGAGCATAAACAGCGGCAGGGCTGCAAACGAACCGTAGATGGCGTTATAGCCCGTCACCCAGATCTGAGAGTGGATGTAGAACAGCTGCAGCAGTTGCATGGCGATACCCGACATGATGCCTGGCACGATGGCGCTCTTCAGTTTCACATCGGTATTGGGCATATAGACATAGAGGCCGACAAACAATACTGAGAGCAGCAGATAAGGCGAGAGGTCGAGCAGAAAGTGAACCGCTGGTCCTAATATCAGCCACCCATCGGTGTGCTTGGCAATGGTGGCCATGAAAATGGATACACCCGTTGACACCACAATCATGATGGGGAAAATAAAGAACATCGCCATATAGTTGGTGAGCGAGCGCATGATGGGGCGCGAATTGCTCACCTGCCATATCTCATTAAACGTCTCCTCAACATTGTTTACCAGCATCAGCACCGTGTAGAGCATGAAGAGCAAGCCTACACCCAGGAAGATGCCACTCTGCGTGTGAATCAGGTAGCTGTTGACAAAATCCGTCAGCGTATCGGCCACCTGAGGCTGCGACGAGAGCGCGTCGCGAAACCAGATTTCAATATACTTATTATATCCGAATCCACGCGCTATGGCAAATACAACCGCCAGAATGGGCACAATGGCCAGCAGCGTGGAATAAGTGAGCGCCGACGCCTGCGTCATCACTCGTTTCGTGGTGAAGAAACGAATGGCTAAAACAAGTGTACGATATATCTGGCTAAACTTCATAATTCTAAAAAAAAGCACTGCACCTATAAGCCGGGTTCTGTACCGCCCGAAAGCGGCGTTTGTCATTTATCTAGTCCATAAGTCACCTCATGGCTCAAGCGTTCTACCCTCCACCGTATTACTCGGGCGGGCTACCCTCAGACGATGGTTTACATGAACTTGCAGCCCCCAGTCGGCACAGCCCAACGATCACCCGCTGGCTGGTGGTCTCTTACACCACCTTCTCATCCTTACCCTACTCCAACTTGCGCTAAAGCAAGGCGGTTATTTTCTTCTGCCGGCACCTACTGTCACCAATAGCTTCTACTTTCAGAAGTGGAGCGCCCTATGCTGCCCGGACTTTCCTCTCGCGCGACCTTTCAGAAGCGCCAGCGACAAACCGTTGCAGTGCGTTTTCTGCCTGCAAAGATACCAATATTTTTCATAAATCAAGAATATTATGCTCAAAATTATACTCATAATTAAAAATATGCAACTAAAATCATAATAAATACTTAAATTTGTCAGTTATTTAAGAAATAAAGTGTTAATCGCAAATGCTCGTTAAGCATTCAGGCCTAATTGTTAAATTGGGACAAATCTTTGTGACAAATTGTCAGAATCTCAAATAATGCACTTATTTTTGCACCGTGAAACGAAAAATAAAACTTTGATCGTAGAATTTTAAACATTAAAAAAATGAATGAGAATATGAAAAAGATCGTAAATGTAGCAACTCCAGCCGTATGCGCTGTTGCTTTGACTCTTTCAGTAGTAGCATTCGCTAAAACTAATGCAGCTACTGCACCTGCTCCTATCGTTACATCGATGACTGCAGCTCCTGCTGGTCAGCCAGTGGACCTTACCTATGCAGCCGAGAAAGCGCTGCCATCGGTAGTTTACATTAAATCTGTACAGAACTCTAAGGTACAGACGGTAGAATATAGCGACCCCTTCGAGGATTTCTTCTCTAACCCATTCGGAGGCTTCTTCGGACAGGGACAGGGCAATGGCGGTCGTCGCCAGCGCCAGGTACAGACACCTAAGCGCGCTGCTGCAGGTTCGGGTGTTATCATCTCGGCTGATGGTTATATCGTGACCAACAACCACGTGGTGGATGGTGCCGACGAGTTGACCGTTACGCTCAATGAGAATTCGAAAGAATACTCAGCTCGCGTGGTAGGTGCCGACAAATCTACCGACTTGGCACTTATCAAGATTGATGCCAAGAATCTGCCTGCCATCGTGATTGCCAACAGCGATGACGTTCGCGTAGGAGAATGGGTACTGGCTGTAGGTAACCCGCTCGGACTGAACAACACTGTGACCGCAGGTATCGTGTCGGCTAAGGCACGCTCTATGGGTCAGGGTGTTTCGTCGATGATTCAGACTGATGCTGCCATCAACCAGGGTAACTCTGGTGGTGCGCTCGTGAACACACGCGGCGAACTGATTGGTATCAACGCCATGCTGTACTCACAGACTGGTTCGAACATCGGTTATGGTTTCGCTATTCCTACTGCCATCATGAACAAGGCTGTGGAAGACTTCAAGAACTACGGTTCTTACCAGCGCGCCATGATTGGTATTCAGGGCGGTAGCGTGAAGGACTATATCGACGCTATGAAGGATCAGGACAAAGACGTGAAGGACTATGGCACGATGGAAGGTGTGCGCATCGACAAGGTTGTGGAAGATGGTGCGGCTGACGAAGCTAACCTCCAGGCTGAGGATGTGATCACAGAGATTGACGGCAAGAAGGTGAAGACCATGGGCGACCTGCAGGCTATCATCGCACAGAAGCGTCCTGGTGATAAGGTGAACGTGACTTATCTGCGCAACAAGTCGAAGAAGACTGCCACACTGACCCTGAAGAACGAGAAGGGTAACACCAAGGTAGTGAAAGATGCCGACATCGACGTACTGGGCGGACAGTTCCGCGCTATCACCGACTCGCAGAAAGAGCAGCTGAACATCGGCTACGGACTGCAGATTCTGAAGGTGAGCGGCGGACGCCTGAAGAGTGCTGGTGTACCTCAGGGATTCATCATCCAGCGCATCAACGACCAGAGCGTGAAGAGCATCAACGACTTGCAGGAGATTGTGAAGTCGGCCTCGATGTCAAAGGAGCCTGTACTCTACATTCAGGGTATCTATCCTACAGGCAAAAAAGGCTATTTTGCAGTACCTCTGGAGGACGAATAAGCCGAATTTAATAAAAATGAGCCACGAATCATCAAAATTCGTGGCTTTTTTTTGGTCGTTTCAGGAAAAAGTCTTACTTTTGCGCTCAACTTGAAAAAAATATTACCACGATGAGACAACTAAAGATCACTAAATCTATAACAAACCGAGAGAGTGCGGCTCTGGAGAAGTATTTACAGGAGATAAGTAAAGAGACCATGATCTCGGCAGAGGAAGAGGTTGAACTAGCCCAGCGCATCAAAAAAGGAGACCAAAAAGCGCTGGAGCGTCTGACGAAGGCAAACCTTCGCTTCGTGGTATCTGTGGCTAAGCAATATCAGAATCAGGGACTATCACTGCCCGACCTGATCAACGAAGGCAACTTGGGATTGCTGAAAGCTGCTGAGCGTTTCGATGAGACACGCGGTTTCAAGTTTATCTCATATGCCGTATGGTGGATTCGCCAGAGCATCCTGCAGGCCATCTCAGAACAGAGTCGTATCGTAAGACTCCCACTGAACCAGGTAGGATCGGTCAACAAGATCAATCGCGAGATCAACCGGTTTGAGCAGCTGAACGAGCGCCGACCATCGATAGAAGAGATAGCTGAGAAGGTGGATTTGCCACATGACAAGATAGACGAGGCCATGAATATCAACGGTCACCAGATCAGTGTGGATGCCCCGTTTGTAGATGGCGAAGACAACAGTCTGCTCGACGTGATGCCAAACATGGATGCACCGCTGGCCGACAACGAGCTCGTAGAAGAGTCGCTGAGATCGGAGATTCGCAACGCACTGAACGCACTTAATGAGCGCGAGCGCAATGTGGTAGAAGCATCCTATGGTATCAACCAGCCCGAGCTCACACTCGAGGAGATTGGCTCCAAGTTTGGATTGACACGCGAACGCGTACGACAGATCAAGGAAAAAGCTATCCGCAAGCTAAGAAATAGCAAGGCAAACAAATTTTTAAAGACATATTTAGGATAATGAGATTGATTAAACAAATTGCACTTGCCATCGCCATGATGGCTGCCGGCACAACTAACGTACAGGCACAAAATGTAAAAGTTCCACAAGCGTATATGTTCGGATTCGTAGCTTCATTCAATGATTCTACGGTTTATTTCACAAATATACAGAAGGTTGACAGCGTTTGGGTTACCAAGAAAAAGAAGATGCTGGCTGGCCGCAATAACTATAGCTATCAGCTGCGCGAATACTTTGCACAGCAGCGCAACCTGCCCAACCGCACTTGTGTGGTAATAGCCAATACAGATCGCAAAAAGGTTGAGAAGAAGTTCGTCAAGATGAAAAACAAATACTTGGTGAAGAGCAAGAAACCTTACGACGTGCGAAACATAGCAGACAGCGACTTTAAGTTTACAGCTGTTGACATGAACAACGATTAAGAAAAAACCCTCAGTAAAACTACTGAGGGTTGTTTATTTCAAATACCTTCATACGCTCTTCGAGTTGGGCGTACTGATGATCCTCGATAAACGAGGTGCACACGCGCAAGCCTTCTTGCTCTGAACCGCAGGTGATCAGACAGATGGCCGACACACCATAGTACATCAGCTCCTTAGCCAACTGGCCCGAAGTCATGCCGGGATAACCTATCGTGAAATAGAAACCGTCGGCAATAGGTTCATCAAGGTCTTTATCATAAACCACATAGAAATTGTGGCGACAGAATATCTCCTTCAGTTTCTTGGCGCGCTCACCATACACAATCACCTCCTGGCGGAAGTTGTACTTACCCTCGTAAGCAGCCTTGAGCATAGCGGCCATCGCATACTGGGCACTATGACTGGTACCACTACTCAGCGCATAGAGCATGCGGGTAGAGAACACAGGACCGAAAGGCAGACCCTGATAGCGGGCCGAGAGGTCGTCGAAGTGACGATGGAACAGCTGGTCGCTGATGCAGACCACACCAATACGCTCACCAGCATAGCTGAAGGCTTTTGAGCCTGAAATGAGCAGCATATAGTTATCGGTATAGCGCGCTACTGTGGCCTGATAAGGAGCCTCGAAGGGTTTCGAGAGGTCCTTGCGGAAGTCCATCGCAAAGTAAGCCAAATCTTCCATCACGATAGCATCATACTTGGTGGCCAATTCGCCAATTGTCTTCAACTCTTCCTCACGCAGACAGATCCACGAGGGGTTGTTGGGATTAGAATAAACGATGGCGCAGATGTTGCCCTTGCTCATATAACTCTCGAGCTTGGCGCCCAACTTATCGCCACGATAGTCGTAAACATCAAAGGTTTCGTACTTCACGCCCATCACCTGCAGCTGCATCTTCTGCACAGGGAATCCTGGGTCGATAAAGAGCACGGTGTCCTTCTGTTTGTTGCACTGCGAACAAGTGAGGAACGAGGCGAAGGTGCCTTGCATCGAACCTGTGACAGGCACACAGCCTTCAGGCTTGATATCTACACCAATAAAGGCTTTCACAAACTGCGAAGCAGCCTCCTTCAGAACTGGTGCTCCCTGGATATCAGGATACGAATGGGCGATGCCACCTTCGAGGGCTTTGATCTGAGCATCAACACCCACCTGAGCGGCAGGCAATCCAGGAATACCCATCTCCATCTTGATAAACTCTACCCCACTCGCTTTCTCAGCCTTTGCTGCCACCTGCTTCACTTCACGAATGGTGGCCTTGGCAAAATCATTAATGCCAAGCTCAGCAATCAGCGAATCTACTATTTCTCTTTTAATCGGTGTCGGTAACATTCGATTTTTTAATTTTTTAATTCTTTAATTTTTTAATTTTTACATTCTACTTCTGAGCCGCACGTCCGATGGCGAGCGCCTTGATGTTGGCCTCGACGATGGCATCGCCTTTGCGGGCGAAGACACGACGGATGGCATCCTCCAACTTATCATACTCGATACCCAGTGCCTTCTGGGCTGCACCCAGCAGAATCACATTGGCCGAACGGGGCACACCATTGTCCTTGGCTGCCTGCTCGATATCCAGCACAATCACATTCTTAATACCATTCAAATCCTGCTTAATCTTCTCAATATCAGGATAATTGGGGATATTAACGAAAGGTGCGCTCGAAGTGATAATCCAACCATCCTTAGCCAAAAATGGCAGATAGCGCAGCGCCTCCATAGGCTCCATCGAGATAATCACGTCGGCACCACCCAGAGCAATCAGGTCGCTCTGAATGGGGTTGCTAGAGATGCGCAGATTGCTCTGCACATCACCACCGCGCTGACTCATACCGTGCACCTCGGCTTGCTTGATATAGAGGTTCTCCTTCATAGCGGCCTCGCCGATGATAGTGGCTATCGACAAGATACCCTGACCTCCTACTCCACAAAGTATTATATCTGTTTTCATTTTTCTACTTTTTTACCTTTTTACCCTTTTACTTTTTCTCTGCTGCCTTTTTCTGCTTGAGATGGCGCTGCAGCGTCTGCATGCACTCACGACGAGGAATAATCACACTCACACCGTGATAGTTGATTTCGTCACGGATAGCTTTTGTAATCTCGGGCATGTTCTTGGGTATGGGGTTCACCACCTTCAGGTGATCCTCACTCAGACCTAAGCCCTTACAGATGGCCTCAAACTTGTTGGTACCAGCCGAATCCTGTCCGCCTGTCATAGCGGTGGTCAGGTTGTCGCTGATAATCACTGTGATGTCGGCATTCTCGTTGATAGCATCCAGCAGACCGGTCATGCCGCTGTGGGTGAAAGTAGAGTCGCCGATGATGGCTACTGCAGGCCACTGACCAGCGTCGCTGGCACCCTTGGCCATAGTGATAGAGGCACCCATGTCCACGCAACTATGGATGGCCTTGTATGGAGGCAGAAATCCGAGGGTATAGCAGCCGATATCGCCAAACACACGGGCATTGGGATATTCGCGAAGCACCTCGTTCAGAGCGGTATATACATCACGATGGCCACATCCCTGACACAATGCAGGTGGACGTGGGGTTACATCCTCGCATGGTGCATAGCTCTCGCTGCTCTCTATGCCAAGGGCTTTCTTCAGGAAGTCGGGATTGAGCTCGCCTGTACGAGGCAGTTCACCAGTGAGGCGACCTTTGATGACAGCGTTGCCTGGCATCACACCACGCACCTGATCCTCGATGAAGGGCTGACCCTCTTCGGCTATCAGCACCTGCTCGCAATCGTCGGTCATACGGCGAATGAGCTGCTTGGGAATAGGATACTGCGAAATCTTGAGCACAGGGAACGGACAACCCTCAGGATAGCACTCCATCAGGTAGTTGTAAGCAAAACCGCTGGCTACAATACCCAACTTGTGGTCGGCAGCATCGATATACTTATTATATTTTGACTCTACAGCCATCTGTTCCAACAAAGGCTGCTGACCTGTTACCACCTCATTGCGCTTGCGGGCAAAAGCTGGAAGCAGCACCCAGTTGCTGGCCTGAGCATTATAGTTGAGCTCGTTTTGTGGGCGTGGCTCATCCTTTATCTCTACCACCGCACGACTGTGGGCCATACGTGTGGTGACACGCATCAGAATAGGAAGACGCAACTGCTCCGACAGGTCGAAAGCCTCTTGCATCATATCGTATGCCTCCTGCTGCGAGCTGGGCTCGAGCGTGGGAATCATCGCAAACTTAGCATAGAAACGAGAGTCCTGCTCGTCTTGTGATGAGTGCATCGATGGGTCGTCGGCCACCAGAACCACAACGCCACCATTAGTACCCGTCATAGCCGAATTGACAAATGGATCGGCGCAGACGTTCAGACCTACATGTTTCATACAAACCAGCGCCCTCTTGCCCATGTACGACATGCCGAGTGCTGCCTCCATAGCCGTCTTCTCGTTGGTGCTCCAACGGCGATGGATGTTGCGCTCCTTGGCAATAGGCGACTCCTGGATATACTCGGTAATCTCGGTTGATGGAGTGCCGGGATAGGCATAAACACCACTCAGACCAGCATCGATGGCGCCCTGAGCGATAGCCTCGTCTCCCAATAAAAGCTTTTTCATCTTACTAATTGAATATTTATTTAGATTTTTACTATTTACAGTTTCACTGTGGGCAAAGGTAACACTTTTTGCGCAAACAGCCAAAAAAATACGGCTTATTTTGCATAAGCCGTATTTTTATACTTCAATCTTTCAATTTTTACATTTTTACATTCTTACATTTTTTAATTTTTACATTCTTCAGAACGTATAGCCGATAGTTAGCAAGCCTTGGCTGCGCTTATTGGTTACTTTTGTAACACCACTGTCGAAAATGGCAGATGATACAATACTTGAATAATCCTGGAAGGGATGGAACTCACCATCAGTCTTGCTCAGCTGATAAGCCAGGTCGATATTCACCTTACCCACCTTGAATCCTACACCTACGGTGAGGCGCTGGGTGTCTTTCCAGTTCACGTAGTCGGTGGTAGAAGCGTACATCACACCAGGACTATCCACCTGCGTATCGCGCACACCGTCCATCTTGTAGCCGCTGGTCAGGTAGTTGTAACCTAAGCGCAGTGCCAACTCTGGTACGGGCTTATACTCAGCACCCAGTTTGAAGGTAGAAACACCCTTCAGCGAGCGCTCTGTGTTCACCTTCATAGCATCGTCAGTAGAGGATTCGGCATTATCGTAGTAGTCGTAACCATCGATGATGCGGTTCTGACTGGCACTATAGTCGCTATACTCATAGGTAGCACCCAGAGCCAGCTCTGTGCCAATGGTGGTACCCAGACTCAAGCCGAACTTCCAAGGGGTGTGGTAAGCAAATTCGTACTCCTGATCGCTGTACCCCTTATCCCATGCACCATACTTTGAATAATTCTCCATCACACTAGAGTTGCGTGTGGTGAGTTCGTACCAGGTGGGTGTGTGGATATAGGCACCAATGCGGAATGGCGACTCCTCAAAGGGGCGAACGATGGCACCAAACTTCAGGTTGAAACCAGTACCTGTAATCCTACGCTCATCGCCTACGGCCACAGAACCTGTTTCGTTTTTATATTCTGAACTATACAGAGATTCAGCATACTCAGAATAGCCCTTATAGTGCACATCCTTAATGCCAAAGGTCAATCCCCAGAAGAATCGGTCGTTATAGTTACCACTCAAGTTGAAATCATAGTCGGCAATCCAACCACGATGAGCACGATCGAAAGTGTATGCATCAGCTACAGTTTCATAAAATTTTCCGTTGTTTGGATCCAAAATCAGCACGTTGGCGTTCATGTAATCGGCCTCGCTGAAAGAGTAAGAGCGATAGTCAGTACCAGGCTCCCATCCTATCACATCTCCTTGCTTATTCTCTTCGAGATCATAGATTCCTTTAGTCCATTTTGTATAGGTCAGACCATTCTGCGAGCAACCTATGAGGCGGTTGGCAGCCGACAGAATCTGGTCGAAGTTCTTACCTTTGTGGTAGTTGAAGCCCACGTTGATGATAGACTGTGGACTGATGCGAGCTGAATAGACGAAACCAGCCTGATCGAAGCTCATGTTGGTCTTACCCAGTCCGTCGAACTTATTAGCATCAGCCTGCGACACAAGGCCGAAACTCAGACTGGCTGTTGAATGGCGGAAGAGTCCGATACCAGCGGGGTTGGTACCCATGGTAGAGATATCAGCTCCAAGAGCCTCCATCGCACCACCCATACCCACATAGCGGGCTGTTCCGTTCAAGTCATCGCCCAACAAGCGGGCACTCTCGTATGTATCCTGTGCAACTGCTGGCAAACTCATGCCCAGCGCCATTGCTGCATATAATATCTTCTTCATAAATACTTCAATTTTTTTATTTTCAATTACCTACGTCCTCCCATGCGTGAGCCACCGCCTCCGCCGCCAGAGCTGCGCGAACCGCCAAAGCTTCCGCTACTGCTGCTGTGAGAGCCACCAAAGCTGCTGCTGCCGCTGCTATAGCTGCTGTTAGAGCGTGTTGGTGCAGAATAGTTAGTGTTGCCACCACGACGACCACTGAAGTTGCCCGAGTTGCTGCGCTGCGTGTTACCACTGGTGTAAACGCGATTGCCACCCATGCGAGAGGCGCGATCTCTCAGACTGCTCATGCGAGCGCCATTCGTACTGACAGTGTTGCGATGTGCAGGACGATAATTGGTGCGACCAGTCACGTCGATAGTACCAGCGTTGCCTGTACGTCCGTAGTAGTGACTGCGACCATAACCGCCACCATAATAATGAGCATAACCACCGTAGCTATAATAAGGCCAGCCCCATCCGTAGTAACCGTAGTAAGGTCCGTACCAGGGGTCGTACCAGCCATAGAACCAAGGATCATACCAGCTGTAATAGTAAGGACTATACCAACTGCTATATCCATACCATGAACCATAATACCATGGGTCATACCAGCCATAACGACCATAATACCAAGGCGAGTGCCACATCCATGTGCTGCGACCTGCACGATAACCAGCCCAGAAGGCATCGTTATCACTCACGTCATAATCGTCGAAGCGAACCATGTTCTTGGTCAGAGCAAAATCTTCTGTCTCCAGTGAGTCGGCAGGATAAATACCCTTACCTTCAGTAAAGTCTATCACGTCAAGGTTGGTAGTATCACCGTCAATCACCTCGTAGCTGCTCTTGGCTTTAGGCTGTGGAGCCACCACGGGGGCGATATCCTTCACCTTCTCCACTTTCGTTGCCTTCTTCTTTTTGGGCACGAAGTAGAGGTCGTCATCTTGAGCCATCATCGACATTGGGATGGCCCCGATCAGCATTGAAATCAGTAACAGTTTTTTCATTTTCTTCTATATTTAATGATTCACATTGCAAAAATACTACGAATTATGCTGCAAAAGTAGGGAAAAACCCTAACTTATGATAGGATTTTCCCTAATTTTTGTAATTTTGCATCAAAAATTAACTATAATATGAAATATTTCGAGGTAGAATTCACCATTTCACCCTATTCGGCAGACGCTGCCGACTTGTTAGCTTCGCTGGCTGGCGAGGCTGGTTTTGAAACATTCGAAGAATCAGAAAACGGATTGAAGGGCTATGTGCAGCAGTCGCTTTTTGACGAAGAAACTCTTCGCACGTGTATCGCCGACTTCCCTTTCGAGAATACATCTATAATATATAATGTACGCGAGGCAGAAGATCGCGACTGGAACGAGCAGTGGGAACAGGAGGGTTTCGAGCCGATTATGGTTGCCGATAAGCTTACCATTCATGACGGTCGCCATCTGCCTGAGACAGAAAGTGAGATTCAGATAGAAATCGATGCCAAACTGGCTTTCGGCACAGGCACCCACGAAACCACCCGCATGATTTGCAAGCAACTCATATCATACTTCTCACCTCTCCGCTCGACCTCTGGTCACTCGCAAGGCGAGAACTCTCAGCTCACAACTAAAAGAGTTCTCGACTGCGGCACAGGTACCGGTATCCTGTCTATCTGCGCACTGAAACTGGGTGCTACCGAGGCTGTGGGCTATGATATTGATGAATGGAGCGTGGATAATGCACGCCACAATGCTGTGATCAATCGTGTGGATGATCGTTTTACATCACTTTTGGGTGATGCAAGTGTGATTGATCATATCGACGGAAAATTCGATATTGTGCTAGCAAACATCAATAGAAACATACTTTTGAACGATATGCCGAAGTTTGTTAGCAAAATGAACGAAGGGGCCACACTTATCCTAAGTGGTTATTATTCAGTCGATTGCGATATAATTGCCGAAAAAGCACGCTCACTGGGACTGACACTTTCGGCGAAAAACATCGATAAAGACTGGGCTTGTATGTCATTTTTGCATTAGTATGCAGATTATATAAATATTGTTAAGATTACACTTGGTATTTGTTTATTTCAAATATTATCTGTACCTTTGCACCCGATTTTAATGGTTAAGGTTTATGGTTGATTAATTTAGTTTTTTAACATGAAGAAGCTAGCAGTGAATGCTCGCTTCTTTTTGTTTTATAAAAAACCAAGAAAAACGGTTTAAAATTTGGTGGTTCACAAAATTTGCTTTACCTTTGCAGCCGGTATCAACTATTAATTGTGTAACCAATAATAAAATTAAAAAAATGAAAAAACTTACAATGATGATCGCCATGCTGGCAATGACAATGGCTATGCAGGCACAAACCAAGTTCCACGACGTTGAAGCTAATGAAGCCAAAGGCAACGTTAAGTCAATCAGCATGACTGTAATGGGTATGCCCCGTAACACAACCTTTACCGAAGACGGCAAGATGCAGCAGGAAGGTCTCACCGACGCGAAGTATGATGAGAACGGCTACATCCAGAGTGCTAACATGAGCATGCAGGGCCAGAGTGTTGCTGTGAAGTTCACCTGGGAGAACGGCAAGCTGATAAAGCAAACCATCGACGCTATGGGTCAGGAGATTGTTCAGGCGCTCGTTTACGACGAGAACGGCCAGGTAAAGGCTCAGAAGATGAACATGATGGGACAAGATGTTGAGGTGCCTTTCACGGATTACAAGTTCGACGACAAAGGCAATTGGATCAGTCGCAAGATGAGTATGATGGGTCAGGAGATCGAAGTCACCCGTACTATTACATATTATGAGTAAATCGCATAAACATTAAGTTTATATCTAAAGGGGCTCACTTTTTATAAAGTAGAGTCCCTTTTTTAACACTTTACAAGAACAGATTCTTGGCAGTTTAAATAAATCTTCGTACCTTTGCACGCGAATAATGAAACCCAAAAAATAAACCCAATACGTATATGAAAAAAGAACTGAAAAAGGTTTTGGTACTCGGATCGGGTGCTTTGAAAATCGGACAGGCAGGTGAGTTTGACTATTCTGGCTCACAGGCGCTCAAGGCACTTAGAGAAGAAGGTATCAAGAGTGTGCTCGTAAACCCTAACATCGCTACTATCCAGACTAGTGAGGGTATTGCAGACAAAGTGTATTTCCAGCCGGTAAATACGCACTTCGTAACCGAAATCATCAAGAAAGAGCGCCCCGACGGCATCCTGCTGGCCTTTGGTGGTCAGACAGCGCTGAACTGTGGTACTGAACTCTATCTGAACGGCACTCTGAAGGAGTATGGTGTAGAGGTGCTTGGCACAAGCGTAGAGGCCATCATGAACACAGAAGACCGCGACCTGTTTGTGAAGAAGCTGGCTGAAATCGACCTGAAGGTTCCTGTGAGCCACGCTGTAGAGTCGATGGAAGATGCACTGAAGGCAGCCCACGAGATTGGATTCCCCATCATGATCCGTTCGGCTTATGCTCTGGGTGGTCTTGGTTCTGGTATCTGCCCTGATGAGAAGAAATTCATCGAGCTGGCTGAGTCGGCCTTCACATTCGCTCCTCAGATTCTTGTTGAGGAGAGCTTGAAGGGATGGAAGGAGATTGAGTTTGAGTGCATCCGCGATGCCAACGACCGCTGCTTCACCGTTGCCTCAATGGAGAACTTCGACCCTCTGGGCATCCACACTGGTGAGTCAATCGTAGTAGCGCCTACTTGCTCGCTGCGTGAGGAGCAGGTTAAGATGCTGCAGGATATCACCATCAAGTGCGTGAAGCACCTGGGTATCGTTGGTGAGTGCAATATTCAGTTCGCATTCAATGCAGAGACAAATGATTATCGTATCATCGAGATCAACGCCCGCTTGAGCCGTTCTTCAGCGCTGGCTTCAAAGGCCACAGGCTATCCTCTCGCCTTCGTTGCAGCTAAGATTGCGTTGGGCTACACACTCGACCAGATTGGCGAGATGGGCACCACATCATCAGCCTACGTAGCGCCACAGCTCGACTATATGATTTGTAAGATTCCTCGTTGGGACCTCACCAAGTTTGCTGGCGTAAGCCGTCAGATTGGTTCTTCGATGAAGTCTGTCGGCGAGATCATGTCTATCGGTCGTTCGTTCGAGGAGATGATTCAGAAGGGTCTGCGCATGATTGGTCAGGGCATGCACGGTTTCGTGGGCAACGACCATACTAAGTTCGAAAATCTTGACGAGGAGCTAGCAAATCCTACCGACCTGCGCATCTTTGCCATCGCTCAGGCTCTAGAAGAGGGTTACACCATCCAGCGTATTGAGGAGCTCACCAAGATTGACGTTTGGTTCCTGGAGCGCCTGAAGCATATTGTTGACCTGAAGCACGAGTTGCAGAAGTACAACAAGCTGGAAGAACTGCCCGACGAGCTGCTGCTCGAGGCTAAGCGTTGCGGATTCAGCGATTTCCAGATTGCCCGCTTCGTCATCAAATCTACAGCCACCAACATGGAGAAGGAGAATCTCGAGGTGCGTAAGTATCGTAAGCAGCGCGGCATCATGCCATCAGTAAAGCGCATCCCTACTGTTGCTTCCGAGCATCCTGAGCTCACCAATTATCTCTACTTCACCTACACCCATGTACCTGCATTCGGCTGTGCTGAAGGTGAGAAATATGTAGCTGCACACGATATTAATTATTATAATAACGAGAAGTCTGTCATCGTTCTCGGTTCTGGTGCTTACCGCATCGGTTCGTCGGTAGAGTTCGACTGGTGTTCTGTTAACGCCATCAACACCGCTCGTAAGCTGGGTTACAAATCTATCATGATCAACTATAACCCTGAGACGGTATCAACCGACTACGATATGTGCGACCGCCTGTACTTCGATGAGCTTTCACTGGAGCGCGTGCTCGACGTGATCGACCTGGAGTCACCACGTGGTGTCATCGTTTCTGTAGGTGGACAGATTCCTAACAACCTGGCTATGAAGCTGCACCGTCAGGGTGTTCCCGTGCTTGGCACATCGCCAGTGGATATCGACCGTGCAGAGAACCGTGATAAGTTCTCAGCTATGCTCGACAAACTGGGTATCGACCAGCCAGCTTGGCAGGCACTGACATCGTTCGACGATGTGAAGGACTTCGTTGAGAAGGTAGGTTATCCTGTGCTCGTGCGTCCTTCTTATGTACTCTCTGGTGCTGCCATGAACGTCTGCTACGACGAAGAGGAGCTGCATCGCTTCCTGAATATGGCTACCGAGGTATCTAAGGAATTCCCAGTGGTAGTCTCTAAGTTCATGACTGAGACCAAGGAGATTGAGTTTGATGCTGTGGCCGATAAGGGCGAGGTGATTGAGTATGCTATCTCAGAGCACGTAGAGTATGCAGGTGTTCATTCTGGTGACGCCACCATGGTGTTCCCAGCTCAGAACATCTATTTCTCAACCGTTCGTCAGATCAAGAAAATTGCTTATAAGATTGCAGCCGAATTGAACATCAGCGGTCCATTCAACATCCAGTTCCTGGCCAAGAACCGCGAGGTGAAGGTGATCGAGTGTAACCTGCGCGCCAGTCGCTCGTTCCCATTCGTATCAAAGATCTTGAAGCGCAATTTCATCGAGACTGCCACTAAGATTATGCTCGACGCTCCTTACCAGAAGCCTAATAAGAGCGAGTTTGATATCGACCGTATTGGTGTGAAGGCATCTCAGTTCTCATTCGCTCGTTTGCAGAATGCCGACCCAGTTCTGGGTGTTGACATGAGCTCAACTGGTGAGGTTGGTTGCTTGGGTGACGACCTGAACGAGGCACTGCTCAACTCACTGATTGCCACAGGCTACTCTATTCCTAAGGATGCTGTACTTATCAGCTCTGGTGGTGCCAAGGGCAAGGTTTCACTCCTGGAGCCCGCACAGCAGTTGGCTAAGAAGGGTTACACCATCTACGCCACAGCCGGAACCGCTAAGTTCTTCAACGACAACGGTGTGAAAGCAGTAGCCGTAGCATGGCCTGATGAGGATGGCGAGAACAATGTCATGGATCTGATTTCGCAGCATAAGGTAGGTTTGGTTATCAACGTACCAAAGAACCACACCAGCCGCGAGCTCACCAATGGTTACAAGATTCGTCGTGGTGCCATCGATCACAACATCCCATTGATGACCAATGTTCGTCTGGCCAAGGCATTTATCGAGGCCTTCACTGCCATGAGTATTGATGACATCAAGATCAAGGCTTGGCAGGAGTACGAGAACTAATGATAGACGAATATAAGACACTTAAGACCGAAGGCGAGGGCTACTATACTGAAAAGCGTAGCAAGTTCCTCGCCTTTGCTCATCATGTAGAAACACTTGATGAAATCAAGGAGTTGATAGCCGGTTATCGTAAGAAGTATTACGATGCCCGCCACGTTTGTTATGCTTATATGCTTGGTGCTGAGCGCTTGGAGTTTCGTGCCAATGATGATGGCGAACCCTCATCAACAGCCGGCAAACCCATCCTGGGACAGATCAACAGCAATGAGCTGACAGACATTCTGATTGTGGTGGTGCGTTATTATGGTGGTGTCAACTTAGGCACATCAGGACTGATAGTAGCCTATCGCGAAGCAGCTGCCGATGCCATCACCCACTCTGAGATTGAGACACGTCAGGTAGAAGAGGTTATCACCTACTCTTTTGCCTATCCGATGATGAACGATGTGATGCGCATTGTGAAGGAGATGCAGCCCCGTATCGTGTCGCAAACCTACGATAACACGTGCGAAATCAAGCTCAGCATCCGCAAATCAGAAGCCGATCAACTGCGTAATCGTCTTTCAAAGCTGTCATTCGAATAAAATTCAAATTTTCCCCAAAAAATGTTTGGTGAATTCCTAAAAAAGCATTACCTTTGCAATCGCAATCGCAAAACGAGAGCAACTGGAGAGTTGGCAGAGTGATCGATCGCGCTGGACTCGAAATCCGGTATACCCCTTTCGGGTATCGGGGGTTTGAATCCCTCACTCTCCGCTAAAGCAAAAGAAAAGGTTTCGAAATTCATCGAAACCTTTTTCTTTTTTTACCCCTCAAGTGGAGCGTTCTTCAACTGTTCTAGCGCGCGACATAGCTGGTCGGGGCATGATGTACCTTTGGCACCACAACGGATGCCGTTGATCTTGGGAATCACGTCGTCAATCTTCTGTCCGCACACCAGCTTGCTCACTCCCTGCAGGTTGCCGTTGCAACCGCCAAGGAAGAACACCTGCTGTATTACGTCGTTCTCATCAGCAGTCACGTCAATCAGTTTCGAACATGTGCCCTGAGTGGTATATGTAATATGTTTAGTCTTCATCTATTATTAAATTTAGCTTAGTTTGTGAATAACCAGTCCTGAGCGCAGTTTTGGCTCGAACCAGGTAGCCTTTGGTGGCATGATCTTACCGCTATCAGCGATGTCCATAATCTGCTGCATAGATACTGGATAGAGGGCCAATGCGGCGCGCATCTCACCTGAGTCAACACGACGCTTCAGCTCCTTCAAGCCGCGCAGACCACCTACGAAGTCGATACGCTGAGAAGAGCGCAGGTCGCCAATATTCAGGATCTCATCCAGAATCAGTCGGCTCGAGATGTCAACATCCAGCACACCGATAGGATCGGTATTATCATAAGTTCCCTCCTTAGCCTTCAGACTATACCAGTGCTCATCCAGATAGAGTGAGAACTCGTGCAGCTGCTGGGGCTTATAGATATCAGTACCCTTATCCTCAACCTCGAAGTTTACCTGCAGAGCTGCCAGGAACTCCTCTGATGAGAGACCGTTCAGGTCCTTTACCACGCGGTTGTAGTCGAGGATGGTGAGCTGCGATGCCTGGAAGCAAACAGCCATGAAGTAGTTGTACTCCTCAGTACCATTGTGGTTGGGATTCTGCTTCTGCTTTTCAGCACCCACCAATGCAGCAGCGGCTGAACGGTGATGACCATCGGCGATATAGAGCGAAGGCATCTTGGCAAACTGCTCAGTGATGGTATGCATATCTTTCTCGTCGCTGATGACCCAGAACTGATGGCGGAAACCGTCGATAGGTGCCACGAAATCATATTCAGGCTCAGTAGCAGCATAACGCATAATCAGCTCGTTGAGCACAGCGTTGTCAGGATAAGCAAAGAATACAGGCTCGATGTTAGCATTGTTCACACGCACATGCTTCATGCGGTCCTCCTCCTTATCGCGACGGGTCAACTCGTGCTTCTTGATGTTGCCCTTCATGTAGTCATCTACATAAGCGCCAACCACCAGTCCGTACTGTGTCTTACCGTTCATCGTCTGTGCGTAGATGTAATAATGGTCGTCGGCATCCTGAACCAGCCAACCCTTATCCTGGAACTTCTGGAAGTTCTCGGCAGCCTTCTCATACACACGTGGGTCATACTCCGATGTACCTACGGGGAAATCGATTTCTGGTTTGATGATATGATAGAGACTCTTCTCATTGTCGCCAGCCTCTGCCCTCGCCTCTTCGCTGTCCAGCACGTCGTACGGACGGCTCTCTACTTGTTCTACAAGCTCTTTTGGTGGGCGAATACCCTTAAATGGTTTGATGATAGCCATGTTTTATATTGAAAATTAAAGATTGAACATTGAAGATTAAAGATTGGCCTTGAGTTTCTCAATCATGTCTGCGTATTCGGCATCAGTGAGATACACCTTGCCAGGATTCATCTGGAACACGCCGCCGTAGTCGGGGCCATCCACATATTTGGGAGCCAGGTGAAAGTGCAGGTGCGACAGCTTGTCGCTATAGGCACCATAATTGATTTTCTCGGGGTTGAATGCTTTCTGCATGGCACGCGTCACCTTGGCCACATCAGCCATAAAGGCATTGCGATCTTCGTCGCTCAACTCATTCAGATCATTCACGTGGTCCTTATAGGCCACCAGGCATCGACCACGATAGGTTTGCTCCTTAAAAAGAAAAACTCGCGACACCGACAGTTGAGCAAACTCAATCATCAGGTCGTGAAGCGTCTGATTATTAGTGCAATACAAGCACTGTTTAGGATCACTATACATAAAATAAAAAAGGTTTTAGTAAGAATACAAAAGTGCACAAGTAAGGCTTCTACCCTCCTGTGCACCTTTTATTTTAGTAAATTACTTGTTTACCTGGAACTTGGTGTCGCCATCCTTGAAGAATGCGTTGATCTGCTTGGCAGCAGCGATACCAGCATTGATGTTGGCCTCGGCTGTCTGAGCACCCATCTTCTTAGGAGTAGAGAAATAGCGACCCTCGAACTTCAGGAACTCGTCGTTGGCATCAGGCATGATGTCGGTAACGAACTTCAGGTCCTCACGCTCAGCCATCAGCTTGATGAGCTCAGGCTCATTGATCACCTCCTTACGAGCAGTGTTCACCAGCACACCACCCTTCTTCATCTTGCCAACCAGCTCAGCGTTGATGCTCTGCTTGGTCTCAGGAGTAGCAGGGATATGGAGTGAAACCACGTCGCAAGTCTCGAACAACTTCTCCTGGCAGCAAACAGCATGCACGCCAGCTGCCTCGATCACCTCTGCAGGGCAGAAAGCATCGTAAGCATAAACGTCCATACCGAAGCCCTTGGCGATGCGAGCCACATTGCGACCTACATTACCGAAAGCCAGGATACCCAGCTTCTTACCCAGCAGCTCAGAACCGCTCTTACCATTGTAGAAACCGCGAACGGCCATCACCAGCAGACCGAATACCAACTCGGCTACAGCGTTAGAGTTCTGACCAGGAGTGTTCTCGGCTACCACGTTGTGAGCTGTAGCTGCAGCCAGATCGATGTTGTCGTAACCAGCACCGGCACGAACCACAATCTTCAGCTGCTTAGCAGCGTCAAGAACCTCTGCATCCACCTTATCGCTACGGATAATCAGCGCGTCGGCATCAGCAACTGCATTCAGCAGCTGAGCCTTTTCTGTATATTTCTCGAGCAGCACCAGCTCATTGCCAGCTGCCTCAATCTCTGCCTTGATACCATTAACAGCAGCTGCTGCAAATGGCTTCTCTGTTGCAACTAATACTTTCATCTTAATGTTTAATCTTTAATGTTTAATGTATTAGTGCTGTGCCTCAAACTCCTTCATGCAAGCCACGAGTGCGTTAACACCCTCGATGGTCTGAGCATTGTAGCAAGAAGCGCGGAAACCACCAACTGAGCGGTGACCCTTCACACCAACCATTCCCTTTGAAACAGCGAAGTCGAGGAAGTCCTTCTCCAACTCCTTATACTCGTCGGCCATTACGAAGCAGATGTTCATCAGTGAGCGGTCCTCAGCAACAGCTGTTCCCTTGAACATCTTGTTGCGATCGATCTCGCCGTAAACAATCTCTGCACGCTGCTGAGCCAGCTTGTCCATAGCCTCTACACCACCCTGGGCCTTGATCCAGCGCAGATTCTCGAGCGCGCTGTAGATGGGCACTACAGGAGGAGTATTAAACATAGAACCCTTATCCACGTGTGTACGATAGTCGAGCATGGTAGGAATCTCACGTGGAGCCTTACCAAGAGCGTCGTCCTTTACAATCACGATGGTAACACCAGCCATAGCCAGGTTCTTCTGAGCACCAGCATAGATAGCATCATACTTAGCCACGTCAACAGGACGGCTGAAGATGTCAGATGACATATCGGCAATCAGGCGAACGGGCACGTCGAGGTCCTTGCGAATCTCAGTACCATAGATAGTATTATTGGTTGTGATATGCAGATAGTCGGCATCAGCGGGAACTGTCCAGTCCTTTGGAATGAAGGTATAGTTGGCATCAGCTGAAGAAGCCACCTCTACTACCTCACCGAAAAGCTTTGCTTCCTTCATAGCCTTCTTAGCCCAAACACCGGTGTTCAGGTAAGCAGCTTTCTTAATCAGGAAGTTATAAGGAATCATACAGAACTCCAGACTGGCACCACCGCCAAGGAAAATCACGGAGTAACCCTCAGGAACGTTAAGGAGTTCCTTTACAAGAGCTACAGCCTCGTCAACTACAGGCTGAAAGTCCTTTGCACGATGGCTGATCTCCATCAGAGAAAGACCAGAACCGTTGAAATCAAGACACTGCTGAGCGGTCTTCTCAATCACCTCGCGAGGAAGCATCGAGGGACCGGCGTTAAAGTTGTACTTCTTCATTTGATTGTTTATTTATTAAATGGTTTATATTCATACTTGTTCTCGAAAAACGCTGCGAAATTACACTTTTATTTTCAAACTACCAAATATTTAAGCAGAAATTCACAGAATTTACTATTTTTCTTTCATTTTGTCAACTCAACATATCAATATTTCAACCTCTTCCGAAAGTAGACCACAACATATTTATATATTATGGCGATGCAAAGATAATGAATATTTGTCACGTACCACGCGAAATTACACGAAAATAATCATTAATTCTTTAAAATTCGTGAAATTCATGCTTATCCTGCCTTAAAAATCACTATCTTTGCACTTGTTATGACACAAAAGGAACATCACATCATCATCAGTCTGGCTTCAAACATCAACCACGAGGCTCATCTCGAAGCTGCCCGCATTCAGCTCACCCAGTTGCTCAATGAGGTGCATTTCACCCGTGCTATCTACACCGATCCCGTCGGCAAAACCAATGATGCCAAGTATCTCAATCAGCTATGCCAAGGCACTACCGCCTTAGGAATGAACCTGCTCAACGAGGTGCTCAAGGAGATAGAAATTCGCCTGGGGCGCACGCGAAACGAAGACGGCATCGTGGCCATCGACCTCGACCTGTTGGAGTACGACGGGCAGCGCCATCACCTGAAAGATTGGGAGCGAAACTACGTAAAGGATTTAATTAATGAATTATGAAGAATATACTCATTATCAGCGCATTACTGCTATCATCGATAACAGCTACAGCGCAGCGTTTTGAAGATTATTTTGAAGACCGCACCCTGCGTCTCGACTATATTTTTGCTGGCGACAACACCCACCAACAGATCTATGTTGACGAACTAGTGAGTCTGCCCCGCTGGTACGGTCGCAAGCAGCGTTTGGCCGAACTGCCATTGCGCGGCAACGGTCAGATTACAGTCACATCCAAGGCCGATGGAATGGTGATTTATCGCCACTCGTTCTCCAGTCTGTTTCAGGAGTGGCTCAGCACAGCCGAAGCCAAGCGCACACGGAAGTCGTTCGAGAATGTGTTTCTCGTCCCCTTCCCCAAGGCGCCTGTAGATGTTAAGATAGAACTCTTCGATTATCACGACCGCGTGACAAGTAGTCTTTCGCACACTATTGATCCCAAAGACATCCTGATACGTAAGGCTGATCAGCATCAGATTACGCCATTCGAGACCCTCCAGCAGGCCACAGACACCACTCGCTGCATCCATGTAGCCTACGTGGCCGAGGGCTATACAGCCGAAGAAATGGACGTATTCTTGAACGACTGTAAGATTGCGATGGAAGCATTATTCAAGCACGAGCCATTCAAGAAGAATCAGAACCGCTTTAATATGGTGGCCGTGATGCCTGCTTCCCAAGAGAGCGGCACCAGTCATCCCAGCAAGGACGTCTGGAAGAATACAGCCCTCAGCTCGCATTTCGACACATTCTATAGCGACCGATATCTCACCACCCTGCACCTGAAGAAGCTGCACGACGTGCTGGCAGGTACTCCTTACGAGCACATTATTGTGTTGGTAAACACCAACCACTATGGTGGCGGCGGTATCTACAACTCCTACAATCTCACCTACACCCACGGTCCGTACTTCCGCCCTGTGGTTGTGCATGAGTTTGGCCATTCCTTCGGCGGTCTGGGCGACGAGTATCCCTATGGCGACGACGACCCCATGTACTTTGCCGACACTGAGCCCTGGGAGCCCAATCTCACCACAAAGCACGATTTCAACGGCAAATGGGAGAACCTGATAAAGGAGAAAAATGCAGGTTTTATCGAGGGCGGCGGCTACCTTTCAAAGGGCATCTGGCGCGGCTATGAGAACTGTCGCATGCGCACCAATGAGGAGCCCGAGTTCTGTCTCGTGTGCCAACAAGCACTACAACGTTTAATTGATTTCTATACTAAATGATTACTGAAATAAAATCACTACAAGAGCCTGGTATTGAGATATTTGGAACACTTACAGAAGCACAGCTTCGCAGCAAGCTCGATGCTGAGCGCGGCCTTTTCATCGCCGAGAGTCCTAAGGTGATTCGTGTAGCCCTGCAGGCTGGCTACCAACCCCAAGCCCTGCTCTGCGAGCGCCGCCATATCACAGGCGATGCAGCCGATATCATTGCCACCTGTGGCGACATTCCTATTTATACAGGCGAGCGTGAGCTCCTGGCTCAGCTCACCGGCTATACCCTCACCCGCGGTGTGCTTTGTGCCATGCGCCGCAAGCCAGAACGCAGCGTTCAGCAGGTGCTGAGCAGCATCACCAACCCAGAGAAACAGCGCATCGTAGTTATCGACGGCGTGGTAGATACCACCAATATCGGCGCTATCTTCCGCAGTGCAGCCGCATTGGGCATCGATGCCGTACTGCTCACCCGCAACAGCTGCGACCCGCTCAATCGCCGTGCTGTCCGCGTGTCGATGGGATCGGTATTTCTCGTTCCCTGGACGTGGCTCGATTCTTACGACACCCTGCGCCAGCTGGGCTATCGTACAGCCGCTATGGCGCTTACCGACCAGTCGATATCGCTCGACGACCCCATCCTGAAGCAGCAGGAGCGCTTGGCATTCATCATGGGCACCGAGGGCGACGGTCTGCCACACGACACCATAAAAAATGCAGACTTCACAGTCCGCATTCCTATGTCGCATCAAGTTGATTCGCTTAATGTTGCCGCAGCAGCGGCAGTAGCATTCTGGGAGTTGCGCAAGTAGCACTACGGCTTCTTGGGCAACCCCTCCACATATTTCATTTCGCGCAGGATGCGCGCCTTACGCTTCAGCATATAGCCCGACGGATCCTTGCTTGAAAATTTGCGCGGGTTGGGCAGCGTGGCGGCTATCAGCGCACATTGTCCCTTTGTCAGGTTCTCAGCCGTAGTGCCAAAGTGCTCCGCAGCCACAGCCTCGGCACCATAGATGCCATCCCCCATCTCGATAGAGTTCAGATACACCTCCATGATGCGCTCTTTGCTCCACATCATCTCGATAAGCGCTGTGAAATACACCTCAAAGCCCTTGCGCACCCACGAGCGACCCGGCCACAGGAAAACGTTCTTAGCCGTCTGCTGCGAGATGGTTGAAGCTCCCAGCTTGCGCTTCTTCGGATGCTTACTGTTACGCTTAGCAGCCTTTTCTATCGCCTTGAAGTCGAATCCGTGATGCTGCATAAACTTAGCATCCTCACTGGCCATCACCGCCTGTGGTAGCGATGGCGATATCTTATCCAGCGCCACCCAGTGGTGCTTCAATTTCAAATCCTTCCCCTCGCCTATCTGCTGATAACAGCGTATAAACATCAGGGGCGTGAAGTAAACCGGCACAAAACGCAGCGCTACAACAGCAAGAATAGTGGAGGCAAAGAATGCCACCACTATCCACTTCAGAATATTCTTAAGAAACTTCAATTTTTAAATTCTTAAATTTTTTAATTGTTACATTTTACTTGTTCGCTTCGGCGTTAGCCTCCTTGATCATCTGCTCCGAAGCATACATGTAAACCTCTACACGGCGGTTCTGCTTGCGCCCCTCGGCAGTGCTGTTGTCAGCTACTGGGTTGGTAGAACCCTGACCGTCAACCGACTTAATCTGAGCAGCCGAAACACCGAGCGACTTCAGATAGTTAGACACGCTCTGAGCACGGTTCACTGACAGAGGATTGTTGATA
Source organism: Prevotella sp. MA2016 (assembly GCF_000619825.1). GTDB lineage: Bacteria > Bacteroidota > Bacteroidia > Bacteroidales > Bacteroidaceae > Prevotella. Next base: position 501,113 of record NZ_KK211036.1, read on the forward strand.
GCATCGCTACCAGTATTGTCGGTATGACCGTAGATGGCGATATCACACTGATTGTTGTTCTTCAGCACCTGAGCAAACTGCTGCAGAGAGGTCTTAGAAGCAGCATTCAGGTCGGCCTTGTTTGTAGCAAACAGGATACCAGAGTCGAATGTCACCTTAACAGCCTCCAGTCCGTTGGCATCAGTAATCGTCTCTACCTGAGCGTTCTTCACGGCCTCGGCCTCCTTCTTAGCTTTGTCCATCTTATGGCCGATGATAGCACCAGCGCCAGCACCTACTGCACCACCTACAACGGCACCTACAGCTGTGTTGCCAGCAATCTTACCAATGATAGCACCCAGGGCAGCACCACCACCAGCACCGATAGCAGTACCCTTAGCTGTGTTACTTACGTTACATCCTGCCAGCACCAGCGAAGCGCACAGTGCAAAGGCGATTGACTTCATACTTTTCATAATCGTTCTAATTTTGTTAATTAACCGTTAACTATTGTTTTCTGCCTGCAAAGATAGTATTTTTTTCTAAGCAAGTATCATTCTTCCTACATTTTTTAAGCATTAATAAACATTTGCCTTCGTTCAAGCAGTCCAACTCCACCACAATTAGCTACGGACACAGAGATTCCGCATGCCCATAACGTATACATACCAATATACCAACATACCATTTGGTATATTGATATAACCTACCGCGAAGAAGGAATCTTATTATATATATTATTAATTTTATATATATTATAATATATATAAAATATAGAATACTATTAGGCGGTAGTTTGTACATATGAATTTTCGAAATGGTATATTGGTATATTGGTATGTTGATATGTTCTCGATAGGTTTGCAAAAAAACTGATAAATATTTTTAGAAAGGCTTGTGTACATGACAAAATTTTCGTACCTTTGCAGTGTCAAATTGAAAGAGTAAGCGCAGCGGCATTAGGGCTAAAAACTGCTCTACAAGGCGATAACGAGTGAAAAGTAAAATAGATTAAAACAAATGATGCATCTGAATATGAAAAATCTAAAGCTATGGATGATGGCCGCTGTCCTGATTTGCGGCGCAACAGTTCTGACTGCGTGTTCGAATGATGACCGCCCTGCTGTTTCGGGCAAGAAACTTGCTGAGAAAATTATAGGCAAGTGGATGATTGCTGATATTGATGGGAAGCCTGCACTGACCAACGATAAGTCTGTCGTCACCTTCCTCTCGGATTCGAAGGCTACCTTCAGTTCGTCGAGGAGCGATTTCACAGAATCAACGGTGAAATGGCAATCGCATGTAGCGTACGACGCCGAGATTTCGGGCAACAAGATAACGCTGACAGGACTTCCAAACGAGGCAGTTAGAATAGTTCAAACATACCATGTGACTGCCATCGATGATGCACAGATGATAGCCAAATTCAATCTTACCCGATATCATCATGATGAGGTGATAGCTGATACGAAACAGCATATCCGCTACACGAAAGTGGCTACCGACTATAGTGAGGCTATCATAGGCTTGTGGGAGTGTACGGAGCTGACGGGTATCGAAACGTTTAACGACGCAAACGCACGACTGGAGTTTATGGCCGACGGCACTTACAAATTCTATCGCAAGAACGATGCTGGCGACTGGGAATCTGTGACCACGCGCGAATTCCAGAAATACTTTGTTGACGGCCAACTGCTGTCTACACGCTGGAAGAATCATGGCGAGAACGAGCTGCGCGAATGGTGGGAAATAGACAGCATAGACGGCGACAAGATGGTGTGGAGCGCCCTGCGCCAAAGCGACAACGACAATACCGTGCAGCAAGTCATGAAGTGGAAGAAGGTTGAATGACACAACGATCATATGGAATAAAAAATATATCTCGAAGGTACGATGCATCTCGGAAATAAAAATAAAACGCTTTTTATTTTGTATTTCGCTCGATTTTCAGTACCTTTGCAGGCAAAATTAGGAAACATAGAAGAAAAATATGGCAAAAGAATTAAAAGAATTAACGAAAAGAGCCGATAACTACAGTCAGTGGTTTAACGATCTGGTAGTTAAGGCCGACCTGGCAGAGCAGAGTGCTGTGCGCGGCTGTATGGTGATTAAGCCTTATGGTTACGCTATCTGGGAGAAGATGCAGCAGCAGCTCGACAAGATGTTTAAGGAAACTGGTGCTCAGAACGCATACTTCCCCTTGCTGATTCCAAAATCGTTCCTCTCTAAGGAAGCAGAGCATGTTGAGGGTTTTGCTAAGGAGTGTGCTGTGGTGACTCACTATCGCCTGCGCGCCAAAGAGGATAAGAGCGGTGTTGAGGTTGACCCAACAGCTAAGCTCGAGGAGGAGCTGATTGTTCGTCCTACTTCGGAGACTATCATCTGGAATACCTATAAAAACTGGATTCAGTCGTGGCGCGATCTGCCACTGATGTGCAACCAGTGGTGTAACGTGATGCGCTGGGAGATGCGTACACGTCCGTTCCTGCGCACCAGCGAATTCCTGTGGCAGGAGGGTCACACTGCTCACGCTACCCGCGAGGAGGCTGAGGAGGAAGCACAGAAGATGCTGAAGGTGTATGCCAAGTTTGCTGAAGAGTGGATGGCTGTGCCTGTGATACAGGGTGTGAAGAGCGAGACTGAGCGTTTTGCCGGTGCGCTTGACACTTACACCATCGAGGCCATGATGCAGGACGGTAAGGCGCTGCAGAGTGGTACAAGCCACTTCCTGGGTCAGAACTTCGCCAAGGCATTCGAGGTGACTTATCTGAATAAGGAAAACAAGCCTGAGTATGTATGGGCTACATCATGGGGTGTTTCTACCCGACTGATTGGTGCGCTCATCATGACTCACTCTGACGATAACGGACTGGTGCTGCCTCCACGTTTGGCTCCTATCCAGGTGGTGATTATTCCTATCGCCAACAAGCCTGAGCAGCTGGAGCAGGTGAACAAGGAGGTTACTCCTATCATCGAGGCGCTGCGCGCTAAGGGCATCACCGTGAAGTTTGACGATGCTGACAACAAGCGTCCTGGCTTTAAGTTTGCCGACTACGAGCTGAAGGGTGTTCCCGTACGTCTGGTTCTGGGTGCTCGCGACCTGGAGAACGGTACTATCGAGGTGATGCGCCGCGACACACTGGAGAAGGAGACACGACCCATCGAGGGTATCACCGAGTATGTAGAGCAGCTGCTGGAGGATATCCAGAAGAATATCTTCGAGAAGGCTAAGGCTTATCGCGATGCTCGCATCTACGAGTGTGACAACTACGAGGAGTTTAAGGAGAAGGTAAAGGACGGTGGATTCTTCCTGTGCCACTGGGACGGCACTGCCGAGACTGAGGCTAAGATCAAGGAGGAGACACAGGCCACTATCCGCTGTGTGCCTTTCGGCGTAGAGCAGACTCCTGGTGTGGACATGGTGACTGGCAAGCCTGCTAAGTGCCGTGTGATTATTGCAAGATCTTATTAAACCCTCCTGGCCCTCCCCCCATGGGGAGGGTACCATAAAGGGGAAAAATATAAAAGAGGAACCTTCTCAGGTTCCTCTTTTTTTAACCATAGAATAATGTTCGAATGAATGTTAAACATTACTTTATGGAGGCCGAAATATCACTTACCTCACGATAAATCTATTTCTAATTAACCTTAATAATCTAATACCATGAAAAACACGATGCAAAGTTAATTTATTTCCTTTGAAATCGATTATTCAGATAGTCATTTCGTATATATTTTAACGTTTGTTCAGCAATTCTTCGTCCCTCTTTAGGATATTTTGCATTTCCAAACGACTTATTCTTTTCTTCTGTGCCTCACTGAGTTGTGGCGATGCCACTGGTTGCCAGGCTGTGGTGAAGTAGTGCACCCTACTCTGCCCGTAGATAGAATCAACCGTGAAGGTCTCTACCATCACGACGGTGCTGTCGAGCAGCAACAGGTCGGTGCGCAGCGAGGGGTTCATTCGGATAGTGAGACTATCCTGCCCCAACGAGAGCATCTGGCTGGTGCCTCCTAGCTTGTTTTTCACTTCGGCCTTCATACCAGAATCGAGAAAATCGATAAAGTCGAGTCGATTGTTCTGCGAGAGGTAAGGCATGAGAGAGTCAGGCATCTGCTTAAACACGTCACGCAGGGTGACGCTTTGGGCTGACGCCTGAGTAAGTGTAGTGGCCATCAGAAAGGCCATCATCATTTTCTTTATCATCCGCGACTGGGTCTTAAATCTTTTACACGAACGGCCTTGCCTTCACTCTGAGGCAAAGAGCCCTTCTTTACGAGTTTTACTACAGGGGTGAGCAGTATCTCATCCTTCAGTGCACGCTGGATGTCCTTCATCATCTTCTGCATCTCAGGATAGATATCTGTCTCAAGTCCATCAAGCTCAACCTCTACTGTCATCACGTCATTATCGTCGATGGTCTCGAGGGTGATGAGATAGTTGCTGCCCAAACCAGGATACTGCACCAGAATCTTCTCAACCTGCATGGGGAACACGTTCACACCCTTGATGATGAACATATCATCGGTGCGACCCTTGATGCGGTCGATACGACGATGGGTGCGTCCGCACTTACATGGCTCAGCGATGATGCGAGTGAGGTCGCGCGTACGATAGCGCAGGATGGGCATCATGTTGCGATCGAGCGTGGTGAGCACCATCTCTCCCATCTGGCCATCGGGCACAGGCTCGAGGGTGTCTGGATCTACTATCTCTACGATATAGTTGTCTTCCCACAGGTGCATGCCTTCCTGATACTTGCACTCGAAGGCTACACCAGGACCATTCATCTCTGTCATACCAAACGAGTTGTAGGCTTTTACGCCCAGCATGCGCTCAATGCGGCGGCGCTGCTCCTCGGCATGGGGCTCAGCTCCAATGCAGAGTGTGCGCAGTTTGGTGCTGGCAGGATCTACACCTTCCTCCTTGAACACCTCGGCCAGTCGGATGGCATAAGATGGGATGGCGTGCAGACAGGTGGTTCCGAAATCCTTGATAAACTTGATTTGGCGCTTTGAGTTGCCGGCAGCAGCAGGCACAGTCATAGCACCGAGCCACTCGGCACCATACTGGAATCCCAGTCCACCGGTAAACATGCCATAGCCTGACGAGTTCTGGAACACATCACTCTTGCGGCAGCCTATCATATACAGGTTGCGGGCAATCATGTTAGCCCAAGAGCAAATGTCGTGCTCAGAGTAGATCACCACACAGGGATTACCCGTAGTACCACTCGTAGAGTGGATACGCACGGCATCATCCATATTGCCGCCAACGAGTCCGAAGGGATAATTGTCGCGCAGGTCCTGCTTCGTGGTGAAGGGAATCTTGCGCAGGTCGTCAAGGCTGTTGATAGAGTCAGCCGTGATACCAAGATCGCCTAAACGCTTCTTATAGAAAGGCGACTTCAGACAAACGTTGATCGTGTCCTTTAGTTTCTTAACTTGCAACTGCTGGAGTTGCTCTCTTGGCATTGTCTCAAGTTCAGGCTGCCAGTACTCGCCGTCGGGCTTGATGGTAGCCATAATCTTCTCGTCAGTCATATCTTATAGTTTATATGGTTTGTCGTATATTGTATAGGTTATTCTTTGGCCAGCTGCATCATCATCACAGCCGAGAGGCCTGCCGTCTCCGTGCGCAACCGGCTTTCACCCAGACTGGCGGATATCCAACCGGCTTCGACAGCCTTGCGAACTTCGTCGATAGAGAAGTCGCCCTCGGGACCCACGAGCACAGTCACATCTTCAGTATCTGAAGGCTTGCGCAGCTCGTCGAAGAGCAGCGTGCGAGGTATTTCTTCGTAGCAGTGACAGATGTACTTTCTACCCTGTCGGGGCTGCTGAATGAACTGGGCAAAATGCACCATCTCATTCACCTGAGGCTTCCAAGCCTTGTGACTTTGCTTAACGGCAGCTGTCACAATCTTGTCGAGACGTACCAGCTTGACCAGGCGGCGCTCAGAGAACTTACAGTTCAGGAACGTCACCTCGTCGATACCTATCTCGGTGGCCTTCTCCATCATCCACTCCATGCGGTCCATCATCTTTGTAGGACCGATGCCTAAGTGCAGATGACCCTTCCACTGAGGTTGTTGTGGCAGTTTCTCCAAGATTTCGTAATAGCAATGATGGGTGGCAGCCACAGTAACCTGAGCACGGAAGTAGTTGCCCACTCCGTCCATCAGAAAAAGCTCGTCGCCACTCTTCAAGCGCAGCACACGCATGGCGTGCATGGCCTCGTCGGTGGGCAACTCAGTCTGATTCTCAGCATCAGGTACAAAAAAATATCTTGCTTCTTTCATATACTATAAAGAGTGATAGATTTCTTATTTCTTCTGGGGATTGAAAACCAAAGCGAACGAGATACCTACTACCAATGCAAAGGCGGCAAAGATGAACCAGCAAGTAGTCCAGTTGCCCTGCAGGAATCCGTTCTCCCAATAGCAGTAGTTGTTCACAATCTCACCAGCAGCCAGTGTGCCTACAGTAGCACCCACAACATTGGTCATCATCATAAACAAGCCCTGGGCCGAAGCCTTGATGCTGGGCTCGCACTCCTGATCGACAAAGATACCACCCGACACATTGAAGAAGTCGAAGGCCACTCCATATACGATACAAGAGAGGATGAACATAATCACACCAGGCATGGCGGGATTACCCACACCAAAGAATCCGAAACGGAACACCCAGGCAAACATCGACATGAGCATCACAATCTTGATGCCATAACGCTTCAGGAAGAATGGTATCATGAGGATGCACAGGGCCTCGCTAATCTGTGAGATGCTGGTGAGCAGTGTGGCGTTGTTGGCAGCAAACGAGCTGGCAACGGCTGCATCGGCACTACCCTTGAAGCTGGTGATGAACGGACCAGCATAACCATTGGTTACCTGCAGGCACATACCCAGCAGGGCTGAGAAGATAAAGAACAGCGCCATCTGACGCTTCTTAAACAGCTTGAACGCGTTCAAACCGAGGGTCTCCATCAGCGAAACCTTCTCTTTGGTCACTACCTTACACTGAGGCAATGTGAAGCAATAGAAGCAGAGCACAATGCTGAGAATGCCAGATACAAAGAACTGCATGTAGGTGTACTGGAACTTATGGGCATTCTCGGCCAGCGTCATCGAGAAACTGCCATCCTGCCATACGGCGCAGTTGACAAACCACATGGTGACGATGAAACCTACGGTACCCAGTACGCGGATAGGTGGGAAATCCTTCACGGTATCCAGTCCGTTGTTCTTCAGAATGGTGAAAGCGGCTGTATTCGACAGCGCGATGGTAGGCATAAAGAATGCCACACTCAGCGTGTAAAGCGTGATGAACAGCGACTTATCAGCCAGCTCATTGCCAAAGCCTGCCTGGTAGCCCAGCCACCAGCAGCCCAGCATGAAACCACCTGCTAGCAGGTGGCACCAACCCAGCAAACGCTGTGGCTGAACATATTTATCGGCGATGATACCCATCAGTGTGGGCATAAAGATACTAACGATGCCCTGAATGGCATAAAACCAGGAAATCTTGTCACCCAGTCCGGCCACTCCAAGGTAGTTTCCCATACATGTAAGATAAGCTCCCCATACAGCGAACTCAAGGAAGTTCATCAATGACAAACGGAATTTGAGATTCATAATTATTACTTAGAATTTGGTTTTACATTCTTGTTTTCCAAGCGACGCATCTGCTGTATCTCACCTATCGTCAGGGGTCTGTTGCCCATCTGGCGCATCGGCTTGCGCAGCGTGTCGAACTGTGCTGGTTCGTCTTTCGGCGAAGCCATCGTTTCGGCTGGCTGGTGGAGCTCAGCTGGCGTATCAGAAAGCTTGTTGCGGAAGCGGATCAGCTGGATATCGTTCATAAACAGCAAACAGAGATTGCTGGAATTATCATTATTGGGGCGCATGCCACACATCATAAAGCCCTTGATCTCTTTCACGCGCTCCTTGCAATAAGGTACGCGCAGCGTGGTGGGGCCAGATATAGATATGGTGGAGTACTGCTTCACAGTACTGTCGTTCTCATAGGTAATAGCCAGATAGATGGAAGCCTGACGATTGCCCTGCTGCATGAGCCAAGTACTGTTCAGACTCATCATGAAACTGTCGCCAGCACGATAAGAGGTGTCGGCCTTCTGACTGAACTGATAGAGATGATAAGGGCGATCGTTGATGAGCATGAGCGCGCGATTGCCCTTCCACACATCGGTAGTATCGCCACTCAGCGAGTTGGCAGTGATACGCACATCATTGGTTGCTGCGCCATACTTCTCGGCTTCAGTATCCAGGCGCTCCTGCACATGCTTGTAGATCTCCTGGAAACGGTCGGCACGGGTGTAATAATACACCAGCGAGGAATCGAACTGAGCCTGGGTGAGTCCGTGCTTCTTGAGCACCAACTCAAAGGTAAGCTCACGATTATAATCCTGATTACCATCCTGCTGCGAGGCAATGCCCTGAGCCAGATGATAATCGTATATCAAGTCTTCCATATCGTCAGGCTGAATATACTCTGGTGGTACAAATGGTTTACAGCTAGACAGCAGTGCTATCGCTGCAACCAGCATGACATGTTTGACTTTACTCTTCAATTTTATTCGTATCTTTCTTTAGTGAAATCTTACTTATCTCTTCACGATAGAACAGCAACAGCAGCACTACGCCTACACTGATGCTGGCATCGGCAAAATTAAATACCGGACTAAAAAACACAAAGTGTTTTCCGCCAACAAACGGCATCCACATGGGCCACTCGGTCTCAATCAGTGGAAAGTAGAACATATCCACCACCTTGCCCATCAAGAAGGGGGCATAGCCTGTGCCGAAGTCAACGAAATATGACAGATAGAAGGGCGACGACTCGTTGAAGATAAGACCATAGAACATGCAGTCGATCAGATTGCCTGCAGCGCCGGCCAATATCATCGAGAGGCACAAGATATAGCCTGTACGGGCATTTTGACGAACCTGCTGAGAGATGTAATAGCCCAATACACCTATGGCCACCATGCGAAACAGCGACAGCAATATCTTGCTGCCTATCTGCATGCCGAAGGCCATGCCCATATTCTCGATAAACGTGATGTAGAACCAGTCGGTAATATGAATACTTTCGTGGAGCGACATCGAGGTCTTCACCCAGATTTTTATTGCCTGGTCAATAAGGAGAATGGCGACTATGATTAATGTCGCCAATCTTCCTTTTGTCATGAATGGTGCGTGAGTCACTTCTTCTGATTAAGCTTAGACTCAACACTCAACGTGGCGTGGGGAACAGCACGCAAACGCTCCTTAGGTATCAGCTTACCGGTGATACGGTCGATACCATAGGTCTTGTTCTCAATACGAACCAGCGCAGCCTTCAGTCCCTGAATGAACTTCTGCTGGCGGGCAGCCATCGAAATCAGCTCTTCCTTTGACTGAGTGGCACTACCCTCCTCCAATGCCTTGTAGGTGGGTGATGTGTCGTCAACGTCATTGCTATCCTCGTTGGTCAGTACACGCATCATCTGCTCGTAATCACGCTTGGCCAAAGCCATCTTGTCATTGATAATCTGACGGAACTCCTCGAGCTCTTCATCAGTATAGCGAGTCTTCTCTGCCATAATACTTAAATGCTTAGTTATTGATTATTTAATTCTTTGTTACGGTTATATTCAACTTAAAGTCATCGAACTCAACCTCCTGGCCATCATTAGGTTGCAGTTTCAGGTCGTCGGCCAGTACCTGGGTCTTGATGTAGTCGGCAAAGCTGCTTACAGCCTTCTCTACCTCAGCATTAGGCGCCAGGGTAACGTTGATACGGTCGGTAATCTCAAAGCCGCTCTCCTTACGAATATTCTGGATGCGGTTGATGAGTTCACGAGCCATACCCTCGTTCTTCAGTTCTTCGGTTAGTTCTACTTCGAGTGCTACAGTGAGGTTGCCCTCGTTGGCTACCAGCCAGCCTGGGATATCCTCGCTGATGATCTCAACATCGGCGGCCTCGACAGTGATGTCCTGACCATCCACATTGATACCAATAGTGCCCTGCTTCTCGAGCTCGGCTATCTGATCCTGGGTCAGAGCGTCCATAGCGGCAGCCACACTCTTCATGAGCTTACCGAACTTCTTACCCATGGTACGGAAGTTACACTTCACCTTCTTGACCAATACGCCTGAACCCTCGACGAAGCGAAGTTCCTTCACGTTAACCTCGTTCATAATCAAGTCCTTCACAGCCTCGATGTGATTCTTCTGAGTCTCATCTACAGCAGGAATCATGATGGCCTGCAGTGGCTGGCGCACCTTGATGTTGACCTTGCGGCGCAGAGCCAGAACCATAGAGGTGATCTTCTGTGCCATCAGCATGCGTGCCTCGAGATCCTTATCAATCTGAGCCTCGTCGGCCACAGGGAACTTATCCAGGTGTACTGAATCGAGCTCACCACCCAGATCCTTATACAGCTGGTCGGCATAGAATGGGGCGAATGGTGCCAACAGCTTAGCTACTGTCATCAAGCAGGTATAGAGTGTCTGATAAGCCGAGAGCTTATCCTCGCTCATCTCCTTACCCCAGAAACGTTTGCGGTTCAAACGAACAAACCAGTTACTCAGGTCGTCGTTGACGAAGGCGTCAATCAGTCGGCCAGCGCGTGTTGGGTCGTAACCATCCAGCTCTGCCTCTACACCCTTGATGAGGGTATTCAGGCAAGAGAGAATCCAGCGGTCGATCTCAGGACGCTTCTCGAAAGCTACCTGTGCTGCTGCGGGGTCGAAACCATCCACATTAGCGTAGAGAGCGAAGAAGCTATAGGTGTTGTAAAGTGTTCCGAAGAACTTACGGCGCACCTCATCCACACCCTCTGGGTCGAACTTCAGGTTGTCCCAAGGCTCTGAGTTGGTCATCATATACAAACGTACGGCATCTGAGCCATACTTGTCGATCATATCAAATGGGTTAACCACGTTACCAACGTGCTTCGACATCTTGTTGCCCTTAGCATCGAGCACCAGACCTGAAGAAATCACATTCTTGAAGGCTACTGAGTCGAATATCATGGTAGCGATGGCATGCAAGGTGAAGAACCAACCACGTGTCTGGTCAACACCCTCGTTGATGAAGTCGCATGGGAAGGCGATACCCTTATCAATCAGGTCCTTATTCTCGAATGGATAGTGGATCTGAGCGTAAGGCATAGAACCAGAATCGAACCAAACGTCGATCAGGTCGGTCTCGCGCTTCATAGGCTTACCGCTCTCTGATACCAATACGATATTGTCAACGTATGGACGGTGCAGGTCGATCTTATCGTAGTTCTCCTTCGACATATCACCTGGTACGAAACCATTGTCCTTCAATGGGTTGCTCTGCATAAAGCCAGCCTTTACAGCCTTCTCGATTTCGTTGTAGAGCTCCTCTACCGAACCGATGCAAATCTCCTTGCCATCCTCATCACGCCAGATAGGCAGTGGTGTGCCCCAGAAGCGTGAACGCGACAGGTTCCAGTCGTTCAGATTCTCCAGCCAGTTGCCGAAGCGACCTGTACCTGTGCTCTCAGGCTGCCAGTTGATGGTCTTGTTCAGTTCGAACATACGATCCTTCTTGGCAGTAGAGCGGATGAACCAAGAGTCGAGAGGATAGTAGAGCACAGGCTTGTCGGTACGCCAGCAGTGAGGATAGTTGTGCACGTGCTTCTCAATCTTGAGTGCTGTGCCCTCCTGCTTCATCTCCATACAGATAACGATGTTCAGGTCCTCAGCCTTAGCAGCAGCCTGCTCGTCGTACTTACCATCCTTGTTGAACTCAGGTGCGTAGGCATTCTTTACATAATCACCAGCGTGGTGACCGTAGGCCTTCACATCTACGCACTGAACTACGAAGTTATTGTCAAGCTCGTCCAGCACATAGTACTTACCCTGCAGGTCGACCATAGGACGAGTTTCACCTTTCTTATTAATAAGGAACAAGCTTGGGATGCAGGCATCCTTAGCTACCTTGGCGTCGTCGGCACCAAAGGTTGGAGCGATATGCACGATACCAGCACCATCCTCAGTAGTAACGTAGTCGCCAGGGATCACGCGGAAAGCTTCGCTCTCCATCTCTACAAACTGATCCTTGCCATTCTCGCCGGCAAACACCTTCTCTGGGTGTGCGGCAGCGTATGCCTTCACGTAGTCGGCAGCATTCTGGTCGAGCTTAGCTGATGGCTTCACCCAAGGCATGAGCTGCTGATACTTCATACCAACAAGCTCCTCGCCAGTATAACGGTCAACAATACGGTAAGGAACGAACTTCTCGCCCTTGTTGTACTCAGGCATCTCCTCACCGTCGGTGATATTACCCTCTGGAGCCAGATAAGCATTCAGTCGGCTCTCGGCCAGAACGATGGTCATCTTCTCACCATTATAGGCATTGTATGTCTGTACAGCCACGTAGGTAATCTTCGGACCTACGCAGAGCGCTGTGTTTGAAGGCAGTGTCCAAGGTGTGGTAGTCCAAGCCACGAAGTAAGCATCGCCCCACTTGGTCCACTCTTCCTTAGGATTGAGGGCCTTGAACAGCGCAGTAACGGTGGTATCCTTCACATCGCGATAGCAACCAGGCTGGTTCAACTCGTGCGAGCTCAGACCAGTACCGGCACCTGGCGAATATGGCTGAATGGTGTAACCCTTGTAGAGCAAGCCCTTCTTATAGAACTGCTGCAGGAGCCACCACAGTGTCTCGATATACTTGTTGTCGTAAGTGATATATGGGTTATCCAAATCAACGAAATAACCCATCTTCTCTGTGAGGTCGCGCCACTCCTGTGTGAACATCATCACATTCTCGCGGCACTTCTTATTGTAGTCCTCTGTAGAAATATATTTCTCTGATGCTTTGTTGTCGATATCGGCCTTGGTAATGCCAAGCTCCTTCTCAACACCCAACTCTACGGGCAGTCCGTGGGTATCCCAACCAGCCTTACGCTTCACCTGATAGCCCTTCATTGTCTTATAACGGTTGAAGGTATCCTTGATGGTACGAGCCAGCACGTGGTGAATACCAGGATGACCATTGGCAGAGGGAGGACCCTCAAAGAATACAAACTGTGGACATCCCTCACGCTCGTCGACCGAACGCCAGAATACATTCTTCTCGCGCCACATCTCCAGGATATCATTGTTAACCTGGGTCAGATTCAAGCCGCTATGTTCTGCAAACTTCTTTGCCATATTCTAACTTTTTTAGCTTCTATTTTTTAACCTTTATTATTTAGCGTGCAAAGGTAGCAAATTTATCTGACCTGACAAAAGAAATAAATAATTTTAAGATTTATAGCTTAAAAATTGCGCAAAAATTTCGTTTTTACAAATAATTTATGTATATTTGCCCACATAAATCCAATAATTATAACTTAAAACAATTGAATATAAACGTATGATAACAATCTCAATGATTCTGCAGCTTTGCATCGTACTGGGTGCACTGTGGGTTGGCTCTCGCTATGGTAGTTTGGCGCTAGGTGCCATATCGGGAATCGGCTTGGCTATTCTAGTTTTCGGATTCGGATTAAAACCTGGCACACCTCCAACCGACGTTATTTATATCATCATTGCAGCCGTTACCTGTGCTGGAATCATGCAGGCTTCGGGCGGTATGGACTGGCTCATACAGATAGCCGAAAAACTGCTGCGCAAGCACCCCGACCACATCACATTTTTTGCACCTCTGTGCACATTCTTCCTGACGGTGCTGGTTGGTACGGGTCACGTGGTATATACACTGATGCCCATCATCTGCGACATTGCACTGAAGAAAGGTATCCGTCCGGAGCGCCCTTGCGGTGTGGCTTCGATAGCTTCGCAGGTGGGTATCACCTGTTCACCAATTGCCGCTGCTGTGGTGGCTTTCGTTACGATTTCGAATGCCAATCATTTCGACATCACGATCCCACGCGTACTCATGATTTCCATACCGGCCTGTCTCTGCGGACTGATGGCTGCAGCTGCTGCATCGTATCATCGCGGACTCGACCTTGACAAGGATCCTGCTTTCCTGAAGAAGATTGCCGACCCCGCTCAGCGCGAATATATCTACGGATCTAATGCTACCACGCTCAATAAGGAAATCCCACAGTCGGCCAAGAATGCGGTATTCATCTTCTTGGGCGCCTTGGTTGTCATCGTGATGTTTGCTGCCCTACCCGAGTTGTTGCCATCATATCCAACGATCAAAGCTGTTAAGGGTGCTGGCGACCTGACACTGGTGAGCGGCGTCACCATTTCAGCTTCGGCGCTGGCAAAGGCTGGCGTTGTGGCTGAAGGATTTACTGAGCATGGAATGGTTGACCTGAAGATGAACCTGGTGATCCAGATTGTCATGATTTCTGCTGCTGCACTCATGATCATCTTCTGCAAAGCGCTACCTAAGAAGGCTGTGTCAGGACCGGTTTGGCAGTCGGGCATGGTGGCCGTTGTAGCCATCTATGGCATTGCCTGGCTGGCCGACACTTACTTCTCAAACTATATGAATGAGATGCAGGGCATGCTGACTAATATCGTCAAAGAATATCCATGGAGTATCGCCATCGTATTTTTCATGGTGTCGGTGCTTATCAACTCGCAGGGCGCAGTGGTTGTGGCGATGCTGCCACTGGCCTATAAACTGGGCATCCCTGGTCCTGTGCTGTTGGGCGTACTGCCAGCGGTTTACGGCTACTTCTTCATCCCCAACTACCCCAGCGATATTGCAACTGTCAACTTCGACCGTTCAGGCACAACGGTGATTGGAAAATACCTGCTGAACCACTCGTTCATGATGCCTGGTCTCATCAGTGTAATCACCTCTACAATAGTAGCTTATATACTTTCGATGATATTCTACTAAAACATAAAAAAGCCCCGCCAAGTTGTGAAGCTTGGCGGGGTATTTTTATGCTGTAATCTGATTAGAGATTCAGACTCTTCTTGAGTGCCTCGATCTTCTCATCAGCAGCCTTGATGCAGCGCTCGTAGTCGGCAGCATCCTTGAAGCTTGGGTCCTTCACCTCGGTGTAGAACTTGATCTTTGGCTCCGTGCCCGAAGGACGAACGCTCACCTTTGTACCATCCTCGCAGAACCACTGCAGCACATTGCTGGTGTCAGGCATATTCAATTTCTCAACGCTACCGTCGGCCTTCTTTGCCTCGAGGGTCTTATAGTCCTTCCAGAGGCATACCTTTGAACCACCCAGCTCCTGTGGAGGATTAGCGCGGAAGTCGGTCATCATCTGCTTAATCTCGTCGGCACCGGTCTTACCAGGACGAACCACATTGATGGTTACCTCCTTAGAGAAGCCATACTCCTTATAGATATTCATCAGCAGATCGTAGAGGGTCATACCGTTATCACGAGCCCATGCAGCAATCTCACAAATCAAGCAGATAGATGCTGGAGAATCCTTATCACGAACCTTGTCGAATGGCAGGAAGCCGAAGCTCTCCTCACCACCACCGATATACTTCTTGACGCCCTCAGAGATACGAATCTCATTGGCAATCCACTTGAAGCCTGTGTAGCAGTCGCGATACTCTACGCCATTCTTCTTGGCAATCTCGGCAATCACCTCGGTAGTAACGATGGTCTTTACCAGGAACTCGTTACCCTTCAACTGGCCGAGCTTTTTCTTATTGGCGATGATATACCATGAGAACATCATACAGGTCTGGTTACCATTCAGAATCTCCCATTCGCCCTTAGCGTTGCGGCAAACGATAGCCAAGCGGTCAGCATCTGGGTCAGAAGCGATCACCAGGTCGGCATTCAGGCGTGTGCCCAGCTTCATTCCCAGTGTCATAGCCTCGGCATTCTCTGGGTTAGGACTTACTACTGTTGGGAAATTACCATCGATAACCATCTGTTCGGGAACCACGTGGATGTTCTGGAAGCCCCATGAACGCAGTGCCTCAGGAATAATCACACGACCAGTTCCGTGCATAGGACTGTAAACGATGTTCAGGTCCTTCTGGCGCAGGATAACGTCCTGATCCACCATAGCCTCTTTCACAGCCTGCAGGTAGTCCCAGTCCATCTCACCACCGATGATATCGATGAGCTCCTTGTTGCCTTCGAACTTCACGTCCTCAATCTTCACCTTGTTCACCTCGTCGATGATACCCTTATCGTGTGGCGCAAGCACCTGAGCACCATCGTCCCAGTAAGCCTTGTATCCATTATACTCACGAGGGTTGTGAGAAGCTGTGACGTTGACACCAGCCTGACAGCCCAGCTGACGGATGGCGAACGAAATCTCTGGTGTAGGACGAAGGCTCTCGAAGAGATAAACCTTGATGCCATTAGCAGAGAAAATGTCGGCTACTGTCTCAGCAAACATACGTCCGTTGTTACGGCAGTCATGACCAACAACAACCGAACTCTGCTTGCCAGGGAATGCCTTCAGGATATAGTTGGCAAAACCCTGTGTAGCCATACCTACGATATACTTATTCATACGATTGGTACCAGCGCCCATAATACCACGCAGACCACCTGTACCAAACTCCAGATTCTGATAGAATGCATCAATCAATGCAGTCTTGTCAGCATTGTCAAGCATTGCCTGTACCTCCTTACGTGTCTCCTCATCAAAGGCGGGAGAAAGCCATTCCTTAGCCCGTGCCTCGCACTGAGCAATCAACTGAGCATTGTCTGCCATAATCTTTCTGTTTTTATTCTTTGGATTGTTAAACTATCCACAAAGATACGAAAAAAGGCAGAAGAACAGGCAAAACAATGCTGCTATTTATAGAATCTTAACGTTTTAAGAGCTTATCTATTTCGTCGAACTGCTTACCCATATTCAGGTTGAAATAAATGCGATATAAAGCAGGCGCCCATTTATCTGCCTCATTGGGAGCCAGCTTGCGATATTTCTCCATATAGGGGCGCGCCTTTTCATACATCTGATTCATCTGCTTCTTGTCTTTGCGCGGGTCCATACGCTGCACCATACTCAGGCAGGCCAAACCAGCTGTATAATAGACGTCGGCCTGATTGGGATTCACAGAAATCAGCTGATCGCAATACTTCAAGCACTCGTCATACTTCTTCATATTCAGCATAGCGGTGCTCTTGGCGAAGAGAAACAGCTCGTTCAGCGAGTCGATGGCGAGTGCCTCGTTCACCACACTGTCGGCCATCACATAGTTGCCGCGGGTGTTGTAAACATCAATCAGGCGTGGGAAGAAATAGTTCGACTTAGGAAACTTCTGGAATCCCTGCCACAGGGTTGCGATATGCATCGAGTCATCGTCCAGTTTATCCCATGCTTCGGCCATATACTGCAAGGTGTATTCCAGTTTCTGGTCGTCGCGCTGCGCTGTAGCAGCATGGCGCAATATCAGCACAGGGTCGTTCAGGCGATAACCGCAGTAGGTAGCCCAATAAGCCACCTCACCCATCTTCGGGTCTTTATACATATAGTCGTAGCCTGTGAACAGAGGCTGACGATCACAGTCAAGATAAGTTTCAAAGAAGTCGAAGGCAGTCTTGAAATCGCCCTTCTTCAGATGATGCGCTCCACCGTAATAGATATTAGGACGATAGGTGTTCATCTTGGCCGCATTGTCCTTTCGATACTCTGGGTGCGACTTGCCTTTCTTATCAGGCAGGGCATCGATAGAATCCAGTCGTTCAGCAACGGTAAACATACGTTTTGCCAAGTTAAAGAACTTGACTGTATCCACCTGCTGCTTGATATACATCTTTTCGTTGATGTCCAGATACTGCTTCTCTACTGCCTGCAACCAGATATCATAGATACGCTTATTCTGCAGGTTTGCGCTATCCTTCAGCAGGTCTGTCATCAACTTCTCAGCCTGCTCACAGTTCTTTCCACTCTTCAATATTGTCTTTGCATCTCCAATCTGCTTGCGCTGGGCGCTCAGCTGAGCACACATCATCACGCAGCTTATGGTTAAAATAATATATCTCCTCATCCAGTTTATACCTTATTTATATATTAGCGAGTGCAAAGGTATAAAAAAATCCTTAAATTGTTTGATAACTACAGATTTTTTAGTATTTTTGCACCGGTTTTATCAACTAATAACCTTTTTGGTGACATGAAGAAAAAATATTTATTATGGGGATATGCAGTTATTGCATGCTGTATTATTACTATCCTAATCGCTGTATTCATCACCTCTTTAGCGGGTATGAGAAAAGCTCGTAATCACATGGCGAATCCAGAGAATCGCATACATATTTACGATACAGCAGAAAAAGTTAAGCGCGACACAGGGATTGAGTTTCCTGAGTTCCGCATCTACCAGCATAAGCCTGGCGAATATCACGACAACGGACTGTTTCGCGACACGCTTATCGTGTTCTTCTATAAAGGTATTCCCGAAAGCGTATATAAATCATTCGAAGCCCGCGCCAAGAGTATCGAGAACGGAAGCGACAGTTGCAAGAGTGTAGAGATCGACAGTCTCACCTATCAGTATCAAGACTTCTACGTAGGCGGTTTCTCCTGCTATGTATGCATCCAGATCAGTAAGGACTCGCAGTATGGCCGAATCATCTATGGCAACTGGCGACAAGCAAAAGAGTAGCGTAAAGCACAAACTTTTCAAAGATTTCGAGTAAAAGTTTGGTAAGTTCGAAAAAAATAACTACCTTTGCAGCCGATTTCTTGAAAGGAAGTCAAAAACAAGGCTGGTTCGGTAGCTCAGCTGGATAGAGCAACTGCCTTCTAAGCAGTAGGTCTTGGGTTCGAGCCCCAACCGAATCACGAAAAAGTGGGATATTATATAATATCCCACTTTGTATTTTTATAATAATAATCCTGCTTTTATTTCTTATCGGCAAAGTCATCTATCTCCTTGATGGTTTTATTAAGCGTACGCTTCTCGCGGTAGAAGATATAGAAAACAAAGCAAAGACCTATAAGAATGATTAAGGCATCCTCGATTAAATGGGTAGTTGAGGGTAATGGAATATTTGTGCCATAATAAATATCAAATAAAATCCATACTATCCATAACAGAAGGATTGGTAACACAATAAAAAAGGAAAGTTTCTCCCTGCGCCTGAAAGCTGTAAGTCGCTGCTGTACACTGAGCACGTTGTCACATAGCAGATGCTTATCACGAATGGTACTTATGTTCCAGATGCCGAAGGCAGCACTAAGGATAAGTATCAGTTCACAGAACAGAATCGGGCCCCATGAACAACCTACAATGTTTCTAAATACCAGAATCACTATTGGTATCATCACTATATTTATGATAGCTCCCCCGATATTAAGCTGTTTTATCCATGAAATATGTCCTTTTGTTGTTGCAGCCATCAATAGTTTTCTATTTACTATCTCCTGCTCATCCATGCGGTTCTTAAAATCGGCCACTTGTTGGCGAAGTAATTCCAATTCCTGCAAGTTGTCATTCTGATTTTCCATAATTTTGTTTTTATTCGTTTGACATGTTTTTTAATTCCTCCTTGATGCGATAGAGTCGAACAGAAACGTTTTTGACAGTGATTCCCATAATGGCGGCAATCTCCTCATAGCTAATATTCTCCAACCACAGCAAGATGATAGCACGATCGAATTGGCCTAATTTGGCGATGCGTCGTCGTAGCATATCCATCTGTCGTGAGTTCTGGTTGGATTCTGTTTCCTCAAAGGGATTGACACCCATTGTTAAAGGAACTGTTTTGCGACGGCGCTTCTTGCGGTCGAGCGAGATGCACACGTTAAGGCTTACGCGGTAGATCCATGAGCGCACATCACTACGTCCCTTAAACGATGGCAAACTGTTCCATAGGTTTATAAGCACCTCCTGAAACAAATCGGCCACTTCATCCTGGTCGTTAGAGAACATGTAGCAGACGGTGTAAATTGTGCCTCGATGTTCTCTCACCAATTGTTCAAACTCTCGTTCTAAATCTTTCATTTTAGTCTTGATAAATAAACTTTGATAATAAGTCGCAAGAAGGATGCAAAAAACTACATAAAAACAAAAAAATGTTGAAAATTCAAACGTTTATTATAAAGTCTGAAAGTTTTTGGTTAGGGATTTTGTTCTTTAAGTAATGTTTGTTATTTGTCATTATAATGGCCCTCTAATTCCAAAACAAGGACAGTTACTACTTCATCATATATATCGTATATTATTCGGTCATGACCAGACAAATGACGTGAATATGTCACATCATTGCCTCCTTTAAGTGCCTCAGGATGCCCTGTGCCTGTTCTTGGATGCTCTTCTAGTTCTGGTAAGAGTTTATAGAGTTTCTTGAAAGAATTAGGATTCGATTTCTTCCACTTCTTAATGACTTTTTGTGCGTCCTCAGAAAATTCTATCTTATAATTCATAAAATGATAATGCTGTCATAATTCTATTCATTTATATGTTACGGCGGCAAAGATAGGCAATTTATTATAATCTTCCAAATGTTTATGTACTTCTTTAAGTACTTTTTAATTATTTCTTAATATAATTTGGTGGTAACACAAAAAATGATTATCTTTGCAGACGAAGACTTAAACTTATAATATTTCATTATTTAAAAAACAAGAAACAACAACTATGAGTGAAGAAATTTTGAATTCTGAAACAACAGGAATGAGAGTGAACGAGAGTATGAAAGCCAATTTGCTTTCAGCAGCCAAATGGGCCAAGTTTATCTGCATCGTAGGATGCATCGGTGTAGGATTCGTCGTTGTGTTTGGCATCGCCATGCTGGCGTTTGGTTCCATTGCATCCAAGATGTATGCCGACACGCCACTGGGCGGATTGGCTGGAGTCATCTACTTACTGGTTGCAGCTATCTATATCTACCCGCTGATAAAGGGCTTCCAGTTTGCAAACGCCACAAAGGCAGCATGCCTCTCTGACGATGAAAACGAACTGGCCCGCGGTATCTCAGGACTTAACGACTTGCTGAAATTCACAGGTTATCTTACCATTATCTGCCTGATTCTATATGGATTTATACTTATTAGCATTATTGGCGTAGGTGTGATGGCAGCCGTTGCTGCCTGATAGCTATACCGGCATACAGAAAAATAAGTTACGGGGCTTGTCATCACGACAAACCCCGTATTTAGTTGTTCAACAAACAAGTACTTTATATATTATATCATTGGCTAAAACATATCGTTTATCCGGGTGCAAAGGTACGAGGATTTCCTAACATTTGCAATACCTAAAAAAAGGGATTTTGTTAGAAAAAGTTTGGTATTTCAGAAGATATTGCTTATTTTTGCAGCGATAACTGATGATATTTGAGTATGACGACAACGATATTGATAGGATTACTGATACCACTTTTAGGTACAATGATAGGTTCGGCCTTCGTCTTTTTGATGAAGGACGGGATGTCTGTAAGACTGCAGAAATCACTTTTAGGTTTTGCTTCGGGCGTGATGGTGGCCGCCTCTGTATGGTCGCTGATTATTCCCGCCATCGATATGGGAGCTGATAGTGGTAAGTGGAGCGTGCTGCCAGCAGCCCTGGGATTTCTGATGGGTATGGGATTCCTGCTGATGATAGACGAGCTGACGCCACACTTGCACATCGGAACCGAAAAACCAGAAGGCGTGAGATGCAAACTTTCAAAGACAGCCATGCTGGCACTTGCTGTCACCATCCACAACCTTCCTGAGGGAATGGCTGTGGGCGTGGTGTTTGCCGGCGCCGACAATGGTGTCACCAATATTTCGCTCACCAGTGCTTTGGCAGTGGCTGTGGGTATTGCCATTCAGAATATTCCCGAAGGTGCTATTATCTCCATGCCCATGCGTGCAGCCGGTAATAGCAAGTGGCGCTCGTTTTTCATTGGTTCGATGAGTGGCGCCGTAGAACCAATAGGAGCACTGGCCGTATTGCTGTTGGCATCTCTCATCATGCCTACCCTGCCCTACATGCTGGCTTTTGCAGCTGGCGCCATGCTCTACGTGGTGGTTGAGGAACTGATACCCGAAGCCTCCAGCGGACAGCACTCCAATCTCAGCACCATCGGCTTTGCCATTGGCTTTGTGCTGATGATGGTGCTGGATGTAGTGATGGGATAATATGATGCAATTAGTTATTTGAAGACAACCTTGCTGCGGCAGCACTCTACATCACCATCCTTACAGATGCGGATGCAATATTCATTCTCGCCCGTCTGCATACGGTAGAACGAGAGTGTATCACCCTGATGGGCTTCAGCCACATAGGCTATCTCAAAACGCTTGATCTGATGCTCGCGATACCAATCGAGATTCCAAAGGTCTAACACATGTTCGATGTATTTCACCGAATTGATATGTCCGTTGATATCCACATCATTATATTTGGTCTCGACAGTAGCTACCAACTGAGCCGAATCGTCCATTTTTACACGTCCGCCCTTATCGATAGGACACTCCTTATCAGTGACAATCCAGTTGTTGATAGCACCATTGTCAATGGCGAAGATATCTGTGGGTTGACGCGTCTCTGTATCAATCATCGCCCAGATACTGCGACCATAACCATACACCTTGCCATCCTCGCCTATTACACGGAAATTACGACTGGTAAAGAACTTCATGGCACCCTCTACCCAGGTTTCAACATTAAACTTGGTGTACATCTGTGGCATCTCGTCCATCTCGATAGCTAAACGAGAGAGCACCCACGAGCGCTTGATGGTCATCAGATATTTCATACCGAAACCACGCGCCGACGAATGGTAATCAGCTGCATTCAGCATGTGATTACCCAAATGGCCCATAAACAATCGCTGCGAAAAGTCGCAGTGGAAGGGCTCTGCTAAAAACTCATAAACTCCTATCTTATCCATTCTCCTGTCTCGACTCTAAGAATTCACTAACCTGCTCCTGCATACCACGTGTTACTGCAATACGTCCGCTACGGGTATATTGCAATACGCAACCGAAGGTGTCAAGTGCACGGAACAATGAGATGATATCCTCGGTCACACCATGCATCTGCACGATGGTATAGGTGGGGTTCACCTCGATGATACTGGCCTGAAACCTGCGGATGGTGCGCGATATCTCCGGATTTTCAAGCACCATCGGGGTTGACAGCTTATACAAGCCGGATTCACGGATGAACAATTGGTCATCTGTGAAATAGTTAGCTTTAATCACATCTATTTTCTTCTCTATCTGACGGGTAATCTTCTTAATCTGATCCTCGTCGCTCCACGCTGTGATGGTGTACTTATGAACACCAGGAATACTTGAGGCTGATACATTCAAGCTCTCGATATTCACCTGGCGGCGCGTGAACACAGCGGTAATCTGATTCAGAATACCAGCCACATTCTCAGAATAGACCATCAACGTATATAAATTCTTTGTCTCCATCTAATTGTCAATTTTCAATTGTCAATTGTCAATTACTCACACTTCCAGCATCATCTGGTCAACATCCATGCCAGGAGGTGTCATTGGCAGCACATTATCATCTTCAAGAATAGCGCACTCCAACAAGAAAGGTCCATCGGTAGTAAGCATCTTCTTCACGGCTGCAGCCAGATCTTTTCGATCGGTCACTACCTGATAGTTGATGCCATATCCTTGAGCTATCAACTCATAATGAGGATTGAGCATCTTGGTGAACGACTTGCGGCGCATCCAGAACATATCCTGCCACTGTCGCACGTTTCCAAGATAGTTATTATTCATAACAATCATCTTTACAGGCGACTGCTGCTCCATGATGGTACCAAGCTCCTGAATACACATCTGGAAACCACCATCACCCATAAAGCAGCACACTGTGCGGTTTTTGTCAGCAAAGGTAGCTCCGATGGCAGCAGGCAGTCCATAGCCCATCGTACCCAAGCCACCGCTAGTACACAAACTGCGCTTATGGTGATACTTGAAGTAGCGCGTTGCAAACAACTGATTCTGACCAACATCCGTTACAAGAACTGTATCATCTGCCGACAGTTCGGCTACTGCATTCACCACCTCGCCCATTTTCAGCGGGCCCTCGGTTGGATGGATGGCTGGTTCAATCACTTTTTCACGCTCCTTAGCATCCAGTGCCTTAAAAGAGTCGCGCCATTCTTGATGATTATTAGCATTCAGCAAAGCCGTGATAGCGGGTAATGATTCCTTACAATCAGCCACCACTGCCACATCGGTCTTCACATTCTTGTCAATCTCACTGCGGTCGATATCCAGATGCACAATCTTCGCCTGCTTAGCATAGGTCTTCAGATTGCCTGTCACACGATCGCTGAAGCGCATGCCAATAGCTATCAGCACATCGCACTCCTGCTCTTTCAGGTTCACGGCATAGTTTCCATGCATACCCAGCATACCCACATTCAGTGGATGATTTGATGGCAGTGCCGAAAGCCCCAGCATCGTTCGTCCGGCTGGGATATCTGCTTTTTCGAGAAACGCCTGCAGTTCGTTGTGCGCATTACCAAGCTCCACGCCCTGACCCACCAGTGCCAATGGTTTCTTGGCATTGTTAATCAGTTCAGCAGCCTGGCGCACAGCCTCATGATCCAACTTAGGATAAGGCACATACGAACGAATGAAGTCGCACTTCATGGGTTGCCATTCTATCTCCTCTACCTGCGCGTTCTTGGTGAAGTCGAGCACCACAGGACCGGGGCGACCAGTACGAGCGATATAGAAAGCACGACTGACAGCCCATGCCACATCTTCAGCCCGACGAATCTGGTAGCTCCACTTTGAGATAGGCTGCGACACACCTACAAGGTCAACCTCCTGGAAGAAGTCGGTACCCAGTGCACCTGTTGGCACCTGTCCGGCTATCACCACGATAGGCGTAGAGTCCATCATGGCGTCAGCGATACCAGTCAACGTGTTCGTTACACCAGGTCCGCTGGTAACCAATACCACACCCACATCGCCACTCACGCGGGCATAGCCCTCAGCAGCATGGGTAGCGGCCTGTTCATGGCGCACTAATATATGGTCGAAGCATTTCTTCTCGCCTCGCGTATAATCATAGAGTGCATCGTAAGTAGGCATGATCGAGCCGCCAGGATAACCAAAGATGGTTTTAACCCCCTCGGCCTTCAATGCCCTCATCAGCGCCTTTGCACCTGTTATTCTATTCTTCAACATCAATTTTCAATTATCAATTGTCAATTAATCAATGATTCTCACTCCACCTTTATCAGCACTTGATACGCTCTGGGCGTATGCACGCAGTGCTTTGCTCACCGTGCGGTTGCGCTTCAGTGGCTGCTGTGGGCGTGCTGCCAGTTCCTCATCGCTCAGTTTCACGCTGATAGAACGATTTGGGATATCAATCACAATGATGTCGCCATCCTTCACCTTACCGATATTACCGCCATTGGCAGCCTCAGGCGAGATATGACCGATACTCAGTCCGCTGGTACCGCCAGAGAAACGTCCGTCGGTAATCAGCGCACACTCCTTACCCAGGTGCATACTCTTGATATATGAGGTGGGATACAACATCTCCTGCATACCAGGACCGCCCTTAGGACCTTCGTGGGTAATCACCACGCAGTCGCCACTCTTCACTTTTCCGCCAAGGATTCCCTCGCAGGCATCCTCCTGTGAGTCGAACACCACAGCAGGACCTTCGAAGTGCCACAGGCTCTCGTCAACGCCGGCAGTCTTTACCACGCAACCGTCCTGAGCGATATTACCAAACAATACAGCCAGTCCGCCATCTTTGGTATAAGCATGCTCCAAGTCGCGAATACAACCATTGGCACGATCGGTGTCAAGCGTGTCCCACTTCTCGCTCTGCGATCCCATCTTGGTAGAGAAGCGGTTGCCAGGAGCGGTGTAATAAATCTCTGTACACTGTAAACTGTCAACTGTTATATCATATTTCTTCATGGCCTCGGCCAGTGTCAGTCCATCCACACGTGGTGCACTGCCGTCAATCAGGCCACCCTTATTCAGTTCGTTCAAGATGCCCAAGATACCGCCTGCGCGACCGCACTCCTGTACTGAATACTTTTGGGTGTTAGGAGCCAGTTTGCAGAGACAAGGCACCTTGCGACTCAGTGCGTCGATATCCTTCATCGTGAAGTCGGCACCCGCCTCCTGAGCCACAGCCAGTAAGTGCAGCACCGTGTTGGTACTTCCACCCATAGCGATATCCAGCGCCATTGCATTCAGAAAGGCCTTTCGGGTAGCGATGTTGCGTGGCAATACGCTCTCGTCGCCATTCTCGTAGTAGGCAAAAGCGTTCTTCACCACCTGACGGGCAGCCCTCTTAAACAGTTCGATGCGCTCAGTATGGGTTGCCAGAATAGTACCATTACCAGGCAGAGAGAGTCCGATAGCCTCAGTGAGCGAGTTCATCGAGTTGGCAGTAAACATGCCCGAGCAACTACCGCAACCAGGACAGGCACACTGTTCTATCTCCTTGATTTCCTCATCGGTCACACTGGGGTCGGCACCTTTCACCATCGCCGTAATCAGGTCGGCATTCTCGCCACGCCATTTTCCAGCCTCCATTGGTCCGCCGCTACAGAACACCGTTGGTATGTTGAGTCGCATCGAAGCCATCAGCATGCCTGGGGTCACCTTATCGCAGTTAGAGATGCAAATCATAGCATCAGCCTTGTGGGCATTCACCATATATTCTACCGAGTCGGCAATGATATCACGGCTAGGCAGACTATAGAGCATGCCATCATGGCCCATTGCAATACCGTCGTCGATGGCAATGGTATTGAATTCGGCAGCATAGCAGCCCATCTTCTCTATCTCTTCGCGAACTATCTGACCGATTTCGTGAAGATGTGTATGACCAGGCACAAACTGAGTAAACGAGTTGACGATAGCAATAATAGGTTTACCAAACTGCTCGTGTTTCATACCTGTTGCCACCCACAGAGCGCGGGCGCCAGCCATTCTTCTTCCTTCCGTGCAGACAGCACTTCTCAATGGATGTTGCATATGTCAATCAATTTAAATTACTAAATTTGACCGCAAAATTACAAATAAACTATCAAATAGCCAACTATTTCGGAAAATTATTAGTAAATTTGCAGCAAAATAATGACGACTAATAACAACTTGTAATGAAAAAGGAACTTTTAATTTGTCTATTGTCTGCCCCCCTATCGGTAGTGGCGCAACAACATCAAGAAACTACTTTGAGCGATAATTGGCTCTTTTCTCAGAACAAAACGGAATGGAAAAACGTGCGTGTACCACATGATTGGGCCATCGCGGGTCCGTTCGACAAAAAATGGGATATGCAGACGGTGGCCATTGAGCAGAACGGCGAAAAAGAGCCTACCGAGAAGACTGGTCGTTCAGGCGCACTGCCTTGGATTGGTGAGGGGCATTATAAGCGCACCATCACGATTCCGAAAGACTGCAAACATGCCGAACTTATTTTTGATGGCGCTATGGCCGAGCCTACCGTCTATCTGAATGGTCAGAAGGCAGGTTACTGGGCTTACGGCTACAACACATTCCGTGTGGATATCACGCCATATATGAAGAAAGGTGAGAATCTGTTGGAGGTAGATCTGCAGAACGTGGAAGAGAGCAGTCGCTGGTATCCTGGTGCAGGCATCTATCGCCCTGTTAAGTTGATCACCTCTGGAAAGTCGTGGATTGACCCATGGAAGACCTATATCCATACCCGCGAGCTGCAGTCTGACAAGGCCATCGTTGACATCACGGTAGGCGCTGGCAGTCAGTTGCAGAAGAGTCAGTCGTTTGCTGTTGAGGTTTGCGATGCTTCAGGCCAGGTCATTGCGCGTAGCACCGCCAGCAGCATCAACCAGGCCGGCGAAGCCAATGTCACGGTCACAGTGAATCAGCCACAGTTGTGGAGTCCTGAGACACCTTATTTATATAGTGCCCGCATCCAGTTCCTGCAGAAGGGCAAGGTGGTAGATGCCGCCACTCAGAAGTTTGGCATCCGCACCATCAAATGCTCGAAGGACGGCGGATTCCAGCTCAACGGCATCTCACGCAAGATCAAGGGTGTATGTCTGCATCACGACTTAGGTCCGTTAGGTGCAGCCATCAACAAGAGCGCTCTGATTCGTCAGATCAAGACGATGAAAGAGATGGGCTGCGATGCCATCCGCACCAGTCATAATATGCCCAGTCAGATGCAGATGGACATCTGCGACTCGTTGGGTATGATGGTGATGGCCGAGAGCTTTGATATGTGGGAATATCCTAAGTGCAAGAATGGCTATGCCCGCTTCTTCGCTGAGTGGTGGGAGAAGGACATCACCAACCTGGTGCTTGCCAACCGCAATCATCCCAGCATCATCATGTGGAGTATCGGTAATGAGATTCCTGAACAAGGCAATAA
The DNA here is from genome assembly GCF_000619825.1 of Prevotella sp. MA2016. Lineage (GTDB taxonomy): Bacteria > Bacteroidota > Bacteroidia > Bacteroidales > Bacteroidaceae > Prevotella. Next base: position 529,351 of record NZ_KK211036.1, read on the forward strand.
AGAGAAGGGCCCTGCCATGTCGAAAGCGCTGCAGGATCTGTGTCATCACCTCGACCCGTCACGCCCTGTCACTCAAGGTATGGACCGTGTTGATGAGGCAGTTAACTACGGCTTTGCGTCTGTGATGGATGTACCTGGTTACAACTACCGTCTGCCCAAGTACAAGCTCTACTACGACAAACTGCCTCAGGGATTCCTGTTGGGTTCCGAGACAGCCTCTACCGTGAGCAGTCGCGGCGTCTATAAATTCCCTGTCGAGGTAAAGGACAATTCGCAGTATGCTTCATGGTCGCCAGGCTATGTCCCTGGTGCCGTTTTGAAGGAAGATGGTCAGTGTTCTTCTTATGATGTAGAGCACTGTTCGTGGAGCAATCTACCCGACGACGACTGGGTGATGCAGGACGATCTGCCTTGGGTCATCGGTGAGTTTGTATGGACAGGCTACGACTATCTGGGCGAGCCCACTCCTTACGATGAGTATTGGCCTTCGCGCAGCAGCTATTTCGGCATCTGCGATCTGGCCGGTCTGCCCAAGGATCGTTATTATCTGTACCGTTCAAGATGGAACAAGCAGCAGCACACCATCCATCTGCTGCCTCACTGGAGTTTTGGTTTCGAGCGTGTGGGTAAGGTAACACCCGTGTATTGTTATACCGACTATCCCTCAGGCGAGCTGTTTATCAACGGCAAGAGTCAGGGTCGCGTCACCAAGAACCCAGCAGAGCGCCTGGACCGTTATCGTCTGCGCTGGAACAACACCGTCTATGAGCCAGGCGAGGTAAAGGTAGTGGTTTATGATGCTGCAGGCAACAAAGCCGGTGAACAGACCATCCGTACTGCCGGCAACCCAAGTCAGCTGTCACTCAGTCCTTGGACAGCCAGTGGCAACGGTCTTAAAGCCACAGGTGATGATCTGGCCTTTGTCACCGTATCGCTGACAGATGCCGCTGGTGTGATGCTCCCTGAGGCAGATGACCAGTTAACCTTCGAGGTGAGTGGTGCCGGCTCGTTCGAGGCTGTCTGCAATGGTGATGCCACCAGCTTAGAGCCCTTCAAGCAGCCCACTATGAAGCTCTTCAAGGGTCAGTTGGTTGTCATCGTTCGCGGCGCCAATCAGCCTGGTGTAGCCAAGCTCACCGTCACCGATGAGAGTCGCAACCTCAGTAAGACTATTGAGATAAAAGTAGGATAAGCGTGCTTACTGTCAGCACGATGACTACCATCATGATTTCAGCTGTCCGATTCACGCGGACAGCTGTTTTCATATCTGCCGTCGTCAGTTCTCTGTCGTTGTCACCAATATAAGGCTTATCAAACACCTCACCGAAATACTTATGCGGCCCACCGAACCTACAGTTCAGAATACCCGCCAGAGCTGCCTCGGGATAGCCACTATTAGGTGAAGCGTGATGTCGTCCATATTTATGGACGAAATGGGTAATGGGTAATTTGATGTAAGGCAGGATCATCAGCAGGGCTGTAAGGCGGGCGGGGATATAGTTGGCCACATCGTCGATACGCGCTGCCCAGCAGCCAAACTGCAGATAGCGCTCTGTGTGATAGCCAATCATCGAGTCGAGTGTGTTCACCATCTTATAGGCCAGCATGCCGGGGGTACCCAATAGCAGCAACCAGAACAGGGGTGCTATCACACCGTCGCTCAGGTTTTCCGCCAATGTTTCCAAGGCTGCTGTGCGCACCTCTTGTGCCGACAGTTCTGAGGTGTCGCGGCCAACGATACGAGCCACCTGCACCCTACCCTCGTCCAATGAGCGGTCTAATGCCAGAAACACCTGTCGCACCTCACGGATAAGCGTGGTGCCTGCTAAGCAATAGAATATGATGAGGACATCGAAGATAACTGAGAACTGAGAACTGAGAAGTGAGAGGTATGAATGGATTCCCCATGCAAGAGCGAAGACACCGACTATCAGGGATACGGCCAATAGGGCGCCTTTCAGTTGGCGGTGGGTGCCGCGATTCAGATGCTTCTCACCAAAGGCAATCATCCGTCCAAACCACACGATGGGATGCGGCAACCTCACTGGGTCGCCGAATATCAAATCGAGTAGCCAACCTATCAATAATGCTATCGGATTAATCATGACTCATTATCTCATAAATACGCTGTATATCAACATGCTGGCGCACGTGGGCTGCCAACTTATTATACTGCTCGTTCTTAAAAGAATCGGCATCCTGCGCTGTGACAGTCTGCTTAGTACCCAACAGATAGTCGATAACCGACTGATTGTCGAGGAAACCGTGAATATATGTACCAATACAATTATCCGTCTGCATGATCATCTCATCGGTATCACTCACGCCCTGATGAATCTCGTAACCCTGACAGGTCTGACCATTAAACTGGAAACTCACCTGACGGGTGGTCTTCTCTGCGCTCATGGTGGTGTGGATGGGCAGCAGTCCAAGACCAGGCAGACTGGCTATCGAACCTTCCACACCATCAGGATCATCCACCGAAAGTCCCAGCATCTGATAACCACCACAGATACCTATCACCATCTTACCATCGCGATGGGCGCGCATGATAGTCTGTGCACAACCGTTCCGACGCAACTCCAACAGGTCGTCGAGGGTTGATTTCGTGCCAGGCAGAATGATAATATCAGCCTGCTCCAGATCCGAGATATTATTGGTATAAAACAGGTTCACACGCGGATGACGCTCCAGGGTGTCGAAATCGGTATAATTGGAGATATGTCGCAACAGCACCACTGCCACGTTCACCTTACCAGCTATCAACTGCCGGCGCTTCTGCTCCAGCGCCACCGAATCCTCCTCGTCGATATAGATATCCTTATAGTATGGCACCACGCCTAACACAGGTACTCCACACAGATCCTCGAGCATCCGTCGCCCCTCGTCGAAAAGACGCATATCACCACGAAACTTATTGATGATAATACCCTTGATGAGTTTTCTATCCTCAGGTGTCTGCAGCGCAATACTGCCATAGACCGATGCAAACACGCCACCTCTATCAATGTCACCCACCAGTATCACATCCGCCTGCGCATGGCGTGCCATCGGCAGATTCACCAAGTCGGTTGCACGCAAATTGATTTCCGAGATACTGCCAGCGCCCTCCATCACGATGGGATTATAGCGAGCCGCCAAGCGATCGAAGGCTCCGCATACTTCCTGTCGGTAATCGATATCGGAACAGCCCCGCCGCCAGTAGTCGTAGACATGCTTGTTGCCCAATGGCTTGCCATGCAGCACCACTTGCGACGTATGGTCAGAACTGGGTTTAAGAAGTAGCGGATTCATATCCGTCTCACAAGGGATGCCAGCCGCCTCGGCCTGTACAGCCTGTGCACGCCCTATCTCGAAACCGTCGGGTGTGGCATAAGAGTTAAGCGCCATATTCTGTGCTTTAAAAGGCGCTGGCGCATATCCATCCTGACGGAAGATGCGACAGAAGGCTGCAGCTAGGATGCTCTTACCCACATCACTGCCTGTACCAACGAACATCAGGGGGTGTAACTTCTTCATAAGTCGCGACCAGGTTTTAGTTGTGCAGCATCATCAAAAGTCAGAATCGCATTACAGAGTGTCGCAGCCAGATTGCTACCGCCTTTACGTCCTTCCACTATCAGTTTGGGAATATCGCGGAAAGGTTTCACCATGTGTTTCGACTCGCACACATGCACAAACCCCACAGGTGCCGCGATGATACCGGCTGGATGCGCTTTGCCTTTGCGCACCAGTTCACACAGTTCCATAAGTGCTGTTGGTGCATTGCCAAAAGCAAACAGTGCATCAGGATGCTCCTCCACAGCCAGACGGATGCCAGCCTGCGTACGCGTGATCCCCAAGCGCTCAGCCATCTCAGTGGCACGTGGGTCTGAGAGATAACATTTCACCTCAAGCCCCAGTCGCTCTACCGCCCCCTTGCGGATACCACTGGTCACCATCGTCACATCGCTGATGATCGTCTTCAGTGTGCCATCCTTCACCTTCTGATAGAGCGTTTCTACAGCCCCTTCGTCAGAATACAGGATATTCTCCATATCAAAGTCGGCTGTAGTATGGATGGCATGCAGCAGTGCCCATTTATGGTCGAGCGGATAGTCCTGTCGTTTCAGTTCCTTTGCGATGGTGCGGAATGAGGTTATCATGATGTTCTGCCCCACTTTCTCGCCTTCAGCCACCACCTCACGGTAATAACCGCGTGGCGTAATCAGTCGGCCGTCAGCGATATAGGACTGGGAATTACCGATGATGATGACGGTAAACATATCCACATCCTCAGGGTCGAAAGCGCCGAGAGTCGTCAACTTCACCACCTCGTCGTCGCGACCCGCCTGGCGCACATAGCCCACAGGTGTTTCAGCCGAACGATGCTGCAGGAATATCTCTTGCAAGCGATACAGCTGCCAGTAGCGCCCATGCGATTTGGGATTATAGACCGCCGTCACGAAGTCACCCATCGCAGCCGCCACTATGCGACGTTCTATCACCTCCCAAGGCGTCATCAGGTCGCTCATCGAGATGATACACATATCATGCCCGATAGGCGCACCCAACAGTGAGGCAGCCTTCTGGAAGGCGGATATGCCCGGCAGCGACACGATTTCGATATCCGAGCCACGTTCGCGGCGCATCTCATAGATCAAGGGTGTCATACCGTAGATGCCAGCATCACCCGAAGATATCACCACCACCGTCTTATCCTGTTCGGCCAGTTCAAAAGCCTGTTCAGCGCGCTGGCGTTCTTTCTTCATACCCGTGTCGATACACTCACAGTCGGCCTTTACATAAGGCATGATAAACTGGAAGTAATACTGATAGCCCACTATCACGTCGGCCTGTCGCACTGCCTCGAGCACTGCAGGTGTGATGTCCTGCTGCGAACCAGGACCAATGCCAGCTACGATAATCTTTCCCATATCCTCTTAGTTTTTGAATTTCACTTTCAGTCCTACCACCAGCATGCGTCCTGGTGTGTAGAGCGCATACTTGCGCGTAGAAGAGTCTAAGCGACGGTCAACCTTATCGAAGATATTATCTACACCGATGCTAGGCTCCAGATAAGCCCACTTGGCCACATCAAACGCATGCGTGGTATGCAGGTTCCACAAACCGAAACCAGGCGCATCTTCATAACTGCCCGTATAATAAGTCTTCGACTGCAATCGTCCATTCAGGTTCACGGTGAGTGCATATTTGCCCCAGGCATGATGGTAGTTGGCTGCCACCGTAGCAGCGTGGCGCATACTGCGCTCCAGCACCGTCCACACCTCACCACTATGGGTGCGGGCATACGTATAGACATAGTTGGCTGAGAGGTTGAAACCACTGAAGAGATTAGCCGACACATTCATCTGCACACCCTTCACGTCGCCTTTATCACTGTTCTGATACAGGGCGTAGCTCACCATCTTGTCGGCCTGGTCCTGTGTCATCTCCGGGAATTCTGTCATGAGCATCTGCCTACTGGCATCATCCACATCCACATTCTGTTTCACCACCATATCGTTGATACGGTTCAGATAGCCCGTCACACTCACAGCCAGAGCCTGTGTGCGATATTCAGCATTCAGTGCGAAGTAGTTGCTCTTCTCAGGCTTCAGGTCCTGATTGCCAAAGCTGATCTGTGCCTTACCACGATTCACTGAGAAATAGTGGTAGTAGAGTTCATCGAGCCCAGGTGCACGGAAACCGGCTGAGTAAGTAGCTCGGAATCTGAAGTTTCCCGGTGCATACATCAGTGTGGCTTTTGGTGTGAGATGCTGGTCAAACGTCTCATGATGCGTCAGTCGCAATCCCAGTGTCGCCGTCAGGTTCTTCAGCAGCGTCATCTCGTGCTGGGCATAGGCAGCGAGCGAATACACATGACTGTCGATATTACCGCTGGTGGCATTGAGATACTCCTTGCGCCAGTCGGCACCGAAGATGGTGGTAGAGTGCGCTGTCAGTCCCAGGATGGCTTTCAACTGTCCCTCCATCATGCGCTGCTTCTTCGACTGCACGTAGTCGCCAATGGCATTGGTCTTCGTGGCCACATCATACTCCTTGCCATAACGGAAACGGTCCACCACGAAATCGGCCTGAATCGAGTTCTTGGCCGTAAACTTATAGATTCCGCCCACGTTCCATCTCAGTCCATTGTATCGCATCTCGTAGTCGGTACCGCCAGTGATATCGCTGCGTGTTTCTGGGCGATCGGTTATCTTATATGAATAGTCTATACCCGCATTCAGCGCCAAATGCTTATTGGGGGTATAAGTAAATTTCTGTCCGATGATATCAGAGCGATAGCCGGTGAACAGCGGGGCTATCGACGCCTGAGTTTCTGTGTCGGAACCTTTCACCAGTTCCAGGTCATTGTTACGATAACTGTCGGCCCTATCATGCATGAACGAGGTGTAGGAACCGAAGCCATTCTTGAAGATGTCGAGACCAACCGACTCTGTGAGCACGCCATGCCCTGACACGCGCGTGTCGCTGCTGACGCTCATCATATCCTGTGTAGGCTGATCGGTGATGATATTGATGACACCCGCGATGGCATCACTACCATAGAGTGACGAGGCAGCCCCATCAAGCACCTCGATACGTTTTACGCGCGACATGTTGATACGATTCAGATCCACATTGTTTGAGATGTCGCCCGATAGTTTCTGACCGTTTATCAGAATCAGGATGTATTTATTGCCAAGTCCATTCAGTCTGAGAAAGCTACCCATCGAACTGGGCGCCATCGATGCCTGCGGCATCATGCGTGTGAGTGCGCCGTCGAAGGTCGTGATACCTTGTTCACGCATCTCCTGACTGGAGAGCACCCTCACAGGTGTGGCTGTTGATTTCAGGCGCTGGTGATGACCAGAGCCAGTGACAACCACAGGATTCAGGTTATACGAACGACGGACAACATTCGAGTCCGTCTTATGAATTTGTGAAAAGGCGGTACTCCCCGAAAGGAGTACCACCAGGAAAGAGAAATATTTAATCCTCATTTAACAAAACTAATCATGATTATTCTGCTGCTGTTGTTGGTGTCGAGAGGGCCTCGTCGGTGCCCAGCTTGGCGATAGCCTCACGGGTGTGGTTCATCCACAACTTGCGCACGGCACTACGCTCAGCCAGTCCGGGGATATACTCCTCGCCGCTCTTATACTTCTTCCAGCAAGCCTCAGTGTAGTTGGTCTCATAGGCAGCAGTCTCAATGCCTGCAGCATTAAACATAGAGAACCAGCTCTCGTCATCATCGGGGTCAGCCATGTCGTTATGAGCGTGGTCACCGGCGATACTCATCAGCGGATAGAGCTGAGCCTTCTTAGCACCGTTGGCAGCATAGCTCATGCTCACGGTCACGTCACCTACAGCGATATCAAAGTCGCCACCAGCCACATGCTCCAGCACATTATCTACATAAGTATCCTCCATATCCACAGTACCTACATAGTAGTTGGTATTGATGTCACGCAGGTAGTTCTCCAGCTGCAGGTAGCGCACGTTACCACCATAGTAGTCGTAACCCTCTGGATTACCATGACCCATGAAAGCCACGATACCCTGAGCCACAGCAGCCTTCACGTCAGCCTCGTTGTTCAGTGTGGTAGCCAGTGTCTTGGCGTCGCTCTCCTCAGCCATCAGTGGGGTACCTACAACCACCTGACGGTCCAGACTCTTCATGTAAGCATCAGTGAAGTCGCCATTACGGTTGTTCATGAAGTCCTTCACATAGCTGTCGCGCACACGGCGATACTCCTCACCAGGGATTACCTGCAGAGACTGTACCACCACCTGCTTGTAACCAGCCAGTCCGATAGCAGTGAGCCAGTGCTCTGGGTCGTAGTAGTCCTTAGGTTCCACATTCTCACCCGCACGGGCATTGTTGATACAGATGGCCGAAGAGAATGAGAGATATACATCCCATCCACCGAACTGAGCCTTGTAGTCATCCACCACCTTATCAAAGGTATCGTAAGCCTGCTCCCAGGTAGAACCGAAGGCTACCAGCAGGATCACCTTGTCACTCTTCTTCTGTGCATTCACTGTCTGGTTCACAGCCTGCTGATACCTGTCGTAGTTCGACTGTGTTGATTTGTTGTCATCATCGCTGTCGCAAGCTGTAAACAGTGCGCTGCCCACTACTGTCAGCATGGCCAGCATCAAAAACTTAATCTGTTTCATTGTTGTTGTAATTAAAATTAGACTTATACTTATTTGATAGTTTCTTACCTTGATTGAATCTCAGCGTGAGCGAGGCATAGATAGTTCTGCCTGGCGAAGTGGTGCCCAGATGCAGTCCGTGAGGCGTGCGGTCCACAAAATCAAAGATATTGTCGATACCGGCATCTATCTTCACCAGCTTACCTATCTGATGATTGGTAGAGAGTCGCCACAACTGGTAGCCCTTGCCGTCGCCGTCTATCTGATAGTAGCGCTTACTGCTCAAGCGTCCGTAGATACCCACGCCCAACTGGTATTTCTTTGAGAACTGATGGTTCCAGGTGGCATATACGTTGGCCTTGTGATGCGCCATACCGTCGATGGTCACCTTCTGCATCACGTCGTTCTCAGTGTCATACTGGTTGGCTTCGGTGTCCAGATAGCTGTAGCTACCACCAGCGGTGAAGTGCTTACCCTGATAGCGCACGGTGAAATCCACGCCATAGGTCTTGGCATCTTCCATATTCTGATATTGACGCACACGGATGGGGTCGTATTTCGTAATCAGTTCGCCCGGAGCCTGCTTGGTAGGTATGGTCACCAGCGTGATCATGCGGTCCACCTTATTAATATAAGGCGCCAAGGTCAGCGTCAGGTGCCCGATGGTATATTCTACGCTGGCACCGAAATAATTCGAGGTCTGTGCCTTCAGGTCTTCATTGCCCAGGTAGAGATACACACCATTCATATTCTTGATATACTGATAGTGCAACTCCTTAGGCGTAGGTGTCTTGTAACCCTGACTCCAGGTGGCTCGCAGTCGCAGGTCGCCCAACTTCAGCATGGCTGACAGTTTGGGTGTCAGTCGGGTGCCGAATCCCTCATTGCGGGTCAGTCGCAAACCGCCTGTGATGTAGAGTGGATCCAGCAGTGCCCACTCGTCCTGCACATACAGTGCTTCGGTATTGTCAGTCGCTTTTCCGCCAGCCACACGCATCGGCGCTTTCAACCAGTCGTAGCGATACTCCAGTCCGGCACTCAACTGCTGCTCATAGGGCAACGCAAAGATTCCTTTCAGCGAGATGTTAGTCAGTCGCTGGTCGCTCTGCAGTTCCTTATCCCCGGGGAAGTAAGGGAAATAATTGGTAAAACGGCCGTTCACATAGCCATCCGTCAGCGTGGTGTCGGTATAGGCGTAGTTATAGGCATGCTTCTTCCAGTCGGCATCCAGCGTAATCACGTCGGTCTTGTTCAGCTTCCACTTACCACCTACCGACGCCGACGCATTGTTGTACTGCAGATCCCATGTCTTCACGTCCACACCGGGATGATGACCGCAGGGGCGATAGATGCGCTTCCAGTAGATGCTACCATCGGCATAGAGTTCGATGGCAGGCGTGAGCTGATAAGTCAGTCGCTCAGCTATCTGCCAGTTGGTATGCCGGTTCACCGTCTTGTTGCGCGAGTCGGTGATGTGGTATTCCGTTTGTTGGATAGCTTCCTCGGCGGTGTTCTGCCAACCGTCGGAGTGCTGCAATTGGAAGTTGGTATAGCTCGACAGTTTACCATAGTTGAGCGCCACGCCGTTATGCTGCCTGATGTCGCCATAAGAGCCCACGCGCGTGGTGTTCTCCACCATCACGCCCTGTTCGCGATGCTTGCGGGTGATGATATTGATCACACCAGCTATCGCATCACTGCCATAGAGGGCACTCGAGGCACCCTTCACGATTTCTATCTTCTCGATATTATGCGGGTCGATAAGACTCAGGTCGTTCTCGCCACCATTATCACCATGCAGGCGCCTACCGTCTATCAGTATCAGCACATACGCGTTGCCCAGACCGTTCATCTGCAGTCTGCTACTCATATCGTTCTCGCTGAAATCGAACGATGCCGTCAGTCCCGACAGGATATCCTCGATACTCTTGCCGGCATACTGCTGCAACTGCCGGCGACTGATCACTTCGGTCTGCACGGGCGCATCTTTCAGCAGGTGCTGCGTACCAGTACCTGTCACCACCACCTCCTGCAAACTATCAGCACGCCAGATGTCCGTCTGGGCATTTGCACCAATAGCAAGCAAACTCAGGCCTATTGCCAATTGCTTCTCTAGTTTCATTACTATCAAATTATCACAACCGCTAACTCCTGAACGGTCTAAAGTTAAATTGTCAATCTTCAATTGTCAATCCTCAATTGACATTCGGCAGGTCTTCTGACTTTCCTCAGTCTGCCTTACCTTCCCGAGCCTGTGGCTCAGTGGCGTTATACAGGCAAACCCTTTTTGCGAGGATTACAGCTGCAGGTACAGTTACGGATTCTCACCGTATTCCCTTTTCATCGTAGTGGCATCGGCCACCAGATGACCTTATTTTGGGGACAAAGGTACAACTTTTTTCGGTTAACCACACATATTTAGCAGAAAATTTATATATTTGCACCCAAATCAACTTCAGAAGATGTCGAACAAGACAGCGTTTATGATAGCAGCACCCACCAGTGGCTCAGGCAAGACAACCATTGCCCGAGGCCTGATGCAGTGGTTCACTCAGAACGGTTACCGGGTGCAGCCCTTCAAGTGCGGGCCAGATTATATCGACACTAAGTTCCACACAGCTGTCTGTGGGCGCCCGTCGGTCAATCTCGATACCTTTATGACTACGCCCGCACACGTACGCGCGCTATTTGCGCACTACGGGACTGATGCTGACATCTGTATCGTCGAAGGTATGATGGGCCTTTATGATGGCTACGATCGCGAACTGGGTTCGTCGTACGACATCGCCCGCGTGCTTGATATTCCCGTGATTCTGGTGGTCGATGCCAAGTCGGCAGCCTACTCGATGGCAGCCCTCTTATCGGGCTTTATCCACTTCCGCGGCGACGTTCGTATCGCAGGTATAATATTTAACAAAGTTGGTTCGCAGCGCCACTTCAACATGCTGCGCGAAGTGTGCGATGAGCTCCATGTCAAGTGCATGGGCTACCTGCCTAAATCGCCCGACCTGGAACAAAATTCACGCTATCTGGGGCTCGATTTCTCACAACTACCCGAGTCAGACCAGCTGACTACCCTTTTAGAGGAGAATATCGACCTTCCATCTCTCAAAAGTCTCACTACAACGCTCCATGACGAGGTGGAGTCCCAAACAAGAAACTGCGAGTTCCAGCATCTGGAAACGAAAACGCTGGTAGCCAGGAATCATGAAAGTTTTTCGTTCATCTATCAGGAGACTTTAGACCAGTTTGGCGACGTCATTTTCTTCGATCCTGAGAAAGATGTGCCAACTTTTGATGGCATCGACCTGCTCTATCTCCCCGGCGGTTATCCTGAGAAGCACCTGGAGGCATTAGTGGCCAATCAGGCTTGTTTGCAGGCTATCAAAAAATTTGCGGAGGATGGCGGCAGGATTGTTGCCGAATGTGGCGGTATGATGTACCTCTGTCAAGCCATCATTACCGACGATGGCAGTTACCCCATGTGCGGTGTACTGCCCTACTCGATCACTGCCCGCAAAGCTGATCGCAAGCTGTCCTTAGGCTACCGCCAGTTCACCCTCGATGACAAGACCTATCGGGGCCACGAATTCCATTACACGCAATTCATCGGCGATACCCCTGAGAGTATCACCCAAGTCTATAACGCTAAAGGTGAGCCTGTGCCAACGCCAATTTTCAGATATCACAACGTACTGGCCAGCTACACGCACCTTTATCAAATACCCAGCATCCTATGAAATTCATCGTCATCGGTATCACAGACAACCCCAACCCCAATTTCCCCCCTGAGGTGATGGCCATCATACGCGATGGAAAGGTGTTTTCTGGCGGCAAGCGCCACCATGAGATTGTAGCCCCGCTGCTGCCTGTAGATGCCGAATGGATAGACATCACCGTACCGCTCGATGAGGTCTTTCTTCAGTTTAGAGTGTATAGTTCAGAGTGCATCGTTGTTTTTGCTTCTGGAGATCCGCTGTTCTTTGGGTTTGCGAATACGATTCGTAGGAAGATGCCAGATGCCGAAATCATCGTCTATCCTACCTTCAACTCGCTGCAGTTGCTGGCCCACCGATTGGTGATGCCCTATCACGACATGCGTATCGTGTCGCTCACAGGGCGCCCCTGGGCTGAATTCGACAGAGCACTCATCGAGCGCGCACCGAAGATAGGTATCCTAACCGACCGCGAACATACACCTGCCACGATAGCCCAGCGCATGACCGACTACGGATATACCGATTTCATCATGCACGTGGGCGAGAAATTAGGCAATCCATCGGAAGAGCACCTTTCTACGCTTTCGCCGAAAGAGGCAATCCATCGTGATTTTGCCATGCCTAATTGCATCATCCTGGAACACCGTGGCGCAGTGTCACCACGAACATTCGGCATTCCCGATGCTGCCTTCACGCTCCTCGACGGGCGCGAAAAGATGATCACCAAGATGCCCATCCGCTTGTTGACGCTGCAGGCCCTCCAGTTGACCGGTCGCCATGTGCTCTGGGATATCGGCTTCTGCACAGGTAGCGTCAGCATCGAGGCGCGCCTGCAGTTCCCACACCTGCAAATAGAGGCTTTCGAGATTCGTCCTGAGTGCGAATCCATCATCCAGGAGAACACCCGGAAGTTTGGCGCGCCAGGCATCCATATCCATATAGGCGACTTCCTTGAAACAGACTTGACCACCCTTCCAAAACCCGATGCCGTGTTCATTGGCGGGCATGGAGGAAAACTTAAAGAAATCATAGCTAAGTTGCTGACAGTCATATCAGATAACGGCATCATTGTATTCAATAGCGTCACCTCACCGAAGGTCACCACCGACAGTCATCAGCTCTGGGATGAAGCCTGTGCCGAACTCGGTTTGCAGCAATTCCCACCCCAACACATACAATTAAATGATTATAACCCCATAGAGATATTATCATGCAAAAAATAGCCATCATTCAGATTAGCGATGCTGGCAGCGAAATCGCCAGTCAGTTGCAGTGCGAACTCGGTGCCGAACTCATCCAACGAACCGATGTTGGTAACCAATGGGCAGCCTATGATGCCTTCGTTTTCATCGGTGCCATGGGCATCTGCGTGCGCACCATCGCCCCTTACATCGAAGACAAGCATACCGACCCAGCCGTGGTCTGCATCGACAGTTTCGGGCTCAACGCCATCTCCGTTCTCTCCGGCCATATCGGTGGCGCCAACGACCTGACACGCCGCATTGCCGCTCATCTTGGTGCGCGCGAAGTGATCACCACCCAGAGCGACAATGCCGGATTGTGGCCACTCGACACGCTGGCCAAGCAGTTCAACTGGGATATGGCAGGTCTTGACGATATCAATGCATGCATCAGCGCTTTCGTGAATCGCGAGCCCACTGCACTGCTCATGGATATCCGCGACGCAGGTACCGACTTCCTGGAGCGCACCCTGCCCGACCATGTCACCATCGTCAACAGCATAGATGAGGTTACCCCCCAAAGATTCAGACTGCTTATCCTGGTGACGCCCTTCATCATCGACACGCCTCCAGGCGTACTCGAGGTGTGCTATGTGCCAAAGGTAGGCGTACTGGGATTTGGTCTGGCCAGTCATCCAGCCAACTACGAGCATATCCTTGACGAGATCAACGAGGCCATCGCTGGCAACGATATCATGCCTTGCTACAAGCGCTTCTGCACCATCGACGTGAAGCGGGATGAGGAGTTCTGCGCCGAGCTCAGAAAAGAACCAAATAGCGAGGTGGTTTATTACACCGCCGAGGAGTTGGCCAAGGTAGAAGTACCCAATCCCAGCGAAACCGTAGAGAAACATGTGGGCACGCCCTCTGTCTGCGAGGCAGCGGCTATTCTCGGTTCCGACCACGGCAAACTGGTTGTTACGAAGATAAAAGGCAAGAACTGGACGGCGGCCTTGGCCATCGACCGCAAATACCTGCGCGAGCAGAAAGGACACATAGAGATTGTAGGCGCAGGCCCTGGCGATCCCGATTTGGTAAGTGTACGAGGACGCAAGATGCTCGAAAGGGCTGATTTGATACTCTATGCAGGCTCACTTGTTCCAAAGGCTTTGACGGAGTGCCACAAGCCAGGAGCAGTAGTTCGTTCTTCGGCCGATATGGCACTCGAAGAGCAATGCGCACTGATGAAGGAGCATTACGACAAAGGCCATTTCATCGTTCGTCTGCACACCGGCGATCCCTGTATCTTTGGTGCCATTCAGGAACAGATGGCCTTTTTTGATACCCACCAGATGGAGTATCATATCACCCCAGGCATCAGCTCGTTCCTCGCTGCCGCCGCCGAACTGCAGAGTCAGTTCACGATTCCAGAGCGCTGCCAGACGATTATCCTCACCCGCGGCGAAGGGCGCACGCCCATGCCCGAGAAAGAGCAGTTGCACCTGTTGGCCAAGAGTCAGAGCACGATGTGCATCTTCCTCTCAGCCAGTATCGTAGATGATGTGCAGCGCGAACTGCTGCAGGAATATCCTGCAGACACCCCCGTGGCAGCCTGCTATCACCTCACCTGGCCCGACCAGAAAATCTATCGCGGCAAACTTAAAGATTTAGCTGAAATAGTGCACCGTAACAACTTGACACTCACCACGATGCTCGTTGTTGGCGAGGCTATCGACAACCGTCAAGGGCTGTCGGAAGGTTGCTTGCAAGCTCGACGAAGTCAACTCTATTCAAAACACTTCACGCATCTATTCCGAAAAGGCGAAGCATGATACTGGTATTTGGCGGAACAACAGAGGGTCGCAAGGCTGTGGAAGTACTGGAAGAAGGAGGCTCGCCCTACTTCTACAGCACCAAGACCGGTGAACAGGACATCACGCTGCAGCATGGTGTGCGGATAGACGGTGCGCTCGATGAAGCGGCAATGACGCGCTTTTGCACGGAGCACGCCATCCGCATGATTGTGGATGCCGCCCATCCCTTTGCAGCCCTGTTGCATCGGACCATCGCCACGACTGCCAGCGCACTCTCGCTGCCCGTAGTGCGCTTCGAGCGCATCTACCCGCCACGCGACCCGGCCATCACCTGGATTGATGACTACACCCAGATACCACGCCATATCCATTCGCTGCTGGCCACCACCGGTGTACAGAGCATCAGTAAACTAAAACCGCTCGAGGCCGATGGAATCAGTATCTTTTATCGCATCCTCAACCGGCCGTCGTCGATCGCCTTAGCCCTGAAACAAGGTACCACCCAAGCGCAGCTATGCTATTACGACGACCCCAACGATATACCCGTTCGAGCAGACGCTATCTTATTGAAAGGAAGCGGTTTATCAGGCGGATTTACAGAAAAGGTAGAAGCAGCCAAAGCCTGCGGTATGGAGGTGATAGCCATCAAGCGACCAGCACTGCCCGAGTCATTCATCGTGGTTGACGGTCCCTACGGACTGCGGAGGGCGGTAGAGAAATGGCTCCCTGAATTCTATCCCCTGCACAGCGGACTCACCACGGGCACCTGTGCCACGGCAGCAGCAGTGGCAGCCTGCATTCGTCTTTCTACAGGTGAGACGCCCGCTCAGGTGCCTGTGATGCTGCCTAACGGCGAAACCATCCATGTAGCAGTGAGCTATGGCGACGACTATGCCGCCTGCATCAAAGAAGCTGGCGACGACCCGGATGTTACCAATGGCATCGAGGTCAGGGCCCAGGTCACCGAATCCGATCACTTTGAGATTCTTGGTGGCGAGGGTGTTGGCAGGTTTACGCTGCCTGGCTTCGATTATCCCCCAGGCGAGGCTGCCATCAACAAGGCACCACGGGAGATGATTCGCCAGAACTTAGGAAGATTGAAGATGGAAGATGGAAGATGGAAGATTGTGATTAGTGTGCCGCAGGGGGCTGAGATTGCGCGCAGGACTTTTAATCCGCGATTGGGGATTGAAGGGGGCATCTCCATCATTGGTGTTTCGGGCATCGTAAAGCCGTTTAGCGAGGAGGCGTTTGTGGATAGTATCCGTAAGTGTATGACGGTGGCTAAGGCGTCTCAATCGGCAAGAGTGGTGATCAATAGCGGCGGAAAGAGTGAGCGGTTTGTGAAGGCCCTCTACCCCGAACTGCCCCAACAGGCGTTTGTGGAGTATGGCAACTATATCGGTGAGACCCTCAAGATAGCCCATGAACTGGATATACGCAGCATCACCCTCGGCGTGATGATAGGCAAAGCCGTAAAACTGGCGGCTGGTCATCTCGACACGCATAGCAAACGCGCCACCATGGATAAGGCGTTTATCAGTGAGATGCTGCACGAGGCCCATTGCGATATCGACATCAGCGATATCACCTTGGCACGCGAGATATGGGAGAGACTCTCCCCAGAACAACAACAGGATTTTGCCGACGTCATCATCAGCCATTGCGCCGCTTACTGTCAACCGCTACTGCCCAATGGCGAGTTGACTATTCTTCTGATTGCCGACGACGGAACAATACTACCGCTATCACCGGCGCACCAACCAGTGCCGTCACGGAGTTAACGGGCAGTGCACCCTCGAAACCAGGCATACGGGCTATGAGATTGCATACCAGCGCCAAGGCCGCCCCACAAAACATCGTGGCAGGCATCAGCACGCGGTGATCGCTACTGCCAAACAAGGCGCGCGCCAGATGGGGCACCGCCAATCCGATAAACATGATAGGTCCGCAATAAGCTGTGACGATGGCCACCAGCACACCCGAGCTCAGAATCACCAGCAGTCGGGCACGCTTGATGTTCAGTCCCAGATTGGCAGCATATCTATCGCCCAGAAGCAGCAGATTCATCGGTTTCACCAGCAGGCAGGCCAGTGGCAGCAGCACACACATCAGAACCACAAACAGCACCATTTCATCGCCCGACACGCGCGAGAACGAGCCTAAGCCCCACACCACGAATGCCTTCACATCCTCTTCGGGCGAGAGAAACTTCAGTACACCGATGATGGCATTGGCCAGATAACCTATCATCACACCGATAATCAGCAGCGTCACGTTTCCCTTCACCTTCTGCGAGAGCCATACGATGAGCATCATCACCGCCAGGGCACCGATGATAGCCGCCACACTCATGGCAGCATCGCCCAGATAACCCAGTCGGCTCAGTGCCACGCCACCTATCCTACCCGACAGCAGCACCACAAAAGCCACACCAAGCGCCGAACCATTGGAGATACCCAATACCGAAGGTCCTGCCAACGGATTGCGGAACACCGTCTGCATCTGCAGTCCGCTCACCGCCAGTCCGGCACCAGCCACAACAGCCGTCATCACCTGTGGCAGTCGTGATTGCCAGATAATATTCGTCCATATCTCGTTGGAGGTATCACCAGCCAGAATGCGGCACACATCCCCCACCGGAATCTCTACCGACCCCAGCAGCAGGTTTACAATCGCCAGCACAGCGATACCCAGCAACAGTGCTATGAACTTCGGTGCTTTCATTTCAGCAAGCGATAGAATGTAGGTTTATAATCAGACTCCACCAGCTCTGGATGGAAGATAGCCACAAAATCCTTCAGCAGCACGTCGGGCTTCACGGGCGATATCTCGTAATAGGCCGTCTGCTTCATGTTGCAGTAGATCACCTTTTTCTCCTTATAAGCCTTGAAGAGCTCGTTGCGCGGTTCCGATGCCTTCAGCGCCTCGTACGAGAACTCACCGGGATAACTATTCAAGATGCGCCAGTAGTCGGCATTAGCCGCCATGGCGTACATCTTCTCAAACTCCAGGTCCTCGCCGCTGGTCTCGTCGTCATTGATCACATAGTCGGCACCAGCATCGCGGAATATCTGTGCCAGGTAGTTCTTGCCGCCCACCGCATGCCAGTTGCCGTAGTGCATCTCACCGCTCAGCACCGTGGGGCGTTTTGTCACGTTCTGTGTTTTCTCTTTCAGAGCGTTATAACGACTCTCGATACCGGCAAACACCTCGTTGGCCTCCTGCTCCTTACCTATCAGCATGCCCACAAACTTAATCCATTCGGCCTGTCCCAGTGGATCGAGCTCTTTATAGCCCAGATGGGGAACTAGTGTGATACCCGTCTCCTTGATGGCATCATAACCGCCACGTTTAGAGGGAGATATCAGGATTATCTGAGGATTTGCTGCAAGCACTATTTCGGTATCAAAATTGCCCTCCATACCTATCTTTACAATCTTGCCTTCCTTCACGCGCTGCAGGATATCCTGGTTATAGAGGTTCTTGGTGCCGGTGATACCCTTCACCACATCGTGGGCATCCAGGGCGGTGAAGTTCGAGAGTTGCAGTGCCGTCATACAGATGGTGCGCGTGACGGGCACCTGAATCCTGGTATAGCCCTCAGGCGCGTCGGCATCCGATTTCATCAGTGCAAAATGATACTTTTCACCGATATCCACCAGTCGCACGCCAGCCGAATCCTTCACGCTGAATCCCGTGGCATATTTCACTGTGATAGCAGCGGTAGAGTCGGCCTCACCATCGCCCTGCGCCTGTTGCGCACCCTTACCCTTGCACCCCACAAAGAGTGCTGCAGCCACTATCATCCATGCTATTTTCTTCATTTTTTATCATTTTATTGGTTTCGTGTGTGCAAAAGTACAAAAAGTTTTCATATCTTTGCCCTCAAAAACGAAAATTATGCAGATAAATATTGATCAGACACATTGGTACGACAGAATATGGGCGGCGCTGATATTTTTCACCCGACTACCTTTTTGGCGATTGCACCAGCCACCTAAGGCTTGTTATGCCACGGTGGTGGAACACTGGCCCCTGACGGGCTGGCTTACGGGTGGTGCCATGGCTGCCACACTCTATTTCGGCAGTTGGTATCTGCCCTACAGCATCGCCGTACTGCTGGCCATCGTGGTGCGACTGCTCATCACTGGCGCCCTGCACGAAGACGGACTGGCCGACTTCCTGGACGGATTTGGTGGCGGTGGCAGCGACCGCGGTCGCATCCTTAGCATCATGAAGGATTCGCATATCGGCACCTATGGCGTCATCGGTCTTATCCTGTATATGCTGCTACTGGCAGCGGCCCTCATCGCCATGCCGGTTGAGTTGGCCGCCCTCACCATCTTGGCAGCCGACCCATACTCGAAAATGGTCACCTCGCAACTCATCACCATGATGCCCTACGCCCGCAGCGAAGAGGAGGCGAAGAATAAGACCGTGTATCGCAAAATCAGTTGGCAGGCAGGCGTCGGCTTGGCTGTTCAGGGCCTGTTGCCCATGGCGGCCTATATCTGGTACACCGGCATGCCTTGGGATCTCATCATCTTCATCCCTGCCCTTGTGATGTATGGGCTCTACATGCTTATCTGGCGAAAGATTCATGGCTATACCGGCGACTGCTGCGGCGCCGTTTGCCTGTTGGTTGAATTGGCTGTTTATTTAGTTGTTTGCACACAATGAAGAAGATTATACTGATTACCGGCGGACAGCGCTCAGGCAAGAGCACTAAGGCCGAAGCACTGGCTTTAGAGCTGAGTGACAACCCCGTTTACCTGGCCACGGCTCACATCTGGGACGAGGAGTTTCGCGAGCGTGTGCGCAAGCATCAGGAGCGCCGCGGACGTGAGTGGACGAATATCGAGGAGGAGCTGTACCTGTCGAAACACGACCTGACGGGACGTGTGGTGGTGATAGACTGCGTGACGTTGTGGCTGACGAACTGGATTTCGACTGAAACCACCGACATCGACACAATCCTAACAGCAGCGAAACAAGAGTTCGACCAATTCACCGCTCCCGATGCCACCTACATCTTCGTAACCAATGAGATAGGACTGGGTGGCGTAAGCACCAACCAACTGCAGCGGCGCTTTACCGACCTGCAAGGTTGGATGAACCAATACATCGCCCAGAAGGCCGACGAAGTGATTCTCATGATTTCGGGAATCCCCGTAAAAATAAAATAAAAATGAAACAATTCGCAATACATCCCGTAGATAAAAGCCTGGCCCCACAGATTCTGGCAAAGATAGATAATCTGAACAAGCCCAAAGGTTCGTTGGGCCGATTGGAAGAGTTGGCCCTACAGATATGTTTGATTCAGCAGACGCTGGAACCGAGTCTCGCCCACCCCTGTCACCTGTTGCTGGGTGGCGATCATGGCATCGAGCGCGAAGGCGTGAGCGTGTCGCCACGCGAGGTCACCTGGCAGCAGATGATCAACTTCACCCATGGCGGTGGCGGTGTGAACATGTTCTGCAGGCAGCACGGGTTCAAACTCCGAATTGTGGATGTGGGCGTGGATTATGATTTATCGGGCATCGATGGCATCATCGATCGCAAGATAGCCCGCGGCACCAAGAACTTCCTCTATGAACCCGCGATGAGCGAGGCCGAGTTCGACCGCGCCATCCAGATAGGTAGCGACTTGGTTGACGACTGCGTGGCCGAAGGTTGCCGTGTGCTCAGTATCGGTGAGATGGGCATTGCCAACACCTCCCCCTCCAGCATCTGGATGCATCTCTTCACGGGCATTCCCTTAGCAGATTGCATCGGTGCCGGCGCCGGTCTCGACACCCCCGGCATCCGCCACAAATACGACATCCTCTCCCGAGCCATAAAAAGCTCTCAACTCCCCACTGTAAACTCTCCACTGTCAGCTCTCAGTTATTTTGGTGGTTTCGAAATGATTGCTGCTATCGGCGCCATGCTAAAAGCCGCCGAAAAGCATCTGGTGATACTCATCGACGGCTTCATAATGACAGCCTGTGCGCTGGCAGCTATTCAGCTCTATCCAGCAGCCAAGGACTATATGATCTTTACGCATTGTGGTGATGAGAGCGGGCACCAGCGCATGCTCCATGCCATGGGTGCCAACGCACTGCTCCATCTGGGTTTGCGCCTGGGCGAAGGAACCGGTGCACTCTGTGCTTTCCCGATAGTCGACTCCGCCGTGCGCATGATGAACGAGATGAACAATTTCGACAACGCCCGCATCACCAAGTATTTTTAGCGTAACATCTCCTGTACGGCACGCTCCAGCTGACGGTCGCGACCGTTGATGTAGTCTTCTGGCGTGTTATACACCTCTACATCAGGATAGAGAGTGGTGTTCTCGCCGAACACGCCACGCATGTCGCGACAGCCCACCTGAGGGATACCGAACACCATACCGTTCTGCAGGGTCTCCCACCAAACGGCAGTCATCGTACCGGCTACAGGTGTACCAATCAGCTTACCAATCTTCAGCTCCTTATATACCCATGGGAAACCATGACCGTTGCTATAGTCGTCCTCGCATACCAGCACGCATGAAGGCTTCAGCCACTTGTTGTAGGGATCAGAGCCCACATACTTACCATGAGGCACAAACTCCTGATATTTCTTACCGCTCAACAGGGTGCACAGGTCGTCGTGCAACCAGCCACCACCATTATGGCGCTCGTCCACTACGGCAGCCACACGGTTGCGGTTCTTATCGCTCAGCAGTTCGCGGTAAACGGTGCGATAGCTTGGGCTGTCCATTGCCTTCACATGTACGTAAGCCAACTTGCCGCCCGAGAGACTGTCGGTCATCTCGCGCTGGCGATCCACCCAACGCTTGTAGAGCAGCTCACGCAAGGTGCCGCGACCGATAGCCTTGATGGTCACGTCGTTACGCTTACCGTTTGAAGGATTGAATATGGTCAGGCGCACACGCTTGCCCGACTTGCCATCCAGCAGTGGGAAGTAGTCTTCGCCGGCCTTGATAGCCACGCCGTCGATAGCCTCAATCACGCAACCAGCCACCACGCCAGTCTTCTTCTGAGCCAGTGGCGAACGCTTCACGATCTCCTCGATACGCAGTCCGTCGCCCTCGTAGTTCTGGTCGATAAACACGCCCAGCGAGGCAGTGCTCAGTGTGGCACCGGCGGGATAATAGCGGGCACCTGTGTGCGAAGCATTCAGCTCGCCCAGCATCTCGCTCAGCATATCCTTGAAGTCGTACTCATTATTAATATATGGCAGGAATCGGCGATAGTTCTCGCGATAGCCCTCCCAGTCCACGTTGTGCAGATTCTCTACATAGAACTTATCCTTCACCTGGCGCCAGATGTGGTCGAACAGATAGGCACGCTCCTCGTAAGGACGATAGTTGAACACAGTCTCGAAATCGATATTCTTGGTAGATTTCTTGCCCAGCTCCAGTTTCTTGATACCACCGCGTGTGGCCAGGAACAGGTTGTCGAACTTCTTGTCGGCCTGCATACGTCCGCCACCAACGCCCTTCATCAGCAGTTCGGTCTTATCCTCGCGGATGTAGTGCACCCACAGATCGTAACCATCTTCGAACGAAGCCTGATAGTAGAGTGTGTCGCCCTTCAGGATGGCATCACCCATGTGAGCCGAGTTATCCGTCACGCGCACGATACGGTCGCGACAGTTGTCCAGGTCGAAGGCCAGCAACTTCTCAGCCTTGGGCTTCTCGGCTGTCTTCTTCTTGTTGTCCTTTTTCTTCTTGCTGTCCTTATCATCCTGCTTCTCGTCTTTCTTAGCCTCCTTCTCGGCCTCTTCGAGCTGCTCCTTGTCCTCCTTACTCATGGTAAAGCGGTCGTAGGCATCCACGTCGAAGAACATCACGTAGTAGTCGCTCTCGGCGCCCCAGCTACCATGACTGCGATAGCCGGCACGGTCGCTCTCGAAGAGCATGGCCTTGCCACCCAGCACCCAACGGGCAGCACCCTCGTTGTAACCACTCTCGGTCAGGTTGTGCACCTCGCCATTGCCACTGGCATTGATCAGGGCGATGTCGTTGCTGTTCCATCCGCCTGTGCCGATGTAGCTTGAAAGCAGCCACTTGCTGTCGGGACTCCACTCAAACCAGATGTCGCCATCGCTGTACGAGTAGTTGTACTTACCATCCAGCACGGTGCGCTCCTGCTTGGTCTTCAGATTAATCACGCACAGCTCACCACGGTTCTTGAAGTAAGCCACCTCCTTGCCGTCGGGACTGTACTGTGGCTGCAGCGAGGTCTCATTGCTCTGTGTCAGTCGCTCCTCTTCGATAGCGGTGGCATAGGTAAACAGTTTCTCGTTCTTATTCTTCAGTTTGGTCTGATAGATCTGCCATACGCCACCGCGCTCAGCACAATACACCAGACTGCGTCCGTCGGGACTGAAGTTCACGCTGCGCTCCTGCTGTGGGGTGTTGGTAATCTGCTTGGTGGTGCGATATTCTACCGATGTCACAAAGATGTCGCCACGCACGATGAAGGCCACCTCCTTGCCCTCGGGCGAGAGACTGATTTCGGTGACACCGCTCGAACGCAGCTGACGAATCAGGTCCTTGTCCTGACGGTCGCCGGTGATGGTCACCTGCACCTTCTGTGGCTCAGCGCCCTCGCGCAGGGTGTAGATCTCACCGTTCTGACTGTAGCAGAGGGTGCCCTCGTTGCTCACTGAGAGATAGCGCACGGGGTTCTGCTTGTGGTGCGACAGCTGCTTCTTACCCGAGCCGTCGATATTACGGCGATACACGTTGAAGGTACCGTCTTCCTCGCTGGTATAGTAATACGAGTTGGCGTCGGCCCAGCGTGGTGTGCGGTCCTCGCCCTTAAAGTCTGTCAGACGGGTATAGTGGCCGTCGTTCACCAACCAGATGTCGCGACAGATAGGACTCTGGTGATGCTTACGGAAGGGGTCCTCATAACCCTTGTAGTCGTGATACAGGTAGCGACCGTCCTTGGCAAAGCTGATATCCTCCATAGGCAGGGTTGAGAACATGCGGGGGCGTCCGCCCTTGATGCTCACTTCGTACACCTGGTCGTCGCCAGGAAAGAGAATCGACTGTGCCGATGGCATCCACGCAGCCGAAAACAGCACATGCTCATTGTCCTTCCACGCCATGGGCATCTCGTCGGTGCTGTTGGTGGTCAGGCGCACGGGCTCACTGCCCTGGGCATCCATCACATACACATCCATGCTACCCTCGCGACTTGATGCGAAGGCCAACTTGGTGCCGTCAGGACTCCACACGGGACAGGCATCATAAGCCGCATTAGTGGTCAGCTGTCTAGCCTGTCCACCCTTAGCAGCTACCGTATAGACATCACCTTTATACGAAAAGGCTATCGTTTTGCCATCAGGCGAGATGGCTGTGTACCGCATCCACAGCGGTCCTTCTTCGGCATGCACACTGAGCCCCGTCATCAGGAGACCTGCTGCCAAAATCAATTTGGTTGTTTTCATTACGTTATTTATAAAGTTTATCTCAAGTTGTTATCATCGCGAAAACAGCTGCAAAGATAAGGAATAATACGTAAAATGCAAAAAAATACGTAATATTTTCGCTCATTTCATTACTTTTTGTTACTTTTACAGCCAAAAACCATTCAATATGACATAAGTATCGATATAACAAACAATCAGCAGTGATATAAGGTATATATCACATATACCGATACCACCGCTGATTTCAACCAAAAATATAGTTATTATCATAACTAATTACTGCCCAGGCGCTCCTGTTCAGTTTTACCTGCTCCGGTACCCTTATACTTGCTCTTAGTAGCGTTGAAGGTGTAGCGGATAGAGATATCCAATCTATGACTACGCACTTGGGTCTTCTGTTCGACATAGAAGAACCCACAGTCCATAGCCACATTCTGTATGTCGCGCTGAAGCACATCATTTATGCTGGCTCTCAGGCAGAGAGCATCGTTTTTGAGCCAGCACTTCTGCACCACAAATCGAAGATAGAAAGATGGGGAGAGCGTACGGATGTTCTGCACGTCGCCCTTTGTCATGATGTTGGTATTGGCCTCCAACTGCCAACGATGTCTCAGGCGGAAGGTATTATTGAGGTTGAAGAAAAAGAAGGGCTTGTTGTAGGTCACATCTTTCTTGCCAGTGTCTGTGCGAGGGTCGTCGTAGGTTATCGTGTTCCAGAACTTCTGTCCACCGATGGTCCACGAAGGACTATAGATTCCCCATGTTTGGTTGGCTGAGAGAAAAATGCCGAGATTGCGTACGGGATCTTTCAGATTGGCCTGCTTCACCAGCATGACACCTTCATTATTATATGCCATAGGCATTTGGGTGATACTATTGTCGCGACGCTCGTAGTGCACAATGAGGCTCAGCCATTTATAGTGGGCATTGATGCTCATTTCCTGTCTGATGGAATTCTTCAGCTTCGAGTCGCCCTGCTGCAATGTTAAGGAATTAATATACATGATGTGGTCGCTGAGTAAGCTATAGTTGGGGCGCATGGTTCTCATGGCGTAAGACAGGGCCGTCTGGACAGGGCCGAACTGCTTTGCCCACGTTATGTTAGGGAAGAACTCGTCCTGATAGCGCGTCATACTGTTCTTGTCGTTAAGATGATCCGTATAGTCGAAGCCTACATGCTCGTAGCGCAGTCCTGCACTCAACATACCCCATTTTTGCAAGTTAGCATTATAGGCCACGAAGGCTGCCACATTGTTTTCCTTCACCTCAGAATCGTTCGAGGGAAGAGGATAGTTGGTGATGCTCGAACTGCTCTCGCGCTTGGCAAAGCTCATCTCTGTGCCAGCCTGCAGATTACCTTTCCACACGGGATAGCTAAACACCAATTTGGCAGCCCAGAGGCGTGACGAAGAATTACTTTTCTGCTCCATCTGTTGGGGGGCAGGCAGTAATACTTTGATAAGGTTATCGGAGTTTTCCTTCTCTGTCAGGAAATCCACATTCAAGTCGATGTTAAGTTTGCCCATCTGACCGTTATAGTAGGCGTTTCCCTGCCAATTATAAGGATAACGGTTATGACTCTCCTGACTCGAACGATCACGCCCCGTCAGATTGTTCTCTGTATCTTCCCACATGTTGTTATACGCTCTGAACTGGTTGTGGTTTTCCACCCTTGCACCCAGTGAGTGCCGGTCGTTGATCTGCCAGTTGAAGCCCAGATTGGATTTCACCCCCTTTCTGTGCCAATTGTCGCGGATATGGCTATCTTGAAGGATGTTCTTGATGCTGCCGTTGTCTGCGAGGAAGGTGGACTGCTTGATGCTCACATCGTTAGGATTATTCCACTCCCAGTAGTTCACCATTCCGAAGAAGTCGAGATTGTTGTGACGATAACGCAGGTTCAAGGTACTGCTGGGGTCGCTGTAGCCGAACACCAGATCTTGCTCGTTGGCTGCCATCAGGTCGAAGCCGAAGCCCTCACCCTCTCTTCTTACCGTCTTGATACGCACCACCGCCGAAACTGTCGCATCGTACTCTGCGCCTGGGTTAGTGATGACCTCTACACTCTTTATCTCTTCAGAGCGCAGGCGTTTCAATTCGTCATTATCCTGCATCTTGCGCCCATTAATATAATAGATAGGTGTACCCTTGCCCAGCACCTCCAGTTCATCACCCTTCTGCGTCATGCCAGGCACTTTTCCCAGCATCTCCTTTGCTGTGCCAGAGCTGCCAAGTACGGTGCCCTGTATGGTGGTGATCATCGAATTGCCCGTTAGTTTGGTCTTCGGCATCTGACCTTTAACGGTTATTTCTTTCAACATGTGCTGGTCTTGCTCCATACGGACGATACCCACTTCCGTGCCTTTCACATCGACATATTTAGTGCGATAGCCGATATAGGATAATCTTAAGATGCAGCATGCATCTGTTGTCTGAATCAGGAAATACCCGTTCTCATCGCTTGTTGCACCTTGTATATAGGTTGAGTCGGCCGTGAGCAATGCCACACTTACGAATGGCATGGGCTCACCCTGCGCATCGACTACTCGTCCACCAACATCTTCGGTCTTTGCCTGTGCTGTCACTGTCATCATTATTGCAGCCATCCAGACCACCATTTTCAAAACAAACTTTTTCATATCCCCCTTATATCCATGTCATTTTTCTCCAAATACCCTCTAATGGCCCGCGAGAGTGATTAGCGAACCAATAACGTGCAAAAAGATACTGACAGACAATTATCCCACATCCAATCATGACGGCATAGGTAGTACCTAAATAGTTGTAACACCCCAGTCCATAGCCGCAAAAGATAAAGCTACCAATGATAGACTGGAGCAGATAGTTGGTGAGACTCATCCGCCCCATCACACAGAAACAATGGAGCACACGCCTGAAACCCTTAAAAATGTACCATGCAAAAACGATTAACGATACCATCATCATCATCATTGAGAAATTGTAAATGGAGGTAAACCATAATTCCAGTTTGCTCAGATCAACAAGATTGTATGATAAAACCAAATATGTCGACATACAAGCAATGATACACCAAGCCCACAGGTGATCTCTCTCATTATAGAATAGTCGCTGGCGCCCAAGCTGCATGCCGAGGATGAAGAAGCAGAGCAACTGCGTCAGTCGGCCGCTCACAATATTGAAGCGTAGGTTCATTTCAAATCCATATAGTAGGTTGGTGAGTATATTGCCACAAAACGAAGCATGCTCATGAGCCTCATTGGCGATACCAAACAACATGTAAAACCTGCTATTATCAATGCTATAGCCAGTAAGGAGGCAAAAAAGTTCCACTGGTTGGATGGCTAAAACGGCGATTATGCACCACACCCATTTAGATGGCAGATAGCTGATGGGGATAAGCAGTAAGCCATAGCATGCATAGAGCATCAGGATGTCACCATCGTAGAAGGCCATATTAATGATGCCAAAAAGGAATAGCAAGCACATCCGCCAGGCAAAACGCCCAGAAAAACTTTTGCCCTTCTGCTGCTGATTGTCATTCATGATGAAGAAGCTCAAGCCGAATAGCATGGCAAAAATGCCATACATCTTACCTGATAACAGCCATGTCAAGACATCGGCCACCAACTGGTCGTAGGCTAACGTATGCGCTATCTGATCCTGCGTAAAAATATTAAAATGTTCAACAGAATGAAATAAAATGATGCCGGCCACAGCG
Source organism: Prevotella sp. MA2016 (assembly GCF_000619825.1). Classification (GTDB taxonomy): domain Bacteria; phylum Bacteroidota; class Bacteroidia; order Bacteroidales; family Bacteroidaceae; genus Prevotella. The sequence goes on from NZ_KK211036.1 coordinate 557,342, forward strand.
ATACCTCTCAGTGCATCTGCCACCTGTATCCGGTCGTTAGGAAGATTTCGAGTTCTATACATTTTCTTTATGAGACGATTGTAATTTACATTCGATTGATTGCATCCTGCCCAGCATTACTACCACGATATTTGCTGCGTGATGCGTTGAAACGGTAATGAATGTCGAGCGTGATATTGCTTTTATGCTGATTGAATTCTTTACGAACAGAGCAGTTGCCATAATCGGCTACGGCATCGTAAACGATACGGTCGAGCAGATTATTACCAGACAATCGGAATGTGAGATTGCCATTCATATATGTTCGTTGAAGAGCCACATTCAAAATCCATTTAGGTTGCTGGAGTAACGAGTTCTTATAGCTCATCTTACTTTGGTACTGAAGATTGATTTCCAGTTGGCATGGGATATTATCCCGATTATCTATCTTAAAGGTATTGTTAGCCATCACAACGAACATCGGATGAGAAAAAGAGGCCGTCCGAACACCTAAAGGCTCGGAAACATCTTTTAAGTCAAGCGTCAGGAACTGTTTCGAAAAGCCTATGGTATAATTGGGCATCCAGCATCCTAATCTTGGTTGTGCCACGATATAGGTGGTGATACATTTTACTGGCTCAGGAAGATTCTTTGGTCTCAACAAGATAGGACCGTAATCGTAATAAGAATTAGCCCAGTCCATGATGGCACGCTTGGCATTAAGATAATCGAAAGCAAACACCAACCACTTATAATTGGCCGAGAGCGACAACGTTTGATCGATGGTATTATCAAGTTGCGGATTACCATTCTCATAGATAAACTTACTATGATATCTCAGCGCGTCGATCAACTGCCAGTATTGTGGGCGGACCGTTCGCACGGTATAGTTGAGGGAGAGGTTCAACGGTCCGAAGCCTTTGCTCCATGAGAAGAAAGGAAACAGTTCGTCCTGCCTTGTCTTGTTATTGTTGGCAGATTCATGAATGTCCTCATAATCACGGACAACATGCTCGTATCTTAATCCTGCCATCCACTGACCGATAGGCGACATGAGCGAATATTCAGCAAACAAGGATGCCGTTTTTTCGTGTGTATTTGATGCTGATACCATAGAGAGCGATTGTGCTTCATAAGCATTGTCATTGTTGACGCTCACATATTCACCGCCGAGTTTGAAGCTGCTCTTCTTGTAAGGATAGGATAACACTAGTTTAGTAGCCCACAGGTTATTTCTTGTATAGGTGCTGGTAGGAAACTGGCGCGGCTCTATCGTGCCCTTTTCCTTGATGTCATTATTCTGGCATGCCTTATGGTGATACCTGTCGAAATTCCAATCGATAGATATGTTTCCAATTTTCCCGTTATAATAGGCATTGAACAGATACCCTCTATTGGGACGAATACGCCAATTGTCGAGCGTCGTCAGGCGGTCTCTCAGCTCACCATTAAACCATACTGTTTCTGATACAGTCTTATCGGATTTATCACTCCAGCAACCATCAAACCGCACTATAGCGCCAACCGAATTGCTGTCATTCAGCTGCCAGGCACTCCCCAAATTAAACTGGTAGCCAGCCGAGCGTTCATGGATGCTGTAATCTCCAATCTGCTCACTGCTGACATTTGTGGATTTGGTTGTAGCAGCCATTTCTCCTCCTTCATTATAGTGACCTATCCAGTTATTGGCACCACCAAAGATATCTATATTCTTATGACGATAATTCAGTGCCAGATTAAGTCCAGGAGAGGTTTGCTCACGATAGAGCGACTGCTCCAGCCTCATTTTGGCATCCAGTCCCAAGCCTTCGCCCTGAATACGTCGGGTTTTGATTTTCACTACAGCCGAGACCGTAGCATCATAATCGGCACCAGGATTATTAATCACTTCAACAGCACGTATCTGCTCAGAATTGATCTGCTTCAATTCTCCCAGATCGTAGATGCGCCGACCGTTTATATAATATATAGGTGCGCCACGCCCTATTACTTCCAGGGTTTCGCCATTCTTCATCATGCCTGGCACTCTTGTGAGCACATCCTCGGCACTGCCCACATGCTCCAGATCGGAGCCCACGATGCGGGTTTCTATAGAATTGGCCTTCACCTTACTTCTGACTGGTGCTGATACCACCACCTCTTTCAGCTGCTGCACTTCATCCAGACGACTGTGAGCAGCCGAATCCTTCACTTCGCCTTGCGCTGACAAATCAGCAGGAACACTTGCCATTAACATCATTAAGACAATGAATACATGGCATTTAACAATACTTTTCTGTTTCATTTATATTTCATTTCAAAAAGAATATATACTTTAGCACATCATTCACAACAGAGTAAATTACAGCAAAAAAAGATGCATAGCTATTATAAAAAAAATGACTAGCGTTATCAAAACATCTCCTACGCTTGGGGCGTATTCCATCATTCCAGAGAGATTGCAAAGCTTATCACCCCCCCTTTCTACATGCCTTGAATCTGATTCCACTTTGCAGGTTTTAACAGGATTGGATTTCACCTTACTTCTGACAGGAGCTGTAACAACTACTTCTTCCAGTTGCTGCACTTCATCCAGACGACTGTGAGCAGCCGAATCCTTCACTTCGTCCTGCGCTGATATAGCAGCAGGAGCACTGGCCAACAACATCATGAATACGATGAAGACATGGCATTTAACATGCATTTTAAGTTTCATTTCTAATCCTATTTTATCTATTTATAATAACTGTAGCACTTCAATCACTGCAGAAAAACCGCGGCAAAGATAAAAGGAATAATAATACCATCCAAATAACTGGGACAGATGCACCATTTTGGGGATGAATACTTTGGGACGCGTGATTTTCCATTCGTGTACGAATCCTTTCCATTCATCCCCAAACCCTTATTTTTTCAGTGTTTTGTGCAATTATTATAAAGGAAATAGCTACCTTTGCACCAAATTAAACATATCATACGAGAGAAATGAAACAGATACCCAAGGTCATTATCAAAGACTATCTCATTTTCAGCATCGGTCTATTCTTGATGATTGTCACGCTCGAACCATTCAACACCCGTGATTTTATCAAGACCACCCCGCATGCCTACTTGTGGTTTGGGTTAGAGGCGATATCGTTTTTCTTGATTTTCATGTTGTGCGAAGTCGTCACCACATGGAGATTTCATCTGCCGTGCGATTATTCCATGCCACGCGAATATCAGATACGTCGCCTTCTACATATCTTTATACCCTGCATTGTGCTCAATGCGCTTTTCGATGGAGAATTTTTTTCTATAGTAAGTAATGGATGGAGCGGATGGCGCACAATCTGGTTTGACGAGCAGGGCCAATTCTCTCTTTATTGCATCATGTGCGATCTGATGGAGGCCTTGTTTGTTGGCTCGTTTTTATTAGCCTACATGCTATTCGTCACTCATCTGCGCATGCAGAAATACGTCATCAGCGAACTGCAGGAGATTAACTCTGCACTTGAGACTGAGCAGAACTACCTCAAGCCGCAAGCTGAAGGTGCATCCAGTAAGATTACGATCAGTAGCTATCGGAATGACACGCTGATAGTGGATCCACAGGATATTCTATATATAGAGTCGATGGGCAACTACCTGAATGTCGAGTATTTTGATGATTCAGAGTTACGCCAGAAACGTTTGCGAAGCACTCTGAAAGACATCGAGGACATGCTGGCACCCTACCCTTACATCTTCCGTATCCACCGCGCATTCATGGTCAATATCAATTACATCACACAGATATCCGGCAATGCCGCTGGCTACAAAGTAGAACTGTTCAGTACCGACAAAATTCTGCCGGTATCAAAGTCAAATGTTTCCATTTTCAAGGAAAAAATAAAAAAACATTCAATATGAAACGTATTTCTATTTTAGCATGCGCTTTGGGTCTGGCTTGGAGCCAGCTCTGCGCTCAGACTTCAACCACCGAAGTGTTGTTCGAAACCACGAAGGGCAATATCCGTATCGCTCTCTACGACGAGACGCCACAGCACCGCGACAACTTTCTGAAGCTCACCAAGATGGGCACTTACGACTCGCTGCTGTTTCACCGCGTCATCAAGGATTTTATGATCCAGACGGGCGATATCTTCAGCAAGCATGCCAAACCCGGACAGTTGTTAGGCACTGGCGATTACGACTATACACAGGAGGCCGAGTTCCGCCTGCCTAAGATATTCCATCGCCGTGGTGTGGTGGCAGCTGCACGCGAGGGCGACGCCAAGAATCCCGAGCGCCGTTCGGGTGCCAGTCAGATCTACATCGTATGGGGAAAGACTTACGACGACCGCCGACTGGACTACACCCAGCACAAGCTCGACTCGATCACTGGCGGACAGGTGAAGCTGACGCCCGAGATGCGCGAGGTGTATAAAACCATCGGTGGCTCGCCCCATCTGGATGGTCAGTACACCGTGTTTGGCGAGATTGTAGAGGGACTGGATGTAGTGGAAGCCATACAAAAAGAGGCGACCGACAAAAACGATCGCCCCTTGGAGGACATACGCATTCTGAAGGCCACTGTCACCAAGGACCTCCCTGCCCCACCAACAGCCAAGCCCGCTGCCAGCAGGAAAGCCAGCGTCAGGTCAAAAGCTTCTCGCCGCCGTTAATACGGGGCGAGTAGCCGAATTGACCATATTTCTTTTTCATAATCTTCAATTTTTACCGAAACCGCCAACAAAATTGTTAATTTTTTCATCGACACCATAAAAAAAAGCGAGGCGCTGTGCCTCGCTTTATACCTTGATATTCAGTCATATAAACACCGTTAGATGTTTTGATGGATGCGGATGTGTTATACATTAATTAGCTTCTCTCCAAAGAATGTAGATAGAAGCGAAATAGTTCGAATTGTAAAATTGTGCTGACCACTCAGCCATTTTGTAACTTCGCTAGGCCGTTTACCAAGAGCCTGAGCAAACTCCAGTTTGGATAGGCCGCGCTTTGTCATAAGGTCATTAATTTTGTTTGAGATAGCAAATTCCAAATCTACCTCTTTCTGGATATGTGGTGGTACAGCTGCCAGCATATCATTAAACGAAGTCTTCATTGTTTTCATACGTCAAAAGTGTTATTTGTTTCTATTTTATTTTCTGTAACGGATATAGACCCGTCTTTAATCCCTTCTTTTATCAAATTGTCGAAGTTTTGCAAAGTGAGCACATAACCTTTGAGTTCTTCACTTTCCTCATATGTTCTAGTGCCTTTTACTCCTCCATTTCCTAAAATAAGAATCTTGTCAGACAAGCGCAAGCAATAGAGGCGAATTTTAGATCGGATGACGGGCAATGCAACCACGTGATCATTCATTTTTCCTTCAGGTCTGAAATAGCGTTCTAAAGCGCCAGTATCGGCAATCTTGCCTATGAAATTAACTATACGCATCAAATCTGGATTCAATTCTGCATCATCTTTAAATTTGTTGTAGAATTGTTCAAATTCACTATCGGTTTCTGATAGGAATTGAATTGTATATAAAGTACAATTTTTAGCTTCATTCACTAAGAGGAGTTCTGCTTCGCTCATGATTGTTACTTATTTTTGTTGCAAATATACAGTCATTATTTTACTTATAAGTGAAATAATACCACAAATTACGCTTTTTTAACATAATAGTTAGGTACCAAAAGAACTATTATATTCTTTTTTACTTGATACGTTTTAATATCGCCTGGGGATTGCTGCTGATTTCAGTTAGCATCTGTCCATCTTTACTCAGTTCATAGGTGATGGGCTTTTTACTTTTTACACTGACAATAGTCAGCTTATTTCCATCAACAGTGTAGCTGGTGTTGCCACTCGACTGTCCTGTATTAATTCTCATTTTTGCCATCTTGCGATAAAACCATGATGCGCCATTGGCTTTGGCTTTATCCTCATCGAATTTTACAATGGTGGTTACGTGAGCTGTTTTGTCATCAACAAACTTTACCGTTCTTTTAGCTGTTATGGCACTGGTGATAGCTTGGATACCGCTCATTTCTTTTTTGTCAGCCTGCGCCTTTACCTCTTTAATACCTGCAGCAAGCAAATTGTCGCAATGATACACCCTGCCGACTAGTTGATTCTGTCCGCATACATTTACTACTCCCGTAAAGGCAATAGCAAAAGCTAAAATTATCTTCTTCATTTTATTTTTATTTCACCAATATTCTTTAGATTCGAGCACCACGTGTTTTTTCTGGCCCAGGGGCGTGATGATGTCCAGCTCGTGGCGGGGGGCTTTGTGCAGGGTTTCCTCCTCGTCCCATGTGTAATCACGCACGTCGCGACCGTTGATAGCGATAATTGTGTCGCCAATCTCCACACCCGCCTCGTGGGCCTCGCTCGAACGCTTCATGTATGATACTACCCAACCGCGACAGATGTCGGTACGGTTGCGCCAGCTATAACCATATATCTTTCCAGTGGGCTCGTCGGCCTTATGACGGCGCAGATACAGCTTCTGGTTCTTGGCATCGATAATGATGTTATACCTATCCCATACATCGTTACCGATAATACCCAGATAAGGTCGGTTGCCCATCGCCCCCACCCCTTCAGGCACATAGTCGATATCCGTATAGCGGATGGTGTCGCTGCCTATCAGTATATGGTCGCTCATCATCTCTACCCACGTTTCCAGCGCTTTGTCGCCAATGCCGGCCTGCGTCATATCTGCCAGATAGCGCTTGCCCTCAATCTTGTCAAGGGCATAATCAGAAACTGCCTTCGCGGTGAAACTCACCGAACCACCACTGCCTGTATCCATCAAGTACCAGCCCTTGATTTTCTGGCCACCCAACTGCACTTCGGCCTGCAGCATAATCCGATCATCATCATACTTGATGGGCAACTGCTGATAGCCCTCGGTATTGGGCACGGTGCTGGTGTACTGTTTCAGATAGCGCTTCTCGAAATTGATTTCGAGCGGATATTTTGAGATATCCTTGATGCCCCAGATGCCATCCGCATGGCGATTCAAAACATCGCGCAACTTGAATATCGGCACGATTGGATACTGCTGCACCACCGACCCCATCTGCACCTTGGTGCCGTCGGCTATCACCCGCACCATAGTAGATCCGGCGGCACCACCTGCTCTGGCCTTGCCCACTTGCTGCGGATGCCAGGCCGACTGCGCAAGCGCCACACTGTCGATACCAAAGATATTGGCCGCACCAGTATCAAAGAGCGTATTAACATGCACACTGTCGTTGATGGTAGTCTGCAGATAGATATGTCCGTGATACACAAAAGGCATGACATTATCACCCCCACTCTGCGCCATCACGCTCAGACTACCTAATGCTAAAATAATGGTTGATAAACACTTCATATATACACCGTTAGTTATCTATTCGGGTGCAAAGATACATAAAAAAAGGCAATTATATAGGGTTTGCCCCCAAATAATCAGTTATACATATAAAAGTTCAGCTTGCGCTGGACTTTTTTCATATCTTTGCTATAGTTTATAAAACGATAGCAATATGATTGATTTCTCACAGTTCGACAGTCTTATTTCAATGACAATGTACTTCAACAACGAAGATACTTGCAAACAAGCCATCATCGAAACACGTTGGGGTGTTGGTGATGCACAAGACGTTGTTTGCCCTTATTGTGGTGAACATCACTGTGTAACTCGCAAGGATGGTAGGTTTCGCTGCAATCACTGCAAGCGCAATTTTTCTTGCAAGGTTGGCACAATATTCGAGGATAGCAACCTTTCACTTGTAAAGTGGTTCATTGCGATGTACCTCATTTCCTCACATAAGAAGGGTATTTCTTCTTGCCAACTTGCACGTGACATCAAGGTTACTCAGACTACTGCTTGGCATATGCTCCATAAGGTTCGTGCATTGCTTGCGCAAGACGATGCCGAAGGCTTCAGTGGCGAGGTTGAATGTGATGAGGTGTACATTGGTGGACGTGAGAAATGGAAGCATCAGTCTATGCGTACACCTAACACTCAAGGTCGTTCTACCAAGACGAAGACACCTGTCTTTGGTATGATGGAACGCTCTGAGATTGAGAACGAGGATGGCGAGTTTGAGTTTATGTCCTATGTCCGTGCTATGGTTGTGGAGAATACCAATCGTGACACTATCCTTCCCATTATCTCACAGTTCGTTGAAGAAGGTTCTACTGTATTCACAGACGAATTAAACTCATACAATCGTCTTGCTGATATGGGTTATAACCATAAGATTTGCAATCACGGCTCATTGCAGTTCGTAATTGACGGTGAAACGTACACCAACAACATCGAGGGTTTTTGGAGTCATTTCAGACGTATGATTAGTGGTTGCTATCACGATGTAAGTGACGAGCATTTGCAGTCTTATATTGACGAGGCTGTGTATCGTTGGAATACAAGAAAAGCGTCCCAATCGGAACGCTTTGAGGATATGTTCAATAAGTCCATTGGACTGATTGTTACTTGGAGTGCATTAAGGCTGTGTGATGCAGCATAATTATTGTCTGAATTTATCGCCACGACCTCTGAACATATCCCAATGATATGCTCCATTAGGGTCGAATTTTCTAAGATTTGCTGCTGTTTGACTTGCATCATCATCATTGTACATGTGCATATCATCACTATTGAATTCAGCATCATTCCAATTCCCCTTGCCGTCATTTACCCTTTTACTCCACCCTGCGTATGGATTTGGAGTTTGACCTTGCTGTTGTGCATTGTAATTATGAGCATCCCTTTGTGCTTTATCAAAGTACAATGAATATTTACCTTCAGGATGATTCATTTCAAATCTTCCATAGCCATTATCCATACCAGGATAGTTACCTTGATATGCGGCTTCTTTCAATATCTTCTGTACAGACTCTTTCACGATTCTATGAAGGTCTGATTCTGTTAATCTAATCAATTTCTTATTCATATTTGTATTTCTTTTATATTGTTTATTTTCAGGCTTTAGCCCTTTGTTATTTTGTAATTTCGTTGATGAGTGAAATTCTTTCTCCTTTGCGGCTCTATAAAGGTCTGCAAGTGGGTCTATGTATTTCCCTTTTGTACTCGCTTCCGCAATTGCTTTCGTTAGACCGTTTATGTATTTTCTTCTGATACATTTACTACTGTATACATATTGAATCACGGTGAATGGTCTACCTATTTGGTCTTGTCCCTCAAACGTTTGTGGTTTGCATGGTTCTATTTCACAACCTTCGCAATTTGGCATCCCTTTACAATCTTTCGTCAAATCTTCACCTTCATCAACAAAGACGATAGAGATATTGACGCGGAGAGCAGGATTCAACCTTTCTACACTATCGCCCAATTCGTTTCTATCACACCATGTCTCTAAATATGTGCCATGATTTGATAGTCTGATTTGTGTGGGCTGCAAACCTTCGCCTCTATTACTTATCAAATAAAAAGAGTCACCTTTAGTATTTGGTATGAACGATGGTGACTGCGGATATTTGGCACACAACATTTTATATCGCTGTAGAATTTGACTAATAATATCTGATGCAACCATATTTTTAGAGTTTTTTATTAATAAATAGTTTCATATTTAGAAATATATGCGTATTTTTGTAGCCATAAATTATTAAACGATATTGTTATGTATCAGAATTTACAAGTGAATCCTGTTATCAATGACATATGGTGCGTATCATATGAAACTTTACAATTGAACGAAAATACAAATAGAAGATGCAACGAGACCTTTCCGCAAGGTATACCTAATAATGCTGTGATTATTTACTCATCTTCTGATAATGGGATTGTTGTTCTTGGATATTATGTTCTTACTATCCAAAATATAACTGAATCTCATTTATACAATGTGCTGAGAGATTTTTCAATAAATATGAATGGAGTTGACCACCATCAATCATTTTTGAACGCTGATTGCTACAAAATTGAAGAATGGGTGTTCGATAATTCTCTAAACAACAAACAACGTCTTTTCCACATCTTTAATAACATAGTATCTTCAATTGAAGTTAATGGAAGATTAACATTTCTATGGTGTGATAGCGGTTTTAATGAAATAGTTTATTATCCAATAAACAATGATGCCAACGAAAGTTTTTATCCATTTGCTGAAAACTATTTCACAATAGCATTCTTTAATATTGCAAATGAGCAACCTTGAATGGGCTGCTCATTTATTAGGGTCTAATTCTATATAGTTGCCTAAATTTATCCGTTTGATAGATGGTGATGAGTTTATTGAGATGTGGCAGGAGTACTACGATAAAATGAGTGACGAAGATAAAAACATGCTTCCCCTAAAACGCATCTCGTTCTTAGGGAATAATGAATAAAAGCATTTTTCTTAAAAAATATTTGGAACTTTCAGAAAGAGTTCGTATCTTTGCAGCGTGAAAGGTGGAACCAAGTAGAGCCACGATGTGCGGAACGGTGGCATGGCTGCAGCAATGCAGAGATGATGAGCAATTCGACCTTGCCGCTTGGTTTCATAAGCATAGCGCCCATCACTCATTTGAATGGTGGGCGTTTTTATTTTACTGTTTTATATTTGGGTAAAGTAAACTCCATCGGATCTTTAACACGTGTTGCAGTAATGAAGTTCACAAGCTTTACCTGTTCGCGATTCACCTTCATCTTATAATTGGGATGAATGATAAACTTTGAGACTTCGTCGGTATAGATGAAGCATTCGCCATCGTAGTAAAGATCCATCTTAAATCTGCTTTTGGGAAAACGCACAAGTTCTTCTGCAGAAACAACCAGACCTTTGGCACCTTTTGAGGCACGCATACAATGCTGTAACTGCTTGGCACTCATATATAATTGTTCGCAGGCCAACGTTACTCCATTGCTCTGAGCAAACCGCATCATTCGTTCTTCAACATCACCAATACTAAATGGCTGTATGGCAGAAAATCCTTTCTGCTCTATATCAATCAAAACAGCTGTGATCTGTTCTTCTATCGTTGGCTTATCTGATTCCATATACTTTCTTAAGCAAATCGACGACAAAGATACAACTTTATTTTGAGCCCCACAAGCATCTATCATAAAAAAACAAGAAAAAATCCACGATGTGCGGCGCTCGGCTCGGCCGCTTGGTTTCATAAACATAGCGCCCAGCACTCATCCGAGTGGTGGGCGCTATTGTCACAAAACGACGTTATTTCTTGATGATGAGCTTGTCGCCGGAGAGATCTACTTCGAAGAAATGAGGGATGCGGACGGTGCGGCCTTGGGCATCTTTGGCATGACTGTGAACCGACATCATCCACTGGCCATCGAAACGCTGGAAAAGCATACTATGACCGTAAGTTGGCGGTGTGATCGGATCGGGCTCCTGAATCCATGGGCCATCGAGGGTGCCGCTGGCTGAATAGGCCACACCTTGGGTATAGACATCATACACCCACGAGGTCCACAGCATACCAAGACGGCCTGTACCGGTGCGGAAAAGCCATGGGCCATCTGTCACCTTATTCCAAGTGATGTTGCCCTGTTCGTCCTTTTCGCGGCTCCAGGGCGAATCGCTGGCACGGAACAGCAGCTTAGGCTCGCCAACAGTTCCACTCAGGTCGGGCTTCAATTCAATCTTCTCTATCGTACCGTTCCAATTCTGCAGCCACTCGCCACAGAACACCATATAGGGTTTGCCATCGGTATCGCGCCAGAAGGTGCCATCGAGCGTAGGACGATTGGCGGGCAGATAAATGGCATCGCCGAATGCACGGTATGGACCCATGGGATTATCGGCACGCAGTACCTGACTGGCACGGCGCTCGATGACATTGCCTCGAACGGTATCAATCTTTACAGCCTGATTGGTGAACGTAGCAAAATAGTAATAATAGCCATCGCCCGTCTGATGCAGCTCGGCCGCCCAAATCATCGGACGAGCACCCATCCATGAGTCGGCATCAAACTCGGTAACCCGGAAGGGCCCTTCCCACAGTTTCAAATCGGCACTACGCCACATCATGCCACCTGTACCCGTCATGTAGTACATCTTGGTTTTCTGATCGGCCAGGATAGCTGGATCGCTTAATCGGATTGAGTCGGTAGGAATATTACTACGAACCTTAAATGCTTGCGGTTGTGCCTGTGCCATAGTCATGCACATCAAAGCTACTATACTGAGAAATACTCTTTTCATACAATAAATGAATTTTGCCGCAAAATTACAACTTTATCTTGAAACATCTATAATAAATAGTAATTAAAATTTGGAACTTTGCGAAAGAGTTCGTATCTTTGCTGCCAAATTATCAAATTAACCATAGTATAACGTATGAAAAAATTGTTACTCATGGCCCTCTGTCTGGTTTTTGGACTGGAAACTTGGGCACAGGATGAGAGAAATGCCCGTGTAGTGGTAGGTATGAACAATCTTACCTATACGGTGAAAAAGACAAAGACACTTGAAAAGGTACTGGATGTACTGTTGACAGGTGAGGTTTCGAAGGATCAGTCGAAGTATCAGGATGCCGTTAGGGCTGCTATCCTGAAGGGAATATCGCAGTCGCACCGCATGTCGGCTATCGACGGACAGCTATCGGATCAGGAGGCTGCACTCCCTGGCGCACGCTATGTAGATGCTACTGTATCTACCTTATCGACCACATCTAAAACCGAAACAGAGTATATCGACAAGGAGAAGAAAAAGACCCGTACTAAGACCTATTATAAGGCTCTGATTGGTATCACCATGCAGTTTAAGAGCGCCAAGACCGACGAGATTCTGGCCAGTCCTACGTTCAACGTAACCGAAACCGACTTGTCGTGGATTGAGACCGAAGACGGCGCTATGCTGAAGGCCCTTGACCGTCTTTCATATTATGTAAACAGATACTGCAACCGCTGGCTGCCTTTGCGCGCTAATGTACTGGAGGGTGCTCGCGACAAGAAGGACAAACAGAAGGAAGTGTATATCGACCTGGGCAGTGCCGAGGGTGCCTACAAGGGTCTGCACATGGGCGTATATACCATCAAGACGGTGGCTGGTAAGGAGGCCAAAAAGCAGATTGGCAAACTGAAGATTGAGGATGTACAGGGCGACGAGATCAGTCTGTGTAAAGTGCAGAGTGGCGGTCGCGACATCAAGTCGGCCCTCGACAACGGCGAAACGCTGGTCATCGAGACCACAGACTAAATAGAAAAAGCCTAACTTTTTAGTTAGGCTTTTTTTCTGGTGCACCAAAATAGCTATAGCACGAATCATCGGGATTCACTATCAGGCGCTCTATCACTAGCTCTGGATCAACCATGATTAACTTCAATGTATGTTTTCCTTTGAAGTCAACTCTGAATGTAGCATCCAGCCAGCGGATATTGTCAAACACTTCGTTGCGGCGCAGCATGCGATAACCATTTAGCGCCATGGTGCCCTGTGCAGGCAGTGGCTTTAGTTTCTTGGAGCGAGCCAGATTATCGGGCGTGTACTCCAAGAAGGTATCCACCAGGCCGCGACGCGCATCCAGCACCTGAATACTATCATTGTCAAACTGTACTGCCAGACGCAGTCCGCGCTCGGGGTTCACATCCTGCGTGGGCAGAATGCCGATAGCCACCTTCAGCCAACCTGTATGGTCCACATCAATATCGTACTCTAATCGGGCGCCACTTCCTACTGGTGCCGAAGCTGCCGTAACGTTGCTGGCACCCATGCAGCCATCATGTCGGCCCAGATCGGGCAGCAGTTTCCAGGTAAGCCCGTCGGCTGTGGTGACACGACTGTAGTGGATGGCTTCTATGGCATACTCATCCGAAACAGTTGGTGGTGTTACTACCGATGGTTTGGCGTCGGATGCAGTAACATAGGTGAACTGTGGCAGCTCGTTGCTTTGAGGCATGAACCACTCACGATAGCCCATGTGCTTATCCTGCATCATACCCTGCCATTTGCCACCAGCCAACTGATGATTATAATAGGCTGTGAGCAGCGAATCTTTCTCATACAATTGTTTGGCGCGATCGGCATAGGCATTGGCCCTCATATCGCCACGCTGGGCATAATATCTGTTCATGGTGGCACAGTTATAAATCTCGGCCACACCTGCCGACGCTACTGCTGGATAATATACCAGCTGATAGTAAGCATCCTGCATCTCGGCTGGCACACGCAGGCGCAAGGCTTCGGCCTGCTCGGCCAGTTGTCGCCACATCAGTGTGACACGCTCAGCCTCATTCCAATGTTCGGCACTGAAGATGCCCGGCACCTGTACTTCGGCCTTACGCCACAGGTTATACTTAGGATATTTCACCAGAATATCGGTTACGTCATCAGCCAGGTCATCACCAAAAATCGAGGCAGCCCACTGGTGCACATACGCACGCTCATCGCCAGGCTGCACAGCATCAGGATTCCAAGCATAGTTCATGATGAAATCAATAGGCAGCTCCTTGGGTTTCAGATCGCCTACGTTGATAATCCAGATGCGATCCAGGCCCGACTGATAAGCCAGATTCAACTGCTCGCGGAGCTTAGGAATGGGGGATGTGTTTACCCATCGGTCGTTCCATGGACCACCATTCATGTCGATATGATAGTAGAGGCCCATGCCCCCTTTGCGCTGCCGCTCGCTTTCAGGTCCCGTACGGCGCACGTAGCCCCAGTTGTTGTCGCAGAACAGCAGGGTGACATCGTCAGGTACGTTGAAACCGGCATCATAGTAACGCTGCACTTCGGTGAAGATAGCCCACAGCTGGGGTACGGCATCAGGACGCCCGTAGATATCCTTGATAATCTGGCGCTGACCTTCGATGACCTTGCCCAGCGTCTTGATATTATCGGCATCGTCGCCCTTACCCATGGCCACGTCGCCATCGCCACGCATACCGATGGTTACCAGGTTTTCGTAAGCTTTATTGCGCTCCATACCATCACGGAAGAACTTATCCAGTCGCTGCTTGTTGACCGCATAGTCCCAGGGGCCCACTTCCTCTCTGCGCGAGGTATATTCCTTATGAGCGCGCATCATGGGCTCGTGGTGCGAGGTGCCCATCACGATACCATATTCGTCGGCCATGGCTGGGTTCAGCGGGTCGTCTTCGTTAAACATCGAGTTCCACATGGCTGGCCACATATAGTTGGCCTTCAAGCGCAGAAGCAGCTCGAACATGCGGGTATATACCTTGGAGTTCTGACCGCCAAACTTATTGGTGGTCCACTCGCCAAACGATGGCCACTCGTCGTTAATAAAAATGCCGCGGTACTTCACCTTTGGCGAGGGCTGCACTACCCTGCCCTGCTGATAAATTAAACTGCTGCGATGCTGCACGGGCACATCTGCCCACCAATACCAAGGCGACACGCCAATCTGGCGACTGATTTCATAGATGCCATAGATAGTGCCGCGCTTATCGCTACCGGCTATCACCAGACTGCCATCCACCACATCAATCAGATATGACTCCCACTGGCCGCGAACCTGACTCACGTCGATTTTATGCTTGGCTATCAGCCCATTGATGGCACGGCTCTTGCCAATGGTGCCCACGATGATGGCTTTGCGACTGTTGCTGCCAGACTTGATGACTTCGGCTGGAGTGCCTGTCACCTTACGGATGTCGTCGGCCAGATCGGAAGCAGCACGAACCACGCCTTTCCAATCACGACCATCGATGATGATGGGCGACACCACACCATGATCGGCAATAGTGAATGCCTCATGCTGGGCGGAAGATATCATGCATACGCATACAAAAAAGAAAAATAAATAGATTCTTTTCATAAACTTAAGTTTCTAATCAAGAAAAAAGTGCATCCTATCTCACGACAGGATGCACGCTGTCAAATTAATTACTAACCAACTATCACAAATATAAATATCTACTAATTTCTGTATGCGGGATTCTGATATGCCTTCTTCTCCTCATCAGTCATCTCCATACCATCGAGCTGTCCCTGTGGGATAGGACGGATGTAGTAACCTGCAGGAATATCACGCTTAACGGTCTGCAGATCCTTGTCGGTATAACCTGCTCCTGCGATGCGATAGGTGCTGGCGCGCTCGGCCCACTTCTGAGTACGAACGAGATCGAACCAACGGTATCCCTCACCCCAGTACTCACGGCTACGCTCGTCGAGAATGAAGTCGATATCAATAACAGCAGGTGTAGCTGCTACCATCTCGGCACTCTTGTCAACAGAAACTGCCTGGTTGTCGTTCTGGGCAAATGTCTGCTTACCAGCACGGGCACGGAGCACGTTGACCAGTGTCTTAGCTTCAGCCTGTTTGCCAAGTTTCACAGCTGCCTCGGCACCGATGAGATAGAACTCAGAGAACTTAGCTACATTCCAAGGACGTGGGCTACCACCATTCACCTTTGAACCCAGACCACCATCATTGTCGGTACGATAGATACCAATCTTCCAGTTGATGGGGTACTTCTTACGGCTGATGTGATTGACTGCCACTACGAAGTCGGCACGTCCAGGCATCTCACCGAAGCCGAGCTTACCATCGGCACCAGTGTAGTTGATGTTGGCATCCTCGCTCTCAGGAACCCAGCTGAAGTAAACCTCGTTAGGACCTACCTGCATACCGTTAGCTCCAAACACGTAAGGCTCGGCATTGCCTGTCTTATGCCAGTTGGTGTGATAGCGCAGCGTGAAAGTTGCGTCGTAGCGAGAGTCGATAGCCTTAACAGCATCTTCCCAAACACCACCTTCCATGAAGTTGTCGGCGATAGGAGCCATACGAGTCCAAGGACGACCGAGGGCCTGAACAGCCTCACGCTGGATGGGGTTGATAGTGTTACCCGAAGCAGCCTTGGCAATCATCTCGGTATAGTTCCAGGTTTCCATCCAGTAAGCGAAGTTCTCAGGAGAACCACCACTACCCCAACCGTAACCAGAACCGCCGTTACCAAACTTCTCGTCCTCATCATGATCGGCATAGAGCATGATCTCAGCGTTACGATCGTTGGTAGCCACGTTTACATCGTAGAATGTAGGCTGCAGCGCGTATGGGCCAGGGTTGTTGATGGCAGCCATCGCTGTGTCGTAAGCCTTCTGGAAATAGCTGTTAGCCTGACTGGCATCGCGGCTGCACTCAGGATAGGTAGGAATATTGTTGGGGTTTTCCAACCACCAGGCATAAGTGAGATATGCCTTTGAGAGATACAGGCGGGCCAGGTTCTTGGTAGCAGTGCCTGTGAGACGTGGGTTCTCGGGCAGTTCGCTGACAGCCTTCTCAAGGTCGGCAAAGATAGCTGCATAAACCTCAGGCACAGTATTGCGTACAGAGGTGCGGATGGTGGAAGTGTTGAACTTCAGTTCGCCGGCACCCAAATCGAGGGGCACACCACCATAGGTCTGCACCAGGATAAAATAGTCGAAAGCACGGAAGAAATAAGCCTCTGCCAGCAGTGCCTCGTCGATACCGGCAGCAGCGCCGTTCTCGATAATACCACTACAGGTATTGATATTGGCAAACAGAGTGCCCCATGCGCCACCAGCCACCGTACTGTTGGGAGTAACCGAACCAACACCCGAGAGGTCGGCATCCTTAAAGTTACCGTCGGCACTCTGTGCATAGGTATATTCGTCGGTACCGGTTTCCAAACTGTTCAGATAGTAACCGTTGCCATAGAAATAGCGCAGGTGAGCATAAAGCGAGGTAAGACCTCCCTCAATACCAGCCTTCGTATTAAAGAAGGTGGGATCGAACTGCGTGCGAGGCTGCTCGTCGAGCACGTTATTGCAGGATGTCATGGCAGTAGAAAGACCGCAGCATACGAGACCCGCAGCAAGTATATATTTGATACTTTTAGTTTTCATAACTCTTAAATTTCTAAATTCTTAATTCTTAACTCTTAATTAGAATGTTACGTTAAGGCCGAAGATGAAGTTACGGGTAGAAGGTGTGTTATAACCCACGATAGGCATCTTGTGCTTACCGGTATAACCATCTACAGCCACAGCCGTATTCTGGTTGGCCCATGAGTTGGTTTCGGGATCCAGACCGCTCTCGTTGTTGAATGGCGAGAAGAATACAAATGGGTTCTGAACAGTAGCGTAGAGGCGCAGACGGCTGATGCCAAGATCCTTCACAGCCTTCAGCTTGTCGAAGTTGTAGCCCAGGGTGATGGCGCGGATCTTCAGATAGCCAGCATCGAAATAACCGAGTGTAGAACCATACTTAGGATTATCACCATTCTGGATGCCACCGGGTTTGGGATACTTGGCGCCGGTGTTCTCCTCGGTCCAGTAATCCACATTCATGTTGTTCACACGACTGGTGAGCTGGTTCAGATAACCGCTTGATGAGTGGAGGGCACTGATGAGTTTACCGCCTACCTGGAAGGCGCCAATCACATTCAGGTCAAAACCTTTGTAACCCACGGTGGTGTTGAAACCTCCCATCAGTTTGGGCTCCATGCTGATAATCTGACGGTCTTCAGGACCAATCTGGCGACTGGGGGTGACACCGTCTTCCTTGAAGTCGCCCTTTGAGGCATCGCCACGATACTTCACCTTGATCATACCTACGTTGCCACCTGGCTCAAGGATATCCAGATAGGGATCGTCCTTCTGCCACAAGCCTACATACTCGTAGTCGTAGATCACGTCGATAGGATGGCCCACGAACCAGCGGTTAGCTTCATCGGCATCGCGACCCGACTCCAGAGCCACCAGTTTGTTGCGGTTGGCATAGAGGTTGATGCCGGCATCCCAGCTCCAGCCATTCTTATTGTCGATGATGATACCATTCAGTGTGAACTCCCAACCCTTATTCTCGGTCTTACCGATGTTGCCTGTGAAGCTGCTCACACCTGATGTAGAAGGCAGCGACACATCGAGCAGGATATCATTGGTTTTCTGGGTATAGTACTCGAACGATCCTGACAGGCGACCATTGAAGAACGAGAAGTCGAGACCGAAGTTCCAGGTCTTAGAGAACTCCCATCCCAGGTCGGGGTTAGGCAGTGAGTTTACATAGTAGCCAGCCTTATAGGTGGTGCCGAAATTATAGTTGCGCACAGCCAGTCCGCCCAGTGTAGAATATGGGTTGATGCTCTGGTTAGAGGTCTCACCATAACCCACGCGCAGCTTCAGGTTGTCTATCCAAGTGAGATTCTCCATAAACTGCTCGCGAGCGATGTTCCAACCGGCACTAACTGCAGGATAGGTGTGCCACTGATGGCCCTTGGCCAGGCGCGATGAAGCATCCGAACGGAGGGCAGCAGAAATCATATACTTATTATCATATGAATACATCACACGTCCCATCCAAGAGATCAGTCCGCTCTGCCAGTAGTTGTAACCGGTGAGGTTGGCCTGACCCACGGCCTTGTCGAGTGCATAGTACTGGAAGTAATCGGCTGGGATATCCTGGGCGTTGGCACCTGTTGATTCGTAAGTAGTTTGTTCGGCCGAATACATAGCCACCACATTCAGGTTGTGTTTCTCGGCAAAGGTGCGGTCGTAAGTCAGGATATTCTCTACAGCCCAGTTGCGCATCTGGTCTTCAGAAATCCATCCGCCGTTCACAGCCTTAGGATCCTTGTTGTTGACACCCGTACCGGTAAAGCCGCCACCTTTCGAGCTGCGGAAGTTAAGACCTACGTTTACACGATAGCTCAATCCCTCAACCCATGGGCACTTCACCTCGGCAAACAGGGTGTTGTAAGAACCGATACCCTTGTTCTCGCTCAGCCATACATTCTTGTCGCGCTCCACGGTCTCGCGGGTCACCACGGCCTTATCATCGGCAGGCATGGCAATGTAGCGCTTGATGTTGCCATCGGCATCGTAAGGACTGGCCAGCGGACTCATCGTGAGCACGGCATGCATATCGTTCACACCCTGGGTTTTGCGATAGCTGTTGTTGGTGGTCAGACCAAAGCGGAAGTACTTACCTACTTTCTGATCGAAATTGCCACGCACATTCAGGCGATCATAACCCTCGGTGGGCACTACCGACTCGTCGTGGTAGTAGCCGGCACCAAAACTGTAGCTACCGCCATTGGTACCACCGGCCACGCTCACATCATGGTTGTGGCTGATACCGGTCTTATAATACAGGTCCTGCCAGTCGGTATTGTTGCTGTCGCTCTCGTCGAGCGAGTTCTGATACTTACCTACATACTGGCGGAACTTGCTGTAGGTAGGACCGTCCATCATAGGATACTTCTTAAAGATTTTCTTAAAGCTCACATAACCATTGTACGACACCTTGGCAGGGGTGCCCTGTGCGCCCTTAGCGGTGGTGATGATGATCACACCATTGGCACCACGCGAACCGTAGATGGCGGTGGCCGAAGCATCCTTCAGGATATCCATCGACTTGATGTCGGTGGGGTTGATATCCGACAACTGACCCATAAAGGGGATTCCATCCAGCACGATCAGCGGGTCGTTGCTGGCTGAGAGAGAGCGCTGACCGCGGATACGGATCTGCATCTCTTGTCCGGGCTTGGTGGATGTCTGGGTCATCAGCACACCAGCCACACGGCCCTGCAGTGCCTGGGCGGCATTGGTAGCGGCAATCTGATTCAACTTCTCGCCACCGATGTTGGCCACCGAACCGGTTACAGCTTCGCGGCGTTGGGTTCCGTAACCGATCACTACCACCTCGTTGACTACATGACCATCCTCTTTCAAGGTGACAGCCATGTTGCTGCCGGCTTTGATCTCCTGGGGCACATATCCCACATAGGAAATAACGAGCGTGGCGCCGGGTTTAACACTCAAAGAGAATCTACCATCGAAATCGGTAACGGTACCGTTATTAGTACCTTTCTCCATTACTGTGGCACCAATCAAAGGACCCTGCGAGTCGGATACCTGACCGGTTGCCTGCTTGTTTTGCTGAACGGAAGCTACTGCTGTGGTAGCTGCCGAAACCTGCTGTGTGCTGGCCATGCCAAGCATGCACATGCCCACAATGTAAGTGGTTCTTCTTAGGAAAGCAGTTTTCATTTCAATTAATAAGTTTTGTAAGTGAATAAAAAAAACTGCTGCAAAGATACGATGATTGCCAGAAAAGAGTTTTCGTGTTTAACCCATTTGCTTTTCTGTTTGACACGTAGTGCCGAATCTTACAAAATAATAAACTAATGATTACTTTTGCTGGGCCACATACTCGGATGGTGACACGCCGAAATGCTTGCGGAACACCGTTGAGAAGTGGGCCAGATTGCTGAAGCCAACCGAATAGGCCACCTGTGATACGTTCAGTTTCTGCTCGCGCAACATACGGGCGGCTTGTTCCAGGCGCAGGTTGCGCACAAACTCCTTCACGTTCAGTCCGGTGATGTCCTTCATCTTGCGCTGCAGATGGGTACGACTGAGGCCTACCTCGGTAGCCAACTGCTCGGCGGTAAAGTCGCTATCATCCATGTGCTTGTTTACGGCTTGCATCACGCGCTCCATCAGCGCTTCGTCGTTGCTCTTCACCTGTTTCTCCTCTATCTTATCCTTCTGTTGCTGGGCGCCGGTGAACTTGCCCTTCAGTCGGAGCACATTGCTGATCAGACTGTTGATGACCACGTGCAGCTCATGGATATTAAAAGGTTTGGCCATAAAGGCATCGGCACCTCCCTCCAAGCCTTCCAAACGGTTGGCTACATCGGCTTTCGACGTGAGCATGATCACGGGTATATGATTAACGACCGGATTCTTCTTGATCATACGCAGCAGCGTGAAACCGTCCATCTCGGGCATCATCACATCGCTAACCACCAGATCGTAAGGCGTATTGAGCAGCGTCTTCATAGCATCACGCCCATTATAGCAGGTGTCCACATGATAATACTTGGCCAGCTCTCGAACAATGAAACTGCAAAGTTCAGCATCATCGTCAACAAACAAGATGCGGTAGTGACTTGATGGTCGGATAGAACTGTTGGTAGGTTTTTCTTCCACCTCAGTTATCATCTCCTGCGGCTGAAGATGGGCATGGCCCTTAGGCAAGCGCACCACGAAACGACTGCCCTGCTCATCGGCACCTGTAGCCACATCGATGCTGCCATGATGCATATCCACAATCATCTTGCACAGGTTGAGCCCAATGCCCGTGCCAGCCAGATGAACCTCGCCAGAGGGATGACTCTGGTAGAAGCGGTCGAAGATATGCTTGCGGTCTTCGGGCTTGATACCTATGCCGTCATCCTCAACCGTCAATGAGATATGGCCGTCGGCAGTGTCGTTCAAACCAAGTGTGATATGCCCGCCATCAAAGGTATATTTGAAAGCGTTGGACAGCAGATTACTAATCACCTTGTCGAACTGGGCATGGTCTATCCATGCCATCAGGCGCTGGTCGGGATGCTTGAACTCGTAAGTAATATGGCGCTCGTTGGCATTGTATTTATACATATTAAACACGCCCTCGGCAAAAGCCACCATATCGGTATGCTGGCACTGCAGCTGCATCTGCTGCTTGTCGATCTTACGCATATCCAGAATCTGGTTCACCAGGTTCAGAATACGCTGGGTGTTGCGTTCTATCAGTCCCAGCTCTTCGGCATCCTGAGCAGTCGGATGGCGCTGTTTCAGTTTCTCGAGTGGCGCCATGATAAGCGTGAGCGGCGAACGGATGTCGTGAGTGGCATTAATCAGGAATTTCATCTTCTCATCATCCATCTGCCTGCGCTTTTCACGTATATAAATATAAATAAGGAAAAGCAGGATGGCCAGTGCTATAAAGAGATAGCACACGATGGCCCAAGCCGAACGATACCAGGGAGTTAGCACGACAACGGTAAACATACTGACCGGCGAGTAAACACCATTGACGTTGGCCCTGACACTGATACGATACGTGCCCGAAGCAAGGTGATTGAAACTGATGGTATTGTCACCTGCATCAAGCGCCGTCCAGTCGGCTGCGTTGTTCACCTGATACTCATAAATGGTATTGTCAGCATGAAGAAAATCCAGCAACGAGAACTCCATCGTAAAAGAGTTGGTCTGGTAAGGTATCTCAAAATACGCCAGCTGATGGGTTGGGTAATGATAATCGGTTGTTACCAGCGCCGTAAGCACTACCTGACCACACGACTGGTTGGGCATTAACACCTGGTCGGGCTTAAAGGTGGTGATACCATCGGCTGTGCCGAAATAGATGCTGTTGCTATCGGTATGCAGACCGGCCCCCACCACATACTCGCGGTTGCTCAGCCCGTTGCCTCGCACATAACTGGTCCATTGGGCGTTTCTGCTGTCGTAGTAACAGATGCCCATCGAGGTGCTGCACCAGATGCCGCCACTACGGTCGCACACCATATAACTGATGATGCGGTTGCGCAGCAGTTCTGAATGAGCCAGCTCCTCTACCCTGTTGCTCCGGCTGCGATACACAAACAGCCCCTGACCGGTGCCTATCAGGATGTCGCCCTCGTTGGTTTCGCAAAGAGAGTAACACATGGTGTCGTTAAGAATATGCGACCAACCAAGCGAGTTGAAGCTGCCTGTAGCAGGCTCAAAGCACGAAACACCGGTAGAAGTGGCAAACCATACGCGCCCTTTACTGTCGGGCAATATGGCTTGTATCCAGTTGTTGCACAGCTCACCTTTCTTACTATTCTTCTGATAGGAGTTGTAGTTGACCAGCTGACCTGTGGCTACATCATAGATGCAGAATCCACGCGAAAAAGTAGAGATGTATATCTTGCCTTTGCCATCATCGGCAAGCACATTAAACTTATCGCAGTCATACTCGGCCACCTGCTTATAGGCGCCCGTCAAGGGGTCATAGCTATAGAGCGCCTTGTCAGTGCCCACCCAGTAGCGTCCCTGCGCATCGCGGTGTATCGACTCGATGGGCATGGGCGCTTTAGGCTGCTGAACCAACTTGCCCTGCAGGTTAAAGCCATATATACCATTTTCTTGTACCGAGCACCAAATCAGTCCGTTATCGCCCTGACAGATGGCTGTGACAGGGGCACCTATGGCGTGCGACGCTGGCGAGATCTGCCAACTGGAAAATGGTAACGCACGCTGCGGCAGCATGAGCAAACCGCGCTGTTGGCAACCTATCCAGAGATTGTCTTGACGGTCTTTAAAGATGCTCCACACTTTCGAGGTGTTCAAACCGGTTTCTGGGGTGTCGGTCTCAATCCTGGTCATACGGTTGGTGCCTTTCTTCATACAGAACAAACCGCTACCACGGGTGCCGATATACAAATCGCCTGTCTTATCCTTATAGATGGTTCGGAAAACAAGCCCCTGCATGGTGCCTCCTGACACCTCGTAATCCATCGGCTGCAGCTGTCCATTCTGATAACACAGAATACCGTGCATACAGAGTATCAGCACCTTACCGTCGGTCTCAGCAAAGCCCATCGGGGTCCCTAAAACCGACACATACTTCTGTGCGGAGGCATGACTATGCAGCTTGCCGACAGATATGCCTTGACTGGCATCACATTTCCAAAGCCTACCTGTACTATCCTCAAACAGATTAGAATAAAACTCATCGTCATCGGCAGTAGTAAAGCCTTTTACGCGGCTCAAGGTAAGGGTGTGCTTGTCGGCCTTATACAGACCATAGCCAGCCGTGCCCACCATCAGATCGCCACTGGTGAGGCGCAGTATCTTGGTGACGCGTGGTTTCAAACCATCGGGAAACCTGAAATGCAGGAAATTACGAGCTGACGGGTTATACAAATCAAGTCCTTTACCAGTGCCTATCCAAACCTCGCCCGTTGGCTCGCAGAAAACGGTAGATACCAAATTATTGGCTATACTGGCAGGGTCGGCAGGATTATTCAGGAAACTCACAAAATGGTAACCATCATATCTATTCAGACCATATTCGGTGCCTACCCAGATATAACCCTCAGCATCCTGACAAACCGAAGCTGCCGAAATGGTAGTGCTAGATAATTGTTCGGCCGTAAAAAAACGCCAAGCAACACTCTGCGCTGGTTTTAGCCAGAACAGAACAAGCAGAAGAATCATCAAACACCTTACACGCCTCATTCTTAGTTATTTATTCGGGTGCAAAGTTACAATAAAAAACTTAATTGACCTTTTATATTTGACACATTTTCTTTCAATTTTAACACACACAAAGTAGCATCAATCATAAAAATAAAGGATGTTATCCTTCATTTCAGGGCGCTTACCGTGTGGTGGCTGCATCTTCTGGTAAGACTTATACTGCTCGTCGGTAAGAATCTGCTTCAGCTTCTTCTCGTATTCCTGACGCTTAGCCATATGCTTACTGTCGGGTTTCTTTGGCAAAGCCTTGTTGCCATCCATCTTGGGTGGTTTTGGTCTGCTGCCATCAGCCTTCTTAGGTGGCTCTGGTGGCATCAGAATATCCTGGTACTCCTTGTTCAGCGCAGCCACTTTGCTTTTCTGTGTATCGTTCAGCTTCAGCTTACTGGTCATCTGGGTTGTCATCTCCTGATGCGTCATCTTCTTAGGTGCCTTTCGGTCCGATGGCTGAGCCATCGCTGTAGTCATCGACAGGAGAGCTACCATCATTACAATAATCTTCTTCATTGTTTCTAAGTTTTTATAATTGTTATTACTATCAATAATTGTCGATGTTTGTATTTCGACGCTGCAAAGATAGTAATATACTCAATACCAGCAAAATAATTTCAGCCAACCTGCTTTTTTCTTCAGCAAGCACTTGTATGTTTCAAAATAAAGTACTATCAATAAACTTTAATTCGGCTTCGAGCATGGCTAATTTCGGCATCTCGAAGCCGACTTTTTTTGCCTCTGCAATTGGTCGCGAATAGAGGTATTCAATCTCCATGGGACGATGAAAATCGAAATCAAGTTTCATCGACGGACTGTAGGGTACCATCTCATCGGTCATCTGCATCATCTTATCAGCAAATTCTGACGTCAGCGTCTTTACACCTAAGGCGTTAGCTGCGCCTATCACCTCCATCATCTGGTCGTATATCAACTGGCGTGTGGCTGGGTTCTTCAACAGCTTGTCGGTGCTGGTGTTCAGCGCTACCGTCATACCGTTAAACGGCATGTTCCATACAGCTTTTTTCCATCGTGCTTCCAGGTAGGGCACCTCGGCAGCCTGGATGCCGGCATCAATCATATCTTGCAATAGCACCTCGAACTTTTCCTGCTGGCACGAGAAGTTTCCCAGATTAATGCTACCATAGCACTGGTGCGAAACATGGCCTGGACCAACCTTGGCTGAACAGATAAATGCCAAGCCAGCTACAATCTGCAGTCCGGGGAACTCTTTCTGTAAATCATCCTCCAGTCCTATACCATTTTGTATAAGTATTACAATCGAATGGTCGTGGACGATGGGGCGCAACAGCTCTGGCAACACATCGTGGTTCTTAACCGATTTCAGACCTACGATGATCACATCCGACTTAGGCATATCCTTCGGAGCTGTGTAGGCGTTAATATGTGGAAGATGAAAATCGCCGTCGCACGAATCTACTCGCAAACCATTCTGCAACACATATTGACAGTCACTATGTGAGAGGAAATGTACCTCACGTCCTGCTTGTGCCAAACGTCCGCCATAATAGCCTCCGATGGCTCCCATTCCTATTATAGAATAACTTAACATGCTGATACTTTTTAATTAAATCCGTGCAAAGGTAAACAAAAAAACTGTAAGCGGCAAACATGCCGTTATCTTTTTAGGATTCATTAGGTACTGGTTACAAATCGTAACAAAATGTAGGGGTTATAATTATAATTTATTTCAAAAGCACACGTTTTAAAGCGTATCATATTACAGAATGTTAGTTTGAAAGAGTTTTTATAATCAAACTGAAAGATTTATGCTTGTATCATTTTGAATGTTTGTACCTTTGCGGGCGGAAATTTCAAACAACATAAATATGATGAAGGTAAAAAAACGTTGGATTATCCTGATGACAGCAATGACACTGATTGCTGTCATGGGTGTGTTTGTGGGCGAACCCACATTTGAGTGCGACTGGCGTGTGATATCGGCAGCTGATGTAGCGTGGATTATTACTGCTACCATCTTTGTGTTGATGATGACGCCAGGACTCTCGTTCTTTTATGGTGGTATGGTAGGCGCTAAGAATGTGATTTCTACCATGCTGCAGTCGTTTATTGCCATGGGACTGATTTCGGTGCTGTGGGTAGTAGTAGGTTTCTCGCTGTGTTTTGGCGACGACATCGGTGGTATTATCGGTAACCCGCTCACGTTCCTGATGTTCCAGGGTGTAGGTGGCGAGGTTTATACCACACCTGCAGGTAATATATTAGGTGGCGCTACCATTCCTTTGGCACTGTTTGCACTGTTCCAAATGAAGTTTGCCATCATCACCCCATCGCTGATTACGGGATCGTTTGCCGAGCGTGTACGCTTTTCGGCCTACATGTTCTTTATGATGTTCTTTTTCTTCGTCATCTACTGTCCGCTGGCACACATGACGTGGCATCCCGAGGGACTGTTTATGCGCTGGGGCGTGGTTGACTTTGCCGGTGGTATCGTGGTACACGCATCGAGTGGTGTTGCCGCACTGGCAGGTGCTATCTTCTTAGGTCGACGCAAGGCTGAGACACGTAAGAGCGAGCCAGCCAACATCCCCTTTGTGCTACTGGGTGCTGCCATGTTGTGGCTGGGATGGTTCGGCTTTAACGCAGGATCGTCGCTCCATGCTGATGGTATAGCTGTAAAGGCATTCCTGAATACCAACACCGCATCGGCCACTGCGATGATGACCTGGATTTTCTTCGACTGTCTGCGCGGTCGTAAGCCATCGGCCATGGGCGCTGCCGTGGGTTGTGTAGTTGGTTTGGTAGCCATCACACCATCGGCCGGTTATGTAACCGTAGGACAGAGCATCTTTATTGCATTCGTTATCACACTGATTTGTAACATTGCCGTGTACTGGCGCTCACGTACCAGCATCGACGATGCACTCGACGTATTTCCAACCCACGGAACTGGTGGTATCTTTGGTACTGTGCTGACGGGTATTTTCATTCAAGAGGGTCTGATTGCCGGTACCTGGGAAGGTTTCGTCATATTCCTGTATCACCTGCTGGCCATTGTCATAGTTTTTGTTTATACATTTATTATGAGTTGGTTGGGTTACAAGCTGATCGACCATCTGATTCCTATGCGTGTATCAGCCTACAGTGAGAAGGTAGGACTCGACTTCTCGCAGCACGACGAGCACTACGGACTAGCCCACATTGGTGAACGTGAGTTAGCCGAGTACGAAGAGCATATTCGTGAGAAATACAAAGCCCAGTAAATCAGGCGTATCTAGAAAATACCTGATCTACCAAAGCTGCGAATTCTTGGAAAGCATCGGTGTCGCTGAGCGACGAGAGGCTTTTTACCAGTTGGCGATAATACCAGGCGTGGCACGCTGGATCTTTCTGATTAAAGCGCTGCCATACCTGCTCGCCCTGCTCATGATAATGAAGGAGCATGGCACGCATGTTTGACAGTTTATCGCCAAGCGCCACAATCTTAACATCGCGACTGGCTGCTGCGATATGATCGATAGCAGCCTGTTTGCGTATCTGCCAGCTATCAATATGACTCATGCCAGGCACCTCGCTGTCGGTCTCCGAATCAACCAGAGCAGCTACACGAGGGCCGAACTCGGTACGGATATCGGCCACATTTACACCGGCATCCTCAACCACATCGTGCAGTACGGCTGCTGCTAACAATTCCTGATCGTCGGTAATAGAACCCACGATAGCCATAGCCTCGAGGGGATGCGCAATGTAAGGGATTTTAGTACCCTTACGAACGACGCCTGAATGGGCCTTAGTGGCAAAACAGATGGCACGATCAACCAGACTAGAATCGATGGTTTGCTTTTTCTTATCGTGAGGTTTCACGTTGGTAAGGTGCGACAACAAATCGTGCTGGATGATACCATTGGTAGCCACCACACTGTTGCCCTGGGTGAAGTCGGGCTCGCCATCGTAGTTGGTCACGGTGCCACCGGCCTCTTTCACGATGAGTGCACCTGCCATGAAGTCCCACTGTCCGATGTACTGTTCGGCATAGCCGTCGTAGCGTCCGGCAGCCACATAACACAGCGCCATGGCAGCCGAACCACACATGCGGATGCTGCCTACATGACCGTAGAGCTGATCGATGAGACGCTTGATGACGGGCTTATAGGCATCGCTGTTATAGGGCAACTGCAAGCAGAGCAATGCGTCAGAAATTTTCTGGGTGCTTACGCGCAGCAGATGGCCGTCGATATAGGCGCCCCCACCCTGCCAGGCATAGTAGCACTCATCGGCACACACCTCATACACCACGCCCAGCAACACCTCACTGCCCTGCAGCAGGGCAATGCTCACGGCATAAGGGGCATACTGATGGATGAAATTGGTGGTGCCATCAAGCGGATCTACCACCCATAAGAGTTGCTCCTGATCGTGACCAGCCAGTCCTTCCTCAGTGATAAAACCTGCCTCAGGAAGCAGCTGGCGCAGAGCGGTTACAATCAGTTGCTCGGAGCCTTTATCTACATACGACACGTAATCGTGGGCATGTTTTCTTTCAACGTTCTCAAGTGAGAACTTACTTCGTTCGTTCCTAATGTAAGCGCCCGCCTGCCTAGCTATCTGGCAGACGGCGCTTGTCAATTGTTTTAAATCCATTTACTTGACTTCCTGGATGATTTTTGCACCCTCTTTAAGGG
Organism: Prevotella sp. MA2016; assembly: GCF_000619825.1. Lineage (GTDB taxonomy): Bacteria > Bacteroidota > Bacteroidia > Bacteroidales > Bacteroidaceae > Prevotella. Next base: position 586,893 of record NZ_KK211036.1, read on the forward strand.
CTTCCATATTCAGAGGTATCAGTCCATGATGGCGCTCAGGGAGAGTTTTGTAGAGAGCCTTCTCTACACCCTTGTCGCTTACTACAGGAGCTACCTTCAAGAGTCCGCCCAGAACAATCATGTTGAACACCTTACCGTTTTTCATCTCGGCAGCCTTGTCCATGGCGTTGATTTCATACACAGTGATATCCTTACGGGTTGGCTTGTTGATGATACCGAAGCCATCGTAGATCAGAATGCCACCGGGCTTGATTTTGGGCTCAAACTTTTCGAGTGATGGCTGATTGAGCACTACGGCAATGTCGTACTTGCTGAGGATAGGCGAAGAGATACGCTCGTCGCTCACAATCACAGTCACGTTGGCGGTACCACCGCGCTGCTCAGGACCGTAAGCTGGCATCCATGTCACCTCCTTATCCTCCATCAGTCCACTATAGGCCAGAATCTTACCCATTGAGAGCACGCCCTGACCTCCGAAACCTGAAATAATTATCTCTTTTTTCATTTTATCATTATTTCATTCTTACATTTTTACATTAAAGACTCGTCGTGTCTTTCAGGTCGCCTTTGGGATAGAAGGGGAACATGTTCTCCTTCATCCATTCGTTAGCCTTGGCAGGAGTAAGCTTCCAACCACTGTTACAGGTTGAAACAAACTCTACTAGCGATGAACCCTTACCTGCCATCGAAGCCTCGAAAGCCTTGCGCAGCGCCTTCTTAGCCTTCAGGATGGAAGCTACGCTCTCTACACTCTGACGGGTGACATAGCAGGTACCCTCGAGACCGGCAGCGATATCGGCCATCTTCAGGGGATAACCGTGAATCTCTGGATCACGACCGTAAGGACAGGTAGAGGTCTTCTGACCAATCAGTGTGGTTGGCGCCATCTGACCACCCGTCATACCATAAATAGCATTGTTGACGAAGATAATCACGATGTTCTCACCACGGTTGAGGGCGTGGATGGTTTCGCAGGTACCGATACATGCCAGGTCGCCATCACCCTGATAGGTGAACACCAGGCGATCGGGCCAGGTGCGCTTGATGCCAGTGGCCAGTGCGGGTGCACGACCGTGGGCAGCCTCCTGCCAGTCGATATCTATATAGTTGTAGGCAAACACAGCACAGCCCACAGGCGATACGCCGATGGCCTTGTCTGCCATACCCATCTCTTCGATTACCTCGGCAACGAGCTTATGTACCACACCATGGCTGCAGCCTGGGCAGTAGTGCATATGGTTGTCGTTCATCAGCGTCGGCTTCTTGCAGACGATGTTCTCTGGTTGAACTATTTGATTTCTATCCATAACTTACATTACCTTCTTAAGTGCGTTAACAATTTCCTCGGGATCGGGAACGATACCTCCCAAGCGACCGAACTGCTCTACGGGCACAGCACCGTTGACAGCCAGGCGCACATCCTGAACCATCTGTCCGGCGTTGATCTCGGCCACCAGAATACCCTTTACCTTCTTAGAAAGCTCAGCAATCTGCTTTTCGGGGAATGGGAACAGGGTGATGGGACGGAACAGTCCTACCTTGATGCCCTGCTCGCGGGCTATCTCAACACTCTTCTCAGCAATACGGGCTGCACTACCGAAGGCTACGATAGCATACTCAGCGTCGTCCATCTGCTGCTGCTCAAAGCGCACCTCGTTCTCCTGAATCTTGCGATACTTCTCCTGCAGGGCGATGTTACGCTTCTCCATAGCCTCGGGCTTCAGCTCGAGCGAAGTGATCACCACGCGCTCACGGTTCTTAGGCTTACCGGTAGAGGCCCATGGGCACTCGCGGATCACCTCCTCATCAGTACGGCGGGGCTTGATAGGTGGCAGCACCACCTTCTCCATCATCTGACCGATCACACCGTCAGAGAGAATCATGGCAGGGTTGCGATACTTGAATGCCAGCTCGAAAGCCAGGTCAACAAAGTCGGCCATCTCCTGTACTGATGATGGGGCCAGCACGATCACCTTGTAGTCGCCGTTACCACCACCACGGGTAGCCTGGAAATAGTCGCCCTGTGAAGGCTGGATGGTTCCCAGACCAGGACCGCCGCGCTGCACGTTAACAAACACTCCTGGCACCTCGGCACCAGCCATATAGGTGATACCCTCCTGCATCAGCGCAATACCAGGCGATGAAGAAGAGGTCATGGCACGCTTACCGGCACCGGCAGCACCATAAACCATGTAGATACTGGCCAGCTCGCTCTCGGCCTGAACCACCTGCATACCAGTGGTCTCCCAAGGCTTCAGCTCAGCCAGCGTCTCAATCACTTCACTCTGCGGAGTAATAGGATAGCCGAAATAGCCGTCGCATCCGCAACGAATAGCAGCGTGGGCAATAGCCTCGTTGCCTTTCATCAACACAACTTCTTTCTGTTCTGCCATACTTATTCCTCCACTTTTTTACGGTACACGGTGATACAACCATCGGGACAAACGATGCCACACGAAGCACAGCCCACGCAGGCCTCCTCGTTGACAGCCTCCACGTAGGGGTAGCCGTGCAGATTAACTTTGTTGGCAAGGGCAATTACCTTCTGAGGGCAAGCGATGATGCAGAGGCTGCATCCCTTACACCTCTCGGTATTCACCTCAATAGCGCCTTTCATTTTAGCCATAATATTCTTGTTTACGCTTTTTAATCACAATTTCGGGTTGCAAAGATACTAATTAGTTATCAAAATGCAAAAGAAAAACACCATTTTCTTTCATTTTAACTCAAAAAGCTATTATTTTCCTAACAAAAATTAAGGCAACACCTCTACCACTGGATAGTTGGCGGGAACGTGAGTGAACTTGAACTTAGTACGTTTGAAATCGGTTGTATATAAGTTATTAAGCTCAGCGTTCAGCTCACCAACTTTGCCTTTCAGCCAGCCTTCAGTAAACGATGTGATCTCGCTGGCGATGTAGCATCCCACAGCTTTATCACCTCCGTTGCCAATCAAAGTGCCGCCAGCTGTTTCGCCTACAATGATGTCGCCCGTGCAATAGCAGGCATGCACCGTGCCAGTGTTGGTGCCCACCAGAGCACCGCCATCGGTAGTAATATCATCCACCACACGGCAACCGCCTATGATGCCGGCATTGATCACAGCCAGTGCCCCACCCCGGATGCTGCCCACGGTGGTAATCTGCAACTGCTCCACACAAGCCTGACTGCCCAAACAACCAAACAGTCCGCTACCATTCAGACGGTTGATAAATCGGTCGCCCCCTAAGAACGTACCCTGGAAGGGTTTATCGCTGGTACCGATACCCTGCCACACATTACCAGTATCCGTAGTACTCTTCTGCATGGTGATATCAGCATCCAGACGGATAAACTTACCTTGGAAGGTCATCCCACCTTCGCTGACCTCCTTAGCCAGCGACAACAACTGCGCCGCCGACTTGATGACATAAGCATCAGCTTCTGTGCCGCCACTATGCCCATAGATATCCTTCACATCACTATCTGGTCCATACAACCACGTGGCATCGTCGATGGTAAGCCCCGACTGATTATGAGTCGTCACATCCTTAATTTCCATCGTCATAAACGTAGACTTCTTGCGCAGCAGACCTAAGTCGGGCGTGGCTCGATAGTTCCAATCATGATAGTCAACACCCAGATGCATCTGCTCGTTGCGGTGGTTCAGTATGATGGTCAGCGTGGTTTGCTGGCCCGAATGGAATTTCACCTTACTAAACGTACCCTTATAGGTTTTGGTGAGCATCTTATCAGGCTGTGTGGCATCGGGATATTTCACCGTAAACGAGAATGGCACATCGCCTGTATAGGGCGTGGTGATGCCATAAAACGAGAAGCCGTTTTGATAGAGTTTGATCGTTTTATATATCTGATCAGAGGGTGCTATATCAAGATTAGTACCCTGGGCCGACCACGTGAATCTGGCGGGCTGATGGCTGATAACCATATTGCTCACCTCCACTTTTTTATCCAACTCTCCGGCTATAAAGTCGGTGGTGTTTACCACCACGCACACATTGCTCAGCGCATGGGCAAAACGCACCTTGGTAGAGAGTCCGCCCGTCTCGGCCTTGGTGTTGAGATTATAGCACAGCAACAAGTCTTCGGCAGCCATCGCTGCAGTGCCTTTGGTATAATCCACTTCAGTGCTATTTGTTCCCCCCAGCTCGCCAGCATAACTACCATCAGGCTGCACGAAGTTATAAGTAGCAACTGGCAGACTATAGCCCACAAAAGTGTGGGCCGAGCTACCGTCAGACCAGTATATCTTATCAGGTCCATTATCGCAGCGCACCCATTTTGAGCCATCATTCTGATAGCTGATACCGCTATAGGTAAAAGCCGTCAAAGGCGTAGTGGTGCGACGGATGGTAGTAAACACAATCTTATCGTCTTTGACAAACTCCTTGCGACCTACCACAACGCTGGCAGCCGAACCCTCGGCAGCAGCACGGGTGAGGGCTGCGGGCTCCTCGCCATCTACAGCCACCTGGATGCCACGTATCTCTAACTGAGCATCGGGCACTGGCGTTTCATCGTTAGCACTACAAGCCGAGAGCAGGGCCACGGCCAAGAGGAGAAATAGGTTGTTATGCTTCATTCTGCTTACTAATCTTCATCGTTACTGAATAGAGTTGTCCGGCATCAAACTGCGTCTGACTGAGCTGCATCTTATAGCGCTTGTTGCCATCGCGCAGCCACAGGGTGGCATTATGATTGAGTGCGCATGGTGGCACAATCAGGCGATAGCTCTGACTGCCTGCCTCATGATAGGCGGTATAGGTACTGAGCTTATCCACGGGGATAGGCTCGCAGGTGGCACTGTTAGCTCCAATCTTAGCCACGCCAACCACCACACCATTCTGATGCTTTTCCGAAACGGCATTCTTGTTCTTATACCCAAAGCCAGTGATGTTCACCTTGCTCTTTCCGGCATAGTAGTCGCCCACTATCACCTCGGCCTGATCGATGTCGGGCATACCTTCGAGGGTGAGCACGGCATCTTCAGAGATGGAGATGCCATCAGCAGGCGACAGTTTTATCATGAGTGCTGCCATCACGTGCTTGAAACTCAGGTGCACATTATACGAACCTGTCTGCTGGATGGTCTGTGCCCACATCACGTCGCTGGCCTTATAATGAGCCTCCTTGTGCTGGTCGGCATGAAACACGTTACTGTACTGCTCTATTCGGGCACCAGAACCTGTGATATATATCTGCTCCTCGCTCCAAGTCTGAGCGGTAAACACGTATGGTGTGGGCTGCGCCAGATAGCGCTGAAACACGTCGGGACCATTGGATGGTTTATAGTCGCCATCGATATCGAACCCGTCATCCGAAACCACTTTCACCCATGAGCTTGTGGTAGCATCCCACTTCAACAGCCAGAAACCATCGAAGCTGGCACTATAGGTACTCTCGCCAAACTCGGTGACCGACGACTGCGGACAGATAATCTTGAGTTTGATCAAATCACCTTTCTCAAAGGCATCGCCCTTGATATTGGTACGCGTGAGCGCACGACCCACGAAATTATCTACCGACGTGCTGAACGCCAGTGTGCCAGTCGGTTGCTGCGTGGGCTGCGGCTCATCAGCCTGGCAGCCCACTAACAGCATGGCAATAGAGAAAAAGTAATTTTTATATTTCATTCTTCAACTTTTCAACTCTTCAATTCTGGATATCGGTTTGCAAAGCCTTCGCTTTTCATCTCATACTTCATCTGACAGGGAACCAGCTTGCCAATGGCAGATGTGTTATACGCTTCGATGCCCTGGTTCATCGCTTTCCAGGGAGCTATGCCATACATCTCGCTGAGCTGAGTGGCAGAGAGCTTCTTCTTGTCAACCTCAGGGTTGATCATATAGTCGTTCTTTGCCTTGAGCACATGCGACTTGGCTCCACGCACATACAGATCGTAATCGTAGGTGGCAGCAGAACCGCCCACGGCAACAGCACCTGGCGAGAGCTCGGTATCATAATAGTTGTACTTAAAGCCGTTCTTGGCTGTAGTGCCTGAGCCTAACAGCGCACCTGCATCTTTAGCGATGCCAGCAGCTGCCTGCATGCAACCTATCATAGTGAGATTGCTAGCCGAACCTACCAGAGCTCCTGTAGCTTCGCCCACATGGATGCAGCCCACCACATGACTGGTGCCATTCAGCTTGGTGGCAATGGCGTTCTTACTGCTGGGGCAACGCATAGAAATGCCTGCGATACGACAGCCCCAATTAGAAGATGACTTACTGGCTGAAGCTTCGCGGAGCAGATTCACATCGTGGGTGCTCTCTATCTGCAGATTGCTGATGGCGCCATCCATCACATAGTGGAACAGATAGCCATCAGGCAGATAAACATGACTGAGCTTATGGCCCTGACCATTAAACTGTCCGCGGAAGGGATAATCCTTCTGGGTAGCCACGCCGGGCAACTGCCAATCCACAAGGTCGAGATCGGCAGCAAGTTTCACCATAAATCGGTTGCCCGAAATCTCATCATAGAAATTGTAAGGGCCATCCACGCACATCTCCTCGGCATAGGCACCATTGGTAGATACACTCTTATGGAAGATGGGATAGAACTTATAGCCCATATTCTGCGCCTCGGTACGGGTGTATTTGCGGAGCTCACCGTTCTCATCCTTATCACCCTCGATGGTCCACCAGTAGCTGTTGATGCCATCGATGGTTATAGTCTTTCCATCCTCATCCTTACGCAATTCGCCACGGGTAATCTTGGGCAGATTCAGGGCCGTACCATTACACAGGCGCATGAAGGTAACAAACTGTGCAGGCGTCGTGAGCAGAAACTCGGGATTGAATGTCACACTATTATCCTGCATCGACTTCTCAATAGCAGCTTGGAAGCCATCTATCCACCACTGGAAGTCGAGTTCGGCATCGGCTCGGGTATCATCGTCGGCAGAGGTCTCGGCCAACGGGTGTTCCGTCCAGGCGAAACTGTCGGCAGCGGTGATGGTGAGGCTGTCGTACTGATAACCCACACTGAAGCTATAGCTATAGCCTGGGCGCAGGGTGATACCATCCTTAAAGGGGTTATTGCCCTGCTTATTCTTAATCTCGCTCAGCGTGGCATAGTGAAACTTATCGCCACCATCGCCACGCAGATACACACGGAAACGAGTGCAGGCGGGCAGCACCAGACTGCTACCGGCACTCTCCTTACTCATATCAACAGGAATGGCCATGAGATACTGGCAACCGTTGTTATTGCGGAACGAAGGATGCTGCACAGTTTTGCGGATGGAAGCAGAATCAAGCTTACCATACTTAACCACACCTTCTGTGTTAGCCTCCAACGCATTGAGATCTGCGGAGTTCTGATACAGATCCTGCGTCATCGCTGTGAGCAGGAAGGTCGAATCATCCACACCGGCTGGCACGCACATCTTATTAAATACAGCCATCACGTCGGCGTAATCTTTTTCTAGAACGTAATCGCTGCTATTGGTACAAAGCTCCACCTTGCTGAACTCATTGCCAGGCTTGCAGGTCAAGGCAATACGACAAGCAATGTGGCGCATGGTGAGGGGGATATTCTGCGTGGGACCTGATACGGTAACCCAGTCGCTCACGGTAAAGTCGGGATAGAAGCTACTGCGGATGGCATCTGGAGTAGTGCCCGACATGCAGCCCGACAGATTGCTGCGGCCCCAGGCACGGAAACGCACGGTGCGACCGTTCTCCCACGTAAGCGAATCGGCAGCAGTCTGAACTATAGGGGTGCTGCCTGGGGCATCCGACTTGAGTCTGCCGGCTTTCGGCAACCAGTCGGAACCTAGCGACAGCGAGTTGCCTGCAGCATAGTTCACCTTACGATAATAGGTGCGGAAGATTTCGCCATCGGCATCAAACTTGGTGATATCGTTATCAGTGGCATACTGGCGGAAGATGCGCAACTCGTCGCCCTCATTAAATGAGCCATCGGCATTATAGGTGGTACGGGTGACAAACGGACTGGCCATAGTGGCACTGAAGTTAACCCCCTGCCCTATCAACTCTTGCTGCTCGGGAGCCAACTGCCACAGCTCATCATCCGCACTACAAGCCATGAGTGCAACCCCCGCCACCAAATATATAATTCGCTTAATATTCATCATCAATTGTCAATTATCAATTACTAGTAGGTCGGTATTTCTGGCATGTGAACCACCTTGCCGCTGGCATCTTCGCAATTCTCTACATGACCTGTAAGCTGGTCGTTAGATACCTGGAACAGGCGTCCGCCCGCTATCTTGGTGTTCACCACTTCGGCCTGCCAACCGCTACCAATGCTGCTGAAGAGCCAGTTGCGCTCTGCTTTAACGTTTTTCAGCGTGATGGTATGGTCGAGGGCATCCAGATGACCAGTAAACACAAAGTTGGCAGGGAACTGGTTTACATCAATCTCGATATCAGAATGCAGAATGAAATAGCTACCGTGGAGATTGCCATTAGTCGTAGCCTGCTTCAGCTTATTAATCCATTCGGCTGTAGATATATACTGATGTCCCTGATACGTCTCACCATCCTTATTGGCATACTCAACATTATCATTGGTGAAAGCGCGCTGCCAACTGCTGCCTGCTTTTGAGAGAGCATGACCGCCAGGATTATCCACACCATAATAGTCGTCGCTACCAGCCACCTCTTTCCACAGGCGCGAACCGGCACTGGTATAGTCGATGCGCTCTGGGGTTACACGCAGATAAACCACCGTCTCGTTGTTGGCATTCAGGTCGAACTTGAAATGCTTCTCATACTCCAGTCCATTGGCCAACTTGAGTTCAAAATCGATGGCGTTCTCAAAATTCTCGCCAGCGGCTTCTGTGGGATCTGGTTCATCATACATCACCGAGTCCTTATGGGTGTAGGTAGGGCGCACTATGAGGTCGTAGCAGGGTGCCTCAGTAAAGCCTTTGGCCTGCTCTACGTTCTCTTCTATCTTTTGTACACCAAGATAATTAGGCGTAACCTTACGCGCCTTCTGCCACACAGGTTGGCCATTGGCCACATTCTTCAATGTCTGCACATTGCAGAAGTGCAACTCACTGATTTCAGTTTGCATCGAGGTGTCTATCAGCACATAGGCCATCACACGGGCCAGACGGTGCTGCAGGGGGATGGTGATGCTACCCACAGTGGCGGCAATCTTGGTGGCAGGCGGTGTGGCAGTATAATGACTCAGGTCGGCATAAGTATGCTCCCCTTCAGTCTTCAAGCCATCGGGCACATAGGCACCCTCGAAGATATGGGCACCATTGCCCAACCACTTGGCGGGCTCTCCTTCGGCAGTCAAACTATAGTTGCCGGCATCTTCCAGCTTCAGCTTCACCTGCTGCTTTGTGGCATCGCCAGTCTGATAATAACTCAGGTTCAAGCCTTGCTTCAAAGCTTCACTCAACCACCCCATGCCCTCATCGGTAGCGGCAGCACGCGTCACACCACCCACATGGATGATGCTAGCACTATCCTCGACAGTGGCAACCTGCTCGTCGTGCGTGCAAGCCGTCACCATCGCAAAGCCCATCAGTAAATATTTATATGTTACTTTCATTTTCAATTCTTCAATTTTACTCCCTCGGAGTAACTCCGTTTCTCTTACCAATCACGGCATCCTGAGAAGAGCCCTGATATTTAGCCACACCCTTGGCGGGCTTGCCATCCAGATTGTTTGGCCACCAGTTACCCTGGCAGTCCTTAGTAGCATTCTCACCATTCTCCAGCATCGCATAGCCTAAGATACCACCATGATAAGCATCCTCGGGATCGATAATATAGCTGCTGCAGAAACTGGTGCAGTCGGTAATCGTAACCTGGGGCGCTTCACCACTCCATGAAGATACACCACCCACGATACCACCATAATAGATGATTTTGGCACTCATGATATCTGGAGATAGTTTGAGATAGCTGCTTTTATGGAACACGCACTGCGAGATGGTGGCCAAAGAAGCGGTTGACACGATGCCACCGGCATACTTCAACTCGTTTGATACTTCATCTGGCTTTGATACCCACGCACGGATATCGGCAGTAACTTCGCAACGGTTCACCTTGGCGCCACCAGCTGCCCAAACCACCAAACCTGCTGGGTTTGAGGCCTGGATATAAGTATTGGGAGCCATCGTCACCTGGATATCGCTCAACTCGGCCTGAGAGCCAGCCACAGCGTAAGCCAGTGGGGCCATATGGTCCTTGTCACCATTAATATTCTTAGCAATCAGACTTTTGTTGACATGCACCTTCAAATCATGCACACTGCCCGAAATTGTATAGAAGATACGGGCTGAGGTGGCTATCTGTTTGCCATTGCCATCCAAATCGTATTTAATTTCGCCAGGAATAGTATCTGTTAGGCTGATATCCTTGGCCAGACGATAACGATTGCCTGCAGCGTTATGTCCGCTGCTAGCAGAAAGCAAGAGTTCTGCGTTGCTATCGATGATACCCGTATAGCGGTTGGCAGTAACATTCTTCATGCTCAGGTCGTCGGCAACTGTGGGCCAGGCATTGCCATCGGCAGAAAGACTACCCTGGGCTGCGCCTACGATATTCTTATGCGTTGCGGGATTCTGCGACAGGGTGATACCGTACTCGAAAGTGTTGTTGATTACAGAGCCATTGGCCAGACCAACAATACCGCCACCAGCATTGCCGCCCTTCACGCTGTTGGTAACCAGACAGCCATCGATAAGGGCCTGCTTCTCGGTGGAAGAGAGCGACTGGGCAGCGATACCACCTACGTATAGTGTGCCATCAGCACCATTAACAGCTAAGGCCGACTGACACTTGGCTATCACACCGCCATTTTTTTTCACCAAGCCCGCCACAGTGGCGTGAGCATCCTGATCGGCGGCTTCCACCTTCACATCCTCTATCGTACCACCGTTGGTATCGGCAATGGCAGCATCCACAGTGCCAGCAATCTTCACCGTACCATTCTGCAAGTTGCCTGTGCTGGCAATACTTTTCAGGAAGCGCTCACTGCCCGTAAGCGTCCAACCGCCCAAGTTAAGCGTACTCTTCAGATCGGATGTTGATGCCCAAGAAGTCAGAGTGATATCGTTGACCACCATTGCCACATTGCCTGGCTTGTTCTGTTTTTCGTCGGCAAGGAAGTTATACAACTCATCGCGCGTCGTAATATATATTGGATCACCCGCATTGCCATAGTCGTCGCAGATAGTGGTGTAAACATCCTCAGTCCAGTCCTCTATATAGGCCGTCATGTACACCTCGCGACTGTTGCGGCCCAGCGTCACGGTGATAGTGAGATGCTGTCCGGCCTGCAGATTGTAGCGCTCGGGACTTGTCTTATAAGCCGCATCATTGGTGGCAGAGAACGAGTAGTTCTGGCCTGAAAGACTAATCTTGGTAATGAGTTCTGATTCAGCATTCGAGCGATAGTCGTGCGGCTCTACGATGGCGTCATAGCGGGTGGTACTATCCTCATCGTTCCAGATGCCAGTGGCCAGCGGGTTGATGGCAAGCTGCTCAACACCATTAGCACCATCTGTATACGAATAGATATGGGTGGTGATATCCCTTTGGGCAGCAGAATAGCGAAGTGCCTTAGCACTCACACCCTCGCCTGCCTTCAGAATGATGGTGATGAGCGCACGCTTGTGATTCATCGTCAGCGGAATAACCTTATCCGAATATAATCCTTTCCATTCCTGAGCACTATAGCATGTTTCTCCACTGCCGCCTTCCAAGCGGTCTTGTTGCAACCACTGTGTTTTGGTGCTCTGATCGGGGTTCAGCGTTTCGGATCCTGCATGAGCCCTGAAGCCATACCGCACCGTTGTGCTGTGCCAATAGAGAGGTTTCACAGCTTTTAACTCTCCACCTTCCTCGCCAACGGTGTAGGTGCCGTCAGCGCCTTCTTGTGCGCCATCCACTTTATACATGCCAATGGTGAACGTGTAGCCCTCGCTCAGCGCCTCAGTAGAGGCAGCACGCGTCAGACCTCTCATCTGCATCTCAGCCGAGAAACTTATCTCGTCGCCCGCTTCTATATCACCAGCCAGCAACTGCTGGATGGTCTCACGGCAACCAGTCAGTCCGCACACCATGCAGACAGCCAGCAGCCATTGCCAAAGTATTGATATATGATGATTACTATTCATTATTTGGTGCTAATTATTAACTGTGGTATCAATCGTGCCATCCGTTTTATACTCAGTCTTATCTTCAGTCCATGGGGTGATTTCTGCTTTCACCTGAGCTATCAGACTGCGGCGCAACTCGATATTATAGATGTATTTCTTGCCACTCTGTAAGTTCTTATGCGCATCGTCGAGACCTTGGTAGGTGGCCACATGCTGCAAAGATGAACCTTCCTCAGATTCGTGCCAGGTGATGCGGATGCCTAACAATCGACCGAAGGCTATACCCTCGAACGACTTAAGATAACCAGTAGGAGCCGTATCACGCAAAAACAACTCGAAGGCATTATTCAAAGGGGCTGGCTCAAAACTGGCAGCAGGCACTGTGCCATCAGGAGTTATGTCGTAAGTAACATATCCCCTATTAGTTACGCCTATCAACTCCACTTTCTCTATATGCTCTTTCTGAATGTTTGCCGACTCATTTTGTGAGCCCTTCAGATTGACCTGTATCTGCGAAAACTGGTGGTGAAAGAAGAGGCTGACGCGGTTGGCCTCGCTGGTTGCACCAACAGGACTCATCGTGGTGACGGCCAGTAGCGGGTCGGGCTGCTCGGCCATCGAATTCTTGCTACCACGAGTCAGGTCGAAGGCCACTTTCTCGCCTACTTTGAAATTGGGCATAGAAGTGAGCTGGTTGTTATCCGTTAATGCCAGGAACACATGGTTCAGACGGTTCTGCCAATAGAAGGTGCTATCCTTCTGCTGATAAGCAGCATTGCCATAGTCATTATCCACCTTCATAAGGGCCGATGACATGTTGACATCCCTAACAAGCGGATTGGCATCTGAATAGTACTTCGAATCATTATTATCACTAGCACCTGCGTGAAAGAACATGGCGCAGGCGAACTGGCTGTTTTGGGGCATATAGGATGCCGAGGCTGCTCGGGTGAGCGCCCTATTCACATTGCCAGCCGAAAAGAGTACGGGCATCAGTCCTTTAGACTGCTGTCCATCGTCGTACGCTTCCTGCTCAGCAGAACAACCTGCCAATAGCAATGCCACGATTAAATATATGTTATAACAAAATTTCACTTCTTAACTCTCAACTCTCAACTCTAAACTCAGTCCCAATCCAGCGATGCGTTGCCACTGCCAGACTTCGGATCCCAAGGCTCAATCTTGGCACTGAATTTCACCGCTTCCTTCTCTACATAGATGGTGTAAGTATAGCTATTGCCACTCTCCCACTTGTCGATATTTGTGATGCCTTTCAGCGCCAGCGAATAGCTAGTACCATCCTCCCAAGTGATAACAATTCTGGATGTCTCAGCGATAGTCTGTGGCACCATGAAGGTTTCGCCTGAGATAGTTACCACGCCCGACTTGCTACCAGCAGCAACGGAACCAGTAGCAACAGAGATGCTGCCATCGGTTGTGATAGCAGTCATTGTGACGGTAGCACCCGTCAGATCAACAGCTTTGGCTGCGTCATCTTCCGAAGTTTTAAGCACTACCTGAACCTTACTCATCGCATGACTGAACGTCAGGGGAACAGTACCAGTACGGGGTGCGATAGCCTCATCACCACTAGTGCCCCAGAGCACATCCTTGCCCTGAGCCACGCTGGTATCATCAGTACCACTCAACGCACGGAAGTAATAGCTATTACGGCCGTTGGGCCAGTAGATGGCGGGCGAGTTATTAAACTTGCTGCCATCGTATGTGGCTGTTGTAGCATAATCATAATCAGCAGCATCAGATTTCTTCCAATACAAACGGAACTTATCACCATCCTTCAGACTTGCATCATTGGTGTCGATAGTTTTAACATCATTAGCAAACTGAATTTCGCCTGTGCCTGTAGCACTCACGTCAGACCAACCTGACAAGGTTGCAGTAACAGCAACAGCCTGCTTGTTCAGCGTTACGGTGAGCTTGTAGTTCACACCGCTCCGACTCTTGCCTCCGGTGAGACCAGTAGCCCAAGATGTAAGCATGCTTTCTGATACCATCACCTTATAGTTATTGCCATCCATCTCAATAGTAGCCAACTGCTGCTCATTCCCATTAAGCGCAGTATTAGGCACCACAACGGCCTCGAAAGCACGACATGGCTTATTGTCGGTGGTAGTAGAGGTAGCATTGCCATGCATCTTTACTTCAGTGGTTTCCTCGGCAGTAACCTTAGCTGTAGGCGCTGTGAAAGTGCCCTTCAGGTTCATGCCATGCAGCGTGACTGTAGCAGTCGTCAAATCATCTGTCTTAAAGCCATCACCAGCCACAACTACCACAGTAAACTTACTCATAGCGTGGGTATAAGGCACATTGATAGTACCATGCGCATCCTTAGCATGTTGATACTCAACAGGATTCTGCTCATCCGACCACAGCAGGTCGTATGGTTTGATGCCTGCAGTTTGGTCTGCGCCAGTTTCCCAGCTAAGCACACCAGTTTCTTCAATCAGCTGGCCATCAGTTACGGTTGCCCCATTATAGCAATAGCCGTAATACGACTGCAGTGCATGCCCTGGAGTGTGCAGGTCTTTTGAACCATCATCTGTAGCTTGGCTAAAGTCATCCCAATACAATGCCTTGGTGGGCTGGTTGTTTTTGATTGTTACCAAACTAGCTTGAACGCTTGTGCGGCCTGTACCCTCTACATACACGTGGCGCACATAGCTCAACAACTCGTCTGTAGTCTCGATCGTATTATCGTAAGCGCGCGTCAGAGGGCGTTCAGTAGAGAGACTGGTAGCAAAACGGAGTGGCAGACGTTCATCTGTCGTCGAATCGCTGTTTGCAGCCTCATCACTTGCACAGCTTGCCAGCATCAGGGCTGATATCGGGAGTAATATATAATGCTTAATATTCATATCAATCCATTCTTTATTTAGAACCACACTTCTTCGCTAGCCTCAACGGTTTTCCAGTCAGTGAGCGAGGCTGTGGCAGTAATCTGCGTTTTGGTGATGTTTAGGTTATACACGTAATGCACGCCCGACTGCCAAGCATCAGTTGCTTTAGCAGCATCAGTAGAGCCCACAACTTTCACCTTAATCGGAGCCACATCGGCATAGTAAACACTCTTCTTGGTTTTCTGAGCATCAGCATATACCGTAATCTTGAACTGCACCTTATTGCTATCGCCATTCACCAGTGTTTGTGGGATAATCACACCGTGATAGTTATTCCCTGATGTATAAGGCAAAGTGAAAGTACCCTCCTCCGTAACCACCGCAGAACGATCCTTCAGCAGGATTTTACCTTTGGTGCCCACATTCACCAGCTGAACTTCAGCATTGGCCAAATCCACTTCAGCATTAGAGTCACCAGACTTCGAAGTAAGATTCACCTCCACCTGACTCATCATATAGCGGAAGTTGAGGTTGATAGCCGAAGTGCGGGCGCAGATACCAGCCGTGCGCATATCCACCTGAGTATGCTCTGGGTTGCCGCACAATGCTTCGGCAGAGAACTCTGGCATACCAATCATCAAATTGCTGGGGAAAGAGTTAGAAGCATAACCTCCATTTGACACCTCAACATACTTACAGCTTTTATCTACTTTTTCTGTAGGATAAACGCCACGCAGATGGTAATGGGTGTTGTGGTCGGGCCAATACAATGGGTTAGTCGTGCTCCAATCAATAGAGCCACCAGCCTTGATGAAAGGCTGTGCACCACAAATATAGCTTCCTTCTAAGTTCTCACTATACCAGAAATCAAACTCACGATCAAAGTCTGTAGGTATCTCACCATCCTTCTCACCAACAACAGCATCGACATTGATTAATGGCTGAGTTTCCTCAGAGTTGACATCCTTCCAAGCGGAAACAGTAGCTGTGGTAAAGATGCCAGTCTTGTTGAGAGTGACATTAATAATATAATTATGACCAGCTTTTGTCGTGTAGTCTGTATTGGCATCATTTGCCAACATAGCTGCACGAATCTGATCAGCCTTGATATAATATACATTATCATCAGCCTGGATTACAGCAATAACAGCATCTTTGGCGAATGGCGTACTAGGATAAACGATGGCCTGCTCAATGACGGTATAAGTTGTGTCGGTTGTGCTGGTGACACCTGCTATTACAGCAGCTTTAGTGCCATCATTTGTTGCTGCAGCATTAGCGATGCTTACCGTACCCTTTGTCAGCGCATAATCATTACTTGAAGTACTGATATCTTCAAGTTTGCGCGCATTAGTCAGAGTAACTGTCGGAGCATTCTCAAACTTATAATTGGTATCACCCACAGAACCTTTGGTAAAGCCTACACCAGCCTTGATGTTGAAAGTGATTTTGCTTAGAGGATGCTTGAAAATCAACTTCTTGGCATCGGCGTTGTCTCTTTCTGCAAACTTATAGGCAGTGAGATTGTTAGACACGAGAATATCTTTTGCAAGCAGCTTCTTGCTATTGACCTCGGTCTTGCCATTAGCATCTACTGTGGTCCACGATAATGATGTCCAATCAGCAACCTCGGGAGCCTCGGTATTACCATCTACTGCTACAGCGAGAACTGATAAGCCTTTGTCTTTGTTCAGATTGCCTCCTGCATCTTTATTGTCAGGGTCGCCTGTGCCGTAGTCGTCCCAGTAGAGGGTTTGACCTTCATCGTAATTCAAAGTGTTGACAGCAGTCTCCGAAGCCTCTGTTTTGCAAGTAGCCTGCTTGGTAACAAGGCCGTTTGTTTCTTCAATACGCTTCCACATGCCATCCACTTTGAGGCGGAGCTGGGTACCACCCTGCAGAGCGTAATAGCCTTCGCTTGCAGCAGGAGTCTGAGTCTGGTTATTTTCGTCAGCTGCACGCGTGAATGCACGGCGGGCTGGTGAACCCTCTACCCCAACGGTAAAGTCGATGGGCCCATCAACAGTGCGGTCGAAAGTATCCCAAAAGTCCTCACTTGTACATGACCCAAAGGCCAGCACAAGCGAGGCAATTAACAATTTATGAAATGAAATAAATGTATATCGCTTCATTACTAAGAATTAATCTTCAAGAGAAATATTCTTGTTATCTGCTGTTACGTCAGTCCATCCCTCAACGGTACAGGTAATCTTATCGATACCAGCCTTCTTCAGTGTAAAGGTATAGGTATAGGTGTGACCGGGGAACCAACGTTTGATGGCTGAACCCTGAGTCTGACTCTTAACGTTGCTTACTGTCGAGGCTGTAATCTCGCTCAGCTTCTTAACGATATAATACTGGTTGTTATCTGCTGTAACAATCGTGATGCCAACATAATCATCATCTGTTGCATTCGTTGTAGCACGTACGAGAGCCTGAGGAACAATAGCATAGGTAAACTCTGTACCCTCATTATTACCTGTCATCTCCTGCTGTGCGGTTACATTACCAGTAGGTGTCACAAGACCTGTACCCATCAGCACATTACCTGTAGTATGAAGCTTAGTGATGTAAACTTTAGCACCAGCAAGGGTTACCTTGTCATTGCCATCAGTTGTCTGAAGCTTAACGGTGATATTACTCATCATGTGCTGGTCGGTGATATTAATCTTAGCATTAGTAGCACCAATAGCACTTGAAAGACAATCAGTATAACCATTAGTTACATTATATACGGGCTCATTGGTCATAGGAGCACCCCAGTGAGGATCTGTAGAGGCTACTGGGCCTGCTTCAATTATAAAGTAGTCTGCTACACTATTATCTGTATCACTTGTACCCTCAATAGTTATACCTTCATTTACCGTACGGAAGTGATAGTAAGCCTTATTGCTTTCGAAATACCAGTTGGTGCTCCAACTACCATCTGTGTTCTCTGCCAAGGTAGCAGCATCGGTATAATTGCCATTCCATTTCTTGCCTACATAAGTGTCGGTGATCTCATCACTTTCATCCAAGACACGATAAAGAGTGAAATCAGTGCTCTTCTTACCAGAATTTGAATCATAAATACCATCCAAAGTGATACGAGCATTAGAAGGTGTAAACTCTTCTGCATTAACGTCAGACCATGGCTGTACAACTGCTGTTACATTGATAATATTGGTCTTCTTAACTGTAATAGTGAAGTTATAGTTCAGCCCCTGCTCCATTGTTACCTCACTAGCATCCTTCTTTGTCATACCTGTAGCATCCTTCAAAGCATCGTACATCTGCTGCTGAGTGATGAAATACTGGTTATCATCGATGGTAAAGGTGAGCATGTTTGTTGTTGATGTAGCGCTGATTACGTAATCAGGCAGAATCTGTGCCATCAACGTATAAACTGCACCTGTTGCAGCTTTCTGTTTTTGATACATCGAAACTATATCACCAAGAGATCGGTTAGACCATGTACCATTAGTCAGGTCCAAATCACCAGAAACGGGTACATTCAGAATCTTAACGCTAGTTCCATTGGTAAACTCAAACGCACCAGTAGTTGGATATCCATCGCCCTTTTTCAGGTTCACAGTGATGCGGCTCAAAGCATGATTAAACATCAGATGTCCCTTATCAAACTTACCAGGGCCATCTGTCTCTGTAGCAGTCTGAAGGCGGAACTGCATTCTACCATCAGAAAGACTGGTGTTATCGTTTGGATATTTATTCTGAGTAAAGTCATACTGATATACGCCACCAGTACCACCGTCTTTAATATTATTACTGTAAGTAAGGTCTTCATCATCAAGAGTGGTTGATGTCTGAGTAGTAGAAATCTTCCAGCTTATCTTCTCATTCTCAGTAGTCTCAGTAAACCATGTATCTGTTCCTGCAGTCAATTTCTCCTCTAAAGACTTTTCGTCGTTTTTAATATCGTCTTTGTTGGGTACTGCAATAGCAAAAACAGACAGATTAGCTGCACGTCCGTAGGCATCATCCCAGTAACGCACGTAAGCGCCATCTACTGTAATTGAAGAATAATCTTTGCCCGATGCGGCTGCTGCAGTAGCTACCGTACGAGTATAGCGGTTAGCCTTGCCTGTAGCTTCACTCTTAATGCGCATAGCGATTTTTGTGATGTCAGTAAAACCAGCACGAGTCAATGCTCTACGTTGTTCTTCTACTGAAAACGAAATGGCGGTTTTGCCATTGGGATCGACGGGGGTGTCGAAGTCGGTTTCATTTGTGCTGGTACATGCGGTGGCCACGAATGCAGTGGCAAAGACTAGTGGATAAAGTAGATTCTTCATTTTGATTTTCAATTCTTTCTTTAAGTATTATTTCTTATGATTTATTTTTCAAGATTGGTATCGATATTAGCGCCTTCTACATCTGTCCATGGGGACAACTGGGCACTAAACTCGATGGTAAGCGGACTGAGGTCGCTAATGTTAATATAATAGGTGTATATATTGTTCGGCGCCCAATCGAAGGAACTATCTCCGTTTTTTACAACGATAGGAATATCGCTATAAGGGGTGCTGTTGATGTCGAACGATATCATCAGCTTAACACCCTTCTGAGGTATCTGCAGCAGACCTTTATCGTTGTCGCTTCCATCACTACCTGCAAAATAAGCATGATCCTTATCGGTGGCCGTGATCAAATCTTTAGTATGAGCTTTATCTGTTTGAAGCAGAAGCTTATCGGCATCGGTTGATGCTTTTGTCTGTTCTGTAAACTCACCATTAAATATGTCAGCAGTGGAGGCAGTATAGCCTTTTGCAGCTATTACGAAATTGTCTGAAACGACTTTAACCTTGACATTGGAAAGGTTGAAGTTGCTTGACGCAAGCTGCGTATTACTGCTATATATACCAAAGCGCACCTTCGACATGATATGGCGGAAAGGCAAAGCCACACGGTCAGCCGTAGAGTAAGAAGCCGCTGCCACATAGTAGGGCTCTTTCACATCGTCGCGTGTTTCATTATTGCAGGTTTGATAATAAAAGGGTTCTGAGATGACTAACTGATCTTTTGATAATTCAAAATTCTTGATGTTACCATGCGCTGGGCAGGGACTGATGGCATAGAACTGATAAGGGAAAGCAGACTGGTCCCAATAGCGCTGCACCTGGTCTTGCCAGAAGCCATCTGGCGTATCGCCCTTTTTACCTACATAGCCCCAACTTGACTGATTCTCCCATTGATCTGTTCTATATTTCACCTCGTATCTGTCCATCACCGTAAGCTTGCTGCTACCCTTAAAGCAGCTTACGAGAAAGCCTTGCGCTAAAGTTTTAGAACCTTGCCCTTCAGCGCGAGTGGCGGCAGCGCGAGTGAGAGGTACATCAACCGCAGCCTGACCAAACTGCATAGGAATCTGCTCCAGAGGATCCTCAACCTCATGGACAGTTGTATCAGAAGAACATGCCAAAAGGCTGGCGCACAAAAGTGCGCCAACCATCCAGCATGATATAGAGTTTAAACGATTAAATATTTGTATCACTTGGATCAAGAGTTGCTGCTTCGTAATCTACGATAGTAGGAGTATCAAATACAATAGGACTAAGAGCCGTATCTGTAATTGTGAAATTATAAGTGTAAGCCGTGTTTGACTTCCACTCTAACTGATTAGCTGGAATAGTCACTGTAGCATCATTAACTACAATCTCCTCTTTATTATCATCAGCAATCAGCTTGTAAGACACGTGGAGAGTGAAAGTGTTAGTTGCCTTCTCTGGCTGAATTACTGCATAGTATGTAGTTGACGATGCTTTATATGTAGCATCGGCCCCCTCAGGAAGGTTTCCGGAAAAGATATCAAACTCCAAATTATCTGGAGAAGAACCTGCTGTAGATGTATTAACAGTAGGTTTATCTGGATTGTCATAATTGATTGTTACACTCGCTGTAGTATTATATGTTCCAGTAGGTTCAAGCACAACACCTTTACCTGATTCAACATTAAGAAGCTGAACTTTATAACCATCGATATTCTCACGGAAGGCAATATTTACCTTTGCACCAACGTGCTTGAACGTAAGGGGCACTTTTTTACCATAACCATTTTTCTTATCTACTGATTTACCAGCATAGATTACATCATTTTTAGCCTCGTAACCTGCAGTTGAAGAAACGGTGATAGTTTTGTTTTTTTCATCAAACTTTGTTCCAGAAACATAAGGTGCATAAGCATAGAAGTTTGTGCTATCAGTAGAATAATCCCAATAACGGGTAACCTGACCTTCAACTTTACCTACATAATCCCAACTTGCTGGAGTCTCTCCTGCTGCAGCTGTATGAGCAACTTTGTAGTTATCCATTACCAGCTCTGGAGTTGCACCTTCACCGCTCTTTACCTTATAGGCAAATACTCCGAAATCCTCGTAACCATTCTCGTTAAGGTCATCTACCGCACGGGTGATGTTACGCTGGCCTACGTTGAAGGCGATGGGGGCCTCGTTGGTTACAGGCGAATCGCCTACGAGCGAATCGCTGCTACAGCTGGCAAGGGCCAAGACTGCTACTGCACAAAATAAATTTGTTTTCATCATTTGTTTTTGTTTTGTTAATATAAAGGTATCAAATATCTATTTCCCATTGTACTTCATCATAATCCTCGATCGTGGGGATGAACAAACTGCCACCTCCATCGCCACTCTGCTCGGGCGGCGTGAGCTTGGAGCAATCAATCTTCACAGTGATAATACCGCCATGAGACTGAGCTTGCAACTGACTGGTGACATCGGCCTGATAAGTGACGGTCTCACCATTGTTCCAAACCATATCGTAATAGATGATGTTATTAAGCGACGCACGGTTGCCCCTGTAGTCAGAGCCCGAACGCTGGTAAGGCTCGTTGTCGCAGAGTCCGAATGTGGTGAGCTTTCCGCCAAACACATCGCAACGCTGACCATCAACCATGATGTCGGGCTTCATACGGGTGTTGAAATATACCAACGTGGGGCGGCTGCTGGTATGACCGGTGTTGATATTGGTGCTGGCAGCCATCGACGAGATGGCAGCATTGCCGTTGACTCCCTTGATGCGGTGGTCGTCATTATTGTAAAGAATGAACTGCACCAGGTAGATATACACCAGAGGCTGCAACTGAGCCTCGATATGCTTGATATACACATTCTCTACAGGGTCGTAGTCGTAATCTTTCAAATCTGAAGATATATACACATTCTCAGAATAAGCTCCATAGAAAATCTCTGGCTGATTGAGAATGCCAATAGGTGCATCGCCATTATCACTGCTTGCACGGCTGGCCTCGACGATACTGCGCGAGATGCCTCGGGTGCCCGTGGTGGTGGCGATAACAGAGTCGCCTTCTTCCTTAATTACCAAAACCTGCGTGCCGTCCTTAGAGTCGATATTACTGTAGAACAGCATATCGTAATAACCAAACTGGAAGTAACGACGGAAGCGGTTGGTGTCGATGGTGAACATATCCACATCGGTGTGTGGCGCCAAGGGATTATCACCTTTATAATAACGATAAACTTCGTAGCTGCTGGGATGAGGATAGGCAATGCCGCCCCAGATGGAGTCGTCCTTCAAATCCCAACCATAAACCCACTCGTGCTCTAACTGCACCTCGTGGTCCCAAATAAGCTCTAACTCTGTTTGTGCCACCTGCAGATCAACGGCCAACTCCTGACCGGGCAGATGCAAGGGGGGCTCAATGCATGATACGAAGCCCAGCATGGTGGCTATTATATATATAAGGTGTAAACGTTTCATCGGGCGGCCTCCTTTCGCTGCTTGCGGTAAATAATATCATAGGTGATGTGCAAACCGGCATTGGTGGGGCCGAACCAGAGGAACTGGTGGTTGCGCTTCTTAAAGTCGCTCACATTGCCATGATAGTCGTAATAGTATTTGCCATCTATCTTGCCACTATTGCCCCACACATAGGGATCGTAACGGGTGATGAACATGCCGAAATTGGCTGTCAGCTCCAAGCGCAGATTGCCTCGCTTGGTGAGATTCCAGCTGTGACCCAAGCCGATGCCAGCACCTCCACCCTCGCCTTCCCAGCCTTTGGACTCGCTAAAGCCGATGCCATACATCATGCCCTGCAGATAGGCATCTACGAAGGTACCGATGAACTGGCCCTGCCCCTTGAAATAGCGGCGAAGCTCTAACTGCACATCACGAATCTGGAAGAACTTATGCGTATCCCAATGGCGATGATTGTGGAACGTGAATCCGGCATTAAACGTGTAGTGGCCCGACAGCGGATAGTACTCCAGCTGGATATTGCCTCCTGGCGCGAAACCAAACTGGGGCACATACAGGAAATCGTGCAGCAGATTGGTGCGAATGGCTATCAGGTGGCGGCGCGAACGTGGCTGAACAGCAGTGGTATCGGTCACAGACAGTGGCAGATACGCATCCAGACCTGGCACCTTGAGCATATCGGTAGTTGACATGAGGTTGCACTTGGGGAGTGGCATGTGCTCAGGATTAACCATATACCAGAGCACCATGCGACTTTGGCGCAGCGTGGGGAAATACGTCTTCAGCAGGCGCTTCCAAGTGGTGCCGCCATTCAGCGCCATCAGCTTGGATTTGCACAGGCGCTCATCACCCCCGCAGGCATCCCAGATGGCCTTCACTTGATGGTATTCGGCATCGCCGGCCAGCTGCATCAGTCTCACCAGATAAGCATAGTCTTCAGTTACAAACTTCGAGTTGATAGGCTGATGAGCAATGGTCTGATCGAGGTTGCTACTCAGGAAATCAATCAAGCGATAGGTGCGACGACGACTCAACCATACGTTGTTGTCGTAAGGACCTTCGGGCGAAGCGGCTCCCTTCACAAACACCTCACGCAGAATGAGATTGTGCTTCTTGAGCCAGGGAACAAGACTGTCGTTATAAAGCGAGACAAATGGATCAGACGAAGGAATCTCAGTACGATTGACCTGGAATCTGACACCATGCGCTATCTCATCAAACAGCGAATCGGTGATCAGTGGCGGTGTGGTAACGATGGAGTCGGAAACAAAGACAAAGGGGTATTTGGGCAGTTGCCTATAGAGCGACGCATCAGGCTTCTGAGCCAACACAGATGTTTGGGCCAGAAGTACGAATAAAACACACCAAAAGTGTTTCAGTAGACTTTTGTTTATTCGTTGCACTTTAATTTTCTAAATAATTTTTCAATACCTGTTGTTCAAACTGAATGCAAAGGTACAAATTATCTCGAAAACGACAAAAACCGGAAGTGTACGTTTAACGTTATTTAAGCAAAAAAAGAAAGAAGTTTGCGCTAATGTTGCGCAAACTTCCATTTCTTGTTAGTTGTTCACCGAACCGCCCACAATATCAAGCAGTTCGGAGGTAATAGCTTGCTGACGACTCTTGTTGTACTGCAGATTCAGTTGGCGAAGCAGTTCGTCGGCATTATCCGTAGCCGTCTGCATGGCCACCATACGGGCGGCATGCTCGGAGGCATTACTATCAAGCAAGGCTGTGTAAAGCATCAGGTGAGCCAACTTTGGCATCAGCTGCGAAAGCACGGTGTTCATGTCGGGCTCTACGATAAAGTTATCGTTGAGCGGCTTCACATCATCCTGCTTCTGCTCAGCCTCGCGCTCTCCACGCTTCTTCAGATACTCCTGCGACTCGCGGGTGGCTATCGTAGAAGTGAGGTCGCGCTCATGGTCGGCCTGCAACTCGCTCTCCACATCGATAGGCAGGAACGTCTTGCGCGTAAGCACCTGCGAACCTGCACTCTTGAAGTGGTGGTAGATAAGTTCTACCTTGTCTATTTCGCCTGCGGCAAACTTACGGCCCAGTTCCATCGCTATCTCGATGCACTGCTGCACGTTGGGATGATCGGCCAGAGCCGAATAATCACCCTGAACGTTGAGCCCCATCTTACGTGCCTTCTCATACACCTTGCGACCAATGGGATAAATCTCCACATTGTCGCGACCGATAGTGGCATCATACTCATCTACAGCATGCGCCATGAGCTTGATGGTGTTGGCATTGAAACCGCCACAGAGCGACGAGTTGCTGCTGAACACCACCAGCGCAGCGCGCTTCACAGGGCGCACCTGGTCGAAGATGGTCTGTGCCTCTGCCTCGGCTGCGAGAAACGACTTGAGGATGTGCTCCAACAGCTCTTCGTAAGGTAGCATATTCTGAATAGCCACCTGGGCATGATGCAGCTTGCTGGAGGCAACCATCTTCATAGCCGACGTAATCTTTCGCGTGGAATTGACTGAGGCTATGCGGCCTTTAATTTCTTTCAGGCTAGGCATAGGCTATCAGGCTTTATACGTTCCAGCAATGTCGGCCATTACAGCCTCGATAGTTGCGGTGGTAGCATCGTCGATCTTACCACTGGCCAGGGTCTCGATAACCTCAGGATGGGCAGAGCGCAACTTATCGAGGAATGAAGTCTGGCACTCACGCACCTTATTGATAGGCACCTGACGCATCAGACCATGCACACCACAATAGAGGATGGCAATCTGCTCGCCTACTGGCATAGGACTGTACTGAGGCTGAATCAAGAGCTGATTGTTCTTACGTCCACGATCCAGTGTCATCGCTGTCACAGCATCCATATCGCTCGAGAACTTAGAGAAGGCCTCAAGCTCACGATACTGAGCCTGGTCGATCTTCAGTGTACCAGCCACCTTCTTCATACTCTTGATCTGAGCCGAACCACCCACACGAGATACGGAGATACCTACGTTGATGGCAGGACGGAAACCTTGGTTGAAGAGGTCGCTCTCTAGGAAGATCTGACCGTCGGTGATAGAGATCACGTTGGTTGGGATGTAAGCCGACACGTCGCCAGCCTGGGTCTCGATGATAGGCAGAGCGGTGAGCGAACCACCACCCTTCACATGGCCCTTCATACACTCAGGCAGGTCGTTCATCTGCTCAGCCACCTCCTGCTGTTCGTTCATCTTGGCAGCACGCTCCAAAAGGCGTGAGTGCAGATAGAACACGTCACCAGGATAAGCCTCACGTCCTGAAGGACGGCGCAGAATCAGTGACACCTCACGATAAGCGACTGCCTGCTTCGACAGGTCGTCATATACCACGAGTGCTGGCAGACCGCGGTCGCGGAAATACTCGCCGATGGCAGCACCAGCAAATGGTGCATAATACTGCATGGCAGCAGGATCGGCAGCTGTAGCAGCCACTACGATGGTGTAAGGCATGGCACCATGCTCCTGCAGTGTAGAAACGAGCGCAGCAACGGTACTGGCCTTCTGACCAATGGCTACATAGATGCAATATACGGGCTTGCCGGCCTCATAGAAACTCTTCTGATTGATGATGGTATCGACAGCAATGGCGGTCTTACCCGTCTGGCGGTCGCCGATAATGAGCTCGCGCTGACCACGACCGATAGGAATCATTGAGTCGATGGCCTTCAATCCTGTCTGCAGTGGCTCCTTAACGGGCTGGCGATAGATAACACCAGGGGCTTTTCGATCCAGAGGCATCTCAAATGCATCTGTAAGGTCGATATCACCCTTACCGTCGATAGCCTGTCCGAGCGGATTGATGACACGTCCCAGCATGTTGTCGTTGACACGGATAGAAGCGATGCGCTTGGTGCGCTTCACTACCATGCCCTCCTTGATGCCCGAGGTAGTGCCCAGAAGCACGCAACCTACGTTGTCTTCCTCGAGGTTCATCACGATAGCCATCGTACCGTTCTCAAACTCCAACAGCTCGTTAGCCTCGGCATTGCGCAGACCGTAGATACGTGCCACACCGTCACTGACGGTAAGAACAGTACCCACCTCGTCGAACTTCTCGGCATCAGAAATGCCCTTCAGCTGGTCGAGCAGTACTTGGGATACTTCGCTTGGTTTAATTTTATCTGACATTGTTGTTTACTTTTTTAATGTATTGAGAATACTGTTGAGTTTGGTTTTGACGCTGGCGTCCATACGATAGGTATCGTATTCCAGGATAAAACCACCGATGATGTCGGGGTTCACCTGCGACTCAAACTCTACTGTTCCATTAGTCTTACTCTCCACCATGCGGCGCATCTTCTGTTCTGTTTCAGGCGACACGGCAGCAGCGGTGATGAGACGTCCGCGGATGACATTCTTCTGCTGGCGGTAAAGCGTGACGTACGAATTGGCGATGAACTGCATCACATTCTCGCGGTCTTCCTTCAGCACAAGCTGTATGAAGGCCTTCATCAGATCGGAAGGCTGCTGGCCTGCTGCCGTGAGCAGCAGGGCCTCCTTCTTATCTTTCGAGAGCATCGGATTGTCAATCGTGGAGCGCAACTGTGGTACCTCGATGTAGCTCTTAGCTATCTGCTGCATCTCGGCATACACCTGCTGCTCTATCTTGGCGTCGGTAGCACTCTTCAGGAGCGCTCGCGCGTATCTTACCGATATGACTCCTATATCCATACGTACATGATTTATTTATCAGTGGAAACATCATCCAGCATGCGGTCGATCAAATCCATCTGGGCTTTATCGTCTTTCAGGCTCTGCTTGAGAACCTTCTCGGCGATGCCAACGCTGAGTGCGGCAACCTGCTGACGGATATCGGCGATAGCGGCCTTCTTCTCCTGGTCGATAGCCACACGGGCATCTTCCAGCAGTCGGGCACCTTCGGCTCTCGCCTTCTCCTGAGCCTGCTCCACAATAGCGTCGCGCGTCTCGGCAGCCTCTTTCAATATCTGAGCCTGCTTGGCGCGAGCCTCCTGCAAGATGGATTCTCCCTCCTTCTCGATGTTTGCCAGGCGCTCTTGGGCCTCGTGGGCCTTCTTGAGACTGTCTTCGATGTAGCGGTTTCGCTCTTCCACCATACCTACGATGGCAGGGAAGCCAAACTTGGCCAGAACGAAGAAGACTACGGCAAACGCCAGAAGCATCCAGAACAGAAGTCCCAGATCGGGGGTGAGAATTGCTGGCAGTTTACTGAAATCCATTTTTTAATTTTTATTTTTTATTTTTTTATTCTTTTCCCCTTACTTGATAAGGAATGCACAAGCTGCAATAGCGAAAAGGGCACAACCCTCAACGAATGCAGATGTCAGAATCATGTTTGTCTGGATCTTACCAGTAGCCTCTGGCTGACGGGCGATAGCATCCATGGCGCTGCCACCAATCTTACCAATACCCAAACCTGCACCAATTGTTGCAATACCTGCACCGATACCGCAGCCCAGCTGAGCCAGACCCTCGGCTAAAAATAAAGCTGAAATCATAATACTTTTAATTTTTAATTATTAATAATGTTGTTTTCTATTCGAATTATTTGAATTCTATAACTTTTCAATTTTTACTATTTTACATTTTACTCAGCATGGTGCTCCTTGTGGGCAAGCCCGATAAACACCGCACTAAGCATAGTAAATACGTAGGCCTGAACAAACGCTACCAGCAACTCGAGTGCATTCATAAACAGAAGCATGATGATGCTGAAAGCATTGAGTCCGAGACCGAATCCTACGCCCATCGACCAACCGAGGAAAATCACACAGGTGAACGAGAGTATCACAGCGTGACCAGCCATCATGTTGGCAAAAAGACGAATCATCAGCGCGAAAGGCTTTGTGAACACTCCGAACAGCTCGATGAGCGGCATGACAGGAGCGGGATAGGCCTTGAGGAACAGAGGTACCTCGGGCCAGAAAATCTCCTTCCAGTACTCCTTATTGGCAAAGATGTTGATGGCCAACATGGTGCACACCGCCAAGAAGAAGGTGATGTTGATGTTGCCCGTAACGTTAGCGCCACCAGGGAATACAGGTATCAATCCGATGAGATTACATGTAAGGATGAAGAAGAACACTGTGAGCAGGTAAGGCGCATACGGTTTGTAGTGCTTCTCACCTATCGACGACTTGATGAGGTCGTCGTGAATGGTCATCACAATCATCTCCATCGCTCCTACAAATCCCTTCGGAGCCTCGCTCTTCGCATCGTGATTCTTATACCAGCGGGCACAACTCAGGAATACTGTAATCAGCACAGCCACCACGATCCATATCTGCAGTACACTCTTGGTGATGCTCAGGTCGAGGGGGCGCACCTCTTCGCCTCCCACACGCTCATAAATTTTGCCGTGATGTTCCTCGCTGAAGAAGAACTGTTCGGGCAGACTGTGAGCGGTACAGAAGAACCACTTTTGTCCTGGATTATCGCTCGCGCTACGAAGGATGATGGGCAGCGGAATGCTGATATGACTACCCTGATAGCTGGCGATATGCCATTCGTAAGAGTCGGCCAAGTGCTCCAACACAATCTCTGGGATGTCGAGCTCCTCGCCTTCTCCACCCTCGTTAGCGAGGGCAGGCACAGGCAGCAAGGCTACCATCATCAGGAGGATTATCGTTTTAATTGTTTTCATTACTACTTATCTATTATTAATTCTGGCGAAGAAGATGGAATGGTGGGCAAGCATTGCAAAATAGAACGCTATAAACACCATGAAGAAACGAAGCATAGAGTCCTGAGTATCAACCAGATAATAGACAAACATCACTGCCAGAGCCAATAGCATGCGGAAGCCCGACACCGCTGTAAAGAAGGTGGGCAGGCTCTCAGCAGAGCGCTGGGCTACACGGCGCCATATCAGGGCGATGGCCACGCATACCACGAGCGAGAACACCACACTGACAATGACGGGCGCAAGCAAGTCGAGATACTTCACCTGCATCACCAACAGGGCGATGAGCGCCAAGGCTGCTGTCACCATCAGTCCCTGACGAATGTAGGCTATACTCAACTTCTGGATATCCATTGTCATTATTATCTAAAAATTACTTCAGTTCTACACAAAGACTTACCACATTCTTCTGCACCTCCACGAAACCACCTTGTATCTCCAGCTGGGTTTTGCCCTCGGCAGTGGTGAACTCCACTGTGCCGCACTGGAGGGTAGAGATGATAGGTGCGTGATCCTGCAGTATCTCGAACTGGCCCATAGTGCCAGGCACGAGCACGCTCTCAACAGCGCCGTCGAACTCTATCTTTTCGGGAGAAACAATCTTAAGCTGCAACATAAACTTTAATGTTTAATCTTTAATGTTACGCTTTAGCAGCTTCGAGCAGTTTCTTAGCCTTCTCCTTGGCATCTTCGATGGTACCAACATTCAGAAATGCCTGCTCAGGCAGGTCGTCAACCTCACCGTCGAGAATGGCATTGAAGCCCTTGATAGTTTCTTCGATAGGCACCATCACACCAGGCAGACCAGTGAACTGAGATGCTACAGAGAATGGCTGCGACAGGAAGCGCTGTACACGACGTGCGCGGTTCACAGTGAGCTTATCCTCGTCAGAGAGCTCATCCATACCCAGAATAGCAATGATATCCTGAAGCTCCTTGTAGCGCTGCAGAATCTCCTTCACGCGCTGGGCGCAATCGTAGTGAGCCTTACCCACAATCAGTGGATCGAGGATACGTGATGTAGAACCCAGAGGATCAACAGCGGGATAGATACCCAGCTCGGCAATCTTACGGTCGAGCACGGTAGTAGCATCCAGGTGAGTGAAGGTTGTGGCAGGAGCAGGGTCGGTCAAGTCGTCGGCAGGCACATATACAGCCTGTACTGAGGTGATAGAACCAGTCTTGGTAGATGTGATACGCTCCTGCATCGATCCCATCTCAGAAGCCAGTGTAGGCTGATAACCTACGGCTGATGGCATACGACCCAGCAGAGCCGACACCTCAGAACCAGCCTGAGTGAAACGGAAGATATTGTCGATGAAGAACAGGATATCGGCAGCGCCGCCATCCTTACCACCACCATCGCGGAAGCCCTCGGCAACAGTCAGACCTGAGAGCGCTACAGAGGCACGTGCGCCTGGTGGCTCGTTCATCTGGCCATATACCAGTGTGGCCTGAGATTTCTTCAACTCCTCAGGGTCAACGAGACTCAGATCCCACTTACCCTGATCCATCGCCTCGCGGAACTTCTCACCGTAGCGGATAACGCCGCTCTCAATCATCTCGCGAATCAGGTCGTTACCCTCACGAGTACGCTCACCTACGCCAGCGAAGACAGAGAATCCGTTGTGACCCTTGGCAATGTTGTTGATAAGCTCCATGATAAGCACGGTCTTACCTACACCAGCACCACCGAAGAGTCCGATCTTACCACCCTTCATGTAAGGCTCGAGCAGGTCGATAACCTTGATACCTGTGGCCAGGATCTCTTTCTTTGTTGACAACTCCTCGAAAGTAGGAGCCTCGCGGTGGATGGGGTATGCCCCCTGCATATCGAGTTGTTTCATACCGTCGATAGGCTGACCAATCACGTTCAGCATTCGACCCTTAATCTGATCGCCGGCAGGCATCACGATAGGTGAGCCAAGAGGAATAGCCTCCAGTCCGCGATGCAGTCCGTCGGTATTGTCCATAGCCACGCAGCGCACTGTATCCTCGCCGATGTGCTGCTGCACCTCGACAATCAGTTCGCGCCCGTCGCCACGATCAATCTTTAAAGCATCGTAGATTTTAGGTAACACCTTTTCGGCATCCTGGCCCTCGGTATCGAAATAAACGTCGATAACAGGACCGATAATCTGCGAAATGTGTCCAGTAATTTGTGACATACGCTGTTATTCTTTTAAAGTTACTATAGATTTTGAATTTGTAATTTATGCATGCAAAGGTACGTAATAATATCCGAACTAACGAACTTTTCTGCGACAAATTTCCCAAATAAACGATTTTTCGCGACTTTTTATCGTCTCAAAGCGATGTTATAGTTCAGATATTTCGGATTGCCCGTGACATCCTCCAGCACCTTAACGAAAGGCGGGAAGTTGACGGTTTCCTGCTTACTTACACCCTTGGTTTCCATCATCACCAGATTGCTGACGGGCTGCTGGAAGGTGTCGATCTGGAAGAACTGACCTTTCCAGATAAAGCTCTGACGCTTCTTGCGGATGGTGACACGATAGGGATCGGCCTGCTGCAGCATCTGCTCGTAGAGGTTGTTGTCAACCTGTCGCTCTGTCTCGATGACCTCAGTCTCGGAGAGGCGCTTCTTAGAGCGGTGCACATTCACCACCTTGCCCCCACTCCACTCACGGCGGCGCAGGCGCACCTCGCTACCGGGCTCGGCCACCAGATAGGTCTGTGTGATTTCACTTTCAGAGCACTCTGGAATCTCACCAGTAATCTCCACGCGGAAGATACGCTCATCCTGCACGGGCTGCGGCAGTCCTACCACCTTTGAAATCTCAGCTATCACACGCTTCAACTTATTATTGAAGTCGTCGTGATTGTTGATGACACGCAGATGAGGATGACCAGTCCAAGCCTGTATCACCTTCTTGTCGAGCTCACGAGCGATGCGCAAGCCCTCTTCGTTGGCCTGCTCGTAGCGGGTAGCATTGGTGGCAGTGGTGTAATACTGCTCAGCGCCATCGGCAGCGCTCACCAGATGGAGCACAGCATCATAACTCTCGCGGAGCTCATTGCTGTTGGTGCCCGCCATGCGTGTGATCTCTTCCCACTCTTCGGGTTTGATATAGGCTGATATATCCATCGCACCACGATCGCACACCACCAGAACGGGGTCTTCGCAGACCTCGGCCAGGCGCATGAACTGATTTTCGAGCGCCAACTGCGTCTCCAGGATGGCACGCTCACCCTGATAATACAGGTCGCGATTGGGCGTCAGGTAGTTCCAGCCAGCGGTGCTATAGATAGTAGGCACCTCGGGCACATTAAACACCTTGTAGCCAAACCCAGAGAAATACTCTGTAATCTTTACCAACGCGGTAGTCTTACCAGCACATGGTCCTCCCGTTAATACAATCTTTTTTATATCTGGCATTTAATGTTTAATCTTTTAATCGTTTCTTTAGTACGCTTGGCATCGCCAAGAATGTTTAATATCAAATGCTGAGTTCATCGAGCACTTTTATCAATCGCTTGTCAAAACGCTTATCGGTACGGATGCACTCGCTGAAGGGCACGTAAACCACCTCATTGTTGCGGATACCTACCATCACGTTGCGCTGACCCTGCTTGATGGCCTCGATGGCGCCCACACCAGTGGTAGCAGCCAGGATTCGGTCACGAGCAGAAGGGGTTCCACCACGCTGCAGATGGCCTAAGATTGACACACGTACATCAAACTCGGGGAACTCTTTCTTCACACGGTCGGCATAGTAGAGAGCGCCACACTTAGGACTCTCTGACACGATGACGATACACGACTTCTTTGACTTGCGGATACCACGACTCATAAACTGTGCCAGCTGGTCGACATCGGTACTCTCCTCAGGCACGATAGCTGCCTCGGCACCACAGGCGATAGCTGAGTTCTGAGCCAGGAAACCGGCATCGCGCCCCATCACCTCAACAAAGAAAATACGCTCATGCGAGTTGGCCGTATCGCGGATACGATCCACACACTCCATGATGGTATTCATGGTGGTGTCGTAGCCAATGGTAGAGTCGGTACCATACAAGTCGTTGTCGATAGTACCAGGCAGACCGATAACAGGAAAATCGAACTCCATACCGAAGTTGCGCGCACCTGTCAGCGAGCCATTACCACCAATCACAACCAGTGCATCTATCTCTTCCTTCACACAGGTCTCATAAGCCTTCTGCATACCCTCTGGAGTTGGGAACTCCTTAGAGCGGGCTGTCTTCAGGATGGTTCCGCCTCGCGTCACGATACCACTTACATTTTCGGTGGTAAACTCCTGAACCTCATCATGAATCAGTCCCTCGTAACCACGATATATACCTTTAATCTTAAAACCGTTGTAGATACCGGCACGTGTCACGGCACGTATAGCGGCATTCATTCCTGGTGCATCGCCTCCCGACGTCAGGATACCAATTGTCTTAATCTTTGTCATATTACTACTATATTGTTTAGTTATACATAATTCAGTTCAAGCCACAGCACAGCCAATCCCACCAGCATACCAGCCATCACCTTCAGTGTAAGGTTTTTGACATACCACCCCAGTCGCATGTGCTCCATACGCATCAGCGCCAAGCCACTTACAGAACCCACGCTGAGCAGACAGCCACCAACAGCCGTGCAGTAAGAGATGATTTTCCAATAAGCACCATTGATGACGAAATTCTCTGCATAACTTCCCTTCATGGCAGCATCAGCTATCGGATAAAGCGAGATATCGCTCATAGCAATCGTAAACGAATCAACCAAACCGCTCAGCAAGCCTGATACGATACCCAGCACCCATACACTGCCGATGGTGGTATCAATCCACTCGGCCACATCGCTGAACACGCCCGTCTCTGTGACTACACCCATTGCCAGCATGATGCCCATGACGAAGAGTATCTGCTGCAACGGACCGAACTGAACAGAGCGCGGTGTGAAGCGCTGCATCATCTGGTCAGCATTGATCAGCTTGCGGTTCATCACCTCATTCACCACCCACAGGATGCTGAGCACGCACAGCGCGCCGAGGAATGGCGACAGCTTGGTGATGGTGTGGAAAGTAGGGATAAACCACAAACCGCCGATACCCACGAAGAGCATCACCACACGCTGCCAAGGAAGCAGATTGGTGTCATCGCCGCGGAACGGTATGGGCGCCCACTGCGTGTCGAGACGCTCTGGCAGTTCGCGATTAATCAGTATGGTGGGCACAATCCAAGCCAGAATGGCTGGCAGCGCCATATACGAAGTGTATTTGGTGGCGGTGATGGCCTCGTCGCCCCACAGCACCAAGGTGGTGGGATCGCCAATCACCGTGAGACAACCACCACAGTTGGCAGCCAGCACAATGGCTGCGCCTATCAGCATGCGCTGACGGCGATTCTGCACGATGGCACGCATGATAACCAGCATCATCGTGGCAGTAGTGAGGTTGTCGAGATTAGCCGAAAGGATAAAAGTGGCCAGTGTGATGGTCCAGAGCAGGCGCTTGGAATTGCGCGTGCGAATCCACTTTCTTACGAAATCAAAACAGCCATTCGTGTTCAATATCTCTACAATACTCATCGTGGCCAGCAAGAACATCACGATGCTAGCCGCACGACCTACATAATAAAGAAACACATTATTATATATATAGTATTTCACGGCATCGCTCGATGGCAGACTGCCCTGTAGAAAGTCCCAGTAGTCTTGTGCATGATTCTGCATCACAAAATCGGTGCCATAACAGATATACACCACCCAACCTACTGTGCCGATAAAGATGGCAATAGCCGATTTGTTCACTCCCGTTGTATGGCCAGTGGCTATCACAACGTAACCTAACAGCAATAATATGACGATGATTAGTGTCATTTCTATTTGTCTCCTAACTTAATATTTCTGTTGGCACCCAATACCAGAAAATAGTTCCTTTACCATCTTCTGTGTTATCGCGCGCACCTATTTTTCCGTTACAGCGATCGATAATCGACTTGCACACACTCAGTCCCAGTCCAGGATTCTCCTGACTCTCGTCGTGGGTGTATGCATTTCTATCAGACAGGAGTCCGAAGATATTCTGTTTCAACTTCTCAGGCAGTCCTTCGCCCGTATCTTTCACTTCGGCATACAAACCGCCTTCTTTCAGGAAATAGGTGAGCGTAATCTTGCCTTCTGACGTGTGCTGCAGCGCATTGTCCAACAGATGCATGGTGACAACGCGCATCAACTTCTTGTCAACAAGAGCTCGCAGACCATCGATAGGCTCTACCACCTCCAGCTCTACGCCTTCGCGCAACTGGGCACGAATCTCTGAGGCATACAGCCCCATTTCATTGTCGACATCCACCACTTCGCGCTTAAAGGTCTGACCATCGTCTTCAACCTCACTTAATGACAACAGCTCGTTGACCAGATGCAACAAGTCGAGACCGTTCTTATTGATCAGCTGCAACAGGTTGTCGCGATCTTCGCGCGGCATAGCCCCGTCTTCCATCGACATCAGCAGATCTGAGAATCCGATAATCGCATTGAGCGGTGTGCGGAGCGAATGACTCATATTGCTGAAGAAGATCTCCTTGAGTTCTTCACTCTTGCGGGCAGCCTCCTCATTGGCCTTGGCCTTCTCCTCGTTGGCTTTGGCTATCTCTTCATTATGCTTAGCGCGCTCCTCGCTGGCCTTAGCTATCTCCTCATTATGCTTGGCACGCTCCTCGCTGGCCTTGGCTATCTCTTCGTTATGCTTAGCGCGCTCCTCGCTGATACGCGCCTCTTCGGCACTCTTCTGGGCTATCTCTTCGCTCTGGCGTGCTTTCTCCTCACTCTCACGGGCTAATGCCAAAGCCGTCTTCAGCTTGCCATTATAGCGCCGCTGCATCCATATCACGCCCAGCAGGATAGCAAAGACTAAGGCTGCTGTAGCAATCCATACCCACTTGGGGATGATAACACCATTGAAACTTGAGGCCACATTGGCATATACTTCGTCCATCACGCCCTCATCTTCCATCGCGTCGAGCTCCTTGTTGATGGCGTTAATCAGCTTCTCATCATGACTGACGTAGCAATACTCTCGCGGGGTAAGCGTGAGATCCTCGCCCACCAGATTAGTAAACTTATGCATGGCTATCAGCGATTTGGCCTGATAGCGATAACAGATAAGTGCATCGTACTTACCAGCCGAAAGATCTCTGAAAGCTTTGGTGAGATCCTCCACCAGCACAATCTTGGCGCCAGCTCTCTGCAGCGTGTCAATCACGGGGCGACTGTACATCAGCGCAATCTTCATGCCCTTCACGTCGCGCAGACCATAATTGCGCTTCTCGTCCTTGCGGGTGACAATCTGGTGATACAGGCGGAAGACGGCACGCGAATAATTAGTAACATCCTTGCGATAAGGAGAATACACCATCATGCCCAAGTCGACCTTACCACTCAGCACGTCGCCAGCAATGGCCGTCCAGTTGTTAGGGGCAAACTTCACGGGGATGCCCAAACGCTCCATCAGCAACTTGGTGAACTCTACGTCCACACCACTGGGATTGCCTTTTTCATCGACATATTCCAACGGCGGATAATCCTTGTCAATACCAAACACCAAGGGCTTTGTAGTAGAATAGTTTAATCCATTAGCATTTACCGCGATGGTAAACGTTAATAGCAGTAGTATGTTATTCAGTCTCAACTTCATACGCTCAAATCATCAAGCTAATTGCTTGATAGGGCACAAAATTAGAAAAAAAAACAGAAACATCCAAACTTTTTCCTGAAAAAATGTAGGATTATAGTCCGCGCGCCTTCCAAATGCGCTCTTTGGCGGCATTTATCTCTTGGAATTTCTTCTCGGCAGCCTTGCGCACATCCTCGCCCAGAGCGGCCACCTTGTCGGGATGATGCTGCAGCGCCTGGGTACGATAGGCCTTCTTCACCTCATCGTCGCTGGCATCTGGACTAACACCCAGCACCTTATAAGCATCCTCCAGGGTGTCACCCTCCAGATGCAGCATCGAGTCGATCTCGCTGGCGTGCAGCCCCATCCACTGGGCACACTCTTTCAGCGCCATAATCTCGCTCTGCGGCACACTGCCATCAGCCTTAGCCACCATCACCAGATAGTTGAGCAACTGCAGGCGCTGCGAGTAGTCCATCTGGCGGTTTATCTGTGCGCAGCAGTCGCGCACCGTCTGCTTGAACTGCTGCCAACCTTGTCTTTTCTGTTCTTCAAACAAGCGGTTCAGAATCTCGTTACCCTGTTGTACGGCGTTAGCGCCGAAGTTCTGTCGCAGCATCTGGCGCACCAGCTCCATTTCGCTGTGCATCGCCTTACCATCAGCCTTGATGATATAACTCGACAGCACGAGCAGTGCAAACAGAAAGCTGTTTCTGTCGCCTTGCATGCGTCGCTGCTGATATGCCTGATTCTGATACGCTGTATTCTGCCATGTGCCGGAGTTTTCGGGTGTGTTCACCCCATCCAGCATACTATCAAAAAGCGAACCCAACAGATAGCCAGCCAGAGCGCCAAGCGGTCCTCCAGCCATCCATCCCACGAATCCACCAATCCATTTTCCTGTTGCCATAAACTTACATCTTTTGCAGTTCGGTGTAGATGCGCTGCACGGGGAGCCCCATCACATTGTAGTAGCTGCCGTGCAGACCTGTAACGCCGATATAGCCTATCCACTCCTGAATGCCGTAGGCACCCGCCTTGTCGAACGGACGATACTGCGTGACATAATGCTGAATCTCCTCGTCTGTCAGTTCTTTGAAGGTGACATCAGTGGTCACAGAGAAAGAGCGCTGCTGAGTGGCTGTGAGCAGCGACACACCTGTGGTGACCTGATGCGTGCGACCGCTGATTTCGCGCAGCATACGTACTGCATCAGCCTCGTCCTTAGGTTTTCCCAGGATATCATCACCCACAATCACCACCGTATCGGCAGTAATGATCAACTCGTCGGGCTGCAGCGTGGGCTTATAGGCCGCAGCTTTCTTTTCTGCAATATACTGTGCTACTTCGGAGGCAGGCAGCGATGCGGGATATGATTCATCGATATCCTTGATGATACGCACCTCGAAATCAAGTCCCAGCCCCGCCAGCAGTTCCTTTCGTCGCGGCGAATTACTCGCCAAGACATATTTGTATTTGTCCATTTTAAATTTTATTCTTCAATTCTAAATCAAAGTTACCATCCGAAGGCTTTCGCATTCATCACCCACTTACCCTGAGCGCGCAGCACCTGTTCGATGACGTCGCGACCACAGCCATAGCCACCATCGCGATCCGACACATACACACTCACCTCGCGAATCTCGGGGCATGCATCCTTGGGGCATACAGGGCAACCCACCCTGCGCATAATCTCCAAATCTGGGATATCATCACCCATATACATCACCTCTTCGTCGGTATAGCCATAAATAGCCAGAAACTCATCATAGGTGGCTATCTTCACAGCGCAACCCAGATAGATATCCTCGACGCCAAGCCCCTCGTAGCGCACACGCAGGCTGTCAACCTTTGCGCCAGAAAGGATGGCAATACGCAATCCCAGTTTCATGGCCAACTGAATGGCATAACCATCCTTGATATTCACCGTGCGCAGTGGTGTGCCGTCGGCACTCAGATTGATGGTCTCAGCACTCAGCACGCCATCAATATCAAAGATGATGGCCTTGATCTTATTTAAATCGTAATTTATCATTAAACTTCAATTCCTAAAACTTATTCAAGTGTACGTTTTCCCACTTCAGTTTCTCTTCGTCTTGGGGCTTGCGCTCATCGGTCCAATGACCCAATGCCAGGATGCAAAGACAGTTGAAGTTGTCGGGTATGCCCAACACACCACGAATCACCTCGTCGGCAGCTGTACCATCCGACAGACCACGTCCACGCATCTGAATCCAGCACGAACCCAGACCCAGCTCCTCAGCCTGATACTGCATAGAGATGGTTGCGATAGAACCATCCTCCACCCAGCAGTCGTTCTGCATAGGATCGCCCAGCACGGCAATAGCCACAGGGGCATCTTTCAGGAACTGCGAACCCATATTCTTGGCATCAGCCAGCTTCTCCAGATCCATTTTATCATCTACCACCACAAACTGCCAGGCACGCTGGCTCTTGGATGTGGGCGACATCAGCGCTGCACGCAGAATCAGCTTCAGGTGCTCGGGATCTATCTCTTGGTCGGAGAACTTACGATGGCTACGGCGCAGTTGCGCCAAATCTTTAAAACTTGTCATACGCTTGCTAATTTTTTGTGCAAAGATAGTGATAATTTGGCACGAATCACACGAATTAACGCGAAAAAAAGTCTTTTAAACTAAAAAATTCGTGAAATTAGTGCCATTCGTGCTTAAAAATGTCTATCTTTGCATTATGAACCAACTGATCACCACCATATACACCAAATCTCGGAGCTTGCCGGAATTGCTACAGGGCAGCTACTTTCACAGTCGCGAACTGATGGAAGCATGCGAGTCCACGCCCCGACAGCGGCCCTATATGGTGGTGGTTTACGATGCATATGGCCACGAAGTGTGCCACATGCTCGGCATCGTGAGATTTCGCCCCTTCTGGCTGCCTCCTTTCCTGCTGATACACTGCCGCATTCTGGGCGAAGGCACCTACTGCCAGAAAAGCGAATATAAGCAAGACTATCTGTTTGGACTGATGCTGAGCGCACTTACTCAGAAGCTGAACAAGCGCGTGCTCTATATCGAGGTGAGCAACCTGAGCAATAAGATGCTGGGCTATAAGGTGCTGCGCGAAAACAATTACTATCCTGTCAACTGGATGTCGATACACAACTCGCTGCATCGGCGCGCACCTGAAGAGCGCATCACTCCGAAACTGCAGAAGCGTATCGACCATTCGCACCAGAAAGGTCTGCAGACCACCATCGTCAGCAGCGAAAAGGATTTCGCCGCCTTCTCAAAACTTCTGCGCAAGCACCATATCTTCAAGCCTAAGCGCTTTATTCCTGACGATATATTTTTCAGAAAACTGATGGAGAGCCACAACGGCAATCTGTTTGTGACTAAGTATCATGATAAAGTGATAGCATGTGCCGTTTGCGTGTATAGCGAGGGTGATGCATACCTGTGGTATTCTGCATTCAGGCGCAAGACTTACCACATGCTGCACCCCGACACTATCGTTGTTTGGGATGTGATGAAATATGCCTACGACAACGGCTATCAGCACATGCGATTCATGGACGTAGGCCTACCCTTCCACAGAAATCCCTACCGCGAGTTTATCCTGCGCTTCGGTGGAAAAGAACAGAGCACCTATCGGTGGTTCCGCTTCTCCATACGTTGGATAAACCGTCTGCTCACGTGGATTTACCGCGAGTAGCGTTTAGCCTTCGCCGCCATCGCCACCGCCAGTCATAATCTCCTCGGCAGCTTCGTCAGTGGCATTCATATCCACCTCACTATCCTTCGGAATATCAGGCACTTCCATAGGTGCAACCTCATCCACCAAACCCGAATTGGCTATCGAGTCGATAGCAGCCGAATCAGTCACCAGGGGCTGATACTTCACATCTTCTATCACAATGTCATCACGCGAACGACCACGACCGCGACAGGCTGCAAACAACACTGCAACCAAAAGCACAAGCAATAACTGTTTATTCATATTTTCTCTTAAAATCATATTCTCTCTACCTGCTTCACACCTTTCACCGTGCGCAGCTTCTTAATCAGCGCCTCCAGGCGCGAAGTGTCTTCAAGCATCACCACCAGATTGCCACTGAACAATCCGTCATGACTGTCAATATTTATGCTGCGCAATACCAGCTTCTCATCCTTCGAAATAATACTTGTAAGATTATTTACAATACCTATATCATCATTCCCAATTACACGCAGCGATATGCTGTACTGCGAAGAGCCTTTACCACTCCACTTGGCGCGCACAATGCGATAGCCGAAACGGCGGCGTAACTCGGGGGCGTTAGGACAGTCGCAACGATGAATCTTGATACCGCCACTCACGGTAACAAAACCAAACACCTCGTCGCCATAGATGGGCGAGCAGCATTTTGCCAACTGATAATCCAGACCCTTCAGGTTGCGGTCTATCACCAGCACATCATCGTTCACAGGCTGATTCAGTCCGGCTATCTTCGACTCGTCGAGCTCAAACTCGGCAGCCGAACGAGCTTGATTATCTCCTGTAACTACAGCTTCTTTATCCCTGAGTTCCAAGAACTTATCAAGCACATCATTAGTATCAAGAACACCGTCGGCGATAGCCTTATAGAAGTCGCTCACTTCTTTGTAACCCATCTTGCGGATCACATTGAACATGATACTATCGTCCTGTTCAATCTTACGATTTCTGAACTTACGCTCCAGCATCTCCTTGGCAAAGAGACCATCCTTCACCTGTGTCTCCTTCAGCGCCAAACGAATCTTTGATTTGGCACGCGAGGTCTTCACAATGTTCAACCACTCCTGTCGGGGTTTCTGATTGGCCGACGTCAGTATTTCTACCTGGTCGCCACTTTTCAGTTCGTAGCGTATAGGCACCACCTTACCATTGATGCGTCCGCCTGTACACTGATTGCCCAATTTTGAATGAATATGATATGCAAAATCCAGGACAGTAGCGCCAACAGGGAACTTCCATAAATCGCCAGCAGGTGTAAAAACAAATACTTCATCCTCGTAGAGCTCCATCTTAAACTGATCCATCGCATCCAGTCCGTCGGCATGCTCCAGCATCGTACGTATATTCGTCAGCCACTCATCGAGCCCCGTCTCGCCCTTCACGCCTTTATAGCGCCAGTGGGCAGCCACGCCTCGTTCGGCCACCTCGTCCATACGTTCTGTGCGTATCTGCACCTCCACCCACTTCTGTTCTGGTCCCAGCACGGTGATATGCAAACTCTCGTAGCCGTTCGACTTAGGCACCGACAACCAGTCGCGCAGTCGTTTGGGGTTAGGCTGATACATATCTGTGATGATAGAATAAGCCTGCCAGCACTGCATCTTCTCCTGCTCCAGCGGGCAGTCGATAATGATGCGGATGGCAAACAAGTCATACACACCCTCGAAGGGGCACTTCTGTTTCTTCATCTTCTGCCAGATGGAATGGATGCTCTTGGTGCGCCCCTTGATATGGCAGCGTATGCCAGCAGCCATCATCTTCTGTTCCACAGGCTTGATAAACCTATCTATATATGCATCGCGCGCCGACTTGGTGGCGCTCAGTTTTTCGCGGATATGGTAATAAGCATCGTGCTCCAGATACTTCAGCGAAAGGTCCTCCAGCTCGCTCTTCAACTTATAAAGTCCCAGCTTATGTGCCAGCGGCGCATAGAGATAAGCCGCCTCTTGCGACACCTCCTGCTTAGCCTCCAGATTGTCAGTATCGCGAATCTGTCGCATCAGGTTCACACGGTCGGCAATCATGATCAGTATCACGCGCATATCCTCGGCAAACGACAGCAGCAGATTTCGGAAATTCTCACTCTCCACAGCCGGATTCTTGTCATAGAGATGCTCGATACGACTCAGTCCGTGCAGTATGCGCGACACCGAGGCACCATATTTCGCCTCCACCTCATCGAGCTGGATATGCCCTGCCTCTATCTCCGGTATCAGCTGCACAGCAGTCAGTGCATCCCCTTTCAACCCTATCTCCTCTGTCAGGATCTCGGCCGTCTGAGATGCCATTCTCTTTCGTTCTTCGTATGTAAATGCGAATTTTTCCGCCATAAATTCAGTTTTTTTGGCGCAAAGATACATTTTTCTTTTGATTATTTCGCTTTTTTCGAAGAAAATGCTTAATTTTGCCGTAGATTATTGACTAAAAATACCATTATTATGTTAGGAGAGAAAGATTTAAAGCAAATTGCTCAGAAAGGCATCACCAAGGAGCAGATTGAGAATCAACTAAACGAGTTTAAGACAGGTTTCCCATTCTTGAAGTTGGAAGCTGCTGCAGGCATCGGCCGTGGTATCATCGCCCCCGACGCTGCAGAGCGTCAGAAGCTAGTGGCTGCCTGGAACGACTATAAGGCTGCCGGCAAGCGCGTGGTAAAATTTGTGCCCGCCAGTGGTGCAGCCAGTCGCATGTTCAAGAATATGTTTGCGTTTGTTGACGCCGACTACGATGTTCCTACTACCGATTTTGAGAAGAAATACTTTGACAACATCGAAAGCTTTGCTTTCTTCGATGCACTCGATGCCGTTTGCCAGAAGAACGAGGGCAAGGGTATCAAGGCACTGATGGCCGAGGGAAAATATAAGGCTGTGGCTGCCAACATGCTGAAGGCCGAGGGTTTGAACTACGGTCAGCTGCCCAAGGGATTGCTGCTATTCCACAAATATGCAGAAGGTGCACGCACCCCAATGGAGGAGCATCTGGTTGAGGGCGCGCTCTATGCCGCATCCAACGGCGAGGCCCATGTACACTTCACCGTGAGCCACGAGCACATGGAGCTGTTTAAGGCCAAGGTAGCCGAGAAGGCCGACTTCTTTGCACAGAAATACGGTATCAAGTACGACATCAGTTTCTCTGAGCAGAAACCATCTACCGACACTGTTGCCGCCAACCCCGACAACACCCCATTCCGCAATGAGGATGGTAGTCTGCTGTTCCGTCCAGGCGGTCATGGTGCTCTGATTGAAAATCTGAACGAGATCGAGGCCGATGTTATCTTTATTAAAAATATTGACAACGTAGTACCCGACCGTTTGAAACCAGAGACCGTAGAATGGAAGCAGGTGCTGGCAGGCGTACTGGTTACGCTGCAGCAGCAGGCCTTCGAATATCTGAAGGTGCTCGACACTGGCGCCACCCCCGCACAGCTTGATGAGATTGCCGCATTCGTAGCCAACAATCTATGCACCGATGCCAAAAACAATAAGGTGGATGCCGACTATCTGCGCCGCAAACTCAACCGCCCCATGCGCGTGTGTGGTGTAGTTAAGAACGTGGGCGAACCTGGCGGAGGCCCATTCCTCACCTATAATCAGGATGGCACCGTGAGCTTGCAGATTCTGGAGAGCAGCCAAATCGACACCAACAACGAGGCTTATATGAAGATGTTCACTCAGGGCACCCACTTCAATCCAGTAGATCTGGTTTGCGCCGTGAAGGACTATCAGGGCCGACCATTCAACCTGCCCGACTTTGTGGATAAGACCACCGGTTTCATCTCTTCTAAGTCGAAGGCTGGCAAGGAGCTTAAGGCGCTGGAGCTGCCAGGCTTGTGGAATGGTGCTATGAGCAACTGGAGCACCGTGTTTGTAGAGGTTCCTCTGGGCACCTTCAATCCCGTTAAAACCGTGAACGACCTGCTGCGTGAACAGCATCAGTAATCGTCTCCACGATACAACAATCTGCAAATCCCCGCCTCTATTATGATGGTGGGGATTTGTTGTTTCAGGAAAAAGGCAATTTGTCATGATTGTCATTGTCATGATTGTCATTGTCATGATTGTCATTAAGGGTTTTGAAGTTGGGAGGTGCAAATAGTACTATAGAATAAATATATTATATATAATATATTTAT
Source organism: Prevotella sp. MA2016 (assembly GCF_000619825.1). GTDB lineage: Bacteria > Bacteroidota > Bacteroidia > Bacteroidales > Bacteroidaceae > Prevotella. The sequence goes on from NZ_KK211036.1 coordinate 631,752, forward strand.
TCTATTACCAAATTGTGAGAGTAAACTGCTTAATGACAATTGACAATCGTGACAATCATGACAATCTCTTTATTTTTTCAAAAAAAAGTTGGGAAAACATTCGTGAACCGCAATCAAACTTTCGTACCTTTGCATCGTCAAAATAAAAGAATAAGCATAGCAACATTAAGGCCGGAAATTGCGAAGATTAAATCTAGAAATTGCGCGCATTAATAATAACAATCGCTTCGCCTAATAGACTCGCTAACCCACTCTAACAAAGCGGCATGAAAGATGTTGAAGAATTGAAGACTGCGATTTAGCAAGCACAGACTAATGCATCTTGTTGTAGTGCCTGATTTTCTCCAGCATATCATCACACCACGACTGGGAGCCAGGCTTCTGATAACGGGCATTGCCTGTTGCCAACGGCGAAAAAACAGTTACACACTCTGGGGTGAGCTTAACAACGCCACGCTTCGAGAGTGAAAACATCGAGTCACCTTCTACGGCATGTATCACTACCATCGGATCCCACATCTTCTGACCTGTGTCACAATCATAGTTAAGATAAACCTGCTTGATAGGATGAATATCTGTCCAGTTGATGTCGCTGATTACCGACTCTGGCCTGTATTCAATCTCGTTGCCCACCTCCATGGGTGAGAACGTTTCATTTCCATAAATATAGCTGCTTAATCAAACAGCATCTCGTCGATGGCTTTGATACCCTTGTCGGTGCACAGGCCGCGGAGGCTGACGAAGACGAGATTGCGGAAAATCTCTTCAATAGAGAACTGGCGGTAGAGCTCCTTCTCCATCACATACTCGCCCATGGCATCAAATTGCAGCACAGCCATCTCGTAATTAAGGTCGCTACGGAAATAGCCCTCCTCTACGCCACGCTGGATAAAAGCCAGACTGTGATCGCGCATCAGCTCATTCTGCTCATCAAGAAACTGCTTCACCTGGGGATATCTCACCATCTCGGTAAAAAAGAGAGGATTGGTTTTCTTGAAGTCGGCCACCTTCATGTGATACACCTCAAGCAGTACCTCCATCACATTGGTGCAATGGCTCACAGCCTGCTCCATTCTATCCATGCGCTGCTTGAAATGCTTAACTGCCACCACAAACAGCAAATCCTCTTTCTTATCATATAGTTCGTAGATAGTTCGCTTAGAGATACCCATCTCCTGCGCCACATCATCCATCCTCACAGCGAGGATGCCTCGCTGGGTAAAAAGTTGCATGGCCACATCGGGTATTCGCTCCTTCAAATTCAATTTGTAGTCTGTAATGTCTTTAAAATCTTGCATAATCATCCATTTTGACTGCAAAGTTACAAAAAAAACTAAAAACCCAAATGTTTTTCAATAGTTTTTTGTATTTTTGCGGGCGTATTTCAGAATAATAACATTATTAATAATACACTTTTATGGTAAAGATATCAAAAGAAGCCGCACTCGAATATCATGAGAGCGGAAGACCAGGCAAAATCGAAGTAAAGCCTACTAAGGCTTATCGTACGCAAACAGACCTAAGCCTTGCTTACTCGCCAGGCGTGGCCTACCCATGTTTGGAAATTCAGGAAAAACCCGACGATGCATATAAATACACCGATAAGGGTAATCTGGTGGCAGTAATCTCTAACGGTACAGCTGTGCTGGGACTGGGCGACATTGGTGCGCTGAGCGGCAAGCCCGTGATGGAGGGTAAAGGTCTGCTGTTTAAAATCTATGGCGGTATCGACGTGTTTGATATCGAGGTAGCAGAGAAAGACCCTGAGAAATTCTGTGAGGCCGTAGAGCGCATTGCTCCTACCTTCGGTGGTATCAACCTGGAGGATATCAAAGCGCCTGAGTGCTTCTACATCGAAGACCGACTGAAGAAGACACTGGACATCCCCGTGATGCACGACGACCAGCACGGCACAGCCATCATCTCGGCTGCCGGACTGAAGAACGCCATGGAGGTGATTGGCAAGGATATCAAGAAGGTGAAGATTGTGGTGAACGGTGCTGGTGCCGCTGCCATCAGCTGCACAAAGCTGTATATGGCCATCGGCGCACAGAAGGAAAATATCGTGATGCTGGACTCAAAGGGTGTGATCTCAACCGAGCGCACCGACTTGAACGAGCAGAAGAAATTCTTTGCCACCAGTCGCACCGACATACACACACTGGCCGAGGCTGTAAAGGACGCCGACGTGTTTGTGGGCCTCTCGAAGGGCAACGTACTGTCGCAGGATATGGTAAAATCAATGGCCAAGGATCCCGTAATCTTTGCACTGGCCAACCCTGTGCCTGAGATTTCGTATGAGGACGCTATGGCAGCTCGCCCAGACGTACTGATGTCAACAGGTCGCACCGACTATCCTAACCAGATCAACAACGTGATTGGTTTCCCATACATCTTCCGCGGTGCGCTCGACGTGCATGCCAAGGCCATCAACGAGGAAATGAAGCTGGCTGCCGTTCACGCTATTGCCGACCTGGCTAAGCAGCCTGTACCCGACGTAGTGAACGATGTGTATAAGGTGAACAACCTGACCTTCGGACGCAACTACTTCATCCCGAAGCCTGTTGACCCACGCCTTATCACCGAGGTTTCTTCGGCTGTAGCCAAGGCTGCCATCGAGAGCGGTGTGGCTCGCAAGAATATCGAAGACTGGGATGAATACAAGCGTTCACTCTCTGTGCTGCTGGGACAGGAGACCAAGCTCACACAGAAGCTCTACGCTACAGCTGCTGCTCACCCACAGCGCGTAGTGTTTGCAGAGGCCGTACACCCCACCATGCTGAAGGCTGCCGTACAGGCTAAGGCCGAGGGCATCTGCTACCCCATCCTGCTGGGTAACGACGAGGTGATCACCAAGATGGCTGCATCGCTGGATCTGAACCTGGACGGTATTGAGATTGTGAACCTGCGCCACCCATCTGAGCAGGAGCGCCGCGAGCGTTATGCACGCATCCTGACTGAGAAGCGCCAGCGCGACGGCTACACCTTCCAGGAGGCTAACGACAAGATGTTTGAGCGCAACTACTTCGGTATGATGATGGTAGAGACCGGCGAGGCCGACGCCTTTATCACCGGCTTGTACACAAAGTACTCAAACACCATCAAGGTTGTAAACGAGGTGATTGGTATCCGACCAGAGTTCAAGCACTTCGGCACCATGCATATCATCAACTCGCCAAAGGGCACTTATTACATTGCCGACACCATGGTGAATGAGAACCCCGACCGCGAGGCGCTGCTCGACATCTCGAAGCTGATTGCTACAGCAGTACGCTTCTTCAACGAGAAACCTGTGATAGCCATGATTTCTCACTCTAACTTCGGCTCAAGCACCAGCGACGGCGCGCTGAAGGTGAAAGATACTGTGGCCAAGATGCACGAGCTGTATCCCGACCTGCCTATCGACGGCGAGATGCTGCTGAGCTTTGCACTGGACAATGAGCTGAGAGACCAGGAGTACCCCTTCACTCGACTGAAAGGCGAGAAGGTGAACACACTGGTATTCCCCAACCTCACATCGGCACGCTCTTCTTACAAGATGCTGCAGATGCTGGGAAGCGACGCAGAAATCATCGGCCCAATCCAGATGGGACTGAACAAACCTATCCACTTTATCGACTTCGGCGCCAGCGTGCGAGATGTCGTAAATATCGTGGCTGTAGCTACAATTGATGCGTATGTGGACAAAATTAAAAACAAATTGTCAGCAATAAGCAAATAATAGCTTACACATTATTATATTTATATAGCCTCTTTTTTGTGTTCGAGCACAAGAAAGAGGCTCTTTTTTGTCTTTTTGCCTTGACATATATCAATAATCTTTCAAAATGACAGCATTTTCAATAAAAAAGTGATAAAAAGTTTGTTATTTCGCTGAATTTGGTGTAATTTTGCAAACAGAAATAAGTAATCAAATCACAAACAAACAACAAAAAGAATTAGAATTATGAATGCAGCAAAAGTTGTAGAAGATCTGAAGCAGAGATTTCCCAATGAGCCTGAGTACATTCAGGCAGTAAGTCAGGTACTCCCCACCATCGAGGAAGAGTACAACAAGCACCCCGAGTTCGAGAAGGCAAACCTCATCGAGCGTCTGTGTATCCCCGATCGTGTATGCGAGTTCCGTATCACATGGGTTGACGACCAGGGTAAGGTTCAGACCAACATGGGTTATCGCATCCAGCATAACAATGCCATTGGTCCTTACAAAGGCGGTCTGCGTTATCACAAGAGCGTGAACCTGGGTATTCTGAAGTTCCTGGCTTTCGAGCAGACTTTCAAGAACTCACTCACAACCCTGCCTATGGGTGGTGCTAAGGGAGGTTCAGACTTCTCTCCACGTGGCAAGAGCGACGCTGAGGTTATGCGTTTCTGCCAGGCATTCATGAACGAGCTTTATCGCGTAATCGGTCCTGATGAGGATGTACCTGCTGGTGACATCGGTGTAGGTGGCCGCGAGGTTGGCTATCTGTTCGGACAGTACAAGAAGCTCACACACCAGTTCCAGGGTGTACTCACCGGTAAGGGTCTCTCATTCGGCGGTTCACTCATCCGTCCTGAGGCTACTGGTTATGGTACCGTTTACTTCCTGACCTCAATGCTGGCTACACGCGGCATCGAGCTGAAGGGCAAGAAGGTGCTGATTTCTGGTTCAGGTAACGTGGCTCAGTATGCTGCTGAGAAGTGCCTGCAGCTGGGTGCTATCCCCATGACACTCTCTGACTCTGACGGTTACATCTACGATCCAGACGGAATCGACTTCGACAAGCTGGCTTATGTTAAGGAGCTGAAGAACGTTGAGCGCGGACGTATCAAGGAGTACGCTGAGGAGTATCCTAACGCAGTATATCACGCTGGTGAGCGTCCTTGGCACGAGAAGGCCGACATCGCTCTGCCTTGCGCTACACAGAACGAGATCAACGGTGAGCAGGCTCAGGCCCTCGTAGATAATGGTGTTATCGCTGTAGCTGAGGGTGCTAACATGCCTTCACTCCCCGAGGCCATCAAGATCTTCCAGGACAACAAGCTGCTGTATGCTCCTGGTAAGGCTTCTAACGCTGGTGGTGTATCAGTATCAGGATTGGAGATGAGCCAGAACTCTGAGCGTCTGAGCTGGACTGCTAAGGAGGTTGACGACTATCTGAAGCGCATCATGAACGATATTCATGAGAACTGCGTGAAGTATGGTACACAGCCTGACGGTTACATCAACTACGTGAAGGGTGCTAACGTAGCCGGCTTCATGAAGGTGGCTAGCGCCATGATGGCTCAGGGCATCGTGTAAGCTCGACGAAGTCAAGGTTCACAATGCCATTGATGAAATCAGGGCATCGTGTAAGCTCGACGAAATCATGTGGAATTTGTTTAAATTTCAGATACATAATCGCCATTAACTTGTATAGTTAGTAAAAGTAAAGTATAAAAGGTTAAAACTGGAATGGGAGGGGCTAACTCGTGAGAGTTGGCTCTTCTTTTTGTTAATAATTCATAAATAATAACCAACTCTTAAGTCTAAACACTTAACTCTTAACTAAATTTAGTACCTTTGCACCCGATTTTCTCCCCCGTAGGGGGAATAGGGGTCAAGAACAGGCGCTAGCCCCTATGAATATTAACCCTTTAAAAATGGTCTGGTAAACGTCTGTCCAGATCCCCGCCCCGACACACAAACGAGGGGCACAAATTTAATTTATTATGTCAGAATTAACAAAGAACGTTAAGCCACTCGACGATTTCAATTGGGACGAGTTCGAGAACGGAACAGTTGCTAACATCAGCAAGGAAGAGCTCGACAAGGCTTACGACGAAACCCTGAACAAGGTTGCCGACCATCAGGTAGTAGAGGGCACAGTAATCTCTATTGACAAGAAGGAAGTAGTTGTCAACATCGGCTACAAGAGCGACGGTATCATCCCCGCTTCTGAGTTCCGCTACAACCCTGAGCTGAAGATTGGTGACAAGGTTGAGGTTTATGTAGAGAGCGCTGAGGACAAGAAAGGTCAGCTGATCCTCTCTCACAAGAAGGCCCGTCTGAGCCAGTCATGGGAGAAGGTTAACGAGGCTCTCGAGGCTGATGCCATCATCCAGGGTTACATCAAGTGCCGCACTAAGGGCGGTATGATCGTTGACGTATTCGGTATCGAGGCATTCCTCCCCGGATCACAGATTGACGTTCACCCAATACGCGACTACGACCAGTTCGTAGGCAAGACTATGGAGTTCAAGGTTGTTAAGATCAACCAGGAGTTCCGCAATGTAGTTGTATCTCACAAGGCTCTCATCGAGGCTGAGCTCGAGGCACAGAAGAAGGAGATTATCGGTAAGCTCGAAAAGGGTCAGATCCTTGAGGGTACCGTTAAGAACATCACTTCTTACGGTGTATTCGTTGACCTCGGTGGTGTTGACGGACTCATCCACATCACAGACCTCTCTTGGGGCCGCGTAGATGATCCTCACAAGGTAGTTGAGCTCGACCAGAAGATCAACGTTGTTATCCTCGACTTCGACGATGAGAAGCGTCGTATCGCTCTCGGTCTGAAGCAGCTCACTCCACATCCTTGGGATGCTCTGGATGCTGACCTCAAGGTGGGCGACCACGTTAAGGGTAAGGTAGTTGTTATTGCCGACTACGGTGCATTCGTTGAGATCCAGCCTGGTGTAGAGGGTCTGATCCACGTTTCAGAGATGTCATGGAGCCAGCACCTGCGCTCAGCTCAGGAGTTCCTGAAGGTAGGCGACGATGTAGAGGCTGTTATCCTGACTCTGGACCGCGACGAGCGCAAGATGTCTCTCGGTATCAAGCAGCTCCGCGAGGATCCATGGGAGGCTATCGAGACCAAGTATCCTGTTGGCAGCAAGCACACTGCAAAGGTTCGCAACTTCACCAACTTCGGTGTATTTGTTGAGCTCGAGGAGGGTGTTGACGGTCTGATTCACATCAGCGACCTGAGCTGGACCAAGAAGGTTAAGCATCCTTCAGAGTTCACACAGGTAGGTGAGCAGATTGAGGTTGTAGTTCTGGATATCGATAAGGAGAACCGTCGTCTCAGCCTCGGTCACAAGCAGCTCGAGGACAATCCTTGGGATGTATTCGAGGGTAAGTACGCTGTAGGTACTATCCACGAGGGTAAGATCAGCGAGATGCTCGAGAAGGGCGCCGTTGTAGCTCTCGAGGAGAACGTAGAGGGCTTCGCTACTCCTAAGCACCTCGTTAAGGAGGATGGCTCACAGGCTCAGGCTGGTGAGACTCTCCAGTTCAAGGTTATCGAGTTCAACAAGGACAGCAAGCGCATCATCCTCTCTCACAGCCGCACCTTCGAGGATCCCGCTCGCGAGGAGAAGAAGGCCGCTGCTAAGAAGAGCAGTCGCAAGAACGATACTCCAAAGATCGAGAACATCGCCGCTAGCACAACTCTCGGTGATATCGACGCTCTGGCAGAGTTGAAGGCTAAGATGGAGAAGGGCGAGAAGTAATTCAACCCCCTACCCTATAAACCCCAAGCCCCTTAGGAAAAACCTAAGGGGCTTTTTTGTTTTTAGGCACGCTTGAAAACACTTGGCACGCTATTTGCATAAGGAAGTGATGATAATAAGAACAAAAGGACAATAAATATTAATCATACAATTATGCAGAAAGGTAACATCGGGGTTACAACCGAGAATATTTTCCCCGTCATCAAAAAGTTTCTCTATTCAGATCACGAGATATTCCTCCGCGAAATGGTGTCGAACGCCGTTGACGCTACACAGAAGTTGAAGACTCTGGCTGCTCAGGGCGAATACAAGCAGGAGCTGGGCGACCTGACAGTACGTGTGAACCTGGATACCGACAAGGGTACCATCACCATCAGCGATCACGGTATCGGCATGACAGAGGAAGAAATAGATAAGTATATCAACCAGATTGCTTTCTCAGGCGTTACCGACTTCCTTGAGAAATACAAGGATAATGCCAACAACATCATCGGACACTTCGGACTGGGTTTCTACTCAAGCTTCATGGTGGCCAAGAAGGTGGAGATTATCACCAAGAGCTGGAAAGAAGGCTCAAAGGCCGTGAAGTGGAGCTGCGATGGCAGCCCTGCCTACGAGATAGACGACGCAGAGCGCGAGCAGCACGGTTCTGACATCATCCTCTACGTGGATGACGACTGCAAGGAGTTCCTCGACAAGTTTAAACTCGAAGGTCTGCTCAACAAGTACTGCAAGTTTATGGCTGTGCCCGTGGCCTTCGGTAAGAAGACTGAGTGGAAGGACGGCAAGCAGGTGGACACCGATGAGGATAACATCATCAACAGCGTGGAGCCCCTGTGGACCAAGACACCAAGCACACTGAAGGACGAGGACTACAAGAGCTTCTACCGCACACTCTACCCCATGAGCGATGAGCCTCTGTTCTGGATTCACCTGAACGTGGACTACCCATTCAACCTCACGGGTATTCTCTACTTCCCAAAAATCAAGTCGAACATCGAGCTGCAGAAGAATAAGATTCAGCTTTACTGCAACCAGGTATTCGTGACCGACCAGGTAGAGGGCATCGTGCCTGAGTTCCTCACCCTGCTGCATGGTGTAATCGATTCGCCAGACATCCCTCTGAACGTATCACGCTCATATCTGCAGAGCGACCGCGAGGTGAAGAAGATTTCTACCTATATCACTAAGAAAGTGGCCGACCGCCTGAAGGCTATCTTCAACGAGAACCGCAAGGAGTATGAGGAGAAATGGGACGACCTGAAGCTCTTCATCAACTACGGAATCCTCTCAGAGGACGGTTTCTACGATCGCGCCAAGGAGTTTGCCCTGTTCAAGGATACTGAGGGTAAGCACTTCACCTTTGATGAGTATAAGACGCTGATTGAGGCCAACCAGAAGGATAAGGACGACCAGTTGGTATATCTCTACGCTACCGACAAGGACGAGCAGTACTCATATATCAAGGGCGCACAGGATAAGGGCTACAGCGTGCTGCTGCTGGACGGACAACTGGACGTGCCCACCATCCAGACACTGGAGCAGAAGTTTGAGAAGAGTCGCTTCACACGTGTGGATAGCGACATCATCGACCGTCTGATTGTGAAGGACAATGCACCAAAGAACAACCTGAGTGAGGACCAGAGTGACAATTTGTCAGCCGTATTCCGCACTCAGCTGCCAAAGCTTGATCATACTGAATTCATGGTACAGGTGGATGCTCTGGGAGCCGAGGCTCGTCCAGTAGTAATCACTCAGAACGAGTATATGCGCCGTATGAAGGAGATGAGCCGATTCCAGCCTGGCATGAGCTTCTATGGACAGATGCCCGACTCATTCAACCTGGTGCTGAACGCTGACCACCCACTGGTGAAGAAGGTGCTCGACGAGAGCAGCGCTGCTACCGAAGAGGCTCTGAAGCCTATCGTGGCCGAGCTGAAGGGACAGGAAGCCCGACTGGCTGCCATCCGTGCTGCTCAGGACAAGAAGAAGTACGACGAGCTGACACAGGAGGATAAGGACCAGAAGGCCGAAGCTGAGAAGGCTGTGCAGGAGCAGAAGGACAAGAAGCAGGCTGTAATTGCCGACTATGCCAAGGGCAACTCGGTGGTTCACCAGCTGATAGACCTGGCTCTGCTGCAGAACGGCATGCTGAAGGGCGAGGCGCTCGACAAATTCCTGAAGCGAAGCGTAGATTTGATTAAATAAAAATGAAGTTAGATAAAAAAGCTCCCGATTTGAATGAAATCGGGAGTTTTTTTTATTCACTTAGGCAATTCGAGCGTGACGCGACAGCCTTGCTGATAACTGTCGTCGAATATCAAATCGCCACCCAAACTCTTGGCATGTCGCTTGGCCAACGGCAATCCTAAACCAAGACCTTCAGCCAGATCGCCTGTATGCATAAACGGCTCAAACAATAGATTCTCCTGTTCTTCAGGTATGCCCGAACCCACATCCTCAACCGTATAACGCACAGCTGATTCAGTCTCAGTAACCATCAGCTTGATATGCTGACCATCTGAATATTTGGCTGCATTATACAGCAGTTCGCGCAGCGTGCGCATCAGATAGATGTGGTTAGTAAGGATGCAAAGGGTGTCGGATACCGTTGTGGTAAACTCTATGTCGGTGTTAACAAAGTGTGTACGTGTGTGCTGTATGCACTCATGGGCCAGCGCATTAACCGATACCTCATCATTCTTCTTGCACTTCAATGCCTCAGAAGCATCCGTCTCAGAAGCATCAAACAGCATCAGCACCATACCATTCAGGTTCACGGCATTGCTCTTCATCATACTGGCAATATTCTGCAGTTCGTCGTCGCTAATCATATCCTTACTGTCGGCACTATCGCGCAGCATATTAGCAAAACCAGAAATCACATTAAGCGGCGAACGCATATGCTGGGCCACCTTCTGCATAAACAGATTCTTGGTGCGCACATTCTCCTGAGCCTGATCTACATCCTGCTGCAAGGCTTCTGTTTGGCTATGCGACTCGTCAACCTGCTGCTGCAAGGCCTGCATCCTGCGGTTGAGCGAGAGTTGCATATTGGCAAAACTGCTCAGCAAGTGAGATATCGGACCATTGCCATTAGTCCCAGAAATCGACTCATCATAATGGCCTTCAGCCATACGAGTGGTGATAGACTGCAACTGATTGAGCGGGCTGATGGTTTGCTTGACGGCACGATTAATAAGCCACAGAATAACAAACAGCCCCACAATAATGATGGCAAAAATGACATAGCCGGACATACGGAATCCCCACATAATCTGACTAGTGGGACATACAAATGCCAGACTCCAGTTGGTGCCAGGCACGGGCTGATAGCAAACATGATTAACGCGACCGCCTGCGTGCACATGCAGCGAGCCCATCTTGCCACCAGTCATCTCATAGCCCAACGAAATCAGATCGGAGTTGGAACTGGGATCGGCATCGGTAAATATCGTTTTGCGAAACAGGCGTGTGGTATCCGGATGCACCAGATAGCGCCCATTGCCATCGAGCAGCATATAATAAGACTGATCGTAGGGGTTTTCAGCCTCATTCATGAGTTCAGCCAGTTTGCTGAACGAGAGATCGACAGTTACTACACCTATCATACGACCATTATCCTGACGCAACGGTCTGCAGTATGTAGCTATGGCCTGATGATAATTCACCTTGCCATCGGCATACTCTATATATGGGTCAACCCAACTGGCTTTACCCGTTTCTGCAGGCTTCGTAAAGCTCAGTCGCGTCATGTAGTCGTAATCATACTCACGATAGGTTTGTATAGAGTCGCCAGTATTCTGAGTAAAAACAGAGAATTTCTCACCATACTGAGGAAACATGTTGGGCATCGCATAAACAGAACAGCTAACCACGTGGGTATTCAACCTCACAATACGATCAGAAACAGCCTCGATATTAGCAGGTTCGAAGTTTTCCTCCAGCATCCAGGCATTCACATCGGCAGCCGTTTCAACCGTTTTCATATAGCTGCCCACACGCTGCACGGTGGTGTTGAGCAGACTGGCTGCATTCTCCATCGCCTCGGCATGTATAATATAGCGCGACTGAAGATAAAGCAGACCAAGCGCCAACACAAAAATGGGGACTGCCAGCAGCATGACGCCAATACTAAGGCGTCGCGACAAACTGTAATGCATCTTACTCATCGTCGGCCTCCTTTCCTGTTTCCGACTTGGTAAAGTGAGCCATGTGGTTCAGCAACTCTACCAGCGTCTCGCTCTTGTGCTCGATGACCTCCACTTGTTTGCAAATCTCATCCTTGCTCAAGGAGCGATAATTATTACATAGGGTTGTTACACTCTGATCGATACTCTCAGCAGGCAATGCCATTTGATTGGTGATATAGTTGAGAAACGACGTCTTCATTCTGTCATTCTCCTGCACCTTACCATAGGCTGCGCGCAACTGGTCGGCATCTTGATGCAGTTGAGCAGCCTCGTCGGCAAGCGCCGCTTCACGCTCTTTCTGTCTGCTAAGCATCACACGGAACTGATTCTGCAGATTGGCAATCTCATCATTCCAATGCGTCTGGGGCACGTTCTCATTGATTTGCCCATCAGCCACACGTTGTGCCGAGTCCGAGAGCAAGCGCAGCGGTTTGAGTTCGCGCCGGATAAACCAGCGACAAAGCAAAACAAACAGAATCAACCCCACAAACGTGATGCAAAGCACTACAAGCAGCAATTTGTTGTGTGCGCCATGAATATCAGCCTCAGGACAAACAATACCTACGCTCCAATCAAGTTGACCGTTGGAACGCTCTTTCAACTCGGTACGCTGGAATGGCTTATAGAAAATAGTCCAGGTTTCACCATTCATCTGATATTCTTTCATGCCAGTCTCGCCTGCCATCATGGACTCGATGGCATCCTTTACCCGAGGATCCACATCTCCAATCAATCTGCGTAAGATATTGTCTGACTGAAGTTTATCAACATCAGGATGAACAATAAGCGAACCACTCTTCGACATCAAAACACAATAGCCGCGCTCTGACGGCTTGACAGCCAACACAATCTTTGACAACTGACTGATGGAAACATCCACAGCCAGCACGCCTACCCGCTGACCCGACTTATCGGGAAGCGGCATACAGAAGTTTACCAACGGCTCGTTCTCTGTATCATCACCCTTCAATGGGTCGGTCCAGCCCACATAGTCATCATCCATTGGAGCGCGATACCAGATCTGTTCGGTATAAGGACGATTGGTAAACATGTCGGTTGTTACCAAATCGCTCGTCACATCCGTATCAAAACCTCTGCGATGCACATAGGCCATAAATAAATCCTTGCCAGGATAATAACCCGGCTTGAAGGCAATGGCACAGCCCACAATGTTAGGATTACTCAATACCAACTCGCGACAATAGGTGAACATACGGTCGGGATCGTCGAGATGTTCCAGCAAGTCGTAATACACATTACCAGCACTCTGCTCTACACTCAACAGTATATTATCAATATTCAGAACCGTACTCTCAAGCATATTCTCGGCATCACCCACCGCCTCTTGCTTCAGCGCACGATGCGAAAAGTAGAACAGGATGCCCAGAGCAACTGCCAACAACAGTAGCGTCTGACCTACTATCAGAAAATTTATCTTATCCCTTCTGCGCATATTCCACAGGTTTACTTATCAACCACAACACAACAATACCCAGCAGAGCGATGCCGACGATAAACCATCCTACATAACTGAACGGCTTCATCACATCCGACTTGGGCGCCACAACGGCCACCGTCCAGTCGATGCCATCAATCGGGCCATAATATACAAATGAAGGCACACCAGCCACATCCATCTCTATCATACCGGCTCGCTGCAGCTGAAGATTCTGCAGAACGTCAGGGTCGGTGATAGAAAACTGCTTGCCATCAGGATGAACAATGCATGAACCTTCGCGATCGAACACCACCGAGAAGAACTGGAAATCGCGCATCAGGTGATATTTATTGATATTCTCATTATTGCCGCACCAATTATCAATGCGCTGTAATGCCTTAGTGAGCCACTCAAAAGTGATGTCGGCACCACAAACACAGGCCAAACTGCCATCTTCGGTAAACACCGGCTTGACATAAGTGCAATAATGACCACTAATGGCGGTACCATCATAATAGTAATAAGGATCTGACCAGAAACTCATCTTGATATCCTTGGCACGTATATACCAAGCCGACTGGGTGTAATCGTGACGAGCGGAACCCACCTGAGACATCTGAAAACTAGAACTGTCGGTGTGATGCACATAAGGCTCATACCACCTACCCTTCTGTGGGAAGAAGTTAGGCTCAAATGCTGCAAAATAACCACGCACATCGGGATTAAGCACCGCCTCGCTCTCTAGAGCCTGCACCACCGACTCTGGCGAATCCATGTGTTTCTCAATCTCATAAAATACATTGGTAGCACTCATCTCCATACCATGTATAGTCTTGGTGAGCTGAGTAGATACCGCACTCTGCAAGCCTGCATAGCGAACATTGGTCTCGGCACGCATGGCCAGGTAGAAAGCCCAATAAGATGTGCCGCCAATCAATAAAACGATCAGCGACGAAGCAATCAATATATACCACCTTTGGCGCTTAGTAACGATTATAGTTTCTTGTTTCACGATTACAACATTTAAAAGTCATCTCGTAATATTACTGCAAATATACACATTTTCAAGATGACTTCCAAATATTGCGCAAAATTTAACTTTTTTAAAACATTCGGAGAGGTATGCGAAATCATAGTGCCTTAAGCTTGTTGCGATAGGCTTTACGCAACTTACGAACTGCCTTGTCGCGAATCTGGCGCACGCGTTCGCGCTTCAGTCCCAAATCCTCGGCTATCTCAGCCATCGTCTCATGCTCCTGATTGATACCAAAGAAAGAATTGATAACCTGACGATCGCGCTTGTCAAGAGTACCCAAAGCAAACTCGATAGCATCCTCGATAGCTTCGCTATGCACACGCTCGTCAGCCAAGGGGGCATCTTTATTCACCAACACAGAGAGCAAACTCATATTGCTGCGATGACCTAATGGCGCATCTACCGATAATGGCTGAGCCTGCTGGCGAACCATCTCCTGCTTCACATCTTTAGGAATCTGATACAAACCGCCCTGCTGATCGATAGCTTTCTCGATGGCCTGACGGATGTAAACCACAGCAAAGTTGACAAAGCGCACACCCTTGCTGGCATCAAACTTGGCAGCCGCTTTCATAAGCCCCAGATTGCCTTCGCTCACCAGATCTTCCATATCGACGCCCTGCCCCTTGTACTGGCGAGCCACAGATACCACAAACTTCAGGTTTGCCTCTATCAACTTAGACAGCGCACGTTCGTCACCCTTAGCAATACGCTCGGCCAACTGGCACTCTTCCTCATTGCTCAGCAACTCCTCACGTCCTATCTCATCCAAATATCGGTTCAAAATAGAATCTTCCATACATTATATATATTTAGATTGCAAAGTTACGAATTAATTTCCACATATACAAAATTCATATAGGTAAATTCATTTTGTTTAAAACTTGAATAAAAGAAAAAAGGCTCGTTTCACAACGAACCTTTTCCCCAAAATTACTTAAAAAACTAAATTAATCAACCATAAACCTTAACCATTAAAATCTTTTTCTGCTGCAAATATAAATCGAATATTTGGAATGGATGTTTATTTTCAGTTATTTTATGTTCAAAATGCGTTAAATCGCGAATTTTAAACACTTTCTATGCGATTTTAAACATTTTAACCATGTTTTTAAGCGTTTTTCGCGACGAATCACACTCATATTCTGTCCTATTTACATATTTTAACGATACCATCTCCCATCGATGCTGCAAGCAGCACTCTCATCCTGAGGTCGTGGCTCCAGGCCAACATCTTTAGAGTAGAGCTTAACCCTTTCTCCATTCGGCCGCGCTGTCATCTGACAGATCGTTCCTTCATTGTATTTTCTTTTGAATTTCACGATAATCGGAAAAAAGATTCCAAATACCATCTTCTGACAGTACTCCGCGTTTAAGGTCGGAGGGAAGAATCCCTGCTTCATCGGCAGCAAAGTCCTGTTTCCACAACTCGCTGCCATAGTATTTGCTGAGTTCGACAACATCTTCTTTGACAGCCTTCAACGAAACAGCAGCCCCATCCTTAATAGCAACCAAGACTCTATTGAAGCGTTGCTCCATCCACTTGATGCGCTCAATTTGTAAAAGCTTACAAATCGCATCCTCTCTGATGACTTTGGGAGCCGCTTTACCCGCCAGCACCAACACCTTCTTACCATTACGGTAGATATGAAGCTGACGCGAACGGACTACTGCCGAAACCTCAGCATCATCCTGTATAGCCAGCCACAACGGATGATAGATACCATCCTCCTCGAACAGCTTCCGCTGCAAGTGCGAGCACATATTTGTTGTATCTACTGTCATCATATTAACTAAATACATATAAATCTGTGTGCAAAATTACCACAAAATGAAGTAAAGTCAGTATCTTTGCAGCATATTTTGAGAATTATTAGGAATTGACATAGATGAAAAGCAAAACTTACCAGATTGCCTCCGACATCCAATGGGAAGATGCCGGCAAAGGTGTTGTCCGTCAGATAATGGTATACGATGATTTGTAACTAGATAAGCTTATGCAACGGCACCTGGCAGGGCATCCATTTCTGTGAGTATCGTAATCATGGTGGCGCAACAGAACTCGTTGTAACCATCATAGGAGAATAGAAGATAGAGAAAAAAATACCATAAAATAGGGATTGCAAGATTCATTTTTTTGTCGTACCTTTGCACCGATGAATTATTTTTTTGATTGTTTTAAATAAAACTATTATGGTTACAAACAGCTCTAATCTTTACCCGCAGTATAAAGACTATACGCAGGACGACCGAGAAGATACCAGTAAAAACACCCAGCTTCTCGGAGGGGAACTATGGTACGAATAATTCCTTCTACAATTGATGAATAGGCAGCCCCAAAATAATCCGGCTGCCTATTTTTTTGCCTCATCCCAGGCTCGCCATTACTATTAGTATATGGCAGCTATGAGGGAATCCCCTACTACACTTTAGGGAAACACACCGCACGGAATAGGAATTTTCATTTCCAAATTCCCCATAATCGTCCTATCTTTGCACTGTGATTCAGAACATAAGTTGAACAATTTAAAAATTGACGATTATGAAGAAGATGATGAATAAAGTGATGGCAACCATGATAATGGTACTCACAGCAGCAGCGCCAGCAATGGCAGGCAACAACAAGCATTTCAAAGCTGACAAGAAGCATAACGCTACTATAGTTGTTGACAAGAGGCACAATGTAAAGGCCGACAAAAAGGTTGGTCACTTTGATACTCGCCGCGCATATCATCCAGACATGAAGATCTGCAGCATCAAGCTGTCGCGCTACGACTCTCCCTCAAAGATTATGGCAAGAGCAGAGCGCCTCTACGGCGTGAAAGACACCAGATACAACCCACGTACTCGCACCGTATCTGTACTCTATGACGCCAAGATGACCACAGTTCGCCACATCAAGCGCCACATCATTTAGTTGTTAGATAATTCTCTCTCAAAAGTATCCCCGACCTGCAAAACAAAATCGCAAGTCGGGGTTTTCACCGCATTTAGTTGTATCTACTATCATCATTAAATTCACTTAAATCTGCGTGCAAAATCACCACAAAAAGCAGTAAAATCAGTATCTTTGCAGCGAATTATGAGAATAATAAGGAATTGACATAGCCAAATATCATACTCTATGCAAAAAATACTTTTTCTACATGGCTTCTATGCCAGTGGCCAGTGTGTGCCAGCAAAGGCTATAAAAGAGGCTTTTGAAGGACGTGCCGAAGTCATCACACCCGACCTCCCGCTGCATCCAAAAGAAGCCATCGCCTTCATTCGTGAACTCTGCGACCATGAACAGCCTGACATCATTGTCGGCAACAGCTGTGGCTCCTTCTATGCACAGATGATAGCACCTATCATCGGCGTGCCTGCATTGCTGGGGAATCCACATTTCAAAATGACGGAGTTCCTGCAGTCGAGAATCGGAACACAACAGTATAAGTCGCCACGCGCCAACGGCATTCAGAACTTTATCATCGATGAGGCGCTGATTCAGGAATTCGCAGAACTGGAAGCTGAGCAATTCGCCTGCTGCAACCCATATTACAAGGATCGTATATGGGGCATCTTCGGCGAACAGGACACATTGGCTCATTTCGAACCGCTCTTCCTGGAGCACTACAACAACGCATATCATTTCCCTGGCGCACATACGCCCACCGAACAGGAAACAAAAACATGGTATGTGCCCATGATTGAAAAACTCATGATGACCTATCTAAAAAAGGAAGATTGGATACGTTATTTCCAACACTTCAAGGGCAAGAAATATCGTCTGATTCATAGTGCGTTCGATAGTGAAACCCAAGAACGTGTCGTCGTTTACCAAGCGCTCTATGGCGACCGCAAATATTGGGTCCGTCCAGAGCGTATGTTCTTCGAAATCATCGAACACGATGGCAAGCGCTTCAATCGCTTCACCGAAATCAATTGGAAAGAATAAAATAATCATCACATGAATCTGGATAGAGCCTCATACGACTTCGGCCTACATCTTAGACGCTAAGTTGAAAAAAGCCCGTCATATCCGCCACTTCATGGCTCATCATCATTTCATATATAAACAAGAACCCCTGGCCTGCATGAGCAAGCCAGGGGTTTTCTACATATTAGGAAGCGTCATCCTTATGACACCTCAATGGCCTTCGTCACTTTCTCCTTCGGTTCGGTCTTTGGCATCGTGATGGTCAGGATGCCGTCCTCAACCTTGGCAGAAATCTTGTCGCGTACCACATCATCCGGAAGAACATAGTTCTGCTCATAATTAGAATAGCTGAACTCACGGCGCAGATAATGACGATGACTGTCCTCATGCTTGTGTTCCTGTTTGTTCTCAATAGCGATGGTGAGGTTGCCCTCGTCATTGATACCTACACGGCAATATTCTTTCTTAATGCCTGGAGCTGCAAGTTCCATGATGTAGGCCTTCTCACTCTCCTTGACATTGACTGCAGGTGCTGTACTGTTGGCACGAGGCATAAAATCAGTGTTAAAGAAATCATCAAACATTGTTGGGAACCAACTGTTGCTTTTCATTAATCCGTTCAACATAACTTTTACCTCCTAATTATATTTTTAGTTTAACTTAATTGTTCTTGATCGCTTCGGCTTATTTGCTTCAGCTTTCACTTACTGAAAAGCAAAGTACATGCCTACAGGAAAAAGCGCTCGTTACCTTGTCAAGATGGCAAGGATTTTAAACTCGCTTAAACGATACTGACAATCCCTTAAACTCAATTAAACATGACTGACATTTCTTTAAACTCCCTTAAACATTGACCAGAAATTCTGTCAGTCTTCAGGTCCAAAACTCTTTCTCGCCAGTCTGTTCCATCTCCCCCTGGCACTTGGGACAGATATGTCCGTCCCACACGCGGATTTTGTCGCTGCCGCATTGCAAACAGAGCCTACCCACTTCGCTCCTATAGGAAGGCGCCACATCGGCGATAATTCCACCCACAACAATATTCTGGATGGTCTTGCAGTCTGGGCACGACACGGCACGGATCTCCTGACGGAAGAGCCCACGACCTTCGTACACCTCGGCTTCATAGCCACATTCCCGACAACGATATTTCAGTTTCCAAGCCATTATAATAATGCAATCAAAGCAATCTGTGCTAAAAATATCAGGGGCAACCCGTACTTGAATTTCAAGTGCATCGTTTTATGGTGCCAGACCTGCATACCTAAGAGTGCGCCTATAGTACCACCGGCAAAAGCCAGCATCAGGAGAGTGGCTTCAGGTATACGCCATTTTCCTTGCTTGGCTTTCCACTTGTCCCAACCATAGACAAAGAAGGTTAGGACATTGATGCCAATGAGTATATATATTATCGTCTCTGTCATGCTCATATCAGGGACAAAGTTAGTAATAATTGAGAAAATAACGTATTATTTTGCCATTTATTCAGCTATTATATGTGATTTTTTGTAACTTTGCCCCCAAAAGGATATAATAATGGAAACATTCTTTCAAGTTCTAGCCGTAATCATCGGTCCTATTATAGGCATTACAACCGGCATACTCTTAGATAATAAGCGCAAAACGAAAGCGAAAACAAAGGCTAAATCCGCTAATGAAGCAGAAACATATGTGGAGGCTGTCATCAGAAGAACATTTGGCACCAAAGATGCCATGAAACTGGCTAAACCCATACCCAAAGAATGACACTCCGCGAACTCATAAACTCAGTTGATGCAGAGCACTATAGCTACTCTCCGCTATTCCAGCAGCTCACCACGACCAAGCCCGAATATGGCACAAATCGTCATATTCAGGTGTCCGAGGCCGATGGTAACATCATCGTTTCAGGTGTTCACGTCGGTTCTATGGGCGACATCCTCACCTATAGTATCGATGTTGCCCCAAACCTAAACGTCTCCAAAACACAACTGCTGGACGCTATCCTAAAGGAACTATCAGCAGACGGTTTCAGCGCTCCAGAACAGCAGGACTTTTGGAATGGCTTCGACGACCTTCAGAAAGCAAAGATTATCAGATAAAGTATGGAAAAGAAATGGTATAGTCGCACAGACATAAGCCCGGAGGTGCAGATGATAATGGCAAAGGCTTCGGCAACAGTCAAACAGATGAACAGCATGACACTGGTTGACTTCAAAGATAAAGAAGCTCTCATTCGAGAGCTGTTAGGAACTGTTGGAAGCGCTCCCTTTGTGGGCGATAATTTTCATTGTGACTTCGGACAGAATATCCATGTGGGCAACAATTTCCACGCTGACTATAATTGTACGATGCTCGACCTGGCGGAAATCCGTATCGGAGACAACTGTCTAATAGGCCCCGACGTTGGTATCTATACCGCAGGACACCGACTGGAGCCGGAAGGTCGCGTTCTTGATGTTTATGGTAGCCCTATTACCATAGGGAACGACGTTTGGATAGGTGGTCATTCCACCATTTTACCTGGAGTCACCATTGGCGATGGTGCTGTTATAGCCGCAGGTTCTGTGGTAACCAAGGATGTAGCGCCGCGAACATTGGTAGCTGGCAACCCTGCTGTATTCAAAAAGAACATATAATAAAGTTTCGAATGACTCTCCCAAAGTTTATCATCACAATGGACGGTGTTTTCCGTCTGGGAATGGTTGAACAGCATAAGGACTTGCTGCAACCGGGCGACCAATGCATTGGCGGTGGCTACTACGCTTTCGACTTCGTTTCCAACCGCATCATCCTGGATAGGGAATCTTACGACTTCGGGCGCCCAAAATGGCACCTGCTGGACACGCTGAAGGTACCATCGACATATCGCGGCCTTCGTATCGTTTACAAGTACAACGATGGCTTTCATGAAGATTTCAATGTGAGTGAGCAACTACAGATAGAATATTATGACTGACTACGACTCTATCTGGCGCATGCAGGACGAGATAAGAACGGTTGTGAACGCCGTTCTGGGTGAGTGTATCTGGGATCTCAGATATAACGACCACCGCATGGCCATCGAACTGGAGCTATCCATTGCATTGGATGATGAACAGGCAAGCGACCTATGCTGCCAGTTCCCCATTGCCGCTGACCATGAAGGCGTCGGCAGCAAAGGTTCGAAATTCACCTTCTATTTATAATTTTTGTGACCATCATAGGAGTATAGAAAACAGAGATATAGCTAGCAACGCAGATTTTGTACAGTATATCGCCTACCTAGTACGCGAAACTTGCAAGGCTCTTCCGAAATCAAAGAAGTGTTAACAGTTCTGCGAAATCGTCAATGATATAGTCAGCACCTGCTGCAGCAAGTGTTTCCCGGCTGCCATTCCCATAGGTCACGCCGCAGGTTCGAGCACCTGCTCGTGCACCCATCAATATATCTACATCCATATCACCTACAACTAGCGTTTCGCTGGCATCAAAGTGCATCGCCCCCAGTGTTTTCAGTACTGGCTCTGGTTGTGGCTTCGCCTCTTTGACATCATTTGCTCCAAGCAGCAAAGAAATATAATCAGCTATACCCATCTGCTGTGTCAACTCTGTAAGCGAATTGCGTGAACGGGAAGAAGCAATCGTAAGCACATATCCTTTCTGATGCAACTTGGCCAGCGTATCAACAACACCTGGAAACGCCTGAGGTTGTATCTTCTGCAGATTCTCATTGAAGATACGCCTGTATGTTTCAGCACATTGATTGATGAGTTCTTCCTGAATATCAGGAAACAGCGTTCTGAAGCATCCAGCAAGTGGCAGGCCAATGACGGACGCACATTCATCCTCATGGCGATAAGGCAACTGATGCTCAGCAATGGTCATCTGCATCGTCATCACAATGTTACGTCGGGTATCGCCAAGCGTACCGTCAAAGTCGAATATGATCAGCTTAAATTTTGATTGCTCCATGTCCCAATATTTTTTTGGCTGCAAAGATACAAAATTTCTCCGACTTCATCGAGGTTTTATCCTTTTTTTAATTTTATCGATTTCGTTTGAAATATTTGATTTATCTTTTTGTTATCTAATTGATTTTCAGTATCTTTGCAGCAGGAACAAAAGTATTACTGCAATGAGTCAAATTTGTATTTATCTGAAGATACCTTCGTATCTCCGACAGTGGTTAATTCATCGACATGGAGGGTATCAAGGAGGACGGCACCAGCTCTGATACAATCAAAAAGATATACCAGCGCAAGCGGAACAGCTACAAAACCGCTCAAAACAGAAAAAACAAGAAAAATATCCCGACTTGACCCGCTGAAAGAAAGGGGAGTTGGCTAATTGCTAACTCCTATCTTTCTAAATATTTCTCTTTCTCGAAGCTATCGACTTTAGTCGCTTTGCTCGTCAAAGAACTTACCCTTTGGCATCTCAGTTCGCTCGGCCACGCAGCAGTTGTAGCGTTCTCGGCTACGGCGCTCACGGGCAAACATCGCCTTGGTGCCTTTCTCATCTTGCTGAAACTCCAGGTGCTCCTCGATGGCAAAAGACTGGGCCATCTCCTCAACATCGAGGTTATCGGTACCAATGAGCGTGAAGGTCCAGTTCTGTTTCTTCAGCTTCTCAATCATCGTGCGCACCATCTTAAGTGTCCATTCCTCTGAACTATTCTCGTAACCGTCGGTAATGATGGTGACAAGCACATGGTCACCTTCTTCTACCTGGGCATTGACCTTGGAGATGCCTTTGCCGATAGCGTCGTAAAGTGGCGTGCCTGCACAAGGATTGTAGGCTTTCCAGGCGATATCCTTGGTCTTGGCAGCTGGCGTGTTGTCGTAGTGCAACTTGGTATGATCGCTATCAAAAGTGATAAGCGTCACGTACTGCAACTGGGCAGGATACTTCTTCTGCATCATGCGGATGGTCTGCAAGGTCTCGTTCATGCCTGAGAACGCTTGTTTGCGAATGCACTCCATTGAACCGCTCTCGTCAACAATAATCAAATTGTGTACTCTTGTAGGAATTAAATCTGTCATAATATTAACTATTTTAAAGGGTGAAACTTCATTATTTCGACATGTCTTTATTCCTTTAAAGAAGTTTTTCGGAAAAAATTAAGCAGTATCGCGTTTTTTTTGTATTTTCGCACCAAAATAAGTAAATATGTACCATAAGCAACTATCTGACAAGGAGATTCTGAGTGGGTTCCGACGGGGCGACTCTCACATCATACGCGACTATTTCTACGGCTACCTGGAAATAGGCTATCACATTTTCGACCAGCGTTACCAGCTGAGCGAAAAGCAGAATCTCGACTTCTTGTCATTAGCTCATCAGTATGCTATCTTTTTGATGGAGCATGAATGGAAACCGTTAGAGGACCACGCACCTTCCGTCAGTCTGAAGACGTGGATCATCAACGGATTCCGATTTGTAGTGCTCGACGCGCTGAAATGGTACCATAAGGAATACGGCAGCATCACGTTTGCGGATTACCTGCAGACGTTCGATATGTCAAGCAATCTCCGACTGCAGTTCAACAAGATGATAGACGATATGTGCGACCATCTGCCAATGGAGCGCACAGACCGCTTTATCATTATCATGATGCTGAAACGTGGATTTAAAGGTAAGGAAGTGGCCATCGAGATGGGCATGACGCCTGCTGCTATTTCTCAGCGCTACAAAAAGCTGAAGGACGAACTCATCACCCCATATTTCCGTGAACACTTCGATATGGACTTTGACATGCCGGAAATTATGCCAGAGTTCGAAATGGTCAAGACATGTGCGCTGGAAGAAGCAGCACCATTCACAACACCAACAGAAAAGGATATGGAAAAGAAACGTACCACACCGGAGTTTATCACATCACTCCAACCAAACGAGATTTTCGTATTCGGCTCCAACCTCCGTGGCATGCATGCTGGAGGTGCAGCCTATGTCGCTTACCGCAATTTCGGGGCCATCATGGGACAGGGCGTAGGTCTGCAGGGACAAAGTTACGCCATACCTACGATGCAGGGAGGCGTGGACACTATCCGCCCATACGTGGACGAGTTCATAGAATTCGCCAAGCAGCACCCTACCCTCACTTTCCTGGTGACTCGCATCGGATGCGGCATAGCTGGCTTTACCGATGAAGATATTGCACCGCTCTTCGAGAAAGCACATACAATAGAGAATATTGTTCTACCTCCCAACTGGTAATCTGATAAAAACGCAATGAAAAAATTTCTAACCATCATCTGTGCAGCCATTCTGCTGATGGCATGCGGTAGCAACGAGCAGCAGCTGAGGGAGCGTGCTGCTGAGTTGTGTCAGTATATTCCTGACCACGAACTGAAAAAAGTCTCAAAGGACTATATGACGCCCGACTTCTATAATGTGTTGGATACGCTGTTCAACCATCTGCCTGAGCATGAGGCAATGGACCATGAGTGGCTATACTATTTTGTGACAGGCAACGGAGGAACGATTGCCGACTTCGAGGTGGCAGCTGTTGAACAGACGGACAAGACGCATGCCATAGCAACCATCATGGTACGACAGAAGTGGGAAGACGGATCGTTGGCTGAGGGTACCGATGTTGAGGAACACAAAATGGAGATGGAACTGGTTGACGGACAATGGCTGATAGCGGATTTCGACGGACACAAACAGGATTGCATCCGGCATATCGAAATCAACCGCAAGGAACAAGCCGTGCGCAAGGCTATCAGCTCGCGCCAAGAAAGAGTCCAAGGTGGTTCAGATGAAACCAGAGCCACAGCAAGAATTGATAGCTTTCCAATAAGGAAGGCTATCAATGACAAAGGGAAAAGCTGTTGTTAATTGAACAGCAGCTTTTATCCTAGCTTGCAGCTTAACTGAGTCTTGGCAACAAGAAGACGCATAGTAGTATAAGCTACTAAAAGAACAAATAAACAAATTAGTATAAGTGCTTTCATGGAAGATAGCATAAGAAGGACATTTGCATAATCAGCACCCATCTCTTCAACGGCTCCTTGATAATACCATTCTGAATCGGTCCACAATTTCATCAGCCATATGAATACACTAGAGTGTTTTAACAGACGCCTGAATACATTCTTGACTAGATGGTATTAATCAAAAATTGGTATGGTCCAGAATGAATCAAGTGCAATTCAACGGAGAACATTCAAGTCAAAAAAAAAGGCGCGTTTCACAACGAACCTTCAATCATTAACTTAAAAAAGTAAATTAATCAACCATAAATCTTAACCATTAAAATCTTTTTTATGATACTGCAAAAGTACAAACAATCTATCTGTCTTCCAAATATTCCGCTGTCTTTTTTCAAGGATTAACCTTTATTTATCTTTGCCATCAAAAAAAGTCTTCAAAAACAAAAAATCATCAAGCGGTTTTTGGTTTTAAATACCGATATTTAGGGATTGTATAATCAAAGGATTTCCTGTACCTTTGCACCCACAATGTTTTAGCCAAAATTATTATCTACATGTTTGAATAACTACCAAAAGAAGAGCCTGTCGTGATGACAGGCCCTTCTGTATTCTAACATCCTCTACCATCGATGCTGCAAGCAGCACCCTCATCCTGAGGTCGTGGCTCCAGGCCTACGTCCTTTGAGTAGAGCGTCACCGTGCCATCCTCCAGCACATAACAGGGAATGCCCAAATCATCTACCGCCTTAGCCTCGTCAAACGCAGGGTGCGTATCACGAAGCTTGATAAACTGTTTCAGGTTCCTGACATGCTTACCAATGTCAATCACTTCAAAATTAGGATTTCCTTCTACCTGCTTCTTGACATACTCGCAATCAGGGCAGGTCTCCATTACATACATCTTAATCATAGTCTCTCGTTTTTGAATTTTGTTATTTGCCGGCAAATATACAAAATAATTCTAATAAAAGCATATTCAGTGCAACTTTTCTCCCGTTAGTAGCGTCTAAAAGTTGAAGACTTTTAAAATTCAAGGATATGAAACTATTAGGAAACATCATCTGGCTCATCTTCGGTGGCTTGAACATCGCACTCGAGTATTTCATGGCAGGACTCATTCTGATGATTACCATCATCGGTATTCCCTTCGGTCTGCAAAGCATAAAGCTTGGCATCCTCGCCCTATGGCCATTCGGTACAAAGGTGGAGTGGATGCAGTCACAACCAGGTTGCCTGAGTACCTTCATGAACATTTTCTGGTTCTTCATCGCTGGCATTTGGATTTGCCTCACACATGCCTTCTACGGTTTCATTCTCTGTATCACCATCATCGGCATCCCCTTTGGCAAGATGCACTTCCGCCTGGCCAAGTTAGCCCTTTCTCCATTCGGCCGCGCTGTCATCTAGAAATGAAGGAAGAAATACGCATACAACGACGTGCCTGGTTGATGGAATACCTTTTTTTATGTTTTTCTAAAGGTGGTGAGTATCTAAAATGGTAGCAAAAAGTAGCAAAAATGGTAATATTTCAGAAAAATATGGTAGCAAAACAAAAAAAATGGGTTCATAATTTGGTGGTAACAAAAAATATATATACCTTTGCACCCGCAAATCAGAAATGATGGAATTTCGGTTCCGTAGCTCAACTGAATAGAGCATCTGACTACGGATCAGAAGGTTGTGGGTTTGAATCCCGCCGGAATCACAAAGAGAGAGGTTTTTGAGACCTCTCTTTTTTGTTTTTATGCTTTAGGAAGAGGTTAGGATAATGCGGTTAGAAACAAAGTCGAATGCATAGTAGCCACCGCCAATGCATTGGTCGCCTGGCTGCAGAAGGTCTTTATGCTGCTCTACCATGCCCATACGGAAAATACCGATTCCCGAGAAAGGCTCCCCTACTTAGGGTCGAGCGCTTCTAATTGTTTTTGAGTCATATTCTTACTGTTTTGGGTGCAAAGTTACAAAAAGAATCTAATATGAGCATCTTTACAGCTACTTTTCATCAAAAAGACTCTCATTCGCTTGTGCCGTCTCTTTGATGGAATCTTCATAGCCTGTCAGAGCTGCAAACGGTGCAAACTGGGCTGCACGGTTCCACATCGACATCTGGGGATGCCGCTTAGACACATGATGTGGCAAATGTATGATATCGTCGTAGTTACTCATGCCTTATGTCCTCCTATCTGTCCATTACGCTCTTTGGCCGTAGCACCCTCTGAGAAGTTAAGACCTCTAAGGATGGCATTCTTGCCAAAGCGCTGCTTTATTTTGAGCTGTGCTTCCTGGATACGGCGTTCCTTATCCAACCGAGCCTGTTCTTCCTGCTTCTGCTTTTCCAATGCATCATAGTCGGTGAACAAATCCAACTGCTGTGGCTCAGTATGTTTCACGTCAGCAACTGATTCTGACACAACATGATTGACAGTCAAATTCAAACGGCGGATGAGCAGATACGGATTCACCAGTCTGTCAAACAGTTCTGCAGCAGCAGTCATCATCAGGCTCGAGGACGACGTCAGCGTGTCGAAGTTCCATGTACCATGGGCATGCTTCGGCACGGCCTTACCATAGTAGTTCGTAGTTATCTCGCCATGATACTTTTCACGTATCTCAGGACGAGTGAGACTTTCGGCATCGTAGCCTACCGTCAGCACTAACTGGTCTGTCACCATACGCTTTGACACCAGATTAAGGGCCATGCCTTCTGCCATCTCCTTAATCACGATGAGAGCCTTTTGGAAGTCATAAGGCTCCTGCAGCACCTGTCCGCTACTAAAGGAATTTGTTTCAGGACGATAGGCTTTTACATCAGCTATGGTGCATGGTTCCCAGCCCCAAGCGTGGTCTATCAACAGTTCGGCATTCACACCAAACATTTGATATAGCAGCTCCTCGTTCTGCATAGACAGTCGGGCTAACTTACCCATAGTATCGATACCATACATAGCTAATTTATTAGCAATGCCTTTGCCCACTCGCCAGAACTTGGTGATAGGTCTGTAATCCCAGAGCTCTCGTCGATACGACATCTCGTCAAGTTCCGCAATGCGGACGCCATCATTATCGGCAGGCATCTTTTTGGCCACAATATCCATCGCTACTTTGCAGAGATACATATTGGTACCGATGCCTGCAGTAGCCGTGATACCCGTCTGTTTCAGCACGTCGCGTATCATGGTCATAGCCAACTCATGTGCCGTCATCTTATAAGAAGTAAGATACGCCGTCACATCAATAAACACCTCATCAATGCTATATACGTGAATATCCTCAGGTGCAACATACTTCAGATATACACTATACACCTTACTGCTTACTTCAATATAGTGAGCCATCTGAGGTGGCGCAGCGATGTAATCCACCGCCCAATCGGGATGCGCTTTCAACTCCTGGTCAAAGACTGACTTTCCTGTAAGCCTATGCTGTGGCGTTTGCAACTGGCGCTGATAGTTCACCTCTCGAACTTTCTGAACCACTTCAAAAAGTCGGGCGCGCCCTCCTACGCCATAAGCTTTCAGGCTTGGAGACACAGCAAGGCAGATGGTTTTCTCAGTCCTGCTCACATCGGCCACCACAAGATTGGTGGTCAGTGGGTCAAGCCCTCTGTCCACACACTCTACTGAAGCATAAAAGCTCTTCAGATCGATGGCTACGTATGTTCGCTGTGTATCTTGAATCACACCTGGTTATCTAAAAGCGCACAAAAAAATCAAATAACTACAGCAGTTCCGCTGGTGGCTACCATAAGCATCGAGCCCTGGGCTCCAACAGTCTCATAGTCAATATCGATTCCTACTATGGCATTGGCTCCAAGAGCTTGAGCTCGCTGAATCATCTCCTGTATGGAGGTGTCCTTAGCCTCAGCAAGCACTTTCTCATAACTTCCTGCACGTCCACCTACAATGTCGCGGATACCCGCAAAGAGGTCTTTAAACATGTTGGCACCAATAATCGTTTCACCTGTCACAATACCCTTGTATTCGCGGATGGTGTGACCTTCAATCTGTGGGGTTGTTGATAGTATCATAATCGTTATATTTTAAAAAAATCTGTTTGCAAAAATACCATAAAATGCGGTAAATTCAGTATCTTTGCACCATTATTTAAGTATTATTATATGAGAGCAATTATTGAAGAAGCACTCGAGATTGAACTGCTACCTAAAATAGTTGAATTGGAAACAACATAAGAAATCTTCTTTGCTAATTTACAATAAAAGAGAGAGGTATCAAAAACCTCTCTCTTAGTGATTCCGGCGGGATTCAAACCCACAACCTTCTGATCCGTAGTCAGATGCTCTATTCAGTTGAGCTACGGAACCGAAATTCCATCATTTCTGATTTGCGGGTGCAAAGGTACGGACTTTTTTTGAAACCACCAAACTTTTACTGGCTTTTTTCTAAAAAAAGTTCATTTCTACACGATAATTCGCGTTTTATGGTAGTTTTCGCGGAATTCTGTAGGACTACACCCCTTACGTTTCTTAAAAATGCGATTAAAATTGCTCAGGTTGTTGAACCCGCAAGCATAACTGATTTCCGACACAGAATTTGTACTATCCACCAGCATGCGGCTGGCATATCCCAATCGCTGGTCGATAATATACTCACTCAGATTACGCCCGGTGTGCAATTTAAAGAAACGACTGAAGGCCGACGGACTCATACCAGCCAAATCGGCCAGCGTGGTGAGTCGGATTTCCTTTGTATAATTCTGATCAATATAGTTTTTCACCTTCTGCACTCTCCTACTGTCGCTAGAAACCTCAATCTTAGCAAAACTACTAGAGGCTAGCGTATGCGCGCCATCACACTTTGACAGTTCATAGAGAATGGTAAGAAACTGCATGAAAGCATAAAATCCATCTTTAATGGTACTCAGCGAATTGAGTTGGCGATAAACACGCATAATGGCATCCATCGGGAAGCTAAGACCTTTGCGTGCTTCCTGCATCATCTGTCTGACAGAAGCAAACGGATTTCGAGCAAAGATGCTATCTTCAGAGAAATCAAACTCAAAATGCACAGTAATCTCATGGATATCCTCGCTATTGCAAGTACCTTGCTCCCACACGTGCTCCAGGTCAGGACTAGTAATAAGTACCAGGTCGTAATCCCCTATCACTTCGTTAGAGTCGCCCACAATGCGACGAACGCCTGGGGCATGCTCTACGAAGTTAAGTTCGAACACCTTATGGTTATGGATAGGATAAGTGAACTCCTTTTTATGTCGTTCAGCTATATACAAGACATCCTTCCCTGTTAACTGGGTAATTTCGTGTATGACTTTGCTCTCTATCATATTTTCAGTTCTTTCAGTATCTCTGACATGCGCTGCATATTATTAATGCGCATAGGTACCAATGGCAAGCGAAGTACATTCTGTATAAAGCCCATCTCTGAAAGCATGGCCTTTACACCTGCGGGATTGCCATCTACGAACAGTAGTGAAAACAGATCTGTGAATCGATGATGAATGGTTCTAGCCGGATCATACTCACCACGCATCTGCAAACGAATCATTCGTGAGAACTCCTTGGGCAAGGCATTTCCAATAACAGATATCACGCCTACAGCACCACAGCTTACCATTGGGAAGGTGAGAGAATCATCGCCTGAGATCACATCGAAATCGGCTGGTTTGTTTTTGATAATCTCATCCACCTGCTCCAGATTGCCACTAGCCTCCTTGATGGCTACGATATTCTGACAGTCGCGTGCCAAACGAACGGTAGTTGCAGCCTGGAGATTTACGCCTGTACGACCAGGCACATTATAAAGAACCACCGGTAATGATGTGGCAGCGGCGATGGCTTTAAAGTGCTGATATAAACCTTCCTGCGAGGGTTTGTTGTAATAAGGACAAACGCTCAGCACGCCATCGATACCCTTAAAGTCGGCAGTTTTCAGTTCTTCAACCACAGCAGCAGTATTGTTGCCACCGCATCCTATAAGAATAGGAACGCGCGCCTGAACGTAATCCACCACCAAGTCCTTTATCTTCTGCTTTTCCTCGCGAGTCAATGTAGGCGTCTCACCTGTTGTAGCCAGGATGCAGAAGAAATCGGCACCATTGTTGAGCTGATAATCTACGAGACGTATCAGCGCATCATAGTCAACCGAACCGTCTTCCTTGAATGGGGTTATGAGCGCAATGCCCAACCCTTTGAAAATGTTATGTACCATGTATTATTGTGTTGCTATTATTCTGCTTTAAACAAATCTTTAATACCACCTATCGAACCGAGGAGGTTAGTAGCCTCGTACGGCAGATAAACGGTTTTGGTCTTATCACCTTCGGCCAACTCCTGCATCATCTGGATATACTTCTGAGCAAGCAGATAGTTGGCTGGATTGGTGCTCTTACCTACGGCCTGAGTGATGAGTTCGATAGCCTTAGCCTCAGCCTCAGCCTTACGGATACGTGCCTGCGCCTCACCTTCAGCTTGGAGGATAGCCTGCTGCTTGGCAGCCTCAGCCTTATTTACTATGGCTGTTTTCTCACCTTCAGATGCAAGGATTTCGGCAGCTTTCTGACCTTCAGAAGTAAGAATCTGTGCACGCTTATTACGCTCGGCCTGCATCTGCTTTTCCATCGCAGTAAGCACAGAGTCGGGAGGTGTGATATCCTGCAACTCTACACGATTCACCTTCACGCCCCATTTATCGGTAGCATCATCGAGCACAGCACTCAACTTTTTGTTGATAGTGTCACGCGAAGTAAGTGTTTCATCGAGCTCCAGTTCACCAATAATGTTACGCAGGGTAGTCTGCGTAAGTTTCTCAATCGCATTAGGCAAGTTATTAATCTCGTATGTAGCCTTGAAGGGATCTACAATCTGGAAATACAGCAGCGCATTAATCTCTGTCTGCACATTATCCTTTGTAATCACATTCTGTTTTGGGAAGTCGTACACCTGTTCACGCAGATCGATAGTAGTGGAGTACATATAGCGCCCGTGATGAAGAACGACTATCGACTTGGCTCTATCGATAAACGGGATAATGATGTTGATACCAGGCTGGAGCGTAGCATAGTAACGACCCAGACGTTCAATGATCTTGGTTTCTGACTGAGGAATAATAACAAGTGCCATTTTGGCAAAGATAACCACGCAAACCACGATGGCTATCAAGATGTAAGACATTATATCCATAATTTAATCTTTTAGTTTTTATTTCTATTTCACTATTTCAACAGTAATGATAGTAGAGGTACGATCTACTACTACGACATTTGCACCTTCAGGTATTTCTGTCTGTCCGACAGCAACTGCCTTCCATATGTCGCCATCTATCTGCACGCGACCAGACCCGCCATCAGCTATTGCCTCAACCACTCTACCCTGACGGCCTAACAATGCTTCAGCATTACTGACACGCTTGTCTTCGCCTTTATGCAGATAACGCTTGGCAAATGGGCGCACATAGAATATGCTAGCGAGGGAAACTACAGCAAAAACCACAATCTGGTAATAGGTTCCGGCTCCGAGAGCTGCCACAACAGCAGCAGGCACCGCTCCTATAGCAAAGCAGATGATAAAGAAGTCGCCAGCTGTGAGCTCCAGAATCAGGCAAATCACGGCTACTACAGCCCACAACTGCCAGAGATGTTGCATCATATATTCTATCATAATCCTAAATAATTATCTGTTTACAACTTTCTTTTTATTAATAATGTATATACCCTTAGGCAGGCTCTTCAGATCAGACGCCTTGCCCACTCTTACGCCGCGCATATCATATACGATGGCATCTTCGGTATCAAACATGATATCCTTGATGGCAGTATCTTGCGTAAGCAGGTAAATGACGTTATAGTAAAATCTGATATAACCATCGCCAGCATCTTCGTAATTAAGAGGTTTAGTATTCTCTCCGTCAAAGGCAGTAACAAGCAGCATATAATAATTACCAACGGTAAGATTATCATAACTGAATGCAATATCCTTCGACTCACCTATCTGCAGGTCAAGCGCTTCTTTTTTTGAACCAAGAGACTCCATCGCATTGACAGATGCGCCGCCATAGAAACTCAAATTCACACCCTTGTCATACGCTAAGCTACCATAGTTAGAAAAATGAAGCGTACCCTTGAATGAAGTGCCGGGCACCTCATTCATTCCTGAAGAAGTTGACTTTGCGTTTTCAACTTCCATATCCATCACTAGGGCAAATCCCGATACATTTACTTCGAAACGATAGAGCGAATCAGTCAACTCTTCGGGATCGCCGCTAAGATAGAACACAAATTTTCCGGCACGCTGTGGTGTATATTCCAGCACCACATCACCCGTCTGACCTGCTTCAAGATTGGTACCACAACCTGCAAGCAACTGGAATTGATCTTCGCCGAGAGCCAAACTGGCATTACCATAGAGGTAAATCGGCGCATTGCTCACCTTATTTTTATCAGTCAGATTTACTGTAATAGTCATCGGCTTACCAACTTCACAATTCTCACTTACTTTGACAGAATTGACTTTAAACCACGAATTATAAGTCTCTGAATCCCTTCCGTAAGTCGTTGTCATCATATTCCTGCCATCGATTGTGAGTTCCACATATCGACAAGTGGCACTCATTGCCCAATGCCATTTCTTCTTACCAGTTTCACGACTCAACATGCGCAGCTGATATGTACCATTGGCAAGCCCCTTGCCTAATATTAAAGACCCAGTTCCAATTCCACTGTAACCAAGATTACATTCTAAAGGATCACCCCCAGTAATGTCTTTCAGGGAACACGAATCAAGTATCTGCAACAGTTCATCCCCCTTATATAATGCACAAGCCAGATCATACTGTCGAGCATCCGGTTGGTTTACATTAAAACAACTCACCACCACCTGGAAGGCAGGGAAATTAACAGAAGTAGATGATCGTGTATAGACTCCTTTATCATCCAGAATATCCATACTTCCAATTTCCAATCTATAGGAAGTTTCTGCACCAGCATCTCCTTTTTCTGCACCAACGACAGCAGCTTGCAAAATCGAGTAGCCACTTGATCCCGCATTACCTCCTGTATATTCTTCTCGAGGATTAAGAACAGAAATAAGGAAATAGTTGTCACTATATCCGCCCCATCCCCAATTCACATGATAATATCCAACTCCGTCTTTTGCCTGATATCCATCCAGCAAAAAAGCATGCCCCCCCATTCCATCAGCAGAAGAAACAGATTGGGCAGAATATAGCACAGGGCGCTTGGCAGCCAACTCATTATAAATCACCTCATCCCATGAAGCAGGCGTATAGCACGAGCGTGTGATATAATCTGTGGATTCTGAGTAGTGATAAATATTACGCAAAACCTCACTAATTTCAACATTAGAAGCACTAGATTGATCTGCTTGGTACTTCATAAAAACATTCTTACCCACATCACTCATCAATTTTGCCACAGCTTTAGCTGCATCACTATCGTCGGCTTCAGTATATGTCGTTTTCATGGCATTCCAGTCGAATGACTCCGGCCACTTATGATAATACATAAGTTGCGACATAGCAGTAGCCACGCAACCCGTTGGGCATTTCACACCATCCACCTCCGGACAATACATATTATAAGGAGCCCCCTGATCCCATTTAGTAGTTATCAAAGGCGAGATATCAGAATGAGTAGAAACGGCAGCACGCGTCTTAACCACGCTATTAGCAGTTTGATGATAAGCTTTAAGAATAAACTTCATAGCTTCAGGAGCCGTCTTAGCATCGTAAGCTTCGCCTGTACCATAAGCCAGTATAGCAGGCAGCTCATCGTTGGCACTTACCACTACGAAACCTTTATCTATATTAAATACATAAATACCTGCATCTTCACCATCGGCAACACCTGTAATAGCACGTGTCAGCTCATAATCAGCAACAGAACGGGTAAAGCCATATTTATTACTCTGCAAGAATGCACCTGCAATTTTGCGAGCTGATTGTTCGTCTACAGGAGCAGCAACTGCCAGTAAGAAACTGAACAGTAAAAGATAGGTTGTGAGTAGAATTTTCTTCATTTTCCTAACAATTTGATGGTTTTATAGTGCAAAAATAGACATTTTTGTCGAAACTGCCAAGAAAAAATTAAATTATAGCAAATAAAAACATGTTTTTTGCGTTATATATGTCAGAATGAGACATATTTTTAAGTTATTCATCAGCATCATGGTGCTCATGACACACACCATGACAACACTTGCCGACGACTTCACCCTGAAAGGGAAAGTTATCGACGAAGAAGGCCATGCGCTTGAATTGGTAACAGTATCGTGTGTGGCCCAGGGAAAAGTTACCATGAGTAATCTGAAAGGCGAGTTCAGTATTGGTTTGAGCACAGCCGACTCGGTAGCAGTTAAGTTTACGATGGTGGGCTACGGCGTAAGAAAGCGCGTGTTCAGACGCCCCAAGGGCAAGATGACGGTACAGATTGTGATGCATCCGGCAGCAACCCTGAGCGAGGTAACGGTCACCCAACAGAGAAGGCAGACCTCACAAACGGAGCAACTGAATGCGAAAAACCTCAAGAACGCCCCTTCTGCCACAGGCAACGCCGTTGAGGAACTGATACAGCAGCAAGCTGGCGTTTCGAGTCATAATGAGCTTTCGTCGCAATACAATGTACGCGGAGGCTCATTCAATGAGAACTCTGTTTATATCAATCAGGTAGAAGTTTACCGACCGCTATTGATAAGTAGCGGCCAGCAAGAAGGTCTGTCGGTCATCAATCCCAGCATGGTTGAAAAAATCGGCTTTTCTACAGGTGGATATGAAGCGAAATACGGCGACAAGATGTCGTCGGTTTTAGACATCACCTATCGGCACATGAAAGGTTTCGAAGCAAACGCTTCAGCCTCTCTGCTTGGTGCAAGCGGCTTCATCGGCTACGGCAACAAGAACTTCTCCATGACTCACGGCATCAGATACAAAACAACGCGCCATCTGTTGGGCACATTAGAAACAACGGGCGAATACAGACCATATTTTATTGATTACCAGTCATATATCAGCTATAATCCAAACAAAAGATGGAATATTGATTTTATTGGCAACATTGCCGATAATCATTATAATTTCAAGCCAGAAGACAGAGAGACGAAGTTTGGCACGATGAGTAACATCAAGTCGTTCAAGGTTTACTTTGACGGACAGGAAAAGGACCGTTTCAACACCTTGTTCGGAGCGTTAGGCATCACTCGCAAAATCACCGATTCAACAAGTATAAAGTTTATTACATCAGCCTTTCACACTAAAGAGCGCGAAACATACGATATAGCCGGCCAATACTGGCTGAATGACACCCAGACACAAGAAGACTTAGGCATAGGCACTTACATGGAGCATGCCCGCAATTATCTGACAGCCGACGTTATCAATTTCAAGTTGATTGGGCGCCACCAGACACGACATCATAACTACGAAGTAGGTTTGAGCTTCAAGCGCGAGCATATCAAAGAGCAGTCACGCGAATACGAAATGCGAGATTCGAGCGGCTATTCTATTCCCCACTCTGCCGACAAGCTCAATCTTATATACACCCTGAACGCTCAGAACGACATCAGGAGCAACAGAATCGAGGCTTACTTGCAAGACAGCTACCGATGGTCGAAAGGCAACAGCTATTACACCCTGAACTATGGTGTGAGAATAGCCAACTGGAGCTACAACAAAGAAACAACCGTATCTCCAAGAGCCTCATTAGCCATTGTACCAGCCTTCAATAATGACCTAACTTTCAGGTTTGCAACAGGCTTGTATTACCAGGCGCCATTCTTCAAAGAAATGCGCGACACCACGACTATCAACGGCATCACAACAGCCATATTGAACAGCCATATCAAAAGCCAGCAGTCCATACACATCATTGCTGCAGCCGACTACCGTTTCAAGCTGTTGAACCGTCCCTTCAAGTTTACTGCCGAGGCATACTACAAGGCACTATCCAACCTGATTCCATACAACGTGCAAAACATGAAGATCACCTATTACGGCGACAATCAGAACAAAGGATATGCCACAGGACTCGACCTGAAGCTATATGGCGAATTTGTGCCAGGCAGCGACTCATGGCTCACATTCTCACTCATGAGCACACGCCAGAAGCACAACGACAAATGGATACCGCTACCCACCGACCAACGCTGGGCAGTAAACCTGCATTTTACCGATTATTTCCCAGGCACCGAACGATGGAAGATGACGCTCCGCCTGGCATTAGCCGACGGTCTGCCATTCGGAGCCCCCCACAAAGGCTTGGAACAGCAACAGTTCAGAGCCCCCGCTTACAAGCGTGCCGACATCGGCATGAGCTACTGCGCGCTCAAGCAATCCAAGGGCATTAAAGGACTCTGGCTTGGGATAGACTGTCTGAATCTATTTGGCATATCCAACGCGAACAGCTATTATTGGGTGACAGATATCAACTCCACACAATGGGCCGTACCCAACTACCTGACAGGACGCCAAATCAACGGTAAAATCTCAATAGATTTGTAAAAATACGTTAAATATTCAATTATAAAAGGATAAAAACGCGCGTATATAGACAAAATTAGCTATCTTTGCAAATAAAATCAAGTTGCAAAAATACTGCATAATAGAACTAAAATAATATTCAAAATGAAAAAGATAACAATTTTGTCTATAGCCTCACTACTCATAGTTAGTAGTTGTTCTCAGGAGCTCAACTATGATACCACCGAGGAGATCAACGAGAACGCCCAGAACATTTTTGGCATTATCGACCCAAATCAGGATTGGCACACCTATACCTCAGGAACAGTTAGCGTGACCGCCGATGCCGAACTGGATGACATT
Organism: Prevotella sp. MA2016; assembly: GCF_000619825.1. Lineage (GTDB taxonomy): Bacteria > Bacteroidota > Bacteroidia > Bacteroidales > Bacteroidaceae > Prevotella. Next base: position 669,513 of record NZ_KK211036.1, read on the forward strand.
GCAAAAGTACAGATTCTGACAGAATCGCCATTTTTCAACGAAAACGCCATGGTGCTGGCCGAAGCCGATGCAACAGCCGGCCAGGTGATATCGCTCCATTACGATGCACCTCGCGGAACCGAGACGCTGATTGCCGCCTGTGTTGACAGCAAGGGGCACTACTACATCAAGCCGTTTGAAGCCGGCACCCCGCAAGTAAGTTTCTCTACTCCAGTAGCCACAACTCGCGCGCTGACCCGTGCCGCAGCAGGCATCGACGTAAGCGGATTGACGCTGGATGCCGACAGCACAGTCTGGTCTATCAACGCCGCCAGAACGATTAATTCAAAGATTGTGACTACAGCCAACGAGAGCGCTTCTCTCAGAGTACTCAAGAATAATTCTATTGATCTCTGGCTCAACTCTAATTGGGAGAACGAGCGAATGTGGCAGTTGTCTACAGACAGTCACATGAGCAACGATTGGAGCGTTGTTCAGGGCACAGTTGTCAGAAACATCGCCCCCATCACCCAAGATGAGCAGAACACGCTGACAGCCATTTTCAACAAATGGCTTTCGCGCAAGAAGAATTCAGACGGAACCAGAGTTGACAATCTCGCACCTATCCGCAACAGCTCAGCTGTCAAGCTCTTTAATAATCATTTGACAAGCGAAGGACAGCCCATCACGCTTATTCCCGTTCAGATGGCCTCGACCGACATACCTAATTGCGATTTGTTCTATTATTACTACAATCCTCAGGCTGTTCCCAGCGACACCGCCGACTATATTAAGTATATTAAGCAGCTGCCTAAGTTTAAAGCTATCCCCTGCAGTTACACCCGTACTGCCAGCAGCATCAAGAAAGTAGAGGATTTCTTTAAGGTTCACGAATACCTGTTGCCATATTATGGTGATTTTAAGGTACCGACAGTCAACATTTCAACAACTGGCGTTTACCGTATTCGCAACGTTGGCAAGACTGCATCTAATCATAAAGACTACCTGACCTATTTGAACAACGACGTTTACAACGGCGACAAACTGGCATCAGCCTATGCCGACAATGATGCCAACATAGCCAATCAGCTCTGGCAGATTTACGAATTAGGCGACGGAAAATGCCTGTTCTACAATATCGGTGCCAAGAAATTCTTCACAAGCACAGGTAAGGATTATGTTGATGAGAAAAGCGATTGGGGCACCATCTTTACCACCGAGCCTTTGTTTATAAAGGAAGAACCATTCTATGTAACCACCAACAACGACGGCACAAAACGCATCTGGCGCGACAACACGCACACGCAGATTGTAGGTGCCACCGATAAGAAAGACAACAACCGCATTGCCACCAATAAGGCCCCCAATGATGGTAAAATCATCGACTGGGTATTCGAGCCTTACACCAATACCACCGGTATCGACATTCCCGCATCTGTTACAATAGAGGCCGACCCTGTAGATCATGCCGCCGTGAGCGACTGCATCCCTGCAGGCTATAAAGTGGGATTCATGCTGAGAAAGGCCAATACGCCACGCGCAACTTCAACACGCATGGGCTTCATGAGAGCTAAAAATAACGGTTGCACATTTGGCTATGGCGAACTGAACAGATGTATCAACAACTTCCCCGACCATTTCAGCACCGCAAAGATAACGTATAGCATGAAGGACAACGACACGCGAATTGCGATGTTTAACGCCAACAATAAGACCTACCTTGCCTTTGAGGATGGTAGCGACACCAACTTCAGCGATATGATCATCGAGCTAACAGGCCGAAGCGGTATGATGTTTGATGACGTGCAGGAGGTTGAAGGCCAGCCGTTCACTATGTGTTTCGAGGACCGTCCTCAGGTAGCCGACTACGACATGAACGATGTAGTGCTCCGCTGTGTACGCTTAAGCAGCAACACACTCGAGTTATCGCTCATCGCTACAGGTGCCCTGGATCAGGTTTATATCGAAGGCATAGAAGGTTCGCTGGTGAGCGGAACCGAGCTGAACAACAAAGAAGTACACGAACTTTTCGGTGTTGCCAGCAGCGTCTTTGTAAACACACAGCCCTCAGAACCGCTCATCCCGGTAAAGAGTGCCGTATATCAAGTGAGCGAGCAAACCACCATTCCACAGTTCCTGAGCAATATCTATATCCGGAACGTGACCCGAGGTGGCAACGAGATTCATGTACCCAAGATGGGAAATGCCCCTTACGCGCTGATCGTACCTGGCGACTTCAACTACCCCATCGAGCTAACCAGCATCATCAACGCTTATACCGCATTCAGAACATGGGCCAACAACGCCAACAACTACGGCGCATGGTTGGATTCTTATGTAGAGTCAAAAATCTACACCAACCCATTCAATCGGTAAAAAGATTAGATAAAAGATGAATAATCATAGAGATTGTGACCGCTTTCGGCATCACAATCTCTATTTTTATTAAAAAAAAGCAAAATAACACCGAATTCTCATTTTAGTTTTGTATCTTTGCATCTCGAAATATTAATTCTAATTTTTAAAGTTATGAAGATTTCGCACATTGAGCATCTGGGCATTGCCGTCCAGAGCATTGAGGAAAGCCTGCCGTTCTTTACCGACGTGCTGGGTCTGGAGTGTTATGCAACAGAGGTGGTTGAAGACCAGAAAGTGAAGACTGCCTTCTTGAAGTGTGGAGAGGTTAAGCTGGAGCTGCTGGAGCCCACATCACCCGAGAGCACCATCCAGAAGTGGCTCGACAAGGGCAACAAAGGAGTTCATCACGTTGCATTCTGCATCGAGGATGGCGTAGCAAAAGCTTTGGCTGAGGTATCAGAGAAGGGTGTTCGCCTGATTGACGAGAAGCCACGCAAGGGTGCCGAAGGCTTGAACATTGCATTCCTTCACCCCAAATCAACCGCAGGCGTTCTTACAGAGTTGTGCGAGCATCCGGAGTAAAAGTGAAGAATCTAAGAATTTAAGAATTGAAAAATTTAAGAATTGAAAAATTTAAAATATTGAATTAGAAAAAGAAATGAGCAAACAATTAGAAAAAATCAAGCAGCTCATCGAGAAGCGCGAGCAGGCGCGTCTTGGTGGAGGTGAGAAAGCAATTCAGAAACAGCACGATCGCGGTAAATACACCGCTCGTGAGCGTATAGAGATGCTGCTCGACGAGGGTTCATTCGAAGAGTACGATATGTTTAAGGAGCATCGCTGCCATAACTTCGGTATGGAGAAGAAGCAGTTCCTTGGCGATGGTGTTGTAGCCGGTTCAGGTACTATCGACGGTCGCCTGGTATTTGTATTCGCACAGGACTTCACCGTTCATGCTGGTTCTCTGTCAGAAACCATGAGCCAGAAGATTTGTAAGGTAATGGATATGGCCATGAAGATGGGCGCTCCTGTTATCGGCATCAACGATTCGGGTGGTGCACGTATTCAGGAGGGTATCAACTCGCTGGCAGGTTTCGCCGAGATTTTCGAGCGTAACATTCTGGCTTCGGGTGTTATCCCACAGATTTCAGGTATTTTCGGTCCTTGCGCCGGTGGTTCTGTTTACAGCCCTGCCCTGACCGACTTCACCCTGATGATGGAAGGCACATCATATATGTTCTTGACTGGTCCAAAGGTAGTAAAGACCGTTACTGGCGAGGATATCGACCAGGAGCACCTGGGTGGTGCATCTGTTCACGCCACCAAGTCGGGTGTTACCCACTTCACCGCTAAGACCGAGGAAGAGGGTCTGCAGATGATCAAGACTCTGCTGAGCTACATCCCATCAAACAACATGGAGACCGCTCCTCTGAAGCCTTGCACCGATCCTATCAACCGTATGGAGGACACTCTGAACGAGATTATCCCAGAGAACCCCAACGAGGCATACGATATGTACAAGGTTATCGCAGCTATTACCGACAACGGCGAGTTCTTCGAGGTACAGCCTAAGTTTGCCAAGAACATCATCGTTGGTTTCGCTCGCTTCAATGGTCAGAGCGTAGGTATCGTAGCCAACCAGCCTGCTTGCTACGCTGGTGTGCTCGACGTAAACGCCAGCCGCAAGGGTGCCCGTTTCGTTCGTTTCTGCGACGCCTTCAATATTCCTATCGTATCGCTGGTTGACGTTCCTGGATTCCTGCCTGGTACAGGTCAGGAGTACAACGCCGTTATCCTGCACGGTGCTCAGCTGCTCTACGCTTACGGCGAGGCTACTGTTCCCAAGATTACTGTCACCCTGCGTAAGTCGTACGGTGGTTCTCACATCGTTATGGGCTCTAAGCAGCTGCATACCGACCTTAACTACGCATGGCCATCAGCCGAGATTGCCGTTATGGGTGCATCAGGTGCTGCCGCTGTGCTGTATGCTAAGGAGGCCAAGGCCAAGAAAGAGGCTGGTGAGGATGTTAAGGCATTCATCGCCGAGAAGGAGGACGAGTACAACGAGCTCTTCGCAAATCCATATCAGGCAGCCAAGTATGGCTACATCGATGATGTGATTGAGCCTCGCAACACCCGTTTCCGCATCTGCCGCGGTCTGGCTCAGCTTGCTACCAAGCGCGACTCGCTGCCCGCTAAGAAGCATGGTAACATTCCTATGTAATTGATAATTGACATTAATAATTATGAATAAAGAAGTATATGCTGCTATAGCCTTGGCTCTGCACGAGCATCTGGGAAACAACGTTCACGACGTTGAAACAGGCATTATCACAATTAACGCTCACCCCACCCAGTGGAACGGCTATGCACAATCATTCACTCAACATCCATAAAAATGAAAGAATACAAATATACAATCAATGGTAATAAGTATGAGGTTGTAGTTGGCGATATTAATGACAATATTGCAACTCTGACCGTGAACGGCGAAGAGTACACCGTTGAAATGGAAAAGCAGGCAGAACCTGAGAAGAAAAAGCCTGTTATCAAGGCTGCCACAGCAGCTGCTACCGACGATGCTCCAACAGCCAACAAATCTGCTGTCAATAAGGCTAATGCCGTAAAGGCTCCTCTGCCTGGTGTCATCACCGACATCCTGGTATCAGAGGGTCAGGAGGTAAAGGCCGGCGACACCGTAGTTGTATTGGAAGCAATGAAGATGGCCAACAACCTGACCGCCGAGAAGGATGGTAAGGTAACCGCTATCTGCGTAAAGGTTGGTGAGAGTGTAATGGAAGACGACGCTCTGATTGTTATCGAGTAAGATTACACCTGATTATAAAAAGAGAGAATGACTTTTCGTGAGCCATTCTCTTTTTTTTTATATCTATCGTTTGCGAACGCTTACCCGATATTTGTCCGTCAGTTCAACATGCATCACGCGTGTGAATCCATCCTTAAAAGGCGGAATGGATAGTGCCACATGCCCCATCGTTCGCCTCAGGTTGATCTCTACACAAGGCTGCAGCAAGAACCCATCCTTATCAGGCTTAGCCACAATCATCATGTCAACACCAAACGGACCTTGATACTTACCCTTCAACAAGCAGCCCATATACTTACAAATGTTTTCTTGAACGCTAAACAGCAAATCATCTGAAACATAAGCATTTAGAATCTGCTGTTTCTCATCTTCGGTAGCTATCAGGTTGCCCGTATAGGCGCCATTCCTAGTCTGAAAGAGGGATAGTCCCAGATATCTCACGCTGCCCTCACCATCACTCTCAAACTCCATACCGAAGTCTTTCACCTTATTATAATAGGGCTCGATGGTTACGCAGCCCTGCTTTTCTATGATATTACTGATCCAGCGCTCCTGATAGGTATCCAGGGCATCCGCCATGAATCGCACCCCTCGCCCACTACTGCTCCACGGAGCTTTCACCACGATGCGCCCATGGCTGGCCAGCGCCTGCTTCACCTCATCTATCGTGCTGGCACACCAAGAGCTACCAATAGTTCCGGGCAGTTGCAACTGACTGAGCATACCCACAGCCTGCTGGCGATGCGACAAGTTGCGAATCTCGGCTATCTCATCCTCGGTGGGCAGGATAGATGCATCCACCCCATTGCGAATCAAGAATGAGCGCAGCGCCAAATCCCATCCCCAAGGTTCCACCTTATTTATATATAGGTGATGCAACTGCGTCTTATCTACAAACTTTTTGGGTGTGCCACCTATCTTTGCCCTCAGTCGGCCATACGACATCATGGCCTTTTCCACATCATCCACCAACACATAATCATCCTCTCCAGCCCAAAGAGCAGGTATATATCCTAAATCAAATCTGAGCTTTCTGCCGGCATGCGGCGCTGTGAAGTTTGACATGTTTGCAGCCAAAGCGAGGTCGTGTTCTGGATTAAATACGTATAATTTTGTCATTTTTCCTAATTTTGGCGCAAAATTACTATTTTTTTTTGAGATTTTGCAAGTTAGACTTTGCAATTTAAGATAAAATGTGTAACTTTGCAGCACTTTTAAAAGTAAACGGAAACAAATCAAGCAGGAATGGAAGCTTTTTTCAGGACGCACAGATATCTCGTAGAGCATGTAAATGCACCGGTTCGTCGCATTCTTATGGATGAGATTAACTGGACCGACCGCATGATTGGTATCAAAGGTACACGAGGTGTCGGCAAGACCACCTTTCTTCTACAATATGCCAAGGAGAATTTTGATATACAAGACAAGCAATGCCTGTATATCAATATGAACAACTTCTACTTTCAGGGTCAGGGTATAGCCGATTTTGCAGGCAACTTCTACAAGCACGGCGGTCGCGTATTGCTCATCGACCAGGTGTTTAAGCAGCCCAACTGGAGTAGCGAGCTCCGCAAGTGTTATGATCTGTACCCCAATCTCAAGATTGTGTTTACTGGTTCGAGCGTGATGCGCCTGAAGGACGAGAACCCCGAACTGAATGGCATCGTGAAGAGCTACAATCTGCGCGGATTCTCGTTCCGCGAGTTTCTCAACTTGATGACGGGCAACAACTTCAGACCTTACTCTTTCGAAGAGATCATGGAGAATCCCGAGCGAATCATCAAGCAGATTCTGCCCAAGGCCTCGCCCAACAAGTATTTCCAGGATTATATCCATCATGGTTTCTACCCCTTCTTCCAGGAAGATCGCAACTATAGCGAGAACCTGCTGAAGACGATGAACATGATGACCGAGGTGGATATTCTGCTCATCAAGCAGATAGAGCTGAAGTATCTCACCAAGATCAAGAAGCTATTCTATGAGATAGCCGAAGACGGTTCGAGCAAGGCTCCCAATGTGAGCAAGCTGGCGCAGGATATCGAAACCAGTCGCGCCACGGTCATGAACTACATCAAGAATCTGGCCGACGCTCGCCTGCTCAACATCCTGTATCCTGTGGGTCAGGAGTTCCCCAAGAAGCCAGCAAAGATCATGCTCCACAACTCTAATCTCATGTATGCCATCTACCCTATCAAGGTAGAAAAGCAGGAGGCTATGGAGACATTCTTTGTGAACTGCATGTGGAAAGACCACAAGGTGAACAGCTGCAGCACGCGCGATGCCCAGTATATCGTGGACGAAAAACTGAAGTTCCGCGTACTGGATGCCAAGACCTCCGGCAAGTTTCATTCGCAGCCCGACGTGATCTACGCGCGCTACAACACGGAGGTTGGCAAGGATAACCAGATACCTTTATGGCTGCTGGGATTCCTCTACTAAGAATTCACTTTCTACAAAAATAATTTTACACATTTAGTTATTCATTTTTATTGTTATTACAAACAATGGCTAAAGAAAAAAAGTTTATCACCTGTGATGGTAACGAGGCAGCAGCTCATGTGAGCTATATGTTCTCGGAGGTAGCAGCTATCTACCCCATCACCCCGTCTTCGCCAATGGCGGAGCATGTTGACGAGTGGGCTGCCCGCGGTCGTAAGAACCTGTGGGGCCAGAACGTCTCAGTTCAGGAAATGCAGTCAGAGGCTGGTGCTGCCGGTGCCGTTCACGGTTCGCTGCAGGCTGGTGCTCTCACCACTACTTTCACCGCATCTCAGGGTCTGCTCCTGATGATTCCTAACATGTATAAAATTGCCGGTGAGCTGATTCCTTGCGTATTCGACGTATCTGCCCGTACGCTGGCTTCACACTCTCTGTGTATCTTTGGCGACCACCAGGACGTAATGGCTTGCCGTCAGACCGGTTTTGCTATGTTCTGCTCTGGTTCAGTACAGGAGGTGATGGACCTTACAGCTGTTCCTCACCTGGCTACTCTCGAGACCTGCGTACCTTTCGTTAACTTCTTCGATGGTTTCCGCACCTCTCACGAGTATCACAAGATTGAGATGATGGATCAGGAGGATATCCGTCCACTCGTAAAGGAAGAGTACATCAAGCGTTTCCGCGATCGTGCTATGAGCCCTGAGCGCCCTGTAACACGCGGTACAGCCGAGAACCCTGAGACCTTCTTCACCCACCGCGAGGCCAGCAATCCTTACTACGATGCTGTTCCTGAGGTAGTAGAGAAGTATCTGGGCGAGATCTCTAAGATTACTGGTCGTGAGTATCACCTCTTCTCTTACTATGGAGCCGAGGATGCTGATCGCATGATTATCCTCATGGGTTCTGCTACTGATGCAGCTCGCGAGGCTATCGACTACCTGAACGCTAACGGTCAGAAGGTTGGTATGATTTCAGTTCACCTGTATCGTCCATTCTCAGTTAAGCACCTGCTGGCAGCTGTTCCTAAGACAGTTAAGAAGATTGCCGTTCTGGACCGCACTAAGGAGCCAGGCGCTAACGGCGAGCCTCTGTACCTCGACGTGAAGGATGCCTTCTACGATGTTAAGGATCGCCCTGTTATCGTAGGTGGTCGCTACGGTCTTGGTAGCCGCGACACCACACCTGCTCAGATCATCAGCGTGTTCAACAACCTCGCTATGCCCGAGCCAAAGAACCACTTCACAGTTGGTATCGTAGACGACGTTACCTTCACCTCTCTGCCTGAGGTTGAGGAGATTGCTCTCGGTGGTGCTGGCATGTTCCAGGCTAAGTTCTACGGTCTGGGTGCCGATGGTACCGTAGGTGCTAACAAGAACTCAGTTAAGATTATTGGTGACAACACCGACAAGTACTGCCAGGCATACTTCTCTTACGACTCTAAGAAGTCAGGAGGTTTCACCTGCTCTCACCTGCGTTTCGGTGATACACCTATCCGCTCTACCTATCTGGTAACCACACCTAACTTCGTGGCTTGCCACGTACAGGCTTACCTGCACATGTACGACGTAACTCGCGGTCTGCAGAAGAACGGTCAGTTCCTGCTGAACACTATCTTCGACGCCGACGAGCTCGAGAAGTTCATGCCTAACAAGGTAAAGCGCTACTTCGCACAGAACAACATTACTGTATATACCATCAACGCTACAAAGATTGCACAGGAGATTGGTCTGGGCAACCGCACCAACACTATCCTGCAGAGCGCATTCTTCCGTATCACCGGCGTAATCCCCGTAGAGCTCGCTGTTGAGAAGATGAAGGCTGCCGCCCTGAAGTCTTACGGTGCTAAGGGTCAGGATGTTGTTGATAAGAACTACGCAGCTATCGATCGTGGTGGCGAGTATGTTCAGCTCACAGTTAAGCCTGAGTGGGCTAACCTGGCTGACGATGAGCCTAAGGCCGACAACGCTCCTGCATTCGTTAAGGAGTTGGTTCGTCCTATCAACGCTCAGGCCGGCGACCTGCTGAAGGTTTCTGACTTCGTTAAGCACAACACCGTCGACGGTTCTTGGGAGGTTGGTACAGCCGCTTACGAGAAGCGTGGTGTTGAGGCCTTCGTTCCTGTTTGGAACAAGGACAACTGTATCCAGTGTAACCAGTGTGCTTACATCTGTCCTCACGCTGCTATCCGTCCATTCGTTCTCGACGACGAGGAGCTGAAGGGCTTCGCCGCTGCTGCCGACACTCTCGAGATGAAGGCTCCTGCCGCTATGAAGGGCATGCACTTCCGCATCGAGACTTCAGTACTCGACTGTCTGGGTTGCGGTAACTGTGCCGACATCTGCCCAGGCAATCCTAAGACTGGTAAGGCTCTCACCATGGCTCCATTCAATCCTGATGCAGCCGACATGGTTCAGGAGGCTAAGAACTGGGAGTACCTGGTTAAGAACGTTAAGAGCAAGCAGAACCTCGTTGACATCAAGAGCAACGTTAAGAACTCACAGTTCGCTCAGCCTCTGTTCGAGTTCTCTGGCGCATGCTCTGGTTGCGGTGAGACTCCATACGTTAAGCTGATTTCTCAGCTGTTCGGTGACCGTCAGATGATTGCCAACGCTACTGGATGTTCTTCAATCTACTCTGCTTCTATTCCTTCTACACCTTACACTAAGAACGAGAAGGGTCAGGGTCCTGTATTCAACAACTCTCTGTTCGAGGACTTCTGCGAGTTCGGTCTGGGTATGGCTCTTGGTAACAAGAAGATGAAGGAGCGCGTAGCTAAGCTGCTGCAGGAGATGATTGATAGCGATAAGACCAGCGCTGAGTATAAGGCTCTGGCTCAGGAGTGGATCGACAATAAGGACGATGCCGAGAAGACCAAGGAGATTGCTCCAAAGCTTCGCGAGCAGATTGCAGCTGGTGCTGCCGCTGGTTGCCCAGTTTGCACCGAGCTGAAGACTCTCGACCACTACCTCGTAAAGCGCAGCCAGTGGATCATCGGTGGTGACGGTGCTTCTTACGATATCGGTTACGGTGGTCTCGACCACGTGATTGCTTCTGGTGAGGACGTTAACATCCTCGTGCTCGATACTGAGGTTTACTCTAACACCGGTGGTCAGGCTTCTAAGGCTACTCCTCTTGGTGCTATCGCTCAGTTCGCTGCTCAGGGTAAGCGCATCCGCAAGAAGGATCTGGGTATGATTGCTACCACCTACGGTTATGTATATGTAGCTCAGATTGCTATGGGTGCTGACCACGCTCAGACCCTGAAGGCTATCCGCGAGGCCGAGGCTTGGCACGGACCTTCAATCATCATCGCCTACGCTCCATGTATCAACCACGGCTTGAAGGCCAAGGGTGGTATGGGTAAGAGCCAGGCCGAGGAGAAGAAGGCTGTTGAGTGCGGTTACTGGCACCTGTGGCGCTTCAACCCAGCTCTGGCTGAGGAAGGCAAGAACCCATTCTCACTCGATTCTAAGGAGCCTAACTGGGAGAACTTCCACGACTTCCTGCTCGGCGAGGTTCGTTACCTGTCAGTTAAGAAGGCTTATCCTAACGAGGCCGAGGAGCTCTTCGCCGAGGCTCAGCGCATGGCACAGCTCCGCTACAAGAGCTACATCCGCAAGAGCCAGGAGAACTGGGAGGATTAATATTCTCGAAAGTTTAGGGGATTTCCGAATCCCCTACTCTATACTATTGAGGTGGAACTGCAAAGTTTCACCTCTTTTTTTGCTCAATCCTTGCTTATTCTCAAAATTCTTTTGTACCTTTGCACCATCTAATTAATCATCAACTATGTATCTATTATGAAGAAATTTTACCTATTAACGCTTGCCGCAAGTCTGGCCCTGTCGACTGTGGCGCAAGAGAAATTCGAACAGGGCAAACCTAACAACGACAACTACCGTTACCTTGACGAGTATCACGCACTTAAGGACTACATCAACCACGAAAAGTATCCTAACTTCAAGCTTGGTGCCGGTACAACCGTAAGCGATTATCTTAACAACGCCACATTCAAGAAGCTCATCAACCAGAATTTCACGGAGACCGTAGCGGGCAACGCCATGAAGATGGCCAGTTGCGTGAACAATAATGGCGACATGAATTTCGACATGGTGAAGCAGTATGTAACCGCAGCTACCGAAGCCGGACTCGCTGTGTATGGCCACACGCTGGCCTGGCACTCGCAGCAGCCCAACGCGTGGTTGCGCAGTCTGATGGCCGACAAGCCCGATCCCAATTCGGAAGAGGTGCTCTCTGTGATTGCTTCGAAAGATCTGCGCAAAGACCAGAAGATTGGCTGGAACCAGGGTGTGGGCACGCCGAAGTACGACTCAACCAACGGACTGACAATCCATCGCGACAAAGAAACCACCAACTTCTGGGACGTACAGTTTATTGTGATGGAGAATATCCCCACACAAGTGGGCAAGACCTACAAGATGACGATGACGGTGAAGGGCTCGAAGGATGGCAAGCTGCACAGCAAGATGGCTGGCGACCTGCAGGACCCTTGGAACGATGCCTACTGCCCAGAGATACCTTTCACCACCGAGTGGAAGGATGTCGAGGTGGAATACAAACCAGGCTTCGCCAACAATTTCCTGCTGCTGCAATGTGGTGATTTTGTGGGTGATATCTATATCAAGAACATCCAGTTTGAGGGCTATACCGGTAAGACCATTCCTCAAACCGAACAGGAGCGCCACGACACGCTGGTATATGCTATGGACAAGTGGATTAAGGGCATGATGGAAGCCTGCGACGGCAAGGTGAAGGCCTGGGACCTGGTGAACGAGGCCATAGCTGGCGATGGCAACGACGGCGAGGGTAACTACGTGCTACAGCACTCCGACGGCTATAAGAAAGGCACCTGGGATGTAGGTGGCGACGCCTTCTACTGGCAAGATTTCATGGGCGACCTGGACTACGTTCGCCAGGCATGCCGACTGGCCCGCAAGTACGGACCTGAGGATGTGGTGCTCTTCATCAACGACTACAATCTGGAGTCAGACTGGGACGACAACAAGAAACTCAAGTCGCTCATCAACTGGATCAAGAAATGGGAGGCTGACGGTGTGACCAAGATTGATGGTATCGGCACCCAGATGCACATCAGCTGCTACGAGGATGCCAACCTCCAGAAGAATGCCAAGGCCCACATCACCAAGATGTTTGAACTGATGGCCGCCACCGGCAAGTGGGTTCGTGTGAGCGAGATGGACATGGGCTATGTGCGCGGTTCCAACAAATGGGGCGGCTCTGTAAAGACCAGTCAGCTCACCGAGAAGGAACATAAGGCTATGGCCGACCTGTATGAGTGGATTATCCAGGAGTATCTGCGCATAGTGCCTGCCTCACAGCAATGGAGCATCTGCCAATGGTGCCCCACCGATGCCCCCGATAACAGCGGTTGGCGCGGCGGCGAGCCTGTGGGCATCTGGGATCTGAGCTACTACCGCAAGCACGTGTATGCCGGATTTGTGCGCGGTCTGGGTGGCGAGCTGCATAGCGGCATCACCCATCTCGAGGCCGACCAGCCACTCCGTGCTCAACAGGGCATCTACACCCTGAGCGGCACACGCCTGCAGAATGCATCTGCCAGCAGTCTGCCTGCCGGCATTTACATCATCGATGGTAAGAAGACGCTGGTGAAATAAGTAGCCACACTCTTATTCACCATACTGATAAACTCTCGAGCGGCTGCCTTCTGGTAGCCGTTCTTTAGTGTGTGTATGCAGCCCTCCATACCGTTGCCCTCGGCTATGATGGGTATGGCCGTAAGTCCCTGCTCGTCGATAACTGTCGATTCTGAAAGCACGGTCACATACTTGGTTTTGTGCACAAACTTGAATATCAGGCTCACATTATTGATTTCGGCCTTCAGGTTATATTCCAGTCCGCTCTGCGCCGTCAGCCGGTCGAAAGCCTTTCGTGCTTGCAGGCCCTTGGTGGGCAGCACCAGCGGATAGCGCTGCAGCTCTTCCAGCGTCATGCTCTTCTCGGCAGCCAGCGGGTGCTGATCGTTCACCACAGCCGCCAGTCGGTTGTTAAACAGCAGCGTGCTCTTTATTCTCGTGTCGGCCTCGTTGGGTTTGAAAGCCAGCACCAGGTCGAGCTCGTGGCGCAGCAGTCGCTCTATCAGGTCCTCCATCGACGAGTAGCACACCGATAGTTTCACCTTTGGGTGCTGCCGCATAAAGTCGGTCATCGCCTCGGCCATGATGCTGCTGAACGAGAAGGTTACACCGATGTTCAGTTCGCCCGTGAGCAACTGTTTCAGTTCCTGCAGTCGCAGCACACAGTTGTCCACCATGTGTACGCTCTCGCGCGCCATGGGCAGCAGTATCTCTCCCGCCTCGGTCAGCATCACCTCGTGGCTGTTGCGCACAAAGAGCTGTTCGTCAAGTTCCTGCTCCAGATGCAGTATCTGCTGCGACAGGGTGCTCTGCGTGATAAACAGTTCGCGGGCAGCCTGCGAGAAGTTGAGCGTTTCGGCCACACGTAGAAAGTACCTTAATTGTCTGATTTCCATGATATTCTTTACCTTTATATTATAATTGCGCGTGCAAAGGTAACAAAAAATATGCATTTGCCATAGCGCTTTGCTATCGTTTTTTCCGATAGCAGCATTCGTCTTGATGTAAATCGTGGCGTTCGGCACAAGTCATAGCCAATGTGATGCTGGTAATGAGAAAAGCCGTACCTTTGCACCCGGAAAAAAGAAATATAACTGTTTTAATTAATGTATTAGGTATTAGGTATTATGTTTTCTAGTTGGTTTATTGTTTTGGGAGAATTTTCTGTGTTATTTGTGTGCCTCTACTGGTACCTGCAGCACAACCGCGAGCGCAAGTTTGCCGTTACGGTGGAACACGACAGCATCGAGGGACTGACGCTGGGCAAGGTAGAGAAACTGATTAGTCGTCGGTTTGTGGTGCGCGAGATTCGACTGGCTGACTCGTCGAACTGCATCGTGCACCCCGACGATGACACGGTGCTGCACCACGGCGATCATCTGCTGATACAGGCTCGCCCACACGAGATTGAGCCTATCATAGCCTTTCTTGGACAACGCGACAACACCATGAAATGATGAATCAGGATAATTTGCAAATGAGGCTGGATCTACTTCTCCGCACAGGTTGTTTGTTGATGGAGAGTGCGGCAGATACCAGCCGTACCATGAGAACCATGAAACGAGTGGCGGCCTATTTAGGGCTGCCACTCGAGCGGTTACACATCTACATCGTGTACAACATGCTGATGGTGAATCTGTCGGACACGGAGCGCTCTTACACCAAGTTTCAGCGTGTGGAGCGGCATGGTGTGAATCTCGACACGCTGCGCCAGGTGAGCCATCTCTCATGCACGGCCCTGCGCCAGCATTATGAACTGAAGCGCTACGAGCAGGAGCTGAACTATATTGCCCACCAGCCGCGCAACTATTCGCCCTGGCAGGTGGCTGTGGGCGGCGGCTTGGCGTGCGGCGGTTTCTGCATTCAGTTCGGGTGCGACTGGACGGCCTTTTTCTATGCTGCCATCGCGGCCATCTTAGGTTTGCGCCTGCGCATGCTGCTCAATGAGAAAGGCAGTAATGCCTACGTCAACATCGGCATCGCGGCTTTTGTATCCACGCTGCTGGCTTGGGCTTTCAGTCTGCTGTCGGCTTATGCACAAACCAGCCTTTGGCTGCCACAGGTACTGGTATCCTCTACCCCGTGGCATCCCTTGCTGGCGTGTGCGCTATTCATCGTGCCAGGCGTGCCACTCATCAATTTCGTGAGCGACATGCTGACGGGTTTCACCCAGGTGGGGATGACGCGCGCCGTCAACACGCTCATGATGCTGCTGGCCATGGCCTTTGGCATCGCCTTTGCCATCCAGGTGTGTGGCATCGACAATTTTGCCAAGGACCTGCCTATGACACCTCATCACGCCTACGACGAGTATATGCTGGCCGCCGCCATTTCGGCCATCGGATTCTCGATGATTTTCAACACCCCTCGCCAACTCATGTGGGTAGTGGCTCTGGGCGGTATCATCAGCGTCTGCACGAGAAACTTCGTCAATCTGGGACCGTCTAGTGGAAACATCGGACTGGATCAAGGGCTGGTAGTAGGTTCGTTTGTGGGTTCGGCTGTGGTCAGCATCATCTGCTGTGCGCTGGTTCGCCGGCTGCACACGCCCCATCAGCTGCTCAGCATCCCCAGCGTCATCCCGATGATTCCTGGAGTGCTGATGTATAGGGCGCTGTTTGCATTTATCAATATGCACGGCGTGGAGGGCGAGGTGACGGTAGCGATGAACAACGCCATCCAGGCATCGCTCATCATCCTCTTCATCGCTCTGGGCGTGGCCATACCGAATGTGTTTTTCCGCTGGATGATTACCCCTTCTTCTTCGAAATAGACAAGCGCCACCAGCCGAAAGGTCGGCGATGGTAGCGATATGTCAGGTCGTGCTGCATCTGGTAGGCCTCGCGTTCGAAATAGAGTTCGCGATAAGCCTTCATCCAGTTGCGGCACTTCATATATCTCCATGCAAACTCCACCACATACCACACATAGAACCCCACGAACAGCATCTCGCGCTGCTGCAGGGTGTGGATGTACTCGTGGTTCTGCTCCTCACGACTCATCCGCCCCTTATCGCTCCGGCAGAATATCAGTCCGCAGATATTGATGGCAAAAAATCCACCCCACGGGAAGTGCTTGTTATATATTACTTTCATATCATTTTACCATGTAGCTTTCAGGTGGTGCAGCATGGTGGTACTCTCGCCACACGAGCCGGTGTGCTGTATGGCTATACCGCCAAAGGGCAATGGTTCTATCTGTGCGCTGAGATCTACCACATGCGGCAATGTGCTGTCTTGCGGCTTAGGCGTGGCGGTCTCTACATGAGCCGTCAGCAGGCGCCCCTTGGCTGTCAGCGTGATGGTGCAACCGGTGCGATAGCAGGTGGCGCTGATGGCTTGGGATATCTGACGGATCGTGCCGTTCTGATAAGCCACGAGATAGAAATCTACGGCCTTGGCATGCTTGGTGGTACGGATGATGCGCAGCCCATAACCGGTGAGCGTCTGGGTGTCGAACTTCAGACACACATCCATATACTGCCCTGTGGCCGAGCCGAAGCCCTGTCCGGCCGTCTTCGTGGGGTCCACCTGCAGCGTCAGCGTCATGTCGGCATAGCTGCCCTGGGCAGGTGTGTACATCAGTCGGGCGCCACGCTGAACCTGCAAAAGGCCCTTGCCCACAGCGCCGTTGAATCCCTCACCATACTCCCACATCGGTTTCTTCGGGTCGAAGGTCCACGGATATTCGGCCGTGTCGGCAGGCTTGAAGCCATCAGCCTGCCAGGCGTCAGCCACAAGCCCTTGGCTCCACTGGCAACGGATATCGCTAAAATCAGTCTCCAGACAGTATGGCTGCTTCACGTCTTTCGCACGAATCTGCCTGCTCACTATCTGTACCAACTCGCCTTTAGTGCTCCTGTCGCTAGCTGGGCGCAGGCTCACCATCAGTCGGCGACCTACGTCGCTGGGGCGCAACTTGTAGGCATATTGCGGCCCGTCATTACTATCGGCCAGAAAGGCCTCCTGCAGGCAGTCGTCGCTATCCAGTCGGCCCCATACGATGCGCGTCTGGTCTTTGTGCCCCTGCAAGTCGAGCTGATAGTCGACACGAGCCACGCCGTTCTTGATGGTTATCCGAGGCTGGCGCACGAAGGTTGGCGCCGGCAACAGCGGTGGCTGTATCGTCACCTGGCACACGGCTACTGCCGGTATGTTATGGCCATCGGCAGCATAAGCCGCCACGGGGAAGCTTACAGGATCGTCAATCTGTTCGCAAGCTACCGACACCACGACCGAGTCGCCCGTTGGCGCATCCAGAGTAGCTACCTGGTTGTAGGGTGCTGGTATCTGCCACACCACCTTCCTTCCGTTGCCCTGCACGTGTAGCCTCAGCGGCTCGCCACCCACCTGCATCTCAGCTTCGTGGCGACTGATGGCCAGATAAGGCGGCTCGTTGGGCTGCACGGGCAGCGCGTCTATCACGATAGTGTTCTCCTGCTGCCTGGTGCCTATGATGTAAGGACGGCCGTTCAGCGTGAAGTTCTTCTGATAGCAGCGCAGCCATTTCTGCGGATAGGCTGTCCAGCCGATATAGATGCTGTCTGAGGGCGCATGGTAGCGGCAGTCGATGAGCGCCAGTGGCCCACCCTGCTTGCAGAAGTACATCTCGCGGTTATTGGTCATCACATTGAAGTCGCAATCCACGAACATCGCTCCCCGTCCAAAGGTGCTCCAGAAGGGCTTCTGTCCGTACAGGTCAATCGTGCAATGGCGATACACGGCGGTGCCGTTCATCGCGTCGTCGGTACATTCGAAGTGACAGTTCTCGTAGTAGGAATGCTCGGCGCCATTGAGCGGGTTCAGGTTCAGTCGGCTGATAAACCGCACGTTGCGCGCTGTGAGCGAGCGTCCGTGCACGTAGCCTACGTGAGCCTGCGTGATGGCGTCGCTACGTTTTTTTCGCGAGAGCGCGGGGTTTTGATGATAGTCTAGATCCACGTTGCAGTAGTTGCCCAGCGTCAGGTTCTCCACCACCAGCGAGTCGCTCCAGATGTCGAGCATCGTGAAGTTGCCGATGGCCCCTTGCGTCTGTCCGCGTTGAGCCGCCAGCACGGTATTCTGCGCCTGCGGGTCGAGTCCGATGATGCGCAGATTCCTACATCTGACGACGCATCCGAAAGGCTCTCGTCCGTCCTTCCCCACCTTGATTTCAGGATCGTCAGGATCGTCCACCCAGTACACCCCCGGCGCCACATACAGCACACAACTATCACCCAGATGCTTCACCACCTCCTGGAAGTCATTAAACACAAACGCTTGATTATCAGTCGGTTCAGCATCCGCATCCAGCAGCAGATGATGCTTATCCAACTGCAGTCTCCACACAGTCTGCGCCTCAACCGTCGCTACTGCCAGCAATAGCATCACAAGCAAATGCCAGCGGGTATAGTTATTACTAATCACTCTCATATCGCTTGCAAAAATACGAAATAAAATCGATAATACATAGAAAATACACATTAATATATATATAATAGTCGATACGAATATAGTAGCGGGGAGCCGTCATGAGACGAACAAGGAAGTCTATAACCAAATTCAGTGTATTTGGTTTACAAATTCAGTGTATTTGATAAGTAAATTCAGTGAATTTGTTTTTCAATTTCAGTGAAATAAATAACAAATAATTTGGAAACGGCTTAAAAATGTATTATCTTTGCAGTAAAAAAGAATTATGGCTATACAGTACAGACTTCTGCAAAACAAAATTAAGGGTAGTAAAAACTACGGTAAGTATTATGCTCACACAGTAAAACAAGGTGTAATCTCATTGGAAGAAATCGAGGAGATGATTGAAGAAAACTGCACAGCAAAAGCCTCTGATGTCAGGCTTGTGCTACGTGAGCTGTTTGATACAGTGAAGTTCTACATGCAGAATGGTTATACCGTAGATTTGAAAGAAATGGGCAAACTGTCAATCTCCGTTAGGAGTGTATGCGTAGACGATCCCAAAGATTTCAGACGCGACCGCCATATCATTGGTTACAAATGTAACTATACACCAGAGGGGAAACGCTACAGTGCATATGGTCCGGAGAAGAATGGGCATATACATCGCAGCATCTTAGATGGATGCGAAGCCATAGAAACACATTATTATAATACAGCAGAGACAGACAAATAACCACTCACCACTCACCCCCGCCGCTACGCAAACGGCGGGGGATTTTTTTACAATACCTATTTATTGTTACGCAAAAAGTTGCATAACTCAAAAAAAAGTAGTACCTTTGCAGCCGAAATCAAGACAATAGGTATTTATTTACAAAAACACAAATTTATTTATGCGTAAAGAATGGCGTGGTTTTAAAGGAACCAAATGGACCGAAGAGGTCAACCTCAGAGACTTTATTCAGAACAACTACACAGCTTACGAAGGCGACGAGAGCTTCCTGGCTGAGCCTACAGAGGCTACCAACACATTGTGGGGCCGCCTGCAGGAGCTGCAGAAGGAGGAGCGTGCCAAGGGCGGTGTGCTCGACATGGAGACAGAGATCGTTTCGAGCATGACGGCTTATGGACCTGGCTACATCGACGAGAGCAAGAAGGAGCTGGAGAAGGTAGTTGGTCTGCAGACCGATAAACCCTTGAAGCGCGCCTTCATGCCTTTTGGCGGTATCAAGATGGCTGAGCAGGCTTGCACCAACTACGGCTACAAGCCATCTGAGAAACTGCACGAAATCTTCACCAAGTATTGCAAAACCCACAACGATGGCGTGTTTGATGCTTACACCGAGGAGATGAAGCACGTGCGCCACAACCACATCCTGACCGGTCTGCCCGACACTTATGGTCGCGGACGTATCGTGGGCGACTACCGTCGTGTGGCTCTCTACGGTATCGACTTCATCATCGCCGAGAAGGAGGCCGACAAGCGCAACTGCGGTGCCGGTGTGATGAGCGACGACGTGATCCGCCAGCGCGAGGAGATTTCTATGCAAATCAAGGCCCTGAAGGAGATGAAGGCTATGGCCCAGATCTATGGTTTCGATATCTCTCAGCCTGCTAACAACGCCCGCGAGGCCGTACAGTGGCTCTACTTCGGCTATCTGGCTGCTATCAAGACTCAGAATGGCGCAGCCATGTCGGTAGGTCGTGTATCTACCTTCCTCGATATCTACATCCAGCGTGATATGGAAGAGGGCACTCTGACCGAGGCCGAGGCACAGGAGCTCATCGACCACCTGGTGATGAAGTTCCGCATGGTGAAGTTCGCACGTATCCCATCTTACAACGAGCTCTTCTCAGGCGACCCCGTATGGGCTACACTCGAAGTAGGTGGTATGGGCATGGACGGACGCCACATGGTGACCAAGAACGACTACCGTTTCCTCCACACCCTGGAGAACATGGGTCCTTCACCCGAGCCAAACCTCACCGTACTTTACTCACCACGACTCACCGAGAACTTCAAGAAGTATGCTGCGATGATTTCGGTGAAGACCAGCTCTATCCAGTACGAGAACGACGAGGTGATGCGTCCTGTTTGGGGCGACGACTACAGCATCTGCTGCTGCGTAAGTGCCACCCAGACTGGTAAGGAGATGCAGTTCTTCGGTGCACGCGCCAACCTGGCCAAGTGTTTCCTCTATGCATGTAACGGTGGTGTCGATGCCAAGACCCGCGAGCAGGTAGCTCCTGGTTTCCGCCCCATCAAGGACGAGTATCTGACATGGGAGGAGTTGGCTCCACGCTTCGACCAGGCTATGGACTGGTTGGCAGGTGTGTATGTGAACACCCTCAACCTCATCCACTACATGCACGATAAGTACTTCTACGAGGCTGCCGAGATGGCCCTCATCGATACCAACGTGCGCCGCACATTCGCTACCGGTATCGCCGGATTCTCACACGTGGTAGATTCTATTTCTGCTGTGAAATATGCGAAAGTGAAAATGATTCGCGACGAAGAGGGATTCAACGTTGACTACGTGGCCGAGGGCGACTTCCCACGCTACGGTAACGACGACGACCGCGCCGACGAGATTGCCGTATGGCTGCTCAAGACCTTCGTTAAGAAGATTCGCAAGCACGCTACTTATCGTAACGCTACCCCAACCTGCTCTATCCTCACCATCACCTCAAACGTGGTTTATGGTAAATATACAGGCAACCTGCCCGACGGTCGCCGTGCCGGTACTCCTCTGTCACCTGGTGCTAACCCAAGCTATGGTGCCGAGAAGAACGGTCTGCTGGCATCACTCAACTCTGTGGCCAAGCTGCCTTACGAGTATGCCCTCGACGGTATCTCAAACACTCAGACCATCAGCCCAAGTGCCCTGGGTCAGAACGACGACGAGCGCGCCAACACCCTGGTTCGCGTGATGGACGGTTACTTCAGCCGTGGTGCTCACCACCTGAATGTGAACGTGTTTGGTATCGAGAAGCTGCGTGATGCCATGGAGCATCCCGAGAAGCCCGAGTATGCTAACTTCACCATCCGCGTGTCGGGTTACGCCGTGAAGTTCATCGACCTCACTCGCGAGCAGCAGGAGGATGTTATTGCACGTCAATCTCACGAAAGTCTGTAATGAGTACTACAGGCTATATACACTCTACCGAATCCTTTGGCTCTGTTGATGGGCCAGGGATTCGGTTTCTGATTTTCCTGCAGGGATGTCAGATGCGTTGTCGCTACTGCCACAACCCTGACACATGGCGCCTGGGTTCCGACACCTGTGGCACCACGGCTACCGTAGCCGAACTGCTCGACAAGGCCGAGCGCTACCGCAGCTACTGGGGCCCAGATGGCGGCATCACCGTGAGTGGTGGCGAGGCGCTGCTGCAGATCGATTTCCTCATCGACCTGTTTGAAGAAGCCCATCGTCGCGGCATCAACACCTGTCTTGACACGTCTGCCCAGCCCTTCACCCGACAGGAGCCTTTCTTCGGTAAGTTCGAGCGCCTGATGCAGGCCACCGACCTGGTGCTGCTCGACATCAAGCACATCGACAGCGAGCGCCACCGCTGGCTCACCGGCCACGGCAACGAGCACATCCTCGACTGCGCCCGCTATCTGTCGGAAATCCAAAAGCCCGTGTGGATTCGTCACGTGCTGGTGCCCGGCATCACCACCGACGAGGCCCAGCTCACCCAGCTGCGCCACTTCATCGACACGCTAACAAACGTGCAGCGGGTAGAGGTTCTGCCCTATCACACCCTGGGCACCTTCAAGTGGGACAATCTGGGCGTGCCCTATTCGCTAAAGGATGTTGCTCCGCCCACTGCCGAACAAATAGCCCGCGCCCGCGAAATACTGATATAATGCCCCTTTTTACGAAAAAAGGGCATTTTTTTTAGATAATATGGTGTTTCTTTCAAAAAAAACATTATATTTGCCACATCTAATCTGTAACAAAAAAATACAATGAAAACGATTATGCAATGGTTGCTCGCCGCCATCCTGACTATCTGCGGTGCTAATATTATAATTAGCTGTAATAACATTAAAGATAATGCTGTCGTCAGTTTGACAGATGATAGCAGTCAGTTTGTAACATTGACAGATTCTGTTCCAGATGCCATCTTAGAGATTCGCTACTATGGCACCTACAACTTTGTGGGCAAGCGCATTGATGGTTATGAGGAGCCTACAGCCTTGCTTACCAAGCAGGCAGCCAAGGCACTGAAGGAGGTAAGCGACGACGTGATGAAGCAAGGATACAGACTGAAAATTTACG
Source organism: Prevotella sp. MA2016 (assembly GCF_000619825.1). Classification (GTDB taxonomy): domain Bacteria; phylum Bacteroidota; class Bacteroidia; order Bacteroidales; family Bacteroidaceae; genus Prevotella. The sequence continues at coordinate 692,434 of NZ_KK211036.1, forward strand.
ATGCCTACCGCCCACAGAAGGGAGTAGATCACTTTGTGCGCTGGGCGCAAAATCTCGCTGACACGATAATGAAACCATATTTCTATCCCGACCTCGACAAGAGCGTGCTCTTCGAGCAGGAATATATCTACGAGCGCAGCGGGCACACTCGCGGTTCCACCGTCGACCTGACCCTCTTCGACATGACAACAGAGAAGGAACTCGACATGGGCGGTACATTCGACTGGTTTGGACCAGAGAGTCATCCAGATTTCTGTGGTAATCCCGAAACGGGCGAATACACAGGCGACAACTCAAAGAGTACTGCCGAGCCGAAGCGGAGTATCACAGCCAAACAGTTCGAAAACCGTATGATTCTGCGCCGCGCGATGCTTGCTCATGGTTTCAAGCCTTTAGACACAGAGTGGTGGCACTTTACACTCAGCAACGAGCCATTCCCCGACACATATTTTACCTTCCCTGTTAAACAACTAAACAAATAATATTAAAATTCCCACGTAGTAACAATACAAAAAAAGTGCAGTAACCTTGATGGCGCTGCACTTTTTTTTATGATTTGCGGGGGATAACGGATTATCCGCCGAAGTTATCGTACATGATTGACTCGGGATCTACGCCGAGCGAGTCGAGCATGCCCACAACGGCCTTCGACATAGGACCAGGACCACACATGTAGTACTCGATATCCTCGGGAGCATCGTGGTCCTTCAGATAGGTCTCGAACATCACGTTGTGAACAAATCCCGGTGTGTACTTTACGCCAGCAGCATCGGCTGCGGGGTCGGGACGGTCGAGCGCCAGGTGGAAGTGGAAGTTGGGGTACTCCTTCTCCAGTCCCAGGAAGTCGTCGAGATAGAACACCTCGTTCAGCGCGCGTGCACCATAGAAGTAGTGCATCTCGCGATCGGTGGTATGCAGCGTCTTGGTCATGTGCATGATCTGTGCACGCAGAGGCGCCATACCGGCACCACCACCAACCCAAATCATCTCCTTCTTCGAGTCGAAGTGTGGGTGGAAGTCGCCGAAAGGTCCGCTCATAATTACCTTGTCGCCAGGTTTCAGCGAGAAGATATACGATGAAGCGATACCAGGGTTCACATCCATGAAGCCCGAACGGTCGGCCTTGAAAGGAGGTGTGGCGATACGCACGGTGAGCATGAACACATCACCCTCGGCAGGATAGTTGGCCATAGAGTAAGCACGGATGGTGTCCTCGGGGTTCTTACACTTGAGTGGGAACAGGCCGAACTTCTCCCATGCAGGCAGATACTCGTCGCCAATCAACGACTTATCGAAGTCCTTATCATAGTCGATGCAATCAAACTTAGGAATCTTGATCTGAGCATACGAACCAGGCAGGAAGTCCATGTGAGCACCAGCAGGCAGCTGCACCTTAAACTCCTTGATGAAGGTAGCCACGTTCTTGTTAGAGATAACGGTACACTCGTACTCCTTAACACCCAGAATCGACTCATCTACATGAATCTTCAGGTCGCCCTTCACCTTGCATTGGCAACCCAGGCGCCAGTGGTCCTTGATCTGCTTGCGCGAGAAGTGAGGCTTCTCTGAGTCGAGAATCTCGCCACCGCCCTCAAGCACCTGTACCTTACATTGTCCGCAGCTAGCCTTACCGCCACAGGCTGAAGGCAGGAAGATGCCGTTCTCGTTGAGCGTAGCCATCAGGTTGTTGCCCTGAGGCACGTTCAGCACCCTGTCGCCGTTGACTGTAATATTCACGTTGCCGCTGGGGCTGAGATACTTCTTAGCCACCAACAGGATAATCACCAGCAGGATGATTACCAGGAGAAACACTCCTATACTATATGCTATAAACTGTGCCATACCTTATTAAATGTTTAAGCCAGAGAAACACATCATCGCCATAGCCATGAGGCCCACGGTGATAAACACAATGCCGAGACCCTGCAGGGGCTTGGGTACATCCGAATACTGCATCTTTTCGCGGATGGCACCCATGGCTACGATAGCCAGCGCCCAACCTATACCAGAGCCGAAGCCATAGATGATGGCATCCCAAACGCTGGTGATGGCCTGCGAGTTAGAAGGATCCATCAGGATGCGCTGCTGCATGAACAGCGAAGCACCCATGATGGCGCAGTTAACGGCAATCAGAGGCAGGAAGATACCCAGCGCAGCATAGAGCGATGGCGAGTACTTCTCAACCGTCATCTCAACCAGCTGCACCATACCTGCGATAACAGCAATGAAGAGGATGAACGACAGGTAACTGAGATCTACACCCTCAACCAGACAGTCGGGGCCCAGCACCTTGGTCTGCAACAGATAGTTGACAGGAACGGTCACGGTGAGCACGAAGGTCACGGCGAGACCGAGTCCCAGCGAAGTCTTCACAGTCTTCGACACAGCCAGATAAGAGCACATGCCGAGGAAGAAAGCGAAGATCATATTGTCGACAAAGATCGACCTGAATAGTAATGATATTGCGTGTTCCATATCTTATTTCTCCTTATAAAAGTAAGCACGATGAACCCAAATCACACATCCCACGAGAATCAGCGCCATAGCAGGCATCGTCATCATACCATTGTTCACGTAACCGAAATCGTAGCAGGCATCGGGGATAATCTGGAAGCCCAGCAGAGAGCCACGGCCCAGCAACTCGCGAACGGCACCCACGATGACCAGGATCATAGCGTAGCCAAGACCGTTGCCCACACCATCGAGGAACGAAGGCCAAGGCTTGTTCTGCATGGCAAACGCCTCCAGGCGACCCATCAGGATACAGTTGGTGATAATCAATCCTACATATACGCTCAGCTGCACGCTCACATCGTAAGCGAAAGCCTTCAGAATCTGTGATACGATTGTTACCAGCGCAGCCACAACCACCAGCTGAACCACAATACGGATGCGGTTAGGGATAGTGTTGCGGATGATAGAGATGATGGTGTTAGAAAAGGCTGTGATAACAGTTACAGCCAGACCCATCACGATGGCGGGCTTGAGCTGCGATGTCACAGCCAGCGCCGAGCAGATACCCAATACCTGTCCGAGGATAGGATGATCTACATTCAACGGGTTTGTGAAAACCTCCTTATTTTGTTTACTGAATAATGCCATAGTCTTATTCCTCCACTACTTTAGTTGAATCAGTATTTGCAACAGTCTCGAGCAGCTTGCCGAAGGCGTAGGTCTTAAAGTCCTTCAAGCCGTCCTTCAGCATAGCGTCAACGCCATTCGAAGTGAGCGTAGCACCAGTCACGCAGTCAACCTGGCTGTCAGGATTGTCCACCTTCTTAACAACCGAGAGGATCACGTTGCCCTGCTCGTCCCAGATCTGCTTGCCGATAAACTTCTCCTGCCACTCCTGAGAGTCCTTGATTTCAGCACCCAGACCAGCGGTCTCACCTTCGTGGTTGAAGTGGGCACCATAAACCTTACCCTCTTCGTCGATAGCCAGATAACCGCTGATGCCACCCCAGAGGCCCATGCCCTTGAGCGATACTACAACGACGTTCTTACCATCAATCTGGCACTCATAAGCCTTCTGGCCATTCTCATCGTCCTCTTTCTCGGCCTTTACCACCTCGGCATATTTTGCCTCGGCCTCGGCACCATCCAGGTTGCGGATGTTGAGCGAGTAGAGAATCTGCTTCTTCACATCAAGTGCCACGTTAGCATCCTGCATAGGCTTCAGAGCCTGATAGACAAAGGCCAGCAGGAAGGCCACGATGACCACAAGAATCGCACTATATATAATAATGTACGAGTTCGAATTTGTATTTAACTTAGCCATATCTTCAATTCTTCAATTTTTCAATTCTTCAATCTTTTCTGGCGTTTCGAGATATTGCGCTCCACAACGAAGTGGTCGATAGTAGGAGCAAACATGTTGCCAAAGAAGATGGCAAGCATCATACCCTCAGGATAACCGGCATTCAGCACGCGGATGATGATGGCCATAGCGCCAATCAGGAATCCGTAGATGTACTGTCCGGTAGTGGTGCGGCATGAGGTAACAGGGTCGGTAGCCATAAACACAGCTCCGAAAGCGAAGCCACCCATCACGAAGTGGTGCCACCAGGTCATACCCTGACCAGTCTGCTCGAAGATAAGAGCCAGCAGCGTGCCGCCTACGAATACGCTCAGCATGGTGCGCCAAGAGGCGATGCCCGTCCACAGCAGGATAGCAGCACCAATAGCGATAGCTACGAGCGAAGTCTCACCGATAGAGCCGGGAATGAATCCGAGCGCCATATCCAGGATAGAGGCATCAGGAGTGATGTTCTGTGCCAGCTCACCAAGTGGTGTAGCAGCGGTGAATCCGTCGGGCAGGTCGTTACCCAGACCGAAGATAGAGTTCTGAGCCACCCAAACGGTGTCGCCAGTCATCTTCGAAGGATAAGCGAAGAAGAGGAACATACGTGCTGCAATAGCAGGGTTGAAGATGTTCATACCAGTACCACCGAATATCTCCTTACAGAAGATGACCGAGAAGGCGCAAGCCAGAGCCAGCATCCACAGCGGACAACCGATAGGAATAATCAGCGGAATGATGATACCAGAAACGAGGTAACCCTCCTGGATCTCCTCACCCTTCCATTGTGCCCAGGCAAACTCGATGCCCAGACCTACGATGTAGCTCACCAGAATCTTGGGTAGCACAGCCAGGAAACCGTAGGCAAACAGCTCGAAGAATGAAGCTGTAGCGAGCGTGCCGGCAGCCAGGTAGTTCTGATAGCCGATGTTATACATACCAAACAGCATGGCAGGCATCAGGGCGATAACCACCATACTCATGATGCGCTTCGAGTCGATAGCGTCGTGAATGTTCACGCCACCTGCCTTTGCTGTGTCGTTAGGCACAAAAAGGAATGTCTCAAAGCCATCGAAAACCGAACGGAAAGCATGCAGCTTGCCACCCTCCTCGAAGTTCGGTTTTACCTTATTGAGATAATTTCGTAATGCTTTCATTGTCTATTGAAAATTGAACATTTGAACATTAAGCATTTTCCTTGCGGAGGATGTTAAGGCCCTCACGTACAATGCGTTGCAATTCTAACTTAGAGCTATCCACGAACTCTGCAAGAGCGAAATCCTCTGGACTCACCTCGTAGATACCAAGCGCCTCCTGGCGGTCGATATCACCAGCAATGATGGCCTTGATGAGATACTCACCATAGATGTCCATAGGCAGCACCTTGTCGTACTCGCCACTCATAATCATGTGGCGCTCACCACCCTTCACGCGGGCATCGAGTGCATACTGCTTCTTGCCACACAGCCATGAGAAATAGCTACGGTTCACAGAGAACTGCTTGAAGCGTGGCAGAATCCATCCCAGCATCTCGTCGGCATCGTTACCCTCAGGGATAACGGTCACCTCGCTGGTGTGGGCTCCCAGGAATCCGTCCTTCGTTGTGGGGCGGCCTGTCAGCACATTACCATTGATGATGCGCACGCTCTTCTGGGCGTCGTAGCTGTTGCTGAGCAGCGTAGAGAGCTCCTCACCCACCAGCATATCCACATAGGCAGGGTTCTTCACCTCACTACCGCAAAGGGCTACTGTGCGGCGCAGATCTACCTTACCAGTATTGAACAAGCGACCGATGAACAGCACTACCGATGGGTCGCCGATGGTCCAAACCACCTCACCCTTGTTCACAGGGTCGATGTTGTTCACCTGTACGCCCACGTTACCTGCAGGGCACTTGCCGTCGAACACGTTCACCTCGACGTCCTTCACACCCTCAAGCTGTGAGCCTACACCTACACCAAGATAGGTCTTAGCAATCTTTGAGAGAGCTGTCAAACCAGTCTGGAAGTCCTGCTCCTGGCCCTTCACCTCAAACTCGAAGTCGGCAGCCAGAGGCTTGTCTCTCAGAGCCGAAACGAAAATTGCCTTAGGCTGCACACTTGGATTGGTCGAAACAGCATAAGGCAACTGATTGATGTAGCCGAAGATACCGGCCTCTAACAGCGCGTTAATCACTTGATCGCCCGCAAGCTTGCTGACGTCCTTCTTGCCGAAATCTACATAAGTCTGCGTCTCGTCGGCATCCACTCTCACGCAGAGCACCTTTCTACGTTCACCACGCACCACCTCGCGGACGGTACCGCTAACTGGCGAGGCAAACTTCACCTCGGGATACAGCTTGTTGACGAACAAGGCATCCCCGGCCTTGACATGATCGCCCTCCTTGACAACAACCTTTGGAGTCACACCCTCAAAATCATCGGGAACAAGCGCATACTTGCCGTTTGATTTCAGTTGGATTTTCTTCTCCTCGGCCTTGCCCTCAAGGGTAATGTCTAAGCCTTTGCGTAACTTAATCACATTTGCCATTTATATCAGAAATTATATTGAATAGTCTCGTTGCGAGTGCAAAATTACATAAAAAAAGCCACATTTCATCAAATAATGGAAAAAAAAAGCCTAAATCACGACAAAAAGTCGTAATTTTGCTCCGTGAAGTTACTCAAAAGATTCATTAGCTGGACAATTTGGGGTGTCATTCTGCTGAATGCAACCCTCATGACCGTATCTCATATACCGCAGGCTCAAGCCTATCTTGCAGGCAGGATAGCAGCAGCTGTTTCCCAAAAATTAGGCACCAACGTACAGGTGGGGCGCATAGATTTGGGATTCTTCAATCGTATCATTATTGATAATGTGCGCATCGAAGACCAACAGCAGAAAGATATGCTGCGCGTGGGTCGCCTGTCGGTGCGCCTGGAACTGCTACCGCTGATGGATGGCAAAATCTCCATTTCGTCAGCCCAGCTGTTTGGTGCACATTTCTTATTATATAAAGCACATGCACAGAGTAAGCCCAACTTCCAGTTTGTGCTCGACTCGCTGGCGTCGAAAGACACCACCAAGCATACCCCACTCGACCTGCGTATCAACTCGCTCATCATACGCCGCTCAAGTGTGACATTCGACCAGACCGACCAGCCACACACGGCGGGCATCTTCAACCCTGCCCACATCAGGGTGAGCAACCTGAGCGCCCACATCAATCTGAAGGCGCTCACCGACGACTCGCTGAACGTGAACGTGAAAAGACTGGAGATGAAGGAGCGTTGCGGACTCACCGTGAAGCGCATGAAATTCTATCTGGCAGCCGGGCGCCACCAGGCGCAACTGCAGAATCTGCTGGTAGAACTGCCACACTCTCGCCTGCAGATAGACACCCTGAATGCCAACTATCAGATGGTGAACGGACGCCTGCAGAAGGAGTCAATCAGCTACCAAGGCAAGATATCTAACACATCTGTAACACCCTCAGAACTAGCCTGTTTCGTTCCAAAGCTAAAGAATCTATCAAAGAGCATATCGCTAGCAACCCGATTCCACGGAACCGATTCGCAAGTGAATATTCCCAGTCTGCAGATAGTATCAGCAGGTCACGATTTCGACCTCGACGCTCATGGCTGGATAGCCAACTGGCAGAAGCGCGCTTCGTGGAACTGGCAGCTGAACCATCTGGCTGTATCCAACGATTTCATCAACCAGTTGGCCAACGCTTTTCCACAGATTCCTACAGAGCTGACCCGCCTGAACGGTGTGCAGTTATCGGCAGTTTGCGAGCGCAACCAGCAGGGAGCAGGCTTGCTGCAAGCCGACATGCATACGGGTGTTGGCGATGCTAAAGTAAACATGAATCTGGCCGACGACCAGACGTTTGCGGGTAGCGTAGAGATTGCCGCGCTGAACCTGCAGCAGCTGTTGGCCAACGAGCATCTGGGCACGCTCTCTACCGAACTCAAGCTTAACGGCGTGCTCCACGAAGGCAATAAGCCCGACGTGAACGTGAACGGCGTGATCAGCGACTTCGACTACAAAGGTTACACCTATCATAATATGGCTCTGAGTGGCAGCTACAACCAGGAAGCCATCGCGGGCGTATTCGATATCAACGACCCGAACCTGGAAGCTCAAATCAAAGCTGAGCTTGCCGATGAGCACGTGAATGCTGCCAACAGTCGCCACGCCATCAAACTGCATGCTAACATAGAGCGCTACAATCCGCAAGCGCTGCATCTGACCGACCAATGGGAGAATGCCACGCTCAGCGGACAACTTGAAGCTAACCTAGCAGCGCGCAACCTGAACGACGCCCAGGGCAATATCCGCCTGAGCAACTTCCATATTTCAGCCACCTACCACCATCCCGCCTACAGACTTGACAACCTGAACATCACCACAGGGCAGCGGGATGATATTCATTTCCTGACCTTGAAGAGCGACTTTGCAGATGCCGAACTGAAAGGACAGTTCGACTTCAAGACGCTGGCAGCCTCGTTCACCAACCTGCTGAAGAGCAAACTCCCCACCCTGCCCATTCTGCCTGCTGCCACCACCAAGACCAGCAACAACTTTGCCCTGCGACTGATGGTGAGCAAAAGCGACTGGCTGCGACGCATCTTCAATATCGACCTGCAGCTGAACCAGCCCGTGAACCTGCAAGCACGCGTAAACGACTATACCAACGAGCTCTATCTGAACGGCAACGCGCCTTCTTTCGCCTACAACGGTTCGCGCTATGAAGAAGGTTTCGTGAATATCTCATCGCCTGCCGACACCCTGCGCCTGAACATGAACATCCAGAAGATGATGGACAACGGGCAGCGCCTTGACATGGGCCTGTCGGCACATGCGGCCAACAATAATCTCACCACCTCGCTCGTATGGGACAACCACGCTGAAGCCAAGCGCATGAGCGGCGAGTTTAACACCATCATGCAGCTCTACCACAACGTGGCCAACAAGCCAGAAGCTCACTTCCGCGTGATGCCCTCACACATCATTCTGAGGGACGAAGGATGGGATATCGAGCCATCGGATGTGCTCTATACCGACAATTTCCTGCTGGTGGACCACTTCTCCGTACAGCACGGCAACCAGCACATCATCGTGGATGGCATCGCATCGAAAAACGAGAGCGACTCGCTAACGGTGGATCTGCGCGAGGTGGAGGTGGGATATATTCTCGACCTGGTGAATTTCCATAGCGTAGAGTTCAGCGGAAAAGCCAGCGGCAGAGCCAATGCCTCATCGCTCTTTGGCGACTTCAAGGCCAATGCCGACCTGACGGTTGACGAGTTTAAGTTTGAAAATGGTAACATGGGCGTGCTGCACGCCCTGGCCAACTGGAACCACGAAGCGCAGCAGATAGATATCCATGCCGTGGCCGACGATGGACCTAACGCCAAGACGCGCATCAACGGCTATGTATCACCCGTTCACAACACCATCGACTTGGGTATCGAGGCCGACGGCACTAATATCGAGTTCATGCACAACTTCACCAAGAGCTTCCTCTCAAGCATCACGGGCAGAACCGATGGAAAGGTACGCCTGGCCGGCACGCTCGACAACATCAACCTGACCGGTCAACTGGTGGTGGATGGTGAAGCCAGCGTGACTGCACTCAACACCACCTATAAGCTGGAGCGCGACACGGTTATCATGATTCCCGACGAGATAGAGCTGCACAACATGCGCCTGACAGATGCCTTGGGGCATGAGGGCATACTGACAGGCGGCATACACCACCAGCACCTGACTAATATGAGTTACGACCTGAAGGTGGATGCCAACAATCTGCTGGCCTACGACTTCAACGACTTTGGCGACTCTAACTTCTATGGTACGGTTTATGCCACAGGCGACGTAACCATCAGCGGGCATGGCAACGACGTGATCATCAACTGCAACGTGACGCCACAGCCGGGCACGGTATTCGTGTATAACGCCGCCAGCCCCGACGCCATCAGCAACCAGGAGTTTATCTCGTGGGAGACCGGCGACGCCGGCCAGACTAGTATGACGAGCCCGGCAAGTACGGCTAACCCAGAGCGCACGAATTCGCGCGCCGACGATACGGATATCTACATCAACTTCCAGATAAACGCCACGCCACAGGCAGCTCTGAAACTGCTGATGGACGAGGGTACCAAGGATCATATCACCCTCTATGGCAACGGCTCGCTGCGAGCTGCCTTCCACAACAAGGGCTCATTCAACATGTTTGGTACCTATACCGTGGATCATGGCACCTACGGCATCACGATACAGAACATCATCAAGAAGAACTTCACCTTCAACCGTGGCGGTACCATCGTGTTCGGTGGCGATCCTTATCAGGCAGCACTCAACCTGCAGGCAGTATATACCGTGAGCGGCGTGAGCCTGAGCGACCTGAATATCGGCAACTCGTTCAGCAACAACACCATCCGCGTGAACTGCTTGATGAACATCGGCGGACAGCCGGCAGCACCACAGGTGGACTTCGACCTGGAGATGCCTACGGTAAATGCTGATGAGCAGCAGATGGTACGCTCGGTGATCAACGGACAGCAGGAGATGAACCAGCAGGTGGTGTATCTGTTGGCTATCGGCCGATTCTACAACCAGGGTGCCAACAACAGCAGCAGCGCCACAGGCGAGCGTGCCGACCAGACATCGCTGGCCATGCAGAGTTTCCTGTCGGGTACCCTCTCATCGCAAATCAACACGCTCATCAACCAGTTTATCAAGAACGACAACTGGAACTTCGGTGCCAACATCTCGACTGGTAATGAGGGCTGGCATAATGCAGAATACGAGGGCATCATCAACGGACGTATGCTGAACAACCGACTGCTGCTGAACGGACAGTTTGGCTATCGCGACAACGCTACGCAAGCCAATCCATCGTTTATCGGCGACTTCGACGTGCAGTATCTCCTCTACCCCAACGGCAACCTGGCGCTGAAGGTGTATAACCAGACCAACGACCGCTACTTCACGAAGTCGAGTCTGAACACCCAAGGCATCGGTCTGATTATGAAAAAAGACTTCAACGGCATTAGAGATTTATTCTCGTCGAAGAAACGTAAACGCAAAGAAAAGAAATAGGCACAGTATATTTAAGGCACGGATTACACGGTTCTTTTAAAAAAAGAGACACGGCTATAAGTACATAAAAAAGACACAGCTCGATAAAAGCCGTGTCTTTAATTTATTAAAGCCGTGTAATCCGTGCCTAAAATAATTATTTACTACCAATGTAGAGGAATACCATTCCGAGGAGCACAAGCGCCAGGTCGAAGGCTTTGGCCTTGAGGTTCTTTTCGTGGAAGAACATCGCACCAAACATAAAGCTCACAATCACACTACCACGACGAATCATCGACACAATCGAAATCATAGCCTCGGGCAAACTGAGCGAGTAGAAATACATGAAGTCGGCAATACTCAGAAACAGACTGACACCAACTATCGACCACGACCAATGGAACGGTGTGGTCTGCTCGTGCTTAGGCCACCACAGCAGCAACAACATAGCGCCCATCATGATACATTGATAGAGATTATACCACGACTGCACCATCATACGGTCGAGCCCTACGCCACCACTCTCTACAGGAGCCATCAGGAATTTATCGTAAAGACCACTTATGGCTCCCAGCACAGCAGCGCCTACAATCATGTAAATCCAATGGTCGTGCTTAAAGTCGATACCCTCCTTCTTGCCACTACGACTGAGCAACAGGAATGAGGCGATGGCCAGCATCACACCTATCCATTGCCAATGGTTCAGGCGCTCGCCAAACACCAGCAGCGCTCCCACCAGCACCATCACAGGGCGCGTGGCGTTGATAGGGCCAACAATGGTAAGGGGCAGATGCTTCATACCGAAATAGCCCAGAATCCAACTCGACAGCACGATAAACGACTTCAGCAGAATATACTTGTGCATATCCCAGCCACCTTCGGCCACATGGAAAATAGTGCCGTCGAGCACATGGCTGGCACCGCTCAGCACGATGAACGGGATGAATATAATGCTTGAAAACAAGGTGTTAAGAAACAACACGGGAATAACCGCATTACCCTTCAAGGCATGCTTCTTCAACGAATCATAGCAGCCCAACAAAGCCGCCGACATAAATGCTAAAAATAACCACATTATCCTGAACTCTCAATTATCAATCGTCAATTATCAATTAAATCAGTATTTCACGTCTTCGAGGAACAGCGCGTTGCCGGGCATCGAGTCGCCAGCATCGCTGCGGCGCTTGCCCTCTATCACACCACGAAACTCATCGAGCGACAGTCGGCCGCGGCCCACATCAACCAATGTGCCAACCACAGCACGCACCATATTGCGCAGGAAGCGATTGGCCGTGATCACAAAATACCAGGACGTGTCGCCCGTTTGTATCCATTCGGCACGGGTGACGTGGCAGAGCGTGGTCTTCACATCGGAATGCGCCTTGCAGAATGCACCAAAATCCTCATAGGTGATGAGAATACGACCAGCCTCGTTCATCGCCTCGAAATCCAGCGGATAATGAATCTCGCACGAATAATGGCGCAGGAAGGGGTCCTTACGCGTGTGTATATAATAATGGTACGTGCGCTCGGTGGCCGAGAAGCGGGCATGCATATCAAGCGAAACCTCCTCAATCCTATCAACCACGATATCCTGAGGCAGCATGCGGTTCATCTTATACGCCAACTGCTGACAGTCGATAGCTGCCCTCTCATTCGCGGGATCAGAGGAGATGTCAAAATGTGCCGCCATCACACGGGCATGCACACCTGCATCCGTACGACCTGCGCCCGTAATACTAATATCCTGTCGGAGTAAGGTTGAGAGCACCCTTTGCAGCTCGCCCTGAACGGAAATGCCGTTGGGCTGCACCTGCCATCCATGATAGTTGGTGCCATCATAACTCAACCAAATAAAATATCTTTTTACCATCTGTTATCAAAACTATTTCGCTGATTCCACACACTCAGCTGGAAACTGAAGTTGAGATTCACGTTATATTTTACCGTGGCGCCTATCTTGTCGCCAAAATCATCGCCCAGCCACCACATGTTCTGCAGCGGCATGCGGGGGTGCATCATCGACTTCTGTGCAAAAATGCCTGCCTCCCAATGCTCATCAAAGCGATAGTTGAGCATCGCCGTGAGTCCGGCATCACGCATCTGGTGGCGCCCATAGTCGAGGAACGAGCTATAGCCACCTATCGAGAACGAGAGCTTAGGCATCAACTGTCCGGCATACATCACAGCGGCGCTATTGGAAAAACCGCTGCTGGCATGACTGCCCAGTCCGAAGATGGCTGCTGCCGAAAACGACGCGTTGAGTCCGGGATGCAACTCCCAGTTGCCCAGACTGGCGAAAGTGCTACCGATATAAGGAAAGGTAGCGATAGTGCCGCAATACGTCATCGGTGGCAACGAGAATGTTGTATCAGGCAGCAGCGCAGCCTTCTCCACCTCCTGCGCCTTGAGGCAGGTGGCGAAACAAACTAATGCGATGACCAACCACTTTCTCATAATCCTAATCCGTTAAGTGTAAATGCCGGCGCGTCTCACGCAACTGATGACCATATACCAGGCACGCCATACCAAAATAGAAAGCCACCTGAACCCAAAGACAGCGCAACTCGAAAGTAACATCACCAATACTGGCGCCCATACTGTTTAATCGCAGATAGGCTCTGACACCAAAAGTACTGGGGAAAATCCACGACACGCCCTGCCATGCACCAGGAATATTGCTTTGCGGCCACGAAACACCCGTCAGGAACAGCAACGGCAACGAGATGAACACCATCAGCAGAATCACATTCTCGCGATAGCGCACCATGCACGAAACCGTCATGCCAAAGAAGACACAGGCCAACAGATAAGGCACCATGAGAGCCATCAGATTCTGCCAAGGAGCCAACTGCATAAAACCAAACAGCTTTGGCACCACCGCTACCAGATAAGTGCCCATAACAGCATACACCATCAGATAACAAAGCGCTTTACCACCTACGATACGATAGATGCCCGAATAAGCGGGATGAGCAGGTACCAGATCGCCATCAGGATTTGACTCGCGAGCCGTACCGGCAGCCAGTCCGATGCCAAGCGCCAACGTCTGCTGGATAATCAGCATCAGCACGGCAGGCAAAACCGATGTACCATAACCACCTTGGGGATTAAACATCGGCACCTCCTCTACTTCGAGCGGGCTCACAGTTATCACATCTTCACGGGCAGTATAGTTGCCAGCCAGCGCCACCTGCATCTGCGCACCCATCTTGGTGCTCACAGCCATCGCCGTCTGATAAATAGCTTTATAGGTAAGCATCAGCGCCATATCACAATACACGCTAATGGTGGATTGCTCCATGCGATTCAGCTTCGTGGCAAAATCCTCGGGAATATAATAGATACCCTTTGCTACCTGCCGACTCACTAAGCTTTTTGCTTCGTCTAAGTCTAATGCATGACTGATCACCTTCACATCGGGCGAAGCATCGCACATGCGGATAAACTGGCGCGACTGATGCGAATGCGACATATCAACCACTACTACAGGCACCTCGCGAACGGTCTCATTATTATAAACCCACGAGTAAAGCAGCGGATAAACCAAAGGCACAATGACACAGAAAATCAGCACGCCCTCGTCGCGAAGCACCTGCTTGAACTCCTGTCGCCAGATATAAGCGGCATCATTTAAAGCCTGTATGATTTTATGGAATATAGACATAAGTGAGCATAGCATTTTTAATCTTACTGATAACAAACCAAGGCATCAGCGTGAAACCTATCAGCGCTACCAGATGGAACCAGGCATCAATAAGCGGATAGCCATTAAATACCGTTATCTGGAATAGCATATAATAATGGCGCAACGGGAATAGCCACGTGAGCGCCTGCAGAGGAGCATCCATACCCATAGCCGGGAAAGCAGAACCCGCCAGCGAGAAACTAAGAACGCCCCACAACGAACAGATACTCATGGACATGCGCAACGAAGGCATCAGGCCAAAAGCAAAGATACCGAATCCGATAGACCCAAACACGCCAAGTAAAGACAGGAGGACTACCATCATCCAACCGCCTACGTGTGGAAAATGGAGCACATGATAGATGTAGAACTGGTAGAAAAACATCAGCAGCAAGAATACCAATATATGAGGCAGATACTTACCAATGATGGCTACAACTATCTTACCATCGGCCTTTTCGATCCACTCCTTACCACGATTAAACTTCAGTTCCATGCCCAACGAATAGGCGGATATCAGAAACATAAAGAGCATCATCACACCAGGCACAAACACGGTAGAGAGATACACATTATAGTTTGACCAAGGATTGGCCACCTGATGCAGGTCGATACGGATGGGTTGCAAAAAAGCCTGAATCTGCTTGTCGGTAGCGCCTTTAGCACGCAACGTGGCCATACCTACAGCTGCTGAACCAAGGGTGGAAACGGTCTTCAGATCTTTCATCACCATCGAACCGCCCGACAGCGACACATTACTATAATAAAACGATATCTTGGGCCTACGAGCCGCCATCAGACTGCTGGTAGTGCCTTTTGGGAAATACAGGAAACCGTAGATCTCGTTTTCCTGCATGGCATGACGCGCCTCGGCAACCGACTGGAAATGAGCCACTACCCGCGAGTTCTGGAAACCATCCAACTTGCGGGTGAGCGCACGGGTAGTTGAGGTATTATCGAGATCAACCACGCCCACAGGCAAGTCCTGCGGCAGGCCATCGTCGAGCAGCGATGTAAAAAACACCATCGTCAACAGCGGAAAAACCACCATACAGAAGCCATACATGGGATTCTTTTTCAGAATCTTCATCTCACGCAAAGCTATCTCCCATATCAAAGCTAAGTACTTCAATTCTTCAACTCTTCAATTTTTAATACTTCGTATTGAGTCCTCTCACGTTCGGCATAGCTCAAGCAAGCTTGGCTTTGCTCTCACTTAATCGAGGCCTTCAATCCTTAATAATCAAGCTCATGCCAGGGCGCAAGCCTTCCATCTTCTCAACCGGACGGGCTTTAACCTCAAAGGTTTTCAGGTCGTACTGACCATTAGCCTTGGTGGCCTTCCACACGGCATATGAACCCTGATCTTTCAGGTAGTAAACCTTCATCTTGATGATTTTATCGAACGCAGGCACATAGGCGTTCACCTCACTACCCATCTGCATACCTTTCAGCTGATCCTCGCGCACATTGAATGTACCCCAGAGATCCTGCATCACAGCTATCGACATGATGGGCGAACCAGTACCAACCAACTCACCTACCTTTGGATAAACATCAGAAACCTCGCCTTCCATCTGGGCCACCTGAACCGTCTCGTGAATATAAGAGTTAACCTCCTGCACGGCACCACGGGCACGCCCCACCTGAGCAGCAGCAGCCATCTTATCCTCGCGACGTGCACCATTCACAGCCATATCATACTGGCTCTGAGCAGCTTTTACCTGAGCCTCCATGGCCTTATAATTGGCAAAAGCCTCGTCTCGCTTCTGGGCACTCATCACGCCCTCGTCGAACAGGCGCTGCACACGATTGTAAGATTTCTCTGCAATCTCAAGTCCTGCCTTAGCCTGCTGAAGAACAGAGAAAGCACCCTGAATCTGCTCTTTGCGAGCACCATTCTGAGCCTTCAACTCCAAAGCCGCAGCGGCGCTCTCGGCGCTTTGGGCTTGTTCCATCTTGGCACGCACCTCAGGGGCATCAAGTATAGCAAGTGTATCACCCACCTTAACATAGTCGCCCTCTTTTACGCGAAGTTCAAGAATACGACCTGGCACCTTGCTAGATACACGGTACTCTGTAACCTCTACCTGTCCCTGGATAATGTCTGGATCACGATCCAGCGCAAAGAATCCAATCAATGCCACGATAACCACAACTGTAGCAAAACCTAAAATAGCAAGCAGTATGTTGTTATGCTGGCGTTTAGCTTGTTCTGTCATAATATCTAAAATCTTTATGTTCAATATTTGTTATTCAATGTCAAGCGTGCCAAGTGCCTTCTGAAGGTCAACCTGACTCAGTTTAACATCAATTTCTGCATCAATTTTCTGAGACTGAGCCTGCAGCCAAGCCGTCTGAGCCTCCATCACCACAGTAGGGCTGATAACACCCTCCTGGAATCCCAGGTTAGCGGTACGAAGATTCTCATCGGCACGCTGGATGTTCTTCTGAGCCATGGTTAGTTTCTTGTTAGCCTCGTCAACCTTAAAGGTGGTTTGGTTAACCTGAAGTTCAATTTTCTCACGGGCTTCGTCGAGTTCGAGGGTTGCGATGGCGGTGGCCCCTTTCGAGGCACGTACCTTATACATCACATCGCCCCAGTTCCAGATAGGCACACGAACGATAACGCCCACATGCCAGAAACCTGCGAATTTCTTCTCGAAACCGTTCATCACGTTAGGGTTGCTGACAGCATAGCCACCCATCAACGCCACCTGAGGCAAGTTGCCGGCTTTGAGCACGTTGGTGGCCTGCTTACTCAGGTCAACGGTATTCTGTAAAAGCTTCAGCTCAGGACGATGTGCCACAGCACGTTCCACATCCAACTGCGGCGTAAGCTCTACTACCGCTATATTCTCAGCCTGCTCGTCCTGCAGGACAACAGGCTCGTTCAAGGGCAGACCGCACAACTGATTGAGCAACATGCGCGAGAGCACCAAGCCGTCGTTCACCTTCGTCAGGGTCATTTCAGCCTCGTTCACCTTTACATCCACGCTCAGTCCGTCGCTACGTGTAGCTACGCCCTCGTCGATCATTTTATGTACATCGCTATCAAACTTCTTAACAAGCTGGAGATAACTCTCGGCCAAAGCCTTTTTATGATGGAGCGAAACCACCTGCCAGTAAGCCTGATCTATCTGATACAACGTGGCATGGCGGCGGGCATCCATCGAGTTCTTAGCCATCTCTGTTCCTATGTCGGCCATCTTATTCATAGCCACAATAGCACCACCCATAAATACAGGCTGAGTTACCACAACAGAACCTGCAAAGATGTTACGGGTATCGGTACGGAAGGCATCAACGATAT
Organism: Prevotella sp. MA2016; assembly: GCF_000619825.1. GTDB lineage: Bacteria > Bacteroidota > Bacteroidia > Bacteroidales > Bacteroidaceae > Prevotella. Next base: position 710,302 of record NZ_KK211036.1, read on the forward strand.
TCTGCCCCCTCTGGTTCAAGCCCTCTGTTACCTTGGCCATATCCTGCGCCATCTGCATTTGGGCAGCAGGCGGCAAAGTGGCAACCAGCGAGCCTAAAGTGCTTTGCAGGGTACCACCAACAAAAGTACCAAGACCGCCCAAGGCAGCCTTCTGCCCATCATTAAGGATCGACACCTCCTCGCTCGTAAACTCGTAGGTACCTATAGCACTCACGTGGGGAAGGTACTTGGTGCGAGCCGACTTGCGAGCATTCTCGGCCACATCCTGTTTAAGTTTAGAAATACCTAGCTGTTTGTTGTTCCTCAGCGCCATCTGCCTACAGCTATCCAAGCTCAATATGCGCGTCCCCGACGTGCCGTCGCTCACACGCACTTTTTGAGCCGAAGCAGGCAGCACAGCCATCAGAAGCAACCACACTCCAAAAGTTTTTTTCATCATATCACTTATTAAAACTAAACGTCTTCGTTCCAATCATGTTGCCATCCACAAAGATGCTTACGCGGTAGTCGCCGGCTTCCAGCATCTGGGTAGTATTCCAATATACGGTGACAGGCGTCTCCTCGCCTGTATATTCAATCACTTTCTTAGCCGAGCACTCGATGTTGCGGTTCTCGTAGGCAAACGAGCCGCCACCGCTCAGCGTGTTGCCGCCAGGGTTCTGGATGCGCACATACACGGTGCGGTTGCCGTTAGCAGCAGTCACGTTCTTGGTGATGCTGAAGCTCACGCGCATCTGCTTGCAGTCCTTCAGTTTCTTGGCTGTCTTGCCGTTCTTACCCAGAATCTGCATCTGGATGTTTGTGGCATCAAGCTGGGCAGCAATTGCCACCTTCTCGGAGAGAGAAGCCTTCTCGCTGTTCAAACCGGCCACCTGGGCATTGCGCTCAGAGAGCTCGGCATTTACACGGCTGTTTTCTGCCTTCAGATTCTCATTCAGACGGTTCAGCGAGTCAATCTGATAAACATAATCGCGCAGCACCTCGCGCACGGTAGCCAGCTCCTTCTTCAGTCGGGCTATCTCGCGGGCATCGCTGGCCTTCACCTGCTTCAACTCCTCCAGCAGCTTCTGAGTCTTCATCTGCTCTTCAGTCAGCTGAGCGATGATAGAGTCATTATTAATCTGCGTTTTCATCTCGCTGTACTGCATGGTGAAACGCTCATATTCATTCTCCATCTCCTGTTTGTCGAGTTCGGCCAGCTCCTCCATATCCTGTACCACCTGCTTCTGCTCCTGCAGACTCAAAAACAACCAGGCAGCGGCGCCACACAACACAAGAATTACTACAATCAGACTTATTAATACTTTCTTATTCATAACGCATTCTAATAATTTTCGGGTGCAAATTTAAGTTATTTCAACGAAATAACAAAAAATTTTGTGTTTCAAACACTTAAGCAACATTAAAAATTGGAAAATTAGCGACTTTTCGACCAATTTTATCACTTTCAGCCCCATATATTTGGCGATAAAAAATAAATAATGTATATTTGCCCCAACATTTTATGCGATATCTATATGGCTAAGAACAACTTTTTCTGCAAAGTGTTCCATCTTTATTACGATGGGTTTCGCTCGATGACGCTTGGCAAGACGCTTTGGGCCATCATACTCATCAAGCTGTTTATCATCTTCGCGGTGCTCAAGGTGTTCTTCTTTCCCAATTTCCTGAAAGAGCACGCGCAGGGCAATGAGGCTGAATTCGTGGCCACACAGCTGTTGGACATTAAAGATTAAACATTAAACATTAAATGATATGTTACAAAACCTAATTCTTAACATCGATGCTGGTACGATCGACTGGTCGAGAGCCCAATTTGCACTTACGGCCATCTACCACTGGCTCTTCGTTCCCCTGACGCTGGGTTTGGCGGTGATCATGGGAATCGTGGAAACAAAGTATTATCAGACTAGAGACGACTTCTGGAAAGAGTCGGCCAAGTTCTGGCAGAAACTCTTCGGCATCAACTTTGCCATGGGTGTGGCCACGGGCATCATCCTGGAGTTTGAGTTTGGCACCAACTGGAGCAACTACTCCTGGTTTGTAGGCGACATTTTTGGTGCACCATTGGCCGTAGAGGGCATCGTGGCTTTCTTTATGGAGAGCACGTTTGTGGCTGTGATGTTCTTTGGTTGGCAGAAGGTGTCGGCCGGATTCCATCTGGCTTCTACCTGGCTCACCGGTCTTGGTGCCACCATCTCAGCCTGGTGGATTCTGGTGGCTAATGCCTGGATGCAGTATCCCGTGGGTTGCGAGTTCAATCCTGACACGATGCGCAATGAGATGGTGAGCTTTGCCGATGTGGCACTCTCGCCCTTTGCCGTATCAAAATTCTGTCACACCATCACCTCGTCATGGATCATCGGCGCCATCTTCTGCGTGGGCGTGTGCTGCTGGTATCTGATGAAGAAACGCCACACGCGCCTGGCACTCGAGAGCATGAAGATAGGCGCAGGCGTGGGCTTGGTGGCAGCGCTTCTGGCAGCGGCTACAGGTCATAAGAGTGGTATGGACGTGGCCGAGGTGCAACCGATGAAGCTGGCCGCCATGGAGGCACTCTACGATGGCGGCACAGAGCAGGGACTCAAGCTGGTAGAGGGTATCGAGATACCTTACGGCCTGAGCATCATGGCCACCAACGACCCTCAGGGCTACGTGCCTGGCATCAACGACCTGCTGAACGGCTATACCACCCCCGATGGAAAAACTGAGCCTAGTGCCGACGAGAAGATAGCACGCGGCAAGAAAGCCATCGCTGCGCTGGCAGCCTATCGCAAGGCCAAAGCCGACGGCGCGCCCGACTCCATTATCAACCGTCAATTATCCATTCTCAATTCAAATATTAAGTTTTTTGGATATGGTTACGTGAAGGACAAGAGCCAGCTGGTGCCACCGGTAGCCGTTAATTTCTGGGCATTCCGCATCATGGTTGGCGTAGGTTGCCTCTTCATCGCCTTCTTTGCCGTTATCCTGGCCGTGAGCTATCGCTGGCCCAAGTTCCTTTTTGGCAAGCGCGACATCACCACCCTACCCGCCTGGCACTATTGGCTGGCCATCGCCCTCATCCCGCTGGCCTACATCGGTTCGGAGTGCGGCTGGCTGGTGGCCGAGTTCGGACGTCAGCCCTGGACCATTCAGGACATGCTGCCCACATGGGTGGCTGTGAGCGATCTGCAGTCGTCGAGCGTCATCACCACGTTCTTCCTCTTCCTCATACTCTTCACCACCATGCTGGCTGTAGAAATCAACATCTTACTCAAGCAAATTAAGAAAGGACCCGCCGTATGACATACGAATTTTTGCAACATTATTGGTGCTTCATCGTTTCGTTGTTGGGAGCACTTCTGGTTTTCCTGTTATTTGTTCAGGGTGCCAATTCAGTAGCACGCTCATTAGGCTACACCGAAGAGGGGCGCCGACTGGTGTACAACTCTACCGGTCGCAAGTGGGAGTTCACGTTCACCACACTCGTCACTTTCGGTGGTGCGTTCTTCGCCTCGTTCCCCCTGTTCTACAGCACCTCGTTTGGCGGTGCCTATTGGCTGTGGATGATCATCCTCTTCACCTTTGTGCTGCAGGCTGTGAGCTACGAGTTTCAGAATAAGATTGGCAACATACTGGGGCCCAAGACGTTCCAGTTCTTCCTTACATTAAACGGTATCGTTGGTCCGCTGCTGCTAGGCGGCGCTGTGGCCACCTTCTTCGAGGGTTCCAACTTCATCGTGGCCAAGAACAACATGATTGATGCTGGCGCCATCACGCCCATCATCAGTCGCTGGGCCAACGCCTCTCACGGCCTCGACGCCCTGCTCAATCCCTGGGTACTGGTATTGGGCTTTGCTGTAGTATTCCTGGCACGCGTGCTGGGCATTCTCTACGTGATGAACAATGTGGCCGACGAGGACATCCGCTCGCGTGGCAGCGTACGCTTGGTAGGTGCCGCCGTACCCTTCCTGGTACTGTTTGTGGCCTATCTGGCCCACGTGCTGCTCAAGGACGGATTTGCTTACAATGCCGAGGGCGTCATCTACATGGAGCCTTACAAATATCTCAACAATTTCTTGGAGATGTGGTATCTGCTGGTAGTGCTGCTCATGGGCGTGCTGATGGTGCTCTACGGCATCGGCAAGACCATTTTCTCTAAGAGTTATGTGGGCGGCATCTGGCCTGCAGGCATCGGCACCGTGCTCACCGTACTGGCCCTGCTGCTCTGCTCAGCCTGGAACAACACCGCCTACTACCCCTCTACCGCCGACCTGCAGTCGTCGCTCACGCTAGCCAACTCCTGCTCCAGCGAGTTCACCCTGCGCACCATGTTCTGGGTTTCCCTGCTTGTCCCCTTCGTGCTGGCCTACATCATCTACGCCTGGCGCGCCATCGACAGCAAGAAGCTTACCAAAGAAGAACTCCACTCCGACGACCACGCCTATTAAAACACATTAATCCCCGCCAGCGAATAAACTGACGGGGATTTTATTGTGCCTGATTTTTACTACTTAAAGAGCTCGGCCAGGTAGGTGTAGAAAGCGGGATCTTCACCTACGATAATCTTGGCGATTTTGCCTTGAGGGTCAATGACAATCTTGGTGGGGAAGCCCTCGATGCCATACTGCGCGGCGATGGTCTGCAACTGCTCGTTGGGGCAGCGCACCTGCAACCAGGGCAGCTGGTGCTCATCCACAGCGGCACGCCACTTCTCTTCTGTGTCGCGACAGTCAACACCCAGTATCTCCATCTTGTCCTTATACTTGGCATAGGCCTCCTTCATGTGGGGGATGCCACGGATGCACCAGATGCACCATGAGCCCCAGAAATCGAGCACCACATACTTGCCGCGCAGCGACGACAGTTTGGTGGTGGTGCCCTGCAGATTGGGCAATTCAAAATCGGGTGCCAACTCACCCTCGGCGGCCACCTCTACAGCCTCGACAGCTGCTGAGGCGGGATTGTCGGCCTTGGGCTTGCTTGTGCAAGCAGCCATCAGGGTGATGGCAACACTCAGTAAAGCTACGGTTAAAACAGATTTCTTCATAAATTAAAAATACTTTTTTTTATTGTTTATTATTGTAACACTCAAAGATGGCATCAACACGGCCCTGCGACATCTGACGGGTGAACAGACTGACTATCCACACCACGGGAAAACCGCCCACCATAGCGATGGCACCGCAGTTGATGGGGTTGATGGGATTGCCCGCCAGCATATTGACAACCGTGAGCCCCACACCCCACACGAAGCAGGCCCACACGCTCATGGTGGTGACACGCTTGGAGTAGAGACCCAGCATGAACGGCGCCAGGAAGGCACCTGCCAGCGCACCCCACGAGATACCCATGAGTTGCGCAATAAACGTGGGCGGATTGAGGGCGATGAGCAGCGAGATGGCTATGAAGAACATGATGAGCACGCGCATCACTACAACCTTGCGGCGCTCTATCTTCTCGGACACGATATCATTAATCTCACCCTCTTCAACCTCGCCGGGCAGCGATTTCTTATCACGATAAATAAGGTCGAGCGTCATGGTAGAGCTGGATGTGAGCACTAGCGATGCTAGGGTTGACATAGAGGCCGAAAGCACCAGCAGCACCACGAGGGCGATGAGCACATCGGGCAATGTGACCAGCATGGAGGGGACAATAGAATCGAAAGCCAACTTGCCATTGGGCAATACAGGAGGCATGCCGAACAGACGACCGAAGCCACCCAGGAAATAACAGCCACCAGCCACAATGAAGGCAAAGACAGTAGAGATGACGGTGCCGCGCTTGATGGCACTCTCGTCGGTGATGGAATAGAACTTACCTACCATCTGCGGCAATCCCATGGTGCCAAGGGATGTGAGCACCACGACACCCAACAAGCCCCAGGGGTCAGGGCCAAAGAGTGTGGCAAAGCCGCCGTTGACGGTGTGGTCGTCGTCGGCAGGCATCGCTGCCAACTTATCTACAGCCACGCTGAGACCGCCCTGCACATTGAGCACAGCAATAATAACGGCCACAATACCAAACAGCATGATGATACCCTGGATGAAGTCGTTCATTGCCGTGGCCTTATAACCGCCCAGAATCACATAAACGGCGGTGAGGATGGCCATCACAATCACACAGAACTCATAGGGGATGCCAAACCCCATCTCGAAAAGCGTAGAGATGCCTTTATACACACCCGCGGTATAGGGAATCAGAAACACAAAGGCGATGATAGATGCTGCCACACGCAAACCCTGATCATTGAAACGGGTGCCGAAGAAATCGGGCATGGTGCGACTCTCGATATGCTGCGTCATCAGTTTGGTGCGGCGCCCCAACAAGAGCCATGCCAGGAGCGAGCCAATGATGGCATTGCCAATGCCTATCCAGGCAGAAGAGAGTCCGTATTTCCAACCGAACTGACCAGCGTAGCCCACAAAGACCACAGCCGAGAAATAACTTGTTCCGAAAGCAAAGGCTGTGAGCCATGGACCCACGGCACGACCGCCCAGCACGAAACCATCAACACTACTGGCCTGCTTACGGGTGTAGAGCCCCACCCCAATCATCACAACCAGAAATATAACTGTAAATAATATCTTTATTACCATTTCAATTCTTCAATTCTTAAATTTTTCAATTCTTCAAAATGCCACCTGCATCTGCGCCTGCAGCCAATTATAATCCTTACTACTAATATGATCACCACACAGGCAGCGGGTGTATTGCAGCTGCATGCGGCACTTCTTATAGAACCAGTACTGCAGGCCGATGGTGAGATTGGTTTGATCCCAGCCTTCTACCTTGGTGTTGCGGTCGAAGGTTTCGCCGCTGGCCACGATGTCGAGGGCATCGACCACGGGGATGCAGGTGGTGACGTAGCCACCGCGGCTGCCCACATTGCCATCCTGTCCGCCCAACCACTCGGCACGGATTGAGGCCGGACGAGCCTCCTTGTACTTGCTGCCTGTGTAGGCCTGCGTCTTATACTCAGCACCCACACTATAGCGGTTGCGCTTGTAATTGTCACCTACGTTGATGTCGGGGTTCCACTTAGCCACGCCCACAGCATTGCCCGTGCCCAGATAGCCTGATGCCACCACGCGGAAGCCCGGCATGGGGCGCAGTTCGAGCTTAGCAATAAAATCCTTCTGATTGTTCAGGTCCTTACGGTTGATACCTTGTCCGCTCATCAGGGCCAGTTCGTAGTGAAGCACACCCTGAGCCAGATCGCCGTAAACCTCCAGTCCCATGTCGCGACCATAGTTCACACCATTAAGCGGATCGGGACCTTCGCCAGCCAGATAGAGCACCGCCTGCGAATAGACATCCACCAGCTCCAACTGCGTGGGGCTCAAGGGATTCTCCATCGTGTAGGAGTGTTTAAACTGGCCTAACCTCACAGTAAGCTCGTTGCCATTACTCACACGATAGTCGGTGTAGAACTCCTGCACCACGCTCGAGAAGTCGTGCATAAACAGGAACGACCATCTGTCGGTGATCTTGGCCTTGGCCCATAGCAACGTTCGTTTCAGGTTGTAAGCATTGGTTTTCACGCCGTTTGGATCTTGATAGCTCCAACCGCCCTGAGCATAACCATTCAGAGTGATTCGGCTGGAAAGATCTTTCATCCAGTCGGTGTCATTGTCTTTTTGTTGCGCTGCAACCGTGGTGCACAAACCGCATGCAGCCATCACAAAAAGCATTTTCAGTTTGCAAGTTTTACGTTTCATTTCGTCATCTTTTTCTGATTATTTAGTTCCTTGCGGCAACAAAAATACGACATTTCCTGCAACTTGCAAAATAATTTAATAATTTTAACAACAAAATGATGCAACAAAAAAAGGGAGCTAACGCCTGCTAACTCCCTATAACTCCAGTTTAACTCCTGCTAACTCACTCAAAAATTACAAGCGGAAAAATCCACCAACAAATGAGGTTGATACGCGGGCACCACGCTCAGCACGGGCTGTGGCAATATCTGTACGATAAATGTACACACCATCGGGGGTGGAAACGGGCAGATAAACATAGCCGCCCTCGTGCAGGTAAGCAAAGCGGCGACCACCATTACCATTATGTACGGGGATGCCGTCAATATCGGTTACCGTCTGGTTTACCAGATCGATGATGCAGCACTTCAGGCTCTTATCGCCCCAGCGGTCGTTGGCTGTCTGTGGGTTGAGCGTGCTCACCTCGGCAAACACAAGACCATTACCAACATAAGCCACGTGGGCTGGTTTCAAGCCGCCTGTGGCAGCTTCGAAATCAAAGAAGTAGTCGGCATCAAACGTTGTGGCGCCTTTCTTAATACGCAAGAAACCAGCATGCTTAGTGCTCTGCGAATAGCCATTCGAGAGGGCCGAGTTCGACATCACATACAGATTGTCTTGCTCGTCCTTCATCAGGCCATTGTAAGCCCCCCACGAGCCACCAGGACCCATGCGGGTATCTTTCATTAACTCAACAAACTTCATATCAGGATAGCTATAAACAGCCACGAAACAAGTATCGGTATAAGCCGTCTCGAAGGTAAGACTGTTCATAGGGGTATAAGTGACGTAAAGATTGCCGCCGCTATACATCATGCCTGTGACAGAGGGCCAGTCCAGGCGGTCGATAGGGTCAACCGTGGTGCTGGCGTTCTTATCCAGGATGGCTGCGCTCTGAGCATCAACGGTATAGAAGGTGAGCTGCGAGCCACTCTCTTTGTTGACGGGGAGTTCGAGACCCACCATCGTGCGATCATCCACCTGACAGAAACCGCTCAGCGAGTTGTCGAACACAAACTCGCCCTGCTCCTTCAGCAATCCGTCGGCACCACGCACCACAGCAGTAGCATTGGTGAGGCCCAGACCACCGATGCAGAAGATGCTGTTGCTGCCCTGCTGGTAGTCGTGATAGCCATTCTGCTCGATGCCTTTGCCCACGGCATTAATGGTACCCTCCATCAGATTGTCGGTAGAAACCACATAGTAGGTGGTGTTGCCATTTGATGTTACGCCCAGACTCAGAATATAGGGGGCGTTAGGTGTTTCCTGCTCGGCAGCCAGGTCGTCTTCGCACGCTGTCAGAACACCTACGGCCATAGCGGCCAATATGATAGAATTTCTAAAGCAATTTTTCATAACTTACTGAGTTTTATTTACTTATAAAATAACGGAACTTAACGTTGAATGAGCGACCAGGCTTCTGCAGACGATAGTTGTCGTACAGTTTAGCGTTAGTCAGATTGTCGCACTCGGCCACCACGCTGTAGCGACCATCGCACAGACTATAGCCTACCGAAACGCTGTGGCTCAGCTGCTCGGGGATCACCTTCTTGGTGGCCTTAGCACCCAGACCGGTAAACGAGAGATAGTAGTCGTGGATGTACTGCACATCGTAGTTGAGCGAGAGGCTGTTGCCCTTAGCGCCCAGGTCGAAGAACTGATAGTCAGCATGTCCGTTCATAAAGAAATAAGGGATGTTGGGCAGGCGCTGTCCATAGGTGATATTCTCGCTGATGCCATCGCCCACGTAGGTATTCTGCGTTTCCTGATACTTCATCTTATCCTTGATATTCTGATAGGTCAGATTGCCGTTGATGTGGAAGTTGCGCTTGTAGGCATAGCCCAGCGAAGCCTCGAGGCCGCGTGTCTGCACCTTACCGATATTGTCGTAGCTGGTAGTGGGATTACTCAACAGCGCCACACCCTTCAGGATAAAGTCCTTGGTGTCGCGATAGATATAGTTCACCTCGGCCTGCAGGCGATGATCGCCAAAGGTCTGGTCGAACAGCAGTCCTGCATTCAGGTTATTGCTGCTCTCAGGCTTCAAGTCGGGGTTGGCTTTCTGCACCAGTCCGTCGCCAAACATCTCAACAGCTTCGGGCATACGGTAGGCGCGCTCAAAGCTCACCTTCACCTGCAGCGATGGCAGGATGTAATAGGTGGCGGCAGCACCGTAGCCGTAGCGCTGCTTGCGGTCGGAGAGTTTCTCCCAGCGCTGGTTCTCGGTAAACTGATCCATCAGCTTGTTGGTAGAGCTGTACAGGCGATACATCTTACCAAACACGTTGGCATTCCAGCGGTTATAGCGTATCTGGTAGCCCAGACCGGTGATATTCTTGGTGAGCTGCTGTGGCACGTTGTTCATCTCATCATCGGGATACATCTCGTCGTTGCTTTTACGACGGATGGCCGAGAACACATTGTTGAGTATCACAGAGTGATGGTCGTTGATGACGTAGTTCAGATTGGCATTGGCCTGCCACTGGCGCTCGCGGATGGTGGCATCTGTGAGGTAAGCCTCGCCGGCCGAGTTGGCCTTCACCCACTCACCACGCCAGTTGTAGTGGCGCGCCAGGGTATCCACATTACTGGTATTAACCATGCTGTAGGTGCCATAGAGTGAGAGCGAGAGGCCTGGCAGCAGGTCGTTCTTCTTATAGCGCACGCTGGGAATCAGGCTCCAGCTGCGGTTCTTCACACCGCCATACACAGCATCCATGGTGGCACCTGTCTGCACATTACGCTTATCAGCCGAAGCGATGATACCTACAAGTAGGTAGTCGGCCCACGACTTGCGCACCACGCCTGTTTCGAACTTCAGTCCGTACGACTGATAGCCATCATTAAATCGGCGCACCCACGCGTCGCCTTCCTGCTTGTTGGTAGCCAGATCAACGATTGGTGCCCATACCTTATAATCATTATCAGAATAGTTGGCAAATGCATTGGCACGCAGCGTAAATCCGCTCTGAGAAGTGTAAACACCATTCACAGCAGCACGATGGGTATTGAACGAGCCCACAGAGTAAGTGGCATCCAGATAGTTGGCATTGGTGCGAGTGACGATGTTGACGGCACCACCCAGCGCATCGCTACCCAGATAAACAGGCAGCACACCCTTGTACACCTCGATGCGGTCGGCCATGTTGGCAGAGATATTGGCCAGATTGAACGACGAACCGAAATTGTCCATGGGGATGCCATCGATAAAGAACTTCACCTGATTGCCAGAGAAGCCATTCATCGAGAAACTATAGTTTGAGCCCAAGCCACCGTCCTCGCGAATCTTGATAGAGGTGACAGTATTGAGCACCTGATTAAGCGCCGAAGCACTTTGGTATTTTGTGGCCAGATCAACCACAGATATAGCGTAAGCCTGCTCGTGCATCTTGCGAGCCTTGGTCTTACCCACAATTTTCACTTCGTGCAAATTGATAGAATCGTGCAAATCGGTCTGTGCCATCGTGTGATTGCAAAAAGCAAGTCCAACCAGCGCGCACAGCCATTTTGATGTGTTGTTTTTGCGCATAATATATTCCAAATTTATAATCTCCCTTTACCTTAGTATTTTTTCCTTTTCTTAAAGCGGGTGCAAAGGTACGACTATTCAGGGAATCACGCAATACCTAAAAATAATGAAAAAGCCCCACCATCACGGTGAGGCCCCTCCTTTAATACTGCGGAACAATTTCTCTATAGATTCCACTTAGATGCATAAAAGCAAACAATCTTAATAAACCATCATAGTATGCGTCAAAATAGCCATCTTCAAAGGGTTCGTGCTTGGCATTCCAGAGCGCATCAACAAACTCCTTGCGCTTATCGTGCTGGCACATGATAGAGGCAGCAGCCACCGTACTAACCAGTCCGATACTGTGGCGCAGTTTGCGGAAACCGCCTGCCTGTAGAATCTCGTTCTCCTCGGGGAGTGACCCGTCGGGGCGATACTGATCCACAAACTTGTCGACGCCCTGCGAGTAGAAGAAGTTCTGGATACGCTCGCCATAGCCGCGCTGCCACTCAGCATCTGCCCCACTCCACTCATAGTCGAGCGTGATATTCATGGGCACGCGCCATGAATCGTAGCGGAAGTTGTTGCTACCATTACGACGAGGCTTTTCGCCTGGCTTGGGTTGCGGCATGCCTGGCCAACGTGGCATCTGCATCTCGCTACCATCATACTGGCACATATCGGCATTCAGACCTGTAACAGGGTGTGTGGCCTTGTGCAGGAAGGCACGACTGGCCTGCGCACAAGCGCGCCAGTAGTCGGCTCGCCCATCATCGGCCCACTTGGCCCATACCTCATAAAAGGCAGGGATATGATACGAGGGGTCAGTATATCGGTTGCCAAAACCATCGGGGGTAAAAGTAATCAGTTTGGTTTCAGGGTCGATGAGATACATCTTCTGAGGTCCCTGCTGCTGCGGACCAAAGCCAGGGAATCCGGCTGGACGAGGCTCTGGGGTGTACTCCTTAGGTTGGATGCAGTTCAGTATGCGCTGAGCCTCAGCCTTGTAATTGATACCTGTGTTGTCGCCCCAACGGTTAGAGGCAAAAATCAGGGCCGTGATGAAATATAATTCGCCATCGCTGGCAGCACCGTCAGCATTACGTGTGCCATCGGTCTTACAACTCCAGGCAAAATAGCCCTCGCGGTTGCCGCTCTGATGCTGCATATACTTCTTGCTCCAGCGCCACAAACGGTCGAAGATGTCTTTCTCGCCAAACTGCACAGCAATCATCATGCCGTATGACATGCCTTCGGTACGGGCATCGTGGTTCTTGATGTCGCTCACATAGCCCATCGAGTCGCCCACTTCAAAATACACTTTGTTGGGGCCACGGAACACGTCGTTGAATACTTCTTTCAGTTTGGCATCAACCTGAGCAGGCTGATAACCCATCTCTACAAAAACATTGCGGCACTCAGCACGCACAATGGTAGTGATCGCCATGAGGATAGTGATAATAATTAGTTTTCTCATATAAATTATAAATGTGATTGATTTCTATATTTTAATGACGAAAATTCGCCCGAAAAGTTTAATAACAAGTGTAAAATTTGGTATTTCGGCCGATTTACACTATCTTTGCATCCAAAATAAGAAAGATAAACATGATAGTTTGTATAGCAGAGAAACCAAGTGTAGCTCGTGATATAGCAAGAATTCTGGGAGCCAACAGCTCGCACGACGGTTACATGGAAGGCAACGGTTACCAAGTGACGTGGACCTTCGGACACCTGTGCACGCTGAAGGAACCCGGCGATTATACACAAGCCTGGAAACCCTGGGCGCTCACCCAACTGCCTATGATACCACAGCGTTTTGGCATTAAGCTCATCAACGACAAGGGTATAGAGAAGCAGTTTAAGATTATCGAGGGCCTGATGCAGAAGGCCGATGGCATCGTGAACTGTGGTGACGCGGGCCAGGAAGGAGAATTGATTCAGCGCTGGGTGATGCAGAAAGCCAACGCTACCTGCCCCGTCAAGCGCCTGTGGATTTCGTCGATGACCGACGAGGCCATCAAGGAGGGCTTTGCCAGTTTGAAGGATCAGACCGACTACCAGCCGCTGTATCTGGCAGGACTGAGCCGCGCCATTGGCGACTGGTTGCTGGGCATGAACGCTACCCGACTCTATACGCTGAAGTATGGTCAGAACCGCCAAGTGCTGTCCATCGGTCGTGTGCAAACGCCAACCTTAGCGCTCATCGTGAACCGGCAGAAGGAGATAGAGAACTTTAAGCCCGAGCCCTACTGGGTTTTGGCCACCGTTTATCGCGATACCACCTTTACGGCCACAAAAGGAAAATTCACCAGCAAGGAGGAGGGCGAGCAGGCTTTTTCTACCATCGAGGGCAAGCCTTTCCTGGTAACCAAAGTAGAGAAGAAAGAGGGCAAAGAGCAGCCCCCACAGCTCTACGACCTGACCTCGCTGCAGGTGGATTGTAACCGCAAGTTCGGCTATTCGGCTGAGATGACGCTTAACCTTATTCAGAGCCTCTACGAGAAGAAATATACCACCTATCCGCGTGTTGATACGCAGTACCTATCGGATGACATCTACCCCAAGTGCCCACAAACGCTCAATGGGTTGTATCAGACGAAGTTTGACGGCGTTCAGCCTTACGCTGAGTTTATCAAGCCCATCGGCGGCAAAACGCTGAAGAAAACCAAGCGTGTGTTTGATACTTCGAAGGTGACCGACCACCATGCCATCATCCCAACAGGTGTGATACCACAGAACCTGACGGATGCGGAGAAGAAGGTATTCGACCTGGTGGCACGCCGATTTATCGCCGTATTCCTGCCCGATTGCAAGTTCTCTACTACAACGGTACTTGGCGAGGTGGGCGGAACCTCCCCCAGCCCGTCCCAAGCAGGTGAGATTGCACAGGGCAAAGAAGAGACCGTGGAGTTCAAAGTGACGGGTAAGGAGATTCTGGATCCAGGTTGGCGAATTATTCAAGGAAAAGTGCAGAAAGAGGAAGAAGGCGAGGAGAAGAAAACACAAGACGACGAGGAGCGCACCCTGCCAACATTTGTGAAGGGTGAGAGTGGCGACCACAAGCCTACGCTTACTGAGAAGTGGACTACCCCACCCGCCTACTATAACGAGGCTTCGCTGCTGCGCGCGATGGAAACGGCAGGCAAGTTTGTAGAAGACGAGACGCTACGCGCTGCCATGAAAGAGAATGGTATCGGGCGCCCATCAAGTCGTGCCGGCATTATCGAGACGCTCTTTAAGCGACACTACATCAAGCGCGAGCGCAAACGCCTGATAGCCACACCTACGGGTATCGAGCTGATTGACCTGATTCGCGAAGAACTGTTGAAGAGCTGTGAACTAACAGGTATCTGGGAGAAGAAACTGCGCGACATTGAGCACAAGAAATATGACGCCCAGCAGTTTATCGAGGAACTGAAGCAGCAGGTGACAGAGATTGTGAATGAGGTGATGACCGATAGCACCAACCGACGGGTGACGGTATTATCGGATGCCGACCTGAAGAAGGTGAAGTCGCCCAAGACAGAGTCTGCCCCCAAGGCCAAGACCACTCGCAAATCTAAGGCTGCAGCACCCAAAGCGCAGGCCACAAGCGTGAAAGAGGGCGATGTTTGTCCGCTGTGTGGCCAAGGCCACATTATCAAGGGCAAAACAGCCTATGGCTGCTCCCGCTGGAAAGAAGGTTGCACGTTCAGAGCACCACTCAACGAGAAATAATAAAAGGCAGGCAATAAAACGCCTGCTTTTTCGTTTATATAATAGTATGAAGAATTGCGTAGCATATATATATATAATAATGTGTAGTCTGCTGCTTGGCGGTTGCGGAGCAGATCAGGCCGTGAAAAAGGGTGATAAGTTCTGGGCTGTTGGCGAGTATTACGATGCTGCCGAACAGTATCGCAAGGCTTATGCCCAAACACCCAACAAGGAGCGCGACACGCGTGGCAAGCGCGCCATGAAACTGGCCGAGTGCTATCGCCTGCTGAACCACACCAACAAGGCTATCAACGCCTACAAGAATGTGGTGCGCTATCATCAGGACGACTCGCTCACCCACTTGTACTTAGGACAGCTATATATGCGCAACGGCAATTTTAAAGAGGCTGCCAAGCAATTTGCAATTGCAGTAGACAGTTTACAGTTGACAGTGGAGAGTGGAAACCTTAAGTTGGCGAAAGTAGGTTTGGAATCGGCGCAGAAGGCGCCTGAGTGGAAAAAAGAGGGTTCGGCCTATACCGTTAAGAGGATGGACCTGTTTAACTCGCGGCGCGACGACTACTCACCAATGCTGGCAGGCGATGCCGACGATGAGTTGTATTTCACCTCTACACGCAGTCAGGCGCAGGGCGACGAACTCAGCGGCATTACAGGCACCAAGAGTGCCGACATCTTCTACGCACAGAAAGACGAGAAAGGCAAATGGGGCAAACCGCAGGTCATCGCCTCAGAACTGAACTCCGCCTTCGACGAGGGAGCTTGCTGCTTCTCGCCCGATGGCAAGACCATGTATCTGACGCAATGCCAGACTGACCCTAACTATCCGCGCTATGCCCGCATCATGGTATCGCATCGTAGCGATGCCGCCTGGAGCAAGCCTCAAGAGCTCGTCATCCTGCACGACACGCTGTCGAGCTTCGCACACCCAGCCGTGAGTCCTGATGGACAATGGCTCTATTTTGTGAGCGACATGAGTGGCGGACTGGGCGGACTAGACCTTTGGCGCTGCCGCCTGCTCAGCACTACTGAGGTGGGCGCAGTAGAGAATCTGGGTGCCCCCATCAACACCCCTGGCGACGAGATGTTCCCCACCTTCCGCCCCAATGGCGACCTCTATTTCTCATCAAACGGTCACCCTGGCTTTGGCGGTTTGGATGTTTATTTTGCAGCTGACGGCCGCAAAATAAACCATCCAGGCTGGCCGCTGAACTCGCAGGGCGACGACTTTGGCATCACCTTCGAGGGTAAGCGCAATCAAGGTTTCTTCTGCTCTAATCGTGGCGATTTGCGAGGATTCGACAATATCTATAGTTTCTTTAATCCTGAGATAGTACAAACAGTTAAGGGCTGGATATATGAGCAGGATGGCTATGAACTGCCGGCAGCCCAGGTTTATATTGTGGGCAACGATGGCACCAACCTCAAACTGAGCGTCAGGGGCGACGGCTCATTTACACAAGAAATCAAACCGGGTGTTGACTACGTGATGCTGGCCACCTGTAAGGGTTATCTGAATCATCAGGAGCAATTGCGCGTAGAACCGGTAAAGGCCTCGCAAGAGTATGTACTCCAGTTTCCCCTTGCCAACATCTCTGCGCCTGTACTCATCGAGAATATCTTCTACGACTTTGATAAGGCCACGCTTCGCCCAGAGTCGAAAACGGCACTCGACGAACTGGTGGTGCTGCTGAATCAGAATCCCAACGTAACCATAGAACTATCGGCCCATACCGACAGTCGCGGTTCGGATGCCTACAACGAGCGCCTATCGCAGCAACGTGCCGAGAGCGTGGTGGCCTATCTCATTGCCAATGGCATAGCCCCCGACCGCCTTACACCTAAAGGATATGGCGAGAGCCGCCCCAAGCTCATCAAAGCACGTGTGGCCGAGAAATATGAATTCCTCAAGGAGGGTGATGTACTCACAGATGAGTTTATCAACACGCTCCCTGAGGAACAACAAGACATGTGCCACCAGATGAACCGACGCACCGAATTCAAAGTGTTGCGGACAACTTACGGAATGTTTGATAAGGCAGGAAAACCAATACAAAGCCCAGCAGCAGCAAAATCACCCAAGGATTAACCTGTATTTCGGTTGTTGGTGCTGTGAGGAGGAATACCTCCAGGGCATTCAGCAGCATATGCTTTCCACCCGTCATAAAGCCTTCCACGATATTCCATCCGCTGGTAAGCCAGAATATGCCTACTGCCACTATCAGACAGAACAACGTCCACATACGAGCCAAGCATTGCACACGGCTCTCTTTCACCTCTGGCAGATTCATCATCACCCGCTCAGTAAACCCGTTGTCGGCAATCTGCTGTTTCGCAGCCTGCTCAAACAATTGCTTCAACATGATATCATTCTTATCCTCCATATCCATTCTCTCTTAAATAGTCAGTCATTTTTTCCTTTCCTCGCTTCAAGTGCGATTTAACAGTATTCTCAGCAATGCCGGTTATATTGCTTATCTCGTTGATAGCATAGCCATCTATGAGCTGCAGGGTAATACAAGTGCGTTCGTTAGCGGTTAGTAGCGCCATCGCGGCGTGTATGTCCATCTTGATGTTCGAGTCGCCTGCCGATGCTGTCTGGCGCATGGCTGCTGTAGAATCCTCGATATCATCCGTCTGGTGCTTAGCGCGCACCTGATCATAGAACACGTTGTAGGCAATACGCATCAGCCAGGTAGAGAAACTCGACATGGCACGAAACTTACTAAGATTCACGTAGGCCTTAATAAATGTTTCTTGCGCCAAGTCGTCGCTCAACTGCTCATCGCCCAGCGTCTGGTTCAGAAAGAACCTACGCACAGGCGACTGATACTTCCTTACAAGCTGGTCGAAAGCATGCTTGTTGTGAAGCACCGTCACCTGTTTTACTAGAGCTATATCGCTGATACTTGCCATCTTCAACTTTTCAACTCTTCAACGTTCAAGCAGATTCCTCTCTGGCATTACAATCCAGCAAATGATATAGAATATCACTCCACTAAAACATGTGCAGACTGTAAGAAAAGCATAAGCCAGACGAACCATCACAGGATCAAAATCAAGATACTCTGCAATTCCGCCGCAGACACCTGCTATCACTCTGTCGTTAGAGCGCATTAACTTCTTGTTCATAATTCTTCGTTTTTAGTGTTATTATCAAAAGTATTGTTCATATTCTTCAGATCATCAGCCTGCTTACGCTCCTGGCGCGCAATGACATACTTACCAAGTCCGATAAAGAACACCAGCGCACCGATACCGAAGCCCAGATCGCCCATGATGATACCCAGGAAGATGGCCAGTCCCACGCCTGTAAACATCTGTCGGATGCCGGCATTATAGCTTGTGCTGTCCCAGTCGTCGTTCTTACTGTCCTTCAGCAGCGCATCGGGTATAGGCTGTCCGTTCTTGATAGCCATTTCGGCCAGACGGTACTTCTCTTTGCGGTTGCGATTAATAAAGTAGAACACCAGCAGTACCAGGATAACGGGCAACAGGAATCCTACACATACGATAGCCAGGATAGGTATCAGCATGCCCATAAAGGCAGCGCCGTCCATATCTCCAAAAATTCCACTAACCACACGCTCAGCGTCTTCGCCCTCGTAAACCACGTGGTGGCTGTAGCCGCTGTGGTTGTCGTTGTCGTCAGCGTTGGCGTTGTTAGTAGCAGTAGTGTCCGAGTATGCCTCGATGGCATCTTGGTTGTGCTTTACTGTATCGCTCACCTGCTCAGTGCGAGGCGTGTGGCGATGCTTTTGTGCTATTGCACTTGTGCTAGAACTAAGTGCGAGCACCATGGCGATTGCGATTAAATACTGTTTCATATCCTCTTTGTTTTTAAATTCTACATCTTTTTGACGTTACAAATCAATAATTAGTTGCAAAGATAGCGTTTTTTCTCAGATTTTTTTTAATTTTGCCACAAAATTCAAATCCATGGTCAATTTACCAGCCGATTTTGTAAACGAGACACGCCGTATCATGGGCGATGAGCGCTTCAACCGCTATCTTGGTGCATTCGATGAGGATGCGCCCGTTTCTATTCGTGTGAATAGGCGAAGAGTGGGTGATGGATTAAAGGTGATGGGTGATGGTGGCAACCAGGTGCCTTGGTGCGAAGAGGGCTTCTATCTTGCTGACAGACCACAGTTCACCTTCGATCCCCTACTCCATGCCGGATGCTACTACGTGCAGGAAGCCGCCTCAATGTTCGTCACCCACATGCTGAGGACAGTTTACAGTGGACAGTTTACAGTTCATAGTAATCATACCTCTCACCTCTCAGTTCTCAACTCTCAACTCGCCCTTGACCTGTGTGCGGCACCTGGAGGCAAATCTACGGCTCTGCGCCATGAACTGCCCGACAACTGCGTGCTTGTGAGCAACGAGCCCATGAACACACGTGCACAGATTCTGTTGGAGAACGTCACCAAATGGGGCGGTGCTAATCATATAGTCACCAACAACTACCCGCGCGATTTCCGCAAGGCTAAACTCAAATTTGATTTTATTTTGTGCGATGTGCCCTGCTCAGGCGAAGGCATGTTTCGTAAGGATCCTGCTACCATCAGCGAATGGAGTCAGCAGCACGTAGAAAAATGCTGGCAACTGCAGCGCGAGATTGTGGCCGACGCTTGGGAATGCTTGAATCCTGGCGGTATATTAATATATAGTACGTGTACATTTAATACAAAGGAGAACGAAGAGAATATCCAATGGATACTCGACAACTACGAGGCCGAAGTGCTCGATATCCCTGTTGACCCAGCATGGCACATCACAGGTTCGCTGCTGCCAGGCTTCAGTCAGCCCGTGTATCGTTTCATCCCCGGCATCACCCGTGGCGAGGGCCTCTTCGTTTGCGCCCTGCGTAAGAAAGTGGACAATGGACAGTTGACAGTTAACAGTTCTTCCAAAAACTCTCCACTTTCCACTATCCACTCTAAACTGAAGGTGCTCGAGGCCGAATTGCCAACAGGCAGCAGCAAGGTCGATGTCGACTTCCCTACTGCGCTGCAATACCTGCGCGGCGAGGCATTGGTGCTGCCCGCCGACACCCCGCGCGGCATCGTCACCATTACCTATCAGGGGCAACCACTTGGTCCTGCTAAAAACATCGGCAACCGCGCTAATAACCTCTACCCCAAACCTTGGCGCATCAAGAGCACCCACCTGCCCAGCGAAGCACCAAAAGTGATAGAAAAAATGTAAATATTTAATGTTTAATGTTTAATGTTTAATCTACATAAATGAAGCAGTATTTAGACATCCTGAACCGCATCCTGACTGAGGGCACCCAGAAGGGCGATCGCACAGGTACTGGCACCATCAGTATTTTTGGCACTCAAAGCCGCTACAACCTCGATGACGGTTTCCCCTTGCTTACCACCAAGAAACTGCACCTCAAGTCAATCATCTATGAGCTACTGTGGTTTCTCAAGGGCGACACCAATGTGAAGTATCTGCAGGAGCACGGTGTACGTATCTGGAATGAATGGGCCGATGAGAATGGTGAGTTAGGTCCGGTTTATGGTCATCAATGGCGCTCATGGCCCGACTATGCCGGTGGCACCATCGACCAGATACAGTATGTACTCGATCAGCTGAAGAACAACCCCAACTCGCGCCGTATGATAGTATCTGCCTGGAATGTGGCCGAAGTAAACAAGATGGCCCTACCTCCCTGTCACACGATGTTTCAGTTCTATGTGGCCGACGACCGTCTTTCGCTGCAACTCTACCAGCGCTCAGCCGATACGTTTCTAGGCGTACCATTCAATATCGCCTCTTATGCCCTGTTGTTGCAGATGATGGCACAGGTAACTGGGTTTAAGGCTGGCGACTTTATTCACACCACTGGCGACACACACCTCTATCTGAATCACATCGAACAGGCCAAGCTACAGCTCACTCGTGAGCCTCGCCCCCTGCCGAAGATGAAGCTCAATCCTGATGTGAAGAGCCTTTTCGACTTCCGTTTCGAGGATTTCGAACTCGAGGGATATGATCCTCACCCCCACATCAAAGCCGAAGTGTCCGTTTAATTGAGAAGTGAGAACTGAGAATTGAGAATTGAGAGGTATGATTACTATTATAGCAGCGGTGGCAGAGAATAGAGCCATCGGATTCCAGAATAAACTCATCTATTGGTTACCCAATGATCTGAAGCGTTTCAAGGCACTCACCACGGGCCACACGATCATTATGGGCCGCAACACTTTTCTGTCGCTACCCAAAGGTGCCCTACCCAATCGTCGCAATATCGTATTGAGTCGTAGCGTTTCGCAATTTCCCGGTTGCGACGTCTATCCTTCACTCGAAGAGGCTCTGAAAAACTGTGCCCAAGATGAAGATGTTTATATCATTGGTGGGGCTAGCGTCTATGCACAAGCCTTACCAATAGCCGACCGCCTCTGCCTGACAGAGGTTCACGACACACCTCAACATGCCGACACCTTCTTCCCTCCTTACGATGAAGGCTGGCAAGAAGAGATGCGCGAAGAGCACGAAACCGACGAACGCCATGCTCAACGCTATGCCTTCGTTGATTACGTACGCAAAAATCTTATCAAATAAATAAATGAATAATCCCTGAGTTCTGAACTCAGGGATTATACATATCTTTGCAATAGAAAGCCATGATATCATCAAGCATGCGCTTAGCCTCGACGGCAGGACTGTCGGGATCCAGTTCAATAGCTTTGATATAGGCATTGATAGCCTCATGCCACAGTCCTTGTTTGCGAGCGGCATTGCCCTGCTGATAATATTCTTCGGCCGTCATAATTATCAATTGTCAATTAAATACTATTTATAGTATTCCTTCTTTCCTGCAGCCAGGGTATTCTTCATCAGCGAGCAGATGGTCATAGGACCAACGCCACCAGGCACAGGAGTGATAAACGAGCACTTAGGCGAAACCTCGTCGAACTTCACATCGCCGTTCAAGCGGAAACCGCTCTTACGTGTAGCATCAGGAACACGAGTGGTACCTACGTCAACAATCACAGCACCATCCTTCACCATGTCGGCAGTCACAAAGTCGGGCTTACCAATAGCGGCAATGATGATGTCGGCCTCGCGGCACTCTTCCTTCAGATTCTTAGAGTGCGAGTGGCACACGGTAACGGTAGCATCGCCATACTGCTTCTGCATCATGAGCTGCGCCATAGGCTTGCCCACAATATTAGAACGACCCAGCACCACACACTTCTTACCACTGGTCTCGATTCCATAGCGCTTAAGCAGGGTGATGATACCAAGTGGGGTTGCAGAAATGAAGCAAGGAAGACCGATGGCCATGCGTCCCACATTGATGGGATGGAAACCATCTACATCCTTGCGATAATCGATAGCCTCGATAATCTTCTGCTCGTCAATGTGCTTAGGCAAAGGCAACTGAACGATGAAACCATCCACATCCTCGTCCTTGTTGAGCTTATCAACACAAGCCAGCAGCTCTGCCTCCGAGATATTATCCTCGAAACGGATGAGCGTGCTCTTGAAGCCACATGCCTCACAAGCCAACACCTTGTTTTTAACGTAAGTTTCTGATCCGCCATCATGGCCTACCAATACGGCTGCCAGATGGGGCTGCTTACCACCATTGGCAACAATCTCTTTTACCTCTTCAGCAATCTCGGCCTTGATAGCCGCTGCTGTTGCTTTTCCGTCAATCAGTTGCATTGTTTAGAATTAAAATATTTAAGAATTGAAAGATTGAAGTTTCAAAGCCGCATGACTTCAATTTTTCAACTTTTCAATTTTCAGAACTTCGGCATACCACCACGAGCTTTCATGGCAGCGGCCATCTGAGCCATCTTCGAAGTATTAAGACCAGTAACCATCTTCATCATCTTGCGAGTCTGTTCAAACTGCTTCATCAAGCGGTTCACATCGTCGAGTTTTGTGCCTGAACCAGCAGCGATACGGCGGCGACGGCTCTGATTGATGATATCAGGATTAGCACGCTCTTTAGGAGTCATCGAATTGATGATAGCCTCAATGCCCTTGAAAGCGTTGTCGTCGATATCAAGATCCTTAATCTGTTTGCCTACACCAGGCAACATGCCTGCCAGTTCCTTGATGTTACCCATCTTCTTAATCTGCTGGATCTGACCCATAAAGTCATCGAAGTCGAACTTATTCTTGCGAATCTTCTTTTCGAGCTCACGTGCCTGCTTCTCGTCAAACTGCTGCTGTGCACGCTCTACCAGCGATACCACGTCGCCCATACCAAGAATTCGGTCGGCCATACGGTCGGGATGGAACACGTCGATAGCATCCATCTTCTCACCAGTACCAACGAACTTAATTGGTTTAGTAACTACGGTACGGATAGAGAGGGCAGCACCACCACGAGTGTCACCATCAAGCTTGGTAAGGATAACACCATCAAAATCCAAACGATCGTTGAACTCCTTGGCAGTATTGACAGCATCCTGACCAGTCATTGAATCGACTACGAAAAGCGTCTCGTTAGGATTGACGGCCTTCTTCAGGGTCTCAATCTCCTGCATCATTTCCTCGTCAACAGCAAGGCGACCTGCAGTATCGATAATCACAACATCATTGGCCTTCGACTTGGCCTCCTGAATGGCATGATTAGCAATCTCAACCACATTCTTGTTGTCTGGCTCAGTATAAACGGGTACACCTACACTCTCACCAACCACCTTCAACTGCTCGATAGCAGCAGGACGATACACGTCGCAGGCTACCAGCAGAGGCTTCTTGTGCTGACGCTCCTTAAGCAGCTTGGCCAACTTACCGCTGAATGTAGTCTTACCAGAACCCTGCAGACCCGACATCAGGATGATGGCAGGAGCTCCAGCGCGGCCCTCTACTTTCAGTTCGGCAGCTTTTCCGCCCATCAGTTCAGCCAGCTCGTCGTGAACGATCTTCACCATCAACTGACTAGGCTTCACAGCTGTGAGCACATTCATACCCAGCGCCTTCTGCTTTACAGTATCAGTAAATGATTTGGCAACCTTATAGTTTACGTCGGCGTCCAACAAGGCGCGACGTACGTCTTTCAGTGTTTCGGCGACGTTAATCTCGGTGATTTTTCCTTCACCTTTCAGAATCTTAAACGAACGCTCTAGTCTATCACTTAAATTCTCAAACATATTACTTATTATTTTTAGGGCGCAAAGTTACAATAAAAAACTGACACGCCCAA
This sequence comes from Prevotella sp. MA2016, assembly GCF_000619825.1. Taxonomy (GTDB): domain Bacteria; phylum Bacteroidota; class Bacteroidia; order Bacteroidales; family Bacteroidaceae; genus Prevotella. The sequence continues at coordinate 734,459 of NZ_KK211036.1, forward strand.
ATTTTACTCGCCGATTTTAGCATTTTCTTTCATTTCAGCAGGCTTGTTACGCATACTGAACTCGCAGCCGCAATACTGCTGATTGTAAAAACAGAACTCCTTGAGCAGTTGATTACGGCGCTCATAAAGTCCACCTTTACGCCAGTTCTGAGACCAGTAGTGACATTGAACTTTGAACTTTGTAATCGACCTCTGGTCGCTTGCCACCGAAGGGATGCAAGAACTTTGATCATTAACGGCTTTTTCGGCCAGTTCGCCGGCTCGATTTATCTGGTCCAGGCTCTTCCAACGGGATGATGCCAGCGTGGTGGTAAAATATGGGATACCAAGCTCTTGCGCCTTTTTGGCGGCAGCGGTTAGACGAAGAACGAAACAGCGCTCGCAACGACGACCACGCTCAGGTTCTTTCGCCATTTCATTCTGAAAGCGCCCCTCTGGGTCGAGCGCACCTTCCAACCCACACACGCCTTGCAACCATGAATCGTGGTCGTAATCACCATCAATCCATTGCAGTCCTAAGCTCTCCGCGTGGCGCTTACTCTCTTGTTTTCTAATCTCGTATTCTTCTCTGGGCCAGATATTTGGGTTAAAATAATAAATCACAGGTCTAACATCATTAGACAGCATCCATTCGACAATAGCGCTCGAACACGGCGCACAGCAAGCATGCAATAGCACGCTTGTCAGTCCTTCGGGTTTTTGTATAGCGGGTTGTTTCATCGGGTGCAAAATTACACATTATTATTGTTAATCTTCATAAATTTCGCTTTTATTTCGCATAAAATGCGTAACTTCGCACACAGAAATTTTACTTTACTACAATTATAACGTTTATTGACAATGATGAATTTAAATCTAACTAACAGTATCCAGATGCCTAATCATGAGCTTAGACGTCAGGTTATTGCATTATGTGAGAAAGTGGAAAAACCACTATTAAAGTTGTCTACAAAAGACTACGTAGAAAATGGACTGGGACATTTAGTAGAACAATTTGAAGACCAAGCAGGTTTGGTGAACATCGAGGTATTCAACGAACTTCAGCACACCATCACCGGATGGCCTGGTGGTAAGCCAAACGTTGATGACAGCACTCGTCCTGAGCGCGCCACTCCATACCCTAAGCGTGTGATTGTATTCTCGCCACACCCCGACGACGACGTTATTTCTATGGGAGGAACTATTCGCCGACTGATGCAGCAGCATCACGACGTGCATGTGGCTTACGAGACATCGGGCAACATTGCTGTGGGCGACGAAGAGGTGCGCCGATTCATGCACTTCATCAACGGATTCAACACCATATTTGCTAATGGTAGCGACGAAGTCATCAAGCATTCATACCAGGCTGTTAAGGCATTCCTGAACGGCAAAAAGGAGGGTGATCTAGACAACGAACAGATTCTGCGACTGAAAGGACTGATTCGTCGTGGCGAGGCCCGTCTGGCTTGTGAGTACAGCGGCATCGACAGTAAGCACATACACTTCCTCGACCTCCCCTTCTACGAGAGTGGTAAGATTGAGAAGTTGCCTATGACCGAGGCCGACGTAACACCTATCATCGCCCTGCTCGACGAGATTAAGCCTCACCAGATTTATGTGGCTGCCGACCTGGCCGACCCTCATGGCACTCATCGTAAGTGTACCGACGCCGTACTGGCTGCCATCGACGAGCACAAGAAAGCCGGTTCGGAGTGGCTCAAAGACTGTCGCGTATGGATGTACCGCGGTGCCTGGGCTGAGTGGGATGTGGCCGACATCGAGATGTGCGTACCTATGAGTCCTGAGGAGCTGCGCGAGAAGCGTAACGCTATTCTGCGCCATCAGAGCCAGATGGAGAGTGCACCTTTCTTGGGTAACGACGAGCGCCTGTTCTGGCAGCGTGCTGAGGACCGCAACCGCGAGACAGCCAAACGCTACGACAACCTCGGACTGGCTTGCTACGAGGCTATGGAGGCCTTCGTAGAGTACAAATTCTAAACAAGAAAGCAAACTTAACGAACAATATGAAGACTATAAACATGAATTTCAAAGGAATGGTGTTAACAGCACTCATCTCGTTAGGCTCAATGACAGCTGCGGCTGGCGAGCCTGCCAACTACAACGTGGTACCACTGCCACAGTCGATCCAGATGACCAAGGGCGCTGCCTTTGAGCTGGATGCCAACGTGCAGATTCTGGCACCAGCCGAACTGCAACAGGAGGCAGAGTTCTTGAAACAATACCTCAAAGAGGTGGCAAAGCTCGACCTGTCTATCGCCAGCAAACGTGCCAAGAAGGTGCGCTACATCGAGTTGGCCGTATCGCCAAAGGTTACTGCCAAGGAAGGTTACGTGCTGAATATCAACCAAAAGGGCATCACCCTTCAGGGAGGTTCTGCCGCTGGTGTTTTCTACGGCATCCAGACGCTGCGTAAGGCTGTGAACGAGGGCACTACCATGCCTGCAGCCACCATCGCCGACGCACCTCGCTTTGGTTATCGTGGTATGATGCTCGACTGCTCACGTCATTTCTGGAGCGCCGACTTCGTCAAGAAGTTCATCGACCTGCTGGCTATGCACAACATGAACATCTTCCACTGGCATCTGAGCGACGACCAGGGTTGGCGCATTGAGATCAAGAAGTACCCACTGCTCACCACCATCGGCTCGCAGCGTACAGGTACCATCCTTGGCACCAACTCCGACCTCGACGACGGCATCCCCCACGGTGGGTTCTACACCCAGCAGGAGGCGCGCGAGATTGTGAAGTATGCACAGGAGCGCCATATCACCATCATCCCTGAGATTGACATGCCTGGACACATGCTAGCAGCGCTGGCTTGCTACCCAGAACTGGGTTGCACAGGCGGCCCATACGAGGTAGGTCACTACTGGGGTGTTTACACCGATGTGCTCTGCGTAGGCAATCCAAAGGTATATGAATTCGTTGAGGGTGTACTGGCTGAGATCATGGATATCTTCCCATCGGAGGTGATTCATATCGGTGGCGACGAGACTCCAACCGTGAAATGGGAGGCTTGTCCTAAGTGCCAGACTCTGGGCCTGAGCAAGGATCAGTTGCAGGCACACTTCACACAGAAGGTGTTCGACTTCCTGACTGCCCACAAGCGTCGCGCCCTGGGATGGGACGAGATTCTGGACGGTTGTCCGAAGGACGCTATGATTATGTCGTGGCGCGGCAGTGAGCCAGGTGCAAAAGCAGCCGAAGCTGGTCACGACGTAGTGATGTCACCTACATCACACTGCTACTTCGACTATCTGCAGTCTAAAGAGGCACAGTTTGAGCCTTCGCGTTGCGGTGGCTTCATTCCTGTAGAAAAAGTGTACTCACTGGAACCAGCTCCCGAGTCGTTCTCGGCCGAGGCCAAGCAGCACATCTTAGGTGCACAGGCCAACCTCTGGTCTGAGTATCTGCTCACCGAGGGTCTGGTAGAGTATCAGGCCCTGCCACGTATGGCGGCCCTGTCAGAAGTACAGTGGACCCAGCCCGAGTTGAAGGATTTCGAAGCTTTCAAGGAGCGACTGACACGTCTGACATCCATCTACGAGCATTACAACTACAAGTATGCCAAGCACCTCTGGCCTGAGCGCCAGTTGCCAAGTCGCTGGCAGTTCTAAAAAAGCAATTTAAACTTTTTATGAAGAAGATTACCACATTATTTATATTATGTATCCTGAGCCTGGGCATCCAGGCTCAGGTTAACTTAGTACCTAAGCCCCAAAAAATTTCGGTGGCTGAAGGAAAGTATAACCTGCCACAGCAGCCCACCATCGCTTATGCTTCAGGTGCACTGAAGCCTGCTGCTGAGTTCCTGCAAACCAGCCTGCACCGTTACGTATCGGTAAACGCTGCGTTGGTGCCAGGCAAAAAAGGCGATATCCGTATCATCACCAAGAAGGGACTGGCCAAGGATGGCTATCAGCTGAACATCACAGCTGCCGGCATCGAGATTGCGGCAGCCAACTACAGCGGTACCCTCTCGGCTATTGCTACGCTGAATCAGTTGCTGTTGCAGAGCGATACGCCTATCAAACTCAGTCAGCTGAGCATCACCGATGCCCCACAGTATGGCTGGCGCGGATTCCACCTCGACGCCTCTCGCCACTTCTGGGATGTAGAGGAGGTAAAAGAGGTGCTCGACCTGATGGCGCTCTACAAATTGAACCGTTTCCACTGGCATCTGACCGATGATCAGGGCTGGCGTATTGAAATCAAGAAGTACCCCTTGCTGACTGAGAAGGGTGCCTGGCGCACCTATAACAACCAGGATAGCGTTTGTCTCCGACTGGCTGCACGCGAGGACAATCCCGACCTGCTGATTCCCGCTAAACGCAAGCGTGTAGAGCATGGCGACACGCTCTATGGCGGCTACTACACACAGGAGCAGATTCGCGACGTGGTGGCTTATGCCAAACAGCGCGGTATTGAGATTGTGCCTGAGATTGACATGCCTGGCCATTTCCTGAGCGCTATCGAGAACTACGAGGGACTGGCTTGTTTCCCCACCATTGGTTGGGGCGAGGTGTTCACCACCCCACTCTGCCCAGGTAAGCAGAAGGTGCTCGACTTCTGTAAGGATATCTGGAACGAAATCTTCCAGCTGTTCCCTTACGAGTATGTACACGTAGGCGGCGATGAGGTGCGCAAAGACACCTGGAAGGAATGCCCCGACTGTCAGAAGCGTATCAAAGATCTCAAACTGAAGAACGAGGAAGAACTGCAGTCGTGGTTCATCCATCAGATGGAGGCCTATATCAATAAGAACGGTCGCAAGATGATGGGTTGGGACGAGATTCTGGAAGGCGGACTCTCAAAGACAGCTACCGTCACCTGGTGGCGCACTTGGGTGCCCGATGCCCCTCTGCAGATAACAGCTCAGGGCAACGACGTGGTGTTCTGTCCTGGTGCCCCCATGTATTTCTCGCAGGCTGAAGAGAAAACCAGCATGCGCAGCGTTTACGAATATGACAAGGAAATGCTGAAAGGCATGAATGCCAAGCAGAAGCAGCACGTAATTGGCGTGCAGGGCAACATGTGGTGCGAGTATATCCCTACCCGCGAGCGCCTGCTGTTCCAATATTTCCCACGCATCTTAGCACTCTCTGAATTGGCATGGACCAAGCCCGAGCTGAAGGACTACGACCAGTTCTATAGTCGCTTACCCCAGCAGTTTGCCATGCTCCACAAGCTGAATGTGCCTTTCCGCACACCAAGTCTGGATGGCATCTATCGTGTGAATGCATTCACCAACGAGGGCACGATGGCTGTGAGCTGTGCCGACCCTCTGGCTACCGTACGCTATACCACCGACGGCAGTTTCCCCAATAAGAACTCGCAGTTGTATAACGGTCCTGTAAAGATTGACGAGACCACCCTCTTCACCCTGCGCACTTTTGCGCCTAATGGACAGGCTGGTGAGATGATCAAGGCCGACTTCATCAAACAGGGACTGCTGGAGCCTGTTAAGGTTAATGCTTCGAAACTGACACAGGGATTGAATGCCGCCTGGTATAACTATCGTGGCGAGAAATGCGCCCAGATTCACAAGGCACCATTCAAGGGTAACTATCCCGTAAACGACGTGGTGATTCCTGAGAACGTAAAAGGCAACATAGGTCTGATTACGACTGGTTACCTGCGTGTGCCTGAGGATGGTGTATATACCTTCTCGCTGATGAGCGACGACGGCAGCTGGCTGAAGATTGATGGCAACATGGTGGTTGACAACGACCGTCCACAGAGTCCTCACGAGGAAGTTAGTCAGCAGGCGCTGAAAGCTGGTCTGCACAAGATAGAGGTTCGCTACTTTGATAGCAACGGCGGTATGCTTCGCCTCTGGGTGTTCGACACCAAAGGTAAGAAGATGCAACCTACCGACATCTACTTCAAATAAACAAGAAATCCCGCTCAACACTGAGCGGGATTCTTTTTTTATGATGATAGTTCCGTATTAAGGACGGTTCTTGGGTTGTGTGCCCCAGCTAGAGGGTTTGTTACCCATCTCGAGTTCGAGAACACCACCATTCACGATATCCTTATGCATCAGATACGACTTAGCGTAAGGCTTACCGTTGAGCTTGACACTCTGAACATAGATATTCTCCTTGCTGTTGTTGTTGGCCTTTACGGTAAAGGTCTTACCACCGCCAACATTCACCTTAGCCTCGTTGAAGAGTGGACTGCCAATGATGTACTTACCACCAGCAGGCTCTACCTGGTAGAGACCCAGTGACGACATCACATACCAAGCCGACATCTGACCTACATCCTCATTGCCCGACAAACCATCGAAATCATTGAAATAAAGCTCCTTCATAGTCTGGCGCAGCAACTTAGCAGCCTTCCAAGGCTGACCTACGTAGTTATACATATATAATATATGGTGACTAGGCTCGTTGCCGTGAGCATACTGACCAATCAAACCAGAGATATCAGGTGAAGCCTCGGCACCCATATCGCCACTCACGATGAAGAGAGAATCGAGTTTCTCAACAAAGCGCTTCTCGCTGGGGAACATGCTAACCAGTCCGTGCACATCGTGAGGCACCAGCCAGGTGTACTGCCAGGCATTACCCTCAGTATAGTCGTCGGCCGTGTGAACACTCTTGAAGGGATTGAAGGGCTCATGGAAACTACCATCGCTACCACGACCACGCATAAACAGCGTCTTGCGATCGAAATAGTTCTTGTAGCCGCGACTACGGTTGTAGAAGTACTTGTAATCAGCCTTCTTGCCCAACAACTTAGCCACCTTAGCGATACAGTCATCAGCAAGCGCATACTCCAAGCCCTTGGCTACAGTCTGGAAGGTAGAGTCCTTATCGTAAGGCAGATAGCCATACTTCTTCAGCAGATCCATGCTGCGCTCATCCAGCATAGCCGAAGTCTTCATAGCATTAAAGGCAGCCTCCTTATCAGTTACAAAACCTTTCAGCACCATATCGGCCAGCACGGCAGCACCAGGGTTGCCCACCATACAGTCGGTCTCGTTACCCATCAGATGCCATACAGGCAGTTTGCCCTGCTGCTCAAAGATATGCAGGAAAGTAGCAGCCATATCCTTCTGCTTCTCAGGATGAATGAGCGTCATCAAAGGATGAGCCGCACGATAGGTATCCCACAGCGAGAAGGTGGTGTAATTGGTAAAGTCGCCATGATGCACCTTACCATCAGCACCACGATAGTTGCCTGTTACATCGCTGAATACTGAAGGAGCAGTCATGGTGTGATAAAGCGCTGTATAGAAGATGGTACGAACGGTATCGTCGTCGGTATCTACATCTATCTTGCCCAACTCGTCGTTCCAAGCCTCGTCGGCAGCAGCCACAGCAGCCTTGAAGTCCCAACCAGCCAGTTCAGCCTTCAAATTGGCCTTAGCATCCTCAACGCTAACGGCTGATATACCGCACTTTACCATCACAGGCTTAGAGATATCCTCGAAAGTGACCACCATCACGGTATCGCCCACCTGCTTCTTCACCTTAACAGGTGTAGAGAACTCAGCAGCGAAGAACACATGCTGGTTGCGCGCCCACCCCGACGACTGGCGGAAACCAGTAATCATTGTAGGACTCTCTACGTTGAAAGCACTCTTACGCCAGTTGTCCCAACCTGTACCCTGACGCAGGTCGATACGCAGCATACCCTTCTGTGTGTCGGCACCAAAAGTGTAACGATGGAAACCTACGCGCTTGGTAGCTGTCAGCTCAACGAACACGTTGGGCTGCTGCAAGCGGATGGCATAGTAGCCAGGACGAACTGTCTCGTTGGCATGCGAGAACTTGGTTTCGGTAGCACAGCAATGAGCCACTGGCAGGAAACCGATATCACCCAGATCGCCGATACCTGTACCACTCAGGTGGGTATGACCAAAGCCAACCAGCACCGAGTCGCTGATGTGATAGCCCGAACACCAATCCCAACCCTGGGTGTGCTCAGTAGGACCAACCTGTACCAGTCCGAAGGGAACGTTAGCACCAAGAAATACGTGACCATGCCCACCTGTACCAATCCAGGGGTTCACGTAGTTAGTAAACTTGTTTTTGTGTTGGCAAGCATCTGCCGCCATCATGTGGCCAGACGCAAAAGTCATGGCCATCGCCAGAAATAAACTATAAATTTTTCTCATAAATAATATAGGTATATTAGTATTTGCGTGACAAAATTAATAAAATCAAACCTATTACACCACAGAATGCAAGTTAATTAGGTCAAATTAACTCAAATTAACCTAAAAGTCTTGTTTATTTGTATAATTATGTTTAAGTTTGCACACGTTTTATAACTATAATTACTATTCAAAAATTAAAACCAACAACATGAAAATGGGAAATTACTCTCTTTGCTCTCACCTGAGAGCGTGTATGATGGCCATTTGTCTGCTTTTTGCAGCAGTTGTCAATGCACAGAATGTTACGGTTAAGGGTAACGTAAGTGACCAGAAAGGTGACCCAATTATTGGTGCCACTATTAAGGCCGAAGGAACCCAGACCGGAACGGTTACAAACTATGATGGTGACTTCACCATCTCTTGCCGCAATGGTGCTACGCTGAGCGTTAGCTACATTGGTTTTGCCACAAAACAGGTGAAAGCCGAGGCAGGAAAAGTACTTAACATCATTCTTGAGGAAGAAGCTACTACCCTGAACGAGGTGGTTGTAACAGCTCTTGGTATCAAGAAAGACCAGAAGAAACTGGGTTACGCCATCAGCTCGATCAACAGTGATGAGCTGATCAAGACTGGTGCTTCTAACTTCGCATCAGCCCTGTATGGTAAGGCTCCTGGTGTTCGCATCCAGTCGGCTCCTGGTGGTAACACATCTGCTGTATCTATTTCGGTACGTGGTATGTCGTCAATCACCGGTAACACCCAGCCTCTCATCGTTATGGACGGTGTGCCCATCCACAATGGTAACACCAACAACGAGGGCTACTGGGACAACCAGCGTATCCGCTCTAACGGTCTGATCGACATCAACCCCGAGGACATCGAGAACATCTCAATTCTGAAGGGTGCTGCCGCTTCTGCACTGTACGGTTCTGAGGCTGCCAACGGTGTTGTGATGATCACCACCAAGAAGGCTGCCAAGGGTACAGGTACACGTGTTGACTTCAGCGCTAACGTTAGCTGGGATAAGATTGCCTACATGCCTGACATGCAGACAGAGTTCGGTCCTGGTTACGACAACTGGGTACTGGGTAACGACAATCAGGAAGCTCTGACTGGTATGCGTAATGTTTATGTTGACCGCAATGGTAATACCATCACCACTCCACGTGCTGCTTACTATTCTTACGGTCCACGCTACGATGGCAGAGAGGTAACCTATTTCGATGGTACCAAGCGTCCATACGCGCCTATCGGTGGCAACCAGTGGAACGAGGTATTCCGCACTGGTTTCAACCAGAACTACAACGTAGCTATCACCAACAGCTCTGAGCGTAGCAACATCCGCTTCTCGTACAACTTCAACGATTCGAAGCCCATGCAGTATAACTCTGCAAACCACAAGCACAACTTCAACCTGAATGGTACATTCGATATCACCAATACCATCAAGTTGAACTACACCGCTACTTATCAGAAGCAGTACATCAAGAACCGTCCTTATCGTATCAGCCGTCTGGTACAGAACTACTCTGGTATGTTCGGTAGCTTCACCGACGTGAAGTACATCCGCGAGCACACCATGACCAGCCTGGGCTATATGAATAGCGTTTATGCAGCTAACGGCGGTACCACCAACACACTGACTCCCGACGAGCAGTTCCTTTACAGCCCAATGGGTTCGACATCGCTGATTAGCGAGTACTTCTGGAACATCATGGGTAAGGAGCAGATCGAGGATCACCAGCGTTTCATCGGAAGCATCAACCCAACTTGGGAGATTATTCCTGGTCTGACACTCGGCGCACGTGTTGCTACCGACCTGACATCGGATAAGATTGAGAACATGAACCGCGCAGAGAATGCTCACATCTTCTCTACCAACGGACAGTATAGCGATGCTTACGCACTGGAGAACAGCAAGTACGAGATTGTTTACGGTGACGTGATGCTGAGCTTCGACAAGACATTTGCTGACATCCACAACGTACAGGCTAACTTCGGTTACAACGCACGTCAGGAGACATACTACATGTCGAACGTTAGCACTAGCCAGGGTCTGAGCCAGGAGAACTGGTTTAACCTCGCTGCATCTGTAGGTACTAAGAATGCCAACATGAACAAGCAGGATCTGCTGCGCACAGGTATGTTCCTGACCGCCAGCTACGGCTTCGACAACTGGGCATACATCGAGGGTACCATCCGTAACGAGAAGACCTCTACCCTGAAGAAGGGCAACAACTCTTTCTGGTATCCATCAGCCAGTGCCAGCATCCTCTTCACAGAGCTGATGAAGGACAGCAAGCCTTCTTGGTACGACTATGGTAAGATTCGCGCTTCTTACGGTGTCGTAGGTAACGCTCCTGAGATTTACCGCGCTAACTTGGCTTACAGCCAGGGCAACCTGCAGCACGGCGACAACTATGTATATAACTACATGGGTACATCAGTAGGTAACGAGAGCATCAAGCCTGAGAAGAAGTACGAGTTCGAGATTGGTCTCGAGAGCAAGTTCTTCAACAACCGCTTAGGTTTCGAGTTCTCTTACTACCATAATGATATCAAGGACCAGATCCTGCAGACTACTTCTGCCTACTCTATGGGTGCTCAGAGCATGCTGATGAACGTAGGTGAGCTGACTAACTCTGGTGCTGAGTTCAGCATTTATGGAACTCCATTCATGAATAAGGACTGGCGCATCGACCTGCGTGCTAACATCGCCGTTAATAAGAATAAGGTGAAGAAGCTGGCCGATGGTCTGGATGTTCTCTCACACGCTAACTGGGATAACGGTGCTGCTACCCTCGAGTCACACGTTGGTGAGCCTATGGGTGACTTCTACACATACACATGGAAGACCGACGAGAACGGTAACCGTATCGTAGGTGAGGATGGTCTCTACATCACTGATACAGCTGAGCGTCATAAGGTAGGTAACGCTATGCCTGATGCTGTTGGTGGATTCGCAGCTTCTATCAGCTACAAGAACTTCACCCTCGACATGAACTTCGACTACCGCATCGGTGGCGACGTTATCAACCAGCCTTGGCAGTACTACATGGATACCGGTATCATCAAGGATGCTGTTGGTGCACGCGACTACCAGAGTGGCGGTCTGTTCTACTACAGCACAACTGAGAATGTTGACGATAAGGCCAGCATCGTACGTGTAGATCCTTCAGAGGTTCCTAACTACAAACGTGGCGAGACCAAGATCAATGGTCACTATGTATGGGACAATGGTGTTATCCAGAAGGGTGTAAAGGAGGATGGTACTCCTAACGACATCATCACAACCCAGTTCGCTATCAACGACATGCAGTATGGTTGGGGTACCAGCGCCACACAGAGCTATCAGGAGGCTATCCAGAAGAATAGCTATGTGAAGTGCCGTGAGATCAGCCTGTCATACCAGCTCCCAGTTTCACTGACCAAGCGTTTCGGCTGCAGCAACCTCACAGTATCTGCATTTGCACGTAACCCATTCTATCTCTATCGCTCACTGAAGCTGTTCGATTCAGAGACTACTGATGGTACTAACTGGATCTATCAGGCACAGGTTGGTGGTTCAACTGCCAGCGCCCGCACATTCGGTGTTTCACTCCGTGCAAGCTTCTAACTACATGGATACTAAAGAGCATTTGAAACTAATTAAAAGATTATAAGTTATATGAAAAAGATATTTTTATCTGTCTTTGCTGCTCTGGGCCTGATGACTCTCGTATCTTGCTCTGATTCGGACTTCAACGAGAAGTATGCAGATCCATCAAAGACAACAACAGTAAGCGTTCCACAGGTGTTCACTGGCGTGCTTGATGCCGGTAACCGCTGGATGAACCTTGATTATTGGCGCTATTACACACAGTCAAGCACTTCTGGCTGCTTCTCAGGTGTAATTGGTAATGCTAATGGCCGCGGTCGTTTCCGTGGTGCCAGTGAGGGATATTTCAATATCCGTTGGCAGGATTTCTATAACATGCTGACTCAGTATCGTGTGCTGGAGGATACATACAACAACCTCTCCGACGACGAGAAAGAGGCTAACAAGATTTTCTTACTCCTGGGTCGTACCATCATGCAGGCTCAGCTCCACGAGGTACTCTCTATCTGGGGTGATGCCCCCTACTCTGGTGCTGGCACACTGTGGAAGACTGGTAACTACGATGCCGCTAAGGCTTCTGCAAAATATGATGATGACGTGCAGATCTACAAGCAGATTCTGACCGACCTGAAGGAGGCTGGCGATTTCTTTGCTGCTGGCAACCTGAATGCTGCTGGTGTTGCAGCTCTGGCTCGTCAGGACTTCAGCTCTGCTGCTGGTTCTGTTGACATCTGGCAGCGTTATGTTAACTCACTCCGTCTGCGCATCGCCCTGCACCTGGCTACCAATGGTGACCTGACTGCCGACGCTAAGAGCGCTATCCAGGAAATTCTGAGCAATCCTACTCAGTATCCTCTAATCGAGAGCAATGATCAGAACATCGGTGTGAACGGTGATACCGCTACCGACCACTTCAACTATGGTAAGGGTGTTTCTCAGGCTTTGGCTGGTAGCTCTATGGCTGCTGGTTCACAGGCTATGCTCGACGCCATGAACGTGCCTGCTAACGGTGTGCCCGATGAGAATACCGACCCACGTCTGGCTGCTGTTTATGACTGCAACCCCGACAACGAGTATATTGCTTACGACAACTCACTCACCAGCAGCGAGATTGACAACATCGCCGATGAGAAGAACAAGGAGTATATTGAGCGTGGTATCACCACCTCTAATTACTACTGCCGCATCGACACCATCGCCTTCACTGGTTGGAAACAGTATCAGGGTAACTTTAACCTGAATGGTACTTGGATCAACGCTGCCGAGGTTGCACTGAGCAAGGCCGAGGCTTACCTGATGGGTTACGGTGTGGCTGCCAACGAGGCTGCTGCTAAGGAGAACTTCATCAAGGGTGTAGTACTCTCTAACGAATACTACTGGAACATGAAGACCACTTCTTCACTCTACAAGAAGGGCAACGACTCTTACTATGGATTCCGTGAGCTCATTGTTCCTACAACTGCCGACTTTGAGGCTTATGCCAATAAGATCTGGAAGGCCACTCAGGAGTGCGTAGCTACTCAGCTTTGGCTGAACTTCAGCTTCCTGAACGAGCTCGAGGCTTGGAACGTGAACCGTCGTACTGGATTCCCCAACGTGAAGTTTGCTAAGGATACTCAGATGGCTGACTATCCTACTCCTCCAAACCGTCTGCCTTACCCAAGCGACGAGTTGAACTTCAACAAGGACAACTGCGAGGCTGCTAAGGCTATCAACTACTCAGAGAGCACTGGTTACTACACCAACCTCTTCTGGGCAAAGCAGACTTACTATTCTCTCTATTAAAAAATAGAAAGAATCACAATAATTATCCCGAGCCCCTTGCGGGGTTCGGGATTTTTGTTTATCTTTGCAGCGATAAACCCAAAAACAAAAATGAAAAGACTACTTTTACTATTTATCGGACTGATGGCCTTCTGGCATGCTTATGCCGGAAAGCAAGTGATGAATCGTGTGGTGGTGGCTTATGTCACCGCTGGTACTAACGACGTTCCCGACCCAACGTTGATGACGCATATCAACTATGCGTTCGGAACAGTGAACAAAACCTTTAACGGTGTGGATATCCAGAACCCTACCCGACTGCGGATGATTGCTGGTTTGAAACAACAGAATCCGGAACTGAAAGTGCTACTGTCGATCGGTGGGTGGACAGCTGGCCGATTCAGTGAGATGGCTGCCACCAAACAAACACGCGGTGCTTTTGCTAAGGACTGCAAGCGCATTGTGGATGAGTTCGGACTGGACGGTATCGATATCGACTGGGAATATCCTTCCTCGAGCGAAGCTGGTATCTCTTCCTCGCCCGACGATATCGACAACTTCACACTGCTGATGAAAAACCTGCGCCGAGAACTGGGCAAGAATAAACTGTTGACCATTGCCACCATCTGCACAGCAAAATACATCGACTTCAAGAAGTGCTTACCCTATCTCGACTTGGTGAATGTGATGTCGTACGACATGAGCGACCCAAACCACTATCACCACGCTGCTCTCTACCCCTCGCCTATCTCGGGCTATTGCACAGGCTCTGAGGCTGTAGAGGCTCACCTGAAGGCAGGCGTTCCCAAGGAGAAACTGGTGATGGGTATGCCATTCTATCAGAAAGGTCGCCGCCAAGACCCAGGTGTGGATTCATACCTGAAGACAGGCATCCTGCCCGTTGGCTATAGTCACCAATGGCACGATGTAGCCAAGGCCGACTATATCGCTAACGAAAAAGGTGAGTTCGTATGGGCCATCGAGACCACGCGTTCATTAGGTGCCATCTGTCAGTATATCCTCGACAACAATCTGCGTGGCGGAATGTATTGGGAGTATGCCAATGATCGTACGGGCGCATTCAGCACCCAGCTCAGTGAGATGCTGCTGCAGCGCCAAACTACCATCGGTCAGAAGACCAAAGCCCTTGATGCTACTCTTTGGAACAAATCTGTATGGATTTCGGCTGCCAATGCTCCCATCGCCAAAGGACGTGCCGACCAGATCAAACGAGCTGCCGACGGTGCCAGTTGGTTTGTATCTACCATCAAGAACAACAAGCCTGTGACATCTGCCAAATGGATGACAGCAGGATTAGGTGTTTACGAACTTTATCTGAACGGCCACCCCGTTGGCCAGGAAATTCTGAAGCCCGGCTTTACGCATTACGCCAAAACCAAGCGCTCGTTTACCTACGATATCACAGCAGCCTTCAAGTCAGAGGCTGGCAGTGAGAACACCCTCGCAGTCCAGGTAACCCCAGGCTGGTGGGCCGACAAGATTATCACCCCTGGTGAGCACGACGGCATGATTGGTAAGAAATGCGCTTTCCGCGGCGTGCTCGAACTGACCTTTGCTGATGGTACTAAACAGTATTATGGTACCAACCAGCAGGATTGGAAGGCAGGCATCGCCGGACCTGTAAAGCATGCCAGCATCTTTGATGGTGAGGAATACGATGCCCGCGAGTTGCCTGGCTATGCCACCTTAGAAAAACTTTCTACTCCAGAAATAAATACCGAGTTTAATGGTGACATCCTGCCCTCTGAGGGTGCTGAGATTTACCTGCGCCGCGACTTGGCTATCAAACCCGTCAATGCCTATATCTGGCAGGGCGTTACTGGTGAACAGAATGCCCAAGAGCAGAAGCAAACAGAATATGGTAAGGTAATCATCAAGCGCAACTACAAGCAGGGCGACATTATGACTCTGAATCCTGGTGAGACACTTGTCATCGACTTCGGCCAGAACACCTCAGGTGTACCAGCATTCTCATTCAAGGCTCAAGAAGGAACCGTGCTCACTTGTCTGCCAGGCGAGATTCTGAACGACGGCAATGGAGCAGAGAGCCGCGGTATGGACGGTCCCGAGGGTAGCGTGCATCGCCGCAACCTCCGTATTCAGGATACTGGTGTGCGTATCAACTACACCTTCGGCAACAATGATAGTTTTGTGAGCTATTATCCTCACTGCACCTTCTTCGGCTATCGCTATATCTCGGTGACAGCTACCGACCAGGTGGAAATTCAGGAAGTAAAATCGCTGCCTGTTACCTCTATCGCCCAGAGATTGGAAATCGGCACCATCACAACAGGTAACGAACTCGTCAATAAGATTATCTCGAACACCCTTTGGGGCCAGCGTTCCAACTACCTCTCAGTACCTACCGACTGTCCGCAGCGTGATGAACGACTGGGATGGATGGCCGACACGCAGGTATTTGCCGAGGCAGGTACTTACTTTGCCAATACCAACGGATTCTTCCACAAATGGACCCGTGATGTGCGCGACTCGCAGAGTGAGACAGGTGGATACCCTGGTGTGTCGCCTATCGCACAGTATGGTAACGAGACCATGCGATTAGGTTGGGCCGATGCTGGCGTCATCGTACCTTGGACCGTTTGGAAGCAGTTTGGCGATAAGACCATCATCGATGAGAACTGGCAGGCCATGGAGCGCTTTATGAACCATATCAACGAAACGAAGTATGACCACCAAGCACTTATCAAGGAGAACGGCAACTATCAGTGGGCCGACTGGTTGAGCTATGAACCATTGGAAAGCTGTACCAACCTAGCTTTCGATGAACACTGGAAACCACTGCCCGATGCCGTCAACTATTGGAACTATCTGAGTGCCTGCTACTGGCAGATAGATGCCGAAATGATGCGTGACATGGCTTTGGCAACAGGTCGTGATGCCACCAGATATCAGCAGATGGCAGAGGCTGCTCAGACTTATCTGAAAGCACAGTTTCTGGATAAGGATGGCAACTTCAAGACAGCCATCCTGAACACCATGCAGACCCCTGCCCTCTTCGCGCTGAAGAACCATCTGGTAGAAGGCCCCGCCAAAGAGCGCACCATCCAGCGCCTGCGTGAGAACTTTGCTACTCACGACAACTGTTTGCAGACAGGTTTCTTAGGTACCAGTATTCTGATGGCTACCCTCACAGAGAATGGTATGGCAGATATCGCCTACGAGCTGCTCTACCAGCGTAAGAACCCCAGTTGGATTTACTCTATCGACAATGGTGCTACCACCATCTGGGAACGTTGGAACAGCTATCGCCGCGATACAGGTCTTGGTCCTAACGGTATGAACAGCTTTAACCACTATGCCTACGGCGCTGTGTGCGAGTGGATTTGGGAAACTGCTGCCGGCATCTCTGCCGACACCAAGACGCCAGGTTTCAAGCATATCATCATGAAACCCGTACCCGACAAGCGCTTAGGTTTTGTGAAAGCCGAATATCAGTCGGCAGCCGGTATGATTAAGAGTGAGTGGCGATACGAAGGTGATGAGTGGCAGTGGGACTTCAGTATTCCTGCAGGCGCCTCGGCCACCGTTACCCTGCCTGGCGAGACAACTGCCAAGGAATATTCAAGTGGCACCTACCACATACAAAAGAAACTCTAATAAAAAAAGAATCTCCTCCAAAACTGGAGGAGATTTCTTTTTTAGTTAATCGATGTAACCTCAATGACTGGACTCTGACCTCTACCATCCTCAGCCTTCCACTCGATGGTGACAACCTTCTGTTCACCAGGCATCAGGGTGAAATAGTTATCGCTGTAGATAACAGGCAGAATCTGCTCGCCATCGGCACCCTTCAGGTTGACACGCAGGAAAGGAGCCACTGTCTTACCCGCATTCTTCAGAGTGACAACAGCCTTGGTGCCAGACACCTGAACACGCTGCTGCAGCGCAGGTTTTGGTAAGGTGTTCAGCGCACGATAATTCTCGCCGTGCGAGCGGCCATCGGCCGAGTGTTTCTCTTCACGACCCATGATATACTCGTTCTCAGAAATCACACCCTGCTTATCTGCGAGCGACAAACGCAGGAACCAAACGTCTGATGGCGCCTGAGCCTGCAACTTAGACAGCTTCACGATAGCCTTGGTGGTATCCTCGTGGCTATTGATGCGCAGACGCTGCTGGCGCACTTTCTTACCATTCAAATCATAAACAGTCACCAGAGCAGTGATACCAGCCACATCACCAGCCGAGTGGTTCACCACCTCTACGCTGTCAGTCAGCGCATTATACTGGATGTGCAGAGGCTCGCAGGCCTTCTTCACACCAAAGTAGGCAGCTGTTGGGTCGAAATAATAGTCATAAGTCTGCCAAACCATTGATGGCCAACAGGCATGACTCATCCAGATGAGCAGTCCGGCGCGACTCTTGCTGGTGCTCTCGTACATACCACGATAGCCGTTGTAGTTGATGAGCTGTGCCCAGCGTGTAAACTCCTCAGCACTCGAAGCCTCACCAAAACCTTCTTCCACCAGTCCATTAAACTCACGGGCGCGCTGTGCTCCCAGCAAGGTATAATCATGCATACCCCACTGCACACTCTGTGGCCAGAGAGCATCAGGACTCAGCGTACGACTGAGACTCTCGATATTCATCACATTAGGCATACCACGCTCAGTGTGTATCTTGCCACTCTGACGAGAGAAGTACTCCTTCATAGGCAGTGCCCAGTATGGACCATGACCACTCACGCCATCATCAGCCGAGCTTGAGATAAACTCCAGACCAGGCGACAGTGTGTGAACATACTCACGCAGCTTGCGATCGATAGCCTCAGGTGGGAAGCCCTCGTTACGACCTACCCAGATGCCGATGCTGGCATGACTGCGGATGCGGCGCAGATAGTCCTGTGCATTGCTCAGGAAGAGCACGTCGTCAGCAGGATCAGGTCCGTCGGCAGGGTTAGCCAACCAGAAGTCCTGCCATACCATGATACCATGCTTGTCGCAAGCCTCATAGAAAGCCTCGTCGCCAATCTGTCCCACCCAGTTGCGAATCATCGTGCAGTTCATCTGTTTGTGATAACCCACAGCGATATCGTACTCACGCGAACGATACAGCAGGTTGTGCTCGTCGAAGCCCCAGTTACCACCCAGTGGGATGAAGCGGCGCCCGTTGATATACATGATGAGCGAATCCTTCAGTCCCTCATATTTCATCTCACGGATACCAGCCTGGTAGTTGATGGTAGAAGCCACGCCGTTTTCAGGCGTAAAGGTGAAGCCAGCCTCGTAGAGAAAAGGCTCACCATAACCGTTAGGCCACCACAGGCGGAAGTCGCTGCTTGTCAACTGCTTGTTGCAGTTAGGACAGAAGCTCACCTCCTGCTCCGTATTGGCAGGCAGAGTGACAGTCTGCTCAAACTTCACATCACCAATCCAACCTGAGAGAACACCTTTCACGGGCTTGTTGTCGCTATTGCGCAAGAAGACAGAAGGTTTCACTTTTGCAGTCTTACCATCTTCAGAAAGCTTGGTGTTGACGTATGGATCGCTCAGCGTTACATTGCCAGTAGAAGTAAGATAAACCTCATTCCAGATACCCACCTCGCGGCCTCGAACGGTAGTAATCCAGTCCCATCCAATCGTAGCGTGGAAGGTAGGATTATCAGCACCCAGCAGTCCGCCGTTCAGCTGTGTGGTGTTGCGATCTTTCTCCTTCACAGCACCAAAATACTTATTGCACTCCACTTCTACAGCCAGGAAGTTCTGACCCTTGCGGAGCAGCCCCGTGACGTTGAACTTACCACGCATAAAGGCACCCTCGATGCGACCCAAGCGCTGACCGTTCAGATACACGGTAGCCTTCCAGTTGATGCCATCGAAGTTGAGCCACTGCTGCTCACCATCAATCTGCTCTACGTTGAACTCCTGACGATACCAGAAGTTAGAACGGAAGTAAGATTCTGATATCTGATTTACATCGTCGGCATAGTTAGGATTGGGCACAGCACCGATATTCATAAATGATGCCAGCACCGTACCAGGAACGGTAGCAGGAATCCAGTTCTTACTATCATAATCAGCAGTAGCAATCTGCTCGCCACGAGCCTTCACCTCAGAAGCACGCTGCAACTGCCATAAGCCGCCACTCAGTTCGTAGCGTCCATTCTTCATACCAGCCAAAGCATGTGGCGTGTAAACCTGTTTCTGGTTCGACAGCACCTCCAACTCACGCAGGGCATAGCAACCAGCCTCGCCGGGCTCCTGCAACAACAGACGCACAAAACGCGCTGTAGCCTTTATATTCACGCGATCGGCAACATCAGCCACCTTTATCCAGGTTTTGGCGTCGTCAGATACCTGAATGATTCCCTTTTTAGGTGCATACAGCCAATCCATTGAAATCTGCTCGATTGGCAGACTCTTTCCCAGGTCGGTATATATCCACTGCTCGCCACCACCATTGCTTATCCACAAGCTGCTGAACTGCTGCGAAGGCAACAGCTCTACATAGTCGCCGATGGCATCCTCGAATTTCAACTCATACACATCCCAGTGGGCAGCACCTTCCATATCCATCACCACACGCAGGTGCTGGGTGCATACGGGCTTCTTAAAACGTATGGTCTCATCCAGCGTGCGTGCTGGCAGCAGACTCTCTTCTGTCTGCTTATTAGGGTCGGAATGCAACTTATAATGCAGCGGCTTACCAGGCAGTTTGCTGCCCTTCAGCTCGCCAACCACGCGCCAGTCTTTACCATCATCCGAAACCTCGCAGCGGATGCTGTAGCCCTTGGTAGCCAGTTGGTCGTTATAAGCCATCATACCCATCACTCTCACACCCGATGTGGTCACCTTCATAGCCCCACTGTAGTCATACTGCAGCCAGGTTTTCTCACCCATCAGGATATTCTTCGAATAGGCACCACCATCGATGGCCCATTCAGCCTCTATGCGAGGCAACACCCCATCCTGTGTTGACACTTTCAGCAAAACAGGAGCTGCATCATTGCAGATACCATCTGTAGCCAGATGCGCTGTGTGGTTATAGTCGATAGCCGAAGACGCCCACGCAGCCCTGTGCAGCGCCACGTTGGTCAGTTCGCCACCATTGTCCACCCAACTCACTTGGGGAGCATAATACTCACTTGGGGCACCAGGATAGCATCCGATGCCTCGCGTGTATTCGGATTCATAGGGCGCAGCCACTGCGCACATGCCAATACACGAAAAAAGAACAGTTAGATACTTCATAATTGTCGTAGTTTCTTAATTTTGCGCACAAAAGTACAAAAAAAATGCATACGACACAAACTTTCGGCATTTTTTTACTAACTTTGCAGCCATAACTAATAAACAATTTCTATTCATGCAAATAAGAAGAAGAATTTGCCTGGCTTTAGGGCTGGCAGTGTGCCTGACGATAGGGGCACAGGATAACGAAATCCATCAACGTTCAGAAGTGTACGAGTGGCCTACCGACCAATTGGTTGTAAAGAATCTGAAGGCCTGGCAGGACCTCAAGTTTGGTGTACTTTTCCACTGGGGATTGTACAGCGTACCAGGTATGGTAGAGTCATGGGCTATCTGTGACGAGAACTGGATTACGCGCGACTCTACGCGCACTTATCAGCAGTATATGGACTGGTATTTCGGCCTGGCCGACGAGCTGAAGCCCACCAAGTTCGACCCCAGTCAGTGGGCCGAAGCCTGCAGCAATGCCGGTATGAAATATATGATTTTCACCACCAAGCACCACGATGGTTTCTGCATGTGGGACTCTCAGGAGACTGATTTCACCATCGCCAAGCACGCCTTTAAGGACGATGCCCGCCGCGATGTTCTGAAGCACGTGCTGGATGCCTTCCGCCAGAAGCAGTTCACCATCGGCACCTATTTCTCGAAGCCCGACTGGCACTCACAGTATTACTGGTGGGATGTATATGCCAAGAAGGGTCGCAACGTGAACTACCCTGTAGATCAGCACCCCTGGCGCTGGCAGCAGTTCAAGCAGTTCACCCATCGCCAGATGAATGAGATTCTGTCGCGCTATGGCAAGGTAGATATCCTGTGGCTCGATGGCGGCTGGGTGGCCAAGGAGAATCGCGGTCAGGATCTAGATATGCCTGAGGTGGCCCGTATCGCCCGCAAGAATCAGCCTGGCATCATCATCGTAGATCGCACCATCCATGGTCCTTATGAGAATTATCAGACACCAGAGCGCACCATTCCTGAGACACAGCTTGACTTCCCTTGGGAGAGCTGCATCCCTCTGACTGACGACTGGGGCTGGGTGCCTCGCCCACGCTTCAAGAGCCCTGAGAAGGTGATTGGCACCCTGATTGAGATTGTGGCCAAGGGCGGCAATCTGGTACTCGGCGTTGGTCCTACCCCAGAAGGACTCATCGAGCCTGAGAGCGTGAAGCGCCTGAACGCCATCGGCGCCTGGCTCAAGCAGAATGGAAAGGCTATCTACAACACCACCATCACCCCTCACTACAACGAGGGCAACGTATGGTTCACCAAAGCCAAGGACGGCAGTCGCCACTATGCCATCTACCGTCTGGAGGATGGCGAGCAGTTGCCAGCCACCATCAGCTGGAGCGAGCATCTGCCTAAGAAATCCATCCGTTTGGTCAGCAATGGCAAACGCTTGAAATACAAGGTACAGGGCAACCGCGTAACCGTCAGCCTGCCCAAACAACCAGCGCAACAATCATTAGCATTCGAAATTGACTAATTATATTTAAACTAAACTTTGAACTTATGAAAATTATTAGCATGAAGAAGGCTCTCGTAGCCTTGTCGCTCCTCACCTGTCAGACCGTTGCTGTAGCCAAGCAGCAGCCTGTCGATTACGTGAGCACATTAGTAGGAACCGATTCCAAGTACACCCTCTCCACAGGCAACACCTACCCTGCTGTGGCCATGCCTTGGGGCATGAACTTCTGGGTAGCGCAGACTGGCAGGAACGGCGACGGTTGGCAGTACACCTATAGCTCCGATAAGATTCGCGGCTTGAAGCAGACCCACCAGCCCAGTCCTTGGATCAACGACTATGGTCAGTTCTCGCTGATGCCAACTGTTGGCGCGAAGGTGTTCGATGAGAAAAAGCGTGCCAGCTGGTTCTCGCACAAGGCCGAGATAGCCACACCTTATTATTATAGTGTATATCTGGCCGACTACGATGTGACTGCCGAGGTAGCACCTACAGAGCGTGCTGCCGTGCTGCAGTTCACCTTCCCTGAGACCAGCGAAGCCAACGTGGTGGTGGACGCTTTCGACAAGGGTTCGTTCGTGAAAATCATCCCTTCAGAGAACAAGGTGGTGGGCTATACCACCAAGAACAGCGGTGGCGTGCCAGCCAACTTCAAGAACTGGTTTGTCATCAAGTTCAACAAGCCCTTCACCAGCTGCACCACCGTTAAGGATAGCGTTTTCAGCAGTCAGCTGGAGATGACCACCGATCATGCTGGTGCCATCGTATCGTTCCAGACACGCCGAGGCGAGAAAGTAAGCGCTTGCGTAGCCTCTTCGTTCATCAGTCTGGAGCAGGCCGAGCAGAATCTCAGCGAGATTGGCAAGCGTTCTCTCGACGAAGTGAAACAGGCCGGCTATGAGCGCTGGAACGATGTGCTGGGGCGCATCGAAATCGAGGATACCAACATCGACCACCTGCGCACCTTCTATAGCTGCTTGT
The DNA here is from genome assembly GCF_000619825.1 of Prevotella sp. MA2016. Taxonomy (GTDB): domain Bacteria; phylum Bacteroidota; class Bacteroidia; order Bacteroidales; family Bacteroidaceae; genus Prevotella. The sequence goes on from NZ_KK211036.1 coordinate 757,612, forward strand.
ATCGCTCAGTGCTCTTCCCTCGCAGTTTCTACGAGATGGATGCTCAGGGCAACCCCATCCACTACAGCCCTTACAACGGCGAAGTACGCAAGGGATATATGTTTACCGACACAGGTTTCTGGGACACCTTCCGCTGCCTGTTCCCACTGCTCAATCTGGTTTATCCCTCGATGAATGTCAAGATGCAGGAGGGACTAGTAAATGCTTATCTGGAGAGCGGTTTCCTGCCCGAATGGGCCAGTCCGGGCCATCGTGGCTGCATGGTGGGCAACAACTCAGCCTCAATCGTGGCCGATGCCTACCTGAAGGGTTTGCGCGGCTATGACGCCAATAAGCTTTGGGAAGCCGTCGTCCACGGCACACAGGCCGTTCACCCCGAGGTGAGCAGCACAGGTCGCCTGGGTCACGAATACTACAATAAGTTGGGTTATGTGCCCTACGATGTAGATATCCGCGAGAATGCTGCCCGCACCCTGGAGTATGCCTACGACGACTGGTGCATCTACCAGTTTGGTAAGGCTCTTGGCAAGAAGAAAAAGGAACTGGCCGTCTATGCCAAGCGCGCTATGAACTATAAGAACCTCTATGATAAGGAGACCAAGCTGATGCGTGGCCGCCTAAAGAATGGTGAGTTTATGAAGCCTTTCAATCCCTTGAAGTGGGGCGACGCCTTCACTGAGGGTAACAGCTGGCACTACACCTGGTCGGTATTCCACGACCCACAGGGACTCATCAACCTGATGGGAGGCAAGGCATCGTTCAATCAGATGCTCGACTCAGTGTTCGCCCTGCCCCCCGTCTTCGACGATAGCTACTACGGATTCACCATCCACGAGATTCGTGAGATGCAGATTATGAACATGGGCAACTACGCTCACGGCAATCAGCCCATCCAGCACATGATCTACCTCTATGGCTACAGCGGCGAGCCTTGGAAGACCCAGTATTGGATTCGCGAGGTGATGAACCGCCTCTATAATGCCAACCCCGACGGCTATTGTGGCGACGAGGACAACGGTCAGACCTCAGCCTGGTATGTATTCTCAGCCTTAGGCTTCTATCCCGTTTGTCCTGGCAGCAACCAGTATGTCATCGGCACCCCCTACTTCAAGAAAGCCACCGTTCACCTGGAGAATGGCAACACCCTGAACATCAACAGTCAGGGCGAAGGCTGCTATATCCAGCAGATGACCCTTGGCGGAGCCGACTATCAGCACAACTATCTGAATCACGACCAGCTGCTGAAGGGCGCCAACATCCAGTTCAGCATGGGCACCACTGCCAACAAGCAGCGCGGCACCCAGCCAGAGGATGCGCCCTACTCGTTCACGAATGAACAATAATAACACAATATGAGAAAATCTATCTTACTATTCAGTTTTAACGTTTTACTACTCTCAGCTTCTGCACAGAAACAGGCTCCAGCACCCGTTGCACCCCTGCCCACGCCCCATCAGGTGGCGTGGCAGAAGCTCGAGACTTACGCATTTATTCATTTCGGCCCAAACACGTTTGGTAATCGCGAGTGGGGATATGGCGACGCCGCCCTCTCCGATTTCAATCCAGGCAAGCTCGATACCGAGCAGTGGGCCAAGACCATCAAGGCAGCAGGCATGAAGGGCGTTATCCTTACCGCCAAGCACCATGATGGTTTCTGTTTATGGCCCACCAAGTACACTGACTACAGCGTGCGCAACACCCCTTACAAGGATGGTAAGGGCGACATTGTGGGCGAGCTGGCAGCAGCCTGCAAGAAGCACGGTCTGAAACTGGGCCTCTATCTCTCACCATGGGATCGCCATCAGGCTTTCTATGGCACCCCACTCTACGTGGAGTACTTCTATGCCCAGTTGGAAGAGCTGCTCACGCAGTATGGCGAGCTCTTCGAGGTGTGGTTTGATGGTGCCAATGGTGGCGACGGCTGGTATGGCGGCGCCAAGGAAGTGCGCAAAATCGATCGCCGCACCTACTATGATTTCCCTCGTGCCCACCAGCTGGTTTACAAGCACCAGCCACAGGCCATCATCTTCAGCGATGGCGGTCCTGGCTGCCGTTGGGTAGGCAATGAAGAGGGTTATGCCGATGCCACCAATTGGTCGTTCCTGCGCATCAATGAGGTTTATCCTGGCTACGACAAGTACTACGAACTGACCAGCGGACATGCCGATGGCGACACCTGGGTGCCCTCAGAGTGCAACACCAGCATCCGTCCAGGTTGGTTCTATCATGAGAGCGAAGATACACGCGTGAAGAGCATCGAACAGCTCACCGACCTGTATTATCGCAGTGTGGGTCATAACGGCACATTCCTGCTCAACTTCCCTGTTGACAAGGACGGACTCATCCACCCCATCGACTCAGCCCATGCAGTGGATTACCACAAGCAGGTGGCAGCCGAACTGGGTCAGAATCTGCTCAAGAAGGCCAGCATCAAGGCCTCGAATGTGCGTGATAAGAAAGGCTTCGGCCCCCAGCACCTGACGGATGGCAACTACGACACCTACTGGGCCACTCAGGATGGTGTGACAGCTGCCACACTCGAGATTTCGCTGAAGGGCCAGCAGCGCATCAACCGCGTGATGCTGCAAGAGTATATCCCTCTGGGCCAGCGCGTTACAAAGTTTCACTTAGAGTATCTGGAGAATGGAAAATGGCAGCCCGTTCAGATCAAAGAGGCCACCACAACCATCGGCTACAAGCGCCTGTTGCGCTTCCAGACCATCCGAACCAAGAAGCTGCGCGTGTGCTTCGAAGAGGCTCGCGGCCCACTCTGCATCAACGGCCTCGGCGCCTACTATGCGCCCCACGCTTTGGAGAGCTATCAGCAGCAGGAACTCCATGTGAAAGGCTTCGACTTCAAGGTGAGCGCACAGGATAATCGCACCCTCACCTTCGACCTGGGCAGCATGCGCCAGATACGTTCGCTGCACTACAAACCCGCCAAGACAGGTATGATTTCGCACTACGAGATATGGGCTGGCAGCACCCCCGAAACGATGAAGCGCATCGCTGCTGGCGAGTTTGCCAACATCCGCAACAACCCCATCATGCAGGACGTGTATTTTGCTCCTGCCGACTGCCGCTACGTGCAGCTCAAGGCCGTACGCCTCGTCAACGAATCAGAACCAGCAACATTCGATAAAATCATCATCCTCTAACAATGAAACGAATTATCCTATCCACGATGGTGTGCTGCCTGGCACTTAACCTTCCAGCAGCCACCAAACACAAGCCGAAGGAGAAGCTGCCTTACCAGAATGCGCAGCTCAGTGTTGATGAGCGTGTGAACGACCTCATCAGTCGCATGACCCTCGAAGAGAAAGTGGGTCAGCTATGTTGTACACTCGGCTGGAACTACTACACGATTGATGGTAAGAATGTTGAACCATCCGAAGTATTCAAGATTGACATTGCCCAGAGCAAGATTGGTATGGCTTGGGGCACCTATCGTGCCGACCCTTGGACGCAGAAATCGCTGGAGAACGGCCTGAACCCCGAACTGGCAGCCAAGGCAGGCAATGCCCTCCAGAAATATGTGATTGAGAACACCCGCCTGGGCATCCCCCTCTTCCTGGCCGAAGAGGCGCCTCACGGACACATGGCCATCGGCACCACCGTGTTCCCCACCGGCTTTGGTATGGCCGCCACCTGGAATCCTGAACTCATCGAGCAGGTAGGACAGGTGATTGGTCGCGAGATACGCTTGCAGGGCGGACACATCAGCTATGGTCCTGTGCTCGACCTGGCCCGCGAGCCCCGCTGGTCGCGCGTCGAAGAGACGATGGGCGAAGACCCCGTACTGGCAGGCGAGTTAGGCGCCGCTATGGTACGCGGTTTGGGCGGCGGCAAACTGTCGAACCCCTGGAGCACCATCGCCACCCTGAAGCATTTTATTGGTTATGGCACCACAGAAGGTGGCCAGAACGGTGGCATCACCGTAGCCGGCAATCGCGAACTGCGCGAGAGCTTCCTGCCACCTTTCAAGAAGGCTATCGAAGCAGGCGCCCTGTCGGTGATGACCAGCTATAACTCACTCGACGGTATCCCCAGCACCTGCAGCAAGGCACTGCTCACCGACCTGCTGCGCACAGAATGGGGCTTTAATGGTTTTGTGGTGAGCGACCTCTATAGCATCGACGGTATCTATGGCACCCATCGCGTGGCGCGCAACAAGCAGGAGGCAGGTATCATGGCCCTCAAGGCTGGTGTGGATGCCGACCTGGGCGCCTTTGCCTTTGCACAGCTCACAGACGCTGTTCAGAAAGGTCTGGTGGCCGAAGCAGATATCGACGTAGCTGTAAGACGCATCTTGAGAATGAAGTTTGAGATGGGGCTGTTTGAGCATCCTTACGTAGATGCCAACAAAGCCAGGAAGCAGGTGCGCAGTGCAGCCAACAAGGAAGTGGCGCTGACTACTGCCCGCCAGACCATCACACTGCTCAAGAACGAAGGCAGCATCCTGCCCCTCAACAAACAGCAGAAAGTGCTTGTTTGCGGCCCTAATGCCGACAATGTATATAATATGCTTGGCGACTATACCGCACCTCAGGAAGAAGGTAATGTAAAAACCATCCTGACAGGCATTCGTGGAAAACTGCCCGCCGCTCAGGTGAGCTACGTGAAGGGCTGCGCCATCCGCGACACCACCCAGTCGGACATTACCGCAGCCGTTGAGGCAGCCCGTCAGGCCGATGTGATTGTTGTGGCAGTGGGCGGTTCGAGCGCACGCGACTTCAAGACCAGCTATAAGGAGACAGGAGCTGCTGTGACAGACAGTAAGACCATCAGCGATATGGACTGCGGCGAAGGTTTCGATCGCGCCACCCTCACCCCATTAGGACATCAGATGCAACTGCTGGAGGCCCTCAAGGCCACAGGCAAGCCACTGGTAGTGGTATATATCGAAGGTCGCCCCATGGACAAGAGTTGGGCCGCCCAGCATGCCGACGCCCTGCTCACAGCCTACTATCCTGGTCAGGAAGGTGGCACAGCCATTGCCGACGTACTCTTTGGCGACTACAACCCAGCCGGCCGTCTGCCAGTATCAGTAGCCGCCAACATCGGTCAGCTGCCTGTATATTACAACAAGAAGCCACCTATGCCCCACGACTATGTAGAGATGAGCGCTCGCCCATTCTATGCCTTCGGCTACGGTCTGTCGTACACCACGTTCGAATACCACAATCTGGAGGTGAAGAAGACAGGCGACACCCAGTTTGAGGTGAGCTTTACCATCACCAATACAGGCAACTACGATGGCGACGAGGTGGCCCAGCTCTACCTGCACGACGAGTTTGCCTCTACGGCTCAGCCCATCATGCAGCTCAAGAAGTTTAAGCGCCTGTTTATCCCCAAGGGCGAGCAGCGCAGCGTGGTGTTCTGCCTCGATGCCGACGACCTCTCTATCGTCGATGCCAACATGCAGCGCGTGGTAGAGCCAGGCGACTTCACCCTGATGATTGGTCGCAGTTCAGACAACATCGTTCTTAAAACTAAAATCACCGTCGAATAATGAAAAAGCTCTTTTTACTGTTCACTATTCACTGTTCGCTATTCGCAGCTGCCCAGCAACCTGTGGACTATGTGGACCCCTTCATCGGCACCACCAACTACAGCGTGTGCAATCCGGGTGCCGTGTGCCCTCATGGCATGATGAGTGTGGTGCCCTTCAATGTGATGGGCAGCGACCTCAACGTCTATGACAAGGATAAGCGCTGGTGGTCGGCACCTTACGAGTATAACAACAAGTATTTCACAGGCTTTGCCCACGTCACTCTGAGCGGTGTGGGCTGCCCCGAACTGGGCACACTGCTCACCATGCCTACCACAGGTAAGCTGGATGTTGACTATCGCCACTATGGTTCGGAATATAGTGAAGAACAGGCCACACCAGGCTACTATGCCGTGAGCCTGAAGAAATACGGCATCCGCTGCGAGGTGAGCGCCACTCTGCGCTCGTCGATAGAGCGCTTCACCTTTCCTCAGGGCGAAGGCCACATCCTGCTCAACCTGGGCAACGGTCTTACCAACGAGGTGGGCGGTATGGTGCGCCGCGTCAGCGATACTGAGATTGAAGGCTACCGCCTGCTGGGCACCTTCTGCTATAATCCCCAAGCCGTGTTCCCCATCTACTTCGTGATGCGCGTCAACAAGCGCCCCGCCTCGGCAGGCTACTGGAAGAAGCAGCCCCCGATGGACGGACCAGAGAAAGACTGGGACTCCGATCAGGGCAAATACAAGCTCTACACCACCTATGGCAAGGAACTGGCAGGTGATGATGTGGGCTACTACTTCAACTACAACTGTGCCGCAGGCGAACAGGTTGAGGTGCAGATGGGCGTATCGTTTGTGTCGATAGAGAACGCCCGCGAGAATCTGCAGCAGGAGCAGCAGGGATTCGCTTTCAATGCCACACGCCAGCAAGCCCGCCAGCAGTGGGCCGAGACGCTCAACCGCATCAGCGTGAAGGGCGGCACCGAGGCCCAGCGCCGCATGCTCTACACAGCCCTCTACCACACCCAGATTCACCCTAACATCCTGCAGGATGTAAACGGTCAGTACCCCAAGATGGAGAGCTTCGAGATTGGCCATACTGATGGCAACCGCTACACGGTTTTCTCACTCTGGGACACCTACCGCAACGTGGGCCAGCTGATGACGCTACTCTACCCCGAGCAGCAATTGGACATGATACGCTCTATGATTGAGATGTATAAGGAATGGGGCTGGATGCCCAAATGGGAGCTCTATAGTCGCGAGACGTGGACGATGGAGGGCGACCCCGCCATCCCGTTTATTGCCGACGCCTGGCTGAAAGGTTTGCGCGACTTTGATATCGATACCGCCTACGAAGCCTTCCGCAAGTCGGCCACACTACCTGGCAAGGACAACAAGATGCGCCCCGATGCCGACCCCTACTACAGTCGTGGCTACGTGCCCATGGGTCAGTATGCTGCCGACATGTCGGGCGACAACTCCGTATCTCATGCCCTCGAATACTACATTGCCGATGCCTCATTGGCCAATCTGGCCGAAGCCTTAGGCAAGAAAGCCGATGCCAAGCGCTTCCGCCAGCAGTCGTTGGGCTATCGTCACTATTACTCTAAGGAGTCGGGCACGCTGCGCCCCATCAACTACGATGGCACGTTCCTCAGTCCGTTCGACCCTAAGGATGGTGCCGACTTCTCTAACGCCCCAGGCTTCCACGAGGGCAGCGCCTGGAACTACACGTTCTACGTGCCCCACGATGTGAAAGGTCTGGCGCGCCTGATGGGTGGCAACAAGCAGTTTGTGAAGAAGCTGCAGCGCGTGTTCGACGAGGGCCTCTACGACCCCGCCAACGAGCCCGACATAGCCTATCCTTTCCTCTTCACCTATTTCAAGGGCGAGGAATGGCGCACGCAGAAGATTGTGCGTCAACTCATCGACAAGCATTTCTCTGACAAGCCCAATGGCATCCCAGGCAATGACGACTGCGGCACCATGTCAACATGGCTCATCTTTGCGATGATAGGTCTCTATCCCGACTGCCCAGGCTCACCTACGTATGCTGTTACTGATCCTGTGTTCGACGAGGTGACACTGCATCTCGACAAGCGCTACTACCCGAAGGGGGAGATTGTGCTGAAGGCAGGAGAAAAGCGTATGCGTCACCGCATTACGCATCAAGAATTGAAAAATTGAAAAATTGAAAAATTGAAGAATTGAAAAGATGAAACGGACATTAGAAGTATGTACTGGCAATATGGCCAGTGTGATTGCAGCTGCTGAGGGTGGTGCTGAGCGTATCGAGCTCTGCACAGCTTTGGCACTGGGTGGTGTCACCCCTACCCTTGGTATGATGAAATGGATTCGCCAGCAGTATCCTGAACTGAAGATTCAGGTGCTCATCCGCTCACGCGAGGGCGATTTTGTGTATAACAAGGCCGACCTTGAGGCTATGCTCGAAGATATCCGTCTGTCGCTGCCTTACTGCGATGGTATCGTATGCGGCGCGCTCACTGCCGATGGCGACATCGATGTAGAGGCCCTGAAGCTGATGGTAGAGGCATCTGGCGACAAGCCTTTCACCTTCCATCGCGCTTTCGACCGCTGCCGCGACCCCAAGCAGGCACTCGAGCAGATTATCGCTGCCGGCTGTGCCCGCATCCTCACCTCAGGTCAGCAGCCATCGGCTGAGGCAGGCATCCCCCTGCTGCGCCAGTTGGTTGACCAGGCCGCTGGTCGCATCATCATCATGCCAGGCGGCGGCGTTACCACAAAAAATGCCCGCCTGATCATCGACCAGACGGGCTGTATGGAAATCCACGGTTCATTTTCGGCAGGCAGTGGTGTCACCAGTGCCGACGACGTGAAATACGTGCTTTCTACAATTGACGAATAACCTTCAGCAGCTGCTCACCCAGATTGATGGTGTAGCCTTGCTGAACGAATACCACGCGATTGAACGAATCGCAAATAAGGAATACAGGGAGTGCCGGGCTCTGCAGTTTCATCTGCTGCCACACTTCCTGTTTTATTTTTCCGTCGATATCCGTACCCCAAACCACAGTGTTGGGCAGCATCTTCGAGAACTCAGCAAAGTTGAAGCGCTGTGCCTCATCGGCATTCTGGAACAGGAAAATCATCTTTCTACCCCACTCCTCAAACTGCTGCTTATACACAGCGATGTCGCGCATAGCGTGGTTGGTAGGCTCCTGATTAGGTGCCACGATAGCCACCACGTAATAGCCGCGACCAGTAGTAGAAAGCAGACTCTTATCGCTATCGGTAGCTTTGTCGTGATAGATATCCTCGGCATTCAGCGACCCAATCACCTGCACATCCTCCTGATTCTCGCGCAGGGCATAGCTGATGGTGGTGTCGCCATTCAAGGTGAAGCGCTTCATCTGCGCCAGCACCTTACCGCTGGCCATACGCACACCTGTGGTGAGGATATACTCGCCCTTGTCCAACTCCTGTCCCGGGGTAAAATCTTTCTGTGTAGCCTCCTCAGGGAAGGTCTGCAACTGCAGGCGTCCGTCCACCAGCTTGCTCAGTGTGAAGTGGATGTAGTACTTAGGATTGTCATTATGTGCCGAAAGCTTGTAGTCCAAGCGAAGCTTGGGCAATTGACAATTAGGCTCTTCACTATGAACTGTATTAAAGGCATCTATCCAGCGGGCGTCGGCGTAGTACTGGGGCTTGCCGTTCACTTCGTTGATACGGGCGGGCATGCCTAAGCTGCGGGCCACAGACACGAAAAAGATGTTACGTCCCAGCTCGTCGGTCAGCTTCTCGCGATACACGCTCATAGGCTGCATGCGCAGTCCCTGAGGGTTGTGATCATTGTCCAGCTTGATGTGCTTATTGCACCACGCCTCCAGCTCGGCAGGCGATTTGATGGCAGCCATCTCCTTGCGGAAGAAAGCCTTGTAAGGTGTGAGCCACTCCAGCTCTACGCGGGGGCACAACACATACTTCAGATAGATATCCGATGTGTCAACAGCGGCCACCTGATTGTCCTTCAGCACAGCCAGCTCCACGTCGCGCAGGTCTTTCTTCGACAGCACGCCGAGCAGTTTCTGAGCCATCAACTTGTTGGGCGCCTCGTCCAGGAACTGCTGGATGGTGCGATGATTGCCGCGCCAGTCCTCTACAGGCATAGTGGCCTCGTAAGCATGACGGATACTGTCCTCGATAGCCATACGGCGGTTGTTCTCAGCACGCTGCTCGGGGGTTACCAGTGGCAACTGTCCGCTCACGGGTGGTGGCACGATGTCGAGATCGGCCACAGCAGCTATCTGCTTGCCATCCAACTGCACCTTCACAGCCTTGTCCTTACCAAACGACACCTTGCGGGTGGCCACCTTGCCATCCTTCGATACCCACAGCAGCATGTCGCCACGCCCTGCTGTGAGCGATGTGTAGCCCTTGGCATCGGTAGTCTTGTCGGCCACGGTGAAGAACTCGGCATAGTTATACAACTTAAACTCCACGCGCGCGCCTTTCACGGGCTTGCCCTTGGCGTCAACCACGCTCACCTCAACCTTAGCCGTTGGTGCATAGTGGTCTATCACGTTGATCTCTGTGTAGCAAGGTGTTACGCTCATCACCTCCTCTGGTCCGTCGTAGTTGCCGAAGGCCTTGGTGTGCATCAGCATGCCGCGCGATGCGCTCTCGTTAAACCATCCCAGGTTGAGCACTGGCTCAGGCTCGCAGGCACCCAGGAAGTACCATTGGCCGTCGGCCCACGCCTCTACCCATGCATGGTTATCATCGGTATGCGCCCAACGAGGCGTATAAACCTGGCGGGCAGGGATACCCACAGCACGCAGCGCAGCCACCGTAAAGGTACTCTGCTCGCCGCAGCGACCATAAGCCGTGCGCAGGGTGGCCAGCGGACTGCTGGTACGCCCGTCAGAAGGGCGATAGGTCACGTGCTCGTGGCACCAGTGGTTCACTTCGAGGATGGCATCCTTCATGCTCAACTTCTCTACACGTGGCTTCAGCGCCTTGTAGAACACCTCGCGACTCATGTCCAGATTCTCGTTGTTCACACGCACGGGCACCACAAAATGGCGGAACTCCCTTTCGGGCACCGTCTTTCCCCATGGCATAGCAGCCTTAGCCTCGAGGGCCAGGGCCACGTTGTTTTCATAAAACTCACGCGAGTAGTCGGTTTTGTCGGGTTGTGGCATAAACTGGTAAAGGAATGCCACATAATCTTCGCGTGTTGGCGTCTGTGCCTGCATGCACAAGGCGCCCAAAAGTAGTGTTACGATAGTTAGTTTTTTCTGCATAAAGTATATTTAGTTAGCGTTTAATTTCGATGTCGCGTTTCACGTTATCGCGAATTTTTGTCAGATAGCCCTTCATACCCTGAGCATCCTTCTGGTCGATAATCTCCAGCAGTTCCTTCAGCTCCGTACGAATCTGCGCCACCTGATCGTGGGTGTAGGGATTGAATAGTATTTCCTGCAGCAGGTAGTCGTCTTCGTTCAGCACGCCCTTTGCTATGCGCATGTGGCGCTTAAAGGTGGTGCCTGGCGCATCCTGATGCTTCATCACAGCCGCAAACACGAATGTGCTGACGAAAGGAATCGACAGCGAGTAGGCCACCGTTTTGTCGTGTTCCTCAAAGCTGTACTCGTAGATGTTCAGTCCCAGTTTGCTGTACAGGTCCTTGAAGAAGCAGCGTCCCAGCGTGTCGCCCTCGCTGATGATGATAGCGTTCTCCTCAGAGAGCTGCTGCAGATTGGCGAAGGTAGGACCAAACATGGGGTGCGTAGAAACGTAGCGCATGCCTGTCTTTTCGTAAAAATCTTTCAAGTCTGTTTTTACGCTCGAAATATCACTGATGATACAGTTCTTTGGCAGATAAGGTATCACCTCTTCAAACACCGGTATGGTGTATTTCAGTGTCACGGCGTTGATGAGCAGTTCTGGCTCAAACGCCTTAATCTCTTCGTACGAGGTGAAGCGCTGACAGTTGTAGGTGAAGCGCATGCGTTTGGCATCGCGCTCGTACACAGCCACCTCGTGGTCGAAACTCAGCAGGTCGATGAAGAACGATCCCATCTTTCCTGCTCCCATTACTAATATTTTCATTTAGAATGTAAAAAATAGAAAATGTAACAATGTAAAAATTACTTGTTGATGATTTCAATCTGCTGACGAACGCTCTCTTCGTGGATGTTCTCGAACACGTGGGCCACGAACTCAGGGTCCATGCCGCAGAGCGAACCCTGCGCACCACGCTTGTTCAGAATCTCGTTGTAGCGGTTAGACTGCAGCACGGTCATGTTGTGCTCCTTCTTATACTGACCAATCTCACGGCACACGCGCATACGCTTGGCCAGGAGGTCCATCAACTGGTTGTCGAGCTCGTCGATCTGCTTACGCAACTGTGTGATGCCCTCGGTAGTGGTGTTCTCGTCGCGAATCACCAGCAGCGAGAGGATATAGTCAAGCACGTCGGGTGTCACCTGCTGTTTGGCGTCGCTCCAAGCCTTGTCAGGATCGCAGTGGCTCTCCACAATCAGTCCGTCGAATCCCAGGTCCATAGCCTGCTGACACAGAGGTGCTACCAGCTCGCGGCGTCCACCGATATGTGAGGGGTCGCTGATGATAGGCAGTTCGGGAATACGGCGACGTAACTCTATGGGAATCTGCCACATAGGTGCGTTGCGATAAATCTTTTGTTCGTAGCTTGAGAAACCGCGATGGATGGCTCCCAGACGCTTGATGCCTGCCTGATTGATACGCTCCAAAGCACCAATCCAGAGCTCCAGGTCGGGGTTCACGGGGTTCTTTACGAACACGGGAATATCCACGCCCTTCAGCGAGTCGGCGATGGCCTGCATGGCAAATGGGTTGGCCGACGTACGTGCACCAATCCACAGGATGTCAACCCCGTGCTTCAGGCACAGCTCCACGTGCTCAGGTGTAGCCACCTCGGTAGAAACCAGCATCTTGGTTTCCTTCTTCACCTGCTCCAGCCACACCAGCGCGGGCTCGCCGTGACCCTCGAAGCCGCCTGGCTTGGTACGTGGTTTCCACACACCAGCGCGGAAGTTATGGCAGCCCTTCATAGCCAGCTGCTTAGCGGTTGTCATCACTTGTTCCTCAGTCTCAGCACTGCAAGGTCCTGCAATCACTAAGGGACGTTCGTTGTCACTCGGTAAATTCAAAGGTGATAATTCTAATTCCATAATCCTTATTCTTTTTGATAATAAGAACATAAGTACATATTTTTCAATCTGCTATTATGTCCTTAAAACCTTATGTTTCTTTTGTTCTTTTTATCTAATATTATTCTGTTCTTTTTATCTAAAACAATTAGTGATTCGTTCGAGTGCCTGCTTGATTTTCTCTTCTTTGGCACAGAGCGAGATGCGGATGTAGCGGGCACCGTTAGAGCCGAAGATGAAGCCTGGCGTGATAAACACACGCGCCTCATGAAGCACACGCTCCGTCAAGTCCTCCACGTTCTCGATGCTCTCTGGTATTTTTCCCCAGAGAAACATACCCACCTGGTTCTTATCGTAAGTGCAGCCCAGCGCATCCATGATACGCTCAGCCCACTGTCGGCGGCGTGCATAGGTTGCGATGTTAGCCTCGCGGTGCCAAGCCTCGTCGTTCTGCAGCGCCTCGGCAGCAGCCAACTGTATGCCGCGGAAGGTACCACTCTCTATGTTCGACTGCACCTTCAGTATCCACTGTATGAACTGCGCATTCGAGATACACATGCCCACGCGCCAGCCCGGCATGTTATGACTCTTCGACATCGAGTTGAACTCGATACAGCAGTCTTTGGCGCCAGGCACCTGCATGATGCTCAGATGCTCCTCGCTCAGGATAAACGAGTAAGGATTATCGTTCACCACCACGATGCCGTGCTCCTGGGCAAACTTCACCAGTCGCTCGTAGGTCTCCATGCGTGCGCGGCCGCCTGTAGGCATATTAGGATAGTTGGTCCACATCAGTTTCACGCGCGTGAGGTCCATCTTCTCCAGCTCCTCAAAGTCGGGCTGCCATCCGTTGTCCTCGCGCAGGTTGTAGTTCACTATCTTTGCCCCCAGAATCTTGCTCAGCGATGTGTAGGTGGGATAGCCAGGATTGGGCACCAGCACCTCGTCGCCAGGGTTCACAAAGGCCAGCGTCACGTGCAGTATGCCCTCTTTCGAACCTATCAGCGGCAGCAGCTCGCTCTTGTCGTCAAGCTCCACGCCATACCAGCGCTTGTAGAACTGAGCCATAGCCTTGCGCAGCTCGGGCGTACCCTGAGTGGGCTGATAGCCGTGCGCATCGGCCTGATGAGCCACCTCGCACAGCTTGTTCACCGTCTGCTCCGATGGTGGCATGTCGGGACTGCCGATAGCCAGCGAGATGATATCCTTGCCTTCGGCATTCAACTGTGCCACCTCCTTCAGTTTTCTGCTGAAGTAGTATTCCTGTACCAGACTCAGCCTGGCTGCAGGTTCAATTGGTTTGTTTGCCATCTTTATATTCTCCTAAAATTTTTAATGCTTTGGTTAGCGGGATGATTGCGTCCACCGCCTGTCGGTAGCGCGTCAGGTCGTCATACATCACATCCACGTAGAACAGATATTCCCACTCCTTGCCGATGATGGGCAGACTCTGAATCTTTGTGAGGTTGATGTGATAGAATGAGAGAATGGCCAGCACGTGGGCCAGCGAGCCCTGCTCGTGAGGCAGTGAGAACACGATGCTACTCTTGTTGGCCTCGGTCAGCGGTCGCAGCATGTCGGCCTTGTTAGGATTGCTCACCACCAGGAATCGGGTGAAGTTGTGCTTGTTGTCCTCGATATGGTCTTCCAGCACCTTCAGTCCGTACAGCTTGGCAGCCTCGGCATGGCAGATGGCTGCCCATCCGCGCTTCTGGCCTTCGGCTATCATCTTCGCACTACCAGCGGTATCCTCGGCCTCCACATTCTTCAGCTGCGGGTGCTGCGCCAGGAAGTTACGACACTGCATCAGCGCCACGGGGTGCGAGTGCACCTCGGTGATGGTGTCCCAGTCGTCTTCAGGCAGACAGCAGATGCTGTGGGTGATGTGCAGCTTATGCTCGCCCACGATGGTGGTACCACTGTCGCGCAGCAGCTCATAGTTATGCAGCAAACTGCCGGCTATGGTATTTTCGATGGCCAGCATGCCAATCATCGTTGGGTCTTGCTGCATCTCGCTGAACACCTGTTCGAAGGTGTTACAGCAGATAAGCTGTATCTGTTCACCCTCAAAATACAGGTGCGCCGCTATATCGTGAAACGACCCGATCAATCCTTGTATTGCAATTCTCTTCATATCTAAATCTTCTATTTAAAAATGAACCCCGTCTCACCTAAGTGAAGCGGGGTCATATTTCAATTTTTCAATTTTTAATTCTTCAATTCTTAATTACGACAACCCGCTTCACAGTTCTCTGCAAAGTAAAAATAAAAGCCATAAAACCAAATATTCGACATTGTCATAACTTCAAATTTTTATTTTTATATTTTTATTCTTTTATTTTTTTATTCTTTTACTTTTTAATCGTTTTCGGCTGCAAAAGTATAGTATTTTTGCGAAATAAACAAGAAAAATGGCAGAAATTTTGCGATTTCAGCCACAATTTGTTATTTTTCGCCCACAAATGCTACCTTGTGGCGATTTTGTTTTTGTCCTTAATAGAATAAATATACGCAATTAACATATACATATAGGTATATATAAAAAAGAACTTACGGAGACTTGTAATCTCCGTAAGTTTTTCTTTTTTAGGCATTGATAAAGCTTACCTTGTGGCATTATTTTACGCCTCTACGAAGTCCAGTGCATTTCGCTTGATTACAAGTGGATAGCGTTCTGGGTGCTGGAGGCTCTCGATTTCGAGATCAACATCGAGGTCAGGCCACTCAATAGCTTCGGGTCCGCACATCTGCACGTTAAGCACACTGCGAATGGGCGCATCCTGCATCCATGGGATACGGTTATACGACAGGAAATAGTCATGTCCCAGCACAGAAAGCATGATGCCCTGAGCGTTAATCATCAATACGCTTACCGATGTGCTGGTGGAATTGTTCTTTGAAGTCGTCTGCATATTTCTCTACGATTTTTTTAATTTCATTTAACTTATGTTCGGGGATTCCTGAGTTCTTAGCCAGTTCCACCTTTGGCTCCAACCAGAACTTAGCCTCTTGTCGGCCATAAATCACGTGAATGTGCATTCGTTCCTCCTCATTGGAGTATATCTTGAATATATATTCGCTCTCGCGTCGGAATACTGGACTCATAATTACCTATTACTATTTGCCTGCAAAGATAGAGTAAAAAAATGAAACTACCAAAAGAATAGCGAAAATTAATTATCCACAGTTTACTTTTCTTTTTTAGGCATTGATAAAGCTTACCTTGTGGCGATTTTTAGACGAGCCCAACGGCGACTAAGGGTTGGGGCTAAGGCCCCGCCCGATTTAAAATTGAAAAATTGAAAAATTGAGTTATGAGCAAGAAGGAGACTATTAAATTTATTGTGCAGATGATTGCATCTATCGCGTCGGCGATTGTGACGGCACTGGGCACTACCAGTTGCATGGGCATGTAGAAAAAAGCTCCCCCTCAGGCCAAAAACCTGAGGGGGAGATATTTTTTCATAGGAATGCCGTACTTCCGTTTAGTCGATCTCTTCGTCGGGCTCGTAACCTCCCATCTCGCGGATGGCGTTCTTGAGCATGGTGTACTGCTGATAGAGATGGTTGACGGCCTCCTCGCCCTGGGTGTAGTCGTGCATGGGCGACTTGAGGAAGAACGAGAGGAAACGCTGGATGCCGTAACGACCGGCACGGGCGGCGAGGTCGCTGAGCAGACAGAGGTCGAGACACAGCGGGGCGGCCAGGATGGAGTCGCGGCAGAGGAAGTTGATCTTGATCTGCATGGGATAGCCCATCCAACCAAAGATATCGATATTGTCCCAACCTTCCTTATTATCATTGCGTGGGGGATAATAGTTGATGCGCACCTTGTGATAATACTGGGTGTCTTCGTCGTTGCCATGACCATAGAGATCGGGCTGCACATCGGGCTTCAGGATGGTTTCGAGGGTAGAGAGCTTCGACACTTCCTTGGTGCGGAAGTTGGCTGGCTCGTCGAGCACCAGTCCGTCGCGATTGCCCAGGATATTGGTTGAGAACCAACCGCTGAGCCCCAGGCAGCGGGTGCCGATGATGGGGGCAAAACCCGACTTGACGAGGGTCTGCCCCGTCTTGAAGTCCTTACCAGCGATAGGCATCTTGGTTTGCTCGGCCAACTGCCACATGGCAGGGATGTCAACCGTGGTGTTGGGGGCGCCCATGATGAAGGGGGCTCCTTCGCTCAGCGCGGCATAGGCGTAACACATAGAGGGGGCGATATGCTCGCGGTCGTCGGCCTTCATGGCTGCCTCGAGGTCGGAGAGCTGATAGTGAACCGACTCGCACACGGGCACGTAGATCTCGGTAGATGCTGCCCAAAGCACTACCACGCGCTCGCAGCCTTTCTCGGCCTTAAACTGGCGGATATCCTGGCGCAAGGCCTCTACCATCTGCCAACGGGTGAGCTCTGCTTTCACATTGTCGCCATCCAGGCGCTTGGCGTAGTTCTTGTCGAAGGCGGCCTTCATAGGCACTATCTGCTCAAGTTCATCGCGCACGGGCTCGATATCCTTCTCCTTGAGCACCTCGGCATACATGGCTGCCTGATAGGCGTTCTGGGGATAGACATCCCAACAGCCGAACACGATGTCGGAGAGCTTGGCCAGGGGTACGATGTCGGCATAATGCAGATACTTGGCATCGGCACCACGCCCTACGCGCATCTTGTCATACTGAGTCATTGAACCTACAGGCTTGGCCAGGCCCTTGCGAGCCATCAGAACGCCTGTCATAAAGGTGGTAGATACGGCACCGCAGCCTACTACCAAAATGCCCAATTTGCCCTGAGCGGGGGCTACTGTGGATTGTTTCATTACTTAATTTAGCTATTTTTGTAAGTCGCTTTATTGATTTGGTATGTGCAAAGGTGCACATAATTATCGAAACAAGCAACGAAAACCCGAAAAAAGAAAAAAGTTTTTAAGATTTTTAGGAGATTATTTAGGAAAAATACATTAATTTTGCAGCCGATTTTTTCTAGGTAACAAAATTATTATGTACAAACAAACATTCAACATGAAGCGCCAGCGCCTGATTTTCCGACAGTTCGGAAACAAGGGCTACTCGCTGTTTAGTTGTCTGGGCCGCGAGGTGGTTTGCAGTGTTCTCTCTGTGAGCACACTCACCTATGCTTCGGCTGAGAGCGTGAGCACCAAACCGCTGGTGAACGACTCTACCGCCATGACAACTGCGCGCGAGATGATGCTCGACGAGGTTAGCGTAACCGGGTCGAGGGCGCCACTGACCAAGAGTCAGGCTGCGAGAATGGTAACTGTACTAGACCGCCAGCAGATTGCGCAGGCGCCAGTACAAAGTGTAAACGATCTTTTGAAGTACGCCGTTGGCGTGGATGTCAGGCAGCGAGGAGCCCTCGGTGCACAGACCGACATATCCATACGCGGCGGAAACAACGAGCAGATCACCATCCTGCTGAACGGTGTGAACATCTGCGACCCGCAAACGGGGCATAATGCCTTCGACCTGCCCGTGGATATCAACGACATCGTGCGCATCGAGGTGCTCGAGGGGCCGGCAGGCCGCGTGTATGGCACGTCGAGCCTGGTGGGAGCGATTAACATCGTGACGAGGGCTGACGCTGGTACGGGAAATGAGGGCGCGCAACTGCATGCCGAAGCAGGATCGTACGGCTATGCCAATGTGGGCGGACGTGTGGCTTTGGATGGCAAAACCAGCCAATCGCTCTCGGCCAACTACACGCGCAGCGATGGATTCAGCCGCAACAAGGCGGGCGGACTCAACGCTGACTACAAAACCGTGAAGGCTTTCTATCAGGGCCGCTACAGCGACGAGCAGATGAGAGTGGACTGGCATGCGGGACTAAGCGTGAAGGACTTCGGCTCAAACACCTTCTATGGTGCCAAATGGGACGACCAGTTTGAACACACTTTGAAGACCTATACGGCCATCTCGGCAGAAAACAAACAGGGCCGACTGCACCTGAAGCCTACCATCTACTGGAACAGGTCGATGGACCGCTTTGAGCTGTTTCGCGATGCACCCGACACCTACCCCTTCAACTATCACCGCACGGATGTGTATGGCGTAAACCTGAACGGACATTTCGACTGGACGCTGGGGCGCACGGCCATCGGAGCCGAACTGAGAAACGAAGATCTGGTGAGCGGCAATCTGGGCGAACCGCTCGCAAACGTGCATCATATACATGGCACCAACCGCAACTACGAGTACGGACTGAACCGCACGAACATCAGCTTCGTGCTGGAGCACAACATCCTGCTGAAACAGTTCACACTGTCGGCTGGCTTAGTGGCCGTGAAAAACTCGTGGAACGAGATGAACATGCGCCTGTATCCTGGCATCGACGCCAGCTATCGCATCGGCAACAACTGGAAGCTGTATGCATCCTACAACACCTCGCTGCGCATGCCATCGGTGACAGAGCTCTACTACTCGGTGGGCGGGCATAAGGCCGACAAGCACCTGAAGCCAGAGGAACTGGCTGCCTGGGAAGGGGGCGTGAAATACAACTCGTATGACCTGGAAGGTTCGGTGAGCGTGTATCGCAACCACTGCAAGAACCTCATCGACTGGATCAGACGTAGCGACGACCCTGACGCGCCTTGGGAGTCGGTGAACTTCACAGAAGTGAACGCCACAGGTATAGAAGCCAATCTGGCACTGAACCTGCAGGAACTGCTGCCAGCTCAGCATCTGCTGAAGAAACTGAGCGTGGCCTACAGCTATATCGACCAGGACAAGGTGGAAACCGACGGCATACAGAGCCAATACACACTGGAATATCTACGCCACAAACTAGTGGCACAGCTGCAGGCCAACTTATGGAAACAGTTGAACATGAACATCTACTACCGACTGCAGGACCGCACTGGCACCTATACCAATGCCGACGGGCAGATCAAGGACTATGAGCCGTATGGGGTGGTAGATGCCCGACTGAGCTGGAATGCGCCCAGATACACACTATACGTAGAGGCCAACAACCTGCTGGACAAGCGATACGTGGAATACGGACACGTGGAGCAGCCTGGACGATGGCTGATAGCAGGTATCAATATCACATTATAAACATCATTAACAAAGCATACCTATAAAAAATCAAGGCTCGCCAAAACAGCGAGCCTTTTATTTTCATTTTTTACTATTAATTCTTCAGTTTAAACGAATTTTCGATAGAGCTGAGCTCGGCCACGAAGGCCTTGTCAATCTTGAGGCGCTTCTCAACCGTGTTGCAACTGTGGATGACGGTAGAGTGATCGCGACCACCGATGAGCTGACCAATGCGCGAAGCGGGCATCTTGGTGTGCTTCTGGGCCAGATACATCGAGATCTGACGCACCTGAACGTAATCGCGCTTGCGGCTCTTGCTGAACACGTGCTGCTGGCTCACACCATAGTGGTTGCAAACCTTGTCGAGAATATCGTCGATGGTGAGCGGATGATTATCAACCTTCACTGAGCGCTTGATGACACGCTCGGCCAGCTTCATATCGATATTTGAATTATATACAATAGAATAGGCCATCAGCGAATTGACTACACCCTCCAGGTCGCGCACACTGCCATTGGCTGTCTGAGCGATATACTCTATCACATCTACAGGTATCTTCAGGCCGTCGCGCTTGCACTTGGCATTGAGGATATCAACACACAACTGCACATTGGGCTTCTCCAGCTCGGCAATAAGTCCGCATGAGAAGCGGGTGAGCAGACGGTCCTTCACACCTGCCAGATCCACTGGCGGACGGTCGCTGGCCAGAATAATCTGCTTGCCCAGACGGAACAGATGGTCGAAAATATGGAAGAAGGTGTCCAGTGTCTTTGGAGAGTTCATCCACTCCTGGATATCATCCACGATGAGCACATCGATACTCTGATAGAAATTGATGAAATCGTTGGTGGTATTCTGGCGTACAGAATCAGTAAACTGCACCTGGAACAATCGGGCACTCACATAGATGACGCGCTTGTTGGGATAGGTTTCGCAACACTTCAGTCCGATGGCGTTGATGAGGTGGGTCTTACCGCAACCTGATGGGCCATAGATAAAGAATGGATTGAAGGTGGTCTTGCCTGGATGCTCGGCAATCGACAATCCTACCGTACGGGGCAGTTTGTTTGAGTTTCCCTCGATATAGTTATTAAAGTGCTTCTTAGGATCGAGCTGAGGGTTGAGTTGCTGCTGGCGGGGCGCATCGAGCACACCTGGCGCCTTGTTGAGATGCTGGCGCGCTGGAGCCATCTCCAGCTGGGGGCCTTCGCTCTCTACATCGGTGGTAACATCGCGGCCATGACCGGCCTCAGCCTTCACCTCTACTATTCTGTAATTAAGCTTGACATTGGTGCCAAACACTCGCTCTAATACCTTACTTAATAATCCAACGTAGTACTGCTCCAAGAACTCGAATACATATCGGCTTGGAACCTGCACCAATACCGAACGGTTCGCTTCGTTGAATGACTCGAAGACGATTGGCGCAAACCACGTTTTATACTGCTGCTCTGTGACGTTTGCTTTGATAAGTCGAAGGCAGTCGGCCCAGAGCGCCTGATGATTATTATTCATTGGCGAATGTTACTTATTTATATTTTTAATTAAACTTGATACAAGACTTAGGCTTGTAGAGTTTATAATTGTCTTTTTTCCCTATTGCGATTGCAAAGGTAAGACAATTTTTTCATACTTGCAAACACACGAAAAATCCACGCGTGTTTACAGAAATCATAACTACCTATAAATCTGATAGTTACGATGTTTCACAAGATAACCGAATTTTCTACCCATTTGTTGGTATACTAGGCCCTGAGAATCAGGCAGTTACGTGTGAACGAACACACAAAAATGGCGACTATCACACATCATTTAGTGCAAACAGCCGCCACTTGTTATTTAGACAAAATCTATATTACTTATCCTTTCTGCCAAAAACTGAGAAGTGAACATAGCGTTTTGGATGCTGCTTGAGATCGATCATCAGCGAGTCGGCATGCATCATCGTAGCGTTGAGGTTGGTATAGAGGCTGGGGTCGCGCATCAGCAGGCCCAGTGTGCCCTCCTTGCTGTTCAGCGTGGCGGTCATCTGCTCTACATTGCGCAGCGTGGTGTTTACGCTGGCCATGGTGGTAGCGATATCCAGGTCGCTGATGTTCTTAGTGATCTGATTGGTGTTGGCCAGCACGCCATCGGCATTGCGCAGCATCTGTGGCATCTGACTGTTGAGTGCAGCGGTGAGCTGGCTCAGGTCGTGCGAGGTGCGTGTCAGGTCGGCTGTTATCTGATCTACGTTGTGCAGCGAGTTGGCGATGGCAGGATCGGCCAGCAGTGTGTTCACACTAGCCAGGATAGAGTCGAGCTTAGGCAGCATCTGCTGCACAGTGGGTATCATATCGGCGGCCTTGCCCATAGCACCCAGGCGCTGACAACCAGTGATGGTGTCGCCAGGGGCTACCATGCCCTGAGCCGCATCACCCAGCACGAGCTCTACCTTCACATTGCCCATCAGGTCGGAGGCTATCTCTGCCCTACTGCCTGCAGGCACGCTCAGCTTGGGGTCGATGCCGATGGCGGCCACAATCTCGCCTGTGTTGGCATAGTCAAACACGATATCCTCTACCACACCCACACGATAGCCATTGGCAAAGATGGGGCTCGACATAGAGAGACCACTCACATCCTTGAACTTCACGAAATATCTGTTGTCGCTAGAAAACAGCGTCATTCCCTTTAAGAACTTCAATCCAAAAAAGAGCACCAACAAGGCTGCTACGGCCACGAGGCCGATTTGGATTTCTTTCGAAAACTTTTTCATATTCTAACTATTTTTGTTTCTTAGCTTTAAACTCACGTATAGCTGCGTTCACGTCGACACGCTGACCACCCTTGAGGGCCACGATAAAGGCCTCGGGGAATGTGGCGGCCACCTGCTTGCGCAAACGGTAGATCTCATTATAGTCGGTAGAGGCACCAACGGTGTACTTATACATACCACCATCGCGATAGGCATCTACGCTAGTGAGACCCTTGAAACGGGCATCGCCGGCCTTGAGCTTGGTAGAGCTCGACAGAATCTGAACCTTGAACACAGGGGCATCGCTATCAGCAGCGACAGCAGGTTTTGCAGCAGGCTCGGCGGACTTAGTAGCGGGCTCGGCTGGCTTAACGGCAGGCTCGGGTGCAGCAGCACTCTTGGTCTCTACTGGCTCTACGCGGGCTTCCACCTCGTGTGGGGTTTCGGCTGCGGGCTCGGGTGCCAGCTGTACTTCCTGTCGGGGCTCGGCCTTAGGTTCTTCAATCTTCATATAAGGTATGGTGATGTTACCACCATGACGCTTGCGATAATTCAGGAAGGCATTAAACATGCCTGTGGCATAGAGGGTCTCGGCGCGCTGCGAGTTCATGAAGTTCTCCTCATCGCGGGTTGAGATAAAGCCCAGCTCCAGCAGGGCGCCTGGCATCGACGAGAGGCGGAGCACAGCCAGATTATCCTGCTGCGCACCCATGTCCTGTCGGCCTGTGGCCTGGCACACGTATTTCTGCATATATTTGGCCAGCTCTACGCTGTTTTCCATGTTCTTATCCTGCACAAACTCAAACATGATGTCGCTCTCGGGCGAGTTTGGGTCGTAGCCGTGATAGGTCTGCTTATAGTCTTTCTCCATAAAGATAACGGCATTCTCACGCTTGGCCACCTCCAGATTCTCCAGCACACCCGTCTGCTTGCCTGTGCGCTTGCTGATGCCCAGTGTGTAGGTCTGGAAACCACGCGCCACCCTACCCTTGGGCAGGGCATTGATATGGATAGAGATAAACAAGTCGGCCTTGGCCTGATTGGCTATCTCAGCGCGGCGATAGAGCTCTACAAACTTATCAGTCTTACGGGTATAGATCACACGCACGTCAGGGCAGTTTTGCTCCACCATACGACCAAAGGCCAAAGCAAACTTCAGCGTGAGATTCTTCTCCTTAGAGATGGCACCTTGTGCACCAGTGTCGTGGCCACCATGGCCAGCATCGATCACCAGTGTGAAGTTATCCTTACTTGCTGCGCCAGCCGTCAAGCCCACGCACAGCATCAACAATCCTATGATATTTCTTAATCTAATCACGTTCCTAACTAATATATCTTAATTTGATACAACAATCAAGTTTCCCCCCCAACTCTCACCTCCACTCCCGCTCCTTGGCAGTCGGCTCCCATCGGAGGGTTCTTCTTGGTGATTTTGAGGTGGATGCTCGTCGCTTGCGGAAACTGCGTCTGAATGGCTTTGACGATACGTCCGGCCACATGTTCGAGCAGTTTTGAGGGGATGTCCATCTGCTGCTTGACCAACTGATACAGCTCGGCATAGTTTAATGTATCTGCTACATCGTCGGTCTCCATAGCCGCCTGAAAGGGATAGCCCACTCGCAAGCTAACTATAAACTCGCCCCCCACCTGTGTTTCTTGAGGCATCACGCCATGAAAGGCATAAAATCTAACCTCGTCTATATATATATATGTCTCCAATTTTAATTCTCAATTTCCTCTTCGTCGTCAGCGCCTGGCGCGTACTTCTTCAGCGCACGCTCCACGCCCGTCTTCCAGGTGTTGATGCTCTCATCCTTCAACGAGAGCGATGCCACCAGCTTGATGACATTTTCGATAGGCATGCGATAGCGCAGCACACCAGATATGAGCTTGGCGTAGTTCCAATACTCAGGATTGAACTTCTCCGACAGGCCCTCTACTGTGGTCTTATAGCCACGCTTGTTTTCGAACTGGAAGTCGTAACGCTTGGTGCCGTCGGGGTTCACCTGCTTGATAATCTTACCAGTGGTGACATTCTTGGGCAGTACGATACCCTCCTCGTCGTCAGCCAGACCAGTGAAAATCTCGTAAGGATAGCCGTTGAGCAGTCCTACCAGAGCCACCCACTTCTCGCGGTTGTTCTGAAAACGCACCACGTCGCACTCCAGCACCTTGGGGCGCACCTCTGTCACCTCAGGACGGCAACCCAGCACAAAGATGTCGAAGGCCTGCTCAACCAGCGACAACAGCAACTCAGAGTCGGCCGAACTAACCGACTGAAGACACTTATCGACAATGCCTGCCACGCGATCTTCGCTCAGAGTGGCATCACTTCGCTGACCAATGATGGTGAGATCGTGTGCTATACGCTGTATGAGTTCTCTACGCAAGTTTTCTTCCATATCTTTGTATTTTTGCTGCAAAGTTAGATAAATTTGCCGAAATATTTGTATTTTTGCAACCAAATCTTACTAAATATCAGTTTTTTTATAGCAAATTTAAGAGATATGAAGAATTTATTGACAAGAAGAACAATCAGAAAATACACGGAGCAAGACGTTTCAGGCGAACTGCTGAACCGACTGCTCGACGAGGCTGCACGCACGCAGACCATGGGAAATCTGCAACTCTACAGCGTGGTGGTGACACGACAGGCGGAGCAGAAAGAGAAGCTGGCTCCTGCCCACTTCAACCAGCCGATGGTGAAGCAGGCGCCTGTGGTGCTCACCATCTGTGCCGACTTCAACCGCACCAGCACATGGGCGCGCTGCAGAAAGGCTGAGCCGGGGTATGACAACTTCCTATCGTTTATCAATGCGGCTATCGACGCGCTGCTCTACACGCAGACGCTGTGCAACCTGATGGACGAAGAGGGACTGGGCTACTGCTATCTGGGCACCACCGTGTATCAGCCGCAGCAGATTATCGACGTGCTGCAGTTGCCCAAGCTGGTGATGCCTGTGGCTACGCTCACCGTGGGATGGCCTGCCGAAGAGCCTGCCCTGAGCGACCGTCTGCCGCTGGAGAGTTTTGTGCACGAAGAGACGTATCACGACTATCAGGCGCAGGATATCGACACCTATTATAAATATAAGGAGAGCCTGGAGGAGAACCAGAACTTCGTAAAAATCAACAACAAGGAGACGCTGGCGCAGATCTTCACCGACATCCGCTACACCCGCAAGGACAACGAGGCGATGTCGGCCGGCCTCATCGAAGCATTAAAAAAACAAGGGTTTCTCGATTGAGAAACCCTTATTTATTATTTATATCTGATTATTCAACCACGATAGGCTTGTACTTTGGCACGAGGGCCTTCATGATAACCCAACCTATCAGGTAGGCCACAGCACAGATGCAGAACACTACCATGTAGGCAGCAGGCTTGCCTTCGAAGCCGAAGAACTGGAATGCTGCACCCTGATTGGCTGCCCAAGTGAAGAACTCACCCGAACCCATGTTGATGGCCATCGAACCAAAACCACCTGTCATGGTGCCCAGTCCTACGATGGTACCAATGGTGCTCTTGGGGAACATGTCGCCGATGGTTGAGAACAGGTTGGCACTCCAAGCCTGATGACCTGCACCCAGCAGACCAATCAAGATGGCTGGCCACCAGGCGCTATAGGCACCAAGGGGCTGAGCCAACAGGCCCAACACGGGGAAGCAGGCAAATATCAGCATCGCACGCATACGACCCAGATAGGGGTTCATGCCCTTCTTATCCACAAAATAGGTGGGCAGATAACCACCACCGATAGAGAGCACGGTGACGATGAGATAGAGTGTGAAGATGAGCGCAATACCCATGGCTGAATCAGAGGTGTAGCCATACTGATCGCTGAAGTAAGCAGGCGCCCAGAACAGGAAGAACCACCACACACCATCGGTCATGAGCTTACCCACAAGGAAAGCCCAGGTCTGGCGATAGGTGAAGCACTTCAAGAATGGGATAGCCTTCTCCTCTTTCGCACTGGTGCGATCCTGCACGGCCTCAAGGTCGTTGTCCTGCTCGATATAGTTCAGCTCGGCCTGATTCACAAACTTATTGGTGCGTGGCTTCTCGTAGAGCCACATCCACAAGCCCATCCACACATAACCAAGCACACCGATGATGACGAATGCCATCTCCCATCCCCAGGCACGAGCCAACAGGGGGATAGTGGCAGGAGCGGCCAGCGCACCTACCGATGCACCACTATTAAAGATAGAGGTAGAGAAAGCACGGTCCTTCTTGGGGAAGTACTCGGCAGTGGCCTTGATGGCAGCAGGGAAGTTACCAGCCTCGCCCACAGCCAGAATCATACGACATGAGAGGAACAGCCATACTGAGATGGTGGCAATGGCCACAGCAGCATCGCTACCAGCCTGAACGGCACGCAGCGCCTCGATGCTGTCGTAACCCTCGATATTCATAGCCACCCAGCCGCAGCCAGCATGCATCACAGCACCTGTGCTCCACACAAAGATGGCGATAAGATAGCCCTTCTTGGTGCCCATCCAGTCGATGAACTTACCTGAAAACAGGTTGGCGATGGCATAGAACAGCGAGAACAAGCCCGTGATCTTACCATAGTCGGCATCGGTCCAATGGAAATCTACTGCAATAAAGTCTTTCCAAGTGAGCGACAGAACCTGACGGTCCATATAGTTGACAGTGGTTGCCAAGAACAGCAACGCACAGATAACCCAACGGAAGTTGGACATTTTCGTAGTTTGTACTGGTGTCATTATTGTCAATTATCTAAGGTCTTTAACTTCGATATTGTCTTTATCGTTATAGTTCAGATTCTCACCTGCCATACCCCAGATGAAGGTATAGTAATAGGTGGCCGAAGCGCAGTGGATGCTCCACTCAGGGCTCATGATGGCCTGCTCGTTCTTGAGCCATACCACACGGGTCTCCTGGGGCTCGCCCATCACATGACTGATCTGCTGAGTCTCAGGCAGATTGAAATAATAGTAAGCCTCGATACGGCGACCATGGGTGTGAGGCGGCATGGTGTTCCATACGCTACCCTCCTGCAACTGGGTCAGACCCATCTGCAACTGGCAGGGTCCCTCCTCAAGGGCGGTGTTCACGATGAGCTGATTGATGGTGCGCTGATTGCTCTCGGCCTTGGTGCCCAGAGGCTTCTCCTTGGTACCTACAATCACAGCCTTCAGGCTCTGCACCTTACCGTTCTTACGACCGTCGAGTGTCACCCACTGGGTCTTATAGTGCTGGTGGGCAGTAGCTGAGTTCAGATAGAACTTAGCAGGATTCTTGGCATCCTTCGAACGGAAGATCACTTCCTTGTTGCTATCGATATCATTGCCCTTCTTATCCTTACCAAGCCAACCGCGACCCACGTAGAGGGCCTCGCTATAGCCGAGGGGATACTCCTGACCATCAACAATCACCACGCCAGGACCACCAGTGTTGATGATACCCAACTCGCGGTTACGCATGAAATAGTCGGCACGCAACTGGGGATGGGTCTCCAGCTTCAGATCCTTGTTGACAGGCATAGCGCCACCAAAGATAAAACGATCGTAGTACGAATAAGTGAGGTTGATCTCATCGGGTGCCATCACCTTCTCCATCACAAAACGGTCGCGCAGGGTCTGCGTGTCGTAGTGCTTCACATCGGCAGGGTGACAAGCCGTTTGGAACGTCATGTTCTGCTGGCCAAAGGCCGTCATCAGATTTCCCATAAGCATCAAAGTAAAAATCGATTTCTTCATTGTTATTTAATTATTATTTGTCCATTCTCAATGATTATTTCGCAGCCTTCTCATCTGCAACGATGCGCTTGCGATTCAGCCACATCATTCCGGCAGTAAAGAGTGTGAGCACGGCCATGCCTACCCACTGCAGGTTGTTGACGCACTTATAGATGGTCCAGCCGAACAGGCTCGAAGCAAAGTCGAGTGCACCAGCCTCGAAACCCTCAGGAATCTTAGCGGCATTGTCGCCTGTCTGCTCAAACACGGTGTGGGCAGCCTGCGTAAAGGCGGGTGCCATATCAGTAACAAACCACAAGCCGATGGCCAGCGCCACCAGGCCCACGATAAAGGTCTTCACCACATTTCCCTTGGTATAAGGCAGCACCATCACAAACACATAGAACATGCCTGCCAGCGAAGCCAGCGGCAGGAACTCATTGCCTGGCAGGATGACTGCAAGACCCAAGGTGACGGGTATCAGCAGCAGCGAAACAACCAGTGTGGTGGGATGACCAATCACCAGTGCTGGCGACATGCCGATATACACCTTCTTGCCATTAAACTTATTCTTAACCACCTCCTGAGTCTTCTCAGAGATGGGCATCAGTCCGTCGATAAACAGTTTGGTGATGCGAGGGATGAGCTCCATCACGGCACCCATGGTGACACCCAGGAACAGTATCTTCTTAATATCCAACTGGGCCAAGGCACCAATCAGCGCGCCCACAATCACACCCAGCACGAGCGGCTCGCCCAGCACGCCAAACTTCTTCTTCAGTCCCTCGGCATCGATATCGAGCTTTGAGAATCCAGGAATCATATCCAGGCCCTTGTTGATGAGCATGGCAAACGGGGTGAAGCTCTGCACGAAAGGCTGTGGGATAGAGATGCCCTCCATACCCTCGTAGTAGCCCTGGAACTTAGGCGCTGTGAGGTCGGCCATCACCAGGGTATTGATATAGCACACGATGGCAGCGAAATAGCCCCATGCCAGGCTCTGGTCCATCACGAAATAGGCCACAGCTCCGATAAAGGCGAAGTGCCAATAGTTCCACAGGTCGATATTAACGGTGCGGGTGGTCTTGGTGATAAGCATCAGGAAGTTCACGCCCAGACAGATGGGGATGATGAGTGCGCCCACAGCTGTGTTATAAGCCACAGCAGCGGCAGCAGGCCAACCCATGTCAAACACACCAAGCTGGAGGTGATACAAACGTGAAATTTCTGATAGTGGGTCGCCGAAATTGTTAGTAAGCAGAGCTGTAACGATGCCCAGACCAACAAATCCCACACCCACATAAAGTCCTGATTTCAAAGACTTTCCAAATTTTAATCCAATACAGAGTCCGATGATGGTAAACAGTATGGGCATCATGACTGACGCACCAAGACTGATAATGTAACTGAATACTTGTTCCATTGTTTTTAGTCGATTTTTGGTGCAAAGATACACATTTTTGCTGAACAAAGCACCAAACTGCACGTTTTTTTAACTCAAACGTTAACGTAATCAGTTGTTCAAATCCACCCACGCTTCATCATCAGGGATAACAATGATAAAGCGAGAACCATCGGTATAGCTCTCATCCAGCTTCAGTTCGCCACCTATCAGGCGCACCAGCTGGCGGCACACTGGGAGACCTAATCCCAGACCTTCGCTGAACATATCGCCTTTCTCAAAATTAGAGAACAGTTTTGCGCGCATCTCCTCGCTGATACCAGAGCCTGTATCTTCTATCACAAACAGAATCTTCAGTCCGTCGGTGGTTACACTGAGTTTTATATGACCTTCGGTGGTGAACTTCTTGGCATTAAAGAGCAGCTCGTTGATGGCCTTGGTAAGGTATTCGCGATTGGTCTTAACAGTTCGCTCATCGGTCACATCCAACTCGGTAGTGAGCTCAAGGGTGTGGGGCGGTCGGGTGGCATAGATATAGGAGACATGATCCACCAGATCCTTGATATTCACACGCTCGCTGGTATTCACCTTCACATCCTTACCTGCATTAGAGGCCACCACCAGCATACTCACCATACGACTGATATGCACGGCATTGCTCTGCATCGTGTCCAGGATTTCACTGATCTCTTCTTCAGGAATGCTGCTATAATCATCGCGCAGCACTTGGGTGAAACCGTTGATGATGTTGAGCGGCGTTCGAATCTGATGCATCAGATCCTGCAGGAACGCGTTTTTCTTCTCTTCTTCTTGTCTCTCCTGCTCACTGGCTTCTAGCAGCTCGCGGTTCATCAGCCCGGCCTGTTCGTTGGTTTCGTGCAGACTGCTGATATGCCTACTCAGGGCCTGTTGCATCTCTGCAAAATTATTCTGCAAGCTGCCTATCACATCTTTGCGAGGACTGAACTCGATGGGCTCGTCGAAATGACCGTTGGTGATGTAGCTCAACTTGTGGGTGAGCGCATTCAGCGGGTCGATCATAAACGATATCACATTCATGCAGAACATCAGAATCAGCATCAGGCCGAAAGCGAGCGCGGGTATCAATATGTAGAGTAGTTTGTTATAGCCTGCAAACAGGTCGCTTTCGTAACAGATCAGCGCTATGCTCCAGGGGGCTTTGGACAGCGACTGATAGAACACGATGCACGACTCGCCATTCACCTTCACCTTCATCATACCCTTATGACCAGCCAGCATCTCATGCCCTAACGCTATCATATCCTGCTGCTTCTCAGAATCAACATCACTGAAGATGGTACGATGCATCAATTTAGTGGAATCAGGATGCACAAAGTACTGACCTTCAGGGCCTAACATGATGCTATACGAGTTGATATAGGGCTTATATTTCGATATCACCTGGGAGAGCCAGGGCACTGACAGGTCGGTAGAAACCACACCCACCAGCTGCTGCTGCTTGTCGAACAGCGGCATACAGTAGCTCACCACCATATCTGAGTAGTTCTGCGTTTCATTGCCATAGACATCCTCCAGATAGGCCTCCACCCAGGATGACTTCTGCTGCTTGGCAGAATTCTTATACCAAGGCTTATTCAAGTAGTTATAAGGGGCTTCGATTTTGGCTACAGTGGTGTCGGAGAGGTTATAGGCATAGACGGAGAAATAGCGCCTGTTTGGGAAATAATAGGGCTGTAGCGCTACTGAGCATCCATCAAAGTCGGGATTCTCTTTAGCCACCAGTCGCACGTAGTTCAGCAGCGAGTCGGGCGTCAGCCGGCTTTCGCTCAGATGCCACACGACCGTACGCGTGGCTGTCTCTACCTCATTCATCAGCTCGTTCAGGTGCTGGGTGGTGTTGTCAAGTTCTATCTCGGCACGCTCCAGCGCCTGCCTCTTCACCATCTGGCGAGAGTAGATAAACAGCACGCCAAGCGATAACGTGAACACCACAACCAGAAACATCAGGATGCGCAAGCTAAGCTTTAAAGACAGCTTTCTATTGATTCTATCCCACAGTATGCTCATGCTTCGTCCTCCTGTTTTTTAGTTGACACTTCGAGTACCTTGGCCAGCAGCTCGGTAACCGTCCGGGTTTTGTCGTCAACCTGATTCGACAGTTCCACAATCTGCTCCTGACTCATTTCTGAATGGTGTTCGCGCACCTCGGTCACCAGGCGCGATATCTCGTTGACAGGTGCTATCATCTGATCCGACATATTCTGCAGGAAAGCACCCTTCACCTTCTTGGCCTCGCGGATACGCTCCTGGGCGATAGTCAACTGCTTGTGCTGCTCGGCCAACTTCTGCTTGTTATTGGCGATATAGGCCAGATGCTTTCTGATACTGCGGCGCATGGCGATAAAGCTGTTGGTGAGACTACCCACCTCGTCGATACGCTTACTGGTCTTGATGGGGGTGTAATAATGACCCGACTTAATCTGACGGGCTGAACTCTCCAACTCACGCAACGGGTGCAGCTCGCGATGGATGAACACCCAGCAGAACACCATGATGGCCAGCAGCGACAGGATAACAACAACCACCATCAGGGGTATCATACTATTATAGTGACCCATAATCTCATTCTCAGGACAGAAAAGAGTCAACTCATACTGCTTTTCCTCAATAGGTCCATAAGCCACCAGATGAGTGCTGCCATAAATATTCAGGAAGGATATTCCTTTTTCGGCACTCAATATCTTATAGGCTGCAGCACTGTACTCTTTCTCAGGATGGGCTTCCATCAATCGGAACATGGCGCGAGGCCTGAGGAGGCTGGTGTCAGGATGAATCACAAACGCACCAGAACGCGTCACCATAGCGCCTTGCATATTAGGCAATGGGCGCAAAGCCATGACGGTGTCCGACAGCCAGTAGATGGAGATGTCAACACCATACACGCCTACCACCTCGTCGTCCTTCACCAGCGGGATGCTATAGGTGATGATGGGCTCGCCATCGGTACGATAGTCTTCATAGGGCTCCGACCACATCATCTTGTTGTGCGTCATGGGCGCTTCATACCAAGGCTGATGCAGATACGACTCATCGGCAAACAGGTTGCTCCGCAGCACCCTACCTTTATCACGATGGTAATAAATCATATAGTCCTTATCCTGCCGGTCGGGATAGAAACCTGGCTTGAAAGCAGCAGCGATACCAACGATATTGGGCTCGTGGGCCAGAACTTGCTTAATATAATTGCCTATCTCTACCGTATCGTTCAGGTTCTGCTCTACCCACCATTGGGTTTGGCGGGCCACCACTTCTTTCTCGTGCAACTTTTCGGTTACCACTATCTCAAACTTATCCAACAGGTCTTCGGCTTTACCAAAAGCTTCTGCCATGACGGCTTCGCGAGCATAGTAAAACATCAGTGAAAAAGTGGCAGCGAACAATATAGACACAAACAGCACAACCCATAAACTGAGCTTTGCAGACAGTGACTTTACAATTGTGCTTATCAAGTTCGGTTTCATTGTTCCAAATACTAATAGATCAGATTGTACGGCACAAAGATACAAATTATTTTTTATCCGCCAAATTTTTTGCAACTTTTTTTTCGCAACAAGGGGAGCTTGTTGCTTTAACAGGCTCCCCTTGCAGGTTAACTCAAACGGATGCAGAGCATCGTGATATCGTCGTTCGGATCGGCTCCATCGCGATGGTTGGTCACTGCCGTCTGCAGCGTGCTGATGGTCTGTCGCGACGACACGTAAGGCGTGTAGCGCACGATATTGAGCAGGCGATCGTCGCCAAACTGCTCTTGCTCCAGATTCTCTGATTCATTCAATCCATCTGAATAAACCAGCAGGGTACGATTCTTGATGGATTCTATCTCTTCTCCCACATACTCCAGATCGGGCCACAAACCAATTGGTGCGTTAGGCAGGATGTTCATAAACTCGGCCTTCTGGTAGCCGCAATCGATGATGGGAGGATTATGACCTGCGTTGCAGAAGCTCAGGTGACCTGTCTTCAGATCGAGCAGTCCGATGAACATGGTGACAAACATACCGTTGATGTTATCATCGCCAGAGAGCTCCTTGTTCATGATGGTACAGATGCGTGCTGGCGAAAGATGCTCGTCGGCCAGGGTGTGGAACAGGCGGGTAACCTGGGCCATGAACAGTGAGGCGGGAATACCCTTACCCGACACGTCGCCCACAGCAAAGTAAAGCTTATTGTCGTTGAACACATAGCCATACAGGTCGCCACCAACCTCCTTGGCGGGTTCCATATACGCGTACATATCTATACCACTGTGCTCAGGGAACTCATGCGGCACCATCGACATCTGGATGTCACGCGCAATACTGAGCTCATTCTCAATGCGCTCCTGAGTGGCTTTCACCTCGGCCATACGACGGGCATTGCGACGGCCACGAACCGTAAAGGCTGAGAAGAAACCGACAACGAGCACCAAGAAACCGCTCAATCCCAGTGTGCGCTGCTTGATGATACGCTCCTCCTGCTCAATAATCTTCTCCTCTTTCTTGAGCGAGGCGTAGATATGGCTCAACTGGTTGGCCTCTTCGTGCATATATTTTGTCAGAGTGGTGTCGAGACGTTCGCAAATGGTAGCTGCCTGCACATAGGCTGAGTCGCGACGACCAGCATGCAGATTGGCCTCGAACTTAGGCAGATAGTACTCGTGAATCCAGTCGAGCGAGATGCTGGGGCTATACACGGCCAGGGCCTTGTCGAGCGACTGGAAAATGATAGATGCCTCGCGATAGTGATGACTGGCCGAGAGATAATAAGCACGGTTGATGCGGCCTATCACGGTATGTGCCATATCGCTCTTCAGATACTGATTATAGGCCTCCTTGGCCTCCTCTTTTCTACCTAGATGCTCCAGGGCGATGGCCTTACAGATCTGAGCTCCAGCCAGATAACCCTCTACAAACTGAGTGGTTGTGGCAGGCATATCCTTGAACTCAGGCGCGTTGTAGTATTCTTCTACAGCTTCTTCGCAGCGCTCAACCCAAGGCAGCACACTGTCATACTGGGCATTGGTGGTGTAAGAGCGGATGATAATCTCAAACAGCTCGAAGTGGCGAGGATACCACTGAGCCAGACGAATCACACCTTCCTTCATGTCGTTAGACAGTTCATAGAACTTCTGGAACTGCTTCTCAGCTTCCACATAATCACCTGTGCACACCATACCGTCGCCAATAAAGGTGCCCAGACGCAAGTAGCTCTCCAGCGCAGTCTGGTCGGTCAGAGCCTCATCGAGCGAGAAACGCTGCATGGCATCAATGGCTGTCATCATCGATGTTTCGATATGGCCCTGATAACGAAGAATCATAGTGAGCTCTGAGGCTGCACAGATCTGGAAAAGGCGCTCCAACGAATCATTTGTGCCATCCTTCAGCATCTCTTGATACAGGGGCACTGCCTCATGAAACTGGTGATGCTTGTTGCACATCGGATAAACGTGAAAGAACTTACGACTGAGCGGAGTGATAGCACCCGCATTCAGCAAACTGTCGCCACGCTGTTCCATGCTGTCAACATTCTCCGGATCAAGCAGATTGTAAACTACGTCATCTTGAATCTTGTAGTCAAAGTGTTGGTCATCACATGATGCTAAACTTGTAAATAACAATAAAAATAATGAACAAAATCCTAAAAATTTAATTAATCTCATAAAATACTTGTTAGTGCTGGTTAAAACAATCTTTTTACGGCTGCAAAGGTAATGGAAATTTTCTGTATTCCAAGCGGCTATTATAGATTTTTAAGAAAACCGCTTTTTAGGTTTGAGTTTCCTATATAATGCAATAAAAATTGCCCTGTACGACGCATGAAGTGCACCCCGAAAGTTAGACAAAAAACTTTCGGGGTGTATTATGTTAAAGAAAAAGCAAAAGAGGCAAAGCCTATCAGACTATCTCCGTTATATGCATATGCTAGAGGAAGGATATAGTTTCAGGTATATCAGTAACCATTACGGTTCTGATGAGAAATTTCTAAAAGTATTATGGCAAAGATATCAAGAATTAGGTATAGATGGTCTCAAGAAAAGAAGTTATTTTCGCTCTACTCCGGAAATAAAGAGGCAAATAGTTCTTGATATTGAGAAAAATCATTTACCTTTGCACGCAGCTTCGATAAAATACGGTCCATGTACAACTCTGATAGTACGTTGGCTTAGGAT
>NZ_JHUW01000006.1 GCF_000619825.1 Prevotella sp. MA2016
TACACTCTGATCAGGGTTGGCATTATCAGCATATGATGTATCAGAAGATACTCAAAGACCATGGAATCGTACAAAGCATGTCAAGGAAAGGCAACTGTCTGGACAATGCCATGATGGAAAACTTCTTCGGACTTATGAAGAACGAATTACTATACGTGAATCATTTTGAATCTGTCGAAGAGTTTGAACGAGAACTGAAGAAATATATCTGGTGGTATAACAATAAAAGAATAAAACTGAGATTAAAAGGAATGAGCCCGGCTATATACCGAGCTCACTACTATAGAGAGATAAATAATTAACGTTTAATTTAATGTCCAACTTTTCGGGGTCACATCATCGCGACGAAGGGCACTTGAACTTAAAATTACAATAACGTTCTTATTGTGTGATAATCAATCTTTTTTTATCATTAGGGTGCCACTGGAGTCAGCGTCCAGGTGTCGTCAGCATTTGTTGTGGTAGAGATGGCGAGGTTCAACCCACCATAGGTGCCAGCCGTCAAAGGATCACTGGGTGACCAAGTGCCAGTGGCAGCAGTACCATCAAATACCTGTGCAGTGCCGAATGTTATCGTGCCGCAGTTTTGAGTGCCGCTTGCTAAATATCCAACACCCATAATATTAGGACTATCTTCACCCTTTGTTACAGTAACTTTTGTAACGTTTGCTGTAATCGCGATTGCGCCACATGTATTGCTGCCACTAAGATCAACCAGGCCCGTACCAATACCAGCAGCATATTTACCACCAGTAGCGGTTACTGTACCACCATTAATCGCGATTGCGCCACATGTATTGCTGCCACTAAGATCAACCAGGCCCGTACCAATACCAGCAGCATATTTACCACCAGTAGCGGTTACTGTACCACCATTAATCGCGATTGCGCCACAAGTATTGCTGCCACTTCCATCAGCCCAGCCCGTACCAATACCAGCAGCATATTTACCACCAGTAGCGGTTACTGTACCACCATTAATCGTGATTGCTCCACATGTATTGTTCTTATCTATATTTAATCCCGTTCCAATACCAGCACCATAAAGGCCACCTTTAGCGGTTATCTCGCCACCTTTAATCGTGATTGCTCCACATGTAATGTCGAGACTGTAATTATAGCTCGATCCGATACCGGCACTTTGCGTGCTACCAGTAGCGTTGAGTTTACCATCACCTGCTGTTTCGGCATCAATGGTGAGCGTTGTTCCTGAAGGGCCAACATCTATACCAGCTTTTAGGAAATATCCTTTAACCGTATTCGTAGAACCATCGGCCAGGATGATAGTGGCATCGCCTAAGCATTTGATTCCATTTGTGATATTAATACCATTGAGTGTAACCGTTGCGCCAGCCTCAATGGTAATAGACTTGGACACAGAAGTTGTGACGTCACCCTCGATGAGCCAAGATTCATTGGTAGTCACGGCAGCATTGCCATCAGTATTGACATTCCATATCTTATCGTAAACGTAAACGCTGCTTGTAGCGGTCAAGTCGCCAGCTTTAGCGGTAATGGTGGCAGTACCTTTTGCTTTAGGTGTTACTTGACCATTAGCGTCAACGGTAGCCACGTTCTCATTACTCGAAGTCCAGGTGATGGTTGCGTCGCTAGGTGTAACTGTCGGCGTTAGTACTTGAGCAGTAAGAACATTCTTGTCAAACCTCAAGTTTGCTTTGTCGAGCGACAGGCTTGTTACAGCAGGAGTAACTGTTACCACATACGATTTCGAATCGGCGAGGAAGATCTTTTTGCCGCCGGTGCTGTAGCCGGTGGCAGTGGCGGTGATGGTGGCTTCGCCTTCGGCAATAGCGGTTACAAGGCCTTCGCCATCAACGGTGGCTACATTGGTGTTGCTCGAGGTATATTCCACCACGGCACTGGTCACCGAGATGGCCTTGCGTCTGTAAGTGTCGCCAGCTTTGATGGTTACCGGGGCCTCGCTCAACTGGAGATAAGCCGGTGTTGGATTGTCTTCGCTGGCGAAGATGTCGTCGCAAGCAGTGAAGAGCACAGCCAGGCAGCACATCAGCGATGCCTGCAGCAGTCTTGAAATACTTTTCTTTGTCATGATTAGATTGTTTTAGAAAATTATTATATGTTATTACGTAAAAATTACTATGTCATCAGGTATCGGCTACA
Organism: Prevotella sp. MA2016; assembly: GCF_000619825.1. Classification (GTDB taxonomy): domain Bacteria; phylum Bacteroidota; class Bacteroidia; order Bacteroidales; family Bacteroidaceae; genus Prevotella. Next base: position 2,143 of record NZ_JHUW01000006.1, read on the forward strand.
AAGGTAAAAAAATTTTCGGCTGCTTTCACCTCTTCCATATTAAATAACGTTAATTCGCAGAATGTTTTTTCATTTCGTCCCACAAAACACCACCGACATCCCCTATCAAACCCGTTCGGTCGATATCCTTAAACCGCTCGGCCAAAGGTCGAGCGGTCCTAATCGTCACAACTATGCTGCAGACTTTTGGTGTTTAGCTATAAACTGTGGACTCTTGGTGTACTGCTGGGAGGCAGGATTGTAGGTACAATAACCACGCTGTAGCCATTTACGCAGCTGAGCCTGTCCGTCGCCTCGCATGCCCTGTGCGCGACGCACAGTGTTCAAGTCGTCGAGGGTGAAGGAATCCTGCAGGAACTCCATCAGATTGCGGCGACCTGGTACCAAGGCGGCTTTGTCGAGATCCATCGCACGACGCATCTTCTCGCCAAAAATCCACATCTTGCACCACATGTCGTAGTGGAACGACCAGCGCACAAACTCCTCTATCTCCCTACTCCACTTCTGTCCGTTCAGGATGTAAAGCACCATACCTCGCTTAAAGGCCGAAAGGGTGGCACGATAAGACAGTTCGCGATATACATCGTCGTCGGCCAGAGCCGAATACTGGCGGTTCTCCTCAAGCATCTCGGCTATCAAAGCATTGGCTTTCTTGCATACGATGAGGCCTTTGGCATCGTTGAGTAGTGCTACCTGCTCCTGTACCTGCTTGGTGTACTTGTCGTCGTAGATGCCGTAGAGCGGCATGCGGTCGTCATCAGTATAGATGGTGCTGAACGACATACGCGAGAGAGTGCCATCGAGCATGGAATCGGCAAAGAATCGGCGACACTTGCCTGGGGTGGTTGATGCGTTCCAGTTCCAACGCACCTCTACGCACTCTGATACCGACTTGGTGCCAACACGCTCCTGTCCGTATTCACCGCAGTCGTAGGCCAGGCGCAGAATCTCTGTCACGTTATTACCCTTACCATTGGTCTTAAGCTGGTTCAGCATACCTATCTCATCCATACGGGTGTAGAGGAATCGACCGCCGGCATCGGCCATCAGCTGTACGAATGCAGCTGGTGTCATATCACTCTTTACCCACTGTACAGCCAAACCCTTGGGGCGCTCTGGTTTCTGCTCATCGGCAGGACAGGCATCGTACTGTTCCTTGTACTCCTGCATCAGCTTACGGTTCTTGGTGTCCTGCTCTTTGATATCGGCCATGATAGCATCGATGGGCTTGTTGACAGCAGACTTACCACTCGACATCTCTGCCACGTTCACATTCATAAAGGTAGGCTCTACCAGCGCATTGTCGTTGTAGCGGAATTTTACGCCTTTGCAGTGGGCTCCAAGCGACGGGAACACGCTCATGGCTACAGATGGTTTGAGGTGTTCGGGTACATTCTTGGTTATCAGACGCATAAACTTGGTAAGCCTCTGAGGCATTACAGGGGGCTTAGGCGCGTTAATACCGTTCTGCAGGATAAGTTCGTCAACCTGCTGCTGTTTACGGGCCATCTCAATGGCACGATTCACCAGATCGGGCACAGTTTTGGTCTGCGGACGATTGCAAGCCGAACGCACGGTTGAGATGAACTTAGCCTCTTCCTCGCCGTAACGTGGCAGCACCTGGGCAATCCAGCGTGGGTCATCATTACAAACGTAGCGCAGATGGCAAGCCATCGAGAAAATAAAGTTGTTGCGTGCTCCTTGAGCAGGTACACCGCCCAGTAATTCCTCCATAGCACGTACTATCTGGGGGTAGCTGACGCCCAAGAAGTTATCCTCGAAAATGCTTGTTTCTTCAGCGGGAACTGGCAGTTCCATAGGTAGAAACTGCGAATTTCCATTTTCAGCCTCATCGGGGACATCCACCTCGCGCTCGGCAAACAGCAACTCCTCGTCGTAATGCAACAGATAGTCGCGGCAAACCACAAACGAACAGCGTGCCATATCCTTTACGCAGCCATCGTAAGTGTCGTCGCCCAGCTGCTGCGCCATCCACTGCTGTGCCTGGGCCAGCGTCATACCTTTGGGCATCACAAACACCAATCGGATACCCTCGCCACTTGGCGAAATGTGCACCAAGGCGATTTGCAACTCTTCCTCGCGACCAGCCACCTTAGTATTATAATAGGTGCGCGGATCGATAGTGAGATGATCGACATCGTAGATCGACAGTCCGCTTGGCACAGCCGACTCGTTGTGACGATAGCCATCGGTAAACATAGCGTGAAAACAAACCACAGGCAGATTCTTAGTTTTAAGCTCGCCTTTAAGAGAGTCGAAGGCCTCGCGTGTGAGCGTACCTTCTTTTACCTTCTGGAGATTAGTAGCAATCTCTCGGCAGGTGTTAGACACAAGCTGGTTATCAAACGCAGCATTCAAGAGCTCAGGAGTGCAGGGCTGCATCTGAGCGGGCGCCATTGCTGAATGGCAAATTGAAAATGTTCCTTTTCGCATACTTTTTACTTTTTTTCGATATTCTACATTGTGTCCTCGGCCGAAAGACGCTGCAAAAATACGATAAAAAAATAAGGTGTACCAAACGTTCCTCCAGCAGTTTTTAAACCGTTGGAACGTTCGAATTGCGTTGGAATGTTTTCGTTGGAAAATGATGATTGGGAAAAATTCCCCAGTCATCAATTATAGCCGATTTTTTTGCGTAAGAGGTCTCTGAGTTCTGTTGCTGCCACCATCATTCGCTGGTGCTTGGCGCCGCCGCCATTCCAGTCTTTAAAGGCAAACAGAGCATAGTCGCTATCCTTGCTCACATTGTCGTAATCACAGAATACCTTATACTTGCTATCTGCACCAAAGCCCCAGTCGGTCATCTTTTTGCAGAAGGCTCTCATATCAACATCTTCTTTTGAAGAGCCCAGCAGATGGTAATCGAACATCAGAATGCTGGCAAAGGCAGCCCACTGGTTCTTCTGACAGATAATAGGTTTCCCGTGCGCGTCATTCTTTATTAATAGCTCGCTCAGGGCTTCCTTCATCTTCTCTTCGCGCTGCGATTCCGTTAGTTTTGAGGCCAGTTTCTTTATCTGTTCAATAGGTTCAGTATCACCCTCACGGCCCCAGCGTTCTATCTGTACGCGACCTTTCAGTATCATCAGCACAATACCCGACAGCAATGGGAACAGGTATCGGCGCGATACATGCTTGTAATACACCTCGCGTAGAAAATCCACTGGGTCGGTCAGGAACTTGTCGTAAAGTTGATTGGGAAATGCATGTAGCTGCTCTTCAAGCTCGTTTAATCGGTTGTCGTAGGTATAGTGATAATCGGCCAGACCCTGATGTTTTAACTTTGTGGGCCACTCTATAAACAAATGACGGGCTACCTGCTCGCGGTTTACATAGCGCATCAGCATACCCTTTTGTTCGCGTAGCTGCTTGGCTATGGCCTGCAGTTCTGGCTCGGGGCGCTGCGACAACTGCTGCTCCAACCAGTAACGCTTGCGGGTCATCTCGCGACTGGCATCGTAAAGATGTTCTTTTATGAGTATCTTAGCCATCGCAAGTATCTCGTCCTTAGGAGCCTCATCCTTCAGAGCATCCTCAAGGTCGATAATCATATCGCCTAACTCTTCCATTTTGCGCGGCAACAATGGTATACCATCGTAGTACCAATCAGCATAGGCGCTATCGTCGTAGTCATCGTAATCGCTGTCAACCACGGCTACATCCACCTCAACCGTCAGCAAAGGCGGCTCCTCTACAAACTCCACCACCTTGCCTTGCAGTCGTTCACGCTCAGATGCTTTCAGGACCTGATACACCACATGCTGATCGGTTACTGCTACATGACCGATATTCTGCAATCCCTCGCGCACACGAACGGCATAGCGATCTACGATGTTATCGGGCTGGGGTTGCAACGTTAGTTTTTTACCTATGCTTTCGGTTACATATTCTTGCCAGTGGTTGCGCACATCTCCGTGCGACAGTCCCACCACATCAATTCTTAGTTTGTTCATATCGGGATGCAAAGATACAAAACATTTGTGACAATTAGGACAAAAGACAACACATTTTATACATGGTTTAAGCTACTACGAGTAAACAGTACGTTTACTACTACCAAACATAATGTTTACTATTAATAGTAATGATTGTTAGTATTAATATCCCCTAACCTGATAAAAGCGTGCAAAAAAGACAGTATTAATTGTCTTATTTGTCACACGTATACCGCCTGCCGATTTGTTAAGTAATGATTTTTCATTTCTAAATAAAATGGCAGATTCTGCTACCATACTATGGAAAAATATTTCCCTAGTTAGGGCGCAAAAATTCCCTAACCTGGAAAAAAATGCGGATATTAAGTAGTGGTTTTTGCACAGCATTGCATTGTAAATTGCTTTTACCAAGCTAAAGATTATGCTGACTGCGCAGGGATGAAAAAAAATGCCGTTTTTCTTGGATAGTATCTGATTAAATGGGGATTTCCCTATCGCTTGGTAGGGAAACGGCTGCACGTTTTTATTTTCATAATCTTATCTTTGCAGCATAAATGTATGATTAAAGCTTAGGATTATGATGAAAACGATTAGAAAAATGGCCCTGGTGGGCGTGTTGGGAATTGTGATGAGTTCGTGTGCAGGGTTGTTCACTACCGTGGCCGACATGGCTGCAAGTATCAAGGTGGGCATGACCAAGGATGAGGTGACGGCCAAGATGGGCAAACCGCAATATCGACGCTTCGACGGCAACCGGGATGAGTGGGAGTATCGCGAGCTGCTGAACAACGACGACTATGATGTGGTGGTGATGCAGTTTTACAACGATCGTGTGGTGTCGATGAACTCCTTCCGCGAAGTTCGACACCATCACCCCCACCCCGACAGCAAAAGATAGGATAAACTGTTAGTTTCGACGGCAGAAACTATCAGTTCCCCCGCATGGGACTGGCATTACAGGCGATTGATGATTTCGCCTGCAAAGATAGCGATTGAGTTTGGTATGGAGCCCGCTTTTTCTCTGCCCTAATCAAAAAAATCGCCCAAAAGTTTGGAAAATGTTCATTAATTGATTAACTTTGCAGCGGAAATACTAATCGAAAATGGAAATGGAAACACAGAAGAAAAAAGCAATTATGGAGAGTACGAGTTTCGAGGAGTTGCTTAATGCCGAGTATGGCGAGCGTGGCACAGAATCTCGTGAAAAGTTTGAAGTAGAGGCTGAAGCATTCTGTTTGGCAGAGTGTTTAAAGGAACAGCGTCGATTGGCAGGGCTTACTCAAGAGCAATTGGCCGAGAAGATTGGTACAAAGAAAAGCTATATCTCAAAAATTGAAAACGGTCATGCAGATATTCAGCTTTCTACCCTATTCCGCATCTTTGCTGGCTTAGGAAAACGTATCTCGCTTACCGTTTTATAACTATCACAGAGGTATTATGAAGATAGTTTTTATTGGATCGGGAAATCTGGCCACGCAGCTGGGACTGGCACTCGGCCAGGCTGGACAGCAGATAGTGCAGGTGTTTAGCCGTACGGCTGAGCACGCCAGCGAGTTGGCCGCCAAGTTAAACTGCGATTACACCACCAACATCGACGAAATCAGCGGAAATGCCGATATCTACATCATCTCAGTAAAGGACGATGCCATCGCAGGGCTGGCCGAAAAGGTAGGTCGCAAGGCGCAGCAGGCCATCATCGTTCACACGGCGGGCAGCATAGCGATGGATGTGCTGAAGCCTTATGCGCAGCACTACGGTGTGCTCTACCCCATGCAAACATTTTCAAAAAACAAACGGGTGGATTTCAAGCCGATACCTTGCTTCCTGGAGGCATCTGACGAGGCAACGCTCGACGCCATCCGCACGCTGGCCGAGAGCATCTCGGGAAACGTGGTACCAGCCACTTCGGCACAGCGCAAAAAGCTGCATCTGGCTGCCGTGCTGGCCTGCAACTTTGCCAACCACTGCTACCGACTGGCCGAAAAGGTGCTTGAAGAAGAGCAGATGGACTTTAAGCTGTTTCTGCCGCTTATCGATGAAACGGCTAAAAAGGTGGCCCTGCTAAGCCCCAAACAGGCTCAAACAGGCCCCATGATGCGCTGGGATACAGGCGTGATGCAGATGCAGCAGGAGCTGCTGAGCGATGCGCGCACCCGACAGATATATCAACTGATGGCGGAGAGCATCCACGCCGATGCTACATCAGCAGATGATACGTGCCACCAGCCAAAGCCTTGACAACACCCTTCATCTCGAGCTGGAAGAGCAAGGCGGCAAGCTGACTGACAGGTATGCCCGTCTTCACACTCATGATATTAAGCTGAATATCGTTGGTTTGCCGCAGCAGGCCAACGATTTTCTGTTCGTCGGCCGTGAACTCAGGAAACAGCTGGCGCTCTATGCCTTCGGCTAGTGCCTGGCGGCGCACTTTATCTACCTGCCATCCCATGGCCTGCACAAAATCCTCGGCACTGGTGATGAGGGCGGCCTCGTTGTCGCGAATCAGGTGGTTGCAACCTTCTGAGAAGGGATTGCCCACATTGCCCGGAAAGGCATACACGGGGCGATCATAACTCAGAGCTATCTGAGCCGTAATCAAACTGCCACCCTTGGCTGCACTCTCTATCACCACGGTGGCATCGGTGCATCCAGCCACGATGCGATTGCGGCGCACAAAATTCACCCTGTCGGCATTGGTCTTGGTCATAAACTCTGTGAGCAAACCGCCGTGCTGCACCATCTCGGCTGCCGTGTCGCGATGATGATAAGGATAGATTTGATCGAGCCCATGGGCCACCACTCCCAGCGTATCGTAACCACACGCCAGGGCCTCGCGATGGGCACAGATGTCCACACCATAGGCCAGTCCGCTAACGATGAGCACTTGCGGGCACAGCTCATGAAGCTCGTGCACAAACCGCCTCACCACATCCTTGCCGTAGCGCGTAATCTGTCGGGTGCCCACGATGCTGATCAGGCGCTGCTGGTTCAGGTCGGCATTACCTTTATAATAAAGCACCAGCGGGGCATCTACACAGTCCAGCATGCGTTGCGGATAGTCGTCGTCGAGCAGCGAGATAGCGCGCACCTGGTGTTCTTCCATAAACTTCAGTTCCTCTTCAGCGCGCTTCATGGCGGCATCCCAGCCCTTCAGCGCCTCAACCATGCGGGGCGGACAGTTGGCGATGAAATCGGTTACTTCATAACGGTGCTCATACAGATTCTGAGCGCTTCCGGCTGATTTATATAGTTCAAGAGCCAGTTGAAAATTAAAGTTAGTAAGGCGCGTGAGCGCCATCGCATAGAATATTTCTTCGTTCATCGATATTTATTTGCGTTTTAGATATTCGTAACCAAAGCGACAGCGCAGGCATTCTTTCTTGTCGCAATATTCATTTTTAAGCTGTATCAACGCCTGTGAGTCGCCTGCCGACTTGATAGGCAGTCCCACCTGCTGCCACATGCGGATGATATGGTTGTTTTCGGCCTTAAGCTGCTCCAGGAAGTCAAAGGCCTTGTCGCACAGCACCTCCTTGGAGCTATGGCGCCCGTAGGCAAACAGCATGGGGATGGCGGTATTGATCATGAGCAAATTGACCGAACCCGCCGAGAGATGCTTCTCGTTTCGAGCACTGGCAGAGCCGAAGGTGTAGTGGGTTTCCCAATAAGGCGTCACCTGAGAACTGAGCACCGACTTCAGCTCGTCGATAGTCTCGCACTCAATCAACTGACTTAGTCCGGCTTTCTGCTGATAATACAGATTGGCCAGCTGCGAGATACGGATATGCGGGAAGTTCTGCGGGCGCAATCGCAGAAAGCGCCACAGCTTGAAATTAATCGGTTTCATCGAGAACTTATGGGCCAGATAGAGATACTCATTGCGCAAGCGGGCAAAGTAGCCATCGTTGAGCGCCTCCTGCTGGTAGCACTCAGGCACGGCGTCGAGCTCCAGCAGTCCTGCCTGCCCCATAAAAATGGCTTCTATCTGAAACAAATCGTCGCGATGATGAGCCACAGCTCCCAGTGGGATATGCTGCGACCAGAGCTCAAACACATCACTATTGATACCAAAGCCGTAATTGCGCGCCAGCGTCATGAAATAGGCATCCTCCCACGAACCATTGCACAGCTCGGCACGCTTGCGTATGTCGGCCGTCTTGCGCTCCAGGCGCTCTGCCTGCAGGGCAGCCATCCACGAGTGTACGGTGAGCGAGGGCAAATCGGGTATCACCTTATAACAGGCGGGATACTCCTCCGTGCGGCGCAGCTCATCATAATGGGCCTGCACATGCGCGGGCACATCCAACTGCAACTGCGGCACATACTGCCCATTGCTCTTCATCACCTCGGTATCTATCACCTTGGCCACATGCAGAATCACGTTGTCGTAGGCGCTATCCTTGTCGTGCCCATGAGCATACCAGTCGCTCGACTTGTCGTGAATCTCCACATTGCCGGCCCACATCGTACCACCAATCCAGATCTTAGCATTCGTAAAATCGGGTCCTGCATCGTGATTAAGTTTTCCTGGGTCGATCACCTCAACAAGCAGGTCATCGCTCGTTCTGAGTTCTTTCAGCGGAAAGAGCTTCAACTTCCAAGTATAGTGGAGTAACTGTTCCATCAGAGATTATTTAGTTTTTAGCAAGAAATTTGGGCACAAAAATACATTATTCCATCGAATCTGCCAAATAATATCACAAAAAATTGGAATTCGCACAAGAAATTTGAAAATTTGGAGTAACTTTGCACCCGAAATGAAGATAGGCGAGATAGAATTTGGACAGAATCCGGTGTTTCTGGCACCGATGGAAGATGTGACAGATATCGGTTTCCGACTGCTGTGCAAGCGGTTCGGAGCTGCTATGGTTTACACAGAGTTTGTGAGCGCCGAGGCGCTGATACGTGATGTGAAATCTACCATATCGAAGCTTACCATCAGCGATACTGAGCGCCCTGTGGGCATTCAGATCTACGGTCGCGACGTGGAGGCGATGGTAGAGGCTGCAAAAATCGTGGAACAAGCCGGTCCGGATCTCATCGACCTGAACTTTGGCTGCCCTGTGAAGAAGGTGGCAGGCAAAGGCGCTGGCGCTGGCATGCTGCAGAACATACCCAAGATGCTGGAGATAACGAGCAAGGTAGTGGACGCCGTGAAATTGCCCGTAACAGTAAAAACCCGACTGGGATGGAACCACGAGCAACTGATTATCACCGAGCTGGCCGAACAGCTGCAGGATTGCGGCATCAAAGCGCTGACGATTCATGGTCGCACACGCGCTCAGATGTACACCGGCGAGGCCGACTGGACGCTGATTGGCGAGGTGAAGCGCAACCCACGCATACATATTCCTATTATAGGTAATGGCGATATACACAACCTTGACGAGGCCGACGCTGCCTTCAAGACCTACGGCGTAGATGCCATCATGATTGGCCGCGCCACCTTCGGATGCCCATGGATATTCAGTCGCGAGGAGATGGACTTCAATCAGAAACTCGACATCCTGGAAGAGCTGCTGCGCATCAACGTGGAGCGTATAGACGAGAAGCGAGGCATCCTCCACACTAGAAGACACCTCGCCGCTACACCTATCTTTAAAGGAATACCCGATTTCCGTCAGACGCGTATCGCCATGCTGCGAGCCGAGACGATGAGCGAGCTCATGCAGATTCTCGAAGATACGCGAAAACTGCTCGGTTAATCCTTCACTTTCTTAGAACCAATTCATCAGCTGGCGCAGATAAGCTGTCAGCTCGCCTGCCATCTTTTCATCCTGATACACATTGGGATGCCAGTCGTTGCCATACCACTCATTGCCCGCGATAGGACTCATATCAAAGCGATACACCTCATTGTCACCGGCCTTCTTGGCCTCGGAGGCCACCTCGTCGAGCAACTGCTTCACATCCTTCAGCTCCTTATTATACAGCATCGAACCCGACAAGAACACAATCTTGGCCTTGGGATTATGCAGTCGCACCATCTCAAGCAACTTCTTGTAGTTCTGCTTCAGCAACTTCAGGTCGTAGTTGTTGGTCGAGGTATCATTGGTACCCAGATTAATACAGATGACATCGGGCTGGTAACGACTGAAGTCCCACTTTTCGCGAAGGAATGTAGCCTCCTGGCGCAACTGGGGCTTCCACGCGTATCCTATATATTCATACTGCACCAGCATGTTCGACTCAGGATTGCCCGTCTTCGGACCGTCGTAATTGCGATAAGCACCAATACCGCTGCGCGCCACCACCCAGTGCTGGGCATCCAGATTGCGCGCTGTGATCGAGGCATACGAGTAATAATGATTCTCAGTAGCATAGTCGAAATGCTCCTCTTTCTTCAGTCCTTCATTACCATAGCCACAGGTGATAGAATTGCCGATGAATTCTATCTTTCTGGATGGCAACGCGGGCGCATCAACCAACTGCTTGCCCTTATCAAGCACAAAGCCCCAGAACTCAGGATAAAACTCGTAACCCTCGATGGCATACATCAGTTTCACCGTATGAACCCCGTCGGCCAGAGCTGTAGCCAGCGTCACCACCGAGTCGCGCTCTCCGCAGAAAGCCACCTTGAAAGGTTCTGCCTTATCAATCTGAGCCACAAAATAACCACTCTTGGGCTTGGCTATCATGCGCAGCGAGGTGCCCTCGAAAGCTGCAGAAATCTGAACACCGGGAAAATTAAACGCAGGACGCTCTGGATTAGTAAAACTGATACGACCAGCATACTGGATGTGACAATCGGTAGGTTTTACCACATTTCCTTGAATAGGTACGGTCACTATGGCCGAGATTTGTTGACAAAAAATAGCTGAAAAAGCTAGTAAAATAATTTTTTTCATATAATTTTTAAGTTTTGGTTGCAAAGTTACGAAATCTTTTTGTATCTTTGCCCCAATTAAACCATAAAATTTGTCAAATATGATTGTAGGAGCAGTACTACTAGGATTACTTGTATGTGTAATCGGTTATTTCATCTCTACTCAGCGCGCGCTGGTAAGTCTCGATGAAATGTGTAAAAATGCCCTGAGCCAGATTGAGGTTCAGCTTAATTCGCGTTTCGACGCCGTAGTGGCCTTAGCCAAAACAGCAGCTCAGTATGCCAAGCACGAGAGCGAAACCATTATCCAGACCATTGAGGCTCGTGGCGGGCACACCTCTGCCGCAACGCCTGCCGGCATCAACGCACAGTCGGATCTGCTGGGACAGATGATGGGCCGACTGAACGTAGTTGTGGAGCAATACCCCGAGCTGAAGGCCAGCGAGCTCTATCTCAATGCACAGGAGGGACAGAAAGAATATGAGGAGAACGTACGCGTATCTCGCATGGTGTATAACGACACCGCCACCAAGATGAACCGCCTGGTGCGCCAATGGCCATCAAGCATCGTGGCTTCGTTGCTGCACTTCGACGAGAAAGAGTATCTCAAGGTCGACAACGAGCAGAAGAAGGCTTACCCCGATCTCGATGAAGCCTTTAAAAAATAATGATTGAAAAGTGAAAAATTATAAATAGCCACAGATTATTTTGTAGTCTGTGGCTTTTTTCGTAATTTTGCACACGAAAATATGATGGACGAGGATTTTGATATTCGCGAAGAACGCTTCTCTCAAGGCGAAAAAGACTTTGAGAACGCCCTGCGACCGCTAAGCTTTAGTGACTTTAGCGGCCAGAAGAAGGTTGTAGAAAACTTGGAAGTGTTCGTAGAGGCTGCCAAATACCGCGGCGAGCCGCTCGACCACACACTCCTGCACGGTCCGCCAGGACTGGGAAAGACTACCCTCTCGAATATCATTGCCAACGAACTTGGCGTGGGATTCAAAATCACCAGCGGACCTGTGCTCGACAAGCCTGGCGACCTGGCGGGAATACTCACCTCACTCGAAAAGAACGATGTGCTCTTTATCGATGAAATCCATCGTTTGTCACCAGTTGTAGAGGAATATCTCTACAGCGCCATGGAGGATTACCGAATCGATATCATGATAGACAAGGGGCCTTCGGCACGTAGCATCCAGATCGACTTGAATCCATTCACATTGGTGGGTGCCACTACTCGCAGCGGTTTGCTTACAGCTCCGCTACGAGCCCGTTTCGGCATCAACATGCATCTGGAGTACTATGAACCGGAGACTTTACAAGCCATTATTGAGCGTTCAGCCGGCATTCTTGGAGTGCCCATCACAGAAGATGCTGCACTCGAGATTGCAGGACGCTCGCGTGGCACGCCCCGTATCGCTAACGCACTACTGCGAAGAGTGCGCGACTTTGCACAGGTGAAAGGCAACGGAACCATCGACACCAAGATCACGCGCGTGGCCCTCACAGCCTTGAACATCGACAAATATGGTCTCGATGAAATCGATAATAAGATTCTGCTTACCATCATCGACAAGTTCCGTGGTGGCCCAGTCGGCATCACTACCATCGCTACGGCTATCGGCGAGGATGCTGGCACCGTAGAAGAGGTGTACGAGCCATTCCTCATCATGGAGGGATTCATCAAGCGTACACCACGCGGACGCATGGTTACAGAACTGGCCTACAAGCACTTCGGCCGAAACCCGTACGGAGGAAATATCATGCAACCTAATCTGTTCGACTGATATGAAAACAGGAATATTCGTAGGGAGCTTCAATCCCTTCACCATTGGCCACGATTCCATCGTGCGCCGCGCATTACCACTCTTCGACCGACTGGTAATAGGTGTGGTAGGCGATAACGTACACAAGCCCGACATGCCCACGGTGGAGCAGCGCATGCAGCCCATCAAAGAGCTCTATGCCGACGAAAAACGCATAGAGGTGAAACCGTATTACGGATTGGCCATGGACTTTGCAAAAGCAGAAAACGCACAATTCATCGTAAAAGGTGTGCGCAGCGTGACCGACTTTGAGTACGAGCAATGGCAGGCCGACTTCAATCGACGCCTAGGGGGCATCGAGACAATCCTACTCTACACAGAACCTGAGCTGGCCAGCGTGTCATCAAGCGCCCTCAGAGAACTGAAGCACTTCGGCGTTGACGTAAGCGATTATATTCCGAAAAAACATTAACTATGATAGTATACGAAGCAGAGGGGGTTAAATTCCCCAACATCAAGAAAAGAGAAACAACAAGCTGGATTCGTAAAGTAGCAGCTAGTTATGGGAAGAAAGTCGGTGAAATCGGCTACTTATTCGTGAACGACGACAAGATTCTCGAGGTAAACAACCAGTTTCTTGGTCACGACTACTACACAGACATCATCACCTTCGACTATACCGAAGGAAAGACTATCAACGGCGATATCTATATCTCTGTTGACACCGTATTCTCAAACTCCGACAAGTTCGGTCGTCCATACGACGAGGAACTGCATCGTGTCATCATCCACGGCATTCTGCACCTCTGCGGCATCAACGACAAGGGGCCAGGCGAGCGCGAAATCATGGAAGCTGCCGAAAACAAGGCACTCGACATGTTAGCTGAATAATTTAGTAAGGATAATAATAATACAAAAATGAAAAAGATTGTAATGACAACATTGAGCTGCTGCTCAATGATTGTAGTGGCTTTGACACTACAGAGCTGGAAAACCAGCGAACAGACGATGACAAAGGAAAACGGCATGACCGTCATCAACACAACAAATATAGGCAAGGACATACAGGGCTTCATGGGCCCCACTCCCGTCAAGATTTATATTCAGAAAAACAAGGTTGTGAAAGTTGAAGCGCTGAAAAACGAAGACACCCCAAAATACTTCCTGAAGGTGAAGAAAGCCTTGCTTGACAAGTGGAACGGCATGAAGGTAAAGGATGCCAAGAACATGAAGGTTGACGCCGTTACAGGTGCCACCTACTCTTCTAAGTCTGTCATCGAGAACGTAAAATTGGGATTAGATTACTATTCAAAGCACTAATCAGAAGTGCACAGCACTTATAATCAATGAACGAGGCCACGCTCGCATTTATCCGTAGCCATGCTAACGACGACGTACGGCAACTGGCACTTCAAGGCAAGAAGAATCCTGAGGTGGACATGACGTATGCACTCGACCAGATAGCAGGCCGACAGAAGGCGCGCGTAAAAATCCCATCATGGGCTGCCAACGACGGCATTGCGTATCCGCCTCACCTATCGATGGAACAATGCTCAAGCGAGGCCACAGCTCGTTATAAAGCCCGGATAGCGGGCAAAGGACAGAAAATAGTGGATCTGACAGCTGGTTTCGGCGTTGATATGGCATTTATGTCGGCCAACTTTGCCGAAGCTGTACACGTAGAACAGCAAGCCGCATTATGCGCCATTTCATCGGCCAACTATGCGTGCTTGGGCTTGCGCCACATCCAGGTGGTCTGTAGCGATGGTGTGGATTATCTGCACCAGATGGAGCATGCCGACCTGATATTCATCGACCCTGCCCGGCGCGATGAGCATGGCGGGCGCACCTATGGCATTGCCGATTGCACCCCAAACATCCTGGAGATTATCGATGAGATGCTGGAAAAAGCCCATCGCGTGATGATCAAACTATCCCCCATGCTAGACTGGCAGAAAGCCGTTTCCGACATCGGAAATGTCAGCGAAGTTCATATCGTTTCTGTAGGCAATGAGTGCAAAGAGCTACTCTTGGTTGTAGAACGGGAAGCACGCGACATCAGGTTTTTCTGCGTTAACGACAGTCAGGTATTCAACTATACCATCGGCGATGAAACTGGTAACTTTTATCAAGCCTCCACTTCACCCCAATATCTGTATGAGCCCAATGCATCGGTGATGAAGGCAGGCTGCTTCCAACTCATCGCCAAGCGCTTCGGCATCAGTCAGCCCGACAAAAACAGCCATCTGTTTCTGTCAGACCAGATAATACCTGATTTCCCAGGGCGCGGATTCGTCATCGAGCGCACCTGTACCATGAACAAACGCGAGCTAAAAACAGGCTTGGAAGGCATCACAAAAGCTAATATCGCAGTAAGAAACTTTCCCCTGTCCGTAGCCGAACTGAAGAAGCGCCTGAAGCTGAAAGACGGCGGCGACGTGTATATTTTTGCCACAACCGATGCTCAGAAAGGCCATCTGCTGTTGGTTTGCCGAAAAATATCTTAATATTTTTTGTTTTTTGCTCTTTTTTCCTTATCTTTGCATCGTTTTTTTAAGCTTAACGAACAAAGAGAGAGTTATGTCTGCAATAGAAATTAAAAAAGTCACCGATCGGAAAAGTCTCAAAGCATTTATTGATTTCCATCACGACTTGTATAAAGGGAATCCATACGATGCCCCCAACTTGTTCAGCGACGATATGCATACCCTGAGCAAAGATAAGAACGCCGCCTTCGAATTCTGCGAGGCAGAGTACTTCCTGGCTTACAAGGATGGCAAACTGGCTGGACGCATCGCCGCTATCATCAATCATCGCGCCAACGACAAGTGGGAACGCAAGAGCGTACGCTTCGGTTGGGTAGATTTCATCGACGATATCGAGGTGAGTAAAGCCCTCTTCGACGCTGCCCAGCAATGGGGCCGCGAAAAAGGCATGACCGAGATTGTGGGTCCGTTAGGCTTCACAGATATGGATCCTGAAGGCATGCTGATAGAGGGTTTCGACCAAATGGGCACTATGGCCACTATCTACAACTACCCTTACTACCCCAAGCACATCGAACAACTTGGTGGCTGGGAGAAGGATAACGACTACGTGGAATTCAAGCTCATCGTACCTGAAAAAGGTCAGATACCAGAGAAATTCAAGAAGATAGCCGAGATGGTGATGAAGCGCTATAATCTGCACCCCACCCACCCCAAGCGCAGTCAGGTGTTTGGCAAAGAGCAGATTGGTCGCAAGGTGCTCGATGTGGTCAACAAAACTTTCGGCCATCTGTATGGATACTCACAAATGACTGAGGCTCAGATAGATGAGTATCTGAAGATGTACTTCCCCATGCTCGATATGAACCTGATATGCCTGATTGAGGACTGGAACACACCTAACCACGACATCGTAGGTGTGGGCATTTCCATCACATCCATGACGCGCGCCCTGCAGAAGTGTCGCAAAGGACGCCTATGGCCTTTCGGATGGTGGCATTGCCTCAGAGCGCTCAAGTTCCACAAGGCTGAGGGTGTCGACCTCATGCTGGTGGGCATCCTGCCCGAATATCAGCAGAAAGGTGCCAATGCCCTGCTATTCTACGACCTCATCCCCAAATACCAGGAATATGGCTTCAAATGGGGCGAGACCAACGTAGAAATGGAGACCAATGAGAAAGTGCAAAGCCAGTGGCAATATCTGGACCACACTCAACATAAACGCAGAAGATGTTTCAAAAAGAATCTATGAACGATAATAACAACCAAATTAATCCCAGCACCCCGTTGTACGACGAAGGTAACATCCAGACCCTGACAGGTTTGGAGCATATCCGTCTGCGCCCAGGTATGTATATCGGTCGCTTAGGCGACGGATCATCGGCAGAAGACGGTATCTACGTACTGCTGAAAGAAGTTTTTGATAACTCTATCGACGAATTCAAGATGAAAGCAGGCGATAGAATCGAGGTAAATGTAGAAGACAATCTGCGCATCTCTGTGCGCGACTATGGTCGAGGCATCCCTCAAGGAAAACTGATCGAATCAGTCAGCATCCTGAACACCAGCGGAAAATTCGACTCTAAGGCGTTTAAGAAGTCTATTGGTCTGAACGGTGTAGGTGTGAAAGCTGTCAACGCGCTTAGCAGCCACTTCGAAGTGCATAGCTATCGCGAAGGCAAGGTGCGCAAAGCCGTGTTCGAGTGCGGAAAACTCATCAGCGACGTCACAGAACCATCTCAGGATGAAAACGGCACATATATCTATTTTGAGCCAGATGCCACCAAATTCGTGAACTACCAGTTTCACGATGAAATCGTGGAAAACATGCTGCGCAACTATACCTACCTGAACATCGGACTGACCATCATGTATAATGGACGTCGCATCCTGTCGCGTCACGGACTGGAAGACCTGCTGAAAGACCGCATGACCAGCGATGCGCTCTACCCGATTGTTCACCTGCAAGGCGATGACATCGAGATAGCTTTCACCCACGCTAATCAGTATGGCGAAGAATACTACTCGTTCGTCAACGGACAGCACACCACCCAAGGCGGTACGCACCAGAGTGCCTTCAAAGAGCATATCGCACGTACCATCAAGGAGTTTTATGGAAAATACGAATACGGCGATATCCGTACAGGTCTCGTAGCAGCTATTGCCATCAACGTAGAGGAGCCGCTGTTCGAGAGTCAGACCAAGATTAAACTGGGATCGCTCACCATGTCGCCAGATGGTGGCGTGAGCGTCAACAAATACGTAGGCGACTTCATCAAAACCGAGGTCGACAACTATCTGCATATCCATCAGGATGTGGCAGAGGTGCTTGAAAGCAAGATCAAAGAGAGCGAACGCGATCGCAAAGCAATGGCTGGCGTAACAAAACTGGCCCGCGAACGCGCCAAGAAAGCAAATCTGCATAATCGCAAGCTGCGCGACTGTCGCATACACTTCAGCGATGCCAAGAATGACCGCAAAGAGGAGTCGTGCATCTTCATTACTGAGGGTGACTCTGCCAGCGGAAGTATCACTAAGAGCCGCGACGTAAACACACAGGCCGTATTCTCGCTGCGAGGTAAGCCTCTGAACTGCTTCGGACTGACCAAAAAGGTGGTGTACGAGAACGAGGAATTCAATCTGCTTCAGGCTGCGCTCGATATCGAAGAGAGTCTTGAAAACCTGAGATATAATAAGGTTATCGTAGCCACAGATGCCGATGTGGACGGTATGCACATCCGTCTGCTTATCATCACCTTCTTCCTGCAGTTCTTCCCCGAACTCATCAAGAAAGGCCACGTTTACGTGCTGCAGACACCACTCTTCCGCGTTCGTAATCGTCGCACAAAGATCAAAAACAAGAAAGCAATTGCCGAAGCTGATGCTAAATCAGACAAAAAGAACGATTTCATCACACGCTATTGTTATAGCGACGAAGAGCGCCAGAAGGCCATCGAAGAGCTGGGACCTGATCCTGAGATCACCCGATTCAAAGGTCTTGGAGAGATTTCGCCTGACGAATTTGCTGGTTTCATCGGCCCAGACATACGTTTGGAGCAGGTAACGCTGCACAAGACAGACCAAGTAGCAAAGTTGCTGGAGTACTACATGGGTAAGAACACTATGGAGCGACAGAACTTTATCATCGATAACCTGGTGGTTGAGGAAGACCGCCCTGAAGAAGACATATATGAATAAAACGATTGCCTCTATGCTGTTATGCCTGGGTGCCATCAGTGCCCACGCACAGTTCCGTATCAACACTGGCGACGACTCGCCTCTACGCAAACTACAGTTCGCAGAGATAGCCGTCAGCAATCTCTATGTAGATAGTGTAGATGAGAAAAAACTGGTGGAAGACGGCATCAGAGGCATGCTCGACAAGCTGGACCCACACTCCTCATATATGACACCAAAGGAGGTGAAAGAGGCCAACGAACCACTTGCAGGCAATTTCGAAGGCATAGGTGTACAGTTTAATATCATTGAAGACACGCTGCTGGTGATTCAGCCCGTAACAAACGGACCATCAGAAAAGGTGGGCATCATTGCTGGCGACAGAATCATCACAGTAAACGATACAGCTATTGCCGGCGTAAAAATGTCGAAAGAGGAGATCATGAAACGCCTGCGTGGTCCTAAGGGAACCAAGGTAAAACTAGGCGTGGTGCGACAGGGCATCAAAGACAAACTGACTTTCACGGTTGTAAGAGACAAAATCCCCGTAAAATCAGTAGATGCCGTATATATGATACGTCCACAGATAGGCTATATCCGCATTGGCAACTTTGGTGCCACTACCCATCAGGAGTTCCTGGATGGACTGAAAAAACTGCGTGATCAGGGTATGAAGCATCTGATCCTGGATCTGCAGGAAAATGGTGGTGGCTACCTGAAAGCAGCAGTCGATATCGCCAACGAATTTCTGCAAAGAAACGATTTGATAGTCTATACCGAAGGTAGAAAGGTGCCCAGAACCGAATATAAGGCCGATGGAAGCGGCGTTTTCCGTCAGGGTAATATAGTTGTACTCGTAGACAGTTATACGGCGTCAGCGGCCGAAATTGTGACTGGAGCCATACAGGACCAGGATCGCGGTATAGTGGTTGGTCGCCGTACATTCGGAAAAGGACTTGTACAGCGTCCTATCGATCTGCCTGACGGCTCGATGATCAGATTAACCATTGCCCACTACTTCACCCCATCAGGGCGTTGTATTCAGAAGCCTTACACCAAAGGCGAGAACCGCGACTATGCGATGGACGTGATTAACCGACTGAAAAGCGGCGAGCTGACAAATGCAGACAGCATCCATTTTGCCGACTCGCTGAAATATGAAACACTTCGTCAGCATCGTACAGTTTATGGCGGTGGTGGTATCATGCCCGACGAATATATCCCATTAGACACCACCATTTATACCAGATTCCATCGCGAACTGGCAGCCAAGAGCATCGTACTGCAGCAGAACCTGCGCTACGTAGATAACAATCGCAAACAGCTGAAGAAGACTTGGACATCGTTCGACGACTTCAAACAGCACTTTGAGGTGCCACAGAGTTTGATAGACACCATCCTAAAGGATGGTGAGAAACAGAACATCAAGCCCAAGGATCAGGCTGAACTGGAAAAGACCATCCCCTATCTGCGCCTGCAACTCAAGGCGCTGATAGCTCGAGACATCTGGGATATGAGCGAATATTTCTCTATTTTCAACGAAGAAAATGCGATGGTAAAGCGCGCACTTGAAGTGATAACTGATAACAACTAATATAAAAATAGACTGATCATGAAAAAACTGTTTATGACGATGATGCTCATGGTGGCAGGCATTCTGACATGGGCACAGCATGCAAACAACGATGCATTTGAAACCATCAATGTTGATGAATTCGACAAGACGCTCCAGAACGGCAACGACAACCACATACTGGTAGATGTACGTACAACTGAAGAATACAGCGCTGAGCACCTGAAAGGAGCTCTCAACATCGATGTAAAGGATAGTCTGGCATTCATGCCAAAGGCAAAAGAGTTATTGCCTAAGGACAAAACGATTATGGTATATTGCCGTACAGGCCACCGCAGCGCTATGGCTGCTAACAAACTGGCCGCCGAGGGTTACAAGGTGATCAACCTGAAAGGCGGCATAACAGCTTGGAAAATGGCTGAGAAGGAAACTGTAAAATAAGAATATGATATTGAATTACGATGTAATTGTTATCGGAGGCGGTCACGCGGGATGCGAGGCCGCTTGTGCTTCCGCCAATATGGGTGCGAAGACATGTCTGATAACGATGGATATGAACAAGATTGCACAGATGTCGTGCAATCCTGCCATTGGCGGAATCGCTAAAGGCCAGATAGTCAGAGAGATAGACGCACTTGGAGGTCAGATGGGATTGGTAACAGACGCCACTTCCATCCAGTTCCGTATGCTGAACGTAGGAAAAGGTCCTGCCGTATGGAGTCCACGTGCACAATGCGATCGCGGCAAGTTCATTTGGGAATGGCGCAAGACCATCGATGAAACCGAAAATCTGGATGTGTGGCAGGATCAGGCTGACGAACTGATCGTAAAAGATAAGGAAGCTGTTGGCGTGCGCACCATCTGGGGCACAGAGATATATGCCAAATCGGTGGTGATTACTGCAGGAACATTCCTGAATGGATTGATGCACATCGGACGTAAAATGGTGCCAGGCGGACGTATTGCAGAGCCTGCTGTGCCACATTTCACCGAGAGTATCACCCAGCACGGCATCACATCTGAACGCATGAAGACGGGCACACCCGTACGTATAGACAAACGTTCAGTACATTTTGAAGAACTGGAGGAGCAGCCTGGCGAGAACCGTCCTTACCAATTCAGCTATATGAACAAAGGCGGCGCGCTCAAACAACTGCCTTGCTGGACGCTGAACACTAACGAGAAGGTGCATGAGATTCTGAAAAGCGGATTGGCTGATTCTCCACTATATAATGGACAGATTCAATCGATAGGTCCACGCTATTGCCCATCTATTGAGACAAAGCTTGTCACCTTCCCCGACCGCGATAAGCACCCGCTGTTTCTGGAACCAGAAGGCGAAGATACAAACGAAATGTATCTGAACGGCTTTTCATCGTCGCTGCCAATGGACGTACAGATAGAGGCTCTGAAGCAAATGCCGGCCTTCAGAGACGTTAAAGTATATCGTCCGGGCTACGCTATCGAATACGACTTTTTCGACCCCACACAGCTAAATCACGCGCTGGAATCAAAGATTATTAAGGGCTTATTCATGGCAGGACAGGTGAACGGCACCACAGGCTACGAAGAAGCTGGCGGCCAAGGCACCCTGGCTGGTATCAACGCGGCGCTGAAAGCTGGTTGTTCTGGTAGCGATATTGATGCGGCCAACAAACAATTTGTACTGCATCGCGATGAAGCATATATTGGCGTATTAATCGACGATTTGGTCACCAAAGGTGTCGATGAGCCCTATCGCATGTTCACTTCAAGAGCCGAATATCGCATTCTGCTGCGTCAGGACGATGCCGACGCTCGTCTCACAGAGAAAGCCTATGAATTAGGCATCGCCAAGAAAGACCGTTACGACTGGTGGATGGAGAAAAAGCAGGCTATCGAAGAAATCGAAACTTTCTGTCAGAATTTCGCCATCAAGCCACGCCTGATCAATTCGGCCCTCGAAGCACTCGGCACTACCCCACTCCAGTTTGGCTGCAAACTGATAGATCTGGTGAATCGTCCGCAGTTGAACCTCAAGAACCTTTCAGAAGTGATTCCATCGCTCAAAGAAATCCTGGAGCGTCCATCTAATCGAAAAGAAGAAATAGCAGAGGCTGCAGAGATACGTATGAAATATAAAGGTTATATCGACCGCGAACGATTGGTAGCTGACAAAATGCACCGACTGGAGAATATACGCATTCGAGGCAAGTTCAACTACGAAGAATTGCAAGGTCTATCGACTGAATGCCGACAAAAACTGATGAAAATCCAGCCAGAGACATTGGCTCAAGCCAGTCGCATACCAGGCGTTAGTCCTAGCGACATCAATGTACTGCTGGTACTGATGGGTAGATAGTGTTCCACGTGAAACATTTAAGTAGAATAAACAAGCATAAATAACTGATTATGAACAACAAAACATTGATTGACAATCTGCGTTGCATACCCGACTTCCCTAAAAAGGGTATCAATTTCAGAGATGTAACCACACTCTACAAGAATGCCGAGTGCTTGAAGATTATGATGGACGAGTTGGTGGAGCTTTACAAAGATAAAGGTATCACCAAGATCGTTGGTATCGAAAGTCGCGGTTTCATCCTAGGTGCAGCATTGGCTGCAAGATTAGGCTGCGGATTCGTGATGGCGCGCAAACCAGGAAAACTGCCAGCAACTGTCATCAAGGAATCGTTCTCAAAAGAGTATGGAGTAGATACCATCGAGATGCACATCGATTCTATCGAGCCTGACGACGTGGTACTTATTCACGACGATTTGTTAGCAACTGGCGGAACAGCCAAGGCAGCCTACAAACTGGTTCAGCACTTCCACCCCAAGAAGGTATTCATCAATTTCATTATTGAAATCACCGACGAAGGTTTGCACGGCCGAGACGAGTTTAAGGGCATTGACCTAACCACTCTGCTCACCATCTAACAAATGTTCCACGTGAAACACAATCCCGCGAAACACCTTTAAATACTAAGGGTTCGCGGGATTGAATATTAAAAGGTACACAAAACAAAACGCCAAACAAACATGACGAAGGAAGAAAACGAGAAGCGACTAGAATATCTGAAAGGAATAGTTAGAAGGTTGCCAGACAAACCTGGCAGCTATCAGTTCTATGACGAAGAGCATACCATCATATACGTTGGAAAAGCGAAGAGCTTAAAGAATAGAGTATCTAGCTACTTTCATACCGAAGTGGATAGATTCAAAACAAAAGTACTCGTCAGCAAGATATTCGACATCAGCTATACCGTTGTAAATACCGAAGAGGATGCCCTACTCTTGGAGAATTCGCTCATCAAGAAATACAATCCGCGCTATAACGTGCTACTGAAGGACGGTAAAACCTACCCTTCTATCTGCATCACTAAGGAATTCTTCCCTCGTATCTTTAAAACCAGAACCATCAACAAAAACTGGGCCACCTATTACGGACCTTACGCCAAAGTAAGTGCCATGTACGAAGTGCTAGGACTGATCAAAGAGCTCTATCAGCCTCGTACTTGTAGACAGCCCATCACAAAAGAAGGCGTTGAGAGTGGCAGATATCGTGTTTGTCTCGACTATCATATCAAGAAATGTAAGGGGCCTTGCGTTGGCAAACAGACATACGAGGACTACCAAAAAAACATCGCTCAGGCTCGCGAGATTCTGAAAGGAAACACACGAGAAGTATTGCGTGATCTGAAAGAAGAAATGCTTCGCCTTTCAGAGGAACTAAAGTTCGAAGAAGCCGAGGAAGTAAAACGCAAGTATCTGGCTCTCGACGGCTTTGTCAGCAAGAGTCAGGTAGTGAGCCAAACCATCGATAAAGTAGATGTATTCTCAATCACATCGGATGAAAAGATGGCATTTATCAACTATATCCATGTATCGAATGGTAGCATCAACCAGAGTTTTACGATAGAATACAAAAAGAAACTGAACGAAACAGACGAGGAGCTGCTGCAGTTAGGTATCGTTGAAATCAGAGAGCGCTTTAAAAGCGATTCGAAGGAAATCATTGTGCAAAAGGAGATAGACGTAGAACTTGAAGGCGTGAAGTTTACAGTACCCAAAATGGGAGATAAGAAAACATTGCTGGACCTTTCCATCATGAACTGCAAGGAGTACAAATTCGACCGATTGAAACAAGCTGAAAAACTGAATCCCGAGCAGAAACAAACACGCCTGATGAAGGAACTGCAAGACAAGCTGCACTTGCCATCGCTACCCTACCAGATAGAGTGCTTTGATAATTCAAACATATCCGGTACCGATGCTGTTGCTGCCTGCATCGTCTTCAAGAAAATGAAACCTTCAAAGAGCGACTATAAACGCTATAATATCAAGACCGTAGTGGGCCCTGATGATTATGCCTCAATGAAAGAGGTAGTACATCGCAGATATAAGCGCCTGGTTGAAGAAGAACAACACCTACCCGACTTGATTATAGCCGATGGCGGTAAAGGTCAGATGGAAGTGATCCGTGAAGTCATCCAAGACGAATTAAAGCTGGATATACCCATCGCCGGTCTAGCCAAAGACGATCGACATCGCACCAACGAACTGCTGTATGGATTCCCACCAATGAAGATTGCCTTGAAGGTAGAATCAGAACTCTTTCATGTGCTGACTCAGATACAAGATGAGGTGCACCGTTTTGCCATCACGTTCCACCGAGATAAGCGTTCTAAGCGCGCTTTACACTCCGAGTTGGATGATATCAAGGGCATTGGTCCCAAAACGCGTGACGAGCTTCTAAATGCCCTCAAATCCGTCAAAAAGATACGCGAGGCGCAGCTGTCTACCCTATCAGACGTGATTGGACCAGCCAAAGCGCAAATTATCTACTGGCATTTCCACCCCGAAAACAAAAACACGAAGTTATAAGCCCACAGATTTGGTAGTTTGAAAATATTATCGTAACTTTGCGGCAAAATAGCAAATCAAAATGAGAGCAGTTATACAACGCGTCACCCACGCCAGCGTAACCATCGACGGCAAAATCAATGGTCAGATTGATCAGGGATACTTGATTCTTCTAGGCGTATGCAATGAGGATTCCTTAGAAGATGTTGACTGGCTGGTGAAAAAGATAGCTAATCTACGCGTGTTTAACGACGAAAACGACGTGATGAACCGTTCAATACAAGAAATTGACGGTAACTGTCTGGTAGTCAGTCAGTTCACGCTCTATGCATCGTATAAGAAAGGTAATCGTCCCTCATGGTTCCGTGCAGGTTCGCACGAGCACTCTATACCACTCTACAACGCATTCTGCCAGCAGCTTTCCGAAGCCATAGGCAAGCAGGTAGCTACAGGCGAGTTTGGAGCCGACATGAAGGTAGAACTGCTGAACGATGGTCCTGTAACCATCTGCATGGACACCAAAAACAAGGAATAATCGATGAAAAAATATCTGAAAGAACTCGAATTAGCGAGCGCGTTATTGCTGATTATCGGCGTGGTCATGTCGATGATTAAAAGCTATGCCATCGGTGCCTGGCCATGCGGCGTGGGATTACTGATGTTTGTAGCTGTATTCCTCTACAAGGCATTCCATTGGCGCGAATACGAGCGCGAAAACAAGCAATACATCATCATTCTGCTGGTTTGCATCTTCTTACTAATCATTCAAATGGTAATGGCAAAATGACAATCAAAGAAGCACAGGAAACAGTTGACCGCTGGATAAAAGAGTATGGAGTACGCTACTTTTCGGAACTGACAAATATGGCTGTTTTAACCGAAGAAGTAGGCGAACTGGCCCGCGTGATGGCACGCAAATACGGCGACCAGAGCTTTAAGGCTGGCGAGAAAGACAATCTGGGTGAAGAAATGGCAGATATACTCTGGGTACTGATTTGTCTGGCCAACCAAACTGGCGTGGATCTGACTGCAGAACTAAAGAAATCCATCGACAAGAAAACGCAGCGCGATTCACTCCGCCACATACAAAACGAGAAATTAAAAGCATAACAGTTTTAACAATAAAACATTTACGATTATGGCAGAACACAAACATGATCACGAGCACGAGCATCATCACCACTTTGAGATGCCACAGAAGAGCCGTATGGAAGAGGCTCTGAGTAAGTACAACCTCGATATTACCGACGAGGAAGTAAAAGAAGCAGTGAAGACAATCATTGCCGAGAAAGTAGCACAGAACGATACCCTTGAGGTTAAGAAATTCTTGATGGGAAGCGTGGAACTTACCACCTTGAAGACTACTGATAGCGACGAGAGCGTACTGGCCTTTACAGAGCGCGTTAACCAGTTCGAGGAGAAATACCCTCACCTACCCCACGTAGCCACTATCTGCGTATATCCACGCTTTGCCAAAGTGGTTTCTGAGACCCTCGAAATCGAAGGCGTAGAGGTTGCTTGCGTTTCTGGTTCATTCCCCTCATCACAGGCACTCATCGAGGTGAAGACCATCGAGACAAGTCTGGCTGTGAAAGATGGTGCCACAGAGATTGATATGGTGCTGAGTGTTGGCGCATTCCTCTCAGGCGACTACGAGACTTGCATCGACGAGATACAGCAGATGAAGGAAGCCTGCGGCGACAAGAAGCTGAAGGTAATCCTGGAGACAGGTTGCCTGAAGACTGCACAGAACATCAAGACCGCATCTATCCTGGCTATGTATGCTGGTGCTGATTATATCAAGACCTCTACAGGTAAGCTTGAGCCAGCAGCTACACCAGAGGCTGCTTACGTGATGTGTCAGGCCATCAAGGAGTACTACGATGAAACCGGCATTATGATAGGATTTAAGCCCGCTGGAGGCCTTAACAGCGTGATGGACGCACTGATATACTACACCATCGTGAAAGAGGTTCTGGGCGAGAAATGGCTCACCAACCAGATGTTCCGCATGGGCACATCACGCCTTGCCAACCTGCTACTGAGCGAGGTTATTGGCGAGGAAGTAAAATTCTTCTAAAAACAAAATATCTCCCCTACCAGTGGGGAGATATTCTTTATTTTTAAACATTACGCTGAATAACGTACTCTAAATAAGCATTGAATGCATCTTTGAGTTCAGGTTTCACGCATTCATCAATGAAAACTTGCGCCTCCTTAGCCAACTGTTCCATCTTCTTTTCAGCATATTTAATGCCACCATACTGCTTGGCAAACTCAATCAGAACGGCAATCTCATCGGTATTGATTGTACCATTTTTCACCTTCCTGGCCAACTTCATCATGGCAGGCGACTCATAATGAGTAAGTGAATAAATAATAGGTAATGTGAGCTTGCCTTCAATCATATCATTGCCAGTAGGCTTACCTATCTCTTTAGAATCATAATAGTCAAAAATATCATCACGTATCTGGAAAATCATACCAATATTATGTCCAAATTGTGATGCTTTTTCTACCATATCACGTGATGCACCTACAGAGATGGCACCTAGTTTGCAACAAGCTTCAAACAGCACCGCTGTTTTCTTCTCAATCACCTGATAATAAGCATCTTCCGAGATGTCCTTATTAGATATATTAGAGAGCTGAAGAATCTCTCCGGCAGCCAATGTACGTCCTAACTCAGCAAGATTCTGTACGATTTCATGATTATTTGAAAGTGCTACACGAAGCAACGCTGTACTCAAGATGTAATCACCCACCAAGACAGCCACCTTATTATTATAAGAAGCATTGACTGAAGGCTGACCACGACGCTGATCACTCTCATCCACAACATCGTCGTGAACCAAACTGGCAGTATGCAGCAACTCAAGACCTAAGGCAGCATTCTGTGTAACTTCCAGGACCTCGCCACAATTTTTAGCTGTAAGCAAAATAAGCATAGGACGCATGCGCTTTCCCCCACGCTGACGAATATGAGAAAGAACCTGCTCCAACATACCATCACCATGCGAAAGCGTTTGCTTGAACAACTCGACGAAGTTGTCCATTTCGCCTTCGATGGGCTTTCTTATCGTAGATAAATAATCCATAACAAGTAGAATTTTGCTACAAAATTAGGAAATATTTCTCTTATTCAGAAATATTTTTGTAATTTTGAGCAGAAAATTAAGAAAGTTATGCAGAAATTGTTTCTTTTAGACGCTTATGCGCTTATTTATCGCAGTTATTATGCGTTCATCAAAAACCCAAGAATTAACTCGAAAGGCCTGAATACCAGTGCCATTATGGGATTCTTAAACACCCTCAACGAGGTGCTCACAAAAGAGAAGCCCACACATATCGGCGTGGCCTTCGACCCCCATGGCCCCACGTTCCGCAGCGAGGCATTCCCTGCCTATAAAGCCCAAAGAGAGGAAACACCAGAGGATATACGCAAAGCAGTTCCAATTATTAAAGACCTGCTAAAGGCCTATCGCATACCCATCCTACAGGTAGATGGATACGAGGCCGATGATGTCATTGGCACCTTAGCCACCAAAGCTGGAGCCGATGGAATCGAGACTTTTATGCTCACACCAGATAAAGACTACGGACAGTTGGTCAGCGAAAAGGTGTTTATCTTCCGTCCTCGACATGGTGGCGGATATGAAACAATGGGTCCTAAAGAGGTATGCGAAAAATACGGCATCCCCTCTCCTACCGCAGTCATCGATCTACTGGCACTCATGGGCGACTCTGCCGATAACTTCCCAGGCTGTCCTGGTGTTGGAGAAAAAACTGCTGCCAAACTGATCAATGAATTTGGCAGCATCGAAGAGATGCTGGCACGCTCAAGCGAAATCAAAGGTAAGCTGCGCGAAAAAGTTGAAGAGCACATCGACGACATCAAGATGAGCTACTTCCTGGCCACCATCAAAACCGACGTTCCAATCAACCTCGATATGGAAGCACTCAAACTTGTGGAGCCAAACGAAGATGAACTTAGCAAACTTCTCCTCGAACTCGAGATGAAAAGCTTTGCCGACAGAGTTCTTAAAAAAAGTCAAAAACCGCAAAAAGTCGCTAATGTTCAACTTGATCTCTTTGCAGAATTTGCGCCCGACGGGCAAGAAGAAAGCAAAAACGCGAGTTTTGAGACGGTAAAAACAACGCTTCACAACTACAAACTCGTTGAAAATCAGGCAGATTTGAAAAAATTGCGTGATTATTTCTTGACAAACAAAATTCTCAGTCTAGACACAGAGACGACATCAACCAACGCCATCGACGCAGAATTGGTAGGTTTGAGCTTCGCCGTGAAGGAATTCGAGGCGTTTTACGTGCCCATTCCAGCCAATCGTGAAGAAGCGTTGCAAATTGTTAATATCTTTAAACCTGTCTATGAGAATCCAGAAATCCTAAAGATCGGACAGAATTTGAAGTACGACCTTGAGGTGCTGCGCAATTACGACATCCAACTGGCCGGACAGATGTGGGACACAATGATAGCCCACTATCTCATCCAACCCGAACTGCATCACAATATGGACTACATGGCAGAAATCTATCTGAACTACCAAACCATCCATATCGAAGAGCTCATCGGTCCTAAAGGTAAGAATCAGAAATCGATGCGTGCTCTCCCACCCTCGCAGATATACGAATACGCTGCCGAAGATGCCGACATCACGCTGCGACTAAAGAACAAGTTAGAACCAGAGTTGAAGAAAGCCGAGTGCGAAGACCTATTTTATAATATAGAGATGCCACTGATGCCCGTACTGGCAGAAATGGAGATGAACGGTGTATGCCTAGACACAACATCGCTGGCTGAGACGTCAAAACAATTCACCAATCGCATGAACGAAATCGAAGCACGTATCTACGAATTGGCAGGAGAGCAATTCAATATTGCATCTCCCAAACAAGTCGGCGAGATACTCTTTGACAAACTCAAGATTGTGGAAAAAGCCAAGAAAACCAAGACGGGCCAGTATGTCACATCTGAAGAGGTGCTTCAGCAGCTTCGCAACAAGCACGAGATAGTGGCAGACATATTGGAACACAGAGGTTTAAAGAAGCTTATAGGCACCTATATCGACGCCCTACCCAAGCTGATAAATCCCAAGACTGGGCATATACATACCTCTTTTAATCAAACAATCACAGCCACAGGTCGCCTGTCGAGCAGCGACCCGAATCTGCAGAATATCCCCATCCGAGGTGAAGACGGAAAAGAAATTCGAAAAGCCTTCATACCAGAGCCTGGATGTCTGTTCTTTTCAGCCGACTATAGTCAGATAGAACTACGCGTGATGGCTCATCTGTCACAAGACGAGAATATGGTACGCGTATTCAACGAAGGCAAGGATTTGCATGCAGCTACAGCAGCCAACATCTATAAAAAAGCAATAGAAGACGTAACACGCGACGAGCGCACCAAGTCGAAACGTGCCAACTTCGGCATCATCTACGGCATCACAGTATTTGGACTTGCCGAGCGCCTGGACATCCCTCGCGACGAAGCTAAAATGCTGATAGACGGCTACTTCCAGACCTTCCCACAGGTTCACTACTATATGGAAAAATCTAAAGAAGTGGCACGCGAGAAAGGTTACGTCACTACCCTATTCGGCCGCCGCCGCTATCTGCCAGATATCAACTCTCACAACGCTACCGTACGAGGATTTGCAGAACGAAATGCCATCAATGCCCCCATTCAAGGCACAGCAGCCGATATCATCAAGGTGGCCATGATTCGCATCTACAACCGCTTTAAAGCCGAAGGCATACGCTCAAAAATGATTCTGCAGGTGCACGACGAACTAAACTTCTCAGTCTATCCCGACGAGAAGGAAAAAGTAGAGGGCATCGTGCTCGAAGAGATGCAGAATGCCCTGAACTTAAGTGTGCCATTGGTAGCCGATTCCGGTTTTGGTCAGAATTGGCTCGAGGCTCATTAATAATTAAACGACGACCCGCCTAGGAACTCGCGCAACAGCGATGTTGGTGGAATCTGAGTCTCAGGAATAGGACGGATATAACGAAGGAACTTCAGCAGGCGATAAGCCTCTGCATGTTCCTTCGAGTCTTCTGGAACCTGCTCTAACAACGGCTCAGCCTGACTCTTGATAACAGCCAACTCAAACAGCATCGCCGTATTAAACATCGCATCAGCATTCTCCTGGAATGGGAATATCCAGCGATTCTCACCCTTCCTAACACTAGGCCAACGACGAATAGACTCCTGCGCACTCACACCACGATACTTATAATCGCGTATAATGCGACGCAGCAAGCGGTTATCCGTTGTGGGGATATAGTTATGATTATCAAGCAGAATAGTGGTAAGAGCCGAGGCGTAAACACGGAATATCTGCTCATTAGGGATATCAGCTGTAAGTTCGGGATTCAAGGCATGGATACCCTCAACAACCAGTACTTCATTACCCTTCAGTTGCAGTTTTTTACCACTCCACTCGCTACAACCCTTCTGGAAGTTATAACGTGGCAACTCAATCTCTTCGCCTCTGAAAAGCGCTGCCAACTGCTCGTTAAGCAAAGGCAAATTTAAGGCATGAAGATGCTCGAAATCATAGTCGCCCTTCTCGTCTCTTGGTGTTTTATCACGATCCAGGAAATAATCATCGAGCGAGATGCCTATAGGGTGAATACCATTTACGGCCAACTGCACACTAAGACGCTTACAAGTGGTGGTCTTTCCCGAAGACGACGGACCAGCTATCAGCACCAGTTTTATACCCTTACGCTGCGCTATCTCATCGGCTATCTTCGCAATCTTTTTCTCCTGCAGGGCCTCACTGATCTGGATCAGTTCTGATGAACGCCCATTCATAATAGCCTCGTTCAGGTCGCCGATAGTGCGCAGTTCCAGAATATCCTGCCACTGGTGGTGCTCCTTGAATATGCCAAACATCTTATCCTGATGCGTCATCTCACCCAGTTCATTAGGATGCTCTCGTGAGGGTAGGCGCAGCAACAAACCATCGAAATACTTCTCAAGCCCGAAGAGATAGAGCTGCGAAGTGTTGGTGAGCAGCGAGCCATAGTAATAATCCACATAACCATCGATATCATAGTATGTAGTAAACAGTCGACCAGTACTTTTCAGCAGTTTCACCTTCGAACGATTATGCAAGATTTCAAATATCTCGATAGCCTCTTTTGTAGTCGTCTCATAACGGTGTATAGGCAGAGCTGCGTCGATGATTTCCTGCATACGACGACGGATGACACCCACATCATCAAGCGTGATAGGACGACCGATATTGAGATTTACGAAGTAACCATTTGAAACTGGTATATCGATAGCCACCTTACTAGGCGTAAAGAGGTCGTGAACAGCTTTACAGAGCACAAAGAACAAGGTCCTGGTATAAGCACGCGAGCCGCTCGACGAGCAGATATCAAGAAACTCTACCTGTTTCTGTTTATACACACGATAATGCATGCCTTCTACCTTATTATTAACATGGGCCGAAATAGCACCATGAGGAATCTCAACACCAGCAGCGTTATAAACCTCTTCAAGGTTAGAACCGATAGGAACCTCCACTACCCTATCGTTATTCAATACATGAACTTTCACTAATTTTTCCATAAGCGATAAATGATGTTTTAGACTAATTTTCCTGCAAAGATAACATTTTTCTGAAATCTTAACCGACATTTCAGAGTTTTTTTTTATCTTTGTCCCCGATTTACTAAATATAATTACGTTTTTTTATGTCAATCTGGATTATTTTCAAACTTCTGGGATCGCTTGCTCTGTTGATGTTCGGTATGAAGTCGATGAGTGAAGCATTGCAGAAGATGGCGGGACCACAGTTACGCCATGTGTTAGGTGCGATGACAACCAATCGCTTTACTGGCATGCTCACGGGTATGCTTGTTACAGCTTCAGTACAGTCATCTACAGCCACCACCGTAATGACTGTTTCGTTTGTCAACGCCGGCTTGTTAACCTTGGCTCAGGCCATCTCGGTTATCATGGGCGCCAACATCGGAACCACACTCACCGCCTGGATTATGTCGGCAGGTATGTCGTTCGACATCACCAGCGCTGTTTATCCAGCATTTTTCCTTGGCATTATACTGATTTATCAGAAGAAATACCGCTATATCGGCGACTTCCTGTTCGGCCTCTCGTTCCTGCTGATGGGACTGGGCACACTGAGAATGACAGGCACCGAGATGCATCTGGGTGAGAACCAGGCCCTACTCGACTTCTTTGCGTCGTTCGACCCCGACTCGTTCTCCACCACCCTGATATTCCTGTTCCTTGGCGGTGTACTCACCTTCTGCGTACAGTCATCAGCAGCCGTCATGGCCATCACCATGATACTCTGTTCAAGCGGTGCCCTGCCCATCTATCAAGGTATCGCACTGGTGATGGGTGAAAATATCGGAACCACTATTACATCAAACCTCGCTGCCCTATCGGCCAACACGCAGGCTCGTAGAGCTGCCCTCGCCCACATGTTCTTCAATGTGTTTGGTGTGATTTGGATTCTGTTTGTGTTCCGTCCGTTCATCGATGCCGTTTGCGGTATGGTGGGCTACGATGTAGATATGGTGAAAGGCACCGTAGATACACACGTATTCCTGGCAAATGCTGCCAAGCTGAGCTTTGTGCTGGCAGCCTTCCACACCTGTTTCAACGTGGCCAATACCTTTATCCTTATTTGGTTTATCCCACAAATCGAGCGCTTTGTATGCTGGATTATCAAGCCAAAGAAGGTGGACGAGGAAGAAGACTTCCGCCTGCACTTTATTACTGCCGGTTTCATGAAAACCCCAGAGCTTTCGGTTCTCGAGGCACAAAAAGAAATCCAGTCGTTCTCTGATCGTATGCAGCGCATGTTCAATATGGTTCGCGAACTGCTCACCCTCTCTTCGAGCTCAAGCGACAAGAAGGATAATCGCGACAGCGAGTTTAACAAGCTCTATACACGCATTGAGAAATACGAAGGCATCAGCGACAATATGGAGATTGAGATTGCCAACTATCTTAACTCTGTGAGCGATGCCCACCTGTCTGACGACTCAAAGGCCAAGATACGCGCTATGTTGCGTGAAATCAGCGAGTTAGAGAGTATTGGCGACGCCTGTTTCAATATGGCTCGTACCATTTCGAGGAAGTATAACGGCAAACAAGACCACTTCAACGAGAAGCAGTATAACCATATCCATCAGATGATGGAACTCACCGACCAGTCGCTCTCACAGATGAACCGTCTGATGATGGGCCGCAAAGAGTCGTTCGATGTAAACCGTACGTTCAATATCGAGCACGAAATCAATAACTTCCGCGACCAACTGAAGTCGCAGAACATCAACGATATCAACAACCGCGAGTACACTTACGCCGTTGGTACCATTTATATGGACCTGATTAACGAGTGTGAGAAGCTGGGCGACTATGTAGTAAACGTTGTAGAAGCCCGAATGGGACTTCGCTAGATAAAGAAGCCAGAATACATTGGTTTCAAAGGTAGAAACTATCAGTTTCCAAGGCGGAAACTGATAGTTTCTTTATTGAAAACACATCACAAGCTATAAGCCTAAGAACAAAAAACTACCCGAAAAATATGGCCATTAAAGAAATAATCACTACCTTTGCACACGATTATCAAGGGGTGCCTACGAGTGTAGGCTGAGATAACACCCTCGAACCTGATCTGGATTATGCCAGCGTAGGGATGTATTAATTAAAGAATTTAAGACATGAAAAGATTTGTTTTCGTCATGGCTGCATTAGTGTGTGCAGCAGGTGCTAATGCACAGAACAAAGCAGCACTCTACGATTCTACACAGGTAGAAGCGCTGAACGAAATTGTAGTAAAAGGTGTTAGAACACAGAAAAATGCACCATTTGCAGTAGCAAACATCAAGAAAAAAGAGCTTAACGCTTTCTCAAACACAGGTAAAGAGTTGCCATTCCTCTTTTCGCAAACCCCAGGCATACTGGCATGGAGCGAAAACGGACTGGGCACAGGTACTACTTATATGCGCATTCGCGGTGCTGCCGACTCGCGTATCAACGTCACATTAGATGGTGTGCCCTTGAATTCGCCTGAGGATCAGTGTGTTTTCTGGGTAAACATGAACTCGTACGGTTCGCTGCTGGGCTCTGTTCAGATTCAGCGCGGTGTGGGTTCATCAACTAACGGCGATGGCGCCTTTGGCGGAACTGTAGCACTCGCATCAGCCATTCCAAGTCAGAAGGCTGGGGGAGAGGTTAGCTTTTCTTACGGCTCGTTCAACACCTTTAATGTAGGTGGAAAGTTCTCAACAGGTTTGCTGTGGAACCATCTGATTTTTGATGGTGCTTATCACGAGACCAATACCGATGGCTTTATCCACGGAACCAGCGGGCGCAGCGGTTCTTACTACGGCGGACTCACCTGGATTGGCGATAAGTTCCAGATACGCTATAAGAATATCGGAAACTTTGAAAAAACCGGTCAGGCATGGAACGGCGTAACAGCAGGAGACAACGACATGAGCCTGATGGACGGCACCTATGGCAGCAACACAGGAATCAAGACCTACAAGGATATGTGGAATGCAGGTCTGGGCAAATACAATTCGCTTTACGAATACCTGACTAGCTACGAAAAAGATGCCAACGGCAACTATCCTACAGCCCGCTATCAGATGAACAATGGCAGCTACTGGCCAAAGACCACCGATAACTTCTGGCAGAACCACAACATCCTTTCAGCCGCTTACGATATCAACGACAACTGGACTGTAACCGGATCGCTGCACTATACTCACGGCTATGGCTATTATAACGAGTTCCGCCCCCAGAACAAACTAAAGAAGTTCGGATTGATTTACGATGGTGTGAAAAAGACCGACTTTGTGCGCCAGAAAGGCCTGAGCCAGAACACTTACGGCTTTGTATGGAATGCCAACTATAAGGACGACTCATGGGATGTTATCGGCGGCATGTCGCTCCAGGAGTTCGACGGCAATCACTTTGGTTATCTTACCTACATTGCCAACGACGATGTTCGACAGAAATATATGCCTACCGACAAATATAAGTACTACGACTCCGATGCCACCAAGTTCGATGGTAGCACCTTTGTAAAGGCCGCCTATCACATCAACGAGCAGTGGGATATCTTCGGCGACTTGCAGTATCGCTATGTACAGTACGAGACCAATGGTATCAACGATAAGTTCTACGACTCAGCCAGCGGATACAACAATCAGGTATTGAATATCGACGAGAAGTATCGCTTCCTCAATCCAAAGGCAGGATTCTCTTGGAACCTCAACAATCATCGCGTTTACGGTTCGGTAGCCCTGAGCCATCGCGAGCCAGAACGTAACAACTTTACTGACAATGGTGCAAAGCCTTACCCCAAAGCCGAAAGTCTGATCGACTACGAGCTGGGCTATACCTTCAATAACGACATCTTCCGCTTTGGCGTAAACCTCTACTATATGGACTACAACAACCAGTTCGTACAGACTGGCGAGAAGAGTGATATTGGCGAGAATCTTACTACAAACATCAAGGATTCTTATCGTATGGGTATAGAAATTCAGGGTGGGGTAGATGTTACCTCTTGGCTCAGCATTGAAGGCAACGCCGCACTCAGCAAGAACAAGATCAAGAACTTCGACGAGGTGGCCAGCGTCAACTGGGAAGACGATTTCCGCACCATCCACTACGACAACTCTACACTTGCATTCTCACCCTCAACCATCCTGAATGGTTTTGTAAACCTGCATTGGAAGGGGCTGCAGGCTGTTTGGCACACCAACTTCGTCAGTCGTCAGTATCTGGATAACACAGAGAATGCCGATCGTTCACTGCCTTGCTATTCTGCCTCTGATGCCAACATCAACTACACTTGGAAGCCCAATAAAGCCATCAAAGAGTGCATCTTCGGACTGAATTTCAACAACATCTTCAACCGTCGCTATGCCGCCAGCGGATGGGTTTATTCAAGCATCGTTGAAGAATACGGTCATCCCAACGACAACCGTTACTACCAGATTGGTTTCGTTCCTATGGCAGGCTTTACAATGATGGGTAACATAACACTTCGATTCTAATGACAGACTTTCTATCAGCACACTGGCTCGACATCACTACCACACTACTCGGACTGCTCTATATCCTGTTCGAGTATCGTGCCAGCGTATGGCTCTGGTTTGTAGGATTCCTGATGCAGGCCTTAGGCATTGTGCTATACTATCAAAAAGGACTCTATGCCGATTGCGGCATGGAGTTCTATTATCTTTCGATGACCGTTTACGGCTATTGGAAATGGGTGCACGGTTCGGCAGAGAAAAAAGAGCTGCCTATCACACGATTCCCACGCCGTCTTATCCTCCCTTGGCTCGCCATTATTCTTGCCGTCTGGGGCATTATCTACTGGCTGCTGATAACCTTCACCAACAGCAATGTGCCTGCAGCCGACAGTTTTACTACAGCACTCAGCATCGTAGGTATCTGGGCCTTGGCTCATAAGTACCTGGAACAGTGGTTCATCTGGATTGCTGTCGATGTGGTAACCTGCATTCTTTACTTCTACAAAGACATCCCTTTCAAGGGCGGTCTTTACGCACTTTATGTGATTATTGCCATTTTTGGCTACAAAAAATGGAGACAAATGACAGATAATCACGCTATTTAAGTGGTTTTTTGCCATATAATTTGGCTATCTGCAGTATTTTACGTAATTTTGCACCGAATTACAAATTCATAATACATATGCAGACGAATAGTCATTTATCGCGATTAATTCATGACCAGGCCAAGAAGTACGGCGACCGAGAAGAACTGATTTACAAAGATTTTGGCGGGTCAGAATGGAAATCATATTCGTGGAACCAGTTCTCGGATATGGTCAAGAAGGTATCTAATGCCCTGTTAAACCTCGGAGTTAAGGTTCAAGAGAATCTTGGTGTATTTGCCCAGAACTCCGTACAGTATCTGTTCTGCGACTTTGGTGCATGGGGAATCCGTGCCGTTACCATCCCCTTCTATGCCACCAGCTCTGAACAGCAAATCCAGTTTATGATCAGCGATGCCAAGATTCGCTTCCTCTTTGTGGGCGAACAGGAACAATACGACAAGGCGCGCCGCATCTTCTCTACTTGTCCAACATTAGAGCGTATTATTGTTTTTGATA
This sequence comes from Prevotella sp. MA2016, assembly GCF_000619825.1. Lineage (GTDB taxonomy): Bacteria > Bacteroidota > Bacteroidia > Bacteroidales > Bacteroidaceae > Prevotella. The sequence goes on from NZ_JHUW01000006.1 coordinate 39,941, forward strand.
AGAGCGTAAATATAGCCAAGCTCGACCTCAGTTCGATGTATTTCGATGATTTCCTGAAGTTGGGTGAGAACTATCCCCGTCAAACCGAAGTAGAGTCACTTCAGGCTCAAGCTACAATGGACGATATTGCCAACATCCTCTATACCAGCGGTACCACAGGCGATTCAAAGGGTGTTATCCTTACCTGCGGCCAGTATCATGCTGCGATGGTAGCTAATGGCAAATGTGTGCCCGTGGAGGAAGACGACAGAGTGCTGAACTTCCTGCCTTTCACTCATATTTTTGAGAAAGGATGGAAAATACTCTGCCTCACCAAAGGTGCCCGCCTGATTGTGAACACTTATCCTATGGAAGTGCAGCAGTCCATGCGCCAGACTCACCCCACCTGTATGTCGAGCGTACCTCGCTTCTGGGAAAAAGTCTATATGGGAGTGCTCGAACAGATTGAGAAAGCCAGCGCACCAAAGCGCAAGCTCTTCAACCACGCACTCAGCGTAGGCAAGAAGCACAATATCGACTATCTGTCGAAAGGTAAGCGTCCGCCACTCTTTCTCCATTTGGAGTACGAGTTGCTCAACAAGACCATCTTCTCGCTCGTCCGCAAAGAACTTGGCCTGGAGAATGCTAATTTCTTCCCAACAGCAGGTGCTACCGTTAATCCAAAAGTAGAAGAGTTCGTACACGCTATCGGCATCAACATGATTGTCGGCTATGGCTTGACAGAAAGTCTGGCCACCGTTAGCTGCGACCATCTTGGCAAACCCTACACCGTTGGCGGCGTTGGTATCCCCATCGAGGGCATCGACATCAAGATTAGCGACGAGGGTGAGATTCTTCTTAAGGGTCCAACCATCACAAGAGGCTATTACAATCGTGACGACCTCACCAAGACAGCCTTTACTGAGGATGGCTACTTCAAGACTGGCGACTCTGGCTATCTGAAAGATGGCGAGCTGTTCCTGAAAGAGCGTATCAAGGACCTTTTCAAGACCTCTAACGGAAAGTATATTGCCCCACAGATGATTGAATCGAAGCTGCTGGTAGATAAGTATATCGACCAGATAGCCATCATTGCCGATCAGCGCAAGTTTGTATCAGCCTTGATTATCCCCGTTTATTCATTGCTTGAGGAATATGCCCGCGAAAACAAGATTCCATTCGAGAGCAGAGAGCAGCTTTGCAAAGATCCCAAAATCAATGAGATGATGAAGGAGCGTATTGACACGCTACAGCAATCGCTGGCCCATTACGAGCAGATCAAGCGATTCACTCTGCTGCCTCATCATTTTACCGTGGAGAAAGGCGAACTGACAAATACATTAAAAATTAAACGTCGCGTGCTGAACGAGAACTACAAGAAGGAGATTGACGCGATGTACGCAGAATAAGATATATGATAACTCAGGATCAATTGAAAGATGTCCTCGAAAGAGCTGATGCCCTGCATCGCTATTTGGAGATTGACAAAAAGAAGATAGAATACGAGGAGGAAGATCTTCGTACACAGGCACCTGACTTCTGGGAAGACCGTAAGCGTGCCGAAGAACAGATGAAGAAGGTGAAAGGCATCAAGAAGTGGCTCGATGGCTATAAAGAGGTTCGCACCCTGGCCGATGAGCTACAATTGGCTTTCGATTTCTTCAAAGATGAGATGGTGACAGAGGAGGAGGTTGACGAGACCTACGCCAAAGCCATCAAAGCCATCGAAGACTTGGAGCTGAAGAACATGCTGCGCCAGAAGGAAGACCCCATGGAGGCAGTACTCAAGATCAACAGTGGCGCTGGTGGTACAGAGGCTCAGGACTGGGCTTCCATGCTGATGCGAATGTATATGCGCTGGGCCGAGGCTCATGGTTATAAGGTAACCATCTCAAACATCCTTGAAGGCGACGATGCTGGTATCAAGAGCGTCACCATGCAGTTGGAAGGTGGCGACTATGCCTATGGCTATCTGAAGAGCGAGAACGGCGTTCACCGTCTGGTGCGCGTATCGCCATTCAACGCCCAGGGTAAGCGTATGACCAGCTTTGCCTCTGTATTCGTATCACCACTTGTTGATGACACCATCGAGGTATATGTAGACCCTGCCAAATTATCATGGGACACATTCCGCAGTAGCGGTGCTGGTGGACAGAACGTCAACAAGGTTGAATCAGGCGTTCGACTGCGCTATTGGTACACCGATCCTGATACAGGCGAAGAAGAAGAAATCCTCATCGAGAATACAGAAACTCGCGACCAGCCAAAGAATAAAGAGCGCGCCATGACGCTGCTCAAATCTCAACTCTATGACCGCGCCATGAAGAAGCGCCTGGAGGCTCAAGCCAAAATTGAGGCCGGAAAGAAGAAGATAGAGTGGGGTAGTCAGATACGTAGCTACGTGTTTGACGATCGTCGCGTGAAAGACCATCGCACCAACTATCAGACCACTGATGTAGATGGCGTGATGGATGGAAAGATTGATGATTTCATCAAGGCCTACCTGATGGAATTCCCCGTTAACGACGAAGAACAATAACGAATAACTCATAAAATCATTAAAACTATGGCTCAAATTGCAAAATCAACTAAGTCTGTCCAGAAAAAGGAGGCTTTCCAGAAGAAACAAGAAGAAGGTGGCAAGAAAGTGCTGGAGTATATCTTCGGCGGATTAATACTTCTTGCTGTACTGTTTGTGGTTTATTCTATTTTTATCGTATCGTAAATGAGCGGACTGGAAATAGAGCGCAAATTTCTTGTAAAAAACAACGACTATAAGCGACTGGCCACTAGTAGCACTCGCATTAGTCAAGGTTATATCTGCAGTCATCGCGGCCGCACCGTCAGGGTGCGCATCCGTGATGGCCGCGGATATCTTACTATCAAAGGCCCATCCGATATCGGCGGACTGGCACGTTACGAATTCGAGAAAGAGATTTCCCTCGACGAAGCCCAGCATCTGATGGACATCTGCGAACCAGGCAAGATAGACAAGACTCGCTATCTCGTACCAAGTGGCAAGCACACCTTTGAGGTAGATGAGTTCTATGGCGAGAACGAAGGTCTGGTAATGGCCGAAGTAGAACTCAGTTCAGAAGATGAAACATTCATTAAACCCGATTTTATCGGTCAGGAAGTAACAGGCGATCGCAGATACTATAATTCCTGCCTGCTTAAAAACCCTTTTACCTCTTGGAATGCAACCACCAAATCAGCATCCCAAGAACAGCAGCCAGAGTAACACCAGTGGCATTGGCGGCCAAATCGAGCCAATCGCCACCCCGATGACCTCCTGTACAGTATTCCTGCAACAGTTCCAACACACCACTCATTAAAATCGGAGCCAGCCACCCCCAGAAAAACATTTTCTCATAGTCGGCCCGCAAATGTTTAAAGGTATATTCCATCCATACCACAGTGAACGTACCGCCATACATCAAGATATGTACCCATTTGTCCACAAACTCTACATCATCAAGAGGCGTCTCAGGGAAAAAGGGAATCAATGACAGTATCCATATCAATGTGATACAGAACATTGAGAATGGGTATTTTCTTAAGAAATGAAACAAAAAACTCATATTTACTTGCAATTTAGGTGCAAAATTAAGAAATTATTTATACTTTTGCAACCAAATTAAAGAAAAGTTGATATGACAAAACTTGAAAGGGCAAGTTTCGGTAGTAAATTAGGTGTTATTTTGGCCACAGCAGGTTCAGCCGTTGGTTTGGGCAATATATGGCGTTTCCCCTATATGACAGGACAAAATGGTGGTGCAGTATTCATCATCATCTATGTGTTTTGCGTGTTGTTGCTCGGCATTCCTTGTATGATTAGCGAGTTTATCATTGGTCGTCATGGTCAAGCCAATACAGCCCGCGCCTTCCGCATTATGTCGGGCGACACCATCTGGTCGCTCATTGGTTACATGGGCGTGCTCACAGGATTCCTCATCTCCGGCTATTATGCCGTTGTGTCTGGTTGGTGCCTCGAATACGTATGGGCCTCGCTATCAGGCAAACTTCTGGGCAATCCTGAATATATCAAAGAATACTTCTCTACATTCTCACAAGACCCTGTAAAGCCTGTATTCTGGACTTTCATGATCCTGCTTGCCACCTATCTCATCATCGAGAATGGCGTACGAAAGGGTATCGAGCGTGCTTCCAAACTGCTCATGCCCATCTTATTCATCCTGCTGCTCATCATCGTTGTGGCATCATGCATGCTTCCCAATGCCCAAAAAGGTATTGAATTCTTGTTTATGCCCGATATAACCAAGCTGAACAGCGATGTATTCCTGGCTGCTTTGGGACAATCATTCTATTCACTGAGCATCGCCATGGGTTGCATCTGCACCTATGCCAGCTATTTCTCAAAGCAGACCAATCTCACATCTTCGGCAATCAACATCAGCGTTATCGACTTCATGGTAGCCCTGCTGGCCGGACTGATTATCTTCCCTGCCGCTTTCTCTGTAGGTGTAAACCCAGATAGCGGCCCATCGCTCATATTTATCACCCTACCTAATGTGTTCCACCAGGCTTTTGCTGAGATAGCCAGTCTGGGCTACATCATTTCTTTACTCTTCTACGCCTTGCTCTCGATGGCGGCGCTCACATCATTAATGTCGCTCCACGAGGTAAGCACAGCATTCCTGGAAGAAGAACTTGGCACAACCCGTAAGCGTGCAGCAGCATTTGTCACCATCGGCTGTATTTTGGTTGGCTCCATCTGCTCACTGTCATTAGGTCCATGGGAAGGATATCGTATGTTTGGCATGACCATCTTTGATTTGTTCGACTTCGTAACAGGTCAACTCTTCTTACCTATCGTCGGCTTCCTCACCTGCATCTTTATCGGCTGGTCTGTGCCGCATAAGATTGTGCACGATGAGTTCACAAACATGGGTACACTTAATAATGGGCACCTGTTTCATTTCTACATCTTCCTCGTAAAGTATGTGTGCCCCATCTGCATATTATTCATCTTCCTTCACCAATTCGGACTGATTTAACCATGGAAAAGAGAGGTACATTCGGTAGCAAACTGGCAATCATTCTTACTACAGCAGGATCAGCTGTAGGATTAGGTAATATATGGCGTTTCCCATTCATGACCGGACAGAATGGCGGTGCAGCCTTTATCGTCATCTATCTTGGCTGCGTACTCATATTAGGCATTCCTGGCATGATAAGCGAGTTTATCGTCGGTCGGCATTCGCAGTCGAATGCTGCACGTGCCTATGGCAACGTAGGCTTCAGAAAGGCTCGATATATCGGCTATCTGGGCATTCTTACTTCCACGATTATTCTGGGCTTCTATGCCGTTGTAGCTGGTTGGTGCCTGCAGTACCTGTTTGCATCGATAGCCGGACAATTAAACGGCGACACCAACTATATCTTAGAATACTTCAAGACCTTCTCAAGCGACCCTATTCGTCCTTGTTTGTGGGCAGTCGGCTTCATATTTATTACCCATTTTGTGGTAACCCAGGGTGTTGAGAAAGGCATTGAGCGCGCCTCTAAGCTGCTGATGCCATTACTGCTGCTGATATTGGTAGTATTGGTTATAGCCTCATGCCTGCTACCAGGAGCATCTCGCGGTATCGAGTTCCTGCTGAAGCCCGACTTCTCGAAGGTCAGCAGTGGTGTTTTCCTGGAGGCATTAGGCCAGGCTTTCTTCTCATTGAGCCTTGGTACAGCCTGTTTGTGCACCTATGCATCCTATTTCAAGAAAGATACCAATCTACTGAAATCTGCCACACAGATAGCACTGCTCGACTCTTTTATAGCCATCTTAGCAGGTTTGATGATATTCCCTGCAGCCTTCTCTGTAGGCGTGCAGCCAGATAGCGGTCCTTCACTCATCTTTATCACCCTGCCTAATGTGTTCCGTCAGGCTTTCGAGAGCATGCCTATTGTGGGCTTCGTCATCTCCATACTCTTCTATGCGCTATTGGTGTTTGCAGCATTAACATCCACCATCTCCATGCACGAGATTGGAACTGCCTTTTTCCACGAAGAGTTACGCCTGCCCAGAAACAAAGCCACATGGATACTGACGCTTGTTTGCAGCTTCATTGCCATATTCTGCTCGCTATCCGTAGGGGCTAACCCCAATCTGCAGCTATTTGGCATGCCGCTCATGGATTTCTGCGATTTCATCACAGCTCAGATTATGCTTCCTGCAGGTGCATTCTTTACCAGCATCCTCATTGGATGGATGGTAGAACAGCAACTGGTGAAACAGGAGTTTGACAATGGAGGCACATTGAAAACAAACTTCTTCCATGCTTATATGTTCTCAGTGAAATACATTGTTCCCCTCTGTATCTTACTCATATTCCTGCATCAGTTCCATATTATATGATTCGCGAATTCTTCTATCTACAAAAGTCTGACCGCAAGGTCATACTTACGCTGCTGGCTGTCATCGTTTCAGCATTCATCGTGATAGGTGTGACGGGAGAGGATGCGACAACGCCGACAACTGCACAACAGAAGAAACCACGCAAATTCTCTAAATCCCGAAACGAATATTACGCCAGCTACAAGCCCAAGAAAACCGAACTTTTCCCCTTCGACCCCAATACTGCCGATAGCACACAACTACTTCGTTTAGGACTGCAACCTTGGCAAGTACGGAATATCTATAAATACCGAGCTGCAGGTGGCATCTATCGCCAGCCACTTGACTTTGCCAAACTCTATGGTCTGACCGTAAAACAATACCGCCAACTGGAACCTTATATCCATATTTCCAACGATTATCTTCCAGCTTCTAGCTTGGCAAATAACGAAACGGCTCATCATCACAACCTAAACCCACTAAAAGACACTACTACCACCACCTATCAGCACCCGCATAAAATCAAACCAACAGAGCACATTGCGCTCAACACTGCTGACACCACTACGCTGATAACAGTACCCGGCATCGGGCCGTATTATGCACGAAAGATTGTGCAGTATGGCCATAAGTTAGGCGGTTATGTCAGCATCGATCAGCTCGATGAAATCGATGATTTCCCTACCGAAGCCAAGAAGTATATGGTCATAGACAATCCTTCGACCATCAAGCTGAATATCAACCAATTATCACTTAACGAACTAAGGCGCCACCCATACATCAATTTTTATATGGCCAAAGCCATCACAGACTATCGCCGGGTGCATGGCAGCATCAAATCCTTGAATGACCTGCGCCTTATAAAAGACTTCACCCCCGACGTAATCAAGCGCCTGACACCTTATGTTGCGTACTGATTTGTTAATAAATCATAGCAAATGATTGTTAAATCGATGAAAAGTCGTATATTTGCACAAAATAAACTAAAATCAAGAGAAAGATGTTTGGATTAGGATTCCAGGAGATACTAGTTATCGCATTGATTATTCTGCTGCTCTGTGGCGGCAAGAAGATTCCTGAACTGATGCGTGGCCTCGGCAAGGGTGTAAAGAGCTTCAAGGACGGAATGAACGAAGTTACAGATATCACAAAAGACGCAGATAAGGAAGAGAAAAAGGATGAGTGACACGCCTAGCATGACGTTCTGGGATCATCTCGACGAGCTGCGTGGGGTGATAATCAGAGTGTTGGTGGTAGCGGCAGTAGGCGCAGCAGCTGCCTTCTGTTTGAAAGACGAACTTTTTGCCATCGTATTGGCGCCAAGAACTAGCGACTTCATCACATATCGCCTGATGGGCATAGAGCCATTCAGCATCCATCTGATGAACATCGGACTGACTGAGCAATTCATGATTCACCTTAAAACAGCGTTTTACGCAGGCATCCTGCTCACTTCACCCTATATCATCTACCAACTCTTCCGCTTTGTATCACCAGCGCTCTATGACAATGAAAAGAGATATGCCACACTACTCTGCACCAGCGGCTATCTGATGTTCATGCTGGGAACAGCACTCAACTATCTGCTGATATTCCCACTGACAGTCAGATTTCTTGGCACATACCAGGTTAGTCCTGATGTAGCCAACATGCTCACATTGCAGTCGTATATAGATACGCTGTTGATGATGAATCTGGTGATGGGCATCGTGTTCGAACTTCCTGTAGTAAGCTATCTACTAGGTAAAATGAAACTTATCAATGCCACGATGATGAAAGCTGTGCGCCAACACGCTTTTATAGCTATACTCATCATATCGGCCATCATCACCCCTACAACAGATGCCTTTACACTATTCGTGGTGGCACTACCCATCTGGCTACTCTATGAGCTGAGCATCTTAATAGTAAGAATAACTCAATAGACAAATACTTATATAATAGACCTATGATACGAAAAGTAAGAACCATTCTGGCAGCAGTACTGTTTGTACTCATCACCCTGCTATTCCTTGATTTTACGGGGACATTACATCATTGGCTCTCATGGCTGGCACAGATTCAGTTCCTGCCGGCAGTGATGGCACTCAACGTGATAGTCGTTGTAGCTCTTCTGATGCTAACACTTCTTTTTGGACGTATCTACTGCTCAATCATCTGTCCTTTAGGAATCTTTCAGGACATACTGGCCAGATTGCGTAGAAAAAAAAATAAATACAGCTACTCTAAGGAGGTTATCTGGCTGCGCTATCCTGTACTGGCTATTTTCATTTTTGCAGGCATAGCTGGTTGCGGCTCACTATTCCAGTTGCTGGCGCCATATAGCAGCTATGGCCGCATAGCCACGATGATTTTCCAACCCTTGTGGAAGATGGGCAACAATGTGCTGGCCGTACTGGCCGAGCGTGCTGATAGCTATGCATTCTACAGTGTGGATACATGGATGCGCTCTATGCCTGTATTCATCATTGCTGCCACTACACTCGTGTTGTTAGTGGTATTGGCCTGGCGAGGCGGCAGAACCTATTGTAACACGATTTGTCCTGTTGGAACCATCTTGTCGTTCTTTGCCCGCTTCTCTTGGTTCAAGATCCGTTTTAATGTAGATAAATGTAAGAATTGCTCACTCTGCAGCAAGAATTGTAAGGCTGCATGCATCGACTATAAGACTCATTCCATCGACTACACCCGCTGCGTGGTGTGTGGTAACTGCATGGACCAGTGTAAGTTTGGCGCCTTGGAATATACCATCAAATCTGGAATAACGAGCAAGGCTAATAAGTCTGTAAAAACCAATGCAACCAGCCCTATCGATGCCTCTAAGCGCAGCTTCCTGCTGGCATCGGCCTTGGTGTCAACAGCTGCTATGGCTCAGAAAAAGGAGAAACTGATGGACGGCGGCTTGGCCGAAATCGAGGATAAGGTAGCTCCTGAGCGCCAGACACCTCTGACACCCCCAGGTTCGCTCTCGTTCCAGAATCTGGCCACACGCTGCACAGGCTGTCAGCTTTGTGTATCAGAGTGCCCCAACCAGGTGTTGCGCCCTTCTTCTGATTTGATGCACCTGATGCAGCCCACCATGTCGTACGAACATGGCTACTGCCGTCCAGAGTGCACACGCTGCTCTGAGGTATGCCCTGCAGGCGCCATTCAGGCTATTGACAAGGAGGAGAAGACAGCTATCCAGATTGGTCATGCCGTATGGATTAAGAAGAACTGCGTACCCATCACCGATGGCGTAGAGTGCGGCAACTGTGCCCGCCACTGTCCATCGGGTGCTATCGAGATGGTTCCACTTGATGAGAACGACGAGGAGTCACCCATGGTTCCTGCTATCAACGAGGCTGCCTGCATAGGCTGCGGCGCCTGCGAGTATGTTTGTCCATCACGTCCATTCTCAGCTATCTATGTTGAGGGACACGAAGTTCACAAAAAGATTTAAGGAGGAGAAAGCTATATGGAAAAGAAGAATATATCACGCCGTTCGTTCCTGAAACTCTTCGGAGCAGGATCAGTAGCTACTGCAGCCACCTTGGCTGGCTGTAAACAAGCCAACAAGGCCGGTAGTCAGGCTAAAGAAGAATATAGAAACCAGGTGGAGCCACCTGTAGGCAAGATGACCTATCGCACTAACCCCAAGACAAAGGAGAAGGTGTCGGTGCTGGGTTATGGCATGATGCGCCTGCCATCAAAGGTAGATAACAGCGATGAGTATGATCAGGACATGATCAACAAGCAGATAGACTATGCCTTGGAGCATGGTTTGAACTATATCGATACATCTCCTGTATATTGCCAGGGAAAGTCGGAGCACTGCACAGGTATCGCCCTGAGCCGTCACAAGCGCAGCGAATACTTTGTGGCCACCAAACTCTCTAACTTCAACCACGACTACTGGACGTTCGAGAAGTCGAAAGAGATGTATCAGAACTCGCTGAAGGAACTGCAGGTGGATTACATCGACTACTATCTGCTGCACGCCGTTGGTGGCAGCATGGAGGAGTTTAATGGCCGCTATGTAGATAATGGCATCATGGACTATCTACTTAAAGAGCGCGAGGCAGGACGCATCCGCAACCTGGGCTTCTCGTTCCATGGCAAACAGGAGGTATTCGACGAGGTGCTGGCCACGCACGAGAAATACCATTGGGACTTTGTGCAGATAGAGCTCAACTATCTGGACTGGGATTATGCCAACGAGATTAGCAAAAGCAACGTTGATGCCAGCTATCTCTATGCCGAACTGCAAAAGAAAGGCATACCTGCTGTCATTATGGAGCCACTGCTGGGCGGCCGATTAGCTAACCTGCCACAGTATCTGGCCACAGAACTGAAGAGTCGCGACCCAGAGCGCTCAGTTGCATCGTGGGCTTTCCGCTATGCAGGTACCAACGAGGGTGTACTTACTGTTCTGAGTGGTATGACCTATATGGAGCACCTGAAAGATAATCTCTTGAGCTATTGTCCGCTGAAACCGCTTACCGAAGAGGAGATGCGCTTCCTGGATAAGGAGATCGCCCAGAAGATTGTGGGACTCGAGAATATTCCTTGCAACGACTGCAAGTACTGCATGCCTTGTCCTTATGGTGTGGATATCCCAGCCATCTTTGTACACTACAACAAATGTAAGAACGAAGGTTCGCTGCCAATGGGTGTGGGCGATGCTGAGTATCGCAAACATCGTCGCCAGTATCTTATCTCACTTGATAGGGTAGTGCCTCGCGATCGCCAACCCGACCACTGCATCCAGTGCGGCCAATGTGAGCCTCATTGCCCTCAGAGCATCCGCATTCCTCGCGAACTGCGCAAGATTGATGAGATGATAGAGAGTCTGAAACGTAACGAAGAGGCGCCAGAAGTATAAAAAACGTAGAAAATTTGGTTAATTGCCTAATTTGCAGTAACTTTGCACCCGAAATAAACGTTTATAGAAGAAAATGGCATTAAAATGTGGTATTGTAGGACTGCCTAATGTCGGCAAGTCTACCTTGTTTAATTGTCTGTCGAGTGCAAAGGCTCAGGCAGCTAATTTCCCTTTTTGTACAATCGAACCCAATGTGGGTGTCATCACCGTACCAGATGAAAGACTGACCAAACTCGCTGAATTGGTACACCCAGGACGCATTGTTCCTGCCACCTGCGAGATTGTAGATATCGCCGGACTCGTGAAAGGTGCCTCAAAGGGCGAGGGTCTGGGAAATAAATTCCTTGGAAACATCCGTGAGACCGATGCGATTATCCATGTGCTCCGCTGTTTCGAGGATGAGAATATCACTCACGTTGATGGTACCATCGACCCCATCCGCGACAAAGAGATTATCGATACTGAGCTCCAGCTGAAGGACCTCGAGACCATCGAGAGCCGTCTGGCCAAGACCGAGAAGGCTGCAGCTGCAGGTAATAAGGACGCTAAGGTAGAGGCTACCGTGCTGCACGCTTATAAAGAGGTGCTTGAGCAGGGTAAGAATGCCCGTATCGTAGAGTTCGAGAGCAAAGATGAGCAGGATTGCGCTCGCAACCTGTTCCTGCTTACTTCAAAGCCTGTGCTTTACGTTTGTAACGTAGGCGAGACTGATGCCAAGAGCGGTAACGACTTCACCAAGAAGGTAGAGGAACTGGCTAAAGAAGAAGGCGCAGAAACCATGGTAATTGCCGCCAAAACCGAAGAGGATATCGCCGAGCTCGAGAGCTATGAGGACAAGCAGATGTTCTTGGAGGAGCTCGGCTTGGAAGAGAGTGGTGTAAACCGCCTGATCAAGAAGGCTTATGCGCTGCTGAACCTCGAAACCTTTATCACCGCTGGTGAGATGGAGGTGAAGGCCTGGACCTACAAGAAGGGTTGGAAGGCTCCACAGTGCGCTGGTGTCATCCATACCGACTTTGAAAAGGGCTTTATCCGTGCTGAGGTTATCAAGTACGACGACTATATCCAGTATGGCTCAGAGGCTGCTGTCCGCGAGGCAGGTAAGCTGGCCGTTGAGGGTAAGGAGTACGTGGTTCAGGACGGCGACATTATGCATTTCCGCTTTAACGTATGATGAATCTACTCAACTATATCCTTTGGGATCCAGACCTGATAGCTTTTAAGTTGGGACCTATTCCACTTCTAGGCACTATTGCTGTTCGCTGGTACGGACTGATGTGGGTCATCGGTCTGGCCTTGGCTTATTTCGTGGTAAAGCACCTCTACAAGGAGCAGAAGATCAAGGACGAATACTTCGATCCTCTCTTCATCTACTGCTTCTTCGGCATCCTGATTGGTGCCCGTCTGGGGCATTGCATCTTCTATGAGCCCGATTACTTCCTGACTTCAGGCAAGGGACTGATTGAGATGCTGCTGCCTATCCGCTTTGGCGAAGATGGAAGCTGGCTGGGACAGACCTTTGGCTTCCACGTCATAGGCTATGCAGGCCTGGCATCCCACGGAGGTACGCTTGGCTTGATGATAGCCCTGTGGATGTATGTGCGCAAAACGAAACTGAGCATCTGGACGGTGCTCGACAATATTGCCATCGCCACAGGTACCACAGCCTGCTTTATCCGATTGGGCAACCTGATGAACTCAGAGATTATTGGTAAGATAACCGATGTGCCTTGGGCATTCATCTTCGAGCGTGTAGATGCTGTGCCTCGCCATCCAGGACAGCTCTATGAGGCTATCGCCTATGCTATCCTGTTCTTCATCATGTGGTATCTCCACAAGAAGATGCCAGAGAAGATTGGCACCGGCTGGTACTTCGGCTTCTGCCTGGCATACATCTTCACCTTCCGATTCTTCATCGAATACACCAAGGAGGTACAGGAGGCCTTCGAAGCATCGCTCCCCATCGATATGGGACAGATACTCTCTATCCCATTCATCATTCTCGGAGCCTATTGCATGATTAAAGCAAAGAAGAAAACATTATAATATAGTACTTCAATACAAATTCACTGAAATTGGTCAGTAAATTCACTGAAATTGGTGACCAAATTCAGTGAATTTGTTATTTCCCAGCTACGATGCGCTTGATATCATTAAGCTTGTTGAGGGCTTCGAGAGGCGTGAGGTTGTTCACATCGAGCCCAAGGATTTCATCACGCACCTGACAAAGCACAGGATCATCGAGCTGGAAGAAACTCAATTGCATACCTTCACGTGAGCCAGCAATCTCCTTAGTAGGCTTGCCAACGGTGCCCACCTGGGCATTATCGCTCTCCAACTGCTTCAGAATCACGTTGGCACGCTTCACGATACTGCGAGGCATACCTGCTATCTCAGCCACATGGATACCAAACGAGTGCTCTGAGCCACCACGTTCCAGTTTTCGCAGGAAAATCACCTTACCATCCACCTCCTTCACACTCACGTTGTAGTTCTTAATACGATTGAAGTTCTTCTCCATCTCGTTGAGCTCGTGATAGTGGGTAGCGAACAGCGTACGAGGCTTTCCTTTGGCATTCTCATGCAGATATTCTACGATGGCCCAGGCTATCGAGATACCATCGTAGGTAGAGGTACCACGACCCAACTCATCGAAGAGCACCAGCGAGCGACTGCTCACATTGTTGAGGATGTTCGAAGCCTCAGTCATCTCTACCATAAAGGTAGATTCTCCGAGAGAAATATTATCTGAGGCACCCACGCGGGTGAAGATTTTATCCACCAGACCAATTCTGGCGGCCTCTGCAGGCACAAAGCAACCTATCTGGGCCAACAGCACTATCAACGCCGTTTGGCGCAACAGCGCCGACTTACCGGCCATATTAGGACCTGTGATGATGATAATCTGCTGGCGCTCGTTGTCGAGCAGGATATCATTGGGCACATAATATTCACCCAACGGCAACTCCTGTTCGATAACAGGGTGGCGGCCCTGCTTGATATCGATAACTTCTGACGAGTCGATAACAGGACGTATGTATTTATTTTCCTCAGCTGCTTTGGCAAAGCTCAGCAAGCAGTCGAGATGGGCAATGATATTGGCATTGATCTGTATCTGCGGGATAAACTCCTGCATGGAGAGAATAAGGTCGTTGAAGAGTTTTGCCTCCAGACTCAGAATCTTATCCTCGGCACCCAGGATCTTCTCTTCATACTCTTTCAGTTCCTGCGTGATATAGCGCTCAGCCTGAGCCAGCGTCTGCTTGCGCACCCACTCGGGGGGCACCAGTTCCTTATAGGTGTTTCGCACCTCAAGATAGTAGCCAAACACATTGTTATAGCCTATCTTCAAACTCTGAATGCCCGTTTCTTGGGCTTCGCGCTCTTGTATCTTCAGCAGATAGTCCTTACCAGAATAAGCTATCTGGCGCAGTTCGTCAAGCTCTGGATTCACACCGTCGCGAATCACGCCACCCTTAGCCACCAGTTGTGGTGGATCATTCTGAATCTCCTTCTCAATGCGGTCGCGCAGCGATTCGCACAGGTTCAGTTGCTCGCCAATACGGTTCAACGTCTCGTTTTTGGCATAGAGACATGCCGTTTTGATGGGCTGGATGGCCTGCAGGGCAGTCTTGAGCTGCACCACCTCACGAGGTGTGACACGACCAACGGCAGCTTTAGAGATGATACGCTCCAGGTCGCCGATACGATGTATCTGATCGTCGATACACTCGCGGAACTCAGGTTCGCGATAGTAGTATTCCACCACATTCAAGCGGTCGTTGATGGGCTTTTCGTCCTTCAAGGGGAACACCAGCCAGCGGCGCAGCAAGCGACCACCCATCGGACTGACGGTCTTATCAATCACATCGAGCAGCGACTTTCCATCTTCCTGCATGGGGTTTACCAACTCCAAGCTACGGATGGTGAATTTATCCAGTCGCACATACTTATCTTCTTCGATACGCGAAATCGACGTGATATGACCTATCTGCGTGTGCTGGGTCTGCTCCAGGTATTGTAGGATAGCACCTGCAGCGATCACACCCGACTGCAGATGATCCACACCAAAGCCCTTCAGGTTCTTCACCTTAAAGTGGTTCAACAGTTTCTGCTTGGCAGTCTGGTCGGTAAACACCCAGTCGTCCAACTGGAAGGTGAAGTATTTAGTACCAAAGTTGCGCTCAAACTCCTGTTTCTTATTGCGATCGAAGAGCACCTCCTTTGGCGAGAAGTTGCCTAATAGTTTCTCCACGTAATCGGCAGTTCCCTCTCCAGTGAGGAATTCACCTGTAGAGATATCCAGGAAGGCCACACCCATACTCGACTTACCAAAGTGAATGGCTGCCAGGAAGTTGTTCTCCTTGTAATTCAGCACATTGTCGCTCATGGCCACACCAGGGGTTACCAGTTCTGTGATGCCACGCTTCACCAGTTTCTTGGTCAGCTTAGGGTCTTCCAGTTGGTCGCAGATAGCCACGCGCTTACCGGCACGAATCAGTTTTGGCAGATATGTATCCAGGGCATGATGCGGAAAACCGGCCATTTCATCGCCTTTTGCGCCAGCACCGTTGTTACGATGTGTCAGCGTGATACCTAAGATTTTCGAGGCAGTGATGGCATCTTCGCAATAAGTCTCATAGAAGTCGCCACACCTGAACAGCATCACCGCATCAGGATGTTTCGCCTTCAAATCGAAGAATTGTTTCATCATCGGAGTTAATTCCTTGCCTTCTTTTGCCATATCTCGCCTTCCTTATTTTTTAATTCAACTGAGCCGCAAAGTTACTCCTTTTTTCCCAAATGGCAAAATTTTCCCTAAACTTTTGCTGATATCAGATAATAATCTGTATTTTTGTACCCGATTTTAATAAACCCCAAACAAGTTTATGCTTAACAGAAAGCTATCGTTATGCCTATGAAAGTAGACAAAGTACCGCCCAAAAGATGATGGCCTTATTTAAGACCATTAATGCCAATAGAGAATTATAATAAGATAAACTTGCCAGTATCGGCAAGTTTTAATGCCATAATTTACCGCAAATATACATTTTTCGCCGATACCGGCAAGTATTTGGAAATATTTTTTATGCGAAATATATCTCCCCGTTCTGTCGAGATGGCGATGACTACACAACAGAGTTTGTCATCTATCCTCCAAGACTCGAAGATGGTTTCTTCCGCATCGAGCTGGAGCTTTATGCTTAATGTCTACCCTGCTACACAATGTTTCTCTGTTCAGATGAAAGTAACGACAGTGATTGTTAAAGTAAATTAAATGATAGTTTCGCCATACAAGATTATGATAGTTTTAATATTATATGTATAAACATTATTCACTTATTAAAAACAAAAGATTATGCATTATTTAAAACTTTTACCACTACTATTTTTCACCATTTTGATGACAGCTTGCAACAGTAACGATGACGAGATGAACTTGCCAATAAGCGAAGGATTGCAAGGCACTTGGGCTCTGAAGGAAGCAAAGTACTTTATGAGTTCTAAGGAATACGAGAATGGACAATTCGTATATATTTTCACACCTGATAAGGTAATAGTAAACTCTACGAGCGACAATACTCCACTCCTTCCTATAGGCACTTATAGCTATACTTACGATAAAGAGAGTAATAATTTTACTATCGATGGCATAAAATACGGTCTCAGACTCGAGGGTTTAAAAATGATAATAGTCGAGCCTGGAGCTGAAAGAGATGCTGGTGGCTTTTTCTACTTTGTGAAAATCAAATAGTAAGTACCGATACCGGCAAGAAAGTTCGAGTCCTTCCGTATGAGTACTCGAGTACTCTTAAGGAAGGATTTTCATTACAACTGATGACTATGTATATACGCTTTGACGGCACGCTGCACGGCGGCACTCTTCTGCTCGTCACTTATCAACTTGTAAATGGGAATCAGATCATCACCATCCAATAAAGCGAGCGAGAGGTTACTCTCGTTGGTTGCATCCCACCAAGCAGAGATGGCTTTCGATGACTCCTCCCGAGTGAGAGGTTGATTTGAGAATTCAGCAGACAGTGCCTGCGTATTATTTCCATGACATTGTACGGATATGGCACCACCTTTTGTGGTATTCTCTCTTTTGATGAAACTAAAGATAGGATGATATACTTCGTTCATACGACGGAACATACTCCCCAAAAAGCGTTTATGATCTTCCTTGTTCTCCTGCAAACCTGTGCGATAGATAGACAGAATGTTGACACCCATTAATGCATTTTTCAGCACATGGGTGCCAAATCGCTCTACGATGCGTTGAGCACTCTCTTCGGCAACGGCTTTCTTAAACTCATCGGAAAGAAATCTTTCCACATGTCGCTCAAGTTCCAAAGGAAAATTGAACTTCTTAATGTACAGGGTCTGCATGTCCATATACATCGTAAATGCATATTCGTTGTCTCGTTCCTTCGCCTCCTTGAAGAGTGGATTATTGGTGAAAGTGCCTGCGAAATACACGTCGCCAGACTCTCCCTGTTGATCAAACTCCTGCGACTTGCGCAGACCATCCAAGCATTCCAATGAGTTACCGATGCCGCTCACCACACCACCTTCACTTGTTGGATAAGAACTGTAAAAAATCTCGTCTGAGGTCAATTTGTGCAGATCAATCACGCTTTCACGCAAACAATCATTGCCCAGGTATGTGCCAGTTACATCATAGCCAGAACCCAGATATTCCTTATCAGCCACAGGCAACTCAGCAAAAAGATTGGTGACGGATTCCTCTTCGGGTACATCGGCGGGGTTATTCTCTAAGTTATCTTCGTTATTGCTGCTACAAGAGCCAAGTGCAAAAACGGAAAGCATTACGATAATAGTTCTTTTAAAGTTAGTTGCATTCATATTGTTTCTTTTAAGTGACATTTTCTTACCCAATCGTATGATTACTAAATCGAAAGCAAAAGTAGCGCAAATAGTTGGAAAGCTACTCAATCATTCTTGCTTTTTAAGACTATTTAAAGGATCATGGGGTCGAAGATCACGAGGTCGGAGAAAGTGATTACAATCCACATAGACACAAATAGTAACCCAAATCCTCTATGCGAAAATTTTCGTTGCGAAAATTTTCGTATAAAGAAAATACTCAAAAACTTGCCGGTATCGGCAAAAAGTTGTATATTTGCGGCAAAATATGGCATTAAAACTTGCCGATAAGCTTGGATTATGGAGTATATATCAGTTAGCAAATTTGCCGAAAAATATGGCATCTCAGAGCGTACAGCTCGAAATTACTGCGCGCAGGGGAAGATTGAAGGGGCTTTCTTGACAGGAAAGACTTGGAATATTCCTGCAGATGCCGTCGTACCTAAACGTGGCGAAACAAAGAAAAAGGTGTCGCCACTACTTGCTGCACTAAGAGAGCAGAAAGCCGCAAAGCTGAAGGGAGGCATTTACCATCGCACGCAGATCGACCTGACGTATAACTCTAATCATATTGAAGGTAGTAAGCTGACTCACGACCAAACGCGATATATCTTCGAAACAAACACAATCGGCATAACAGATACTGCTGTGAATGTGGATGATGTAGTAGAAACCGTGAATCACTTCCGTTGTATTGACTATATCATCGACCATACAGAAGATAAGCTGACTGAGAATTTGATTAAACATCTGCACCTTTTACTGAAAACAGGAACTTCAGACAGCCGTAAAGATTGGTTTGCCGTTGGCGATTATAAACGACTACCAAACGAAGTAGGCGGGCAAGACACTTGTGCACCAGAGGATGTTCACAGACAGCTGAAAGCACTATTGAGCACCTATAATCGTAAGGGCAAAAAGTCGTTAGAAGATATTCTGGGCTTCCACGTTAATTTTGAACGTATTCATCCATTTCAGGATGGAAACGGCAGGGTAGGTCGCTTGCTCATGTTCAAGGAGTGCTTGGCTAATCATATAGTTCCCTTTATCATCACCGATGAACTGAAGATGTTTTATTATCGCGGTCTAAAAGAGTGGGGACACATTAACGGCTATCTGACAGATACTTGTCTGACAGCTCAGGATATGTATAAGGAATTGCTGAGATACTTTAGATTGTAATCACCACAATATTCAGAAACTGTATGCAGCTGATACTGGCGCCTCCTCTGTATCTATCACTACGCCTACAGAGCAAACGCAAGTCCGCAGCAGTTCGACAGCAGGTTATGAAGTTCAAACAACAGTCGCAGCCAATACAACAGTTAATGCAGAATAAAAAGAGTATTCCATGCCCCAAAAGACAGATTAATACTATGGGATATTCAAGCTATATACACACTCTCCCGTACTTTATCCAGAACCCCTGTGTTTATGCGGGTTCTGATACGGGAGGGTATCACAATTTACCCTCCCGATTAGGCTCCCGTTTACCCTCCCGTGTCACAACCCACATAGACACAAACAGTAACTGTCACAAACTAAAGTTTTGATCGCAGTACGTCTAAGCCTTACTGGAGTACGCCTTCTGGCGCACTCCAGTACGTTAGTTGGCGCACTCGAGTGCGCCATAAGGCGTACTTATATTATTTACCTATCCTAGAAGTGAAGATATCGGTTTTGGCCTCCCATTTTTCGATAGAATACTTCACATCGCCATAGCGCGACGAGTAGTTCACAACAATATTGTCGTCGTAGCCAGCACCGTTATTGTTCTGTACGGCATAAAACTCGGTAAGATATACCTCGCCATCCTCAAACTCATATACGGCATAAACGTGAATATAGCGGTCTAAGATCACTCCCAAACTGTTGCGAGAGTAGCGCCAATGATCGTCTCTGGTTCCAATCTCAGCCAGCTTGGCTTTCAACTGGCCTTTTCTGGCGTTATCGGGTGTGGGATATTTCTTCTCGATGGCAGCCTTGGCACGCTCCATGAATTTCTTATCCTCCCAGGCCTGTCCCTCGAAAGCCTCGTAGGATTTTACAGTATAGCTGGCTGGTACGATGGCCATTACCTTCTTGTCGGTACCAGGCAGGGTGAAGGTGAGCATGGTTTCTTTCTTACCCAGGTTGTAGTTTTCGTCGTAGGCTATTACCTGCACGGTCTTCTTTTTAGCCGAAGCACTAGTACTCCCAGCAGTCATTACGGCAGGGGCTGAGGCACCTGTTCTACCCTGATTTACTACTGCCTCTTCGCTAGTACCATCTTGAGAATTCACTGTATTCTCAACAGTTTTCTCAACAGTCTTTTCAACGGCTTTCTTGGCAATCTTCTTAAGGGCGCCAAACTGAGCATTTGCAGCTGTGGTGAATACAAACATGGCAGCGATAGCCATTACCGAAATTTTGATTGATTGTTTCATAATACTTACAATTAAAATGGTGAATATAAATGATTTTATTTGTTGTACTCCTCCAATTGTCGTGCAACCTCTTTCCTCACTTCGTTCTTCACCATTTCGCGCATGCTGAGCAGTAAACGCATCTGCTCTTGCGTATAGCTCTCAGCTTGGCGCTGCCTATTGGTAAGTTTGTTGTTAAGAGGTTCCATGCCATCACTTTGATTTCGGTTGCAAAGTTACGGCAAAAACCTCTTTCAGTGTTGTGCAGATTCTGCCAAAACTTGTGCAGAATCTACCAAAATTCCTGTTTTTACTGCTTTTTCGCTAAATAGTCGCTTGGTGTGATACCAAAGAAACGTTTAAAGGCTCTGGTAAAGCTGGATTGATCCTCGTAAGCACAGCGCAAAGCCACATCGAGTATCGACAGTTCAGACTGTGTGTCGAGCAGATAACGGGCTTTCTGCATACGGATGTTGGTGATGTAGCACTGTGGTGTTTCGCCTGTGATAGCTGAAAGACGCCTGCGGAACTGTGACGTACTCATCGCCAGGGCCGCTGCCAACTCATCTATATTCACATGGTTGTCCTCCATCTGTTCTGTTACGATACTCATCGTCTTTGTCAGGAAGTCCTTATCCTGTTCTGTCAACTCGTCTTTCTCCTGTTCACCCTCGCCATGAGCTATCGCATGCTCGTAGCGCTGGCGCAGTTCGTCGAGCGAGATCGTCACCTCACTCAGGCGCTGACGCTGCAATGCTGTGAGTTTGCGTTGGCGCACCACCATCATAGCTGCCACCAATAGCAAAATGATACCTATGATAATAATATAGATACGCGAACGGCGCACCGATGAGTTCTGCTCTTGCAGTTCGTCGAGACCGAACTCAGCATTATAACGCGCCAATGTCTCGGCCGAAGCTTGATTGTAGAGTGAATCCTTCAGTAGGTTAAATGCCTCAAGCTCTATACGTGCACTATCGGGATTAAGCGTCCAAAGGGCCTGATAAAGTCCCCGACGGGCTTGCATCTCGTTGTAGGGATTATCCATCTCACGGCATAATCGTGCCGATTCGCGGAAATAGCTGGCGGCTCGTTGCTGTGCAGCATCCGAAGCAGCATCCTTACTCATATCCAGCAATGCCTGACCAGCCTTATTCAGCGTGATAGCCAGCGACTGACGATTGCCCGTAGCACGAAAATAGGGGATGATGCTATCAAAGATAACTACAGCCTCCTGCTTTTGCCCCATCCCCATCAGGATGGTAGCCTTTTGCGACAAACGGATACGTAGTTTGGCTTCGCGACCTTCTTCACGTTCCAGTTGGATAGCCCTATCAATATAATGTAAAGCATCGTTGTAATGGATGAGTGCCGACTCAGCCTCAGAAAGCGAACCGCAGGTAAGCGCAATACGCGGCTTTAAACCTGTCTTTTCAGCATATTCCAATGCCTGTTTGAGATACTTCAGCGCTTCGTTTGGCTGCTTGGCTGCCACATAGATGCTGCCAATCGTATTCAGCGATGAGCTGATACGTTCAGCATTGCCACTCTCACGGTCCAGCTGATTACAGGCTTTGGCATATTGCAGTGCCTTTTCGTATTCCGACTGTCGCATGTAGCAAACCGACAGAATACTCAGTTCTTCGGCCTCTTCGCTCTTCATGCCCTTCTGCCGGAGCAATGGCAATGCTTTCTCACCAGCAACTACTGCACTATCATACTGCTGACGATTATAATACTGCTCGCTGGCATCGTACAACCTTTTAGCCTCATCAGCCTGAGCTACGAGTGCCAACATCAACAAAGGCAGAATCAATATTATTTTCATACATCCAGACAAATCATCTATTTCTGCCTACAAAAATACGCAAAACCTACAAATCAACCAAACAATTATTGACTTTTAATAACATTGTAATATAAATAATGACTCATTTTCGGAAATAATCCGTATCTTTGCCACAGTAAAAATATGTGAAGCGATGAAAATACTTGTGGTTGACGATGAGCAGGATATCTGTGAGATACTGCAATATAATCTGGAGACAGAAGGGTTTGAGGTGACGACAGCAAATTCGGCTGAGGAAGCGTTGGAGCTGCCTCTGCAGGAGTTTGGTCTCATCCTGCTCGATGTGATGATGGGTGAGATGTCGGGGTTCCAGATGGCCCGCAAACTGAAGAACAATCACGACACAGCACATATCCCCATCATCTTCATTACAGCCATGGACGGTGAAGATGATCTGGTGAAAGGTCTCAACATCGGAGCCGACGACTATATAGCCAAGCCCCTGAGCATGAAGGAGGTAAAGGCCAGAGTGCGTGCCGTGTTGAGGCGCTCCACCTCTCTGCCCGCCAGAAACCAGGCTACTACCAGTCATGAGCTCAGCTATGAGGGTATCAGTCTCGATCTGAACGCAAAGACGGCAACCCTGGACGGAGAGGCACTGGTGTTTACCAAACTGGAGTTCGAACTGCTGTCGTTTCTGCTCCAGCATCCTAACAAGGTTTTCGCCCGCGAGGATTTGCTGAAACACTGCTGGCCACAGGATGTGATGGTGCTCGACCGCACAGTGGATGTAAACATCACCCGTCTGAGAAAGAAAATAGGTCGGTATGGCAAACAGATAAAAACACGCGTGGGCTATGGATACTGTTTTGAAAAATAAGTCGAGAAGCAAAAGCTTCCAGCGCGACCTGCTGCTCAGTCTGGGAGGCGTGTTCCTACTCTTTGCCGTATGTTTCAGCATCTACCAGTATCAGCGCGAGAAAGACTATAAGATTGATATCCTGCACTCCCGTCTGCAAATGTATAACTATGAGATGGTGCAGACGCTAGGCATGGACAGTTTGACAAACAGCAAACTGTTTCACAACTATGTGGAACGTCATCAGATAGAGGGTCTCCGCGTGTCGGTGATTGACAAGGAAGGGCAGGTGATTCTGGATAGTTATGACACCAATATCAACTCATTAGACAACCACCTGCAACGCACAGAGATACAACAGGCACTGCTCGAAGGCAATGGCTACGATATCAAACGTGTGTCGCAATCCACCCACGAGACTTACTTCTATTCGGCCACCCGTTTCGATGATGTCATCGTGCGTGCGGCAGTACCTTACTCTTTAGAGCTGACCCGCTCGCTGCAGGTAGATAATACCTATATATATTTTGCTGCCGCACTAACCCTGCTGCTGGGCATCGTTCTCTATCACATCACCCACCGCATCAGTAGGCATATAGGCTATCTACGTGAGTTTGCCGTCAAAGCCGAAGAAGGTGAGGAACTGGATCATGAACTGGAGCGCCGCCTACCCGACGACGAGTTGGGAGACATCAGCCACACCATCATTATGCTATACTGGAAACTGCGACACTCAGAGGAAGATAAGGTGCGCATCAAGCGCCAGCTGACGCAGAATGCGGCTCACGAGCTGAAGACGCCTGCTGCCAGCATACACGGCTACTTGGAGAGTATCTTGGATAATCCGGATATGCCTGACGACAAGAAGAAGCACTTCCTGGAGCGCTGCTATACTCAGAGCGAACGTATGAACAAACTACTGCTCGACATGAGTGCACTCACCAAACTCGATGAGATAGACGACAACCGCTCTGAGGCACGAAAGGATTATCGCCCCGTTGACGTAATACAAATCATACAGAATGTGCTGGATGATACGGCACTTCAACTTCAGGAAAAGGGCATCACGCCATCACTCCAATTACCTCAGCATATAGAAGTGATGGGTGATCAGAGTCTGTTATACAGCATCTTCCGCAACCTGATTGACAATGCTATCGCCTATGCCACAGGCGCATCGTCTCTGAAGATTACTTGTACTGAGGTGGAAAAAGAAGGTCTCCATTTCTACGAGTTCTTAGTCAGCGACAACGGTTCTGGCGTAGAAGCGCAACATCTCAACCATCTCTTTGAGCGTTTCTACCGTGTAGATAAAGGGCGCTCGCGCAAACTTGGTGGCACCGGTCTGGGACTTGCCATCGTGAAAAATGCAGTTGCAGCCCATGGTGGACAAGCAACTGCACTCTCTACTCCCGGCGGTGGACTCACCATCAGGTTTACCCTAGCCAGGTTTTAGTTTTGTCCGTTGATAGGACCGTCACCAAAGTCGTTATTCAACCCCTTACCGGCCTGCACAACGTTCATCACATAGTCGCCAAGCTTCTCGCACTCTGAGATGAAATCGACGTAGAACACACCCAGCTGATAGTCGTAAAGACCGGCATTCACATCGTGCAGGTTCTGGTTCTTCAGCTGTGTACGGTAGTTATTGATTTCGTGCTCGATGTTGAGCGATACTTTTACACCATTCTTTGTGGTGGGACGGTCTACACGTTTAAGCATCTCTGTCAGAGCTGAATCTACCAGTTGCAGCATCGTCATCATGTGCTGCATCTGATCGTCAGTAAAGTTCTCCTGACAGTGCATACGATGGCGATTCAGCGTACGACCGAGGTTATAAACCGAGTCGCCGATAGATTCCAGCTCCGATATCTGGCGGAGCATTTTCTGTATCTGAGCCTTCGACGCATCCGACAAGCGACCTTCGCTCACCTTGTTCAGATAGCTGGCAATCTCCATTTCCATCGAGTCGGTGATATTCTCATACTTCTCAATACGGGCAAAGAGCTTATTAAACTCAACTTCATCCTGTGTCTGCAACAATGTTGGTACGAAACCAGCCATACGCTGGCAGCGCTCAGCGAAACTACGAATCTCCTTCTGAGCCTCCATGATGCTGAGCTCAGCTGTAGAGAGCAGACCACCACTGATAAAACGCAGGCGATAGTCTTCGTCTTGTGCCTTCATAGGCAGCACGCGGCACACAAACATCTCAATCTGCTTCACAAAACCAATGAGCAACAGCGTATTGATAATGTTGAAGGCGGTATGGAAGGCTGATAGCTTAAAGAGATCGTTGCCACCACCCAGGAAGTTTTCTACTACCCAACTAACGGCATCACAGGCGGGATAGAACACGATGAGGAACGCCACCACACCAAACACGTTGAAGAACATATGTGCCAGCGCGGCGCGGCGGGCTTGTGTGTTGGCTGTCAGCGAAGCCATAAACGCCGTGATGGTGGTACCTATATTCTGTCCCATAGCCAGCGCAGCTGCCTGTTCGAAGCCGAAGCCGGGGATATGCATGCCAAAGAGCATCAAGGTGATAGCCATTGTAGCTGCCGAAGCCTGCACAATCATCGTCACCAGCGCACCAACAATCACAAAGAGGATGATGGTGAAGAACGAGTCTTGCGGCACGTGGGCCAGCATGCCTGCCACCATATCACCAATATTCATCGCTGTGGCAGCCTCCTGCAGGAACGAGAGTCCCATGAAGAGGAACGAGAAACCAAAGATGAACTCACCAATACTCTTACGATTACCCTTACCGCTGAATATCAATGGCATACCGATAGCCAACAGAGGGATGGCGAAGGCTGCAATGTTTACCTTGAAACCCACAGCCGAGATAATCCAAGCAGTAACTGTGGTACCGATATTGGCACCCATAATAACACCGATACTCTGCACCAAAGTCATCAAGCCAGCATTCACAAAGCTCACCACCATCACGGTGGTAGCACTCGACGACTGGATGAGAGCTGTAATCAGGATACCTGTC
This sequence comes from Prevotella sp. MA2016, assembly GCF_000619825.1. Classification (GTDB taxonomy): domain Bacteria; phylum Bacteroidota; class Bacteroidia; order Bacteroidales; family Bacteroidaceae; genus Prevotella. Next base: position 66,084 of record NZ_JHUW01000006.1, read on the forward strand.
AGCACACCCATCACACGATTCTTCGTCATAGCAGCCAGAATACTGCGCAAACGGTCGCCCGCAAACTTTTCAAGACCCTCTGACATTGTCTTCATTCCGAAGAGAAATAACGCCAGCGAGCCTACAAGCGAGAAAATGTTAATAATCAATTCCATTAATATTGCTTTTCTGTATTTTTGCTGCAAAAGTATTACAATCTTATTACATCAAAGTTACACCCATGTTACAATCCTGTTACAAATATGAAAAAAGAAAAAAAGCCGCAACTGTAAAATAGTTGCGGCTTTATTATTCAGAATATATCGCTTATGCGAAAGGATTCTCTGTTGGATAGTAATCGCCCTTTGGGAAGTTGTAGTCGATCTCCTCAACGGGGATACCCATGTACTTGAGAACCTCCCACAGGTACTTACCAGCGTGATCGAACATCACAGCGCAGTGGTGTGGGTAGTGCTTCTCGATAAGCACGTGGCGATAGAAGCGACTCATGTTCTTGATACCAAAGATACCGATAGAACCGAATGAGCGCGTAGCTACAGGGATAACCTCGCCCTGAGCGATGTAAGCGCGGAGCTTGGTGTCGGCTGTGCTCTGCAGGCGATAGATAGTAGCCTTACCTGGCTTGATGTCACCCTCGAGTGTACCGTTTGTAACCTCTACAGGCAGAGCACGTGCCATGATGCGCTGGAAGCACATGCTGCAGTTGCAAACCTTAGAAGAAGCGGTGTTACCACAGTGGAAGCCCATGAAGATCTCCTTATCGTTGTACTCGTCGCACAGGAACTTCTTGCCCTTGATGCTCTCCTCGTACATATCGTTAGGAACGGTGTTGTTGATGTCGAGCAGTGTAACAGCATCCTCTGTGATGCAAGTACCGATGAACTCAGACAGTGTTCCGTAGATATCAACCTCGCAGCTAACGGGGATACCGCGGCTGGTGAGACGGCTGTTTACATAGCAAGGAACGAAACCGAACATGGTCTGGAAAGCAGGCCAGCACTTAGTGGTGAGTGATACGAACTCGCGGCAGCCCTTGTGAGCCTCGATCCAGTCGGTCAGAGTGAGCTCATACTGAGCGAGCTTAGGCAGAACAGAAGGAATCTTGTTGCCAGCACCCAGCTCATTAGCCATATCCTTCACTACATCGTCGATACGTGGATCGCCCTGGTGCTTCTGGAACGACTCCAGCAGGTCGAGCTCTGAGTTCTCCTCGATTTCAACATCGAGATCATACAGGGCACGGATAGGAGCGTTACAAGCCAGGAAGTTATTTGGACGAGGACCGAAGCTGATGATCTTCAGGTTCTGCAGACCTACGATAGCACGAGCGATAGGCAGGAACTCGTGGATGAGTTCAGCACAGTGGTCAGCGTCGCCAACTGGCTCCTCTGGGATGTAAGCACGAGTCTTACGCAGAGAGAGAGCGTGGCTGGCATTCAGCATACCACAGTAAGCATCGCCACGACCATCAATCAGGTCGTTCTGAGTCTCCTCGGCAGCAGCGCAGAACATAGCGGGACCATTGAAGTATTTAGCCAGCATGGTCTCAGAGATTTCAGGACCGAAGTTGCCCAGATATACGCAGAGCGCGTTACATCCAGCCTTATTGATATCCTCAAGGGCCTGCTGCATGTGGATTTCGCTCTCAACGATGCAGATAGGACACTCGTAGATGCCGTCCTTACCAAACTTCTTTTCATACGCAGCGATAACAGCCTTACGACGATTAACAGCCAATGACTCTGGGAAACAGTCGCGAGATACAGCGACGATTCCTACTTTAATTTTAGGTACGTTGTTCATTTTTGTTTGTTATGAATTTGTTTATATAAAGTAATGAATTTCGTTATTCAAGCCACAAAGTTATAATATAATCTTGAAATCACAAAGAAATTTAGAAAAAATAACTAAGCATGAAACATTTTCATAATTATTTGTTACCTTTGCAAAAGTTATGGAGCAGCTAAGAGACAAATACAGAAGATTTAAGGCTTGGCAAGAGCAACCTCACCAGGTGATGCCACTATCTGCCGATAAGCATGTGTGTGCCACTTGCGGCACAGAGTTTCATGGCAACTATTGTCCGCGATGCGGACAGCGCGCCACCATCGGCAGATATTCGTTCAAATCGGCATTTTTGTTGTTTTTAGACGTCTGGGGATTGGGCAATCGTGGCATGTTCCGTTCCATTCGCGACCTGCTGCTGCGTCCTGGCTACATGATTCGCGACTATCTGAATGGCATGCAGATGGCGTATTTCCCTCCGTTCAAGATGTTCTTCCTGGGCATAGCTTTATTAGTATTTGTACAGTCGGGCCTGAATATCAGGATGGAGAATGTTATCAGTAATAGCAAGGAAGTGATTTCCCAAAGCCTTGACGAAACATCCGACAATATTAATAAAATAGATAAGGTAGAAAAGAAATCATTCGACAAAGCCGCTATCAATGACACCATAAATATTAACGGTAAAAAATTAGCTATCGAGAAAACCGAAAAAAGCGACCAAATAAGAGTGAACGGGAAATATTATGGGTTAAAATTCGCAGAGATTCTCCAGAAGTTTTTCCGTTGGATAGTAGATAACCAGACAGTTGCTCAGTTCCTTTGGCTACTCGTTTTGTCGGCCCCGATGTACTTCCTTTTCCGCCACAATAAAAAGATTCCAGACATACACTACTCGGAGTTCTTTGTATCGATGGTTTACATTACAAATTTAATGACAATTATCAGTATTATAGGTGAGTTTTTCTCTCCAGGAAACGCCATGATAGATATCATAGGTGGCGCCGCAAGTATTGTACCACTCAAACAGCTATATGGTTATAGCTATAAAAGGACATTCTTTAAGGTAGCACTATCATTTATGATACTGTTTATTCTAGCAATTATATTGGCAGCTATATTTGCTGGTTTAGCATACCTATACGTCCGATATATACTGTAGTATATAATTTTTAGCTTTTAAATTTGGTGTTCTGCTGAGTAATTTGTATCTTTGCACCCGTATTTATATGTACGGAAACAATTAAATTAAAAGATACAATGGATTACAATTTCAGAGACATCGAACAGAAATGGCAAAAGCGATGGGTGGAGAATGGAACCTATCGTGTGGTGGAAGACAAGAACAAGAAGAAATTCTATGTACTTAACATGTTCCCCTATCCATCAGGAGCAGGTTTGCACGTAGGTCACCCACTTGGCTATATCGCCAGTGATATCTATGCCCGCTACAAGCGTCAGCAGGGCTACAACGTGCTCAACCCCATGGGTTACGATGCTTACGGACTGCCTGCCGAGCAGTACGCCATCCAGACCGGACAGCATCCTGAGAAAACCACGTTCGAGAATATCAACCGCTACCGTTCGCAGTTGGATAAGATAGGATTCTGTTTCGATTGGGAGCGCGAGGTTCGTACTTGTGATCCCATCTACTATAAGTGGACCCAGTGGGCTTTCCAGCGCATGTTCAAGAGCTATTTCAGCACTTCATCGCAGAAAGCTCAGCCCACCATCAAGCTGATTGAGCACTTCGAACTGATGGGTACTGAGAACTGCAATGCCCTGGGAACAGAAGAACTGCACTTCACAGCTGCCGAGTGGAACGCCTTCTCTGAGAAGAAGAAGCAGGAGGTGCTGATGAACTACCGTATAGCCTATCTGGCCGACACCATGGTGAACTGGTGCCCAAAACTGGGTACCGTACTGGCCAACGATGAGGTTGTGGATGGCGTGAGCGTTCGTGGTGGCTATCCTGTGGTTCAGAAGAAGATGCGCCAGTGGTGCCTGCGTGTATCAGCCTATGCTCAGCGCCTGCTCGACGGACTGGACACTATCGACTGGACCGACTCACTGAAGGAGACACAGCGCAACTGGATTGGTCGTTCAGAGGGTACTGAGGTTGAGTTCAACGTAGCTGATTCTGATAAGCACTTCACCATTTTTACTACGCGTGCTGATACCATGTTTGGTGTCACCTTCATGGTGCTGGCTCCTGAGAGCGACCTCGTAGCCGAGCTCACTACACCTGAGCAGAAGGCTGAGGTAGAAAAATATCTCGACTACGTGAAGAAGCGCACAGAGCGCGATCGCCAGATGGATCACAAGGTTACTGGTGTTTTCTCTGGTAGCTATGCTATCAATCCATTTACCGATGAAAAAATCCCCATCTGGATTGCAGAATATGTATTGGCTGGTTATGGTACAGGTGCCATCATGGCTGTACCTGCTCACGACAGTCGTGACTATGCCTTCGCTAAGCACTTCAACCTGCCCATCATCCCACTGATTGAGGGTGCTGATGTATCAGAAGAGAGCTATGATGCCAAGGAGGGTATCGTTTGTAACTCAGCATCAGATAAGTTCAGCCTGAATGGCTTGACTGTGAAGGAGGCCATTGCTGCTACTAAGAAATACGTCACCGAGCAGGGTCTTGGTCGCGTAAAGGTTAACTACCGTTTGCGCGATGCTATCTTCTCTCGCCAGCGCTACTGGGGTGAGCCATTCCCTGTATATTACAAAGACGACATGCCTTATATGATTCCTAAGGAGTGCCTGCCTCTGGAGCTGCCTGAGATTGATGAGTACAAGCCAACCGAGACTGGCGAGCCACCATTGGGCCGCGCTAAGATGTGGGCTTGGGACACCAAGACTGATAAGGTAGTATCTAAGGACGAAATCGACAATAAGACCGTATTCCCACTCGAGTTGAACACCATGCCTGGCTTTGCTGGTTCAAGTGCTTACTATCTGCGCTATATGGACCCCAAGAACGAGCAGGCTCTCGTCAGCAAGGAGGCCGATGAATACTGGCGCAATGTAGATCTCTATGTAGGAGGTACAGAGCACGCTACTGGTCACCTGATCTACTCACGTTTCTGGAACAAGTTCCTCTTCGACTCTGGCTATAGCTGCGAGGACGAGCCATTCAAGAAACTGGTTAACCAGGGTATGATTCAAGGCCGCTCTAACTTCGTTTACCGTATCGAAGACGAAGGTGCCGATAAGGGTAAGTTCGTAAGCTTTGGTCTGAAGGGCAATTATACCACCACACCTATCCACGTAGATGTAAACATCGTATCGGCCGATATTCTGGATATCGAGGCCTTCAAGGCTTGGCGCCCTGACTATAAAGATGCAGAGTTTATTCTCGAGAATGGCCAGTACAAGTGTGGCTGGGCTATCGAAAAGATGTCGAAGTCGATGTTCAACGTGGTTAACCCTGATATGATTGTAGAGAAGTATGGTGCCGACACCCTGCGCCTTTACGAGATGTTCCTGGGCCCTGTTGAGCAGTCGAAGCCCTGGGATACCAACGGTATCGATGGTTGCCACCGCTTCCTGAAGAAGTTCTGGAACCTCTTCCAGAATGGTTTCGATGAGGGTGCTGCCACACCAGAGAACCTGAAGAGCGTACACAAACTCATCAAGAAGGTATCTGCCGACATCGAGAACTTCAGCTACAACACCTCTATCTCAGCCTTCATGATCTGCGTGAACGAACTGGGACAGCAGAAGTGCAAGAACAAAGAAATGCTGAAGACACTCGTGATACTGATTGCCCCATTTGCACCACATATTGCTGAGGAACTCTGGGAGGCCCTTGGCGAGCAGGGTAGCGTTTGCGACTCTCAGTGGCCAACATGGAACGAGGAGTATCTGGTAGAGAGCCAGGTTAAGTTGGGTATCGCCTTCAATGGTAAGACACGCTTGGAAATGGAGTTCCCTGCCGACGCCGACAATAAGACCATCGAAGAGGCTGTACTTAACTGCGACGCTGCACAGAAGTATCTCGAAGGATTCCAGGTAGCAAAGGTTATCATCGTCCCTAAGCGTATGGTGAACATTGTACTGAAGAAGTAATGACTATCGATCACAAGATTATATGGAATGAGGTCAAGGATTATATGTTTATAACCCTTGGCCTTTTCTTGTACACCATCGCCTTCACAGTCTTTCTGATGCCCTATCAGATTGTGGCTGGAGGCGTCACTGGTTTATCAGCTATCATTTACTACGCCACAGGCTTCCATCTGGAAAACACCTATATTATTATCAACGGACTCTTGCTGCTGATGGCCTTGAAGATTCTTGGATTCAAATTTCTGATGAAGACCATCTTTGCCATCTTCACGCTCTATTTTATGCTGAGGTTTGCCCAAGATATCCTGCCTGAGCAGGACAACGGACTACCTTTCAAACTGATGGGTGAGGGGCAGGACTTCATGTCGATGATTATAGGTTGTGTTATCACGGGTATTGCCTTGGCAACCGTATTCCTGCACAATGGTTCTACTGGTGGAACAGATATCATCGCAGCTTCGGTCAACAAGTACCATAATGTTTCGCTTGGTACGGTGCTGCTTTCGGCCGACTTCTGCATCATCGGTTCATGTATGTTCTTCCCACAGTTTGGCACCTATCTGGAGCGCGCTCATAAGGTGATGTTCGGCTTCTGTGTGATGGCAATGGAGAACTATGTGCTCGACTATGTGATGAACGCCCGCCGACAGTCGGTTCAGTTCTTCATCTTTTCGCGCAAATGGCAGGAGATGGCCAATGCCATCGGCACCCAGATGCATCATGGTGTGACCATACTGGACGGACACGGCTGGTACACTGGCAAGGAGATGAAGGTGCTCTGTATTCTGGCTAAGAAGAACGAGAGTGTCAACATGTTCCGACTGATAAAAATGATCGACCCTAACGCCTTCGTATCACAGTCGAGCGTTATCGGTGTATATGGCGAGGGATTCGACGAAATGAAAGTAAAAATCAAACAAGACACGAAAAAAGTGAAAATAGTATTTGCTACCAACAACCTGAATAAGCTTACTGAGGTAAGAAAGATTCTGGGTAATAGATTTCAGGTGATGTCGCTGGCTGAGATAGGTTGCCAAGACGATATACCAGAGAAGGGACAAACACTGAAGGACAATGCGCTGATCAAGGCACAGTGGATCTACGACAAGTATCATGTAAACTGCTTTGCCGATGATACAGGTCTGGAGGTGGATGCCCTTGGTGGAGCCCCAGGCGTGTATAGCGCCAGATATGCAGGCGGTGAGGGTCACGACTCTCAGGCCAACATGAATAAACTGCTCTCTGAGCTCGAGAATATCGACAACCGCAAGGCCCGTTTCCGCACCGTCATTGCGCTTATTATCGATGGTAAGGTAACCACCTTTGATGGTATCATCAATGGCACCATCACCCACGAAAAGCGAGGCGGCGAAGGATTTGGCTATGATCCAATCTTTATGCCAGAAGGACATAATCAGACTTTTGCCGAGCTGGGTGTTGACATCAAAAACAGCATCAGCCACAGAGCCAAAGCAGTTGCAAAACTAGCTGATTATCTATTAAAGAAATGATATGAATAAGATTTTCGCCATTGTATGCTCACTGTGCTATTGCCTCATAGCAACAGCACAAGTGGGTACATGGCGGAACTTTCTGGCCTATCACGACATACAGCAAATATGCAAAGCCAATAACCAACTGTTTGTACTGGCTTCAAACGATCTGTATCAGTATAATCTGGACGATCAGAGTATTATCACCTATGATAAGGTGAACGGACTGAACGACACCCATATCACCCATATAGCCTGGAACCAAAAAGCTAAACGCCTGATTGCCGTCTATAAAAACTCAAATATCGACTTAATAGGCACCAATGGAGATATCATTAATATCTCATCACTCTATACGAAATCGATGACAGAAGACAAGACTGTCACAGCCATCAGTATAGACGATGTGTATGCCTATCTCACCACCAGTTTTGCTATCATCAAACTGAATATGCTGAAGGCTGAGATAACAGAGACCTATACTAAAAATAATCCTGATTACCCCACAGACCTACATCCCTATAAGGACGATTATGAGCAATATATCTCGACAGTAGAAAAACTGAATCCTGGAGGACCGGCTTATAATCGTTTCTACGAGTCGAAATTCATAAATGACAAGCTCTATACCACAGGTGGTTATTTCCTGCCTGCCATGCCCGACGATGCGCTGCCAGGCACCATTCAGGTGTTTGATGGCAATGAGTGGGAACTCTATCAGGAGCAAATCGATAAGATTACAGGCTTTCGTTATGTAGATATCTGCTGTGTGGATGTAGATCCTCATGATCCGGAACACGTATTTGCAGGTGGACGCTGCGGACTTTATGAATTTAAGAACGGCAAACTCGTTACCTATTATAATAAGGATAACAGTCCGCTGATGAGCGCCAACGACAGAGGCACGATATTGGGCAACGACTATGTGATAGTATTAGGTATCCTGTTTGATGCCAAAGGTAGTTTATGGGTTCTCAATAGTCTGGCGCAAGGTGTCAGCTTGTTAGAGCTTACTAGCGATCACCAATGGATCAGTCATCATCATACAGAGTTGGAAAAAGAAAACGGCATCACAGCAGATGGCTTATTAAAAATGATGTTCGACAGTCGTGGCCTACTATGGTTTGTGAACAACTACTGGAACACGCCAGCACTATTCTGTTACGACACCAATCAAGATATTATCCTGAAGTACGACAAGATAGTAAACCAGGATGGTACCAAATACGATATATACCATATTAATAATATAGCAGAAGACAAAGAAGGTAATATATGGGCTGTTACCGATGTAGGACCATTCATGATTCAGCAGTCAGAGATAGGTCAATCCAATGTTACTTTCTACCAAATAAAGGTGCCTCGCAACGATGGTACCAACTATGCCGACTACCTGCTCAGTGGTGTAGATATCAGCAGCATAGCCATCGATGGTGGCAACCGAAAATGGTTTGGTAGCAATGGTGCTGGCGTATTTCTGATATCAGCTGACAACATGCAGCAAGAAGAAAATTTCACCACCGATAATTCCAATCTGCTGTATAATAATATTTCATCGATAGCTATCAATCAGAAATCAGGCGAAGTATTCTTTTTGTCGGATAAGGGATTATGCTCTTATATGAGTAATGCCGTCGCTCCAAATGAAGAGATGACAAAGGGTAGTGTGAACGTATATCCTAACCCCGTTACACCCGACTTTACTGGTATGGTAACCATCACTGGATTAAGCTATGATGCTGATGTAAAAATCACGACAGCATCAGGTGCTGTAGTAGCCGAAGGACGTAGCAATGGTGGTATGTTCAATTGGGACTGTCGCAACCAGCAAGGTAAGCGTGTGGCGAGTGGTGTCTATATGATAATAACAGCTACCTCCGATGGTAACAAAGGTACCGTTGGAAAGATAGCTGTTATTAACTAACTATGAACTCTTAACTAAGCTCAAGCATTCTATTGATAGGCTTCACAGCTTGCTCAGCTATTTCTGCATCAACCTCAATCTGCGGACTCATCGTCTTCAAACAGTTATAAACCTTCTCAAGTGTATTCAACTTCATGTAATTACACTCGTTACAACTGCATTCCAGACCGCTCTCGCTGATTTCTGGTGGCACGGGGATAAACTCCTTATCAGGACAAGTACGCTGCATCTCGTGCAGGATACCAGCCTCTGTGGCCACTATAAACTGCTTTTTATCGCTCTGCTGGGCATAATTCAGCATGGTGGCTGTACTACCTTTCACCTCGGCTGCAGCTAGTACAGGCGCCTTGCATTCCAAATGAGCCATCACCACAGCATCAGGATACTGCTGCTTCAGTTCCAGAATCTTTGATACAGAGAAACGCTCGTGTACATGACAACCACCATTCCAAAGCAGCATCTTTCTGCCTGTCACCTCATTGATATAGTTGCCCAAGTTATAATCAGGACCAAATATCAGTTTAGCATCCTTTGGTAACTGATCTACCACCTTCTTGGCGTTACCACTGGTCACCACCACATCAGTAAGCGCCTTCACGGCTGCTGTGGTGTTCACATAACTGATCACCTGATAGCCAGGATGCTCTTCCTTAAACTTCTTCAAGTCCTCGGCCTTACAACTATCAGCCAACGAACAGCCAGCAGCCAGATCAGGACAAAGCACAATCTTATCAGGCGATAGCAGTTTACATGTCTCGGCCATAAAATGCACACCACACATGACCATCACCTTCGCATCAGTCTCAGCAGCCTTACGCGCCAAAGCCAACGAATCACCTACAAAATCGGCGATATCCTGAATATCACCAATCGTATAATAGTGAGCCAGGATGATGGCATCCTTCTCATCACACATCCTACGAATTTCTTTCTTTAGTTCCTCTGTTGTCAACATCATATAATATTTATTTTTTCTTTTTATTTATTTCTTAAAAAATATAATAAGTAGTATGATATGCCGTGAATATCTTGATAACTTTTTTATGATTTTCTTGCCAGATTACTTATCCAACTGTTATTTCGACTTTTAAACATACTGTGTTAATTGTTTCTCTCTGATAATGAACCACTAAGCATACTTATCCACAATTTCCAATTTCGGTGCAAAATTAATAAGTTTATATTATTTTTCGGCAAAAAACTGTGGAAAAGTTGCTAAAATAGTGCTAATAAACGTGTGGATATCCTCAAATCGGAGGGTGGAGTGTATAATTCACAAGTTATTAACAGGGTTATCCACATAGTTATCAACAGGTTTTTCCACAATTATTTGGTGGTTTGTTTTCTAAATATTACCTTTGCAGACAGAATGAAGAAGTTACGTACGATAGAAATGGAGCGTCTCTCGGTTGAGGAGTTCAAGGAGGCGCAGAAGATGCCACTCGTAGTGGTGCTGGATGATGTGCGCTCGATGCACAATGTGGGTAGTGTGTTCCGTACTGGCGATGCTTTCCGCATCGAGGCAGTTTATCTGTGTGGTATCACCAGTACACCTCCGATGGCCGAGATTCATAAGACGGCTCTTGGAGCTGAGGATAGTGTCAGTTGGAAGTACTTCGATACTGCTCTCGAAGCTGTAGAATCACTCAAGGCCGATGGCTATGAAGTCTATTCCGTTGAACAGGCTCATGGATCAACGATGCTTCAGCAGTTCACACCTATTAATAATAAGAGGTATGCTGTGGTGCTGGGCAACGAGGTGAAAGGTGTGCATCAGGAGGTGATCGATGCGTCGGATGGTTGTTTGGAGATTCCACAGTTTGGCACCAAGCACTCCATGAATGTATCGGTAACAGGTGGTATCATCATCTGGCATTTTGCTAAAAACATCATTCTTTGAAAAAAAGTTGTTGCTTGGGTGTCACATTTATGTTTTCTCTGCGTATTAAGGATAAAAGCAACAAACGATAAGAATGACAACAGAGGAGTTTCAACAACAGGCAGAATCACTTAGGCTGCAACTTATCGGTATCGCTCAGAAATATCTGGGTGCTACTGATGAGGCTGAGGACATCGTACAGGATGCGATGATCAAACTCTGGCTGATGCGCCACCAGTTGATGGTGCCCGTATCAGGTTTCGCTTGCATGGTGACTCGTAACCTCTGTATCGACTATTTACGTAAAAAGCAACCTACTGTAGATATTTTAAAATTTCCTGACATAGAGGAGTGGAGTGATGAGGGTGAGCAGATAGAAAAGATGCTGCAGGTGATCGACACGCTGCCCTCTGCCCAGCAAGCTATTCTCCGCATGCATCATCTGCAAGGTATGAAAACCCGCGAGATTGCCTTGGTGCTGGGTTCGAGTGAGGTGTCTGTTCGCAAAACGCTGAGCCGGGCCAGGAGTGTAATTCGTAAAAGATTATTGGCCATCTTTGCTGCCGCATCACTCGTGATAGGTGTGTCGATGATGGCTGTCCATTTCGCAAAACTCGATACCAGCGACGAGTATGTGGTTTATGTGTATGGTAAGAAGTACACCGACCAGCAAACGGTGATGACAGAAATGAAACGAACGATGGGTGAAATGACTGAGGATAATGCTCAGGGCGAGATAGAACAACAGTTGGACGATTTATTTAGCAATTAAGAGATATGAAACGAGTATTGATGATTATCACAGCATGTTTTTCGATGCTGATCACCGTCGGGGCGCAGAGTGGTCTGCACATTGCACCACTCTTCGAGGGGAAAATCATCCCCCAGCAGCGAATGGTAGAAACGAGGGTAAAAGGAAAGATGCTTTCCAAATATCAGCTCACTCTCTTCCGTAGTGTGCGCTTCAATGCCAACACCAAACAGGAGATAGCCCATATTCACGATCTGATAGAGCTGGATAAGAAACAGAATCAAGGGCGTCCATATTCTGAGAACTACTCCAGTAAAAAGAGTCGCTCTAAGGAAACCCTGATGCTGCAACTCTCCAAGGCAGATAGTCATAACCGTTTTTTGTGCTATAAGCGCGATAACGATGAGATTACCGTTATCTATATGGAAGGTACGCTCAACTCGCTTGATACATTACGAGAACTCATAAAATAAACGTATAACGATATGAAAAAGCTATTTTTATTATTACTCATGGCTGTTTCGGCCACAGTAAATGCAACAACAGTTGCCGACAACGACACCCTGACCATCCTGAAACCTCAGAAGGTGCGCATTATTACTGGCGACTCTATCCAGAAAGTAAAGGTGTATGGACGTGAGAACGACGATAAGTACACCTACGAGAGCAAGATCCTGCTGGTGGATTCAAACTATGTGAGTGAAACCAGTATCAATAAGGACACCTGGAACTTTTATTTTGTCAAGAAGCGCACTCGTGGCACAGGCTATCCATTGGAGTCGCGCAACGTATCCTCTCGTTTTGCTTTAGGTCTCTGCTATGGTGCTGGAGCCGACTATAAAGGTCCGCAGTCTGTAGGCAGCTCATGGGAGATTATGTGGACCATCTCTGAGGTGGAGAAGTTTGGCTATGGCCAGCATCATGGCTACTCGATAGGTTTTGGAGTGGATTGGCGCAATTTCCGTATGGATGGTCGCAGCAAGTTTGTCAAGCAGGGTGATGGTACTATTGTCGAAGAAAATCTGCCTGTCGGCTATAATTCTGATTTCTCGCGCATCAAAGTGTTCAGTCTCATCATCCCTGTGATGTGGAAGTATCGCACCAAGCAGCTCTCTTTCGGTCTGGGTCCTGTTATCAACATCAACACCTATGCCAGCATCAAGAACCGCTATTGGGATGCCGACGGACAGAAGCATAAGGAGATTTTTAAGAAGATACACCAGCGCCCCATCACAGTAGATATCATGGCGGAGATAAGTATGCGTAACTGGTTCAGTATCTATGGCAAGTTCTCACCCATGACTATCCTCAACTCTACCTATGCCAAGGATGTCAATTTCCAGCCTGTATCATTCGGCGTGTACTTCTAAATCAAATAAATCCCACAGATGTTTTGTAGTCTGTGGGATTTTTTATATTAGAACTCATCAATAAAATGTATTTTTAGTGAATATATATATTGCTATATCGGAAATAATCTCTACCTTTGCAGGCGTTTTTAGGAATCAAAGAATTAATGAGGAAAATTATATATATTGTACTGATAGGTATTTTTTTAATTAACTGTGGGGGACGTGAGTATGCAGAGATGCAGAAACGCTTGCACCAACTAAACGAGTATAACAAGGGCGACTGGTGTTTCTTTGATGGCAAGATTGGAGTATCTGCCAGATTCAACAATGTCGTTCTGGCTGCAGGCTATTCATACTCGACGCTTGATGTGTATGGTATGCGCAGAAAACTGAAGTATGATAATCAGAAGTTTTCTGCTTTCTACCCTCAACATCATGATACTCATGGGGCATTTCTTTCGATATCATTATTTATATAAACTAATAAAATGAATTTATTTAAAACATTATTGATTTCGTGCCTTGCTGCTACTCAGACGGCAATGGCGCAACAGAGTGAAAATACTCAGAAGAGTATGTATCTTGAACTTTTTGGTGCTTCAAACATAGTTGGTGTGAACTATGATTCACGCTTAAAGCCAAATTCGCCTTGGGGATATCGTGTAGGTCTGGGTTATACATACTCTAAAAACTATGGATTGTTGTCAGGTTCAAACTCAATTAGAGGTGTGGATGTGCCTATTGAAGCCAACTATCTGCTGGGCAAAAAGCGCAGCAAACTTGAGTTGGGCTTAGGTGTTAACCTGGGTTATTACAAAGAGAAGTATGACAAATGGGATCTGAAAGAAGTAAAAAAAGAAGATGGTTTTACATATTACGAGGGTGTATATGCAGGCGAAGACAGTCGTAGTTTATGGGGCTATTATTGCTTTGGTAATATTGGTTATCGTTATCAGCCATCGCATGGTTTCCAGTTCAGGGCGGGTATCAGTCCATCATTCAATCTGGGTGGAAAACATGCTGTTTCAAAATCAGTATTCCCGTACATTAGCTTTGGATACGTATTTTAGTATAAGAAATCCCACAGATATTTTTGCAATCTGTGGGATTTTTTGTAATTTTGCAGCCAGATAAGAAATAAATACGTATTTAAAGAAATGGAAAACAAGACTTACAAGCGTACGACGGTGACGTCGGCGCTACCTTATGCTAATGGTGGCGTGCATATCGGACACCTGGCTGGTGTGTATGTGCCTGCCGATATCTATGTGCGCTATCTCCGCTTGAAGAAGCGTGATGTGTTGTTTATCGGAGGTAGCGATGAGCACGGTGTGCCCATCACAGTGCGTGCCCGCAAAGAGGGTATCACTCCTCAGGATGTAGTAGATCGCTATCATAAGATGATTAAAGACTCGTTCGAGGAGTTTGGCATCTCGTTCGATATCTATAGTCGTACCACCTCAGAAACTCACCATAAGTTTGCTGCCGAATGGTTCAAGAAGCTCTATGATGAGGGTAAGCTGACTGAGGAGACAACAGAGCAGCTCTATGATGAGGAGGCTAAGCAGTTCCTGGCCGACCGTTATGTAACTGGTGAGTGCCCTCACTGTCATGCTCAGGGTGCCTATGGCGACCAGTGTGAGAAGTGCGGACGCGACCTCTCACCCACAGAGCTCATCAATCCAAAGAGCACCATCTCTGGCTCTACTCCCGTACTGAAGAAGACCAAGAACTGGTATCTGCCCCTGAACGAGTATCAGGACTGGCTGAAGCAGTGGATTCTGGAGGAGCACAAGGAGTGGCGTCCAAACGTATATGGACAGTGCAAGAGCTGGCTGGATATGGACTTGCAGCCACGTGCGATGACGCGCGACTTGGACTGGGGTATCCCTGTGCCTGTGAAGGATGCTGAGGGTAAAGTACTCTATGTATGGTTTGATGCACCTATCGGCTATGTATCAAACACCAAGGAGCTGTGCGAGAAGGAGCCTGAGAAGTGGGGCAACTGGGAGAAGTGGTGGCAGGACGAGGATACGCGTCTGGTTCACTTCATCGGTAAGGATAACATCGTGTTCCACTGCATCATCTTCCCTGTGATGATGAAGGCTCACGGCAAGTATATCATGCCTGACAACGTGCCTGCCAACGAGTTCCTGAACCTGGAGAACGACAAGATTTCTACCTCTCGTAACTGGGCTGTATGGCTCCACGAGTATCTGGTTGATATGCCTGGCAAGCAGGATGTATTGCGCTATGTACTGACAGCCAATGCACCTGAGACCAAGGATAATAACTTTACTTGGAAGGATTTCCAGGATCGCAATAACAACGAACTCGTTGCCGTTTATGGCAACTTCGTGAACCGTGCCCTCCAGCTCACCAAGAAGTACTGGAACGGCATCGTGCCTGCCTGTGGCGAACTGCAGGATGTGGATAAGCAGGCCCTCGAGGAGTTTAAGGATGTAAAGGCTAAGGTTGAGGCGCTGCTGGAGCAGTTCAAGTTCCGCGATGCCCAGTTCGAGGCTATGAACCTGGCCCGTATCGGCAACCGCTATATCACTGAGTGCGAGCCTTGGAAGGTTTGGAAGCAGGATCCTAAGCGCTGCGAGACCATCCTGAACATCTGCTTGCAGCTCACAGCCAACCTCGCTATCGCCTTCGAGCCATTCCTGCCATTCTCGAGCAAGAAGCTGCGCGAGATGCTGAACATCAGCAACTTCGAGTGGGAGCAGTTGGGTAGCACCGATCTCCTGGAGGCTGGACACCAGCTGGGTGAGCCTGCGCTGCTGTTTGAGAAGATTGAGGACGAGGTGATCCAGAAGCAGCTCGACAAGCTCGAGGCTACCAAGAAGGCCAACGAGGCTGCTGCCTATAAGGCTGCTCCTATCAAGGATACCGTATCGTTTGAGGATTTCGAGAAGCTCGACATCCGTGTAGGTCTGGTGAAGGACTGCCAGAAGGTGAAGAAGAGCAAGAAGCTGCTGCAGTTCACCATCGATGATGGTTCAGGTACCGATCGCACCATCTGCTCGGGTATCGCAGCCTTCTATGAGAACCCAGAGGAGCTCATCGGTAAGCGCATTCTCTTTGTAGCCAACTTTGCACCTCGCACCATGATGGGTATCGAGAGTCAGGGTATGATTCTGAGTGCTGTGGATGCCGACGAGAGTCTGAGTGTGGTTACTACCACTAAGGATGTAAAACCAGGCAGTCAGGTAGGATAATATCTGTTCGCTGGATGGAGTCATTGAAGGAAAAGACAGCCAAAGGCCTATTTTGGGGCGGAATGAACAATGGCGTTCAGCAATTGCTCGGACTCGTCTTTGGTATCATTCTTGGGCGTCTGCTTAATCCTTCCGACTATGGTCTCATAGCCATGATTACCATCTTTTCGCTGATAGCAACCGCTCTGCAGAATAGCGGTTTCTCTACAGCGCTGGTCAACGAGAAAGAACCAAAAGACAGTGACTATAATGCTGTCTTTTGGTTCAATATTTTTATGGGAGGTGCCATTTATCTGGTACTCTTCTTCTCTGCTCCTTTGATAGCAGCCTATTATCATGAGTCACGACTGGTGGCACTTTGCCGTTATGCTTTTATTGGTCTGTTGTTCAGTTGTAGTGGTGTGGCGCAGGCAGCTTATCTCTATAAGAATCTCAGAGCCAAACAGCTGGCTAAGGCCAGTATTACAGCCACCATCCTTTCCAGTAGTGTGGCTGCTGTGATGGCTTGGCAAGGGTTTTCTTATTGGAGCCTGGCTACTCAGACCAACCTTTTTATCTTGATTTCTACGCTGTTGCGCTGGCATTATAGTGACTGGCGACCAACGTTGAAACTTGATTTCACCTTTGTGCGTAAGGCTTTTCCCTTTAGCGTTAAAATACTGATTAGTGATGTGCTGACACATGTGAATAATAATGTGATGAACATCCTGTTAGGACGCTATTTCAGTGCTTACGATACGGGTAACTACAATCAGGCATACCAGTGGAACAACAAGTGTACATCGCTGATTCAAGGTATGGTAAAGCAGGTAGATCAGACTGTGCTGGTTAGCGTCAGAGACGACAGCGAGCGCCAGTTGGCCGTATTGCGCAAGATGATGCGTTTTGCAGCATTTATCTCTTTCCCGCTTTTGCTGGGTTTCGGTTTGGTGGCAAAAGAGTTTATCGTACTTACCATTGGTGAGAAGTGGCTCGTTTCGGCTCAATATCTGCAGTGGATATGTGTTTGTGGTGCTGTGCTACCCCTCAGCACGCTGCTGGCCGACTATCTGATTAGCAAAGGTAAGTCGGGCACTTTTATGGGGTGTACGCTTTCGTTAGGAGTACTCCAAATCATAGCCATGCTTACGCTTTATCCTTATGGTATTGCTACGATGGTAAAAACTTACGTGGTGCTTAACCTGATTTGGCTCTTTGTGTGGTTTTTCTTTGCTTGCAAGGATACCAGCTATACCTTGCTGCTCATGCTCAAGGATATCATGCCTTTTGCTTTAGCTGCTATCTTTGTAATGCTGGCCACGGGTTATCTTACCATGCCGATAGCAAATCTTTGGCTGCTGCTCGTTAGCAGATGTATCTTGGCAGCTGTACTCTATTATGTCGTGATGCGACTGGCAGGTGCGCAGATACTGAAGGAGACAACCGATTTTATCATGAACAAAATAAAAAAACAATAAGATATGAACTATGCTTTGATTATTGCCGGAGGCTCTGGAAACAGAATGGGACAGGATATTCCCAAGCAGTTTATCAACGTTTACGATAAGCCTGTACTTATCTATACGCTGGAGAGTTTTCAGCGTCATCCGATGGTAGATGCTATCGAGGTAGTTTGTCTTGATGGCTGGCATGAGGTGCTCTGGGCCTATGCCCGCCAGTTTAATATCACCAAGCTTCAGGCCGTTGTGGCTGGTGGAAACAGTGCCCAGGAGAGTATCCGTAATGGTGTGTACGACTTGGAGAGCAAGGCTTCGGCCGATGATATCATCATCATTCATGATGGTATCCGCCCCTTGGTAGATGATACCGTACTGACGGATGTGATTCAGAAAGCCATGAAATATGGCAATGGTGTCACATCATTACCTTATAATGAGCAGATATTCATTGTAAATCCTGATGATGAGACAACCACCAAGCAGTATATTCCTCGCGAAACGTTGCGCCGCGTGTCAACACCTCAGGCTTATCAGTTTAAGAAACTGGATGAGGCTTATCACGAGGCATTCGAGAAGGGCATAGGCATTCATGGTTCTTCTTATACCAATACGATGATGGTAGAGTTAGGCGAGACACTGCATTTTGCTGCAGGATCAGACAAGAACATCAAACTGACCACGAAGGATGATCTGGAGATGTTCAAAGGTTATATGAAAATGGATAAGGACACATGGCTGAAGTAACATCACTCAATAAGCAGCATCCTCTCTATCAGGAGGATTTGGCGTATATTGCTCAGGTGCCAGGCATAGAAGGGTTGTATGGTAAATCATTCCTGATATCTGGTGCTACAGGCTTGATAGGTGTTTGTTTGATAGATGCCTTGATGCATCTGAATAAGCAGGGCGCTGGCATTGAGATTTATGCGCTGGGGCGCAGTCGCGAAAAGGCTGCTCAGCGTCTTGGCGAGTATTTCGAGGATAGTCATTTCCACTTTGTAGAGCGCGAGGCCTCAGAATCGCTTCTGGAGTTGCCTCAGGTGGATGTGATCATTCCTTTGGCTTCTAACACCCATCCTCTGGCCTATTCAAAATATCCGATTGAGACCATCAATATCAATGTGAAAGGTGCCGAACAGGCCCTTGAGAAAGCTCTGGCTTGTGGTGCAAAGGTGCTTTATCCATCAACAGTCGAGGTTTATGGCAATGCCCGTGGTGATGATGATTTTACAGAGGATTATACAGGCAAACTGAACTTAGCCACTTCTCGAGCATGCTATACAGAGTCGAAGCGACTGAGCGAGGCTTTGTGCCAGTCGTATATCGCTGAACGTGGCGCACAAGTCAAGATAGCCCGCTTGAGTCGTGTGTTTGGTCCAACCATGCTGATGAGCGACAGTAAAGCCTCGTCGCAGTTCATCCAGAAAGCGCTGGCAGGCGAGGATATCGTACTGAAGAGTAAGGGCGAACAGATCTTCTCTTATACCTATATGGCCGATGCCGTACGCGCTATGCTGCATGTGCTGTTGCATGGTGAGAATGGTGTGGCCTATAACATCTCTAATGAGTTGTGTAATGTGCGTTTGAAGGATTTTGCGCAGCTATGTGCCGAGTGGGCCAACAAGCAGGTAGTGTTCGAATTGCCTTCAGAGACAGAGCAGAAGGGCTTTTCGATTGCTATGCGAGCTGTGCTCGACAATACCCGTTTGAAGGGATTGGATTGGAAGCCCCAATATACAATGAAGGATGCCGTATGTCGTACGTTATCAATATTAAGTCATGAATAATCCCTATCTGCAGAAGTATAAGGAACAGCAGCTACGTGCTTGCCAGCTCAAACAGTTGTCGATTCTCGAAGAGATAGACCGTATCTGCCAGAAGCATCAGATTGGCTATTGGCTCGATGGCGGCACGCTGTTGGGGGCTGTTCGTCATGGAGGCTTTATTCCTTGGGATGATGATATCGATATAGCCATGCGTCAGGAGGATCTCGACCGTTTTGTGAGTGTGGCACCCTCAGAACTTCGCGAAGGTTTATTCCTGCAGACGCCACAGATAGAACCACAATCTAAAGAGCCTATCGTAAAGGTGCGCGATTTGAATTCGTTTTATGTGGAGGGGGCAGATAATTTTGCTGCCGACTATCAGAAAGGGCTTTATGTGGATATATTCCCCATGATAGACTATCCCACGCTGCCCAAAGCATGGGTGAAGCGCATCACACTGGGCATTTCCAAGAGTTATTCCATCTTGCATAAAGCGCATTATTATTCTTTGAGATCGTTTGCAGAGTTCTTCTGGTTTGGAGCGAAATACGTTTTCAATAAATGCCTTTGGAATGTGCTTTGCGCCGTTTGTCCCAAGAATATCTATCTGTCTAATATCCTTATTAATAATGGTTATGGTATCATGCATCGTCAGGATGCTGTTTTTCCATTAGGTACTATCACCTTCGAGGGCAAAACATTCAGTGCCCCATGCAATCCTGATGCCTATCTGAGCGATCTCTATCGTAACTATATGGAGATTCCGCCTAAAGAGAAGCAGAAGATTCATTCTGTATTCATCATGCCCGAACTGATATGAAATATCCCGCCAAGACCGATATAGCCGTATTGCTGTTGTTTTTTACGCGCAGCGACACATTCCGCCAGGTTTTCGAGGCTGTAAAAGAGGCTCGTCCTTCTAAGTTGTTTCTTTATCAGGACGGTCCGCGTGGCGAGAAGGATATGGCTGGCATAGAGGCCTGCAGAGCCATTGTGAGCGACGAGAATATCGATTGGGAGTGCGAGGTGCATCGCCAGTATCTGGAGCATAATCAGGGCTGCGATCCCTCAGGTTTTCGTTCGCATCAATGGGCATTCTCGTTGGCCGATAAGGTGATAGTGCTTGAAGATGATGTGGTGCCCACCCAGTCGTTTTTTCCTTTCTGTAAGGAGATGCTGGATAAATATGAAAACGATGAACGCATCTCGATGATAGCGGGCTTTAATGTGGATGAGGTAACGCCCGACTGTATGGACAGCTATTTCTTTACCACCGCTTTTAGCATCTGGGGCTGGGCATCGTGGCGTAGGGTAGCTGAGCGCTGGGACCCTTCCTACAGCTTTATGCACCAGCCAGAGAAGCTGCAAAAACTGCAAAGAGTAGCTAAAAAGCGAAATCTTCGCAGCGACATGCTGCAGATGTTCAAAGACCATAGTGAGAGTGGCAAGGAATATTTTGAAACCATTTACTGGGCTGACATGCTGTTGCATGACAGCCTGGCCATTATGCCTGCCAGGAATCAGATAAACAATATCGGACTGATGGCTGACTCAACCCATTTTTCTGCCGACCAGAAGACGACACCTCATCGCATACGCCATCTGTTCACCATGCATCGTCATGAGATGTCATTCCCTATCGTGCATCCCCAGGAGGTTGTTGAGAATCGCAATTATCTGAAGCGGTTATATATCATCAATGCATGGAATCATCCTTGGATTAAAATGATGAACTCTGTCGAGGAACTCTGGCTCAACATGCGTTATGGCCGTTTTTCGAATATCTCAAAAGCTTTCACTCGCCGTATCAGAAAATGGCTGGGCATAGAAAAGCATGCCTGACTTTATAAGACTGTTTTGATAGGCGACAACAGGAAATCCGTCAGCAGATAGCCATTATATATTAAGAGGTATAGTGTTAATACCTCTACACCTATTCTGAGCCACATGGTTTGGTATTTCTTGAAAATGAAGGCTGTAGCGATGGGGAGTACAAACATAAAGTGGGGTGCCATGATGAATATCTCGTTGATGCCAAAGCCTAATACGAGATGGATAAACATATCAAAAGCGGCACACGACAGGCACAACCACAGGAAACGCCTCTTTCTGCCTAACCAGATTCCTGCTATGAAGAGAAGCACAATAATACCTTCGATGATATAGCTTGTCAGCCAATTATAAGATACGAATACTGGTCGGTGCACTAACACGTCCTCCAGGAAATAGTCCTGGTGGAACTGTAGTGATTCGCCAAACAGATTCTCATAGGTAGATTGCCAGCGCGAGGTAGATATGTCTGTCCACTTCAAGAAACCATAGTTCTCCATCGGCTTACCGGTCTTGGCAGCTTGGCGTTGTAATACTATCTTGCGTTGAGCTTGTTTGGCTTCATACTGTTCTTTCTGTTCGGGTGTCATTAGGGCTACACGGGCCTTTTGTTGCTCGGCTCTGTGGGCTTTTCTTTCAGCGCGTGCCTTCTCCTTTGGCAGCACATAAGTGCGATACTCCCAGGTGGCTGTAGTCCAGAGCAAGCCTGCAGGCAGGATAACAGCCAGCAATAGGTATTTGGGACGGAAGAAATCCTTCAGATTCACAAAGAATCCTGAAAGGAATACTTTGATACCATTGCTCAGCGTAACACCTGCTGTGATGTAGAACATGATGGCCGATTGCCACCACTTGAACTCTCTGCCCTTTTTGATACAGATGCCTGAGATATAGAGCGTGATGAGCAGGAGGAACATGGATATCGTAAAGTGGTCGGGCACGATAACCGACATCAGGATATAGGCAAACGAGAAGCAATATACTGTTAGCAGCGTGGCATCCCATTGGGTAAGATCTATCACCTCGCGATGAATGCGATATAGGAAGATGTATGAGTAGTATGAGCAGAATGTGAGCAGCGCAGCCACCAGATACTGCACACAGTTCACACCCAGCAGCCATGTCAGTCCTTCGTTAATAAGCCATAGCGGCCATATCATAAACGATAGCAGCGGATGGCGATACACTTGATATACCACATCCCAGTTGGTCACACCCAGATAGGTTAGTGGGTCGTAACCCGACAGATGCAACTCGTGCTCGAAAGCCTTCCAATAGGGGCCGAAGCCAGGTTGCATGAACAATTCGTGCATACGACTGATAAACAGCATATTGAGCGTGAGGATAACCAATAAGGCTATCATCGACTGCGTACGCTCTTCTGGTTTAATCTTGAATATCTTAAGTGGATTTCTCATTATCTGAATGGTTTATAATATGATTCGTCGGCCAATGCCAGCATTTCTTTGTCGCCACGACTGTCGCCATAGGCTGTGAGATGATAGTCGGCGCGGTTGGGGTAGAGGAATAGGATACGGTTCACTTTTTCCTGTCCGTAGCAGTTCTTGGTGAGGAAACGGCCTGTTAGTTTGCCGTTTACCACTTCTATCTGTGTGCCCAGTACTTTCACTTCAGGAAAGAAGGGTTGTACCCAGTTATCGATAGATGCGCTTACTATCAGCACCTCCGCGCCCTCGTTTTTTGCTTGTTGTATGGCCTTGATGCCTACTGGGCGCAGCAGATGTTGCGATGAGGCTGCAAAGGCTTGGCAGAGGGCGTTAAAATCGCTGATGCTCATATCCTTGCAGAAGTGAGCAAACACTTTTTGTTTGACTTTCCAGTTAGGATAGAGGCCCAGCTTCATCATCACCAGCAGATGCGCATATCTGGCAAACCCCATTGCAAGGGCGCAGGTGCCTTTGGCATAGCGGATAAATGCTAACAGCGTGTCGTGCGTGGTCAGCGTGCCGTCGAAATCAAATGCATACACCTTTTTCATTGCTTCATAATGAGTTTGATGCCCCTTTGCAGTAGCCAGGCAAAGGGAATGGTGATGATGATAGTGAGTAATGCTGTAAGCCAGTAGCCCAGATGGTAGGGGATGATATAAGTCATCACAAAGTGGTCGTGAACCAGATATGCCTCCAGACTAAGTGCGCCAAAGAAAGCACAGAAGCGGTTGAACCATCGCGGCGTGCGGCGGAACACACGATTCAGCATCAGGATAAGCGTGATGGTGAATGGAATGTAGATCATGCGCTCTACAAACAGTGGGAAGCGTCCATGACTATGTTGTTCCAGATAGACACACGAGCTGAAGGTGGCCAGAAAAATGATCAAGATCATCCAGATGGCGGCACCTTCAATCTTTGTTCCCTTTCGCACCATCTCGCCAAAGTTAATACCTATTAAGAAGATGGGTACACGGCTCCAAAAAATCTCGATATGGCCTACTGCCTGGTGCAGTGGTGCTATCCATTGCACCCAGATGCACCACAGTATGAGTAGCACAGGTGTCCAGCGATAGAAAGGGTGCTTCTGAATCAGGAGCATATAGGGTGGTGCCCAAAGATAGAGCATCATAATAGCAGGAATATACCAGAAGGTGAGCTCGTCGTGCAGCCAGAAGTCCCAGTTGATAGTGATATCGCCTATCAGGTCGATATAGTTGCCATGTAGCCAGTCGAATCGTGACATGTAGAAGAGTGATGCCATCACCAGCCAAGTGGGGTAGATGCGCAGCAGGCGGCGCTTATAGAACTGCCATATCTGCGGGTTTTTCATCCATGAGAACCACAGACCGATACCGCTCAGAAACAGAAACATATCTACGCCTACATTGCCACATCGCCTCAGGCCAAAAAACTCGTTGCTACGAGCCAATGGCACGTGAAACAGGATGATGAACAGCATAGCTGCTCCCATCAGTTCTGCGCGATAACGACTGATGTTGGCCAGTTCGATGTCTTTTATCTTCACAGTTTGGGACTTGGCAGTTGGTCAATAATCTTCTTGAATAACCATGAGAGGAACAGAGTGGCCACCACATAGAGCAGCAATCCTGCGTACAGATCGTCATAGATATAAGGGCGTACAAATATCTTTCTTACCAGCGGATGCATCACAAAGATAACAGCCGAGATGCCACCCAGCCATACAAAGAGGTTGAGCACACGCTCTGGCATCAGCTTCACCAGAGGGATAGTGCCCCAAACGATAAGGACAGGCACCCATAGCCAGCGATCGAAACTGGAGCTGAACATAAAGCAGAAGACAATAGCTATGATCAGGTTTAATGCCCAGGCACAGGTGAGCTGATAGCTATTGGTGATGCGCCAGTTCTTGAGCAGTTGTGGCTCGAATCGGGCCAACAACAGTCCCATGCCGAATGGCAGTACGCCGCCCACAAAGTTATAGCGTAAGCGCTCCAGCAACATAGCATCATGTTCGCACGACAGTTGGAAAAGCCAGCATATCACGATAGCACCCACAACGAAACCCCAGTGGCGCCAGCGATAGAACAGCAGATGATAGAGGATGTAGAGCTGCAGCGTGATGCTGAAGTACCAGTAAGGACCTGGCCAAACCACATGCGATGGGTCTTCCAGCAGGTTGGCAAACATGCCCAGCATGGCCACCACATGGGTCCACTCATATCTGTGCATACCTGGGGTGATGGCATCGAGCATGGTGAAAGCCACAAAGCCCACGATAAAGATACGGAACAGCTTCAGGTAGTTATAGCGCACAAAGCGCCATAAGCCTATCTCTGGCAGTTTTCCTTGCTCGTACTTTTTTACCAGTCCGTAGCCACTCAAGAAAAGAAACACAGGCACACCATAATGGCCGAAGAACGACACCAGGTGCATGGGCAACAGCTCGTCGGGGTTCAGTACGAAGTGCCACAACTGGTCGAACTTAAACGCTTGCCAGGTGTATTCGTTCTCTCTCACAATCCCTTTAAGCCAATGGCAGTAATTGTGTAGCATGATGGCCAGGATGGCAACACCACGCATGGCAGAGCATTCTTTTCTTGATAGCAGTTCTTTCATTTCTTCTTCAACTGGTTATAATCGGTCACACCCTTCAGGATGCGGGGGCGTTTCGTGTTGTAAGCAGGACTCACGATGTTGTACTCCTCGTGGTACAGCGGACTGGCGATGCCACCAAAGTACATCAGCAGATGAGGCAGCACATCAGTCATCATCGGACGGTTCTTGGCCTGCTGGATGGCAGCCCAGCCGTATGGGTGACTCTCGCGATATTTGGGTGAGCCCCATATCCAGAATGGAATCTCCATCTCGTTGCAAGCCAGTCGGTAGTCGATGTTAGCGCCGTGCATACGTCCGTAAACATAGGGTTTACCATCGAACATCTCTTCACCATGGTCGGGCATGTAGATCACCACAGCATCCTCATTGGCAAAACGCTGGGTGACAGCCCATACGATTGAGTCGTTATAGCGCACCGAGTTGTCGTAGTCGGCCAGAATCATGCGCTGTTTCTTGGTCAGCTCCGGACGTTCGTACATCTCATGTTTCAGAATCTTATGGGTGCCCTGTGGATAGCGTGATTTATACATCAGGTGCGAGCCCATCAGGTGCAGAATCACCAAGTTGTGTTCCTTGTTCTCCTTCTTCAGTCGGTCGTACTCTTTCAGCACACCCTCGTCATAAGGATAGAGCTGGGTGTTGCGTGTGTCAAAGAGCTTGCTGCTCAGTTCAGGATTGTTCAGGAAGAAACCACCGCTGAAGTCATATACGGCCTCACCAGCCTTCGACTGGAATTGGTTGGTGATAAATGTCACGTGATAGCCTGCCTTGCGGAACACCTCGGGGAAGAGCGGTTTGTCGCACCATTCCTCCTGCTCGCCAACAGCTTGTAGCGACAGGATGTTCTTAAACACATAGCTTGTAAGATTCCAGGGAGCCACCACATCTGTAAAGGGAACGAGACTGCCCTCCTTAGCCATTGCTACCTGACGTGGGGTGGTGGGCATGTTGTAGCCATACAGTTGCGAGTGGTGCTTGTTGTAGCTCTCGCCTATAATCAGTACAATATTAGGCACACGATACGAACAACTGTCGATCTTTACTTCCTGACTGGCAGCTTCGAGCTGTACCAGTTGATTGTCGGCCAACTGATTGGCATAGATGCTGAACAGCAGTCGGTAGATAGGGATATAAAGTTCGGCCTTGTCTTTACGTGTCAGCTCGTGTTCCACCTGACCAACGGTACTGTAAGTAAACGTGCGGTGCATCGCCTCTTTGTTGGGCCATGTTTGCTCGATAGAGGTATAGAGGCACCAACCAATCACTACACCAACCAAAGCCTTGGCACCATCCATCACGATGGGATTCATCATG
The DNA here is from genome assembly GCF_000619825.1 of Prevotella sp. MA2016. Lineage (GTDB taxonomy): Bacteria > Bacteroidota > Bacteroidia > Bacteroidales > Bacteroidaceae > Prevotella. The sequence continues at coordinate 92,973 of NZ_JHUW01000006.1, forward strand.
GGCAGAATCATGCGCTTGCGCGCTTTGCAGAACTGCTTCCTGACAATGCTCCAAACAACATGTATAAGTGCTAAGAGTAGCACCCATCCCACTTTCGAAGTGATAACATCCAGGCTCAGGTAGCCTAGCAGGAACTCGCTGGCCTCCTGACCAGTAGTCTCATTGGCCAGCATCAGCATCGTGGGTGTCAGCGTCGATTCAAAGCGCACGTAGCAATACATATCCACAATGGCTGTGGCATAGAGTATCACGTAGAGCAGCCCTCTCACCCAGAAGCGGATCTTTTTGGGTATCAGCGTGAGCACAACGCATATCACGTAGATATCCAAAAACAGTTCTGGCACAGTAAGTTCGTATGGTTTAGCACCTTTGCCCACCAGATAGACGGGCATCAGTTCTAGTTGGGTACAAATCCACCCCAGCGCAAACATAAACACAAAGAAAGCGCTGTTTTTCTGGATTGGCGTAAACAGATGGCCAATCCATTCTAATGGTTTTATTCTCAGTCCTTTAAGCATAAAGTTTGTGTCTTGTTATATATTCTGCCACAGCCTTTGGCACCAGGTGGTCTATTGGCTTGCCTGCTTTTACAAGCTGACGTATCTCCGTGCTCGATATGTCGATGAGATCCAATCCCTCGACACCGCCTTTGGCGCCCCGACGCGGATAGACCACAATCTGAAAGTTCTCACGGATGTCGTCGGCATGATACCACTTGTCGAATAACTGCCAGTTGTCGCCACCTATCATCAGCACAAACTCGCGGTCAGGATAGTCCTGCTTCAGGGCTTGTAGCGTGTTCCAGGTGTACGATGGTTTGGGCAGATGCATCTCGTAGTCGCTGGCCTTGATGCCTGTTTCACCTTCAATGGCCAGTCGGGCCATCTCCATGCGTATCTGGTCGTCCAGCAAGTCGGCTGTAGCTTTCAGTGGATTCTGTGGCGAAACCATCAGCCACACTTCGTCGAGCCCTGCTTTTTCGCGCAGTTGTCGGGCTAACGAAATGTGACCGTTATGGATGGGATTAAACGATCCGCCAAAAATCCCTGTTCTTATCATTTGATATCCAAAAATTCCTTGATGATGTCAAGTGCGTCGGCTTCGGCATACTCCAGTTTGTCGTTGATGACAATCTTGTCGAATTTCTCGGCAAACGAGAGTTCGAACTCTGCACGTGCTATACGCTGGTCGATAACCTCTGGGGCATCGGTAGCGCGACCTTCGAGTCGTTTGCGCAGTTCGTTGATAGAAGGTGGCTGAATAAACAGGCTCAGTGCCTTGTCGCCATAGAATTTCTTGATGTTCACACCGCCTTTTACGTCAACGTCGAACACCACATTCTGTCCGGCTTCCAACTGGTTTTCCACCTGCGACTTCAGGGTGCCGTAGAAACGGTCGGTATATACTTCCTCGTACTCTAAGAACTCATCATTCTCAATACGCTGACGAAACTCTTCTGGTGTCAGGAAGAAGTAGTCCACACCATTCTGCTCAGTACCACGAGGGGCGCGCGAGGTGCAGGAGATAGAGTAGGCCAGATTCAGTTCCTTATGTTCTCTCATCAACCATGATATGATGGTTGACTTACCAGTTCCGCTTGGAGCTGATATAATGATTAACCTTCCTTTTGCCATTTTTTTACAGCGCATTAAGAACCTGTTCCTTAATCTGCTCCAGTTCGTCCTTCATCTTCACCACGATGTTCTGCATCTCGGCTTGGTTGCTCTTCGAACCGGTAGTGTTAATCTCGCGACCCATCTCCTGAGCGATAAAGCCCAGCTTCTTACCCTGTCCGGCAGGCTCGTTCATGGTGTCGCGGAAGTATTTCAGGTGGTTAGCCAGTCGCTGCTTCTCCTCGCTGATGTCCAGCTTCTCGATATAGTAGATCAGCTCCTGCTCCAGGCGGTTCTTGTCATAGTCGGCTGTAGGAATCTGCTGCAGACCGTCGATGATGCGTGCTTTGATTTTCTCCACGCGACTCTTCTCGAATGGCTCAATCTCACCCATCAGCTTGGCTATATTGTCAATCTTCTCAGTAAACTTCTTCTGCAGGGCTGCACCTTCCTGACTGCGGAAGTCAACCAGGTTTTTCAGCGCTTCAGCCACACCGCCTTTCACTACGGCCCACTCCTCGTCGTTCAGCTCCTCTACCTCGGTCTTTGTCATCACATCGGGCATGCGGAGCAGGGTGTAGAACCAGTCCTCAGGGGCTGGGATACCTGTCTTATCAGAAATAGCCTTAATCTGCTGGTAATAGTTCTCTACCAGCTGTGCATTGATAGGTGTGGGATCAACGGCGATATCCTTTTCTACCCATACGCTCATATCTACCTTTCCGCGTATCAGAGACTCTGCCACCATCTGGCGCATCTCCATCTCTTTCTCGCGATAGAGTGGAGCAATACGTGTGTTCAAGTCTAACTGTTTAGAGTTCAGCGACTTGATTTCTACGTGAATCTTTTTCTCCTTGAATGCTACGACAGCTTTGCCGTAGCCTGTCATCGATTGTATCATGATATACCTATTTAATAATATTTGGCTGCAAAGGTACTAATAAGTAGCCGAAAAACCAAATTTTTTTGCCATTGTGTGAAAATGTTTATTGTATTTGATGATTCTTCACCGTCTCGCCCAGTTCGCGTGCCAGGCGTGATAGGTCGTCGGCAGCTTCTTTCATGCGGCTGGTGATATCTTCTATTTCTTCGGCAGGCAGTATCTCATGGTCGTCGGTAAGGAGCTGCGAAAAGCCGCTGATAACGTTGAGAGGTGTACGTATTTTGTGATACATATCCTGGATGAAAGCCACCTTCTGTCGGTTGGTTTCCATTTTCAGCTCGTAAGCCTGTGTCAGATTGTCGTTCTGCTGTTGCAGTTCGTCATTATATTGGCGGATAGAGTCAACGCTCTGTTCTAGCGACTGTTGCATGCTGATGAAACTGTTAGTGAGTCGGCCCACGCTGTCGTGGCGCTTACTCTTTGGTAGTGGTTTGTCAAACTGTCCCTCAGCTATGCGTTGTGCCTGTTTGTCAAGCAGCTTGATAGGCATCATGGCTCGCCTGATGGTCTGGATGCAGAACAGCATAATCAAGACAAGACCTATGACGGTGATGGTCCACACGATGCTGAGCAGGTGGTTGTAGCGGGCAAAGACGTCGCTTGTGGGGCAGACGATGGCAATGCTCCAGCCTGTGCGTTCCAGCGGGCGATAGAAGATAAAGGCATCGTGATCGTCAACGGTAGTCTTGATCATACCGCTGTGGCCTGCTATCATGCTCTTGCCAAGGGCGTGTATCTGTTCTTTGGATTCGGGGACAGCATCGCTGAAGATGGTTTTACGGAATAGTTTGGTGGTGTCGGGGTGCACCAGATAGGTGCCATTACGCCCAATCATGATGGCCGATGAGTTGGGGTAGGCTGGTAGCGAAGTCACCATCTTAGATAGCCACTTTAGGGTGAGACTGGCTGTGATAGAGCCTAGGTATCGGCCATTGGCATCGCGCATAGGGCAGCAATACGATGTCAGGATGTCGGGCGATGAGAGTGTACCCTCGTTATAGTCGTCGTAGGCATCCACCCAGCAGGCCTTACCCAACTTGCGTGGCGTCTTATACCAAGGCGCCTCGAAATATTCAAACGGTCCTTCGCGCACGGTGGTTATGCTGTCGGGCACATCGTTGATGTCGCCATCGTAGGTCTCCCAATGTCTGAGTGAATAAGCAGAGAAGTAGCGTCCCATCTCTGGGAAGAAGTTGGGTTCCATAGAGATGGCCATACCTGTCAGGAAGTCGTATTGTTTTACAGCCCGCCTTGAGAAACTCAGCAATGAGTCTGGCACTAGATGTCGTGGGGTGGTTTGTGCCAGGAAGTTGGTTACGGTCTCAGTTTCGTCCATGATACCATTGATACGCTCGGCGGTGTTGTCCAACAGATGCATGGCACGATCGATGGCAGCTTGCTGTATGTATTCCTTACCACGACTGAAGAGTAAACCAAAGAGCAAACTGAAGGCAGCCGTGACGATGGCCACGATGATAATACCCAGTTGGATAGAGAGATGCTGTTGTATGTATCGTATTATCTGTTTCATGAGTCAGCAGCTTCTTTTATCAGTTGGTCCAACAATTCAGTTATTTCTTCAGTTCCCTTAGTGATGTTAGCCTCATGCTTGGCATAGTCTTCATCCGACATGATAGTGTGGGTTTGGCAGATAGAGTTGGTGGTGCGACACACCAGCTCTACTGGTGCTGCCATGCGTTCTGTCATGTCGTGCAGGAATTTGGCTTTCTTCTTTTCATAAGCTTGCGCCTGTTCATAGGCAGCCTGCAGTTCGGCATTGTGGGCACTCAGCGTTGTCTGCTTTTGCTGCATCTCGTCCATGTAGGTGCGCAACGACTGCTGCATCTTCTTCAGACTGGATTGCAGTCGGCCTGCCTCATGTTTGGTGTGTGCTTCTGGAATCTGTGTGTCCAAGTCGCCATCGGCTATGCGCTGTGCTGTGTCGGCTAGTCTGTGTAGCGAGCGCAGATGACGAGCGATGACGATGTAGAGGATATAGATAAGCACCAGGATTACACCGATGCTCCAGCAAGCCAGTATGCGGTACATAAAGGCATACCTGTCGTAGATGTCGCTGGCAGGGCACATGGCAGCCAGGCAGAATGGCCTGTTACCCACAGGCTGTGTAAAAATGAACATTTCTTTATTGTCGTACACTAGTTGGCAGTAACCGCTTTCGGTACCAATAATGTTGGCTGCAAGCTGACTGCTGTCGCGTAGGGTCACAAAGATATGTGCGTTGGATAGCGACTGCTTAGGTAGTTCTGCTTCACCGCTCTCTTCCAGTAGGCGTTCCACGCGTTCGCGGCTCACCCTGACTCGTTTTTTCTCCAAGCGCGCCGTTATCTCTTCCTGTTTCAGTGTGTTGTCTATTCGTAGGGCTATATTCTCCAGTCCTTGCAGCGTTGTATCGATGGTTTCGTTGCGGATTCCTTCTTCAGAATAAGTGGCAAGAAGGGCTATGACGATGACGGTTGTTACTACCACAAGTCCTGATACCCAAATAGACAGTTGGGTAGAGAAAGAGGTTCTTATTTTTTGTAGTAACGTCATAGTCAAAAGGGGTTTCTGTGGCAAATATAGGTATTTATTTTGAAAAAAGCACTATTCTTCTATTAATTTTTGTACAAAATGCTGTTTTATTGGCATTTATCTCAAAAAAACAATGTAATTTTGCATGGATGAGAAAGATTATTCATGTGGATATGGACCAGTTTTTTGCAGCAGTAGAGCAGCTGGACCATCCTGAACTGAAGGACAAGTCCATAGCTGTGGGGCACGATGCCGAGCGTGGTGTGGTCTCTACGGCTAGCTATGAGGCGCGCCGTTTTGGTGTCCATTCGGCTCAGTCCATTCAGGTGGCCAAGCGCCTGTGTCCGCAACTCATCATCGTAGAGCCCCATTTCCAGCGTTATAAGGAAGTCTCGGCACAGTTGCATGCCATCTTTCACGATTATACCGACCTGATAGAACCCATCTCGCTCGATGAGGCTTTTCTGGATGTGACTGAGAATAAGCCTGGTATCGAATTGGGAGTGGACATCGCCCGCGAGATTAAGCAGCGCATCAAGGACACTACCGGCCTCACCGCCTCGGCAGGTGTGAGCTATTGCAAGTTTCTGGCCAAGATAGCTTCCGACTGGCGCAAGCCTGATGGGCTCACCGTAGTGCATCCTGACAAGGCGCTCGACTTCATTGCCCAACTCAGGGTGGAGAAGATTTGGGGCGTGGGGCAGAAGACGGCCGAGAAGATGCACATGATGGGTATCTTTACGGGAGCCGACCTGCGACAGATGTCGCTGAGCCGACTGCAACAGGAGTTTGGTAAGATGGGACAGGTGTTTCACGACTTTGCCCTTGGTATCGACAATCGTCCTGTTATCTCCGAGTGGGAGCGCAAGTCGGTTAGCTGTGAGCGCACGTTCGAGAAAGACATCAGTAAGCAAGCCGACGTCACTATTCATCTTTATCATACTGTTCTGGAGTTGGTGCAGCGTATAAAGAAGAGTGAGTTTGAGGGGCGCACGCTCACGCTGAAAGTGAAGTTTCAGGATTTTCAGCAAATCACGCGCAGCATCACCGTCGATCATGTGCTTCGCACCAAAGAGGCCATCCTCCCTTTGGCCAAGCAACTCATGCATCAGGTGGATTTCAGTTCGCACCCCATCCGCCTTATCGGTCTTGGTGTTTCCAATCAGAAAGACACCCCCCAAGACCACCAGCGCTGGATACAGTTAGAACTCGACTTCGAGCCCTGGTCGGTGAATAACCCACAGAATAAAAGTTTGTTATAGTTTTTTTGTTCCCAAGCTGGGAATAAATAGTTCCCTTGTTTGGAACAAAACATTCCCTTGTTCGGAAACATTTTCTCATGAAAAACCCTCCCTTATCTCTCAGGGTTTACCTCTTATCCCCCTGCCTCTAGGGAGGGATGATTGAGAGATGAGGGAGAGATTAGGGAGGGATGAGGAAATTTATTGCGCTTCGAGCAGCAGAACACGACTGCTCCAGTCGGTCTTCTTGCTCCACTCAGGTTCGTTGCGATAAGGCATCTCAAGACCGTGGTTCATCAGATAGGCTCCGCTGAACACCTGGCCCTCGACGTCCATCGGGCGCTGGTCGATACGGTTTAGCTCGTGCACCTTATAGTTCTTGTTGGCATCAAGACCAGCCATCTTTACACGGGGCAGATGCTCATTCTGGAACGACTCGGTCTTCCACCAGAAGAACACCGACTTCGACTTCTGTTCGTTGACATACATCAGCGAGGCCAGGCCCTGCTTGTCGTATGGCGAAACCAGACGGTAGAGATCGCCAAACTGCACGATGGGGCGAATCTGCTTATATTCGGCAATGGCCTTGCGGCAGAGTTCCTTTTCGTCGGCAGTCATATTCTTAGGCTGGATTTCCATACCCAGGCGTCCGCTCATGGCCACATCGATGCGATACTTCATGGCTGTGGTGCGGAATACGGTGTGGTTGGGTGTGGCCGAGATGTGGCAGGCCATAGCGATGGCGGGGAAGAAATAGCTGGTGCCCCACTGCATGTAGATACGCTGCAGAGCATCGGTATTGTCGGAGGTCCAGAACTCATCGAAGTAGGGTAGCACGCCCCAGTTGGCACGTCCGCCACCAGAGGCACAAGCCTGGATGGTGAGGTCGGGATACTTGGCGCGGATGCGCTGACAGGCTTTCTCGAAACCACGATGATACTCGATGTAGAGATGGCTCTGATTGTTCATGGTGAGATACTGCGAACCATGGTTCATGATGGCCATGTTGGCATCCCACTTGATATAGTCGATCTCAGGATATTTGCTCATCAGGTTGTCTACTATCGATACCACAAAATCCTGCACCTTGGGATTGCTCATGTCGAGCACCAGCTGCGTGCCGCCACGACCTTGCACAGCATCGCGCTTGGGAGCCTTGACAATCCAGTCGGGGTGGGCATCGTAGAGTTCTGAAACCGAGTTGGTCATCTCGGGCTCAATCCAGATGCCGAACTTGATGCCGTGTTTCTTGGCATCGCGCAGCAGTCCCTCGATACCTTCGGGCAGCTTGTGGGTATCCACCTTCCAGTCGCCCAGGGCGCAGTTGTCGGTCTTGCGGGGGTATTTCACGCCAAACCAGCCATCGTCCATCACGAAGAGCTCGCCACCCATCGAAGCGATGTCGCCCATCATCTGGTCCATGCCCTGCTGGTTGATGTCGAAATAAACACCCTCCCACGAGTTGAGCAGTATCTTACGCTCCTTGTTGCCATGAGCCAGCATGTAGTTGCGGCCCCACTTATGGAAGTTGCGCGACACGCCCGAGAGGCCCTGCTGTGAGAAACTGAGCGCCACCTTGGGGGTGATAAACGTCTCGCCCTTCTTCAGTTGATAGGCAGAATTGTCGGGGTTGATGCCTGCAAAAAAGTAATGATATTCAGTATCATCGGTCTCTATCTTGAGCTGATAGTTGCCTGAGTAGCAGAGGGCAGCGCCAATCACGTCGCCGCAGTTCTCCTGGCCCTTGCCGTTGAGCGAGAACATCACCTCGGCATGGTCGGTGTGCGCGTTGCGTACGCCATCCTTATTCTTGATCACCTTCTGTCCTGACAGTATAGGCTCCTCTACAAGCTGAGCTTCGTTGCCCCATGAGCCATGTAGGTGCGACAGCCACACATTGCCCCTGCGGATGGGCAGCGAGATGGAGGCAAACTGGGTAAGCGTGACGGGCTTGGCCTCGCCATGCTTGATCTCAGTCCAGGTTTCAATCATATCCTCATCGAAATAGGCTTTGTAGCAGAGCACTACCGATACAGGGTATTTGGGGTCGCTAAGTGTGATCTGCTTGAGCTGGCCCTGAGTAGTTACATCGGTAGCGTAGAGTTCGGTTGACAGGTTGCCATCAGCATGCGTCATGGCCACAGCTGCCTCGGCAGGACAGTTCATACCATAGGCTGGATAGGCATCCATACGGCCGCCGCGAACACCCTGCAGATGCTGCAAGTCGTAGTCGGTCAGTTTGGCACCGTAATACACGTACTGTGGCTGTCGGCCAGTCTCTACATCAAGCACCATCGTGGTGTTTCTGGTTTGGATGACCACCTGCTTGGCCCAAACCGTTGAGGCCGAGACCATGAGGAAAGCAAAGAATAAAAACTTTTTCATTTTTTAGTTCAAATTTGGTTGTTAGTCAATAATCTGAGCGCAAAGGTAATAAAAAATTTGTTTATCTCAAAAAAAAATGGTTACTTTGCATACCAAAGTGTAATAAAGAGCAAAATAGTACATCATGAACACACTGGATATATGGATGCTGGCAGTAGCGCTGGCTATGGATTGCTTCACGGTATCAATCGTGAGTGGTGTCATTGTGCGCCGTTGGTTATGGGCATTGATACTGCGTTTGGCCTTCCTGTTTGGACTGTTTCAAGCCCTGATGCCGCTGGCGGGATGGCTGGCTACCAACCATTTTAGCGAGCAATTGGAGTTTATCGACCATTGGATAGCATTCGGACTGCTGGCTTTTATTGGTGGTAAGATGATTCGCGAGTCGTTTGCCCCAGAGGAAGAAGAGAAGCAGTTCGACCCCAAGAACCTGCAAACCCAACTGCTGTTGGCAGTGGCTACCAGCATCGATGCCCTTGCCATTGGTATATCGTTTGCCTGTATGGGCTACAGAGACGTGATGCAGATAGCCCAACCACTGGTGGTGATAGGGTTTGTTTCATTCTTGTTCAGTCTCTTTGGCTATCAACTTGGCGTAAGATTTGGAAGGGCGATAGCACGCCGACTGAAACCAGAACTGCTGGGAGGTATCATCCTGTTGACGATAGGTGTGAAAATACTGTTGACCCACCTGATGGTTTGACATAGATCTGCCAAGAACAAAAAAGTTTGCATTTTGTTGTTTTGGTTTCAAACTTTTTATTAACTTTGCACCATGAAGATGACAAGCGAGACAATAGAACTGCAAAACCTAAGCATCGGCTACCAGACGAAACACGGCATAAAAACTGTGGCTACCGGCATTAGTGGCACCATCGCAAGCGGCGAACTCACCTGCTTGTTGGGAGCTAATGGCGTGGGCAAATCTACTCTGTTGAGAACGCTTGCATCCTTCCAACCCAAAACAGGAGGTGAGATATGGCTTGAAGGGCGCGAAATCTCTGATTATACCGACAAGCAGCTGAGCCGCCTGATAGGCGTGGTGCTGACAGAGAAACCAGATGTGAGAAATATGACTGTGCGCGAATTGGTGTCGTTAGGACGGTCGCCATACACAGGATTCTGGGGCACCTATTCGAAAGACGACTTGCAGGTGGTGGATGAGGCCATCAGCATGGTGGGCATAGAATCGCTGTCAAAACGGATGGTGCACACGCTGAGCGATGGAGAGCGACAGAAGGTGATGATAGCCAAGGCACTGGCACAGCAAACACCCGTCATCTATCTGGACGAGCCAACGGCTTTTCTCGACTACCCCAGTAAGGTAGAGGTGCTGCAACTGCTTTGCCGTATCAGTCGCGAGGCTGGCAAAGTGGTTTTCCTATCTACGCATGATGTGGAACTGGCCCTGCAACTGGCTGATACCATCTGGTTGATGACCAAAGGTGAGCCGATGGCCATAGGCACTCCCGAAGCGCTGGCCCAACAAGGCGCATTGGGCAGGTTTATAGAGCGTGATGGTATCGCTTTCGATTCCAAAACGATGACAATTAAAGTAACAAAGAAAAACTATTAGGCCTATGATAAATGGACATGGTGACGACGTGTTTCGCTATGGCGACAAGGTAAAGATAAATTTCAGCTCGAATGTATATAGTCAGGCCGACTATACAGCACTGAAAGAACACTTGATGCAGCATTTTGATGTGGTGGCCCACTATCCAGAGCCTGATGCCCACACGCTGGAGTGCATGCTGGCCGAGAAGTTAGGTGTAAAGGAGAACACCGTCATGGTGACAAGTGGCGCCAACGAAGCCATCTATCTGATAGCACAACTCTACAAAGGATGGGCCTCTATCATCCCTCAGCCCACATTCAGCGAGTATGAAGATGCCTGCCGCATGTTCAATCACGTGATTTCCTACGATGTGAAGGATGAATTCGACGTGATGCCCAAAGACCGTATCTACTGGATTTGTAACCCCAATAACCCTACAGGCAATGTGCTTGTGAAGGGTATGCTGAATCATATCGTCAGGCAGCATCCACGCTATCTGTATGTGATCGACCAGTCGTATGCCGATTATACGCTGGCACCTATGCTCGACCCAAAGGAGATGACAGATGTGTTCAACGTGATGCTGGTGCACTCACTATCTAAGAAGTTCTGTATTCCGGGCTTGCGACTGGGTTATATCGTGGCCTCACCAATTATTATCGGTCGCCTGAAACAGATACGTCAGCCCTGGACGGTGAACGCCTTGGCTATAGAGGCTGGCAAATATATGCTGAAGCATGATGTGCAGATGATTCCAGACCTGAAAGCTTATCTGGTTGAAGCAGCAAGACTACATCAGAACCTTTCTACCATAGCTGGACTGAAGGTGATGAAAAGCGATACCAACTTTATGCTGGTATCTATCGAAAACAGTACTGCAAGCGATTTGAAACGCTGGTTGCTGGACAACTACGGCATACTGATTCGCGATGCGTCAAACATCAGCGGCCTGGATAATAACTACTTCCGCGTTACTGCCCAGCGAGCCGAAGAAAACGATCTGCTGGTAGAGGCCATCCAGGCCTATGTAGACCAGCAGAATGAGGTTACTGGCTGACTGGCTTGAAATAGCGCAGACTGGTTAGCGTGTTTACTTCAGGATGCAGTATGAGGATAAAGTCGGCCAGAAGTCTTTCCGGGTGGAAAGGCGACTCTTCATAGAATGGTGAGCGCTCTACATCGCATCCATAAGCAGTATGATTCTTGAAGGCCTTGAACTGATTGTAGCCATGATGCTCGCTCAGCAGTTCATCGTAGGTGATATCGTGATTGCCACTATATCTGAAAAGCCATACATCAGCGTCGCCAGAACGTTCCAAAACCGTCTCAAAAGGCAGCGAGATAGAACCGCTGTGCTCGTCGTCGGCCCAGGCATATTTTCCGTTGGCATCCTTTATCATCTGTCCGATGGTGCTCTTGCCGCCTGGCACGTACCACACGCTGCCCGTCACCTTATCCATCAATACAGTAGGTCTGGTCTTGGCTTTGGCAGCCAATGCCTTGAGTTGCTGGTAACTGTTATCAACCGACTCAAACAAGGCTGTGGCACGCTCTTCGCAACCAAACAACATACCATAGAAGCGTAGCCACTCGGCACGCGCCAGAGGCGATGCTTCCATATAGTCGGCACACTCTATGATAGGGATGTTGATCTCTTCAAGCTTGCCATATCCGCCACTATTCTCGAATGGCGACAGGAAGAGGGCATCAGGATGCTCGTCGATAATTTTTTCGATTACAGGACTCATACCATCGCCCACATCGGTGATACGACCTTTGGCCACCTGCTCCTGAATCCAGGGTATCTTGATATACTTCAGATCGGCCACACCTGCTATGCAGTCCTGTCGGCCAAACTCCATCACCATGGCGCAATGAACGGTGGTGAACATCACGGCGCGCTTTAATGGTGTGCGAACAATAGTGCCTGTGGGTATATGGTTGGGAATCTCCTGATCGGCAGGCACCAGCACGTAGCGATGCAGGGTCATACCCTCCTTCCAGGGATTCTTAATGGTTGCCACCGTGTAGCCATCAAACTTCTCGATGCTAATCTGCGTGGCATACTTAAAAGCGACAGCATCGCCATCAGCTTGCGAAGGCGCACTTTTCTTAGCGCCTCCGCAGGCCGACAGCAATACTGTCAGTATGAATAGTTTGAAAATGGTTTTCATTAATACTCAAACTCGAGGTCGTCAATACAGATATAAGAAGGTGTGGTTGTACCGTACTCGTTCTTCTTGGTGCTATCGAATGCAAAGCTCAGGCTCTTAACACCCTCTAGCGACTGGAAATCACAGAACTGCCAATCCTTGACATACTCGCCGTCCTTAGCCAGATAGAGTTCAACATCCTTTGTGGTACCATCAGCCAATGTTGCAGTAACAGTGCACTTGAACCAGTCATCCTTCTCAAACTTACCAGGAGTCATACCATCGCCATTCAGGATAGCATCTACAGCCCAAGCATCATTGGTAAACCAGAAACCCTTCAGGGTTACAGTGCGACCAAAGTCGATAGCCTCACCAAAGGTATAAACTACACAGAAGTTTTTGCCGCTCTTGGCAGTACCAGTAATGTTGTTGAACTGATCGGCTATCGGATCCTTGTATGTAGTAGCAGTACGGTTAGAGATAGAGAAACCAGACCAGCTGGCCCATGAAGGTGTGTAGTTAACAGGGAAGGTTACACCCTTTTCTTTAAACAGACAAGCGAAAGCGTCACTCCCCCAGTTGCTAAATTTCTCTCCAGATTCATCGCCGCACCAATAACCTTCAGCGCCAAGCGTTTTCTTCTCGAAAGATACTGTAACATGTCTCTTACCACCTACAGGATTGTCGTCATTAGTACATGATGTGAATGACAATGCGAAACCGCATACGAGGACTGCAAGTCCGAATAATTTGTTTGTCTTCATAACTGTTTTTTTTAAGTGAATAATAAAAGTTATTTGATAAAAATCTTCTTTCTGTTCTGAATATAAAGGCCTTTTTGGGTGGGAGTCACCACTTGTCGGCCTTGTAGGTCATAGAAGGGCGCCGTCTTAGCAGCCTCCTGCTGGATGGTGCGGATGCCTGTCTGGGCATTCCTGATGGCTTCGATAGAAGCGTCGAGGTGTATATCCTCGGCCCCAGCAAACTCTGTAGATGTCTCGCCCCACCACTCGGGCTGAGGGCACTTCTGGTTCAAGCCGGTATAAATGCGCACGAAATCCACAAAATCCAGATTTACTGGTTGGCGATTTTCATCCACAGCCCACGAGATGTCGATACCACAGCCATCGTAGTTCCATGAGTCGGCATCGGCATTATCCGTAAAGTTGGGCAGGTTGTCGGCATAACCATAGCGGAAACCAACCAGCACATAATAATATGGACTGAACGACTGCTCGACCTGATCCGACAGATTCTGCATATTATCAGGCAATCGGGTGCCCTTGAAGGTGAGCCCGTCTGGCAGCCACTGGGGGTAATACTCCTGGGTGTGATAGTGGTTGCGATCGATGGTGCCGCTATGGCCTTGGTTATCCGTCCAGGGGATATCACCCATGGGATTCTGACGGTAGGTCACCTCGTAGCCATATACCACCTTACCCACGCTATCCACATCGCAGCTGCCGCTGATCTCATACCAAGGGTCGTCGGGCTTACCGTTGCCATTCACATCTTTCGATACCATCACCACACCAGCTTCGTTCATGCCACCAAACACCAGGTTGCGCATTTCCTGATAGGCATTGCCCCACACGGCAAAGTCGCGCTTGCCAGGCACGTTGGCAATAGAATGGTCGAAGTGGAACGTGATATATCCGCCCCATCCGCCAAGCGCCACGAGATGAGAATCGATGGGACCAAGACCAGCTAGATTCTCGTTGCACTTGCGAATCATGTCGGCCTCTGTGTCGCCATCCTCGTATGTAGGCACATCGTTTACATGCTGGCCTGGGGCAGGTCGATACTCATCCACAGCCTGGATATACTTCGAGTGCACTGCCACATCATCCATGCGCTGGGCATGTAAGGGTAATAAGATAAGAAGGTAGAAGGGTAAAACCTTCAACCACTTTCTTCCTGTGCCACTTTTAATCATATATCTCATATTTCAACTCTTCAATTCTTACATTTTACCAAGAACGCTGCATGGGCAGGAATGTCGCCAGTCTTCACCTTCCAGTCGAAAGTGCCATCGGGCAGGAAATGCAGCAGTTCGCCACTCGATACATAGTTCTTGGCATCCATCAGATAGAAATCGCGATGGATGGGATTGACGATGATGCCATAAGGCATGCGTATCTTACTGATTTCAGGGGCATCCGATAGACTCGTGCTCACCACCTGATGCGTCTTCACGTTGATGATACCATAGGTAACGGTATTGGTCATCTCCACCTCGCTCCACTGGGCACCATAGAAATAGAGCGAATCGCCCACGATGCACAGGTCGCTCACCGACTGATTGATGTGCCCACCTAACTTCATCTTACCGTTGGCATCAGGTTCCAACCAATAGATACTCGATTTCTCATCCATATAGTTGCCACGAGCCGTTACCCATAGTTGGTTGTGGTTGTCGAGTTTCAGATGGTGCAGGTTGGGTGCCACCTCAATCTTATCCACCTCGTGCATTGTCGCCAGGTCGATCACACTCACCGTACTCTCATAGCCCTGTCCTGTCATGCCCTGATAGCCTCCGCTATTGGCCACGTAAAGATGATTGCCAATGATAGCCATCTCTTCGGGCTGGTAGCCCACACTGCAAGAGTCAACCTTTTGCAAGGTGAGGGTATCTACCTTATATACACTACCCAACGGACTGTTGCTGCCACCATAAACCGTACCTACATACGACGACACATAGGCATACTGATCCTTAAACGTCACATAGCGACAATTTGGAATATCCACTTTGCCTATCCTCACAGCATCAGCAGCACGCGCCACTTCTACCTTGTTAGAGCAGTTGATGACCAGCCAGAGGCGTGAGCCATAAATCTGACAGTCGTTGCCCACATCGCCTAGAGCCATCACCGTGTTGGGGTTGCGCTCCTGATAGATGTTACGATAGTAATGTGTGGTCTCATCGTCGCCAGAAAGGTCGAGATAGTCGAGTGACGATTTGTTCGAGCCCATGTTACCCTCGTTCAGCAGATACATGCCGATAATCTCACCCTTCTGTGCCTTACCGCCAGTATCGATATTCTCCATCGGCACGATCATTACATCATGCCGACAAGCGCATAAAAGCAAAATTGCAAAAAGGTAAACTATCTGTCTCATTATTCTTCAATTCTTCAACTCTTCCTAAATTTCCACACCTAGTGTTAATGTATAGTTGCGGCCAGGCATGGGGTAATTCACAATCACCTCATAGTCCTGTCCCAACAGGTTGTTAACATCCAACTGAACTCTGAACTTTGCACTCTGAACTATAAACCAGTAGGTCATGCTCAAGTCGCTGGTGTACCAGGGTTCCATGTGGTTATAGAGAATATTCTCCTGCTCGTCGTAGCGTTCGCCCGCATAGATAAACGAGTAGTTCAGGTTCCAATGCTTATAGGTAAGACCCAGAATGGCCGAGCCGGAATGCCAGGGGATATAGGGTATCTGATGCTTATAATACGACGTTTCTGGGTCAGTTACATCGCGTGCATCCTGATAGGTGTACTGGGCACGGGTGGTAGCCACCAAGTCCTTGCCAATCTTGAAGTCGGCCTCAGCCTCCACATCGATACCTTTGATGTGCACCTTTCCCAGATTCAGCATCGTCCAACGGAACTGTTGTCCTTTGGGGTAAGCCACAATCTTATCGTGTACCGTATTATAATAGGCATCAAAATGCATCTCGGCGTGGCGCACGATACCATGTTCAAAGTGCTTGTTCAGCGCAAAGCCGGCATCGTACTGCAGCGCACTCTCAGGCACCAAGTTGGCATTGCCCATATCGGTATAATACAAGTCGTTGAAGGTAGGCATGCGGAAACTCTTCTTGACATAGGTCCGCATCGAGAAGAAGGTACCATTGAAAGGATAGAGGTTGACGAATAGCGCAGGCGTCAGCTTCGAGAGTGAACGACTGGTATTTAAGTTTGCAAACGCTCCCGTGCGGTGCGTCTTATCATTAATAAAGGTGGCTAGGATAGAGCCTTGGGCCTTCAGGTGTTTGTAGTCGATAGCTGTAGCCAAACTCACCAGATTCGATATTCTGGTGGGGTAAGCAAAATTGTAGATATCCGCATTCAACTTGTTCCACTTGAAATCGTAGGCCAGCGAAGCACTCCAGTTGGGCAGCAGCTCCAGGACATTGGCTGTTGAGAGATACAGTTCCTGCTGCCTGTAGCGGTTATCCACAGGCAGTTGGGTGCTGTCCTTATTCACATAGTGGGTATTGTAATAGGCATATTTGGCCAGCCAACGGGTGCTGAAGCCATCACCTATATTCTTATTATAATCGGCTTGTACAAAGGTATTCAAGTCTTGCTGTCGCTCGCCACGTCGCCACACGTTATTCACGATGGCCCCAGGAATGCCGCGAGCCGAGTTGTAGAGATAAGCTTTCAGCTGCCATCCGCCTTGATCCAATCTGCCAAAGAGGTTAGCCTCAATGCGCTCTGCATGGATATCGCCATTCTGTCGTACAGCTGTGGTGTCCCAAGCCGTCTGTCCGTTAGGATATTTGCGCTCGTAGTGGAACTTATACTTGCCGCTGGCAGTCAGGAAACCCGCACTTACACTCGAGCTGACGGTCTCAGACAATTTCTGCTCCCAAAGCGTGGAGAAGCGGAACATATCACTCGAGCCATACTGGGTTTTGAATCGCAGGTGGGTCTTCCCATCTTTGTCGAATACTGGCGCCTTGGTACGGATATAGATAGCCCCCGCATTCCCAAAGTCGCTGGCAGGTTGGAAGATGGCACTCTTCTGTCCGTTATACAGCGTGATATCCTCGACATTATCCAGCGAGAACTGCCCCAGGTCTATCTGTCCGTTCTGCGCATTGCCTAACTGCACGCCATCGTAGCTGATGCCCAGATGATGCGTACCCATCGAACGGATATTCACCGTCTTGATGCCTCCCACACCACCATAGTCCTTCAGTTGGATACCAGAGAAATAGCGCAAAGCGTCTGCCACAGAGTGGGTGTTCAGCTGCTCCAGCAGTTCACCCTTCAACTTCTGACTAGGCACCACCTCACGCATGGCAGGTTTCGACACAACAACAATCTCCCGCACATGCTGTACGGAATCAAGCTTGCTTTGCGCCATCGCTGTCAAGGCCGTCAGACAAGCCAATGTCAATGTGAGCTTTCGCTTCCTCATCGCTATCTGTATGTCGCCACCGTCTAACCCCAGAGAGCGGTAGGCAACGGCTGTTTCATCGGCAGGTCTTCTGACTTATCGTCTGGCAGCAAACGTCTTCCCGAAAATCTCAGTGACATTGGTGTTTGCGCCTCATAAAGGACGACTTACAGCAGCGGGAAAGGCCAAGTGTAGGCACCTTCCGGTGGGATTCTGTTCAGGTCTCTCACCTGATTCCCTTTTCATCTCCCCAAGGAGAACCGATTACGGCTGCAAATTTAAGCAAAATATTCGAAACGGCAAACTATTATGAAAAAAGTTTTCTCAACCTCTGCCTCAATTATTCACACCTTTTTATTATATTTGCAGCATCAAATCTGATCATGTAAATATAGAGACGATTAATATGCGAGATTTTGCTGCAATAGATTTTGAGACAGCCAACAACGAACGAACGTATAAGGAATTCTTACAGCAACAGATGCCCCAAGTCCCTTTGCTGGCAGATGGCGACGATTTGTTGGATGAGCTGGTCCATCTTGGGCACTTGGGCTACGTAGTAGGTGGGGAAGTCGGGGCAGAGCACTACCAGATTCATGGCTTTCACCTTGATGCCGTAATGCTTTTCGAGCATGTAGCGATAGAGGTTCTGCTGGATGCAATAATGGTAGAACGAAGTATCGGGCAGACTGATGCCGTTGTAGCTCATCTTGCCGCGGAAGCCCTCAACGAAGGGTTGGCCTTGGGCGTTGACCACCTTCGACGAGCGTTTCCAGTCGTAGATGGTGAACTCGCCATCGTCGTCCTTACAAATCAGGTCGATGGTGCCTGCGATGTTCAGGTCCTTATCGTAAACGGGCCATTCCTGGCGATAGGGCTCTATCTGGTAGTCGCGGATGAAATGCAGGAAATGCAATTTCTCTTGTTCCACGCTGATGGTCTCAACCTCTGAACCAAACTGCAACTGGCATTCGGTCTCGAAGAAGCCACGCTGGAAGTAGTTCTCCGTCTGCAGATGCACAAAGGTGCCCACCTCGCTGGCGGTGCGACCTGCGCGCTCCCATTTGTCGAGACTCTCCTCAACGGGTATGCCTTTATACCTGAACTGGTTTTCGGCCTGAGGCAGCGCCTGAAACTCCTCGAAGAAATAGGCGATAAGCGAGCTAACGGGTAGCATGCGCTTTATACCTTTATATATATAGATATGTTCTGATGGTTCAAAATCGATGTCGGCATCCTGCTCATAATGATCTGCGTCGCGAAAGTTGGTCATCTTTTCGAGCATGTCGGCCGTTTTCTCGAAAGGTTTGATGAGTGGCAGGCATTTCTGCTCCTGCTCGTCGAGGGCATAGCGCCGCTCGTCTATCTGTCTTTCTTCGCCAGCAACCTTCTGCCAATAGGCCATCTTCAGGGCTTCGTTGCGGGTCCAAGGCTCTACGGGGAAGGGTACAGCGATGAACTGGTGCTGCGGGGCGGTAGCGCTATCAGCCATCATGGCCGACAGTAGTTCTACCAGATAGTTGGCACAGATGCTTGGTTCCTGCGTCACCTGCTGAACAGCCAGTCGCACCACCGTCCAACCATGCCGGTTGAGCAGATGGTCGCGAAACACATCGCCACACGACACATAATGGATAGGTTCTCGTGTTGTTTTCTTATAGGGTTCGTCAATCTCCACATCAATACGTATCTCAGGTCGGCCAGCCACCACCAGCACCAAATCGGGATAATAGGCTGGCTGCTTGTCGGTAGTGATGATACATACGTTGAGCAGGCACTCAACGCCTGCTGGCAGCCGGCTGATAAGCTCTCGTGCAAACGTCTGTTCGAGTGCGCCTGGCTTGATGAGTGGGTGACGACGAAAGGGATACAAAATGGTTCCCCTTTCAGGGAACCTTAATAGTGGATAAACTTGATTCATAAATTCATGTTGTTGTTACTCTGGGCGGAAGCTGTCTTTGCCAACGCCACACACGGGGCATACCCAGTCATCGGGGATATCCTCAAAAGCTGTTCCTGGAGCGATGCCACCATCGGGATCGCCTTCTGCGGGGTCGTAAACGTAACCGCATACTTCACAAATGTACTTCATAAGCGTTCTAGTGTTTAGTTATTAATAAGGGTATTTATTCTGTCAACAATCCGCTCGGGCGGAATGTTCTGCAGACAAGCATAATCGCCACGCTGACAAGGCTTGTTTCCATAGATGCTGCATGGTCGGCATTCTAAGTCAATCTGGATGGCGTTCTCCGGATCCTGGTTGTAGCCAAAGAATCCAGCCTTCGGGTGTGTGGCCCCCCATACGCTAACCACAGGAATACCTGTGAGCGATGCTAGGTGCATATTGGCAGAGTCCATCGAGAGCATCACGTTGAGGTGGCTCATCAGAATCAGTTCCTGATACATACCTTCGCAATGCTTGGCAACCGAAGTACACTGGCGATACTGAGCGCACCACAGCTGGAAGTACTTCTCTTCTTCTTCGCCACGGCCAAACAGGAAGATGCGTCCTTGAGGATACTGCTGGATGAGGCGATAGATCACCTGCTCCATCAGTCGTGGTGGATAAACCTTACCATCGTGGGCAGCAAACGGGGCTATACCAATCCACTGCTCGAAATTCTTCTTAGGCCCAAACACAGCTGGCAGCAAATTCAGGTTGCCACCTTCTGCTGGGAATATAGATTTGAAATTCTTGATGTCAACAGGATAACCCAGGCGCTCAAACACAGCAGCATAATTCTCGAACGAAGAGGGAAGTTGTGCCTGCTTGTTGGGATTGCCAGAAACCAGCTTACGGCGCTGATTGCGGTGCTTGTTGATATGCTCTACGCGATATCTGCCCAGGTTAAATCTCAGTCTGAGATATTCTGATCGGAGCACATTATGCAAGTCGGCCACCTTGGTGAACTGCTTAGCTACCAGGCGGCGATAAAGGGCGTTCAGTCCTCTCACGCCGTGATACTCCTTGTTCAAATCGGCCTCCATGAAATTCACGTTGGGAGCCAGATCGTCGAATAGCGGACGGGCAAACTTACGGCTCAGTACCGTGATACGGATATCAGGATACTGACGTGCCAGCGACCATACCACGGGCACCATCATTGCCACGTCGCCAAGAGCTGAGAATCTGATGACCAGTATATGCTCTTTTCTCATCAGCTTAGTTTTACTTCTGGTTATATAAAATAGGGTTGGTTGCTGGGTCGTTATACATTTTCATCTGGCGATAAACCTTCATGTACTTACGTCCTGCTGCGATATCCTCCAGCAGTTGGTCGATAGCCAGCGAAAGGTCTTTCTGCTGTTCAAGCAGCACAGCCAGCTTAGCCTTGCATCTCTCGATATGCTCTAGTTCGGCATCGGTACGCTCCACCTGCTCCTGCATGTGGTAGATCTTCAGCGCTAAGATGCTCAAACGGTCCACAGCCCAGGCAGGGCTTTCTGTGTTCAGGCGTGCATCCTCCTGTGGCACCACCTCGCTGTAATACTGGCGGAACCATGAGTCGATCTCCTCAACAAGGTCGGTACGGTCCTGGTTGCTGCGGTCGATGCGGCGCTTCAGTGCAAGTGCTTCAATAGGATCAATATGCGGGTCGCGGATGATATCCTCATAATGCCACTGAACAGTATCAATCCAGCATTTCTTATACAGGCTATATTGGATGCTATCTTTCTGATACGGATTCTTTAAAGGCGTGTCAACATTGTCGAAAATGTGATAATCGGTTATCGCGCGATTGAAAATCTGATTGGCTTCTGTTGTAAATGTCATATTTGTATTTGTTTTATTTTGCAAAACTACAGAAACTTTTTCAAATATCCAACTAAAAATGAATAAATTCGCCATATTTTGTATTTTTATAGTATTAGGGACACCCAAAAACGTCATTTTTTTGCACAAATGCCCATGGTTTGTGCAACTAGAAGTAAGTTTTTCTTAAAAATATTTGCATAAGTGAAAGAAAATGTGTTACTTTGCACCCGATTTCGGCTATAAGCCGGAAAAATTTCAAGATAGCAACATCATTATTAACAAATTAAATTATTACAATTATGTCAGAAATTGAAAGCAAAGTAAAGGCAATTATCGTAGACAAACTCGGTGTGGATGAGGCTGAAGTAAAGGCAGAGGCTAGCTTCACAAACGACCTGGGTGCAGACTCACTGGATACCGTTGAGCTGATCATGGAGTTCGAGAAGGAGTTTGGTATCTCAATTCCCGATGATAAGGCTGAGAAGATCGGTACCGTTGGTGACGCCATCGCTTACATCGAGGAGAACGCAAAATAAATTTTTCAGAATTGAAGGATTGAAGAATTGAAGAATTGAAGTTCAGGCTTCATCCTGGATTCGTTCTTCAATTTTTCAATTTTTTGTTTTTCAATTTTAAGCTTATGGAATTAAAAAGAGTAGTTGTAACAGGTCTTGGCGCAGTAACGCCAGTGGGCAACACTCCTGATGAGATGTGGAATAACCTGCTCAACGGAGTAAGCGGCGCAGCACCTATTACAAGTTTCGATACAACAAATTTCAAAACAAAGTTTGCATGCGAGGTTAAAAACCTGAATGTGAACGATTTCCTGGATCGCAAAGAGGCACGTAAGATGGACCGCTACACACAGCTGGCCCTGATTGCTGCTAAGCAGGCTGTTGAAGACAGCGGCATGGATCTGGAGACAGAAGACAAGAACCGTATCGGCGTGGTTTACGGCGTAGGTATCGGTGGAATTAAGACCTTCGAGGACGAGGTGAAATACTATGGTGTTCACGAGGCCGATGGTCCTAAGTTCAACCCCTTCTTCATCCCTAAGATGATTGCTGATATCGCAGCTGGTCAGATTTCTATTATGTATGGCTTCCATGGCCCCAACTATATCACCGCTTCAGCTTGTGCATCTTCATCAAATGCTCTGGCCGACGCCTTCAACCTGATTCGCTTGGGTAAGGCTAACGCTATTGTTGCTGGTGGTGCTGAGGCTGCTATCTGCGCTACTGGTGTAGGTGGTTTCAACGCCATGCACGCTCTCTCTACTCGTAACGACGAGCCAGAGAAGGCCAGCCGTCCTTTCAGCGCCAGCCGCGATGGATTCATCATGGCCGAGGGTTCTGGTTGCTTGATTCTTGAGGAACTGGAGCACGCTAAGGCTCGTGGTGCTAAGATCTACGCTGAGATGGTTGGTGCCGGTATGAGTGCCGACGCTCACCACATCACCGCTTCTCACCCAGAGGGTCTGGGCGCTAAGCTTGTGATGCAGAATGCTCTTGAGGACGCAGGATTGAAGCCTGAGGACATCGACTATATCAACGTTCACGGTACTTCTACCCACGTTGGTGATATCTCTGAGGCTAAGGCCATCAAGGAGGTATTCGGCGATGCTGCCTACAAGCTCAACATCTCTTCTACTAAGTCAATGACTGGTCACCTGCTGGGTGCTGCTGGTGCTGTAGAGGCAATGGCTACCGTTCTGGCTATTAAGAACGATATCATTCCTCCAACCATCAACCACGAGGAGGGCGATGAGGATCCAGAGATTGACTACAACCTGAACTTCACATTCAACAAGGCTCAGAAGCGTGTGGTTCGTGCTGGTCTCAGCAACACCTTCGGCTTTGGTGGTCACAATGCATGTGTAGTATTCAAGAAGTATGAAGCTTAGTAACATTATTGATAGAATAAAGCTCCCTTTCCGCAAGGAGAAGGAGCTTTTTTCTTCTCTTTACGAGATACTGGGATTCTATCCCCGTAACATCGAGTATTACAAGATGGCGCTGATGCACAAGAGCATCCGCAAGCGCAACGACAAGGGCAAGCCGCTCAATAACGAGCGACTGGAGTTCTTGGGTGATGCCATACTCGACGCTGCTGTGGGTTACATCGTTTATCGTCATTATGAGGGTAAGCGCGAAGGATT
The DNA here is from genome assembly GCF_000619825.1 of Prevotella sp. MA2016. GTDB lineage: Bacteria > Bacteroidota > Bacteroidia > Bacteroidales > Bacteroidaceae > Prevotella. The sequence goes on from NZ_JHUW01000006.1 coordinate 116,455, forward strand.
CCTGACTAACACACGATCGAAACTCGTAAGCCGCGAAACGCTTGGAAAGTTGGCCACAGAGATGCGATTGAGCAATCTGCTGATATCAGCAGGTCATTCAACCTCGCACAACAGTTATGTTGAGGGTAATGCTTTCGAGGCGTTGGTGGGAGCAATCTACTTGGATCGGGGCTACGAGGCTTGTCTGCACTTTTTCGAGAAGCAAGTGCTGGGCAAGCATATAGATATAGATAAGGTGGCCTTCAAGGAGGTGAACTTCAAGTCGAAGTTGCTCGAGTGGAGCCAGAAGAATCGTGTGCGTTTGGAGTACAAGCTTACCAAGCAGAAAAAAGACGAGCACGGCAGTCCTGTATTTACCTATATGGTAGTGATTGAGGGCGTGAGTGGCGAGAGCGGCTCAGGCTATTCAAAGAAAGAGGCGCAGCAGAAGGCCTCGAAAGACACTCTGCAGCGCCTGAAGCGCGAACCTCAGTTCGTGGATGCGGTGTTTGCCGCCAAGACGGCTCGCACCCAGATGGAAGAAGAGCCGGCAATGGCTGTGCCCGATCCGGAGAAGGAGCAGCAGAGCTTCATCATCGAACAGCCGACAGTGGCAGAACAGGTGGTAGAACAGGTGGTAGAACAACCAACCACAGAACCCTCTGAAACGCCGACAATAGATTTTGCAGATAAGGAATTCGACCTCTCGGACATCTCTCATAAAGAGAAATCGCGTGAGGAAATCATAGCCGAAGCTGAAGCTGCAGCATTTTCTGGGGAGTAAAGTTCTACTCCCCAGAAAATTTTCCTACAAACACGATAACACCCGAAGAAGCCTCGCTGATGGCATATACAAAGGGGCGATTAGCATGGAATATGGCCTTAGGATATTCTACAGGTTGAGGATTAGGGGTGAAAGCCGTACAGTTTGCCCCACCAATGGTTACGGCAGCCGCCTCAGAACCTTCCTCGTTGACCTTAATCTTTGCCTTCTGGCGCATCATCGAAATATACATATTCTCTTTTTCGCACATATTGGGCACCTGAGAGATGTTATAATCAAATACCTGGCGAATGCCCATCTGTTGCAGTAGGGCAATAAGACCACCATTCAAAGTCAGTTTATCTGTATCCGAACTGGTTTCAAAGCGTGGCAGTTTCAGGTCAACTTCGTATGCCCTATATGCGTCGTCTATATTGGCGCTGTAAATATGCCCCTCTAAGCACCCTGATTTGCTAATACGGTTGATTATATCATCGGTGGTCTTTCCTTCCTCAGGTAGCATTACCGTCATCTTCCATACCCCCTTGCCATAAGGTATCTCGATGGCGCTATAGTCTTTGTTCTTATAATATTGGATAAGCACATTCTGGTGCATCAATGGCAGTTTTACTGTACTTTTTGTCGTAGTAAAGCTCTCTTCTTTGGTATTTGCTTCATCAAACTTAGAAGCCCAGTCGGCTTTAAAATAGATGGCGTTCAGCAGATAGGTTGCCATATTCTCATCTATCTTATCGAGAATGGTTGGAATCATGCCATTGGTATGATCGTTGGCCCAGTCGTTGATGGTCTTGAGCGTTGATGGCAACTTGAAGTCCAGGTTCTCTGCTGTGGCATCATAATATTGCTCCATATCTTTCTGATACTGAGTCTGCAGCTTGGCCTTGTTCTTATTTACAAACAGGGCATTGGCAATGTTTAGCGTCACCTTCTCGTCAGTCTGGGGCAGCCCGTCAATCAGTTTCTTACAATATTCATTTACAGCCTTGATGCCCCCCTGATGGAAGCCCAAAACCTGTTCCAGTTCCTGCTCTGTCTGCCCTGTGGCAGCATCGTTCACCATACCTAATACATAGGTAATGCTCAATGGCGAATAGATAAAGCTCTGGCCGTTTTGTTCAGCCTTGTTTACTGCTTTCAGGAAGTTCAGCGTAAAGCCGTTGTTGTCGTTAGCAAACACTTTTTGCTCAGGTGTTAGCTCAATGGGCTGAGAGCCAGAAAGCATGTTTACAACTTGCTTGGGCTCGAGCTGCTCATTCTCACCAATCTCTTCTGACGAGCTGCATGAAAGGAGGCTCGAAACGATTGCTCCACTCAGCATGATGGCTGATAATAAGAATAGAATTTTTTTCATAAACATACCATATTTTTAGGTTCATTTCGCTATAATAATGCAGAATTATGGGAATTCTTGCATGGAAAAATGTTAAAGAATTAAAAAACTTGTCGTTCTCATACAAGATTTACGTACTTTTGAATTCTAATAATAGAACGCAGGTAAAAATGGTCAAACAAATCGTTGAACGCATACGGAATAAAGACCAGCGGGCGATGAGTGAGCTCTACCAAATGTATATTGGTGAGCTTTCATCGGTCTGCTACCGATATATTCCCAATGCCGACGATGCAAAGGACGTGCTGCAGAACAGTTTTGTGAAGATTTTCACGGCTATCCCAACGATGGAGTATCGTAGCGATGAAGCGTTTAAAGGTTGGCTGATGAGGGTGGTAGCAAACGAGGCGCTGATGTTCCTAAGGACCAAGAAGAAACTGCTGTTTGTAGAGCAGGACGAGATAAAACAGAAGCAAGCAGATATAGCAGACGACACCCCTGCAACAGAGCAGATTTCGGCCGACCAGCTGCACCAGCTGATAAGCGAACTGCCTGATGGATACAGAACGGTACTGAATCTGTATGTATTTGAAGACTACTCGCATCGGCAGATAGCCGAACTACTAGGTATCAAGGAGAGCACATCGGCCTCTCAGCTCCATTACGCCAAGCAATGGCTGGCACGCAGAATAAAAGAATTAATAATCGATAAGGAATGAAAGAGGATTGGACAAAACAGATGAAGCAGAAGCTGGAGGACCACCAGATGGAGCCGCCAGCTGGACTCTGGGAGGGCATCAGTCGAGAGATGGGCTTCCAGACGGCACCTGTAGTTGCGCCAAAGTCGGTGGCCAGCCGCAGATGGTATTGGGCTGCTGCAGCGGCCGTCCTTGCGATTGTTGGATTCTTTGCCCTCTATCAGTTTGATACCAGCGAGCCTCAGTTAGTGGCTAGCAGCGAGCCCCAATTGGTGGCTAACCACGAGAAAGCGCCAACGCCAGTTGCCTCGGATGCTCAGCCATCGATGCCTCAGGAAGCCCCCACACTTCTGGCACAGGCGGCTCCTCGGCATCGTCACACCCCAGCGGCCCAGCAGCCAGCACTTGCGGTCGTTAGCCAGCAAGCTGCCCCAGAGGCAAATCCGCAGGAAGCCCCTGCCGACCTCTTGCAGGAGCCCACAGAAACCACCCCTCAAGATGTGGCCAGCGTGAGTGAGCCAGCGCCCGATGCCCCCAATGTTCAGGTGCAGCATGAGAAGAAACAAACCTATCTGCCAGAAGTTGTAGATTCGAAGGAAATACGTTCAAAATCAAACCATTCTGACAAATGGACTATCGCGCTGAACGGCTCAAACGGCCTATTGATGGCTAGTAATAATATTGACAATCAGATGGGAAGTCAGCTCTTGAAAAGTGATGCGTACTCCATCTTTACATATCAGGCTTTATATGGCGGTGAATTCTTAAACCACAATGGGAGCTATGCATCAGTTAATCTGCCTGAACAGGCGGAAATAAAGCACAAGCTGCCCATACGATTCGGCCTGACGGTGCAGTATCAGCTTAACAATCGCTTGGCGCTGCATGGTGGAATCAGCTATACCTATCTTGAATCAGAGTTTAAGATGCCTTTTGCTTATGATAATAGCTATACCCAGAAGCTCAAATATCTGGGCATTCCATTAGGTGTTTCATGGCAGTTGTGGTCGCAGGGAGGCTTCGGGGTTTATCTTTCTGGAGGAGCCTTGATTGAGAAATGTGTTGACAGTAAGATGTCGAGGAGTGAGATAGACGAGCGCCCCTGGCAGTTCTCACTCAACGCTGCCGCAGGTGCCGAGTATCATTTCACCCGCCAGTTCGGACTTTATCTCGAGCCATCATTGGGTTATTATTTCGACGATGGCACCTCTTTGGAGCATTATTACAAAGAGCATCCTTTGGCCCCATCTCTGCAGTTTGGATTAAGATTACATCTTAAATGATAAAAAATCGAAAAATATTCCCCCTTTACAATGGAATTGCGTAATTTTGCAGGCAGATTGCGCAATTTATTATGAGTATAACAAATATAGTAAGAAAAGTGTTTGAGGCCCGACAGCGGGATCTTGAAAAACACTTGAACCAGGGCCAGGCACTTCAAGAGACTGTGCTGAGCCGCTTGGTATCGAAAGCCAAGGATACAGAATACGGACGAAATCATGCCTTTGCATCTATCAAGGGTTACGCTGATTTCGTGAAGCATAATCCTGTAAATACTTATGAAGAGTTGAAAGGCGCTATCGACCGTATGCGTCATGGTGAGTCGGATGTGTTGTGGCCAGGCCGTGTGAAATGGTATGCCAAGTCGTCGGGCACCACCAACGATAAGTCGAAATTTATCCCTGTGAGTCAGGATGGCTTGAATCATATCCATTATTGTGGTGGTTTTGATGCAGTGGCCATGTATCTGCACAACAATCCCAAGTCGCGTATCTTTGATGGGCGTGCGCTGATTCTTGGTGGTAGTCATGCACCAAACTATAATCTGAAGGATTCGTTGGTTGGCGACTTGAGCGCCATCCTTATTGAGAATATCAATCCATTGGCCAATCTGGTTCGTGTGCCTAAGAAGAAGACGGCCTTGCTTTCCGACTTCGAAATCAAGCGTGATCGTATTGCGCGAGAGGCGATGAACAAGAACGTGACCAATATCTCGGGTGTGCCCTCATGGATGCTCTCTGTGCTCACACGTATGATGGAGATTACGGGCAAGACCCATCTGGAGGAGGTTTGGCCCAATATTGAGATGTTCTTCCACGGCGGTGTGGCTTTCACGCCTTATCGCAAGCAGTATGAACAGCTCATCACCTCGCCAAACATGCACTATATGGAGACTTATAATGCCAGCGAGGGTTTCTTCGGACTTCAGAACGATCCTGCAGACAAGTCGATGCTGCTGATGCTTGACTACGATGTGTTCTATGAGTTTATCCCCATGGATGGTGGCGATCCTGTTCCCCTCTGGGGCGTAGAAACAGGCAAGAACTATGCGATGGTTATCTCTACCAGTTGCGGCTTGTGGCGCTATGAGATTGGCGACACCATCCAGTTCACATCCACCAATCCTTATAAGTTTATCATCTCTGGTCGCACCAAGCATTTCATCAATGCCTTTGGCGAGGAGCTGATTGTGGATAATGCCGAGAAAGGTCTGGCCTATGCCTGCGAGCAGACGGGTGCCGAGGTGTTGGAATACACAGCAGCCCCTGTGTTTATGGATCAGAATGCCAAGTGCCGCCACCAGTGGCTCATCGAGTTTGCCAAGCGTCCTGCCGATCTTCAGCAGTTCAGCGACCTGCTCGACAAGCATCTGCAGGAAATCAATAGCGACTACGAGGCCAAGCGCTATAAGGACATCACGTTGCAGCATCTCGAAATCATTGAGGCTCGCCCCAACCTCTTTAACGACTGGCTCAAGCTGAAAGGTAAACTGGGTGGCCAGCACAAGGTGCCTCGCCTCAGTAACTCTCGCGAGCATATTGAACAATTGCTTTCGCTTAATGCAAAAATGCAATAATTATAAAATGTAAACAGGATGAAGAATAAGAAGAGTCTTTTAATTATTACATTTTTCCATTTTCTCATTGCAACCATCGTTGCAAGTTGCGCCCGCATGGGGCAGCCTGATGGCGGATGGTATGATGATGATCCGCCAAGGGTGATAGGCAGCACGCCTGCCGACAAAGCAACCAATGTGACAGGCCAGAAAATCACCATCCTGTTTGATGAGTACATCAAGCTGACTGATGCCACTAATAAAGTGATTGTGTCGCCACCTCAACTCGAGGTGCCTGATATCAAGGCATCGGGCAAGAAGATTGTGGTTGAACTGCAGGATTCGCTGATGCCCAACACCACTTACACCATCGACTTCAGCGATGCCATCAGCGATAATAATGAAGATAACCCTATGGGAAGCTATACCTATAGTTTCTCTACTGGCGAGCAGATCGACACCTTCGAGGTGGCAGGATATGTGCTCGATGCCAGCAATCTTGAGCCCATCAAAGGCATCATGGTAGGACTGTATAATGATATCTCCGACTCAGCTTTCCAGACCAAGCCCATGCTGCGCGTGTCGCGTACCGACAGTCGTGGCCACTTTGTCATCAAAGGCGTAGCCCCCGGCACTTATCGTGCTTATGCCCTGCAGGATGCGGATGGAGATTTCCGTTTCACTCAGAAGAGCGAGATGATGGCTTTTAATCATCAAACGTTCGAACCTGGCTCCAAGCCCGATGTGCGTACAGATACCGTCTGGCGCGACTCGCTGCATATCGATGCGCTGCTGAAGGTGCCTTACACCCACTTCCTGCCCGACGACATCACACTGCTGGCTTTCACACATGTGCTTACCGATCGCTTCCTGATCAAGACAGAGCGAGTAGAGGCCAATAAGTTCTCGATGTACTTCAGTTATGGTCATCCTGAGCTGCCTGTCATCAAGGGCTTGAACTTTGATAGCAGCGATGCCTTCTTGGTAGAGGCCAACGAGAAGCAGGATACTATTCATTACTGGTTGCGCGACACTATGCTGGTTAATCAGGATACCCTCCGCATGGAAATCAGTTATCAGATGACTGATTCTGCGGGTGTGCTGGTGAATCAGACGGATACCATCGAGTCGCTGGCCAAGGTGTCGTACGAAAAGAGACTGAAGGATAAGGCCAAGGAGATAGAGCAGTGGACAAAGGATCAGGAGAAGAAAAAGAAGCGTGGCATGGCTTACGACTCCATTTGGCACGAGAAACCCCTGGCCCCCAAGTTTGATGCACCTGCCTCTATGGACCCCGACAAAATCGTAACTGTAGAGATGCCTACACCATTGTTGCGTTGTGATACGGCTGCCGTTCATCTCTACTCTATGATCGACTCTGTATGGTATGAGTCAGAATGCCGTATGCAGCCAGTGCCCAATCATATCCGCAACTATCAGATACTGGCCGACTGGCGCCCGGGTGTAGAGTATAGTCTTGAGGTAGATTCGGCTGCTTTTGAGGATATCTATGGCAAGGTGTCTAAATCCTATAAGCAAGGCATCAAGGTGAAGGCCGAGGATGAGTATGGCACCCTGAAGCTGAACATCTCGGGTGTGGAAGACTCAGCGATGGTGGTTCAGCTGCTCAATGCGTCGGGCAAGATGGTGAAGCAGGCGCGAGTGCAGAAGCATCAGGCCGCATTTAGTTATATCCGCCCTGAGAAATATTACATCAGCGCTTTCATCGATAGTAATGGCAATGGCATCTGGGACACTGGCAATTATGCCGAAGACCGCCAGGCCGAGGCTGTTTATTTCTATCCCCGCGAGATAGAGTGCAAGGCCAAATGGGACATCAGCGAGAACTGGAATGTGCTGGCCACACCTATTTATAAACAGAAGCCTGAGAAGATTACCAAGCAGAAACCCGAGGCTGCTAAGAAACTTAAGAACCGGAATATAGAACGCGCCCGTAAGTTAGGTGTAGAATACCTGAAGGATAAGGGCATAAATGTTGATAGCAAGAAATGAAGAAGCTAATTCTTTCGCTTTGTATCGCCTTTGGTATGAGCCTTTCGGCCCATGCACAATGTGGTATCACTAATACCGCTTTCAAGAGTGGTGAGAGTTTGGAGTATAATCTCTACTTTAACTGGCAGTTTATCTGGGTTAAGGTGGGATCGGCTCAGATGGACACCAAGATGACCAAGTTTGAGGGCAAGGATGCCTGGAAGTCATACTTGATTACACGTGGTAACTCCAAACTCGATAAGTATTTCACCATGCGCGACACATTGCTTTCTTATTGCAACCCCGACCTTTCACCAGTCTATTTCCGCAAAGGAGCCGAAGAGGGTAGTCGCTATTATGTAGATGAGATATGGTACAGCTATCCCAATGGCAACTGTCAGCTGAAGAAGCATCGTATTGATGCTGATGGAGAGCAGCATTGGAAAACAAGCACTTATCGCAGTTGTATCTTCGACATGATGTCAATCTTCCTGCGTGCCCGCAATTTCGACAGTTCAAAACTGAAGAAGGGTCAGGTGATTCCGATGCCTATCAGCGATGCTCGCCACCTTACAAATTCGTGGTTGGAGTTTCGTGGTAGAGAGAACTTCAAGATGAATGGCACTAAGGAGAAGTTTCGCTGCCTGGTGATGTCGTTCTACGAGCGCGAAGATGGCAAGAGCCATGAGCTGATACGCTTCTACATCACCGACGACCAGAACCACATCCCTGTACGTCTGGATATGTATCTGAAGTTTGGTACGGCTAAGGCCTATCTGAAGAGTTATAAAGGCGTGCGCAGCGCGATGACCTCTAAACTCAAATAATCTATAAAGTCAGTAAAGCTATAGTGGTTGGGGGATGTTCCTTCAACCTTTAAGTGCGCTTCCTGGGCGCATCGTGTGGTGTAGGGGCCAAAGGAGTAGATGGGTATGTTGATGGGTTTGCCTTGAGTCTGGGCAAACTGCAGTATTCTCGACAGCACGTAGGCCTCTCCGCCGCTGGTGATGGCCACAGCATCTATGTTGCCGCTGCGCAGCGCGTCGGCCGTCTCAGCGTAGTATTCCTCGCTCATGGCCGAGGTGCGATAGCAATATACATAAGAGATGCTGGCCCCAGTAGCATCCAGGGCCTCCTGGAAGTTGGTGATGGTGAAAGGTACAGGCAGTCCGCAGAACTTGGGCCACAGCACGGCAATACGCTTCTGCTGCAGGCTCTGACTGCTTTTCAGTGCATCCAGGATGCCCATCATGCTGGGCTTGGCATCGGGCAGTGCTGGCGTGATGCCTAACAGCTGCTTGACTGTGTTCTGGTCATTACCGATGGCTATCACCTTGCCATCTATTAATGAGGTGTCAATCCCTGCCGAAGCCAGCGCCCTGACAGCCATGATGCTGGAGCAGATGATGTAGTCGAACGTCTCCAGCTCGTTGCAGAAGGGCAGAAAGGTAGCCCCTGGTGGCAGCAGTGTAGAGCTGATGAAGGGCACAAACATGGGGCGGAAACTGCATGCAGGCCGCTCATCGAAAGCTTTGTGCAGACTTGTGTGGTAAGTGTCTGGTGCTGTAAATAGGATACGTTTTACCATTTTGCTATCATTTGGTTAGGTTTGAATACGCTGATAACGTAGATGAGGCTGACGATGGCAATGCCCAGTTCGATGAGGTAGAGCCCACGATAGTCGAGCCATTCGCCCACACCGCCAGAGATAATAGAGATGAGCGAGGAGCTCATATGAACCACCACCACCTGGATGGTGAAGTCGGTACCCTCGCGCCCCTCGCGCACACAGTCCATAGCCGTGGTGTAAACCACAATCGAGGCAAAGGCGTGGCACGTCTTCACCAGCAGCAGTCCACCCACCAGCAGGGGCAGGGTAGGCGTGATGAAGGTGAGCGCCAGGAAGTAGAGTGGAGCCGTCACTATCATGATGGCCACTATCAGGCGGGCCCGATACATGCCGATGCGGCGGATAAAGATATGAGCCACCCAGGCCATAAAGAACGAGGTGGCTGTGCCCACCATGCCAAACCACACGCCTATCTCCTTCATGTTATACCCTAAGTCAACCATATAGGGGCGCACGTTGGCTATGATGCCGATGATGCCCATGAAATAGAGCAGCAGGAAGATGACGTGGGGGATGATCTCCTTGCGCTTGAAGAACCACAGAAAGTCCATCAGCTTGGCGCGCTGCTTGGGCGAGCGGGGCTCAATATGAATCTTCTTATTAAACTGCAATGGCACCACCATCAGCCAGGCCACCAGGCCCAGCAGGGGGAACACCACGTGCCAGCCAAAGTGGTCGAGCATCACGATAAAGATGCCGCTGCCCAGGAAGGCACCTGCGTAGCGACCCATCGACTGCATGCTGTTCACGGCGCTGTGGTCGCCCTTGCCAAAAGCGCGCACCGCCAGTCCGTCGGTAGCGATATCCTGCGTGGCCGATGCAAACATCGAGAGAAACACCAGCACGAAGATAAAGTAGATGTCGGATGCGATGTCGAGGAAGCCTATGCTGATGATCGACAGGGCGTAGATTGACTCCATGAGCAGGATGAAGCGGCGATAGCTGGCCAGCAGCGAGCACTGCCGATCCACCATTGGCGCCCAGAAAAACTTGATGAGCCAGGGGATATGCACCAGATGCAGCAGGCCGATGGTGGCCAGACCGTAGTTGGCCTGGCGCATGCTCACCTGCATGGCTGTAGTGATGAAAGTAGAAGGTATGAACTGTGCGATATACAGACAGAAAAACGTAGCGAGATTCAGCTTTCGCACATTATCTACTTGCGTGGTTGTTGCCATTGTTTTATGATGGAATTAAAAATTGAGTTCTATGGTAGTACCAAACATGAGCGGCTTGCCAGCCTGTGCATAGTTGCCTGTAGATGACTTGAAGCCGTAGGCCATGTAGTTGGTGTCTGTCAGGTTCTTGCCCCACAGCTCCCAGGTCACGATGCCCTTGGTGAAGGCCATTTTGGCATTGAGAGTGGTGTAGAAGTTCTGGCTCACCACATTATCCTCGGCCCAGTAGATACGACCCAGACCGCGCAGCCCTACGTTCACCATAAAGCGGTCCAGCCAGCCGGTGGGGTTCACCGTATAGTTGGCATCCAGGCTCAGCGTGTGGTTGGGCACCATGGGCAGGCGGTTGTTGGTGTAGCTCACGGTCTCGCTCTTCTCGTAAGAGAGGAATCGGGCGTAGGTGTAGCCATAGTTGGCTGTGAACTGCAGTCCGCTGATGGGACGCACGATGAGGCTCAGCTCAGCACCCTTGCTGTCGGTATGTCCTGCGTTGGTGGTGATGTTGCCCACGCCAGCGATGGTAGATGTAATCTGCATGTGGCGCCAGTCGATGTAGAACAGGTCGGCGCTGATGGTCAGCAGGTTGTCCAGCAGGTTCAGACTGGTTCCCACCTCGTAGTTCCAGCTGTATTCTGGCTCGTAAGAGCGCTCATCCTTGGTAGAGAACGACTTGTTGAAGCCGCCTGGCTTGTAGCCGCGTGTCACCGATACGTAGTAGAGGTTGTTCTCAGTAGTGAGATACTGCAGGGTGAACTTAGGCGTCACCTGCGTAAAGTCCTTACTGCTCTCGAAAGATTCAGCTGTGGCTGATGGCGCGAAATCTGTAAAGTCATAATATCCATCCGTAAATGGCGCAGCTTTCAATTTCAGATTGTCATACTTGGTCTTGGCGTGCTCGTAGTCAAGACGGATGCCGGCAGTAGCTGTCAGTCCTTGCCAGATGTTATAGGTGCTCTGGTGATAGATGGCCAGCGAGCTGGTAGGCACGCAGTAGTCGGTATGGCTCAGTGAGCCTGCCGATGGCGACAAGTTGTCAACGGTGCGGTCCACGTGCTCCATCATGCCAAAGGCACCAATCACCCACTGGTAGCGGCTCTCACTGCTCGACTTGAGAGTGAACTCCTGCGACAGCATGTTCTGGTGGCGGGCATTCTCTACAAACGACTTATCTACAGTGGTGAAGTCCTGGTCGATGCCCTGCTTTGAGTTGATATACTGGAATGACGTCTGACTGTTGAAACTTACCACAGGACCTGTGTAGGTGATGCCCAGTCCGTTGGTGCTTATCAGTCGGCGGAACGAGCTGTAGCGGTTGTAGCTGATGTCCTGCAGCGTGTTGGTCTCTGTGTCCACAGGTGCATAGGGATAGCCGCCCTGGTCGCTGTAGGTGAAGTTGCTCGTCAGTCTCACCAGCCAGTCCTCGGCAGGCTTATAGTAGAGTCCGATACGTTCTTCCGTCTCGTTCATCTTATCCACCTTCTCGTCGAGATAACTGTTGCGGAAGGCGCCATCGTTATGATGATAGAGCGCGCCGAAGGTGAAGCCGAACTTATCTGAGAGTTTGGTATAGTTGGATATCTGTGTGCGCAGGTCGTTATAGCGTCCGTAGCCCAGTCGCACACGGGTGTTCTGATACTCCAGCGGGTTGCGGGTGCTGATGTTGATGATGCCACCAATGGCGTTGCGACCATAGAGTGTGCCTTGCGGGCCGCGCAGCACCTCTACCGATGCGATGTCACCCAGGTCGGTATCAAACGACAGGGGTTCGTAGAATGGCATGCCATCCACGTAGAAGCCGATGCCTGTGCCGTCCGACTTGTTGCCCACACCTCTCACATACACAGGGCAGCTGGCTCTCGAACCATAGTCGGGCATATAGAAATTAGGGATAACGGCAGTCAGCTCTTTGATGCCGTTTATCTGCTGATTGCTAATCTGTCGTGCCGACAGCGCTGAGCGCGATGCAGGCATCAAATCATACTTGTTAGTCTTGAATGCACTCACCACTACCTCGTCGAGTGCAAAAGAGCGCGCCGTGGTAGTGTCGGCGGGTGTCACTTCCGGGCCTTCAACGGCCATCATGGTTGTCAAGAGTAATCCTAAAAACATCTCGTTACTAAATTTTTATTTCTGTTTCTGTTTAAACCACTCGGTGACGAATCGCACGTTCTCGAGTGGCGTATCCTTATGTAGGCCGTGGCCCAGGTTAAAAATCCAATTGGGGTTCTCTTTGAAGAACTGCCAGTAGCGCTCCAGATGCTGTGCTATCACTGCCTGTGGAGCAAACAGCAGTCGTGGCTCCATATTGCCCTGCAGCCCCAGTGCCGGGTCAACCAGCTGTCGGGCTGTGACCAGTGGCGTCTGCCAGTCTATGCTCACATAGTCGCAGTCCTGCAGGCTCAGCATCTGTATGCCTGTGCCGAATCCTTTGGGGAAGAAGATGACGGGCAGTCCGTGCTGTCGGGCAGCAGCCGTTATCCTGCGCACAAAGGGCAGCACCATCTCGGCATAGAGCTCTGCCGATATCACGCCACCAAACGACTCGAATATCTGAAAAGCAGCTATGCCGTGAGCCGCCTGCAGCTGTACGTAATGCTCAGAAGCGCTGGTGATGGCTTCGAGCAGTTGCAGCGCCTCCTCGCGATGAGTATAGAGATAGCGCACCACCTCTGTAAACTGCATGCTCTTGTCGCGCCCGGCCAGCATGTAGCAAAGGCAGGTGAGCGGTCCGCCGCAGAATCCTATCACAGGCGTGTCGCCCGTCTTCTGGTTTGCTATCTCGTCGAGTGTGTTGGCCACATGCGTCAGGTGGTCGGGATTGAAGCTCAACTGTGCTGCGGGATGCTCAGCTGTCAACAGTGGCTGTGGGAAAGCAGGCCCCTCGCTGGTCCATTCCACCTTCACACCCAGTGCCTCAGGTATCACCAGTATGTCGCTAAACAGTATGGCAGCGTCCATGCCCATATCATCGATAGGCATCAGCGTCACCTCGGCAGCCAGCTTGGCGTCGGCCATGATTGTGCGAAAAGGATGTGTCTTGGTCAGATTGCGATAGCGTGGCAATACGCGACCAGCCTGTCGCATCATCCAGACAGGAGGGCGACAGACCGATTCGTGATTGATAACCGCTAAGAAGGGATTGCTATATTGCGCCATATATTTTTTTTGGGTGCAAAGGTACACAATTTTTGCGACCTGTGCAATCCCTATAAATAGGGATTCTAAAATATGCTGCATCATTTGAGCGCCTTTTGGGCGTAGCGATGCAGTTATTTCAATTTATTGAGGTAATATTGGCGCAGCTCTTGCCAGTTGTAGTAGGGCCACTGGGTGGTCTTGATGGGCAGATAGGCTTCGCGCTCGTTCAGTAGGGCTTTCACCAGGATGTCGCCTGTTTTTCCCTTTTTGGGACGATAGAAAATCAACTGGATGTTGCAGCCCATGGGGAAGATGCGATAGTTGCGCCAGTAGGTGTCGAGGTCGTCGAGATTGCTCACGGCCAGGCCACAGTTGTCTAACTCCAGCAGACAGGCCAGAGGCATCACGCACACCTCATGGCCAAAACGCAGGGTGGCCTGAGTCTGGGTGACGGTGTCGGCTGTGGCAATGATATTCTTCAACAAGTTGGTCTGACTGAAAGGCATTTTTCCACCCGACACAGGCGATGGGCCGTAGTCGAGATACCAGCCCACGTTGTTCAGTCGCCACAGGTCGTAAACCTCATCATCGGTGAACAGCGAGAAGAGCTCCAGGTCGGTGTCGTGGCTCTGCATGTTGCAAGCCACGTGAAACAGCTGGCGCATCAGCGAGCTGGCATTCACATTGCTATACACGTAGGCCTGATCGTTGAAGAGCTCCTTCATCAGTCGCTCGGGGTGCGTCCATTTGAGAGTGTAGTGGCTCACTTCCTTGTCGCCGGTCTTGCCCATCTCTTTCACCACGCCTTCCCAAGGCTGGTTGAGATAGTACTGCAGACTCTCGCTCACGTCGTTGTGAATCTGTGCGGTGGGGTTGGCGGCAGCCAGTTCCTCGCATTCGGCTATCATTGAGAGGATGCAGCGGTTCACCACGGTGCTGCGCGCATCTATCTTCAGGTTTTTGGCCTTGAATATCTCAGGAAAATTCTGAACCATGCGCTTGCCGATGCCATGATGCTGGCGCTCGCCCACGGTGGTCAGGTCGCCCAGTCGCTTGTCGGCTGTGGCATAGATGGCCTCGATGGTGGCCAGTGTCTTCTCGCCAAGCGGTGTCAGCTTGCCTTGATCCTTGGCAGCCTTCAGCGTGGCAATAGGTTTGGAGTAGTTGCCGTCGCTGATAAGCCAGCGCGAACCGTGGCGGCCATAGTGGCTCATATAATAAGGTTCGTAGCCTTTTGGGGTGGGGGTCAGCGCCTTGTCGGGCAGTTGTCGGTCGTAGTCCAGATAATTGCTGCCGGCCAGAAATCTGTTGGCTGCAATCTCGTCCTTAGCCGAAGTCTCGAACACTGGTGCCTGTGGCTCTTGTGCTTGTGCGGCCATCGCGAATCCGATGGCAAGGAGTAATAGTTCTCGTTTCATTTCTTAACTGGAATTTGATAATCATGTGCAAAAATACGAATTATCCTCGAAACAACGAAACTTTTGACCGATAAAATACTTGGATGGCGATGTTGTGTCTTCGTTTCGGGCTCAGTGCGCCTGCCGGAGCAATGCAGTGCGCCAACTAAAGTACTGGAGTACGCCCCGGGGCGCACTCCAGTACGGCTGGGATGCACTGCTATGCTTGCTCAGTCGCACCAGTTGACATGCTCCTCGAAGGCATCAAACTTCAACTGGGGCAGCTCCAGATCGTGCAGCACGGTCTTTATCGTCTTTATCTCTTCAGGCGAGCAGAGTCTTTCTCCCCTGCGGCGCTCAAAATAGCCCGTTCGGCCAAACTTGCCTATGAGTCGGTACATAAACTCATTATACTGTCGGGGCAGCATGTGCTCCTTCATGTTCACAAACCCTCGGGCATAAGTCTGGGGCTCGGCCGAGCGATAGAACTGGCACTTGTCCGTCTGTTCTGTCAGCAGCGGATTCACGATCCTGATGCTGACGGTATCCTTAGGCATGGCCTGAGTGGCCAACTGGCGAAGACAGTTGCTGGCCATAGGGCAGGCAGTCTGAAGACAGTGCATGTAGTAACTGGGCACGTAGCGGTAATCAATCATGTTGTTCATAAGTTTCTTTTTTTTTGTTTTTGTTTAGTCTCACGTTTTTTTGTCAGAACTCCTGTGTTTATGCGGGTTTGGGCTGCGGGAGGGTAGCTGTTTACACCCTCCCGTTTAGCCTCCCGTATAGCCTCCCGGTGGGAACTATGCCGCCTTGAGTGGTATCACCTTGTAGTGAGCCACATGCGAGTGCTCTGTGCGCTCAAATCCCTGCATGCTCAGGGCACGACCCAGATAGGTGATGGTGCCGTGATCATCCTTCAGAGTGGGATACTCGCGCCTGATGAGTTTCAGGATTTCCTTGATGCCCAGGGGTTTCACCTTCTCTCCCTCCTTAGGCTTGCGGAAGCAGCTGCTCACGATCTCCAGCATATCCTTCTTGGCCATGTAGTTCAGGTTCAGCTCCTGTATGCGCGCCACCTGAGCATTGTTAAACCAGAAGGGAGCCTTCTGTACGTCCAGTTCGTAGATGATCTGGGCAAACAGCTGATCGTGGTCTATCTCGCCATCGTTGTTGATAAACTGCCCGTCGGGGATGGTCATGCAGATGAATCGGCGACTGCCTGTCACATCCGTCAGGGGGTGTGGATTGTTGGTGGTGGCCACAAACGAGGCATAGCGGTGCAACACCTGCTGCGTTTTGCCATAGATGGGTCGATAGTTCATCATGCTCACCGACAGCAGCTGCTTCAGCTTGGTCATCTGCTTGGGTGTAAATCCATCCAGCTCGTCGATGTTCACCAGCAGATTGTTGGTCAGCGCCATGTTCTTGTCGTTCTGGTTGGCCGTGTTCAGGTGGTCCATGTAGTACTGTCGGAACATAGGAGGCAGCAGTCGGGTAAAGAATGTGGTCTTGCCGCAACCCTGGTTACCTATCAGCACGGGCACGCACTCATTGCCGTGCAGCAAGTCCATCTGTCGCCAGTGGGCCACCATTGAGCGAATCCATACACAGAGAAAATCCAGCTGTTCGGAGGTGATGCCAGGGATACGTCCGAACAAGCGGGCCACGTGGTTCTGTCCGTCCCACTTAGGTAGTTGGTTCAGATACTCGTTGATGGGATCGTAGCGCGCCACATCCTCAGAGTTTACATACTCCATAATCATCTCCTTGGGGCTGTTTTTGGAAATCTGTTCCATCCTGGCCTTCAGTATAATACTGTTGATGGCAGGGTCGGTCAGGTCGCGCCACTCTGTGGGAGCCGACTTCAGGTTTACAAACTCTACCTTACCGTTCAGCTGATTAAAACGGAACTGATAGTTGGTGTTCAGGAACTGCACAATCGCAAGGATTCCCTCAAGTGAGGCGTCAAGTGCCTCACCGTTAAGCGTTAGATTTTTCATCATTTTAAAAAAGATTTTTTTTAAGTTAAAACTAATGGTTAATGAATCGAGTGGTATGTCTCATAGCACTGTTTTTCATATTTCGGGTGCAAAGATACAAAATTTGAAAGCCGTTTGCAAGTTTTTGGTACCAAATTCTTTCATTTTAACAATTCAAAAATGTAGTTTGGTCTCCGACACGGGAGGCTAAACGGGAGGCTAAACGGGAGGGCAGACTAAACCACCCTCCCGTGCCACTTCCCGCATAAACACAGGCCTTCCAAAGAAAAACGGTACCCTGGGAGGGTAGCTTTACCGCTTGCGGGCGATGACGTAGATGATGACGGGGGCACCGATAAGCGGGGTGACGGCGTTAAGGGGGATGACACCACTCTCGCCTGGCAGGTAGCATATCAGATTGCAAACCAGCGCTACTACCGAACCGCAGAGAAGGGTGGCGGGTAGCAGCTGGCGATGGTTGTCGGTGGTGAGCAACAGACGGGCAATATGGGGTACTGCCAGCCCGATGAAAGCTACTGGGCCACAGAAGGCGGTGGTGATGGCGGTGAGCAGGCCTGTCACTATCAGCAGCCAGTTGCGCACACGCATGATGTTGACACCAAGGTTCTCGGCATAGCGGTCGCCCAGCATCAGGGCGTTAAGGGGTTTTATCAGTAGCAAGGCTCCAAGGAGGCCTGCCAGGGTGACTGCGGCAAACACAGGCATATTGGCCATCGACACACCACTGAACGAGCCCATGCCCCACACCATATACGACTTGACACCCTCGTCGGTGGCGAAGAAATTGAGCAGGGATATGGCCGAATTGGAGATGTAGCCTATCATGATACCTATGATTAATAACATGACGCTGTTGCGAACCAGGGTGGAGAAGAAAAAGATGATGGCCATCACCATCATGGCTCCCACAAAGGCTGCCAGCAGGATGGCGGCAAAACCTGTGATGCTGACGGAGCCTACCGACAAGCCGCCACCTAAAAAGAGCATAACCAATGCTACACCCAGGCCGGCACCGCTGTTCACTCCAAACACGCTGGGCCCCGCTAGTGGATTGCGGAATGCCGTTTGCAGCATCAGACCGCTTACGGCCAAGGCTGCTCCGCAAAGGGCGGCCGTGATGGCCTGAGGCAGTCGCGACTCGAGAATGATAAACTGCCACGAGGCTTTGCTGGCTTCATGGCCCAAAAGGATGCTGACAACATCGCCTGCTGGAATACTGACCGATCCCAACAGCAGGTTGAGGCAGAAGAGCACCAACACTACAATGCTTAATGCTAAACAATATGCGGTTCCTTTATTCATTCTGAGGGCAAAAATACCACATTTTTACTAAACAGCCAAACCAATAATTACAAAAATATGCTAAATATGAAGAAAGTTTAGTATATATAATAACTTTTTTGTAATTTTGCAGTGTCATAAACAAATTTAGCATGTATTTTACCGATTATAAACCTAATACTCGTATCGATGTTGCTGATGCCCTGCGCGGAATTGCGGTGGCTGGCATCATCCTGTATCATTCGGTAGAGCATTTCAATATCTTTACTCAAGAGCCGATAGTTTATCCGCTGCCCTCTGATCAAGCGGTGGCCAGCACGCTGGCATGGCTGCTCAGTGGCAAGATGTATGGAATCTTTGCCATGCTCTTTGGTTTGAGTTTCTATATCATGAACGACAATCAGCAGCAAAAGGGGCGCAACTTCTCTGCAAGGTTTGCTTGGCGCATGTGTCTGCTCTTTATGTTCGGACTTGTCAACGTGGCTTTCTATGATGGTGATATCCTGATGCTGTATGCCGTTTATGGTTTGCTGCTCATACCTATTAGCTACCTGCCCTCGCGAGCGGTATGGGCCATCATCGTGCTGCTGGCTATTCAGCCGGTAGAGCTGTTCTGCCTGATTACGGGCACCACCATCGACCACTCTGCACTCTGGGACATGTATTACAAGGTGATGAGCATGCACGAGCATGGCTCGTTTTGGGATAACGTGGTGACAAATCTGCAATACGGGTTTGAACTGAACCTGAGATTCAATGTGTATAGCGGCCGACTCACCCAGCTGCTCTGCCTCTTTATTCTAGGTATGCAGCTAGGGCGCCATCGACTGTTCTACAATGAAGGGCATAACACGCAGAACTGGGAGGTGATATTTGTCTTTTCTGCCTTTGCTGTGGCCGTGTTCAGTCTTGTAGATTTTAGCGATATAAGCATGTGGCTCACCCCCATCTATAATCTTCTGATATTGAGCCTGACAGTATCTGCTATCGTGGCCTCGTGGAATGCCAGCTACGATGTGCGCCGGCTGCTCCGGCATCTGTGCATCTTCGGCCGCATGAGCCTTACCAACTATCTGCTGCAGTCGGTCATCGGCTGTTTCATCTTCTGTGGTTATGGTCTGGCCTGCTATCGCTATCTGGGTGTCACCTATGCCGTGCTGGTTGGCCTTGGCATGGTACTGGTGCAGTATCTCTTCTGTCGCCTGTGGTTCAGCCAGCATCAGCGCGGTCCGCTCGAAGGTCTCTGGCGCAAGCTCACCTGGCTGGGTAGCAAATAGTTGCGTAAACAGCCAATAATTTGGGATATTCTGCGTGATGTTGTTATGAATGAAGGCATCAGAAGCTATATTTCACTTTTAGCCATAGTTCAGAGTTGTGGCGATAGACGTTGAACATACCGCTATCGGCATGGAAAAAATCGTAGCCTACGATGGCATGCAGCTGGTCGTTCAGGGCGTAGTCGGCCGAAAACCGGTTATAGATGCCGCCGTTAGTCACATCGATATAGGCAAAGCTTTGTAGTGCCAGCGTATTGTGGAAGAGCTCCTTTGAGATACGAAAGGTGGCAAGTCCAGTGTTGCGATGCTCGCCCAGTGCCACATATTTGTGGGCATACTGGGCCGAAAGTGTCCAGTCGCTGCCAGGATACCAGTCGATGGCTGCGAGGATGTTGGTTGAGGACGCTCTTGGCACCTGCCCACTGCCTGTACCAGATTGTGCCTCGTCAAGATATTCAGCTGCCTCGCCACGCACTACGAACTGTCCTATTGGTATCGAGACATCGGCTCCGAGCATCGTCATGCGGCGGTATTCGCCCAGACCGTTGTATAGCACTGGTTGTTTGTTCCAGGTGTGGAGAGCTGATAGCGAGAAGTCGATACCGCTGAGGAAGAACGACAAGCGTCCCCCATACTCCATATTGTATAGTCGATGCTTGGGCTCGCTATCAATGGCTATCGGACCCACCGACCAGGGATTCGCCTCGTCGGTGGGCAGTTCGAAGTAAGCACTCACAGGGATGGCTATAGCCTCCAGGCTCCACTTCTCGTGCGAGTAGCGCAGTCGCAATCCTCCTTCGGGGATGCGGATGTCATCGTAATCCTGTGCCAGAAACTCTGTATAATCCATGGGTGAGATGATATCTGTAAGGCGCAAGGCATCGGCCACGCCCCAAGTGATAATCTGTCGGCCCACTCGCACATCCCAGTGATTGTTGGAATAGTAGGCATAAGCCTCGCGTAGTTGAAAACCAGAGCGATCTTTCAGAATGGCATTGTGCACCAGATTGGCCGAGATAAAGGCACCGATATGGTTTCGCTCTATGGTTACCTCGCCTCGCACGCGACTTCTCGACGACATCCAGTCGTTTGGTGCATCGGTGCGCAGAGCGTGATACGTGTCCACAAATCCCTTTACGCCCACACTGAGCGAATCCTCATCCTGCGCAGCGGCAGGATGAGGTAGCAGGCACCACAAAAGTGCGATGATAACAACAGATCTCATAGGCCTTTTTCGAGTTTTGCCACAGTGAAGAGTGCTTTGTCCACTTTCACGTTGTATTGCGAGTTCTTCACCACGATGGTGGTGCTATGTTCCGTCTGCACATTTTTCATCTCCATCTTCAGGATAGTCCAGAAGCCCTGTACCTGTTTGATATCGTTGATGGTGAGCACACGATGTAGCTTATTCAGTTTGTCGTAGTACTCCACACTGCAGGCTATCAGGCAGTCCTGGCGTATCCACGATATCTTGCGGCTGTAGAGCTCGTGCTTATCCACAGGCACCGATTCCACCACCCAGCACTTGTGGCCATTCTTCGTTTCCTCGCGCAGCAGTTTGTGCTTGTCTTCGTCCACGTGGCGCTGGCCCATGTCATCGTAGGTAAAGTCGGTTCCCATGAAATAGTCTGTCTTCGACGATGAGCCACTGATACGGCGCGTCTTCTTCATTGCCGGTAGATAGAGCCACTTGGCATCCTCCTTGCCAATCTGGTCGTAGTCCCACGTCAGGAAGCCTGTGCCTTTCACATCGCCAGGATAGGTGAAGAACATCATCTTCTTCACATCCTTGCCCTCATCCATGGCCCACGAAGTAACCTTGCGTTGGCGTGTGCTGCCATTCTTCTTGCGCAGTGTCAGCTCCATCTCGCCATAGCGTGTGTCGCCATCTGGGCGGTTCTTTACTTTCAGTATCACATCACGGCCCGACAGTTGTTGGGCACTCAGGTTGCCCGTCAGCATCAGGGCAGCCATCAACAGCATGATAATCCTTTTCATAATCATTCTTGTTTTTCTATTTTGTTTCTTTTCCAAATACTTTGCATTTATTCACGAGTATAGGTGTCACCAGCAAATCGGCAGCCAAAGCCGACATAATGCCGATGATGGCCATCAGGCCAAAGTTGAGGCACATGGTGCAGCCCGATGTGCAGAAACTGGCAAATACCGCCGAGGTGATGATAGACGTGGTGACGATGGCTACACCCACCACGCGGAACGTGCGACGGATGGCATGCCGATACTGCATGGTGCGATCAAACTCCAGCTTGGAGTGGTTGATGAAGTGAATCGTGTCGTCCACAGCCAGACCCAGCATCATGGGGAGTAGTGTGGCTGTCATCATGTCGAGCGGCACGCCCATCCAGCCCATATAGCCGCCCACGAATACTGCTGGCATCATGTTGGGTATCAGGCCGATGAGGCCCACACGGATGCTTTGGAAGGCTATCATCAATATCATGCCGATAATCAGGATGGAGATGACAAACGACAGCATCTGACCCCTGACGAGATACTGCATCATCGTCACATACTGTGGGATATTTCCCACCGTGGTGATCTTGGCACCAGGAAACAACTCCTCGGCATCGCGCTGGATTTGTGCCATATCCTGCTCCACCTGGGCAGAGTTGAAGTCGGAAATCTCAACCATCAGTCGCAGTCGGCGATAGTCGTAGTCCATCCAGTATTCCGACTCCGTGCCGCCAGCATTCTCGTAGAGCAGAATCATCTGAGCCACTTCTTCCTCACTGTCGGGGGTGCGATAGTAAGCGGTATCGCCACCATTCAGAGTCTGGTTCAAATCCTTCAGAATGTCGAGTATCGAGGTGGTGCGCTTGGTCAGTTTATAGTGGGACACCCGCCGTTGCAGTTCGTCAAGCCGCTTGAGATTTTCTGGCTCTTTGGCCTCATCGTCGTGAGGCAGTTCTACCACCAGATCGTAGGAGTAGAGTGAGCCTAACTCCGAGCGGCCCACATTCATCACCTCTTTCACGTAGGGCACTTTCTCACCCATGGTGCGCTCTATGTCGAAGGCTGCCTCTATCTTCCACAGACCAATACAGAGCACGATGCAGATGACGAGAAACGAGTAGCCAATCTTCTTAGGATTACGTAGAACCATCTCGCTGAGTCTTACCATTGCTCCTGTCCAACGGGTGTCGCTCTCTTCAGAAAAGCCTTCTTTGGGGCGTATGTTTCTTCCAAACGAAAGCAGTATAGGCGAGATGATGAGCGAGGTGAGCAGTACGAACATCACACTCATCGAGCTGATAACACCCACGCAGTGCATCGGGCGGATAGGGATGACAAGAAACGATAGTAGCGACACCAAAGTGGTGAAGCCGCAGAAAAACACCGACCAACCAATCTCTTTCAGTGTCTCTACAACGGCTTTGTGACGTTCGCCGTGAATGCGCATCCGTCCGCGGAAGTAAGAGAACACATGAATGTTGTAGGCGATAGCCACAGCAAACGATAGGATGGTAGGAATCATGAGTACTGTCGAATCGACATACATTTGCGTCCATCCTGCTATGCCGTAGGTGATCAGCAGTCCGCCAATAACCGACAGAATAGGGGCAACCACACCTCGAAGGGAGCGCGTCATGCAAAGCATCACCACCATGCAGATGATAGTGGCAATCATCATGAGCCGGCTCATCTCCTTGCCTATATACTCTGTCTTGCAGTTGGTGACGTAAGGCATGCCCGTGCCTTTGGGATGGAGCGATGCGTACGCTGGTTTTTGAATGATATGCTCTACTTCCTGGCCAGTAATGATATCTGGCGACACCGTGCCTTGCTGTTTCCACACGCTGTCCTTAGGGAAGGTGCGTAGCTTCACCATGATCCACGACAGATCACCTTTCGCCGATATCAGTTTCCTGGCCACATGGGGCTTGCTATAGGCGCGTGCTTTGATGCTATCCATCGCCGCAGAACCGTCGGCAGGGATGTCATCGGGCACTATCTGCTCGATGGTCATGCCATCATCGCTACCTACCATAAACTCGATGTCGGTGAGCGATGTAACCTTGTCGGCATACGACAGACTGTCAAGCAGTTCGTTAGAGAGTTGTCGCAGCGTCGTCAGATGCGCTTTTGTAAAGTGATTGTCACATTGTGTGAGCACACCCACATAGTAGTCGTTGCCGAAGTGCGACTTAAACTCATCCGTCATTACCAGCATGGGATCATCTTCGATGAAATAATCATCGAACGATGTTTCTTTCACCATGCGTTTCATTCCCAGCACCGACACAACAAGTATCAGCGCAAAGGCTGCGAGTACCCACCAGCGTACCCTCAGCAACTGTTCGGCAAATCGCTCAAACAGTTCATTGATCTTCTCTATTTTCATCTTCTTTATCTATTGATGTTGATTCATTAATGCTCTCCAGCCTACAAACTCAAACTGAATGTAGTCATCTATGGCCTTTTTAATCTCCTGAGCTGACAGTTGATGCTTGATAATTTCAGAGATGAAACTGAACATCCACACCACATGTACATGATAGGTGAACGTTGTATGTATCACGCTATACCTTGGATGTTTCTGCTTGAAATCATTCATAAACACCAGTATCTGGTGTGTACTTTTCTCTGTATAGTCATCGATGAAGGTCTCGAGCGTGGAACCTTGAGCCTGATACAAAAGCAATTTCAACTCGTCGCGGTAGTCATTAATCAGTCTGAAGTAGGCTTGTGTGTGTTCTTTTATCATCTCATCGCTCTTGCCGCAAGCATACTGAAGGAACTGATCTTGGTAGTCCATGTTGTGATGCTCGTGCATAATACGCTCCAGTTCTGAGATGAGAGGAGCCAGGATGGTTCTAAACAGTTCATCCTTGCTCGCGAAGTAATTATAGATGTTGCTTACGCCGATATGAACCGCTTGGGCAATGTCGCGCATCGAGGTCTTGCTGAATCCTTTCTTGAGAAAGAGTTCTTTGGCTGTTGTGATAATAAGTTCACGCGTGTATTCCTTTTTTATCTGCATAATTGAAGTTGTTTAAAAACGAACAATATTCTGATTTGTTCACAAAAAAAAGAGGACTCACACTAGTGTAAGTCCTCTTAGTTGCTAAGATATAAATGAGAGATCTACTCCTTCTAATCATTTTCTGCATCATTTTGATTACAGCTGCAAAGTTATGCGTTTTTTCTGAAAGTCGCAATACCTAAAACAGATTATTTTTATATTTGGGATATTCTGCAGTGTTTTGTGACGAATGGAAATAAAAAAGCCCTCCAGTACTTTTATCGGGGAGTACTGGAGGGCTTGATCTCTTCGTCGTCTTACCAGATCACGGCGCGCTTGTCTTTGGCTAAGAACATCTTGTCGCTTTCCTTAATGCCGAAAGCCTCATACCAGCTATCAATCATTGGCAGAGCTGCCATCACACGCAGACGGTTAGGTGAGTGAACATCGCTGTTAACCAGCATGGCGGTGTACTCTGGTGTAGAGTTGCTGGCCCATACACGGGCGTAAGCCAGGAAGAAGCGCTGTGCAGGGGTAAAGCCTTCGGTCTTCTTCAGCGGCTCCTGCTTCATGCGGTTCTCAAAAGCGCGATAGGCAATATTCAGTCCGCCATTGTCACCAATATTCTCACCAAGTGTCTTCTGGCCGTTAACCTTCAAACCTGGTACGGCTTCCTGCTCTGAGAACCAGTCGGCCAGCACCTTGGTGCGCTCGTTGTACTTTGTCTTGTCGTCGGCTGTCCACCAGTTCTTCAGGTTTCCATCCTTATCAAACTGGCAACCCTGGTCGTCGAATCCGTGACTCATCTCATGACCAATCACCACACCGATGGCGCCATAGTTGGCAGCATAGTCAGACTCTGGGTCGAAGAATGGTGGCTGCAGGATAGCTGCAGGGAAGTTAATGCTGTTGAACAGGGGGTTGTAGAAAGCGTTAACGGTCTGTGGTGTGCAGGCCATCATGTGCTTATCCACAGGCTGGCGCCAGTATTTGCGGAGGATAGCCTTAGTGGCCTCCTGATTGATACGGATATAGTTCTCAACCAGATTCTGATCTTCGCGGATATCCACAAACTTCTCCATGTCTTCCCACTTATCAGGATAGCCTATGTTGATGATCATCGAGTGCAACTTCTCGATAGCCTTGGCTTTAGTTTCTTCGCTCATCCAGGTGTTCTCCTTCAGGCGGTCCTCAAAGGCCTGCTGCAGGTCTTTTACCAAACGGAATACACGCTGCTTGCTGCTCTCGGGGAAATACTCCTTAACATACAACTTACCAACGGTCTCACCCAGGTTGCTGCTGATTGTAGATACAGCACGCTTCCAGCGTGGTTTCTGCTCCTGAACACCAGAGATAATCTTGTCGGCCTCGAAGGCACGTTTGCTAAAGTCGTCAGAGAGATAGCCTGAGAAGGCTTTGATGACATGCAATTCCATATAAGCCTTCAGATCGTCGATGCTGGTATTAGCCAGAATATCCTCTACTATATGCAGAGGCTCCAGCTGACTTACGTTAACGGTATCGATATCTTTTGGATAGTCTATGGCGTCGCGATAAGCTACCCAGTCGATGCCTTTAAAGTCCTTCAATAGCTGCTCCCAAGACATGATGTGAATGGTGAGCATAGGATTGCGGCTGGCAACCTGGTTCAGGGTTTTTACACCTATCTTATGTTCAATAGCCCACTCGGCCTGCATCATGCGCTCGGCGTCGGCATCGTTGTAGCCTACCATCTTGAAGTAATCCTTGTTCAGACTCTTAATGGCTTCTACGGTTTTCTTCTGTGTCTCGTTAGGCTCGGCATAATACTCCTGAGCCAGCGAAGCACCACCATGCCCCACGCTCATCATAAGCTCTGACGACTTGAAGGGGTTGAGGCTCAGGCTAATGCCGAATGGGGCAGTATTGAATCCCTTGCTGTCGAGCTCGTACATCAGCTTCAGCAATTCTTCGCGAGTCTTCAAGCCACGCACCTGCTTCAGATAAGGCAGGATGGGCTGATATCCCAACTTATTGCGACCTACACTATCCATATAGAGGCGATAGATAGCACCAATCTTCTGACCGTCGCTACCCTGAGGCAGATTCTTCTGGTCGGCAACCTTCAGAATGAGTGCGTTGATGCGATCATTGTTTAATTCGCTCAAATCAGTAAAAGCACCATTCTGTGGATGCTGCTTGTCGAGAGGGTTAGCCTTTAGCCATGAACCAACGGCATACTGCCAGAAGTCATCACCAGGTTTCACACTCGTGTCCATGTTTGCTTTAAAATTCTGTGCCGAGCCTGCCAAACTTCCCAGGGCTAGTGCAACGGCGAAAATCACTTTCTTCATTGTCTTATTGATTAAGTTATGTAATTTTGACGCCGCAAAGATACAAAAAGTTGTGGAAAGTTGCAAACAAAATGCTTTTTTTAGCTATTATGTACATTGTTTTATGCCCTGCTGTTAATACCCAAAAGTAGTGATTTTGCCCTTTTGGACAGGTTAAAATTGACTGAGTTAGGCAATTTTTGCGTAACTTTGCAAGCGTTTATTAACAAAACAACTATTATTAGTCACATTTAATTTATTTTTAAGAGACATGAGAAAGATTGTAATGATGATGTTTGCTGCTCTGTTCGCAATGAACGTATTAGCAGACAACGTGAAGTTCAAGGTAACAAACATTCGCTGTCAGAACTGCGCTAAGCGTGTAGAGAAGACCCTGAAGGCTAATGAAGCTGTAAAGGAAGTGAGTGTGGACTTACAGGCCAAGACCGTAAGCGTGAGCTACGATGCAGAGAAGGCTAATGCCGAGGCGCTGCTGAAGACACTGACCGATGCCAAGTACCAGGCTGAGATTATGAAGCAGAGTGCAGGCAAGGGCTGTGGCAAGCACGAAGGCAAGGAAGGCGGCTGTGGCAAGCACGAAGGTAAGGAAGGCGGCTGCGGCAAGCACGAAGGCAAGCAGGGCGGTTGCGGTCATCACGCCCAGAAAGAGGCCGAGGCCAAGAAGTAACTTTATCCATTAAGTGTGAAGGCACCACCCTGTTGCATCCCTACGGCAATAGATGTGCAACAGCGGCGGTGCCCTACTTATTCCTTGATAAAATCAATAAGCATGACAAAAGTACGCATTTTGTCTGAGACTGTTGTGCAATGGTCTCAGAAAACAAAGATATATTTCGTATTATTAACACTCCTTTTCCTTTTTTCTGAAAATATGAGCGCCCGACTGCTGAAAGGAAAGGTGGTGGATGCGCATGGCAACCCGCTGATTGGTGCCACCATCAGAGTGAACAACTCGAAAGAGGGCACCGTGGCTGATAGCGAAGGCTGTTTCAACCTGCAACTGAATCATAATAAGGTGCCTATCGTGCTAACCATCAACTATCTGGGTTACCAGAAACAAGAACTGAAGATAGTGGATGCCAAGAGCAATCTGGGCATCATCCAACTGCACGAGGATGGCTACTCGCTCAATGATGTGGTAGTGGTGGGCTACGGTCAGCAGTCGCGCAAGAAGCTGACTGGCGCCGTATCAAAGGTGAAAGGCGACGTGGTGAGCGAGGCCACACAAGATGCCCCCATCATGGCCCTGCAGGGAACAGCATCGGGCGTGTATGTGGCGCAGGCATCAGGTGTGCCAGGAGGTGGTTCAACCAGTATGGTTATCCGTGGTGCCAGCACGCTGTCGAGCAACAAAGAACCGCTCTATATCGTGGATGGCGTGCCCTTGAACTCTAACCCTGAGAACCCCATCGCCTACACATCGACCGGACTGTTGGGACTGCCCGACGAGCTGTCGCTCATCAATCCTAACGACATTGAGAGTATCGAGGTGCTGAAGGATGCCGACGCCACAGCCATCTATGGTACGCGCGGTTCGAAAGGTGTGGTACTGATTACCACCAAGAAAGGTCGCGAAGGGCGTGTGAAGGTGAACCTGAAGATGAGCACCACCGCCCAGTTTATGAGCAAACGACTCGACTTTCTGAACACCGAGGAGTTTACAGCCCTGCGCCGCCAGGCTTTCGAGGCCGATAAGGCCAAGGGCTACGTGACGGATGCCGACCTGACACCAGCCAAGTTCCCCGACCTGACACTCTGGGACCAGCATACCACCTACGACTGGCAGGACATTCTGTTTGGCAATACCGTATGGGGCACCGACATACAGCTGAATGTGTCGGGTGGCAACAAGAACACCTCGTTTATGATTAGCGGTGGCTACTATAATTCGGGCACTGTCACCGTTGGCGACGATAAGTACACCCGCTGGACAGGCCGATCGAACGTGCAGCACCAGAGCGACGACCACCGTCTGCATCTGGATGCAGGCATATCGCTCACCAAACTCACCATGGATGCCGACGCCTCGGGTGCAGGCTATTCGGCTGTGGTGTCGCAACCCAACTTGCCACCATACGACGAGAACGGCGATCCATACTGGCTGCTGGAAAATACCAACCACACTGCCCCTCTGCGCATACTGAACTATGAGGGCACCAACGATGCCACATCGCTCAACGCCAGTTTCAACGGCAGCTATCGCATCTGGGACCAGTTGGCTGCCAAGGTGCAGATGGGTTACAACTACAGCTCGAGCAATCAGCAGAATCTGTATCCACGCAACTACTATCATCCGCTGAGCAATACGGCCTACAACCAGGCGCTCTACTACTCGATGACCACCAGCACGCTGATTATCGAGCCACAGATTACCTACAACTGCCAGCTGCTGGGTGGCAAGGCCGACTTTCTGCTGGGCGCCACCTATCAGAACGGCGACACTCACACGATGTATATGCGCGGACAGAATTATCCTGGCGACATCTTCCTGAAGGATGCTACGGCTGCATCGCAGATTATCTATCACCAGAACCCGACCACACAGACCAAGAGTGCATCGTTCTTCGGACGTATCACCTACGACTGGCAGGATCGCTATCTGCTCAACGCCACATTCCGTCGCGACGGTTCTTCGCGATTCGGTAAGAACCACCGCTATGGCAATTTCTACTCGATAGGACTAGGCTGGCTGTTCAGCAACGAGAAGTTCATCAAGAACAACCTGAAGTGGCTGAGCTACGGCAAACTGCGCGTATCAACAGGTCGCACTGGTAACGACGGCATCACCGACTATCAGTACATGACCAAATACACCACCAGCAACTATCCTTACGAGGGCGGCGTGGGCATCGTGCCTAACAATCTGGCCAACGACGATCTGCACTGGGAAACCACCGATAAGTTCGACATCGGACTGGAACTGGGATTCTTCAACGATCGCATTCTGCTCACAGCCAACTACTACCACAACACCAGCAAGGATCTGCTCACCCGACTGTATATGCCCAATCAGACAGGATTCTCATACATGATGTCGAACCTCGATGCAGAGATTGTGAACAAAGGTGTGGAGCTGGAGTTGAACACGCAGAACATCAAGACCAAGGACTTCCGCTGGACCACCCAGTTCACACTCACCATCCCCAACAATAAGCTCACCAAGTTTGCCGATCTGGAAAACTCGGGCTACTACAACACCTACGAGATTGGCAAGTCGGTGAACATCATCCGCGGCTACAAGTATCTGGGTGTGGATAACCAGACGGGTGTGCCGATGGTGCAGGACCAGAATGGCGACGGCAAGATCAACAGCACCAACGACTATGTGACACTGGGCAGCAAGGACCCAAAATACTATGCCGGACTACAGAACACCATCAAATGGAAAAACCTGACATTCGACTTCAATCTGTACTACCGCAACAAACCAATGGAGTACGGCTATCTGTGGATATTCTACTACCCACTGGGTATGAGCGAAAACGTAACCCGCGAGATGGCCAGCAACTACTGGACCACACCGGGTGTCGACGCCAAGTATCCCGGACTGACCACCACCAGTGCCAGCGACATCTACGACGCTTACTACCGTTACATGTCGTACAGCGATGCTGCATTCAGTACGGGTAGCTATCTGCGACTACAGAACGTGCGACTGGCTTACGACTTCGACCAGAAACTGGTGGGCCGACTGGGCATCAGCGCCCTGCAGATCTACGTTCAGGGCAAGAATCTGGTGACCATCACCAACTACGACGCCTACGATCCTGAGACATCTACTAACGCCGTTCCACCCACACAATCGGTAGTGTTCGGACTCAATGTAACATTCTAAATATAAATAGGTATGAAACTCAGAAATATAGCATTATCATTAGCCACCGCCCTGGCACTCACATCGTGCGAGAGCATACTCGAGATTGATCCCCCCACCGACTCGCTGACAGCCGATGTGACTTTCTCTACCCCCGAAGGCATTCGCACAGCAGCCACAGGATTCTATACCGAAAACTTCCTGAACAACCTGATGTACTATCAGGGTCTGGAGCTCTATGTAAGTCAGCTCAGCGACGAGCTGCTGGCGCGCTCAGGTCAGTTTGCCGATTTGAATCAGAACAACTACAACTCATCCACCGACTACATCTCTAATCTGTGGAGCACCCCTTACTCCAGCATCTATGGTGCCAACGACTTTCTGGGGCATGTTGAGGGCTCGACGGTGCTACCAGCCGACGAGTTGAACAAGTATCGTGGCGAGGCACTGTTTTTTCGTGCCAACGCCTATTTTTACCTGGTTAATCTGTTTGGCGATGTGCCTCTGCTCACTACCTACGACGTGAGCGTGACGGCTACTGCACCACGCACACCCAAAGCCGAGGTGTATCAGCAGATTATAGCCGACCTGCAGCAGGCACAGCAGTTGCTGAAAGGCTCAGGCAATGGTCGAACACGCATCACGACCGATGCCGCCACAGCCCTGTTGGCCCGCGTATATCTCTATACCGAACAGTGGGACAAGGCCATCAGCGAGGCCAACAAACTGATACCTACAGCCGATGGCGGACAGGGCAGCAGCTACCAGTTGGAAACAGCCGACCGCGTGTTCCTGGCCACCAGTAGCGAGGCCATCCTGCAGAGCAATCAGGAGGGATTCACAGGCACAGGCAGCTACGTGGGCTACACCCGCATCGGCAATCTGTTTATCCCTAACGCCCGTGCCACTTATGCCAGCTACTACTTCTGCGACGAACTGGTGGCCGACCTGCGATCGGAACCCGCCGACCTGCGCAACCAGTGGATAGGCGAGAAAGCCGGCAGCGGCGGTAAGACCTACTATTATCCTTATAAATATAAGAACATGACCACGCCCAGCAGCTCGGCCAACTACGAGTACTATGTGCTGCTGCGACTGGCCGAGCAGTATCTGATACGTGCCGAAGCCAGTGTGCATCTGGGCAACATGCAGCAAGCCGTGGCCGACATCAACACAATTCGCCATCGCGCTGCACTCGCCGACTATGCAGGCAGCACCAGTCAGACCGACCTGCTGATGGAGATTGAGCAGCAGCGCCGCAAGGAGTTCTTCTTCGAGGGCGGTCATCGCTGGATGGACCTGAACCGCACCGGCCGTGCCGACGCCGTGTATGGCAGCACCAGCTACAAAAAGGTGAACTGGAAGTCGTATCGCTCGCTGCTGCCCATCCCCGAGCAGCAGATAGGTCGCAATCGCAACCTCACTCAAAATCCCGAATATTAACTTTTAAAAATTTCGCATCATATGAACAATAAGATTAAATTGTTTAGCATCGTAGCACTGGCACTCTGCATTCAGAGTGCCGGTGTGAAAGACGACACCCTCACCAAAGAGGATGGTATGTACATCGTCAACACCACCACACTGGGCAAAAACGTCGAAGGTTATAACGGCCCTACCCCACTTAAAATCTACATCAAGAAGAACAAGGTGGTGAAGATTGAAGCCCTGAAGAATCAGGAGACGCCCAAGTACTATGCCCGCGTGAAGAAAGCCCTTTTCGACAAGTGGAACAACCTGAAAGTGAGCGAAGCCCAAAAGCTGAAGGTTGACGGCGTGACAGGTGCTACCTACAGTTCTGAGGCAGTTATCAAGAATGTTCAGCTCGGATTGGAATATTATAAAAAGAACAAGTAAAAAAGCAAGTGGCGTAAAACCCCAATTTTTAGGTATTGCGTAATTCGTATTTCTACTGTACCTTTGTGTTACGTTTAGAATAAGTATGCAGATGCAAAGGTTTATTTATATAGTCATCGTGATGATGATTACACAAGTAGTTGTAGCTCAGAATGTTATATACGGATTGGTTTCTGATAAGGATACAAAGGAACCAATTATTGGAGCCACTATTTCGGATGTTACAAAACGCCGTCCTCTCACCGTTACTGATGCAGAGGGGCGTTTTGTGATACCTAAAAATAATTATCCGCAACGAATTAAGATAACCTACATTGGCTATAAAACCCTCACCGTGAATGCTGTGGCTAATGGGCACTATCAGTTGGAGGCCGAGGTGAGCAAGCTTGGCGAGGTGGTAGTGACGGCTCAGGAGAGTCGTGGCATTACTAGCTCATCACGCATAGAGAAGCATGCCATGGAGCATCTGCAGCCATCTAGCTTTTCCGACCTGCTGGAGCTGTTGCCTGGTGGTAGCAGTAAGGATCCTGTGCTGAATGCTACCAATAGTATTCGTCTGCGTGAGGCCAGTCCACAAGGAGCTAACTACGCCACCTCCTCGCTGGGTACCAGCTTCCTCGTAGATGGGGCTCGCATCGCCACCAATGCTAATATGCAGCAGGTGAGTGGCGCCTGGGAGTCGGCAGCTACCAGTCGCGACAATACGAATGCAGGTGTTGACATGCGTACGATATCAACCGATGATATAGAGAGCGTAGAGATAGTGCGAGGCATACCTTCGGTAGAGTATGGCGACCTGACCAGCGGACTAGTGAAGATAGAACGCCGTCGTGGCGGTCACGACCTGCAGGCACGTCTCAAGTCAGACATGGGCTCTAAGCTGTTTTATCTGGCCAAGGCCTTCGAGTGGGATAAGCACACCACGCTGAATCTGAGTGCAGACTATCTTGATTCGAAAGCCGACCCTCGTAACCTGTTGAATAACTATAGTCGTGTGACCTTATCGGCTCGCATGGGGCACACCTGGCAGCGTGCCCATTACGACCTGAAACTGTCAACAAACCTTGATTATACAGGCTCGTTTGATGATGAAAAGCAAGACCCTGATTTGAACAAAGGCGCTATCGACAAATACAAGCAGAGTTATAACCGTGTGGCGGTTTCAAATAAACTTGAACTGAAGATGCATCGTCCCATCTGGTTGAAAGGAGCCGAGTTGATGGCGGCAGCATCCTATCAGCACGATAAGATAGCGCGCACCAGAACAGTCAGTCTGCAGAGCATGACAGGCGCTGTGCTTAATACAGAAGAAGGTGAGTATGATGCGCTGATATTGCCTTATGTCTATGATGCCAGTCAGGATGTAGATGGCAAACCATTGAATGTGTTTCTGAAGCTGAACGCCCGTTTGCAGATTCCCAGCAAGAAAGTAGCCAACACCTTGCTGCTAGGCGCTGATTGGAATTTGGATAAGAACTACGGTCGTGGTCAGGTGTTCGACCCTGAACGTCCAGTATATCCTACTGCTCAGATACGTATGCGCAGTCTGACAGAAAAGCCTGCTAACCACACCCTTTCGTTTTATGCCGAGGAGAAGGCTACCTTTCCAGTGGGTGGTTGCCAGTTAGAACTGATGGCGGGTGTGCGTGCGCAGCAAATGCTGAACTTGCCTGCTGACTATGTGATGCATGGTCAGTGGTATCTGGACCCACGCGCCAATATCGGCTTTACTTTCCCACGATTCCGAATGTTTGGTCAGCCTTCATTTGTCCGCCTTTCTGGCGGTGTAGGTCAGCATACCAAGATGCCAACTATTGATCAGCTGTTTCCTGATCCGGCTTATATCGACCTGTTGCAACTTAAATATTATAACGTAGATCCGTCGCTGAGTCGTATAAACTATCGTACCTATATCATCCCTGGTACCAATGCCAGTCTGGAAGCAGCACGCAACCTGAAATGGGAGGTGACTGGCGATTTGAATGTGGGCGGAAACCGACTGACGGTGACCTATTTTAATGAGAATATGACATCAGGCTTCCGCAGTCAGACCAATTATGAAGCTTATGAATATAATAAGTATGCCGATGATCTGAGTTACGAGTTGCTATCAGAATTGTGTGCCTATACGCACTACGAGAATGGTAGTCAGACCAAGAAGGAAGGTGTGGAACTGACGTTTGCCTCGAAGCGCATACCGCGCCTCTATACCCGTCTTACCATCACTGGTGCGTGGTTCCGAACCACCTACCGTAATTCTCAACTCATCATGGAACGTCCAAGTGTGGTAGTGGGTAGTAGTCGCCTGCAATATGTGGGTTTATATCATGATGATGAGGGCATCGTAAACGAGATGGCGAACACCAATTTCATGTTCGATACCGATGTTCCGAAACTCAAGTTAGGCTTTTCTGTTTCAGCTCAATGCCAGTGGTACACCTCGTCGCAGCACGATGCATTGAGTAGTGAGCCTGATGCATATATGGACGCTAAAGGCGATATCCACGAGTGGACAGCGGAATGCGCCTCGGATGCTTACCTGAAATGGTTGGTGCGTTCATCTACCAATTATACCAAGAGCACAGTACCCTTTGCGATGCATCTGAATCTGAAGATTACCAAGAAACTGTTGAACGACCGTTTGAATGTAGCGATGTTCTGCAACAGAATCTGGGATTATTCGCCTGACTATGAGAGTTATGGTAAACTCATACGTCGGCATACCAAACCTTATTTCGGACTTGAAATGAATGTAAAGATATGAAGCAGATATTCACAATTCTCACCCTGGCAGTAGCGCTGATGCTGGTGGCCTGCCATCAGGACAATGATGACTATATGACACTGGCTACTATCCAATTGGATGGTGGCGATACGCTGACGATAGACCGTGTTCAGGCGATGGCTCAGATCACCAATCTGAACACCAAGCATGTGGTTAGTACAGCCGATTTCACAGGTGCCGAAGTGCAGATAGAGCTATTGCGTGGTGCTTACCAAGTGCATGTGGAGGGAGTGATGAGTTATAGCGACTCTAAGGGAACACGCCGTGTACGCTCGTTCAGAGCTGTGAGCGATTATGTGGAGCTGACAGGTAGCGGCCGAAGTCAGGCAAAGTTAAACATTATATTTTTAGATTAGTATGCGTACATTCAGATATAGCTCTCTCTTGCTATTGTGTTTCCTGACAGCTGTCGAAGCTGCCAGTCAGGATTCTGCTTATGTGGAGCGCCACTCCATTTGGCGACAAACGTATAGTGAAGCCTTACAAAACCCAGCCTTGATGACGCATGCCTATCTGAAACCCTTTACGGAGTTGAGTATTCAGACCGACTATCGCCATCAAAGCGATGCTTTCCGCGTAGAAGAGGGCACAGGATTCTTGTTGCCAGAGATCTCGGCTAGTTCATATGTTCGTCTCACACCTTCATCTGTGGTATGGGGAAAGGCAGCCTATGCCAATGGTCAGCATGATAATAAGGTATATAATAATGTGGCCGATTGGGATTTGCTATATCCTGACGTGATAGCCGATAGCATAGGGGGTGATAGCAAGCGCGAGCGTTATCTGTTCTCTGGTGGATATGCTGCTGAGAAAGGACTATGGATGCTGGGTGGCGAATTGAAGTTCCGTGCCGAACAGGAGTATCGTACCTACGACCCACGTATGCGTGGCATCGTGTCCGATTTGTCGTTGAAAGCTGGTGCTGCCCGTAAGATGGGGGCATATCA
The DNA here is from genome assembly GCF_000619825.1 of Prevotella sp. MA2016. GTDB lineage: Bacteria > Bacteroidota > Bacteroidia > Bacteroidales > Bacteroidaceae > Prevotella. The sequence goes on from NZ_JHUW01000006.1 coordinate 152,695, forward strand.
CGTGGGATTGTCATTAGAAGGAAACATCTATCGCCAGACGGCCGATGTGGATTTCTATGGTGAAGCAAATGGTATGGGTGAGTTGCAGATGACTGGGCTTGGCACTAGCTACGTGAGATTCTCTGGGTCTAATCGTGATATCTTTTACGAAGGTAAAGGGGCAGCCTTGGCCTTCGACGTGCAGCCTGTGTCGCATGGTGGTTGGCAGGCTCATTTCAGTCATGCCATACACCAATACAAGCGTCTCTCTGATGAGTACAACTCACTACCACTGACAACCCTTTATCGCCAACAGACCAGTCTGACGTTTGGTTGGAGACGTCAGTCGGCTAAGAACGAAAAGGCCTTGCTGCTATATGCAGCCTACGACAAGCGTGCTAGCGATGAGCATGTGGTGGGCACCTCATCAGGACAGGACTATCCCATACTGATGGCTCTTACCATGTATCATCAGCATCGTTGGGATGTGGGTGCTACAGCGCTCTATGGATGTGGCGACTGGCACCTGCAGCTGAAAGCAGGTTATCTGAGCCATCGTGAGTCATACGAATATGTAGAGCGGAAAGTGGAATATGCCCGGGTCTATGGCGAGTTGACAGCGCAATGGCTCAAAACGTTGAATGATGACTGGTCGCTGAATATCTATGCCAAGGGTGGCTATGCAGCCAACCTGAGTCATAAGATTGTGATGCCTTATGCTAATATGTCGGTCAGTATTCGCGATTATGTAAATCATAATTATAAGTATCAGAAGGCCAGCTATACCCAGATGCAGGCTGGTGCCCGTGCCGACTATAAACCACAAACATGGGCCGTCGGCATGTTTGGAGAGGTTGGTTCAGCTTGGCAATTCTGTTCGGTAGGCGAGCACGAGGCCAATCTGCATCTGTCATTGGGAATCATATTTTAATATCAACTAATATTGCAAGTGAAAATGAAAAAGAATGTGTTTTTGAGCATGATGCTCCTGGCTGCAAGTACTGTATTCGTGGCTTGTAGCAGTGATGATGATCCTTTTGTTGTGGAGAATGGTACTGTAACCATTGAAATGCCCATCAACGTGAGTGATGTAGCGCTGAATAGTTTTGAAGGAACAGCCACTAACGTGCAGAGTGGTGAGGTTACTAAGTTGCCAGCGCCTGTAAAGAGTGGCGATGACTACGTGATAACACTTCCCAGTCTGACTGAAGGTAAGTATAATCTCGCGGCAAAAGGTAATATCTCGTTCGTAAAGGATGGTGTGGCTGGTACTACCGATTTCGAAGTGTCATCAAATGATATTGCCTTGAACGAGTTGTCTACATCTGCCAAACTGGTTGTAAACTCATTTAAGGCCGAGGGTGGTTTCGTGTTCTCTGAGATCTGTACCACAGGAACCCTGACTCCTCAGAACAAGAATTACAACTACGATGCTTATTTTGTGATTACCAATAATAGCGATGTAGTGCTCTATGCCGATAGTCTGGCCTTGATCGAATCACAGTATCAGAGTGCCAGCTCTGGCAATCAGCCTTGGAGTCCTGATGTGCGTCCTTATGCCATCCCCGCAGGTGCTGTATTCATGATTCCTGGTAAGGGAACCGATCATCCTGTTAAGCCAGGCGAGAGCATTGTGATAGCTAACAATGCGATGGACCATCGTACTGTCAACGAGAACTCATACAATCTGACAGGTGCCGACTTCGAGGTGTATCTCGACAACGGCGGCAACAGTATGGATACCGATTATGACACACCTAACTTGGAGTATATCTACTGCTACACACAGACCATCTGGCTGCCCTCAGTACAGCAGAACCGTAGCTATGCTATCGCTCGTATGAAGGAGAACAAGGAGACATTCCTTGCCAACCATAGCGAGACACCAACCTACACCGCCTCTACAGGTAAGCTGATGGAGAGCAAGCAGGTGCAGATTCCTAATGAGTGGGTGCTCGATGCTGTGAACCTTGGTACTGAGGATGACTTTGGCTGGTTCGTGATTTCTGAGACACTGGATGCAGGATGGGTAGCTGGTCGTGCCAACTCGAAGGACACCACACAGCGTGGTACTGCTGTCATCCGTAAAAAGGACTCTACTGGTAAGTATGTAGATACAAACAATTCAACAAACGATATGGAGGCTCGTCAGACGCCTTCAATGAAAAAGTAAGATATGAAGAAAATTAGTTCTCTTTTTGCTTTGATGCTGCTGTCGGTTTCGGCAGTGGCTCAAAGCCTTCCACAGGATCCTACCATTCGTAAGGGTAAGCTCAAAAATGGTATGACCTATTATATCCGTCATAATGGCAAAGAGGCAGGATTGGCCGACTTCTACATCGCTCAGCGTGTGGGTAGTATTCTGGAGGAGCCTCGCCAGCGTGGACTGGCCCATTTCTTGGAACACATGGCTTTCAACGGAACAAAAAACTTTCCCGGCAAGGGGAAAAAGTTAGGCATCGTTCCCTGGTGCGAAACCATCGGTGTGAAGTTTGGTGCTAACCTCAATGCCTATACCTCTATCGACCAGACAGTATATCATATTGGCTCTGCCCCGCTGAAGCGTGAGGGAATCATCGACTCTTGTCTGCTGGTGCTCCACGATTGGAGCCACTACCTGCTGCTCGAGGATAAGGAAATCGACAAGGAGCGTGGTGTCATCCATGAGGAATGGCGCACTCGTCGCGCCGGCATGGCTGTGCAGCGCTTGCAGGAGCAGGCTATGCCTAAGATATACAAGGGTACCAAGTACGAGGATTGCATGCCTATCGGCTCGATGGATATCGTTGACAACTTTGCTTATAACGACCTGCGCGACTACTATCACAAGTGGTATCGTCCTGACCTGCAGGCTATCGTAGTGGTGGGTGATTTCGATGTGAACAAGATGGAGAAGAAAATCAAAAAGATATTCTCTTCAATCCCCATGCCAAAGAAGGCTGCCGAACGCATCTACTATCCCGTTGGCGATAATGAAAAGATGATTGTTGATATCGAGAAGGATAAGGAACAGCCTATTGCTCTCTGTCATATCTATCAGAAGCGTGAGGCAACACCCGATACAGAGAAAAACAGCGAGAGCTATCTGCGTGGCGACTATATCGACGGTCTTATCAGTTCGATGCTCAACGACCGTATGACTGAATTGCGTCAGCAGCCTGTACCTCCATTCCAGAGTGCTACAGCTCGTGCATCTCAGTTCTTTATCAGTCGCACTAAAGATGCTTTCTCTATCAGCATCAGTTGTAAGCAGGACAATATCTTGGGTGGTATCATCAGTGCTGTAGCTGTAGCAGAGCGTGCTCGTCAGCATGGTTTTACTCAGACCGAGCTCGATCGTGCCAAGAAGATATACCTCAATGCAGCAGAGCGCCGCTATAACCGTCGTGACGATTTCCGCAACTCTCACTATGTGAACGACTGTGTCAGCAACTTCCTGACTGGTGAGCCTCTGGTTTCGTTGGATTTCCAGTTGAAGAATACTCAGAAATTGGATCGTGAGGTGACTTTGGCTGAGGTAAATGCAGCCGTCAAGGAACTCATCACCGATAAGAATCAGGTGGTGGTGATGTTTGCGCCTGATAAGGAGGGTTTTGAGATTCCTTCTGAACAGCAGATAGAACAGGTGATCTTAGCAGCTCAGCAGCAGGCTTATGCTCCTTACCAGGAGGCTAAGTTGGCCGAGTCGTTGATGAGCGAACTGCCAAAGGCAGGTAGCATTGTGAGCGAAAAGCCTTATCGTCATGGCTTTACAGAACTGACACTGAGCAATGGTATGAAAGTCTATACCAAGAAGACCGACTATGAGGCCGATGCCATCTCACTCTCGATGCGCGCAGAGGGTGGAACCTCACTTTATGGAGATGAGGATATACCTAACTTTGCTATGATTTCGAGTGCTGTCAGCGAGGGTGGTGTAGGTCAGTTTGATGCGATGACCTTGCGCAAGATGCTCACAGGTAAGAGTGTCAGAGTGAGTCCTTCTGTTGGCTCTACTGGTCAGAGCATCAGCGGTAGCGCTTCTGTCAAAGATATGCTGTCGATGTTCCAGTTGGCTCATCTCTACTTCACACAGCCACGTCGTGATGAGGCTGCCTTTGCCAGCCTGATGAACCGTCAGCGTGCGTTCCTGGCTAACCGTAACGCCTCGCCAAAGGTGGATTACAACGACTCTATCCGTGCCGTACTCTACAATCACAATCCGCGTCTGGCACCTGTTGTACAGTCAACGCTTGATAAGGTGAGCTATGATCGTATCCTTGAAATCTATCAGGAGCGATTCAGCGATGCAGCCAACTTCAAGACTGTTATCATTGGTAACTACGACGACCAGGAGTTGCGCCAGTTGTTGTGCCAATATCTGGCCACTCTGCCTGCTACCGGCAAGCACGAGCAGACCAACTATGCCAATGTGCCTCAGGTGGCCGACGGACAGAAGGTGGTTAAGTTCGCCAAGAAAATGGCTACTCCATTGGCTAACGTGAGCATCTATCTGACTGCCGATGTGGAGTTCTCGGCTAAGAGCGACCTGGAACTCGACTTCCTGAAGCGCTGCCTCTCTATTGCCTATACCGATTCTGTTCGTGAGGAGAAAGGTGGCACCTATGGCGTGAGTGTTGATTTCGGTCTGGAGAAGGACGATAAGCCCAATGCCATCCTGAAGATTGCCTATAATGCCGATCCCAGTCGCTACGACGAACTCAATCCTATCATCTATCAGCAGCTTCAGCATATTGCCGATCATGGTCCTGCTGCTTCATCGCTGAAGAAAGTGAAGGAATATCTGGTAAAACAGTATGCCCAGATGGCTATTACCAATGATTATTGGAATTATGTCATCTGGCACGAGCTTGATGATGATACCGATTTCGATCGCGACTATTGTAAGATGGTCGGCGAGGTGTCGGCAGCAGATGTGCAGCGCATGGCTCAACGCCTGTTGGCTGCCAAACGTTGCATCGAAGTGACGATGTTGTCGGAATAATAAAATCTCAATAATCATTAAATCCCAAGGCATTATCAACATGCTTTGGGATTTTTTTGTAACTTTGCAGGCAAAATTCATTTACACAACACATTTATGAAAAAAACAATTTTAACTTGTATGACGCTCTGTGCCTCTGTATGGATGTATGCACAGAAGCCTGCTATCCCCCGCGATGCGGCGCTGGAGGCAAAGATTGAGAAAACCTTATCAAAGATGACCCTCGACGAAAAGATTGGTCAGATGCTGGAACTGAATCTGGATGTCATGGGAAACATGAAGGTAGAGAATGCCAAAATCGATCGTGAAAAAGTGCGCAGCGTGATGCAGCAGTATGGTGCCTCGGCTGCCGACGTTAAGAAAATGCTGAAGATGAGCGATGCTGAGATCCTCGAGAAGATGGGGCAGCATCCGATTGACATCTATCAGGGTGAGACAAAACGTAGCTGGCAGCTCAACGAGACCATGCTCGATACGCTGATTTCAAAGTGGAAGGTGGGTTCTATCCTCAATGCCCCTGGTACCCGTGCTTCAAGTGTGGCTCAGTGGCAGAAGTGGATCTCGCTCATCCAGAAGAAGTCGATGAAATATCTCGGCATCCCCGATATCTATGGTCTCGACCATAATCATGGCGTAACCTATACACAGGGCGGAACACTCTTCCCACAACCTATTAATATTGGTGCTTCGTTTAATACCGACCTGGCTTTCAGAGGCGCTGAGATTACTGCCTATGAGAGTCGTGCTGCCAACTGTCCTTGGGTTTATAATCCAGTGGTTGACCTGAGCCGTGATCCACGCTGGCCTCGTATGTATGAGAGCTTTGGCGAGGATGCCATCGTCAACTCGAAGATGGTGGTAGCAGAGATCAAGGGTTATCAGGGCGACGATCCTAACCATATCGATCAGTATCATGTTGGTACCAGCACCAAGCACTACTTTGCTTATGGTGCGCCTTGGACAGGTAAAGACCGTACACCTGCCTACCTGAATCCGCAGATGATTCGTGAGAAGTATTTCGAGCCTTTCAAACAGGCAGCCTTGGCAGGTACACTCACTATGATGGTGAACTCAGCTTCAGTAAATGGTGTGCCTCTCCATGCCAGTTATGAGTATCTCACTAAGTGGCTCAAGGAAGACCTGCAGTGGGATGGATTCCTGGTAACCGACTGGGCTGATATCAACAACCTGTTCTCGCGTGAGCATGTGGCTAAGGATAAGAAAGATGCCATCCGCATTGCTATCAATGCAGGTATCGACATGTCGATGGACCCCTATAGCGTAGAGTTCTGCATCCTGCTGAAGGAGCTGGTACAGGAAGGAAAGGTGAAGATGAGTCGTATCGACGATGCTGTGCGCCGTATCCTGCGTGCCAAGTATCGCCTGGGACTCTTTGAGAAGCCTAATACAGGTGGAAAGGGCTATGAGAAGTTTGGTAGCGATGAGTTTGCTCAGGCCTCTTTGAAGGCGGCTGAGGAGAGTGAGGTGTTGCTCAAGAACGAGGGTAATATCCTGCCTTTGGCCAAGGGCAAGAAGATTCTGCTCACTGGTCCTAACGCCAACCAGATGCGCTGTCTGCATGGTGGTTGGAGCTATACCTGGCAGGGTTCTAAGGCCGAAGACCTCTCAGAGAAGTATAATACTATCTACGAGGCACTGTGCAATAAGTATGGTAAAGAGAATATCATCCTGGAGCAGGGCGTGACCTATGATGAGGATAAGGCCTACTATGATGAGCATGAGCCTCAGATTGAAAAGGCTGTGGCAGCAGCTGCTCAGGCCGATGTGATTATTGCATGTATTGGCGAGAACTCATATACAGAAACCCCTGGTAACTTGAGCGACCTTTGGCTGTCGGCCAACCAGCGTAATCTGGTGAAGGAGTTGGCTAAGACTGGTAAACCCATCATCATGGTGCTCAACGAGGGACGTCCTCGTTTGGTGGCTGATATCGAACCATTGGCTCAGGCTGTGGTTGACATCCTGATTCCTGGTAACTATGGTGGCGATGCACTGGCTAACCTGTTGGCTGGCGATGCCAACTTCTCGGCTAAGATGCCTTACACCTATCCTCGTGAGATTAACTCGCTGAATACCTATGATTATAAGGTATCGGAAGAGGTGGGTACCATGGCCGGTGCTTACAACTATGATGCCAAGGTTAGTCTGCAGTGGCCTTTCGGCTTTGGTCTGAGCTACACCACCTATGAGTATAGCAATCTGAAGGTTGACAAGAGTCAGTTTACTGCTGCCGATGTGCTCACTGTCAGCGTGGATGTAAAGAATACTGGCGCCAAAGCCGGTAAGGAGGCAGTGCTGCTCTACAGCAGCGACCTGATTGCATCGGTTGTACCTGACAACAAGCGTCTGCGCGACTTCACTAAGATTGAGTTGCAGCCTGGTGAGCGCAAGACTGTTACCTTCCAACTGCCAGCCAAGAGCTTAGCTTTCGTAGGTGCCGATGGTAAGTGGACCCTTGAGGAGGGAGACTTCATCCTGAAGGTTGGCAACCAGACTGTAGGTACAGCTTGCACACAGACAAAGATCTGGGACGAACCTAATATCTAAGTTCGTCCTGAGTGATATAGTTCCTATCTGAAGGCAGGGAGTTTGGCGTGATCGTTAACTTCCTGCCTTTTTCCATGTTCAATGTAATCTTCTGGAAGCGTGGCGCAGCAAGCATATAGCGATCAGTAGCCGGGCATACGGGGTAGAATCCTATCGAGGCAAACACATACCAAGCCGACATCTGTCCAGCATCGTCGTTGCCCGACAAACCGCCTGGGGTGTCGTTATACTCTGTGTCGAGGATATGGGCCACGCGCTCAATCGTTTTCTCGCGCTTGCCGATATAGTCGTAAAGCCAGGGAATCTGATGACAGGGCTCGTTGCCATGCCAATATCTACCTTCGGTAAACATTGAGTCGAGCTTTGCCTCGAACTTGTCCTTACCACCAAGCAGCTCAATAAGACCTTCCACATTCTGTGGCACATACCATGTGTAATGACAGGTGGCGCCTTCGGTGATAAACGACTTGCGATGGATAAAGTCTGTATTGTTCTCAAACTTGCCATTCTGATGCCGTCCGTCGCAGTAGCCTGTCTTTGGGTTGATTACGTTGCGCCAGTTTTCCGAGCGGCGCATCAGTGCCTGGTAGTCCTTATCCTTACCTAAGGCTTTGGCCAACTGAGCCACAGCAAAATCGTCGAACGCGTATTCGAGGGTGCGTGAGGTCTGCTCATCCTGGTGGAAAGCCTCCTTTACACCATCCTCTAAAGGAATAAAACCATATTTCATGTAGCTGGTAAGGGCGCGACGACCCATACCGTTCTTGTATTCATCTAAGCTGGCTGGTGTCTCAAAGGCGTTCTTGCGCATGCCTTCGTAAGCTTTTTCCACGTCAAAGTCTCTGATTCCTTTGATATAGGCATCGGCTAGCACAGCGCTGCAGTGATCACCAATCATGGCAGCAGTGTACGAGTTCCAACAGGGGAATATGGGCAACCAACCGCCTTGCTCGTACATGGTGATCAGCGACTGCATCATATCTGCTGATTCCTTAGGGGCTATCAGGGTGTAGAGTGGGTGCAGGGCACGATAGGTATCCCACATCGAGAAGTCGCCATAGAACTTTCGAGGTGAGAGGTGATTGGTGCTAGGTGATAGGATTTTGCCGCTGGAAAAAGAAGGATAGCTGCCATCGGCATCGCTCATCTCACGCGGGAGGAACGAACAGCGATAGAGTGCGCCATAGAATTGGTTGACGCGTGCTGTATTCGTGTCCTCTACATCGATGGTGTGCAGGCGGGCTATCCACTGCTGGGCTGTTTGCTGCATCATTGTCTCAAAGTCGCAATCTTTCGCCTCTTTGGTCAAGTTTCTTTGGGCACCTTCTTGACTGGTAAACGATGAGGCTGCCTTCAGGATGATAGGCTGATGGGCCTTGCCCTCGAAGGTGAACCAGGCGCAAAGGCTATCGATGCCTGAATCCTTGATTTCATCGTAGGCCTGCAGCAGATAGTGCCCCTCAAAACCAGCCTGCTCGCCCCAACCTTGATAGATGCGGTGCACAGGGTTGCAGCCATAGATGGTTTTGTTTTGTTGGTCAATACGCAGATAGCCCACTTTCTCATCGCTGTTATGATTCAGCACGATATGTACAGGGCCATCCTGCTCAGGGGTGATGCGGAAGATGGCCGAATGACTGTTACCTGTCATCTCTATCCTCAGGTGCTCCTTGGGCAGTCTCACGGCATAGTAATGGGGGTGCGATACCTCCTCGGCATGCGAGAAGGAGGTGGCGCGCTCTTCTGGGCGCAAGCGCAGTCCGCCGCTAATGGCAGCGAGCGTAAACGAACCGTAGTCCTGCGTGCAACCACCTACAATCCAATGACTGTTGCGGATACCCTGAAACAGACTGTCAGTATAATAATAAGGTGCAATGCACTTCTGCTCAGTATCGCGCGTCTGAGGTGTCCAGAAATTCTGTCCGTTGGGCACAAGTACTGCAGGCAGAGTCTGTCCATGCTCCTCAGATCCCTTGCCAAAGAGTCCCGCTGTCTTGGTGTTAGCAGGTGCTGTGCCCACCATGGTGTTAAGGGCACAGAGTTGGCGCAGATGTTCAAAGTAATGAATGCGCTCGTTGACTTGTTGCTTAAATTCCTTCCAACTCTTAAAGCCTATGGACTGCTCGTTGTGCAGCAGTTGCACAAGCACGTCGCCTTGTGCATTCTTGTAGAATACCATCTGCAGATTAGCTGCCATAGGCAGAATCTCGTCCATATAGTTCGCATGTTCGCCTCTGAGTTTGATGCCCATCAGGGTCAGCAGGCGATAGAGGTTTGAATCATGTCCAAAGCGGAGATCAGCCCCCACACCACCACGGGCGATGGCAGCATCGGCATCAGCTTCTACGCGTTGCCAGAGCGAAGTGGCGCATCGGGCTGGTATGCCTTCGTTCTCTATCACATCGCCATGGATAATGGTCATGCTCTTATTGTTCTTCTCGTAAACGGCCTGCATCTCCTCTGCTGTAAACAGGTCGTAGAGCGACACGGGTAGCTCTACATCCTGCATGTCTGATGCGATAGTGTGCATCTCAGTTAGCAGTCTGGTGGGCTCTTTCACCTTTGAGGGGTCTATGAAGAGGGCTTTGACAAATCTGTCTGGCGATATCATCAAGGGCACATTGGTACGATTCTCAAGTGCCTTTTCCTCAGGCGAAGTATAGGCTATCCACGCCATATCTTCCTCGCGGGTGATGGGGGTGATGTGATGGATGTCGGATAAGTGTTTGAGTTCATCCACAAAGTTCTCCATACTCACCTTGCATCTGTTCACTGTACTGCTATGGGCAGTAAGATGGGCATCTTTGGTAAACAGTTGGGGGAAGTTGTGATACATACGACGGGCGATACCGCGATGTTGTCGGGCACCAAGGGCTGTCAACTGTCCGCCATTGCCTTGGGCGTTCTTCCATATCTTGGTCAAACGTTTCTTTACGTTTTTGCCAAGCTTGGTCAGATTCTTATCATCGTTGAAATGCTGGTTCACCCATAGGTATCTGGCATCGTTAGTGAGCCAGCGCGAGCCATGGCGACCATAATGCGATATATAGAATGGTTCGTAACCTGCAGGAGCAGCTTTCAACTCTGGGGTTTCATCACCCGACTCGATGGGGTAGGCGTAATACACACCGCCTAGTCTTTCGTATTGTGCAAATACAGGACTGGTCAACAGACCGACCAGCCAGAGTAATAAAATGGTATTGATTCTTCTCATTCTATATGCCAGTTAATTCCTAAGGGGTTGTTTTTCATTTCGAGTACAAGGGGCAGCTCGTGCTTCAGCGAGATAGTCATCTCTGTCAGGTCGATGTCGGCACGCACCTTGATGGTGTCGGCTGTAGCCGCAGTCTTTCGCCAGGTAATGCCGTCGTAGATGAAGTAGCCTTCCTGCTGCAGTTGGCGTAAGGCCTTTTTCGAGATGAAGGCAAAAGTACCTTTCGCCTGATAGATGGCACCATCGGCAGATGGCAGTTCCCAACAGAAACCATTGCCGTTTTCTACCACAGAGCGTGGTATCTTATAGAGTGCCTCTTTGCAGGTGAGCATCAGGGTGTCGCCTTGCCAATCGTAGCCGAGTGGCCAGGTGCGGTACTGCTGGTTCAGGATGAAGGCTATTGCAGCCTTTTTGTTTCCCCGTGTGGGAATATTTTTTTCTACGTGTGGGAGATGTCGCTTCTGCGTGTAGGTGTTTTTATACTTCTTAATCGTTTTGGGGGCAGACACGTAGAACACCAGCTCGCCACCTTGCATCAGATCGGCATGTTCCAATCGGGCGTCGTCAAGCAACTGACCATTCAGGGTCACCTTTTCAAAGTGCGTGCCCTTACCCTTGATGAGTCCATGCAGGCGCTTGCCGTTCTGGAGCTGGAGCGTCCATTCGGGGATGAGTGGTGCATGCAGCAGGTAGTAGCTCTGACCCGCATTGGGGTAGAGGCCCATCATGTGGAAGGCCAACCATGACGACATGGCGCCGCTGTCATCATTGCCTGGCAGTCCGTCGGGTTTGTCGTTATAGTTCTCTGTGATAATCTTTTTAATGCGATCTGAACTGAGGTCAGGGCGACCAATCCAGTGATACAGACAAGGCGTGAGGAACGAAGGCTCGTTACCTACGTTGTAGCGTTTGCGCTCAAAAAACATATCCAGTCGTTTGCGGAAGGTGTCAGCACCGCCACAAGCCTCTATCAGTCCTGGTACATCGTGAGGAATACTGAGCGAATACTCGGCAGAAAGCGCCTCGTAGAAGAATGTGCTCCACCAAGGCAGATACCAAGGTGCCACTTTGGTGATGGGGGTATAAGGAATCAGCGGATGAAAAACCTTCGACTTGCCCCAGGGCACAGAATCCAGCCATCGGCCTTGTGCATCCTTAGGCATGATGTAGCCTTTCACATCATCCCACTCGTAGTCGGCTCGCCACAGGTTCTTCCAGTTCTGCGACTGCTTCAGGTAGTGATCGTAAACATCCATACGACCTAGACCTTTGGCCACCAGCGCAATGCAGTAATCATTGTAGGCATACTCGATGGTGCGTGTGCCAGCACGGTCGATGCCATAAGGCAGGTAGCCGTACTGCAGGTATTCGTTTAGTCCGCCACGCCCATGTTTCTCGTGGTCGGCACCTGGATCCACTTCGGCATCCTTCAGCATCGCCTGGAGGGCATAGTTATAGTCGATGCCTTCAATACCTTTGACAAAGGCGTCTGCTATCATCACCTCAGCATTCGAGCCGCCTTGTGTTCGTCCGTTGCAGTCGCCGCTACGTGCGTCGGGCATGTAACCTTCTCGTTTATAGATATTTAGCAGCGAGTTGACAATGGCTGCCTCGCGCTGAGGGTCGATCAGGGTGATGAGTGGTGAACTGGAGCGATAGGTGTCCCAGATGGCATAATAATCGTCGTAGTAAGGCTTTTCTGTCCACTTGGGGTTCTCGCCAGTCTTATCTACGGGCATGATCAAGGTGTGATAAAGGGCTGTGTAAAACATGCGTTTGTCTGTCTCCGAGCCTTTTATCTGGATACGACTCAGCAGCTGCTCCCAACTGTTACGCAGGGTGCTCAACTGAGTATCGAAATCGCAGGTTGGAATATTTCGTTTGGCCTGCTGTTCGCTGACGTACGATATACCTATCTTTATATTAATTAAGGTGTCGGCAAACGCCACCGTGTTGTTATTTTTCTGCTGAAAGGGTTTATCGCTCACCAAGCAGAAATACACCGTATAGGCATCGCCGTTGTTCCATCCACCACGAACCCTTGTGTAGCCGCGCACCTCATGACTGCCGACCACTTCTACCTCACTCCCGATGAACTGTTGCTGTTCGCGCTGGTCGGGCACAGGATTCTTGCCCAGGTAATGTGTGGCATCAATGAGTAACGAGCCTTCTGAAGGAAAGTGAATGCGATAAAAGGCACAGCGCTCTGAGGTGGTGATCTCTGTACGGATGCCACCCTCGAAGGTTGTAGCATAGTATCCAAGTGTAAATGCCTCGCTGATACGCTTCTGGGGTACGACACCTGGTTGAATGAGGATATTGCCATATTTCTGTCCGCCACCAGTACCACTTACGTGAGTCTGCGAGAAACCTGTTACCACTTCGGGCATTGGTGCCCAACCGGCATTAGGTTTAATGGTGCAGTCGGGGCCTGGTTTGCACATACCGAAAGGCATCGACGGCCCAGGGAATGTTCTGCCAACTCCCTCACTACCAATACGTGGATCAACATACTGCCAAACGCCCGCCATGCTCACCATCGAACATAGCAGCAAGCATACGGTTATCAAAATTGTTTTTAGTTTCATGCTGCAAATATACGATTTTTTTTCATCTAAAGCGCTCAAATCGTCGTTTTTTTACTAACTTTGCAGCCAAAATACAATCAGAAGATGAAAGACAGTATCATCATTTTGAGTGGCGGTATGGATTCTACCACGCTGCTCTACGACTATCAGGAGCGTATTGCCCTTGCCATTTCATTTGATTATGGCAGTAATCATAACGCAAAGGAGATTCCCTTTGCCAAGTATCATTGCGAGCAGTTGGGTATCAAGCACTTAGTGATACCCTTGGAGTTTATGGGTCAGTACTTTCGTAGTTCATTGCTTTCAGGAGATGAGGCAATCCCCGAGGGGCATTATGCCTCTGAGAACATGAAATCTACGGTGGTACCCTTCCGCAACGGTATTATGCTGGCTATTGCTACAGGTATGGCAGAGAGTAACGACCTGCAGTATGTGATGATGGCTAATCATGGTGGCGATCACACCATTTATCCCGACTGTCGCCCTGAGTTTGTGGCTGCTTTCGATCAGACAGCCCAGGCTGGTACTTTCAATGGTGTGAGATTGCTTTCACCTTATTGTAATATGACCAAGGGTGAGATAGCAGCACGCGGCAAGGAGTTGGGTATCGACTATAGCAAAACATGGTCGTGCTATCGTGGTGGCGACAAGCATTGTGGCAAGTGTGGCACCTGTGTAGAGCGCAAGGAAGCCCTGGCCGATGCGGGTATCCAGGATCCAACAGAATACGAGGACTAAGATGGCAGATTACAATACTTATACCTTGGCCAATGGTTTGCGCATTATCCACAAGCCATCGGTCTCGCAAGTGGTTTATTGTGGCTACCAGATAGCTGCAGGCACGCGCCATGAGTTGCCTGGCGAGGAGGGCATGGCCCATTTCTGCGAGCACATGACATTCAAAGGTACTGAGCGTCGTAATGCCTTGCAGATTATCAATGGTCTGGAGCAGCTTGGGGGCGATCTGAATGCCTTTACCAATAAGGAAGACACCACCTTCTATGCTGCTATACAGAAAGAGCACATCGCCAAGGCCATCTCGCTGCTTACCGATATGGTGTTTCACAGCACCTACCCACAACAGGAGATAGATAAGGAGGTAGAGGTGATCTGCGACGAGATAGAGAGCTATAACGACTCGCCTGCTGAGCTGATATACGATGAATTCGAGAATATGCTGTTTGAAGGTCATCCCTTAGGGCATAATATCCTAGGCGATGCCGACCAGTTGCGCACCTACAAGACAGCCGATGCCCAGAAGTTCGTGGAGCGCAACTACCGTCCGGATAATGCCATCTTCTTTGCATACGGCAATCTGGACTTTAAGCAGTTGGTAAAACAAATAGAGAAGATATGGAAATAGTTAAGAATATAGGATCGCATCAGGCGCATGTCATGATGGGCACTAAGGCTTACGACATCCATCATCCTCTGCGCATAGCTTTATACCTGCTCAATAATATCTTGGGTGGTCCCAGTATGAACGCACGCTTAAACTTATCGTTGCGTGAGCGTCATGCACTGGTATATACCGTTGAGAGCACAATGGTGTGCTATAGCGATACGGGTATGTGGAGCATTTATTTCGGTTGTGATCCTCATGATGTCAGGAAATGCATCAGACTGGTGCGCCGCGAACTTGATAAGATGATGCAGAAGCCCTTGAGCGACAATGCCTTGCGCAAAGCCAAGCAGCAGTTGAAGGGTCAGATAGCCATTGCCTGTGACAATCGCGAGCAGTTTGCACTCGACTTTGGTAAGAGCTTCCTGCACTATGGCTGGGAGAAGAACGTAGAAAAACTGTTTGATAGCATCGATAAGGTGACAGCAGCGGATATACAAAATGTGGCAAACGAACTGTTTGCCCCCGAAAGGTTGTCAACACTTATTTTTAAATAGCCTTGAAATACTGGCGGACTGTGCGGCGAGCGATGCCTAAACGATATTCCACACGTTTGTAGTTCTCGCCTAAATAGTCTGAAATCTCGCTTGCCTTCATACCACCATAGATATGAAGGCGATACACCTCTCTGCACTCTTCGGGCAGTCGGGCCATGCCGCGTTCCATTTGTTCAGTAATGTCGCGAATGGAATAGATGGAGTCGGCCAACAGTTCCTCGCTGCATACCTGACGGATGTAATGCTCGTAGTCGTTGATATGCGTGCGACGGCGATAGAAATCAAAAATCAAGTTGCGTGCTGTGGTATAGACCAAGGCTGGCAGGGTTTGGTCGGAAATAAGTTTGGTGGAAGTGAGCAGATGCAGAAACGTGTTCTGTACCACGTCTTCTGCGTCTGCTCTTCCACCAAGACGAGTGCTGACGTAGGTCAGCAACTCGTCACGATGAGTAATGTAATAATTGGATATTAGTTGGTAATTATTCATTCACTACCTTTTGAATGGTTCCATCCTCGTTGTAGAACAAGCGCTGCACTTTGAGCGAACGTAGATGGGTGATATCATTTGAAGGTACGCAATCATGATAGAACAGGAACCACTCGCCCTTGTACTCTACGATAGAGTGATGGGTGGTCCAACCTACTACTGGATCCAGGATAACACCCTGATAGGTGAAAGGTCCATAAGGATTGTCGCCGATGCCATAGCACAGCATGTGGCTGTCGCCAGTTGAGTAGCTGAAATAGTACTTGCCGTTATATTTGTGCATCCACGAAGCCTCGAAGAAGCGATGTGGGTCGCCAGCCTTCAGTGGCTGTCCGTCCTTATCTACTACCAGCACGCTGCGTGGTGCCTCGGCAAACTGCAGCACGTCGTCGCTCATCTTTACAACGAAGCTCGACAGGGCAGGTACGTCGGCAGGTGCAAACAGCTGTGTTTTCTTATCGGCAGCAGGCCCCAGGTCAACACCGCCTTCCTTCAGCAGCTGCTGAGGAGCCTGATACCACTGGAGCTGTCCGCCCCAAAGACCACCGAAGTAGCAGTAAATCTGGCCATCTTCGTCTTTAAATACACTGGGGTCGATAGAGAACGAACCACGGATGGGCTGATCTTGGGGTACGAATGGACCTTCGGGCTTGTCGGCCACAGCCACACCAAGATGGAAAACACCATTGTAGTCCTTAGCAGAGAAAATCAGGTAGTACTTACCATCCTTCTCCACACAGTCGTTGTCCCACATCTGTTTCTCTGCCCACTTCACGTCGGCAACATCCAGAATCTTGCCATAGTCGGTTACTTCACCATTCTCCACATCCTCCAATGAGATGACGTGATAATCCTTCATCTGGAAGTGCCCGCCATCATCATCGAATGCAGCGCCAGCCTCCCAGTCGTGTGAGGGATATACATAAAGCTTACCATTAAACACATTAGCAGAAGGGTCTGCATAATAATCTTTCGGATAAAGATAGCGTGGTTTCATATTTCTTAATTTTTTTTGATTAAACATTATTTTGATTGGCAATTCTGCGGCGTGCCGCTAGTTCTGCCTGCATATTCTCATTATACTCTTTCGTGATAGGATAATAGTGGAGTGCTAAAACACCAACCATGAAGAGCATGGCCGGCACAACGCTCGAAACCAGTCGTATGCCCATGGTGGCACTCTCGTTCTGTATGGTGGTCTCGCCTCCTGATACATAGCCAAACATCGAGATGATGATACCAGCGATAGCGCCACCGAAGCCCAAACCTAACTTTAAGGCCAGTACGATGCCTGAAAAACAGAATCCCGTGGCTCGGCGATGACTTTCGTATTCGATATGGTCGGCCACATCACCAATCATAGCCCACAGCAGTGGGATGGTGGGGGCATAAGCCAGTGAGCGCAGGAAGTTGATGAGGAAGAGCAATCCTACATCGGTAGGTTCTGGTATATAGAACAATGCCGTCAGGAAGGCTGTCATCGTGAGGCATACTTTGAAGGTGTTCTTCTTGCCGAATCTGTTGGCCAGATATTGCGACAGGCAGATGACGCCAGCAAACTGCACGATGGCACCCATCATATTGAATGCCGAAAAGCCTACGGCATAGGTCTCATTAAAATTCAGGTTGATAAAATGTGACAGGAAATCGTAGAGCGATTTCTGATCTACATTATATTGGAAATAGAAGTTCATGGCCGATCCCCACATGGCTAATGTTACAAAGAGGGCGAATGTGAGCAGTGCCATCGCATTCCATGACACGCTTGAGAATGTATTCTTGATGTCCTCCCTCATGCTCACTTGTTGGCGTGGAGGTGGCTGGATGCGCTCTTTGGTAACGGCAAATGTGATGATGAAGAACACAAAGGCGATGCAAGCAAAGATAGCTATCGTGCACGACCATCCATGCTGCAATGAACTTCCTTCAGCGAAATGTTCAACCATCGGCAGCGTGAGGCCCTGCACCACGAACTGGGCAATTGTTACCACCACGAATCGGATGGTGGTGATGCTGGTTCGTTCGCGAATGTCGCTTGTCATCACGCCTCCTAAAGAAGAATAAGGTATATTATTAAAAGAGTAGGCTGTCATCAGCAACACATAACTGATGGTTGCATAGATGGCTACCGAGCTTTTTTCATGGATGCCGGGATTATAGAATGCCAATATGTAAAACAGGCAGAAGGGGATGACGGTCCATAATATCCAAGGGCGGAATTTTCCCCATCGGGTATTGGTGTGGTCGGTCAGTAATCCCACGGCAGGGTCAACCACAATAGCTGAAATGCTGGCAATCATCAGTACTGATCCTGCCAGTGCTCCGTTAAGGCCGAACACATCGGTGTAGAATTTCAACTGGAATATCATCATCATCTGGAACACCAGATTTGCGGCGGCATCTCCTAAAGAATACCCCACCTTTTCCCCTAATGTTACTTGTTGTGACGATAATTTATTCATAACTGTTGTGACTAAAACTGCTGCAAAGGTAGTGATTTTTTGCTTAGTTTATATTTTAATTTGTTACAGATGCTTTTCAAAATGTGTCATTGGCCAATAAAATATTGTATTTTAGAGGTTTCATCGTAGATTTTTCTTACTTTTGCAACATCAAATCAACATTTATGAAGAAATTACTGTTTTTGTGCGCAACACTTTTCTGTTTATCAGTTGCCAATGCTAAAATCTCAATGCCTAAGCTTTTTCAGTCGGGCATGGTTTTGCAGCGCGGCAAAGCTATACCTGTATGGGGCAAAGCCGCAGCTGGAGAGACCGTAACCATACGTTTTAACAAGAAAGAGTATCAGATTGTTGCCGATTCCAACGGAAAATGGCAGGTAAATCTGCCGAAAATGAAGGCTGGAGGCCCCTACAAAATGTGTGTAAACGACCTTGTCATTGATGATATTATGATAGGGGATGTCTGGTTGCTGTCAGGACAGTCGAATATTGATGTTACTATCGAGCGAGTTTACCCACAATATACCGATGAAATCGACAATTTTGAAAATTCTCAGATCCGAATGTTTCGTGTTCAGAACGAAATAAGCACCCATGGTGTGAAGGATGATATCCGGGCTACCAGTATCAACTGGAAACCTGTCAACAAGCAAAATGCTTGGCTCTTTTCGGCAGCAGGCTATTTCCTGGGCAAGCGTATGTACGAGAAAAACAAGGTGGCTCAGGGTGTCATTGTGAACAGCTGGGGTGGCACACCCATTGAAGCATGGATTAGTGAAGACTCGCTGAAAGCCGACTATCCGATGCTCATCAAGAAGTTGCGATTATATCAGAGTGATGATTATGTGAGGGCACAGATGCAGGCCAATGGCGCAGTAAACCGCCAGTGGGAACAACTGCTCAAAGAGAGCGATGCCGATTATGCTGCCAGCGATGTTGATGATGCAGCTTGGGAGCAGATTAACCAGAACAACTGGACCTGGCGTGGTACAGGCACCGTTTGGTTGCGCCAGCATATCCAGATAGACAAAGCACATGCCGGCAAACCAGCCCGATTGCTGTTGGGAACCCTGTTTGATCGCGATGAAACCTACCTAAATGGAAAATTAATCGGTCAGACGGGCTACCAGTATCCCCCACGACGCTACGACATACCTGAGGGTGTGCTGCGTGAAGGCGATAATGTGATAGCTGTGCGCTTTATCAATAAATACGGACTTGTACATTTTATCCCCGAAAAGCCCTACATGCTCTGCTTTGGCGATGATCGTTTCTCGCAGAACCCTATGCCAAAGGATGTGTTGCCTTTGAGCAGTCAGTGGAAGATGCATGAAGGCGTTAGGATGCCCCAGTGCCCTGGTGGCGATGTTTCGTTGCAGAATTTGCCAACCACGCTTTATAATGCCGTTTTATATCCGTTGGCGCCTTACGCCATCAGTGGCATTGTGTGGTATCAAGGGGAGTCGAATACGGGCAATCCCGATCCTTATTCTGATTATCTGAGAAAACTGATGGGTAGTTGGCGTGCCTGCTGGCAGGAGCCCGAGTTGCCGTTTGTGATTGTACAGCTGGCCAACTACGACGGACGTCAGCAGACGGCATTCCCACGCCCCATCCTCCCAGAGGTGGCACCTGGCAACAGTGGTTGGGCTGAGTTGCGCGAAGCTCAGCGCATAGTAGCAGCTGCTGACGCCAGAGCCGAACTGGCTGTTATCAACGATCTGGGCGAGACCGTAGATATCCATCCTTTGCGTAAAAGGGAGGTGGCCGAGCGTATAGCCCTCTGCATTGAGCGACTCCTATATAATAAGAAAGTAAAATTGTCGCCTGAGGTGGTTTCAGCCGAGGTTCACGAGGGTAAGATTGTGCTCACCCTCGATCAGCCCGTGCAGTCGGGCAAGCTATTCACCTTCGAGGTGGCTGGCGCAGATGGCAAATATGTTAATGCGACAGCCACTGCCGACGGAAATAGAATATCTATTCTCTCACCTCTCAGTTCTCACCTCTCACCTCTTTCCATCCGCTATGCTTGGAAAGACAATCCCCTGCAGGCCAATGTACGTTCGCTCTCAGGTCTGCCTATGAGTTCATTTGAATTACGAATCAATAATAATTAATAACTAATAAATTTTTATGAGTACAACTAACGAAACCAAAGGCTTCTACAAGCTATCATGGCTCCAGCGCATCGGTTACGGATCGGGCGACCTGGCGCAGAACCTGATTTTCCAGACCGTAGCATGTTATCTCATGCTCTATCTGACAACTGTATTGAAGATTAATCCTGCTTTCGTAAGTGGATTGATTCTCTCTGTTCGTCTTATCGACTGTTTCTGGAGTCCTGTAGTAGGACGTTATATCGATAATCGCAATCCTAAGTTAGGTAAGTATCGTTCTTATCTGCTTTATGGCGGTATCCCCCTTACTGTGGCAGCCTGCCTGCTGATGTTGCCCCAGGCCTCTACCTGGTCGCCTAGCTTGAAGCTTATCTATGCCACCGTCAGCTATACTGTGCTCAGTATGATCTATTCGGTAGTGAATATCCCTTATGGCTCTATCATGGCCAGCATGACCCGCGATAATGATGAGGTATTGAAGCTCACCTCTACCCGTATGGTATGCGCCAACATCGGTCAGATTGTTGTTCAGGCTGGTTTCCCCATCGGTCTTGCTATGGTTGCTCATACCATGATCGACTGGAATCAGGCCATCTTCATGGCCATTGGTACCATTCCTGCCTTCGTCATCCTGCCTTCTCTGCCATTCCTCAAGAAGTTGTTTGGCAAGAAAGGCCTTTACTATCTGTTGCTTTCTATCGGCTTCATTGGTTTTGTTATCCTGTTCACCATCGGTAAGTTCTTCGATGTGAATAGTGCTAACACCATTGTGCAGACTGCCAAGGTGATGACAGGTGTAGGTTTGTTGGTTGGCTCGCTGATGTGGGCACTTGTACCCGAGGTTATCACAGAGGCAGAGTATCGTACAGGCAACCGTCCTGCAGCAACCGTGAATGCGCTGGCAGGTGTAGCCTTCAAGGCTGGTTTCTCTATTGCTGGTTGGATTACACCACTGGTGATGGGTATGATTGGTTTCGACCTGGCCAGCGAGGAGTCGGCACTGCCTACTGATCCTTTCGCTTGGTTCACAGTCACTTGTGTGTTTGCCATCGTAGGTTTTGTGCTGCTGCTTTATTGCTTCACAGGTTGTAAGGAGCGCATCGCCACCACACCCGAGAAGCCCGTTAGCTATGGCGAGATGTTTGCCGAGTTTAAGGCCAACAAGTGCTTGCAGTTGGTGCTCAGCATCTTTGTAACGGTATTCCTGGCTTCGTTTATCAGCGCACCAGTAAATGCTTATTACACCCATCTGGCCGAGTATTCAACTACCGCTCAGAATGCCATTCTGTGGTTCACATGTATTATCCCAGCCGCCCTTTTGATTGTTGTGGGATGCCTTATTTATAAGTATCCACTTACAGATGAGCGCCTCGACGAGATCAATAAGGAGATTGAGGCTCGCGGATAAAAGCATTGTGTTTACGTAATATTTTGAAGTAATAACTTGCAAATTCCAATCTTTTTCCGTATCTTTGCCCACAAGAATTAATAATCGGGCAGTAGAATGGGCCAAAGTACGTGGAAACTACTAGCTTGTTTCTCACTGGTTGTCGTACTCTTGTTAGCATGCGGAGAACGGGAAGAAACAGGATTAGCAAAAGATACAGCCGACGGATTAGTCCTTGATGCTTACAAGCAGAAGGACTATCCGTTGTTATTCTCTCTAGCCGATAGTTTGGAGAAGACAGGCGAACTATCGAGCATTGAGGCCTACTACTGGCGTGGCTA
Organism: Prevotella sp. MA2016; assembly: GCF_000619825.1. Lineage (GTDB taxonomy): Bacteria > Bacteroidota > Bacteroidia > Bacteroidales > Bacteroidaceae > Prevotella. The sequence goes on from NZ_JHUW01000006.1 coordinate 174,721, forward strand.
TGCCAGCGATCGTGAAGGCAAGAAGCGTGCTGCTGAGTTTTATTGGAAGAAAGCAGAAGGCGAGTTGAAGGATGTCAGCGACCCTCACCAGGTGGGATATTACGCCAAGACGGCCAGTCGCCTGGCTAATCTGCTCAATCTGAAAGGCGACTACGATGGCTCGCTGAAAGAAGCTATTGCTGCAGCCGAAAAGCTGGAAGAGCTGGGTTGCGACACTACTACCGACTATATTAATCTGTTAGTTTTCATCGGCTGTGGTCAGGCGCGCTTCCCCCGTATGGAGGATGCCACTAAGAAATCCTTCAGGCGTGCTTTCTCCAAACATATCGATCATATCAATGCTTCGCCTACCGAGGAGTCGTACAAGGGCGCCATTGCCGGCGTTGTTAACATGGCTTACTCAAGCAATGCCACCCATCTGTATGACGAGGGGTTGTATTGGTGTGAGCGTTATAGCGAGCTGGTGAACCAATACGAAGGTGCCTTTGGCGATGACGAGACCTATCTCGACAAGCAGCGCGCCCGTGTCAATATCTATCGTGCCACAGCGCTGGCCAACCTGGGGCGCCAGCAGGAGTCGCTTACTGCCTACAACGAGTTTAAGAACACGAAGTTCAGTAAGAGTCCAGAAGGCGTGTTCGATGCCGGCGAATATTTCATCAAAGCCCGCCGATGGCAAGAGGCCGCCGATTGTTTCCAACGTCTCGACGAACTGGTGAACCTCTACCACATGGAGTTCTCGTTTGACAACATCCAGACCTACTTCCTGAAGAAATACGAGGCCAACCTGATGGCAGGGCGCAAAGACTCTGTTTATGCCATCAGCACCTATATCTGCGACTCGCTCAGCGCAGCCATCGACCGTTCCAGAGTTGACGATGCAGCCGAGCTGGCCACCATCTACGACACGCAGCAGAAGGAGACACAGATAGCCGCGCAAGAGGCTTCGATACTGCGTGAGCGCCAGATTGCCGCTATCATCACACTCTTCCTTATCACAGGTTTCTTTGTGGCTTATATGCTCTACAAGCAGAAGTCAACCATCAAGTTGTCGAAAGCGCATGAGGAGTTGAAGGAAGCCTATAGTCAGTTGGAGGAGACCACATCCGCCAAGGAGCGCATCGAGAGCGAACTGCGCATCGCGCGCCATATCCAGATGTCGATGGTGCCCAGCGAGTTTCCACAGCATGACGCCTTTGAACTCTATGCCTCGATGACAGCAGCCAAAGAGGTGGGTGGCGACCTGTATGATTATCTCATCATTGGCGACAACCTGTGCTTCTGTGTGGGCGATGTATCGGGCAAGGGAGTGCCTGCCGCCCTCTTCATGGCGCAGGTGATCCGTTTGTTCCGAGCCATGGTGAAGCGCCACTACACGCCAGCCAAGATAGCAACCGAACTGAATGCAGAGTTGACCGAACATAACGAAGACGGCATGTTTATCACCATGTTTATTGGCATGGTTCATCTGCCCACAGGCCGACTAGATTTCTGTAATGCCGGCCATAATCCCCCCGTGCTGGGCAATGGCAGTGAGAGTCATTTCCTGGAGATGGAGCCCAATGCGCCTATCGGATTATGGGAGGGACTGACCTATACTGGCGAATCCATTGATGACATCCGCAATAAACTGTTGTTTGTTTATAGCGATGGTCTGAACGAGGCAGAGAATCTTCAGCAAGAGCAGTTTGGCGACGACAGCTTGTTGGCTATGATCAAACGTTCCAGCGAGCTGACGCCCCGTCAGGTGGTAAAAGCCTTGAAGAACGAGGTGGAGCGCCATCGCGACGGTGCAGAGCCAAACGACGACTTTACCCTGCTTTGTCTGCGTGTGAAATAGTTTTTTTATTATATCCGATATGAAGAATTTGAAATATTATTGTGTGATATCCATGCTAGCGCTGTGCGCTCAGTCCGTCCAGGCTCAGCAAGAGGAATTGGTGCGTAATGGTGATTTCGAGCTTAACGCTCGTGTGGAGCGTGGCACTCAGGCCACCACAGCTTGGGATGCTGCCAAGCCAGTAGTAGTGGTGCATGTTGATCCTATCAGTCAGGATAATCCCAACTATGCCGTCATAGCTTCCGACACTATCTATAATGAGGGTTTTGATGGCATCAGTATAACTGAGGGTGCAAACTACGATTTCTCTGTCAGCCTGCGTCTTATTCCCGCTCTTCGCGAGGAGGAGCGTACCACAGGCAGCAAGCAGCTTATCATCCGATTGGTGGATGAGAGCGGCAAGTCATTGGCCGAAGCCACCATCCTGGCTCAAGGCAACCAGTGGCAGCACTACAGTGCCCAGTTGGCAGCCTGTGCCTCATGTGAAAAGGCCAGATTGGCTATCGAGGGTATTGGCAATGAAAAAATAGCAATAGATAAGGTAAGTCTGAAAAAATAATCATATCATGTTACACATACGCTGCAAGAACAACAATGTCACTAAGAGTTTTCCCGAAGGAACTTCGCTGGTAGATGTCTATCAGGCATTTGCCGCCGATCTCAACTTAAAATATCCCGTAGTTTCTGCCAAGGTGAATAATGCCTCGCAGGGACTGAAGTTCCGTTTGTATCAGAATCGCGATGTAGAGTTTCTCGATGCCACTCATGGTTCGGGCTTCCGTGTGTATGTACGTTCGCTGTGTTTTGTGCTCTACAAGGCCACCAGCGACGTGTTTCCAGGCAGTAAGCTCTTCATAGAGCACCCCATCTCCAAAGGTTACTACTGCAACTTCAAAAAGAAAAATGGCGAACCGCTTGCCGATGAGGATATAACCAAGATTTGTCAGCGTATGAAGGAGATTGTTGATCTCGATCTGCCTTTCCGCCGTACCGAGGCCACTACCGACGAGGCTGTGCGTGTGTTTAGTGAGCGTGGCTTTGCCGACAAGGTGAAGTTGATTGAGACCAGCGGACAGATATATACCGATTATTACACCCTGGGTGATACCGTGGATTATTATTATGGCCCACTGGTGCCCTCGGCTGGCTATCTCAAGGTGTGGGGACTGGAGCGCTATCACGACGGACTGTTGTTGCGTGTGCCCGATAAGAGCAACCCTACACAGCTGGCACCCAAGGTGGATATGCCCCGCACGTTCGAGGTGTTTGCCGAGAAGGTGCGCTGGGATGTGATCATGCGCCTCTCTAATGCAGGCGATGTGAACAAGGCCATCCTGCGTGGTCATGCCTCAGAGCTGATACAGGTGAGCGAGGCCCTGCAGGAAAAGAAGATAGTCAAGATAGCCGAGGAGATAGATCGCCGTTTCCACGACCCTGAGCACCCCATCCGTCTGGTGCTCATCACAGGCCCGTCAAGCTCAGGTAAGTCCACGTTCTGTAAGCGCCTCTCTGTGCAGCTGCTGGCCTGTGGCTTGCGTCCTTACTCTTTCTCTACCGACGATTACTTCGTGAACCGTGTCGATACCCCCAAACTGCCTAACGGCCAGTACGACTTTGATAATATCGAGACAGTAGATTACAAGTTGCTGGGCGACCATCTGGAGCGCCTGATGAAGGGCGAGGTGGTAGAGGTGCCCGAGTATAACTTCGTGACTGGTAAGCGCGAGTGGAATGGCAAGAAGTTTAAACTCAACAATGATAGTGTGCTCATCATTGAGGGCATCCATGCCCTGAACCCTCTGCTCACCAAGCAGATTCCCGATTCGGCCAAGTATAAGATCTATATCTCTGCCCTTACCAGTATCTCGCTCGACGACCACAACTGGATTCCAACGCAAGACAACCGCCTGTTGCGCCGCATCATCCGCGATTATAATAAAGGTGCTTTCTCTGCCCGTGAAACCATCAACCAATGGAAGAGCGTGTGCGAGGCTGAGGATTTATGGATAGCCCCCTTCCAGGAAACAGCCGATGTGATGTTCAACTCGGCGCTCAATATCGAGTTTGCCGTTTTGCGTACCCATGCCGAGCTCATCCTCTCGTCTGTGCCCAAGAACTGTCCTGAATATGCCGAGGCTCATCGCCTGCTGAAGTTTCTCTACTATTTTATCCCCATCAGCGATAAGGAGATTCCCCCCACCAGCATCATGCGTGAGTTCGTAGGCGGCAGCAGCTTCAAATATTAGAATTTCTAAAAAAGCCCTCATCTCTCGAAACCCCTGTGTTTATGCGGGTTTCAGAAGATTTGTTGAGAGATGGAGACATTTTTTTGAAACTGCTGCAAAAAAACAGTCAGGGCATATTTACTCCCTACCAAGGGAACGCGTTGTTCCCTGCTTGGGAACATTGCGTTCCCACCATTGGGAATATAATATACCTCTAATAAGATTGTTTCACCTTATTTATATAAGAAGCGCCGGATAGATTTCTTAGGCGTTTTTTCAAACTCTTGGTCTCTCTGCTCAAGCTTGGCTAACTGGCAGTAGTTGGGCAGGTGTTGGTTTACCTCCTTGCAGATGCTGTCAAGGTCAAGTTCCTCGCGTCGTAAACCCAAAGTTTGGAGTGTGTTGTCTGAGGCATATACCAGACCCACCAGTTTGTCTTCGCGCTTCACCACCACGCACTCGTCGAAGACAGAGTAGGATACCACCTGATCCTCAGCTTCCTCAGGATATACATTCTGGCCATTGGAGCCTAGCAGCATATTCTTCTTGCGCCCGCGGATATAGATAAAGCCGTCTTTATCCATCACACCTAGGTCGCCCGTGTGTAGCCAGCCTTCTGTGTCGATAGTTTCTTCAGTGGCTTCTGGGTTCTTATAATATCCCAACATCTTGTTGGCACCTTTGGCCACTATCTCGCCAGGCTCATTCTGCGGGTCGTCGCTCAGAATCTTTACCTCCATGTTTACAGCAGCCTTTCCGCATGAGCCCGGACGATGCTCTTTCCAGTCGGAGAAGGTGATGATAGGCCCGCATTCTGTCATGCCATAGCCAATGGTGTAGGGGAACTTAATCATGTGCAGCACTTTCTCTACCTCCTTGCTCAGAGCTGCTCCGCCCATGATAACCTCGTAGGCTCTCCCGCCTAATGCCTGATATAATTGTTTGCGAATCTTTCTGCATATCAGCTGTCGCACACCGGGCACCTTCATCAGTATCTCCATCTTTCGTGTCCTCAGTAAAGGCAGCACACGGTTGTTGATGATTTTCTCCATGACCAAAGGCACACAAAGGAAAATGTCGGGTTTTACTTCTTCGAAGGCTTTGAGCAGGATCTTCGGGGCAGGAACCTTGGTGAGGATATGTAGATGTGAGCCTGTCAGGATGCCATATAAAAAGTCGAAGGCAAATCCGAACATGTGTGCCATAGGTAGAATCAGGAACATGTTCATACTTCCATCGTTTGGAAGTGCACCGAATGCGAACTCCATGTTAGATTGTAACGAGCGCCATGGCAGCATCACGCCTTTAGGGTTGCCTGTAGAGCCACTGGTGTAGCTCAGTATCATCAGGTCGTCGGGCTGTTCGGCTTCGTAGTGCAGATGTTCTTTTTTATAGCCTTTGGGGTAGTGCTCTGCAAACATGGCGAATGCCTTTTCCTCCACTTGGTCGGTAAGGGCCGATGGTGTCATAGCCAGCAAGTCTTCCACATCGAGCATATACATAGGGCAGTCGCCATCTGGCCACAGGTTGGCCAGTCGGTGGTGAGCTATCATAAACTTGGCATCACAGTGCTCGCAGAGCATCTTCAGCTGCATCTTGCTGTAGTCGGGCAGCAGAGGCACGGCCACGGCGCGATATGTGAGAACGGCCAGCATGGCAATGGCCCAGTTGCTGCTGTTCTTGTCGCAGATGGCCACTTTGTCGCCAGGTTTGATGCCCAGCGATTTGAAGAGCATGTGCATATAGCATACTCGTACAGCGATGTCGCCATATTTGTATGTCGCGTTATTTCCCCAGTCTGTTAATGCCTCGTGATCCCAATGCTCACGCATGACGGATTCCAGCTGTTTGATGATACTAAGTGTTTTAAATTGCATTTCGATGTAGTACTTATAGTTTTATTTATGCTGCAAATATAAAGATATTAGTTGAAAAGTCCAAGAGACAATTTATTTTTTAAAATATTCTAATACTATGTGTTAAAAAAATGAAAACATTCAAAGTCTCTGTTATTTGATAGATAAATTATATCTATATTTGCAACATATACCAATAATTATGACTACAGAAGGAACGAATGTAACTCTATTTAACCGCAATCCATATCTAATAGCCAAGGCAATGAAGAATTTCCTTTTGGCTAGTATCCTCACTATGGCCGTAACTCAGGTTAATACGACTGTGGATGGCATCATTGTGAGTCATCTGGTAGCCCCAGATGCCCTGTCGGCTGTCAATCTTTTTATGCCCGTTTCGTTGCTGATAACTTCGTTCAGCACCCTGTTTGGCGTTAGTGCAACGATTGTTGCTGCACGGGCATTGGGTGAACGTGATAAAAGTCGGGTAGAGCATCTTCTTTCAACTGCCTTGCTTTCCATTATGTTTGTTGGCGGGCTAATAGCTGTTCTGGGCTGGCTATTCCAAGGACAGATATCAGACATGATCTGTCATGAAGAGCGTCTCCGTCCTTATTTTGATAGTTACATGATGGTGATGATGACTTGTGCTGTTGTCACGATGACATCAACCCTTGTCGATCAGTCGGTTTCTATTGATGGGCATCCTGAGCTGGTGACGCGCTCTATTGTGATGGCGGCTTTTGTGAATGTTACATTTGATTTGCTGTTAGTAGGCGTATTCCATCTTGGTATTGCAGGATCAGCTTATGCCACAATCCTATCAGCACTCTTTAATATTTGTTTCCTTTCTCGCTATCTCTATGGCAAGCAGTGCTCCTTCCGTATCAATCCCTTCTCAAAGTCGGACTTTAAGAGTCTGGGTGAGAACACCCTTGAGGGTACGCCACTCATCATCGGCAACCTGGTATTGACGGTGATGTTCCTGCTGATGAACAACATTATTCAGGACAAACAAGGGGCCGATGGTATGTTTACCTTATCAATATGTATCAACTTGTTAACCATCGGAATGATGTTCTCCAGCGGTATCGGCTCAACAACACTAGCCATAGGCGGTTTTCTCAGAGGACAGCAAGACTATATTGGTCTTAGAATACTTGTCAAGAGAGCTCTTGTCATGGTTTTCTGTAGTTTGATAGTGATAGTTTGCATTATCGAGCTTTTCCCCGAACTTATCGGAACGTTGTTTGGCTCCAATACGCCGGAACTGACCCTTTACACCAACCGTGTATTGCGCATCTTCGCCCCCATGCTCCCCTTTATTCTGTTGGCACTCACGCTGGCTAATATTTATCAGATGCAGGGCTACTTGATACTTACGGTAGTTGTAGTATCCTCTTTTCCTTTAATCCTTATACCAAGTTTGTTGATATGGCCGGAGATTGCGGGCAATGACGCCATCTGGTATTCTTTCCCCTTTACCGGTATTATGGCCATCATTATGGCCCTTCTGATTACTGAGGTAGTGCGAATGAAAAAGAAGAACGTCACGCATCTCTCATTGGTTCCTATAGCCACTGCCGAAGAGAAAGAGGCGCTTAACATATCCATCGGCGCCACGAAAGAGCGTGTAGCAGAATCGCTGCAGGTGATTCATAACTATTTGGACCAGTGTAAAATAGAAAAGAAAATGGCTAATGATATTACCCTCTGTACAGAAGAGATATTGCTCAATATCATTTACCATGCTGGCCGAAACAGCCTGTCTCACTACATCGATGTGCACATCCATTCGCACGACGGGAAAATGATAGTTTCTGTCAAAGATGACGGTAGGGCTTTCGATCCCGTTCATTTTGATGAGAACAAACGGAAAAATGGCCTGAAAATCCTGAATGGCCTCTGCCCAGATTTAGATTATCAGTATATGTATGGTCAGAATATGACATTTATGTCTTGGAAAATAGAATGAAAAAATAATAGTAGTATGAAAACCTATCCCCTATTACAATCGCAGCTGGGTGTTTTTATGGAATGGATGGCTGATCCTTCTATCACCCGTTACAATTTGCCTCTTTATGTGGCATTTTCAAAAAAAATATCTTTTGACAAGTTAGAGAAAGCATTTAATCGTCTTGTGGCCAGTCGCCGTGTGTTACGGACTCGTTTTATACTTGATGAGGATGGGCTTCCCAGACAGTATGCTGCCGATGACATGCTTGTAAGCATTGCAAGAAATGCGATGAGCGAAGACGAATTGCAAACTTATATGTCTGATGGTTTCGTACGCCCTTATGACCTGTTAAGCGGCGAACCACTATTTCGTATTGAGTTTATAGAGACACCGGAACATCACGTAGTGTTGTTTGAAGTTCATCATGTTATAGCTGATGGTATGACGCTGGCACCCAATCTGACATTAAAGGATATGCCTGCCGCCTATGGTGGAGAGCAACTGAAGGAGATTGCCTACGGATTATATGAATATGCCGAAGATGAACAGGCTACGATGAATTCTGATGCCTACGAGCGAGCTAAGGCTTATTATCAGGATTTGTTTGCTGGTCGTGAATTTACTTCGATTTCGCGTAGTGCTGCTAATCCATTGGGCAACTCTATCCACTTTGATGCCTATATGGACAGCGAAAAGGTAGATGTATGGTGCCAGGAGAATGGTACGGCTGCGAATTTACTGTACATGGCAGCTTTTAGTTATGTTTTGGCAGAGGCCAGCAGGGATGACGAAGTGACATATCGTACCATCAATCATGGTCGCATGGATAAGCGTTTGATTGATGCCTATGGTATGTTTGTCAAGTCATCGCCTGTGCTTACCGTCATTGATCGTCAACAAAAGGTCATCGACTTTATCAAGAGTTTTCGTCGTGACTTAATGGCTACCATTCGATACGGAAGCTATCCTTTCAGTCATTTCTGTCGCGATTTGAAAATGAGTGGTGGCGTAGAGTTTGGATTCCAAGGGTTCAAAATCCAAGAATATATCGAATTGGATGGAGAGAAAGCTTTTGCCCATCAGATAGACCGAGGCAAATCAACATCCGACCTGACGTGTATCATTTATTTGCGCAACGGGAAGTACGACATCCGACTGAGTTCAAGTGATGCCCTTAATAGTAGTGAAGACCTGCAGCGCATGGCAAAAGCTATCAAGTCCACCGTCGAAAACATGATGGCTCGGCCCGAGGCCATACTGAAGAACCTGAGTATGCTCGACGATGAGGAGCGCCTTCGTGTAGAGAACTTCCGCTTTACAGCCAAGGCTGAAGTACCATATCATCTGTTTTATGAGCCTATTGAGAAGAATGCTGTATTGTATCCAGATCGTCAGGCACTCATTGCAAAAGATCGTACCCTTACCTTTGCAGAGCTGAACACCGAGGCTAACAAGGTGGCTCATGCCCTGATACGCAAGGGTGTGAAGCGTGCAGATCGCGTGGTGTTATTGCTACCTCGCACTAGTGCTGTTATCGTGAGTATGTTTGGCGTCAGCAAGACAGGTGCCGCCTATATTCCATGCGACCCTGCCTATCCTGCCGATCGTATCAATCTGATTGTTAGCGACTCTGAAGCTCCCTATATCATAACAACCAAGGGGCATGCAGCCGATTATCCTTCTGAGAAAGTTATCCTCATTGATGATATTTATGGTTCAGAGAGTCAGCCACAACCAGGTGATGAACAGAACCCACAAGTGGAGGTTAATCCTGATGATTTGGCTTATCTTATTTATACATCAGGTTCTACTGGTCGTCCAAAGGGTGTAATGCTGCGCCATGTGGGTATCACGAACTATCTATACGATCACCCAGCCAATGTACATATCCACGGACTGATGGAATTAGGCGTGAAGACCTTTGTGTCTATCACAACACTATCGTTCGATATGTCGCTCAAGGAGTTTGCTGGTTCGTTGTTCAATGGTATCACCTCGGTGCTGGCCGATGAGCAGGAGGTAATGGATGCACAATTGTTAGCCGACTTGATGAGACGCACTTCTGCCGAAGCTATCAATGGCACCTGTTCGCGAATATTGAGTTATATGGAGCTGCCTGCTTTCTGTGAGGCACTATCGCATTGTAAGGCTGTATGGGCAGGTGGTGAGAAATTCCCCATGCAACTGCTGACATCTCTACAGTCTATGGGTGTTCATATATTTAATACCTATGGACCTACGGAGATTACCGTTTCGTCGAATATAGCCGACCTGACGCATGCACGTAAGGTAACTGTTGGACACCCATTGCTGAACTATGAGGAATTTATTATAGATAGTTATGGAAACCAATTGCCTGTGGGCTTTACTGGCGAACTGCTGATTGGTGGACCTGGTGTGGCTCGTGGCTATAACAACCTGCCCGAGATGACAGCCGAACGCTTTGTAGAATACCAAGGTCTCAGAGTTTATCGTTCGGGCGACCTTGCACGTTGGGAACCAGACGGAGATGTGGAGATACTGGGCCGTAATGATGGTCAGGTGAAGTTGCGTGGCTTCCGCATCGAGTTGGGTGAGGTAGAAGGTCTTGCTGTTAAGTTTGAAGGTATCCGCCAGGCTGTGGCCGACGTGAAAGAGATAGGAACAGCTCAGCATTTATGTCTGTATTATGTGAGCGATAACCCTATTGACGAAGATGCGCTCAAGGCATTCATCGCGTCAAGTCTGACAGAATATATGGTACCTTCGGTGTATATTCAGATTGATGCAATACCGCTGACGCCAAATGGTAAAACAAATCGTAAGGCACTGCCTACACCATCACTAAAACTGGATGAGGTGATTGCGCCAGAAACAGAGATGGAGAAGATCATCTTTAGCTTGGTTGCAGAATTGCTGCAATTGGAAGGATTTGGCGTTACCAACGACCTGATTGCCTTAGGATTATCGTCGCTGGCTGCCATGCGCCTGGCTGCTACTATCAAGAAAAAACTAGACATCCAGTTGCTGATGAAGGATATTATGCAGCATCCGACGGTGCGCGAGTTGGCTACTCTTGCTGAGAACTCTCAGAATACCATTCAGCTAAAAGCGTATGAGAAACGTGAGTTCTACCCTATGAGCGAGAGTCAGCGAGGCATGTATGTGGACTGGATGATGAACCCGGATGCTCTGCAGTACAATATACCTATTCTGTTGCACTTCAGAGGAGTTGACGTGGAGCGCTTAAAGACAGCCCTGGTTGATGTGGCCAATGCCCATCCTTATATTAAGACACGTTTGGCATTACTGGGTGACGATGTTGTTCAGGTACGTAACGATGAAGCACCTGTAAATGTTGGAATTGAACAACTTAATCACATGCCTAACCGCGAGTGGTTCCAAAGTCGTGTACGTCCGTTCGATCTTATGAACGAACCTTTGTTCCGTTTCAATATATATACTTATGCCGATCATGTATTCATGCTGCTCGATTTGCACCATATTATAAGTGATGGTAGCAGTAACTACGTCATTGCACATGAGTTGGAGAAGGCCTACCGAGGCGAAAAGCTTGCGGTTGAGACTTATACTGCCTATGATCGTGCATTGGACGAGGAAGCACTGATGCTGTCGGAGCGCAAACAGGAGGCAGAGGATTATTTTGACCGTTTGGTGGGCGGTATTGATGCCACGGTTTATCCTCACTCAACACAGAGTGATGGTGAACGTAGGCAGGGTGTGGTTGACGTGTATATTGCTGCAGCCGACATAGAAGCATTCTGTCAGCGCCAAGCATTACCTACGAGCAGCTATTTCCTGGCGGTATTCCATCAGGTGTTGCACCGTATCACACGAGAGGAGAATACCCTTATCTACTTTATCAGCAATGGTCGTAGCGAATTATTACTCGATAACTTCTTTGGTGTACTTGTAAAGACATTACCTACAGTATGCAATAAGTTTAAGGGACAGATGGTCGAGGTGGTCCGTGAACTGACCCAACAGATGCAAGATACTATTCGCAATGATTTCTATCCATTTACAAAATTGGTGGAGCGCCATGGCCTGAAAGCAGAGATATTGTATAACTATTTTGTTGATTTGCAAACTGAAGTGAGTTTGGGTGAGCATCGGAGTGAAGAAATCTATGGTCTTGACTGGGACATGGCCAAGACGCCATTGTCCATCACGATGCTGCGTGCCGATGATGGTATTGGCTATATAGGTCGTATAGAATATGATGCCACACTCTATAACCGCAATGATATGCTGACGCTGGGCAATGCTTTCAAAGCAATGGCTGAGGACAGTTGCACGGCAGCAGGAAACGAATTGGCAAACTGTCGTATCGTGCGCCCAGAAACCTACGATACTCTGTTGCAGATGTCGAAAGGTAAAACCATGCCATGTGATCCTGATGGCACATTTGTAAGTCTGTTTATGCAGTGTGCCAAAGAGATACCAGATGCACCTGCGGTGGTTGATGAACAGGGAACATTCACTTATGGTCAGCTCGACAATCTTTCTAGTGCGTTAGCACTCAAACTACGCGAGTTGGGAGTGGGTGCTGCAGGAGCCAAATCTCCTTTTGTCAGCATCATGTTAGGCTACGAGAAGGCATTCCTCGTGGCTGCTATTGGTATTGAAAAGGCGGGTGGGGCATACGTGCCATTGGATTACGACTATCCCAACGACCGCCTGCTCTATATGCTGGAGGATAGTGAGAGTCAGGTACTCATTACCAGTCATGCCATCTTCAATGAGAAGAATGCTGAAGACGAATTCAATAGCAAGAACACATTCTTCATCGATGATTTCTTGGCCTCAGCTCCTGCGAAGACAGAGGATGTAAACTTTGCCACTCCTGATGGCCTTGCATATATGATTTACACCAGTGGTTCTACTGGTAGGCCCAAGGGTGTGATGATACCTCATAAGGCTAAGGCCAACTTTGTGCAATTCATAGCCAAGGAATGGGGTCACACTGCCCAGAGTCGCATCTGTTGCCACTCGTCATTCTCGTTCGATGCCTCTATTGAGGATCTCTATCCCGTGCTCACCGTCGGTGGTACACTTTATACCGTACCTAAGGAGGCACGTAAGGATCTGGTCATGCTCTATGACTTTATCATCAAAAACAAGATAACCGGTGGTTGCTATACCACCCAATTGGGTCTGATGCTGTTGCAGCAGTTCCCCGACCTGCCCGTCGACTACCTTGTTGTTGGTGGTGAGAAGATGGCCGACAACCCCGACTGTAAATGCCGTCTTATCAATACCTATGGTCCTACGGAGTTTACCGTCGATGCTACGTTCTATGAGACTGAGCACGGACGTGACTATAAGAATATTCCTATTGGCCGACCGCTCTATAACCTCTCTGCATTTGTCACCGACCCGATGGGACAGCTCGTTCCGCAGGGTGTTCCCGGTGAGTTGTGCATGGCTGGTCCGCAGATTGCCTGTGGCTACTGGAAGCGTGAAGACCTTACTGCAGAGAAGTTTGTTGACTGTCCGTTTATGGACGGAAAGATGTACCATACTGGAGACCTTGTGAAATACAATATCGAGGGCCAGATAGAGTACATGGGACGTATCGACAATCAGGTGAAGTTACGTGGCTTCCGTATTGAACTGGGTGAGATAGAAACCCTCATCAGCAAGTACGAAGGTGTGCAGATGCAGTGTGTTCAGGTTAAGGAGATTGGTGGTGTGCAGCATCTCTGTGCTTACTATACCGCTGACCGTCAGATAGACAGTGATGCACTGCGTGACTACCTTGCCGAGCAGCTTACTGACTATATGGTGCCAACAGCCTACATGCAGCTTGACCAGATGCCGCTTACCCCCAATGGTAAGGTTAACACCAAGGCACTGCCCAAGCCGAGTGCTCAGGCAGAAGAGCTGGTAGCACCTGTCACTAAGACAGAGAAAGAACTCTTCAACCTTGCTGCCGAGATGCTCAAGCATGATAAGTTCGGCATTACCAGCAACCTGATTTCGATGGGACTTACCTCACTTACTGCCATGCGATTCACCGTGGGTGCTTTCAACACATTCGGCGTACAGGTTACAGTGAAGGAAGTGATGCAGAATCCTACCATTCACCAGATGGCAGCCCTTATCGATGCCAAGCGTGAAGAGGAGGGACTGACTACTTCTTCAGATGACAGCCAGTTCTGGTCGGAAGGCAAACACTACTATTATCCCATTACCGAGAACCAGCGCGGCGTATTCTTCGATTGGGAAATGAACCGCGACACCACACAGTATAATGTTCCTGACGTGGTGGTAATGAAGGATGCAGATGCCGCGAAGTTGCGTGATGCCCTGGAGAAGGTTGTCAATGCGCACTCCTATCTTAAGACTCACTTCGTACAGCATGACGGCGACGTGATGCAGATTCGTCGTGACGAGGAGCCTGTCAATATACTTATGGAGTCATTGACAGAGGAGCCCGACAGAGACTTCTTCCAGAACCGTGTTCGTCCGTTCGATCTTTATAATGACCAGCTTTACAGACTGGAGATCTATACATATAATAATAAGGTGTATCTGTTCATGGATATCCACCATAGTATCTATGATGGTGCTTCTTCATTGATATTCCTTAACGACATCCAGAAAGCTTATGAGGGTGAAAACATTGAAATCGAGACATATACAGCCTTTGATTTCGCCCTGGATGAGTTCAAACAGATGAAGTCGGAGAAGTATGCCGAGGCCGAACATTACTTCCGAGACTTGATGGGCGATGCCAGCACTGTTGTTTATCCTCATTCCATTAAAAAGGATGGTGATGACCCAGGCGTACTGTCTGTACATTTCACAGGTGACGACATCGAATCCTTCTGTCAGCAGAACGGATTGACTCTTAACAGTTACTTCCTGGCCATAACAATGCATGTTTTGCATACAGTGACACGTGAGGACGACATCATCATCACGACCATTAACAACGGACGTTCCGACGTAAGAATGATGAACATCATGGGTATGTTCGTCAAGACCATTCCTGTCGTAAGTTCGAGTGCCGACAGCCAGAAGAACGTTGTCGGTGTGGTTAAACAGATACAAGATCAATTGCTTGAGACACAGTCAAGAGACTTCTATCCATTCACCAAGATGGTAGAGCTTTACGGACTGCGCCCGGAAATCATGTATGTTTACCAACCCAGAGATGTCAGCGAGGATGATGAGCAGGAGGAGAAGATGCGCCTGCTGCTTAACCAGACCAAACTGCCACTCGATATTCAGGTAATGCCAGAGAAGGGCGGTTATGTGCTTGAACTACAGTATGATACTGCTTTGTATTCCAAGAAGGATATGGAGCAGTTGGCAGCCGTAATGACAAACATGGCCGAACTGGCACCATCTGCACCTTCGCTGAAGGATATCCCGCTGTTAAACAGTCAGGACAAGGAAAAGGTACTCAGCATATCTACAGGAAAGACACTTGATTATGACACTACGGCAACTTGGGTTGACTTGTTCCAGCAGCAGGCAAAAGCCCGTCCCGACCAGGTGGCTGTTGTCGATTCTACAAGCCAGCTTACTTATCGTGAACTCGATGAGAAGTCAGATAGTCTGGCTCACTGGTTAGTAAGTCAGGGAGTGAAGCCCGACGATTTTGTAGCTATCAAGATGGATCGCGTTAAAGAGTTCCTGGTTGCCGTACTGGCCGCCCAGAAGGCTGGAGCTGCCTACGTGCCTATCGATGTGGATTATCCCGAAGACCGCATCAGCTACATGATTGAGAACAGCGAAGCCAAAGTGTTGCTGACTGAAGAGGTGGTGAAAGACGTGAAACCTGCAGGTCCATTCAAGAGTCTGGCCACTCCTGACAGCAGAGCCTATATGATTTACACTTCTGGCTCTACCGGACGTCCTAAGGGCGTAAAGGTGGCACATCGCGGACTGATGAACCTTATTACCTGGGTGAAAGACCTTGTTAATCTGAAACCCGGAGACAAGACTGCCATCTTCGTAAGCTTCAGTTTCGATGCCTCTGTCAACGACTTATATCCAATCCTGACAGCAGGTGGCGAGTTGCATATCTTCTCTTCCGAGATGAGAAAGGATATGGAGAGCATGTACAACTATCTGTGCAAACACCATATCAAGGGACTGGAGTTCACCACGCAGTTAGCCATGGCAATGATGCAGCAATACCAGCTGCCTATCGAATATCTCTTCGTTGGTGGCGAAAAGCTGAAACCGTTCCCGAAGACCGGTTATGATGTCATCAACGTATATGGACCTACAGAGTTTACCGACATCTCGTCATATTACGTCGTAGATCAGACCAAGAGTATCGAGGACATTCCAATTGGCAAACCTGTACCTAATACGATGTCACTCATCGTTGACCCATACGGACGACTGTTGCCACAAGGATTTACTGGCGAATTGTGTCTTGCAGGACGCCAGATGACCTATGGCTACTGGAAACTGGAAGAAATGACAGCAGAGAAGTTCGTGGATTGTCCGTTCGCCGAAGGCAAGATGTATCACACCGGCGATCTGGCCCGCTATAACGAGGAAGGCAATCTGGAGTATGTCGGACGTAACGACAATCAGGTGAAACTGAACGGATTCCGTATCGAGTTGGGAGGCATTGAGAACCGTGCCAGCAACTACGAGGGCATCCTTCAGACTATAGCAGTAGTCTATGGAGGAAAGACATTATGTCTCTACTACACGTCAACACACGAGATCGACGAGCAGGATTTAAGTGCATTCCTCGGTAAGACACTTGCTGAATATATGATTCCTTCTGTCTACATGCGACTTGATGCGATGCCGATGACACCAAACGGAAAAATCGACCGCAAAAAGTTGCCGGCTCCTGCCATCGAGGCCGGAGAGATTGTTGAGGCAGAGACTGACGCTGAAGCCGAGATGCTCGCCATTGCCGAGGAACTGTTGGGAGGCGAACACATCGGTGTTACCACCAATCTCATCACTGCCGGTATGACATCACTGACGGCTATGCGCATGTCGGCAGTCATCAAGCAGAAGACACAGTTCTACATTCCTGTCAAGGAAATACTGTTGCATCCAACTATCCGCGAGATGGCTGCACTGACTGGTGCTGGTCTGAAGGAAGAAATCAAAACCTATGACAAGCAGGACTACTATCCTATCACTGAGAACCAGCGTGGTGTATATATTGACTGGGAGCTCAACCGCGATACCACACAGTACAACCTTCCTTCTGTTACTAAGATGGACGGTGTCGATGCTGAGCAGTTGCACGAAGCACTCATCAAGATAGTTGAGGCTCATCCTTATCTTAAGACACGACTTGCCATGAAGGGCGACGACATTGTGCAGCTGAGGTTAGACGATGAGCCTGTTGTAGTTGAATTGACAGAGCTTAACGAAGAACCGACAGCGAAATTCTTCCGCAGTCGTGTTCGTCCATTCAACCTCTTCAATGATAGGCTCTACCGCATGGAGGTGTACAAGACACCTACCAGCGTCTGGTATTTCCAGGATATCCATCACCTTGTATTCGACGGTGCATCCGACTTTGTGCTGCATGCCGAGCTGGAGAAGGCCTTACATGGAGAGACCTTGCAACGTGAGGAGTACTCCGCTTTTGAGCGTGCACTCGATGAGAAGGAACTGATGGAGTCGGCAACCTTCAATGAGATAGAGAAGTACTTCGACGGCTTGCTAGAGGATGTGGAGATGATTTCATATCCACACTCCAGCGAGCTCGACGGTGCAGAGGGTGTCAACAATGCCTATGTAGAGGCTGATGTTGACAAGCGAGTCATCGACGACTATTGCAGAAAGAATTCGGCTACGGCCAACAGCTTCTTCCTTACTTCGTTGATGCAGGTGCTCCACCGATTCACTCGTGAGGAGCGTATCGCCATCACTACTATCAGCAACGGTCGTAGTGACACTCGTATGCATACTATTATGGGTATGTTTGTTAAGACATTACCTGTAGTTTCACGACTCGATGGCAACCAGACATTTGCCGATGCACTGGCAAGCATGAACAAGCAAGTCATGACGTCTATTGGTAACGACATCTATCCGTTCACCAGGATTGCCGAACGCTATAAGTTCCGTTCAGAAATAATGTTTGTGTTCCAGGGTGGCTTAAATACACCTGTAGTGAAGCAGCATGAAGAGAGCATGCCGCTGGATCTTGACACGGCTAAGATGCCTATCGCCTTCATGGTTACTGAGAGTGGCGAAGGAACATATCATATTGAACTGGAGTATGACACGCATCTCTATTCACAAGCCGATATGCAGATTCTGGTGAAAGCTCTCCAGACCTTTATACAAGAGGCTCTGAGCGGAGACAACCAGATCAAGGCCATCTCGCTGACCGACAAAAAGGATCAGGCAGGTATCATCAGTATGTCGCAGGGCGAACCGCTCGACTATGATCAGAGCCAGACATTTGTCGATATGGTTTGTTCGTTCGCTGCAAGCCATCCAGAGGCTATTGCCGTGGTCGACAAATTCAGCAAGATCACCTATGACGAACTCGACAAACAGTCGAACACCTTGGCAGCAAAACTGATTGAAAATGGTGTTCATCCCGATACTTTTGTTGGCATCATGCTTCCTCGACAGAAAGAGTTCGTCGTAGCGCTTCTGAGTATCATGAAGGCCGGTGCTGCCTATATCCCGATGGATAATGAGTATCCTATAGACCGCCTGCTTTATATGCTGGAAGACAGTCGTGCTAAAGTATTGATAACTACTCGCGAACTGTATGAGGCCAAGCAGCAGGAAGGTGATTTCAAGGCAAATCAGGTCATCTTCATGGATGAGCGTATTGAACCGTCAGAAAAGACTATCAACCTCACTCATCCCGACAGACTGGCATATATGATTTACACCTCTGGTTCTACTGGTAAGCCCAAGGGTGTCATGTTGCCACACCGTGCTCTCCGTGCATACCTCGCATGGCGTATTGCCAAGATAGGCATTACACCCGAGAGCCGTCATGCAGAGCATCCTAGCTTCTCGTTCGACGCATCGCTCGACGACCTGCTGTGTCCATTGGCAGCCGGTGGATGTGTACACATTCTTGCTGAGGAACTCCGCAAAGATATGGATGGTATCTACAACTACCTCAAAGAGCAGCGTATTACCGGTCTGACACTGAGTACTGCTTTGGGTATGACATTGCTTGGACAGTTCTCTGATCTGCCTGTCAAATTCATCATGATGGGTGGTGAGAAGATGCTTCCATTCCCCAAGACACCTATCAAGGTCATCAACGGATATGGTCCTACAGAGTTCTCTGTATGTTCGTCATTCCACGTAGTCGATCAAGACAAGGATGAGAATATTCCTATTGGTCGCCCGGTACCAAACAGCTGGTCGTTCATCTGCGACACCTTCGGCAATCTCTTGCCATTAGGTTGTGCCGGTGAGTTGTGCCTGTGCGGTGCCCAGATGGCAAATGGCTATTGGCAGCGTGAAGACCTGACCAAGGAGAAGTTCTCCGTTGCTCCTTTCGGAATGAAGGTGTACCACACTGGCGACCTTGCTCGTTGGAACGAACAGGGTGAGCTGGAGTTCCTGGGTCGTATTGACAATCAGGTTAAGCTGCGCGGCTTCCGTATCGAGCTGGGTGAGATCGAGAATCAGGCATCGCTTATCGAAGGCATCAAGGCTGTAGCTGCCGAGGTTCGTGAGGCCAATGGCTCTAAACACTTGGTTCTCTACTTTACTGCAGAACAGACTATGGATGTCGACGCCATCCGTGAACGCCTGTCAGAGTCGCTTACAGAATACATGGTGCCCGACACCTACATGCAACTCGACGAGATGCCTATGACACCTAATGGTAAGGTGAATCGTCGTGCACTGCCACAGCCTGTCATCCGTAGCGCCGCTGAATATGTGGAGCCACAGACGGGGGCAGAACGTATTGTTGCCCAGGCTATGCAGGAAGTGCTTGGCCTGAAGCAGAATGTGGGAGCCCTCGACAGCTTCTTTGCCTGGGGTGGCGACTCTATCAAGAGTATTCGCCTGGTGAGCCGTCTGCGTGCAGAGGGTATCACCCTTCAGGTGGCCGATATCATGAAACTGAAGACTGTCAGAGAGATTGCTGCTGCTGGTTCACAGGGAATGGTTGAGGTCAATCAGGAGGCATGGTCGGGTGAAGTTCCACAGACAGCTATTACAAGTTTCTTCTTCGACCTGGGGCTGCCTAAGCCACAGCATTTCAATCAGACCATGTTCATCAAGGCCACACAGCGTGTGCAGGCAGAGGCATTACAGAAGACGGTTGAAGCACTTGTAGAGCATCATGATATGCTGCGTGCGATTGTCCGTAATGGGCAGTTGTATGTCAGAAACACCGATGAGCCCAACCTCTATGGCTGGGAGCAGCTTGACTACACACAGGATACCGACTATGTGAAGAACATCGAACGAGAATGCCGAAACCGTCAGGCTTCTATCAGTCTGACGAGCGGACCGTTGTTCAAGGTCGTTTTGTTCAATACGCCCGACTATGACGCCATACTGATGGTTTGCCACCACCTTGTTGTTGATGGTGTGTCATGGCGTGTATTGTTGGAGGATTTGAATACAGCCTATGCACAGGCATCCGAAGGAGCAGCTATTGTACTTCCTACTAAGACACACTCGTTCAGAGAGTATGCCGAGACACTGCATGCATATGCCGATAGTCATGAGCTCAGTCTGGAGAAACCATACTGGGATAGCGTTCAGGAAAAACTGCAGAGTCTTCCTTCCAGTCAGGCAAAGGACAGTAGCCGCAGCATGCAGCAAGTCAATGGCTCGCTCGATGCTCAGACCACACATAGTATCACTACCACAGCAGGCAATCCTTATCATGCCGATATCAACGACTTGCTGATGACTGCTTTGGGCAGAAGCTACTACAAGCTCACAGGCAATGATGCCGTATCGGTACAGTTCGAGGGCCATGGTCGAGAGTATATTGGCAATGCCCAGTTGCTCACCGATCGTACTGTGGGTTGGTTCACATCTGTTTACCCCGTTGTGCTTGAGCATCTTGACGGAGACCTGAGAAGTTGCCTGCGTCAGACCAAGGAGACCATGCACCGTATTCCGAATAAGGGTGTTGGCTACAATATCTTACGTTATCTGTCTGACGAGACTACATACTCAACCGGACAGTGTGCTTTGATTGGATTCAACTACCTAGGCGAGATGAGTGCACAGGATAGTAGTGACGGAGCCCTCTTTACGGCCATGACGGAAATATCGGCAGGCGACGACTTCGCACCGCAGAATGTCTTCGGTCCCGATATCTCTATCAACAGCTCGGTAATCGACGGAAAGTTGGAGGCCACTCTGACATACAACACAGCACTGTTCACTCAGAAACAGGCCGCTCAGCTGCTTAACGGCATGATGGAGTCGCTGCGTGAAATTACTGCCCATACTTCAGAAATGACTGATGTTGAGGTTACTGCTACCGACCTTGGCGAATATGAATGGACTGATGAGGAGTTCCAGGGCGTATACCGCCACTTCATCGACATGGGTACTCCACTGCAGCGTATCTATCCGCTCAGCCCAATGCAGGAGGGTATGGCATTGAAGTTCATGCTGGAGCCCAACTCGCTGGCTTATCGTCTGGTATCAAGATTCGCACTCGACATCCTGCCTACGGAGGAACAGATGCGTTATACCCTCGATCAGCTGGGAGCTAAGCACGAAGTACTGAGAACCAGTCTCATCTACCGCGATGTAGAACTGTATAGACAGGCTATTGTAGACAGACCGCTGGGTCTGGAGATGAGAGACATCTCTGATGAACCTAACAAGGAGAGCGCTATGGTTGCCTTGTACAAGGCAGAGCAGCAGAGAGGCTTCTCTATGGAAGACCAACCTCTATTCCGTATTATCTGTGTTAAGACTTCAGAGACCACGTGTGAGATTCTGCTTGCAGTACACCATATTATTGTTGATGGATGGTGTATCGGACTCTACATGAGCGACCTGATTGCCAACCTGACAGATGCTGTTCAGGGCAATATGAAACCTATTGGGCAGTACCCGACAGGACGCTACGAGAAGTTCATCAGAGAACTGTTAAGAAAAGACACCGACAAGGGACTCAGCTATTGGAGAAACCTCTTGGACGGTTATACAACGAAGGCTGTAATACCTTCTACCGGCATCGTTCCCGAACAGGAACGCACCACAGACAATGTCTGCCGCATAACTATCAGCGGAGCCGAGATGACGGCCCTGAAGGCCTTGACCACCAATGTACAGGCTACCATGAATACACTCGTGGAACTGGCATGGGGATTGGTTCTTCAGATTTACAACCGCCAGGACGACGTGGTGTTCGTAAAGGTAGTTTCCGGACGTAACAATGCTTCAGAGGGAGTAGAGGACGTTGTAGGACTCTTCATCAACTCTGTTCCGGTACGTGTCAGAACACCTAAGGGAATCACCGTAATCCAGGCATTGCAGGCACTACAGCAGCAGGCTGCCGAGAGTAATGAGTGGGATTTCTGTCCGCTGTCAGTCATTCAGCAGCAGTCAGACTTGGGGGCAGACCTGTTCCAGTCTATTGTAGCCTTCGAGAACTACGATTCAGAGGTTGATTTGAACAATGCTTCTACGCCATTCCATACTAAGATGGTCTACTCTAAGGAGGAGTCTATCAACGACTTGACGTTGACGGCCTATGCCGATGGAGATAAGGAGCTGACTGTTAACTTGGAGTTCGACCCTGTAAAGTACCGTAAGGGTGAAATAGAGCAGGTAATGAACGTGATGCGACAGATGCTGCTGAATATGGCAGAAAAGCCTGATACAGATGTTAGCACTCTGCCACCATTGACCGATCAGGACCGTGTCGCTCTGGCTAAGCTCGGACTGGGCGAGACACTGACCTACGACACCACACAGACCTTAGTAGATCTGTTTACACAGCAGGCCATTAAGACGCCCGACAATACGTGTATCGTATTCCAGAACAAGCGTCTCACTTATCGCGAGGTTGACAGCATCACCGACCGTCTGGCCGTACTGCTGCAGAAGCAATACCAAGTACAGCCCGAAATGGCAGTAGGTGTGATGATAGATCGCAGCGAGTTGATGCTTCTCTATCCTATGGCTATCATGAAGGCTGGAGCTGCCTATATGCCGCTCGACTTCCACTTCCCTGCAGAACGTCTCTCGTTCATGTGCAAAGATGCTGGCGTGAAGCTGATTCTGTCAGAAGGCAATAGAGTGGCCGAGGCAATGCCTGACTACAATGGACAGGTGATTACCAGCGACATCTTTGAGCATCTTGACGAGGTCAACGGAAAGCTGAACGCTAAATTGAAGGCACAGCCCGAGAATATGTTCGTCATCCTCTACACATCAGGCTCTACGGGAACCCCGAAGGGGGTGGTACTGGAGCACCGTAACATTGTCAATTTCTGTCACTGGTATGTGAAAGCATTCGATGTGACGGCCGAAGACCGCGCTGTGGCTTATGCTAACTTCGGATTTGATGCGCACATGATGGATATCTATCCTGTAACGTCGGTAGGCGGAAGTGTCTATATCATCCCTAGCGACATGCGTATGGACTTGATGGGCATGAACGAGTATATGGAGTGTGAACACTTGAATCTGGCGTTTATGACTACCCAGGTGGGATATATGTTTGCCACCACTATCGAGAACCACTCGCTGCGCCTGCTGTCAGTAGGTGGTGAGAAATTGCAGCCGCTGAAGAAACCGCCTTTCCGTTTCTATAATGGCTACGGCCCAACAGAGTGTACGCTCTACTCGACATTCTATAATATAGAGCAGGACTACAATTCATCCTACATTGGGCGTCCGTTGGCAGGCTACCAATTGTATGTGGTTGACCCCAACTTAAACATTGTTCCCCAAGGTGCTGTTGGTGAATTGATTGTTGCTGGTGCCGGTGTGGGTCGTGGATATTTGAACCGACCTGACCAGACTGCCGAGAAGTTCATCACGTTCATGGGTCAGAAGGCTTATCGAACAGGCGATTTGGTGAGATGGAGTCCTGACGGCAATATCGACTTCATTGGCCGTATTGACGGACAGGTGAAGCTGCGTGGTCTGCGCATCGAAATGGGCGAGATAGAGGCATGTGTTTTGAAATATCCTCAGATTAAGACAACATCTGTTGACGTCAAGGAGGTATGCGGTGCACAACACATCTGCTGCTACTTTACATCAGACGTACAGATTGACACGGATAGTCTGAAGGAGTTCTTGGCAAATAAACTGACTGACTATATGGTACCAACCGCCTACACTCAGATGGAGAAGTTGCCACTGACTCCAAATGGAAAGGTGAATCGCAGGGCACTACCCATTCCGTCCGTTACGCTGCAAACAGAAAATGTTGCTCCTGAAACGGAAAAGGAGCAGATCATGTTTGATATAGCTAAGGATTTGTTGAAGACAGATCAATTTGGTGTCACAGATGACTTGACAAAGCTTGGATTGACATCTCTTTTGGCTATAAAACTGGTGATGATGGCTACCAAGAGGAATATCAACATCAAACTTGATGACCTGATGAAACGAAAGAGCATCAGGGCTACGCTGCAGCATAATATTGCCATGCTGTCATGGGCAAAGCCTTACCAGGAAGATAAGCCTGTGGTTGTGCTGGTTTGTGGTGCTACACCATACAAGGACATGGAATCGTATGTAGAGTTGCTGTCGCAGCACTATTCTGTCTTGGTATACGAGCCAATTGCTGAACATTACGATTACATTTTCCAGGACGATGACATTAATGAGGTTGTCGAGATGTATTATGCCTTGTTGGGCTTTACACTTCCTGACGGTGTGAGGGTAAGTGCTTTTACAGGTCACTGCTTTGGCGGCGAGATAGCCTACCGTTTGGCAATCAGATGGGCTGAGGATACTGGTGAGCAAGTTCCAATGCTGATGCTTGATGTATTCTGGCGTGTTGACCCGTTACACTTTGACGAGGAGGCGCTGATGAAAATGCTGCCACAGGAGCTCATCGACAAATATGGCAATGCTATAAGATCTTATGCCAAGGCAATGCACATGTATGACAAGTTGGGACGTCAAGGTGTTCCACCATTGTATGATGGCGATGTGGTATTGTTCAGAGCTTTTCAAGTTGAGCCCGATTCGCCCATCTTGACTGAGATTTATGAGACAGTACCTCAGTTCAAGGAAGCATGGAATGAAGTTATTTCTGAACGAAGTATGGACAATGCGGCATTTTGGCGTCAGTATTATCCCGGCATGGAAATATACAACATAGATGCCCATCACATGTCGATGCTCGAGAAACCCTATGTACAGAAGTACGTAGAGTGGATTGACAACTATCTCAAGAATCATCAGTAATGTAAATAGATGAATTATGATAGACTTAAAAGGCATACATAAGACGTATCCGGGAGTCCAACCCCTTCACGTGTTGAAGGGGGTGGATCTCCATATCTCTGAGGGAGAACTGGTCAGTATCATGGGCCCATCGGGCTCAGGAAAGAGCACGATGCTTAACATTATGGGTATCCTTGATGACTATGATGAGGGCGAGTATTCCTTGGCAGGTCATGTAATAGGTGGGCAAAGTGAGCGTGACCAGGCCCGACTGCGAAACCAACTGATTGGTTTTATCTTCCAGTCGTTTAACCTCATTAACTTCAAGAACGCCATGGAGAATGTGGCCCTTCCTCTTTATTATAGAGGTGTTGGGCGCGAGGAGCGTAATCGGTTGGCCATGGAATATCTGGATAAGGTGGGACTGGCTGAACACTGGCATCATCTGCCTATGCAGCTGTCGGGTGGTCAGCGTCAGCGTGTGGCAATTGCCCGTGCCCTGATATCGCACCCCAAGATTATCCTAGCAGATGAACCTACGGGTGCACTGGACAGTAAAACCACGCAAGAGGTGATGGACATGCTGAGGGCGGTGAATCGCGAACAGGGTCAGACGGTTATTATCGTGACCCATGAACAGGAGATTGCCGACCAGACGGATCGTCGTATCTTCTTCAGAGATGGTGTGATTTTTAAAGATGAATATAGCAGAACATAAGATATGGGAGAATTATTTGATGAAGTGCTGACTGCCATGAGGAGCAACCGACTGCGTATCGCGTTGACGGGTTTCTCTATCGCCTGGGGTATGTTTATCCTGGTGGTACTGTTGGGCTCATCTGGTGGTTTTCAGCGCGGCCTCTATAAAACCTTCCATCTGGATATCAACCAAATAGTCAGGATTAATGCAGGAAAGACGATCATGGCATGGCAGGGTATGGAGAAAGGGCGACAGCTGAAACTGAACATGGCTGATGCTGAAGCCATCGAGCAGAGCCATATACAGCATATTCTGCAGGTGTATCCAATGGCAACCCAATCTCTGGAAGTGAGTGTCGGTAAGAATCATGTTAAGCTGCCCGTCACAGGCTGTAATGCGCACTACCTGAGTGTAGATTATCGTAAACTGAAGGCTGGTAGGGATTTTAACCAACGCGATATGGATGAACTTTCCAAGTCGTGTATTATTAATGATCGCTTGGCGCGCCAGTTGTTTCAGGATAAGAGTCCTGTTGGACAGCTTATCACCATTGGCGATTTCGCTTTTGTGGTTGTGGGGGTATGTAATAGTAGTCTTAATTCCGACATGTCTTTGGCTGCATATATCCCATTATCAACCATGTTGACTGCTTATCGACCTGATGGCACCATCGATGGTATCAATCTGGTGGTAGAGAATCTGGAGTCTGTTGAGCATAACGAGCATCTGGAACGTGAACTGCACGATTTGCTGGCTGCGCGTTTGGGATGTAGCCCCAAGGACCATAAGGGCGTAGTGGTGAGCAACTCTTACGAACAGATTCTCAGCACAAAAAAAATGATAGCAGGAATTGGCATTTTCGTTTGGATTATTGGCATCGCCACTCTTATTGCAGGTATCGTAGGCGTTAGCAATATTATGCTCATTACCATTAAGGAACGCACACGCGAGTTGGGTGTTCGTAAGGCAATGGGAGCCAGTAATGAGCATATTATTACGATGGTGCTATTAGAGTCGGTTATCATCACTCTGATCTTTGGTTACATTGGGTTGATGCTTGGTGTCGGACTCACTCAGTTGCTGGATACGGCTTTGGGGACAGCCATTCCCATGTTCCAGAATCCAACAGTTGACTTCTGGCCCATAATAGGTTGTAACTTCATCATGGTGCTGGCGGGATTAGTGGCAGGCTATGTGCCGGCCAGACGTGCGGTTCGTATCAAACTGGTAGAGGCGCTGATGTCGTAAATGAGAATATTCAAAAGATAGATATATTATGATAGATAAAGATTTCTGGCAGGAGGTACTGCAAACGATACGGCAACAGAAGTGGCGTTCGCTGATGACTGCTTTTGGTATATTCTGGGGACTGTTGATGCTGATGTTTCTCATTGGGGCAGGTATGGGCTTCCAAGAGGGCATCGTTGGACAGCTGAAGCAGATGCCTGCAAACTCTGCCGCCTACTCCACTGATGTGACCACAATGGCCTATAACGGCTTTGAACGTGGCCGCTCGTGGAGTATTGATTTTAAGGATGTAGAAGCCATACAGGCTAAATACCCTGGATCCATCAAGCAGGCTATCTATGTAAAATATTTACCAGCAGCAAATAGTACACTGATTGTTTCTTCGAGAAGTGCAACAGATGAACTGACAGTTGCAGGAGTGTCACCATTCTTGTCTGTTATGTCGCCACAGCGAATCGTTACCGGTAGATATATCAACGAATTTGATTGCGACGAGCGGCGAAAAGTGTGCGTCATCGGAATTGAAGTTGCCAAGACACTTTTCCCAAATGACGACTCCCCTATAGGGCAAAGCATCAATATAGCAGGCACCTCTTACGATGTAATTGGTGTTACTAAGAAAACTAACGATATGGTGAACCTTGGTCCGCATGAGTCCAAGTCTGTATTTCTCCCCATTTCCACAGCACAGCATGTGTTCAACGTTGTAGGAAAAGCGGACAGACTGTTTCTTGTGCTTGATGACAAATATGATTCTGGCAGCTACTACAAACCTATTGATGATATTATTCGTCAGCGCCATCAGATTCATCCTGATGATGATGTCGCATTGATGTCAAACGACCTGAAAAGTCAGCTCAATCAATTTGACATCATGATTGGCGGTCTTAATGCCTTGGTATGGCTGGTGGGCTTGGGAACGCTGTTGGCAGGTCTTATCGGCATCTCAAACATTATGATGATTACCGTGAAGGAGCGCACGCAGGAGATAGGCGTACGTCGTGCCTTAGGGGCTGAGCCATGGACTATCATCAAGCAGATTATGTGTGAGAGCCTGGTACTGACGCTGGCTGCTGGCATTGTTGGTATTATAGCAGGCGTGTGGGGACTGTATGCCGTCAACCGCATGACGGCTGCGTCTATGAGCGATGGTGGATTCTTTACCAATCCTCATGTACCTTTTATACCAGCTATAGCAGCTCTGATAATCCTGATTATC
This sequence comes from Prevotella sp. MA2016, assembly GCF_000619825.1. Classification (GTDB taxonomy): domain Bacteria; phylum Bacteroidota; class Bacteroidia; order Bacteroidales; family Bacteroidaceae; genus Prevotella. Next base: position 203,088 of record NZ_JHUW01000006.1, read on the forward strand.
GGAGGCCTGTTTGCAGGTTTCGTACCAGCCAAGCGTGCCATGGCCATTAAGGCTATTGAGGCATTACGCGAAGAGTAGAAAAGAATAAATAAAAACAATACGGATATGATGAAAAGAATTCTAAAAACTGGTGGATGGGTCCTCGTAGGACTGTTTGTCATCTACACCTTCTATTTCCTCTGGAAACAGTCACAACCGGCTCCGGTAGTTTATGAACTTGTAACGCCCGAACAGCGCGACATCCAGCAGCGAACCATTGCTACGGGTGCCTTGGAGGCTCGTACGCAAGTGGAACTGAAACCGCAGATTACGGGTGTTGTATCGTCGTTGCATGTTCAGCCTGGTCAGCAGATAAAGGCTGGCGACCTGGTGGCTGTCATCCGCGTAATCCCCGATATGAGTCAGCTCACGATGGCTCAGAGTGATGTTGAGGCTGCACGCATCTCGCTTGATGAGATACAGCGTGAGGCCGATCGCACACAGCGATTGTTCGAGAAAGGGGTGGTGAGTAAGGAGGAGAACGAGCAATTCCAAAATAAGTTGGCTGCTGCCAAGGATAAGCTTTCGGCTGCTCGCGCCCAGGTCGAGGTCATCACAAAGGGCTCAAGTGTCCGTGCAGGCAGTGTGAACACCACAGAGGTGCGTTCCACCATGAATGGTATCGTGCTCAATGTGCCTGTAAAGGTTGGCACCTCTGTCAGTGGCTCGTCGGCATTCTCGCAGGGCACTACCATTGCTACGGTGGCTGATATGAAAGATGTTATTTTCCGTGGAAATATAGATGAAACCGAGGTGGCTAAGCTGCATACCGGCATGGAGGTGACACTTACGCCAGGCTCTATGCAGGAAGTGAAGATTCCTGCCGTGCTCGACTATATAGCTCCAGAGGGAACATTACAGAATGGTGCCAAGGTATTTGAGCTTAAAGCTACAGCCACTATCCCGCAGGGAGTTGAGATACGCTCGGGTTATAGTGTCAATGCTAGTATTATACTGAGTGAAGACAAACAGGCTTTGTCTATCGACGAGACCTGCGTGGAGTTTGAAGACAACAAACCATTTGTGTTTCGTTTGACTTCATCCGAAACCGATGTTGAGAACCAGCAGTGGGAGCGTATTCCTGTAGAGCTGGGCATCTCAGATGGCATATATGTGGTTGTGAAGTCGGGTGTGAGCAAGGATGACCGCTTGCGTGGCATCCAGAAATAGTTACACCTTGCAGATGAATAATAACCAAACAGTAATGGCAATGAAAGCAAACTATATGAAAGCGATGTTGCTGACGGCTATGCTGGCATGTGCAGCCTCGGTGAGTGCCCAGCAGTGGACGCTCGACCAGTGCATTGAGTATGCCACATCGCATAATATTGATATCCGTAGGCGAGCTCTGCAGATACAGCAACGCGAATTAGCGCTCAATACAAGTCGTAACGAGTGGCTGCCAGAGGTTGATGCACAGTTGGGCGAACAGTTCAGTTTTGGAAACTACAACTCTACAACCGGTTCGATGGATGGTAGTGTTGCGGGTTCTAACAATGATCTGTCATACACAACAGGCAGTGTAACGGCTACGATGAATATCTTTGATGGCATGAAGGTTAAGAATAAAGTAACGGCCAATCGGTTTAGTCTTGATGCTGCCGTGGCCAACTTAGAGAAAGCCCGCAAGGATATAGGTATCCAGATAGCTGTTCAGTATTTGCAATGTTTGTATTATCGGAGTATGGCTGATGAGGCTCGTGCGCAAGTGGAGCTAAGTTGCGAGATGGTAAACCGTGCGCGGGTGCTCGTTGATGAGGGCAAACGCCCTATGAGCGAACTGAAAGATATGGAGGCCCAGGCTGCCAACGATGAGTATAGTCTGACCAATGCCAATGGTCAGTACACCCTGGAATTGACCACCTTGGCACAGCTACTCAACCTGCCCACAGCTGAAGGCTTTGATATTGCTGATATCAATGAGGAAGGTGAAACACCAGTTGTAAACTATGAAAAGGTGGCTGAGAGTTGGCCATCTATCATGGCTGCTAAGGCACAGATAGAAGCGAGCAAGGCCCAGGTGAACGTGGCTCGTTCGGATTATTATCCAACACTCTATCTGCAAGGCGGTTTGCGTACCTTCTACGTGAATTTCTTTCATCGCGACATGCGTTGGGGCAGTTGGAATAAGCAGTTCTTGGATAAGAATATGAACGAAGTGATAGGTTTACACCTGAAAGTGCCCATCTTTAATCGTTTCCAAACGCGCAACAATATCCGTTCCGCTAAGATGGATGTGATGAATCAGAGTTTGGCGCTAGAAGAGGCACGCCTGAATCTGAGTAAAGAGATACAGACGGCTCAGACTAATGCCCATGTGGCACGTCAAAAACAAGCTTCGGCACAGAAGGCTGTTGATGCAGCAGCTGTAAGTTTAAGTTATGAGCAGGAGCGCTACGATGCAGGGCGCAGTAGTGTGTTTGATTTGTTGCAGGCCCGTCAGAAACATCTGGAGGCCCGCCAGGATGCCGTGCAAGCCAAATACGAGTTGATGATACGTCAGCGTATATTGAAGTTCTACACAGAGTAGCATAAAAGAAGGCTTGCTCAAAATTCCTTGAGCAAGCCTTTGTTTGTACATCTATTTGAATTCCGACTTACAATCATCACAAAAAAATGTTTTCTTTTTTAGTAAGTAAAGTATCAATATACCCACCGATTCTCCTATTATTCCTGCAGGAATGACAGAGGAAAGTTCTTCTGTCCTTCCATCTTTACAGAATAAGAAAATCAATAAAGGGAAATATATCCCATTAAAGAGGATAAACTTTTTTTTATCGCTAATCATTTTCTTTGGGTTCTGACGCACGTGTACAGAACCGCAATAAGGACAATTTTTACTCTTATTATTCATATTAGTTAATCTGTTTGGTTTATATTTAAATCGGATGCAAAAATAAAAAAAAGATTTGGATGAAACAAGCGTTTTTGTCCAAATCTATACTTTTTACCCCACTTTTGGACAAAAACGCCTGAACAGATAAAAACAAAAAAGGTGCAGCTCGTGTTGAGTTGCACCTTTTTTTGTATGTTTAGCTGATGTTACAGCTGGTACTGCAGCATCACCATTGAGTAGGGGGCCAGGTCGAGGGTGAACTTCTTCTGAGCCTTGATCTGCTCTTTCTTAGGAGCGATGGGCTGGGCATCGAAGTTGTTCTCGTCGTTGGGCTGACCTGCGAGGGTGGTCTTGGTGGCCAGCTTCTTGATGCCAAAGCGGCTCAGGTTGATGTTGGCCTTCTTGGCATCGGCACTGGCGTTAATCAGTTTCACGAACAGCTGGCGGGTTTTGGTGTTGAGAATCACGCTCTGACCATAGTGCACACCCTCCATAGGCTGGATGGCATCGGCAGCATCGCCCTCAAACTTCACGCAGTCGCCATAGTAGTAGTTGCCGCTCGACTGGCCGAACAGCTGCTGAACATAGTAGCTGCAGGTGAGGAATGGGCGCTCGTTGTCGTAGTAGATGAGGTCGGGATTCCACTGGGTGCCGTTCTTGCGGGCAAACAGGGGAGCGTAAGATGTCATGGCTACTACATCACCATTGCGCTCTACGTGCAACAGATACAGACCTTCGGCCAGGGCGTCGATGAGTTTCTTGTCCTTAGCGGCATACTCGCCCAGATAGACCTTGGTCTTGCGGTCGCGGGGATAGCTGTCGTACTGGCGCTTGTTCAGGAAGTAGGTGTTGGGCTCGTAGTAGTGCTCGTCGAGGATAGGCATATTGAGTTCCTCGGCCAGCTTCCAACCGTTCTGATAGTCGCCGTTATCGGCATGCGAGCCGGGACCGGCTGTGCCCACAATCACAATCTCGGGATGCGCCTTGGTAACACGCTCGTAGATATACTTGAAGCGCTCGCAGAACTCGGGCGAGATGCGCTCCTCGTTACCAATACCTAAGTATTTGAGGTTGAAGGGCTTGGGATGACCTGCCTCGGCACGCATCTTGGCCCATTTGTTGGTGGCGGGATCGCCGTTGGCCCACTCAATCAGGTCGATGCACTCGTCAACCCACTCGTCCATCTCGCTCATGGGAACTACATCTTGAGCTTGGCCTTTCATGCCCCAACCACCGTTGGCGCCTTGACAGCTGACGCCGGCAGGCAGGATGGGTAGGGGCTCCATACCCAGATCCTCGCAGAACTGGAAGTACTCGAAATATCCCAGACCTACACTCTGGTGATAGCCCCAGGTGTTTTTGAGCTGGCGGCGTGTTTCCTTAGGACCGATAGTGGTCTTCCAGCGATAAGTGTTCCAGAATCCGTCGCCACCACCGTGAACCACACATCCGCCAGGGAAGCGCATGAACTTAGGCTTCAGATCGGCCAGGGCCTGAGCCAGATCCTTACGCAGGCCGTGGCCCTTATATGTATCTTCGGGCATAAGTGATACCACATCGATATCCATATCACCCTTGGTAAGTACCAGAATCTGTAGGGCAGCCTGCTTGCAGTCGGCATTAGGTGTAAGCACAGCCTCGAACTTCTTCCAGTCGCCGTTGCTTACGTCGAAGGTTGTTTCGGCCAGCAGTTTGGGATCCTTTGGTGGCCAGCCCTTTACAGGCTCAATCAGTACCACGCGTACCTGCTTGGCATCGCCTTTTACATTGCGCATAAAGGCTGAGAAGTCGTACTTCTCGCCTGCCTTAACTGAGATGCCGTCGAAACCGTCGTTCTGAATGCCGAAGCCAGTCCAACCTGTGTAATCGTAATACTGGTTGGCACGCTCGCAGTGCAGGCGCATATAGGTTGCGTTGTTGGCATGAACGGGGTTGTCCATGCGTGGCTGGATATAGCCGGTAGAGTGACCAGGACGGGTGATGCGCCAGGCGGTGCCAGGGCCCCATCCGTCGCGCTCAACGGGCGAGAACTCGAAGGCACCGTTCTGGATGAGCTCGGCATAGAGACCGCCATCGGCAGAATTGTTGATGTCTTCGAAGAAGATGCCAATGAGCTCGTCGCTGATGGCCTTGCCGCCAGCAGGGGCTTTCACTGGTTTCTGGGCGTTAAGACCCATGGTGGCTGCTGCAAGCGCAGCGCAGAGAATAGAACGTTTGTAGTACATAGTTGTTATTGTTGATTGTTACTAATTAGTCTCACTTCGTAAATCTCGCCAACCTGCTTGCGAGGTTTGGCCACGAACTTAATGCGCACCTGCTTCTTGCCCTTGAGCAGCTGGGCGGGGATGGGATACTCCTCGAACTTGAACTGCGAGGTGCGATATTTGCCGGTGAGGTTGACTGACGTCATGAGCGCATCGTCCACATAGATGTCGAACTCGGGGTTCTTCCAATCGCCTACACCCCAGTATTTCAGGCGCAGGCTCAGGTCGGTCTGGCCGCCTGTCTGCATCAGGTAGCTGAAGTAGTGGCCATCGCGAGCATCGCGGAAGAATACATCATTGGTATTGCCTACAGTCGAATTGTCGGTTTCCATAAAGTGGTCGCTCTCAGGCTGTTGCTCGCCTGGCTGCACTTTATCGGTGGTGCGGGCCTCGAGTGCCTGGCGCTCCTGCTCCTGCTTGGCCAGGTTGGCCAGATAGTCCTTGTAGCTATCCTGGCTCAGTGCCAGCCAGTACATCATGTAACGGGCATCGTGCAGCTCGAAGAAAGGCATCAGCTCCATTGTTGACAGCTGACAGTTGATAGTTGACAATGAACCGTCCTGGCGGAAGCTGAAATGAAGGGGCTTCCCTGCTATGGGTTGCAGCAGGTTGGCGATGCTCTCCACATCTTTGTTAACCAGGATAGGGGCCTGGTCGATAGGCAGTTTTTTGCCTGTGGCCAACTGTCCGAATCGGCTGTCGTCGGCTATCAGGTGTGCCAAATCCTCTGTGCCTGTCTTCATGGCCAGCATGATGGGGCCGTGCATCAGGGCGATGTACTGTGGCATATTGGGCAGATACTTCACACTGTTGTACATGGGGAACTGGATATCTATCACGTCGCCCTTCTTCCACTGGCGATCGATGGCGACATAGCTCGACGGACCTGTGACGATGCTCACGGGCTTGCCATTCACCTTAACGCTGAACAGGCCTGGCTTTACCCAGCCTGGGTAGCGCACCATGATGGGTGCTGGCTGTTTGGTGTTGGGTGATTGCGTGATGGTGATACGGCTGTTCTCGCTATAGGGGAAGTTGGTTTCCTGGCGCAGTTTGATGCCCTTAGCCTGCCAGTTGAGCTCAGAGGCTACAAAAAGATTCACGTAGAGGGCGTTGTCATGATGGGTATAGACAAACTGTCCGTACTTGCCATGATTCTCCATGCCTGTGCCTACGCAGCACCACATGGCCTCGTTGGGGGCCGAGTAGTTGCGGTAGTGGCGTGGACGTGCTGAAGTGAAATACACATAGCCGCCGTGCTCAGGATGCTGGGTAGAGAGGATATGATTAAATGTGGCCAGCTCGAAGAAGTCGGCATAGCGGGCTTCGGGGTTGCGGCGATGCAGATCCTCGGTCAGCTTCAGCATGTTGTTGGTGTTGCAACTTTCTGGTCCGTCGATATCCTGCACAAAGTCCTGACAGGCCTCGCGACTGGGGAAGTGCTCGCGACGGCTGTTGCCACCAAAAGCTAGTGTGCGCTCGCCTGTTACGATATCCCAGAAGTAGGCACCAGCGGTGTGGTAAGCCTCGTCGCCACTCAGCTCGGCTATACGCTCAAAGCCTATCACCTTGGGCACCTGGGTGTTGGCATGCATGTTGTCGAGCACGTCGCGGCGCTGCATCAGCGGGTTCAGCAGGCGGCGATGCGAGAATCGGCGGGCCACATCCAGATATTTCTGCTCGCCAGTGATGGCGTAGGCATCGGCCAGCACCTCGTTCATGCCACCATGCTCGGTATCCAGCGCGCGCTCCATCTGAGCATCGGTGAGATGGGCTGTCAGGTCGATGGCCCAGTCGCAGAAGCCCAGAAAGAGCTGTTTGGCCTGCTCGTTGCCGCAGTAAACCCACGCATCGCGCAGACCAGCATACATCTTATGTAGATTATAGAAAGGAACCCATGCGCCATAATAGGGGCCGAAGTTGCCTTTCTTGAAGTTGCTCCAGATACGATCGCTGCCAGGCACACCGCCCACATAGCCACGGCCCCATTCGGGGTGGTTCTTGGCGTTGGCATCGGCACAGGCCTGCAGCTCGCTAATCCAGTACTCCATACGCTCGCGGCACTCTTTGCTGCCTGTGGCCGCATTGATGGCCATCGCAGTCAGATAGTGTCCGCCCACGTGTCCGTCAAGTCCGTCCCAGTTGGGGTACGACTTGCCTTTGGGGGTTAGTCCGGCCTCTTTCAGGTAAGGTGCCAACAGACGGTCGTTGTCGTACTTCAGCAGTGTCTGGATGTTCAGGTCGCGGGCATGCTTCAGTGGTCCGTCCAGCAGGGTCACATCCCCTAAGGGAAACTCATCGGCATACAGCCTGTCTTGGGCGTAGCTACTGCCAGCTGCCAATGATAGCAGCGCGGTTAGTAGCAGGCCTCGTGAATGGTTGTTAAATAGGTACATCATTTGTTATAGTTGTTATTGATTATTGCGGATGATTTGGTAAACATCATCTATGGTATGGGCGAATGGTCCTGTGTGCTCTAATTTCAGAGTACACATAGCAGCTGCAAACTGTCCGCTCTCTACATAGCTCATACCTTTGGCGCGGGCATACAGATAGCCAGCACTATAGGTGTCGCCGCAGCCTGTGGCATCAACCAGCTTGGCAGGTGGGTAGGCAGGCGTCTCGTAGAACTGTCCCTCGGCGTAGATGACTGAGCCGCCACCACCTAGGGTGATGATCACCTCGCGCACACCCCAGTCGTTGATCTGCTGGGCAGCCTCGTAGGGATTGGTCATGTTGGTGAGCGTCTGGCATTCCCATTCGTTTACCTTCAGGATGGCAGTATGCTTCAGCAGGCGCAGCTTGTCTGTCCATTCGCAAGCATGCACCTCTTCGCCTACCACCTTGCGCAGGTAGCCCTGCACATCGATGCTTACATCGCCTTTGGTGTCCAGATACTCTACAATCTCAGGTGCAAAGTCGTCGGCCAGCAGCGTACCGAGATGGAATACGCGTGCCTGCTCATCTTTCAGCTCGTTAAGTGTAAACGGAGCCGACTTGGCCAACACACGCTGCGTGCGGTTGTCCATGTTGATACCATACTTGTTCTCAAAAAACACGTTTGAATCGCTCTCATAGGCCGTCACTCTCATGCTAGCCTGGCGTAATTTTTCAACCTCGGGCATCACCTCGCGGCTCACCGATGTGATCATGTGGAAATCAATATCGTGGGGCAAAGCCTGGACGGCCCATGCCATATAGTAAGCCGAACCGCCTGCACAGTGTGTCGTAACAGGTGGGTTTTGCATAATAATTCTATCGCGGGTGATATGTCCGATGCAGCAAATGTCTGTCATATTGTCGACTTTAAATTGGAGTTTGTCTTTATTTGGGTGCAAAGATAACGATTTTTTTATAATTTTTTTGTTTTATTCGGAAAATATGCTATCTTTGCATTCGGAATTATTCGTTACTACTAAGAAATAAATGACGAAAAAAACATTTTTGCAGGTAATTCTGCTTTGGATGACAGTGATGTCAGCAGCGGCACAGACAGTTTACGATGTGACGGCAGCAGGAGCTATAGGTAATGGCATTGCAAACGATGCCCAGGCCATTCAGCGTGCCATTGATAAGTGTTCGGCTGAAGGTGGTGGGCGTGTGCTGTTGCCACGTAATCATACTTTCCTGGCTGGTCCTATCCAGCTTAAGAGCAATGTAGAACTTTATCTGGAGGCTACAGCCACGCTGAAGGCTAATCCTGACGAGAGTATTTATAAGCAGAGTGCTTTTGGCGCAAACCGCGGCGAGGGTATGCTGTGGCTTTGGGCCGAGCATGCCGAGAACATCAGCATCTGTGGTAAGGGTACCATCCATGGCAATGGCATCGCCTTTATGGGTGCCGAGCTGAGTGATAGCTACGAGTTGAAGCCGCTGAAGGATCAGACCTTCGACCCGCGCCCGCATGTGCTCACGCTGACTGATGTGAAGCATCTCACCATCCGTGATGTCACCATCAAGGAGGGGGCCTACTGGACTGTGCATCTCATCGGTTGCGATGAGGCTGTGATTGATGGCATCAATTTGCTGAACAACTTGAAAATCCGCAATGGCGATGGCATTGATATCGACCACTCTAAGCATGTGCGTATCGCCAACTGCCATATCACCAGTGGCGACGACTGCATTTGTTTGAAGAACCGTCGAGAGTTTAAGCAGTATGGCTCGTGCCACGATATTACGGTTACCAACTGTGTGATGTCGAGCCGCTCGTGTGCTATCAAGATTGGTAGCGAGAATATGGACTCTATCTATAACGTGGTGTTCGACAACTGCATCATCACCGGCTCTAACCGTGGTCTGGGCATCCAGAATCGCGACGAGGGCACCGTGACTGATGTGGTATTTTCGAATATCCAATTGGATTGCCGCTTGTGGAGCGATGTGTGGTGGGGCAAGGCCGAGCCTATCTATGTGACCAGCTATCCACGTGCCAACGGCAATCATAAGGATGCCAACTGGCGATTCCCCAAGGGGCAGATAGAGGGCCGTTGTGGCGAGGTGAGCCGCATCTACTTCAATAACATCACCGCCACCAGCCAGAACGGCTGCTTTGTAGGTGGTGACGTTCCCGGCAAAGTGCGCGACATCTATTTTAATAATGTACGCGTAACTCTCCGCTCAACCTATGGTCGCTCGCAAGGCGAGAACTCTCAACTCTCAACTTTCAACTCTCAACTGTCCATGGACAAACGTCCATGTAAAGGCGAAGGCTTTATCAAGGCCGACCTGAAAGCCATGCAATCCATGAAGGTGCCTTTGATAACAGAGAACGCCACCGTGGTGATAGAATAAGAAATAAACAAGAAAACTTATATTTTATTTGTACTAACTTTAATTAATGATTATGCAAAAGATCCTAAATCTCAAGCAAGGAATGCAGAAGACCATGTTCTTCGTGTTCTTTCTGTTGTGCAGTACAGTGATGCTGGCACAGAACAAGGTGTCGGGAACTGTACTGGACGCTACTGGTGAGCCACTGATTGGCGTAAGCGTTCTGGAGACAGGTACCAACAATGGTGTAGTGACCGACTTCAATGGTGACTTTACACTCACAGTGAAGCAGGGTGCCAAGCTTACATTCTCTTACGTAGGCTACACCTCTAAGACTCTGGCTGCCGCCAACGGCATGAAGGTAACTCTCGAAGAGGATAACAAGGTACTGAACGAAGTTGTAGTAGTAGGTTATGGTACCATGCGCCGCAAGGACGTTACCTCGTCTATCACCACCGTGAAGTCAGAAGATTTGAACAAGGGTGTATTCACAGATCCAGGACAGATGCTGCAGGGTAAGGTTGCAGGTCTGACTGTTACTACCAATGGTGATCCTAATGGTGGCGCTTCTATCACCTTGCGTGGTGCTTCATCACTGCGTACTGGTGAGGCAATGTCGCCTTACTATGTGATCGACGGTATCCCTGGTGTTGACATCTCAATGGTAGCACCTGATGACATCGAGAGCATCGACGTGCTCCGTGATGCTTCTGCTACAGCTATCTATGGTTCTAAGGCTGCTAATGGTGTGATTATCATCACCACCAAGAGTGGACAGGAGGGCAAGACCAACGTAAGCTATAATGCTTATGTAGCCTTTGATAAGGTTTCTAAGACCCTCGATATGGCATCTGCTTCTCAGTTGCGCTCTTCTGGTCTGATTGGTCCTGAGCAGGATGGCGGTGGCGACACCGACTGGCAGAAGGAAGTGCTGCGTACTGGTTTCAGCCACAATCACAATGTAAGCATCTCTGGTGGTAACGCCAAGACTAAGTATATGGGCTCTATCAACTACATGAGTCGTCAGGGTGTTGTTCGTGGTACAGAGATGAATCGTGTTAACGCACGTACTTTGCTGACCACCAAGATTCTGAAGGATCGCTTGGAGCTGTCTGTTGGTCTGAATGCCATGCAGGGGCGTCACAATGGTGTGCCCCTCTCTGGTGTTAGCGGAATGGACGCAGGTAAGAGTGTGCTCGATGCAATGAACTACTATTCTCCTACCAACCCTGTTCGCAATGCCGACGGTTCTTGGTATGAGAGCTATATTGGTTCTGCCAACTACAACCCGATGTCAATGATATATGAGGACAGCAACCGCAATGAGTGGAAGCGCCTGCAGTATATTGCTAAAGCCTCTTTGAAGGTGATCGACGGCTTGGTATGGCATGCTAACTATTCATATGATAGCGGTCAGAATACCTATAGCTGGTATCAGACACACGAGACACAGATGGATAAGGGTTATAACGGACGTGCACATCGTGACACCTATATGCGTCATAACCAGACTTTTGAAACCTATGGCAACTACGATGTTACCATTGCAAAGGTACACAAGCTGGGTTTGATGGCTGGTTACTCTTGGGAGGAGCGCGTTGGTAACGATGGCTTCGGTGTAACAGTCAACAACTTCTACAATGACGTAACTGGTTTCTGGAATCTGCGCTATGCCAACAATATCAATGGTATTACCGATGTACAGGGCTCTTCACGTACAAAGATCCGCAACATCTCATTCTATGGTCGTGTGAACTACTCGTTCAACAGCCGCTATATGTTGCAGGCTACCGTACGTCGTGATGGTTCTTCTGTATTTGGTAAGGATCATCACTGGGGAACTTTCCCATCAGTATCTGCTGCTTGGAATATCACAGAGGAGAGCTTCATGAAGAATCAGAACGTATTCGATCAGTTGAAGCTTCGTGTAGGTTATGGTGTCAGTGGTAATGCCATGGGCTTTGGCGCTTATGATGCTATCGCAACATATGGTTTGAACACCAACTCTTTCGATTATGTTCTTCCTGACGGAACCAAATACACCATGTATGGTATCGAGGCTCAGAACAACCCAAATCCCGACCTGAAGTGGGAGCGTACAGCCATGCTGAACGTTGGTGTTGACTTCGCATTCCTGGGTGGACGCATCAATGGTAGTGTTGAGTACTACAACAAGAAGACTAGTGATCTGATTTGGAGCTATGCCGTTTCTACAAGTGTATATCCATTGAGTTGGATTCGTGCTAACGTAGGTGATATTACCAACCGCGGTATTGAGTTCACTCTGAACGCTACACCTGTTAAGACCAAGGACTTTACATGGAGCACCACTCTGAACCTGTCGCACAATAAGAATACAGTTGATAAGCTGTCAAACTCTACTTATAGTGTAGATTATGTAGATCAGGGTAATCCTAACATCGGTGGTGTTTCTGCTAATGCTGATACACAGCGTATTATGGAAGGTGAGCCTCTTGGTACTTTCTGGACCTATAAGCATGCTGGCTATGATACAAATGGTAACAGCGTATTCTTGGTAGGCAATCTGGATAAGCACAAGGATGGAGAGGGCAATGTTCAGGCCGATACTTATCAGGACGCCAATGGCAACTGGGTAACATCTAATCCTGGTTACGAGGATAAGTTTAAGTGTGGTTCAGCCCAGCCAAAGATTGTATATGGTTGGAACAATACACTGAACTATAAGAACTGGAGCCTGACAGCCTTCTTCCAGGGTGTATTGGGCAACAAGATTCTGAATGCCACTAAGGCTCATTATAGCTATCAGGGACACTTAGCTGGTGGTAAGAATGTTCTGGCAGAGGTTGTTAACAACAAGAAATGGCAGGCTGATGCCAATGCTCATATCCCAGGCGATAACTATCTGGAGAATGGTAGCTATCTGCGTTTGTCAACCCTGACATTGGGTTACACTTTCGATAAGTTGGGTGATTGGCTGAAGAGTGTTCAGCTCTATGCTACCTGCAACAATGTATTTACCATTACAGGTTATGATGGCATCGATCCTGAGGTTAGCCTTGGTGGTTTGACACCTGGTATCGACTATCGTGAGAGCACTTATCCTCACACTCGTTCTTTCATCATTGGTGCTAAGATTAACTTCTAAAACAAGTATAAGATATGAAAACTAATATAAAACTTTTTTTCGCAGCAGGCCTGATGGCTTTGACTGCTAGCTGTACTGACTTGGACGTTAAGCCTGAGGCTCAGTTTACAGAATATCCCAACAGCGAGGCTGCCGTTGAGGCTCAGATGGCTGATGTCTATTTCCATCTGCGTGGCACGTTGGGACGTCGCTATATGGAGGCTCAGGCACTCAGTTCTGATGAGTGGGTTGGTATCAGTTTTGATGGTGACTATGCCGATGGTGGTATCTATGCCCAGTGCTCTCTGCACAATTTCGATCCAAGTAGCGCATCAACAGGATGGTATGATGAAGTAGCTGCTGGTATCACGAAGGCTAATCGCGTTATCCTGAACATGGGTGGCGAGGAAAATGATGCTACGGCTCAGGCTCGTTATATGCGTGCTTTCTATTCTTGGATTTTGATGGATAGCTATGGCGACACCCCTATTCTCGACCACTTGGCTGCTGATGGCGAGCAGATAGACCGCTCACCACGTGCAGATGTGGCCCGCTGGATTGAAAGCGAGTTGAAGGCTATCATCGATATCCTGCCTACAAATGTTGATGTCAGCACTTATGGTAAACCAACTCGCTATGCTGCTGAGGCTCTCTTGGCTAAACTGTATATCAACTGGCCTGTATATACTGCCAGCAGCGTGACAGCTTATGATGCTGCCAGCTATAGTAATGAGCATCTGAATGATGTGGTTGCACTTTGTGATGATATTATCAACAGCAAGCAGTTCAGCCTCTCTGAGGGCGCATCAGGCTATCGTTCGAAGTTCTGGCCTAACAATGGCTACCAGATCAAGGACTTTATCTATGCTATGACCTTCGATGCTATCACTGCTCAGGGATTCCAGTATTGCCGTCCACGTATCTGGCGCCAGGGACGTAACGATGGTAATGGTGGTCCTGGTTACTTCGGTAGTGATATCGGTAACTCAACAGGTGGTAACTTCTCTATCTCACCAGAGTTTGCTGATGTACTGATGGCACTGGATACAGACGATCGTCAGGAGAATATTCTCGCAGGCAAAATTTATATGTATGATGGTACAACATATGCCAAGACATCTACTCCTTATACCTATAAAGGTGATGAGATTGTACTTGACAAGACCATCCGTTTGAAGTACACTGATGCTGAGGGTGGTGCTCATTACATTGAGTACGAGGATGGTATCAAGAATCCATCATTGTATCCTGCTGACTGCGCTATCCTAAACACTGGTAAGGATGTAAAGGGTTGGAGTCAGGGTTACAAGTCAGTGAAGTACTTTGTAATTCGTGAGGACTTTATCAATGGCCGTAACCAGAGTAACGACCTGCCTATCTTCCGCTATGCTGATATCCTGCTTACTAAGGCAGAGGCTATCAAGCGTGGTGCTTCAGCTACCAATGGTCAGACTGCTCAGAGCTTGATGAATGAGATTCGCTCTTATGTTAATGCGCCTACAGTAGCTGGCGATCCTACACTGGAGGATATCTATGCAGAGCGTGGTCGTGAGCTGTTCGATGAGAACTGGCGTCGTAACGACATGATTCGTTTTGGTCACTTCGAGGATGAATACGGATTCCACCGCAAGGGCTTCCCAACAGCTCGCTTCGACAAGGAGTGCCGTATTTTCCCAATTCCACAGGGTACTCTTAATGTGAACACCAACTGGAAGCAGAATCCTGGTTACTAATCTCTTGTAGATAATAACCCCATTAATAATACTGGGCAGCTACCGCAATGGTAACTGCCCGGTATTTGTTTGTTGCAGATAATAAAAAGTACTAATTTACCAATATTGTAAATTAAATATTGTATCTTTGCAGGCATGATACGTACTTGCTTTATCATAGTGATGGTTTTGCTCTCGATAGGAACAGCAATGCCGGCATGGGGGCAAAAGCAGTTGACAACAGCGGGAATGAGTATTCCTGCTGATGGAAAAACAGTCTGCACACAGCAGCTGCAACAAGCTATCGATGCCATAGCTAAGAAAGGTGGTGGACGGCTGGTATTCACCAAAGGATCCTATCTTACTGGCGGACTGATGTTGCGCTCGGGGGTGGAACTGCATCTTGAGGAAGGGGCAACCTTGTTGGGGAGTACCAATCCCTATGACTATCAGTCCATCTGTATCGCTCATAGTAGCGATAACAGGAATGATAATGCTGCTATGGCGCTCATCATGGCTGATGGGGCTGACCATATAAGTATCACGGGCAGTGGTACTATTGATGGTCAAGGCTTACAACTAGCGCTCAATATCGATAGCTTGCACCACACAGGCGAACGCATAGACCCCAACTACAATCAGCGACGCCAGCGCCCTAGCGAGACGGCTCGCCCCAAGCTCTTCTTCCTTTACGGATGTAAGAATGTGACGGTAGAGGGTGTTAAACTGCGTAGTAGTGCTAACTGGGGATTATCGCTTCATCTCTGCCAACAGGTACAACTGCAGCATTTGGATATTGAGAATCGGGCCTATTGGAACAACGATGGCATCGACTTGACTGACTGTCAGCATGTGTTAGTGGCTGACTGCCATATCAACTCGGCCGATGATGGGGTATGCCTGAAATCCTATCATGCTGACAGCGAGTGTTATGATATTGAGATAGCCCGATGTGATATCCGAAGCAGCGCATCAGCCGTTAAGTTTGGTACGGCCTCGTGGGGTGGCTTCCGCAAGGTATATGCGCATGATATCAAGGTGAGCGACACCTTCCGTTCGGCTATTGCCATCGAGAGTGTTGATGGAGCCCAGATAGATAGCGTGCTGGTGGAACGTGTAGAGGCTCATAATACTGGTAATCCAATTTTTATGCGATTGGGACAACGGGCTGGCGACCGTAAAGGCTCGCTCAGGAATGTAGTCATTCGTGATTTGACATGTCAGGTGCCTTTTGGACGTCCGGATGAGGCTTATGATCTGCGTGGACCAGAGGTGGATTTCTTCCATAACCCATTCCCCAGCAGTATCTGTGGCATCCCAGGCAACTGTATCGAGCATATCACACTACAGAATATCAATATCACCTGTCCTGGTCGTGCTACGAAAGGTATGGCTTATATACCGCTTTGGCGCAAGAATGATGTGCCCGAGCAAATAGGGAAGTATCCTGAGTTCACCATGTTCGGTGAGTTGCCGGCATGGGGATTTTATCTGCGGCATGTCCGTGATATCACGTTTAAAAACGTTCAATTATTGTTGGCAGACGATGATTTCCGCCCAGCAATAGTTGAAGAGGATGTAGAAGGATTTGTGAAATGAAATGTGTATCTTTTTGCTGAAAAACTTGCAAGTAATCTCAAAAAAATGTATATTTGCAGCTGATTTATTATCAACCTATATTACTACAAATATGAAAAGAATTTTTGTTTGCCTGATGATGGCAAGCGCGATGACTGCTCAGGCACAAATCGCACGTTTTTCTGGTAAGACAGCACTTGAAGAGATTGCTGCCGACAAATTCTTGGCTGCAGGTAATATGACCGACTATGATCATCTGCTACGCACAGCTCTCACTCCTGCTCCAAAGGGCTACGAGCCTTACTATCTGTCACACTATGGTCGTCATGGTGCCCGCTACCTGCTCGAAGAAAATGATTATGCCATGCCTGTACAAACCTTGCGTAAGGCTAAGTATGCTGGTAAGCTGACACCACTGGGCGATAAGGTGCTGGCAAAGCTCGACTCGATGCAGAAGACGACTAAAGACCGACTGGGCGACCTGACAGCTACCGGTCAGCGTCAGCACCATGGCATCGCTAAGCGCATGGTACAGAACTTCCCTGAGATATTTAAAACGCCTAATCTGCCTATCCATTCGGTGTCTACCACTTCTATTCGCGCCATTATCTCTATGATGGCCGAGTGTGAGGAACTGCAGGCGGCTAATCCATCGGCGCGTATCTTTAACGATGCCAGCAAGGCGGATATGCACTACATGAACTACTCGCCCTCACGTCAGGAACGTGGCATGGGTATGCCGCAGATGAATGTGATGCGTGCCATGCAGAAGCAACAGGCCATGAGCGACAGTTTGAAGCATCCTGAACGCCTGATGCAGCAGCTGTTTAACGACCAGCACTGGGTATATCTGAATGTAACAACCGGTTCGCTGATGAGCAAGATCGCTGATGTGGCGCTGAACATGCAAAGTCATGACGGCGATACATGGCTGCTGGATCTCTTTACTCCAGAGGAACTGCGTGACTTGTGGCGTAGCAACAACCTCTACTGGTATCTGCTTTATAGCAATGCACCACAAACAGGTGGCCGCATGCCTTGGAACCAGAAAAACCTGCTGAAGAATATCATCGAAACAGCCGATACGGTAACCCAAACACAGGTATCGCTGCGTTTTGGCCATGATACCGTGGTACTGCCATTGCTGTGTATGTTGGATCTCGATGGATCGGCAGTGCAGGTTGATAACCTCGACGAGCTCGAAAACTCGTTCCGCACCTACTACCTCATCCCTACTGGCACTAACGTGCAGTTTATCTTCTATCGCCCCAAAAAAGGCAAGACTGGTGACATCTTAGTAAAGGTACTGTTTAACGAGCGTGAGGCCCACATGCCGCTTAAAACCGACACATGGCCCTACTACAAGTGGCAGGACGTTCGCGAGTACTACTTGGCAAAACTCGCCGAACAAGAGCAGAAGAAATAAAAAAAGAAGAAAGCACTTGCGAACATATCGTAAGTGCTTTCTTTTTCTATGTGGACCAGCCTGGGCTTGAACCAGGGACCTCCAGATTATGAGTCTCTGCCTTATAGGCTCTCAGAGCACTGATTTTCAGCATGTTATAAAACTCTCTGATGGTCTGGTATCAACTATAGCTCAACCAGTCCGTTATTTTGCTGGCAAAGTTAATGCATTTTCCCGATAAATAAGAATAATTTGAGAGAAAAATAAGTCAATCGATAAAAATTATCTCATTTTCTTCATTATGTGGTATTTGCAAATGCTCTATATATAATAATGTGTAATAATTGGGAATAAGAGACAATCTTAAAAAGTCTGTTGCCAAGGGCACGAAAGCCTATGGCTTCCATGCCTCTAACCAACTGAGCTACAAGTCCGTGATTTGTTGTTTATAAAAAAAACGCAACCACCACGTCAATGTGATAGCTGCGTTACTTTTCCGTTTGTAAATTTTAGGTTGGCATAACCTCTTGAATTTTCGTTTTTAAAGCCAATTAGAGAGCTTAAGTAGGGTGCTTTACCCTTGATAGTAGTGTTAGTCATAATTTCAAAATTTAATTGATTCAACGTAACTTATCTGAAAATTGATCGATTCAAGTAAAAAAGCGGTGCGCACCCGCGAAGTCACTTTGAATCAATCTCTAAACAAGTATATGCTATTTTTCTGTATAACCCAAGCAATTAATAACGACATGTGAATAACTAATCGAAATTGAACTATGAGCATAAATAAAGGGTAGCAACGATGTACTACCCTCATTATAATTGTCCTTTATAACTATTTGATGATTAAGTATGTTGATGCTTCAATATTACCTAATCTCAAAAAGTTACTTTTTCCTTTTCCAAATATTTCCGTTTTCTGAAGTCATTGTATTGTTATTGTTAGAGAGAGTGAGGAACCCTGTTTGTTCTTTATTGACAGTTACGATTTCTCCACTACTTTTCTGCCTTTCTTTAATATATATTGAAACCTCATATGTATTACCATTTACAGAAAGAATTTTATATGTTCCTTTATCAATCCTCTGTATATTATCTGTTGTTCTATGATATTCAATTTGGCAATAGCTGCCATCAGCTTTAAGCTCCACTGTGGAGTAATATCCATCTTCATCCGATAACTCCCATGTGCCTACAAGGGGATTAGAGGAAGAACCACCATTGTCATCATCGCTCTTACTACAAGAAGAGAAACCAACACACATAAGCACTGTTAGAAGTGCAACTCCAATTAATTTAAATGTTTTCATAAGCGTAACTATATGTTATATTCTATTTATCCCATTCGCCATTCCATAGGCAGGTGTTTGAGTTCTTATATTTGCGTACCTCATAGGAGTAATCACCATAATCAAATTTAACAAACCAATAGTTTACATTGCTGGTGGTTATCTTTCCATAAAAACACTCTCCATTTGATTCGCCATGATTGCCAACAGTTTTCATTTCCGTAAACCATCCCCAATCACTGTAGCTTGGATAACATGTCTCTCTATTGCTACCAAAAGCTTTGATTCTAAAAAAACTTTTTGCTACATCGTGCACCATACTTGTACCACTAATTGACGTACCTGCTGGTTCATTTGTAATAAAGATCTTCCTTAATTCTTCATCAATATAGAATATAAGAAAGGGACCTTCTATATATTTATTATTGTGATATACGTTGTCATAATATCCCGGAATTGTTCCTTTTATATCAATCTTACCAACTAAATCAATGGGTTGAACATCAACATATATATCATAGTCTCTACTTGGTTCGGAACTATAATCATGAAGGATAAATCTACTTAAACTTGGGTAAGAAAAGAAACTTAATAAAAACCATGAATCTTGAATGTATGTTGCACCACCAGAATAAATCTCCATGTATGTGTCATACTGATTGGAATCAGGATTGTCGGGGTTAATTGGGTCATTTTCATCTTGCCACTTAATAGTTTTAGCAAAATCAGTATGCAAAACATGAATTGTATCACCTGCATGAGCTGACTTTCCATCCAACGTAAAGACCCATTTTCTATTTTTGGGTTGCCTGTCATCATCACTCTTACTACAGCTAGAAAACACCAAGGCTGTGAGCATAATTAATCCAAATAATCTAATTGTTTTCATAACTCTGTTTTATTTAATTATTAATATTCATGCCAACTAATCCCAAGATGACAGCGGTTAATAGTCTTACTAAGTTGAGCCGTTAAAACGCACATCTGCAAACAGGTGTACTTGAAACTCGTTGTAAAAGTAAGCATATTATTTCATATAGCCAAGAATTATGCTTAAATTTTGTAAATTTTTTAATGTTTAAGCCTTACAAAACGGGAAATCTACTTAAAAAGATAAGGTAGAACACCATTTCTGATGCCCTACCAAATTATTACTTTAGAGATTGAAATCCGCTTTTATTCGTTGTACTGTACTTATTCCTTTTCCTGTTAGCTTGGCAACATTTCGGATGGAATAGCCACGTTTCAGATAGCTAATAATGTCGTGGTGTTCCTCTTTCTTCTGTTCAATAGTCTTAACGCTTCCTACCTTACGACCAAGTTTACCACCTCTATCAATGTAGAGTTTACGGCCGCTATTTAATCGGAACTTAATGTTTTCACGCTCCAACTGTGCACAGGTAGAAAGTGTTGCTATCATTATAGGTGCAAACATTGTAGGCTTACCATCTGCATCAAGTAGCGTTAACTGTTCTTTCTGCATATAGAGGTTAATGCCATTATCAATGAGGTCTTTAACTGTAGCCAAGACTTCAAACGCATTTCTCCCCAATCTGCTAAGTTCACTTACTAAGAGGATAGAAACACCATTCTGCTTGCAATAGTCTATTGCTTGCATTAAAATAGGTCTCTCTACGTTCTTCTTTGCTCCAGATATATGTTCCTCAAAAATCTTGGAAATCTCCAGATTCTGATATTTTACATAATCTAAGAGGTCAGAAATCTGACGGTCAGTGTTCTGCCTATCACCGATAGAAGAAACACGTGCGTAAATAACTGCATTCATTTTAATCAAAGTATTAAGTAAACACATTAAGAGTGCATTCAAACCAACCATTATAGATTAATTTGAACACACTCTTTATTTGAACATAGTTTTAGCTATAAACTCTCCAAAGTGTAAGTTCTTCACCTACTACGAACCAACCTTTGTCTTTAATAAACCAAATTTCTTCTATTCCGTATGAATTTGGCTTAACCTCATATTTTACAGAATTGTAAGCGTACCAAGGTTGCTTAACTGTTTCTATCAGTTGTTTGTCATAATCCACTTCTTTGGCTCTTAACGTCACATATATGATTTTAAGCCCATACTGAATCTTGTGAGTTTCCCAACCACTATAATTGGGGCTTTTATTATTAATAAGGTAGAAGTACGGATTTAAGAAAACCTCTATTGCTTCAATAAAGCAACCTTTGGAACACCATTTAAAACTCATTGTTTGCATAATCGTAAAAATTTAGGGGAACACCTTATTTCTGAGATATTCCCCAAGTTAGTTAATCAATGAACCATTTGTAACGCTCTTCTCCGTGTAGTGCTGCATTGATTCCTAATGCAATCTCTGTAGCATTAACAGAACGGTCTAAGAACATATCTATATAAGAAGACTTGTTTGCACCTGTCAGCAGATTGTAAAATTTCCACATATTGATGTCTGTACCATAACTGCTAAAGTTCTCATCAGTGATGTAAGACTTAGCAACATTGTTAATCTGGGTATCAGTTATCAAAAGTTGTGGTATCTCCCTCTGTAGTCTTGTAGGTAAAGACTGATAAAGCCTCATTCTGCCAATAATCTGGCAAAATTGATGTTCCGTCAGCGAACTGTTGCAGAGTTGCTGCATCAAATGAATCTGCTTGGCAGGGTTGAAGTTCTGGAACAGTTCAAGCACTTGACGGTAGAGTTCTCTTGTGCTGCTTGCTCTCAGTTCTCCTTTGTAGCCATCAGTGAACACACACATATTGCAACAAACCAAGTTCTTAAAGCCTATTGCAACACGGAACAACTCAGGGACTTTCTTGCTGTAGAGATTCTGCTGATTGTAGGCTCTTACTCCCACAATAGATAAGTAGAGACGATTACCGTTAATGTCTTGGTAAATCGTAGGCACATCAATAGAGAATGCGCAACGCTCATAGTAAATGGTTTTGTCTGTTTCTAAGAGTTGGTTTGCAGGCTTGTGAATGGCAGACGGAACACGACCTTTGATAATATGGGACGCTCTCACTTGTGCATTATTCACTACTTCACCACGAAAGAAATCTTTCGCTGCATCCTCAACAGTGTGAATAAAACTAACGTGGTTAATCGTCAGTTCGTTGTCCTTAGCAAACACAGGTGTAACACAATCGTTAGCAAGGTGTTCTACTGTCACTTCTACCGTATTGGCTTCAATAAAGTGATTTGGAACTTCAACCGTTTCAGCGATTGGCTCAACGACCTCTGCATCAGCAAAGAAACTTGTACGGTTTTCAGCCACCGTAGGCATTAAAACTAATCCGTTCATAATGAATTGAATTTAGAAGTTAATAAATAATTACTACGATTTTATAATCGTTTATAAGTTTGCTATTTTTATAAAAGCATTCTTTTTTATTCAAATATGAGCGGGGGACTTTCGGGGTTGTGCACCTACAGTTAAGACACTCTCCATTTTTAAGAAATGAGATTTTTAATTCCGCCTATGCTGGCTATTGCACATAAAATGGATGCATAACATTAGTATATGTAGAAAAGGTATTTGTATGGAGTTGGTACTATAAATGACCTAAAAAAGCGAAATCTGGTAAATAGCAGGATAAATGTAATAGGGGGTGTTGGGTGGTGTACCATTATCGCACACGAAAGTAAGCCCGAACACTCACAAGGAGTGAACAGGCTCAGGAGTTAGGGCATAATGCAAATATTCAACAGTAGGTGTAAAATCTGAAAAATCTCGCTCTATATGCCCACGTTCCAAAAATCCACCTACTCGAACTTAAAGCTGTTAAGACTGAACGATGGCTTTTCTCTGGAGTTGGAGACAGTCACATCATAGTAATCCTTGATGGTATCTTGTGTTACCTTGTACTGTATCCCATTCTCCTGAAGAATCAATTTTAGCCTCTGCTTTATTTCCTCCTTTGGTATGTATTCACCCATCGGGAACTCGGCGCAGATAGCCTCAAGGACTTCTGGATGGAATCTCTGTTTGTTAGCCATCGCCTTGTCGTACTCATTCACTTTTCTTGCAATTAACGGGCGTTTGAACTCAGCAGACGCTATAGCATCCTTGCCTATCTTATCATAGGCAGAGATTGTAAACTCGCCTTGTGGTGTGGTACTAAGTTGTTCCCTTGCCAACGTTTTTTCATCGTGGGTTATCTTTCCTGCATTGTACCAATCATCTATTCGCACCAACAGTTCAACCAGTTTCTTACGTTGCCCGATTTCTGTTTTCTCGCCCAACACATTATCTACATCATCTTCACCTACACACTCTGTAACATTAGTATATGTAACGTTGAAAAATCCTGTAGATAGATATGCCTGATATATGGCTTCACCAGATGTGTAGTAGGAGCGTACTCTCTGCTCATTGTGAAGATTGTCAACGGCAAAGCAATTGACTTCCTCGCGCTCGTCTATCAGGTCTTGGTATCTCATGTTCTTCATATCATCGCTGATAGCCCTACGCTTCAAGTTGTTTGCTTGTGTGTCTCGGCACTCTTTTAGCATATTGTAATTTGCCGCAGACTGTTCAACCATTCTGTTCACTTCCTCCCTGCTGAGTACAGGGATCTCAGGATTGACATTAGTAATATGTGTCAGGGAGTTGTACGTAACATCATCGTCACCACGCTTGCGGAAGCGGCCTTGTATTTGTATCGCCTCTGTAAAAGGGTCTATCATCGTCCATAGTGCTGTATGGAGGTCTGTAAGCATAATGATGTCGGGCTTGTACTTACTGATGCGTATATCTAAAGCCGAGTAGAATCTGCAAGTAAAGAAGTTGTACTTGGCTAACGGGTAGTCAATTTGACTGTATGCTTCCGTAATTCCCCTGCTCTTCAATTTCTTCACGCTTTCCTCGGAACAGAAAATCTTGTACTGAGTAATATTGAGCCTCTCAATAATATCCAAAATGCCATTCGTCACGTTGTAAAATATGCAGATGTGCTTGCTGTCTCTGAGGTTGTCAAGGACAATGCTCAGTCTCTTGTAGTAACTGTTGGTAACTATCAGCTCCATGTCCTTTTTATAGTCATATTCAGGAGCGATTATTATTTTCTGAAAGCCCTGTTGTTTAAACATTGGATGGGACATTTCAAGTGGTGTCGCAGAGACAAATGCCTTGTTCTTGAACATGAAGAAATCGTAGATGGGTTGTGAAATCGCTGGTCTGTAATCTGAATCCTGTGTCAGTTTCTCGCACTCGTCAAACAGGCAGAAGTATTCATCGTAGATATTAACTCCAAGTTCCTCTGCCGCCTTACGTATCTTCTTGAAGCTCTCAGGAGTGGTCATTATCTTTTTGAAAGGTATATCCATCTGGAGGTACTTCTTGATGTTATAAGGCTCACACTTCTGGTACACGGCTTCCAGATTGTCGTTTTCATTCAGTTTACCCAAGATAACGGGTACATTGGGCTCAATAATGATGGAGTTACGTTTGCTATGTATCTCGCTATGAGTAGCCCCCAATCCTGTGAGCGTCTTATTTAGAATAACGTTGGAGGGAATCATGTAGTGTCCCATTCGCTTCAAAGCGTCAAGTAACCATTCCCCTTTGAGGAGAATTACTTTAATAATGTTCATAATTCTTACTTTTTATTATTATAAATATGGTGGTGGATTCCTGCAAAAATCGGACTATGAAGCCTGACGATGTAAAAATCCACCGCCCATGAATTAATGAAAATTTAAGCCCACCTGTCACATGGGCTTTGGGTGAGCTATGCCACTACCTTCATATTCTCCCGTCTGTACTCGATAAGCCATCCGCTAAGCGTCTCTTGTATGCACTCCTTTTTCTCCCCACATTTGGCAAGTTGGGTCAAAGTTATTTCTGAAGAAGGAATCATGGTTAAGCATGTGATTATTTCTTCAAATGTGTATTTGCCTTTCTTTATCAGGGAATTTTCCGCGCTAATTGCATAGCGGCTTTTTGCACCACCTTTATTAAACGTAAGTTTGTTGTGGTCGAAAAGCTCTTGTGCCTCTTCCTGGCTACGACCAAGCATAAGAGTTACGGGGGGCTTCTTTCCAAGCATCATTACCTTAACAGTAACAGGCTTGTATTCAATATCAAGGTACAACTTGGCTGTGCTCACTGGCACCTCGTTCTTCTTAGCAAACTCAAAGACGGCTTTCGCAGCCTCGTCTCCTGTTGCAAGGGCTGCATAGCCCATTTCCTCAACCTTGTTCAGACAACGGCTATAGAGCATTGTGTTACTTGTTGCCTGAGCGTAGTCTTCTACAGATTCAAAATCATGGATTTCTACGTCTTCAAGGACATCATCCACTAACACACGCCAATATGTATCAGCAGTGTCGCAGACCACATAAACATTGTCCGTGTTCGGCTCAATATAGTTATGATTTCTATCGAATAAATGGATTCGCTTATTCTCATCTTGCTCGTCCCAGAACGGTTTGGGGCTGGCAAAATGAAATTTGACAGCCAGCCTTTTAGAGGGGTCTCCATGCTCGCCTGTTGCCTTCTGTTTAGGCTGCTCCATATTATAATCGGTGAAGGCAGGGATGATCTCTGTGAGCTCTCCATTTATCATAGCCTTCACTGTAATAGGAAGCTGGGCTTTAGTTGGTGCGTCCTGTTGCACACCATTAAAGTATTCAACACTTGGAGTATTATTCACCTCCGATAATTCTACAACACTATTGTTATAAATTTCAGTCATAATGTGTTACTTTAAACGATTAATAATCAAAATTAATGCTGGCCAGCGATTAGTGCTCTCAGTTTTCTCAGCTATGATCACTCACTTCGATTGCTGATTGCTCGGCAAAAGTACGACATTTTACTTAAATGTTATATAGTTAGTATCCAAAACCATCATAGGGGATATTATTTAAAAATATCTCCAAGTGACTGAAAATCAGGAAATTCTAAAACAGCTCTTTAAAGAGCGTAATTTCAAATGGGAATGGTATCTATGTTTTTTTTATCATTTCCAAGAGAAATTGGAATTCATCCGTCATATCATAATAAGCATTGAGGGTATTAACCTTATTATCTTCATAACCACTGATATATGTACGTAGGTAATAAGCGTCTTTTTGAAGGAAATTCCTGTTATCAGTTAGCCCAGTATAATATGCCATTCTCGTAACAAGAAGGTTTTTACTTGTTGAAACAGAGTATATGCTGTTGTTGATATAGTCCTTGTTTACCTTTTGCCTATTCAAGAACCATATCAGATAGTGATAGAACAGGGCAATTTTAACAGGTTGACTTAGATCCTCTTTTAGAAACTCAAATTGTTTTAGATTGGTGGCAGGACTATCCAGTTTGAAAGTTCTTTTTGAGTTAATCTTTAAGAAAGATTGTAATGCCTCTTGTATTACCAAAAGGGTATAGCTGTTTCTGGTTATTGTTACATTATGAGCATTCTTTCTGCCTTTTATCTTGATTTTCAAACATAACTCCATCTCTATATCCTTTGGTTTAAGTGAGGGAATTGGGTAATCATCTGGCTTTAACTGGTCTAATTGTGATATAAGTTCTTTGATTATGCTCCTATGAGTAGCATTCACAACTAAACACCCCTTTTTTGTTTGCCCCTCTACACAGTCTTTAATCATTAGACATAGATACCAGAATTTTGAAATGTCTAGGCCGTATGCTTTAAGTGTTGAAGCTATTTCGCCAGAATTAGCAGTTCCTCTCTCTGGGCTGCTAGAGTTATTAATCTCATTATTGTATAATTTCGAGAAAGATGTATGTTTAAAGTGCCGTTTTTCTGTTGCTGCATCTAAGTATTCATCTAATTTGTAATTTGAGATGTTATGATTGAGAAGTCGTTCTGCAAATCGAGCTGGGTATATCTCTGACCAGAATTCGTCAGCAACCTCCTTCACATAATCTAGTAAAGGCTCACCCTCATAGTAATCCCGTTCATATAAGTGTATTGGTAGCAGTTCTATCATCTTATCACAGTTTTTTGCGGCTAAAGTATAAAAAATCTCCCACCTACACAAGAGTAAGCAGGAGATATTTGCAATTATTAGCCAAAAACGTACTTAACCACCTTAGCATTAGCCTTATTTTCGTTCACGAAGTCTCGTTCAATGTAGATGTCAGTAACTCGCATGGACTCATCCACATGGTTGAGGGCTGCATGAACTGTGTACTTATCGATTCCGCACTTATTGAGAGCGATAGTAGCCCATGAGTGGCGGGCTGCATAAAACTCTAGATCTTCAATGTTTAGTTGCTTGCCTATCTCTTTTAGCCCCTTGTTGATAGCCTTATTAAAAGCCTTGTGGTCTCTATATTCCTTGTAGAATCTGAAAAGACGCCCACCACTTGTATCTTGGTACTTCTCTATAATCGGAAGAACCATGTCGGGTACAACAACCTCCATCTTAGCCTTGTCAAGCCTGCGGTCTTTGGTCTTGGTACGATTATAAACAAGCCGATTGCCTCTCAACTCTGTAGCATTATAAAGGTCAGCGGAATTAATGCCCATTAAGCAGAACGAAAGAATAAAGCAATCCTTAGCGAGGTCTGGACGGCAAGTGTGCTTTGCTCCTTTGTAGATATTCTGATATGGAAAATTCCAGATGTCTTTAATATGTTGAGGCTGGATAGCTCGCTTTCGAGTTGCTTCTTGTTTAGGAATCCTGAAAAATTCAAATGGGGAATGAGGAATGCGTATAAGTCCTTTATCGGGCTTGTTGTAGTACTTCTGTGCTTCACCGTATAGATGCTTGATACTCATAAGATATAGCGATAAGCATCGGTTGGAAGGTACTCGTTTCCCTTCTGCTTCCAATGCTTTTACCCGTTTATTACGCTCTTTTAGTAAATAGTCTCGATATTGTTCAAGCAGTTCAATAGATATATTTTTGATGTTTAATTCTTCCTTACCGAGGAATCGGATAAACGATTTTAGTGCTGTATTATAGTTGTCCTTACCTTTTATGGTGGTTTCAGCAATCCAATTTCTGCTGAATGCTATAAAATCGATTGGCTTTTCTGCCTCGTCCTTATTAAGTAAGCGATTTACGATTTCGTTCACACCATAATTACCAGAATCAAGGTGCATAGTAGTAAATAACAATCTGTAATGTAGAATAAGACGGTCTGCTTCATGTTTAATTATAGATTCCTCTTTCAGTTTGTAATCAGCAGTAAGGTCTTCTTTTGTGGCGAATAGGTCTGAGGAGATTCGCTTTACAACACGGTCTTTGGTAAACCTGATTCTCACATTGTACGTTCCGTCATTACGCACTTTCCCTTTTTCTACTTCTACTCTAATTGTAAGCATAATAATTAAGTTTTGAGGTCAACCTCAGGTCAACAATAGGTTAACAAGAGGTGACTTTGGTTAAAAAATGCGCTTAATTATCAGTTTTCTTAGAACCTACAGGAAGTCGAATTTTGTGAGATTCTCTTTCTATCAATCTTCGGAAACCCTAATAAACAGAGGCTATAGCATAAAAAAAGCCTCAAGATTGCTCTTGAGACTATCGTGGACCAGCCTGGGCTTGAACCAGGGACCTCCAGATTATGAGTCGGTTCTTGACTTATTTCATGAAATTACAAATAATGTTAAAGCGCTGAAAATAAATGCGTTAATCTTTTTGCCTGTTTCCAAGAATTTCGTAAATTTGCAGCAGTTTTCGGGCGAAAAGGTCACCTGAAGGTCACCCGAATTGACAACCGACTATAGTCTGCGAGCCCGATAAAATAAGGGATTTTTAAGGTGTAATGGTATGGAATCAGAGAAAAATAAGGCAAAACAAAGCCAAAATTCAGCTTCAAACAGCCCATCTAAGGGTAGCCGAGGCGAGAAATGTTTGGCGAAATTCACATCCTCGAATGGAAGTGTTTTTGGTTCATTGATCCTTGATATACGCAAGGCTGGCGATTATAGTCAGCCGCTGCCTGTTGCTGTCAGGATTGCCTATGAGGGCAAGAAGGCTTTTCTCAGACTTGGCGAGAAATACTCGATGGAAGAGTGGATTCAACTCTGCGAATATGAGAAAACAGGACGAAGAATCCAACTGGCAGAACGGAATGAACTGAAAGCGTTGATGGAGAAAATAAAAGACTTGACTAATCAGCTTATCAGCGAAGGTAATTTCTCTATCAAACGGCTTCAAGACCGCTATCAAGGGAAGAAGGATGACACGACGAGTATTTATCAGATATGGGATGAATACCTTCAGGAGAAAGTGGATAGTGGTAAGGCCGGTACCGCAAGAGTAGGTAAAGACGTGAGAAACAGGTTCATCAAAGACAATGGTGAGCACGTTGAATTTAGCGACATAGACAGTTCGTTCATACAGAAGTGGACAGAAACGATGAAGAAAGACGAACTGAGCGTGACCTATATTGGTATCGTGCTGCGCACGTTCCGCACCATCGTCAACATTGCCATCAGCAGGAATCTGATCAATGGCAGCACCAAGGATATGTTCAAGGACTCTGGGTATAACAAGAAAACGAGTCGCAAGCATGAATTCCTCGATGTGACTACGATGAGTCAACTCTATGACTTCTGGGAGAAAAACGAGGCAAAGGATGAGAACGGCAAAGAACTATATCCTCCAAAGGCGAAACATGCTCTTTTTCGTGACCTTGGTCTTTTCCTCTTTATGTACCTCGGAGATGGGCAGAACCTGGCTGATACTTTGCGCCTGGAATATGACGGATGGTACTTTGCCACTCATGGAAAACAGTTACGATTCCTTCGTCACAAGACGAGAGAGCGCAATGAGGATGCCAGTGAGGTTATCTTCCCCGTTACGCCTGAAATCAAGAAGATACTCGACAAGTATGCCAACGAACCCAAACAGGGACAACGTGTATTCCCCATTATGAGCCAAGGCATTACTCCCGATAAAGAGATATGGGTCATCCAGCGTTACAACAAATACATCCGAAAGCACATGGAGATTGTTGCCAAACTTCTTGGTCTGGAACAACTGCCTACACCTACATGGGCGCGACACAGCTTTGCCACGAACCTGAATAACTCTGGTCGCGTACCTTATAAATATATAAGTGACAGTATGGGACACAGCAGTAGTGGGGACATCACCTCAAACTATATAGGAACATACCCATTGGAGAAGATGCTGGAATACAATGCCTACCTTCTCAATGAAAACGGAGGAAAGAGCAGTAGTGCAATGCTATTGGAACAGCTTCAAGGCCTAAGCGAGACAGAGCGGAGAAAGATTTTGGATGCCTTATCCAAGTCAATTAAGTGACAAGGCCAATGTAAAAATGTCGGGCTTGTTGACTCATTTTAATAGAAAAGCAGTAATTTTGCAGTAAATTAGTATAGACATGAGCAAGTTGATACATATAAACAGTGAGTATGCAGAGTGGGTAAAGTCTCTCAGCCTGCGTTTCCGTCAAAGTCAGGTTAAGGCGGCAGTGAAGGTGAACAGTGAAATGTTGAAGTTTTACTGGTCATTGGGCAAGGATATAGTGGAGCGTGACATGGAGAACAAATATGGGTCAGGATTCTTCAAGAACCTAAGTCTCGATCTGAAGGATGAGTTCCCTGATGTGAAAGGATTCTCGCCTACCAATCTTGGCTATATCAAAAGATTCTATTTGCTGTATTCCAATGCTTTTGACTTTCACCCCCAACTTGGGGGCAAATTCGCTCAAACGGTTGATTCTGAAAATTACCCCCAAGTTGAGGGTAATTCTAAACATGCTATAGTTCAGAATGTTGAAGATGGCATCATGGCAAAAGCGTGTCACGATATTTTCTCTACCCCATGGGGGCATCATAAGTTGCTTATAGATAAATTCCTGAAAGCTCCAGAAAAAGCTATATTCTATGTACATAAGACCGTTGAAAATGGATGGAGCCGTGCCGTTCTTGACAATGTCATCGATACAATGCTGTATGAACGTGAAGGAAAAGCTGTTACCAATTTTCAGTCGGCACTGCCTGCCCCATTAAGTGACCTTGCTCAAGAACTCACACGTGACCCGTATTTATTCGATTATACTCAGCTTCGTGGGAAATACGATGAGACAGAGTTGAAAGATGCGTTGATGACCAATGTACAAAAGCTATTGCTCGAATTGGGAAACGGCTTTGCCTTTATGGGAAGAGAATATCGAATGGTTGTGGGTGGCGAAGAGTTCTTCTGCGATATGCTGTTTTATAACACTCATATCCATAGTTACGTCATTGCGGAGATCAAGACCCAAAAATTTGAACCATCTTTCCTCGGACAACTTAGTGGATATGTTTCCTTTGCTAACCACATTCTAAAACGCGAAGGCGACAATGATACCATTGGGTTGCTTATTTGCAAGAGTAAGAATGAAGTGATGGCACGTTATGCCCTTGAAGGTTATAACCAGCCTTTGGGTATATCAGAATATGAACTGTCTAAGGTATTCCCAGAGAATTTCAAGAGTTCTCTCCCCTCTATCGAGGATATTGAAAACGAATTGAAAGAGAAGTAGTTATGATGGGTTTTATAGAGGTAAAAGTGGGCGCCCGTAATCATAGCAAGGAAGGACGCCAGTTTACAGTACGTATAAGCCGTCCACTTACTGCCTCGGAAGCAGGGAGTAACACAGATTTGGCAGTAAGTAATAGCGAAAAGGCAGTAAGTAAGCAGGGGTATGTAACCATTTAACAGAAGAGGATGTAAGTGATATGGAAGCATATGATTTTCTCCATGAGTGGGTGAAACCTATTGTCAAGGGCGACTATAAGGATTTCAGCTCAATGAAAGTAGAGGGTTATTCTCTCTTTGTCTCTGAGTATAAGAAGCCGCATGTACAAGCTATGGTCAGGGCAGATATACTGGAACTACTGCAAAACGCAGAGCTCAAATTCAGGGAGGTGACAAAAAATGAAGCCAATCTGTACAAGTCCCAAATAAGCCGTTGGTATGTCAATGGCTTTACTAGCATGTACAATGGCTGTCGAAGGAATGACTTGAAACACCCTCTTGAACACCACGATTACTTGATCCTAGCAAGTAAGTTTAAGCCAGTAGAGGACTTGAATAGTGGTATTTGGAACAAGGACAAATTCCGTAAATACACTATAAGCCTCGGTCGGTATGAGGGAATTCTGTTCTATATTGCTGAAAGAGAAACAACCCTTTCTACGAAAGACAGCCCGAAAGACAAGGCTAAGGCTCCAATAGACGTTGAGAACAATACTCCAGAAGAAAAAGCAGCTCCAAATCCAGCACCAAAAATTGATTTCTCGACAATGCCCAGCTATCAATCGATAAGGGATGATGGCCCAGATTTACAGTGTTTATATAGTTTCCTTCGAGAAAGCAAAGTCGTTACCAATGCCGATGAGAATCTATTTATCCAATATGTCACTCACGCATATTTCTCTCCTCTTTATCTAAACGGTAAGAAAGTTAATATCCGATATACCATTGCTCAACTAAAAGCTTATTATGATGAGGGATGGCTAAAAGCAGTCTGTGAGAACATCAATGTTACAGAGAAATATATAACACAACGACCACCAAGTGATAATTTCAGGAAAGCATTCCCGTCCCTAACCTTCAAAAAGTAAAAATCCACACTCCACACCACACTTTTTCCACACCTCAAAAGGGTGTGGATTTTTTGTATTATATTGATATTCAGTCCGTTTACACAAATATCCAAATCCACATACTCCTTCGTTTCAATATCAAAAAAAACACCGAAATTTGCAAAAAATTTCAAGAAATAAATAAAAATATTAGGATTATGGAGAACATCGTTGTACTTAATGAACAGCAGTTCGAAGACATCATCTATCGGACTGTCAGCCGGTGCCTCGCAGAGAAGAACATCGGCAACTTTGAGGATAGCCCTGTTGAAGAGGGCTACTATGATCGCAGCGAAGTCTGCGGTGAGTTACACATCTCTTATCCAACTCTATGGCGAATAGAGAAGTCTGGGCTTCTTCGCAGCCAAAAGGTTGGACGTAAGAATCTCTACTCTAAGCAGGAGGTCAATGACCTGATAAAGTCTGGTAAGCTGGCAGAATATAAACCGAGTAAGAAATGACATATATAGGTTATCTAAATCGGTTTTGGAGTGTTCACGAGGAATACATGTTCTCCTCAACAGCAATAGCACTCTATGCTTACCTCCTCAACGAGTGTAACAGGCGGAATTGGAAGATGCCGTTCCCTTGTTCTACGGTTGTAATCTGCGACAAGTTGCATGTGTGCAAAACGGCATTGACTACAGCCAGGAAGCAGTTAGCTGATGTTGGTCTCATCAAGTTCACTGATGGTCGCTCACGCCATATGCCGCCCCAATATACCCTTTTGGAATGGACGGATAACTTGACGGTAAAGCGGACGGATGGCCAGACGCTATATAATACTAAAGATAAAGACGTCATACAAACCGAGAGAGAGAAGGTCGTCCCGACGGTTGCTGATGTCGAGTCTTATATGGCTACATGCGTGATACCCGAAGGATACGAATTGAAGATAGGACTCCCTCAGCGTTTCCTTGACTATTATGAATCCAAGAATTGGATGGTAGGTAATAGTCCTATGACTGATTGGCAGGCTACAGCTCGTAAATGGACACAAGATACTCAGAATTTAATTAAGAAGGACAATGGAACAGATAAACGTAACAAGGAATGTGGACGCACTGATAACCGGGCCGAAGCAAGAAACTTCGTCGAAGAGCTCGAACAGCGTACCCTTAGCTCTGCTAACGGCGAATGAGCAGTTGTTCTTGCAGAGGTTTCCGAGTCTGGATAAGGTCTATAAGGCCTTCGGTCCAGATTCTTGGAGATATGCACTGGAGCATGTTGATAAGGCTGTGAATACTGCCGTTCCAACATTAAACCGTCTTAATCTGATCTATAATACCAAGGATGCAGATATGGCTCTTTTCTTGAAGCATTTCTTGGGATATTACTTGATGGTGGAAAGGAGTGGCAAAGAACTCGGGAAGGATGTCTGTACGAATGTTGCTGCAATATTCCTCGGTCGCAATGGTGCTGAATGTACGCCTGTCAAACTGCTCTGTTACTTCGCAAACTATCCTGAATTCAAGGACACGTTCCGAGAGTTCGATCCAGAGGACATCATCATACAGTACAGCAAGAAGTTCAAAGAATGGTGGGGAAGTCAAGTGGCTAAGTATGGCTACACCATGCAGAAACCTCAGACTGATGACAAACAGCCCTGCGGTCTTGATGCTCTCAAACTAACTGTTCGAGGATGGATAGAGAAAGGTGAAGATCCACGACAGAATAATCTCTATAAGTTATCTCATGGCGTTACCGATGAGATGATTGCTGAGGTAGAGAAAGAAATTGTATTGGGTGTGTTCTGACAACGAGAAGATGAAATATAATGTGTGATGAAAAATATGTGTAACCCTTAATTTATTAAAGTTATGAAGACAACTGAACGTATTCCGTTTTTATCGAACGTGCTCATTGTGGCATGTTCACGAATGAACAACAGTGAAGTAGGTAAGTTGGTAAAGGCTGTCGTAGCATACGCTACCGATGGCACACGCCCAGCGATGGATGACCTCCGTCTGGAGACATACTTCGATTTGATTGCTCAGGATCTTGATTCCCTGCGAATGGCAGCTGAGGTGAAGAGCCGTAAGTGCAGCGAGAGTGCAAAGTGCAGGACAGCCAAGTCAACCGCTCGGCCTGCCAATGTCTCAAAGAAGACAATCGACGACCCATCTCCTTCATCAGCGAACGAAAGGAAGGACAGGAGTGATAGCGATTTCAACGCCAATGACCCCACCTCGTCTTTTGAACGCCTGAAGCAAGTTTATGCCAAGACGGGTAACAACGAGGCGCAGGCATTCGATTCTTGGAAGCAATTGACGGCAGACGAACGAACTGCTGCATTCGCTCATGCACAGCGATTGCAAGGTGACCTCGCATCTCGCTCTTACCTGTTCATCTATCTGCGCGACAAGGAATGGAACAAGACGGGCGTGCCGCAGGGTGGACTACAATAATAGTCCACAACATATTAGGGGTAATAATGACAATTCTGCCATTTTACCCCAATATGCCAAAGGCTGTCTGCCCTTGGAACCCGACCAGGAGTGACCCTCTCCTGGACCACCGCTCAGGGACTGCGCCCCCAAGACCCCCATATAATTAACGAAAAGAATAAGGCAATGCAAATATGTGAGAAACAATACCAGTCGCTCAATATCTCCGCTTCTCCGTCCTTTGTCACAGCGCAAGGCCGGGAAAATGAGCGACGTGGATGGACTAAGGAGACATACGATGCCAAGAACAGAGAACCGGGGAATCGGTATGACTGGTCAAGAAGTCATCTCAATTTTGAGGTTAAAAGAGGAAAGAAGATTGGCAAGAAAAAAGGTAAGCCTATCTATGCCCGTCCCACTATCATCCCTCTCGGTACGCAGAAAAAGTCATTGAAAGAGAGATACGACGAACGGCTGAAAGAATTAAAGTTCAAGCCGTGGTCGCCCGATGCACCTAACCAGCCAAACACTTGTGTTGATTTTGTGCTCAACGGTGACCATGACCGCATGACGGAGATTGCTTTCGGCAAACCGATGGATTTTGACTGGCGCGAGGACAATAGTTCCGTCACGTTGGCAGACGATCCAAATCATCCGGGTTACAAGCAAATCGAAACCTTGGCACTGGAGTATTATAAGTTCCTCTGTCGTAAATTTGGTGAAGAGAACGTACTCGGACTTGAATGTCATTTGGACGAGACTACCCCACATTTCCATGCCTTGGTGGTTCCTGTAGCTGAGCGGAAGCCTCAAGGCAGGACTGGTGGCTATGACCTCGATCCTGATATTGAGCCAGACGGCAAGGAGCGCCCCAAGCATATCATAACCCGTCAGTACGAGCGTTTGACCGAGGAAGAGAAACGCTTTTATAAGCCTGCTGTGAAGAAGAAGGTTCCTATGGTCAGCTATGCCCATTATTTTGGCAAGACCAAGTATCAGGCGTACACATCATATAAACATTGGCATACCATGCTCTACGAGGAAGTCAACAGTAAATGGGGATTGGCACGAGGTGAAGATACATCGCTGATGACACCAGAAGAGCGCAAAGAACATCGCAAGAAGAGTAAGAGAAAGCTGGAGCAGGAGAGGTTGGAGGCATTAAGAAAGGCTGACGAAGCAGAACAAAAAGCAGAATCTGCCACTAAGGAGTATGCCATAATTCAAGATAAGCTCCAGCAGGCTGGACGTATACAATCCCTGGTCGAAGACGACATTCGAGAAGGACGTAAGCAGGTGGCCAAGATAGTCACACAGGTGGAAACTGCCCGCATAGATCTGAGTGATGCCAGAGCAGAGAAGGACAAGGTTCAAAAGGAGAAAACTGTTTTGGAACAAAGAGTCGAAGAGCTGGTTAATGCTGTCGGCGACCCCAAGGAAGTGGCCGACATGGTGAGTTTCGACAAAATGGTGTTCGCTTATAACCCAGAGACCAAAGGAGCCATTATCGATAACTTGAAAGCTAATGGCAAACTTAATGTCACCATCATGGATGTCATCACCGCTGCTTTTGAGGAGATAGACAAAATCAAAGCCCGGAAGATAGGTTTCTTCGATGATCCTAAAGAAGTCAAAAAGAAGCGTGACGCAGACATCAAGTCCGTGATGACCGACATGCAGACTATCCTCCGCTGTTTTGCTTCCGTTCACAAAGACGAGTTGACACGCAGAAGTCGCGCTATCGTCAAGCAGGAAATGCGCCAGAATGCCATAGCCATCAAGAAGATACACCAATACGATGAGATGGCCAAACGGGGCATTACCATAGATTCCTACGAGAAAGCTAAAGAGAAAGCCGCCAACTACGACAACATATCCAACGTACAGGAAACTATCTGGCCAGGGCTCTGGAATGCTGTTCAAGTCATCATCAATCCCCGACTCGACAAATACGTCATGAATGATAGGGAGAAAGAAATAGTGAGGAAGGCACTCGGCGACAAGCCCAAGGAGCGGCTGACCAATGCAGGATGGATGTTGAAAGCTGTTGATGCGATACGCGACATTGCTGTTGGAACCAAGGCCGAAGTCTATCAGATAGGAGCCGAGTCTGCCATAAACTATCTGGTGAAGATGGGCTTGAATCTGGCTGAAGGGGTGGCGGAGAGAGCCGCAGAGGTTGCTGCTACTACAGCCTGTCTATTCTTTGGCTGTGTTGATGCTGCTACAACTATCTCTCAATCCTGCGGTGGAGGAGGATGTGGCAATGAATTGCCAAGGAAGAAGGATGATGAGGACGATTTGGCCTTTGCCCGCAGATGCCATCAGGCAGCAAAGACAATGGTTCTTGGCAGTCACAAACGAGGCTATCATAGATAGCCAGATTAGTAATCTTCCTGTAAATAGTGGTATATTAAAGTTGAGTCGGAAAGGAAGATTTCACGGAATCCGTACTGAATACCGAGGCTACTGATGGCAAAAGTGGTAAGGTACTAATCAACAAGTGATATGGGTTTCATAGGGAAAATCCCCACAACATTTTAGGGAATCCGTCTTTGCTGAATAGGATATTTCTCTTTCAAACCTCACCAAATTACACTAACTTTGCACCGTAAACAAGAAACAAATGTCGAACCATTTAAAGAATAGGAGACAAGATTATGAAGACAATGAATAAGGTGATCGCAGCCATGATGATGATGGCTATCACAACCGCAATGCCAGCAATGGCCGGTAATAAGAAACATACAAATCACGGCAAGAATACAACCGTTGTGGTAGTTACTAACGACAAGAAGGTTTCGCACTTTGACAAGATGAATAATAGAACCTCTCACTTCGATGCTTATAAGAAGCATGCCTATCGTCCTGACGTGAAGACCTGTACCTTTATGGTGAGCCGTCACGATTCACACAGGAAAGTAGTTGCTAAGGTTGAGCACATGAAGGGCGTTATGGACACCAAGTGGAATCCTCGTACTCGCGAAGTAACTGTCATCTATGATGCCAAGGTTACATCAGCTCGTCATATCAAGCACTTCATGGCATAGCCATTCTACATACAATCCCAAAGAAGTCCCGGCTTGCATCTGCAGGTCGGGCTCTGATTATTAATAAAGTCATGTTTTGGGGGTATAGGAAAAACGTGAGTGGATCTGTTGTTATTAATAACACATTAGGTTATGAACGAAATGTGTTCTCCACAAATAATAATATCCCTAATAATTTATCGTATCCGCCAGCACCATTTATATTCATCCCAGTAAAAGGGTTCCTTTGGAAATAGATCTTGATTTATTAATGAGAGAGGTTTTACTGGCAAAACCTCTCTCCAAGTATCTCCTATTTTTTTGTATTGATTAATCTGGCAATCATTACAACCATAATGAGCTTCTACATAAATAGTCTGCATCTTGTAATTGATGGTCGTATATGCTTTATGAGCTGGACAACAAAGATTAATTCTTATCCAACAATAAGGTATATCGGATGACACGTCTATAACACACTTCCCTTTGTTGTCTGCTTTATATACCAAGATCTCACCATTATCTTTTCTCTCAATCTTTTCTACATTGTTGTCAAAATCCACATCATTGTAATATGTGCGATTATCATCTAACGTTACTTCATTAAATAAGAAGCTGTCATTAGCTTGAGTCATTTTTTGTTCCAATTCCCTACAAATTTGCTCAGACACTTCTTTCCCAAGATAAGCTCTATAGTTCTCACCGTTTTTTGAAGTTCTTATAACAAAGCATGAGCCTTTGCTAGTCATATAGACAGGAAATAGATTACCATGGCTATCTTCCCATGTAAATTTAGTCTTGATACAGCTGTCAGATTTAGTGGTTACAGTTTTTCGGGACGAATGTCCCATATTGGTGACTGGATATAAAAAAACGAGAAACCCACCTTCATCACGATGTGTATTACGTAGCATTATTTCTCCATTATTCCATCTGCACTTTCCGTAATATCTACCGTCGATTACCTCAGTTCCTTCCTCATATTCTTCTAAATCAGGATTACCGTATTTCTTAGAAATAGAGCTTTTGAGATTGTCAAAAGTTGCTTTGTCCTGAAGCGAAGTAAAAAGCACGACGTGTGTAATAACAGTTGTCCCATTTTTCTGCTCAAATTGAATATTTAGACCACAAGGAACACCACAAAACAACACTCGCTTTATCCCTTCTCTTTCATTGCCGAAATAATCAAATTCTTCAGTTTTTTCTACCATATTCTTAATAATCTCATCTTGATCTACTCCTTGCATAGATATTCCAAATAAAGATGGAATGTTTTCCTTTTCTGATAGTTCTGCTCGAGTTTTACTATGACTAGGCCCCCCTTGAACATTGTATAATGATACTATCACTGTTGCAAAGATTACAATTACTACGAATATTTTAAAACTCTGTTTCTTCTCCATAATATCCCTTTTCTTTAGATTGCCTCGTAGTACCAACGTTGACAGAACTTACGCTTATTCCATTCCCATCACTTTTCACACAGACTGCAGAAATAATTACATGACCTTGAATTGTATCCATGTAATAATCCAATTGATAAGCTTTTGGATTAGATTCATGATTACATCCAACACTAGTGATCAAAACCACTACTAACAACAGAACAACAAAAATCTTTTTTCTCATGATCCAAACAATTTAAATAGTAATTTTATTAATCCTTCTCCTAAGTTTTAAGCATTCCTTGCCAGAAAGATCTGCCTTCATAAGTGTCTTTCTGAAATCATCGTCAGAAACATTAGAGTCATTGAATGATAGCATGAGGCTTGCATTTTCTTCATCCTCAGACACTTCGATGGATTTTCCATTCCTTATTGCATCCTTTCTCAGAAGACAATAAGCATCAATACACTCTGGACAGATATTAATCAGTTGTTTGCAAATTGAAATATTGGGATTTCCTATCTGAGCATTAACCCTTGCCTCAAAAAGGAGCAATTTCTTATCAATGGCTTTCTTCTCCTCAGCCTCCTTAGAGGTGTTGATAATCTGATAGTTCATATCAAAAGCCTCGTCGTATCTACATAATTCATACAATGCACGTTCCTTGACAAACATCGCCTCCAAACAATTTTTTCTACTCAGTACCATATCTGCATAACCTATAGCCTCTTCATAACGATTACCATACAGACAGAAAACTGCATTAAGAAAATTACATGTCATACTGCAATCTTTAAGGAGTTTCACCTTCTTTGTACGTCCCATCAAATTCTTGTCGTCAAGCATTATGTCGAACATTTTCTTGGCAATTAATGCTGCATTTCTCAGGTCATTTCGTTTTGATTTTGCAACAACCAAGTCTAAACAAACCTTTGCAGCCAAATCATATTCTTTCTTGGCCAGATGTTTATATACCATTTTGCCGATCTCTATTTCATCGTCAATCATGACTGCATCATTGAAGGAATTGGCAAATGCACGAACTTCAGGATTCTGCATGATATGATGTGGCATGATTGGATGACTCAATGTTAAACCCTCTAATGAGCGCATACGGCTGATGGCCACATAAGCCTGTCCTGCTTGGAATGTACCTCTTGACAGATCAAAATGCATGCGGTCGAACGTCATACCCTGTGACTTGTGAATAGTGATAGCCCAAGCCAACTTGATAGGATATTGAGTGAAAGAGCCTATAATGGTAGATTCCATCTTGCGAGTGTCGCGATTGTACTGGCTCTCGACATTCTCCCAACTTACCTTATGCACCTCAATCTCACCACCGTTTTCAAGTCTGACAAGAATCTTATTCTCTTCCAAGGCTGAGACCTTTGCAATCGTTCCATTCATGTAACCAGAATTTGGATTGTTACGACAGAAAATGACTTGTGCACCAACCTTTAATCTGAGTATTTCTGGAACAGGAGCATCATTATTCTTGAATTCATCCTTTATTTCTGCTCGATACAGGAACTCTTCTTCCTCAATCTCATTAAGTTTCTGCTCATTTATCTTCTCTGCCATATAGTTAAATGAGGTAAGGGTTACAGAGAAATCTTCATTATTCTCCTCTGTTCCTACGTGCTTATTAAGCAAAGCGAGATCTTCTGATTTTACCTCACCATTCCGCATTTTGTTGAGAATCGTTAGAAAATCCTCATCGCTTTGGCGATAAACCTTTTGGAACTCGATCTTTGGCAAGTTCATTCTCTTCAGAACGAAAGCCTTGTAGAAAAAAGGGAGTCCTGGCCCATACAGGTCGCGAAGCATTTCTGCATCCGCTGATCCCTGCTTCACTACTGGAGGAAGTTGGAACAGATCGCCTACAAACACTACCTGCTTTCCACCAAAAGCCATATTGGTTTCAAATGCCATTCTGAGGTATCTGTCCATGCCGTCAACCATATCGCTTCTGACCATAGATGCTTCGTCTACAATGATTGTGTCTATTTCCCTTAGAAGCATCTTTTTCTCAGGAAGAACTTCTAATTTTGTATGTGGTCCCATCGTCTGGAAAGGAAATCCAAAGAATGAGTGCATCGTCTGGCCACCAACAGCTATAGCAGCTATCCCAGTGGGGGCAAGAACTAAAAAATTCTTGCTGATCTCAGCCTGTATGCGCTTGATGAACGTTGTCTTACCAGTACCGGCCTTACCTGTGATAAAAAGGCAAGTGTTAGTATTTGCTACCAAGTCGAACGCCTTCTGCTGTTCAACGTTGTTCTTGTCGATTTGAATGTTTAAACTTTCCATATTATTTTTTTTGTTTCTACCCTTTATGACAGAACAAGTCCAAAAGTTACAGTATGTCGTTCGATGTTTGCAAAATTTAACAAAAAAGCGGATGGAGTGTTTCACAACAGTCCATCCCATCTTACAACTATGAATATTACCTTTATATTATGGCTACAAGTGTTCTATTGTAATTGTTAGTTTATTGATGGCCTATCCGAGTATTGGTCAATCAATTTTTGAAACTTTTCCTTATTATAACCCATATCATTTGCAATGTTATATAAGAATTCATAAGCTTCCGCTTTGCCAGACATCTTGGTGAGATCATAGCAAGTGAGGAGGATGAACTCTCTTGATTTTGTATCTTTGATGGTCAAAACGGTGTCTATTAGCTTGTCTGCGTCTTGATATTTAGGTAAGGCAGCTGTAAGAGTTTCTTTATAATTGCCAATTCCGAACCAGATGGCTGATTGATATGAAACCATGTAAGCTGCTCCATCAGTTGTCAGGTCGTCATTATAACCAGCGAAGAATGCTATTAAACAGAGAGCCGCTTCTTTTTGCTCAAAAGTAACGGATGTTGTTTTCTCTAATGGTTCTGTAACCATGCTCATTTCTTTTTCTATTGGTTTTATAGATTCCTTCTTTACCGAAGGAACTGAACCGGAACTATTTTCTTTGTTTTCTTCACGTTCTCTCTTTAAATAAAGTAATACTCCACCGATTCCTATCCAAAAAAGTGGACCAAATACGCTATTACCTTTTGATGCAGCACCTAAGAAAGCCAGTGCGCCAATTACGATAAATACCCAACCTGCTGTTCTCATAATTCTTTTCTTCTATTTATTTGTTATCTTCTAGCTTCTTTGAACATGCTACGGCTATAATGCCTACAAGCAAATTAACCAGTGAAAGGACAAAAGCCAGTCCAAAACCAATTTTGCGAGTTCTACCCCAGCAACCAACTGCGTATGCTAATGATACTGCAATAACTAAGAAAAATATAGTCTCCATAAATCAAAATTTAAATTGTTATTAATGTTTGTTTCTACCCTTAATGACATATAAAAGCAAAAGGTTAACAGTATAGATGAATTTTTTAATTTGATTGTAAAAACAACTCAAAACTCTCAAACACCTTTTCATCCTTATTGGCAGGGAAAGTCCATACTTTCTTCTGTTTGCCAGATGCTATCACTGTAATCGTTAGTGGTTTGTGCTCCGTGATTGGGGCGTTTAGTCTTACTATTACATTGACATCATTTCTTCTGTATATTGATTCAGGGAAATCCGTATTGTAAGTGTTATGTTTAACCAATTCAAATCCTTTATTCTCAAAATATCGGTTAATCCACCTGGTATGTACGAGAAAATCAAACGGGTATTTCGAACGGAATCCTAATTCTAAGAGGATGGCAAAAAGCAATAGGAAGTAAATAACACCTCCAATAAGTATTACTATTATCAACCATGTCCACATCTCGTAATATATGAGAATTCCAAGAAGTCCAAGATGAACTAATGCTAGTATGCACGATTTTCGCATTTCCTAGGTGAATTATCAGTGAATGATACTATAGAATTATCCATTTTCGCTAATTAAATATTGAAGCAATGCCACTGATGATGGCTACAAAAAGAAGGAACATAATCACTCCTAATACTTGTGCCAAGATTGTTGATCCAATAAAACCTAAGAAGCTGTTAGAATGATAGATTTCCTCACCTCTCTTGTTTACCATTGTGTAACGAGTCTTTGTTTCCATAACTATGAATATTTAAATTGTTATTAATGCTTGTTTCTACCCTTTATGACAGAAATAATGGAAAGGTTAACAACTCATCGTATTCATTTTCGAAAAAAAAGATGGCGTGTTTCTCAACAGACCATCTTTCTAGCGCCGTATGATTTACATACTTATGGAAAGTTATTGTAATTGAGAGTGAGTTATTCACCTATCAACTCGAAATAGCCAGTAAGCTCAATAATCCTCAATGGACTGAGCATGGCAAATCGAATACATGTTTTGTTAGCAAAGATTTCACAGACAAGCGGATCTGTAGGGTCTTGCCAACTAAAGTTATCAGGAAGGCGACCATACATAATACGATCTTCAAGAATGTCACCACGTTCAACACCAAACACTGGTAGCCCAAAATTCCGTTTCATATTCATGGGCATATTCCCTTCCAAGTGGAACATGGCACAATTATTAATCACTTTAGAGATGATTTGAATATCTACATTCTGATGGCCAATACAAATACCATCTTTGTACTCTTCATAACGTGTTGCTCTGAACACAAATGGGGTAAGATAAATACTCTTCATAACTTCTATTGTTTTTTACGATAATTGCTATTTGTTTCTATATCTCTATGACAAATAGCAGTAAAAGGTTAACAAACGATAGAAAAAAGAGCATCAAATTAAACTTTTTCTCTTTTTTTATTTGCTATATTCCATAACCAAGTTTTGATTTATTAATCGAGGATCTTTTTCCATCATTTCTTTCACCGTCCCTATCCATTTGCTGTCTTTAGACAGCTCATGATTAGATAGAACTCGGTTTATATAATAGGATAAAGCACCAAAGTGCTTACCACCTTCTACTATTTCTTTGTTGACCTGATGAGATCTACAAGCCTCTATAAAAACTACTTTTCCAAGTGATGGTGAGGAAGGTATGTTATAGTAATTGCCTTTCTCTAACTTTTGAGGACGATAATATTTGCCACTACGTGTAAAACCAGCTTTCGTGCCTCGAATTACATCATCTTCAATTCCCATGGAAGCCTTTCCTGCATGGCA
The DNA here is from genome assembly GCF_000619825.1 of Prevotella sp. MA2016. Lineage (GTDB taxonomy): Bacteria > Bacteroidota > Bacteroidia > Bacteroidales > Bacteroidaceae > Prevotella. Next base: position 247,557 of record NZ_JHUW01000006.1, read on the forward strand.
TGCATCTATTACGACATATAGCATTCCTTTTGTACCGATTACCTTTCTAATTCTTGTGCAGTACTCATGCAGCTCGTCGTCTATCAAGTGGTTCTCTCCCTCGTATTTTCCCTTGGTATATTCAATCGGTGCGTCCACAGGCACAATAGATTCGTCCCAACCGTCATCCTCATCACCACTTTCGTCCTCGAATGGTTGTCCATGAGTGGAAAAGTGTAGATAAACAATGTCGCCAGTTTTACATTGAGATATCAACACTTTCAAGGCTTTATCAATCCCTGTCTTAGTAGCTCCTTTGTCATACAAGCATGATACAGATGCACCCCATTTTTTAAGGGTAGGACACAACATGTCAATGTCGTTTTTGCCATGAATATTATTCCATCCGCCATATTTATTGACACATTGATAGTCGGAAATACCAACTAGTAAGGCTCGTTTGTTTTGAGCCATAACCAGTTGTGTAAATATTGATATTGTCACGATAAATAGTATTCTCTTCATAACTGTTTCATTCTATTAAGATAAATGAATTACGAGTATCTTCATCAGCATTATCCATAGCTTCCCCAAACGAGTCATAGATGGACTTTCCGATTGTAAGATTCTTGTAGAAATTAATCATGAATGATTGCGTTAGCTCATCGTCCACTTTCTTTAGACTTACAATCATATTTTTTGCACCTGCAATCCGAAATGCTCGTTGAAGCCCCCAAACGCCATCTATATTGGTTTTACCTAAACCTGTATCGCAAGCCGATAACACAACGAGTTTTAGATTTGGGAAATGTAGGTTCTCTATTTCATCACATGTCAGGATTCCATCATCCATATTGTCCAATGTGTCACCATTAAGTCCTCTGTTTGCACCAGTAAACAAAAGACCTGATTCATAGTTATCAGAATTAAAGAATCCGTGTGTTGCAATGTGTATAATATCAATATTTTTCCTACTGAAATCCTTGATTACAGACTCAGTGGCATTGTTTTCCGTATATGCTTGTATTTTAATATTGTTTCGTTTGAACATATCAGAAATAGAGTCTATTTCAATCTTTGTTCCTGGTAAAGGTTGCCAGACAGTACCTCTGCTTTGTGAAGTTTCTGTTGTTGATTTATCATTGAATCGTGGATTTCCTATTGCTACGACATTCTTAATGTTAATTCTATTTTCTTTGCGAATGTTGCTTAAGTTTAGAACGCGATGAACCTCTATATTTGGAAAACTACTTCTAAAAAAAGACTCTATTGGAGTAATAGACATCGTTTCAGAAGGAGAAAAGAAAACTCTTTTTGCCCCCTTAATATTTGACGAAACTTTTTCTAAAGATTCATGAGATAATGTTTTAACCCCATCTGCAAAAGTAATTCGTTTGAGTTCTATAGGTTTATCCTTTTTGATAATATAAGCGTAAATAGTTGTAGTGTCAACATTGATAAAGTCTATAGCGACATCACCTTTTAAAAGTTTCTTCTTTACGTATGTTATGTTACTATTGACAATATTTTTTAATCTTTTTGTTGATAAATCATTATATACGATACTACGGCTAATAGAATCCGGGCTACTTATAATATGATCAGAGACACTAATTGCAGGTTCACTTCCTTCTTCGGTGTTTATTCCATGAGACTGAGATGTCTCTGAAACAAGAATGTTTTTCCCTAAACGCGATAGTTCGTCATTAATTGCTTTTGTTGTTTGTGTTAAGCGACCTTTGCAGAAAAGAGAAGCATTCACTGCATTCTCTATAGATTTTGGTGTACAGGCATATTGGGCCAAACTTATCTGCCAACCTTTGAGAAGTTGCAAAAAATTCACCCTTTCCTGGTCTGTTATATGATACCATTTTGATTCAACATCTTGGTACCATATAGATATATATTTATCTTCCGTAATATCAAATTTGTCATATTCACCTAATTCCTTATATATATCCATAAGGTCTCCATATATGCGTGTCCCTGCAATAGAAAAATCTGAGGAAGACAAATAACTTTCATAATAAGCAGCAGCTTTCTTTAAATCTTTTCTAGAATACTGCTCGTACAGTCCCAGATAATAATCTCTTTCATGTTCGCACTCTTGGGGCAATTTTGTTGATTTTATTACTTCTGCTAAACTATCTGCCTTGACATCATATCCAAATCTGCTATATGTATCTAATAATTGAAATCTTCGATAAATATATGTGTTATTCATTTCTCCCTGCATTTGTTTTCTCATAGCCAAGGATTGCTCGGCAGCATAAACTAATTGAGGGTCATATCCATGAGATAACCCAAACATTACAGTTCTATCGCAGAAATCTAGAAAATCTATACTAATGTCTTTGCTATTTCGAATATATACATCAGAAGCATGTTTATATAATAGAGCTGCCTGTTCAACATCCATCACCGAATTATAGTAATCGGCTATATCCGCTATAATGTGAGCATACATTATGCTGTCTGAAGTGTTATTATTATCAAATATTTTTAAGGCTTGTTGAAGTGCGGAAAACCTAAGATGTAAATCTGGAGCGACTTTTGCCTTATTCATATAATGGGTTATTTGTCGATTAACCAAAAGTTGAACATTTTTTGAAGTCTCATATTGTTCAGCCTCGCAGAAAGTCTTATATGCTTTATTACGGTCTATATTAGCAAGAATATTAGCTTTTGTGTTTAAAAACGTATAATGATCGATTGGGTTGTCTGTTTTTGGTTCATATTTATCAAGAAAATCCAATGCGACTTTTTCATTATTTTCATCAACCAAAAGAGATGATAAATTAACGGCATATAATGATTTCGTATTCCTATCATCTGCCTTATCAATAGCCTTTATAAAGGAAATTACTGCAGGTTCATTCATGCCCAACGATTTATAACACATTGCTGCTTGATTGTATATCTTGTGTGAAAAAACATTTGTAGAATCTGTAGCCGAGAAATAGTCATTACATAAAGAAAGTGCCTTGTGATATTTATTTTGCCTACGCAAGCTAAATAAATATCCCGATAATGAATTAACATATTCCTCAGAGTCTATTCCGAATGCATTTTGAGAAACCTGTACAGCAAGACTATCATAATATGCGACTCTTTCTATGTCATTACGCCATAAATCATAGCGATTAGCTTGCTCTATCAATTCTTTGTAATAGACAGCAGATTTCTCTCCATAATAATTTTTTGTTGCTTCAATGTTTTTATCATAGAATAACAAAGCGTTTGTTTTATCAAATAATTCGTGTTCATAGTAGTAGGCAACCCACAACCAATTATGGGTTTTGAGGGTCGATTTACTTCCATGAAAATGCCAATTCAAGTCATCTCGATTATTGCTTTGGGCAAAGGATATTGCTTTAATCAAGTAATCAACACAACGTTGAGGATTATTATAGATGGAGAAACCTGTGGAATTCCATTTGTAATAATCAAATATATCCTCAATGCTGAAGTTGGAAAATCTTTTAGAGTTTTCAATGATGTCAAAAATAAAGTAGTCTTGATGTTTTGACGCTTCATGACATAGTGTCTGTATGTCCAAGAATCTATTATCCTCAAATTCTATTATACATTTTGCGATATCAGACTTGTTCCTATCGGAAAGAATCTCGTAATTGGTATTTAAGAAATAGTTAATTATAGTCCTCTTGTCTTGATGTGAAATTTCTGTATCACTAATTAGTTTGTCAAAAAAAGCTAAAAAGTCATTGTTTTTATGATGCGTTATATACAATTCTGCCAGGACACAATATGCTCCGGCTAATTCATTTGAGTTATTTGATTTCTTGGCAAAATCAAAACGCTTTTGTCCCCAATATATTGCTTTATTAAAATCGCCTAAATAACTGTATACATCAGAAAGTCCAACAGTAAATATATATTCGTTTGTTTCAGCTTGATGATAGTGCATTTCCAGAGATTTAAGGAAACTAATGAGATGCTTACGTTTCTTTATTCTAACATGATTATGTGCACTCTCAGTTAAAACGACACTGCAAGCATCAATTAGGTTCCTGTATTGCATAGATGTTACTCCATATTTGTTTTCTATTTGTGGAATGATTGTGTTTAGCCGAGTAGCGATACTGTCATAATATGAAACCATTAAAGAATCTTTCAGGTTATTAGCAACAAGATTGAGCAAAGTGTTTTCATATACAGTACTAGCAATGCCAACAGACGCTTCTGTAAATTTTAACCACTGCCAATCTTTTTCAAAAGACTGAGCCCGAACAATACAACAATTATTCAGAAGAATAATGACCAATATGAGTATCTTGTTTATTTTCATACGTGTATATCAAGATATTTAATCCCATTAATCATTGTAATGTTTTGTATATCATATCTTATGACGAAATCCATTAATCGCCTTCTATCATCTTGCGAATACCATGAAATCACCCAATGTGTTTCTGGCTTTGTTCGCCTAATAATTTTCTCTAAATAAGGCATATCTATGGATGAAAACGAGAATCCATACACATATATCCTTTCGACATCAAGGATATCATTAAAGAATTGTTGATTCTTTTCTATACACCCCTCTACATCTTTCTTCAAAGACACTATAGATTCTAACGAGCTCAAAGTTGCCAGATCTTTATGTTTTGGTGTAACTAACTGAATCCTAGTCAGCATATTTAGCTTCTTATTCCAGACTTCACCTATTCGTGGTTCGTGACATTTAAGCATATCATTCAACTCTTCTTCTCCTAATCCGTGACCAACTACCATTGAATCCTTGTCATCAATTACGCCATGGATATGATAAACACGCTTGGCATCTATCTCGTAGATGTCCTCAAGAGTCTTGGTATAGTTAAAAGTGAGGAATATGCTACCTTCGCTTGGAAATAGTATCTTTTTTTCTTGGGGTCTCTTCTCATACGCCTCTGACAACCATTTCTGAAAGTCATGTCTCAAAGAATCTTTAATACTGTCAAATTCTTCCATAACTTTCCGAGAGGTAAACTCTGTTTTTTCTTCTATCGAACCTTCTTTAATATATTCAGGGTCATATAAGTTCCCTTTTTTGTTGGCATAATAGCTAATGTTTAATTGGGCTAGGCTATTCTCAAAATCTCTCCACCAATTATATTCCCAGGCACTATTATAAACCTGAGTTAATTTAAAGAAAAGACCTGCATCGTTTTTCTTCACCCATTTCATGAAATCCTCAAAACCACAACGAATGTCATGATGCAGGTCAAAACCATTACCAATTATGTATAGGTTCTTGTATATCATAGAAAATGTTAATTATGAGCCATTATTGCCTCTCATTATCTATTTAAGACCTCTCTTATCTTATCACCAAGAGCCGTTCCTTCAGGATATACTTGTTTCATTTCCTTCAGGATTTCTTTGGCCTTGGCTTTCTCATAGTTCTCCAAATAGCCTATAGCAAGATTCCACCCAATATACGGAGAATAATCTGTATAATCATTGTAGGACTCCTGTTTTGACAGCTCCCATAACGTTTTGAGCCGAGAAGTGGTATTATCCAAATCTCTGTTTTGTGCTACATTATCGAAGAGAGCCTTCAGCTCTGATTCTACATCGGTGTTTAATTCTCCTCTTACAATAGATGAAGTTGGAAATGCATTAGCATATTCTTTTCCCAAGTTTGTTGTATCGTAATAGTCGTAGGATTTGAAACCGACAAATACAATAAACACCACTGATGCAGCAATAGCAAGCCATCTAGTTGAGCGATTCTTTCTGGCAGTTACCCGGTTGGCTATATTTCGTATCGTTTGCTCATCAGTTCGTTGGAACATTTCTTTCAGTTCTTCGTCAACTTGCTTCATCCCCTTTACAAGTCTTGCTTGGGCTATGGCCTGATTACGCAGTTCCTCATTATTCTTCAGTTCTATCTGGAAAGCATCTTCTTCATCAGCCTCCATAAGCCCTTGCATAAAACGACTTATTCGCTCGTCATTTACCAAATCTTTTTCTTGGATTATATTCTCTTTTCCATTCATAACGACTCTGTTTTAGAATAATGATTTGCTCATTTCGCTATACCTTATACGGAATTTCTCACAGCAGCGGTGTTTCGTAACCTTAACAGCATTCTCGCTCGCATAGTTAAACATTTCTGCAAGCATCTTCATTGAGTGACCATCGCCATAGTAGCCCCATAAAAGTTCGTTACAAGGTGAAGGTAAGTTTTTAACAATATCCCTTACTAGAGCTTCTTTCTCCTTTTGAATATTCTCATGGGCATCTTCCAAAGAAAGAATCCTTTCAACCTGATCTTCTTGGTAATCATGGTGATCCCTATTTGGATTTATCTCATATGGAGTCGTCACATATCTACTCTTGGATCTTAATAGCTCCATGGTCTTATTACGACAGATTGTCATGAAGTAAGTTGAACTTGACATGCCTGTACTGTCGAGGTTCACTTTGTTTTCTTTATAATTTTTCCACAAAATGACTAAAGAATCTTGGAATACGTCAGCACATTCATCCTCTGACAAAGAATATCGACTAATCAGATATGCCCTCGTCTTTTGCCATTGTTTTTTGGCAAAATCATCAAGAATTACTTCTATCTCATCCTTTTTCTTTCGTAAGCTAATAAGCATAACACATATTGAGGATTTCATTTATTCTTAATAATGGGACAAATATACGAAGTTTTTCTGAAAAATAGGGTTTATAGGGCGCATTTTACACATTATTTAATATTGAAAAGATGTAAACGACTATATTTATATGCATTTTTTGGTAACCTTTTCCTTTTCAAGAATACTCTTGAGATAACTGTTGATTTCAGAATGTATCTATGTCTCACTTTTGGGGCTAAAAGGTCACCTGAAGGTCACCTAAAAAGAAAAAGCACTTGCGAGAAACTCGTAAGTGCTTGATTATTAGTGTGGACCAGCTTGGGCTTGAACCAAGGACCTCCAGATTATGAGTCTGTTGCTCTAACCAACTGAGCTACAAGTCCAATGCTTTTGCTTCTGAAAAGCGTGTGCAAAGGTACGGTAAATTCTTTAATTATCCAAATTATTAAGAGAAAATAACTAAAAATGACTTATCGGAAGGGGCGATTTGCGGATTTTTGAGTATCTTTGCAGACCAAAATGGAAATAATAAATGATTTGACGCAGGCAATAGATATGCCCGAGTGCGCTGCTACGATTGGCGTGTTTGACGGGGTGCATGCTGGTCATCAGTTTGTGATTAAGCAGATGATGGCCGATGCACAGCAGCGGGGCTACAAGTCGATGGTGATAACCTTCGACAGGTTGCCGCAGCTGTTGTTTGTGCCCGATTTCCAACCACAGTTGCTTACTTCGCTCGACGAAAAGTGCCAGTTGATAGAGGGCCTGGGGGTTGACTATCTAGTGGTGCTGCCCTTTACGCAAGAGATGGCTAGTCTGACAGCTCGTGAGTTTATGGTCCAAGTGCTGCAACAGCGTTTAGGTGTGAAAGTGCTGCGCATTGGCTATGACAACCGTTTTGGTCGTGGTCGTAGTGAGAGCTTTGACGATTATGTAGGCTTCGGGCGTGAGTTGGGCATGGTTGTGCGACAAGCTACAGAGAAAGATATCGAGGGCTTTAGTGATGCGGTGAGTTCATCGCTCATCAGGCGTTTGATGGCTGATGAAGGGCGTGTAGGGGATGCCAGACGCCTACTGACGCGTGCCTATCAGTTGAGGGGCCGTGTGGTGAGTGGAGAACATATAGGTACAGGGTTAGGCTATCCCACTGCAAATATAGAGCCGGAGAATAGCGACAAGCTTCTGCCGTTGGCTGGTGTTTATGCCGTATGGGTCTGCATAGAGGGCGGGCAGCGTATGCCGGCCATGATGAATATTGGCTGTCGCCCCACGTTTAATGGACAGCGCCAAACGCTTGAAGTGAACATCCTAGACTTTAGCGGCGATCTGTATGGTCGTACGCTTACAATTGGCTTTGTGGATCGTGTGCGCAGTGAACAGCGCTTTGCCTCGCCAGAACAGCTGATAGCGCAGTTAGAGGCTGACAGAGCGTATGTAAGAAATTTGTTTAAAATCCAGAAATAATAAAAGAAAATGAGAAAGGCATTGGCATATACTGTGATATTTGCTGCTCTGCAGGTGTTTGTATCTACAGTGGCACAATTGATGTGGACCATGGTGCTGAAGCACGATGGCGTGATGAGTACCACAGCAATGATCATCACACTATCAACCTTTAATGTGCTGGCTATGGTATTGTTCCTGGCTACTAAGTGGACTGTGGTGAGTCGTCACTGGGTTCGCACTCGTCCATGGGCTGTGCTATTCTGGTGTGTGATGGCAGCCATCGGGCTGATTGTGCCATCTGTATGGTTGCAGGAACACATGCCTGACCTGCCTAACCTGATGGGCGAGGGTGTGGAAGAGATGATGGGTAGTAGGCTGGGCTATGTGGTAGTGGGGCTGCTGGCGCCGCTGGTTGAAGAGATGGTGTTTCGCGGTGCCATACTGCGCAGTCTGCTCAAGTGGAGCAGCAACCACTGGTTGGCCATCGCCATATCGGCAGGCTTATTTGCCTTGTCGCACTTTAATCCGGCACAGATGCCTCATGCTTTTCTTGTTGGATTGTTGTTAGGGTGGATGTACTACCGAACCGATAGTATCGTACCCGGGGTGGTGCTGCATTGGGTGAACAATTCGATAGCTTATGCTGTATTCAACCTCTCGAAGGCTGCCTACGGCACTGCCGATACTACGCTGGCTCAGTTGGTAGGTGAGGAGCGTGTGCTGCTGGCTGTGGGGTTCTCGTTGCTGATGCTGCTACCCGCACTCTATCAGCTGAATTTACGCATGAAGAAATAGATTTAAAACCAATAGATATTGAAGAAGGCTGCTCCCGATGCGTTCGGAGGCAGCCTTTACTTCAGCGTTAGTATTTCCTGAAAATTTGAGAGAAATGTACGAAGCTTCACAGCTTCTCCATCTTAATTGTTTTACTTGTTTTATTTATAAAGAAAGCATAGAAAAAAATCTTATTCAAACAGCGCGGACTGCTCCGTGGCACTCATCTTCAGAGTATCGGTCATGTTCTCGGCCTGCATGGTGCCAAGGCTGTTAACGGAGTCGGCCTGGTGCTGCTGGTGGAACTTGGCATACGCCTCCTTTGGATCGTCCCATCCGCGGTCCCAAGGGGCCTGTGCGGCGTTACCCAAAGTAAGAATGATGGCCACCACAGCTGCAGCACGGAACAGTGGCATGAGGCGCTGGGTGATGCTTACCACCTTGGCCTTAGGCTGCTCTTCCTCGCCTATCATTGCGAGCATACGGGCATCAAAGTCATCGCCCAGCTCGGGCTTCTCCTGCTGTAGCTCAAACAGTGCCTTGTACTGCTTGAGACTGGCTGGAACATCCTCCTGACTAAAGAAGGTGCGCAAAATGGACTCCTCCTGCAGTGTGGTCTCACACTGCCAGTAGCGCTCCAGTAACTGTTCGATGTACTTATAATCCATATTTCTCGGTTTCAATATATTTTTGTCGGATGGCCTGGCGAGCTCGGAAGATGTTTACCTTTACCTGCTCTTCGCTGATAGCCATAATCGACGCTATTTCTTTATAACTCTTACCTTCGAACTCGCGCAACTGCATGGCACTGCGTTGTTTCTCTGGCAACTCACTAATCAACTGGCGTATCAGCTCGATACGATCGCGCTGCATGGCCTGTTCCTCAGGGTTGGAGGCGTAGCTTTGGTCGGGCTTTTCGTGGTGACCTTCTTCCAGACTCTGATTCTGGTTTTCTAACTTTCGCATTCTGTCGAGTGCCAGATTGCGGCAGATAGTGAGACAAAAGGCTTCTATCGATTCGATTTCATCCCATGTTTCTCGGCGATTCCACACCTTGATCATTGTGTCTTGTACTACATCCTCTGCCTCTGCAGGGTTGAGGGTGATGCGGAGGGCAAGCCTGTAGAGCTCGTTCTTCAGCGGTAAGATGTCGTTTTTAAAACTTATCTTTTTCATCCTCTCTTATTATATGACGATTAGCCTGGGGCAAAAGTTACAAGTAAAACAATATTTTTCTCTTTTTTTTCTGTGTACCTCAAAATATCTGTGTACCACTCTGTCCGTCGATGGCTGTGGCCAGGGTAATGATGACCCTGCTCACACCAGCATCGATGGCATTCAGCGCATTTTCTATCTTTGGCAGCATGCCGCCACTGATGGTGCCATCGGCCTTATAGTGCTCAAAGTCGGCACGGGTGATGGTGGGAATGACCGAATTGTCATCATCGGGATTTCTCAGCACACCTTTTTTCTCAAAACTATAGATGAGTGTTACATCGTAGAATGGGGCCAAGGCTTTGGCTGTTTCGCTGGCGATGGTGTCGGCATTGGTGTTAAGGATGTGGCCTTCTCCATCGTGGGTCAGGGGTGCCATCACAGGGGTGATACCACTCTCGATAAGATGGCTAAGCATCTGCCCGTCGGCTTTATCCACGTCGCCTACAAAGCCAAAATCTATGCCATCTTTGATGGGGCGTTTGTGGCTCCTGATGACATTGATATCGGCGCCTGTCAGGCCTAAGGCATTTACGCCATTGGCCTGAAGGCGGGCCACCAGACTCTTGTTGACCAGTCCACCATAAACCATGGTAACCACGCTGAGCATATCGGCATCGGTGATGCGGCGACCGCCCACCATCTTTGATTCTATGCCCAAACTGGCTGCCACCTGTGTTGCACGGCGCCCACCACCATGGATGAGCACTTTCTTGCCTTCGATGGCACTGAAGTCCTTGAGTAGTTGGGTTAACTGCGTCTCATCTTCTACCACAGCGCCACCTACTTTTACGATTGTTAGTTTCTGTTTCATTTATATATCATTTGTATCAAAACTACTACTGGCCAATAGCTGAATATTGCTTTGTCATGGCATCGGCCAGCAGCGTGTTACTTTCATTGGCACCGTAAAGGGTGTCGTAAATCAGTTTCACATCCTCGCGACTGCCACCGTTCTTCAGGGCGTACACCACACAGAGGTTCTGCAGACCGACTGTTTCAGACAGGATGTCAAGATCGGTTACAGCCAGTTGTGACAGTGCCAGCTGATAAGCTGTATCGCTCAGTTCGTCAACCATCGCCTGCACCTGTCCTAGCGACTCCATTCCGAAATGCTCAAGCACCGGCAGGAATGGCATGAGTGAGGCTGGGAACAGTTCTGCCTGATTAACGGCAGCTATGCGCTGGTTGAGTCTATCGAATGGTCGCAACTCAAGATAGCTTCTGAAAGAGTCGGTAGAAAGTGATACCTCGCCCAGATTACCCGACTTGACCAGAGCTTGTACTTGACGCCTATACTCGGTCATGGTGGTACGCAGGCGACTGAACTCGTCATCAGCAAGCTCGAGCATACCAGCCAGGCGACTGAACTGACGACGGAACTGTGGGGGTAGTTTGACTGCTCCTTTGTAACCAATGTCGTGCTCGATGGCTGACCACGTGTGTTGCAGTGCGGTGCGTATCTGTATCTCGAACGGGATACTTCCCTCTTTCAGCGTGCAAATGTAGTGCAGTGAGTTATATCCAAAACTGGTAAGCTCGTGCAGTTTTCGCTTATCGACAGAGTTACCCCAGTCGACATTGAACAACTGACTCACGATGGCTGCTACCTTATCAACATCATCGGTATAGAAGGTTACGATGCGCAAGCCAACCAAATCGGTGATGTCGTTTAGTGTGTGGTATTTCTCACCTTTGCGCTCTAACTTACCAGCAAATGAAGCCTCGGTTTTTACGCGGTGCTCTATGCTGTTAAGTTCGATACCCTGATGTGACAGCGTATTCTGCAGCAACTCGAAAACCTGTTTGTCGAGCTGTAGCAATTGTGGCTGCAGGTCTCTGAAGTCCTGCAGCAATGCTTCGCAATGGGGCGACAGTCGCATTATTTAAACTCAAAGAGGTTAATGAAGCCTGTCATGGCAAAAACTTGGCGCAGGTCCTCGTTCAAGCCGCGCAGGAAAACATGACTACCCTTTGGCTTAGCTGCCTTTAAGAGGGCAAGGAACAGGCGCAGTCCACTAGATGAGATATACTCAAGTGCAGAACAGTCAAGGATAATGTCGTGACCATCACACTCATAGAGTGGGGCCATACTCTTTTCTACCTCGGCCGATGCTGCTGTGTCAAGACGGCCTTCGAAGTACATTACGTAGTTCTTCTCTTCTTCTTTAAATGTTGTTTTCATAATTAATAATTATTTAGTGAGTTTTTTACGGAGCGTGAGTACGTTCTTGCCGTCCACGCGCTCATAGTTAATGGTATCCATAATCTGACGGATAAGGTGTATTCCCAGTCCGCCAATCCCTCGTTCCTCAGCCGTTAAGGTGGTATCAACCTCGGCTTTGGCTGTTGGGTCAAAAGGTGTGCCGCTATCGCTGATGACGAACTTTAAGCGCTCGTCGTTCATCTGGGCATCAATATCTACATTACCTGTTACACCAGTGGGGTAGGCATAGTTCATGACGTTGACTACAGCCTCCTCGATGGCCAGGTTCAGTTTCATCGTGGTACTCATATCGTAGCCGGCAGCCTCGCACACCTCGTCAACGAAGCCGTTAAGCTGTGGTATGGTCTGCACATCGTTGGGTAGGGTGATATGGTTCTGGTAGCGTATGTCAAGCTGTTGCTTGCTGTATTGTACTGCCAGCAAGGTGAGGTCGTCGCTCTGTTCAGCATCGCCAACAAAAGAGTGAACTGCCTGTTTCATTTGGTCGATGATGGCGTGGGGGGCACAACCACCCTTACCCTGAATGCTACGTATCTGTTTCATAATGCGGTCCATGCCAAATTGTTTGTGATGAGAATCTTCTGCTTCGGTCAGTCCGTCGGTATAGAGGAAAATAGTGGTGTGTGGTTTAATCACCGTTTCTTGCGCACTGAATTTCCATCCAGGCATAACACCAACAGGGATGTTTGAATCGCAAGGCAATTCGCCAACCTGAATAATCTCTTCAAATCTTACGAGCAGTGGTGAATCGTGTCCAGCATTGCTATAGCGTAAGCGACCTGTAGGAAGGTCGAGCACACCTACTAGTAGTGTTACAAACATGTTGGAGTCGTTGCCTTCTGCCATAGCATCGTTGATGGTGGTGATAATGCGGTCTGGTGCAGCCTCGTGGGCCGAAACGGTGCGGAACTGAGCACGTGTTACTGCCATTACCAACGAGGCAGGAACACCCTTGCCACTTACGTCGCCGATACAGAAGAACAGTTTCTCGTCGCGGATATAGAAGTCGAACAAGTCGCCACCAACCGATTTGGCAGGTGTCAGCTCGCCATAGATGTCGATATCGTTACGATCTGGATAAGGCGGGAAGATCTTGGGTAGCATAGACATCTGGATATCGCTGGCTACGCGCAATTCACTCTCGATAGAAGCCTTCGAAGCGGTGGTGGTTTTCAGCTCTTCTATGTATTTAGACAGTGATTGCTGCATATCATCGAATGCGTCGCGTAGTCGGCTTATCTCGTCGTGTGAGGTAAACTCGGGTAGGGCTACATCAAAGTTACCTTGAGATATCTCGTATGCTTTGTCTGACAAGAGAGCAAGCGGTTTAAGTTGCCAGCGCATGATATAGAACAGGGCACCAGTGATAGCTGCCAGCAAAACGGCTAGAAGAAGGAGCATGTAGGCTCGCAATTGGTTAGGCTGTTCCAGAATCTTATACTCTGGCAGGGTGAAGCACACCGACCATTGCACTCGGGGGACAGGGGCGTAATAAACGATGGAACTGGAGAAATCATACTGAGTAGTATCATTCTGTAGCAAGCCCGACATATCGACAGTATCTGTGCCTCGTTGCCACGTCAGCATATTTCTGGTCATGTCGAGATATGTGGAATCGTGCTGTTGGTGCGCTTGTTCTATTACGTTTATTGATTGTATCCAGTCTTGGTCGGGGTGACACACATACTGTGAGTCGCGGCCTACTACAAAGACACTTGAATAAGAGTAAGGTTTGGCTTGCTCGCATAGGTTCTGAACCCAGTCGAGCGACACGTCAGCGCATAGCACAGCATAGGTGTGGCCAGTCTTATCGTGGAGCGGCATGGAGTAAGTGACCATGGCACGCTTGGTTGACATGGAGTCAATATACGGTAGGCACCAGTAGCCTGTATCAAGTTTGTTTGTGTAAATCCAGTTACTATCTGTCTCCAGATAGCAGAAATCATTTTCCGGACCGCCAATCTCGTCTTCTTCGAAGGTGTTTTCGGGGGTGCGATAAATGGTTGGCGCAAAATAGCGTCCGTGGTTCTCGAAGTAGTTTTCTTCGTAGAGCAACGTCACAGCAGCAATGTCGCTGTTTGCCTCAATAAGGTGCTGCATTAGTGTGTTGCATAGTGTCTCATGCGGCGCAAACATGTCGGCATAGGAGGCAGCGGTATTCAGGGCTGTCTCGACGTTAGATAATCGATTGTTGATGACTTTGATGGCACTTTCCATTGAACGTCCGGCCTGACGATTCACCTCTTCTACTACCATGCCACGTACATAGGTCATTTGCCAGATGCCTGCAGTGAGCATGATGACAGTAACTACTGCGAGCACAATGGCTGTTGTGCGCATCGTCACCGTTTGGTTCAGGAGTTTGAAGATATTGGCTATTGCTTGTTTCATGAGCAGTTGTATTATAGTTTTATTCGTTGCGTTTTAGGTTTGCATAGGCTTGGCCCATCAGTATCAAATCGCCATCATGCATGATACTCACATCGATGCCCTTTTGGAATATCATGACGATATCTGAACCACCAAACTGGAAGAAGCCCATCTCGTCGCCACGTTTGAGTTGCTGCCCCACATGGAGGGATGGAATCCAGTTGACGCTACATATTTGTGACATACCTACCGGTAGCATGGCCACCAAGCCATATTTCTCTGTTTCGATGATGGCGCAGGCACGTGTCTCAACCATTTGGAAGCCGAGATCGTTTACATAATAGTAAAGTTTCTCGTCGTTATCCCAGAGTGTATAGCCGCCGCCTGCCGATACACCAGGTATCTTGCGTAACTCTTTAAGCACACCATCCACAGGTGCGTGGTAGCGGTGATAGCAGTTTACATCAAGGAAGGTATGGGTGAGTGTGCCCCCGGCAAAGGAGTCTTTATATTGCGAGTCGTTGCCAATAAGCTGGGCTATATCTGATATCTTAGCTGTCTTTATCTGCAAGTCCTGTGGGTAAAGCAGCTGATTGTTGTCGTCAATCTTCCATGTCTGCTTGGGCCATGAGTCAGCAGGTGCTATCACATCTGCATCTGCAATGGGGCGCATGTCGGGCGAAGCCAACTTGCGAGAAAAGAACTCGTTGTAGGTGCGCCACAGGTTTCCTTCGCCATACCATCCTTCTGTTAAACCCCATTCGGGGTCGTTTTTCACCATATTATAATAGGTGTCGTTCCAACTGGCTTCGGTGTCTAGGAACTCGGCCCAGCAGTTGCTGTAGGTTGATAGCCATGAGGCAAAAGGCTCTATGAACTCTACTGTTGGGTAGAAGTATCCCCGGTCTCGCAGTTCGTCGAGCGGTTGATCGACGATGAACCAGAAATAGCCTATTCCTTGGTCGGTTCGTCCGTAGAGTGAACGGCCATAGTCGCTGGGAGCTTGATGAATCATCACATCCCAAGGCAACTGACGTACATTCCAGTCAATGAAATCATAGAACTCGCTGAGCGTCTGTGCCGGGTTGTAGCGGCGGTCAGGATTTATCTCGGCCGCTTGGGCTATCGCATGCTCAAGAAGTGACTTAATCTCGGCATTGTTGTTACATATATCTATCAGTGCTTGAGCGGCCTCAGTACGCTGATGTTCTGGAGTAGGGGTAACTATAGGTGCATCATAATTGGTACACGCTGTGAACAGCATGCTGCAGAATAAGGTGGCTGACAATAGCCAAAGATTAAGTTTCTTCATAGTCGTTCCTGTTTACGTTTTTTATTTATTCTAGATAGGTATAGCCATATAGTCCGGATCGGTAGTTCGACAGGAATTCCTTTCCTTCATCGAGACTGATCTTTCCTTGCTTTACGCTCTTGGCTACCCATACTTCCAGTTGGCGAACCAGTTTCTTGGGGTTGTATTGAACATATTCAAGTACCTCTTCTACGGTCTCACCATCGATGATCTGGTCGATATGGTAGCTGCCGTCTTTCTCAGAGATATGAACGGCATTGGTGTCGCCAAACAAGTTGTGCATGTCGCCTAGGATCTCCTGGTATGCACCTACAAGGAACACGCCTAGATAGTAAGGCTCGTTCTTCTTGAGTGTATGTACAGGCAGTGAGTGGGTATTGTGGCGATTGGTAGTGAAATTAGTTATCTTACCATCGCTATCGCAGGTGATATCCTGTATTGTGGCATTGCGTGTTGGGCGCTCGTCCAAACGCTGAATAGGCATGATGGGGAACACCTGGTCGATAGCCCATGAGTCGCTGAGGCTTTGGAATAGCGAGAAGTTGCAGAAATACTTATCGGCCAGTAGCTTGTCAATCTTCATCAATTCCTCAGGAATGTGCTTCAAACTCTTGGCTAGTGCATGTATCTCGTGGCATACACTCCAATACATGGCCTCTACTTCGGCACGTGTCTTCAAGTCAACGATACCATGCGAGAAAAGATCGAGTACCTCTTCGCGGATTTGCTCTGCATCATGCCAGTCTTCCAGTACGTTGCGTGGACTCAGATTATCCCAGATCTCATAGAGGTCTTTTACCAGCTGGTGACTGTTCTCGTCGGGCTCGAACTCTTCGGGCATCTCGGGCAATGAGGCTGTCTCCAACACGTCGATGACCAGTATTGAGTGGTGAGCTGCTAATGAACGACCACTCTCGGTGATGATGTTGGGGTGGGGAAGATCGTTCTTGTTGGCAGCCTCTACGAAGGTATATATACAGTCGTTGACATACTCTTGAATAGAGTAGTTGACCGAGCTCTCGCTTGATGGTGAGCGGGTGCCGTCGTAGTCAACACCCAATCCGCCACCACAGTCCACAAAGTCAACATTGTATCCCATTTTGTGGAGCTGAATATAGAACTGAGAGGCCTCACGCAGTGCTGTTTGAATGCGACGGATCTTAGTAATCTGACTACCAATGTGGAAGTGTATCAGGCGCAGGCAGTCGCGCAGATCCTTCTTTTCCAGGAAGTCAAGAGCTTCCAGAAGCTCAGCGCTTGTCAGTCCAAACTTACTGGCATCGCCTCCGCTCTCTTCCCATTTGCCAGAACCGCTTGAAGCCAGTTTGATACGGATACCGATGTTGGGGCGGATATTCATTTTCTTAGCTTCGCGAGCAATGATCTCAAGCTCGTTCATCTTCTCTACCACGATGAATATCTGCTTGCCCATTTTCTGTGCCAGCAGGGCCAGTTCAATATAGCTCTGGTCTTTGTAACCATTACATATGATGATTGAGTCGCTCTGGCACTGCATAGCAATAACGGCATGCAGTTCGGGCTTGGAACCAGCTTCCAGACCGAGATTGAACTTGCGTCCATGTGAGATGATCTCCTCTACAACAGGCTGCATCTGGTTCACTTTGATAGGATAGACTACATAGTTTTCACCTTTGTAGTCATATTCTTCTGAGGCCTTCTTAAAGCAACTCCACGTTTTCTCGATACGGTTATCAAGAATATCTGGAAAACGCAGCAGTACTGGGGGCGTAACATCGCGTAAGGCCAGTTCGTCCATCACTTCACGCAAGTCAATCTGTGTATTGTTCTTGCATGGAGTAACGTAAACATCGCCCTTGTCGTTGATACCAAAATAAGAAGTGCCCCAACCATTGATGTTGTAAAGCTCCTTCGAGTCCTCAATCGTCCATTTCTTCATTTTCTAAACGGATATAAATATATTATAAATCTAATAATTCTTTAATTTTATCTACACTAATCTTGATTTTCTCGTAGTTGTCCATCAGACTCACATCGAGCGTATATTTGGCTTTGTTGTAGAATGGATCTCGCTTTTCAAGTTGCTGGCGTATGAAAGCTATCAGCTCTTCTGGACTTTTGCCTTTGATAAGCGGGCGCTCAACTTTTCCCATTAGCAGATGGTTGTACAGGACCTCAGGATCGGCCTTCAGATAAACTGTCAGTCCCTGCTGATTAAGATAGTCCATATTGTCAAAGAAGCATGGCGTGCCGCCGCCACAGCTGATGATGACATTCTCAAACTCTGCCACTTCGTGCAGCATGTTGTGCTCCATCTTTCGAAATCCCTCTTCGCCACGTTCGGCAAATATCTGTGCCACTGTTTTGCGCATACGACTTTCTATATACCAGTCGAGGTCGTAGAAAGTAGCACCGAGCTCCTTTGAAAGAGCCTTACCGATAGTGGTTTTCCCGGCTCCCATGTAGCCTATCAGGATAATGCGCTTCATGCCTACTCTTCAACTTTTTTTGTGGTACGCTTTGCTGTTGTCTTGCGAGCGGCGCCTTTTTGGGAACCTTTCTTGGCTGTTTTCTTGTTGCCGTCCTCGCTCTTCGCTTGCTCAATAATCTTCATGCACTCATCATAGGTGAGTTCTTTTGCTGTCTCATGCAGGTTCTTGGGCAGACGGTAGTTATTACCATCATAGGTCAGGTAAGGGCCATAGATACCGTTCATGATTTCCAACTTCGGATCTTCAAGGAAGAACTTCATGTGTTTGGCGGCTTCCTGACGGCGTTTCTCCTGAATGAGTGCGATGGCCTCATTAAGTGTGATTGCCATGGGATCGGCATCTTTGGGCAGCGATGCAAACATCTTTTCGTGCTTGACATATGGACCGAAGCGGCCTGCGCCAACACTGACAGGACTTCCTTCGAACTCGCCTAGGTCGCGTGGCAACTTAAACAGCTCCATGGCTTCTTCCATCGTGATGGTCTCCATGCTCAGTTCCTTAGGCAGCTGGGCGAACTGGGGCTTGTCCTTATCTTCTGACGAACCTATCTGTACTACAGGTCCGAATCGACCAATCTTAACAAATACGGGGCGACCTGTCTTGGGATCTTGGCCCAATTCGCGCTCACCAGCCTTGAACTTCTGGCGACTGTTCATGGTTTCTTCTACCGTTGGCTCAAAGTCCTTGTAGAACTGTTTCATCATGTCCTTCCACTTTTCATCGCCTTCGGCAATTTTATCAAAGTCCTGCTCAACCTTGGCAGTGAAGTTATAGTCCATAATTTCACTGAAGTTCTCCATTAGGAAGTCGTTAACCACGGTTCCTATATCGGTAGGTATAAGTTTGCCTCGTTCTGAACCAATCATCTCTTTACGGGTCTTCTGTGTGATCTGCTTACCCTTCAGTTGATAGATAGAGTAGAAACGCTCTTCGCCTTTCTTATCACCTTTCATCACATATTCGCGCTGTTGGATAGTTGAGATGGTTGGTGCATAGGTTGATGGACGACCAATTCCAAGTTCCTCCATCTTATGTACCAGGCTTGCCTCGGTATAACGCTGAGGTCCGGCACTAAAGCGCTCGGTGGTGAGAATCTCGCGACGTGTAAGCTCCTGTCCTTTCTTGATGACTGGCAGTGAATGACTGTAGTCTTCCCCTGTCTCATCGTCGTCTACCGATTCGCGATATATCTTCAGGAATCCGTCGAACTTTACAACTTCGCCTTGAGCTGTGAATACTTCGTCGATAGCTTCGCTCTTGATGGTGATAGTGGTTTTCTCGATTTCTGCATCGGCCATCTGGCTTGCTATGGTTCGTTTCCATATGAGATCGTACAGCTTGCGCTCTTGGGCACTGCCTTCAATCTCGGTCATGTTCATGTATGACGGACGGATAGCCTCGTGAGCCTCCTGAGCTCCCTTTGAATTGGTGTGATATTTGCGGAGTTTGCTATAGTTCTCGCCGTATAAGTTGGTGATTTCGCTTTTGCTGGCATTCAAACAAAGCTGTGACAGGTTTACAGAGTCAGTACGCATATAGGTGATACGTCCGCTTTCATACAAGTGCTGGGCTACCATCATGGTCTGACTTACTGTAAAGCCAAGCTTGCGGGCTGCTTCTTGTTGTAAAGTAGAAGTTGTGAATGGAGGCGCAGGTGTGCGCTTGGTGGGTTTCTTAGTGATGGTATCGGCTGTGAAAGTGGCCGTCTTGCACTTCTCTAAGAATTCCATAACCTCATCTTCTGTGCTGAAACGCTTGTTAAGCTGTGCCTTTACCTCAGATGCAGAACCATCGGGGTTGGCAACGGCAAACACGCCGCTGACACTATAATAGGGCTCACTCTTAAAGTTCTGAATTTCGCGCTCACGTTCTACAATAAGTCTGACAGCAACACTCTGTACACGACCTGCAGAGAGTGCTGGCTTTACTTTGCGCCAAAGTACTGGCGAAAGTTTAAAACCAACCAGACGGTCGAGCACACGGCGGGCTTGCTGTGCATTAACCAGGTCCATATTGATATGTCGTGGGTGCTCAATGGCATCAAGAATGGCTGGCTCAGTAATCTCGTGGAATACGATACGGTTAGTCTTCTGTTCGTCCAAACCTAATACTTCGCAAAGGTGCCATGAGATGGCTTCTCCCTCGCGGTCCTCATCGGATGCCAACCAAACGGTTTCAGCTTTGCTGGCCTTTGCTTTCAGGTCGTCAACCAGGCTGACCTTTTCTTCGGGTATCTCATATTCTGGCTCCAATGTCTTCTCGTCGATGCTTATTTCTCTTTTCTTCAAATCACGGATGTGTCCGTAGCTCGACATGACCTTGTAGTCCTTTCCCAGGAATTTCTCAATAGTCTTTGCCTTTGCGGGCGACTCCACTATCACTAAGTTCTTTTGCATATTCTGTCGCGTTATATTTCTTTTGGGCTGCAAAAGTAAGCAAAAAACTTTCTTTCACCTTATTTATATAGAGGTTTTTTTAATTTATTAACAATTCTTTTCCAAGAAGCGGTGCACTGCCTGACGGATGGAGCGTAGTCCGAAGCGCTCTACATATACTTCGCGTAGCGGAAGCCACTGCAGTTCGGCAGCATCATCGTTGGCCTTCACAACGGCGTCGTTTGTTGTGTGGCATAGGAAGAAGAAGTCAAGCGTGCGTATATCCATGCCCGAGTAGTGATACACGTTGGGAATAGAGAACAGATATTCAATGGCATTGGGATTGATGTCGAGTCCTGTTTCTTCCTTGATTTCCCTTACCATGCCCTGTTCAGCATTTTCGTCGTTGTCCACAAATCCACCAGGCAGGTCAAGCGTACCCTTTGCTGGCTCCTTTCCTCGGCGTGCAACTAAGAGTTCTCCTTTTTCGTTCAGGATAAAGGCTGCTGTTGATGCCCGTGGGTTTTGATAGAATGTGAATCCGCAATTGGCGCAATGGCGACTCAGTGCGTTGTGTATCTCAAAATCAGGACTGCCGCATTTGGGGCAGAAATGAAATACTTCTAATGGGTGTTCTGTCATAAGCTTTACCAGTTGTCAGTTCTGAATGGGAATAATGGCAGATTAGCACCGTTCTTAACGTTGCCTATCTGGAAATTTTTAAAACAATAGCGCACGGCTACAGGTTTTTTTACTTGTGGAGATGATACCTTAATAGCTTCGTCCCAGTAACCGCCGCCAGGTTGCCAGAAGTGTTGGGCTTGGGCTGGGTGGAAAATCTTGTCCTCGCCGGCTATCTCAAATCCCTGGATGTCCTCGAAAGGAGCATCGGTATGATAATTGTTGTCAAGATGGATATAGATGGCGTCGCCCTTGATATTCATGTCCTTGTAATTAGAACTCTTGTAGAGGATGCCTTCAAAACCGTAGTCGCGATTCAGGGCTGTATAAGCCAATCGCTCGCCCACTTGTTGTTTTTGAGCGGGATGAATCTGGGTGTATTCGTAGGAATATACCAGGTCGTTGATGCATACCAGGGAACTGTTGGGGATGATTTGCTGGGCCTTGAACTGCTGTTCGCGCAGCAGTGCACCGCTGATGGCATTGTTGTCGTCATCATAGCGATATGGTGCTATCTGAACGAAATAGAAGGGTATTTCGCCAAGTCCGAACTGACTGCGCCACTGATCTACTAACAGCTTTAAACGTTGAGAATATTGGTCGCCAGGATCGCCAACGTTCGAACAACCCTGGTAATACAGGATGCCCTTGATGGTGAAGTTCAGGATTGGATTGAATGTACCATTGCCCCATAATAGTGAGCGATGATAATCGTACTGCGCCCACTTTTTGCATATCTCGACAGAGTCGGTTGGGTCGTTGGTGTATTTCTCAAGATTCTCTTTGGTAAGCCAGCTCTCAACGCGCGAACCGCCTTTGTTGGCCTCGATGAGCCCGATGGGGATGTCGAGTGCTTGATGTATGGTGCGGGCAAAGAAATAGCCTGTTGCTGAGAAGTCGCCAACAGTGTTGGGAGAGCATATGCGCCACTTACATTGAGCATCGTTCAGGGGGCGGGCTGACATCACGCTAGGTATCTTTACACTTCGTACTCCCTGGTGGTTTTTGGCATCAATCACCACCTGGTTATAATCCTTGACTGGACACATCCAGAAACCTTTTACGGGCATCTCCATATTCGACTGTCCGGCGCAAACCCAAACCTCGCCTGCCAGTACGTTGCTGATGGTGAGTTTGTCGCCATCGTCGAACGTGATGGATAGTGGCGTGTAGCTGGCTTTGGGTGTCTTAACCTTTACCTGCCATTCGCCGTTTTTGTTGGCTTTGGCAGTGACTGTCTCGTTGCTCCACGAAGTGGTTACTTTTACCATCTGTCCGGCTTTTGCCCATCCCCAAAGGCGTGCGTCGGTTTGCTGTTGAAGTATCATGTTGTCACCAATCAGGTTGGGCAGCTTCACTTTTGCCTGTGCACAGAATGCCAACAACGCGAGAGTCGTAATAGTTAGGATTTTCTTCATAATTTATTGTAAAGTTTCGAGTTACTGCCTGCAAAGATAATAAAAATCCGTAAAAACTACCTAATCCATAGGATTTTTTTATTACCTTTGCGCCAAATTTTAAAAAATAGTTCGATGAAGTGTATAAAAACAATATTAACGATGATGTCGTTGGTTCTTTCAATTTCTGCTTTTGCTCAGAAAGGAATAACAATACCACTCTGGCCAAACGGACCGGAAGTGGCGAGTGCTGACACGGCTGACAGGGCTGAACTGACGGCCTATCTGCCAGATGCTAAGAAGGCTACTGGTCGTGCTGTGGTGTGTTGTCCTGGTGGTGGTTATAGTCATCTGGCTATGGATCATGAGGGGCATCAGTGGGCTACTTTCTTTAATTCGCAGGGCATCGCACTGATAGTGCTCAAGTATCGTATGCCTCATGGCGACCGTTTGGTGCCTATCTCTGATGCTCAGGCTGCTATCAGAATGGTGCGCAGTCGTGCGGCAGAATGGCATATCAATCCTGATGATGTGGGTATTATGGGCTTCTCGGCAGGTGGTCATCTGGCTTCCACTATCGCTACTCACGCTACTGGTGATGCCGCTCCTAACTTCCAGATCCTTTTCTATCCCGTCATTACGATGGATCTTGGATTTACACATAAGGGGTCGCATGATAATTTTCTGGGTAAGGCTCCAGAAGACAAAAAAGCACTGAAAGAGTATAAGAAATTGGAAATGGAGTTTAGTAATGACCTTCAGGTGAATCGTACTACCCCTCGTGCCTTCCTGGCTTTGAGCGACGATGATAAGGCCGTGCCTGCAGCTAATGGCTTTAATTATTATCAGCAGCTGTATAAGCACGACGTGCCGGCCTCGATTCATATTTATCCCACTGGCGGCCATGGCTGGGGCTATCGCGAGACCTTCGCCTATCATTATCAGATGATTTTTGAGTTGAAAGGTTGGCTGCAGAGTTTTTAATTGATTGACAGTAAGTTTATGTATTTCACAGGTATAATTATAGCTATCAGTACGTTTCTCACTATAGGTATTTGGCATCCTATTGTGATTAAGACAGAATATTATTGGGGTACGCGCCCTTGGGTGTTGTATCTAGTTATAGGATTGGGTTGTATGATAGGGGCTCTGTTTATTGAGAATGCCATTCTTTCTTCGGTTGTAGGTGTGTTCGGCGCTTCGGCCTTGTGGGGCATTGGCGAGCTCTTCTCTCAGAAGAAACGTGTAGAAAAAGGTTGGTTCCCCAAGAATCCAAAACGAAAGTACTAAAAGAAAAACCCTTCCAAATCTGGAAGGGTTTTTTATCTTTACAAAAGTTTCTTGATTTCAGCTTCGAGATCTGCTATCTGAGCAGCTCGCTTAACCAGGTTATTACCGCGGTCGATAACAAAGAAGTCGGGCACAGCCTGGATATTATAAAGCGCTAGACGCTGTGAACCAGCACCGTCTTCGTCGCGAACGCTAATCCAAGGCAGGGCGGCTGTCTGTTGCTTCCAGAAGTGCTCGTCGCTGTCGAGGCTAACCTGATAGATCTCCAGTCCCTGAGCGTGATATTTATTATACAATTCGCGCAGTTGAATGATGCGTGCAGGAGAATCCTTGAGTGCGAAGACGTGGAAGTCGAGCAGTACCACCTGACCCTTCAGGTCGGTGAGGTGACGCTCGTTGCCTTTGTTGTCGAGCAGGGCAATGTCGAGCACGCCTGCCTCTTGCACTTTACTTGCTTCAATCTGGATGTCGGTATTCTGAGCAGCTACGATGCGCTGGTTTTTCATACCCTCGATGGCGATGTTGTGCAGGTTCTGTCCGCGCTCAGCATGAGGGTAGTAGGTATCCCAACTGGTGGCAACAGCTGCAAAGGCCTTGATGTCGTCCTTGTTGTTGCGAGGATTGAAGATGAGGTAGTTGCCAATAGCCTGGAACAGTGCGAAATAAGCGTATGCTTTGTAAGGCTCCTTGTAGATATAGTCGCGCTTAACCTCTTCTTTATATAGATTAATCAGCGTTTGTATGCTGTCGTTTGCCTTTATAATTCCTAACTCTGTGTTGTTTTGTAAGGCGATGGCTTTAGCTTGCAAGTCGATCTGCTTGAGTGCCAGCTCGCGAATCTTTTCGCAGTTTTCAGAACCACTGACAGTGTAGTTGGATGCCATACCGGGATATTGACCTTTAACCTGGACGGTTTCGGTAGAGTCGATGCTCACGTTGATAATCTGGTCAGCGATGCGCAAGCGATAGAAGTCGGGGGCAGTCTTAGCTTCCTGACTGAACGAAAATTCACCATTGTCGCTAAGTTTTACAGAGTCGAGTATGTTGATACCCTCCAGGCTCACATTCTCAAAGTAGAGCACAGAGTCCTTAGCGCCGGCAATCTGTCCTTCTACAGTGAACTGATTCTTGTTGCATGAGGCAACGGATAATGCAGCCAGAGCTACGGCTGCTGCTTTGCTGATATGTTTCATATTTATAATTAGAATTTCGTTTTGCGGGTGCAAAGATACGTTTTTTTAATGAATAATGATTATTGAATAGTGAAAAATTAAAAAAAATAATGAGTTTTCTCGTTTATTAATATAATTATGTGTATCTTTGCGGCTGTTTTTTATATATTAGATGTTTTTAAACAAGATGAACGTAATTACAAAAACCCTTCAATTGGCTGATGGACGTACCATCACCATTGAAACCGGGAAAGTGGCAAAACAGACTGACGGCTCTGTTGTTCTGCGTATGAACAACACCGTATTGCTCGCCACTGTTTGTGCCGCAAAAGATGCAGTTCCCGGAACAGATTTTATGCCTTTGCAGGTAGATTATCGTGAACAGTACAGTGCTGCCGGACGTTTCCCCGGTGGATTTACCAAGCGCGAAGGCAAAGCCAGCGACAACGAAATCCTGACATCACGACTGGTGGACCGTGTTCTTCGTCCACTCTTCCCTTCGAACTATCACGCTGAGGTATTTGTGAATGTAATGCTGCTTTCAGCCGATGGTGTTGATCAGCCTGACGCTCTGGCAGGTTTTGCTGCTTCAGCTGCTTTGGCTTGCTCGGATATCCCATTCGAGTGCCCTATCAGTGAGGTTCGTGTAGCCCGTATCAACGGTGAGTATGTTATCGATCCTACCTTCGAGCAGATGAAGGATGCCGATATGGACATCATGGTTGGTGCCTCGGCTGAGAACATTATGATGGTAGAGGGAGAAATGAAGGAGGTGTCAGAACAGGATATGATCGGCGCCCTGAAAGCTGCTATGGCTGCTATCAAGCCAATGTGTGAGCTTCAGACCGAACTCTCAAAGGAACTCGGTAAGGATGTTAAGCGTGAGTACGACCACGAGGTGAACGATGAGGAACTGCGTGAGCGTATGAACAAGGAGTTGTATCAGCCCGCTTACGACGTTACCAAACAGGCTCTGCCAAAGCAGGATCGTGCTGATGCCTTCGAGAAGATTCTTGCTGATTTCAAGGAGAAGTATGCTGCTGAGCATGCCGACCTGACTGAGGATGAGCTCGGGGAGAAGTATGCCATGATGGATCGTTACTATCACGACGTTGAGCGCGACGCTATGCGCCGTTGCATCCTCGATGAGGGTATCCGTCTCGATGGTCGTAAGACTGATGAGATCCGTCCTATCTGGTGCGAGGTTTCACCTCTGCCAATGCCTCACGGAAGCTCAATCTTTACTCGTGGTGAAACACAGTCGCTTTCTACCTGTACTCTGGGTACTAAGCTCGATGAGAAGATGGTTGACGATGTGCTCGACAAGAGCTATCAGCGCTTCCTGCTTCACTATAACTTCCCTCCATTCTGTACTGGTGAGGCCAAGGCGCAGCGCGGCGTTGGTCGTCGTGAGATTGGTCATGGTCACCTGGCATGGCGTGGACTGAAGGGCCAGATTCCTGAGGACTTCCCTTACACCGTTCGTTTGGTAAGTCAGATTCTCGAGTCTAACGGTTCCTCTTCAATGGCTACCGTATGTGCTGGTACACTTGCCCTGATGGACGCTGGTGTTCCTATGAAGAAGCCTGTTTCGGGTATTGCTATGGGACTGATTAAGAATCCCGGTGAAGATAAGTATGCTGTATTGAGCGATATCCTCGGTGACGAGGACCACTTGGGTGATATGGACTTCAAGACCACTGGTACAAAGGATGGTCTGACCGCTACTCAGATGGATATCAAGTGCGACGGTCTGAGCTTCGAGATTCTTGAGAAGGCTCTGATGCAGGCAAAGGCTGGTCGTGAGCACATCCTGAAGTGCCTCACCGATACTATCGCCGAGCCACGTGCTGAGATGAAGCCACAGGTTCCTCGTATCGTTCAGATGGAGATTCCTAAGGAGTTCATCGGTGCTGTGATTGGCCCTGGTGGTAAGATTATCCAGCAGATGCAGGAGGATACTGGTGCAACTATCACTATCGACGAGGTTGACGGTGTAGGTAAGGTTCAGGTATCTGCTCCAAACAAGGAGAGCATCGATGCTGCAATCGGTAAGATTAAGGCTATCGTAGCTATTCCTGAGGTAGGCGAGGTTTACGACGGTGTGGTTCGTTCTATCATGCCTTACGGATGTTTCGTTGAGATTATGCCTGGTAAGGATGGTCTGCTCCACATCTCAGAGATTGACTGGAAGCGTCTTGAGACTGTTGAAGAGGCAGGTATCAAGGAGGGTGACCACATTCAGGTTAAGCTCCTGGAGATTGATCCTAAGACAGGTAAGTACAAACTCTCTCATCGTGTACTGATTGAGAAGCCTGCCGATTATGTTGAGCGTCCTGCCCGTGGTGAGCGTCGTGAGCGCCCAGAGCGTAATGGCGAGCGTCGTGACCGTCGTCCCGACCGTGGCGATCGTCGCAACGGTGAGCGTCATGGTGAGCGCCGCCCACGTCCTGAGCAGCAGCAGACTGAGGCTCCAAAAGAGGAGCAGCCAAAGGATTTCAGCGACTCGTTAGATAACATGGATTTCTAAGAAAGAAATCTTAAAAATACAGAAAAGCGTTAAATTTGTCTAAATTTGACGCTTTTTTCTTTTGCGCGTACATTATATAATAAAAATAGTTAGTACCTTTGCACACCGATTTAGGGGAGAAACTTAGAATCCCCGTGAAATGTTGTGTGAATAGCGGTGTCTTTGGCCGGGCATGGCGGTTCGTGAATCAGCGTTTCAATGATCTCCGTTAGGGAATTATCCCAGCGGGTGCGACGTTAGACTGACAACCGGGAGTTAGACCCTGGGAGTGGGTTTATGCGCGTACATATTATATATAATAAGTTAAACTGTTTTTTAGTAGTAAATTTAAAAATGAACACTTTGAGTTACAAGACACTTTCTGTAAACAAGGAAACAGCAAAGAAGGAGTGGGTGGTAATCGATGCCACAGACCAGGTTGTTGGTCGTCTCGCTTCAAAGGTAGCTAAGCTGATCCGCGGAAAGTACAAGCCAACTTTCACTCCACACGTTGACTGTGGTGACAATGTAATCCTTATCAACGCCGATAAGGTAGTTTTCACTGGTAAGAAAGAGACCGATAAGGTTTATACCCGCTACACAGGTTATCCTGGTGGTCAGCGCTTCAATACTCCTGCTGAGCTTCGCAAGAAGAACGGTGGTGTTGACAAGATGCTGCGTCATGCCGTTAAGGGTATGCTGCCAAAGGGTCCTCTGGGCCGCAGCCTGCTGAACAACCTCTTCATCTATGAGGGTACCGAGCATCCACATGCCGCTCAGCAGCCAAAGACTATTGATATTAACCAGTATAAATAATAAGGAAAGATGGAAGTAATTAACGCAATAGGTCGTCGTAAGAGCTCTGTAGCCCGTGTGTACGTAACAGAGGGTACTGGTAAGATTACGATCAACAAGAAGGATTTAGAGGTATATTTCCCATCAGCCATTCTGCAGTACGTGGTTAAGCAGCCACTGAACCTGCTCGAAGTAGCTGAGAAGTATGATATCAAGGCAAACCTCGACGGAGGTGGTTTCACTGGTCAGAGCCAGGCTCTGCGTCTCGCAATTGCTCGTGCTTTGGTGAAGATCAACGAAGAGGATAAGAAGAAGCTGAAGGTAGCTGGTTTCATGACACGTGATAGCCGTGAGGTTGAGCGTAAGAAGCCAGGTCGTCCAAAGGCACGTCGTCGCTTCCAGTTCAGTAAGCGTTAATCCCGCTGAACAACCAAGCGATAGTTTAGTATCTAAACCCGCTGGATTCCTTTGGACTACCATCGGGCTGATTCTGGACAAAAGAATTAAAAAGAAAGTAAACAATTTAAAAGCATTAAGAAAATGTCAAGAACAAATTTTGATCAGTTGCTGCAGGCTGGCTGTCATTTCGGTCACCTGAAGCGTAAGTGGAACCCCGCTATGGCTCCTTACATCTACACAGAGCGTAACGGTATTCACATCATCGACCTGCATAAGACAGTAGCAAAGGTTGACGAGGCCGCTGAGGCCCTGAAGCAGATTGCCAAGAGTGGCAAGAAAATCCTGTTCGTCGCTACTAAAAAACAGACAAAGGAAGTGATTGCAGAGAAGGCTACAAGCATCAACATGCCATACGTTATTGAGCGTTGGCCAGGTGGTATGCTTACCAACTTCCCCACAATCCGTAAGGCCGTTAAGAAAATGGCGAACATCGACCGTCTGATGCAGGATGGAACCTATTCAAACCTCTCTAAGCGCGAGCTGCTGCAGATCACTCGTCAGCGTGCTAAGCTGGAGAAGAACCTTGGTTCAATCGCTGATCTGACCCGTCTGCCAAGCGCACTCTTCGTTGTTGATGTAATGAAGGAGAACATTGCCGTTCGTGAGGCTAACCGTCTGGGTATCCCCGTATTCGGTATTGTTGATACTAACTCTGATCCTAACAATATTGACTTCGTTATCCCTGCTAACGACGATGCTAAGGATTCTGTAGAGGCTATCCTGAATGCCTGCTGCACCGCTATCGCCGAGGGTATCGAGGAGCGTAAGGTAGAGAAGGCCGACGAGAAGGCTGCTGATGCTCAGGCTGAGGGCGAAGAGGCAAAGCCAAAGCGTGCTCCACGCAAGGCTCGCAAGGACGCTGAGCCAAAGGCAGAGGCTGCTGCTGAGTAATATAAGAATTGAAGAATTTAAAAATTGAAGAATTAAAATATGGCTATTTCAATTGATGATATCAAGAAGCTTCGCGCAATGACTGGCGCTGGTCTGGCTGACGTAAAGAAAGCTCTGACCGAGGCTGAGGGCGACTTCGACAAGGCCAAGGAGCTTCTTCGTGAGCGTGGCCTCGCTATTGCTGCAAAGCGTAGCGACCGTGAGACTTCTAATGGTTGTGTACTCGTTAAGAGCGTTGATGGCTTCGCTGCTATGATCGCTTTGAAGTGCGAGACCGACTTCGTAGCTAACGGTGCCGATTTCATTGCTCTTACTCAGAGCATCCTCGACGCTGCCATCGCTGCAAAGGCTAAGGACATTGAGGCTGTTAAGGAACTCACTCTGGCCGACGGTCAGAAGGTTCAGGACGCTGTAACACAGCGCTCTGGTATCACTGGTGAGAAGATGGAGCTCGATGGTTACCTGACTCTGGAGGGTGAGAACATTGAGGTTTACAACCACATGGGTAAGAACACCCTGTGCACTATGGTACAGACCAACAAGCCAGCTGCTGAGCAGGGTCACCTGGTAGCTATGCAGGTTGCTGCTATGAAGCCAGTAGCTCTCGACGCTCAGAGCATCGATCCAAAGATTCTCGACGAGGAGTACAAGACCGCTGTTGAGAAGTCTAAGCTCGAGCAGGTTCAGAAGTTCGTTGATATGAAGCTCAAGAAGGCTGGTTTGAACCCCAACCTCGTTGATTCTGAGGATCACATCGAGAGCAACATGTCTAAGGGCTGGCTCACACAGGAGCAGGCTGATGAGGCTCGTAAGATCATCGCTGAGGCTAAGGTTGAGGGCGAGGCTAACCTGAAGATGCCTATGATTGAGGGTATCGCTAAGGGCCGCGTTGAGAAGTTCAAGAAGGAGAACTGCCTGGTTGACCAGGAGTTCCAGTTCGGTGATGGCGACAAGGCTACTGTTGCTCAGTGGCTCGCTAAGCAGGACAAGGATCTTAAGATCTGTGCCTTCCAGCGCTTCACACTCGTTGCTGACTAATAGTAAGCAATATATTTGGATCGGCATTGCGCAAGCAGTGCCGATTTTTTTTGTGCCATTGTGCCGTTGTTACAATTCTTTTTCGTATATTTGCAGCGATAAATCCAAAACACATGAGAAAAGTAATAGGAATAGGAGAAACCATATTAGATATCATCTTCAGAGACAATCAGCCCATTGGAGCTGTGCCTGGAGGATCTATGTTCAACGGGCTCATCTCGCTGGGGCGCGCCGGACTTAATACTACCTTTATCAGTGAGACGGGCAACGATCGTGTAGGTCGTAACATTATCAGTTTCTTGGAGGAGAATCATGTAGATGCCTCTAACATCAGTGTGTATCCTGAAGCAAAATCGCCAGTATCATTGGCCTTCCTGAATGAGAACAATGATGCAGAGTATATCTTTTATAAAGACCATCCGCACGATCGCTTAGAATTTAATACGCCTGATATTAAGGCTAACGATGTGGTGATGTTTGGTTCGTTTTATGCCATCAATCCTGTGATACGTCCTCAGATGCTGGCATTCCTCCAGTATGCTCACGAGCAGGGAGCTATTCTCTACTATGACGTGAACTATCGTGCCTCACATCGCAACGACTTGGTGAAGGTGACGGCCAATATTTTGGAGAATTTTGAGTTGGCCGACATCATTCGTGGTAGTGCTGATGATTTTGAGGTGATGTATAACAAGCGAGGGGCTGAGAGTGTGTATCGGTCGCAGATTGACTTCTATTGCAAGAACTTTATCTATACTCAGGGTGGTGAGCCTATTGAGTTTAGGGCTCAGGGTGGTTTGGCTAAGCAATATCCAGTGGCCGACACTCAAACCGTAAGCACTATTGGTGCTGGCGATAATTTCAATGCAGGCTTTGTGTATGGGCTATTGAAATATGGTGTCACGCGTGAGATGCTGGATGCTGGCGTGTATGTTGATGTGTGGGATGCCGTCATCGGCGAGGGTCTGCAGTTTGCTGCCAATGTGTGTAGCAGCATCAGCAACAGTGTGGATCAAGACTTTGCTACTAAGAAGCAGCATGAGCTGGAAGTGGCACTGAAGAACTTGGACGAGAATAATTAAAAATTTAAGATATGATGAGCGAAAGCATTAAGTACATCGGTGTTGACGATCTTGACATTGATCTGTTTGAGAGTCAGTATGTGGTGCCCGAGGGCATGAGTTATAATTCTTATCTCATTGACGACGAGAAGATTGCAGTCATGGATACTGCCGATCGACGCAAGGGAGAAGAGTGGAAAGCTAACTTGGTGGCGGCACTTAATGGGCGACAGCCTGATTACCTGGTGGTTCACCATATGGAGCCTGATCACTCGGCGCTCATCGGTTGGATGCTAGAGTCCTATCCCGCTTTGCAGCTTGTATGTAGTGCACAAGCAGCTAAGATGCTGCCTAATTTCTTCGATGGCTTTAATTTCGAAGGTCGAGTGCTGACTGTCAAGGAGGGTGATACGCTCTTGTTGGGTTCTCATGAACTCCATTTCATAGGGGCTCCGATGATACACTGGCCTGAGGTCATCATGAGTTACGACAGCTTGGATAAGGTTGTTTTCTCTGCCGATGGATTCGGTAAGTTTGGAGCATTGGTTAATGATACTGACGATTGGGCCTGCGAGGCGCGTCGTTACTATTTTAATATCTGCGGTAAATATGGTTCGCAGGTACAGCTGGTGATGAAGAAGTTGGCCTCACTCGACGTTCAGGCCATCTGTCCGCTGCACGGCCCTGTGCTTGAAGGTGAGCAGTTGGCTGCTGCCATCAAGCTATACGACACATGGAGTAAATATGAGCCCGAGAGCGAAGGTATCCTGATAGCTTATGCCAGCATTCATGGTGGAACAGCTGCTGTTGCCGAGCGTCTGGGTGAGATACTACGCAAGAAGGGTGCACCAAAGGTCGTGGTGAGCGATCTGAGTCGCGACGATATGGCCGAGGTCATCGAGGATGCTTTCCGTTATCCTACCGTCGTCGTAGCTGCGTCGAGCTATGATGCAGGTGTGTTCCCTGTGATGCACGATTTCCTGTATCACCTGCAGATCAAGAACTATCAGAAGCGCCGCTTCGGCATCATCGAGAATGGCAGTTGGGCACCAACGGCAGGCAAGGTGATGCGCTCGATGATAGAGGGATTGAAGGACTGTGAGATTGTTGAGCCGATGGTTACTATCCGCTCTCGTATGAAGGCTGCCGACGAGGCCTTACTTGAGCAACTGGCCGACAGCTTGTTATCATAAGAAATTAAATCAAGCGGCTGATTTCTTCCAAGGAGTCAGCCGTTTTGATGTAGTGATGCCAGTCGCCACGAATCATCCCTTTGGCCTGCAGGTCGTTGAGTAGGCTTATCAGCCCATTCCAGAATCCCTTCATGTTATACAGGATTACAAGCTTTTGATGATAGCCGATGGTAGCCGATGCTGCCACAGTGAATATCTCATCGAGCGTGCCGATGCCGCCAGGCAGGGCGATAAAAACGTCGCTCTGGTCCATCATCAACTGCTTGCGGTCGCTCAGGTTGTCGCAAGGAATCTCCACATCCACATAATCACTTCTGCGTCCACTCTTCTCTACCATCATGGGTACCACACCGATGGTCATGCTGCCAGTACCTCTGGCCGTCTTGGCTATGCACTCCATCAAACCTTGGTTCACACCGCCATACACGATGTTGTGACCGTTTTCACCAGCCCACTTGCCCAATTCTTCCGTCAGCGTAAAGAATTCAGGGTCAATCTGCTCATTCGCAGAACAAAAAACACATATCTTCATATTGTTTGCAAAATTACAAAAAAAAATAGTATCTTTGCAGCAGAAAAGGGATTAAATTTTCTTAGACATAACAACTTATGAAAAAACTATTTATCTTGATGTCAATGATGACATGCGTTGCAACAATGTTTGCACAGAAGAAACTGGTGCTCTTCTATTCGGAGAGCGGGTCAACCAAAGCCGTAGCTGAGGAGCTGCAGAAGCAGCTGGCAGCCGATGTAGAGGCAGTAGAAGCCGTAGAGCCTTATACGGGCGATTTCGGAGCCACTGTCCAACGTAGCAATCAGGAGCGACAGAACGGCACTCTGCCCGCCATCAAACCCTTGAAAAAGAAGATTCAGGATTACGACGTGATTTTCCTGGGTTATCCCATCTGGGGCGGCACCTATGCTCTGCCTATAGCCACACTGCTGAAAGAGCAGGATTTTGCAGGCAAGACCATCGTGCCTTTCTGCACCTTTGGTAGTGGCGGCCTGAACACTTCGACTGCCGACCTGAAGAAGGCGCTGCCCAAGGCTAAGATTAAGCAGGGCTATGGCGTGCGTGCAGCCCGAGTGCAGAAGGCCAGTAAGGAGTTGAATAGATTTTTGATAGAAAATGGATATAAGAAAGGTAGTGTAGAGAAATTGGGTGAGTATTCTGAACAGAAGCCTGTAAATGATGCTGAAAAGGCGCTGTTCGATGCAGCCTGCTCAAACTACCAGTTTCCCTTAGGTACCCCACAAACAGTGGGTAAGCGTGATACCGCTGATGGCACTGACTATAAGTTTAGCGTAACAAGTCGCGGTATGAACGGCAAAGAGGCTACATCGACTATCTACGTGACTGTAGAGAAAGGTGGCAAGCCGGAATTTACAGAAGTAGTAAGATAAATTATTGAATGAAGACATTTGAAGAATTAGGAGTATGCGAGTCGATACGTAAGGCTATCGAAGAGTTAGGTTTTGTAAACCCCATGCCCGTGCAGGAGGCAGTGATACCATATCTGCTGGGCAATGAAAATGATGTGATAGCACTGGCTCAGACCGGCACTGGCAAGACTGCCGCTTTTGGCATCCCCTTGCTGGAGCGTATCGACACGTCGAAACGCTATACACAGGCATTGGTGCTCTCGCCAACGCGTGAGCTCTGCTTGCAGATAGCCGACGACCTGCGCGACTTTGCTAAATACTTGGATGGTGTGCACGTCGAAGCCGTGTATGGCGGTGCTGCCATCGAGCCACAGATGAGAGCCTTGAAGAAAGGTGTGGAGATCATCGTGGCCACCCCGGGCCGACTGGTAGATCTGATGCATCGCGGTTTTGCCCATCTTGAGCAGGTAACGAACATCGTGCTCGACGAGGCCGATGAGATGCTTAACATGGGCTTCTCAGACAGTATCAACGAGATTTTTGAGTCACTCTCCGACAAGCATCACACACTGATGTTCTCAGCCACCATGAGTAAGGAGGTAGAGCGTGTGGCCAAGAAGTATCTGCATGATTACAAGGAGATTGTGGTAGGCAGCCGCAACGAGGGTGCCGAGAGCGTAAACCACATCTATTACATGGTTAACGCCAAGGATAAGTATCTGGCACTGAAGCGCATCGTGGACTTTTATCCACGCATATTCGCTATCATCTTCTGTCGCACCAAGATTGAAACACAGGAGGTGGCCGACAAGCTGATTAAGGATGGCTATAATGCCGAGTCGCTGCATGGCGACCTCAGTCAGCAGCAGCGCGACCTCACGATGCAGAAGTTCCGCAACCACCTCACACAGTTGCTGGTGGCAACCGACGTGGCTGCCCGCGGACTGGATGTGGATGATCTCACCCACGTCATCAACTTCGGACTGCCCGATGATATCGAGAGCTACACCCACCGCTCAGGCCGTACAGGTCGTGCCGGCAAAAAGGGTACTTCTATATCTATCGTTCACAGTCGTGAGAAGTTCAAAATCCGCAATATTGAAAAGATTATCTGCAAGGAGTTTGTCAAGGCAGAGATTCCATCAGCCGAGGAGATCTGTAAGAAGCAGCTCTACAAGGTGATGGACCAGATTGTGAAGACTGATGTAGATGATGAAGAGATTGCTCCTTTCATGCAGGACATCAACCGCTATTTCGAGTATATCGACAAGGAGGAGCTCATCAAGAAGATTGTGTCACGCGAGTTTGGTAAGTTCCTGGCCTACTATGCCGAGGCACCTGAGATAGAGGCTGTGGTGCCGGAGAAGAAGGGCAAGAAGCCCCAAACCGACAAGCAGAAACTGCAGAACAAGGCCCAGAAGGGCTATCGCCGCCTGTTTATCAATCTGGGTAAGCGTGATGGTTTCTATCCGGGCGAGCTGATGCAGACACTGAATCGCTTTGTGGGCGGACGTCAGGAAGTGGGCCATATCGACCTGCTCGACAGCATCTCTTATTTCGAGGTGCCCGAGAAAGATGCCAAGAAGGTGATGATTCAGCTCACAGGCATCCGCCACAAAGGCAAGACGGTGCGCTGTAACGATGCCGATGAGGGCGGTAAACCTACCGAAGGCAAAGGCGGCGGCAAGCCCAAGCGTCAGAAGAAAGACAACTGGCGCGAGCTGATGGGCAAGGCCCCACGCGAGCTGAAAGGCAAGGAGCCCGACTTCAGTGAAGAAGGCTGGGCCATGCGTAAACCCCGCAAAAAGAAGAAATAATCCTTCACCCTCCCGTCTTTATGCAAAATCCCCGTATTTATGCGGGTTGTGATACGGGAGGGTAAGACTGTTTACCCTCCCGTCTGCTCTCCCGTGTACCCTCCCGTATTCAGCGTGCAGAAATATTGTCTAACTGTGTTATTTTGGGATAGGAACGGGAGGCTATACGGGAGCCTAAACGGGAGGGTGAAAACAGGTAGTCTCCCGTGCTGAAACTCTCATAAACAGCGGGTTTTAAGCAAAAAACGGGAGGGTAATATATAAGTAGTCAACTAAAATCGTTAAACTACAACGAGCTGTCAGTACATCTAAGCCGTACAGGAGTGCGCCCTAGGGCGTACTGCATTACTTTGGTAGGCGTACTGCATTACTCCGCTAGGCGTACTGATGATGCATACCCAATCTTTTGATGACATGGTGCAGAGTATGTTTCAGCATTATTGTTACAAAAAACCTCGCTAACATTGTAGCGAGGCTTTTTTGTTTTATTTGAATTGGCTTTATTTAGCGTCGATCTCTTTGATGAGGCGGTCGGCCTTGCCCCAAGTCTCCATCATGTAGAGCACGTAGCGGATATCAACGCCGATGCAGCGGGCCAGCTGCTTATCGAAGAAGATGTCGCTTGAAAGGCTGTCCCAGTTGCCATCAAAGGCCAGACCGATGAGCTCGCCCTTGCCGTTGAACATGGGCGAACCGGAGTTTCCGCCAGTGATGTCGTTGTTCGACAGGAAGCACAGGTGCATCTTGCCTGTGGTTTTATCGGTATATTTGCCAAAGTCGCTCTTAGAGAGCAGCTCTTTCATGATAGGCTCGGCTTCGTAGTCGATAACACCCTGTTCGCCCTGCTTCATCTTCTCTACAATACTCTCGGCAGTGGTGTAGTAGCCTGATGGCTTGCCAGCCAGCAGGTACTCGCCTACCTGACCGTAAGAAAGGCGCATGGTGAAGTTGGCGTCAGAGTAGTTGGGCATATCCTCCTCCATGCGCAACTTGGCTGCACAGAGGTAGCGCTCCTGTACTGCAATAGAATCGTAAACCTCGGTAGCCTCGCCGACGATAGTATGCAGCGTGTTGTTAAGGCTCTCGCCAAAGGCTACACCAGGATCCTTACGGAAACTATTCTTATTAATATAAATCTTCTTGCCGTTCTTCATCAGCTGCGACTTTTTGAACAGATAGTTGATATACTTCTGATAGTCGCCGCCAAAGTCGCGGTCCACCACCTGATAGAAGTCGGGCAGGTACTCCGCTTCGACCTGACTGCGATAGAACTTCATGGCTGCTGCCTGAATCTCCTTATCGGTAGCCTCGTCCCACTCGTTGCTGTTATCAGCAAACTCGATGTACTGGCTCTTGGGCTTATTCTCATCGCCTTTTACGATTGCACCATTCTGGGCGCGATAAGCACGACGTGTAAGCTCGTCGGCACTGCGTCCGCCGAAGGTCTCGTTGAAGTAGGTCAGTGCCTTGATAGCCTTGAACTGCTTGGCATACAGGCGCTCCAGCAGTTCAAAGTCCAGCTTACCCTTCAGGAATCCTGTTGAATCCTGCCACTGGCGAATCTTCTGCTCGAACTCAGCCTTCTGCTTAATCAGACCAATAGAGTCGATACACTTGTTCATACCGATAGAGTTCTTCCAGTAGTTAGAGCTCTGGGCGTATTTTGAGTCGTACTTGATACGCACAGCCTCGTCGGCACGCATGTGACGGATCATGATGTCCTGCTTGATCTCGCGGGTCTTATAGCGTGGCTCGTTTTCGGCATCGCGGCGCTCGCGGATACCATAGCTCGACAGATAGCGGTTGGTAGAACCAGGATAGCCGATGGTCATAGAGAATGAACCTGGCACATAGCCCTGCAGTGATACAGGTGCCCACTTCTTGGGATGGTAAGGTACGTTGTCCTTAGAGTACTTGGCAGGACCGCCAGTCTTGGGATCTACATAGATGCGGAATACCGAGAAGTCGCAAGTCTGTCGAGGCCACATCCAGTTGTCGGTTTCGCCGCCAAACTTACCCATCGACTTGGGCAGGGCGAACACCAGGCGCACATCGTTGAAGTCGCGATAGGTGGTAAGGAAATAACGGTTGCCCTCGTAGAAAGGCTTCAGCTCTACACGCAGGGTAGAATCCTGCTGGCGGATGGCCTTGCTCATAGCGTTCTCAACAGAATCTACAAACTCGGCGCGCTTGCTTTGTGCCAGGCTGTTAAGACCCAGTGAGTCGAGATAGGCCGTTACGTCCTTCTGCTCAATCATAAAACTAACAAACAGGCGCTCGTTGGGCAGCTCCTCCTCGAATGAGTTGGCCACAAAGCCGTTCAGCATATAGTCGTGCTCAACGGTAGAGTGCGAGCGGATGGCCTCGAAACCGCAGTGGTGGTTGGTAAACACCAGTCCGTCGGGTGATACGACTACGCCCGAGCAGAAACCGCCAAAGTTAACGACGCAGTTCTTAACGGCATCTTCGCCATAGTACAGCGCACTGTAAGGCAACTCAAAATTCTCCTGCTTCATGGTCTCATACACAGCATTGGGCAGGTTGTAAAGTGTCCACATGCCTTCGTCGGCCTTTGCCGAGGTAAGAGCGCATGCAGCAAGTAAAGTAAAAAACAGTTTTTTCATAAAATACATTTATCTAGTTTCTTCTGAATTTCTTTCCAATCACAGGCAGACTCGAAAGTGGCATGTCTCTGCGGATGATAAATGCCACAAACAGCACGATGAGCAGTGTGTTGAAGCTCAGCGATACTATCGTGTGCCATCCCTTGCTAGCCTGCATCAGGCAGAACAGAGTTCCTGCTAACACCATATAGAGGGCTATATCTTTGATGGGATAGGGGATGGGGTTCTGTTTCTGACCAACGATATAGCTCAGTACCATTGCTGTGCCGTAGCCGGCCAGTCCGCCCCAAGCGCAGGCCCAATAACCTATCTGTGGGATAAAGATAACGTTGACGGCAAACAGTACGGCGCAGCCAGCCAGCGAGAACCAGGCACCATAAATGGTCTTGTCGATGAGCTTATACCAGAACGACAGGTTGAAGTAAACGCCCATAAATATCTCGGCCATCATGACAATCGGCACGATGCCCAAGCCCTCGCGGAACTTATCGCCTACCAGATATTTGAAAATGTCGATATAGCCCATCACGCACAGGAATGCCAGTAATGTGAATATCACGAAGAACTTCATCGACTTGGCGTAGAGCTCCTTGCTGTTCTTGTCCTTGGCCGAACCGAATACGATGGGTTCGTAGGCAAAACGGAAAGCCTGGGTAATCAGGGCCATGATCATTGCTATCTTAATGCAGGCGCCATAGATGCCTAACTGATGGCGACCTTCGGCAGAGTCGAGGATACGTGGCAGCAGAATCTGTCCGGCCACCTGGTTCAGTATGCCTGCAATACCCAGTACCAGCAGTGGCCACGAGTAGCTAAGCATCTGCTTGCATTTCTGGGTGTCGAACTGCCATTTAAAGCCTACCAACTCGCTGACGAGGCAGAACGATATGATGGTAGTACATGTCAGGTTGATGGCAAAGGCGTAGCCGATGTGTATCTGCCAAGAAGGGTCGATCTTTGGCATCAGCCAGTAAGCTACCAGGTTGAGCGTAACGCTCATGAAGATAAACAGCAGCTTGAGCGACGCAAACTTGATGGGGCGGTGCTTGTAGCGCAGGTAGGCAAATGGGATGGCCTGGAAGGCATCTTGCGCCACGGTTACAAACATCATTCCTACGTACCACTTGTGGTTGGGATAGTCGAGCGCGTTGGCGAGAGGGGTGATAAACAGCAGTACCAATGCAGCAAACGTCAGGCACACGCCGCCAACCATCATCAGTGCCGTGCTATACACACGCATCTTGTCGCCCTCTTCCTTGTTCATAAAGCGGAAGAAGGTGGTCTCCATGCCAAACGTCAGCAGCACCATCAGCAGTGCTGTCTGGGCATAGATATCATTGTAGATGCCATAATCGGCACAACTCTTCAGGGTGTAAGTGTAAAGCGGCACCATCAGGTAGTTCAGGAATCTACCCACAATGCTCGAAAGGCCATATATAGCCGTATCTTTTGCTAATGATTTCAGATTTGCCATAACTTCAACTTTTCAATTCTTCAACTCTATGCAAAGAATAAGTATGCTATTGCGATGGCAGCGATGATGCCAGCCAAGTCGGCAAGCAGACCGCAAGCCACAGCGTGGCGGGTTTTCACAATGCCCACGCTACCAAAATAAACTGCGAGGATATAGAAAGTGGTGTCAGTTGAGCCTTGGAAGATACAGCTCAAACGGCCCACAAACGAGTCGGCACCATAGGTTGTCATGGCGTCGACCATCATGCCGCGAGCACCACTGCCCGAGAGCGGTTTCATCAGGGCGGTAGGCAGCGCACCTACGAAATCGGTATTACCGCCACAGGCCTCTACGCCATATTTCACACCATCAATCAGCATATCCATTGCACCCGAGGCGCGGAACACGCCAATGCCCACCAGGATAGCTATCAGATAGGGGATGATGCGCACGGCAGTGGTAAAACCCTCTTTGGCACCTTCGATGAAGGCATCATAGACATTTATCTTTTTGCGGATGCCTGCCAGTATAAAGGCGATGATAATCAGCATCAGCATGATGTTTGCCGCGCTGGTGCTCACTTTGTTCATCAGTATCGAGTCCATCTGCCCGAAGCCCCAGATAACTGTGGCTACTACCAGGGCTGCGCCGCCAAGAGTGAGCAGCATGGTGCGGTTGAGCAGATTGATTTTTTGGAAAAAGCTGGTGATGATGATGCCTGCCAGCGTAGAGAAGAATGTGGCCAGCAGGATAGGAATAAAAATATCTGTGGGTTGTTCAGCACCCATCTGGGCACGATACACCAGGATGGAAATCGGTATGAGCGTCAGTCCACTGGTGTTCAGCACCAGAAACATGATCATCGGATTGCTGGCGGTATCCTTCTTCTGGTTCAGGTCCTGCAACTGCTCCATCGCTTTCAGTCCGAGTGGGGTGGCAGCATTGTCAAGCCCTAGCATATTGGCAGCGATGTTCATGAAAATCGAACCTGTCACAGGATGCCCCTTGGGGATGTCAGGAAACAGTTTGGTAAAAATGGGGCTCAGCAACTTGGCCAGCACGTTTACTACGCCGCCCTTCTCGCCTATCTTCATGATGCCAAGCCAGAGCGACAATACGCCTGTGAGGCCTAACGATATCTCGAAAGCAGTTTTCGATGAAGAAAACGTTGAGTCCATCATGGCTGGGAACACATCAAAGTCGCCCCAGAACACAAGCTTTATCACAGCAATCACAAATGCGATGATAAAGAATCCTATCCAAATCCAATTGAGTACCATAACAGCGTGCAAAGATACACTATTTTTCTGATAATAACAAGCATTTTTCTTAATAAAAAGCAGAAAGGCGCCTGCTCACGCAGACGCCCCTCCAAGAAACAATGTATTAAAGTCTTATTTTGTTCGTTTCGATTTAATTATCTTTTACGGGATGAGCTCTACCTTGGTCAGCGTTAGATTGCCACCGATAATGCAGATATCATTACTCTTGATGATATTCAGATAGTCGCCAATGGTGAACTCGCATGTACCAGGCCAGTCGTTAGAATTAGAAGCCCATACAGAAGCCAATTCTTCTGTCTGCCATTGGTTGAGCTTCTTATGGATATGTATCTGTGTCCATCCGTCAGTAGCATAACCTGTAAATTTAATCTTACTGGTGCTTGAAGCTTGACTGAAGTTGTCCTTGCCTATGGTGACATCCAGATTCCATCCAAGGGCTTGCTGACCGCTCCAGATTGTGACAGACTGGCTTGGAGTAGCATCTGCCACCTTCTGACTATTGTCGTAGGTCACGGCAAGGAGTTTCATGTTTGTACCCCAAAGGCGCATGCCATTAGTTCTAAAGTTGGCAGCGTTGGTGGTGTTCAATTTCAATTCAACACACTGTACTCTTGACGAACCGTAATACACACCGTCCGACCATCTGTTGTCGCTATAGTTGGCAGCATCCCAGGTGTTGCCATAAGCAGCCTTCAGGGCATAGTTGCCATTGGCCACTACATAGAAACGGATGATAGTTCCGTTGCCGATGGCATTGTTGCTGGCAGTAAACTTGCTGGCATCAATCAATAGTGCATATTGACCATCCCAACCGATAAAGTCGCGATTGCCAGTCCATACCGTCTTCTCGTGAGCTGCATCAACAAGGGTGTAGCTATATTCTGTTGTAGAAGAACTACTGATTTCTTCGTAAGAAGTAGTGCCGGTCTTATCGGTACGCATATCGTAGGCAGTACCAGCTAGTGGGTAGAGGTTTTCATCTACACCTGTTGTGGCCCATGGCTGTGCGCCACCAGCTACATATGTGTCGAATCCTGTGTAGGCATCCTTAATGTCGGTGCGCTCGTAAGCCCAGCGTGTGCCTACCGGTACGCAAATTTTATGGGGTGCTTCGCCCCTATAAGCCACAAGAGCATAAGCAACCGTTTGGGTTCTGACAAGAATCTCGATGTTGTTGATCCTTGCGCTGGCCTCCGAAGAGAAAGTGTACTTTTCGGTTTTGCCGATCAGTCGCTCCCGATGAGGTGTTGCAATAGGCAGATTTTCATGACAGGTGTTGATGAGAATATTGTCGGCAACACCGCTAGCAAACATACCATGTATGGTACTGCCTATCTTGTCGAATTTGATGGTAAGCTCGCCGCCAGCGGCCAGAGGAGTTACTTCGGCATAATAGGAATGGCTTGCGTCGTTGGTATAAGCTGTCTCATTGCCATTGGCATCTCTCAGCACCTTATATTCTTCGATAATCTTAGCGTCAAACACCAGATCGTTATAGTCGTAATCCCTCTTGGTTGCTGCGCTGCCAAGATCTTCACAGAATACCCATTTGTGCACTAATACGCGTTTTTTCTTATACACCTTGGTGGTCTTTTTGTTCACGATGGTGCTACCGTTAGCAGGAATCACCTTGATAATCCAGTCGTCGGCATATTGCAGGTCTTTCTGATCCTTGTTAATCTTGCGATCACCATTGTCGCTCTTTTCGCCATACATGCACATGCCCACATAGTAGCCTTTGCCCACGCCTGGTACGTCAATTTCAGCACACTTAAAGTA
The DNA here is from genome assembly GCF_000619825.1 of Prevotella sp. MA2016. Lineage (GTDB taxonomy): Bacteria > Bacteroidota > Bacteroidia > Bacteroidales > Bacteroidaceae > Prevotella. Next base: position 291,147 of record NZ_JHUW01000006.1, read on the forward strand.
GGTGAACTCCTGGTTGCTCCAGGTGCAATGGTACTTAAAGCTCAGAGCTGAGCTGTTCTCCATATATATGGTTCCCCATTTTGTGCCAGCGCTGTTCGAGTTAAAGTCATTCAGATGGGTATAGTTGGTACCATCGCCCACACTCAGGTAGTCGATAGTGCCATTGTCAAAATAATCATCGCGATAATAATTGGAAGCGGCGCCAAGATGATTGGTCATGTAGTTCTGATCGTAGTGGTTATACCACACCTTATACGACTTGCTGGCCAGTCCCCATACATGCTGCACATAGAAGTTGCTGATATCCAAACCGCTGGTGAATCCAGGGTGAGTCTCAAACCAGTTTCTCACGTAGTCGCGTTCTGCGGTCGTGATGGCGGCAGGTGCCGTTGCACTTGGGTAGTTGGGCATATCAGGCTTGATGCATGTACCACTTGAGTTGTCCCCTATGCCACGGGTCTGGGCTCTCGATCTGGCCATAGCTGCCTGAGCATCGTCAAATCCCCAATCTTGTGTGGGGGCTATCTTGCCATAAAACTTTTCGAAATTCTGGGCAAACTGCACTTTTTTAGCTTCTTCTATAGAGGTGAAATCGCCCCCCATATCCTCACTGCAACTGCTCAAGAATGCATTGCAGATAAAAGCCAGCGCTCCTGCTATCAAATACTTTTTCATTATTAACGACTTTAATATATTGTTACGTGTATCATACAGATTTTCGGCTGCAAAGTTACGATTTTTTTTATTCTTTCCTATCATTAACGCAGTTAAATTCTGTAAATGTTTAAAAAAAATGCGTTATTTATCAGATTATTTTGTAATTTTGGCCGCAAAAAGTAATGTGTTATGCGCAAAAGTCTGATTGTTAAGATGATAGCAGGAGCGCTCACGCTGATAGTTGCAGCCTCTTGTGATAAAAATGTGTACGACGAAAAACGGCATGGAGACCTCATCCATTATTACTCTTCGGTGGATAGTGTGGATCAGCAGCACATGTGGATGTTGTCGCAGACTAAGGTGCTGCGTTATCAGGTGCCCGCGGCAGGCAACTATAAGCAGCTGCAGGTTTATTCGGCCAATCCGCTTGTCGATCGTAATGCCGAGTTAATGAACAGCATCTATGTGTCGGCCGGGCAAGTGGGTTCGCTCTCGCTGAATGTGCCTTATCAGGTGTCAATGCTTTATGTGGCACTGGTGGATGGCGCTGAGAACCTTACAGTGGCTTCCGTCCCATCGTCGCAGGCTATGGTTGATTTTTCCGAGGTTGCCACAGGCCGAGCAGTGTCGTCGATCAAGCCTCAAACATATACTTATCTCTTCGAGGAAAATTATCCTGAGCCAGGAGATTATGATTATAATGATGTGGTGCTACGCATATCTCAGCAGCGCACAGCTAAGAATCAGATAACTGTTGGTGTAACTATTGCTGCAGTGGGTGCGGTGAAGCAGATTGCTGGCTGTATTCGTTTGGTGGGATACAGATTCCAGGATATTGATACCGTTAGCACCACTACGGGCATGTCGTTTAATGATGGTATCAACAAGCAGATTCTATATTTCCATAAAGAAACCGACCTGCTGATTGAGGGAAACAATCATGAGGCGGTGCTCAATCTGTTTTGTGATGCGCATTGGGCGATGGCCTTTAATCCAAGTGCCGACTACGGACTCTTCCAGCGCAAGAAGTATAATGTAACTACTGAGAGTGGCGATAATGCCCAATTGCGCTCTACACGCACCATTAACTACGTGATTACTTTTAAGGATGATGTGACCCTAGACAACTTTACACACGAGACACTAGATCCCTTTATCCTTACCGATTATAATGCGGGCACGTGGGAGACTCACACCGAGCAGTTTAAGTCGGCACAGGTATTGCACAAGTATTTTGTTCCCTCGTTCAAAGATTTGCCTTGGGCGCTGATGGTGCCCGATGCCAACTTTAAATATCCGCTCGAGGGTACTGAGATAGGGTATCGAAAGAAAACAGATACCGGCGTGGTCGCGATGTTTGGCGCTTACACTACCATTGGCCATTCTTTTGGCGAGTGGGCCGAGGATCATAACAATTATCTTGATTGGTATCTCTATCCAAATACGGCATTAACATTCTAACCTGCAAGGTTATTGCACATAAACGGAGGGGCATTTACATCACGTAAACACCCCTCCTTTTCACATTTTCTAATATTAATAGAGTTTGAAAAAATTAGTTTCCGTATATCAGTCCTGATGAAGGATACTGATACCATCCACCCGCATTGGCCTTCAGACTCAGATCTGTTGAGGTGCCCCATGCGGCAAATCCTTCGTATGCATTAGTAACGTTGGTGCGCTCTTTGGGCCACTTCCACTTAGCTGGAATAGCTATTCCCAGAGGTGCCTGAGGCAATCCGCTGGGGTTGCCTTCTTTCACGATACCGATATAATCACTGACTACCGACTGAGTCAAATCATCAGGATTGGCGCCGAATTTGAATGGACGAATCTTGAAGTCTGCATTCTGAAAGTCGAAGTTCGCTGGTTTGTCGATAGTGGTAGTTACAGGCGTAGCGTCCATGCCTCGACCTGTGTTCACCATAATTCTGCTGACAGTGCCAAAGGCTGCGTGCACTTCAGCACCAATTGCCCAGGTGATGCGCTGGTCGCCCAGGTAAACATAGTTGTCGTATTCACAACCGGCTGCCACTAGGGTCACATCAAGTTTATTGGCATTGCTGCTGTTTTGCTTCACCTGAATCACAACGTCGTTCAGGTCGAAGTCGCAGCGGGTCTTATTATCTTCAAAGGCATAAGTCCAGGTCTGATTCTCGGTAGGTGTCTCAGAGATGGGAGGTGTGCTTCCACCCCAATTAGCGCCACAATCGGTAGCACTGTAAGTGGGATTGAGCTTGCTGAACTGCACTTTCTTTACGTTCTCGCGCAAATCGATATAAGGTCCGTCGTATGGATTGTCGCTATTGGGCGCATACAGATTGTTGAAACCGATATAGAGTTTGCCTTCTGCCACCAGGGTGTTATGATGCTGGTCAACATAGGTTGTGCCGCCTAGACGAACATAGTTGTTATCGGCATAGGCCTTAAAACCTTGATAGTAGCTATCGCTCTGGGCTATCCAATGGTTATTACCTTTGATGTTCATACCGGTATTGCCATGCATGTTGATCTGGAAGTTGCCAAACTCGGCTGTTGCAGCCTCCATATAACCGTTAGGCATCAGGTTTAACTGACCATCGTGCAGCGAAGCATCTTCCTGTATAAAGAGCTGACAATAATTATAGAATGTGCCGTTCCCTGCCATAATGCCAAAGCGTCGGGTGGTGTAGTGACCTTTGTTGATCCACCATACTTGTGCGTTACCCTGTGTGCACTGTGTGATGCCACCTACAGTGACAGTTCCTTCATTATAGAAGTTGGCGCAAGAGTTCAACTGGAGGTCGCCAGAGAGCTCAAGCGTACCGAAGTTGTAGAAGAATGAAGGATTGTTTGAACCAGGTGCACTGGTGATATATCCTCCAGTAACGCTACCTTCGTTATAGACGATGGCATCGTTGTTTGCCTGGAAATTGGCGGGCAGATGAACGGTACCTCTGTTATAGATGGCAGAATGGCCAGAACCGCCATTGGTCTCTAATGCTGAGAGATTATAGTTCAGCGTAGCATTTGGTGCTACAAAAACCCTACAAACATTATTGGCCTGTTTGTTCATGGTTAATGTAGAACCCGACAGAACATAAATGTTTGCCGAGGCTATGTAAGCTGAGGATGGCAGAGTGACGTTTCCATAAATATAGATGTCAACAGATCCCGACCAGAGGTTCAAGTCGGAACGTATATCTCTTATTGCAAACAACTTGCCGGACTGAAGACAGTCCCAGTCTGAAGTGGCGTTGATGTCTCTGGCGTTACTCGGCACGTCGGCCAATGTTGATTTGTAATAAGTACTGGTGTTTTCAAAGGTGAATGGGTCACCATTTATTACGGCGTTCGCACGGGTGCGTGCTTCGGCTGGTGTGGCACTAAAGTCGTAGCTGGCAGTAATCTGCCCGTCTTCCACATCCACATATTTGTATACCATGTTGCCATCGCTCTCCTTCAAACCTACATACACCATCTTCAGATGCTGAGGAATGCGGAAGTTGCTGATACTTGTAGAGGCACCTGTCAGCGGTGCACTAGCAAGAACCTCACCATAACCATCTGCTATTGGATTGTTAGAGAATACATAAACGGTGTCGCTGGTATCATCAATACCCTTGACGCTGAATGTGGCATTGGCAGTAGATGTCATTACCCAGTCTTGATTGGCAGGGATATAGAAACCAAGAGTTTGCTGGGCATTGTCTATTGATGCCTGCTGCTCTTGCACTTCGTAGTTAATTTCCTGTGTGCAGGATATCATGGCAAGCCCCGTGGTCAGAGCTGCAAATCCTTTCATTAAGTATTTTTTCATCACTCTAAATATTAGTTAATTTTGTGCATAATAGATTACTTTCGGCTACAAATTTACGGACTTTATCCGTAATTGCCAAAAACTTTTGCAATTATTATGTTTTTTTGTGGGGTGATTTAGTGCCTTTTTTATATCTTTGCAAAAATTTTTTCAAATAATAAGATGGATATTACTGCAAAAGAAGGCATCACTGATGCTAGAAAATTGGGCATGCCCAAGTATGTAATTTTAGGTGCTCAACATTTATTTGCCATGTTTGGCGCTACCATTTTGGTGCCAGTCCTTACAGGACTTTCTGTATCGTCAACCCTGTTATTTGCAGGCATAGGCACCTTGGTGTTTCATTTTGTTAATAAGTTGCAGGTGCCAGCATTCCTTGGTTCTTCGTTTGCATTCCTGGGCGGCTATATGACCGTTAAAACACTGGGTGTAGAGCAAGGTATGACTGAGACGTTGGCGCTCGACTATGCTTGTATTGGTGTACTTTTTGCCGGCTTGTGCTATTTCGTGATGGCAGCTCTTATCAAGACTTTTGGTGTTAACAGAGTTCTGCATTTCTTTCCGCCTCTAGTTACAGGTCCTATGATTATTGCCATTGGTCTGGTGCTGTCGGGTAGCGCTATACAGAACTGCACCACCAACTGGATACTGGCCATCCTAGCTTTGGCTACGGTGATTATTTCGAGCGTATATGGCAAGGGTATCATCAAGATTATCCCTATTTTGCTGGGTGTGCTCATAAGTTACACCTTTGCAGCTGTGACAGGTCAGGTGGATTTCTCTTCGCTAGATGATGCTGCCTGGATTGGAATGCCTTTCAGTAGAGAGCAGACGGCATTGGCTGTAATGGATGATCTGGATGTTACCTTCCTCGTTTCCACCATCATTGCCATCATGCCTATTTCCATTGCTACCATCATGGAGCATATCGGCGATATGTGTGCCATCTCATCCACAGTGGGTAAGGACTTTCTGAAGGAGCCTGGTTTGCACCGCACGCTGATGGGCGATGGATTGGCAACAGCAATTGCGTCGCTCTTTGGTGCTCCCGCCAATACCACTTATGGCGAAAATACAGGTGTATTGAATCTTACTAAGGTGTTCGATCCTGCTGTCATCCGTCTGGCGGCCGTCTTTGCCATCCTGCTATCGTTCTGTCCGAAGTTCGCTTGCTTGATAGGTTTGATGCCTACAGCCACTATTGGTGGTGTGAGCTTGATTCTCTATGGTATGATCTCGGCTGTGGGTGTGCGCAATCTCATTGAGGATAGTGTTGATTTCAATTCTTCGCGCAACGTGTTTGTGGCTGCCTTGATTTTGGTGATTGCCATTGGTGTGAAGTATGGTGCCGACGATAATGTGAGTGTTGGTCCTATCCATTTCTCTGGTTTGGCTCTCTCTGCCCTTGTGGGTGTAACGCTCAATGCTATCATGCCTAGTAAGCTGGGTATGAAGGTGAAGAGTGTGCATGGCAAGGACGGTAAGAAATGAACAGATTGGATAAGTTTTGAACGAATTGGAAAACGGTTAGTTCTTTTTGAACAACGGCGACAATAAAACGAATAAACTGGAACGAAGCTTTAAGAAAGTGTGTGTATCTTTGCACGCAGAAACCAGAATCATAATAACTAAAAAATAATAATAATGAAAATTTCAGTTCGTAACATTGGTTTGGTTGTGATGGCTGTGGCCGCCATGGGTGGTCACAGTCTTAATGCTACTGCTCAGCAGTTAAAGGCTGAAACTATCGATGAGGTGGTGAAGGCGATGACACTCGAAGAAAAGTGCCATATGGTACTGGGCCGAGGTATGCACTTCAACGATGAGGCTAAGTTTCCTGGTACTGCTGGTAGCACGTTCTCCATCAGTCGCTTGGGTGTTCCTGAAACCTATTGCGCTGACTCTCAGCAGGGGTTGCGCATGAGCGCTAAGCGCCCATGGGATCATCGTGAGTATTATCCCACCGACTTTGTGGCTTCTATGACACTGGCATCCACGTGGGATCGTGAGGCTGCCTTCAAGGTGGGACAGGGCATCGGTAATGAGGTGCGTGAGTTTGGACTCGACTGGATTCTCTCGCCTGCCATGAACCTGATTCGCAACCCACTGTGTGGTCGTAACCATGAGTATTATTCAGAGGATCCTTATCTTTCGGGCACCATCGCTGCTGGCTATGTGCGTGGCGTGCAGAGCGAAGGAACAGCTGCGTGCCCTAAGCATTTTGTGGCCAACAATCAGGAGACCAACCGAAATAATAATATATCGCAGGTATCTCAGCGTGCACTGCGCGAGATTTATCTGAAAGCTTTTGAGATTATGGTGAAGGAGAGCGATCCCTGGACTATCATGACCTCTTATAATAAATTGAACGGCCCGTATGCTGTGCAGAATCGTGAACTGCTCACCACCATCGTTCGCGATGAGTGGGGCTGGAAAGGTATGTTTGTGAGCGACTGGAATGCTGGTGATGATGCTGTGGCAGCCATGATGGCTGGCAACGATATGCTGCAGCCGGGTCAGGACCGTCAGTATCAGGCTATCTTCGATGCCGCCAAGAGTGGTAAGCTGCCTATGGAGGTGCTCGACGCTAATGTGAGGCGTATATTAGAATATGTGGTGAAAACACATAACTTTAAAGGCTATCAGGCCAATAGTGAGCCCAACCTGAAGGCTCATGCCCAGGTGGTGCGCCAGGTTGGAGCCGATGGTATTGTGCTGCTGAAGAATAGTGGCGTTCTGCCTCTTGCTGGTAAGCGTGTGGCACTCTTCGGCTGCACCAGCTATGATTGGATTTCTGGTGGTTCTGGTTTTGGTGGCACAAGTCTTGGTCGCTACACAGTGTCGCTTGTCGAGGGTATGCGTTCGGCCGGTTATGAGGTTTATAAACCTCTCATCAGTCTCTATACCAAGCATCTGGCTGATGAGGAGAAGCGCCTCTTCCCTAATGGCCGTCCAGCCTTTTCGCTGATGCCACCAGCACGCGCTGATGAGAAGCAGTTTACTGCTGATGAACTCAATGCAGCTATCGAGGGTAGCGATGTGGCCATCATCTCACTGGGTAGAAAGAGTGGCGAGGCTGCCGATCGTAGCGAGAGCGACTTTTATCTGAAAGAAGGTGAGAAACAGCTGATTAAGGCTGTCAGCGAGGCTTATCATGCCAAAGGAAAGCAGGTTGTTGTGTTGCTTGATATCTGCAGTCCTATCGATGTGGCTTCATGGCAGAATCAGATTGATGCACTGGTTTGCACCTGGCAGGGTGGTCAGGAGAGTGGTTTCTCTGTTGCAGATGTGCTTTGTGGTAAGGTGAACCCCAGCGGTAAACTGCCTATGACCTTTCAGGTGAAGTATGGTGATGCCTATGCTGATAAGAACTTCCCTGCTAGTGTGGATGATAAGACGATGGGTTCGATGTTTATGTGGGGGCGCAACAAGGATGATGCCAAGAAGCGTGAACCCCAGGCCAATATCGACTATACCAACTATGAAGAGGATATCTATGTGGGTTATCGCTACTTCGACAGCTTTGGCAAACCTGTGGCTTATCCCTTTGGATTCGGCCTGAGCTACACTACCTTTGCTTATGAGAACATGAGTGTGAGCGAGGCCAATGGCGTATATACCGTGAAGGTTGACGTGAAGAATACAGGTAAGGTGGCAGGTCGCAATGTTGTGGAACTCTTTGTGGCTGCTCCTAACAGTAAGAAGCTCAATAAGCCTGAAAAAGAACTCCGCAACTATGCCAAGACACGCCTGTTGCAGCCAGGTGAGACAGAGACGGTAGTGATGACAGTGAAGACCGAAGACCTGGCATCCTTTAATGAGAAAGCTTCTGCCTGGAAAACAGATGCAGGTACTTACAGCTTCCTGATCTGTTCATCTGCCAGTGATGTAGAGGCTAAGGCGACTGCTAAAGTCAAGGCTTGGACTAAGAAGGTAAACAACGTGATGAAACCAAACGTGAAACTTAACTTGTTAAAAAGGTAATATAACAATTGTATGAAGAAAACTATCATGACTTTTGCGCTGGCAGCAGCATGCTGTGTTGGCGTTCAGGCACAGGAGAAACTCTTCCAGAGTGCCAATGTTCAATCACCCGTCGTTAATCAGGACGGAACCGTCACTTTCAATCTCTTTGCCCCCAAGGCAGTAAAGGTTGAGGTAACAGGCGATTTCCTGCCAACACAGAAAGTGGATGTGCCAGGATTCGGCAGCTATGATGCCCCTGGTGTGGCCGAACTGAAGGAAGGAAAGAATGGCGTATGGAGTTACACTACTGATAAGTTGGCTCCAGAGATGTATAGCTATACCTTCAATATCGATGGTATGAGTGGTGTGAAAGACCCTGCGAATATCTACGTGAATCGTGATATCGTGTCGTTCACCAACATCTTTATTGTTAGCGACCAAAAAGGAGATAAGGGAGATTTGTATAAGGTGAACGAGGTGCCTCATGGCAACCTGAGTAAGGTGTGGTATAACAGTCCTACGCTTAAGATGCAGCGCCGCATGACTGTCTATACCCCAGCCGGCTACGACAAGGGTGGTAAGTATCCAGTGCTCTATCTGCTTCATGGCGCAGGCGGCGATGAGAATGCCTGGAGCGAGCTGGGTCGTGCAGCACAGATTCTTGATAACCTGATTGCCACAGGCAAGGCCAAGCCTATGATTGTGGTGATGCCAAACGGTAATCCCAACTGTCAGGCAGCTCCTGGCGAGTGGTCGTTCGGCATGTATTCACCAGGGTTCCGTGATAGCGGTACTGGTCCTACAGCCCCTGCAGTAGCCTCAATCCCAGAGAGCTTTATGGATATCGTGAACTATGTGGATGCCAACTATCGCACCATCAAGACCCGTGCCGGTCGTGCCGTGTGTGGTCTGTCGATGGGCGGTGGTCATACCTTCCACGTAAGTCTGCTCTATCCTAACAAGTTCGACTATTACGGACTGTTCTCTGCCGGCTTGCACTTGGGTAATGGTGGTTTCAATGGTTCTTTCGCAGAGCAGATTAAGAATGATCCTAACTTTGCACAGCAGAGTGCCAAACTCTTTGGCAGCAAGCCAAAACTCTACTGGATGGGTATGGGTAAGACCGACTTCCTCTATCAGAGCACAGTCGATCTGCGCAACTACTGGGACACCAAGGGTTATAACTATGAGTATGTAGAGACCGACGGTGGTCACATCTGGCGCAACTGGCGTATCTACCTCACCATGTTCGCTCAGAAGATTTTTAAGTAAATCTCCCCATCTCTCAAGAAATCTCTCAAAACACTAGTGCTTAAAGGGGTTTTAGACTATGAGAGATGCTCAGAATCCCTCCCTAATCTCTCCCTCATCCCTCCCTCATCCCTCATGCAACCACATGAGAGACCATTGAGAGATGAGGGAGGGATAGAAAAAATCACATTCTTACTAACAACTGAAAATGTTCCCTATTTAGGAAACATTTTATTCCCAATGAGGGAACAATTCATTCCCAATGTGGGAACATTCCATTTCTCCCGTTCTGTCGTATTTGCCGCTCGGCTTGTCCCAGAATGTAAATGCGCCAGAACGTGGGGTGAACGGATTACAGTTTTTTATTTTTGTGCTTGTCGATGCGGCGGAGGATGAAGTTGAAAGCTTCTAGGCCTACAAGGACGAGAATGGTTGAGGCGATGGCAAGGATATACATGCCGCCTCCACAGGCCAGACCGATGGCGGCTGTTACCCACAGACCGGCTGCAGTGGTGAGGCCGCTGACCACATTTTCGCTCTTACGGAAGATGATGGTGCCAGCACCAATGAAACCGATGCCGGAAACTACTTGACTCGCTACTCGCGATACATCCCAACGGTGCTCAGGAGTGAGCATGGCGCCTTCGAAACCGTAGGCTGATACCACCATGAACAGTGCCGATCCTAATGCTACCAGGAAGTGGGTGCGCAGACCGGCCTCCTTGGCGCGATACTCACGTTCTAAACCGATGGCACCTCCAAGTAGTGCTGCTACGAAGATACGCAAAACAAACTCAAGAGTTATTTCCATAATCACAATTTTTTACGATAGCAACGATGACGGCGATGAATAGTGGCATCAAGATACTGCCACTGTGAGAGTACACCCTCGTTGGTCTCCATCTGTGGACCTGTCTCTGCCCACTGGAAGCCGTAACGCTGGAACTGACGAATCAAATCATCGAAAATAAGCGCGTTGGCTCCTTTGCTGCGATACTCTGGCAGCACACCTATTAATAACAGATCAACAGTGTCTGTGTTGTGCCATTTCAATGTCTTGAGCAACTCCCACCAACCAAAGGGGAGAAAACGACCATCGCGTGTGCGCTGAAGTGTGCGTGAGAACGAGGGGAAGGTGACGCCGAAACCTACCATCTTGTCGCCATCCATAATACCGGTGACAAGATTCAGGTCGGCTATCTTGATATAATCATTTACAAGTTTATCTATCTGTTTCTGAGAGAGTTCTGAGAATCCATACAGATCCTTATAGGTGGCGTTGAGCAGATGGAACACTTCGCGGCCCCAGCCATCGCTCACCAACTCCTTGCGGCTGAACTTATGCACCCGCAGACCATAGCGCTGGCGCACCATATCTGTTATCTTGGCAAATTTGGTAGGTACTTCCTCGGGCACTTTTATCTTGCACTCTATATAGTCGTTGTCCTTTATGAACCCGCCTATCTGCTCCATATGCTGTGGGTAGTATGGGTAGTTGTAGTTGATATACATCGTGGCCAACTGGTCGAAACCATCGATGAGCATGCCCTCACGATCGGTATCGATAAAGCCCAATGGACCTGCGATCTCTGTCATGCTCTTGGCTTTTCCCCAGTCTTCGACAGCTTTAAGGAGCGCTGCACTCACCTCTGGGTCGTCGATAAAATCGAACCATCCGAAGCGAACCTGATGACATCCCCAGCGCTCATTGGCGCGATGGTTGATGATGGCTGCTACACGTCCTACTACCTCGCCATCTTTATAGGCAAGGAAGTATTCGGCCTCGCAACATTCGAACGAAGGATTCTTGTCGCGGCGAAGCGTGGCTATCTCATCGGAATAGAGATAGGGAACGGCACTTTCGCAGGCTCTGTACAGGTCGTAATAGAACTGTACGAACTGCTTGAGTTCACGCTTTGTCTCAACTCGTTTTATTTTTATCATAGGTGCAAAAGTACTATAAAAAAACGAAACGCGCAAACATTTATTAAGATTTTTTATAATGCTTCAATATAATCGTAGAGTTTCTTGTAGAAGGGATGACGCGTTAGTGTAGAGGCATCGCCAAGGATGATCAATTTCATTCTGGCACGGGTGATGGCTACATTCATGCGGCGCAAATCGCGCAAGAAGCCAATCTCTCCCGAGTCGTTGGCGCGTACCAGCGAAATCATGATGATGTCGCGTTCCTGTCCTTGGAATCCATCAACGGTATTGACGCTTATCAGTCCGCGATAGGGCTTGAAGAATTCACGTTTCTTGATTTGCTGGCGCAGATACTGCACCTGGGCGCGATAGGGTGAGATGACGCCCACGTCGATGCGCTCCTGGAGGATACGTTCCTTTCCTATCTTCTCGAAATACTGTTCCAGGGCCAGCATGGTGAGTTGGGCTTCGGCCTTGTTGATGCGACCAAAGTTCTCGCCCACAAACTCTTCTTTGAATGTGATACCGCTATCTTCGGGGAAGTCGAACTGTGAGGTGTCTATCCACGAGATGGGTACATCGAGGTCGAGAATGCTGCGGAACTTTACATCAGGGGCACTCTCTACCTGATTGTTGTAAAACCAGTCGCTCGAGAAGCGCATAATCTCTTCGTTCATGCGGTATTGCATCTTCAGGAGGGTTACCACCTCGGGCTTGTTTTCTACAATGCGCTCCATGAGTGTCTTGCCCAGTCCGGCCTTCATGGCTTCGTAGCATTTCACGGTTGGCGGCAACTGGCAATGGTCTCCAGCCAGAATCACTCTCGACACGCGGCGCATAGGAATCCAGCAGGCTGCTTCGAGGGCCTGAGCTGCCTCGTCGATGAATAGGGTGGTGAACTTCTGGCCATCCAGCAATTTGTTGGCAGAGCCCACCAGTGTACAGGCGATGACACGTGCCTCGCTAAACAAATCATTTTTGATGCGCACTTCCAGTTCGGTGGCGCGTTCCTTGAGTCGCTCCACCTTTTGGTGAAATTTGGTATCGCCTTTTTTGCGGTTGGCTCTCACCTCGCGTATGGCCTTGCGCAGGGCCCATAGCATCTCGTAGTCGGGATGTGCCTCGAAGCGGCGCTCGTAGGTAAACGATAGCATCTTATCGTTGACGCGTGAGGGATTGCCTATTCTCAGTACGTTCACACCACGATCCACCAGCTTTTCCGATATCCAGTCTACAGCCATATTACTCTGTGCACAAACCAATACTTGGCTCTCGCGCATTAGCGTCTCATAGATGGCTTCTACCAGTGTGGTGGTCTTGCCTGTGCCTGGAGGTCCGTGAACGATGGCCACGTCCTTGGCGCGCAGCACCTTGTTGACAGCCTCTTCCTGTGCAGCGTTCAGATAGGAGAAATGGAGTGGCGAAAAGTGATAGGTCTCTGCTGCCTGCCTGTTATAAAACAGGTCGCGCAGATAGCCCAGTCGACCCTTGGCGCTGATCACTCTGTCGAGCGCATCAAACATCATCTTGTAGCTGGTCTCGTCGAAGAAGAGTTGCACGCCTACATTCTGAGCGCTCTGCACATCAATAATCTGCCCATTGTCGGGCACGATGACAACCATCCTGTTGCCATCCACGTAACCTACGCTGGCGCTCATCTTGAAATAGCGTATCTTGCCCTCGCCATCAATGCTGAAGAAGACAATGGGTTTGCTATATTCGAAGTTGTGCTCTATATCTTCGTCGGTATCTCGTGATACTTCTAAGACGCGCTGGTTCAGCGAGTTATAATAACTTTTTCCCAAGGTAAGTGGAAACCATACGTCGCCACGTTTTATCTTCCGTTGCAGACCCATCTGTTCTGTCTGCTGACGGAACTCCTCTTTCTCTGCGTCGTACTCCATCTGGAGCAGCTGACGCTGTTTCTGTAGTGCCAATATAGGCGAATCCAGTCGTTTTTCCATAATTCGGTTGCAAAAATACGCATTTTTTCTTAAATCTTAATTCTTTATTATTATTTTCTTCGTACCTTTGTAGCCGAAATGAAACAGATATTGCTTATTAACGACGTGGTGGGTTATGGAAAGGTTGGCATGGGTGCCATGTTGCCTATCCTCTCATACTTAGGCATTCCTACGTATAGCTTGCCTACAGCCCTTGTGTCAAATACACTTGATTATGGTAAATTCAACATCCAGGATACTACCGATTATATTCGTGGTACACTGCCTGTGTGGAAAGATCTCGGATTTGGATTTGATGCTATTTGTACTGGTTTGATGTTCAGCGACGAACAGGCGAAGTTGGTGGCCAGTTATTGTAGGGAGCAAGGCGAACAGGGTACGTCGGTTTTTGTGGATCCTATCCTTGGCGATGGCGGTCGTTTGTATAATGGTATGACTGAACATCAGGTTGAACTGATGCGTGAGATGGTGTCGGTGGCACATCTTACTTTTCCAAACTATACTGAGGCTTGCTATCTGACCAACACGCCCATAAAGATGGAGGGCATCACCTGGGAAGAGGCTGGCGACCTGCTTGATGAATTGCGAAAGATTGGCACGAAGTCGGCGCTGATAACCAGTTGTAAGGTGGATGGGCGTAATGCTGTTGTGGGCTACAACCACTTCGATGATAGCTATTTCCACATGGAGTATCATGAGATTCCTGGTTTGTTTCATGGCACAGGCGATATCTTCTCGGCAGTGCTGATTGGTCATCTGCTGAATGGTGAGAGCCTGAAAATCAGTACCCGTACAGCGATGGATACGGTGTTCCGCATGATCGATCGCTATAAAGATACCGATGACAAGAATCGTGGTATCCCAGTAGAAAAATGCCTCGACTTACTATGAGGATTCATTCGCTGCATACCGATATAGTGAAACCAGAGCGGTTTACCTGGCCTTTCTGCTACGAACCTCATCCGTTGTGCCTGTTGGCCTGCGAGGAAGTGAAGAAAGAAATCGAAAGGATTCAACCTGCAGAAGGGAAGATGTTTGGTGTGCTTGTGGTAGAGACATCTGACGGACTTGGCTTCCTGGCAGCCTATTCAGGACTGCTTGAAGGGCGCAATGATTGGGAGTATTTTGTGCCACCCGTGTTTGATGCCCAACAGCCTGATGGATATTTCAAACAGAAAGAGCGTGAGATATCGGCCATTAACCACCATCCAACACCTGACACCCAACACCAGAACCGCGAGATGTCGCAACAACTGCAGTTATGGTTGTTTCAACACTATAGGATGCTGAATGCCAATGGTGAAGAGAAGGATCTGGTAGAGATATGGCACGACTATCACCAAAGTCCTAAAATACAGAAACGATTCCCCTTACCTCCTGGTGGCACAGGTGATTGTTGTGCCCCAAAACTCCTGCAGTATGCTTATCAAAATCACTTGAAGCCTGTTTGCATGGCAGAATTCTGGTGGGGGCCTTCGCCACAGAGTGCGATTAGGCATCATGGTGAGTTCTATCCAGCCTGCAGAGGCAAGTGCAAGCCTGTTTTAACATGGATGCTGCAAGGGCTGAAGGTTGATGACGATCCAGAGCAGACAGGCTTTTTGCATCAGGGCATAGAGATTATATATGAAGATGAGGCTATTGCGGCTGTCTATAAACCATCAGGAATGCTGAGTGTGCCGGGCAAGGCTGATGATTATTCCGTGTCAACCTGGGCCAAAGAGCGCTGGCCGCATGCTATGCTGCCGCATCGTCTCGACTTGCTTACATCGGGTATCATGCTGGTGGCCAAAACCCCCGATGCCTATCACCATCTGCAAGAACAGTTTATCTGTCGAACCATTAAGAAAAAGTATCTGGCTGTTGTTGAAGGTGAGATGCATGCCGAGCATGGTATTATCGACCTGCCATTAAGTAGTGATCCGCTGAACCGTCCTTATCAGATAGTGGACCATCAACATGGCAAACGGGCCATCACGGAGTATCGTGTTCAGGCTTCCGACACGAAGGATGGGCGTACAAGATATTTGTTGGCACTCTATCCCCATACGGGGCGTACACATCAACTCAGAATGCATTGTGCGCATCAAGAAGGTCTGAATAGCCCGATTGTTGGTGATGAACTATATGGACATAAGGCCGACAGACTCTATCTGCAGGCAGAGTCGATAGCATTCGTTCATCCTGTCACAGGGAAGCGATTGCACCTTTTTTGTCCATCCGACAAAAAAATATGGCCAATGTGACGAGTTTCTGCAGATAATTCATTATTTTTGCAGTCAAAATAAATAGAAAGCTAAAAATGAAATTACTTAAGTACTTATTTTTGATGGCGTTAGGCATTTTCGTGCTTAGCGCAAACGCCCAGACGGATAGTCGTAAGGGCAATATCAGCGCTGTGCTCTATCAGCTGACGTTTAATATCTCAGAGAATCCACAGACAAAGGTGACAGGTAAGGCTACCATCACTTTTGACACCAGGACTAAACAGGATGTGGTGCTCGATTTCCAGGGCATCCCTGGCGACGTGATGGTGTATAAGGCCAATAAGGGAAAGCCTAAGAAGGCTGCTGCAAAGGTGCAGAACGGGCAGATTATCATTCCTGGTAAGATGTTTAAACCTGGTACCAACAAGGTGGTGATTGATTTCACCAGTCAGGATAAAGCCCTGGTGCGTAGTGGTAGCGTGGTTTACACACAGGTGCAGGCTGATGAGGCGCGTGCACTCTTCCCTTGTTTTGATGTGGATGGACTGCGTGCTCAGTTCCAGACAACTATCAATGCACCAGCAGGATGGAAAACAATTGCCTTGGAGATGGCAGAGAAGACAACACTGTCGAACTATGTGTTCGCTGTTGGTAAATTCAATGAGAAGTCATCAACTATTGATGGTCGTACCTTGCATATTTATTATACAGAGACCGATCCTCTTAAGGTGGCTCAGATTGATCAGGTGTTCGCTGAGGTGTCGAAGGCCATGAAGTGGATGGAAGGCTATACTGGCATCGCAAATCCTTATCAGAAGGAGGGCGTAGTCTATATCTTGCCAAGTTTCCAGTTGGGTGGTTTGGAGCGTCGTGGTGCTGTGGCACTTAACGAGAAGTCTGTATTCCTTGGCAAGAAACCATCGAAGGAAGATTTGCTGAAGCGTACAGAGTTGATTGCCCACGAAACAGCTCATATTTGGTTTGGTAATATTGTGGCTATCGACGAGCCTTGGGCCAAGGAGGTTTTGGCAAACTTCATGGCATCTAAGATTACCCGTAGTCAGTATAAGAAGGATGAGTTTGAAATTAATTTCATGAACACTTATCTGCACAATGCGATGGCGCTAGATCGCACAGAGGGTTCGCACCCTATTGCTCAGGATTTGGATGATCCACATAACCCTGTTTGGATGTACGACCATATCAACTATTGCAAGGCGCCTGCCATGATGCGTATGCTTGAGGATGAAATGGGTGCACAGGCTATGCAGAATGGACTGCAGCAGTGCTTGAAGGATCGCTTCCTGGGACATATCAGTTGGAATGAGATTGTGGAGACACTCGATAAACAAGTGCCTGGCGCTGGAGTTCGTCAGTTCTGCGAGGTGTGGGTAAAGCAGAAGGGAATGCCTGTTATTACAACCTCTTACAGAGATGGTAATGTGGTTGTTTCGCAGAGTGACCCTTATGGTCGCGGTCTGTGCTGGCGCCAGAAGTTTGAGGTGAAGGTGATAAGCACCTTGGGACAGGCTCAGACTATTAAAGTGGATATGCAACAGCCCACGATGACCTTCAAAGTAAAAGGTGGTAGCGCTCCTGGATATATTATACCTAACCAGGATGGACGTGGCTATGGACGTTTTACACTTGATGATAAGTATGTGAAGATTCTGCCTATGCGACTTATTACAACGCGCAACGATCTGAATCGCTATACCTTGCTCAATCTGATTCACGATAACTATCTGCAGGGCAAATTGGCACCATCGCATTTCGGTGAGTTGTTCCGCTTCCTGGGCCGTGAGAAGAATCCACTCATTATGGAGACAGCCATTAACCAAATGCATAAGATAGCTTCCGACCTGACCATGCGTCAGCGCTATACACTAGAACTGGTTATTATGGACCTGCTTGGTGAGAACAAGACAAAGGATTGTCGCCAGTTGGTATTGCGTAAGTTGGGTACCAGTGCCATCTCGCCTGAGGTGTTGGATAAGTTGCAGACTATCTTGGATCGCCATAATGAGTCGGTACTTGATGAGCACGATTATATGGAGATTGCCTATCGTTTGGCTATTACTCGTCCAGATCGTCGCCAGCAGATTCTCGACAAGGAGCGTGCTCGTCTGACTACAGATGAATTGCGCCAGGAGTTCGACTTCGTGAGTCGCGCTACAAATCCTAATGCTGATGCCCGTGTAGAGGTGTTCAAGAGCTTGCTGAAGTCAGAGAACCGTCAGAATGAGGAGTGGGTGCTGAGCACCTTGCGCTTGCTGAACTCTGATGTGTTTGAGCCACAGAGTAATGTGTATATTGTAGAAGGATTGAAGGCGCTGCCTAAGATTCAGAAGACCACCAGCTTGGCCTTCCCCAGCCGCTGGACTCAAACGCTGATAGCTCCCCATAAGAGTGCTGAAGCTAAGACTGAGGTTAGGAAGTTCCTGAATAGCTCAGCTGATTTCCCTGCCAATCTGAAGAACTATGTATATGAGTCGGCTTGGGTGCTGATGAATCAGATTCCCTATGCAGATAAATCTGCTCAGCCAGTAGCCAAGACATCGGTTAAGGATAAGACAAAGAAAAAGAAGTAAACAAGTTGGAAATGTTTTAGTGTTATAATTTGCGTGTTTAAGGAAAAAGTAGTACCTTTGCACGCAAATTTTAATATATATAAAATAAGTAAGGTATGATAAGCTTCTTTCAGACCCCACAGAAGACGGTGATCGCCACTGAGGTTGATCACGCGCTGAGTGAACAGGAAATCAAGGAATTAAACTGGCTCTATGGTGGCGCTACGCTATTAGACGCACAGCAGCTGCAGGGCTATTATGTTGGTCCGCGCCGCGAGATGGTGACACCATGGTCGACAAATGCCGTTGAGATTACACAGAATATGGGCCTCAGCGGCATTTCTCGTATAGAGGAATATTTTGCCGTTGACTCTAAGGATGCTGAGCACGATGAGATGTTGCAGCGTATGTATGATGGCTTGAACCAGGATATCTTCACTATCAACATCAAGCCTGAGCCAATTAAGTATGTGGACAATCTGGAAGAATATAATGAGCAGGAAGGTCTGGCTCTCAGCCCTGAGGAGATTGAATATCTGCACGGACTGGAGAAGAAGAACGGACGTCCCCTGACCGACTCTGAGATTTTCGGTTTCGCTCAGATCAACTCAGAGCATTGCCGTCATAAGATTTTCGGTGGTACCTTTATCATCGATGGCAAGGAGATGGAGTCAAGTCTCTTCGCAATGATTAAGAAGACTACACAGGAGAATCCTAATAAGATTCTTTCTGCCTACAAGGATAATGTTGCTTTTGCACAGGGACCTGTGGTAGAGCAGTTTGCTCCTGCCGACCAGAGCACCAGCGACTATTTCCAGGTGAAGGATATTGAGAGTGTTATCTCGCTGAAGGCAGAGACTCATAACTTCCCAACAACAGTTGAACCATTCAATGGTGCTGCTACAGGTACTGGTGGTGAGATCCGCGACCGTATGGGTGGTGGCGTAGGTTCATGGCCTATCGCAGGTACCGCTGTTTATATGACTGCTTATCCCCGTCTGCATGATGATGAGGGAGTTGCACGTGATTGGGAGGATATCCTGCCCGTACGTCAGTGGTTGTACCAGACCCCACAGCAAATCCTGACCAAGGCTTCGAATGGCGCTTCAGACTTTGGTAACAAGTTCGGTCAGCCACTGATTTGTGGTTCTGTACTGACATTCGAGCATCAGGAGGGTAAGGAGAAGTATGCTTACGATAAGGTAATCATGCTAGCTGGTGGTGTTGGTTATGGCACCAAGCGCGACTGCTTGAAGAAGGAACCTCAGAAGGGTAACAAGGTAGTAGTTGTTGGTGGTGATAACTACCGTATCGGTCTTGGTGGTGGTTCTGTATCATCAGTAGATACTGGTCGCTATAGCAATGGCATCGAGTTGAACGCTGTTCAGCGTGCCAACCCTGAGATGCAGAAGCGTGCCTACAATCTGGTGCGTGCCCTCTGTGAGGAAGATGTGAACCCAGTTGTCTCTATCCATGACCATGGTTCTGCCGGACACCTGAACTGCTTGTCAGAGCTCGTTGAGGAGTGCGGAGGTGAGATTGATATGACCAAGTTGCCTATTGGCGACAAGACTTTGAGCTCAAAGGAGATTATCGCTAACGAGAGTCAGGAGCGTATGGGCTTGCTCATCGACGAGAAGCATATCGAGCATGTGCGTAAAATTGCTGAGCGCGAGCGTGCTCCACTGTATGTAGTAGGTGAAACCACTGGCGATGCCCACTTCTCGTTCAAGCAGGGCGACGGTGTGAAGCCTTTCGATTTGGATGTGGCTCAGATGTTTGG
This sequence comes from Prevotella sp. MA2016, assembly GCF_000619825.1. Classification (GTDB taxonomy): domain Bacteria; phylum Bacteroidota; class Bacteroidia; order Bacteroidales; family Bacteroidaceae; genus Prevotella. The sequence continues at coordinate 311,270 of NZ_JHUW01000006.1, forward strand.
TCACTCACCAAAGACCATTATGAAAGATAATACTGTAGAACGTCACTATGCTGACGTAACCTACAGCCAGGATAAGATTAATGAATACCTCGACCGTGTACTGCAGTTGGAGGCTGTGGCTTGTAAGGACTGGTTGACCAATAAGGTAGACCGTTCTGTAACAGGTAAGATTGCTCGTCAGCAGTGTCAGGGTGAGATACAGTTGCCATTGAGTGACTGTGGTGTAGTAGCCCTCGACTATCGTGGCAAGAAGGGTATCGCAACTGCTCTTGGTCATGCGCCTCAGGCTGGTCTGGCTAATCCTGCTGCAGGTTCTGTTCTGTCTGTTGCTGAGGCTCTGACAAACATCGTTTGGGCGCCGCTGGCCGACGGAATGGATTCGCTGAGCCTCTCTGCCAACTGGATGTGGCCTTGCCGCTCGCAGGAGGGTGAGGACGCCCGTCTCTATGCTGGTGTGAAGGCACTCTCTGATTTCTGCTGCGACCTGCATATCAACGTGCCTACAGGTAAGGACTCTCTGTCTTTGAGTCAGCAGTATCCTAATGGTGAAAAGATTATCTCTCCAGGAACCGTCATCGTATCTGCTGGTGGTGAGGTGAGCGATATCAAGAAGGTGGTAAGTCCTGTATTGGTTAACGATAAGAATGCATCACTCTATCATATCGACTTCTCCTTCGACGAGCAGCGTCTTGGTGGTTCTGCCTTTGCTCAGAGCTTAGGTAAGGTGGGCGACGATGTGCCAACAGTGAAGAATCCCGAGTACTTTGCTGATGCCTTCATGGCTGTACAGCAGATGATTGAGAAGGGCTGGATTATGGCTGGTCACGATATCTCTGCTGGTGGTCTTATCACCACTCTGCTCGAGATGTGCTTCGCCAACCAGAAGGGCGGTCTGCATATCAACCTGCACGACATCTGCAAGAATGGTGATGTAGTAAAGGCTCTCTTCGCTGAGAACCCAGGTGTAGTCATCGAGGTGAGCGACGAGCACAAGCAGGAGTTCAAAGACTTCATGGAGGAACAGGGTGTAGGCTTTGCTAAGATTGGTTATCCTGTAGAAGATAGCTGCACCATCGAGGTGAAGGCTGGCGATGAGGAGTTGACTTTCGATATCAACGCCCTGCGCGACACTTGGTATAAGACCTCTTATCTCCTCGACCGCAAGCAGAGCTTCAATGGTAAGGCCAAGGAACGCTTCGAGAATTATAAGAATCAGCCTATCGAGATGCAGTTTAATAAGGGCTTCACAGGTAAGCTTGCTCAGTATGGAATCTCGGCAGATCGTCGTGAAAAGACTGGTGTCAAGGCTGCTATCATCCGTGAGAAGGGTACTAATGGTGAGCGTGAGATGGCTTACTGCCTGTATCTGGCTGGTTTCGATGTGAAGGACGTGATGATGACCGACCTGATTTCTGGTCGCGAGACCCTGGAGGATATCAACATGATTGTGTTCTGCGGTGGCTTCTCTAACTCCGACGTACTGGGATCTGCTAAGGGTTGGGCTGGTGCCTTCCTCTTCAACCCCAAGGCTAAGGAGGCACTTGATAAGTTCTATGCCCGAGAGGATACTCTGTCATTGGGTATCTGTAATGGTTGCCAGCTGATGGTTGAGCTCGGTCTTACAGGTGCTAAGGGTGCTAAGATGCTGCATAACGACTCGCATAAGTTTGAGAGCGAGTTCATCAGTCTGAGCATTCCTCAGAACAACAGTGTGATGTTTGGTAGCCTGAGTGGTAACAAACTTGGTCTGTGGGTAGCTCACGGAGAGGGTAAGTTCCAGTTGCCCGAGGCAGAAAGCGCATACAACGTGATTGCTAAGTACAACTATGCTGGCTATCCCGCTAATCCTAATGGTTCTGACTATAATGTAGCAGGTATCTGCTCTGAGGATGGTCGTCATCTGTGCATGATGCCTCACCTGGAGCGTGCCGTATTCCCTTGGCAGAACGCCTGGTATCCTGCCGACCGTCGCAATGACGAGGTGACCCCATGGATTGAGGCCTTCGTGAATGCACGTAAGTGGGTAGAAGAAAAGTTGAAGAATTAAAGTATTGAAAAGCTGAAGAATTGAATATCTATTTAGAATCATTCAAGACATTCTTTAAGATTGGCATATTCACCCTCGGGGGTGGATATGCCATGATACCTTTGATAGAGGAAGAAGTGGTCAACAGGAAAAAGTGGGTGTCGAAAGACGAGATGCTCGACCTGATTGCCATTGCCCAGAGCTGTCCTGGTGTCTTTGCCATCAATATAGCCACATTCATTGGTTATAAGTTGCGCAAGACGCGTGGAGCTATTTGTACCACCCTTGGAACAGCTCTGCCTTCGTTCCTTATCATTCTGATGATAGCCATGTTTTTTAGTCAGTTTAAGGATAATCCTGTTGTGGCTGCTATCTTCCGTGGCATCCGTCCTGCTGTCGTGGCATTGATTGCCGTGCCGACATTCCGACTTGGGCAGCGAGCCAAACTCAATAAGTTCACTATTTGGATCCCCATTGCTTGTGCCCTTGCTATTTGGGCTCTTGGTGTTTCACCTATTTATATTATAATAATAGCAGCAGTGGGTGGCTATGTTTATGGTAAATTAGAACACAGAGATACAGAGATACAGCGATGATATTTCTTAGCTTATTTGTGACATTCTTTAAGATAGGTCTTTTCGGTTTTGGAGGAGGGTATGGTATGTTGTCGCTCATCCAGCACGAGACGGTAGAGTCGAATCATTGGCTTTCTACATCCGAGTTTACCGATATTGTTGCCATCTCGCAGATGACACCAGGTCCCATAGGCATCAACTCTGCCACCTATTGTGGCTATACAGCCATTCATAATGCCGGTTTTGGGCATCTTATGTCTATTCTGGGTTCGGCTACAGCCACCTTTGCCTTGGTGCTTCCTTCATTGATTCTGATGATCCTTATCAGTAAGATGTTTATGAAGTATATGAAGACCCATCTGGTACAGTCAATATTCGTTGGTTTGCGTCCTGCCGTTGTAGGATTGTTGGCAGCTGCCACCCTGTTGCTTTGCAATAAGGAGAATTTTTCAACCCCTTATGAGAACCCATGGCAGTTCTTTATCAGCTGCGCCCTACTGATAGCCACAGCCTTTGGTACTGGCTATCTGAAGATAAATCCTATCCGTATGATTTGCTACGCAGCTTTTGCTGGTTTGCTGCTACTGTACTAGTTTTTCTACATTTTCGCTATTTTTTCTTCGTTCTTTCGCAAAGATTTATTACCTTTGCACTCAGAATAATTGGAAACCGATGGAAGAAAAGGCACCAATGACAATGAAGGATATCGCACGGGAGTTTGGAATTTCCGTGGCAACTGTCTCGCGTGCATTAAAGGATTCGCCTCGTATCAGTGAAGAGCGGCGCAGGGCCATCCAGCAGTTTGCACATGAACATAATTTCTATCCGAATGCTATTGGCGAAGCGCTCAGGCATAGTCGCGTCATGCCGCAGCGCATCATTGGCGTGATTGTTCCTGAGTTTACACATTATTATTTCTCATCCATCCTTACGGGTATTGAGGAGAAAGCAGCTGCCCGTGGGTATCGTATCATGGTGGCACTGAGTGGAGAACAATATGAGCGTGAAGCACAGATTTGTGAGACCTTCCGTCGCTACAAAGTATGTGGCGTCATTGTGTCGCAAGCTAAGGATACCCAAAACTATGATCACTATCAGAAACTGATAGATGCAGGTGTCCCCATTGTTTTCTATGACCGTATCTGTACAGGTGTGAATGCCAGCAGAGTGGTAGTAGATGACTATATGGGTGCCATGAATGCTGTGTCTTATCTGATTGAAACAGGTTGTAAAAGGATTGCTTTTTATGGTAGTCCGATGCAGTTGGAAATATCAAAGAACCGTTATAATGGTTATAAGGATGCACTGCTGAAACATGGCTTGAGTATTGATGAGAGTATTGTGCAAGTATGTGATAACCGTTTTTCGGCCGAGGAACTGACGCCTAAATTGATGGCGATGGATAATCCGCCTGATGGCTATTTCGCAGTGAACGATGATACCGCCATAGGCATCTTATACACCGTGAAGCATGCAGGTCTTAAGGTTCCCGACGATGTTCAGATATGTGGTTTTACCAATGGTCAGCGTGCTGTGGCTTGCGACCCGATGCTTACTACCGTAGAACAGCGTGGTCATCGGGTGGGCGAAGAGGCTGCCACCATCTTGATGGACAAGGTGGAGGGCTTGCTACCACTCGACAAGGTGGAAAAGCGGGTGGTTAGAACGCGGTTGGTTGTACGTGGAACTACCAAATAAATAGAGAATAACTAAAATTGCTATAAGATATGAAACAAAAACCGGATTTGTCTTTTTGGAACTTGTGGAATCTGAGTTTCGGATTCTTTGGTGTTCAGATAGCATATGCTTTGCAGAGTGCTAATATCTCGCGTATCTTCCGTACCTTAGGAGCTGATCCTCACTCACTTAGTTTCTTTTGGATATTACCACCATTGATGGGTATCCTGGTTCAGCCTATCGTAGGTACGTTGAGCGACAAGACTTGGACCCGATTCGGTAGGCGTATACCTTATCTGTTTATCGGTGCCTTAACTGCTGTTGCCGTTATGTGTTTGTTGCCTAATGCAGGTTCGTTAGGACTCAGTATCTCAATGGTGATGATATTCGGTCTGCTGATGCTGATGCTACTTGATACCAGCATCAACATGGCCATGCAGCCATTTAAGATGATGGTTGGCGATATGGTAAACGAAAAGCAAAAGGGTAAGGCATACTCTATCCAGTCGTTCCTGTGTAATGCTGGTAGTGTGGTAGGCTTCCTGTTCCCATTTATATTTGCTTGGATAGGTCTGAAGAATGTGGCTCCCGAAGGCGTAGTGCCCGATACCGTCATTTGGTCGTTCTATGTCGGAGCTGCAATCTTGATCTTATGCGTTGTTTATACAACCATGAAAGTGAAAGAGTGGTCGCCTGAGGAGTATGCAGAATACAATCCTGTAGCCGATCAAAAAGAAGATTCTGGCAACTGGTTTGTATTGCTCAAGCATGCCCCTGCTGCCTTCTGGCGCATCGGTCTTGTGCAGTTCTTCAGCTGGGCTGCTTTCCTCTATATGTGGACTTATGTGGTTGATGCTGTGTCGATAACAGTGTGGAATACGGCCGACTCTGCTAGCGAGGCTTACCAGGTGGCAGGCAACTGGACGGGTGTGCTTTACGCCATTCAGGCCATGGGTTCGGTAGTGTGGGCTGCGCTCATTCCACGTTTCAAGAGTATCAAAGTGGCCTATGCAGTCAGCATGTTATTAGGCGGATTGGGTTTTGCGCTCATACCTTTCTGTCCCGGACAGTATCTGCAGATAGTACCTTTCCTGCTCATAGGTTGCGCATGGGCTGCTCAGTTGGCTTGTCCATTCACCTTGGTTACAAATGCCCTTCAGGGTTATGGTCATATGGGTGCATATCTTGGTCTCTTCAATGGCACCATTTGTGTGCCTCAGATTGTGGCTGCTTTGCTGGGCGGTTCAATCCTGTCGGTTGTTGGAAGTAACCAGGCCTATATGATGGTTGTCTCTGGTGTTCTGCTGGTTGCAGCTACATTTGCTGTTTTCGGAATTAAAACAAAGAAGTGAGAAGAATAGCGACGATTATAATTGTTTGTATGTTGTCACTGACCGTTTGGGCCAGTGGCAACATATTGACTGAGCGATATAATCTGTCGTATATCAATCTTGAGAATGGCTTGCCGCATAATAATGTCAGTTCATTATTTACAGATTCAAACGGATTTTTGTGGATAGCTACTTATGGTGGTGGATTGGTTCGTTATGATGGCTATGGCATGATGGCGCCGGCACTTGGTCTGAAGAGTCTGTCGTGTAAGTCGATTGCTGAAGACCGTTTCAAGCGTTTATGGGTAACCTTTGATGAAGGTACGGATATCATAGACCTCCATACGATGCTTCCTGTCTTACCTAAGTCTGATAAGGCCGACATCGCTTCCTTGTTGTCGCAATCTGGAGTGAAGTGTTATTGTGATTCCTATGGAAGCATTTGGCTTATTACGACTACCCATGTAAATCTCATTAAATTTGCCGAAGATGGTAGTGTAAAGCGTATTTCCTCCTATCATTATAGGGGTAATACTCCTGAGATTTGTATCCGTGATATAGATGGTAATGGCAAACCATGGGTAGGTATCGATTATGGCATCTACCGTATGGCAGAAAAAGATGGCAGGTTGGTAAGAGAAGAAATCTCTCCCATACTTCAACCTTTGCATGGCCTCTATATTACTGATGTCTTAAAACGAGGAAATACTATCTTGTTTACAACTAATCATGGCATCTACCGTTATGAACCCTATCTGCAGCGATTAGAGCGAGCCCCTATAGGCAATCTTTCGCATGAGTTCCTTTCAAGTATGGCTTTGATGCCTGATAATACACTACTGGTGGGGTCGTTGCGTGGTGTGAATATCTATGATGATTATAGTGATACTTTTACCGCCTGGACTCAAGCTAGCGATCCGCCATTAAAGAATGATTTTGTACACAGCCTGCTGGTTGACGGTAAACTGATATATGTGGGAACAGAAGCTGGTGGCGTCATTCGATTGGTACCACGGCAACTGATGTTGCAGAATAGTGTGCACACACAGGATCCAGGTTCACTCTCACCCCATCCTGTGAATGCCATGTATGCAGCATCTGATGGTACACTATGGGTTGGAACGGTTGAAGGAGGCCTGAACCGTCGTGTCAAGGGCGAGCGCTCCTTTAGTCATTATACTACGGCCAACTCTGCACTGCCTCATAATAGTGTATCGACGCTGGTTGCCGATCGTTACGGACGTTTATGGATTGGAACGTGGGGTGGAGGTCTTTGTTGGATTGACATGAAGCATCCTCAGTCGATAGTAAGACTTGAATTACCTCCAGAACAAACCCAACTGACTAATTATATTGGTGCTATGGCCTATGATGCTATTAATAATGGCATGTGGGTGGGCAGTAATGATGGATTGTTCTTCTACAGTTTTAAGACCAAACAGTTGATTGAACCATTCGAGGAGTGTCAATTGATACGTGGTTGTATCGGTTCCATCGTAACTCGCGATGGGCATCTGTGGATGGGATGTATGCAAGGAGTAGTGGTTGTAGATCTGAAATCAGAGAAGAATGGTCAATTTAAGACGCGTAATATTCGTCATCTGTTGTCTGATCCTACGTCGAAGATTGTCGATAAGATATCCTCATTCTGCGAAGCAAGTGATGGTACGCTTTGGTTGGGTAGTAATGGCTATGGCTTATATAAGCGTGTGGTGGATAAAGGTGGAAAGGAGCATTTTGATGTACTGACCCAAGCCGATGGTTTGGTATATAACGGTGTAAAAGGAATCGTTGAAGATCGAAATGGACGCTTATGGATCACCACCCAGAACGGATTGTCGGTCTATGACTCTAAGTTGCAGGCTTTTACCAATTATTCTCAATACGATGGACTTATTAGTCCGCATTTCTATTGGAACTCCGCAGTAAAAGATGTATCTGGCACTATCTGTCTGGGTAGTGAGGCCGGACTGATAGAGATGCTCTCAGATAATACAGACACCCATTACCATGGTCATCTTACATTCACTCATCTGATGGTGGACAATCAAGATGCCATTGCTGGTAGCGACTATCTTAATGAGGATATCTCTGTGGCTAAGACCATTTGGCTGAAAGAGGGGCATCGCTCTTTCTCTATCGATTTCTCAGCTCTTGATTATGGCTACGAGATGCAGGGCGTATATAGCTATCGTATGAAGGGATTTGATAATGACTGGGTGGTATTGAAGCCAGGAGAACATTCCGTACGTTATAGTGCATTGCCTGCAGGTAACTATACTTTCGAAGTGAATTATAAATCGGTGCAGACAGCGGGCGATGGAAATACAATCTCTATTGAGGTAGTAGTGAAACCTTATTTCTGGCGTAGTTGGTGGTTCCGCTTGTTGTTAAGCGTCATGTTTGTGGTACTGATAATATATTTATATAATAGGTGGATGATTGTTGTGAAACGTCGTGAGGCCGAACAGTTGTATAATCCTATCCGTAAGGTCTTGGAAGAATCTGATGACCCTCGACAACTGCAAACCCGTATTCAGTACATTCTCGATAATCAGCAGCGTTACAAACAGAGTGTGACCAAGAGTGTTGAGGCCGATCGCGAAGTTGTGATGAAGAGCACACGTCCATTTATGGAACGCGTGATGGAGATTATGGAAACTCATTATATGGATTCCGAGTTCGGAGTACAAGAGTTTTGTGATGCTTTGGGTATGAGTCGTAGTGTGGCCAGCAAGCATCTTAATGCCGAGGCTGGGTTGCCTGTTGGACAGTTTATTCGCAACTACCGCCTAAATATGGCTAAGGAGATGCTGTCATCTAAGACTGGCAATCGCAACATTACCGAGATTGCCTACGCGGTAGGTTTTAATGACCCGAAGTACTTTACCCGTTGTTTTACTAAATTGTATGGCATGAATCCAAGTTCTTGGTCTTGATTTATCTCAAGAGCAGACCTTGACATATCTCAAGAAGTAGAATTTTAGCGTGATGGAGGACAAAAATCGTTTTGTCCACCTTATTAATTGTTTTGTCCACCAATGCTTTCTTATATTAACGTATCTTTGCCGCAGTTTCTATATATTAACTAATATCAAATTTAAACTTAAAACAATTAACAATGAGAAAACAAGTATTATTCTCTGCGATGCTGACGTTAGGAATGCTGGGCGGTCTTTCGACTTATCCGGTACCTGCCATGGCATTAGTGGCACAGCAAACCATTAAGGTTAGCGGCCAGGTTGTAGACCAAGAGGGAGAACCACTCATTGGTGCTACTGTGAAGTTAAAGGGGGCACAGACAGGTGTCATTACCGACTTCGATGGTAAGTTCGTGATTGATGTTCCATCCAATGCTACACTTATGGTGAGCTACGTGGGTTACAAAGATCGTGAAATTGCTGTGCGCGGACGCGCAATCATTGAACAGATTCAGATGGAAAGCGACGCTATGCTGCTTGAGCAGGTAGTAGTTGTAGGTTATGGTGTTCAGAAAAAGGCCGATCTGACCGGATCTGTATCTATTGTCAACGCTGATGAATTGAAGCGTGTTTCTCACTCTAACATTTCTTCGATGCTTGAAGGTAAGGTGGCTGGTGTACAGATTACCTCCGACGGTCAGCCAGGAGCAGATCCTACTGTTCGTATTCGTGGTATCGGTAGTTTCGGTAGCACCGCACCTCTTTATGTAGTTGATGGTGTACCCGTTGGAACAAGTATCCGTGATTTCTCACCTAATGATATTGAGACCATCCAGGTACTGAAGGATGCATCTGCTGGTGCTATCTATGGTAGCCGTGCTGCAAATGGTGTGGTAATTATCACCACCAAGGGCGGTAAGAAGGAACAGCCACTGAAGGTTGACTATAAGGGCTATTTCGGTGTAGATAAGATCCAGAAAGGTGTTTACGACCTGACAAATGCCGAGCAGTATAGCCGTTATTTGGGTGTTGCTGCTGAAAATGCCGGTATTCCTGTTCCCGGTGGTTATAGTCTGGGGGCCGATGGTTACTATCACTTCCGTGATAATACCAATACAGACTGGCTTGACGAAGCTTTCAAGACAGGTATCCGTCAAAACCACAGTGTAAACCTGAGTGGCGGTGGTGCTAATAATACCTATAATATAAGTCTTGATTACTATAATCAGAAAGGAACTCTCGAGGGTGCTGGTCCTAACTTTGAGCGTTATACCGCTCGCGTTAACAACACCATGGACACCAAGTTCGTGAAGTTCCGTACTAGTTTTGTTTATTCTCACTCCGATCAGGATAATCTGGCCGTTTCGAATGCCAATGAGTATGTACAGGGATTATATGGTAACCTGGGTAACGTACTGGGTGGTGTGCTGAATATGCAGCCAACCATCAAGGCTTACGACCCATCAACATGGGTGCTTGATGATGTAGTAGGTTCTGCCAGTGGTTATAAGTACGATGCTTATGGCTATGGTGTTTACTACGACACTGTGCATGGTGATATTTCAGCCATGAACCCATTGCTGATAAACAAGATGCTTACTCGTAATACCATCGTTGACCGCTTTGTAGGTACAGCTTCGGCTGATGTTGACCTCCTTTCTATGTTGGGTATCAAGAGCAAGAATCATCAGCTCACCTATAAGATTAACCTTTCTTATAGCACCACATCTTGCAATGATAAGACCTGGATTCCTGCATGGATTCAGAGTAACCGTGTATATCTTGCAAAGGAAAATGAACGTCTCACCAAGGCTCATCGCAAATATACTGACGCCCTGATTGAGAACACTTTGACTTATGACGGAACAATCGGTTTGCATCATGCTAACCTCGTTGTTGGTCAGACTTATCAGGAAGAGAATACACAGACTCAGTCTGCAACAGGTGTCAACCTGTCTCAGCCTTACTTCCTGCAGTTGCAGAATGCTTCTTCTTGGAGTGCCGACAGTTATGAGTACAAGCATACATTGGCTTCTTACCTGGCTCGTTTGAACTACGACTTCGATGGTAAGTACCTCGTTTCTGGTATCGTACGTCGTGACGGTAGTTCTCGTCTGTCAAAGGATATCCGCTGGGATACTTTCACATCTGTATCTCTGGGTTGGCGTTTCGATAAGGAGAAGTTCTTCCCCATCGATCGCGACATCGTAAACATGTTCAAGCTCCGCGCCAGCTATGGTGAGTTGGGTTATGAGGCTGCTGTAGGCGACTATGCTATCGAGGCAACCATGGCTCGTAACAACATGACCTATAGCTTCGGCAACCAGCCTATCACTGGTTCGGCTGTTTCAACCTTCGTTAACGAGAACCTGACTTGGGAGAAGAGAAAGACCATGAACGTTGGTCTTGATCTGGCTTTCTTCAATAATCGCATTGAGTTTACTGCTGAGTGGTATAAGAACAAGTCGCAGGATCTGCTCTATAATGTGCCCGTTCCTGCCAGTGCTGGTGTAGCCAATACTACTGTAACTATGAATGCTGCTTCGATGGAGAACAGCGGTTTCGAGTTCTCTTTGACCTATCGTAACCGTGATCACGCTTTGAAGCATGAGATCAGTGCCAACCTGAGCACATTGAAGAATAAGGTTACTTCACTGGGATTTGGTACAGAGAAATATATCACTGGTGCTTATATCACTGAGGTAGGTAAAGAGGTTGGTAAGTTCTATGGTTGGGACTATCAGGGTATCATTCGTACTCAGGAGCAGCTCGATCAGCTGAATGCCCTTGCACAGGCTCAAGGTCTGGAGGAGTATCAGCCAGGTGCTCACGTTGGTGATTGCTACTACCGCGATGTAAACGGTGATGGCCAGATTAATGCTGACGACCAGACTGTTCTGGGTAGTGGTCTGCCAAAGGTTAACTTTGGTCTGAGTGCACATTTGGAGTATAAGATCTTTGATCTGAGTATCTCTACCTTCGGCGCACTTGGCTATCATGTAACCGATTACCTCTACAACACCCTGAACTCAAGCTACGGCTATGGCAACAAGAGCGTTGACATCCTGAAGGCTAATCAGTGGGATGGTGGTACCTATGTTTCTAACATTCCTCGTACATATCTTTCAAACAGCGCTACTTTGGCTTGGAACGATCTGTTCAGCTGCCGTCAGATTCAGAATGCGGCTTACTGGAAGATTGCCAATGTTGAACTTGGATGCAATCTGCCTAACAAGTGGTTCGCTAACTACGTGACAGGTGTTCGTGTTTATGTTTCTGCTCAGAACCTCTTCACCTTCACAGGTTACAAGGGCTATAATGTTGACTATGCCGGTGGTACCTTCACCCCAGGTTACAACTACTGCTCATATCCAACTGCCAGAAGCTTCATGGCTGGTTTGAACTTCACTTTCTAAGAAGAAAATTGAAATATCGAATAATTGAAAATTAGAAGATTATGAAACTACATAAAATTTCATTGGCTGTTCTGGTAGGTCTTGGCACACTTGCTTCATGCGACAGTAAGTTGGATGTGTCTAACCCTAACCAGCAAACTACAGCTACTTTCGGCAATGATGTCGAATCATTAGAGGAGAATGTGATTGCTGCATATAACCACATCCGTATGGAGGGAACCTATGCCCGTGTGGGCTACACACTCGACGTTTGTCGTGGTGATGAGGTGTGGAATTCATCTCAGGTATGGTATATGCCGTTCGACGATTTGAATGCACCTTTCACTGATGAAATTGGTCAGTGGTCATGGCGCGACTGGTATTATACTATCAATGTATGTAACTATACCATCTCACGTTGTGGTGAAGATAACTCAGTACTTTCTGAGACAATGAAGCGCATCAAAGGTCAGATGCTGTTCCTGCGTGGTCTGGCATACTACAACCTGACTGGTTACTATCAGAACCCAATTCTGATTACCGATTATAATACCTATTCTACTCTCGACGGTCTCTATGGTACTAACAGCACCTATGATGAGGCTTGGGATCAGGTAGAGAAGGACTTTGCTGAGGCTATGACCTTGCTGCCCAGTCGCGATGCTGGTGGTCAGTGGGCTAAAGGACGTGCCACTAATGGTGCTGCTGCCGGCTATTATGCCCGTGCACTGATGATGCGTCATAAGTATAATGAGGCACTCGCTGTGCTGAAGGATATCATCGGTGGTAAGTATGGCACCTATAAGCTGATGGCAAACTATGGTGATAACTTCCGTGAGGGTTCTGCTTATGAGAACAATGACGAGAGCCTGTTTGAAGTACAGTATCTGGATTATGGTTCACAGGGTACCGACGACGAATGGACTCCTGTAAACACCAGTCCTAACGCTACTCAGGGACATGCTGTTGAGAGTAACTTCGGACCTGGCGATATGGGTGGATGGGCCGACCTCTCTGCCTCTCCATGGCTTTATCAGCTCTTTAAGGCCGAGAAGACCACCAGTGGTTCACTCGATCCACGCCTCTACTGGACCATCGGTACCTACGAGCCTGAATGGGACGGATTTGAGTATGGAAACGTTTGCTATACTGTGCCTATGACTGCCGATGCACCTGTTGTAACCAATAACAACAATGGCGGACTGCCTATAGCCAAGAATACCAACCTGCGTACAGGTATGTATGATAAGGTGGTAACAGGTTTGCACTGTGGTATCAACCTGCGTATGATGCGCTATTCTGATGTACTGCTGCGTGCTGCTGAGTGCGAGAACGAGGTGAACGGACCTACCCAGCAGGCTATCGACTGGATTAACCAGGTTCGTAACCGCGCTGGTCTGGCAGGTCTGAAACTTGCTGATTTCGCAGGCAATGCCGATAAACTGTTTGAGCAGATTGCCAACGTTGAGCGTCCAAAGGAGTTCGGTTGTGAGTTCGGTCGTGGTTTCGACCTTGTTCGCTGGGGCTTCTTCTATAGCAACGACCGCCTGCAACAGATTAAGGAGCATGGCACCTTCCGTCGTACCAACGATAAGACCAGAGTGAAGGAGCAGGTAAGCTATTCTGAGGTAGGTGCTGATCCTGAGCTGAAGAGCTCATACGATAGCTGGATTCAGGGACACGAGTTCTTCCCCATCTATCAGGGAACACTGAACGATAACCCCAACCTGAATGGTAACTCTGCCAACAAGAGCGAGAGCAATGCTGATAAGCTCTATGGACCTGTTCATCCCGTTGTAAAACTCTAATGGGCTGATATTAAAATAGTAATTTAAATTTTAGAATTGTAAGATTATGAAATACAATAAATTAGCAACAGTTATCTGTTCGGCTGCCTTGAGCGTGCTTACGCTGACTGGATGCGAAGGTGGTGATTTGTTCAGCATCAATGCACCTGACTGGCTTTCGTCGAAGGCTGACTCTATCGCTCAGGAAAAGGCTAAGAATCAGGGCGAGGATGTCATTGAAGGAATGGAAGAGGATGTGTACACCGTTGGTGCTACCGATTACTCTACAGGCTGGTGGGCTCAGTTCTCTAAGTACTATCAGATCAAGGAAGGCGAGAAGTGGATTGCTCAGTTCAATCTCGGCATCAATCCTAACGCCACCAATACCTATAAGAACTTTGCAATGATTCTTACCAATGACGAGGATCGTGGTGCTGGTAATTATAAGGAGTACGGAGCTATCCGTTACGACTATCAGCCCAGTGGAAACTCTGAGTGGGGTGATTATATCGATCGCAGTCTGGCATCGAGCGACCTTGAGTTTGCTACCGATACCGATACAGGCGTTGACAAACTGGGTGGTAAGGTTACCTTGACTGTTGACCGCACTGCTGGTGGGCTGGTTGTCACCATGACCAATGGTGTGGTAACAAAACAGTATAAGCAGACCTCTCCACTGACTAACCTCAATGCAGATGCATCAAATACTACTATCCGTGCCTTCCTGGTGCCTGAGGGTTCTTACATCAGTTTCCTCGGCTCTACTGTTGAGCCTATCGGTGGATTTACCTCTAGAGAGGATAAGCAGCCTCTGTCAATGAAACTGAATAGTGTGCCTAAAAAGGTGCTTCAGGGTACAACTCTCGAGGAAGCTTTTGCTAATGTAACTGCTACTGTTCAGTTCGAGCAGGAGGTTTCGGCTACTGTGTCTGCCAAGGATCTCACCTTCCAGGCTGTTCCTGATATGAACTCACTGGGTAAGAAGATGCTTGTGGCTGCTTATGCTAAGACCTATAAGGGCGAGGCTGCCTCACCTGTTATTGCTACTGCAGAATTTGAGGTTGTAGATAAGATGTACACTTCTATTGGTGCTACCGATAACTCTACACCATTCTGGGGTGCTCATTCTGATAACATCAAGGTGAACCCAGGCGAGACATTCGTTTCTACCTTCACCAACTATACCTCTGGCGCAAGCAACTGGAATAACTTCGTGATTGTTCTCTGCAGCGCTGATGGTAGTAAGGAGTATGCTGTGGTACGTGCCGACAACTATGGTTGGGGCGATGGCTATGCTGCTTGCACACCAAGTGGCGGTCAGACCGACTGGGCTGCATGGCTTGCTGCAATGGATGGCGCCAAGGTAACCACCTACATTACTAATAATGGTGATGGTACTGCCGATATAAAGGCTGTGATGGTGGGCAATGATGGTAAGACCTATACTCAGAGCTACACTGGCATCAACACCGTTGATCCAAACAACTGCTACTTCAACTTCACCGTTGATGGCAGCCATATCGAGTTTGACACTGTGATTGGTGAAGAGGATAACTCATCAGCCTTCTGGGGTGCTCATTCTGCCGATATCAATGTGCCTGTAGGTAAGACCGTTTCACAGCGCTTCCGCAACTATACCAATGGTCCAAGCAACTGGAACAACTTCTGTGTAGTGCTGACTCGTGAGGATAACTCAGAGTATGCTGTGGTACGTGCCGACAACTATGGTTGGGGCGACAGCTATGGCGCATGCACACCAAGTGGTGGTCAGACCGATTGGGCTAGCTGGCTCTCAGCTATGGACGACGCACTGGTAACAGTATCTGTTAAGAACAATGGCGGTTCTGTGGATGTCAAGATTGTGATGGTGGGTAACGACGGTGTGACCTATAAGCAGGACTACCTCGGTATCAGTCCTACCGATGGCGACAATGTAAGAATGCGCATGACTATTGACGGATGTCACTTAGTATTTGAATAATTTAGATTGATGAAGAAGTATTTGTATATACTACTGTCTGCACTGGTTCCCATGGGTGCTATGGCGTACACGCTGAAACGTGTCAGCGTGCACGACCCAAGCATCGTGTGGGAGCCAGCGTCCCAGACGTATTACATTTTTGGATCACATCGTGCAGCTGCAAAGACTACCGACCTGATGAGTTGGACTAGTTTTACTGCCCCTTGGGCTACGGCTTCAAGTGGCGATGCTGCTAATAGCGTAGCTTTCACCACACCACAGGTCACTAAGATGAAAAAGGGTGGAGTTGAGTACGACTTCAACTTCAATGCTTTTAATTGGTCGAAGCGTGGTAATAATGGCTACACTGTTGATGGCAACATGTGGGCTCCTGATGTGATATGGAATAATACCATGAAGAAATGGTGCATGTACCTGAGTGTCAATGGTGACAATTGGTATTCGAGCATCATATTGCTGACGGCCGATAAAATACAAGGCCCTTATCGTTATCAAGCTCCTGTGGTGATGAGCGGTTTTCATACCGGTACAGCCTATAAGGACACAGATCTGGAGTTGGTCATCGGCACCCAGGCTTCTCTGCCCGGTCGATATGCTGTGGGGAATAAATGGGGTGATCGCTATCCCAATTGTATTGACCCCTGTGTGTTCTATGATGAGGACGGAAAACTATGGATGTCGTATGGTTCGTGGAGTGGTGGCATCTGGATGCTTGAACTTGACGAACAGACTGGGTTGCGCGATTATGACGTAGAGTATCCCCTGACGGGAGCTGGCAACGGTGTTACCGTTGATCCCTATTTTGGTAAGAAGATTGCCGGTGGCTTCTATGTTTCTGGTGAGGCTAGCTATATCGAGTATATCGGTGGCTACTACTATCTATTCGTAACCTATGGCGGTCTGGCTGCTGGTGGTAATCCTAAAGATTACAATAATGGTGGTTACCAGATGCGCGTGTTCCGTTCGGAAAAACCAGATGGACCTTATGTTGATTCGCGTGATAACGCAGCTATATTCCCATCCTATCTGTTGAACTTCGGTCCAAAAGAGAACGATAACAATCGTGGCGTGAATATCTTTGGCGCTTATACCTCATGGGGTAATCAGACTAAAGATAACTATGGTGAGCGCTCTCAGGGACATAACTCGATTATTGCTGCCGAAGACGGTCGTACCTATCTGGTTTATCATACCCGTTTTCAGAATTGGGGTGAGACTCATCAGGTGCGTGTGCATCAGGTGTTCCAGAGTAAGAACGGTTGGTTGGTTGTAGCTCCATTCGAATATACCGGCGAACAGGTGAAGAGTGCCGATATAGCAACCACACAGCAAATCGCTAATGATAAGATTGCAGGTAAATACAAATTGCTGATTCATAATTATAAGTTGGATCATACAAAGAAACAGGCTGCAGAACCTGTTGAGGTAGAATTCAATGCTGATGGCACTATTTCGGGCTCCGCTACAGGAACATGGAAAATAGAGGAGGGAACTTCTTATATCACGCTCAAAGTGTCGGGCACCTACTATCATGGTGTGCTGATTGAGCAGACGTTGGAGCCCTCTGACACCAAAGTTCCTGCCTTTACAGCAGTTGCTGCTACAACGGGCGTCACCGTATGGGGCTATCAGACTGAGGCTACAACAGGTATTGAGGATGTGAGATTTGGTGAAAACGTGCAGTATTCATCTTCCAATTCTCGGCTCTATGATTTGAATGGTCATCGAATTTATACTCCAAAACGCAAAGGAATCTATATCCAAAACGGAAAAAAATACATAGAAAGATAAGATCATGAGAAAAACTGTCATCTTCATGATGCTGTTGCTCCAGAATGCCTCTCTAATGGTTTACGGACAGCAGCATCCTAGACAACATATTCCTTTTGTAACAGACACCCCCATGGTGCACGACCCTGTGATGGCATACGAGGATAGTACTTATCATATCTTTGCTACAGGCATGGGAATACAGCATATGACGTCGGTCGATAGAAAGAACTGGACGGTTCATGCCGAACCAGTCATGTCGGTCATCCCTCAGTGGACACACGACTCTGTGCCTGGCTTTACTCATCATGTATGGGCTCCTGATATTATTCAGTATCGTGGTAAGTGGTGGATGGCATACAGCTGTTCAACATTCGGCAAGAACGGGTCGGCCATCGGTTTGCTTTCTGCTCGTAAGCTTGCCTTTGGTCTGTGGGATGATGAAGGTTGCATCGTTACTTCGCGTGAAGGGCGTGATAATTGGAATGCTATCGATCCCAACTTTGTTATCGACGACAACGATCAGCCTTGGATGGTATGGGGCTCTTTCTGGGATGGCATACAGTTGGCGCGTCTTGACACTACGATGCATATTGCAAAAGGTTGCAAACCGCAAACCATAGCACGTCGTTTTAATCTGGAAAGCAAGGCTGCAAAGAATACGCTGCCCATCAATCCCAATCCACCCAAGAACCCTACTTCCGACTACGCTGGTCCAAATGCTATCGAGGCACCTTTCATCCTTAAGCATGATGGTTGGTACTACCTTTTTGTATCTTGGGATTACTGCTGCCAAGGCAGTAAGAGTAATTATCGCGTAGCCGTAGGTCGCAGTAAGACGGTTGATGGTCCCTATTTGGATCGTAATGGTGTAGATATGCGTTACGGTGGTGGCAATATCTTCCTTGAGGGCGACAAGAAGCAGTTTGAGGCTGCAGGTCATTGTGCTGCCTATCATATGAATGGGCAAGATGTATTTATTTGTCACGGCTATAGCATAGCCCATCAGGGTGCTTCCATCCTGATTCAGCGTCCCATCTGTTGGACAAGTGACGGATGGCCAGAATTGAAGTAATGAACAGTAAAAAGAAAGAGTAAAGCGAGAAGTCATGAGCTACAATGTGAATGTAATAAATATAGTTAGAAAAAGAGTTTGGGTGTTAGTGATAAATGTGCTTCTCGCTTTTAATTATTCTACCATTCCAATTTCTGCTCAGTCGTGGACGGCTGATAATGGTAATGGCACATTTACCAATCCACTGTTCTATGATGAATTCTCCGACCCAGATATCCTGCGTGTAGGCGATGATTATTATTTGGCTGGTACCACCATGCATACGGTGCCTGGTCTGGTAATCCTGCATTCTAAAGATTTGGTGAATTGGGAAAATATATCATATTGTTTTGATCGTTTCGACTTCGATGACGATGCTTTCTCTCTGAAAAATCATCAGGAGATCTACGGTCAGGGGGTATGGGCACCAGCCATCCGCTATGCCAACGGTCAGTTCTATGTGTTTACCAACATCAATGGCAAGGGACTGCAGTGCTATACCTCAAAGGATATCCGTGGCCCGTGGAAGCATCATAACATGCAAGGCAATATCTATGATCTCTCCGTACTCTTCGACGATGATGGCAAGATTTATGCCATTCATAAGTACGGCGAGGTGCATTGTACCGAACTGAAACCCGATATGAGTGGTCCTGTTGAGGGCACCGACCGTGTGATTATACCCGAAGGTAATGCCATAGGTGAGGGGCATCATGTGTATAAGATTAATGGTATGTATTATATCATATCTACCGATTATCTGCCTAATGGTCGTACCCTTTGCAGTCGTTCGAAAAGCATCTGGGGACCTTATGAAACCGTTACCATCACTGCCGATGAAACGTTTGGCTACCATGCAGCCCCTCTTACACAGGTGCCTCATGGTGTAAAATACCGTATTGGCGAGGATGGTACCAAGTTTGGCATTCCTCAGGTAGATAAAGATGCTACTGCTTGTACAAATATTCATCAGGGGGGAATAGTGCAGGATCAGAGCGGTCAGTGGTGGGCGCTGTTGATGATGGACTTTCATAGTATCGGCCGCACCGTTTGCCTCTCGCCCATCACCTGGAAAGATGGCTGGCCTATGATTGGTCTTGAAGGTAATCTGGGTCGCGCTCCTCGCACCTGGTTCAAACCTAATATAGGTGTCAACACACAAGCACATGCCCCATATCTGCGTAGCGAGAATTTTAATGCCACTAAGCTGGGGCGAGTATGGCAGTGGAACCACAACCCCGATGGTACTAAGTGGAGTCTGAAAAAGGGCCGCCTGCGCCTGCAGTCGATGCCTGCCGAACAACTGATGTGGGCTCGCAACTCGCTCACACAGCGCGTTATCGGACCTTCATCCATTGCCACCGTCGAGCTCTTTGTCAAGGGCATGAAGGATGGTGATGTGGCAGGTCTTGGTAATATCAACGTGCCTTGCTCGTGGATTGGTATCGTAAAAGATGGCAGCACCCTTACACTCCGATGCTTCGAACAAGCCATCAACGATACGATAGATGTGGTTTTCGCTGGCGAAAAGCTCTATCTGCGCATGGTTGGCGATTACGATAACAATCAGGCACATTACGAATATTCGTTCGATGGCAATACTTATCAGCAGCTTGGCCGTGAGATGCCTCTCAGCTATCAGCTCATCTCGTTCCAAGGCTCACGGCATGCCCTCTTTGCTTTTAATCATAAGGGCCGACAGGGTGGTTATGCCGAGTTCGACAACTTTACGGTCGAAGAGCCACAGGCCAATCGTAGTCAGAATATCCCATATGACAGAGTTTTCCGCATCATCAATCTGGCTACAGGCAAGCCTGCCATCGCCCAGAAGCATGGTTTGCTTTATGATACCGAAAAGACCGACCAGAGCCCGCAGACGTGTTTCCGTATCATCGACAAAGGACAGGGAAAGGTTATTTTGCAGTGCGAAGATGGTCGCTACGTATGGTGTTCTGGCTATGGCATCTCGGGAGATGTGCGCCTGACTGCTGATGAATCGAAAGCCGAGGTCTTCCTCTGGCAGGACTATCTCAACCATGAGTTTATGCTTATGTCTATGCGTACCCATCGCTATGTTGGTAAGAGCCCCACCACGGGCAGTCCTTATTCTATGGACTATACTGGTGCCGATCCTGCCCGCCGTAACGGTGCTGTCTTCTGCTGGGAAGAAATATCGCGCTTCTGATAACGAGGCTTGCTGCTATAGCTGCAGTATCTTGTAAAACAAACTCCACTCTCTTGAATTACCTATGTATAAAGGTCTTTTCCAAGAGTAGTGGAGATTTTTTTATAGAAATGTGAGCTTAACCTCTTTGAGCGATTAGATAAGTGTTACTTTATCTTGATAGCTATGGCTTTGAGCTGTTGCCATCCGGCACGGTCGGTAAGGCGTATCATAAAATGATAGTCGCCTGTTTCAGCATCGGAAGGTATAGGAATGTCAATATGTGTAGTATATGTGCGTTGCCCGGCAGGAATGGTGAAGTCTTGATTGAATATCCATGCCTTGTCGCCTGCCTCTTTCTTCATGTCAAGTTCACAATCGACAGCTGAACCAGAGTGCGTGTGGTGATCGAAGTTGTTGTGTATCTCTATATTATATTGTCCTAACTCCACATCGTCGGTAAACACATACTGGACTGGAATGACATCGCCAGGATGATACTGCTGGCACTCTACGGGATTGGCAATAATCCCTTCCTCTGATATGATGGGCTGGTTCATATCCCTTGCATCATCGGCATCTGAACTGCTGCACGCACTAAGTGCGCACAGCAGTATAATAATTGAGGAAAAACTTTTTTTCATATTCATCTGTTTAATCGTGATCATGCTCCTCATCCTCGTCTTCCTCTTCAGTGATGTTTTTTGTGGCAGTTGTCGTCTGTCCTAGAGCATCAGAAACGGTAAGCTTCAACTGGTCGCCTACTACTACACCCTTGCCTTCGATGGGTACATGCACATGGAATCCATCCACATTGAGCACACCAATATACTTGCTGGATGTGACAGTGTATGGCACCTTGATGGTATTGCCTGTGGCATCGCAGATATTAATGGTGATAGAGGCAGTACGTCCCATGGCCACAATGTCGGCCTCAACACATAGTTCATCCCCCTCGATATTGGCTTCTTCTATCTCAATGACAGGAGCTTCTACCTTTGGGTCGTCATCGTCGTCGCAAGCCACGAAACCAAGAGAGAATACACATAAAAGAGCGATTACAAAGTTTGTATAAAATTTATTTGTTTTCATTGTTATGATCAATTTTGAAATGTGATTTGTAAATTATTTAAAACTCCACACCTACTTTTATTGACAGATTGCGTCCAGGTTCTGGCACGTCTATCAGGCGATAATAGCTGGTGTGATCGTAGTAGCGATGGTTAAGCAGATTGTCTGCATGCAGCGCTACATGAAGGGTTGCTCCTTTCAGCGGGAAGTATTTGCCTGCCGAGAGGTTTAGTGTCCAATAGCCATCTGTAGGCTTTTCGGGGGGTACAATCTCATTTTGGCGACCTACGATATGGGCATCCAGACCAATAAAGCCCTTGCCATGATACTCGAAGTTGTAGCTTCCTCTGATATCTACCGACCATGGTGTTGAGAAAGGAAGGGTATAGCCTTTTTTATCGCCCGACTTCTGGCGGGCATACAGATACTCGCCTTGAGTATTCAGTTCCCAGTGACTGTCTATATGCCAAGTCAGCTCGGCCTCTACACCATAGCGCAATACGCGAGCTTGGGTGTAGTGATACAACTGTAGTCCCTCTACATACTGAGCCGTTGGGCTTAGATAGATGTAATTAGGAAAATAGTTCAGATAAGGCTCTGCTTGTATTTCCAGATAATCATTACTCCAATTGACTGTGGCGTCTATCTGATATGACTTTTCTGGGTCTAGCCCGGTATTTCCTTTTTCATAGCGGAAGATATGATAGTTGATACCATCAGCTCCCAACTCCTTAGGAATAGGCACCCGGAAACTCTTGCCGATATTAGCCTTCAACAGCCATTGCCCAGCGGAATAGTTGACACCTGCCGACCAAGTGAAACTATTGAAATGGCGATGCAGATCTGCCGAACGCTGTTTGTATGTAGGTGTATTGTCAACAGGAGTCTGATACCAGTCGAAATAGCTTCGGATATGTGTCATGGCATGATCATAACGCAAGCCTGCATTCAGTATCAACCCTTCATCAAGGGTGATACGATCCATGATATAAGCACCAACACTGTTTGCGTCGAAATCAGGAATAATGAATCCCCAACCATTGCGAGTGTTGTGTTGTAACTCGCAATTAAGGCCTCCCTGCAGCGTGTGTGCATTGAGTTCGTGGCGCAGCATAAAGACAGCCGTGTAGGTATTCTTGTTGAAACGTCGCTCAAGTGAGTCGCTTGGCTTGGGCATATAGCCATGACTTACTGGTTCTGAAGCCTCCTCACGTACATTATTCTGATAAGCCAGACTCAGTTCTACATCAGTAGCATCTGTGCGCCATGTAGAGTGACTGGTCACCTTTAGGTGGTTTACCCACTGGTGTGGCAGATCGATATCACGACGATAACGATCATAATCTATATCCGAAAGGCGCACTTCCAGTCCATGGGCATTGGCAAAAAATCCGCTCTTTGAGTAACTGTCGGAAACGTGTAGGTCGGTGTGAAAATTATAACCGGCATACCCCAGAGTCAGACTTCCGTCATGCTCTTTTCCTGCGGTGTTACGCAGCCGCTGGTTTTTGAGATGTATCCAATAAGAGTAGTATTGGATGCTATCAGTGGGCACCTTATAATCGGCATAGTCGATGAATGTGGCATTAGCACGATAGAAGAATCTGCCAGTGCGCCCTTCGATACGAGCGGATAATCCCAACTGCTCGTTGTTGGTACGTCCGAAGAGTTGAACACTACCGCTAAACGATTTTGTTGGAATGTGATTGGTATAGAGACTGAGCACACCTCCAATGGCATCGCTGCCATAGAGTAGTGCGGCCGGGCCCTTGATGACCTCGGCACGGTCGATGGCAAACTGGTCTATCTCCAATCCATGATCGTCGCCCCATTGCTGACCTTCATGCTTGATTCCATCCACAGCTACTGCCAGTCGGTTGAATCCTAACCCGCGAATGACGGGCTTTGACTGGCCAGAGCCAATGGCCATCGCCTTCACACCAGGAATGCCTTCTAGTGTCTGCATCAGACTACCGGCAAAGTTCTGTTGGAGAAACTCGCGACTTACCAGTACGGCTGATTGCGACGACCGCATTTGATAGTTGCGGCGTTGCTGTCCGGTGACGGTGACGTTACTAAGCTTGATGGTCGTGTCTGCAGGCTCCACAGCACATAGCGTGGCAGCCAGTAACATTGATATCATACTTAATTATGTCTGCTTAAATTAAAAATGAGATTGTACCTATTTATATAATTTAAACAGCAGGAGGTGCACGAAGGGTTGTGATGCCACAAACACCAATGTAAACAATACTTTGATGATGGGCAATCTGGGTTTTACATGTTTTATCAAATAACACAATGGCGACAAACGCTGCCACAAGCATTGGCAATGTTAAGAATTGGCATAGCACACACTCATGGACCGACATCGTCTGTTGAGCGATATGACCATGACAATGGTGCTGGATGCACTCGTTGCATTCATCTCCAAATAATGTAGTGTTACTATGAACGTGAAGCGACGAGATCAGTACCATTGGCACAAATACTGCCAATAGCAACCACGAAGCCATATGTCTTTTTGTTTTCACGTCCATTATTCTTTCAGCGCCTTAATCTGTGCAGGGGTTAGCTTCCCAGAGTCAATAAACTCTTGTAGAATGTTGTTCAGATGATGTTTTTGCTCTTCAGTTATGGTGTAATCCCATGTCAAGGCTTCTTCGATGCTAACGCGTATGCCACCTTTGTTGTGACTGTTGTCTAAGCAATAGAGCGTTATTTCGGGATGCTCTTTCTGTAGATAGGCTATGCGCCCCTTGAATAGCGGGTAACAATACACGTAATAATAGTGACTCATGGCGCGGTTCGACCTGATAAGGCGGTTTATCATGTTTGTAAACCCCGTTTCAGGGTCGTTATGCACAAACACGATGCTGGCTTTAAAGCCTCGCTCCTGCACCATCTTGAGGCGCGATTCGAACGATGGAATACTGATGAAGGCGCCATCGTAAACTAAACCGGCACTATTAGCCAGAGCTTTCAGTTGGGGATTATTTCTTAAAGCTGTCGATTTTCCAGATGCTGTTGAACCCATCATAAAAAAGATGGTCTTGTTACCTTCTGCTTCGGCACGGTCAATCAGTCTGGCGAGTACCAGACTGTCTATCTGTCGGCTGGCCATGATATAATCGGTAACGTTCAGTCCATTGTATCCGATGCATTTCAATTCCTCGCGTATATTGTCGGGATCAAGAATGTTACCACTCTTCATCAGATAAACGGTTGCCAGTGAGTCGAGATGTTCGCCCACCCATTTATAAGCAGCATCGCCAGTAATAACCAGCTGTGCCGAGTCGGCTTTCTCGTTGGAATTACTAATATGGTTTGTTGCCAAAACTGCAGTCTGGCAGAGTAACAGCAAAGCTATAAGAATAGTTCTAACGATAACACACATAAGTTATACTTCTTTTTCCTGGCTGCAAAATTACAACATATTTTTAAAATAACGACAAATTACAATTATTTTTGTAGAAAAGCCTTGTTTTTTTATATAGAAAGTTGTATTTTTGCAAAGGATAAATGAACTAAAATGATGAAACTACTACTTGTATCGATGGTAATGGCACTTTTTTCGCAAGGTGCTTATGCCCAGAATGATTTTGTGAAAGGTGCCGATGTGGGATTTCTCACTGGTCAGGAAAAACATGGCGTGAAATTTCACGACCGTGATGGTAAAGAACGCGAATGTCTGGAGCTACTGAAGAACGACTACCAGATGAAGGCTATCCGCATGCGAGTGTGGGTAAACCCACGTGGCGGTATGAATGATAAGTACGAATTACTGGCTATGGCCAAACGTGCAAAAGCGCTCGGTTTGGACCTGATGGTTGACTTCCATTATAGTGATTCGTGGGCCGACCCAGCCAAACAGCCCATTCCTGAGGCATGGAAAAATCACAGCTACAAGCAGATGAAAAAAGACGTGCGTACACATACCATCGATGTGCTGTCGCTACTCAAGGCAAATGGCATTGAACCGCGATGGGTGCAAGTGGGTAATGAAACGGCAAATGGTCTGCTCTGGCCCATGGGGCAGATTGAACAGAATCCCAAACAGTATGCTGGCTTTATTCGTGCTGGCTACGATGCTGTGAAGAAGGTATTCCCACATGCCATCGTTATCGTTCATCTGGACCGTGGCCATCTGCAGAGTCTTTACGATTATAATCTGGATATCGTGAAGAAGTACGGTGGTAAGTTTGATATGATAGGCATGTCTCTCTATCCATACTGGGCTATGCAGGATCATCCCGAGCTTAATCCCGATGGTATTATTTCCGACTGTATGTCAAATATCCGTCATTGCAGTGATAAATATGGTTGTGACGTGATGATAGTAGAAACAGGTTTTGAGGTAGATGAGCAGCATCCTGAAAAAATGGAGGAAGGTCGCCGCCAACTGACTCGTGTTATTCGTGAGGCACGCAACGCAACTAATGGCCGTTGTCGTGGCGTGTTCTATTGGGAACCGCAATGCCTGCCAGGAGGCTATAAGCTCGGCGCCTTTAACAGTAACGCCGCGCCTACAGCCATCATGGAAGCATTTGTAGAATAAACATAAATAAATTATTCAGCCACAAAAGTGGTGATACTACGGGGAGGCAATGATTGCTTCCCTGTTGTTTTGCCCACGGGTTTCAGTGTTTCGCCGGATACATCCGAGGTGCGATACATCTGCCACTCGACAGACTGCTGGTTTGACAGGCGCAGACTGAAGTCCTGTGTCTGGTTGCTATAGTTGATAACAACAGCTACCCACTGGCCATTGCTGTTACGATAAGCAGAGCACATCACGCCGTAAGGATCGAAATTGGTAGATGAGCTAACCTCGTAGCGGGTAGCGCCTGGACGAACAAATCGGCTATAGTTGCCAAGCGCCCACATCAGTCGCGAATCTACAGCATAGCCGCTCTTCATGTGGTCGGCGGTATAAACACGAATCAGTCCGTCTTTATAATCCTCGCCAACAGAGCGCCACCAAGACCAGCTCTCGGCATCGGCAAACACCAGGTCGTGATGTATCACACGAGCCACGTAAAGAGCCGTCTTCATTGAAAAATCGTAGCCACCGCCACCACCTATCTCTTCGTCGTTGCCCATAATGCAAAGTTCTGTCTGCCAGAACTTCAGTCCGTATTTGGCA
Organism: Prevotella sp. MA2016; assembly: GCF_000619825.1. Lineage (GTDB taxonomy): Bacteria > Bacteroidota > Bacteroidia > Bacteroidales > Bacteroidaceae > Prevotella. The sequence continues at coordinate 338,168 of NZ_JHUW01000006.1, forward strand.
ATGGTGTCGCGCAGTTGTTCGCGTATCTCTCGCATATAGGGTACAGGGGTGTTGGTCCAATAACTGTGCCCCACTATCTGGCGTGGTACATTAGGCAGATTGCCCAAATAGGTTTGGGTACTGTCTTTTGAGAAGAATGTACGTATCTGATAACCACGCTCCCAATTGGTCTGGTGGGTAGCCAGTAAACAGCGCAGGTCGCTCGACTCATCCATAATAATCTGAGTGCTCAGGTTTTGCTTCTTGAATGCCTTACTGGTTTCGCGAACGAGGCGGGCTATCTCGCGGTTGGTTGCAGGCGATCCTTCCTGTTTGGGGCCCAGCCAGTTCCAGTGCCCATCAGGCTCGTTAACCGGGCACAGATAATCGAAGTGGATACCATCGTGTGCCTCTATGCCCTTAACAGCAGTGGCCATAAAGCGTGCAAAATCGTCGTAACAGTCGTCCTTCAGGTTGATCGTGCCGCCACGGCCAGTGTTGGTGGCCAAACCATTTTGGGTGAAATAGACGGGCGCTGAATTAAGAAAAGCCAGGAAATAAGGTACGCCTCGCTGTTTGGCCATCTTCAGGAATTTGCGCTGTCCTGCCTGTTTTGTCCAATCGTAAGTGCCATCCTTGGTAAGGAAGCACTCTGTACGGGTGCCTGGCTGTATCTGTGAGTCTTCGCCCTGTTCGGCACTGCCCGCACCTAAGTTGAAACGCCAGATGGACAGACCGATTCCCTTGGGCTTACCTTGCACATCGTTTTCGAGTGAAAAGAGCCAATCTGCTATCTTTTCCTGCTCGGCTTGGTTCTCCCACTGACCGATAAACTGCATCGACCAGGCATCAGAGGCACCAAAATGCTGGATAGTCTGACGCTTTTGACTGACTTCAATCTTAAAGTCAGCTCCACAACATATCGTAGTGACAGTTGCTAATAATAATAGTAAGTAGTATCTCATCATGCCTGCAAAGATACAACTTTTTGGTGAATTACTCAAATGTTAATTGATGTGCAAACGTTTGCATTTCAAAAATAACATTTTTAAACATAAAAACGAATAACGTATCGAAAACTGCTTTATCTTTGCACCGATGAAACTGTAAATTCAAGCTCAGTAGTAGCTTAAAACGATATAACAATAACAAATTAACTCTAATTTAATGTAATGATGAAGCAGGTAAACATTCAAATTCCGTTTAGGATGCTTGGCCTTATTTTGGCCCTGTTCCTATCGGTAAGTGCCTTTGCTCAGATTGATGTAAAAGGCCATGTGAAAGATGCTACAGGCGAACCCATTATTGGCGCAACAGTACGCGTGGACGGCACTCAAGTCGCCACTGTTACTGATTTCGACGGTAACTTCGTTCTGAAGGCTAATCAGGGTGCAAACATTACCGTTAGCTATATTGGCTATCAGAGCCAGACGGTAAAGGCTGCTCCTACTTTGGTAATCACGCTCCAGGACGATGCTGCTGTACTGAATGAAGTAGTGGTAATCGGTTATGGTGCAGTGAAAAAGAGCGACCTGACAGGTTCGGTTACAGCTTTGAAGCCAGATACCAAAAATAAGGGTCTGGTTGTTAATGCACAGGAGATGATGCAAGGTAAGATTGCTGGTGTCAATGTAACCAGTGATGGTGGTACCCCTGGTGGTGGTTCTACCATTCGTATTCGTGGAGGTTCTTCTCTGAATGCATCAAACAGCCCACTTATTGTTATCGATGGTGTTCCTATGGACAACAATGGCGTGAAAGGTCTTGCTAACCCTCTCTCAATGGTTAATCCACAGGATATTGAGAGCTTCAACGTGCTGAAGGATGCTTCTGCAACAGCCATTTATGGTAGCCGTGGTTCTAATGGTGTTATCATCATCACCACTAAGAAGGGCCGCAAGGGTAGCGCACCTCAGGTTTCTTACTCAGGTAGTGTAACCCTGAGCGCAAAAAAGAAGACTGTTGACGTGCTGGATGGCAATCAGTATCGCGACCTGGTGAAAAAGGTTTATGCTGGTCACATGAGTGAGGATAAGATCCTGGCTGAACTTGGCACTGCCAATACCGACTGGCAGAAGGAGATTTATCGTACCGCTTGGAGCCACGACCACAATGTGACAGTGGCTGGTGCTGTGAAGAATCTGCCTTATCGAGTATCATTGGGCTACACCGATCAGCAGGGTATCTTGAAGACTTCTGACTTCAAGCGTTATACCGCTGCACTGAACTTGAACCCATCACTGCTTGATGATCACCTGACGCTGAACTTGAATGCTAAAGGCATGTGGGCTAAGTCGCAGTATGCTGATGGTGGTGCCATTGGTGCCGCTGTTTCTTTCGACCCCACTAAGCCTGTTCATGGTGGCAATAAGAACTTCGGTGGTTACTGGGAGTGGACAATGCCTGGTGGCTCGCTGAACGACCCAACATGGGATGTTACCACTAACCGCAATGCCACCAGTAACCCTGTGGCGCTGCTGGAACTGAAGGACGACCGTGCCATCAGCCGTTCGTTTATTGGTAATGCTGAGGCCGATTATAAAATTCATGGTTTTGAGGATTTGCGCCTTCACCTTACTTTAGGCGCCGATATTTCAGAGGGTAAGCAGTGGACTGATGTTGATAGCGCTTCACCAGCAGCTATCTACTACGGCTCACATGGTTGGGATAAGATTACCAAGCGTAACCTCACACTCTCTGCCTATGCACAGTACTATAAGGATTTTGCTAATATTCATCACTTCGATATCATGGGTGGTTACGAGTGGCAGCACTTCTGGCGCTCACAGCGTAACAACTATTGGGGACTTTATCCAAGCACCAACAGCGAGCATCCTGGTGAGAAGCACGATGAGTCAACCTATCGTTATAAGACAGAAAACTATCTGGTTTCTTTCTTCGGACGTATGAACTATATCCTGATGGATCGCTACTATATCACTGCTACACTGCGTGATGATGGTTCTTCACGATTCCAGGATCACTGGGCACTCTTCCCATCAGCTGCTTTTGCTTATAAGATGAGTGAGGAGACATTCTTCAAGAATATTAAGTGGCTCTCTGACCTGAAGCTCCGTCTCAGCTATGGTAAGACCGGACAGCAGGATGGTATCGGCGACTATAACTATTTCGCCATCTATGCCATGAATACTGGTGTTGGTAGCTACTACGATATCAGCGGTGATGGTACACTGGCTCGTCCAGATGCTTACGACCCAACATTGAAGTGGGAGACTACTGATACCTATAACGTAGGTCTCGACTTTGGATTCCTGAACCAGCGCTTCACTCTGAGCGTGGATGCTTACTATCGTAAGACCACCGACCTGCTGAACAGCGCTAACGTGGCTGCAGGTTCTAACTTCAAGAACACTGTGATGACCAACATCGGTTCGATGGAGAACAAAGGTATCGAGGTTACTATCGGTGCTAAACCTATCCAGACTAAGGATTGGTACTGGACCGTTGACTATAACCTGACTTACAACCACAATGAGATTACCGAACTGATTGGTGGCGATGATAAGAGTTATTTCGTACCAACAGGTGGTATCGGCGGTGGTACAGGTGTTACTGCCCAGGCCCACGCTGTAGGTCACCCTATGAGCTCGTTCTATGTTTACCAGCAGGTTTATGACAAGGCAGGTAAGCCTATCGAGGGTCAGGTGGTAGATCGCAATGGCGACGGACAGATTACAGAGTCTGACAAGTACTATTATAAGAGTCCAATGGCTCCTGTTACCATGGGTCTGAGCTCTCGTCTGGAGTATAAGAACTTCGACTTCGGCTTTACACTCCGTGCAAGCATTGGCAACTATGTATTCAATAACCTGATGTCGGGTAATGTGAACCTGAGTGCTGGTGAGCTCTACTCAAGCGGTAACAACTTCTTTGGCAACCGTCCTGTTGCAGCGCTCGATTACAACTGGCAGACCTATGATCTGGAGGCTAAACTTTCTGATCATTGGGTACAGAACGGCTCATTCCTCAAGTGCGATAACATCACACTGGGTTACAGCTTCCAGGATCTGTTCCCAATGGGTAGCTACAAGGGCGTGAGCGGTCGTATTTATGCTACTGCTTCGAATGTATTCACCATCACGAAGTATAAGGGCATCGACCCAGAAGTGTTCGGCGGTATCGATAATAATCTCTACCCCCGTCCTATCTCATTCATCCTTGGTTTGAATCTGAACTTCTAACATATTAAATAAGGTAACAATGAAAACATATATCAAAAATATCATTCCGGCGGCTGCCTTACTCGTTGCAGTAGGCTTTAGCTCCTGTACAAAGGACTTGGACGTTACACCTATCGATCCAAACCTGAATACAGACATCCAGCCGGAGGCACTTTTCAATAAGTGCTATGCCAATATTGCTGTAGCTGGAAACGGCGGTGCTAATGGCGATTGCGACGTTGACGGTATCGATGGTGGTACATCAGGTTATGTGCGCCAGATGTGGAATGCTCAGGAGCTGACAACCGATGAGGCTATCTGCGGATGGGGTGATGAGGGTATTGCCAACTTCTGCTATAATACTTATGATGCCAGTCATCCTATGCTGCGTGGCTACTACTATCGCTTGTACACAGGTATCTCATTTTGCAATCAGTATCTGCAGAAGTTCAGCGATTATAATGCAGCGATGACCGCCGAAGTACGTTTTGTGCGTGCACTGAACTACTTTAACCTGATGGATGGTTGGGGCAATGTACCTTTCGTAACTGCCATCTCTTCAGAGAAACCTGTTCAGTACTCACGTCAGGAGGTGTTCAACTTTGTTGAGAGTGAGCTTCTGGATATCGAAGGTAGCTTGAATGCTGCCCAGGCCAAGAAATCATCGGAGAGTGGATATGGTCGTGTAGACAAGGCTGCTGCTTGGTTGCTATTGGCCCGTTTGTACCTGAACGCTGAGGTTTATACCGGTACTGCTCAGTGGCAGAAGGCTGCCGACTATGCAAAAAAGGTGATGGACTCAAGCTATAAGCTCAACACCAAGGGTGTTAACGAGTGGAGTGCTTATCAGATGTTGTTTATGGGCGACAATGGTGAGACAGATGCCGCTTACGAGGCTGTATTCCCCATTCTGCAGGATGGTGTTCGCACCACTTCTTGGGGTACAACTCTGTTCCTGTTGGCTTCTACTCACGATGCTGATATGTCTGATAGCAATGGAACAACAGAGGCTTGGGGCGGTAACCGTGCTCGTCCTCAGCTCATCGAGAAGTTCTTCCCCAACCACGACGCACCAGAGGCTAGTCCTGCTGACGTAGCAGCTGCTGCTGGCGATGATCGTGCAATCTTCGACACCAATGGACGTACATTGGATAATGAGGATGTCAGCACATTCAAGAGTGGTTATGCCGTAGCTAAGTTCACCAATTTCACTTCTACAGGCGCATCTACCAAGAGTGGACAGTTCCCTGATGGCGATTTCTTCCTGATGCGCGTTGCTGAGGCTTATCTGACTTATGCTGAGGCACAGGCTCGCCTGAATGGTGGTGCTACAAATGCAGAGGCTGCAGCTGCTATCAACGCACTGCGCACTCGTGCCAATGCTGAGACCAAGGCCAACTACTCACTTAATGAGATTTGCGATGAGTGGTGCCGTGAGTTCTACTTCGAGGGGCGTCGCCGTATGGACCTCGTTCGCTTCGGCAAGTTCGGTGGTAGTAGCGATTATGTATGGCAATGGAAGGGCGGTGCCTTTAATGGCCGTAACTTCGATGCTTCGAAAAACATCTTTGCTATCCCAACAACGGATCTGACAGCTAATCCAAATTTGACTCAGAATCCTGGCTATTGATTAATTGAGAATGAATAATTCTTGCTTAGGCAAGCGTACTAAAGAAACGATTAGAAAATTGATAATTATGAAAACAATATTGAAGTCAACACTGCTGCTGCTTTGCAGCGTGGGCCTGTTCACCGCTTGTAGCGATGACAACGACTCCAACCCAACGCTGGGTCAGCCTACTACATTTGTGCTGAATACACCGGCTTATGCCAGCATGCCTGTCAACCTGGCTACATCTACAGAGTTGCCTTTCACATGGTCTTCGCCCGACTATGGATTCCCTGTCGAGGCTGAGTTTCAGCTGGAGGCATCTATCGATGGTAGTTTCACCGTTTCTACTGAGGAGGCTGAGGCTGATGAGAGTGGTAGCACCATTCCTAATTATGTGATTCTGCCTGCAAGCTTTACTGGTGGCAATGGCTCTATCGATGCCGCTAAACTGGCTAAAGCCGTTAATGCTATGGGTAACTGGGAGAAGGAAGCTGATATCCCAGATGACGTCACTCTCACGGTTCGCGCTTCGGCCATAACCAAGGGTGCTTCTAAGATCTATTCTAATACAGTTAATATCATAGTTGTTCCTACAGCTGATATCGCTCCTTCATTCCCAGAGTTCATCTATGAGATTGGTAACGAGAGTGGCTGGGGCACTGCTCATGCTTTGCGCAGTCCTAACCAGGATGGTATCTATAAGGGCTTCTACTGGCTCGATGGTGAGTTCAAGTTCAAACCAAACGAGGGTGACTGGAATGGTGACTGGGAGAACGACGGCGAAGGCAAGATTGCTGATATTAGCGGTGGTCCTAATATGCCAGGCGTTGATGCTGGATTCTATCTGATTACAGTCGATCTGAACGAGATGACCTATAGTGTTACACCTATCACCAATATCAGTATCATCGGTGGCTTCAATGATTGGGCTGGCGATGTAGAGATGACATGGAATGCCGACGGCTACTGGGAGGTAACAACAGGCGAGGTTTCTGGCGAGTATAAGTTCCGTGCAAACCACGACTGGGGTATCAACTGGGGTGGTACTGAGACCGAACTGACGCAGGATGGTGCAAACCTGAATAGCGATGGCGGTACTCACACCTACAAGCTCTATCTCTCTTACGAGGGCAAACATCATGTAGTTATCGAGTAATTTAATAACGACGTAGAATTATGAAAAAGATATTATCATTAATGGGTATGGCCTTGCTGATGGCAAGTTGTACCGATGATTATAAAGACTGGGCCAAGCCATTTAGCAACGCTCCTGAGGAGGCTTATAGCGTAAGCTTGAATGCCTCTCCTGCAAGTGCTATAGACTTTGCAACTGTTTCAGCCGACAAGGTTCAGATGTTTACTGCATCTGTTGCTGGTCCTGAGGAGGCTACCGTCAGCGCTTATGAGGTATATTTGCTCAACGAGGCTGGTGAACCAACAGAGGAAGTTGCTGTTGACCTGGATGGTTTTGCTGATACGAAAGAACTAGAGGCTGCTGTTTACAGCCTCTGGGGGCGTCGTCCTGTAGCACGTACTACCAATCTTCTGGTAGCTGCTGCCATTAATGTGAATGGTGCTTCGTTTGTGAAGACTGCCAACACCACTCTGACAGCCACACCAAACGCTCCAGTGATTGAGGAGGCTTACTATATCACAGGTTCAGTAAATAATTGGGATAACACTAATACCTCACTCGAGCTGACCAATGGCGGTGGTGATGTATATGAGAACCCTGTATTCACCGTGCTCATTCCTGCTACTGGTGCGAACATCGAGTTCAAGGTTACACCAAAGTCTGGTATCGGTGGCGACTGGTCTAAGTGTCTCACCGCATCCGATACTGAGGGTAAGTTTGCTACAGACAATGTTGGTGGCAATCTCTTTATCGAACATGTGGATGGCGCTAAGTTCTATCGTGTGCAGTTCAATATGCTCGACCAGACATGGAAATATGATGCTCTGAATTTCGGTGAGTATTTCTATGAGATTGGTAACGAGAGTGGTTGGGGAACAGCCCACGCACTCTATGGTCCTAGTGGCGATGGAAAGTATCTCGGCTACTATTATCTGGATGGCGAGTTCAAGTTTAAGCCCAACGAGGATAACTGGGATAATGACCTGGAGTATGTGAGCGGTGATAACTTGAGTGGAACACTGCAGTCTACGGGTGGACCAAACTGTCCAGACCCAGGTGCAGGTTTCTATCAGATTAATCTTGATGCAGGTGCATTGAGTTACAGCTTGACCAAGGTTGATGTCATCAGTATCATTGGCGACTTCAATGGTTGGGGTGCTGATGTAGATATGACCTACAACAAGGAGGAAGGCTGTTGGGAGGCTACCGCTGCTGTCAATGCTAATGGCTTCAAGTTCCGTATGAACCACGACTGGGCTATCAGCTGGGGTGGTGCTAATGGCGATGGTAAGAATTACAATAACCTGACCCAGGACAACGGTGCCAACATCATTGTTGATGCTGACGGTACTTATAAGTTCCAGCTCTATCTGAGTTGCGAAGGAAAGCACAAGGTTGTTATCACCAAACAATAAAGTAAAGTGATTGGTGCAACCGTTTGCACATTGTGACTTACAAAAATTGAGCCGCTTGGAGAATAACCAAGCGGCTTTTTTCATATCTTTGCAGCAAAAACAAGAATACAGATAACTAAAAGGCGTATGAGAAGACTTTACTCTACATTCATATTCTGCATTGTGGCAATGGCTGCGATGGCTCAGGGATGGCCCAAAGATTATAGCGGTGTGATGTTGCAAGGGTTCTACTGGGACTCTTATGCCGATACACAGTGGATACGTCTGGAGAAACAGGCTGACGACCTCGCGAAGGTGTTCGACCTGGTGTGGATTCCACAGAGTGGCTACTGTGGCGGACGATCGATGGGCTACGACGATCTGTACTGGTTTAACAACTATAATAGTTCTTTCGGTACAGAAGAGGAGTTACGCTCGATGATTGCAACGTTTAAAGAAAAAGGTATAGGCACCATTGCTGATGTGGTTGTCAACCACCGCCGTAATCTCTCATCGTGGACTGATTTTCCTGCGGAGACCTATAATGGCGTAACCTATCAGCTCACTTATAATGATATCTGCAGCAATGATGAGGCAGCAAAAAATTATCAGGTGGGTCCGAATAAGGATACAGGCGAAGGTTGGGATGGTATGCGCGACTTGGATCACAAGAGCGAGAATGTGCAGAACAATGTCAAGGCCTATCTCAAGTTCCTGCTCAACGATTTGGGCTATACCGGATTTCGCTATGACATGGTGAAAGGCTACAGTGCCGAATATACCAAGATGTATAATGAGGATAGTAAACCTCAGTTCTCTGTAGGTGAGTGCTGGGATAGCAGCAATACTATCAAAAATTGGATTGAAGGTACAGGCAAGACAAGTGCTGCTTTCGACTTCCAGTTCCGTTATACCGTAAGAAATGCTGCCAATAATGGTGATTGGACACAACTTGGTAAGCAGAATGAAGGTAACTGGCCATTGGTTAGCGCCAAGAATGAGAGTGGTAGCTATCGTCAGTATGCAGTGACCTTTGTGGAGAATCATGATACCGAGAAGCGTGCTGATGCAGATCAGGACCCTCTCAAAAAGGATACTTTAGCAGCTAATGCTTATCTGCTGGCCATGCCAGGTACACCTTGTGTGTTCCTCACTCATTGGAAAGCCTATAGACAGGAGATTGCCAACATGATAACTGTGCGTAAGGCTGTGGGAATTACCAACACCAGTGCTACTACGAATTTGGCATCGGCTAAGGGCTACTATGCTGCGCAGACAACTGGTACCAACGGCAAACTGCTTGCTGTGGTGGGAACCAATGCCGCTGATTACACGCCCAAAGGTAGTGAGTGGAAGAAAGTCATCAGCGGATACCATTATGTATATTATGTGAGCGATCTTGATCCAGCCACTATTGTTTATCCAGAAATAAATACCGTAGAAGAGAAAGATGGTGAATATGCAGGTGTACCAACCTTCTGTACAATGGAAGAGGGTGAGCGCTGTGCTTTCTTCGAGGCTCCTATCTCATGGGGCAGTCAAATATTTGTTTGGGCTTGGATAAACAATGGCAAGGGAGAGGATTACCTTGGTGCCAATTGGCCTGGCGTGAATGCAACAAAGATAGGCACAACAGATAATGGCAATAGCGTATGGAAGTGGACCGTAACAGCCACTACAAATCCTGACCTCATCATCTTCAGTGGTGCTGGCATTCAGACAGTAAATATGAAGTTTACCAACGGTGGCTACTATTTCGGCAATGAAGGCCTTAAAACTACTGTGACAGCTACGGCCATACGTCATATTGATCAGGATAATCCTAATGCTGCATATACCGTTTATGACCTTCAGGGGCGCAAGGTGGGCACATCAAGATCTTCACTGAACAAAGGAGTCTATATTGTCAATAAGAAAAAAATCATAGTAAGGTAGTTTGTTAGTATTTTAGTAGTGCGCGGACGGCAAACCAACAGTGCAGAAGCAAGGTCTGTACCCGTCCGTAATGATGCTCCATCACCCGATATCGCTCCATGAGTGATTCACGGTGGTGGAGTGTTGTTTGGCCCTCTTGGGTGTAATTGGCCACTACCATGTGCAGATTGAGCAGAGGTTCGTTTTCCTTGGCAGCAGCCTTCATCACACGTATGCACCAATCCACATCGGCAGAGTAGCGGTACTGCATGTCGTAAGGTGTGGCAATGGCAAAATCGGTGCGCGCATAAAAAGCCTGGTGGCACACGAGCATGCCTTGACGGAATGATTTCCAAGTAAGTTTTTCGGGTGGCGCCAATCGGCGGTGATGCAGGAAACGGCCCTCGCCATCTACAATGTCGGTGTCACCGTACAGCACTGCTGGTAGTTGGGTGGTGGATGTTGGTTGATGGGTGTTGGTGACTGCTTCGGCTATGCGGCGGACGGTGTCGGGGGCGGGGAGGAAATCGCCGGCGTTCAAGAAACAAACGTAGTCGCCATCTACGCCGCGTAAGCCTTTGTTCATGGCGTCGTAGATGCCCTTGTCGGGTTCGGAAGTCACCTTTACCTGATGCCCGTTTCCGGCTGCGTTCGACTGAGCGGTATAGTCATCTACAATCTTCAGCGTATCGTCGGTTGATGCACCATCGATGATTAAGTGTACTATTTCGGGATAATCCTGTTGCAGCACACTGTCAAGGGTGCGCTTCAGTACTTGGGCTGCGTTGTATGTGATAGTGACGTAGGTGATGCGTATCATAAGTGGTAGTGTTTAAAGGCCATGGCCTGCTGATAGATATCCAGGTACTTCAAAGCGACACTCTGTTGCGAATAGTTTTGCGCCACCTTATGGATGGCATGCTTGCTCAGTGCTTCATAGTCTGTTTCGTTCAGAATCCAATTGATTCCACGGCCCAGGTCCTCTGCATTTCGGTATTCTGCCACATAGCCATTTTTCTTATGGTCTATCTCCTCTGGTATGCCGCCAACTCTGAATCCCACGCAGGGTACACCACAGGCCATTGCTTCCATAATGGTGTTAGGCAGATTCTCTGATAGCGATGGCAGTACAAACACGTCAACTGCATTATACACGTCAACAATACGATGCTCATCGTTCACATAGCCCAGTGGGTATGAATCTAATGGCAATTGATTGACCACCTCTTCGGCATGCCCGCCCAGGATGACTACACCGGGCTGCTCATGATCTGTAGCCAGTTGTTTGCAAGCTTCTATCAGATAACTCATGCCCTTGTTCTCGTTGGTGACTCGTTGTGAAGCGAAGAGTATCAGTTTCTTGTTGGCAGGCAGACCTAATCGCTGGCGGGCTTCCTGTTGGTTTCCTTTCTTATATATATGTGTATCTATACAGTTAGGAATGCTGGTGATCTTTTGTCCATAGAGTAATGCACTTTTCTTGGCTTCTGATTCCAACCAACGGCTGCAGGCCACATAGTAGATGTTCTCATCTTTTATCATAGCCTTTTTTCGTTGCCATATCTTGTAAGCCAGATCATGGTTGGAACCATTGTTTGGCAACAGGTAGCAGTTATGACAGCCTGTTGTAAACTGTCGGCAATTGAGCGTCAGATGACAGATGGCTGTGGCTGGCCATATGTCGTGCATGGTCCATACCACAGGCTTGCCAGTCTGCAGAATCTTGTGGATATTGCCAAGTGAGAGCATACCCTGGTTAATCCAGTGCAGGTGGATGATGTCGGCCTCTTGAAATTCACGTAGCTGCGTGATGTCGCTGCCAGTATTTGCAATGTCAATCTCGAACAAGTGATGCTTGTTAAAGTGCAGATGACAAAACACTACAAACCGTTCCCAAAGGAAGTGCCAGTGTTTCATGGGTGATTTAGGCAATCCGACTACTGTCAGATTGTTGCTGCATTTGTCGCGTACCAGCATTTTTGCCTTTACACCACTATTGTTCAGGGCCTTCATCAAGCGGTTGGCAGCTACAGCTGCCCCACCTGTTCGCTCACTTGTATTTACTATAAGTACCTTCATTATGGTTGCAAAGATACGAATAAGTGAGAAGAAAACCAAATAATATTTGAGGTTTTGTTAAAACCGAGTAAAAATAAGTAAAAAAATGTATGTGTTCGCGCACAATGGTTGATATAAATCAAGAATGGCGTGTATTTATACACTTATTCTGCAGAAATGCTTGTGTAATTCGAAAAAACATCGTACCTTTGCATCGTCAAAAGGTTAATAGATTAGATTGTTTTAGGTTAGTAGTAATATTTATAGTTTTAGGTTTTTAGTTATTGGTAAAAGAAAGTTTTCAACAGTGGGATAACTGGAGGTCGCTGTGAAGCTCCCTTTTAAACTTTCAAATTTTTGGTCCTGTTGGACTGAAAATTTCTTTTTTTGAAAAGGATTTTTAGTTAAACATAGGCTTTTGTGATGCCACAGCTCGTGAGGGTTGTGGCATCACTCTTTTTATTCCTTTTTTATCAGTACCACAGCATAAGCCGAGATGCCTTCTTCGCGTCCGGTGAAGCCTAGTTTCTCGGTGGTGGTGGCTTTGATAGAGATATCGTCCTCGTCGCAACCGATTACTTGGGCCATGCAAGCCTTCATCTCAGGGATGTGTGGATTCATTTTGGGGCGCTCTGCACAGATAGTGGCATCGATATTTACCAACTTATAGCCTTTGGTAGCTATCAGCTCAATAGTCTTTTTCAGGATAACTTTACTATCCATACCATCAGTAAACTCTGCTGTGTCGGGGAAGTGGTAGCCAATATCTCGCATGTTGGCTGCCCCCAAAAGGGCATCGCATACAGCATGCAGCAACACGTCTGCGTCGCTGTGTCCTAACAGTCCTTTACTATGTTCCAACTTAATGCCGCCCATCCACAGGTCGCGGCCTTCAACTAACTGATGGACATCAAAGCCCATTCCTACTCTAATCTTCATATTCTCAATGTTTAATCTTTAATCTTTAATGTCTAAACAGGTCCTTAATACCATCCATGTCGAATGTCAAGGAGAAGCGAAGTGTCTGGTCGAGTGGATTACTGCGAGCAGTAGAGATGACGTAGCCTACATCGAGTGAGAATACATTCATCTTGAAGCCTCCGCCTACGGTGAAATACTTCAAGTTTCCTTTCTCTTCTGCTTGATGGTGGTAACCGGCACGCAGTGAAAACTGATCGTGATATACGTATTCGGCACCAACGCTCCATTGTATCTCCTTCATCTCTTCGCTGAATCCGCCAGGAGCATCACTAAAGCTCTTGAATATGCCGCTGATGGCACTCATGTCGCTATATTCGCGGCGCACACGGTCCTGATAGTCGCTGTTTGATTCTCCTTCCTCCTGTCGTGGCACGGTTGGTACTAATAATTTGTTGGCATCAGCAGAGATAGAGAAGCGGTTATACTCATCGATAGGCACCATGAGTGAGGCACCAAATCGTAGATTGGCGGGCAGGAACTGGCTCTCGTCATCGCCGTAGTAGCTGATTTTACTACCGATGTTCGACATGTTCAGACCGATACCTAACTGGCACTCGCGACTGCCTAACATCACATATTTATTATAGTACATCGCCAGGTTGGCGGCAAAGGCCGATGCGGGTTTCGAGTCTTCGCTGTAGTCGTAGCGCAGGTCGCTGTATATCCAGCGGATGGCTGCTGCCAGTGAGAAGTTCTCACTCAGCATCATCGAGTAGGCCACATCAAACGACATCTCGTAGGGCTTTACCGTCATACCGTCGTTGGCAAACACTTCGCCTAACGAGAAGTAGCGCAGCGAACCGCTGACGGCCGAATAGTCGCCAATGCGGTAGTAGCCAACCAGATAGGCTAAGTCGATATCATTTACCAGCTGTCGCAGCCATGGTGTGTAGTTTAAGGCAATGCCTGCGCGACTGATGCAGAAGGGGTATTTGGCAGGATTCCAATACTGTGAGTTTACGTCGGGATCGGTGGCTGCACCTACGTCTCCCATACCGGCACCGCGGGCATCAGGTGCAATGGTCTGTGATATCACGGCGTGCTCTACGGGATTGAACATGACGTTTTTCTCGTCCTGAGCCGATGCAGTAAAGAATGAGCAGCTCATTGTGAACAATGTTACGAGAGCGCGTTTTTTTGTAAATATGCTGTTTTTTGTTATCATATCATTATAACGTATCTCTATTGCTAATTATTGCTTTTAATCAGTAATTTAACGGTTTTTGCATCGCCGTCGTTCAGAGTCAGACGACACAGATAGAGGCCTGTGCGTAGTCGGCTGCCACCAGCCACGTTCAGGTTCCAGTCTATTGTAATCGTATCGCTGCTAGGCGTCACCGTATCGGTTTGTCGCCATACCTGTCGGCCACCTAAGTCAAACACATCTAATACCACCTTCAGTTCGCTGCCAGGGCGATTGTGGGTAATGACAAACTGTGTATTTGTTTGGGCTGGGTTCTGCGTGCAGGTAACGTTGAATTCGCCCGAACCAGCATCCTCGCTTACCTCGAATATCAGTTCGGTGGTGGTCGAGTTGTTCAACACATCCCATGCTCTGAATAGCAGTTTATGGATGCCAACGCTCAGTTCGGGTATGCTAAAACCGATGCTGCCACTACGATAATCACCAAAGTCGTACTCAAAATAATCATTCAGATGATATGTCTTGTTCTTATCCCCATCGATGATGAGTTCTAAATCGTGACCGATGCTTCCACCTGAGGCGTTGATGCCACTGTCGTCGTAAAGTTCGGCTATGAAGTAGGGGGTGGTGTTCACCTTGTCGCCATTTTTAAATGCTTTTGAGTTGAGGTAACAATACACCGATGGACCGATAGAGTCGTTTAAGGCAGTCTCGCTACCTATCAGTTCAAAACTTTCATTCTTGCCGTGGGCTGATCGAATCTTGTCGGAACTGATGGCATGGAGAGTCATCAGACCGTTGCCGTCGGTATAGCTGATATCCTTCGGGATGGCAAATGTGATGTGGAAGGTTCCATTGTTCACATGCTCTGAACCGCGATAGAGATAGTTGGTGCGGTCATGATAAACAAATGCTTTGTCGGCACCATCGCTACCAGTGTTGTTCAGTCGACAGGTGATAGTTTCTTCGGCATCTCTTACTGTTAGGTTTACTATTCCGTTGAAGTCGCTATCGGTATGGCTATTCTGTGCAATATGGCCTACTATCTTTACGACTGAACCTGCAGCTAGCTTGATGCCGTCGGTAGCTGCTTGGTTGTTGATACTGTCAACGAAAATCTCTTGTTTAGGGGTAGCTAACTGCAGAGCGGGGTCGCCTAGTAGGGTGTATTGCAACTTGTTACAAGTCAGGTCGCTGTTTTTGTCCACCAGTTCGCACTTGGCTAGTCGTACAGCTTCGCCTATCGGCATGCCTGGGGCAAGCACGTATTTAGTAAAAGCCAGGTTCATTACTTCGTTATAGGTGGCATAGACTGTGCGTGTGGTGCCAAAGAATGCTATGCCGCCACCTTTGCTGTTCAGCATCACCGTCTCACCGATATTCTCTTCCTGTCCGTCAAAGGGCATGATGTCGCACGAGGCGGTCATCCACAATGGCTGGTAGTTGCTCTGCTGGGTTTCAAAGTCGGTTAGTTTCATCACCAGCTCATGACTCATGGCATAGGGAGCACCATGACCGCAGTAGTTCATGATAAGCGCTCCGTTCTGCATCTGTTGTTTGATGAGGCGTGTCACGTCGGGATAGCTGTAGCCGGTGCTCGACGAGGTGCGTTGGTAGGCATCCCAGTATATCTTATCTACATTGTAGTTGGGGTAGGTGGTTTCTATCATCGTCGCCACCTTGTCGGCGGTCTTCATGTGAGCATTGTTGTTGCCGTCGTCGCCCATCATACATATCTCATTTTGCCAAGCACCTGCATGTTCATTTTGAGCATAGCTAATGATCTTATCCACTAATATACGGGCATCTTCGGCTGTTCGCACAGGCAGACGGCCCACAGCTACATCGGGTTTTCCTGTAAAATTGGTATGGCCGCCGTTATTGGTTTGTATTGTTTCCTCGTCATCGAGCAGACAGAAGTAGTCATCGCTTACAAAGCAATTCACTTGACTGAACGAGTTCTCACTTTCGTAGCAAAGCAAAAAGTCGTTAGGATTGTAACCTTTCCATTCGGCAGTGTTCATACGGTTGTCCCAGGCTGCATCACCCATTAGCAGCAGGTAGCGTGGTTTGTCGCTATCTGTGCTGGCACGGTCGAAAAGCATTTTTAGGTAACGTCTATAGGCGGTGGCATCAGGGGTGCCGCTACTGAATTCGTTATACAGTTCGTCGGCAGGTACGATGGTTACGCGCAGACCGTCGTGCTGTTCGTGGTGTTCTTTCAATCGCATGGCTTGGGTTAATAGCTGTTGCGAGGTGGGTATGATAATGACCATGTCGGTTTGTGGGTCGGCATGATGGTCTTGGTTGGTTATGTGATACACATATTCTGGTAGTCTGATGGTGATGGGAGCAGGACTATCGTGCTGCAAGTCGATATAATCCAGACGCAGATTTCCACCAGATTTTTGTGTGATACTGATGGTGTTGTCGGCCTTCAGGTTGTTCAGTGTGTACTGCCACAGTTGTTCATCGGCTTTGGTGTAGCTGTCGAGTGATACATTCTTGCTGATGGTGGCTACTAGCGAATCGTTGACGCTGATGGTGGCTTCGTAGTCGGCATCGGCTGTGAGGGCAATGCCTATACTGCCTGTGCTACCAGTGGCTTTCAGGGCGTAGGTTTGTGGCGTGCCGATGGTGTAGAGCGTCTTGTCAAACAGGTTTCTGCCGCCGTGATACCACGAGTAGTTATCCACCTCATATAGTTGATGGTAGTGTTTGGCTGCGGGGTAGCATTGTGCCACTAAGGTAGCGCTGTCGGTCGTCAACGGCTCACCGTCGCTTTCGGTCAGAAAATAATAGCCATAATCAGAATAAGGATTGCGTGTGCGCACGAGCGATTCCTTACTATTCCAGTTTACCGGTCCGATGCCGTAGAACACCCGCTGACCGTTCATCGTGCAAGTGGGCACCTCTTTCAGGTCGTCGGTAGCAGTCAGGTAGTCGCCAGTCAGGCGTTCGGGTTGCAGCGCGCCGCCATAGCCGTATATCTTTACTTTGCTGGCATCACTGAACCCTGCCTTTTTGATGAGTGCATCGGTAAGCGCATAAAAACCGGTTTCGGCTACGCTGATTTTTGCCCAGTTACCCTCGCGGAGCACCGAGTGTTCCGCATACCGCCCTTGTGCCTTGGCCGTGGTGCCTAAGGCTATCATGAGCAGCACTGATAGTAACGTGCTGATAGTCTTCACTATATGTATTAACGTAAATTACTGACTTTTATTGCATTATTTGCAATGAAAGTCGAGTACTTTTCGTTCTTCCAACCAGCCTTCCAGATGGTCGTTAATCTTCACCGGTCCCACACCAGCTGGGGTGCCGGTATATAACAAGTCGCCTGTTTTCAGAGTAAAGAACTGTGAGATGTAGGCAATAATCTCATCTATCTTATACAGCATATCGCTGGTGCAACCCTCCTGAACCGTCTGGTTGTTGATGTCCAGATGGAAGTGCAAGGCCTGCAAATCCATGAACTTCTCCTTGGGCACCCACTCGCCGATGGCTGCCGAGCCGTCGAATCCCTTACAGATGGTCCAGGGCTGTCCGGCTTCGCTGGCTTTGCGCTGCAGGTCGCGAGCTGTAAAGTCGATGCCCACGGTCACGGCATCGTAGTAGCGGTGTGCAAATCTTTCGGGGATATTCTTACCCAGTCGGCAGATACGAACCACCACCTCGGTTTCGTAATCGATACGCCCCAGGTGGTCTGGGATAAAGAATGGTTTACCCTGATTCAGTATCGCCGAATCGGCCTTCGTAAATATCACAGGCTCATCAGGGCGCTTCAGCGTCCCATGCAGTTCCTGGTTATGTGCGGCATAGTTCATGCCAATAGCAAATATCTTCATATCGGTGGCAAAATTACAAATAAGCGAGCGAAATACAAAATAAAATGCGTTTTTTTTCTACCCAAACGCTAAAGGTGCTTTACCATGATACTAACTTCCCTTTTGTGTTATACTATCAGGCGGATAGTGTGATACTAAATAAAGCCGCCGGTGAGATCTGGGGAGATTCTCATCGGCGGTAAGAATAGTTAGAAATTTGATTAGGTATTATCTCTTCAAGAGGTTCAGCTGGGTTTGGGGGGTCATGACGTTATGAACCTTGGTTTGCTGACCCTTGACTTGGGCTTTGAGAGTGGCTTTGATGTCCTGCGATGAGGCGCCTACCAGGAACTGGTATTCGCCGGCAGCTACTACCCAGGCTGAGGCTGATTCGTCGAACGAAGCCAGGTCGGCAGCCTGTACGGTCATCGTTATTGTCTCGCTCTCGCCTGGAGCCAACTGCTTGGTCTTACCATAGGCCTTGAGCTCCTTGACGGGTTTGTTGGCAGCCTGGTTATCGGGGGCTGAGATGTAGAGTTCAACCACTTCCTTGCCCTCGTGCTTACCGGTGTTCTTAACCGTTACGCTCACCTCGTAGGCGTCGCCGTTCTCAACAATCTTGGCATCGCTATACTCGAAGGTGGTGTAGCTCAAACCGAAACCGAATGGATAGCTGACGGGTACATCGAACGAGTCGAAATAACGGTAACCCACGTAGATATCCTCCTCGTAATCGGTATAATCCACATTCTTCATATTGGCGCTCTTTGAGCCCTGATTGGTCATGTCGATACGTGGATCCTGATCTACGGGGAAGTTCTTTGAACTGTAGGCATCGGTAAACTTCACGGGCCAGGTCATGGTGAACTTTCCGCTGGGTGACTGCTTACCGCTGAGCACGTCAACCACGCTGTTACCACCTTCCTGACCAGCCTGCCAAGCACACAGGATGGCGTCGGGCAGTTGATTCCAAGAGGCTGTCTCGATAACGCCACCGATATTGAGCAGTACCACAACCTGCTTGCCGGCCTTGTGGTAAACATCGCACACCTGAGTGATGAGCTGGCGCTCTGAGTCGCTCAAGTTGAAGTCGGCAGCCTTGCGGTCCATGAACTCACCCGAGATACGACCGAGTGTGATCACGGCGATATCCGAAGCAGCGGCCTGCTTGGTCAGCTCGTCGGCACTGAACTGCTTTTCGGCAGGCAATGGTCGGGGCATGAAGCGCATCAGCATGGCGTTCTTGGGATCTTTCTTGGCAGCAGCTGCAATCTCTGCCTCTACCTTGGCCTTGCACTCGGCAGCGTAGGCTGCATAGGCGTTCTTCAACTCGTCCGAAACGGTATAACCACCATTCTTCAGACCATCGAGCAGCGATACCACATAAGCGTGGTTCACATTACCCGAACCAGTACCACCGGCAATAAAATCATATGAGGTGTTACCATACAGGGCTACATTCTTTACCGTCTTGGCAAAAGGCAGGGCGCCTCCATTTTTCATCAGTACCATACCTTCGGCAGCACTCTGACGGGTGACAGCAGCATGTGCTTTGAGGTCAGGCTTGTTTGAATACTTATAACCCTGATAGCGAGGACTCTTCTCAACCAGGTTCAGAATGCGCTTGACGCTGCGGTCGAGGTCGGCCTCGTTCAGCTTACCGCTTTTCACACCAGCTACGATGCTGTCGAACTGCTCGGCCTTACCTGGCTGCAGCATGTCGTTGCCGGCCCACATCTGCTTGGCACCATCCTTGCCGCCAAACCAGTCGGTCATTACCGTACCCTCATAGCCCCACTCATCACGCAGAACGGTGGTTACCAGATCCTTACTTTCAGAGGTGTAAACACCATTGATATAGTTGTATGAGGTCATCACCGTCCAAGGCTTACTCTCCTTGATGGCAATCTCGAAGCCCTTCAGGTAGATTTCGCGCAGGGCTCGCTGAGAGATATGCGCATCGTTGTTCATGCGGTTGGTTTCCTGATTGTTGGCTGCAAAGTGCTTGATGCTGGTACCCACATCGTTCTTCTGAACGCCAGTGATATAGGCAGCAGCTGTCTTACCAGCCACCACGGGATCTTCAGAGTAGTACTCGAAGTTACGACCGCACAGTGGGTTGCGCATGATGTTCAGGGCAGGGGCCAGCAGCACGTCGGCACCATACTCTTTTACCTCCTCGCCGATGGCTTGTCCCACCTGTTCGATGAGCTGGGTGTTCCAGGTCGAGGCCAGCAAGGTTCCGATGGGGAAGTGGGTGCAGTAATAGGTGGCTGAATCGCCTTCACGCTTAGCATCGATACGCAGTCCGGCAGGACCGTCGGCCAATACAACAGCGGGAATACCTAACGAATCGAGAGGGTAGGTGGTACCAGCGGCACCAGGCACTAAGCTACGGGTTGCACCAATCACGGCATCATTGCCCGAGAAGCCCGCCATACCAGTACCGATCACAAAGTGTGCCTTGTCCTCAAGTGAGAGTTTCGACATCACCTCTTCCTGGTTGATGGTGTTCTTGGGACCTTGTTTGTCGGCTGTAGCGCAGCCAACTACGAGTGCGGCTGAGGCTAATAAAATAAAAGATTTCTTCATAGATTATTTGAACAATAGTGGAGTGAATTCTGAGAGATAGATACGCCAGTTGCGCCAGATATGACCACCCTCGGTCTCCAGATAGGTGTATTTGTGGTGCTTAGAGTCGAGATAAGCGCGCAGGTCGTTGTTGTTCTTAATCAAGAAGTCGGTCTTGCCGATACCTATCCAGAACAGCTTGGGGTTCTTGGCGAAGAGCTGGTCGATCTTAGCATTGCGGTCGGCATAAACGCTGGGCACACCACCCTGACCGTTCTGCTGCTGATCGACAGCGGCTGAGAACAGACCGACGTAACCGAACATATCAGGATTGTTGATAGAGATGAACAAGCTATGGAAACCACCCATCGACAGACCGGCGATGGCGCGGTGGGCCTTATCCTTCTTCACACGGTAGGTCTTCTCGATGAACTTCACGACATCGGGGAAAGCAGTCTCGAAACTGCCCTCCATGGTCTTAGGCAGCATCATGGTAGGCACCTTGAATCCCTCGCTGGTCTCGCCAGGACAAGCCTCCTGCGAGATGTTGCCGTTGGTCATCACCACCAGCATAGGCTCGGCCTTACCCTGAGCAATCAGGTTGTCGAGAATCTGGGCAGCACGTCCCAGCTCGCTCCAGGCATTCTCGTCGCCACCGATACCATGCAGCAGGTAGAGTACTGGATACGCCTTACCGCTGGTTTCGTAGCCGGCAGGGGTGTAAACGGTGAGACGACGGGTGAGTCCGGCAGTAGGACTCTCGTACCACACCTTACTAACGGTGCCATGAGCCACCTTGTTGACCTTGTAGAGGTCGGCACGCTGGTCGCCACCAATCAGCAGTACGCTGAACAGGTTGTTGATGTCGCGGATGTTATACACATTCAGCGGGTCGATAATCTTTACACCATCCACAATCATATTATAGGTATAAAGCTCGGGCTTCAGGGGTTCGGTCGTGAAACTCCATACACCCTTTTCGTTCTTTACCAAATCCACCACGTTGGGAGCGTCGTAGGTGTTACCGCCAAATTCTACCTTTTTCGGGGCTAGGAAATCGCCGGTAATCTGCACCTTCTGTGCCTCGGGGGCAATGAGGTTGAATGTCACACTGTTGTCGGCATGTACATCGGGCGAGGCCACCTGTGGGCCCTGCCCCCAGCTCAGATTCTGCTGAGCTTGGGCTGCCATGCCCATCAGGCAGAGGGCAGCCATAAGCATTAGTTTCTTCATTATTATTATTTAATTTAGCTATTCACGCTGCAAATATACGATTTTTTTCTTACTTTACAAGTGAAATGAACATAAAATTGAATGCACCGCTACCGGTAGTACCTGCAGCATCGATGGTTTCGAGGCCTGTGCCTTTGAACGAGAACAGCGTTTCGCCCTCGGCGCTCTTGGCGGTGGTTATCTCCACGCTTCCACCGGTCAGATACTGCATTGTGCCGCCATTATCCAGATAGCTGGTGCCGCCTGCCATACCGTAATCGGGTATTGAGAAGCCGGCGCTTACCTGCATGGCATCATGCGCATCGCCAACGATAGTATAGACTCCTGCCAGGTCGGCTGCCTGCTTGTTGTTGCCATTGATGGCATCGAACATAGCCACCTGCTGACCATTAGGATCTTTGACGGTAATGGTATATTTGGTAACGTCGGGATAAACGGTGTTTTGGAAGGTGGTCCAGTCCATGATGGCTACCTCGCTCGTTGCGATGGTCATGGTATAGCCGCTGGGCTCAGGATCATCCTCGCCAACGATGAAGGTCAGCTCACCCTTGAAGTAAGGCTTGTACTGCTTGCCGTCGCTGGTCTTCACCAGTCCGCTGATAAAGTAGCAGCCGTTGACGGCGCTCACGTCGATGCTACCCTCGCTGATGGCAGCACCATTGATGGTACCAGCGTAGGTGCCACCTGTAGTGAGGGTGGCTACAGGCTGATAGGTACCCTCGCCAAGAATCCACTCCTTACTGCCAAAACTAAGGCTGAGGCTGTTGCCTGCAGCATCGGTAAACTGTGTGTTCAGCGCCTTGATGCCCTTACCCAACTTGGTGGTAGGCTGTACGCTGCCGTTATTGAAGGTGCAGAAGGTGATGTTGCTGAATTCACCGTTCAAGTCTTCGATGGAGTCGTTGCTGCAAGCCGTAAACCCAATCACCGCCAGCAACATGATGATATATCTAAAAGCTTTCATATTGTTCTTTTTTAATGTTTTAATTCTTCCATTTTTTAATTCTTAAATTTTTCCATTTTCCCATCACCATCCTGTGTTTTGAGTCATATTGGGGTTGAGTTCGATTTCCTTCAGAGGGATAGGCAGTAGGTTGTGCTTCTCCTGGAAACCATACTTGTCGTTCTTGAAGAGCCACTGTACACCCTCGGTACCGAAGGCTGGTATCTCCTTACCCTGCTGACCCAGTGCCGACGCTGCATCGCCCCAGCGAACCAGATCCTGGAAGCGTACACTCTCGTTGCAGAGCTCCAGACGTTTCTCGGTCTTGATGTCGTTCAGCGTTACGCTGGTCAGCGGTGTCTCCTTGGCACGTACTCGAATCTGATTGATGTAGTCGAGTGCCTTGCTGCTGTTGCCTGCCTGCAGATGAGCCTCGGCGGCCAGAAGCAGAACCTCGGCGTAGCGCATAATCTTCAGATTGGTGAACTGAACACCCTGGAAGAACGACTGATCCACAACGCAGTCCTCCTTCAGCGACTGGTTCTTCCACATAAAGTAACCCTCGCAACCATATACCAAGGCGCCCGTCTGGATGCTAACGCCAAAGTTCTTCAGCTGCTCGTAGGTCATCATGGTCTTGTTCAGACGGTAGCCGTTGGCACCTTCCCAAGCCACGAACGCATCGTAGAGCGACTTGCGTGGGTTCATGAATCCGTAGGTACCCTGGGCAATCACGGTAGCAGCCTGTCCGCTGTAGTTCATCTTGTCGGTACGCCAGCCCTGCATCAACAGCCCCATATCAAACTGGTTCCACATCTGCTCGGTATCGTTACGCTTCTGCAGTTCGAACACCGACTCGCAGTTGTTGTTGGCTGCAGCATGGAACTGCGCATCGTACTCGCCCTGATAGAGAGCGTATTTGCCTGAGTTAATCACGTTGTCGAGCATGGCGGCAGCCTCGCTGTTCTTACCTTCGAAGAGATAAGCCTTGCCTAAGAAAGCCTGAGCCGTCTCCTTGGTGATGCGGATGCCTCCCTCGGCATCGTTCACGTCGCTCTTCGAGGGCAGGGTTCCGCTGTTGATGGCCTCGTTCAGGTCGTTCTCGATGAGTGCCCACATCTCGGCAGGATCGCTGTTGCCTAAGCGATACTCACCTGGTTCCAACAGATGATCCACAACAGGAGCTGTGCCAAACATGGTTACCAGTTCGAACGAAGCCCATGCACGGAACACCTTAGCCTCGTTGATGGCGCGTTTCATAATAGAGGTTTCTCCCTGTGTCTTGTCGATAATCAGGTTGGCTTTATAGATGACGCCATAGAGTCCTGAATAGAGGCTCTGAACCATACCGTGATCGGTGCCGAAGGTGTATTCGTTGAGTTTTTCCATCTCGGCGTTGTCGCCACGCGAACCGCCACCTGTCCAGACATCGTCAGACAGACAGTTCTTGGTCATAAACCAATTGTAATGTAGGCTACGCATCTGCAGATAGAGCGAAGAGGTGGCCTGCATGGTGTTCTCGTCGTTGGTGTAGAAGTCTTCCATACTTCCCAGGTTGCCGTGCTTGGCAATGTCGAGCTCGCTGTCGCAGCTGCTAAAGCCGAGCGATGAAACAGCTAACATGGCGATATATATGATTTTCTTTTTCATAATGATTTCAATTTTTCAATTCTTTAATTCTTTAACTCTCTTAGAATTCAATGTTCAAACCAAGTACCACTTTCTTTGAGGTGGGGTAGCCACCCTTGTCGATACCCATACCCGAGGTAGAGTTGGTAGCAGCCTCAGGATCGAAGCCTGGATACTTAGAGAAGGTGAAGAAGTCGTCGAGCGAAGCGTAGATACGGGCATGGCTCAAGGCTACTTTGTTGATGAGGTTCTTAGGCAGGGTGTAACCCAGCTGAATCTGCTTGATCTTGAAGAAACTGCCATCGTAAACCAGCGCACTCGATGTGGCATACTTATCCATGTCGTTAGCGCCAGCACGGGGTACGGTGCCGTTAGGATTATCTACCGTCCAACGGTTGTCGTAGAACACTTCCTTCAAACGGTTCGAAGCAGCGTAGTCGGGACGGTTGATACAGTTGAAAATCTTGTTGCCGTGCGAACCGGTTCCGAATACAGTCAGGTCGATGCCCTTATAGGCCGCTGTGAGGGTGAGGCCATAGGTGAAGTCGGGAATGGCATCGCCGATGCAGGTCAGGTCGCCATCCGATACTTTTCCGTCGCCATCCAGATCCTCGAACAAAGGATTACCCGTCTCCTTGTCGATGCCAGCAAACTTATAGCCGCGGAAGTAGTAAACGGGATAGCCCTTCTCGAAGTAAGTGATGGTGTAAGTGTGGAAGTTGCTACCGCTCAGGCGGGTGATAGAGGGATCGATGTAGGTCACCTTATTGCTCAGAGTAGAGAGGTTGGCACGGATGCTGTAGTTGAAGTCGCCGATATGGTCGCGCCAGCCCAGTTCAAACTCAAATCCCTTGTTCTCAACGTTACCGGCATTCATAGGTGAAGTGCTACCACCGATGATGAGCGATGGTGTGGTACCCCATACCAGCAGGTCCTTAGTCTTCTTGATAAAGTAGTCGATACCGAAGGTCATGCGACCGCCCATCAGGATACCGTCGAAACCAAAGTTCAACTGCTCTGAAGTCTCCCACTTCAAATCATCGTTACCCATGGTTGATGGGGCTGCGGCCTGGGTATAGTTGATACCGCTTGAGAAAGGATACAGTCCGCCCAGTGCCATGTCGGTACTGTAGCTGTAGCCGCCCAATGCAGAGAGACTACCGTTCTGACCCCAGCTGGCACGGAACTTCAAGCTATCGAAGGCTTTCTTCAGTGGTGCAAAGAACTTCTCCTCACTGATGGTCCAACCTACTGATACGGCAGGGAAGTATCCCCAACGGGTTTTCTTTGAGAGCTTCGACAAGTCGGCAGCATCTGCGCGCAGCGAAGCCTGCAACAGGTAACGGCCCATAAAATCGTAAGACAGACGACCGAAGTAGGAGTACTTGGTACTCTCGTTGGTTTCGCCGCTCACACCCTTGGTGGCTGAGGCGTTGGCATAGTTCAGATAGTAGAACAGTGGGTCGTTCTTCTTCAAGGCATCCTCGCCATTGGCTGTCAGCGAACCGTTCACATTGTCGTTTGATGACTTCTGGAACGACATACCAACCATAGCTGTAACGGTATGACCACCAAACTGTTTCATATAGTTGGCAAAGTTCTCCCACTGATAATAGATTGAGGTAGAAGAGCCTGCGCTGAAGTCGAGATAGTCGCGGCTCTGCACACCGTTGCCATAGAATGGCAGACTGGCGTTGCTACTGCGAGTACCAGCTAATCGATAACCGAAACGCGAGGTTACTGTGAGTCCCTTTATAGGTGTAAAGTCGCCATAGATAGAACCGTTGATATTGAAACCCTGGTTCTTCGACAGACCGTTGTCGCGCATGATCATGGGATGATACTGCTCGCCGGCATAGAACTTAGATACGGCATAGTAGTTGCCATTTCCGTCCTGCAGCAGCTGCTTGCCGTTGGCCTGAGCATTTACCATCTGGTAAGGCAGGGTCTCGGCAGTGTAGGTGTCGGGAGTCAGTGGGTCGAGCATCAGGATGGATGTCAGCAGCGAGCCGTACTCGCTGTTGGTAGATACCGAGCGAACGTCGTATTTCTCAATCTGGTTGGTAGTACCTACTTTCAACCAGTCTTTTATCTTATATTCTGCGTTGATAGTGGCTGTGAGACGTTTGTAAACATCAGCGTTACCCTTTACAATACCATTATTATTAAGGTACGCGAGCGAGAGGAAATAGTTGCCGCGGTCGTTACCACCGGTGAACGAGAGGGCGTGCTTCTGCATGTGACCATGATTGAATGCCACATCGGTCCAGGCTGTGTTGGTCACACCGTCCCAGTTCTTCAGCATATAGTCCTTCGTAAAAATGTTACCCTCGTCCATATACTGGATATACTGCTCGGCGTTCAGCATCTTAGGGATGCGGGCCAGACTCTCGTCGGTAAACATGAAGTCGTAAGAGATTTTTCCTTGTCCGGGCTTACCTTTCTTAGTGGTGATGAGTACCACACCGTTGCCAGCTTCGGCACCGTAGATAGCGGCCGAGGCTGCATCCTTCAGGATTTCCATCGAGGCGATGGTGCTGGGGTCGATACCACTGATATCACTCAGGCGCACACCATCAACAACGAACAGGGGCTCTGAACTTGAATTAGAGGAATAACCGCGTACACGAATGGTTGGCGATGAACCAGGGGCAGCGCTCGACTGGATTATCTGTACACCAGAGGTCTTACCCTGCAGGGCCTGTTGAGCGTTGGCGATGGTGCGGTTCTCCATATCCTCGGGTTTTACTTGCGAGATGGCACCGGTTACACTGCTCTTCTTCTGTACACCATAACCTACAACCACCACTTCATCGAGTACCTTGTTGTCGGGTTTCAGGTTGATAGTCATGCCGTTTTTGGCGGCACCTTCAAAGGTTTGATAGCCGATATAGGTCACGGTAATTGTTTGACCAGCTTTTACGTTTACCACAAAATTACCATCGAAATCGGTGATGGTGGCATTTTTGGGATTACTTTTTTCGGCTACGGTTGCTCCGATAACGGGTTCGCCGTTTTCGTCGATTACATGGCCCCTCAGTCCTTGGGCGAAAGATGTTACTGACATCATCAGTGCCATCAACATCAGCATAATACTACTCTTCTTCATTGAATTTTAATTGTTTTGAGTTAATTGTTAGGAATATTATTTGGTTTTAAAATTCTCGGCTGCAAAGGTAATGGGATTTGTTAGATAGTACTTTTTTATTCTGTTTTTCGTTTTTTCCGCATGTTCAAATCTATATGGGTGTTGTCCAATTTGTTTAAAAGTTGTCTTGTATGTTCAAATTATGGCAATAAGCGGCTTATTATCAGGAGTTTTTCTTATCTTTGCAAGCAAATAATAACGTAATATGACTAATAGGAATAGGAAACCTGTTTTTGCTGTACTATTCTGTGCCGTGTTGGTGCTGATGATGCTGGGATGCCAGCGTCGTGGAACAGATAGTACAACACTTGATAAGGATGAGGAGCATGATCTGGTGGTGGCCACCGAACTGTCGAACAGTCGTGTGCAGTGTATTGCCGAAGATGCCGATGGGTATTTGTGGATTGGCACCTTCCGCGGCTTGAACCGTTACGACGGACACGAATATCACCAATACTTCTGTACATTCGACTCGCTCGGACTGCCCGACAACCAGATACAGAGTCTGCTTTGCGATCAGCAAGGCCGATTGTGGGTGGCTACTGTTAACGGAGTGTGCCGTTATACCCGTCAGGACAATTTTGAATCGATACCAATGCAAACGAGCAACCGAAATGCCCGTAAACTGCTGATGGATAGCAAAGGGCGCATATTCGCGTATAATGGCATGGAACTGCTGGCATACGACGAACAGCATCATATATTTCTTTCGAAGTTTAACAGAACGAAAACCAATCAGACGTGGGGCGACTGTTTTATTGATGGTGCCGATAATATCCTGATGGTGGGATCCGACAATCTGCAGGTTATCAATGGTGAGACGTTTAAGCAGAAAGCCGAAGTGAAGGCGGGTCAGCAGCTGGGATTCTATTTCTTCGAACTGCTGCCCAACGGTTTGCTACTGTGTTCGGGTAATGGTACGTTGCTTTTGTACGATACAAAATCGCAGCAGCAGATTCCGCTGAGTGTAGAGAT
This sequence comes from Prevotella sp. MA2016, assembly GCF_000619825.1. Lineage (GTDB taxonomy): Bacteria > Bacteroidota > Bacteroidia > Bacteroidales > Bacteroidaceae > Prevotella. The sequence goes on from NZ_JHUW01000006.1 coordinate 366,889, forward strand.
ACAGGATCGGTTAACGACTCACAATAGTGTGCTGCAGGCAGCCTGCTTGCTGGATAACAATACCATATTACTCAGTACATCGCGTAATGGTCTTTTTGAACTGAACTTGCTGACACATACGCTGAAGGGTCAGGCTGACGCTAACTTTAGTTTGCCAGTGCCCGATGCATACGTTACCAAGATATTCCAGGATTCCAGAAAGAATGTCTGGTTGGGTACTTATGATAAAGGACTTTTTGCCGACTACTATTATAAGGAGAAGTTCGGTGGTAGCGATAACTACCTGAATCGTGTAATCGAGAACTCGTCGGTATTGGCTGTGGCTATTGATAAGCAAGCTAATTTGTGGATATCTACGCTACTGAAGGGCGTGTTTGTGTATCATTCTACTACCCAGAAAGCCGAACATATCGAGATTGCAGGTTTACCGGCAGGCGAAAAGAAGAATGCCATCACAAATATCTTCTGTGATCGCGACGGACTACTTTGGCTATCTACCACCAGCGGGGTGATGAAGTGCCAGTATGATGGTACGAAACTGAATATCCTGAGTCAGTGGCAACTGCCACCAACCATGTGTTTCGAACAAACCGACGATGGTACAGTGTGGGCGGCTTCAAGCACCACCTATATCTTCGGCTTTAAGCCAGGTTGCAATGAGCCCGAAGCCAAACAGGCATTTAATGTCGATTTCACTTTCATCCCATCACTTCTGAAATTGAAGGATGGCTCGATGCTGATATCCGCTTTCTATCAGCCTATAACGAAGATGAACCCTCAGACGGGTAAACTGAGTGCGCTGGATATTCCTAGTATGCAGCGTTGCATACGTCGTAGTGTGTATATCCCTACCGATATGCTGCAGGATGCGAAAGGAAATATATGGATAGGTACCGTGAGCAATGGTTTACTGTGTTTTCATCCGCACACCAACGAAGTGCGTCGTATTGCGGGCCTTTCTTGTTCGGATGTGGGTAGTATTGAGGAAGACCAGCAGGGTAATCTGTGGATTAGTACGATGAAAGGCCTGAACCGCCTCGACCCCAAGACGGGGACTATCACAGCACTTTATAAGGCCGACGGTCTGGCTGGGGATGAGTTTGCCGATCGTGCCTCGTGTCAGTTGCCTAATGGTAGTCTGGTGTTTGGCGGAACCGATGGTATCACGATGTTTAACCCTGCAGATATCGATACGCTGAGGAATATCCCCCTGAAGTTTTCTCATCTGAAGATTCATAATCAAATGGTGCGTCCTACAAAGGACGGACCTATAGAGTCGATGCTTGATAACTGTCAGGAGATACGACTGAAGCATAGTGAGAACAGCTTTAGCATTTCATATACCGCCCTTGACTTTGGCGAATACGAACGCGTACATTATTATTATAAACTTGAAGGGTTCGACAACGACTGGATTGATGCAGGCAGCAGGCATGCCGCTGGCTATGCCAATCTGCCATCTGGCCACTATACCTTCCGTGTTCGTATCACCGATAGTGCCAGTGATGAAGCCAGCAGCGACGAGCGTCGGATAAGTGTCATCGTGGAACCGGCACCGATGTTCGCATGGTGGGCCTGGCTGATATATCTGGCACTGGGCATGCTGTTGGCTTGGTATCTCTACCGCAATGCCAAACGTGTGGTAGCCGCCCGTCGTGCTGCCCGAAAGGCTGAGATGGAGAAGGAGCAGGAGTTGCGTACCAACCAGATGAACATGAGTTTCTTTGCGAATATTGCTCATGAATTCCGTACGCCATTGACGATGATTGCCGGACCTGTAGGACTGTTGGCTAAGAGTGATAGCATAAGAGGCGAGGAACGTAGCTTGTTGATTATTGCCCAGCGTAGTATCCAGCGTATGTTCAAACTGGTGAACCAGCTGATGGACTTTAATAAACTGGAGAACGATACCCTGCGCTTGAGTGTGGAGCAGATAGATGTGGTAAAACAGATGAACGACATCTGTGATACATTTGAGTTTAATGCCAAGGAAAAGGGGTTGACGTTGAGTCGTTGTGGAATGGAAGACCAGTTGATGGCTTGGACCGATGGCGACAAACTAGAGAAAATCGTCAGCAATTTGCTGTCGAATGCCATGAAGTTCACACCACGTGGTGGTAGGATAGATGTTCACCTGGATGTAGTTGACGATAAAGTGAAAGTAACTATTGTCGATACAGGTAAAGGTATTCCTGAGGAACACATGGAGAATATCTTTAAGCGTTTCTATCAGTTGGATAACCAAACAAAAGCGATTGTAAACTATGGTACAGGTATTGGACTCTATTATGCACGCCGACTGGCTGAACTGCATCACGGAACGTTGACTGCTGGTAACCGTGATGGCGGCGAAGGGGCTGTGTTTACCCTGGTTTATCCCATGAACGAAGAGGCATATTCCGATGCAGAGCGCCGACCATTGGAAGGCGATAATACGTTGGCTGTCGGTGCCCAGTTGTCCACTACCACCTATCAACCTTCACCTATTACCCATCACCAGGATGAAGACGACAGACCAACCATCCTTGTTGTTGATGATGATACAGAAATCATCAACTATATGCGGATGCTCTTCTCGCATGATTATCGTTTGATAACCTGTCTTGATGCCGATACGGCGCTCGAAGAGATGAGGGCCGAAGAACCAAATATTGTCTTGAGCGATGTGGCCATGCCTGGCAAGGATGGTTACCAGCTGTGTCAGGAAATCAAGCAGGATATTCAGTTGAGTCATATTCCAGTTATCCTTGTTACGGCCAAGGTTACGGCCGAGAATCAGGTTGAGGGTTTGAGTGTGGGTGCTGATGCCTATGTGACTAAGCCCTTTGAGCCCGCAGTGCTCTCTGCACTCATCCAGTCGCAACTCAAGAACCGTGATCGTGTGCGCAAGTTGCTTACCAATGCCACCACCACCGAGGATGAGGGTGTTGATAATGCCCTTTCAGAGCAGGATAAGCACTTCATGGAGGAACTCTATAAGCTGATGGAAGAAGAACTGTCGAATTCAGAACTCGATGTAACCCGTATCACCAAGATGCTCTACATATCACGCACTAAACTCTATTATAAGATAAAAGGTTTGACAGGCGAGACGCCTAGTAATTTCTTCCGCACCTACAAGCTGAACCGCGCTGCCGAACTGTTGAAGGGCGGTAAGCATACAGTGGCTGAGATTGCTGATATGACGGGTTTTAGTACCCAGAGTCACTTCTCGGTAGTATTCAAAAAGCAGTTTGGCGTCACACCTTCCGAATACAAAGGGTAGGGCTATGCAATCGTTTGCCACAGCTATGTGATGGGATTTTTTTCTTGATGAGAACAACGTATCAGAAAAATCCCTATCTTTGCAGCATGAGAATAAACTAAGAACAAAAATGAAACGGATTTTATTAGCAACCGCCATCTTGATGGCAAATGTCTTGACAATGAGTGCAGCAAAGAAACAAGTGATTGACCGTATTGAACCAACCGACTGGTACGTAGGTATGAAAAATCCTCAGGTACAGTTGATGGTGTATGGGCAGGGTGTCCGCGATGTGTCTAGTGTAACCACCGATTATCCAGGTGCTGTCATCGACAGTATCGTTCGACTTGATTCGCCCAACTACTTGTTGGTTTATATGAATTTGCGTGATGCGCAGCCTGGCACGATGGTATTGAACTTTGGAAAGACCAAGGTGCAGTATCAGCTCAAGCAGCGTGAGATGAGTGGTGATAAGCGTATGGGATTTACCAATGCCGATGTGCTTTATATGTTGATGCCCGACCGTTTTGCTCAAGGCGCAAACCATCCTAAGCAAGTTAAAGGTATGCGCCACTATGTAGAGGATCGCTCAAAACCCAGTCTGCGTCACGGTGGTGACCTGAATGGTATTCGTGAGCATCTCGATTACTTCAAAGAGCTTGGCGTTACAGCCCTTTGGTTCACACCTGTATTAGAGAACGACTCCCCAGATTCGGAGAATGGTCATTCTACTTATCATGGCTATGCTACCACCAATTATTATAAGGTGGACCCCCGTTTCGGTTCAAATGAGGATTACAAGCGCCTTTGTGATGAGGCTCATCAAAAAGGTTTGAAGATTGTGATGGATATGATTTTCAATCACAGTGGCTTTGAGCATCCCTGGACTCATGATATGCCTAGCAAGGACTGGCTTAACACGCCTGAGTGGTTGGCTGAAAAACAATGTGGTCGCGACCCGATGACTGGTTTTACAGCCAATGCTGATGGTTCTGAGCCTGCTAAGAGTGCTTATCTGCAAACCAGCTATAAGCTTATGCCTGTTGTTGACCCATATGCAGCCAAAGTAGATTTGAAGGAGACCGTAGAAGGCTGGTTCGTTCCCTCTATGCCTGACCTGAATCAGCATAACCCTCATCTGATGCGTTATCTCATCCAGAATTCTATCTGGTGGATTGAAACTGTTGGTATCGATGGCATCCGTATGGATACCTATCCTTATGCCTATGCCGATGCGATGGCTCAGTGGATGAAGGAACTCGACGACGAGTATCCTCATTTTAATACCGTTGGCGAAACATGGGTGACAGAGCCTGCTTATACGGCTGCTTGGCAGAAAGATTCAAAACTCTCGGAGAAAAACAGCTATCTGAAGACAGTGATGGACTTTAGCTTCTTTGATAAGCTGGGACAGGCACGAGATGAAGAAACTGATGGCTGGTGGAAGGGCCTGAACCGTCTCTACAACTCGTTTGTTTACGATTATCTCTATCCTAATCCTTCGAGTGTGATGGCCTTTATCGAGAACCACGATACCGACCGTTACCTGGGTAATGGTAAAGATACCCTCGCCCTGAAGCAGGCTTTGGCGTTGTTGCTCACCGTAAATCGTATTCCTCAACTGTATTATGGTACGGAAGTGCTGATGAATGGTACTAAGGAGAAAACCGATGGTAATGTGCGAAAGGACTTCCCCGGCGGATTCCCTGGTGATACACATAACTGTTTTACTAAGGAAGGTCGTACACAGAGTGAACAGGCCATGTTTACCTGGCTCTCTCGCCTGTTGCACTGGCGTCAGGGTAACGATGTGATTATCAAGGGTAAGCAGATACAGTTTACACCATTTAATGGTATCTACGTCATTGCACGTCAGTACGGGGGTAAGACAGCACTGACAGTTTTGAATGGAACATCACAGCCTGCAACGTTTGATGTTAGACGCTATGCAGAAGTGATTGGTAAGACAACAAAGGCTAAGGATATCCTGACTAATCGTTATTATGATTTATCGAAGAATATGGAGCTAAAGTCACGTCAGTCGCTCATTCTTGAATTTTAAATAAATCAAACAGAAAGGATTCCCTCCCGCCATGCAGGAGGGAATCTTTTTGTTTAGCGCTTCTTGAAATTCCACTTAGAGTTGTCTGAGTTGAAATCATATTTAGCGAGTGTAGGTGTAGAGTCACCAGCAGAGTAGAGACAGAGTTCTTTGTTTACACCCTCCTGGCCGGGGATGGCCTTAGGCATGATGCGGTAAGTACCATCTGTCAGCTGCTCAATGCGCCAAAGCTGTTCGTCGGCACCTGTATAGGCGGGAACGGTTGTTACTTCCTTATTGGCTGTAGCTGCCAAAGCACGCTCTGTACCCTCGATGGTAATCTTGAAATAGGGATTGCTCAGATAACCACCGGCAGAGTCAACAGGAGTAATGGTCCAGCGCTGGTGAGGACGATTCATATAATCACAGATGCGAGCGGGAATATCACCTTTAGGCCAATTTCCGATTACTTCGGCAAGTGTCTGGTTGGCAATTGGCTTTACAGGCTGTTCCATCTGGTTGCGGTTGAACCAACCCTGACGCTCCTGCTGCATACGCACGAAATCAACAGTCAGTTCCAATGCATAACCACGGCGCTCTGACTCAATCCAGAAGTTGCCGCCCTTGAAGTTATCGCCGGCAACAGGCCAGCCATTCTTCCAAACGATAGGTCGTACTGCCAATACCGAACGACCGCTCTGCTCGAAGTCGGCCTCCCAGTGGAACGACATCACCTCAACACCTTCGTCAACGATGAAACGTCCAAAGTGTCCAGCACCGCAGGCACGGTCTTCAGCTGCAATCACCATCTTACCGCCGCCATGGTACATGTCACGACCTACATTGTCGAGATAAGGTCCTTCTACGTTGCGTGAACGGCCCACTACAATATTATAAGTAGAGTTCACACCATCACAGCAAGTGCCGTGGGTTCCCAGCAGATAGTACCAACCATCGCGATACATCAAGTCAGAAGCCTCACAGTCGATGGCGATATCTTTCTCCTTATTACCCTTTTTGCGGAAGCCCGTTTTTGGGTCGAGCTCTATCAGACGGATAGTGCCGAAATAAGTACCATAGCTTACCCACAGGCGGCCTGTTGTAGGATCTAACAAGAGACCTGGGTCGATAGCATCCTGATCCTCCATGCCGTCAGAGGCACAAACCTCTACAGCCTCACTCCACTTGAAGTCGGGTGATTTGGGGTCGAGGGTTTTGTTCCACATGGTGAGGATTCGTCCTGCATGTCCGCCACCCAGTCCGCCGCCTGTAGCACCATAGATGCAGAGGTAACGATCGCCAATCTTCAGTACATCGGGGGCAGCGCCGCCGCCAGGACGGTCGGCTCCGCTATGCCAGCTCCAGCCATCGTCGGTGATGATACCGCCGCCACCAGTTCCAAAAGTGTAGTATTTGCCATCGCACTCAGCCAGTGTCGAGGGGTCGTGAATATAAGGAGCGCCAATCTGCGCATTAGCGGCAGCTGCTACAGCGAGTGCCGCCAGTATTGTATGAAGTCTTTTCATAATTATCAATTGTCAATTTTCAATTATCAATTCTTAACTACCTTGTAGTTTGTAACAGGATTACCTTTCTCATCGAGGAAACGAACGCAGAAGTCGCTCATGCCTGGACCGTTGATGACGGCTCCACGTAGGATGTTACGTCCTTTCTTCAGGGTGAGGCGTGCCGACATGGCGTCGTCCTTTACCATACGGCGGTCGCCAGAGAGCAACAATGCTTCCTCGCCATTGAGCCACCACATAGAGGCTGAGTTAGAACCTACAGCCAGACGTACATTCTCGATGTCCTCATCGCAGTCGATGATGGTAACAGCCCAGAAGAGTACACCATAAACCTGCTGTCCCCATTTCTCTGCGAAACGGAACAGTTTAACGTTCATATTCTCGCTGTCGAGTGCGTGCCAGGTAAGTGTTTGTTTAACGGTTGTTACCTTTGGCTCGGCAGGAGCCTGCTGTCCAAAGCCGCGACCGAAGCCTGGGGCTACTTCAACCTTCTTATATTCGGCCTTAACCTTCTGACCGTCCTTTGGAACGATGGTCTGCTGTCCCTTGAAATACTCTGTATTAAAGTGCTCACGCAGATATGAGTCGGTGAATACCGTATTGCCGCTATTGGGTTTGTCGATAGGCTCCAAGAGCAACCAGCGACGGATGAATCCTTCGTCATCGGGCTTAGCTGTAGGTGTGGTAGCAGCTGAGAAGTACTTAGGACGGTTCTTGAACTGAATCCAGTCAACACTTACACCAGCATTGCCTTCACAGGTGATAACCAGATCGGTAACACCCTTTGGCATATACTCCAGAGGAGCTGTCAGTGTGAGCCATTGGTTACTGAAGTCGCGACGGAACATAGCAGGTGCGCCTGCAGGACTCTCTGGTTTCACGGTCATCTCAATCTTTGCGATAATCTTGCCGTTGGCAGCTTTTTCACGTACATAGAGTGTGGTGTTGCCAGCAGCCTTAGCGTTAACAATCAGATAGCCTTCGGTCAGGCAATCGAAGTTCACATCGTTATACTTAATCCAACTGCCTTTTACAGGTAGTGTAGCCTGGAAGCTGCGGAAGGTGTTAACGGTGTCGATGAGTGAGGTGGTAACATTGCTGCTTGCCTCGCTGTAGCGGTCGATTTCAATTTTCTCGGTAGCCTGGTTGATACCTACGCCACGCATGGTGGGCTTCACCTCTTGGATAGTGCCGTCGGGGTTGAAATACAGTTTCTCGATACATACCGAGCGGCGCTTGTCATCACGTGGAGAGAAGTCGTTGTGGTGATAGAATAGATACCACTGACCTTTGTAATTGACAATGCTGTGATGGTTGGTCCAACAACCATTTGCATGCTCAGCCATGATCAAGCCCTTGTACTCGTAGGGGCCCATAGGGTTCTTGCTCATTGCATAGCCAAGTACTTCGGTGTTCTCTCTTACATAGGGGTAGGTCAGATAGTAATTGCCGTTGTACTCAAATGCAAACGGACCTTCAGCCTGGCGATTTGGTAACCCTTTCAGACAGTTGACACCTTTCATCTCAAATTCACGCTCACCGAATTTTACTTTCTCTGTAGGTGTGTCGTCAGCCAACTCTTTCATGTTGGGCTTGAGTTTGGCACAGCGGCCGGCACCCCAGAAGATGTAAGCATTACCGTCTGAAGCCTGCAGTACACATGGGTCAATACCGCTGATGCCTTTGATTGGCTCTGGTTCCGGAATGAATGGTCCCTCAGGACTGTCGGCAATAGCTACGCCGATACCGAATCCAAATCCCTTACCTTCTGCTGGAGCAGATGGGAAATAGAAATAATACTTTCCATTTCTGTAAACGCAGTCGGGCGCCCACATCGAATAGGAGTTAGGTCTTACCCAGGGCACTTTGTTCTGGGTAACAATCATCCCGTGGTCAGTCCAGTCGGTCAGATTCTCAGATGAGAACACGTGATAGTCTTCCATGCAGAACCAGTCCTGGCGCTGATCAGCAGGTGGCATGATGTCGTGCGATGGATAGAGATACACTTTGTTGTTGAAAACACGAGCCGTCGGGTCTGCCGAAAACTGGTCGCGTATAACCGGATTCTGTGCCAGTGATACCAGAGGCACAGTCATCAGTAAAGAAAGACAAATCTTCTTCATTGGCATTGGTTTGTTATTTATTTATAGATAATATATGTTGTTAAACAATTCTTTATGTTCTGTTACATTTCCTTGACGGTTTATTTATTTGAGTCTTTTCTTAGAGAAAAGTTTAATGCATGATAGCTCTTTTATATGCAAATGTTACATTTGAGAAACAGATTGTAACATTCTCTTTAAAAAAGATGCCGCGTAGTCCCAACGCAGCATCTTCAAAATAAAACCAAAACAAGTCTTTTTCGTATTAATCTGTATAGTCGTATGGTCAGATTCTGGTATTGTAGTGATAATATGTTAGTTAGAAAAAAGTTTATGGTTGACTAGAACCATATGCTACTTCTGTAACACGGTGCAAATATACAACGAAAATGTGTATTCTTACTTTATTATATGTAACAAATACTTTTTTATTTATATCATTCTTGTTAATTTGTGGTAATAAGGCGGGTATTTGGGCTATTTGGATAAAAAAGATGCCGCGTCATCGCGACGCAGCACCTTCTAAATACCAAAACAATGTGTCTAATACTAACTACTATTATTATGAATCTTACTAAACAATCATTTTAGTTAGCCCAACCACGTACCTGGTGCATCTGGTCGTTAACCTCGATAACGGTCTGTGGGATTGGCCAGTACTCGTGCTTACCAGCTACGAACTCCAGCTTGATACCAGCATCAGCGAATGGATGATGAATCTTGTAAACCAGCTTGTGAGGCTTGGTACCACCTGACTGGAAGTACTCATCCCACTGCAGAGGAATGTTGTCAAGCACCTTGTCGTAGCACTGCTTCGCAATGCCCCAACGTACGATGTCGAACCAACGGCAACCCTCGAACCAGAGCTCATACTGCTTCTCATCCTGAATGGTCTGCAGGTCAACTGATGAAGAGATGGTCTTAGAACCGGCACGCTGCTGGATCTTGTTCACATACTTCAGAGCCTCTGAGCTGTTGCCAGATGCCAGGCAAGCCTCAGCGTAGAGCAGATAAGCCTCACCCAGACGAGCAATACACAGGTTTGTGTTGTTACAGTTGTCACCTACAGAGAGGTCAACATCATTAGGATGACACATCATCTTTACTTCCATCACGTCGCTACGAGAGAATGAACCAGCACTCTTGGTGATACCACGTTCTGGGTCGAACTCCTTCTCGGCACGTGTCTTCTTGGTAGCATCGCTTCTCCAACCGCAGAGTTTCTCATCATAGAAGAACTCATCAGAGGTGAGGAAGGTTGCCTTACGACGATAGCTGTCGCCATCATTAGCAAGCATCTTGTGAGCGAAGTCCTGGTTGATAGAGCCACCGCCCCAACCGCCAGTTGAGCAAATCAGTGGGCTCTTACCACCACCCTTGATATCATCACCACGCCAGTTCAGTACGTTGGCTACCATCCAACGGCCACGCTGAATGCTACCGCCCCATGTACCGCCGATAGCAGTGTTAGTGCTATAGTTGAACTCGAAGATCTTCTCCTCACAACCGTCACCCTCGATGTGGAACAGGTCGCGGAAACGCTCACCGGGAACCAGTGCATAGTTAGAAGACTCTACCAGTGGCTTCAGCAGACTAGCTGCCTTAGCGTTATCACCGGCGAACAGAGCTGCCTTACCAGCAACGAACTGAGCAAAGCCCTTTGTTACGCGCCAAGCACCTTCCTTGTCGCTCTGACCCTTACGCTCGGGCAGGTCGCCCATAGCCTCTTCACAATCCTTCACGCAGAAGTCGAAGATTGCCTTCTGTGACTCAGCATTTGTTGGTTTGTCGTCCAGAATCAGGTGGTCAACAATAGGTGGCTGGTAGTAAACCTGTGCAGCCAGCATGTGAGCCCAAGCACGCATAACCTTGGCCTCGGCAACAGCCTGACGCTTAACTGGAGTATCAGCGGTCTCGCCAAAATAGTTGATAACCAAGTTGGCAGAGTAGATTGACTTATAGATGTGATTATAAAGAGTTCCGATAGGACCTGAACTTGGGTCGTAACGCATCTCGTTCAGAATACGGAAGTCGGCGTGGTCGTTGATATCACCACCAGCTGCGAATACATCGTCAGAAGAGTAGTTCAAACCCATGATGTAGGCGTTCCAAATACCCTCGGTACCGCCAATCTCACCAATGTATGTGGCATACATAGCTGTTACGGCAGACTCGGCATCGGCATCTGTCTTATAGAAGTTGTCAGTGCTGCTGGTTGCCTTCTGCTCAATGTCGAGCAGATCCTGATTACATGATGTAAGCATCATGCCAGCAGTTAGCACAGCTACAGAAAATATTATCTTTTTCATATTTATATTCAGTATTTAAAATTATTGGATTAGAATGTAACACTTAAACCAAGAACCATCTTGCGCATGTTAGGATAGTTACCCTTGTCAAGACCTGGGCAGTTGTACTCCTGTGTGCTTGTCTCAGGATCGAGACCAGGATACTTGGTGAATGTGAAGAAGTCATCAAGTGAGATGTAAGCACGTACGTTCTGCATGTAAACCTTCTTAGTCAGGTTCTGAGGCAGTGTGTAACCCAGCTGGATCTGCTTCAGCTTGAAGAATGAGCCATTATATACCATAGCAGAAGAACGCCAGAATGTACCGCTACCAGCTACAGAAGCAGCTGTTGGAAGCTTACCAGACTTGAAGTCATCGTAGATACCCTTAGCGATGTTGTTGTAACCTGTACGATACAGACCGTAGTAGATATCGTTACCAGCCTGTCCTGCACCGAATACGGTCAGGTCGAAGCCTTTATACTCAGCGTTGATAGTGATACCGTAGGTCAGGTCGGGCAGACCAGAACCAACGTTTGTCATATCCTCTGCCTGTGGGTCGTTGGTGATGCCACCGTCCTTAGTGTAGTACTGAGCAGTTCCGTCAGCTGCACGTCCGGCATACTTGTAACCACGCATGTACCATACTGGCTGACCCTGCTCGAAGTAGCAGCGAACAACTTCAGGGCTTGCACCCTCAACAGTTGCACCAGAGATACGCTCGATAGAAGGATCAAGATAGGTAGCCTTGTTCTTCAGTGTAGCGAAGTTACCAGAGATGCTGTATCTGAAGTCACCGATATGGTCTTTCCAAGTGAGCTCAACCTCAAGACCTGAGTTCTCAACCTCACCAGCGTTGATAGTCAGAGAAGAAACACCAGACTCTGGCATAGCAGGAGCTGAAACCAGCAGGTCCTTTGTGGTCTTCTTATACCAGTCGATACCGAGTGACAAGCGATCGTTGAAGAAACGGAAGTCAGCACCGAGGTCAATCTGTCTTGATTTCTCCCAAGTCAGATCAGGGTTGGCGATACCGTTAGGCATAGAACCGTATGTACCTGCATTGGTCTCACCATACTGATACCACTGACCGTTGGTAGCGATACCTGCGGTGTATGAGTAGTTACCCAGTACGTTTACGTTACCGTTAGTACCCCAAGATGCACGGATCTTACCGAATGACATGATGCTTGGGTCGATGTTGTCCTTGAAGAACTTCTCGTTAGAGAATGTCCAACCAGCTGAACCAGAGAAGAAGTAACCCCAACGGTTGTCCTTTGACAGTTTAGAAGAGTCGAATGCATCAGCACGGAAGTTACCCTGTACGCTATAACGATTGTCGTAGCTGTAGAGAACACGACCGAAGTAAGAGAGCGCGCGTGTCATGTTAGGCATACCGCTGAAGCCCTTAACAGTATCATCATTACCGTTTACACAGTTCAGATAGCGGAAGTTAGGTGCATAAGCGCTCAGGATGTCTGGACCAGAAGCATTGGCGCTAACACCGTTAGAGTTGTACTGGCGGAATGACATACCGGCCATGGCGCCTACATTGTGCTTACCGAAGTCCTGGTTGTAGTTTACGAAGTTTTCCCACTGATACCAGGTGTTGTTGTTGCTAGCACCATTGATGGTGTAGTTGTCACCCTTGGTCTGACCATTCAGGTAGTATGGGAACTGCCAGTCAGAACTGTTGTTGAATGACAAACGATAACCCAGACGAGAGGTGAATGTAACCTGCTTGATAGGAGTGATGTTCATGAATACGGTACCATTTACATTCACACCTTCGTTCTTACCATAAGCGCGGTCGCGCTGTGAGAATGGGTTACCACCGGCCAAGCGCTGGTTGAAGTATGAGGTAGCATAGTAGCCGTTCTCATCACCAAACAGAGTATAATTAGAGTTACCAGCCTGGATCTGCTCGTAGTAGTTACGATAGTCGCCCAGCATCTGGTTAGGAGATGTCCAATACATAGGAGTCAATGGGTCGATCAAGAGCAGCATCTCGAAAGAAGAACCGTAACCGTTCTCAGAAACACCACGTGATGACCATTTCTCGATAGCGGTGTTGGTACCAATCTGCAACCAATCCTTAATCTTATAGTCAGCATTGATCTGAGCTGTCAGACGCTCATACTTATCCTTGCTACCCTTTACGATACCATCCTGGTTTACATAGCTTGTGCTCAGGAAGTAAGAACCACGATCGTTTCCACCCTGGAAGGTCAGAGTGTGCTGCTGAGCCCATGTGTCCTCAAAATATTCTTTCAGCCAATCTGTGTTTGTGTTGGGATTCCAACCGTACTGCTTAACAGCATCATCCAAATCAGCGTTTACCTTTTCTGCGCCGAGCTGCATGGTCATCCAATCCTTGAACTGACCAGCGTTCAGAAGCTTACCAACGTGTCCGAGAGCCTGGTTTGTGAACTTAGCCTCGTAAGTGATAGAACCCTGACCCTTGCTCTTGGCACCGCTCTTGGTGGTGATCAGAACAACACCGTTACCAGCCTCAGCACCGTAGATGGCAGCCGAAGCAGCGTCCTTCAGCACCTCCATTGACTCAATCATTGAAGGATCGAGGTACTGGATGCTTGATACCTGCAGACCATCGACGATCAGCAGAGGACCAATGTTGCTAGAGTTTGAAGAATAACCACGTACACGGATAGAAGCACCCTGACCAGGCTTACCAGAACTGTTCAGGATCTGTACACCGGCAGCCTTACCCTGCAAAGCAGCGGCAGCGTCGGTTGTTGAACGGTGTTTCAGGTCTTCGGCCTTTACTGATGCTACAGAACCAGTCAGGTCGCTCTTCTTCTGGACACCATAACCGATAACTACAACGTCATTCAGTGTCTGTGCGTCTTCTTTAAGTGTAATTGATAGATTGTTGCGGCCATTTACCTTAATAGTTTCAGAGGTGTAGCCGATGTAAGTGATAACCAGAGTGGCATTATTGTCTGCCTGTAAACTGAAGTTACCGTCAAAGTCAGTGATGGTGCCACCTTTTGCACCTTGCACTTTAACACTGGCACCGATAATAGGGTCACCAGATACATCTTTCACTGTTCCCTTGATAAGACTCTGAGCCAGTGCTCCCAGTGGGAACAAACAGAGCAGGAACAATGCCATTAGCGGCTTTTGCAAAGATTTAAAATTCCACATAATTAATTTAATTAGTTAGATAATTGTAATATATTTGGTTGTTATTATTGGCACACTTTGTTAATGTGGTTGCAAAGATATTATAAATATGTTTAATGAACTTTGTTATATGTAACCTAGAGTTTATTTTTTGATAAAAGTCTTAATTTTGTTACATATGATAAAATTTGCGTTACATTTTATAAAGTAAACGTTTTAAACTGTTATTCTTTTTAAATAGAATTAAATAGCAAACAGGAGCAATCAAGCGTTGCTTGTTGCCCCTGTGGATATGATTTGAGTAGTGTGAACTACGAGATTTCAACAACCTCAGCCTCCTCGATGGGTGGCTCTTCTTTATGAGGTTCTTCCTGATGCGTATCGTCATCATCATAGAATTCGGGTTCTACGATGACTTTCGGTTCTTCGGTTATCTTGATCTCTTCGATAGGATCTGGCACTATAGCTTCTTCTGGCTGCTGTTGCATTGTCGGCTCTTGTGCGGCAGTTGTTTCTGGCTCTGGCTCAGGTTCTTCGTCGGGTTGTTGCGCCAGTTTGGCCACACCTCTGAATCTGATAGCCAACAATGAAATGTCGTCACGCTGCTCGAACTCACCTGCAAAGCGGTGCAACGCGTCTAGCATATTGTCGATAAAAGGTTTCGGGCGCGGATCCAGTTTCATGGCTTGCAGAGCCGATCCCAGCATACGTTTCTCGTTGAATATGCGTCGTTCATTATTCTTGGCCTTGATGAGTCCATCTGTATTGAGGAAGATCATGCTACCTGGTTGCATGATGATTTCCTGGAGCTCGTATTGATAGTTGGCCTGTTCACCGATGGCCTTATTCTGTTCTACTGGCAGGTGGTGCAGCTCATTACTTACTATCAATGGGGCATCGTGCTTCGCATTACAGAAGTAGAGTATGCCATTGTAAATGTCGAGTACACCGATAAACAGTCGCACTTGCGTATTCTGTTCATCATTCTGTCCCAAGGCATTATTGATGGCCGTCATGATCTTGTCTGGTTTACTTTCGAATGCCGCTGCCGTACGGAATTGCGCTTTGACAAGTGTTGTTAGCACTGATGCTTTCACGCCATCTACAGTGGCATCACCTATACAGAAATACAGTTTCCCGTCGCGCAGACAATAGTCCATTACGCCACCGCCTTCCATCTGACCAATCTTTATGGCGCTCCACATGTCAAACGACTTGTGTTTGGGCAGCATACGAGGCGTAATGATTCGTTGGATATTCTGTGCGATACGGAATTCTGAAGCTTCGCGTTCTTTTACTATGGTGTCGGCCTCCATACGGTCGAAATCGTATTTCAGGTCGTCGTAGGCAGTTTGCAGTTGTTTGGCAATGCGATGGCGGATAATGACAAATCCTATGAGACAAAGCATGACGAATGCAATGGCGAAAGCAATAATAAACTGATACTTGCGGTGCTTTTTGGCTTCCTGCTCAGTCATCTTCTCTACATTCTTCACAACAACAGCCTGATCCTCTTTCTCTATCTTCTTCGATTTTGCTATGGCCTGTCCCAGGGCATTGCTGATATTCAGTGCCACCTGGATAGCCGAGTCGCGTCGACCGGCCTGAAGTTCTGTATGATATTTCTTCAGTACCAGTGTCTCGATATTCTCAAGTGAGTAGTTCTGTGGTGTCTCGCCCATCATGGCATCCAGACTGCTATAGTTGTCGGCCGCTTCCTCCCAGCGACTGGCAGCAGTCAGATAGTCGTTGGCATCGATGCGCCCTTTCGGCGTCTGACTGTATTGGGTTGTGAGGAATTTGTTGTAGATGCTCGCAGCCTCTTCGGTTCTTCCTAGTCCCTGCAGTGCCATTGCCTGATAGATGTCATAGCGAGCCAGTTGACGGTCGATAAAGTCAGCATCGGCATCAGGGCGTTGCTCATATTCACTCAGCAACTGTCCGAAGCGGGTAGTCCAAACCAGTGCTTCTTGCCATTTCTTGGCAAAAATAAAATTATAAGCGATGTTGATGAGTCCCGTGATACCATCTTTATAAACCACGTCGTTATGATATAACTCGATGTTTTCCTTGTGGCGTTGATAGGCCTGGTTGAATCCGTCGGAATTACTATCTCTTGTACCTAAGCCTTCTTGGCAGCATCCTAAATATATAAGTATATTCAGATAGTCGCTGATACTGTCGCAGTTTTGCTCTTCCAGTTTATTGGCTGCTGTAACGGTGATCTTCAATCCTTCTTCGTAATCACCTCTTACGCTCAGCATATTGGCCAGTCGACTGGCTGATTTGGCATAATAGGCCAGTTCATCATTGTTGGATGCGTTTTCTGCAGCTTCAAGTGACGCTTTCCAATAGAACTCTGCCAGACGTTGACGTTTCATCTTGTCGCTGGCATATCCTCGCCAATAATAGGCTTTGGTAGGCGAGATGCTACCTTTTATTTCCAAGCTGTCAACAACCTTCAACAGCTCAGTGTAATCCTTGGTTTTCTGGATTTTTTCTATCAGTTTATCTGCCTCACTGGTTTGTTTTTTCTGCTCTCCATCGTTGCAGGCTGCCAGCAGCAGTCCGACCATCACCGTCAGGAATATCCAAAATCTGTTTTGTCTCATATCTGGTTTCAAGTAATTGATGATTCTGGATGCAAAGATACAAAAGAATTTTAAATTAACCCCAAAACAAGCTAAAAAAGTGTTTGTAACGTGAGGATGATACGCATGAAAAAGTAATTGTAACTCTCTGAAAAGGTTTTTTCTTTAAAAGTGTGTACCTTTGCACACGTAATTGTATCTTACTAATTAATTATTAACACTAATGATGTATCAGTCAACATTTAAAACTGTTTCGCTGCTTCTAGCACTACTTGTGTTACCAGTCAGCTTGTCGGCCCAGAAGCGTAAGGCCGCTCCCAAGAAGGCAGCTACCGAACAGGTCAGCCAGCCTGATCCTAATTTCTACATTTTCCTTTGTTTCGGACAGTCAAACATGGAGGGTAATGCCCGTCCTGAGGCGCAAGATCTTGCCAGTCCTGGTCCTCGTTTCCTGCTGATGCCAGCAGTTGATTTCCCTGAGAAGGGAAGAAAGATGGGTGAGTGGTGTGAGGCCTCAGCCCCACTGTGCCGTCCTAATACAGGTTTGACCCCTGCCGACTGGTTTGGTCGCACCCTTGTTGCTTCTTTGCCAGAGCATATTAAGATAGGTGTCATCCATGTTGCCATCGGTGGCATTGATATCAAGGGTTTCCTGCCTGATAGCATTGATAACTATGTGAAGACCAAGGCCCCCAACTGGATGAAGGGCATGCTGGCCGCCTATGATAATAATCCCTATGAGCGTTTGGTTACACTGGCTAAGAAAGCTCAGAAGGATGGTGTCATCAAGGGTATCCTGATGCATCAGGGCGAGACCAATACTGGTGATCCTAAGTGGGCAGGTATGGTCAAGCAGGTTTACGACAACCTGTGTGGTGATCTGAATCTGAAGCCCGAGGAGGTCAACCTCTATGCCGGTAACATTGTTCAGGCCGATGGCAAGGGCGTGTGTATCGGCTGCAAGAAGCAGATTGATGAGCTTCCTCTTACCCTTCATACTTCTCAGGTGATCTCGTCAGATGGCTGTACCAATGGTCCCGACCGTCTGCATTTCGATGCCGCAGGCTATCGCGAGTTAGGTTGCCGTTATGGCGAGGCTGTAGCGCGTCACCTTGGTTTCGAGCCCAAGCGTCCTTATATCGAGATGCCAAAGAAGATCGAGGTACCTGCTGATGCCGTTACTGTTGAGAACGCCATCCCAGGCAATGAGTTCCCTAAGATCGACAGTCAGCGTCGTGCTTATTTCCGCATCAACGCTCCTGAGGCCCATAAAGTGGTCGTTGATATCTGCAGTAAGAAATACGATATGCTGCCCGACGGTAAGGGAGGATTCATGGCTGTTACCGATCCTCTGCCCGTAGGTTTCCATTATTATTTCATGAATATCGAGGGTGTCAACTTCATCGACCCTGCATCCGAGACCTATTTTGGTTGCAACCGCGAGGCCGGTGGTCTTGAGGTGCCCGAGGGTCCTGAAGGCGACTACTACCGTCCACAGTTGGGTGTGCCCCATGGTCAGGTGCGCAGCATCTATTACCACAGTCCCAACTCAAAGGTGGGTGAGTGGCGCCATGCCCTGGTTTACACACCTGCCGAATACGAGACTGGTAAGAAGCGTTACCCTGTACTCTACTTGCAGCATGGCATGGGCGAGGGTGAAACCAGTTGGATGCTGCAGGGTAAGATGCAGCACATCATGGACAACGCCATTGCCAAGGGCGAGGCCGTACCAATGATTGTAGTAATGGAGAGCGGTGACATTAAGGCACCATTCAACTTCGCCGGTGGTGGTTCCAACCAGCAGGGCCGCAGTGAGTATGGCGCATCATTCTATCCCGTACTGCTCAACGACCTGATTCCTTATATCGATAGCAACTTCCGTACGAAGGCCGATCGTGAGAACCGTGCTATGGCCGGACTCTCTTGGGGTGGTCATCAGACATTTGATGTTGTGCTCCAGAACCTCGACAAGTTCGCTTGGATGGGTACTTTCAGTGGTGCTATCTTTGGTCTTGATGTCAAGACCGCTTATAACGGCGTGTTTGCCAATGCCGACGAGTTCAACAAAAAGATTCATTACCTCTATATGAACTGGGGTAGTGATGACTTTGTGAACAGTCAACCTATCGTTGATGGTCTGCGCGAGCTGGGCATCAAGGTTGACTCGTCAGTATCCGAAGGCACAGGACATGAGTTCCTCACCTGGCGCCGTGGACTCCATGAGTTTATCCCACATCTGTTTAAAAAATAGCCAATTCCCAAAAACCTAGTATGGCGCCTCTCCGATATGACTCGGTAGGGGCGCTTCTGTTTCTGTTACCTGTTGCCCTTCATTTAATCATCGAAAAGCGCATTTTAAACTGTATTTGGACAAAAATGGCAGAGGATAGGACACTTGTTTGTTTAAAATGACAGATATTTGCAACCTGAATTCCATATTCACTAACAAGTTTAATCGATTCTATATTTATTACTTAATATGTAATTATTAACACATTAACTATTAACATTATGTACAAACCTGAAAGAAAAGTTTCGAAGGCAATGTGCTCTTCGCTTTTACTACTTTCTGTAGGAGCAATGACCTTAGGTTCGCCTGTCAAAGCCCTAGCAAACTCAGTTTCCAAACCGTTGACAGAGGTATCTTCTGTTCAACAGAAAAACAAAGTGATCATTACTGTTGTCGATGACAAAAACGAACCCATCGTTGGCGCCAGTATCATGATTGTGTCTTCTCAAGCCGGTGCCATTACCGATATCAACGGTCAGTGCGACATCAGTGCTGCCTCTGGCGACGAGATCAGAGTGTCGTCAATTGGTTATGTCACACAAACCATTAAACTAGGCAAAGGAGGTTCGATGAGGGTTGTGCTCCTTGATGACAAACAACTTCTCGACGAGGTGGTGGTTGTAGGTTATGGTACGATGCGTAAGTCCGACCTTACCGGTTCTTCTTCTACTACCAAGGGCTCTGATATCTTAAAAGTCCAGGGTTTCAACGCCTTGGAAGGTTTGAAAGGTAAGGCCGCTGGCGTTAACATCTTTAATAATACAGGTCAGCCTGGTGGTGAGATGCGTGTTATCATTCGTGGTATCTCTACGATCAATGCCTCTTCTAGTCCGTTGTATATCGTAGATGGTGTAGCCATGACCGACTTCCAGTTCCTTAACCCCAATGATATTGAGAGTATTGAGGTGCTGAAGGATGCTTCTTCGGCCGCTATCTATGGTGCACGTGGTGCCAATGGTGTTATCATGGTAACCACCAAGCGCGGTAATGCCGGTAAGGGTGTACATGTGAAGTATGATGGTTCATTGTCTGTCAGCAGTATGGCCCGCAAGATGGATGTCATGAATGCCTCTGAGTGGATGAGTGCTTTCAAGCAAGGTCTTGAGAATGCCAATCAGTTCCAGGGCATGAACTTCGACACTGATTTGTCTAAGATCTTCACCGACTCGCGTTATTTTGATGGCAATGGCAATCCGCTTTATGATACCGATTGGCAGGAAGAATGCTCTCGTGTAGCCGTATCCCATAACCATGAGCTCAGTATCCAGCGTTCTGGTGATAATGGCTCTTCTGTAGGCGCATTCCTTAACTTCACCGATCAGCAGGGTATTCTTCGCAACACATATTATAAGCGTGTCAATGCCAAGTTTGCCTATGATGACAACCCCACTAAGTGGCTTTCTACTGGCGTTAACTTGTTGGTGAACCATTCATGGGGTAACCACACCTCCGACAACCCATACGGTCAGGGTGCTTTGCGTACTATGATAGAGCAGTTGCCATGGTTGCCCGTACAGCTCAATGGTGAGTATATCCAGAATAATATGATTAACACCACTGGCATACTGAAGGATAAGAACAACCCCAATAGTGGTTATCAGACCTTCTCGCCAGAGGGTGTTGCCAATCCTGTTGAGCTACTTGAGCGTGTACAGGTAGTGCAGTATAAGACCCAGATCTTCGGTAATGCCGCATTTACTTTCCATCTTGCAAAAGGCTTGGACTTGAGAACACAGCTGGGTATTGACTACCATAACAACCGTAGCAAGGGCTATACACCATTCCAGCCTCATCAGCTCATCGACCAAGGTGCCTCTCAGGGTTCAGCATCTGCTAGTAACTCCAACTCCCTCTATTGGCAGGAAGAAACCTATCTTACTTATGTCAACGACTTCGGCAAGCATCGCCTGAATGCCATGGCAGGTGCTTCTTGGCAGGCACGTAAGTATGATTACTTCGGCGCTTCAGACAACACCTTTACCGACGACTACTATGGCTACTATAACCTGGGTTCTGGTACACTGAAGCCATCTGTTGGTTCCGACTACGATAAGTGGGCCATGAACTCCTACTTCCTGCGTTTAGCCTATAACTATAATAATACTTATATGGCAACTGTCACCGGACGTTATGATGGTTCTTCTAAGTTCGGTAAGAATAATAAGTATGCCTTCTTCCCATCTGTTGGATTAGGATGGTTAGTCTCTAATGAGAGGTTCATGAAGGATGTTGAGACTATCAGCAAATTGAAGTTGCACACATCTTTTGGTATGACCGGTAACTCAGAGATCGGTACCTATCGCTCGCTGGCTACTGTCAGTCAGTCAACCACAATCCTGGGTGGTAAAATGGTTACCGTATCTTATTTGGACAATATGCCTAATGCCAATCTGAAATGGGAGAAGACCGCCCAGTGGGATTTAGGCTTCGAATTAGGCTTGTTCAAGAACCGTTTGAATTTCGATATCTCTTATTATCATAAGTACACATCCGACTTGCTTCTGAACCGTCCTGTTCCTGAGTCAACAGGTTATTCTTCTATTATGGACAATATCGGTGCCGTATCAAACCATGGTTTTGATATTCTGGTAACTGCCTATCCCATCCAGACAAAAGACTTCCAGTGGACTTCAACCCTGAACTTGGGCTTTAATAAGAATAAGGTAGAGAAGCTTGATGAGGGTGCTTCTGTCGACCCTGTAAGTGGCAAACGCCAGATTCTTACAGATGGATTCGTAGGTTATGATATGCTTATCCGCGAGGGCGAGGCGCTTTCTACCTTCTATGGTTACAAGCGTGCTGGTATCTATGATGGTCATCCAGAGAACTGGGATGCCGCCACGATGAATATTCCTTCTATTGTTGGTGAGAAGGTCACCTATAAGCAGCGCCAAATCCTGGGTAATGGTCTGCCCGACTGGACAGGTTCTTTCATCAACACCTTCAACTACAAGAACTTCGATCTCACCCTTGATCTGCAGTTCTCTATGGGTGCCGACATCATGCAGGAGTATTATCACTCTACACTGGCTCGTTTCCTCACCAATGGTCTCGACCGTCTTTATCAGGAAGCATGGCATCCCACACTCAACCCCGATGGTGTAGAGCAGGCATTGCGTTTGAACAACTTCGGTATGGGTGCCAACAACCAGGCCGACTCCGACTGGATTTGTGATGGTTCTTACCTGCGTTTCAACCTCTTGCAACTTGGTTACACCTTCGACAGCGCTGCTTGTCGTAGCATTGGTATCACAGCCCTGCGTGTATATGCCAACCTGAACAACTTCTGGCTCCTCTGCTCTGATGACTACAAGGGCTACGATCCCGACAACTCTACACGTCTGGGTAGTAATAACTGGGGTGCTAACCGTCAGTTCTTCTCATATCCCCGTCCAAAGACATTCTCTTTTGGTGTTAATGTAACTTTCTAAATAATAATATTACAGATTTATGAAAACGATAAAAAATATCATATACGGCGTGATGGCAGGTGTCACATTCGGACTTACTTCTTGTGACACATTCTTGGAAGAAAAGCCATTGGATCAGAAATCTTCCAGTCAGTTCTGGCAGTCGAAGGAAGATGCGCAGACAGGTGTCGATGCCCTTTATTTCGGTGGTGTGCCCTATCTGAATCAGAATGGTGGCGGTTGGCAGCCAAAGGCCACGATGTACGGCGGCATCATCTCTGGCTTGTTCTATGACGACCATGGCGACTCACAGTTGGCCGAGGCCTCTAAGGCATGTACCTATACGCTGGAGAAGTTCTCCAGTCCAGCCATGTCCTTGTGGCATGAGTTCTACAAAGGCATCTCTCGTGCCAATTTCGTATTGGCAAATGTACCAAAGATGACCGAAGTGCTTGATCAGGCTACTATCGATAACTATGTGGCTGAAGGAAAATTCTTCCGTGCCTATGCTTATTTCTATCTGGTGAAGGAGTTTGGTGATGTGCCTTATGTTGATGAGCCCTACACATCTACCGATGGTATGTTCAAAGAGCGTACGCCAGCTGCTGAGGTATATCAGCATATCATCGACGACCTCTCTGATATTGCTACTGGCTCAGCGCTCCCCAACAAGTCTTTCTATGACAATGGCTGTCGTGTCACCCGTGCCATGGCACAAACCCTTCTGGCGCAGGTATATCTTCAGCGTGCCGGTTTCCCCATGAATGGTGGTAATGCCGACTACGAGAAGGCAGCAAAGATGGCAGAGATGGTCATCGAGGGCGGTACCGCTGCACTCGAGCAGGCAAACGGCAGTTCCGACGATTTGAATTCGGCTTATAATGTCATCAAGACCTCTAAGACTTCTAAGGAGATTATCTTTGCAAAGGAGTACGACTATGCTAATAATAATATAGGTAATGGCTATGTCAATCTCAGCATTGGCTCTGATGCCACCACCTGGAAGGATGCTAATGGCAATCAGGTGTTCAGTATGAACGTATTGCATAAGGCTTATCATCCATGCGACATGCTCTTCAAGAGCTATGCTCCCGAGGATATCAGAAGTCATGAGAAGCAGTTCTTCTTCAATACCTATACCGATAAGACCGGTGTGGAGCATACGCTCAACTATACAGGTATCTGGTCATGGTTTGATGAGGATGCCATCATCAAGAATCATGGTGGCGACTATAACATCCCCACCATGCGATATGCCGAGATTCTGCTGATTGCTGCCGAGGGCTATGCCCGCACTGGCAACACCGTAAAAGCATTGGAATATCTGAACCAGGTTCGTAAGCGTGCAGGCTTGGCTGCTGAGACCGCCACGGGCGATGAACTTGTTCAGTCTATCTTGACAGAACGTCTTCACGAGTTCCCTGTCGAGTTCAAGGTGTGGGATGATATCCGTCGCACGCGTCTGTATCCCGAAGCTGCTGGCGATTATAGTGGCAAACTCAATTGGGTAGCCCTTTCAGGTGCTAAGATTCAGAACAAACCTGTAGATAATGTCAAGGTGGGCGCCATCCCCGAGTGGGTACTCCTTTGGCCTGTTCCTCAGGATGAGATCCAGCACAATCCTGCTCTTACACAGAATCCCGGTTGGGAGTAAAAAAAAAGCGATAGCCTACATCTAGGCTATCGCTCTTTTTTTTGCTATCTTAAATTATTTCTGAATGGTTTTAAGAACATCAAGCTTACCGTCGTCGATAAGTTTCAGAATGAGTTCTCCAAACAGTGTGTTCTGCCATGCAAACCAGTGACGCGTGTATTCATTGGCATTGTTCTTGTTGAACGACTCGTGCATGAAACCAGTGCCTGCATCGGTGTCAACCAGCATCTGTATGCACTGCTTGATCTCCTGGTCGTCGGTGCTGGTAAAGGCGCGCATCATGATTGACATAGGCCATACCATGTCGTAGCCAACGTGAGGACCGCCGATACCCTCGCCAGCTTTACCGCGGAAGAAGTAAGGATTGTCCTCGCTCCACACAAAGCGGCGTGTGTTCTGATAGATGGGGTCGTTGATGTCCACATCGCCCAGATAGGCCATGGCCAGCAGACTGGGTACGTTGGCATCGTCCATCAGGTGCTGGTTGCCGAAACCGTCCACCTCAAAGGCATATATCTTACCATATTTCGGATGGTTGTAGATAGCATATTTCTGCAGTGCCTCGCTCACCTCGTTGGCTAGTGCTGTGCATTCGTCAGCAGTCTTACTGTCCTTGTTTACCTTAGTCAGGATGTCGGCAGCCTTGCGCAGTGAGGTCACAGCGAAGAAGTTGGATGGGATGAGGAAGGGGAATACCGTGGCATCGTCGCTGGGACGGAACATCGATGCGATCAAGCCAACAGGCTTAACGGGGTTGCCGTAGCCGCCATGGCTCACCGTGTCATACTGCTGGGCGGTAGTACGCATAAAGCGGTATGGACCACGCCCATTCTTGCGCTGCTGTTCACGGAATGTCTTCAGGATCTTGCCGATAGCCTCCTGCCAGAGGTCGCCGAAGATGCTGTCATCGCCTGTAACCTGCCAGTAATAGTAGGCCAGTCGCAGTGGATAGCACAGAGAGTCAATCTCATATTTGCGCTCATGCAGGTTGGGGTTCATCGTGGTGTGATCGCTCTTCCACTCACTGCCGGTTGGTCCCATGTTGAAGGCGTTGGCATAAGGGTCTATGCAGATGCATTTCAGCTGTCGCAGGATGGTACCTCTCACCATCTTACGTATTTTCTTGTCTTTCTTGGCAAACTGTACGTATGGCCAAACCTGAGCGCCCGAGTCGCGCAGCCACATGGCATGGATATCACCTGTATATACAAAAGTGTCGTCATCGCCTTCAGCATCCGAGAAGTGTACCGTGGTGTCGAGGGTGTTGGGGAAGCAGTTTTCGAACATCCATGCCAGATAAGGTGCATCTTTCAGCATTTTCTTTACTTCGGATATTTTCTTCTCGATGGTGTCTGAGTAAAAAAGGCGCTCTTTGGCGTCGGGGCGGCGCGATACTTTTGTGTTGTCTGAAGGTGCAGCAATCGTCTTGCTCCAGTCTTCAATCCCGTCGGCCATGACAGGTAGTGATAATCCTGCAAGCAGGATGGTCGTTAGTAATTTACGTCTGTTCATATTCGCTTGAAATTTAATGTTTTAATTATTCGATTGCAAAGATACTAAGAATATCTCATAATCTTGTTAAAATCCTTGCCAAATCTGTATTCAGGACAAAAAATGCAGAAATGAGGACAACGGTTTGTCGCCTTCTTCCTACCTTTGCGCCGCAAAACTAATAAAACCGATTATTAATGATGAATAAGACTCTGACGCTAATCCTTGGCCTGCTCTTTTCAGGACATCAACTGCAGGCCAGCAATTTAACCGAGAAGGTGAATCCTTTCATCGGAACAACAACTCTATGGACCCCAGAGGATCTGGGTTACACCCACACAGAAACTAAGCGCGCATGGGGAGCTGAGTCATTTCCTGGCTCAGCTCTTCCCAATGCAATGGTGCAACTCACTCCTGTTACCATGTATCCATCGGGTTCGGGCTATCAGTATGAAGATCATCAGATTTATGGTTTCGCGCATACCTGCAAAGGTCATTGGAACCTGCTTCATCTGCCCATCATGCCAGCCACGGGTCGTTTCTATCCAGATAATTTCTGTTCATGGTTCAGTCATGATAACGAGTCGGCACATCCTGGCTACTACCAGGTCTATCTCGACCGCTATCATGTGAATGCAGAGTTGACCTCCACACTGCGTTGCGGTTTCCATCGTTACACTTTCCGTGCGAAGGATGAGAAGCGTCTGATTGTCGATATCACCCGTAGCAACAACCGTCCTCGTCAGTGGCACATCCAGCAGTCAGGTCCTAATAGTTTTGAAGGTTTTCAAGATGGCGAGGGCCGCATCTTTTTCTATGCAGTCACCAATCATGAGGTGAGTGGTATCAACATTCAGAAAGACCACCGTCACCAGATAGCCGTGGTTGACTTTAATAATAATAAAGGTACGCGTGCGTTAGAGCTGAAGATTGGTTTCTCGTTTGTGAGCATTGCCAATGCCAAGCAGAACCTTGAAGCCGAGATGCTGGCAAAGCGTTTTGATGAGGTTCGTCAGGAGGCCGATGATATCTGGAACAAGCAGTTGGGCCATATCCAGGTAGAGGGCGGTACCGAGAAGCAGCAGACTATGTTCTACTCTACGCTCTACCGTGCTTTCCTCTGGCCAGCCTTGCGCAGCGATGTCAATGGCGAATATACCGACGAGCAGGGTCGTGTCTGCAAGGCCGATTTCCGTTACTATACCAATCCCTCTTTCTGGGATACCTATCGCAACAAACTCATCCTGCTGGGTATGATCACTCCCGATGTAGCTACCGACATCATCAAGTCGATTATCGATAAGGGTGAGAAGGCAGGTGGCTATATGCCCACCTTCTTCCATGGCGACCATGCCTCTACCTTTGTGGCAGGCTCCTGGTTGCGTGGTATCCGCGACTTCGACTTGCAGCGTGCTTATAAGCTGTTGCTGAAGAATGCCACCGTGCCTGGTCGTGGCGGACGCCCCTGGCTGAAAGAATACCTGGAGCAAGGTTGGATAGCTGAGAAGGACACCACCAATGTGCCTACATGGGATGAGTATAAGGCGTCGGTCACCAAAACCCAGGAGTATGCCTACGACGACTATGCCACCGCCCTCATTGCCCGTGAACTGAAAGATAAGAAAAACTACCAGCTGCTGATGCAGCATTCACAGAATTATAAGAACCTGTTCGACCCAGCTACAGGTTTCTGGCGCGGAAAAACTGCCGATGGCAAATGGATCAAGGACTTCGATCCCTGGTACCCTTATTATGCCTATCAGTATCGTGAGGCTGATGCCTGGAACTCGCTCTTCTTCGCGCCCCACGACCCTGAGGGTATGGTAGCGCTCTATCCATCCAAGCAGGCCGTGGAACAGAAGCTCGACTCTCTCTTCTCTGAACCTAACCATGGCTATGAGGCCTGGAACCTGACAGGTTTCCTTGGCACTTACTGTCACGGCAACCAGCCCGGTCATAGCATTCCCTATACTTACTATTTTGCCGATAAACAAGAAAAAGCTCAGGCGGTTATCGACTCCTTGCTCAATCATTATTATGGTATGGGTGCCGAGGGACTGGCCTATGCTGGCATGGACGATGCCGGTGAGATGTCGTCGTGGTACGCACTCAATGCCATTGGTATCTATACCTACTCGCCTGCCGACCCACAGTATATCGTCACGGTACCTCTGTTTGATAAGGTGAGCTTCACCCTTGGTACCACGGGTAAGACCTTTACCATCCGTCGTGAGGGCAGTGGTCGTAAGATCAACCGTATCACCGTGGGTGGCAAGTTGCTGAAGGGCTGGTTTGTGCCTCACAGCAAACTGGCACAAGGTTCTGAGATGATCATATATACTAATTAAAATAGATTTAAACTATTCTAATAACTAAAATTAAACTCATTCTAAACATTTTTCTCAATGAAGAAAGTAAATTTCAACTATTCCAGATTCATCTGGCAAGGCTTCATGGGTGTGGCTCTCTGCGTGGGTAGTCCGTCGCCAGTGTTTGCCGCTGGTGCCTCGGTGGCTGCGACCAACAGCGTCCAGCAAGCCACTGTAAGGGGTACGGTTGTAGATGCATCGGGAGAACCTATGATTGGCGTTACAGTTGCGATTAAAGGTTCAACTTCAGGCACGGTCACTGGTCTTGATGGCAGTTTCTCACTCAACTGCAAACCAACCGATGTGTTAGTGTTCTCCTATGTAGGTTTTATCACGCAGGAGGTGCGTGCTAACGCTCCTGTAGGTCGCATCGTACTGAAGGAAGACAATTCTATTTTGGAAGAGGTGGTTGTTATCGGTTATGGTACCACCACCCGTAAGAGTGCTGTCGGTGCTGTTGATCAGGTTCGTTCCGACCTGTTAGAAAATCGCCCTGTGGCCAATGTTACTCAGGCATTACAGGGTGCCGCACCAAACGTTATTATCCAGCGCAAGAACTACAACCCAAACTCGCAGAATAATAACTTCAATATCCGTGGTATCAGCACGCTCAACGATAATAGTCCGCTGTTTGTCATCGACGGCTTGGTGACCGACTATGACAACTTCAATCGTTTGAATCCTAACGATATCGAGAATATCTCTATCCTGAAGGATGCTGGTACCGCCGCTATTTATGGTTCTCGTTCGGCCAATGGTGTCGTACTGGTCACCACCAAGAAGGGTAAGGCCAATGAGCGTACCACCATCCGCCTCAACGGTATGGTGGGATGGGAGGATCCACATATTCTCTTCACCCCCGTCAAGGGCTATCAGAATGCTGTGCTGCGCAACACTGCCGAGACAAACGTGGGCAATGCCCCTGTTTACAGTCAGGACCAGATACTCGACTTCTATGCCCATCAGAGCGAGGAGCACTGGGCGCTCGACCAGATCTTCAAGACAGCCATGCAGCAGAATTACAATGTGAGCATCAGCGGTGGTAGCGACAAGACTACCTACATGATCTCTGCCGGCTATTTCGATCAGGGTAGCAACTACGTCAGCACCCAGAAGTTTGGTTTGCAGCGTTATAACTTCCGTACCAACTTCACCACCGAGCTGGGTCGCCTCAAGCTCACTGCCATCCTGGCTTACACACGTACCGACAGTAAGAATACCAATGGCGGTAGTCTGGAGATTGATGCCAGTCGTGTGCCCAGCGCTTATATCTATAAGATGAAGTCGGCCGACGGTCGCTATCTGCTCAACGACGTGTGGGGGGAGTTCAACCCTCTGGGTCAGTTGGAGTCAGGCGGTTTCGATAAATATCGCAACAACGCTGTTACAGCTAGTGTCACCGGCGAGTTTAAGATTATCGATGGTTTGAAGTTGCGCGGTGTGTTTGGTGCCGATGTAGTAGGCAACACCCGCTATTCCAGAAGCATGCCTGCTTACTATTATGCTGGCGAGGATGCCACTGAGCCCCGTCCACGTAAGGAGTCAGACTTCCGTACCAGCAACTGGAATGCCGACAACTACCGTTTGAACACCCAGATTCTGCTTGATTATAATAAGACCTTCGGACAGCACACCGTGAGTGGTTTGTTTGGAGCCACCAACGAGTCATATACCTGGTCTAACAATGAAATCTGGAAGAACTATGTTGATCCCGATCTGGGCACCTCTACCAGCATCACCACTGGCGAGGTAGGAAATATCGGCGGCGGCACCACCGTGGATAGCTCTGGTCAGACCAGTATCACCTCATTGCTGGGTCGTATCGGCTATAACTACAACGAGCGTTACTATGCCGAATTCGATTTCCGTTATGATGGTAGCTCAAAGTTCCATAAGGACTACCGTTGGGGTTTCTTCCCCTCTGTATCACTGGGATGGCGCATCAGCGAGGAGTCGTTTATGGACAAGTATCGTGAGCATGTGGGCGATCTGAAGATTCGTGGTTCTTACGGTATCCTGGGTAGTCAGGCTGTGGGCGACTACGACCGCTTCACCCGCTATAGCGTCAGCTCCACCACCTATGCTTATAACAACCAGGCTGTGGCTGGTGCCGGATTCAATCTCGGTTTGAAAGATCTGACATGGGAGCGCACCAACACCTTCAATATCGGTATCGATGCTTCGTTCCTGCATAATGCACTTAACATCACCTTCGACTACTACACCAAGCGTACCAAGGACATCCTGATGAAGCCCTTGCAGCCCAGTGTGTTCGGAACCACCATGCCAAGTACCAATATCGGTGAGATGTCAAACAATGGTTGGGAACTCTCTATCAACTACCGTTTGAAGACTGGCGATATGAAGCACAACTTCTACTTCAATATCGGTGATACCAAGAACAAGGTTACCAAGTTCCCTGGCAACGAGCAGATCAGCGGTGTTGATGAGATCTTCAAGATTATCCGTGTGGGCGAGCCTCTGAACTCTTATTATGCTTGGCAGGTGGAAGGTCTGTTCCAGAGCTATGATGAGATTAAGAACTCTGCGCTGCCCCTTGGTGCCGAGGTCGCTCCTGGCGACTTGAAGTTTAAAGATCAGAATGGCGACAACGTCATCGACTCCAACGACCGTGTGATTGTGGGTAATGCCTTCCCACGCTACACATTCGGATTCACTTACCGCTTTGAGTGGAAAGGATTCGACTTCAGTATGTTCTGGCAGGGTGTAGGCAAGCGTTCGCAGATGCTGCGCGGCGAGTTGCTCGAACCTTATCATTCAAACTACTCTTACGTGATGTATAAACATCAACTTGATTTCTGGACCCCAACAAACACAAACGCTAAATATCCACGTCTGGCATCACAGGGCTCGGCCTCAGACACCAACAACTGGGGCCGCCCGTCAGACATTTTTGTACTCGACGCTAAGTATGCCCGTCTGAAGAATCTGACTATCGGTTATTCACTTCCTAAGAAATGGATTGAGCCTGCAGGCTTGCAGAAGCTCCGTGTCTATGTCACCGGACAGGATCTGCTCACACTGACCAAGAACTCGTTTATCGATCCTGAGTCATCAGAGTTTGGCTCTAACATGAACTCAGGTGGCGGTAACAGTGGTCGCAACTATCCTATGCTGCAGTACTATGGCTTTGGCTTCGATGTAGAATTTTAATGATTAAGTATCTTATCAATATGAAAATAAAGAAATATATCTATCTGTTTGCTGCTGTGGGCACCCTCACGCTTACTGCCTGCAACGGCATGGAGAACGCCCCAGTCAATCAGTTTACCGATGCAAACTTCTGGGACTCTCCCGACAGAGCACAATATGTTGTGAATATGGCCTATGCTCAGATGTATAATGCGGGCAAGATGTGGAGCGACGAGTCGCTGAGCGACAATGTCATCGATGGTCGTTCAACCACCGACCAGCGCTTGATGCGCATGGGGCAGGCCACCTCCACTACCGGTATCTTTGCCAATGAGTGGCGAGACCTGTATGGCGGCATCAAGACCTGTCATGTGTTCCTTGAGAATATCGATGCTATCACGAATCTCGATCCTGCTAAGAAACAACGCATGATAGCCGAGATACGCTTTATCCGTGCTTACATCTTCTTCCGTCTCACCAATCTCTATGGTGATATTCCTTTCTTCACCAAGGATATCACCGTGGACGAGTCAAACACCATCAGTCGTACCTCCCATGCCGAGGTGATGACCTTCATTCATCAGGAGTTGAATGAGATTATCAACGACCTGCCATCGCGCAACGAACTACCCGCCAGCGAGAATGGTAAGATTACCAAGGGTGCTGTGGTGGCTCTGCAGGCTCGTGCCTATCTGATGGATAGCGACTGGAGCAATGTGCAGAAGTACTGCGAGATGCTCATCAATCAGCCTGAGACTTATGGTTCATACGCCCTCTTCCCCAGTTACCGTGGCCTTTTCGAGGAAGACAACGAGTATAACGAGGAGGTGATTCTGGACCGTGCCTATGTGCGCAACCTGCTCACCTGGGGTGAGATTGTGGATATGGTTCCTCTGAGTCAGGGTGGACGTGTGGCCGACCGTGTGCCACAGCAGTCGCTCATCGACAACTACCTCACCCTCACTGGCTATACCATCGATGAGGCTGGTACCGACTACGATCCCAATCATCCTTACGACAACCGTGACCCACGCCTCAGCGCCACTGTCATCTACGACAACTATGACTGGAGCGCTAACGTGAACGATGGTTCAAAGGATGTGACCATCCATATCGACCCAGCTGCCGACAACACTGTTGACACCTATATCGGCACAGGTAGCAACACCACCTCTACCGGTTATTACACCCGTAAGTGGTTTGCGCCACAGGCAGTAGGTGACATGAGCTCTGGTCTTAACATCATCATGTTCCGCTATGCTGATATTCTCCTGATGGAGGCTGAGGCCAAGCTGGAGCAGAACCAGTTTACTGCCGATGTGTGGAACAACACCGTTCGTGCCATCCGCAAGCGTGCCGGCTTCAAGACAGCCAAAGCACTCGACTTCCCTGCCGACAAGTCGCAGGCCGAGCTCCGTCAGATTCTGCGCAATGAGCGTCGCAGCGAGTTTGCCCTCGAGGGATTGCGCTGGTACGACATCAAGCGCTGGAAGGCTGGTAAGGAGTATCTCACCCAGCAGGTTAGAGGTGCCAGCTTCACCCACGACATCCCCTGGAAGTTTACGTTCGATGAGAACCGCGACTACCTCTGGGCTGTTCCACAGAGCCAGATCGACCTGAACCCCAACCTGGGGCAGAACCCTGGCTATGGCAATTAATTCCTATCATCAATGAGTATTTTTACAACAACATCAACAAGAAAATTAAAACTATGAATAAGAAGTATATTAAGGCATTTGCGCTGGTTGGCGCACTGCTCAGCATGGCATCCTGCACCTCCGATATGGAGTTCAAGGACAGTAAGGTATCAGCTATCACACAGCTCTATGAGCCTGCCGATGGCAAGAGTGTAACCCTGCAGGCTTCGGCCACCGCCTCTACCTATTTTGAGTGGGAGGCTGCCAAGGCCGAAGACAGTGGCTCTCCCCTCTACGAGGTAGCGTTCTATAAGGAAGGCGAGAGCACACCTATCTATAAGGTACTCTCCGACAAGAATGGTATGATGAACAGTGCCACCATCACCCATAAGACGCTGAACAAGGTGGCTGCCGCTGCTGGTTTCAAGGGCGGTGCCAGTGGTAAGGTTAGCTGGTCAATCATCGCTTCGCGCGGATTGAATCAGGCCGAATCCTCTGTTCGCCATCAGCTGAACATCACCTCGCTCGAAGGCTTCGATGAGATACCTTCATCACTCTTCATCATGGGCGATGGTGCCGAGAGCGGTCGTGCCTTCTCATCACCAGAGCAGGGCGTCTTTGAGATTTTCACTAAGCTCGAGGGTGGCAAGACCTACCAGTTCTGCAGCAACAACAAGGGCGATGGTACTATCTTCTCGCTCGATGGTCTGAAGCTGCGCGAGGGCGGTTCAACCACAGCTCCAGCTACAGGCATCTATCGTCTGGTTCTTGATTTCAACGTAGCTTCAGCTACCATTCGCGAAATCAAGAGCATCGGCTTGTTCTTCTGTCCTAACAACAATATCATGTTCGATCTGCCCTATGCTGGCAATGGCGAGTTCTCTGGCGTTGGCGTAGTAGCCTTCAAGCAGGAGGGCTGGGGTCGCGACGAGCGCTATAAGTTCCTGATGGAGTATGCCGATGGCACCAAGCAGTTCTGGGGCACCAAGAACGGCACCGACTCACGCCCTGGTGGTCTGGCTATGGATGATCCTTACTATTATATTATGGAGACCGGCAACAACCAGTGGGACGACAAGTGGAAGTTTGATGGCGACTTTGATGGTGGTGCCGACGGTCCTCACCCCGGCGTTAAGACCCGTATCACCGTACTCTTCCATGGCGCTAACTACACTCACCACGTAGAGTTGGCCGACTGATCATAGCTTTCTAACTTATGCATAACATACTTAAAGTTTTCTTTGTACCGCTTCTCTGCAGCCTTGTACTGCAGGGTTGCGGTTCTTCTTCTTCGGATGATGACGAGCCTATTGTGAAGCCCACCCCCAACACGGTGGTCTGGCAGCAGGTGGCTGAGGATGCCACACAGGCTCTGGTGACTCACTTCTGGAACGGCGGCGAGGGCTATTTCAACTCTCTGCCCGATGTGGCCGACGTCCAGCATAATCAGTACTGGCCGCAGGCACATGCCATGGACGTGGTGATTGATGCCTATCTGCGTACAGGCAGCTCGGGCTATCGGGTGCTGTTTGATAAGTGGCATGATGGTATCAAGAAAAAGGCTGGCAACAGCTATTTCAATGATTTCTACGACGATGAGGAGTGGATCTGCCTCACCATGCTGCGCCTGTATGACTGCACCAAGGAGCAGAAATATCTGGATACCGCCCAGTTGCTGTGGGACGACATCCAGAATGCCTGGAACACCAAGTACTGTGGTGGCGGCATGGCCTGGCGTAAGAGTCAGCCATGGAGCAAGAATGCCTGCAGCAATGGTCCTGCCGGCATCATCGCAGCCCGTATGTATAACATCCAGAAGCGCGATGCCGACCTCGACCTGGCCAAGCGCATCTACAACTGGGAGCGCGACAACCTCTATGCTGCCGGTACTGGTGCTGTTTACGACAGTATGAACGGTCAGAGCGGCAATAGCATCACCAATTGGGTGTTTACCTATAATCAAGGCACGTTTGTGGGCATGTGCTACGAGTTGTATCGTATCACTGGCGAGAACCTCTATCTGCGCGATGCCGTGCGTGCTTCGTCATACACCCTGTCGAGCCTGAGCGACTTGTCGGAGAGTGTGCTGAAGGATGAGGGTACAGGCGATGGTGGCTTGTTCAAGGGTATCTTTGTGCGTTATTTCACTTTGTTGCTTCAGGACAGTCATCTGGAGCAGTCGGATAAAACCCGTTTTGTGGCTTATCTCAAGCATAATGCCGAGGTGCTGAAAGAGAAAGGTATGCAGCCCCAGAAGCTGATTGGTTGCAACTGGGCACGCAATAACTCTGCCGTCGATCTGGGCACCCAGGTCAGCGGATGTGCTTTGTTCGAAGCTATGGCCATCCTCAGTGGTGCTGATGGCCTATAGCTGGTTGTCTTTTGCTTGTTGTTGTTCCCTATACTCCTTAGGTGTCATACCGAAATGCTTTCTGAACTCGGTATAGAACTGTGAGCGCGTGTTGAAGCCCGTTTTATAGATGATTTCCTGAATGGTAGTATTGGTAGTGGTAAGCCAGCGCGCTGCCACATTAATACGGTAGGTCTTGATATAGTCCTTGGGTGTAGGGAGGTTAGCATCACTGAATTTCCTATAGAGATTGCGCGGACTGATACTCATCAGCTCCGCCAACTTCTCTGGGGTGAACTCTGTATCTATCAGGTGTTCATCAATCACCTTTGTCACCTCGTCGGCAAAACTCTGGTTCTCTTTAGAAATCAGGTTGCCTGCTGCATAGACATAAGCCGAAGCACCAGAGTTATAGTACTCGCGCAGCATATTACTGTTCTCCAGCAGGCGTACCACGGTGGCCTGCAGCAGGTTGATGCTGAAAGGCTTGCTGATATACACGTCGGCTCCGCTCTCCAGTCCTTCGATGCGCTCTTCCTCCGATGTCTTGGCCGAGAGGATGATCAGTGGTATGTGCATGGTATGCTTATTGCGCTTCACCTGTTGTGTGAAGTCCAGTCCGTCGGTACCAGGCATCATGATATCGGTGATGATCAGGTCGGGCGTCTCTGCTTTCAGATATTCCAATCCTTTTTCGGCGTTGAGCGCTGTCAGCACCCGATAGCCCGTCAGACAGTCGGCAAGCAGGTCCAGCATCTCCTGATTATCATCTATGGCCAGTATGGTGGGTGTGCGGTCGCCAGCCATCTTCGGCAGTGGGCGTGTCTCCTTGCCGGTAGTGCTGCCTATGGTTGGCACGGCCATCGTCATCTCGTCTGTTTGCTTATCACTTGTCACCACCTCCTGGCTCACGCCCTCTGGCAGAGGCTGGTAGGGCAGATATACATTAAACTGTGCATATTCGCCCACTACGCTGTCTATCTCAATCCGTCCGCCCAGCATCTTGGTCATGTTATAGCAGATGGCCATGCCGATGCCGTTACGCGAGGTCTGTCCGGCATTGGGGCTCTCTTCCACACTGTCAAACACGGTGTAGTAGTCGAAGATGCGCTGCTGGTCTTCCGGTGCTATGCCGCGCCCTGAGTTATAGACCGAGAATAGCAGTCCATCTTTCTGCTGGGATAGTTTCACCTTGATGGTACCTTGTCGCTTGGTGTATTTAAAGGCATTCGAGATGAGGTTGCCCACAATGCTGCGCAGTGCCTTGTCGTCTGATGTCCACACCAGTCCCTGTTCGATGTCTTGCTGATAGGTGATGCCACTGCGTTCGGCCATCTCGGTAAAGGCATTGGCATAGTCGCCCACCACCGCCGACACATCCACCCGTCGCCAGCTGATGATATGGTGGCCCGAGGTGACGCGCCTCAGGTCGATAATCTCCTGAATCAGACTGTTCAGGCGCCCCAGATTCTGCATCACCCTGCTGATATATTTTTTTACGAATCCATCGGCCTTGTTGTACTGCAGGATGCGCTCGCAAGGACCATAGATCAGTGTGAGCGGGGTGTTCAGCTCGTGTACGATGTTGGTCAGGAATTTCAGCTTCTCCTCATACAGGTCGTCCTGATGTTGCTGTTCCATCTTGGCCAGCTGCATCTGTTGGTGCAGCTTCTGGTCTTCATACCAATGGCGCACATAGGTTGCTATGAGCACGATAAACAGGAAGGCATAAGTGAGATAGGCCCAGATGGTGCGGTAGTAAGGTGGTTTGATGTCGATATGCAGTTCCGACACAGCCGTCTCATTACCATTCATCATATTTCGGGCTTTCACATAGAGAGTGTGACTACCCTCAGCCATCTGTGTGAATGCGATGGCATTGTTAGAGCCGTTGTCAATCCATTCTCCTTCGTCCGACAGACGGTAGAGATAGTGATAGAAGGGCTCTTCCAGATAGTTGAATGTGGCCACGCTCACAGCAAATGTACTCTGTGTGTGGTCGAGTGTCAGCGTCAGGTTGTTGTGCGCTCCCTCCAGGAAGTCGTTGATATTCTGCAGCTTGCCAAGGATGTCGAGAGCTGTAAAGCTGATGCGCGACTCGTGCACCTTTTGGTGTAAGGTGGTGTCGTTGACCACCGTAGTAAAACCGTTGATGCCGCCGAAAAACAGTTCCTGTCCTTTGGCGTAGGCAGCACCATCGCAGTATTCGGTCACGTCGAGCCCGCTGTTCATGCCGTAAACCTTCAGCACTGTGCCGTTGGCCGACAGTTCAACCAGTCCGCCATTGGTGGTGGCCCACACCTCGTTAGCAGTACCTTTTGTAAAGGCATGAATGGTGTTGTTAGGCAGTCCGTCGGCAGTGCTCAGTCGGCGACTATGCCCTTGTTTATCGCGAATAAAGATACCCATGCCTGTACCAATCCAAAGATTGTCGTCCACGGCCTGCAGGGTAAACACATCGTTCACGCTCGGGTCATCAGTGGTTTGTGCCGGTGCCACATATTTCAGTCGTTCGTTTTCAAAGGTGTATAGCCCCTTACCACGGTTGCCAAACCACCATTGTCCCTGTTCGTCGCAGGTCAGACAGAAGAAATAGTTCGACGAGCCTTTTCCTCCGTCAAGCACATAGCGCTTGATATGAGTGAGGCGTGGCTGTCCGTTTTCTACACTGATGGTAGCTCTGCAGATGCCCGAGCCTAAGGTGGCCATCCACAGTTCGTCGCCTTTTTCGCGGATGTCTATCACCTGTAGCAGTTGCAGTTCGGTGGGTACGGGGCGTATGGTTTTTGTAACCTGCGAGTAATAGCAGATACCATTGCCGCCACTAATCCAGAACCACGGGTGTTTGCTTTCAGCCAGTTTATATACCACATTACTGCTCAGTCCGCTGTTCTGTTCCCTAAACACCGTCTCGCCCAATTGGTGTGGGTTCTGGTAGGTGCTGAAGTGTGGCACACATATCAGTCCGTCGCCTTTGGTGCCCACCCAGAGGTTGCCGTCACCATCTTTCAGGAGCGCTCTGATGGGGAACGACCTGCCTGCTCTCAGTGCAGCGCTAGCAAACGAGCGCAGGGTGAGCGGTTCGTCGCTATACATCATCACGCCGCCACCATCGGTTCCTATCCATACAATGTCGCCCAGTCGGTCCTTGTGCATGCAGAACACGCCCGTTTCTATTCCTAAGTCGATAATTTCGGCAGACTTGTTCTGATGTTTGTTCACCTTGATCACGCCGCCCTCGCCAAAGCCTATCATGAGCGAGTTCTTATATCTCAGCACCTCGTTCACAAATCCGCGCCGGCTAGTCTCCTCGCTCAGCGACATCTCGTATTGCATTGCTTGGGTGGTGAGGTTGTAGCTGTAAAGCTGTCCGTCGGCGCTCACCATATATTCTATGTCGTCGTCGGGCATGGCCGAGATGATACGCAGGCGTTGCGTCATCTTGGGCTTGCCGATGGTATATACGTTGTTGCTGGCATGTAGTGGATAGGTTACAATACCTTCTCTGGTAAAGAGAATCAGCGTTCTGTTTGATACGGCGAAATCACACACGTTGGCTAGTGTAATGCCTTTGAGGGGTAGAGTGTGAACACTGCCGTCGCGCTTGTCGATGTAGTTCAGTTTGCCATCTGTCAGCAGGAATCCGTCGCCCTGCGGATTCTTGCGTATGCGTCTTAAACCTTGAAACTGTGGGTAGTAGCGCACCGCTTGTCCTTGTGCAGTAACGATGTTCAGTCCGTAGTTGGTCAGCACCCATGTCTTGTTGTTTTCCACGTTCAGCACGTGTTCTATCAGGTTGCCATAGAGTCGTTGCCCTGCATTAAAGATGGCAGGTCGCACCTTACTTCCGTCGTAGGTGTTAAGTCCGTCGATGGTTCCAAACAGCATGGTGCCGTTGGGTTGCTGCTCAATGGTGAGCACCGAGCTAGCAGATAGTCCGTCGGCACTGGAGATGTGTCGGATATTATATGCCAATATGTGCTGAAGATTCAGACATAGCAGTAGGATTATGAGTAATAGTTTTCTCATTATTTTAGTTTATTGGTTGCAAAGATACTCATAATATCTGTAATAAAAGTGTTTTTGTGCAAAAAAAAACGTAAAGAATTTGGAGAGATTCGTTTTTTTTGCTTATCTTTGCAAAAAATCCAATAGCCCATGGAAAATCTAAAACGTTATCTGTCTGTGGCCTTTCTCGTATTAGGCTGTATGATGCCGGTTTCTGCCCAAAATATTGTTGGCCTGCTCAAAAAGGTTGGTGCCGCTATCGACTCCATGTCTGTCAGTGGCTTGGATAGTCGTTATATCGAGTCCCCCGCCAAGCCATGGCAGGTTATTGTCAAAGGCAATGTCAACCAGAGTGTTCTGAGTATGAATACCAATGGCAATATTGCTGGTTTTGATTACGTAGCCAGGCCTTATCTTAAAACCGAGCCTTCGCAGTATGTAGGTCTGTGGGCAGGCTATCGTGGCTATGGTCTTGGTTATACCGTGAATGTTGGTGGCGATGATGGTAGCTATTTCACCTTTGGTGCTACAGGTGGTGCCTATGGTGTCAATGTGCGCCTCCATCGCTTCGAGAACGACCATCCCAATTTCAATCTGCAGTCTGCCATTATACCTGAGGAAAGTAAGGATGCCTGGGAGCGGGTGAAGCTGATTGATCCTATCAAGATGCACACGGTGATAGCCGATGGCTACTATCTCTTCAACGGTAAGCGCTTCTCTTATGCCGCTGCTTATGATCAGAGTGTGATTCAGAAGCGTTCTGCTGGTTCGCTGATGGCAGGCGCCATGTATTATTATGGTAGTATCGACTATGCTTCCAATTATAATGGCGATCTGGTTTATGTGATGCGTGGTTTGGGCCGTGTAAAGTTGTGGCAAGGCAGTGTGGGCATAGGCTATGCTTACAACTGGGTGCCTGTTCGCGGATTGTTGATCAATGCCATGGCTATGCCTATGATTACCTTTGTCAACAAGATAAAAGTGTATAGCTATTCTACCAATGTTGAGGAGCTGATGACCGAACCTTGGTTTCTGGATGAGGCTGAAGAAATGACCGATGAAGAATGGGACCAGTGGTTTTATGAAAGAGTGCGTATAGAGCCGAAGGGCAACAAGCTTTTTAATAGTGGTATGCGTGTC
This sequence comes from Prevotella sp. MA2016, assembly GCF_000619825.1. Taxonomy (GTDB): domain Bacteria; phylum Bacteroidota; class Bacteroidia; order Bacteroidales; family Bacteroidaceae; genus Prevotella. The sequence goes on from NZ_JHUW01000006.1 coordinate 407,329, forward strand.
AACTTTGATGCCCGACTGTCTGTTACCTACAATTTCAGCAATTGGTTTGTCAATGCCTATGGCCAGTTTAATAACTTCCGCTACAAGCATAGTGCCAACTATGGTCATATGAACGATTGGTTTATCAATGCCTCCATTGGTGTGCGCCTGTGATTATCTGGAAAGCCCGAATTGCGTTTTTTTTTTATTAAAAACTTTGCACTTTCGGATTAATTTACTATTTTTGCAGACGGAGAACTATACCTAAGATGATTATTGATTTTCTAAGATAAAACAATTACTATTATGAAAAGGAACGAAAGATTTGTAATAACTATCAATCGCGAGTTGGGTAGTGGAGGTCGTACGGTAGGTCGCTTGTTAGCAGCCAAATTGGGTGTAGAGTTCTACGATAAGGCTGTTATTAAGGGGCTTGAGGAGAGATATCACCTCACTGTGAAGGAGATTGAGAGGCTGAAAGGTCGCAAGCAAGGTTGGTGGCCCGACTTCAAGCGCCAGATGGCTTGTGGTGCAGATATGGCCAACTATTATATACCGCAGAATGGCGATGAGCCCGAGCTGTTGGACACTGATGAACTCTTTAGTGCCGAGACCGAGATCCTGAACGGTATAGCAGCCGAGGAGTCGTGTGTTGTAGCTGGTCGTAGTGGCTTCTATGTGTTCCGCCATCATCCCAACCATTTGCGTGTCCTCATTCAAGCCTCTATGCCTTTCCGCGTTGAGCGTGTGGTTCGTAAACAGCATGTCACCGAGGAAGAGGCTCGCAAGATTATTGATAAGGTTGACAAGATGCGTGAGAACTACGTCAATAAATACACCAAGACTTCACGTTACGACACCCGCAATTACGATATTGTAATTTCTGCCGACGGCAAGACCGAGGAGCAGATAGCCAACCTGATACTGAAGTTTATCGCATAATTTTATATGCTAAAAAATCTTAAATAGCAGGCGTTAAGCATACTGTATGTTTGCTTTTTTAATAGGAATAAGTACCTTTGCATTTAAATGTCCGAAGGGTTGTTCCATATATTTAATGCGATAACCTCTGTAGGTTGTCTGCTGTTGGGCTGGGGAGTGTTCTTCCATGGCCGCCGCTTTGGCAGCGATGTGTTGCTGCTGCGCCGCTTTGTGGCAGCAGTATTCACCAGTTTTGCCTGTCATCAGTGCAGTCTTGGCTCCATTCTTCATCCCGAGGGTGTCGAGGTGTTTGCCTCGAAGCCGTTGGGCTTGTTGTGTGTTTCACTCATCATCCTGTGTATGGGCGGTACGGCCATCATGGGGCGCAAGCATCATTGCAATTTAGCGTTATGGGTGCTCATGTTGGCCACTCCTGTGGCATTCTTGCAGCTCAATCTAGTGATGATGGCTTCGGGCAATTATCATCCGTTGTTTCATTGGAGCGAGCTAATCGGTTTCCGTCACAGTCAGCCCGTGTTTTATTATGGTCGTCTGGTGTTCGTGCTGTTCCAATTGCTGTTCTGGCTGCTGTCGGCAGGCATGCTTGTCGATGCATTTGTCTTCGACTGCCGTCAGCGCGCCGCCACTCCGCTTAGCGACGATGCCGAGCGCCATCGCGTGGAGCTGCGTTTCATATTACTTTGGGCTGGCCTGATGATAGCAGGTTTGGTACCGATGCTTTTTAACAGCCTGTTGCTATATATCATCTATAGTATCCTGGTGATTGTCGCCCTGATAGCTACGGCGTGGGGCTATTACCGGTTGGTGCGCTATCTGCGTGCCCGTGCCGATGGTCGTCTGGCCTCAGTGCTCATTGTCCGTCGCCTGCCCAAACTGCTAACCATGGAGCAAGGCGGCACCACCGAATGGGGCGTGGTCTTGTTGTGCAACCCCTTCTTTTGTGGCAACCCATCGCTCGATAATGTGGCGCAGGCCCTGGGTGTAGAAAATAGCGACCTGTCTGATTTCCTGACCAAGCAGGGCGTCAACCTGGTGGCGTGGGTGAGCGATCAGCGTTTGCGCCACTGTGCCCAGCAGCTATCCACCACCCAGCGTAAGATTAGTGAGATAGCCGATAGCTGTGGCTATCACGATTTGCCCACTTTCACCCGTGCCTTCAAGCGCCAGTTCGGCATGGCCCCCAGCACCTACCGCGAGAAAAATCACGATTAAAAACCATCAATTGATTCAATACTCTCTAAATTTGTCTGCCACTCTACCACCAACCTGCTGTGATGCCTTTGTTTATGCAGGTTTGCGGGGTGGTGGTAGATAGGTGGTAGATGGTAGATAATGGGCCGTTTAGGGCTTTTTGCGCTTTACAAGGTACTCCGAACCGTACTTTGTGAGCCGTTTTTGTAGCTCTGGCATGTTAGAAAGCATGCGTCCGAAACCCGAAATGCTGGCTGGTTTTAGCAAACTTACGCCAACTTGCTGCTTTAGGTAGCCGAAAATAGCCGATGCACTCACCCATTCGCCGTCTGTAGCGTTGGTGGCTGGTTCGAAATAATCAAAAAAGAAGTGATCGGCAGCGCTCTTTACACTGAACTTACGGTTCGACTCGGCTATCACCTTGGTTTCCTGCTGACTGAAGTAGTAGGGCTGGTGCTGATGCAGGGCGCGCATGGCCTGGGCATACAGCTGTTCGTAGTTGGGTGGTGTGCTCACGTCGATGGGACCTGTAAGCTCCACTCCCAGGAATCGGCGACTGCCTGATGGATCGGCTAGCACATCGGCCTGGTTGGTGGTGGCGATGAACGAGGCTCGACGTGGGAAATCCTCGACATGTCGCCCATAGGGGCGCTTGATTTTTACACTCGACAGGGTGATGATGTTCTTCAGGAATCCCTGCTGTGTGCGAGGCGAAATCTGGTTAAACTCATCCAGGTTTATCAGTAGCATCTGTGCCATCTGGTTGAGAACCTGGCGCTTGTCGTCCATCTGCAGATTGCCCGTGTATCCCCAGCGCAACTCGGGTGGTAACAACTGTTCGCAGAAGGTGGTTTTGTTCCAGCCCTGCGCTGATATCAGCAGGGGTACGGCTTGATTGCCATACATGGCCATGTTGGTTACCTGCCACTGGCGAACCATGCCCAGGAACCAGGTGTAAAACCAGTCGGCCCAATGCGGGTTGTTGGTGGGCACAGTGCGGGCCAGCTGGCGTATGTGGTCCTTGCCATCCCATTTGTCGTACTGCTCCCACAGGTAATCGCCAATGGGATTAAAGGGGCGAATCATATCCGACTGTACATAGCGTCGCACATCGTTATCCTTGGCATCAATGCCGCCCAGTCGTACTTTCATCGTCATGCCTTTCAATACGCGGTCGTCAACAGGAGTCCATTCCATATACTTGTAAATCAGGTCTTTATACTCGGTATAGCCCATCATGGTGTTGTAGCGGAACTGGTAATGGGTGTTCAGAAAATCCATCAATCGGGCTGTGGCCAGTGTGATGGCCTGCGAGTTCTTGTCGTTGGCTGGCTCTATGGCTATCTGTTCGATAGGGGCGGGTTGCTGGGGCATAGGCTTTTCGCTTACGGGCAGTGCCAGCGCCTTTGGGTTGTAATAGGGTGCGGCATCAAGCGGCATGCGGAATGTATTGCGAGCGCTAACCGATTCCTGACGGATGGGCTTGGGTAGCAATCCCTGATAAACGGTTGTGGCCAGCTGATGCCCCTGATGGCACAGGTTGGTAGCGTCCTCTTCGTCTATAGGGTTGCTGCCATCTGCTTTGGCTATCTTTACGAGTATGATGACTTCGTGGCCCGATGGTCCGATAAAGGCTGCCAGCGTGTAGTGCAGTATTTGGGCGGCTTGCTTTACGGCTTCGAGGTCGGCAGGTGTAGGCAGATTGTCGATAGTGAGTGCCACCAGCCCATTAAATGCCTTGAGGCGCAGGTTGTCGTTGGCATCCTTCTCGAATTCGGCCGATGGGTAAATTAGGTGCGAGGGATACTGTCGATCGTAGCTGTCGATATAGTCGTCGAAGGCCAGTTGCTGTCGGCGACGTGCCACGGCACCGTCTTTGGTATCTGTCTTGATACGCTCTACGAAGCTTTCGATGGTTTTGGTTGACAGCTTCAGGGCGTTCTTTTTGTTGCGTAGTACAAATGTTAGTTTCATATCTATCGTATATAATATTAGTTTTGCTTTGGGGTACGGCTGTTTTTGATGGACTACCACAGTATGGTTTGCCGTGGAAAACACTGTTTTCTGCCTTAGAAAACGATGTTTTCAGCCATATTATCTGTTAGATGGTACCTGACAATGGAATATGTATGCCTCGAAATAGCTGTCGAATTCAACCTCCCACTCATAGCCGCGACTCTTTACATAATTGCGAATCCATTGCTGCTGTCCAGATGATAGGGCACGCTCGCCTCGTTTGTACTCGTAGTAGAGCTTGGCTCCATGCAGAAACTTGGTGATGTCTTTGCGCATCACGGTGTAGTCTTTCTTCAGCACCTTGTCGTATAGGTGACTGAATCCAGCTGCCCAAACCTCTATAGTGGGTTTGTCGTACCAGCGGCACTGGTCGTTGTGCAGTGTTTGGGGCATCACACAGGTGGCAGTCTCCAGGTTACTGGGCGCATGCTGTGCTGCTACATATCGCAGACAGTCAGCCTTTAGTGGGCAGGCGTTGTTGGTGCAGAGTGCATACCATGAGGGGACTGTTGTAAAGTCGAATTCGGTTCCGATAGGTTTAATTTCTTTCTTAATTTCCATTTTTTAAGATGTTATGCTTATGTTTGTTATTAATTCGCCTACAAAGATACAAAAATTTAGGCGCATTTCCAAGCATTTTTCCATTTCTTTTTATCGATTTAAGGCACTTTTTTGCAATTATCCACCATCTGCCACCCATCTGCCACCACCTCTCCAGTCCTCATAAACACAGGTACTCCGCCAGACTGGTGGTAGAGTGGTAGATAAATTTGCAAAATTCTCACACGATTATAAACTCTGGATATACTCATCCCATTGGGTGGGTGTACCTTTCTGGCCGAATGATTTCTCATATAGTCGTACTCGGGATGAGCTGATAGATTGTTTACTCTTATTGAGTAGAGTAGCGATTTTTACAGGGTTCATATTGATTTTCCTTAATAAACAGATTTGGCGTTCGGTGGTGCTAATATTACAAAGGTTTTCCAACCTCTCTGTAAAGCGTGGGTAAACACTATTGATAGCCTCTTCTAATTTTTGCCAGTCAGTGTTTGTGATTGTAGTTAGTTTATTTGTGCTGTCATCAGCAAGGCTGTTGAATTTCTTGCAGATGTTATATGCTTGTATTTTATTTTGCCTATCTGCTAATAAGGCTTTTTCTGCCTGCGTTTGTTGCCATTTCTTTGCTTGCTCTAATATCTCAGTTCTCAGGCTTTTGGCTTCTTTGTTTTTGGTGTAATATAAATATGCGATAATGAATAAAAATGCAAGGGCCAGAATGGCAAAACAGGCCACCGCAAGATAAATATTCTTGCGCTGATTGCTTGCTCGTAACTCGGCATTCTCCTGCTCTTGTCGCTGATAATTGTATAGTGCATTTATTTTGGCAACGGTTTCTGTGCTTGTTGTTTCGTTGATTGAGTCGGTAAGATTCTTATATATCGTTAGATAATGCAATGCTTCATTAGCTTGTCCTCGTTTGAGGGCAATTTCGGCCAAGCGCTCATTGGCTGAGCTGCGGGCATATATTGTACCATTCTCCAATAATAGCTTAGAGTAGTATTCGGCAGAGTCAATCATTCCCATAGTCATGTAAATATTTGCTGCTGTAGCCAATACACCACTGCTATCTGGCCCATAAACACAAGTCAACGCTTCATTTATTTCTGCTCTTGCTTTCTGATAATCATGAAGTTTATAGTACAAACCTGCAAGGTTGCTTTTGTTGCCATAATACATGTAATCTATTCCTTTTGCTTTTGCCAACCGGATTGATTCTAATAACATCTTTTTTGCATCCTTGTAGTTCCCATGGTCGCTCAATTCTTTTCCCATATCTCTCAGTCCATAAATCATGCCAAGTGTGTCATTTTGGTTTTTACATAATTGGTAGGATTGGTTGAAGGCCTTAATGGCCTCATCAGATAAGTCTTGGTACGAAAATACATAACCTATTTGGCTATAGATCACTCCTCCCAGGCTTGGGGTGTCGCTATCAGGAAGGGCTTTTGCTGCTTTGTAGTAAAAATTTAGTGACTTTGGAAAGTCTCTTTGCTCGTAGAACACGCGGCCAGCATAATAATAGGCCTCAGCTAATTTAAGTTTGCTGCCATGATGTTCATAATAGTCAACTAACGAAAGTGCCAAAGAGTCATATTCTGATATGGGATTATCGGCTTTATCGGACGTTTTGATGCTTTGCAACTTCTGATACATCTCTTTTTCAAGAGACGAATCTTCCCCCTGACACGAAAAAGTAATGGCTAGTATGGCTATGTACATAACGCACTTTAATAGATATGATCTCATAACAGTCTTTTTTTTCGCTGACAAAGGTAATACATATTTTTTAGAAAAACCGCCATTTCATCGATATTTTAACATTTCTGCGTACAGTACGCAGAAAATGCGTACTCATTTGCGTACTAAAAAGTTTGGTTAAACGCCATGATTTTGATATTTTTGCACCGTCAATTCATAAATATACACTACAATGAAGAAAATTATTTCTATTCTATTATTGACTTTTATGAGTCAAATGTCCTATGCGGATGGAACGCCTAATGGCATTAATCCAAATGGATATGATAAAGGAGAAAAGGGGCATCCGCATAAAGCTCCTAAGAAGCCATCTACACCAGTCATATCTTTTAATCAAGGTGTATTATCCGTCTTGACAAATGCTACATTATATAATGCAGAGTTGATAATACGTGATAAGGATGGTAATGTTCTATATGATGTTACCGATACAATCGGTGATGAGTATGCAATTGTTTTGCCTGAATTTGTATCTTCAAGAATGTACAGCATTGAATTGATTTGTTCAGAAAACCATATTATCATATACTCGTAAATAAGGAAATGGGCCCATGGAGGAAACTCCAAAAAATAGAATAGTATTAACAATAAAAAAGCAAAAGAAAATGAAGAAATTATTTTTAGCATTAGTTGTTGCTTTTGGAATGGCTACAACTTTAGTTGCTGCGCCCGTGGCAAGTATTCCTACTCCAGAAGTGCAGGAAGTAACTCAGCAAAAAGATGTTGAAGTTATCGTCATTTATAACGATGATGGTACTATAAAAGATATTATTGTTATCAAGCACAAAGGAAAATAATCCGGTCTATAGTGTCTCAGCTCGTTTATTACTATATAAACGGGTTGAGTTTTTCTCTTAATTAAATTAATATGAAGAAAATAATATCTTTACTATTATTGATGATGATTACTGTGTTGTGTAAAGCGCAGAGCATAGAGGTGAAATATTCTGTTTACTCAAAACAGCGGAAGGAGCAAATTGATAAAATAATGAGAAATCCTAATAATCAGGAGCACAATGGTTTGTTTGCTGGCCTAAATATTGAAAAGGAGGATTCCTTCTGTCTTGTTGTCAAAAACAGACAGTCTTCCTATGTGCGCTTGGAACCAGATGAAGACTTGAGAGAAGGAGGAGGTGTGAAGATTATATTGGTTAATGCGTCTTATAGTGAGGAAGATCATGCCGTATATAAGGATCTGTCCAACAGAACAGTAGTTGAAGTTAGGGATTTATTGGCAGAGGCATATATCATAGAAAAGACCGCTCCTCAGTATAGTTGGAAGCTAAGCTCAGATAGTAAAGATATTATGGGATTGAAGTGTTATCGTGCTGTTCTAAATGATACTGTTACTGCTTGGTTCTGTCCTGAGATTCCAATTAGTGAGGGACCTGATTTGTATTGGGGACTGCCAGGGTTAATATTAGACTTGGAGGACAATAGGAATATCTATCGATGTATTTCGATAGATACCAATTCTCGTTCAGAACTGGCTGGGAAGAAACATGGGAAAAAGGTTTCAGCCGAACGCTTTGAAGAAATTAAAAAGTTAGCACTGGAGAGGTAGCACATGAGGCACTTTTTTCTTTCTGTATGGTTGTGTTTGGCTTTTTCTGTTGATGCAGCAACTGGCAAATCACTTAGCGGTGTTGTTAAAGATTCCTCAACAGGTGGCTATGTGTCGTTTGCCAATGTGATGGCTTATGCCTTGCCTGATAGTGCTCTCATAGGATTTGCTGTTTCGGATGATTCTGGTAGTTTCTTAATTGATGGTCTTCCTGATAACATTTTATTGAAGGTTACATGTTTAGGATATAAGACATCTGAAATGGCTGTCTCCTTTTTACAGGATAGTACTGTTTTTGTATCCTTGGAGCCCGAAGCAGTAATGCTGAAAAATGTAGTAGTGAAAGGGCGTATGCCAGGATTTAAGGTTCATGGAGATACTATAGACTACAACTTTCAGAAATATACAGATGGTTCAGAGAGAGTGCTGAAGGATATTCTGGCAAAACTGCCTGGAATGGATGTGGATGATAAGGGACAGGTCACTGCCAATGGGCAGGCCGTAAAGAAAATACTTGTTAATGGCCAAGATTTCTTTGGTGAGCATAATGAGCAAATTACAAACAATCTTCCTTCTGATTATGTAGATAAGATCCAATTGCAAAAAAACTATAGTGAGTACTCTTTTGTAGAAGGTTTCAAAACTCATAAATCTACAGCATTGAATGTTACAATTGATTCAGTGCATTTAGGAAATATTACAGGAAATGCAGAACTGTATGGAGGGTATTGTGACAAATACAGGATGGCTGCAAACCTATATTCCTTTGGCGGGAATCTGATGTGGGGAGTCAACGCAAAGTTTTTTAATACAGGCGAGGAGATGATGACATTGATGGATTATATCAAACTGCTTGGAGGTGTGAAAGACTATGCTAAAACTCTCGGCGGTACTAGCAAAATTATAGATAATGGATTATCGGCTGTATCATACATCAATAACAGTATAAATACATATAGTCGCACAAATGGGGTGGCTTCTGCTAATATTGCTTGGAATCCCAATGAGCATGTTAAGATTAATGCTTATTACTTGTTTAATCTTGAGAATAGTAAGGGACAGTATGATATTACTCGCACCTATTTTGGCAAGAATTTTGTAGAGAATACTAAGCAGATTGCCGAGGCAGAAAGGGGTTTTCATCATGTGGGAATCAACATGAAGAATACGTTAAAACCAGATGCGGCTTTAGACTGGAGATTCAATCTGATTGCCGCGCCTCAGAATAGCCAGAATAAGTTGGGAAGATATGCCTGGGATGAGGATATGAATGTTTGGAATGTTAGTAATAACTTAGCTTTTGTAAAGAACTGGTATAATCGTAATTTGTTGTCTGTCAGTTCACAACTTGCCTATAACAATAATTTCCGGGCTATTAGTGTTGAGGCAGATGATAGTCTTTTGTTTATGCCGAACCAACGTTCACAGTCGGTATCGCAGGTTCAGCGAACCACTCTGCTGGATCATAATCTGGCTGCATCTTGGACGCACAGACTTTCAAAAGCATGGCAGTTTAGAATGAGTGCTGCATGGAACTTGATTCGCTCCACATCATCAATATCTCCGTATGTCGCACATTCAGTAAAACAAAAAGATAAAGATCTAACCCGCCTATATGATTATGGCCTGTCATTAGGGAAAAATAAGGGAAGGCTTCGCTTCGATGCTGGGATTGACCTTGCATATATTGATCAAATCCACACAACAAGTAAAGTGGCGGTTTTGCCAAATGCCTCTATAGAGTTAGCTTTAAGTACTATTAATGCCATGAGTTTAACCTATAGCAGCGGATATGAACGCGACGATAACTATTTTGCCCATGGGACAGTGATTAATGACTATAGGCAACTGACGGTTTTTGATGGAAAAACGGATTTGCTACATCTGCATCATAATTTAACGTTTAGCAGTCATTATTTTAATATACTATCGGATTTTACGTGGATTATGAATATAGGATGCTCTCTAACAGAAAAACCATATATTCGTAATTATGATAATGCAGGGAATGTGCTAATAGCATCGTTGATAGAATCTAACCAGAGTGATATGTCCCAGCATGCGTACTTTAATATAAAGAAAGGATTTCGGTTCCCCCTTATCCTGTCATTTAAATCAACGTTAGTGAATAGTCGCTATCAGTCTGCCTATAATAATCGTTTGAGTAAGAATCGGCATTCTCAGGCAGAAGGGGAGATTTCCATGACCACCAAGTTCAAATATTCCTTAGTCAATGCCGAGATGGGATACAGGTTCACTATGCAGCAAAGTAAGTTGGGACTGTCGGGCTCTCTGCTAAACATGATGTCTTATGAACTATATCTCAGACCATTTGTGGCGAAAAAAGGAAAGTGGGATGTCAGTGTGCCACTGACCTACGTCCATGACCAGTCTGGTTCCCAGAAGTTGGGGCATTTTGATTGTAGTGTTCAGGGGAGTTATACAGCTGGATTTTGGTCTTTCTTTGTTAAAGGAGACAATTTGCTGAACACCAGATGTGTTCAGCGTATCAGTATTGATGCAACGAGTGATTACATGGAAACGGTTGTGGAAAGGCGTCTGCCAGGCTATATCATTGTTGGAATTAAAAGGATTTTTTAAGTTCTCTGGGGGTGGTAGTGTGGTCTCACCGTTTTTTGTTTGTTTTATTTGCATGTTTCAATAATTCATTGTATTTTTGCAGCAGAAATCATAAATAGCACAAGATGGAAGTAAAACAACCCAGGTGGATTGAGCGCCTTAGCATATTCAAAAATGCCATTGTAAGGATGGCAGAAGTTATTGCCATCACCAAGCAGCGCCCACTTAATCAGTTTGAGCGTGACAGTCTTATCAAGAGGTTTGAATTTACTTATGAGATGGCGTGGAAATTGATGATGAGCTATGAGAAAGATAATGGCGTGATAGGATTGGTAGGCTCAAAGGATGTAGTGCGCCAGGCATTTAGCTTGTCACTGATAGATAATGGAGACGCATGGATGGAAATGATTGATGATGTCCCCATCCCCGCATAATATCCTAGGTCTGGTTAGTAGTGCTCATCAGAGTTCCTGTGATTTTTGGACGGAAACCAAAAATAGCGATAGCCTATATTCGCCTATAGGCTATCGCTTTTTTGATATTTCGGCCATTGATGGTACAAATAATAAAGTTTATGATACTCTAGGAATAGAAGGTTTGCTAGATTTATTGTAACTTTGCAGCCGAATTAATTAATAAACAGAAATCAAATTGATAAATATGAAGAAACTACTCGTAGCATTATCGCTTATTGCCGGTAGCCTGACAGCATCGGCTCAGTGGGGGCGCCCCGTGGATTTCAGCGAGGGTCCAGGACTGAAAGATGCCTATAAAGGCTATTTTACTATCGGTGTGGCTGTAAACAAGTTCAACATCTCGGATCCTGCTCAGACAGCAATCGTCAAAAAGCAGTTCAATAGTGTAACTGCTGAGAATGCTTGGAAACCTGGCGAGATTCATCCAAAAGAGGGTGTGTGGAACTTTGGTTTGGCTGACAGCATTGCCAACTTCTGTCGCGAAAACGGTATCAAGATGCGTGGTCACTGCTTGTGCTGGCACTCGCAGTTTGCCGACTGGATGTTTACCGACAAGAAGGGTAAGCCCGTAAAGAAAGAGGTGTTCTACCAGCGTTTGCGCGAGCATATCCACACAGTGGTTAATCGCTATAAGGACGTGGTTTATGCATGGGACGTAGTAAACGAGGCTATGGCCGACGATGGTCGTCCATTCGAGTTTGTTGATGGTAAGATGGTTCCTGCCAGTCCTTATCGTCAGAGCCGCCATTTCAAGCTGTGTGGCGATGAGTTTATTGCTAAGGCTTTTGAGTTTGCACGCGAGGCCGACCCAACAGGTGTGCTGATGTACAACGACTACAGCTGTGTTGACGAGGGCAAACGTGAGCGTATATATAATATGGTGAAGAAGATGAAAGAGGCTGGTGTGCCCATCGATGGTATCGGCATGCAGGGTCACTACAATATCTACTTCCCTGATGAGGAGAAGCTGGAGAAGGCTATCAACCGTTTCAGCGAGATTGTAAACACTATCCATATCACAGAGCTGGATCTGCGTACCAATACCGAGAGCGGTGGCCAGCTGATGTTCTCGCGTGGCGAGGCTAAGCCACAGCCTGCTTATATGCAGACACTGCAGGAGGACCAGTATGCCCGCTTGTTCAAGATTTTCCGCAAGCACAAGGATGTGATTAAGAACGTTACATTCTGGAACCTGAGCGATAAGGACTCTTGGCTGGGTGTGAACAATCACCCACTGCCTTTCGACGAGAACTTCAAGGCTAAGCGCTCACTGCAGATTATCCGCGACTTTGATGCCGCTATGGACAACCGCAAGCCCAAAGAGGATTTCGTGCCCAACCCCATGAACCAGCCTGGTCAGGAGTATCCACAGGTTAACTCTGAGGGTTATGCCCGTTTCCGTGTGGTGGCTCCCGATGCTAAGTCGGTTATCGTTAGCCTGGGTCTTGGTGGCCGTGGCGGTACCGTACTGCACAAGGATAAGGATGGCGTGTGGACTGGTACTACAGATGGTCCAATGGATCCTGGTTTCCACTACTATCACCTGACTATCGATGGTGGCGTGTTCAACGATCCTGGTACACATAATTACTTCGGTTCTTGCCGTTGGGAGAGTGGTATCGAGATTCCTGCCAAGGATCAGGACTTCTACGCTTATCGCAAGGATATCAACCATGGTAACATCCAGCAGGTAACCTTCTGGAGCGAGAGCACCGGTAAGATGCAGACTGCCAATGTTTATCTGCCTTACGGTTACGGCAAGCTGGTAAAGGGTAAGAATGGTAAGATGACACAGGAGCGCTATCCAGTACTGTACCTGCAGCACGGCTGGGGTGAGAACGAAACCAGCTGGCCTGTACAAGGTAAGGCTGGACTCATTATGGACAACCTGATTGCTGATGGAAAGATTAAGCCATTTATCGTGGTAATGGCCTACGGACTGACCAACGACTTCAAGTTTGGTTCAATCGGTAAGTTTACTGCCGAGGAGTTTGAGAAGGTGCTCATCGACGAGCTGATTCCTACTATCGATAAGAACTTCCTGACCAAGGCCGACAAGTGGAACCGTGCGATGGCAGGACTGTCGATGGGTGGTATGGAAACCAAGCTCATCACCCTGCGCCGTCCTGAAATGTTCGGTTACTGGGGCCTGCTGAGTGGCGGTACCTATATGCCTGAGGAGATTAAGGATCCCAAGGCTGTGAAGTATATCTTCGTAGGTTGTGGCGATAAGGAGAACCCAGAGGGTATCAACAAGAGCGTTGAGGCTCTGAAGGCTGCTGGATTCAAGGCCGAAGGTCTGGTATCAGAAGGCACTGCCCATGAGTTCTTGACATGGCGTCGCTGCCTTGAAAAGATGGCTCAGAGTCTTTTTAAATAAGAAAAGTGTGAAAAATAGTACATTTTTTAGTGATTGAAACAAATGATAAAGTAAATGTAACATCAGGATAAGTCACTTTAAAGAAAATGTATTAACTTTGCACCCAGATAAGTTAAAGAATCGGTTAAAATTGTTTTAGTTATATTAGTAGTTAGTAGTTTTTCCTTCCCTGGGACTAAAGAAAAGCGTTTCTTGTCCCAGGGTTTTTATTTAAAGACCAATTGCAAATATGAAACGGATTTTATTTTTTATGCTGATTTGCATGACTGGCGCAATAGCAGCCAACGCCCAGCAGCACAAGTTGTGGTACAACACTCCCGCTAACCAGTGGTTAGAGGCTCTGCCTGTAGGTAACTCGCACATGGGGGCAATGGTGTATGGCGGTGTTGCTACAGAACAGATTCAGTTGAATGAGGAAACCTTCTGGAGTGGTTCGCCGCATCATAACAATAGTGCTGATGCCAAAGTGGCCATCAAGGATGTGCGACGCCTGATCTTTGAGGGAAAAGAGCAGGAGGCGCACGACCTGATAGAGCGCACGTTTTTTAAAGGACCTCATGGACAGAAATATCTGCCTCTTGGCGATCTGATGCTCTCTTTCGACTATAACAGTGCATCTGCACCAACCAACTATCGTCGCGAACTGAATCTTGGTGATGCGCTCTGTACCACCAGCTTCGATGTGGATGATGTGAGATATAGCCGTACTGTGTTTGCTTCGCAGGCTGATAATGCAGTCATCGTACAGATTACTGCCAGCAAGAAAAAAGCACTAAGCTTCGATGTGAACTATATGCGCAACAAGCAACCCCTGGAGGGTGGCGCTGTGGGTAAGAATGAGCACGCCTATACAATAAGTAATGTGGAACACGAGGGCGTGGCTGGCAAGTTGAACGCAGAGGTGCGTGTGAAAGTGCTGGCCGACGGTGTGGTGACCGATGATGCCAGCAGCATGCATGTACGCCATGCTACCACAGCCACCATCCTGATTACTGCTGCTACTAACTACGTGAACTACCAAGATGTGAGCGGCAATCCTGTGCAGAAGAATAACCAGACGATGCTGACGCTTAAGAATAAGAATTATAAGCAACTGCTGAAGCGTCATCTGGATAACTATCAGGAACAGTATGACCGTGTGAGTCTGGTGCTGCCAAGTACAGCTAGTTCGGCCAGTCTTCCCACCGATCAGCGTCTGGCTGCTTTCGATGGAACCGATCTCGACATGGTGTCGCTGATGATGCAGTATGGGCGTTATCTGCTGATATCCTCATCGCAGCCTGGTGGGCAGCCTGCCAACCTGCAAGGTGTGTGGAACCATAAGATGGATCCCGCTTGGGATTCGAAATATACCATCAATATCAATGCAGAGATGAACTACTGGCCTGCTAATGTGGCCAATCTGGCTGAGACGCAGGAACCGCTGTTCTCCATGATTCGCGACCTGAGTGCTACAGGCGCCAAGACGGCTCGTGTGATGTATGATTGTCCGGGTTGGGTGGCGCATCATAATACCGACCTGTGGCGTATTGCCGGTCCGGTGGATGGCACCACTTGGGGTATGTTCCCAACAGGAGGGGCCTGGCTCACCACCCATTTGTGGCAGTACTATCTCTATACCGGCGACAAGCGCTTCCTTGAGGCTTACTACCCCATCTTGAAAGGAGCTGCCGACTTCCTGCTGTCGTATATGCAGGAATATCCTAAATGGGGTGAGGTGAAACAGGCTGCCGGTTGGCTCGTCACCGTGCCTACCGTGTCGCCAGAGCACGGACCAGTGGGTAAGACAACCACTGTGACGGCTGGTTCAACCATGGATAACCAGATCGTGTTTGATGTGCTGACCAGCACACTCAGAGCCCATCAGATACTGGGCTACGGCAATGTTGTTTACACCACCATGCTCTCCAATGCCATCGCCAAGCTCCCACCTATGCAGATAGGACGCTATGGCCAGTTGCAGGAGTGGTTGATTGATGGTGATGACCCCAAGGATGAGCATCGCCACATTTCCCACCTCTATGGTCTTTATCCCTCTAATCAGATATCGCCTTACAGTCACCCAGAACTGTTCTCGGCCGCTGCCAACACGCTGCAGCAGCGAGGCGACATGGCCACAGGATGGAGCCTGGGATGGAAAATCAATTTCTGGGCTCGTATGCTGGATGGCAACCATGCCTTCCAGATTATCAAGAACATGCTGAATGTGATACCGAGCACCACTGAATGGGGCCCTCGTGGCGGTACCTATCCTAACCTCTTTGATGCCCATCCACCATTCCAGATTGATGGTAACTTCGGCTGCTCGGCTGGCGTTTGCGAGATGCTGCTGCAGAGTCATGATGGGGCGGTGCATCTGTTGCCTGCCCTTCCAGATGCCTGGGCTGACGGCGAGGTGAAAGGTCTGCGCGCCAGGGGCAACTTCGAGGTTGACATGAAATGGCAGTATGGTGAGTTGACAGAAGCTACCATCGAATCGAAGATTGGTGGTCAGCTGCGCCTGCGTTCGTATGTACCACTGCGTGGTGCTGGTCTGGAGCCAGCGCAAGGCGAGTGTACCAACGAACTGCTGAAGGGTGCCGTGATTCGTGAACCGCTCAAGTCGGATGAACTAAAAGACTTCAAACTGCTGCCCATCCGCAAGGTTTATGAGTATGATATCTACACTATGCCTGGTAAAACATATAAAGTATATCATCAATAATAACTAATTCATATGAAGTATCAACTGTTTGTAACAATGGCGTTGTGCGCCAGTCTGCAAGCTTCGGCACAGACATTACTTTATCAGAATCCTAACCTGTCGGCCAAGGAGCGTGCCATCGACCTCTGCGGCAGGTTGACATTGGAAGAGAAAGCCATGCTGATGCTCGATGAGAGTCCTGCCATTCCACGTATGGGTATCAAGAAGTTCTTCTGGTGGAGTGAGGCCCTGCATGGTGCTGCCAACATGGATCATGTGACGGTGTTCCCAGAGCCGGTGGCTATGGCTGCATCGTTCAATCCTAACCTCTTGTTCCGTGTCTTTGATGCGGCTTCGACTGAATTTCGTGCCCAGTATAATGAGCGCATGCTGCGTGGCTCAGGCCAGGATGAGAAATTCCACAGTCTGAGCGTGTGGACACCGAATGTCAATATCTTCCGCGACCCACGATGGGGCAGAGGACAGGAAACCTATGGTGAGGACCCCTATCTGACCAGTGTGATGGGCGACCAGGTGGTGCGTGGTTTGCAGGGGCCTGAGGATGCCAAATATCGTAAGTTGTGGGCTTGTGCCAAGCACTATGCTGTGCACAGCGGCCCGGAATATACCCGTCATAGTGCCAATCTCACCAATGTGTCGCCTCGCGACTTCTGGGAGACTTATATGCCAGCTTTCAAGAAATTGGTCGAGGATAGTAAGGTGCGCGAGGTGATGTGTGCCTATCAGCGACTGGATGATGACCCTTGTTGCGGTTCGCAGCGCCTGTTGCAGACAATCCTGCGCGATGAGTGGGGCTTCCAGTATCTGGTGATGAGCGACTGTGGTGCTGTGAGCGATTTCTATGAGTCGCATAAGTCATCTTCCGACCCTGTCCATGCCTCGGCTAAGGCTACCATCGCTGGTACCGATGTGGAGTGTGGCTATGGCTATGCCTATCGTAGTATTCCCGAGGCCGTGAAACGCGGACTCATCACCGAGGCTGAGGTGGATAAGCATGTGGTACGACTGTTGGAAGGTCGTTTCGACCTGGGTGAAATGGACGACCCTGCGCTGGTGGAGTGGTCGAAGATTCCTTACTCAAAGATGTCGTGCAAAGAGCATGCTGCTACCGCCCTCGACATGGCGCGACAGACCATCGTGCTGCTGCAGAATAAAGGAAATATCCTGCCCCTGAAAAAGAATGCTGAGAAGATAGCCGTGATTGGTCCGAATGCCGACAACGCCCCAATGATGTGGGGTAACTACAACGGTATGCCTAACCACACGGTAACCATTCTGGATGGTATCAAGGCCAAGCAGAAGAAACTGTATTATGCTGCCGGTTGCGACCTGACCTATGATAAGGTGATGGACTGCCTGATGGCATCGCAGTGTAGCTTTGAAGGCAAAAAAGGACTGAAGGGTATCTTCTGGAATAACCGTAAGATGGAAGGAAAGCCTGTCACCACCCAGTACTACACCACACCGCTGGCTGTCACCACAGCAGGTATGCATAACTTTGCGTCTGGCGTGCAGTTGGAGGATTTCTCTGCTAAGTATGAGACGGTGTTTACGCCCAAAGAAGCAGGTGAGTATGTGGTGAACGTGGATGGCTGCGGTCATTTCGAACTGTATATCGACGGCGAGCGTAAGTTCATGCATCATATCTGGCGCACCACGCCCAACCGTGTGGCTATCCAGGCCGAGAAGGGTAAGAGCTATCGTATAGAAGTGCGTTTCTCGCATGTACATACTTATAATGCCAACCTGAAGATCAATATCGCCAAGGAGCTGCCTATCGACTATCAGCAGATAATCGCTCAGTTGAAGGGTATCAACAAGGTGATCTTTGTTGGTGGTATCTCTGCTGCACTCGAAGGCGAGGAGATGCCAGTACAGATAGAAGGTTTTAAAGGTGGCGACCGTACCAGTATTGAACTGCCTAAGGTGCAGCGCGACTTCCTGAAGGCTCTGAAGGCTGCCGGTAAGCAGGTGATCTTCGTGAACTGTTCAGGCTCTGCCATCGCACTGACACCAGAGACCGAGAACTGCGATGCCATTGTGCAGGCCTGGTATGCCGGACAGGAGGGTGGAACAGCTATTGCCGAAGTGCTGTTTGGCGACTACAACCCCAGTGGAAAGCTGCCAGTAACCTTCTATAAGAACGATCAGCAGTTGCCCGACTATGAGGACTACTCGATGAAAGGTCGTACCTATCGTTATTTCGATGACGCCCTGTTCCCCTTCGGTTATGGTCTGAGCTATACGACCTTCGAGGTGGGAGAGGCTAAGCTGGAGGCTGCCGGCGATGATGCTCTCTACAATGTGCAGATTCCTGTTACTAATACCGGAACACGCAGTGGTAGTGAGACCATCCAGTTGTATATCCGCAACCTGCAGGATCCCAACGGACCGCTGAAGAGTCTGCGCGGTTTCGAGCGCCTGGACATCAAAGCCGGACAGACCGCTACTGCCAACTTGAAGATCACCAAGGCATCGTTAGAGTTCTGGGATGCCGAGACGAACACCATGCGAACAAAACCCGGAAAGTATGAGATACTCTACGGAACCAGTTCGCTGGATAAAGACCTGAAAAAAATGACCATCACTTTATAGTGGTGGTCATTTTTCCTTTTATGAGCATCAGCGTTCTTCGTGCTCTCTCAGATAGTCGCGTGGCGACATGCCGTAGAATTTCCTAAAGACGGTAGAGAACGAAGCGGAGTTAGAGAAACCACATGCATACATCACCTCGGTAACGTTCATGCCTGGCATCGTCAGCAGCTGGGCTGCTTTCTTCAGGCGGATATTACGTATGAAATCGTGTGGGGTCTGACCTGTCAGGTCCTTCATCTTGCGATGCAGGTGTACACGGCTGATACCGGCGGTTTCTGCTATCATATCAACACTGAGGTCGGAGTTGTTCAGATTCTTGTTGATACACTCCATGATGCGCTCCAGTAGTTTATCGTCGGGCGATTTGAGATCCACGTTGCTGACTTGCTCCTCCAGTGAGTCGGTACGCTCGTATTTCAGGCGTAGCAGGCGCTGCCTGTTGATGAGGTTCAGGATGGTGCGGCGCAGGATATCCATATTGAATGGTTTCACAAGATAGGCATCAGCACCTGTCTCCAGACCTTCCAGTTTGTCTTCATCGCGATTTTTGGCCGTAAGCAGTATCACGGGGATAGAATTGGTGTCTGGGTTCGTCTTCAGGTGGGTGCATAGGGTGTTACCATCCATCTCTGGCATCATGATATCGCTCAATACCAGGTCGGGCTTGGTCCTGATGATCTCGCCAAGTGCTTCACGACCATTGGTGCAGGCGTGCACCTCATAGTCTTTTGACAGCTCACTCTCCAGATAGTTGCGTATCTCTTCATCGTCTTCAGCGATAACCAACGTCGTCTTGCGGTTAGGCTGACTGTTCTCTATATCCGGAGTGACTACCTCTGGCTGTGGCTCTTCTTCCAACTGCAGTGCTGAGGTGGCGTTCTCTGTCACCTCTTCGTCATAGGCAATCTCGTCGGGCTTCAGGTGGCTGTTGCCCAATGGGATGGTGATGACAAACTCACAACCTTTATCCAAGTTATGAACGGTGATGGAGCCATAGTGGAGCTCTACCAGCGAACGGGTGAGGTCGAGACCGATGCCTGTGCCTATATAACGGTCGTTGACTGATGACGGCGTCTGATAGAAGCGCTCGAAAATCTTGTTGATCTTATCTTCGGGGATGCCTTCACCATTATCATAGATGGCAATCGTGGCCGAATCGCTGTTGTGACTCAAGCGGATGCCAATCTCACCACCTACCGGGGTGTACTTGAAGGCGTTAGAGAGTACGTTCATAAACACCTTGTCGAAGTTCTGACGGTCGATCCAAACAGGGATCCTTTCGTTGTCGTACTGGTAGATAAACTTTATCTGCTTGGCTTTGGCCTGATTGTCGAACAGGTCATAGATGTCTTTGGCAAAAGATACAAGGTTTGTCTCACGCATGCGCATCTGCATCTGGCCTTTGTCGATCTTTCTCAGGTCCATCATCTGATTGATCAGACTGAGAATACGTTCGGCATTGCGCTTGATGGTCTCATAGACAATCTTTCTGTTGGGGTCGTCATCATTCTTGATGAGCGAGAGCAGTGGTGTGATGATCAGTGTCATTGGGGTGCGTATCTCATGACTCATATTCATGAAGAAACGCAGCTTAGCCTCGCCCATCTCCTCGGCATGGATATGGGCCTGCAGGCGCAACTTGGCCTGCTCCTTATGACGTCGGTATGACAGGTACTGCCAACCGAACAGACCGATGATCAAGGCATAGAAGAAGTAAGCCCATGCCGAGCGGTACCACGGACTGTGGATAATCACGGTAAACTCTCTTTCCGGGGTTTCAACATTGTTGCGCTCGGCTTTTATCCTGAAGCGATAGCTGCCTTGAGGCAGGTGCGACAGCGTGAGGATATTCTCGCCAGGCTGCAGACGGTTGAATGGCTCGCCGTTGATACTATATAAATAAGAGATGTGTTCCGGGTTCTCGTAAGTGAGTGTCGAGAACTGGATAGAGAACGTGTTGTCGCTATAGCTGAGCTCGAAACGTTGACTGGCCAGGATGGTGGTATCGGTAACCTGATAGCTGCCGGAACGTGTGGCACGACTTACCTGCTGACCATTGATGGAGAAGGAGGTTAGTTTCACTTCGGCCTCCCATTTGGTGGGCTCGATATGATTCGGGTTAAACCATGATATACCGGCTATGCCACCCATGGCAAGGATGCCGTTTGGCGACATGAAGGATGCACCATCACTGAACTCGTTGCTCTGCAGTCCGTCGTCGGCAAAATAGTTCTGCCAGATTTCTGTCTTGGGGTTGAAGCAGCTCAGTCCATGGTCGGTGGCTATCCAAAGGCGACCGTGAAGGTCGCGCTCGATGGTGGCAATACCATTGTCGGCCAGACCGTCTTCGCGGGTGTATTGCTTGGTCTTGTGGGTTCTCAGATCATAGCAGAAGAGACCTTCATTGGTGCCGTACCATAGTTTGTCGTCATATTCACGGGTTATCCTGACGGGGGTGCTGTAGTTTAGACAGTTTGTACCGAAAGTGCTTGTCCAACTGTTGTTGGGGATGTCTAAACAGCATAGGCCCATGGTTGTGGAAACGTAAAGACGCTTGCCATCAGGTGAAAGCTGAACCTGCGATACATAGTCGTTAGTGATGCAGTTTAACTTCCTGTTCTTATCGGCGCCATTTCGCATCTTGTACGTGGCAATCACATGTCCATCGTTGGCATCTATCCTGACGATACCATATTTCATGGTGGCCAACCACAGAGTGCCGTCGTTGCCAACGGCGATATCCATGACAATCAGATGCGGATCGGCGGGGAATGCTACTTTGTGGTATTGGAAGGTGACAGGGTCAACCCAGCCAATGCCCTCGCGGTAGGTGCCCAACCAGATGCGACCATTCAAGTCTTCGGCCAGCGACACGACAACCGATGGGTACTGATCCTTCAGATGCTTGGCTACTTTCGAGTTGAAATCATAGCAGTATAGTCCATCTTTATCTGTGCCCGCCCAGATACGTGTCTTGCTGTCAAGGATGACGCTGACGATGCAGGCCGAACCTAAGATATTGCTGGTGCCAAGTTTGTGACCCATATAGTTGAATCCCTTGAAACTGCGGGGTTGCATGAAGATACCTTTCTGCAGCAGACCAAACCAGAGGTTGCCGCTTTTATCTTCAGTAATAGAATATACCTTACTCTTAGCGAGGTCCACCTCAAGCGAGAAGAAGGGATTGTTGGTGAGTTCTTTGTTTCTGGGGTTATAGAGTGCCAGACCATTGCCGTCGTAGCCAATCACAATATTGCCGTCGTTCTCGCAATAGAGTGCTGATACGGCATTATAGCCGGTCTCATCGATATGTACGAACGTGTCGCCTTGCATCCTGAATACACCATAGTTGGTACTACCGGCATAGATAATGCCATCTTTTCCTTCACAGAGACATGAAAAGATGACATTGGGGTAGTCCTTCATATAGCGTTTCAGATTTTTCCCGTTATAAGAAAGGAGTCCCATGTGCTCGGTGGCTATCCACAGTAAGCCCGTGCGGTCTTCAATCATGCTGTTGACAGTGTGAATGGCTGCTAATGGGCCCTTCTCCTGATAGGCGGTCTTCTGATCCTTGAATTTCATGATACCCAAACCAGAGGTCCCCACCAGTATGTCACCGTTTGTGCGCTCTAAGAAACAGTTGGGGTAGCTGTGGCCGATGTTGCCTTTCGTGTCGTACATGGTCACATCGTGGAAACCGTTCCCGTCCCATGTCTGCAGCGCACCATACATACCGAAATAGAAGAGTCCGTTCCGGTCTTGCATCATACTGTTGACATAGTTGCTGGCTAATGAACTGTCGTGCTTATTTTCTTTCTTGAATACGCGGAATTGATAGCCGTCGTATCGGTTGATACCGTTACGAGTAGTAGTCCAAATGAAACCATCTTTATCAAGATAGACTTGTGTAACGAAGCTGCTTGATAATTGGTTATCAGTCGTGAAGTACTTTCCCATTTGGGCGAAAGCACTTGAAGAGATGAAAAACGTAGCTAGCGTTAGTAAAAACTTCACTATCATTGTTTTGTTAGTAATTAAATGGTCGCGTTAGTTGTTTTATTGCTTATTTGTTGCAAAGATACTGTATTTTTTGTGATGTAACAAACAAATGTTACAAATTCTAAAGTTTTTGATACATTTGATGTAGTTTCGCTCCTAAAATCTCTTTAACTTTGCGGCAAATTATATAATTTGTAACATTCGCGATGAAGAATAGAAGACTTGTTTTGTTCGGAACAATGGTGTTCCTGATGTGTATGATGGCTGTTTCGCATCTGAGAGCGACTGATCGTTTTGTTGCATTCCAGCCCTCGGCAGACGCATGGCAGTTGAGACAAATGACTGTTGGTTTGAGTCAGCGTGAGCATAGTTGTGTGCAGTTGGCTGCTGGCAACCTCTTGACTGATTTTGAGAAGGTGACGGGTAAGAAAGGCACTTTCGCCAATGAGGCAGTCGAGGTGCTGATAGGTACAGTGGGATGTAATCAACAGATAGACCAGTGGGTGAAGCAAGGTGAACTGGCCGACTTGAAAGGTAAGACCGAGAAATATATCATCAAGACCATCGGTGGTCAGTTGGTGATTGCGGGCAGTGATAAGCGTGGAACAGTGTATGGTATCTATGAACTGTCGAAGCAAATCGGTGTCTCGCCCTGGTATTACTGGGCCGATGTGCCAGTAGAGCAGCATGCTGCGCTCTATATAAAGAAAGGTGAATATACCGATGGTGAGCCTGCCGTGCGTTATCGTGGTCTTTTCTTGAATGATGAGGCCCCCTGTCTCACGACATGGGTTAAGAATACTTTCGGTACGGACTACGGCGGGCATCAGTTCTATGAAAAAGTGTTTGAACTGATTCTTAGACTGAAAGGCAACTACCTCTGGCCTGCCATGTGGGGATGGGCTTTCTATGCCGACGACCCAGAGAACCTGAAGACTGCTGATAAGATGGGTGTGATGATGGGAACCTCGCACCATGAGCCCATGGCGCGTAACCATCAGGAGTATGCCCGCCACCGTAAAGACTGGGGAGCTTGGAACTATTCTACGAATAAATATAATTTGGATCGCTTTTTCCGTGAAGGAATAGAGCGCATGAAGAACACCGACGACATCGTGACCATCGGTATGCGTGGTGATGGTGATGAGGCTATGGGTAACACCACTGATACACGATTGCTGGAGGATATCATCAACAACCAGCGCCGTATTATCAAGGAGGTGACTAAGCGTCCTGCCAAGGAGACACCGCAGATATGGGCCTTATATAAAGAGGTGCAGGACTATTATGATGCCGGACTGCGTGTGCCCGATGATGTCACGATCCTGTTGTGTGACGACAACTGGGGAAATGTGCGTCGAATACCTACTGCTCAGGAACGTAAACGTAAAGGCGGGTGGGGACTCTACTACCATGTGGATTACGTGGGTGCCCCTCGTAACTCGAAATGGATCAATGTCACCCCCACTCAGAATATGTGGGAGCAGCTACAGTTGGCCTATAACGGTGGTATCCAGAAACTGTGGATCCTGAATGTGGGCGACCTGAAGCCGATGGAATATCCTATCCAGCTGTTTATGGATATGGCTTGGAATCCCACGCAGTATCAGGCTGACAACCTGCTTGAGCACACACGCGACTTCTGTGCAGAGAGTTTTGGCGAGGCGCATGCTGATGAGGCGGCATCTATCCTGAACTTGGTTTGTAAGTATAATGGTCGTATCACCGCAGAGATGTTGGATGCCCGTACCTATACCTGCGATGAGTTTGAACGGGTGGTGAATGAGTATCGTGCACTCGAAGCCCGTGCCTTGCGCTTGTTTATCGAACTGGATCCTACCTGTCAGGATGCTTATCGCCAGTTGATCCTCTTCCCGGTTCAGGCCATGGGTAACATCTACGAGATGTACTATGCGCAGGCCATGAACCTGCAACTGGCCAAGGCCAACGACCCCGAAGCCAACCAGTGGGCAGAGCGCTGTCGTCAGGCTTTTAAGCGCGACTCGGTGCTGTGCCGCTATTATAATAAGGTGATGGCAGGCGGTAAGTGGGATGGTATGATGATACAGAAGCACATCAGCTATCGCACCTGGAATGATAACTATCGTGCTGATGTATGTCCACGCCTGGTTGAAGTGCCCGCGCCTGCCCATGGACCGGTGTTTGTGCCTCGTGATGGTTATATCAGTATAGAGGCCGAACATACTTATGACCGTCAGGATGCGAAGGATGCCCGATGGACGGTGATTCCTTATATGGGGCGCACTTTGAGTGGTATCGCCCTGATGCCTTATACTGCCGCAACCGGTCAGGCTGAGCTTTCTTATAAGTTCAGATCAGGCGATGTGAAAACGGTGAAAGTGCATGTCGTCACCAAATCTACGCTCGATTTCTTGGATAAAGGCGGTTTGGTGTATGAGGTGGCCATTGATGGGCAGCCGTCTGCCACAGTGAATTTCAATCAAAACCTGAACGAGAAGCCCGAGAATATCTACTCGGTATATTATCCAACAGTGGCCAAGCGCGTGGTAGAAAAGGTGGTGGAATTGCCGATAGATGCCAGCAAGGATATACACACGCTGACCCTGCATCCACAAGACCCTGGTATCGTGTTTGAGAAGATTGTGATAGATCTGGGTGGCTATCAACCGCAGTACCTGTTTGGAAAAGAGTCGCCTAAAACATATACTGGTCCGGGCTTATAACAGCTCGGACTTTTTTTGTTGTGTTACTTTTCGTAAAGTATAAGTTACATTTGCTAAAAGATATGTCGTGAAATTGGTGTACCTTTGCAGCAGCAAACTAATAAACGTAAAAAGAATGATAAATAGATCAACTGCAGTAGCAGCAGTCATGTTGTTATCGATAGGTGCGAAGGCGCAGAATCCCTTCGTGCAGACTTGGTGTACCAGCGACCCCGCGCCATTGGTGCACAACGGTACGATGTATGTATATACTGGTCATGATGAGGATGGTGCCGACTTCTTCTGGATGCAGGAGTGGCGTGTGTATTCCACGCAGGATATGGTGAACTGGCAGGACCATGGTTCGCCTTTGGCTCTAGAGAGTTTTTCATGGGCCGACGACCGTGCCTGGGCTGGTCAGACTATCGAGCGCGACGGAAAGTTCTACTGGTATATCTGTGCGCATTCAAAACTGTCGGGCGGCATGGCCATCGGTGTGGCTGTGAGCGATTCGCCCACAGGGCCGTTTAAGGATGCCATCGGCAAACCGCTCTTTGAGAATGGTTCGTGGGATCATATCGACCCTACGGTGATGATAGATGATGACGGGCAGGCCTGGTTGATGTGGGGTAACCCGCAGGTGTATTACCTGAAGCTGAACCGCGACATGATATCGTATGAAGGTGAAC
The DNA here is from genome assembly GCF_000619825.1 of Prevotella sp. MA2016. GTDB lineage: Bacteria > Bacteroidota > Bacteroidia > Bacteroidales > Bacteroidaceae > Prevotella. Next base: position 433,453 of record NZ_JHUW01000006.1, read on the forward strand.
TGGGTAAGTTGCCGATGACCGAAGAAGCTTTTGGCGGTCCGATGATGAAAGAGCGCGAGAAAGGAAAGGTCTATAAGGACTCGTATGTAGAGGGCCCTTGGCTCACGAAGCGCAATGGCGTTTATCAGTTGCTCTATGCTGCTGGCGGTGTGCCTGAGCATATCTCTTACAGCACAGCTCCATCGCCTCTAGGGCCCTGGAAGTATGCTGGCGAGATTATGCCACTCTGCGATACCAACTCGTTTACCAACCACTGTGGTGTGGCCGACTATAAGGGGCATAGCTATTTCTTCTACCATACCGGAAAGTTGCCCAATGGTGGTGGCTTCGGTCGCAGTGTGGCTGTCGAGGAGTTTAAGTACAATGCCGATGGCAGCTTTCCTAAGATTATGCCTACCGATGCCGGTGTGAAGCCTGTTGGCACGTTTAACCCTTATCGTAAGGTTGAGGCCGAGACCATGGCCTTCTCGAAAGGTTTGAAAACCGAGCAAAATGATGAGGTAGGGGTTTATGTCAGTGACATCCACAATGGCGACTATATCAAATTGCAGAATGTGGCCTTTGCCAACAAGTATCCACGTACGTTCACAGCCCGTGTGGCCAGTGGTTTGCGTGGTGGTCGAATTGAGATACATCTCGACAGTATCGGTGGCAGATGTCTTGGCACCTTGAATGTGCCTGCTACGGGTGGTTGGGAGAAGTGGCAGACCATTACTACTGATTTGGATTACTCGACCATTACCGATATTGACGCGCCTACCCGTACCATCTCGGGTTTAAAGCTCCCTGAGACAGCCGATGTCTATCTGGTGTTCAAAGGTCGTAAGGGTCCGAAACTCTTTAATTTCGACTGGTGGGAAATGCGTGGACTGGAGCAGGTGAACATGCCTTTGTTCCAAACCAAATATACGGCCGACCCATCGCCACTGGTAGTAGGTGATACCCTGTTCCTCTATACCTCGCACGATGCCTCGCCAGAGGATATCCCCGATGTGAACGAGAAGAGCTCGGCTGGATTCTTTATGTACGATTGGTTGCTGTGGAGCACTACCGATATGGTGAACTGGACCGAGCATGGTGCTGTGGCTTCGTTGAAGGACTTCCCTTGGCGCAGTCGTGAGAATGGTGCCTGGGCCATCCAGACCGTGGAGCGCAATGGGAAATATTATCTCTATGCGCCCTTGCATGGTCATGGCATTGGTGTGCTGAAGTCCGACTCGCCTTACGGTCCGTTTAAGGATCCACTCGGCAAACCGCTGGTATGGGATCAGAGCAACTGGTATGATATCGACCCATCGGTTTATACCGACGACGATGGCCAGGCTTATATGTACTGGGGTAATCCCCATACCTTCTGGGCTAAGTTGGGTGAGGACATGACATCTGTGACGAGCAGTGTCACCAAGTTGCCACATATTCCTAACTATCAGGAGGGACCTTGGTTCTATAAGCGGAACGGAAAATACTATCTGGGCTTTGCTTCTACTTGTTGTCCTGAGGCTTTGGGCTATGCCATGAGTGACAGTCCCACCGGACCTTGGGAGTGGAAGGGTTATATTATGAAACCCACCCAGCGCGACCGTGGTAACCATCCCGGTATCTGCGATTTCAAGGGGCATTCGTATGTGTTCGGTCAGAACTACGACCTGATGCACTTGGAGACCTTTGTGCACCATGAGCGTCGCAGTGTGTCGGCACAGGAGATTACCTACAATGCCGATGGTACCATCCAGGAGATTCCTTATTGGTTGGACCAGCAGCCCATGAAGCAGTTGCACTGGCTGAACCCCTACCAGCGTGTGGAGGCTGAGACCATGGCATGGGGCTTCGGACTGAAGAGTGCCAAGATGGGTATCGAGAATACCGGTGTGGTAGCTGATATGCCTACCTCTACGGGTAAGAAGAATATGTATATCTTTGATATCAACGATGGCGAATATATCAAACTGCGTGGTGTTGACTTTGGTGCAGGTGCCAAGCAGTTTAACATCACCGCTGCCGCTACTGGTGGTTGCACCGTCAGTCTGCGATTAGACTGTGCTGATGGTCCTGTGGTAGGTACCGTCACCATCGGTAAGACCGGTAGTGCTGAGAAGTACCGCTCATTCAGTGGCAAAGTGAAGAATGCTGCTGGTGTGCATGATCTCTATATTTGTTTCGATAAGGCCAACGGCGATGTCCGTCTGGATTGGTGGCAGTTTAAAAAGTAATCAATGATAATGAAAAAACTAATATCAACTATTTTGTTCTGCGTGGTGGCTGTGATGGCCACAGCGCAGAACTTTTCTGTAACTTATGTGGCAAAGAATGCTGTCAGAGTGAGGTATGCTGGCAATGAGAAAAGCGACCTGCCCGACTGGCTCTATGTGAAGCACGATGAACTGAAAAAGGCCGATGTCAAAGCAGTGGTTGATGGCAACACGCTGACTGTGAGCGATAAAACCGGTTGTGCGGTGTTTCGCGCCACGAAACATCAACTCACTGCCGGTGAGGCTACGCTGACTTTCGACTCGCCAAAGGATGAATATCTCTTTGGATTGGGACAGTTTCAGGATGGCTACAGCAATGTGCGTGGCCTGTCGCGCCGCCTCACGCAGGTGAACACCCAGATCAGTATCCCCATGCTGATTTCGAGTAAAGGCTACGGGGTGCTGTGGAATAACTACGGCTTGACCGACTTCAACCCTTGCGCTCACAGTGTGAAGTTGACGAAGCGTGCTGGTGCCGGTGAGCGTGAGGTGGTGGATGTCACTTCTACCGAAGGTGGCAAGCGCGAAGTGCGCGAGCGCCATATCTTCGAAGCCACGATTGATATCGATGAAACCGGCGATTATGCCCTGTTGCTTGATGTAGGACAGAAGATGGCACGCCGCCATAACCTGACAATAGACGGGCAGCAGGTGATAGAGATGCAGAACGTGTGGCTGCCACCTACGGCCTCGAAAATCGTACACCTTACCAAAGGGCGTCACCAGTTGTCGGCAGAATTAACCAAGATTGATCAACCTATCGTATATTATAATAAGGTGAAGGATGAAACGGTGTTCCGTTCGCCTGTTGCCGATGGGGTGGACTATACCGTGTTTGTTGGTACACCTGATGAGATTATCGCCACCTATCGTGAACTGACGGGTGAATGCCCACAGATGCCTGACTGGGCGCTGGGCTATATCCATTGTCGTGAGCGTTTCCATTCGTCGGATGAGATTCTGCAGACCGCCAACCGCTTCCGTAGCGAACAGTTGCCTGTGAGCATGCTGGTGCAAGACTGGCAGTATTGGGGCAAGTACGGTTGGAACTCGATGCGATTTGACGAGGCGTTCTATCCCGATCCAAAGGCATTGACTGACAGTCTGCACCAGATGGGCATGAAGCTGATGCTGAGTGTATGGTCGAAGATTGACAAGAACTCGGAGGTAGGCAAGCAGATGCTGGCCGCTAACTATTATATCCCCGAGACCGACTGGATTGACTTCTTCAACCCCGAGGCTGCCGCAGCCTATTGGAAGAACTTCAAGGAGCGCCTGTTGCCTTTGGGTATCGATGCCTGGTGGCAGGATGCTACCGAACCAGAGAACGACGATCTGCTGGGCCGCAAGGTGAACAACGGTCGATGGAATGGTGAACAGGTGCGTAATGTCTATCCGCTGCTGGTGAACAAGACGGTGTATGAAGGTCTTGTTGCGGCCGGTAAAGAACCGATGATACTCACCCGTTGCGGTTTTGCTGGTATCCAGCGCTATGGCTCGGCCATGTGGAGTGGTGACGTGGGTAACGATTGGGAGACCTTCCGTCGCCAGATAACAGCCGGCTTGGGTATGCAGGCTGCTGGCATCCCCTGGTGGACCTATGATGCCGGCGGCTTCTTCCGTCCACAGAACCAATACACCGACAGCGCCTATATCGAGCGCATGCTGCGCTGGATTGAGACAGCCGTCTATCTACCACTGATGCGTGTGCACGGCTATATGAGTAATACTGAGCCCTGGAACTACGGACAGGAAGCACAGACTGTTATTGCCAACTGTCTGAAGGAGCGCTATCAGCTTCTGCCTTATATCAAGCGTTGTGCCAAGGCGGTATCGGAGCAAGGCGGCACACTGATGCGTCCATTGGTGTTCGACTTCTATCATGATGAAGAAGCCTTGAAGCAGCCATACGAATATATGTTCGGTCCGGCACTGCTCATCAGTCCTGTTACCGAGCCTGGCGTGACCACTTGGCGCACCTATCTGCCCCAACATCCTGGTGGTTGGACCGACTATCATACTGGTAAACACTACGACGGCGGACAATATGTGGAGACACCAGTCACCAAGGCTTATATCCCGGTGTTTATCCGAGCTGGCTATTCGATCTAGTAATAACATAAACTTTAAACGTATGAAAACAAAAACCTTTTTATTGTTACTCCTAACCTGCTGTATGCAGGCAAAGGCCGGCACCATTACCCATGCCGATGGTACGGTGACATTCCAGTACAAGAACGACCAGGCCAAAGAGGTGCTGGTTGATGTGCAGTTTGCAGGGCGAAAGGCCATGCAGAAAGATGCCAAGACTGGCTTATGGACCGTGACACTGGGTCCGGCTGCCCCCGACATGTATCCCTATTGTTTCGTGGTTGATGGTGTGAGCATCATGGACCCCGATAACCCTCAGTATTTCCCCAACGAGGGCTTTAAGAACAGTCTGTTGGAAATTAAATCGAAAGACGGATTACCCCACGACATCAAGGATGTGCCCCATGGCACCATGGAGTATGTGCATTATTACTCTAAGAGCTTAGGCGGCACCAATACAGCCATCGTTTATCTGCCACCCAACTACATGATGAGTCGTGATAAGAAATATCCCGTGTTCTATCTCATCAGTGGTACTACCGATACCGAAGAGGTATATTACAAGGTGGGTCGTGTGAACTATATCCTCGACAACCTGCTGGCACAGAAGGCTGCCAAGGAGATGATTATCGTGCTGCCTTATGGTAATCCCACCAAACTGTTGGCTGCGCCTGCTGCTAACGGCGCTCCACAGACCCGTTTTGGTGGCGACGTTTTCAGTAAGGACTTGATCAACGACCTGATGCCTTATATCGAGAAGAACTACCGTACTATCAACAATAAGGATCATCGTGCCATCGGTGGTTTCTCGCGTGGTGGTAACCAGGCCTTGTTCAATGGCTTGAGCAACCTCGATAAGTTCTCGTATCTGTGCAGCTACAGCTCGTTTACATCAACCGATATTGCAGGTGTTTACGATAATGCCGAGGATACGAACAAGAAGATTCGCTTGTTCTGGTTGGGCGTTGGCACCGACGATTTCCTGTATGGCAATGCCCGCGACTATATGGAGTTTCTGGATACCAAGGGCATCCGTAGTGTGAAGGAGTTTACCAATGATAAGTTCGGACATACCTGGATGAACGCCAAGTATTTCCTGACCAAGACCCTGCCACTGCTCTTCAATAAGAAAGCTGCCGAAGCCGCTATGGCAACCGGTGAGCCAGCCCCTGCCAAGACCGGAAAAGAGCAGCAGTTCACTCCCGGTGTGATGGCCCGACTCTTCCCACGTCCTATCATCTCACCTGAATATACCGAGGATGGTATCATCTTCCGTTTCAAGGCGCCTGATGCCAAGAAAGTGGAGTTGGAATGCGAGATGCTGCCCGAGCATGTGGCTATGGAGCGCGACAGCGATGGTGTGTGGAGCGTGAAACTGAACGAGTATCTGTTTGAGACCTTTAAGTATTGTTTTGTGGTTGACAGCATGCAGGTGACCGACCCCAGCAACATGTATATCTCGCCTGATGCCGGCTTTAAGTACAGTGTGGCCGACAATCCTAAGTCGCCATTCAACTTCGCCTCGCAAGGTGAGATAGATCACGGTCGTGTCAGCTACGACCTGGAGCGTAATACCGCTTTCTATATCTCTGGCAATATGCGTATGGGCGTGATGCCTGCCTTTATCCAGCTGATTCCTGTCGAAGGTGAATCAGTAGAAAGCTGGTTTAAGGTAGGTGGTGCTGATGCCATTACCGACCGATTGATTGCTGATGGCAATGCCAAACCCTGTATGATTACCGTGAGCGCTCAGGATCTGAGTCAGCAGCAGGGTGGTATGCAGATGCCTGGTTTTAAGATGAACAAGCTCGACGCCAATGACTATCCTACATGGAGCTTGCGTCGCAGAGCCTTAGTAAAACTGTTGCTTGAAATTAAGAAACAGCCCGATCCTGAGTTCCCAGCTATGGGTGGCTTCGGCGGTGGCGGCTTTAATGGAGGCGGTGGCTTCGGCGGCGGCTTCGGTATGTAAATCAAGAGAAAAGAACTATGAAACTTATATCAACTATTGTACTGTGTTGTGCTGCCCTCTGCGCTCAGGCGCAGCAGGGTGGCCAACTTCCTTTTAGCTATCAAGTAGAGAACACAGGTGCTGCTTTTGCTAAGCCTCCCATGCCCGAGGCCAGTCAGTTGCCAGTCATCAAGGACCTGCCCGACCCGTTGAAAGGTGTCAACGGCTTTAGCGACTGGGCACGTCGCCGTAGTGAGATAGCAGCGCTGATACAGCATTATGGTATTGGCGAGAAGCCAGCTGTGAAGAAAGAGCATATCAAAGCCCATATGAGTGGCGACACCCTCATCGTCGATGTGACCGTGAATGGACAGACGCTCACCCTGAGTTCGGAAATCAGATATCCCAAGACAGGTAATGCCCCTTATCCCCTGATGATCGGCTCGAGCATGATTGCACTGCCACGTCAACTCTTTGAGGACCGTCCTATCGCCACCATGAACTTCCACGAGAAGCAGGTGAACGACTACGGACAGTGGGGTAAGCACCATGAGCGTGGTGAGCACAACTTCGACCGCCTCTATCCCGACTTGAAGGACAACGGAGCCTACAGCGAATGGGCTTGGGGCTTCAGTCGCTTGATAGATGGCTTGGAGTTGTTAGGTCCCGAGGTGACCAAGATCGATACCAAGCATATCGGTGTCACTGGTTGCTCGTATGCCGGTAAGATGGCGCTCTATTGCGGTGCCTTCGATGAGCGTGTGGCACTCACCATCGCTCAGGAACCTGGTGGTGGCGGTGCTGCTGCCTGGCGCTACTCGCATCTGCAGGACAGTGTAGAGAATCTGGATAAGACCGACTATCACTGGTTCCTGGAGAGTCAGCTTGCCAACTTCCATGGCGACAGTGTGTATCAGTTGCCTTACGACCAGCACGAGCTCTGTGCACTGGTGTGTCCGCGTGCCTTGCTGCTGTTGGGCAATCCCGATTACAAGTGGTTGGCCGATGATGCCATGCTGGTATCTGCTGAGGCTGCCAAGAAGGTGTGGGAGCGTTTCGGTATTGCCGACCGTATGGGCTGGAGTATCGTTGGTGGTCATGGCCATTGCCAACTGCCCGAGTGCCAATGGCCCGAAGTTTTGGCCTTTATTGATAAATTTTTGTTAGGCAAAGATACTAAAACGAGTGATATTCGCGTTTATTCTAAAACATTAATCAAATGAAGAAGACTATATTATCAGTATGTATGTGTTGTCTCTCGGCTGTAGCCATGGCTCAGCCTGCAGGCGGATTCGGAGGCTTTCAGGCACCCCAGGTGAAGCTGGAGACCTCGCAAGAGTGGAAGGATGTGAACTATGCTGGCGACGACCAGGCCTATCACACCTGTGACATCTATCTCCCCAAGAAGGAGCAGGCATCTTATCCCGTGGTCATCCATATCTATGGCAGTGCCTGGTTCAGCAACAACAGTAAGGGCATGGCCGACTTGGGAACCATCGTGAAGAGTCTGTTGGATGCCGGTTTTGCAGTGGTTTGTCCTAACCACCGTTCGAGTATGGACGCCAAGTGGCCAGCTCAGATTCATGATATCCGTGCCGTCATCCGTTTCGTTCGTGGTGAGGCTGCGAAGTATAAGTTTGACACCTCGTTCATCGCTACCAGCGGTTTCTCTTCTGGTGGTCATCTGTCATCAGTTGCTGCCACCACCAGTGGTGTGAAGCACCTGAAGGTGGGTACAGTGGATATCGACCTGGAAGGCACCGTCGGCAAATATCTCTGCCAGAGCAGTGAGGTGAATGCCGCCTGCGACTGGTCGGGGCCTGTCGATCTGACCGCCATGGACTGTGGCGAGCACATGACGATGGGCGAAAACAGTCCTGAGGACGTGCTGCTCAATGCGAAGTTGGACAAGGAGCCAGATAAGTATCGCAGCCTGAGTGCCACCACTTATGTGGACAGCTATGATCCCCCCATTATCATCTTCCATGGTGAAAAGGACAATGTGGTGCCCTGCTGTCAGGGCAAGCAGTTCTACGAGTTGTTGCAGACTGCCGGTGTGAAGACCGAGGCCACCTTCGTGCCCGAGGGCAGTCATGGCGGACCAGCTATGTACACTTCAGAGAATCTGAAGAAGATGGTGAACTTTCTGCAGGACGTGATGCTGAAGGAGCGCATCATCGAGGATGGTGGTACCGGTGCCTATAAGGCCATCATGAAAGAGGTGCCCGGTCTGAAGGAGCACACCGTGTTCTGTCCGCAGGACCTCTCGCAGTTTGATGCCCAGCATCCACTGCCCGTCTTGGTATGGGGTAACGGTGCGTGTGCCAACTCGCCTTTCGAGCACATGAACTTCCTCAACGAGATTGCCTCGCATGGCTATCTGGTATTGGCCACTGGCATCATCCCCATGGACGATGAGTGGTATAAAGGTCCTATGTCGCGCTCAGAGCAGCAGATAGAATCTATCGACTGGGCTATCGCGCAGAATGCCGATCCCGAGTCACCCTTCTATCAGAAGATTGACGTGAAGAATATCTGTGTGTCGGGTATGTCGTGTGGCGGCCTGCAGACCCTCTTCAACTGCGCCGACCCTCGTATCAAATCGCTCATGATTTGCAATAGCGGTCTCTTCAACCAGCAGAATGCTGCCCAGGCAGTAGGCGGTATGCCCATGCCTCCTAAGGAGAAGTTGAATGAGATTCATACACCTATTATATATATACTGGGTGGCGAGACAGATATCGCCTATGGCAATGGTATGGACGACTTCCATCGTATCAGTCACGTGCCAGCCTGTGCTGTCAACTATCCCGTAGGTCATGGTGGCACCTATCGTGAGCCCCATGGTGGTGAGTTCACCGTAGTAGCTCTGGCTTGGCTCGACTGGCAGCTGAAGGGCGACAAGCAGGCCGAGAAACTGTTCAAAGGCAAAAAGCCCGCCCTCCTGAAACGCAAGGACTGGACCATCGAAAAGAACGCTAAGTTTAAATAGTCCATTACATTACAAGAAGTAGCTCCTCGTATGGTGAGAAGCTACTTCTTATCCGGTGAAAAGTTACTTTTCGGGCATCGAAAAGTAACTTTCTGTTTAGTCGTGGAGGATTAATGCCGACTGGGCATCTACGATGGCCTTGGAGCCTTTGAGGGTGCCGAGGCCATTCTCGTTGATGGTGCCGTCGCAGCATACGATGGTGTAGTGACCATCAGGGATGGTGAGCTCCATGGGCTCCTTGTTGGCATTGAGCACCACGATGATGTTGCGCCAGTCGTCGCGTCCTGCATAGTTCTTCAGACGGAAAGCCACGACACTTTCTGGGGCGTCGATAAACTCCAGGTGCTTGCGCACCAAGTCGGCATTGCCCAAACGGAAAGCAGGATGGTTCTTGCGCAGCTGAATCAGGTTCTTATAATAATTGAACACCTGTGGATACTTGGTCTTGTTGGCCCAGTCGAGCTGATTGATGCTGTCGGGCGACTCAAAGCTGTTGTGCACGCCTTTCTTGTTGCGCAGCAGCTCCTCACCGCTGAGCATGAAGGGCACACCCTGTGAGGTGAACACGGCTGTCTGTGCCAGCAGGTCGAGCTTGATCAGCTCTTCGGTGGTGATGCCAGGGATGCTGCTCTTCAGGCGATCTACCAGGCACATGTCGTCGTGACAACTCACATAGCTGATCATCTGCGTTGGCTCTATCGCCCATGGCTCCTTGCTGTAGTTTACCTTGGTCATATCTACCTGTGGATGACTGATGGCGCCAGCAATACCGAACTTAATGCTCTCCTTTTGGTCAGGCTCTCCTGCTAAGAAGGCAGGTTTGGTGTCGTCGCTGAACGGACCGCGCAGCGCATCGCGAATCTCATCGCTGAAGGCTGCTATGCGTGGCATCTGTGGGATGTTGGCCTTCATGCCGAGCTTTTCCTGTGGATAAGCACAGCTGCCTGCACTCCAACCCTCGCCATAAATAAAGATGGTGGGATCGATGTCATCGACAGCCTGACGGATGGCGTTCATCGTCTCGATGTCGTGCACGCCCATCAGGTCGAAACGGAATCCGTCGATATGGAATTCGTTGATCCAGTACTTCACGCTCTCTATCATAAACTGGCGCATCATCGGCTTTTCGGATGCAGTCTCATTGCCGCAGCCACTGCCGTTGCTGTACTGACCGTCGGCTGTCTTGCGATAGAAATAGTCGGGATAGGTGCGCTGGAAGTTGGAGTGCTCGATGTCGTAGGTGTGGTTATACACCACGTCGAGAATCACACGGATGCCAGCCTTGTGCAGTGCCTGCACCATCTGCTTGAACTCGCGGATACGTACCTCAGGCTTGTAAGGATTGGTGGAATAGCCACCCTCGGGTACATTGTAGTTCACAGGATCGTAGCCCCAGTTGTACTTGTTGTCGCTCAGTCGGGTCTCATCCACCGAACCATAGTCGTAGCTGGGCAGGATATGCACGGCATTGACGCCCAACGACTTCAGATGGTCGATAGCCCAAGGCTCGGTGAGCGCCATGAACTTGCCCGGATACTGGGCATCCTGACGCTTGATGGAGAAATCACGGTGGTGCATCTCGTAGATCACCAGGTCGGCAGGCGATTTTGTGACAGGACGCTCATCACAGCACCAGTGCTCAGGATCGGTGCTGGCCATATTGATGATGGCACCACGCTTGCCGTTGGCACCTACGGCCTTGGCAAAGACACCAGGGCACTCGCCCTTACCCATGTCGAAGGTGTAGAACCTACCCATCAGGTCGCCCTTGATGGTGGCTGTCCAGCACTCGTCGCCAGTCTTCTGCATTCTCACGCGCTTGATGGCCTTGCCGCCCAGTCCGTCTTTATAGATACGAACGGTGACCTGCTTGGCATTATTAGGCGCAAACAACTGGAACTTGGTTTCTTGAGGCGCATAGCTCACCTCTTTAAACGTCTGTGCTACTACCTGATGGGGTAGTAGCATAGACAGCAATCCTGCGAAAAACAATTTCTTCATGCTTTACTTTGCAATAAGTGATACGGCGAAACCTCCGCCAGGAGCCTCTGTGAGCTTCAGTACATCCTTGGCTGTTACCACCTTCTTGGTGATGACATAAGCCTGAGGATTCTTCTCGTAGTGAGCATCCTTGGCATCGGCATAGATGGTACAGTCGTATTTACGACCTTTGTCTAAGAAGTTGAGCTTAATCGTGCTCTTATGTCCGTTCTCATCACATTTGCCACCGATAAACCAGTTGTCGGTGCCCTTGGCTTTGCGGGCTACAGTGATATAGTCGGCTGGTTCGGCCTCCAGATAGATGCTCTCATCCCAGTCGCAAGCCACATCGCGGATGAACTGGAAGGCATCGTCGAACTTCTCGTAGTTTTCGGGCAGGTCGGCAGCCATCTGCAATGGTGAGTACATGGTGAGATAGAGTGCCAACGAACCAGCGATGGTGATGCGTGCCCAAGAGTCGTTGTCGCTCCACTCCTTCAGCTTGGTGACGAAGATACCTGGGGTGTAGTCCATCGGACCGCCCTGCAAACGGGTGAATGGCAGAATGCAGGTGTGGTCGGGGTTAGAACCGCCGAAGGCCTCATACTCTGTGCCGCGTGCCGACTCGTTGCCTACGAGGTTAGGCCATGTGCGGCAGAGACCTGTAGGACGTGTAGCCTCGTGGGCATTGACCATGATATGGTGCTTGGCAGCCTCTTTCACTACATAGAGGTAGTGGTTGTTCATCGACTGCGAGTAGTGGTGGTCGCCACGAGGGATGATGTCACCTACGTAACCGGTCTTCACAGCGTCGTAGCCGTATTTGTTCATCAGGTTGAAAGCCTGTTCCATGTGGCGCTCGTAGTTCTGAGTAGAACTTGAGGTCTCGTGGTGCATCAGCAGTTTCACGCCCTTAGAGTGGGCATAGTCGTTGAGCATCTTGATATCGAAATCGGGATAGGGAGTCACGAAGTCGAACACGTCGCGCTTCCACAGGTTGGCCCAGTCTTCCCAACCTACGTTCCAACCCTCTACGAGCACTTCGTCGAGACCGTTCTTGGCAGCGAAGTCGATATAGCGCTTCACTTTCTCGTTGTTGGCACCATGACGACCATTGGGCTTCACCTTGTTCCAGTCGATCTGGTCGAGTTTGATGCTGGGGTATTCGTCGGTATAGTTCCATGAACTCTTACCCACAATCATCTCCCACCATACACCGCAGTACTTGGTAGGATGGATCCATGAGGTGTCCTCAATCTTACAAGGTTCGTTCAGGTTCAGGATGAGGTTGTTCGACAGCATGTCGCGTGCATCATCCGATACCATCACAGTGCGCCAAGGGGTGTTGCAAGGTGTCTGCATGGCACCCTTCAAGCCTGTAGCATCGGGAGTAAGGTGGCTCACGAAGGTGAAAGGCTGTGGCAAAGGATAGCGTGAGGGAGCTGGATTAGGCGTATAGGCATTGGTAAAGCCCTTTAGCTCCTGTGAGAGGTGCTTGGTCTGAGCATCCACCAGTTCCAGATGCATGGTGGCATAGTCCAGACAGGCTGCCTCATGGATATTGATGTAAAGACCATCGTCGCTCTTCATCTGCAGTGATGTCTGCACACCCGTCTCCGAGAACACGGCTACCGATGAGTTGTACCAGTTGACAGCCTCGTTGAAACGACCACGAATGCCCGAGAGCTTGGTCTCCTGTGTCACCTGCTCCTGTGTGTCGTAGTCGCCAGGCAACCACCAAGCTGTATGGTCGCCTGCCATGGCAAACTCCGTGCGCTCCTCCTCAATGAGGAAGTAGTTGAGCTCCTTCTGCTGGGGGAACTCATAACGGAATCCGATACCCTCGTCATAGACACGGAAACGGATGAGTATCTGGCGCTTTGCCGATGGCTGATCCAGGGTGACGGCCAGCTCGTTGTAGTGGTTACGAATGTTCTTGGTCTCGCCCCATACTGGCTGCCAGGTCTCGTCGAAGGTAGATGTCTCTTCCTTGGCGATGGTGAAGCCGTCCATCAGGTCGGTCTCGTTGGTCCACTTCGAAGAGTGGCGGTCCTTGGCCAACTCCAGTCCGAGATGAGATGGTTTGATGACGGCACGCCCCTTGTAGGTCATCTCATAGACAGGGCGACCGGTGTTGTCAACTGAAAACTTTAATTCGATGTTGCCGTTAGGCGATTTGATATTGCCGGCGATGACCATCAGTGGCAGCAATGCCAGCGACAAAAGTAATTTTTTCATTTATTTTCTTCCGCTTTGAATAATAAGTGTACTAATCTCGTTGTTGAAGTCGTCGGCCTGCAGCAACTGCTCGATGGTGAGGTGCATGCGGTAACGCCAGTAGTGGCGTGGATTGGCCGGGATGTTGATGCGCTCGGCATTCTGGTCGGGCAGGCGCAGGCCCTCGTCGATGCTCAGCCAATCCTGCAGTGACAGCAGACAGAGCATAGAGGGTGATGTGAGATGACGGCTCACGATGTCCTTGGCCAACCAGCCTGGTAGTGGGTGAGGGGCTGCGCCACCACGGCGCAGTGTGGTGTTGTAGTAGCTCTGTGTCTGTTCCTCGTCTTCATCCCACCACTGGCGCAGTGTTGACATGTCGTGTGTAGAGATGGTATCGACCGAGCGATAGGGGTTGTGCGACAGTTTGCCAAAGCGTGTCTTGGGGTCTTTCGGCATCGACTGAATCTCGAGACTCAGGATGCGCAGTTCGTTCATCACCCAGGGTACGCAGTCGGGCACCATTCCCAGGTCTTCGGCACATACCAGCATGCGCGTAGCCTGTGTCAGACGAGGCATCTTCTTCATCGCCTCGGTGTACCAGAACTGGTTGTTGCGGCGATAGAAGTAGTCGTTGTACAGGCGGTTGAACACTGCCTTGTCGTTATCCCAGAGGGCCTCGTAGATAAAGTCGTTCTGCACACCGATACGTGGGTGGAACTTATCCTTGTTCTTGCGGTCGCGCACGAAGAGTACATCGCTGATGAGGGCATACAGACCATCACGCAGATGGATGTCGGTCTCGTCGGTCTTACCCTTAAAGGCTGCTTCTACCTTGCGTTGGGTGTCGTATTCGGGCTTCATCTGCCAGATATCATCGTGGGCGTGATTCAGGAAGGTGTCCTTCACGTACTGGGCACGCTCGCCAAAGATGCGATCCAGTGTCCAGTCGGCTATGAATGGCTTCGTAAAGAGCTCCTCCTGGAAGTGCAGACCATAAGCCTCTATCTCCTCACGCGTCATACCCAATGAGGGTGAGAACTGACCTAACAGACCGTGAACTGAATGGATGGGGATCTCCCAGATACGGAAGAATCCTAATACATGGTCGATGCGATAGGCATCGAAGTACTCTGCCATCTTGCGGAAGCGGCGTACCCACCATGAACAGCCATCTTCGAGCATGGCATCCCAGTTGTAGGTGGGGAAGCCCCAGTTCTGTCCGTTGGCTGAGAAAGCATCAGGTGGCGCACCGGCCTGACCGTTCAGGTTGAAGTACTTAGGTTCTACCCAAGCCTCTACACCATCGCGACTGATGCCGATGGGGATATCGCCCTTCAGTACCACGCGCTTCTGACGGGCATAAGCATGGGCGGCATGCATCTGCTGATCAAGGTTGAACTGTACATAGTACCAGAATGCCACCTCTTTATATAACTTAGTTGTTGACTTGCTCATGGCCTCACGCTCGCTGTCGGGCAACTCATGATGGTCGGGCCAGTCCTGGAAGGTAGCTGTGCCGTACAGATCACGGTAATGACAGAAGGCAGCATAAGGTACCAGCCACTCCTTGTTTTGCTCGAAGAACTGCTTGAAGGCTGCTGTCTTCATCGTCTTGGCACCCTCCTGAGCATAGATGGCATGCAGATAGTCCATCTTAGCGTTGTTCACACGCTCATAGTCGATCTGTGGCAGCGCGTTCAGTGTCTGGCGCAGTACCTCGTACTCCTGGCGCAGCTTTTCGTCTTTCAGCTGTGGCAGTTGGCGCAAATCAGTGTACTGCGGATGCAGTGCATAGATGCTGATAGAGTTATAAGGATATGAATCCTGCCAGGTGTGGGTGATATTGGTATCGTTGATGGGCAGTACCTGCAGCACGCGCTGCTTGGTCTTGTCGCACCAGTCGATCATCAACTTCAGGTCGCCAAAATCGCCAACACCAAAGCTACCCTCACTGCGCAGTGAGAAGATTGGGATAACGGTGCCGGCGCCCTTCCAAGGATAAACAGGAAAGTAGGCTTGCGACAGCTCATAGACAATCACCTCGCCTGCAGCCACCTCGCGCAGTTCGATAGTGCGGTTCATGCCATTCTCCCAAAGTGGGGTGACATCCTCCTCCTCGTCGAGTGCTACAAACTTAAACTCGCAACTACGAGGCAACTTATCGGCATCAAGACTGACTACCCACTCGTTGTTCTCGTGCTCAGTCATTTCGATAGCGCGCTTGGCTTCCCAGTTGCCCAGGGCTTCGCCGCCACCAAGCAGTGCCAGACGTTCGTTGTTGCGCAATTGTGGTGCACGAACTTTCAGACGTATGGTCTTGTCGTAAGAAGCAGGCTCGCTCATCTTTAAGTTTCTACTTGCCACGCACTCTGTAAAAGCTGTTGAGTACAGGAAAGAATCCTCTGGAATATCAATCCAGTGGTCGTAAACGATATAGCGAGCACCCTTGGTGGCTGCAAACTCCAAACGATGAGGAATCGTCAGCCACTCTTGACGCTGCTGCTGATCGCCGCGCATCACTGCATAATAGTAATCAATGTGGTCGTCCGACCTCATTGTTTTACTCATTTGGCACATCCAGTGTAAACCGTCGAGGGTTGTCATCTTGTGCTCTTCCGTCTTGCCATCCATTAGGATGTTAAGTGCCAGCTCTTCGCCGAAGATAGTCTGGTACTCCAGGTTGAATACGATCTTCATACCAATTGCTTTTAGTTATTTTTGGCAAAAGTACAAAAATAACCCGTTCGGTGTTTCCAAACGGGTTTGTATTTGATGGTTTCTCGATGCAAACGATTGCATGATTGCCTGTCTGTCTATCGTGGCAGTGTCATGATGAACCTGGCTCCAGGACTGTAGTTGGTGTCCAGGGTAATGTCGCCTCCCATCCGGCGTGCCATGCTGCGAGCCACGGTCAGACCGATGCCTGTTCCGTCGTAGTAATCATCAAGTTGAACAAATTCCTCAAAAATATGCTCGGCTTGATCGGTTGGTATGCCGATGCCATTGTCTTCTACAATAAACTGTATCTTGTTGACTGAAGTCTCCAGGTGCAACTTAACTTGTGGACTGTCGTTTTTTGTACTGAACTTGCGCGCATTGTCTAATAATAAGGAGAGTGCACGCACCGCTGCTGTCAGGTTGGTCTTTATAGTCACATCATCTATGTCGGTTGGCATCTCTAAATCGAATGATAGATTCTCGCTCTCGGCAATCATACTCTTGGCTATCGCATCCCTTGCTATCTTGGAGGGTGATACGCTGTCGGTTAGTTCAATAACGCTGCGGCAGCTGGCATCACTCAACTCCAGCATCTTGTTGACCAGTCCTGTGATACGCTCGGTATTAGCCACGATATCTTTTGAAATCTGTTTCTTCTCTTCTTCACCTAATTCTAAATCGGGTGTAGTCAATATCTGTGTGAATCCGCTCAGGATATTCAGAGGTGTACGAATCTCATGAGATATCTGTTGGATGAATTTGGTCTTCATCTTTGATGACTCCTCGGCTCTGGCCGTGGCCTCTATCAGCTGATGGTTAATTTGCTCCAGCTCCATGTGGCTCATCTCCAGAATGTTATAGTTGGTTTCAAGCATGGCATTGCTGAATTTAAGCTTGCGGCGCGATTTGTAGAGCGTGAATATATATAGCGTGATGAATGAGATGATGATAGCCAAGCCTACATACCATAACCACTGAGGAATGAAGCTGTGCTTGATGACATCTTTGATTTCGGCACCATAGATTTTGTCCACCAGCCCTTCACTATCCATCTTGGCGATTTCTAAGCTGATGGCATCTATGAGTTCCTTGTTATGTCCGACGTAGCAATATTCGCGCGGCTGTAGTGAGATCTCTTCACGAGCCAGATTGTCTAAGTGATAATGGTCAATGAAATATTTGGCTTGATAGCGGTAGCAGATGATGGCATCATAGCGCCCGCTTGCCAGTTCGCGGAACGACTGGTCAAGGTCGTTCACCTTCACACTTTTACCACCCTCGCGCTCCACCAGTTCGCTGATATGGCGTGAATTCAGGAAGGCAAATGTCTTGTCTTTCAGGTTGCGGAAGTCGAAGACCTTATAGTCGTCCTTGCGGTAAACCACCTGATAATACAGGCGGAAGATAGGGCGTGAATAGTAGATAGAGTCTTTGCGATAAGGTGAATAGACCATCATGGCCAGATCGGTATCACCATTCAGTACTGATGTGGCAACCTTGTTCCACAGGTTGGGTACATAATAGAATTTGATACCCATACGTTTCATCAGTTCGCGTGTGAAGTCGATATCGTAGCCATGTGGCAGACCGTCTTTATCTACAGACTGCAGTGGAGCATAGTTGGCATCGAGGCCAATGGTGATCTGCTCTGTTGGTGGAACGTATGCTGCACGCATAGGCATGCAGCATAAAGTGGTCAGTAACAGTCCTACGAATACGTGTTTATACCGTCTCATTGTTATCGCGTGTAACTATTGTTATATAAGTTCCTATAATTAATCTTCGGCTAGCGTGAAGTCTAACTGTTTGCGCTCCAGATTGGCACGGGCCACCTGTATGCGTATCGGGTCACCCAGCTGGTACTTGGTGTGATGGCGGCGACCGATAATCATATAGTTCTTTTCATCGAAGTCGTAATAGTCGTTGCCCAAGTCGCGAATAGGAATCATACCTTCGCAGTGAGTCTCGTCTATCTGTGCATAGATACCGTAGGATGTGATGCCGCTGATATGGGCATCGTAAGTGTTGCCTATCTTATCGGCCATGAACTCAACCATCTTGTACTTGATAGAGTCGCGCTCTGCATTCATAGAGATCTGCTCCATGTCGCTACAGTGCTCACAAAGCTCTTCGTACTTCTCCTTGTTGGCCGAGCGGGCACCATCCTGATACTTGGTTAACAAACGGTGAACCATCATGTCGGGATAACGACGTATAGGCGAAGTGAAGTGCGTGTAGTAGTCGAATGCCAGACCATAGTGACCGATGTTGTGCACGCTGTACTTAGCTTTCATCATGGCACGCAGGGCAACTGTCTCGATAGCATTCTGCTCGCGGGTACCTTCGGCTTGCGACATCAGGGCATTGAGAGACTTGGTGATAGCCCCTTTCGTGCCTGCTGTCTTCACTTTATAGCCGAACTTGGCAACAAACTCACGCAGGTTCTCCAACTTCTGTGGGTCGGGTTGGTCGTGGATACGATAGGGCAGTGTCTTGGCTTTAACACCCTTCTTTACGCGACCTATTGATTCGGCTACGGTCTTATTGGCCAGCAGCATGAATTCTTCAATCAACTTATTGGCATCTTTCGATACCTTGAAATAAGCTCTGATGGGCTTGCCTGTCTCATCGATGTCAAAGTGCAGCTCCTCACGGTCGAACTTCACGCTGCCGTTCTTGAATCGGGCTTCGCGCAGTTTCTTTGCCAGTGCATCGAGTTTCAGTAGCACCTCGGCGTTTTCACCCTTGCCCTCTTCTATAATCTGCTGTACCTCCTCATAGGCATAGCGGCGGTTACTCTTGATGACGGTGTGAGCCAGGTGCCAATCCTTGATGTTGGCCTCGTCGTCCATCTTGAAGATTACGCTGTAGCACAGCTTCTCCTCATCAGGGCGCAGCGAACAGATGAAGTTGCATAGGCGCTCGGGAAGCATAGGGATAGTGCGATCTACCAGATAGATACTGGTGGCACGCGCGAAAGCCTCCTTATCGATGATTGAACCCTCTTTTACGTAGTGTGATACATCGGCAATGTGAACACCCACCTCCCAGAGACAGGTGTTGGATGTTGGGTGTTGGGTGTTGGTGATTGGTCTGATGGACAGCGCATCGTCGAAGTCCTTGGCATCCTTCGGGTCGATAGTACAAGTGAACACATCGCGGAAATCTTCGCGACGGGCTATCTCCTCAGGTGTGATGGCAGCATCAATCTTCTCAGCAGCCTCTTCTACAAGCTTCGGATATTTGTAGGGCAGGTTGTACTGAGCCAATATGGCATGCATCTCGGCGTTGTTCTCGCCGGTCTTTCCAAGGATGTCAATCACCGATCCGATGATGTTCTTATGATCCTGGTCGGGCCACTGGATGATTTTTACAACGGCCTTATCGTCGGTCTTTCCACCCTTAAGCTTGCGTTTAGGGATGATGATGTCGTGTACAATCGTTGAGTCGGCAGTGACCAAGAAAGCAAAATCTTTCTCAACACGCAACTTACCAACGATGGTGTCGCGGGCACGCTTCACAATCTCGATGACCATCGCCTCTTTGATGTGCTTATCGCGACGTGCCATAAGTGATACTTGGACGCGGTCGCCATCCATGGCCGACATCGAGTTGCGCTCGGCCACAAACACCGGCGTGCCACCATCATCGGGCACAAAAGAGTTGCGACCACTGGCTTTCCGGTGGAAAATGCCCTCCTGAACCTGAGTCTTCTGATTCAGTCTGTAGGAGTTGTCGCTCACCTTCAGCAGGAAGTCGTCCCATGCCATCTCTTCCATCACATCGATGGCAAGCATCTTGAGTGGATGCGTATCGAGTTTCAATACTTTAAAAATCTGTTTGAACGAGAATGTTTCGTTAGGATTATGCTGAAACAGATTCTGCAGCAATTCGCTCACCTGTTTCTTTCCTAGCCTTTTTCCGCCTTTCTTCTTACCCATAGCTTGTTTTCTTTTTTTATTTTCTGACTGCAAAGATAGCAATTTAATTAATAATTAAGAATTAAGAGTTAAGAAAATTTGCTGCCAGAACTTATTTTTTCTTAATTCTTAACTCTTAACTCTTAACTTTTGTGTACCTTTGCACTCAAATTGTAAACTGCATGAAGATATTAGTAACTGGGGCGAGTGGCTTTATTGGCTCGTTTATTGTTGAGGAAGCACTCCGTCGTGGCTTTGATACTTGGGCTGCGGTGCGAGGAAGTAGTTCTAAGGCTTATCTGCAGGATGAGCGCATCAACTTTATTGAGTTGAACCTCTCGTCGAAAGACCAACTTGTAGAGCAACTGCGTGGGCATCGTTTTGATTATGTGGTGCACGCTGCTGGTGTGACCAAGTGTTTGGATAAACAAGATTTTTTCCGAATCAATACCGAGGGTACCAAGAATCTTATCGATGCACTCTTGGAGGTGGAGATGCCACTGAAACGATTTGTGTTTGTGAGCAGTCTCAGTATTTTTGGGGCTATCCGTGAACAACAGCCTTATCAGGAAATCAAGGAGACTGACACCCCACAGCCTAATACGGCCTATGGACGCAGTAAGTTGGCGGCCGAACAGTATCTTGAGCAGATGGCCTCTCGCGTACCTTATATAATATTACGTCCGACAGGTGTCTATGGCCCTCGCGAAAAGGACTATTTTATCATGGCTAAGAGTATCAAGCAGCACTCCGACTTTGCTGTGGGATATAAGCGGCAGGATATTACCTTTGTATATGTAAAGGATGTGGTGCAAGCCGTATTCCTGGCTTTGTATAAGGGTAAAAATGGTCGTAAGTACTTCTTGAGTGATGGTAATGTGTATCAAAGTGCCACATTCAGCAATCTTATCCGTGAGGAACTGGGCCATCCTTGGTGGATTCGTATCAAGGCACCTATCTGGGTGCTGCGCGTGGTGACATTCTTTGGCGAATATATAGGTAGGTTGACCGGTAAGGTTACTGCCCTCAATAACGATAAGTATAACATCCTGCGTCAGCGCAATTGGCGATGCGATATTCAGCCTGCAGTGAGTGAGTTGGGTTACAAACCCCAGTATGATCTGGAACATGGCGTTAAGGAAACAATCAAATGGTATCAGGATAACCGATGGCTATAAAGAAATTATTTGAGATAGAAAAGAAACCTCATAAGGGTTTGATGGCTTTTGAGTGGGCCGTGATGGCTTATCTGGTGTTCACGTTGCTGCTCATTGTCATTACCTACACCAAGTTACAGGCTCCTGGTGCGATGATATGGGGACGTGTACAGGTGGTCATCTCTACATTGGCCCTGTGGGGTGTGTATCGCATGATTCCATGCCGACTCACGATGATGTTCAGAGTGGCATTGCAACTCATATTACTGTCGTGGTGGTATCCGGATACTTTCGAGATAAATCGTATCTTCCCGAATCTCGACCATGTGTTTGCCGGCTATGAGCAGCAGTTGTTTCATTGTCAGCCAGCCTTGCTGTTCTCACAGAAGATAAGCAATCCGGTGTTTAGTGAGCTGATGCATCTGGGGTATGCCTCGTATTATCCGCTGATAGCACTTGTGATATTCTACTATTTCTGGTATCGCTATCAGGAGTTCCTGCGTGTGGCATTCATCCTCCTGGCGTCGTTCATGCTTTATTATGTCATCTTTGTGCTGCTGCCTGTTACAGGACCGCAGTATTACTATCTGGCGGCAGGCGTAGAGCAGATAGCACAGGGGAACCTGCCGAATATCGGTGATTTCTTTGCTACGCACTCTGAGTCGCTGACCACACCAGGATGGCAAGATGGCTTCTTCTATCAGTGTGTTGCCAGCGCTCATGACGCAGGTGAACGTCCTACAGCAGCCTTCCCAAGTAGTCATGTGGGTATAACCACTATTCTGCTGCTGCTGGCATGGCATGCTCGTAATAAGAAGTTGTTGTACGCACTTCTGCCTTTTTATGTGCTGATGTGTATGGCTACTGTTTATATCCAAGCCCACTATGCGATTGATGTGATAGGTGGTTGGGTTTCGGCATTTGCTATTTACGCCATTTTGTTTTTTTTATCGAAAAAATTTGTTTGATTCGAAAATAATGTTTATCTTTGCATCCGATTAAGTAAGGATAAGACATTTTATAAAATAGGGATTCCGACACAACGTGAGTCGGGATTCTTTTCTTTTTTGTCCATCCAAGTAATAGTGTAAATTAATAAAATTGAATAGTTATGGCATACATGTCACAAGAAGGCTACGACAAACTGATAGCCGAACTGCAGCGTTTAGAAGGTGTTGAGCGTCCAAAGGCGTCAGCAGCTATCGCCGAGGCCCGTGAGAAGGGCGACCTGAGTGAAAATTCTGAGTACGATGCCGCTAAGGAGGCACAGGCTCATCTTGAGGATAAAATCAATCAGTTGAAGATGACAATCTCAGAAGCAAAGATCATCGATACCAGCAGATTGAGTACTGATTCTGTACAGATCCTGTCTAAGGTTGAGATGACTAATCTTACCAACAAGGCTAAGATGACCTACACTATCGTGAGTGAGAGTGAGGCTAACTTGCGTGAGGGTAAGATCTCTATCCAGACACCTATTGCCCAGGGCTTGCTCAACCACAAGGAAGGTGATGAGGTGGAGGTGAAGATACCTCGTGGCGTTATCAAGCTGCGCATCGATAAGATTACCGTGGGATAAGATATAATTGATAATTGAGTATGGATATATTTAGCAAAATCGCTGCAGGCGAGATTCCCAGCTACAAGTGTGCTGAGAACGAAGAGTTCTATGCTTTCCTCGATATCAATCCATTGGTAGAGGGGCATACGTTGGTGATTCCACGTCGCGAAGTTGATTATATCTTCGATATGACCGATGATGAGCTGGCGCGCTATCAGGTGTTTGCAAAACGTGTGGCTTTGGCCGTGAAGAAAGCATTCCCTTGCAAGAAGGTTGCACAGGTAGTGCTGGGTCTTGAAGTGCCCCACGCACATATCCACCTCATCCCTATGCAGAGTGAGGCTGATGTGGATTTCCGTCGTGAAAAACTGAAGCTTACTGAAGAACAGTTTAAAGCGATTGCTGAAAAAATACGTGGTGAGTTTGTGTGATTACACAAACTCATCACCATATTTAATCCTTACCTCATTTACATATTTCTTCACCATCGATGAGTTGTCGCTCTTCTTGCAGATGAGTAGTACTCCGTCTTCTTCGGCAACAATATAACCTTCCAGACCATTGAATACCCCAAGTTTTCCTTTAGGGAGTTTGATGATGTTGTTTTTGCAATCTTCAAGAATCACTTCTGAGTCCATCACAACATTGTCGTCGTTTACCTTGTGCATCACTTCGTAGATAGCATGCCATGTGCCCAGGTCGGCCCAGCCAAAGTCGCACTTCATCACAAATACGTTGTTGTCACTTTGCTCTAAGATGGCATAGTCGAGTGAGAGGTTGGGGTAGCGAGAATAGTTCTCGGCCACAAACTTGGCTTCTTCTTCCTCTGTGTAGTTGGGATTCTCGTAGCGTAATTTGCGAAGCACCGATGGGAAAACATGCTCAAATGTGTCGAGCAGGTGATAGGCGCTGGAGATGAAGATACTCGTGTTCCAGTAAAACTCGCCGCTCTCCATAAACATACGTGCAAAGTCGCGTTCAGGTTTCTCGGTGAATGACTTTACCTTATATACATCGGGCTTGCAACTCAGGTCGCCAAGCTGGATGTAACCATATCCGGGTTCAGGGCGCGTGGGCTTTACACCCATTGCCAGGAGAACATTGTTCTCTTTGACATAGCCTATGCCTATATCTATGCTATGGACAAATGAAGCTTCATTCAGTATCAACTGATCGCTTGGCGATACGACAATGTTGGCATCTGGCGTTTGGTGCAGAATACGCATAGCTGCCCATGCTACGCTGGGGGCAGTGTTGCGATGTATGGGTTCTACAATAATATTTCTGGTGGCAACTTCAGGTAGCTGCTCTTTTACTAAATCGAGATAGCCTGCGCATGTACATATTAATATATTCTCAGGAGGCAATATCTTTGCAAAGCGATCGTAAGTTGACTGTAATAATGTACGGCCTGTGCCAAAGAGGTCTAAGAACTGTTTGGGGTGCTGCTCTCGGCTAACAGGCCATAATCTCTGGCCGCGACCCCCTGCCAGAATCACGCAGTAATTTTTTTTATCTGTTATTTCCATCATTAGGATTTTAGTATTATATTCTACCTGCAAACATACGCATTTTTTATGAAACTAGCAAGAAAAATAGAGTTTTTTTTCATTTTCTTTTGGTAATTCAAATAAAAGTAGTATCTTTGCACCCGCTTTAGGAGATGTAACAGTTTTCTGTTAAGCCCAGATGGCGGAATCGGTAGACGCGCTGGTCTCAAACACCAGTGGAGCAATCCATCCCGGTTCGATCCCGGGTCTGGGTACCAAGAAATAAGTTTTCCAAGAGCAGCAGTGTTGTGAGTAAATACTTGCAACACTTTTTTTATTTTAAAAAATGCAAATTAATTTTGTTTACTCAGTTAATGTCTATAATTTTGCAAGCGCAAATTCTAAACTTAAGTACATTAACTAACAATGAGGAAAGCTAATTATGACAAGTTTCCTTCTACGAAGTATGAAGGGACTATTGTGCAAGGCTGGGAGGCCATCATTGCCCAATTGAAGGAAGCAATGAAGCATCAGGTTTTGTGCGTAGATTTCTATACTGGTGTATATGAGGAGGCTATTATCCGTGAGTTTTCGGGTTTAGGGAGAGTCATTCGTACACGTGATCTCATGAAACCTGAGTCAGAAATCAGAAAGATGACAGCCCCTTTCATGACCGATGATGTGCTCTTTGGTTATGTAACCAACCTAAAGTTGGACGATTTTTTCTGTTCTGATAAGTTGGAGGCGGTTCGTGAGGAGTTGACGTCGGTGACAGAGCCTACTATTATAATAGGTATAGGCGCGTGTGAAGTGGCACCATCTGGTGCGCTGAAAGTCTATGTCGATATGGCGCGCTGGGAGATCCAGCAACGTTTCCGTAGGCACGAAGTGAAGGCCTTGGGTGTTGACAACCGTGACGATGCCGTCTCAATTCAATATAAAAGGGGCTTGTTTATCGACTGGCGCGTATTAGACAAGTATAAAGATAAATGTTTTGCCGATATCGACTGGTGGTTGGATACGCATATACCAGCAGTACCCAAAATGATAGATAAGGCAACGTTCTTCAAAGGTATAGAGCTCACCTCAAAGACACCTTTCCGTGTTGTGCCATTCTTTGATCCAGCCCCATGGGGTGGACAATGGATGAAAGAGGTGTGCGATCTGGATCGTTCGGTATCAAACTTTGGTTGGTGCTTTGATTGTGTGCCCGAAGAGAATAGTTTGTTGTTTGAGGTGAATGGTGTTCGTTTTGAATTACCTTCTGTCGATCTGGTCTTATTGAAAAGCAGACCGTTGCTTGGTGAGCCTGTTGAGGCTCGTTTCGGTAAGGACTTCCCCATCCGTTTCGACTTCCTGGATACGATGGGAGGTGGAAACCTGAGTCTTCAGGTTCATCCTACCACTCAGTTTATCCGTGAGAATTTCGGAATGTATTATACTCAGGATGAGAGCTACTATCTGTTGGATGCCGGTAAAGAGGCTGTTGTCTATCTGGGATTGAAAGAAGGTATTGATAAGGAAGCGATGATAGCCGACTTGCGCCAAGCACAAAAAGGCGATCTCGTGTTTGATGCTGAGAAATATGTGAATAAGATAGATGCCAAGAAACATGATCATTTCCTGATTCCTGGCGGTACGGTGCATTGCTCTGGTTCGGAGAGTATGGTTCTGGAGATCAGTTCTACACCCAATATCTTTACTTTCAAGTTGTGGGACTGGCAGCGATTAGGATTAGACGGAAAGCCGCGTCCGATTAATGTGGAGCGTGGTAAGGATGTTATCGACTGGGGGCGTGATACAAAGTATGTGTATCAGCATCTGCGCAATCAGTTTGAGGTTGTGGCAGAAGGTGACGGTTGGACAGAGGAGCGCACAGGACTGCATCGGAATGAGTTTATAGAAACACGTAGGCATACCTTCAGTGAGGCTGTCACGCATCATACCGATAATGGGGTGAATGTGTTTAATTTGATAGAAGGTGAGGAGGCTGTCATTGAGAGTCCTACCCATGCGTTCGAACCCTTCGTGGTGCATTATGCAGAGACCTTCATCGTACCGGCCTGCGTGGGTGAATACACTATTCGTCCTTTCGGTCTTTCAGAAGGGAAGACATGCATGACCATAAAAGCTTATGTACGTTGCTAACCAAATAACTTGTAGCTACTTATGTATCAACACGATAAAAGAATAGTACTGACGCTTGATGCGGGAGGTACAAATTTCGTTTTCTCGGCTATACAAGGCTGTAAGGAATTGCTTGAACCCATCCATCTGGCTGCAGTGACCGATCATACAGAGAAATGTCTGCAGGTGCTTGTCGAAGGGTTCTCGCAAGTGATGGATAAACTGGATGAAGTACCTGTGGCCATCAGTTTTGCCTTTCCAGGTCCCGCTGATTATGAACATGGCATCATTGGCGACCTGCCAAACTTCCCCTCGTTTCGAGGTGGTGTGGCGTTAGGACCGTTTCTGGCAGAAAAGTTTGGTGTGCCTGTTTTTATCAATAACGACGGGAACCTGTTTGCTTACGGTGAGGCACTTGCTGGTTCGTTGCCTGCCATCAACCAGCAGCTGAAGGCACATGGGTGTGACAGGCGTTATAAGAATCTTATAGGCGTCACTTTAGGAACGGGGTTTGGTGCAGGTGTGGTCATAGATGGGAAGCTGTTGACCGGTGATAACGGTTGTGGTGGCGATTTGTGGCTGATGCGCAACAAGAGATATCCGGAGCTGATAGCCGAAGAGAGTGTGAGTATCCGTGCCATCCGTAGAGTCTATGGTGAGTTGGCACAGACCGATGCCAGTATGCTTACTCCAAAAGATATCTTTGATATTGCAGAAGGCGCAAAGATGGGTAATCCGTCGGCTGCTATCGCTGCTTTTGAGGCACTAGGAGAGATGGCTGGTGCTGCTATCGTTAATGCGCTTAACATCGTTGATGGTATAGTGACCATAGGTGGAGGCGTATCAGGTGCTGCCAAATATATTATGCCAAGACTGATGATGGAACTGAAAGCGCAGTTGAAGACATTTGGTGGTGACTCTTTCCCTTGTCTGCAGATGGATGCCTATAACCTGACAGACCAGGCAGAACTGACTGCATTCCTGGAAGGGAAAGACCTGTTTGTACAGGTTCCCATGATCGGAAGACAAGTCAGATACGTCTGTGAAAAGAAGATTGGTGTGACATTATCTGAATTGGGTGCTAGTCGCGCTATTGCCTTAGGTGCATATACATTTGCATTGGCACAACTTGATAACAATAGATAACTTAAAACATAACACAAAAATGAAAAAATCTAGATTTATCTTAGGATTGATTTCCTTAGCTTGTTTGATGAGTTGCTCTACACCAGAGAGCACAAAGCTCGACGAGACATTATTAGACTATGTGAAGCCTAATCTCGGTACAGTACATAGTCGTTGGTTCTTCTATACCCCTGCAGCCGAGCCTTTTGGATTGGCAAAGTTGGGTGCTTCTACCAATGGAACCTATGGTAATAACCAAGGTTGGGAGGCTGTTGGCTATGAAGACGGGCATGGTTCTATTGATGGTTTCCCTTGTTTGCATGAGTTCCAGGTGGGAGGTATTTCGCTGATGCCTGTCACTGGTGAAGTGAAGACAAATCCGGGTAAGCTTGAAGACCCTGACAAGGGTTTCCGTTCCCGTTTTGATAAAGCTGATGAGACTGCCCGTCCTGGCTATTATACCGTGTTGCTGAAGGACTATCAGGTGAAGGTCGAGCTGACAGCAACCTCACGTGTTGGTTTTCAGCGTTACACCTTCCCTGCATCCAAGGAGTCGCATATCCTTTTTAATATCGGTAACCGTCAAGGTGAAAGCGGTGCTGTGAAAGATGCTTATATCCATCAAGTGGATAGTAATATCATCGAGGGTTATGTGATAACAGAGCCTGAGTACGTGAAGAAATATCAGGCAGGCGCCACCGTTTCAATGTATTTCTATGCTGTGCTTGACAGAGTGCCCGCATCAGTAGATGTGTTCTATCAGGATGGCGAACTGAAAGCAGGTTCGGAGATTAAGGGTCCGGGTGCTATGATGAGTTTGAACTACTCTACACGCCAGGATGAGCAGGTGAACGTGAAGATCGGTCTTTCGTACACTTCTATCGCCAATGCTAAGTTGAATCTGAAGACTGAGGCAGAGCATATGTCGTTTGACGAGGCACTGTCTGCCACCACACAAAAATGGCATCAGGCACTCAATCGTATCAAAGTTTCAGGAGGAACGGAAGATAACAAGATTAAATTCTATACGGGTCTTTATCATGTGTTGCTGGGTAGAGGACTGGCCAGTGATGTGAACGGTGCTTATCCTAAGAATGATGGTACAGTAGGTGTTATTCCCACAGGAAAAGATGGCAAGCCGGTTCATAATCATTATAACACGGATGCTATCTGGGGTGGCTATTGGAATCTTACACCCTTGTGGGCTATGGCTTTCCCTGAGTATTATAACGACTGGGTGAATAGTCAGTTGCTTGTCTATAAAGATGCTGGCTGGTTAGGTGATGGCATCGCTAATAGCAAGTATGTGTCGGGTGTAGGTACCAATATGGTAAGTGTGGCCATAGCAGGTGCTTATAACAGCGGTATCCGTGATTATGATATCAATACAGCTTATGAGGCAGTGCTGAAGAACGAACTCTGCTCGGCAAACCGTATCGAAGGTGCAGGCAAGACCGATGTCGGGCAGTTTGTAGAAAAGGGTTTTGTGCCGTTTGATGATAGTATCTTCTATGGTACGCATCCTGGCGGATCACAGTTCTCTGTTTCTCATACTGTTGAGTATAGTTTCAGTGCCTATGCTGTGGCTCAGTTGGCTAAGTCGTTAGGCAGAGAGGCTGACTACAGGCAGCTGATGACGCTATCAAATGGTTGGGCAAAACTGTTTGATGACGACTTGAAGATGATTCGTCCGCGTGTAGCTAATGGCAATTTCATTGACCACTTTAATCCCCTTGAATCATGGAGAGGCTTTCAGGAGGGAAATGCATTTCAATACACATTCTTTGTGCCCCATAACCCTGAAGGTTTGGTGGCTCGTGTTGGTAAAGGTGAATTCAATCATCGTCTCGACTCTATCTTTACTGAAGCCCGAAAGACTATCTTCGGTGGTGGTAAGGTGGTGAATGCCTTCTCTGGTTTGTCAAGCCCCTATAATCATGGCAATCAGCCAAGTCTGCATATCCCCTGGTTGTTTAATTTCTCTGGCAAGCCTTATCTTACACAGAAGTGGACGCGACTCATCTGTGAAGAGTTCTATGGTACAACAGGAGAGCATGGCTATGGCTATGGTCAGGACGAAGACCAAGGTCAGTTAGGCGCCTGGTTTGTGCTGGCTGCAATGGGATTGTTTGATGTGCAGGGTGGTGCTTGTCAGCATCCTACTTACCAGATTGGTAGTCCGCTCTTCGACAGAATCGAGATTCAGTTGAGTGATAAGTATGCCTCTGGTAAAACCTTTGTTATCGAGACCGAGGGTAATGGTGCCAATGCTGGTTATATCCAGTCGGCCGAATTGAATGGTAAGGCTTGGAACAAGTGTTGGTTGTTTCGCGATGAACTCTTCAAGGGTGGTGTGCTTAAGCTCAAGATGGGTGCCCAGCCCAACAGTTTGTGGGGAATAGAAGAGTCTGTGCCATGTCCACAGTAATTGTCGAACTGTACCACCTATAATATGATTAAAGTGATGAAACAGAAGACAATCGTTTCGGCGCTTCCGATATTGTTCGGTTTCTTTGTAATGGGCTTCTGTGATATCGTAGGTATCTCATCCGACTATGTGCAGCGTAGCTTCGGATGGTCGCCTGCGATGACAGGACTGGTGCCTTCGCTGGTGTTCATCTGGTTCCTGTTCCTGGGTATCCCTGTAGGCAATCAGATGACCAAGTGGGGGAGAAAGAATACTGTTCTGCTGAGTATGGGTATCACCGTGTTGGGTATGCTCATGCCACTGGTGCATTATAATAGTACAACCTGTATGCTGGCCTATGCCTTGTTGGGTATTGGTAATGCCATCCTGCAGGTTTCTCTGAATCCATTGCTGAGCAATGTGATGACCGATGAGAAACTCCTGACCAGTAGTTTGACTGCTGGTCAGGTAATCAAGGCCCTATCTTCGTTGTTAGGTCCAGAGATTGTGTTAATGGCTGTGGCGTATTGGGGGGCAGATAAGTGGTATTACTGTTTCCCGATATTAGGTTTGATGACGTTGGTGTCGGCTGTTTGGCTGATGCTGACGCCGATAGAGCATGAGACGGTGCAGAAGTGTGCCGATCAAGTCACGCTCCGCTCGTCATTCGCTTTGTTGCGTGATACCACGATATGTCTGCTGTTCTTTGGCATATTCTTTATCGTAGGCATTGATGTGGCTACCAATTATATCAGTTCTAAGTTGATGGCAATGCGGTTTGGCTGGAACGAAAGCGAGGTGAAATTTGCACCCCAGGTCTATTTCTTCTGCCGTACTATTGGTGCTTTTGTCGGTACTATCGCTTTGGCACGTGTGCCGGGTGTTAAGTACTTCAGAGTCAATATCTTATGTTGCATGGCTGCGTTGCTGGTGATGACGTTCTTACAAGATGATGTGATCAATCTGGTATGTATAGGGGCAGTGGGATTCTTTGCCTCGTCAATCTTCTCTATCATCTATTCCATGGCATTGCAGGCTATGCCTGATAAGGCCAACCAGATCTCCGGACTTATGATTACCGCTGTGGCTGGTGGTGGCGTTGTGACGCCAGCCATTGGGTTGGCAATAGGTGCTGTGGGTATTGTTGGTGGTATCGTTGTGACGCTGTGCTGTGTGCTCTATCTCACTTATTGTGCCTTTGGCATTCAACTTGGGAAATAGTCGATATTTCCTATTATTTGGTCATTTTTACTTTGTTAAATTATAAAAAACGTTTCAAAAGATAGTGAGTTTTCGATAAAAGTTGTTACCTTTGCACGCACCATTAATAAGTCGTGGTTAGTGTATGATTAGATATACCAAAAAGGAAGAGATATGGAATGCCGCTTCTCATGGAGGAGGTGTTCTGATGGGCATTGTCTTTGGTGTTATCTTTTTGGTATGGTGTTTCAAGGGTGATAATAACTGGGCAAGAGTTGGTGTTATCCTTTACTTGTTTGGTATGCTCGGGTCGTATGCTGCTTCTACGATTTATCATTCTATAAAGCATCACTCAAAGTGGAAAGAGCGCCTGCGGAAATGGGATCATGCAGCTATCTATTGGCATATAGCAGGTTCCTATTCGCCATTGACACTCATTGCATTGCGCGAACAAGGCTATTGGGGATGGAGCCTTTTTTGCTTTGTTTGGGCATGTGCTATCGCCGGTACGATAGTTAGTTTTATCCATCTAAAAGAGCATTCTAACCTGGAAACCTTCTGTTTCGTCGGTATGGGACTGAGTGTTCTTGTGGCCTTCAAGCCGCTCATTGATTCGGTCTCTACAGCCGCTGTCATTTGGATTATTGCAGAGGGGGTGAGTTATATTACAGGAGCTGTTTTTTATTCTTTGAATAAGACCAAATATATGCACTCTGTTTTCCATTTTTTTGTGTTGGCGGGCAGCATCTGTCACATCATTGCCGTGTGGGATGTGTTGATGGAGTACTTATAATGGTTAAAAGTTCGGCTTTTTTCTTGGTAGTTTCGCCGAAATTTAGTAATTTTGCACGCGAATTTGCAAATTAGGTCTATTATGGCATTTATACGTATCACAGCTGCTGAAGCGGCAGCATTGATTAAGAATGGCGAGAATATCGCCATGAGCGGCTTTACACCTGCAGGTGTGGCCAAAGCAACAACTAAAGAACTAGCTAAACTTGCGGTGGCTGAACATGAGGCTGGTCGCGAATTTAAGGTAGGCATTTTTACTGGTGCTTCTACTGGACAGAGTACTGATGGTGACTTGGCAAATGCGCAAGCAATCAAATATCGTGCTCCTTATACTACTAACCCCGATTTTCGTAAGCACGTGAATCTGGGTGAAATCCCTTACAACGACCTGCACTTGAGCCACATGGCACAAGAGCTGCGCTATGGTTTCTACGGCGATTTGGATTGGGCTATCCTCGAGGTGTGCGACATCGAAGAGGTGGGCAACGACTATCATGTCTATCTGACAGCTGCTGGCGGTATTTCGCCTACAGCAGCCCGCTTGGCCAAGAAGGTTATTCTGGAACTTAACTCATTCCACAATCCAAATGCCAAATTCATACATGACGTCTATGAGCCCCTTGATCCTCCTTACCGCAAGGCTATACCCATCGAACATGTAGGCGACCGAATTGGTAAGCCATACGTAAGTATTCCCAAGGAAAAGGTGGTAGGTGTTGTAGAGTGTAATATTCCTGATGAGGCTCGCGCCTTTAAGGATAGCGACCCTGTAACCGAGAAGATTGGTTTCCTGACAGCCGAGTTCCTGGTAGAGGAGATGCACAAAGGACGTATCCCTAAGGAGTTCCTGCCTCTGCAGAGTGGTGTAGGCTCTACTGCCAACGCTATTCTTGGGGCATTGGGTGAGGATAAGCATGTGCCCGATTTCAATATCTATACTGAGGTTATTCAGAACTCAGTGATTGAGATGATGCTGAACGGACGTGTGAAAGATGCATCGGCTTGTTCGCTGACTGTATCTAACGACTGCCTGATGCAGGTTTATGACAATATGGACTATATGAAGCATCATCTGACATTGCGCCAGAGTGAGATTTCTAACTCGCCTGAGATTATTCGTCGATTAGGTGTTATTGCTATTAATACGGCTATCGAGGCCGACCTCTATGGTAATGTGAACTCAACCCACATCAGTGGCGTGAAGATGATGAATGGTATCGGTGGTAGCGGTGACTTTATCCGCAACGCTTACCTCTCAATCTTCACCTGTCCTTCAATTGCTAAGGGTGGTGTGATCAGTTCTATCGTGCCATTCGTGAGCCATCAGGATTCGTCAGAGCACGATGTCAACATCATTGTTACCGAACAGGGAGTGGCCGACTTGCGTGGCAAGAGTCCCGCACAGCGTGCAGAGTGCATTATTGAGAACTGTGCTCACCCTGATTACAAGCAGTTGCTCTGGGATTACCTTAAGATTGCCAAGATGGGACAGACCCGACACAGACTGACAGCAGCATTTGCCATGCATGACACACTAGCTCGTAAGGGTGATATGAAACTGACAGACTTTGCTGAATACGTGAAATAACATAAGAAAGAAAATAAAGGAAAACTATTATATGAGAGATTGGAAAAGAGGCTGTTTCAGGATTTTATTTATTCTGGCTACAGTGGTTCTGTCATCGTGTGGTAATGACTCACGAAAAGGAAATGGCAGATCAGAAAAAGATTCACTAAAGGTGAATGCCATCGACAGCGTGATTTATGCTGTAGAACAGGCAAAGGATTATGATCGCAAGTTCGCTCTGGCTGATAGTCTGGAGAAAGCTGGTGACATCAGTCATGTAAGAGCGAACTACATGCGTGGTACAGCACTCAACAGCAAGAAAGACAAGGCTGGTGCTGAGCTTTATTTCAAGAAGGCGCTGGATGTAGAGACGCTGGATGATGAGGACGTAGTGTTCTATAGTCGTTCGGCTCGTACATTGGCACAGCAGCTTTCTGTTAAGAACGATTACGAGACTACCCTGCGTATCTCGACACCTGCTGTTGAAAAGTTGGAGGATAATCCCAAAGCGCAGTCACGCGACTTGGCTGTCCTCTACTATGTGATTGGTTCGGCACAGATGTATCTGGGGCATGTTGAGGATGCTGAGGAAAGCTACGAGAAGGCGTATCAGCAGTACAGACACTCAATCAACGAGAAGGATACCAACGGTTCTCGTATTCGTGCGGCTATTACAGGTATCAACAACATCACGGTGGCATGCTTGAACACCCAGCATTATGATCTGGGTCAGAAGTGGAACGACCGTACCGACTCTGTGCTCTACGTTTATCGTTTGCGTCCAGATGCCGACTCTGAGTTCTGCGATCATTTCCGTGCCCGTATCCGCTTGTTCAACTCGCTCACAGCCTATTCTGAAGGACGTGTAGCTGAAGCTGAAGCCAGCTTTGCTGCTTTCCAGAAGACAGAGTATGCCAAGAGCGAGCAGGGTCAGTTGGATGCCAACGACTATCTGATGAAGGCGCATCGCTATGCCGAAGCTGCCAAGAACTTCCAGATGCTCGACCACTGGATTGGTTTCCGCGATATGAAGATGAACCTGGACAACATCTCTATGTATCTTGTTCCAAAGTTCCGCGCTAACTTTGGTGCCGGTCGTCGTGACTCAGCCCTGAATGTAGCTGTTCAGATCTGTAATGCTTACGATTCTGCGCTGGTATGGTCTAAGCGCGATGATACTGCCGAGATGGCTACCATCTACGAGACTCACCAGAAGGAGGAAGAGCTGGCTCGCAGTCAGTGGGAGGTAGAGAAGCGTGATCACGAGATGTTCCGTCAGCGCCTGATTACCTTGGGTATCATCTTTGTATTACTCTCTGGATTCCTGGGCTTCTATGTCATCCACAAGCGTAAGGCATTTGCTCTGTTGCAGGATGCCTACGATCAGTTGGAGGATGCTACCACAGCCCGTGAGCGTATCGAGAGTGAGTTGCGCATTGCCCGTGAAATCCAGATGTCTATGATTCCTGCGGCCAATCTTACCAGCGAAGGTCTGGACCTCTTCGCATCTATGACACCTGCCAAGGAGGTTGGAGGTGACCTGTACGACTACTTCATGGAGAAGAATCACCTCTATATCGCTATTGGTGACGTATCTGGTAAGGGTGTGCCTGCCTCTCTGTTCATGGCTCAGGTGATTCGTTTGTTCCGTGCTATGGCTAAGCAGCACTACTCACCAGCTGAGATTTGTACACGTATCAACAATGAGTTGACCGAGAATAATGAGAACGGTATGTTCATCACCATGTTCATTGGTCTGGTTGACCTCACTACAGGTCGTCTCGACTTCTGTAACGCCGGTCATAATCCTCCTGTACTGGGTGGTGATGCCGATGGTGGCAACTTCCTCAAGATGGTTCCAAATGCACCTATCGGTCTGTGGCAAGGTCTGGAGTTCGAGGGAGAGGTTATCGAGAGCATCAAGGGCAAGCCTCTCTTCATCTATACTGATGGCTTGAACGAGGCTGAGAATCCTGAGCTCGAGCGCTTTGGTGATGAGCACATGCTCGATGTGCTGCGTGAGACCCACTTTGCTAACTCTATGCAGGTGATCGAGACACTGAAGCGTCAGGTTGAGGAGCACCGTAATGGTGCCGAGCCAAACGACGACTTGACCATGATGTGCTTGAAGGTGGGATAAAGAGTAAAAAATCCCCTTTAAATGATAGAAAAGTATCGCAACGCGTTGCGATACTTTTTTGTGTTTTGTTGCGCTTCTATTTGCGCGAAAATATGTAATTTTGTGCTGGCTAACATTATACATGAACTCAGATGAAAAGAATCTCACAGCGAGAAATCGCTAACTTGTTGGGTGTCAACGTTTCCACAGTTTCCCGTGCACTTCGTGGCTTAGAAGGTGTAAGTCAGCAGTTGAGACAGAAGATAATGAGTCTTGCTAAGGAGCGAGGCTATCGTCCTAATCCTTTTGCTGTAAGTTTGCGTTATGACACTACGCGTACTATTGGTGTTGTGGTGCCTGATGTATCTTTCAGTCATTATGCGCATATCGTGAAGCGTATAGAGTCTGAAGCAAGGAAAGTTGGATATATGTGCATCATTACTGATTCTGGCGATAAATGCGAAAACGAGAAGCATTGTATCGACTTGTTGGTTAATATGCATGTAGAGGGTATTATTATATGTCTGGCTCAAGATACTGTTGACTTCCAGCATATCCAGCATCTTAAAAAGATTCACATGCCTGTGGTGCTGTTTGATAGAGATGCTGATATCGACATATCATCGGTAGTTATCAATGATGCTGACTCGGCTTATCAGGCTACCAACTACTTGATTGATGGTGGTGCACGTCGCGTCGCCTTCCTTGGAGGTCCTAACAAGATGAAGCAGACTTCTAATCGAAAGCATGGTTATCTGGAGTCGTTGCGCCAGCATGACTACGTCATCCGTAAGGATATGGTGAAGTGTAGTCCTATCAGCTATGAATCAGGATTCGCCAATACCCTTGAGCTGTTAGACCAGCCAGAGGCACCAGATGCTATTATTGCCAGTCATGGTTTGTTGGCCATGGCTGCTATGAAGGCCATTGAGAGTCGTGGTCTTCGGATACCAGAGGACATAGCGATAGTAGGATATATGAGCGACTGGATATCTGAGGTGGTGACACCACGCTTATCATTCGTGCGCCAGAACCAAAAAGAGATAGGTTGTAAGGCGTTCAAGTTATTGAAGGACCAGCTTGATGGAGAAAGCTGTATCAATCATGTCATCGTGAATGCTTTCTTCGAGGTGCGTGACAGTACGCGATAGGACTTATATTCTATATTAGAACGATTTATGAAGAACTTATTATCATTATTTATATTAGTGACAGTGTCACTGGCTGGTCGGGCTCAGGCGTTACAGCTCAACGCCCGTGAGTATTTTGAACGCCAAGGTGTGAATGTGCTGGTGTACAGTAATAATTTCAATGGCGGATTTAACGACGAGAAGCCCCGCCAGTTTAAAGGCTTTAAGACCTACGACGACCGCGGAACAGCACGTTTTGTTGATCCGCTGCCTATTGAGACCGCTCATCATATCACGCTGGCTACTGATCAGGCCGATCGTATGGTCAGCATCAGCAGCGATGCCGAGTTGAAGCTCTATGATGGTCGTATTCTGGCTCAGAATGGTTGGTATGTGCTTCGTAGCGTGTTGCCTGCCAATCAGACGGGAAAGGTGCTCTCGTGGACTGTTGAACCCCATGCTATTCCAGGTTGGATTCGTGAACCTAACATCGGTTTCTCACAAGTGGGTTACGTTCCTGAGCAGCCTAAGGTAGCTGTCATCGAGCTTGATAAGAACGACCAGCCTCAGGCCACCGCTTCGCTCATGCGCATCCTGGCAGATGGTACTGCCGAGGAGGCCTTCGTCGGAGCTGTTAATAACTGGGGGCCTTATTATAAATATAATTATGTGAAGTTCGACTTCACTTCTGTCACCACACCTGGTGTCTATTATATTCAGTATGGTGCCACCCGCTCCAATGATTTCCTGATTGATGAGCATGTGTATGACCAGATTACCGATGCCACCACCGATGTGTGGGTGCCTATCCGTATGAACCACATGTATGTGAACGAGGGTTACCGCACCTGGCATGGTGAACCCTTCAAGGAAGGTTATCTGCAGGCCCCTGAGAGCGATCATTTCGATTTGCACCGTCAGGGTGCCACTACCGACACCAAGTATAAGCCTCTGGAACTGATTCCTGGTTTGAATGTAGGTGGCTTCTTTGATGCAGGCGACTTTGATATAGAGACCGGTTCTAACATCAATGTGGTGCAGAACTTTATCCGTACATGGGAACTCTTCAAGCCCCAGCGCGATGTCACCTTTGTGAGTCAGCAGCAGCGTTATGTGGATCTGCATCGTCCTGATGGCGTGCCCGATATCCTGCAGTTTATCGAGCATGGCACCCTTAATCTGGTGGCTCAGGCTGAGCAGATTGGTCACATGGCATCCACACTCTCTAACTCGGTGCTCGACAACTACCATCACTTGGGTGATGCCGCTTCCATTACCGATGGACTGCACTACGATCCTAGTTTGAAACCTTACGAGGTGTCGGCTGATGGCAAGCGTAGTGGTACACCCGATGATATGTGGGCCTTTACCACCCGTAGTCCGCGTCTGGACCAGCAGGCTGCCACCATGTTTGCTGCTGCCAGCAAAGCGCTGAAGGGGTATAACGATGATCTGGCTGCCCGTGCTCTGGCTCAATCCAAACGTCTGAAGCAGGAGGCTGATGCCCTGATGAACAAGATAGCTGCCGACCGTCAGATGGAGGCCGACTTCAGTTGGCTTGGCAGTGGTGAGCAAGGATGAGGTCTATCGTGTCAGCAATTGGCTCTACGGCTGTCACCCCTATCACAACTATTCGTTTGTGGCTGTTGTAGGTGCAGCCCGTCCAAAACAGGTGTTCTATGGCAATAACCGCGCCGATTTTTCATTCATTCCAGGCAATGTGGCTCCAGGTCTGTTGTTCCGTCAGCCCGACCACTTTGAGAACTATGATGATTGGCCCTTCCTCTGGGGACAGAACGAAGGTACCATCGCTGGCAACACCCAGTACGTCATCTTTGGTTCTTCCTTTAAGAATATAGTTACTAAATAATAATTAATAAATGATGTTTCAATACAAAAAACTATTCTTTTTTACTTTATTTTTATGCTTTACTATCCTCAGTATCCAGGCTCAGCCTGATACTGAGGACCGTAAGTTGACGATACGAGGTCAGCTTCGTGATGCCGAACTTAAGGAACCGATGGTTCAGGCTACTATTCAGTTGTTTTCAGCCTCAGATAGCACTTTCGTAGGAGGCACAGTTAGTAATGATAAAGGTAATTTTTATCTCACAGCCCCTTCCAGTGGCACCTATCGTCTGAAGATATCCTCGGTGGGTTATCAGACCATCGATCGTGAGATAACTCTGCGACGCAATGTCAATCAGGATTTAGGCAACCTGCTGATGGAGACCGAGAGTATCATGCTGCGTGAGGCAGTTGTCACCGGTCGTGCAGCTCAAGTGATTGTTAAGAAGGATACACTTGTCTATAACCCTGAAGCTTATCGTACGCCAGAAGGATCGCCTATCGAAGAGTTGATTAAGCGTATCCCTGGTGCCGAGGTGGATGAAGAAGGCAACATCACCATCAACGGTAAGCAGGTGAAGAAGATCCTGCTGGATGGTAAGGAGTTTATGCTAGGTGATGTAGAAACAGCCTTGAAGAACATCCCTGTGAACATCATCCAGAACATGAAGTTCTACGACCAGCAGAGCGATGAGTCGCGTATCACTGGTATCGAGGATGGTGAGAAGGAAACCGTGCTCGACTTCTCTATTAAGAAAGGTATGAACCGTGGCTACATGACCAATCTTGACTTGGGTGGCGGTACGAAGCACCGCTATGCCTCGCGAGGTATGGGTAGCAGTTTTACCGATAAGACACGCTTTGTGCTGCTGGGCAACTTTAATAACAAGGAAGAGA
The DNA here is from genome assembly GCF_000619825.1 of Prevotella sp. MA2016. Classification (GTDB taxonomy): domain Bacteria; phylum Bacteroidota; class Bacteroidia; order Bacteroidales; family Bacteroidaceae; genus Prevotella. The sequence goes on from NZ_JHUW01000006.1 coordinate 472,994, forward strand.
ATGCGGGCTGGTGGAATCGTCGTGGTCTGAACTCACGCAAGATGCTGGGCACCAACTTCAACTATGATGATAATGATAAATTGAAGATTGATGCAAGTGTGCGTTGGAATCACCGTGGTGGCGACAACCAGACTGAGAATGCCAAGGAGGAATTCTACAGTCAGAGCAGCACCTTCTCTAACACCCTCACTGCCAACTACACCCGTAGCGACAACTGGTGGGGTAACATGCGTTTTGAGTGGAAGCCCGACAGTCTGACTAATATCCTGGTGCGTGCCAATGGTAGCTACGGCACCAACGATGGCACCACACAGTCGCTGGCTGCCACCTTCGATGCCGACCCTTATCTCTATGCTACCGACCCGCTGAACCAGCTCTCGCAGTTGGATAGCTATATCATCAACCAGAATGTGAATGCCAGTCTTACCTATGGCGAGAACAAGAATGCCTGGGCCATGCTGCAACTCTATCGCCGTTTGAATCCTCGCGGTCGCAATATCATCCTGCGTGTAGAGGGTAGTGCCGGCGATAGCGAGAACAAGAGTGTGAGCGATAATGAGGTGCACCTCTTCCGTCAGCAGGACCAGTATGGCAACGACTCAACCTATTTCACGGCCCGCTACAACACCACGCCTACCGACAACTATGGTTACGTATTGCGCACATCATACAGCGAGCCACTGTGGAAGGGTGCCCACCTGCAGCTGAGCTATGAACTGCGCTACAGTCAGAACAAGAGCGACCGTCTTACTTACGACTTTAGGAGTCTGCCGCAGAATATCTTTGCCGGCATCATCCCCGAATATCGCAATTGGGACCCCTGGCTGCACAGCGTGTATAACACCCTCGACGACTATCTGGATCGCGACCTGAGCCGCTATTCCGAGTATAAGAACTATACCCACAACGTGCGCTTGAACCTGCGCCACCGTGTGGAGAAGTATGATTATAACCTCGGCTTCCTGGTTCAGCCCCAGCACTCTAACTTTATACAGGACTATCGTGGTGTATATGTAGATACCGTGCGCAATGTCACCAATCTCACGCCAACATTTGACTTTCATTATAAATTCAGTGATCAGAGCAACCTGTGGCTTCATTATCGTGGTGACACCCGTCAGCCAGAGATGACACAGTTGCTCGACATTACTGACGACTCTAATCCTCTCTACATCACACAGGGTAACCCCGGATTGAAGCCGCAGTTCACCAGCTCGCTCAATGGTTATTACAATAACTATATTGTGCGCCATAAGCGTTCTATCGTGGTGTATGCCAACTATCGTCACATCCGTAATGCCATCTCTAACCTGGTGCGCTATAACCCCACCACAGGTGGAAGCATCACCCGACCAGAGAATATCAATGGCAACTGGAATATGAATGCCGGCTTTACCTTTAATACCGCCATCGACACCACTGCCCATTGGAATGTAGGCACCGACTCGCGCGTGCGTTATAATAACTATGTGAGCTATGTGGCTCAAGACAAAGCCGATGCCGCCAAGAACACCACACGTACCACCAACCTCATTGAGCGCGTCTCGATGGGCTACCGCAATGATTGGTTGGAAGTAACGCTCGACGGTCTGCTCAACTACCAGCACTCGCGCAACGAGTTGCAGCCAACGGCCAACCTCGACACCTGGCAGTTTAACTATGGTGGACAGTTCCTGGTGCGCCTGCCGCTCGAGGTAGAGCTCAGCATGAACTTGCATGAGCGCAGTCGTCGTGGCTATAACGACGAGTCGATGAACACCAACGAGCTGATCTGGAATGGTCAGGTGTCAAAGGCCTTCCTGAAGAGTAAGTCGCTCATCGTGGCCCTGAACTTCTACGATCTGCTTAGTCAGCAGAGCAACTACGAGCGCTGGGTGAATGCCTCAGGTCGTAGTGATACCCGCTTCAACAGTGTCAACTCCTACGCTATGCTCCATGTGCGCTACCGCCTGAATATGTTTGGTGGAAAAGTGGATACCGAAGGCCGTTACGACAAGAAGTGGGGCGGCCATGACAACCGCAACCGCGGCTGGCGCCGATAAGTAATCATTTGTGAGTAAAAACGATAGAAAAACTGCAATTTTTTTCCAAATTGCAGTTTTTTTTATCATTGTGGGAATAATATTTGGCTATTTCGGTGATTTTTGTTTCCTTTGCACACATGAAAACGATACTTACGATAACAGGTAGCGACGGCACAGGTGGTTCGGGTGTACAGGCCGACATCCGACTTATCAGTGCACTGGGTGGTGTGGCCGCATCAGCCATTACGTCGATCACCGTGCAGAACACCCTGGGTATTCAGGAGTTCCACGACCTGCCTGCATCAGTAGTACGTCAACAGGTTGAGGCTATCATCAACGACCTGCAGCCACAAATCGTCAAGATAGGTCTGCTGCGCCGTATCGATGTGGTGGATATGCTGGCCGATGTGTTGAAGCGCTATAAGCCTTGTCATATCATCTATGCCCCCGTGCTCACTTCTACCCGTGGCGAGCAGCTGGTAGAGCCCCGTGTCTATGAGGCTATCCAGCGCCTGATTATCCCCCTGTGCACCATTGTGCTGGCACCTACCGACCTGCCTATCGGACCGCGTCGTCATGGTGCAGCCAACCAGCTTGGTTCTGCGCTGGCCTATTATCTCAGTCTCGACGAGAAGGTGAGTGATGCCATGCTGCATGCACAGACCTATCTGAAGCAGTTGCCTGCCGACTATGCCGATGGTAACACGCGCAGCGAAGAGCTCTACAATCAGTTTCTTGATGCTGTGGAGCACTATTACAACCGCTATGCCGATGTGGCTTTCTATGCCGAGCAGCTCAACGTCAGTGCGCGTTATCTGGCTCAGGTCACCCGACAGATAGCCGGTCGTTCGCCAAAGGCCATCATCGATGAGCGCATCACCACAGAGATTGTGAAGCTTATCACTACCACCAATAAACCGCTGAAAGACGTGGCCCAGTCGCTGGGTTTCTCCTCGCAAGCCCATCTGTCGCGCTTCTTCAAGAAGCGAAGAGGGGTTTCTCCTACTGAATTTCAACATAAAAAATAATATATAAAATGACAAACGAAAGACAAGCGTTAAACCGCCAGTTAGCTCAGATGCTGAAGGGTGGTGTTATCATGGACGTGACTACTCCCGAGCAGGCCAAGATAGCCGAAGAGGCTGGTGCCTGCGCAGTAATGGCCCTCGAACGTATCCCTGCCGACATACGTGCAGCAGGTGGTGTGAGTCGTATGAGCGACCCTAAGATGATACGTGGTATCCAGGAGGCTGTCAGCATCCCAGTGATGGCAAAGTGCCGTATCGGTCATATTGCCGAGGCTCAGATTCTGCAGGCTATCGAGATTGACTATATCGATGAGAGTGAGGTGCTCTCGCCTGCCGATAACATCTATCACATCGACAAAACCAAGTTTGATGTACCTTTCGTGTGTGGTGCCAAGAACCTGGGTGAGGCCCTGCGCCGTATTGCCGAGGGTGCCACAATGATTCGTACCAAGGGTGAGCCAGGTACAGGTGATGTGGTACAGGCCGTGAGTCACATGCGCTTGATGCAGAGCGAGATCCGTCGTCTGGTTTCAATGAGCGAGGATGAGCTCTTCGAGGCTGCCAAGCAGTTGCAGGCCCCTTACGAGCTGGTGAAGTTCGTGCACGAGAATGGCAAACTGCCTGTAGTTAACTTTGCTGCAGGTGGTGTGGCTACCCCTGCCGACGCTGCGCTGATGATGCAGTTGGGTGCCGAGGGTGTGTTCGTAGGTAGCGGCATCTTCAAGAGTGGCAACCCAGCCAAGCGTGCTGCCGCCATCGTACAGGCTGTGACCAACTATCAGGATGCCAAGTTGCTGGCCGAACTCAGTGAGGATCTTGGTGAGGCTATGGTGGGTATCAACGAGCACGAGATTGAACTCTTAATGGCCGAGCGCGGTAAATAAGAATTGAAGTAATGAGAATTGCTGTGTTGGCTCTGCAAGGGGCATTTATAGAGCACGAGCAGGTGCTGCAGCGCTTAGGTGCTGAGACGGTGGAGATCCGTCAGCTGCGCGACTGGCAGGCTGGTCCCTACGATGCACTGGTACTGCCTGGTGGCGAAAGCACTGTGCAGATGCGTCTGCTCAGGGAGCTGGGCTTGCTGGAGCCTATCCGTCAGGCCATTGCCGGCGGTCTGCCCGTGTTGGGCACCTGTGCTGGCATGATTCTGCTCTCCAATGGTTATCTGGGTACGATGGACATCCGTGTGCGCCGTAACGCCTATGGTCGTCAGTTGGGCAGTTTCCATACTGTGGGTGCTGTTGATGGCATAGGTACCGATGTGCCGATGACCTTTATCCGTGCACCATATATCGAAGAGGTGCTGTCGGCCGACTGTCGGGCGATAGCCGAAGTAGATGGCCATATCGTTGCTGCTCGTCAGGGGCATCAGATTGCCACCGCTTTCCATCCCGAACTCGATGATGACACCCGTCTGCACCAGTTGCTGATATCACTGTGTTGATGGATACTAATAGCAGCTTCGCTTGACGAAGAAGTCTGTTGAAATAAGAATCGGTGCGACTCGTAAGAGCCGCACCGATCTCCCTTTTAAGGGAACTTCATTAGTAGTTGTTAGTAAGATGTCATTCATACAAGTGGAACATGCGCTCCATGAGCTGCCACTTCTCATTGGAAGTGCAATCAGGCCTACAAGCCTGAAACATGGACACATAAGCCTCCCATTCTTCCTGACGGGGCAGCGTGGCCAGTCGGGCCATGGCAGAGCCCCAGTCGAAATCGAGTGGCGTCTCTACGATCATAAACAGGCGATTGCCGAGAATGTATATCTCCATCTCGAGGATGCCTACCGAGCGGATACCCTGCATAATCTCAGGCCAAACCTTCAGGCGGCTATGGGCCTCCTTGTATTTGGCAATCAGCTCGGGGTCATCTTTCAGATCTAGGGTTTGGCAGTACCGTTTGGTGGGCATGCCGTGCTCCTTGCACTTATAGCCTGAAACAATCTCGCTCATTTATCGTAGCCTTTTTTAATTTCGAGCGCAAAGGTAGCCATTATTTTTCAAACAAGATTGATATTCATCAATTATTTTGGGCTCTTTATCGGTAGAAAAGGGAAAAAAGTTAATTTTGATTTAGATTGGTAGGATTTTATCGATATTTTATGGCTTTATTTCGAACGATCATTTAATAAATGAACCAAAATGTTGCATAATATAAAAAAAGGTGGTTATTTTGTACAGTGAACAACATGACAACAAATTATGAACTATCCTATAGATAAACTTCACTTGCTAACACTCAATGTCGGGTTGGCCGAAAACTACTCCGACTGGAACTGGAAAAACGTGCGCAGTCCGTTTGCACGCTTGTATTACGTCACCGAGGGCACTGCACAGTTAGAGCTGCCATCGGGCATCATCACGCTGCGCCCCCATCATCTCTACTTTATTCCTGCCTACACCCAGCACAGCTATATCTGTCATGCACCGTTTTCGCACTATTATATCCATATCTACGAGGAAGACCAGAATGACGGCAGTATGCTCGACGAATGGGATTTTCCCGTTGAAGTGAAAGCCGTCAACGGCGATCTGGACCTGGTGAAACGCCTTTGCTTCGTGAACCCCTTCCTGAAGTTGCGACAGACCGACCCTGGGGTGTATGATAATCACCAGACGCTGATGAGCAATATCGAACTGAACCAGCGGCGCCCCTTCTGCGACAAGGTTGAATCGCGAGGCATCCTCTATATCCTCATGTCGCGCTTCTTGAAGCATGCCACACCTAAGGCCGACGTACGCGACAACCGCATACAGGTGTCGCTCAGCTATATACGTAAGCACCTGGGTAGCAAGCTTGAAATCGACGAACTGGCCGAGATGACCAATATGTCGAAAGACTACTATATACGACTGTTTAAGCAGGAGACGGGTGAAACCCCCAATGTGTATATCACCAAGCGCAAACTGGAGAAAGCCGAACTCTCGCTGGTGACAACCCGTTTGCCTATCAAGCGCATTGCCGACTCGTTGGGGTATGATGATTACTCCTATTTCAACCGCATCTTCAAGAAGAATTCGGGCATGACACCCATGCAATATCGCAAAAAATCCATATAAGTATGGATTGGTTATTTGAAAAAAAAGTAGTACCTTTGCACCATGCAAACAGATATAATAGAGAAATATAATCGTCCTGTACCGCGATACACAAGTTATCCACCAGCCAATTTCTTTGGTGATTTTTCGGAAGCCGACTACTTGGCAATGGTTGATCAGAGCAATCAAGCCCGACAGAATCAGATATCCTTCTATCTGCACATCCCGTTTTGTAAGCACCTGTGCCACTACTGTGGCTGCAACTCCTATCCCCAGGCCAAACCTGAGGTGGTGAAGGCTTATGTGGATGCGCTGCATAAGGAGATAGATATGGTGGCCCAGCACATCAGCAGCGGTCGCCAGATAGCACAGATACACTATGGCGGAGGCAGTCCTACGTCATTGCCTATTGAGATGATTAAGGAGCTCAACGAGCACATGCTCTCTATTGCCCCAACCATCGAGCGCCCTGAGATAGCCATCGAGTGCCATCCGGGATATCTGGATGCCCAGCAGTGGCAGCAGTTGGCCGCCTGTGGTTTTACACGTTATAGTCTGGGTGTGCAGGATCTGCGCGAGGATGTGCTCAAGACGGTGAATCGCCGTCCATCGCTGATGCCTGTAGGTGAGATTATCAGTCTGCTGCACGACAGCGGCGCTACGGTGAATCTCGACTTCCTTTACGGCCTGCCTTTGCAGACGGCCGACTCATTCCGCCTGACCATCGAGCAGGCAGCAGAGTGGCGTCCCGACAGACTGGTTACATTCTCGTATGCACATCTGCCAAAGCTCTTCCCCCGCCAGCAGATACTCGACAAGGTAGGGCTGCCGGAACAGAAAGAGAAAGGACGTATGTACGATGTGGCTGCCGAGGTGCTGACGGCTGCTGGCTATCAGCCTATCGGACTGGATCACTTCGTGCTGCCTAACGATGAGTTGGCTGTGGCACTGAGCAAAGGACAGTTGCACCGCAACTTCCAAGGCTACTGCACACGTCGCACCACAGCTCAGGTATATGCCTTCGGTGTCACCGGTATCAGTCAGCTCGACGATGCCTATGCCCAGAACGGCCGTGATATCCATGCGTATATCGAGACCGTGAACAGTGGTCAGCTCTACGTGAAGCGTGGCTACCATCTGACAGCACAGGAGAAGCTGGTGCGACAGGTGATAGAAGCCCTGATGTGCAACTACGCACTCAACTGGAACGACGTGGCCGAGCACTTAGGTGTGAGTGCAGCGGCTGTGAAGGAGGCTTGTGGCTATGATGAGGCCCGGCTGAGCGAGATGCAGGCCGACGGCTTGCTGCGCTACGATGCCGACCATATTGATGTGAACACCTGTGGTCGTCCCTTTGTGCGCTGTGTGGCTGCCGCTTTCGACCCTCTGATGGCGCATACCGACAAACAATTCTCAAAACCCATTTGATGATGCAACAACGTGATATAGTAGTGATAGGTGCTGGTCTGACAGGACTGAGCACCGCTTTCGATTTGAAGAAAAAAGGTCGCGATGTGGTGGTGCTCGAGAAGCAGAACCGCATTGGCGGACAGATACATACTCACACCGAGGATGGATTTACCTTTGAGAGTGGACCCAATACAGGTGTGGTGGGATTTCCCGAAGTGGCTGAGCTGTTTCAGGATTTGGAAGGCCGTTGCCAACTGGAGACGGCACGCGACTCATCGAAATGCCGACTGATTTGGAAGGGTAGTCGTTTTCATGCCCTGCCAAGCAGTCTGCCAGGAGCCGTCTTTACCCCTTTGTTCACGCTGAAGGATAAGTTCCGCATCCTGGGTGAGCCCTGGCGCAAGAAGGGTACCGACCCCGATGAACCCGTAGGTGCATTGGCATGCCGCCGACTGGGTCGCTCGTTCTATGAGTATGCTGTTGATCCTTTTGTGTCCGGCGTTTATGCCGGCGACCCTATGAAGCTCACTACCCGCTATGCGCTGCCTAAGCTTTATAATCTGGAGGCCAACTACGGCAGTTTTGTGCGTGGTGCCATTGCCAAGGCCAAAGAGCCAAAGACCGATCGTGACCGACTGGCCACTAAGAAAGTGTTCTCGGCTGTTGGTGGACTGCAGAAGCTGGTGGATGCGCTGGCTCAGAATCTGGATATCGTGACCGGTGCTGCCGGCATCCGTGTGGAGCCTGCCGAGGATAACACCTGGCGTGTGCTGTATAACGATGGAAAAGACGAGATACGTTGCAACCACGTGATCACCACCGTGGGTGCCTATGCGCTGCCCGAACTGCTGCCCTTCGTCAGTCAGGAACTGATGGCGCCTATCAGCAGTCTGCACTATGCACCTGTCATCCAGGTGTGTGTGGGCATCAAGAATACAGGTGGTATAGACTATCCTGCCTTTGGCGGTCTGGTGCCCAGTAAGGAGCAGCAACAGGTGCTTGGCATCTTGTTCCCATCAGCCTGCTTTGTGAAGCGTGCGCCTGAAGGTGGTGCACTCTATTCATACTTCCTGGGAGGCGTGCGCCATGCCGACTATCTGCAGAAGACCGACGACGAGATACGACAGTTGGTAGTAGAGGCCTTCCACCGTATGCTCAAATACCCGGAGGATGTAAAGCCCGACATGATTCGTATCTTCCGTCATGAGCGTGCCATCCCACAGTATGGTGCTGACAGCGGCAAGCGTTTCGAGGCTGTCAAGACCATCCAGCAGCAGTATCCCGGACTCATCATCGCAGGTAATCTGCGCGACGGCATCGGCATGGGCAACCGCATTCAGCAGGCTGCCGCTATAGCCGAGACATTCTAACCGATGTGGATGCCGTAGTTCTGTTTTACCTCGCTCATCACAAACGTGCTCTCGATAGAGGCCAGACTCTCTATCTCACCCAGTTTGTTGAGCACAAACTCCTGGTATTGCTTCATGTCGCGCGCACGTACCTTTAATAGGTAGTCGTAAGAGCCCGAGGTGTTATAACACTCTGTCACCTCAGGAATGCGCTGGATGCGGCGCACAAACGCATCGGCAATCTCGTGGTTGATATGCTTCAACTTTACATTGCAGAACACCTGTAAGCCCTGACCCAGCTTTTCGGGGTCGAGCACAGCAACATATTTCTTGATATACCCCTGACGTTCGAGTCGCTTCTGGCGTTCGAACACGGGGGTTGGTGTCAAATGCACAGCATCGGCCAGCTCTTTGGTGGTCAATTTAGCGTTTTTTTGCAGCGTTTTCAGTATCTGCAGGTCGGTTTCGTCTAATACTTCTGCCATAATTTAGAGTTTTATTCTGTTTCAGGGCTTAAATCATAGCCCTTTTGGAAAGATTTTCTTTCTTGACTGCAAAAATAGGCATATTTTCTGAATTATGCAAGAAGTTTGGAAGATATTTCTAAACGTTGTACCTTTGCACCCAGATAAACAAAGTTAAATTAAAAATTAAAGAAAGGAATCAAGTTATGAGTACAAGTAAGAATTATCGTTTCGAGACACTGCAACTGCATGTAGGCCAGGAACAGGCCGACCCCGCTACTGATGCCCGCGCCGTGCCCATTTATCAGACCACCAGTTATGTGTTCCACAATTCTCAGCACGCTGCCGATCGCTTTGGATTGCGCGATGCTGGTAATATCTACGGTCGCCTGACCAACTCTACACAGGGTGTGTTCGAGGATCGTGTGGCAGCACTCGAGGGTGGTGTAGCGGGCTTGGCAGTTGCCAGTGGTGCAGCCGCTATCACCTATGCCCTGCAGAACATCGTTCAGGCTGGCGACCATATTGTAGCAGCCGACAACCTGTATGGTGGTTCTTACAACCTCATCACCCACACACTGGCCACACAGGGCGTTAGCAACACTATTGTGAACGTGAACGACCTGGCAGCCCTCGAGGCAGCCATCCAACCCAACACAAAGGTTGTATATGCCGAGACTTTCGGCAATCCTAATAGCGATGTGCTCGACCTTGAGGGTGTGGCTGCTGTGGCACATAAGCATGGAATCCCATTCATTGTTGATAATACTTTCGGAACACCATACCTGATTCGTCCTTTGGAGCACGGCGCCGACATCGTGGTTCACTCTGCTACCAAGTTCCTGGGTGGTCATGGCACATCTCTGGGTGGTGTGATTGTTGACGGTGGCAAGTTCGACTGGAAGGCCAATCCCGATAAGTTCCCCACACTGGCTAAGCCCGATCCCTCTTACCATGGTATTGTGTTTGCCGATGCTGTTGGTGCTGCCGCCTACGTCACCCGTATCCGTGCCGTGCTGCTGCGTGACACTGGTGCCACCCTGTCGCCATTCAATGCCTTCATCCTGCTGCAGGGTGTAGAGACACTGAGTCTGCGTGTAGAGCGCCATGTAGAGAATGCCCTGAAGGTGGTTGACTTCCTGGCTAATCATCCCAAGGTGGCCAAGGTGAACCATCCAGCCCTGCAGAGCCATCGCGACCACGCACTCTACAATAAGTACTTCCCCAATGGTGGTGCCTCAATCTTCACCTTCGAGATTAAGGGTGGACAGGAAGAGGCCTGGAAGTTTATCGACGCTCTGAAGATCTTCTCACTGCTGGCTAACGTGGCCGACGTGAAGAGTCTGGTGATTCATCCATATACCACCACTCACTCTCAGCTTTCGCCTGAGGAGCTGGCCGAACAGCATATCACACCTTCAACCATCCGACTGAGCATCGGTACGGAGCATATCGATGACATCCTGGAAGACCTGAAACAGGCGTTCGACCAGATTTAAAAACAAGGAAACGGGGCTAAAAACCCCGTTTTTTGTTAATATACCAAACGTTTGGTATATAGAATGCCCTACTAAGGGGATTGTGGGTTCGGAAAAAATGTCGTACCTTTGCACTTGGAAATAAGTTCCAATTGAAAAAGAAATATTTATTTGTTATTAATTTAAAATAAGGTAAGGATTATGACTAAGATTGCAAAACAGCTGACTGAGCTCGTCGGCAACACTCCACTTCTTGAGCTCAACAAGTTTTCTAAGGCTAAGGGTCTTGACACTCCTGTTATCGCCAAGGTAGAATTCTTTAATCCTGGAGGAAGTGTGAAGGATCGTATTGCTCTGGCAATGATTGAGGATGCTGAAGCAAAAGGCATTTTGAAGCCCGGAGCAACCATTATTGAACCCACAAGTGGCAACACAGGCGTTGGACTGGCACTGGTATCTGCCGTTAAGGGCTACCACTTGATCCTTACCATGCCTGAGACCATGAGTGTAGAGCGTCGCAACCTGGTGAAAGCCTATGGAGCCGAGGTACGACTCACTTCTGGTAAAGACGGCATGCCAGGTGCCATCCGCGCTGCTGAGGAGCTGCGCAACAGCATTCCTGGAAGTGTGATCCTGCAGCAGTTTGAAAACGCTGCTAACCCCGCCAAGCACTATGCTACAACCGGTCCTGAAATCTGGCGCGACACTGATGGTCAGGTAGATATCTTCATCGGTGGTGTAGGTACTGGTGGTACCATCTCGGGCACAGGTAAGTTCCTGAAGGAGCAGAATCCTGATGTGAAGATCATCGCAGTAGAGCCCAAGTCGAGCCCTGTGCTGAACGGCGGTCAGAGCGGTCCTCACAAGATTCAGGGTATTGGTGCCGGATTTATTCCTAAGACCTACGATGCCAATGTTATCGACGAGGTGTTCGACGTAGAGAACGACGATGCCATCCGTACCGGTCGTGAGATTGCACAGCAGGAAGGTCTGCTGGTAGGTATCTCAGCAGGTGCTGCCCTCTATGCAGCCAGCGAGGTGGCTAAGCGTCCTGAGAACAAGGGTAAGAAGATTGTAGTGCTGCTGCCTGATACTGGTGAGCGCTATCTCTCTACAGTGCTCTACGCTTTCGAGGACTATCCACTGTAAGAGAAGAGTATAAGATAAGTTTATTTTAGAGAGATATAAAAGAAGGTGGCTGATCAATAACGATCAGCCACCTTGTGTTTTTATGCGTAGGAATGCATGCCTCCGAGGAAGTAGTTAACCCCAAAATAGGTCATCAGAATGGTGAGGAATGCCAGTACCATATATACATGATAGTTTATCTTGAGTTGGCGATGAGCCGGGGCTGCATAGATCATGAAGGTGATGAGTGCCCAGGTCTCTTTCGGATCCCACGACCAGTAGGTGCCCCACGACACGTTGGCCCAGATGGCACCGATGAAGATGCCGTAGCCCATGAAGGTGAGGGCAGGAAACAGCATCAGCTGCGACAGCAGGTGCATCTCTTCGCGCTTCTTGGGCATGATGAGTGCCGTGAGCGAGCTGATGAACGTGAGCGACAGCAAGGCGTAGGCCATCATGATGACCGACACGTGGATGGTGAGTAGAGGCGAGTTGAGCACAGGCATGAGGTGCGTCATCTGTGGGTCCATCTGCGAGATATGGCTCACCAGCAGGAAGAAACCTGCCAGCAGGAATCCGAAGGTGAGCATGATGGGAAACCGACCTCTGATCAGCATCGAAAGCAGCATGATGAGCCATGCCAGGGTGAGCATGGTTTCATAGCCATTACTCATGGGTATGGTGCCTGTAACAATCCAGCGCAGTGCCATACATACCGACAGCGCTACGAAGCACAAGGCCATCAGCACCAACGGGATGCGCGAACGCTGCCACTGCGGACGGAAGATATCCACAAAGAACATGACGAAGCCCAGCGTGAGGCACACCATGAAAAGAATGGTGGCAAAGGGGATGCGGTTATACAGGCGCTCGGCATCGATACGCATACTGCTGGGTAGCGAGCGCTCGCCAAAGGTGAGCTGATACTGCAGCAGTTTGTCGAGGTACTGATTTGCCACATCATAGCGGCCGGCCTGTATCTCACCATTCAGTCGGGTAAACACATCGCGCATGTATTTCTGGTGCTCCGGATCCATTGTCTCTGGCAGCGAACTGGTAGGTGCATACCAGGTGATGGTGCCCTTATCGTTGTAAGGGAAGAGCTTGAGCGGGATGCCCTCGTGTATCTGACTGATAAGTGCCTGCTTGTCCATCATCTTCATCTCCTTCTTCTCCTGCTTCAGGGGCTCTTTCACCCAGTCGTCGTAGAAGAAGATAAAGCCCGTGAGCACCTGTTCGGCGCTGAACTCCTGATAGTGGCGCTTGCCATAGAGCTTCTTGGTGAAGTCGAGTGCATAAGTCTGCATGGGGCACACACGTTCGTTGTACACTACAAACAGCTGTCCGAACTTATGAGCCGTCTCTTCCGGTAGTGCGCGCGGCGCTGCATGACCTAAGCTGAACACCATACACAGCAAGACTACAGCCGACATGCGGCGCAGCACCTGGCGATAGGCACCACGAGGGTCGATGAGCATCCATACCAGCGATACAAACAGCAGCGCATAGCCGCCGTAGGTAACGGGGATGCCCCAAGGGTCGCTGTTCAGAGCCAGAATACTGCCCTGCATATCCTCATCATAGTCGCTCTGATAGAGTCGGATGCCACGATGACTGGCTATCTGATTCATCGAGATGGTGGTAGGCTCGCCGTCGATAACCACATGCGAGATGTAGTCGGCAGGCGCTTTGGTACCTTCGTGATACGTTATCTCGAACGATTTGAGCGTGATGCTGAAGGGCAGCTGGTGGGTCACCATGTCGCGGGTGAGATAATGATTGGTAGTCTCACCCTGGCGCAGCAGTACAATGCCTTTCTGGGCAGTGAGATGCGTGAGCAATGCTCCAGCCAGGATAATCACGAACGACAGATGGAGCGCCACTACCGAGGGTCGGTGCACACGGCGCTTGATAAACCAGAACACTGTGGCAGCGGTCAGCAAGGCCCAGAGAGCCGAGAACCACCATGCACCATATATATGATCAGACACATAGCCTGTGCCCTGATATTTCTCAACAATCGTGGCGGCTGCCATCACGGCAACCACCACGACATAAAGGATGATTATTATTTGCTTCATGTTTATATTAACGCATACATACCATATTTATTATATGGATTCGATGAATTTTATCACTGCGTCGCGATCAGCTTTGGGCAGATGATAGAATTTCTCTGTTGGTCCGTAGGCATCCGACTGTTTAGAGTAGCCGTGCCACATGATAGCTTCGAGCACGCTGCGGGCACGACAGTCGTGCATACGGTCGTTGGCACCAGTGAGCTGCATTGACAGTCCGCGGCCCCAGAGTGGGGTGGTGCGGCACCAGCCAGTGCGGATGTCATTCTTCATCATCAGGCGATGCTGAACCATGTCGGTATAAGGCCAGATAGTCTGGTTGGGATATTTTGGCAGCATTTTTGCGGCATCCTTGCCCACGCTCTTGGCATAGCTCTTGATGCTCGCATCTACCCACATATCGTCGTTGCTGGTGGTCCATGAAGGACGGTGGCAACGCGCGCAACCCATCTCGGTGAACAACTGTTTGCCGCGCTGCACGTCGGCATCGTTCAGGTTGCGGGCAGCAGGAACAGCCAGACCGCGATGCCATACCATGAACTGGTAGTACTGCTTGTCGCTCATCTCGTCCTTGCCATTGTAAGGTGCTCCCTGGAAGAGGTATTTGTCAAAAATATCCTTTTTTGCTATTGATGAGCAGCTCAGTATCTCGTTCACACGCTGAGCGATACCCTCGTCGGTACCATCGGCATAGTAGGGGTGCAGGATGCTGAGTGGCGATGCACCATGCTCCTTGATATAGGCGATAACCTCCTTATCCTCACTCTGCGCCTTGGCCCATGCTGGTGTGGTGTAGAGGAAGTGGCGGTCGCTGCGGGTCACGTTGGTGATGTTCCAGATGGCGTTAGAGCCCGCACCATCCTGCAGCGAACCACGCGTCATGGCATAGGTGAAGCGCTTCAGCGGACCATGGCCATTGCGGAAGGTGCCCAGGTCGTTATAAGCTGCTGAGTAGTAGGCAGCAGGCTTGAAGGTGCCTGCAGCCTGATCCCACATGGCGGGGTTCAGTGTGGCATGCATCGACTCGGCCTTCCACTGTGCCTCAATATCCTCATCGCTGATGGCATCAAGCAGTCCGGTACCATATACACCGATGGTTGACTCCAAGCGCACCTCGTAGTTGGTGGGCTTAGGATTGGTGTTGAAGGCTGTCTGCGGAATAGTCACGTCGGGATAGATAAGAGAGTAGCTCTCACCATCCTCAAACTGCATAGGCAGTCCGCTCTCCATGGCTGTAACGTTCTTCCAGTCAATCGTGATCTGACTCTCATCGATAGGTGCCTTGAAAGGCGACATAGCCTGAGTCTGCGGCATACCTGTAACCTCGGTGATATAGCCGTTAGTATCAGGATGATAAATCACCAGCAGATAGCCGTTGCCAATGGTGTTGGCACGATACTCGGTCTGTCGCTTGCCATGACCGTAGCTGGGGTGGCAGGCGATACATGAGTTGCGCACCCACGCAGGACCTAAGCCCTTACGGGGCTCCTGCTCGAAGGTGTAGAGCTTCTCGAAGAAGCCTTCACCCGTGTTGAAGTCGTCCTCCATACCTGCAGCCTGAGCAGCTGGTGTGATGGCCGAATAGCTGGCCTTCTCGGTAGTACCCAGTTGTCCGCCAGGATACCACTCCTCGGCAGTGAAGTTGCCCGTGGCCTTACCAAATGACTGTTCTTCGGGTGTCAGCTGACCCAGGTCGCTGCCCGACTCATTATTATCGGAACATGCTGTCAGTCCTGCGACCGACAGCATTCCGAAACATATAACTTTAGAAAGTTTCGTCTTATACATTATATATATAATATTTGTTTAGTTGAATATCAGGTGCTTTTTTTCGACTGTTACTCTCCAGATGTAGAGTCCCAGTTATCAGGATCGTCGAAGTTCTTGCCCCATACCACGCTGCAGTATTTTACAAATGGTGTAGGCATGTTGCTGATACCCTCGATGGCACCAACATAGTTGCTCTCTACAGCAGCGTTCACCTTGTCGCTCTTTACGCTGGCAAAGAAGGTGTGGAAGCTGTAGGTGTTGGCCTTCTTGTCGGTAGAACCCAACCATACGTTGCGGATACTGCGGATGTTGTCGCGGAAGTCGGTGATAGAGTTGTAGCTATAGGGTGACTCTACATAAGCGATGTCGCCAGCAGAGAATGGGTTGGCAATCTTAGCTGTTCCTACCTCGTTGCAGATGGCTACACACGAACCCTCGTCGGCGCTCAGCACCTGTGCAATAGCGTCTTTCAGTGTGGGGAAGGTACTCTTGCTGCCGCTGATACCAGCCTGAGTGAGGTTCTCACCGTATGACAATCCAGCCTCGGTAGTGATGTCGAGACCTGCAGCCTTCACTACGGCCGCACGTGCTGCGTTGGCAGCTGTCTCACCCTCCCAGGCTACCTGAAGCTGGAAGCAGCGCTGCTTGAGCAGGTTGCAGATGGTCTGAGCATAAGCCAGCTCTTGAGCACCGCTTATCTTCTCAAAGTTGGTATAGGTGTCGTTGCCCTGCAGCTCAGCCACCTTACGGTTCTGACCGTTGCGGAACAGGATGAACTCCAGTGCGTGGAAACCAAGGATGGTGGCATCTTCAAGCATCTCGTCGTTCATACCATTATTAAAATAGTTGAGCAACAAGCTGCGGTTCAGTGGCCATGAGTCGATGGTAGGGTCGATATCGAAATCGCTGGCGGCGCCCATCAGGAAGGCCTCCGAGCGCTCCCAGTTCTGGCGAGCCTGCTTGAAGTCGGCACAAGCCTTGTCAATCTGAGCCTGAGTGATGTTGTTGACGGTCAGACCGTTGAGGGTCTTCTCCAGGTCCTCTACATCATCGGCCAACTGAGTGTAGGTAGGCACAATCACATTGCCAACCAGCGTCTCGAGCACCTTGTGCAGATAGGCCTCCTGAGCCTCGTTGAGCTTTGAGGTGGCAATGATGGTATTGGCATTCTCAAGCTCGTTGATGAGTGAGAGGCAGTTGTCGATAGCACCCTGACCGAAGGCCTTGCTGCTATAGTTTCCAGCTGTAGTATTCTGAGCGTAAGTGTCCTCATCTACCAGTGGGGTAGTGTTGACAACGTTGAACTCGTTATTGTTCTCTTCGTTGTTGTTCTCACTGTCGCTGCAGGCAGTAAATGAAAGTCCCAGCATCAGGACCGACATTGCGTAAATTGATTTTTTCATTGCTTTTTTTACGATTTATATGGTTATTACTAACTGTTCTTAGAGGAAGAATCCTTCGTAGGCCACGCCGATGTTGATAGAAGGCTCGTTGTTATACTGGCTCTTCAGGAAACGCTGAGAGTATTCGGCCTTGATCACAATCTGACTGATGGGGTGATAGTTCAAACCTACAGCCATACGCTTCACGGCGGTGTAGTCGTAGCTCACGCCTTTGGTGTCGCTGGCATAAGGATTGTAAGCCTCGTAGCGACCGAACACATACAGGCGCTCGCCCTGCTGGCGCATGCTCTGAATCTGCGAGAAGATGTCGTAACCAGCCTCTACACCCATGGCATAAGCATTGCTGCTCACAAAAGCCGAGTGCTTGAAAGGCGATTTAGAGTTCAGTCGGTTGTACATATACTTCAGCTCGCTGGCGTTGCTCAGATAGCCGTAGTCGGCCTGTCCGCGCACAATCCAGTTGTGGGCTTTATAAGTGAAGTCGATGGCGCCGATGGCCACCTTACCTTTATTAGTAGCACCAGTGCCGTTGGCATCATTAGGATAGGTGTTGCCGATGCTATGACCATAATAGCCGCTCAAACCGATGCGCAGACCGGGGATAGAGTAGTTGTCGATGCGCAGGGCAGTGGCATATTTGTTGGCCACATCAAACTCCAGTGGCGACTTGTGGCCCTTGTGAATCCAACCCACGTTGGTAAACTGGTCGGCATTCAAGCCAGCCAGGAACTGCGCCTCATAGCGGAATTTGCCATGGCGGCCCCAGAAAGATACACCCGTCTGGTGCCATGTGCTGGGCATGATGGTGTTCTCGCCTTCAGGACGGTAAACGGTGAAGTAGCTCAATGGCTCGTGGTGGGCATTGTTCAAACCTACAGGCACCACGATATGGCCTACGCGCAGGTTGGCCCAACGGGCAAACGACTTCTGCAGCCAGAACTGCTCCAGCTCCACCTCGCCGCCTTTCTCGGTTTCCTGTTCCCATTCACCGCCTTCTTCGTCTTCTTTCTCATAGGCGATGCCAGCACCACCGTGCTCAAACTCTATCTCGGTGCCAAAGCTCCAACCTTTACCAAAGTCGTAGCCAAGGTATATCACAGCATGGGGGATATCGAAACGTCCATGGCTAGGGTCGTTCTTATGCTCTTCGGGCTGACTATAGCGGCTCACGTGGTCGCTATAATAGTTGCGTGTGAAGTTAGCTTCGCCATAGCCACCAACGGTCAGGCGAGAAGTTTTAGTACTGTCGGCGCTGCTTGTCTGGGCACTTCCAGTTAAGCAGATGGCCATCATCATCAATGTGTTTACAATCCTTTTCATCTCCTAATTTTGTCTTTTTTAAGAATTCCGGGTGCAAAGGTACAGGTAAAATAAGAACAGTGCAATACCTAAAACTGAGTGTTTAGGCATCACACTGTCGGGAGATTCCTTAAATAATATAATCAATAATAGGTATTTATTTACCTAAAAACTTGGTATCGAGATAGGTCTGGAAGGTTTCTTTGTACATATCGCCTATAGGCAGATAGGTGTCGGCGTCCATGATGACACGATTCTTGTTCACCTCCTGTATCTTATTGAGATTGATGATATAAGAGCGGTGGATGCGCATGAAATTGCTGGGCAGACGTTCCTCCATCTTCTTCATCGAAAGCAGGGTGATGATGGGTTTGGACTCACCCTCTATCCACACTTTCAGGTATTCGCTCATGGCCTCGATATACCTGATGTTGGGGATGCTCACCTTTACAATGCGGTAGTCGGTTTTCAGGAAGAGCGAGTCGTCGCTATCGGTTGCAGGCTTTGCTGCAGCTACCGATTCGGTCAGTCGGTCCTTGATGCGATTGGCAGCACGCTGCAGGTCCTGCAAGCCAAAAGGCTTCAGCAGATAGTCAACGGCATTCACTTTAAACCCTTCTACCGCATATTCTGAGTAGGCGGTGGTGAATACAATCAGCGGCGGAACGGCCAGCGATTTCACAAAGTCCATACCGTTCAGGTCGGGCATGTTGATATCGCAGAAAATGGCATCAACGGTGTCGCTCTCTAAGTACGTACGTGCTTCGAGTGCGCTCTGGCATTTGGCAGCCAGTTCCAGAAACGGCACCTTATTAATATAAGCAGTGATCTGCTCAAGAGCCAGCGGCTCATCATCGATAGCTAAACAACGTATCATAGTGGTAAAACTAGTTTGACTGTGTAAATATCGGGTTCATCCTTAATGTCGAGCGTGTAGCGCTTGTCGTACAGCAGGTTGAGTCGTTTCCTGACGTTGGTCAAACCTACTCCTCCTTTCTTTTCCGACGTGCCGTTGGCTCCCTGTGCATTTTCTTTATGCAGCCTCTCGGCTTTGGAGTTCTGACAGTCAAAGTAGAGGTGGTCATTGTCTATCGTTATCTTGATGTTGATAAACGAGTCGTGCTGATAGCTCACCCCATGCTTGAAGGCGTTTTCGATAAACGTGATGAGCATCAGGGGAGGAATGGTTTTGTCGGGTGCCTCGGTGGGGAGATCAACGCTGATTTTCACCTTGTCGGTATAGCGCAGCTGCATCAGTCGGGTGTAGTTGCGGATGAACTCAAACTCCTTGGTGAGGGGCACGCCGCTCTTATCCCCCTCGTAGAGCACAAAGCGCATCATCTTCGACAGTTCCAAGATGGTGTCTTGGGCTTTCTGAGGGTTGATATCCACCAGCGCATGGATGTTGTTGAGCGTGTTCATGAAGAAGTGTGGGTTAATCTGATATTTCAGATATTCCAGCTGCTGCTCCAGATTCTGCTTTTCCAGCTCCTCCAGTTTCCGTCGGTCGTTGCTGCTGCGGAAGTAGAGCTTGGCACCCAGATTGGCGGCCAGCATCAGCAGTAGCATCACTCCCCCCATGATGTCGCGCTCACCAAAGTGGTGGCGCCTTGCGCGCATCTCATGTTCTTGGCGCAACTCGTGCCGTGGTGTTCTGTCGTCAGGCGCTGCCGGCTGAGGCATGCCGGGAGGCTCGTGCTGATCCATAGGATGCGGTTCGCGCATATCCATAGGATATGGTCCGCGCTGCTCCATAGGCGGTCGGCGGACCCCCATGTATCGGGGAGCGTATTGGTATTGGAATACCATATATCCTGCTATCAGCAATATCGTCAGTGTGGTGTAGAGCACACGGCGATGCTGGTGGATGAGCAGTGGTGCCAGCAGGAAGTTGTGCAGCAGAAACAGCAGGAGAAACACCCCAAACCGGTCCCACACCATCAGCACTTCGTGCCAGTTGAACACCGTTTCGGCCTCGTTCACGCTGCGCACTCCCAGACTGATGAGTGGGGCTGCAAAAAGCAGTCCCCACACCGCCAGATATAGCAGATTCTCCTGTCGAGATTGATTCTTCATCCAGTACATACCTATTACTACTAATAATAACGTGTGGAAAAGTGATTTATTGTGCTCTCGGTGAGATTTCTTTCAATGCCAGCCACCAGGCCAGCCACCGCCTCCACCCATGCTATTACCGCCAGTATAGCCGGACAGCGAAACGCTGCTTCCGCCTGAGATGGTGCCGCCGGCAATGCCCAGTCCGCCAAAGAAACTGCTGCCGCCGCTGATGCTGGTGCCCGACTGCAGGGTGGGAGTGGATGCAGCAGAAACCACCAGACCTGAACCACCGCTGGACGGGGTGCGGAAGGAGAAGGTGTTGTCACCGATGGTCATCGTGTACCAGGTGCTCTTGCTCCATGATGAAGTCTGATAGCAAGCCTGACTCAGACTGCTGCCACTCTCCAGTCCGCCTACGGCCACGATGGTGCCACCGGTGAGGTAGATCTTCTTGCCACCTTCGCTGTTGGCATCGATGGCCACTTCGGGCTGGCCTGAGCAGATGGCATACACCAGTCCGCCTTTCAGGTAGATATTGCCGTTGGCATCCAGACCGTCGTTGTTCTTGCCCTGTGCATAGACATAGCCACCAGTGATGGTCATGTCGCCTTTCGAGTTGATGGCATCATCGTAGGCATAGCTGGCTACCTCGCCACCGCTGATGTTCAGCGCGCTCTTGGTTTCTATGCCTTCGCCGTTATAGCCGTTGGTGCGCACCCAGATGGTGCCGCCACTGATGTTGATATCACCATCCACCTTGATGCCCTTGGGAGAGGCGGTGTCATTGTTGCTCTTGAACTGTCCACCTTCGGTCACGATATAGACGGCTCCACCACAGAAGTTGGCGTTCTGATCCACGTTGATGCCCTTGCCACCGCTACCAGTACTCTTGAGCCACAGCTCACCGCCATTGATGGTGAACGTAGAGTCAGCTTTGATGCCAGCTGCTCCTTTCGCTTCCTTGTCGTCGGTGTCGTAGGTGCCGTCGCCAGTGGTGATCACGGTCGTGCGGCCGCCATTGACGATGATGTTGCTCTCGCAGTTGATGCCCTTGGCTGCAGCGGCCGATACCTCCACATTGATGATGCCGCCGTTGATAAACACACCGTCGTTGGCTTTGATGCCATGATTGGCTGTGGATTTGGCATATATATTGTTACCCCTATTGAAGATGATGTAGTCTGCCGAGTGTATGGCATTGTTGGTGTTTCCCGTCACGCTCAGCTGTCCTGTGCCGTTGATGAGAAGTTTTCCTTTGCAGTAGAGCGCACCTTTCTGACTGCCGCTGGTGCCGTCGGTCAGCGAGTTGCTGGTGCCGTCGGCCAGCACGATAAAGGCACGCTTACCGCTCAGCAGGTTGAGTGCTGCTGAATCGGGATTGGTGATGTTGGCACCATTCAGTTTTACCTCGTATTTCTTATCACCCAGAACGGTCAGCGAGCCATTGGTGGTAGTGCCGCTCAATACGTAGCAGATGCTCTTGGTAGAGCCGTGATTGGCTGTGATATGACCGTTTTTCACCGTGATCTCTACACCGTTCTCTGTCTTGGCAGTAGGGTTGCTCAGGTCGATAGCGATCTCAGTCGTAAAGCTGTTGTTCTCCAGGGCATCCTCCTCATCGGGCAGATAGGCAGTGGCTGTGGCGCTGGGTTCTGCCGTTGTCTTGTCGATAGTCACGGCAAAGGTGGTCAGCTCGCCGGTAGTCGTCGAATTACCGGTACCGCCTGGTGTAGGCATCTCGCTGCTGTTGTCACCGCCGAACCAATTGTCACTATTGCCGCTGAACGGATCTTCGGTCGAACAGCTGGCCATTGTAATCATCGATGCGATAAGCATCGAGTTGAGTATTACCTGTTTCATATTGTTTTAAATTAAAACTTAAACTTATTTTTTCATGCTGCAAAGGTAGTATGATGAGGCCGATCCGCCAAATTAATTCAGCGAACCGGCCAAAACGAATTACGAAGAGCGACTACTTGACGGTTATCCACACCGGCTCGTCGCGGTCTTTGGCCTCTACAATCTTCTGTTTCAGACGGTGCAGCCAGATGCGACTGTCAACGACCTGCCCCACCAGCTTGTTCTTACCTACCAGGATGCAGCCTTCGGTGTCGGCGGCTGTGTTGCCTGCGTGGATGCGTATGCCCTCAAACTTGGGCACGCCAAGCAGGATGGGCAACCACTGCTGAAACCTGGGGCTCCAACTGATCACCACGGCATACCTACCTTCAGGTATGGCCGAGTGGCCTTTCACCTTGTAGGCACCATGGGCATAGTCGCGCCAAGTGGGTTCCAGTGTGTCGCAGAAGTACTGGTTCTCCGTGCCTGCCAGATACTCATCATCCACATGTCGCTGAATGTAGATATGACCGATGGTATAAGTTTTGCGCTTTGCTATACGTTCTAATATCAATTCCATAACTTCAATTCTTAATACTTCGTATTGAGCCTGCTCACGCTCAGCATAGCTCATGCAAGCATGGCTCTGCCTTCGCTTAATCGCAGCCTTCAATTTTTACATTTTTACATTTTTCAATTTTTCCTTCCTCCAGTGGTGGCGGTCGATTTTGATGATCCATCCGTCGCGCATCCAGCGTGAGATGATCATGCGCAGGGCCGATTCCGAGCAGTAGCCGCGCTTCAGGGCTCGCAGGTCGTCGAGGGTGAAGGTGGGAGCCAGCTGGTCGAACACGCTGTGGTTGGCACCATATCGCTGGCATTCTTCGCTGGCTTCTACATACTGGTTCTGCAGGGCATCGCCGAAGGTTTTGATTTGCTGCATCAGACAGTAGTCGGCCATCATCAGGGCAAAGTCGATACAAGCCTTGGATTCGCGGGTTGCAGCTGAGAGCAGGTGGAAAACCACGCCGCAGCGGAAAGCGATGACGGCAGCACGCTTGCGGTAGGTGTCCTTCACGTGGTCGATGTCCTTGGCTGCCTCTACGCGCTTCTGCTCTACCCAGTTTTCGATAGCCTTGCGCAGTCGGGGAGTGTCGATAAGTCCGCTGTAAGAGCGCAGACGGCTCACGGCTTCTTGAATCCTGGCTTCGTCGTCGGCAGAACGTCGGCCAAATTTGGGCATTTTTGAGAATGAGCTGTCGGGCATCTCGGCCACCAATATGCGTGATGAGAGACCGTTCTCGATATTGTCGCTCTTAAAGCATTTGCGCATAGCACCGTTGGTGCCCAGCATCGTCCAGTTGTAGGCCACGTCAACCACACCCGATTCGGCAGCATCGCTGTTGTAGTCCTGACCCCACTCACCTCGGTCGAACGACAGTCGGTAGATGTCGTACTTCGAGCTCCATGAGCCGGCACCGTTGGTCTTGCGCAGCGTGTCCAGTTCCTCACCGAAGCTGTAGAGTGTGTGTCCCTGTCCATTCTTCAGTCGCTTCAAGAGGGTAGAGCAGCTCACCGTCACCGGCACCATACGTATCAGCACCTTCGGGTCGTCGGGAGCTTTTTCATTAGCCTTACGACTCTTCTTGCGCTCCTTCCATTCCTCTTCGCGCTTGCGGGCCAGTCTGTCCTCTTCGTCAAACTGTCGCTTCCAGATGTCAACGGCATTCTTCACCACACTCTTATTAGAAGCCTGCTCACCACGGATAATCGACATCAGCCCCAGATGCTGACGGTTGCCGTCGCAATACTCCACCTCCACCTGGTCGGCATAGGCAGCAGCTATCGGCAGCACACCGCAGAGCACAGGCATGTGCATCGACGCGGGCACACCAACCAGCGACTCTTTCAGTCCGATGGGCAGCGACCTCACCCCAACCTTCTTCCAGGGAGAGAGAGCTTCATCCTGATCCATCTCTGCTGCTTGTGAGGGGTCGGGGCAGATTGATAGTTGATCCACTATCTGCTGTATCACCTTCGAGATGCCTTTAGGCTCCTCTTTGCAGGCCGAATCGATAATCGATTTCAACTCAGTCTCAGCGAGCCCGAATCGTGGCATCACCTGCATCAGCACCTCTTTCTTATTATCGCAGATAGCGCGCAGGTTCACGGCCAGCTGGTGCAGCTTTACATTACGCTCGCCCTCGGCAGGCTCACCACCATTGCGATGCCACCACTCAGCGATAATGTCTGAATACGAAATGCCTTTGAAGCACCTCTCCTCTCCTTCTTGCACCCCTTCGGTAGCAAGCGAGCAGAACTCGAGCGGGGAGGTGACGGGTGAGGTGAACAGTCTCTCACTCACATAGTGGGTATGATCCTCCGGCACCATATAGATACATCTGTCAACACCCTTCACCTGCTTATCAGGCTCAAACCCCGTAGCCTCTTTCATCAGCTGTTGGGCAGTGGCAGCATCCATGCCGGCAGGCAACTCCACCAGCACATGCGTACCCCTACGGGCCGACTCCTCCACCAGCAGCACCTCCATGCCCGCTGGCAGCGATAACTTCCACTCTTCAACACTTCCACTCTTCAACTTTTGAAGGATCTCCTCCGTGTGTCCCTTCTCATCAAAGTCCATCATCAGGCGGTTCAAAGGTTTGAGTGCATCAGCTGCAGCGCGATGGTTATCCTTAAACTCAGCGCAACTCGGTGTCCACACGGGCAGTCTGTGCTTCAGCTCGTCCTGACCGTTCTCTATGCGTTGGCACATCTCAGCCAACCAAGGTTCGCGTCGCAGGGCTTCCCATTCTTTTCGGGTCGAGGGTAGGCAGGGGGCACCGTGTCCCCTACCTATACAAGTGAAATATTCCTGTTCCATCAGCTCGTTTACTTCCATATTGTTTCCTCCTTTCTTGTTTTAAAGTACGACATAATCTCGTCGGCCTCCTCTTGGTAGAGAGCCTTGGTGAGTGCCAGCCCGTATTTCTTCGGGAACTTAAAGGTTACGTATACAAACTCCTCGTCCATACGTCGGCGTGGTCCTTCTTTGTGATACCCGTCGGCCTTGAGGCGATACTGCGGTCTGGTTATTTTCACAGCCCCATGTGCCGTCTCGTAAAGCGTCTCGTGTCTAGGACCTTTCTTGCCCACATTGTAGCGCTTCACTCTGGTGCGTCCGTCGGCATCCACCTCTACGCCTGCACGATAGCGCACCCGACTGCCATCAGTCACCTGCTTCTCATTCTCCCACGGACATGGATATATGTTGATATCGCCGTTGGCCATGAAGTTAATACTTGCATCCATCTGGATGGTGCTATTAAGAATCTGTTCTTGATAATTCTGAGGATTCATTGTTTCTGGGTTTTGGTTGAGCGAAGCTTCAGAAGGGTGGCCACCTTTCGATTGTGATTGAAATCTCGCGAGACTCCGTTCACCTCAACTCAGAGTTAAAAACTTGAAAATTTGTTAGCGATTAAGATACTGCATGTAGAAAGGTTGATTGCCCCCTCTGTTAGTTCTTCTACTCAGCATTCTGCACTTGTTCATCAGCGCCATCTGCTGTCGAGCCTGATTAACCATCAGAGGGTAGTTTTCTTTGAAAATTTGCTTTTTTATTGACATAAAAATAATGGTGTACTCACAGGGCTTAACCTCCGCACCGTTGCATTCGGTTTTTCTGTTTTCCGAGTGCAAAGGTATATGGAAAAAGGGGCCCTTCCGAATAATTTTTGCACTATATCCTCGCTTGTCTAATGAGTCTAATTCATTGGCGTATTTCTGTCTAATGAATCTAATAAAATGTCTAACTAAATGACTCAAAAAACGTATAATATTCAGATTTTTGCCTCTTTTCTTGGAATTCTCAATTATTTGCAATATATTTGCACCAAGAAAAGAAGAAAGGACAAAAATGGACAAGAGATTCACACCACGTTCAAACGAAGAGATGCTTGCTGCAGTGCGAGCATTTCAGGCAAGGCAGCGTAAATGGTTTGAGGAATCAAACAAACGTTTGGAAAAGAGAGTCGTTGAACACGAACTTGCTGTTTAGACATTTATGTACACACTTGATTTAAATCGGCTTAATCTCCGTTCTCCCTATTTTGTTTGGAAGGTGAAGGACGGAGTTTTTGCGTTTGATACTGATTACGAAGTATGTTACGAAATTGGTTTGAGCGTCAATACAGAGATACTACAGATGGAGGTATGTGCTTTCGATATCAATAATAAGAATAAAAAGCCATCACCCAATGACCGCAAACTCCGCGATACCATCCTTGCCATCATCGAAGAGTTCTTCCGTACTAATGGTGGCGTACTGCTTTATATCTGTGCTACTGGCGACGATATGCAGAAGTACCGCTTCCGCTTGTTTCTGCGCTGGTTCAATACCTATGAGCATCGCGACCTATATGAAATCCGTACCGTTGAGGACGTGATGGACGATAATACTCCCAACTATGGCGCTATTATCGTAGAAAAAACGCACCCAGACCTAGAATTGATCCTGGCGCGTTTTGATGAGTTGGCTGCATTTCTAAAAAAGCCTATCGAGTAATATTCTCCTTCAATATATCTTGTTTCAGGGCAATAAGTTTTGTGTATAGCCCATGATAGGCAACTCTGACGATACGTTCTATTTTCGCGGGCTTCATTGCCGTCATGCGTCGGCGGTTAGCCTCGATATCTACAAGGTTTACGGGCCTGCCGTTCATCATCCATTTGGCCTGCTCAGCAGAGACGCTTTTACAGATGTTACGGATACGTTCCTCATCATCTGTACTGATGATATCAGGGAGCCATTTGGCTATCTGGCGCACAAAGCCCACCGCGGTTACCACATTCTCGTGATTGCTGCGTGTCTCAAACAATCCGGCATCGTAGATGGCCTGATATAGCCAATACCACTCCAAGCCTGTGCTAAGGTCTATCTTTTCCTGATCACCCATGCCGACGGATTCGTTGATGATTGTTCGCAACTGCAACAATCGCTCGTTGGTGGTAAACAACTCATCAGAGAAAACATCATTGACCAGCAACTCGTTACATTCCCCTGCGGTTTCCTTGACTTCTTCCACAACCTCGGCTTCCTCGACATTGTCTTTGAAGAATGCTTTGATAAGTGTACCTAAGTTGTCGCCGCTCACATGGTCAATATGGAGCACCTTCTTGTGGTCATGATGAATGGCTCCGTCTTCATAATGATAATTGTCACTCATTGGTCAGTCGTTTTAGTTGTACTACCTTGTCTTTTTCTTCTCCCAGCACCAGTTGGCTGCGCTTATCATCGTGGGTGGCTCCGCTGGCATAGTTGTACGAGGTGGTTGGCCGCTCGGCAACTTTCATTATCGCATCGGTCAAGTCGCGTTGCTGGTCAATAGGTTCATATAGACGCTTGCGATATTTTTCAAGCAGAGATGGATAATTCTCACGCCAAGCCTCCTGCATACAGATGATGGGATTGGCATTCAACTTCAACAGAAAATCCCACGCCACACCTGGAGGATACTTCATCAGCTCCTTGTCAACATCTTCGATAGGGATAGCCGAAAGCACCATCTTCTGCAACATGTCCTCTGCCCTGTCCAGCTGCTTGTGCAATAGTTTTGTCTGATGTTCCATCTCGGCAATCAGTTCGTCTTTATGATTACTCTCGTCCTCCACCTCCTTATAGCTCTTGGGTCTGTTCTCACGGAGCATACGTTGGAAATCCTCAGGGAACAGTGCGTCGCATAACTCATAGAGTACCTCCGAATGGTCTTTTATCCGGTTCAGTTCCTCTCCCATCAGCATGATGATCTTGTCCATCTCACGTTGATGCCTGCGGTCAAGATGCAGTTCGTCCACGCAGTCAATAAGGCCGCAGTAGAAGATGTGCATGTGGGGTCTGAACGACTGGCTTGCCTTCAACACGGTTTCAGCCACCTTCTTGAAGCTGGTCCATCTGACACCGATGATATGCCGTATCATTACCGAATAGTAGTGCTTCAGAAACTTCCATTGGTTGTTGAGCAGAGCCAACTGTTCCCTCTTCTTCTCCAGTGTCCACTCCTGCTGCATAATCATTGTGAAGGCGTGCAATATACACAGCACCTCGTCGGTCTTATAATTGTAGCACATCTCAGCCTTGAAAAGCATCTCTTTCAATTTCTCCGACAGTCTCACCCAGTCTTGCTTGCAACCGCTTTCGAACAGCATTTTCAGCAGATGGAAGAACCGGTAGATACGTTTCTCCTCCTTTTCAAAGCGATTCAGGTTGTCACCCCAGCCTTCAGCCGCCACAATCAGGTCTTGCTCAGAGGCCCACTGGCCAAATTGGTCATCGTCCTCTATGGCGTGATCCATCTTGTGGCGTATGCTTTCCAACTTTGTTCCTACACAACAAATACGCGTGTCGCCATTCAGGTACATCTTGTAATAAGGTAGCATCATTTCGTGCAGTAGTTTTTGGTATGTTGCATCTTTCGGTGGGAAACCTTCACGATGGTAATACTTCTTGTAGACCGACACCTCCTCAACATCATTACCCATCAGCAGCTCTAATGGATTGATGACGCTATCCTGAATGTACTCTTTATAGTATTCTATGTTCATGTTGTCTTATAGTTTTTTTTTCAGCGCGCAAAGATAGAAAAAATCCCGCTCTTCTTGATACGAACGGGGAAAATTTTATGGTTAAATATTGTCAATCGCATCATATTTATGTACCACCAGTCTTGACAACATTCATTTTTTCAACTGGTGACAATTTGCCACCGTTTCATTTGTCCAGTTCTTTTGAATAACCTTCTCTCAATATGTGTCAGTTCTTGTCTGTTCCATTGTCAGCTCTGCGGTAAATTTATATCTACCTGATATTATAATTCACTATCCATTGCGTCATAATCGTCTATGAAAAACGTTTTCTTTATGCCATTACGTTCTTCTTCAACTTCATAATTCACCTCAATATAATAGTTGCCAACTTTGGCATAATTTACATACTGGACTTCTGCATGATGCACTCGTCCATCCTCATCGCAATACCAGTATATTGTATCGCCAACTTTAAATTTTGGGGGATTTGTCATATCTATCTTTATAATGATTCCAAGATCTTCATTGTTTCCGCCTTTTCCTTTCTTCGCGGGCCAATCTAATTTCTTCGTTGATTTCATCAAGAGTCATTTCCGGACGGGAATCATCGGCAACTACACTCGCGCGAAATTCCTGAAACCTCTTTAGTGCGGGATTTTCGGCCTCGGGCTCGTTGAGATCAATCTTGAATGGAATGCTACGCGTTCTCACTGCAGCTTTTACAAAAACGTTGATGGCGGTGTTGGCGCTCATCCCGATCTCGTTACACAGTTCGTTGAACTGCTTCTTTAGTTGTGAGTCCAGCCTCACGGTCATAGATACCTGTGCCATATTCTTATCTGTTTTATTGCTGCAAATATAATCATTTTTACGTCATAGTGAAATCATAATGACGTAAATTTGTGTCTTTTTAATAATTTGTCGTCACATCGCCACTTTGTGACAATGTCACATTAAGGTACTTGCTTGTTTCCGTGGGTGTGTCTTTAGAATATATAATAATTTTAATTATTATATATTTGTAGTTAGGGCAGGGGTGCAGTTTTGAGGGGGCTTAATGTTGCAAAGTGGCAAAGTGGCGATGTGGCAACCGAAAATGCGCATCTTGCCCGTTATCGGCGAAAAGTAATACACGAGGGCCGAAAATTACGGCTTCGAGCCTCGAAGATTACTTCTCTTCAAAATTCATCAAATTCTTCATCAAAATCGGGCCAATTGGAGGGACGAATTTTGGATGCGCACGAGAAATGTTGTACCTTTGCAGTGCATTTGGAGATACACTTCACTTGCAGTAGAAGCGGGAGGCAGGTCACCCGATGTAGTTGGCCGCAATGAATCTAATACCATGTAAAACACATTTAAATTATGGCAAAAATTTTGTATGAAGTAAAGCAGAACACTAACAGCGCATCGAGTGCTTTTGGTAAGTGGTTCGCTAACATCAAGAACCTGGAAACGCTGAACACGCGCAGGTTGGCTAATCACATCTCGGAGCATGGCTCTATCTACACCCCCGACGTGGTGTTTGGCGTGCTGGAAAAGTTTCGCTCGTGTCTCATTGAGATGCTGCTGGAGAGTAAGAAGGTGAAGATTGACGGCCTTGGCACGTTCTACTGCACCTTGGAGAACCAGAAGAACGGTGCGGTGAAGAAGGAGGATTTCAACGTGGGTAAGCACCTGAAGGCGCTGCACATCCGATTCCTGCCCGAGCAGGCTGCCGAGGAGAATATCTCGTCGAGAGAGTTCCTGAAGAAGGCCGAGTTTATCAACATCGAGAGTTTGGTGAAGGGAGAGGAAACCTCCCCTGGGACCTCCCCCAGCCCCTCCCAGGGAGGGGAGAATAGCGGCGGTGGAAACACCTCTGGCGGTGGTAGCTATGATCCGATAGACGAGCCGAACGGTGACTAAGGGTTTGGGGCTTCGGCCCCACCCAACTTTAAATTGAAAAATGTAAAAATGCAAAAATTGAAAATGCAAAAATGCAAAAATTGAGTTATGAGCAAGAAAGAGACGATTAAGTTTGTGGCGCAGCTGATAGCGTCGATTGCGTCGGCGATAATCACGGCGCTGGGCACTACCTCGTGTATGGGGTATTAAGCTGAATGGTTAATGAGTCGAAAGGCTTGGGGGAGGGGAAACGAATGTTTCTCCTTCCCTGTTTTTTTTATATATAAAACTCCGAAGGATCTACCAGGCCGGCGCGGATGGCGTATTTTATCACTTCGTGGGCTGTGTTGATGCCCAGCTTGCGGAAGATGTTCTTGCGGTGGGTGGTGATGGTGTGGATGCTGGAGTAGCGCTCTTCGGCTATCTCCTTGGTGGTCTTGCCCTGGGCAATGGCCTTCACAATCTCGGCCTCGGTGGCAGTCAGGATGTCGGGACGTTCCTCGTCTTGCTGCTGACTGATAATCACTTCGAGGGCACGCTGACTGATAAAGCGCTCGTGGTGGGTCACAGCGCGCAGGGCATCGCGCAGATCCTTCATCGGGCCATCCTTGAAAATCACACTAAACTGGTGGGAAGAGTAGATGACGCGGCGCAGAAACTGGGGGGTGAGCTCCTCGCTGATGAGCAGCCACTGCGACAAGGCAAAGCGCTCGCTCACAATGAGCAGCTGGTCTTCATCGGCAAAGTTGAATAGTGTGTAGTCGAGCACAACAATAGCATTCTCGTGCTCCTTGAGTTGCTCTACCAAACTGGTCTTGTCTGAGGCACGGTAGATTTGATTCTCTTCATCTTGTCGCAACAGACTGTCGATGGCGAATCGGGTGATTTCTTGGTTGTCAGCTAATATATACTTTGCCATATTGTTCAGATTTTGGGTGCAAAGATACGAAGTTTAGATATAACCTCCAAATAATTGCCAAAAAACAGATAATTTATCTACAAATGTTGCTTGTTTAGACTATTTTTCTTTTCTTTTGAGTGCCAGAGCCCGTTTCATAGAATAATATTCTAAACTGATATACCAAACGTGTGGTATTTTTTATTAAAAAATGATAGATTGGTGTGTTTTTTGTAAAAGAATGCTTACTTTTGCATCCGGAATTAAATTAGAAATAAGATGAAGATAAGAAAAATGTATGTAAGCCTGATGGTGGCACTCATGGCGAGTGTGGCTGTCATCGACGTGAAGGCGCAGGCTGCCGAGGAGGATCTGGATGCCAAGTATGCTACCGAGCTGTTGCAGCCAGGAACAGTGGCACCCGACTTCAAGATGAACACCATCGACGGCAAGCCCTTCCAGCTGAGCGAGCTGAAGGGAAAGACGGTGGTGCTGGATTTCTGGGCATCGTGGTGCCCCGATTGCCGCAAGGATGCCCCAGCGGTGGTGAAGCTCTATAATGCCTATCACTCTGACGATGTGGTGTTTGTAGGTGTGTCGATGGATACCAATGTGGATGCATGGCGCAAGGTGGTCAAGCAGTTTGGTATAGAGTATCTGCAGGTGAGCGAGCTCAAGAAATTCCACGATACAGACATCTCTAAGGCCTACGGTGTGAAGTGGATTCCATCCATCGTAGTGATCAACCCCGAGGGTAAGATTGATCTGGCCACAGTAGTGGTGGATAAGTTGGAAAAATATCTTTCACAGAAAAAGAAATAAGGTATATATATGAAAAAGGTAATAAGCACTCCAAAGGCTCCGGCAGCCATCGGTCCTTACAGTCAGGCCATCCAGGTGGGTAATCTCGTGTTTACATCAGGACAGATACCCATCGACCCTGCTACAGGCCAGTTTGCCGAGGGTGGTATCAAGGGTCAGACCCGCCAGTCGCTCACCAATGTGAAGGCCATTCTCGAAGAGGCTGGCACATCACTGGCCAACGTGGTTAAGACCACTGTGTTTCTGGCTGATATGGCCGACTTTGCCGATATGAATGCCGTTTATGCCGAGTTCTTTGCAGAGCCATTCCCAGCCCGTTCGGCTGTGGCTGTAAAGACGCTGCCTAAGGGTGCCTTGGTAGAGATAGAGGTGATAGCCGAGAAGGCATAACCGCACCTATAGTTTTTGTATCAAGAGGCAGCGTCCTCAATAATCAGTCCTGCCAGCATAAAGCCGAAGATGGCCGTGATATGCGACAAGGTTCCGTTTATTTGTGCTTTTGATGAGCACCATTCATGGTTCAGCAGACTTTGGTCTCCTGGACCATTTTGGGCTTTGGGGCACATGCATTTCTCGGTGCCGCAGGTGGCATTGTGACCGCGGTTCTCCAGCAGCTCGTCGCTATACACGCACTGGAACTTGTGCTTGGGGAACTGCTTCTGACTCTTGAATTTCTTGCGCAGCGCGCGTGCCAGAGGGTCGCCTTGCACCTTCCAGAATTCAGTCACCTTGATACGTGTGGGGTCCAGCTTCAGGGCTGCACCCATCGATGAGAAGAACTTGGCTTGGGTCTTGCAAGCCAGCAATATCAGGGCAGCCTTGTCTTTCAGCGAGTCGATGGCGTCAACGATGTAGTCATAGCTCTCCAGCTCAAACTCATGCGCATTCTCTGCCGTAAAAATCTTTTGCAGGGCAGTAATCTCGGCTGCAGGGTTGATGGTGAGCAGGCGCTCCTTCAGTGCATCCACCTTCACCTGTCCGATGGTCTTGGTGGTGGCCATGAGCTGGCGATTGATGTTGGTGATGCACACGCGGTCGCTATCCACAATCGTCAGTTGGCGTATGCCACTGCGTATCAGGCTCTCGGCGCACCATGAGCCTACACCGCCTACACCAAAAATAATCACTCGTTTTTGTGCTATCATGTCCATGCTTTCATTGCCAAGCAGAAGCTCCGAACGTCTGAAAATTGCGTCTTGTATTGCCATCTTGTTTAAATTTGGCTGCAAAGGTACAAAAAAATCATGAACGCCGATGCGCTTTAATCTTTTTTATGTATCGCAGACGATATATTGTTAAACATACTTAAAGTTTAACATAAATCGCTCGCGATACAACCTATTATTTGTAACTTTGCACCGCAAAATGAGTATGATATAGTTGTAAATGGACAGAATTCTATCTTTTATAGTACGTATAGTGGTATGGCTTTCGGGCTTTGCGAAGCCTCTTTCGCGCCTGGGACTGGCTCGTTTTGAGAGTCACACGCAGGGACAGCCCCTCAAGATTCTCTTGGTTGGCTACAACGGCGCTCGCAACACAGGTGCTGACGCACGCGTGGTGGCATTGGTGCAGCAGCTGCAGCAGGCCATGGGGGCACATACATCCGAGCTCACCGTGATGACGCTCGACATGGATAACGTGGCCGGCTACTTCTCGAAACAGATCAAGCTGTTACATTTCTCAACCGTATTCGTGCTCAAGCTGATGCGTGCTTGTTCGCAGCATCATGTTGCGATATTATGCGAGGGATCCACACTCACACCCACCTTTGCCGAGGCCCTCTGCGTGTTCTTCTGCGAGGCAGCAGGCGTGATGCGCCGTCAGGGCAAGCCTTGTATGGCTTATGGTTCTGAGGTGGGCAGTCTGTCGGGTTGGCTGGCTCGGTTGAGTAGCGACATGTGTCGCGACACCTATTTCATGGTGCGCACGGAAGAGTCATTGCGCAATCTGCAGGCTCTGGGACTGAAAGGACATGTAGGTACCGACACGGCCTGGACCTTCGAGAGCAGTGCCGACGATGAGTCGTGGGCCCGCCAGTGCCTGATACAGGCAGGCTGGGACGGCAAGCAGCCGCTGATGGGAGTGGCACCGCTGAACCCCTTCTGCTGGCCGGTGCGCCCGTCGATAGGACGCTGGCTGAAGGCACAGCTGACACGTGATTTTTCATTGCAATACGATAAATTCTATTTTTTCAGTGACAGTGCAGAGCGTCGCCTACAGTTCGAACATTACCTGCAGGCGATGGCCGCTGCCACCAACAAGTACAGCAAGGAGCATGACGCTTTTGTGGTGGTGCTGGGCATGGAGAAACTGGATGCCAGTGTGTGCGAACAGCTGGCCCGCCGTTTAGATGGTAAGCATGCCATCTTCACCTCGAAAACAAACGACGTGTTTCAGATGACAAGTCTGCTGCGCCAGCTCTCTATCCTGCTCACATCGCGCTACCATGCATCGGTGCTGAGTATGGAGAAAGCCTGCCCCATCGTGGCCGTATCTATCGATGCCCGCCTGAATGGTGTGATGCGCGAGGTGGAGCTGGCCGACGGCTATCTGCACCATGCTAATGATGAAGATTTAGAAAACAGGATAACAAACTCCTTGCGCATTGCCGGAGAGCATGAGCAGGAAATAAGTGAGGCCATTAAGCGCCACCTTTCTGAGTATAAACGCAAAACAAAGGCGATGAGCCAATTCTTTACGACATGGCTGAAAACACAATTTTGATTACAGGCGCTACTGGACTGGTAGGAACTGAGGTAGTGGCATATTTGCTTGCCACTACCCAGAGTACCATCTATGTGCTGGTGAGAGCCGAGAATGATGATGATGCAGAGCGCCGACTGCGTGCGCTCTGGAGCGACAGCGAGCAGCTGGTGGCTGCCGTGGGTAGTCGCATATTACCGGTGGTGGGGGATATCACCCAGCGCATGATGAACGTGCCACCCCATGTGACGCACGTGATTCACAGTGCTGCCGAAACGGGTGTGCAGAAGTCGCGCCAGGAGTTGCGCAGCATTAATGTTGACGGTACGCGCAACGTGGTGGAGATGGCCGAGGGCCTGCCCATGCTGAAGCGCTTCACCTATATCTCAACAGCCTATGTGGCTGGCATGCAGACGGGGCGCATAGCCGAGTCAGCACCATTAGGAAGCGAGTTTTATACACACTACGAGCGTAGCAAGGCCGAGGCCGAAAAGATTGTAAGAGACTCTGGTCTGCCATTCATTGTGTGCCGACCAGGTATGATTGTGGGCAATAGTCAGACGGGTAGAACCAGCGTGTTCAACACCGTTTATTATGTGCTCAAGTTGATACTGCAGGGTAAGATGCGCGTGATGCCTGTGAGCCGTCAGCAGACGGTGAACGTGGTGCCCGTGGATTATGTGGCAAAAATGGTGGCCGACCTGACGCTGACAACGGCTGCAGAGTATAGCACTTTCCACCTGACAGCTCCTAACAGCATGCTGCCCACTGTGGAAGATCTGGTAGAGGCGGTGAGAGCATGGGCCAAGGAGCAGTTGCAGATTGACGTGCCCAAGCCTATCTATCTGCCAATGCCATTTCTGCGCAACATCGGTCGCCGCTACAACGAGGGTAAGGACGAGAAGAAGCGCACCATCCTGTCGAATCTGACGGCGCTGATGCCTTATTTCTTCGACGACCATATCTTCGATCGTACCAACACCAATCTGTATGGTGGAGAATATACGCTCGACTGGCGTGAGTTTGTGCCCAGAATGCTGGATTTCGCTTGTCGTCATAATTTTATGCGACTCACCGATCAGACCATCTTCCAGCAGGCAGTAACCCGTCGTGCCAGCAAGCACTATCCCATCACCTATTATAATATCACAGCCAAGGGCATGGAGCGCGTATCAGGCCGCGAGATGAATGCACTGGTAGATATGTATGTGTCGAAGTTGAAAACCATCGGTGTGAAGGCCGGTGATGCGGTGGCACTCTCGGGCATCAACTGTGCCGAGCACGCTGCCATCGACAATGCCATCGGTTTGCTTGGTGCCGTGAGTGTGCCCATCTATTACACCACACCTGCCGACGAGATTGCCCTGCTGATGAAAAAGAGCGGTGCACGCTGGTTCTTTGTTGGTGACGAGCGCGTGATGAAGAATACCGACGGTCTGCCCGTGCAGATCATCAAGTTCGGTCCTCTCAACCCTCCGCTCGAGCTTTGCTCGCTTGCTACCGGAGGGACGCAAGAACACTCAACACTCAACATACGAAACACAAAACTTTCAATATATAGTCAGGAATTGGCCACCATCCGCTACACATCAGGCACCACAGGCGAACCTAAGGGCGTGATGTTCAACTTCAACCAGTTGAAATGGATGGGCCAAGTTCTTACAAACTTGCTGTCGTGGCGCGACCGCAACAGCGAGATGAGATACCTCTCGTTTCTGCCGATGAGTCATGTGGTAGAGGGTATCTTGGCTGCCTATGCACCTTATTGCATGCTGTGCAAGGCTAAGATTTATTATCTGACCGACTTCCAGTTGCTCACCAGTGCCCTGCCCAAAGTGCGCCCGACGGTGTTCTTCTCGGTACCACGATTCTATGAGAAGTTGTGGGAGCAGATAGAGCAGAATCCCGTAGGCCGCTGCTACCTGAAGATGAGCGATGGCATGCTGAAACGACTCGCAGGGCGCATGCTGCGTCGGATGGTGTTGCGAAAGGCCGGTCTCGATCAGTGTAATCAGTTGCTGGTGGGCTCAGCCCCCATCAGCGAGGAGCTGCTGTTGCATTTCCGAAAGTTAGGTATCGAGATTCACAATGCCTACGGACAGACCGAGGCACCGCTCATCACGCTGAACCGACTGGGGCATAATGTGGTGCCAAGTATCGGCCAGCCACTGCCCGACACCACCGTCAGCACCTCTGCCGATGGCGAGCTGGTGGTGAGTGGTCCGCAGGTGGCTCTGGGTTACTATCAGCTGGATAGTGATACCTTCAGGGACGGCAAGCTGTACACAGGCGACTTGGGTTATCTTGATGACGCAGGCAATGTGTATATCAGCGGCCGAAAGAAAGACATGCTTATCACCTCGTACGGCAAGAACATCAACTGTACGAAGATTGAACAGCGACTGATGGACATCCCATGTGTGGATCAGGCCGTGCTGGTAGGCGAGCAGCGTCCTTACTGCACCGCACTGCTGTGGACCATTGGCGACACCGCGCATCTGGCTGCCGACATAGAGTGCATGAACGCTCAACTGTCGCATCCGGAACAGGTGAAGCGCTACAAAATCATCGACACGCCGCTGACGATAGGTCGTGGCGAGCTGACACCCAGTCTGAAGGTGAAGCGACAGGTGGTGATAGCGCATTATCAGAAAGAAATCAATGAACTGTATGGTTAGCAATCTTTACGCACGCGTGGAACTGCAGCTGCTGATGAACCTCACAGCCAAGGCTATTCAGCAGCCTGCAGAACGCATCTGGACATTATCCAGTGCCGATGCCTTGCGTGCCTATGCTACCTATACCAACCGCCATCTGCAGGGTGGAGCCAGCAGGCAGTTGCTGCAGCGCATGAATAGCGAGGCCTATCTGATGGGGTGCCGCTTGCGCAGGCTCTTCTTCGTGTGCAGCAACAAAGCTGCACAGCGACTGGTGGTGAAGCTTTATCGTCATATAGGCATCAACATGCAGTTTACGGCTGATGATGAGTTGTGTTTCCACAGCTGTTATTTCAGTCGTTTCTACACGCCTGCTGTTTGCCGGGCAGCCTCGGCCCTGGATGATGGCATCATCCGTGGCATCACTGGTCTGGCTGCCGGTCAGCTGCACTTCAGTCAGCGCATCACCGAAGGGTGCAGTTGCTGTAAGGCAGTGATCAAAAAAGAACCAAACAAAAACATTAATATATAAAGGAACATGAAGAAAGCAATCGTTATTGGTAGTGGAGCCGGTGGAGCTATGGCAGCCCGCATGCTGGCAAAAAACTTCGACGTGACTGTGCTGGAGGCCGGTGGCAATTTCAAGCCATTCTCATTCTCGCTCGATAAGTTGGCGATGTTTCGCAAGACTGGTATCTACTTCGATGAGCGCATGATTCAGCTGCTGTTGCCATCGATGCGTATCGACCGCGATAAAGACATGGTGATGGTGTATGGCCGTGGCGTGGGTGGCACCACAACACTGGCCACGGGTAATGCCGTGCGTGCCGACGAGGGCTTGAAGAAGATTGGCATCAACCTGGATGCCGAATTCGAAGAGCTGAATCGCGAACTGCCCATCACCACCGATCATCAGCGCTACTGGAACTCTATCACCAAGCAGACTTTCAAGGTGATGCAGGAGATGGGGCTGGATCCAAAACCCATGCCAAAGCTGTTGCGTCCCAATGGTTGCCGTATGTGTGGCCATTGCTCTATCGGTTGCCCTACGCGTGCCAAGTGGGATGTGCGCGAGCTGCTTGATGGCATCAATGTGGTGACCAACTGTCGTGTCAGCCGTATCGAGATTGGCGATGGTAAGGCCAAGCGTGTGCATGCCACCAAAGGTCTGCAGCACCTGACCTTCGATGCCGATGTGGTGATTGTGGCTGCTGGCGGTTATGGCACCCCGGATATTCTGCGTGCGTCGGGCATCGAGTGCGAGCCCCGTCTGTTCGTAGATCCTGTGCTCTGTGTGGCTGCACCTATGGAGAAAGCCCGTCAGGACCATCAGTTGCTCATGCCTTTCGTGAGCATGCGCGAGAAGTATATCATCTCACCCTATATGGACTGGCTCAGCTTCTTCTTCAACCGCAAGTGGTATAAGCCCATGGATGGTATGGTCAGTCTGATGATCAAACTGGCCGATGTAGAGCAGGGTGATGTGCACCACAATAAAATGCAGAAGAAACTGACAGCGATGGACCATTTGCGCCTTCAGCAAGGTGTGGACGACTGTCGTGAGGTGTTATTACGTATGGGTGCCAAAAAAGAGGATGTCTTCCTTGGCACGCTCAACGCTGGGCATCCAGGTGGTATGCTGCCACTGACTGAGGCCGAAGCGGAGACACTCCACTCGCCACTGTTGCCCGATAATCTTTATGTTTGCGATGCTTCGCTGCTGCCGCAGTCATTAGGGTTGCCACCCATCCTGACTATCATGGCACTGGCCAAGCGCATCACTAAGATCATAGCCGAAAGTTAATCAATACTTTCGGCTATGCTTTGTAATACATAATCGAGAATCTCAGGTGTGTGAGTCTCGGAGATGAAGTTGCCCTCGAACTGCGACGGACTGACGTAGATGCCGCGACTGAGCATGTTGCGGAAGTAGCGGGCAAAACGCTGCTGATCGGAGCGCTGTGTGTCCTTGAAATTGCGCACCGCACTGTCGTTGAAGAACAATGTGAACATCGAGCCACAACGGTTCAACTGAATACCTTTGCCAGCAATAATCTGCTCAAGTTTAGCAATGAAGGCATCGCTCTTGGCTTCGAGCTCATCGTAGAAACCAGGGCGCGACAGCTGTGTGAGCGTCTCGATACCTGCTGCCATAGCCACAGGGTTGCCACTCAGTGTGCCAGCCTGATAGACAGGGCCGTCGGGAGCCAGCACCTTCATGATATCCTCGCGACCACCAAAGGCGGCTGCTGGGAATCCGCCACCTACAATCTTACCAACGGTGGTCATATCGGGCTTGATGCCGAAGCGCTGCTGCGCACCACCCAGAGACAGGCGGAAACCGGTAATCACCTCGTCGAAAATCAAGATGGCACCATACTGCTCAGTCACCTCGCGGGTAGCCTTGAGGAAGTCCTCGGTAGGTACCACCACACCCATGTTACAAGCCACAGGCTCGATGATGAGTGCTGCCACCTCATGGCCATGCTCGCTGAAGAACTGGCGCAGGGCCTCGGTGTCGTTATAAGGCAGCACGGCTGTATATTTCACAAATCCATCGGGCACACCGGCAGATGAGGCGTTAGAGATATTGGCCACACCCGAACCAGCCGATACCAGCAGGTGGTCGGCATGACCATGATAGTTGCCCTCGAACTTCACCAAAATGTTGCGACCAGTAAAGCCACGTGCCACACGGATGGCCGACATGGTGGCCTCGGTGCCGCTGTTCACAAAGCGCAGGCGCTCCATAGATGGGAATGCCTGACGTACTTTCTCGGCCAAGGTGGTCTCGCTCACGGTAGGGATGCCGTAGCTGCTGCCACGACCTACAGCGTCGATAGCAGCCTGACTGACACGCGCATTGTTATGCCCCAGAATAAACACACCCCACGACATACAGAAGTCGATGATGCGGTTGTCATCGATATCGGTGAAATAGGCTCCTTGGGCCTCCTTCACAAAGAGGGGTGTGGTGCCCACGCTCTTCAGCGCTCTCACCGGACTGTTCACACCGCCGGGAATCACCTTCAGTGCCTGCTCAAAAGCCGCCGCAGATTTTATACGTTCGTTTATCATTTAATTTTTCAATTCTTTAATTTTTAAATTTTTCCATGTATTCCTTAGCGTAATACGAAATGATATACTGCGCACCAGCACGCTTGATGGCAATCAGACTCTCGTAAACCACGCGCTGCTCATCGAGATAACCCAACTTGGCAGCAGCCTTCAGCATCGAATACTCACCACTCACCTGATAAGCCACCATGGGGATGTTAGGGAATCGCTCCACACCGCGAGCTATCATGTCGAGATAAGGCATGGCGGGCTTCACCATGGTCCAGTCGGCACCCTCCTCAATATCAGCGGCAATCTCATCGAGACCCTGATCGTGGGTACGGTAGTCCATCTGATAGGTCTTACGGTCGCCGAAGGCAGGAGCCGAGTCGGCAGCATCACGGAATGGGCCATAGAAGGCCGAAGCATACTTGGCCGAGTAAGCCAGGATCTTGCACTTGTCGCGCAGACCGGCCTCGCGCAGACGCTTGTCCAGCGCTTCAATCTGTCCGTCCATCATAGCCGAAGGAGCCACGAAGTCGGCACCGGCCTTGGCATGCACGTAAGCCATCTCAGCCAGCAGGGGCAGGGTAGAGTCGTTTTCTACATCATGGTCGTGCAGCAGTCCGCAGTGGCCATGACTGGTATATTCGCACAGACAAACATCGGTGATGACGCACACCTCGGGCTGGGCTGCCTTGATGGCCATGACGGCACGGCAAACCAGCGCATCCTCGGCATAAGCCAGTGAGCCGCGCTCGTCTTTCTGTGAATCCTCAATAACGCCAAACAGCAGCACCTTGTCGATGCCCAGGGCGTAGATTTCCTTGATATCCTCAACGAGGGTGTCGATAGAGAAACGGTAGATGCCTGGCATCGTGCTGATTTCATCCTTTACATGCTCACCTTCTACTACAAAGTAGGGGTAGATAAAGTCTTTCACATCTACACTCACGTCGGCATAGCGGTCGCGTGTAGCTTGGTCCTTTCTGAATTCTCTGAATCGTTTCATATCGTTTATATTTTAAATTGGGTTTCGAAATAATTGCGGGTGATGGGGCCTCGGGTCTCATAAACCTTGTCGGTGGGTAATGAGCCATATAGACTGATGAAATGGCTCACGGTGGATGGCGATGTAAACACAATGCGGTCGATGGTGCTGATATCCACCTTCTGCGGATTTTCCGGCATGCGGTTGTGATAGGCGGTGACGGTGGTCACCTGGAAGCCACGATAGCGCAAACCGTCGGGGATGATGCTCAGAGCTATGTCGGAGCGCGGTATGAGAACATGGCCTCGGGGCTGCTGGCTGAACCACTCGATAACACCATATGAGTTGTCGCTGGCAGTTTGACTGATATCCTTAAACCCAGCCTTTTGCAGAGCGGCAGTGGTAGTGCAGCCGATTGACACGATGCGCACCGATGGTGGCAGGGGCTGATGCAGAAACTT
The DNA here is from genome assembly GCF_000619825.1 of Prevotella sp. MA2016. Classification (GTDB taxonomy): domain Bacteria; phylum Bacteroidota; class Bacteroidia; order Bacteroidales; family Bacteroidaceae; genus Prevotella. The sequence continues at coordinate 515,427 of NZ_JHUW01000006.1, forward strand.
GGCAAAGTGCTTGACGGTATGCCTGCTGGTGAAAAGCAGATAGTCGTAGCTGTTGATGCCTGCTGCGGTTTCCTGCAGTGTGCGCTCGTCGCTCACGGGCACAATCTCTATCAGCGGGGTGCACACCACATCAGCGCCATAGCGTTGCTGCAGCTGCTCCTGATTGTCGTGGCTGACGATGCCTGTATAGAGTGTGGTCATAGGATGCTGTCTTTGGCAAAGAGGGTTTTCAGGTCTTCGCGGCCTTTGCGTGCGGTGATGGCCAGTCGGCCCTGCATGGGATGCGTGGCAAAAGGCAGCACCTCGGTTATCTCATCTTCCATCCCCAATCGCTTCAAGGCACAGGTGGCCACGATGGCGGCATCCACCTCACCGTTGCGCACCTGCTGTACGCGGTCTTCAATACATCCGCGGATGCCTACTATCTCAACGTCGGGTCGCAGGGCCATCAGTTCCTTGCGGCGCAGCGGTGAACTGGTACCTATTTTGCTGCCAGCAGGCAGTTGTGCCAGCGAGAGATGGTTGCGGCTCACCAGTGAGTCGGTCTTGTCGAAAGCCTCGTAGAGTGCTATCACCTCCAGTCCGCCATTGAGCCGTTCGGGCAGGTCTTTGGCCGAGTGGATGGCAATGTCGGCCTCACCCTTCAGCAGGGCTTGGTCTAGTTCGCGGGTGAACATGTCGTCGGGGGCTTCGCCATTCAGCAGCGATATCTTCTGGTGCTTATCGCCAAATGACTGTTGTATCTTGAGTTTATAGGCCACGTCGGGCAGGCGGTTCATCACTTCCTGCACCTGCAGTTGCGACAGTTTGCTGCTGCGCGCCACAATGCGAACGGTGTTATGACTGCGGCGGCGCTCCATAATCTCGCGTAGCAGTCCTATCTCCTCCTCAATCATGAGCTCGGCTTTCTTCACCTCATCGCCTCTGATGGCAATGTTGTCCTGCACCTTGCGCTCCACATCCTGCAGATTATAGAGCGTCACGTTGGGGTAGTCAACCACTGCAGGGTCGATATCACGTGGGAAAGCCAGGTCGATGGCTAGCAAGGGACGCTCAGGGTTCAAGTCTTCCTTGTAGATGATGGCGTGCTCAGATGATGTGGCACTGATCAGAATGTCAGTATCCTTCAGGAAATCATTTTTCTCGTTCAGTGGTCGCACGTCTATGCCGTAAGGTGCTGCCATCTTGCGGGCTTTCTCTTCCGTGCGGTTGGCCAGCATCATCACCTTGGCACCCTTGTTCTTCAGGAACTTGATGATATCCTCGGTCAACTTATTCACACCGATGATGGTGATATGGGCATTCACAAGGTCCAGATGCTGCTGCTCGATAATCTCGATGGCTGCCAGACTGTGGCTCACGGCACCTTGTGATATCTGTGTCTCTGTTCTTACGCGTTTGCCTATCTGCAGAGCGCACTCAAAGAGCTTGTGCAGTCCTGCTGACAGCTTCTTGCCGCTGTTGCGGGCATTCTGATAGGCCTCCTTCACCTGACCCTGTACGGCACGCTCGCCAACGATAGCCGACTCTAAGCCGCATACCACACGAAACAAGTGGCGTGCCACGTCGTCGGGTACCTCGCCATCGCCGTAGTAGAGCTCTACACGGTTGCATGTCTGAAGAAACACCGAAGGACTCTCGGTATCGCGGTTTAGCTGTTTGAAGTAATTCTCACGTTCATCTAGCGATGTGTTGAGATGGTTGATGGATTTGTATTGTATCATACCTATTGCTTAAATCCGATTCTCGTTATCATTGAAATCGGGTGCAAAGGTAGTGGTTCTGCGTTTTTTTCGCAATCCCTATTTATATGGATTCATCGTGGTTTACCATGGTGGCTACACACGAATCTGACCATACGTTTTCGGCTGCAAAGATACAAATATTAGCAAAGAACTTCATATCTAACAATTATTTAATATGTTATTATAGCTGGAAAGAAAGATTGAAATAGATGTTCCGACCTTTCTGGGGAATGTGATTCCAGTCGGAATAGGTGGAGTAATGGCGGTCGAAAAGGTTTTCTACACCAAGGTGGATGTCGGTGCCTACGGTGCCAAACTGGAAATGACCGCCAATGTTGAAATGCCAGATGGCATAGCCTGCCGTAGGGGTCTCACCGTATTTGCTGCCGTAATGACTGTTGCGTGCCACAGCCTGTACGCCGGCTTCCGACTCAAGGTTCTTCCAGAATAACTTGAGTGCACCCTGATAGGTGAGTGGGGCTATCATGGGCAGTCGGGCACCGGTGTTCTCCTTGCCATAGCTATAGGTCAGGCGATTGTGCCAACTGAGCCAGTCGGTCAACTGCCAGTTTACCACGGCTGCGGCATTGATGATCTGTGCGTCGTTCAGGTTGTGATACACTTTTACACCCTCGGCACCGATGGTCATGGGTGACAGGCGTTCGTCGGGGGTACCGATGATATAGTTCTGAAAGAAAAAGGTATTGGCCTCCAAACTGGCTTCAACTGTTTCGGATGTCCAGGCCAGTGAGCCGTTGAGTTCAAAAGCACGCTCATGCTTCAGGTTGGGATTGCCGATGTAATCGTAGCGGTCGAAGGTGTTGTTGAGAAAATAGCCGTAGGCCTCAGTGACAGAGGGGGTACGACTGCCATAGCCTGTGCCCACAGCCAGTTTCCAACCGTTGTGTCTGTAAGCATAGCTAAATGCCACGCGTCCTGTCAGGTCGGATGCTGTGCGCTCCATACCAGGAAAATAGATGCTCAGTGCACGAAAACCTTCATCATCGTTGATGCGGCGATATTGCCATGCCCCCTTGGCCGACAGATGGATGGTGTGATGGGGTGCCAGTTGGATGTCGTCAGTCAGTGCCAGTCCCTGACTCAGGGTGCCCACATCGGGCCACGTGAGCATATACATGGGTTTGGCGCCTTTAACATACATCGTCATATCGGCAAAGAGGGTGTTGTAATAGGCATCGTAGTTGAGTTGATATTGGTGGTTGGCACTGCTGCCCTGCAATAGGCTATAGAGACCTGTGGTGCTGCTGCGCCCTGGCATGTCCATGTGGATAACCACATCGGGACGATGGGTATCGTCCATATTGTGGGTGATATGGTTGTAATAAGCCTTGGTCTCCCAACGGTAGAAAAGTCCATGCAACTGCTCGCGACGGTAGGAGAGCGACGAGATGAAACCTGTGGCATCGCTCACGTCCATGGTGAGGGCAGGATAGCCCACATCGGTGGCACGATCGAAGATGACAGTACCCTCGATGATGTGATTCTTGACCGGTTGCCAACCGAGATTCAGAAATGTGTTCACCTTCTGGAACTGTGAGAATTCCACCTCCTCATGTCCACCAGCCTTGTAGTTGTCTGCATGGCGGTAAAAGGCTCCCACATTACTATAGAATCTATCGGTGGAGAATGCTGCATCGGCACCATACACCTGCAGATGCCCGTTGGCCTCATAGCCCATGGTGGCATTATATGCGTGCGACTTGGCGTCAAATCCTGCCTTGCGCAGTTTCAGGTCTATGCTACCACCGATATTGCCGGTGGCCTGTGGATTACCGTCGAGACCGGAGTCAAGACGGATGCGCTGCAGGTTGCCACTCTCCACATAGCTCGTCACGGGGTCCATCTTGTCGGTGCAGGCATAGAATATCTTCATGCCATCGATGGTGGTGGATACGCGCTCGGTGGCCATGCTGTTTACAACGGGTTCCCAAGCATAATTGCCACGGCGCACCATGTCAACATGCCCCAACTGCAGCAGATGCTCTTCGATTGAGGCTGAGCGCCCTTTGCCTGCCACCTTGCGCTTGGCACCTACGACAGAAGTGACGGTTACCTCTGAGAGCGATGCCTCGCGATGTATGCTGTCGGTGCTGGGTGTTTGTGAATAAGTAGGGGCAGCCATGAACGACTGCCCTGAAACAAGAACCAAACACAAACCAAACCTATGAATGAAGCTATATTTTCTGTTCATACAACCATATCTTATGTTTATATTGTGATAGTCCAGTAGAGACTGCTGTATCCGCTACTGTCGTTATCGCCTCCGGCCACGATGTTTCCATCCTTGTCTTTCACCACCAGATGGATATTCCACAAGCCTGTCATAGAGAGGTTGAGCTTGCCCTCATACACCCCAGACTCCTGTTTCACGAGTGGTTCGTTGTTAGGAGAGCTATGATCACCCATATCGGGCATGGTGGGAGTCATCTCGATGGTGAAGGTTTCTTCGGCAGCCAGATAAGGCTTGGTCTTGTCGGTGCTCTGCTTCGACACGTAAGCCTGAATGGTGTTGATGCCGGTTTGGAAATTGTTGGGATTAACCAGCGAGAGATAGTAGGTGGTGTCGCCTGCTTTGAACGACTTGAGCCAAGCCAGTCCGCTGGCCAGTGCATCCACATTGATGACTGTGGCATCGTGGGTGATGCTCTGTTTCTGCGTTGAGGCCTTGTACGACAGTTCCCAGAAACCACCATCACTGCTACTCATGAGAAACGACACCCAGGCACGGCGAACGGCAGGGAAGGTCTGATCGTAGAGCACGGCCTCTGTTGCCGTTGGGGTGGAGTGCTGCATGTTCTTCATCGTCATGGTCATCACAGGTGTGATGTCGCTGACTTCAAAGTCGCGCACATAGCCCTGTGTTGAAATCTTGATGAGTGCGAAGTATAGGTCGTTGTAGCCTACGTGCAACTTTCCGCCTGCCGAGTATGCCCTCAGTTCGTATTTGTCGGCAATCGTGTCGCGCAGTTCTGTTATCTCTTTCACGAATCCGTTGTTCAGGAAAGCATAAGCCAGGAATGTCTCTTCTGCATTGCAGCACTCGCTGTCTTCCTCTCCTGGGATAATAATGTCGGGTGTGCCATTGTCTGAACTGCCTCCGCAAGCAGTGAGGAGCAATGTAACGGTAACGGCGCTGATAAATAGATTAAATAATTGTTTTTTCATCATCTCTCTTCTTTTTGAATTTGTTCAACTAATGTTTGTTGCCATGGAGCGATTGTTCCTGTCATGATGTCGCCTTCTCGGAATAGAACTTCTATCACCTTCTGTACGGCGCAGAGATTGCAACCGTCGCAGTGGTCGAAGTGATATCGTCCGTAGATATCCCCGCAAGAGATGGAGCCTTGCTGCTGCTTGAACTCATCATACACCTCGCGTGCCAGACGCAGATGTTTCTCCTTATCACCGCTGGCATAGAATCCCAGAGCGATAATCGCACCAGACAAGGCTCCACATGTGCCTTGCGAGAATTCGTGACCAATGCCTCCTGAGAAACTGTCGGACATACTCCTTAGCTGTTGCTCACTGAATACCGTTCCCAAGGTGGCAGCAATGGCCGTCAGCGAGATGGCTGAGCAACCATAGTGCTTACCTCCACGGAGGGCTATCTGGCGTTTGGCCTCTCCAACCAGCGAGTCGAGCGACTGATGCTGACTGGTGGCCAGAAATACGGGCGGGAATGCCTTGCGCAGCGAATCGGCATCTGTAGCAGCTGTCATAGCTGCCGGTACCGATGCCAAAGCGGTGAGTATGGTCAGTTTCTGATATCCCATAAATGTCTGTTATTGTCTTTTAAAACTGCCTCTTACGATGCGGTGCTCGAATGTCTGTGTATCCTTGAAGAGGTTATACATCGGACAGATTTTCTCTACAGCCTCAATCCATTCTTTTACTGCTTGTTCGCTCTCGGGAGTCAATACATGGAGTGTGTAGCGCACGTTCTGGGGAGCGATAGACAGATTCTCATAACCCTTTCTGCCGGCACGGGGATCCCATTCTGCCTGTACGGTCAGAGAGATTGAATCCACGTCGAGTGCGCGCTCTGCTGCCTGTCCCAATGAGATGTGGGTGATACAGGTGCCCAGGATGCCAAGCACGCCTTCGATAGAGGTCATGCCGATATCGGTGCCACCCAGATAAGCGGGATTGTCATGCAGAATCAGATACTTGTCGTTTACTGTCAACTGGCGCACGCCATTGGGGAATACCTTTACCCATGGACCCTGTTTGGGAGCAACCACCTGACGTACTGCTTTTTTATCCGCTTGCTGAGCCCTTGCGGCCTCTGCCTTTGCCTTACTGGCCTGCAGTGCCTGGCGCTTGCCCCAGATATACTCGCGAAGGCCTGCCAAAGTAGCACCTTCAATCTTCTTCTCGCGGGGCGACTCCTTGCGATCGATGGTGAGCTGTGGCACAACGGCAGCCTTTACCAGTGTGGCTACAGCCGAATTCTGCTCTGCCAAAACAGCCAATTTCTCGAGTTCGGCATCGGATGCAGGAGAATCGATATAGATGGTGTAGAGGAAGTTGCGGGGATACCACACACGATTGGTTTTCACCTTGTCGGGCTGACCGTGGATCTCGATAGTCAACGAGTCGATATCGATACCTAGCAGAGCAGCCTGATTCAGATAGCTGTCGGCAAGGTCGGAAGCAAATACGGCCTGAGCTGTTGTTGGTGTGTCAACACCCGAATCCTGTCCACCATGTGCATAACCACAGTCGCCAATATAATGAAACTCTCTGATTCGGAGTTCACGCACGCCCGAGCGGTTCTTGGCGGTGACGTTAGCAGTCAGCGTCACAGGCTGCAGGTCGCTGGCAGGAATAGCCTTCCAGGCTTCGAGGGCCACCTTACGCTCCTTCAGGTGGTTACGCAACGAAGGGGCATTCTGTTCCAACTTGGCTTTCTGTTGAGCCGACTTAAAGATGTTAAGAGGACCTTGTGCAAAAGCACTACTAACCTGCAAAGCAAGGGCTGCTGTAATGATAACAATCTGATTCTTTTTCATAATTTCTTCTCCTTTTTTTATGTGATTACTTATTTTTTGCTATTACTCTTTTTATACTTCCTTTGATTTCCTGCGCGTTGGTTACCAGATTGTAGATAGGACATCCACGCTCGGTATCGGCAACCAACTGACGGATCTCAGCTTCACTGCGCGGGCTGCTTATCACCACACGCATCTGTATGTCTGTAGGATAAAGTGGGGTTTGCTCGTATCCTTTGCGACCACTGCGTGGATCGAATTGGGCAGTAAGTGCTACGTTAAGGGTATCAAGTGGAATCTTATTGCGTGCTGCTGTTCCCTCTGCCACATGGGTAAAGCATGAACCAAGCAATCCGATATGACTCTCAACAGCTGTAGGACCAAGGTCGTTTCCGCCGAAGATCTGTGGATGATCCTGCAGAACTCTGTGATGGCGCACTTGAAGTACTGTTACACCTGATGAGGGATTGATGAATGCACTAGGTCCGTCAGGGTTAAGATAACTCTCACTCTGAGCGGGTGTGAACTCATTCTTACGAGAGTAAGGATAGTCGTAGGCATAACCACCAAACTTCGACTTATCGGGGCGCTGACCGCTTTTGCGGAGTTCTCTGTTGGCCTCACCTTTACGTGTCTCCCATTCTATGAACTCGCGCAAACCTGGCTGATAGGTTGGTGGAATCACCAATTCTTCGGCACTCTTATGCAGTTCAATGGTTGTGTTTACCTTGTGAGCACGTATAGAGAACTGATATAGTGGTGAGTGCTTCTCGGCCAGTAAGCGCAACTCTTCAAGCTGCTGGTCAGAAGCTGGCGAATCAATATAAATCGTGTAGTCCAATCCCCAGTTCTGCAGCGAATGACCTGTCTGTTTGATATTGATGGCAAGTGAGTCGATTGCTACTCCCTTGATAGCAGCCTGTGTTACGTAACTGTCGATAATGTCACCGGCAATAGCTGCAATCACATGGTCGGGAGTACCAATACCAAAATCAAAACCTCCATTGTTGTAGCCACTGTCATTCAGATACTCATGCTCACGTATGATCACATGACGTGTACCGGCACGTTGCTCTGCTGTGGCAAAAGCTCTGATAGTGATGGGTTGCAGTGCTGCAGTAGGAATAGACCTGAACAGATCGACTGCTGCCTTGCGACGCTTAAGTAGGTCACGGAATGATGGTGCACTCTTCCAGGCTTTCTGAAAATAGACCTTATCAGTGATGGCCTTATTCAGACGCTGATCGTTCTGTTGAGCAAGTGCCCCCGTGAGGGTAGCACTTGCAATTACGGCTGACAAAATTAATCTTTTCATATGATTCTCTCTCTTGTTTTTTTACTCTCTGCCTACATAGGGGTTACTGGTGATATCGGAACCGTCATAGCCATAGTTCTGCCAGAGATTTGGATTAACTACTCGCTGTGCCTGTGGGATAGGGAAACGATAATGCTTGAAATCAATCGTCTGCTTGTTATACTCTGGGTAGTTCTTTGCTAAAGCACTGTTTTTAATGGTCTTTACCAAAATCTTCCAGCGCTTCAGGTCGAGCAGGTGTTTCTGCTCCAGGGTGAACTCCCATGAACGCTCTTGAATAATGGCATTCTTGAAACCCTCGTAATCAAGCCCTGACTGCAGGTCGTGTGCCTGTGCTGTGGCGCTGTTAACGGCTTCACGGAATGCACGGCGACGTACTTTATTGAAGGCATCGTAGGCCTGCTGATTAGGTTGCCTGTCACGCTCGTTGATAGCCTCGGCCAGTACCAGATAGACCTCTGCCAGACGGATCACCTGACGGTTCATAGCGCGATCGGCAGCACTCGTTTCAGGACTATCATGGTCGATGTACTTGTTATAGCGTGAGAAGCCTGACTCACGGATGCCATCACCATCGGCATCGAAGTAGAAGTGGAAATAGTTCTGTGTAGAGGGGCGCCAAAGTGAATCGGCAAACGACACCTCCTTGCGCTGGTCACCTGGAAGATAAGAATTCTCTACGGTGTTATCCGGACCAGGTGCGATATGTGGCAGGGATACGCTGTAGCTGGTTGAGAACGAGCAGTGGCACAGGTGGTTATTACCTGAAGCATCGCCATCGCGGGTGCTTGATCCTAAATAGAACTGGATGGCAAATATGCTTTCCTTACCATTACGGTTCTGGTTGTTCCAGTTGTCGTAGAAATCCTCTTCAAGACTATATTCATTAGAATCGATAACCTGCTGTGCATATTGAGCCGACTTGCCGAAATACTCCTTGCGTTGCGCGTCGGTCAGGTCGTCATCTACCTGAGCCCAGGTAAGGTAAACCTTAGCCAAGGCTGCCAAAGCAGCACCACGCGAAGCACGACCAATATCATTCAGTCCCTGCTTACTGCGTTCTGGCAGGCGGGCTGCTGCATCCTCAAGGTCGGCCACTACCTGCTGGTAAACCTCTGTCTCTGAGCTTCTTACTGCATTTGTGCCACCAGTGCTGCTGGTGATGACAGGCACCGGCCCCCACAGTTGCACAGCGTAGTTCAGATAGTAGGCACGGAGAAATTTGGCTTCACCTATCACCTGTGATGCAATCTCTGGTGATACACCTGCAGGATTGGCTTCCAACTTCTCGATGGCATCGTTAGCACGTGCCAGCGAGGCATATACGGCCTGCCATAGACGTACCAGATAGGAGTTGGTACCATCCCATGAGAGCAGACCTAGCATACCACCGCCACCATTAGGGTTCTCACCGCTCACCGTTGTCTCGGTGGTAAGGTCGATAAGATACATGTAGGTTGTGGCCAGTTCTATATCCGAAGCATAAACGGAATTAACAAGTGCCTTGGCATCGGCATCGCTCTGAGGAAGGTTGCTTTCGGCCAGCTCGCTCAGGTTACCCTGATCCAACGATTCGCATGATGCGAACGAAAAGCTGAGAACTGCGCCTGCCAACAGCGACTGGGCTGTATGAAATATCTGATTTTTTTTCATTTTCTGATTACCTTTATTAATTAATACGACAGTTTAACACCAAATGTAAATGTGCGAGATGCAGGGTAGGTTCCACGATCTACATAGCCACTATACTCAGGATCGAAACCACTGTAGCTGGTTATCGTGAGCAGGTTCTGAGCCGAAGCGTAGAGATAGATGCCCAGTTTCTGATTGTTGCTAATGCGTGGCTGGAAATTGTAGCCTATCTGGATGTTCTTCAGGCGCAGGTAGCTGGCGTCTTCAACAAAACGGCTATCAAGATAAGCACTGTAGTTATTCTGAGCTACGGCACGTGGAATGGTTGTGCTAGGATTCTCGGCTGTCCAACGGCGCAGCAGTTTGGTGGAAGCATTGTAGCTGGCATTGGGTGACTCGAGTGCCTGTTCCATCTGGTTATAAAGCTTATTGCCGTATGAACCCTGGAAATTCAGACTCAAGTTCCAGTTCTTATAACGCAGCTGTGTGGCAAATCCATAAGTGAAATCGGGTTGTGCCGAACCAAGAACCACACGGTCGTTCTCCTGATCTACCACACCATCACCATTCTGATCGACATACTTCACGTCGCCATATTCTACGACCGGTTTGTTGGATGGTGAAGGAACCGACTTCAAATCCTCGGATGTCTGCACGATGCCATCAAACTGCCAGCCATAGTAAGTACCGAGTGCTTCGCCTGGACGGATAATGGTCTGATTACCGTTGATAATCTCACTCTGTCCGGTACCGATGCTTGTCACCTCATTGTGGTTGTGTGCAATATTGGCACAGGCCTGCCATGTCAGGTCCTTAGCCTGCCACAGGGTGGCATTAACGGCAAACTCCACACCGGTATTGGTGACGTTGCCCACGTTTGTAAGTTGGCGGTCGAAACCTGTAGTCTGCTCCACAGGGATATTCAGCAGCAGGTCGGAAGTCTTCTTGTGATATACATCGAAAACGAAACCCAGTTTGCCCTTCAGGATATTCAGGTCGAAACCTAAATCATACGAGGTGGTAGTTTCCCACTTCAGGTCGTCGTTACCCAAAGCCGAACGATAATAGGCTATATTCTTAATACCGCCAAGGAAATAATGGGTGGCAGCATAAGTTGAGAGGAAGGTATAGTCGCCAATCTCCTGGTTACCCACAGTACCTATGCTGGCACGCAGTTTCAAATCCTCAATCCACTTAGTATTCTTCAAGAATTTCTCTTCATTCACATTCCAAGCAAATCCAAGTGAGGGGAACCAACCCCATTTCTTGTTCTTGGCAAAACGGCTCGAACCATCGGCACGCAGGGTGGCTGTAAGATGGTAGCGGTCCAGCAGTGAGTAGTTGATACGACCGATACCTGAGTAAAGAACCGATGTTACAAAATCGGTCTCGGTAGCGATAAGCTGAGAACCCGACTGAAGACTACGGTAGCTCAGATTCTCGTTGGCATAATCCGCCGTACTGCCAAGCAGCCGCTCACTCTTCTCTTGCTGATAGGTATAACCACCTAGCACCTCGAACTCATGGATATTGCCAATCTTCTTGTTCCAAGTCAGTGTAACCTCAACCTGATCGCTCTCCCAGCGCTTTGAACCTACTGCGCCATAACCATCAGAGTTGAAACCAATCTGTGAGGTGGCAGGACCGAACACACTCTGGCGTGTATTAAGGATGTTTACCGATCCCTGGGTGCGCAATTTCAAACCTTTGATGATTTCCCACTGAGCAAAAGCGCTAACCAGCGTATTGTCAACACGTGTCTGGGCATCTACTTCGCTCAAGTCGGCAATGGCATTTGGAGTCAGACCATTGCGCACAAAGTCGCCTGCCTCAAAAGGATTTGCATAGTTGTAGGTACCATCGGTATTATAAATAGGTACAGCAGGTGATGTGCGCAAGGCCAACTCCAGTAGTCCGCTCACACCATTCGACTGGCCACGGAATGACTGAGATCCGGTCTGAGTACTCTTTGAAAAACTTGCCTTCAGACCTACAGTTATATTCTTCAGGATATCGCGCTCGTAGTTTAATCGTGCACCTAAGCGGGTAAAGCCAGTGCCGCGAATCACACCATCCTGATTGGTATAGTTACCCGAGATATGGAAGCGCTCGTTGTCCGAACCACCGCTCACTGACAACTGGTGCTGCTGGGTGGTAGCCGAACGGAACAGGGCATCCTGCCAATCAGTACCATTGCCCCAGGTCTTTACCAACTCTGGAGTAACACCAGAAGCCTTTTTCTGTGCATCGGTTGCCAACTCAAGATACAGGTCACCCCATTGCTCGGCATTGAGCACATCCAAACGTTTGCGTACAGACGATACACCGATAGAATAACCGTAATCCACCTTCACCTTACCATGTTTACCACTCTTGGTGGTTACGATTATTACACCATTAGCACCACGCGAACCATAGATAGCCGAAGCTGATACATCCTTAAGCACCTCGATCGACTCGATGTCGGATGGATTGATAGAGGCCAGGGGATTGAAATTTGTACCTGCCACACTGTTGCCTGCATTGGTTGCTGAGCTACTGTTATACAACAGAACACCATCGATAACATAAAGTGGCTCATTACCGGCATTGATAGAGTTACCACCACGGATACGGATGTTGATGGCTGCTCCGGGCTGACCAGAAGATGCTGTGGCATCAAGACCAGCAACTGCACCACCAAGGATGTTATCAAACGAGGTTGAGGTGTTAAGCAGTTCATCGTTCTTAACCGTGGTAACCGAACCGGTGAGAGCTTTACGCTTCTGTACACCATAGCCTACTACCACTACCTCATCCAGACGGTTTGAATTATCGATCAGTGCAATCTCAACGGGCTCCTCGAAATCGTACACATCCACATCGAGGGCACGATAGCCTACGTATTCCACGCGGAGGGTTAAGGGGGCTTCTACCTTGGTTTGGAGACTGAAGTTTCCGTCAATATCGGTCACCACACCTTGTCCTTTATCTGTTTTCACAATCACCGAAGCACCAATCAGTGGCTCGCCGGTGCGAACGTCTGTGATGTGACCCGTTATCACATTCTGAGCAAAGGCCAACAGTGGCCCTATTGCAACGAGCGTTGCAATTAACAATCTTTTTCCCATAAAAATACTATTGTTTTGTTTTTTTAAGTTACTTCTGTGCAGTAAATTCTGTCTTTACCTTTTCTATCTGAGCTTCTGTGAGTTTGTTGTCGAGGTTCAACAAACCAAATTCATGGTTGTATTTCACGCCATTGGTGAGCACCCACTGCAGGAACTGAGCGGTGGCATCGTCGCTGCCGTTGTACAGCAGACCCAGCTTCTCTACAGCCACCTCCTGCACCTTACCGTTCTCAAGTGTCAGCAGCAGCTCGTCGAGTGTTACTTTGTCGCTCAGTGTCTCTTCCAGACTCTTCTTAACATCGAGACCAATAATGGTTAGGTCGTTCTTGATATGACGGCTCTTCAGGTCGAAGATATTAGGCAGTGCGTTGAAAGATACCCCCAGAGGGTCTTTTGCCAGTGCGGTGTTAAGGAATAGATCGTCGCCAGAGATGCGCTTGCCACGGAAGTTGCTGCTCTCTTCGCCAAAGTTGTGGGCAAAGGATGAGGCTACCGATGATGCATTGCTGCCGCTGTAGATGACCAACTTCTCAAACTGCTTGATTTTCTTTACGTCCTCGTCGAAGTCATCGTTCAGGAAGAACAGCTGCTTTAGCTTCTTAGAGTTCAGGTGCTTGCCTTCCAGCACTTTGGCAGCCTCACTGCCACTGGCTGTGATAGGCAGCACTGCGAACTCCCCAAAATAAACAACGTGGTTAATCTTTTCAGTTTCTTTATCCTGATTGTCGAAGACTACATTCATATCTGTTTGATTTTGGCTGCCTTTGGCCAATTGAAATTCTACGTTTGGCTGTGTTTTGGCATATTCGGTTATCCATTTCTCAACCAATGGACGAGCAAATCGTGGTGCCTTCACGTAGCGCACGCTACTGGCGTTGGTAGATGTCTTTTCTCCGTAAATATTGCTGATGCTGAGGCTCAATAAAACTGCTATTGCTAATACTACCTTTTTCATACCTTTTCTTCTTTTTATGTGATAATTAATGTTTCTGGGTGCAAAGGTACGGTGTTTTTGCATTACACACAATCCCCCCATCACGTGATATCGCATACCACATGTATGGTATATTAACAAAAATCCCCACTCAACAGCCGTTGAGCAGGGACTTTATACAGTATTTATGCAAGTTTATTTGTTCAATTTCCAGGTCACACCGTCCTTGGTGTCCTTCACTTCGAAACCGGCTGCTGCCAGTTCGTCGCGGATCTTGTCGCTGGTAGCCCAGTCCTTGTCGGCCTTGGCTTTGGCGCGCAGCTCCAGTACCATGTCCATCACCTTACCGAAAGCTGCCTCACGCTCATCGTTGGTACCGCTCTTCTCAGCCTTCAGCCCCAGGATATCCTCTGCAAAGAGGTGCATGGTCTCTGAGAGCTCCTTCAGGCAGTCGGCACAGATAGTGGCCTTGTGGTCGGTCAACTTGTTCACTACGGTGCAAGCCTCAAACAGATGACTGATTACCTGTGGTGTAGCCAAATCGTCGTTCATGGCGTCGTAGCACTTCTGGCGCAGGGCCTTTACCACCTTCTCGGTCTCGGCATCGCACTTGTCGGCTACCTGTACACGATCCAGATCGGCAATGGCGTTCATCAGCTTCTCCAGTCCCTTCTCGGCGGCCTCCAAAGCCTCGTTCGAGAAGTCAACGGTGCCACGGTAGTGAGCGCTGAGCACGAAGAAACGGATGGTCATCGGACTGTAAGCCTTCTTCAGCAATGGATGATTGCCAGTGAAGAACTGCTCAAGGGTGATGAAGTTGTTGTACGACTTACCCATCTTCTGACCATTGATAGTCAGCATATTGTTGTGCATCCAGTATTTCACGGCAGGATGACCCATTGAAGCCTGTGCCTGAGCAATCTCACACTCGTGGTGAGGGAATACCAGGTCCATACCACCACCATGGATGTCGAACTCTTCGCCTAAGTACTTGCGGCCCATGGCTGTGCACTCGCAGTGCCAACCGGGGAATCCGTCGCTCCAAGGACTAGGCCAGCGCATGATGTGCTCGGGCTGAGCCTTCTTCCACAGGGCAAAGTCGGCCTGGTTGCGCTTCTCGCCAACACCATCGAGTTCGCGGCTGGCGTCTTTCACGTTCTCCAGCGAACGGCCCGACAGGATGCCATACTTAAACTTCTTGTTGTAGGCCTCGATATCGAAATAGATAGAGCCATTGCTTTCATAGGCAAAGCCGTTGTCGATAATCTGCTGCACCAACTGCTGCTGCTCAATGATATGACCAGTGGCGTGGGGCTCGATAGACGGGCGCAGCACGTTGAGGGCATCCATAGCGGCATGATAGCGGTTGGTGTAGTACTGAGCTATCTCCATGGGCTCCAGCTGCTCCAGGCGTGCCTTCTTGGCAATCTTGTCCTCTCCTTCATCGGCATCATGCTCCAGATGACCCACATCGGTGATATTACGCACGTACCTTACTTTATAACCCAGGTGCTTCAGATAACGGAACACCAGGTCGAAAGTGATGGCAGGGCGGGCGTGCCCCAGATGAGGATCGCCATACACTGTAGGTCCACACACATACATGCCCACGTTGGGGGCGTGAAGCGGCTCGAAACGTTCTTTCTGTCGCGTCAACGTATTGTAAATTACCAACTTAGAATCCATATTCCTAAAATTTTTGGTTGCAAAGTTACATCATTTATTTTGTATAACCAAAAAAATAGAATAAAAAATCCTTAGAACTGGCTGCGGGCCTGCTCCTGGGCAGCGATGACGCGATCGCACCACTGATCGAACTCTGGGTCTTCTACCTGTAGCTCGGGATGGGCCAGGATATGTGTCAGACATTTGCGTACACCCTCGTCGAAACGGGTTGTGGCCTGGAATCCGGGCACGGCACGCTTCAGTTTGGTGCAGTCGAACATCACCGTCACACTCTTGTCACCCAGAAGATTGCCTGTGAAGTCCCATGCCTTAGGCGAGGTGGCTGCCAGGAATTCTGAGGCTACATAGTAGGGCTTCAGCTCTACCTGCAGCGCGTTGGCTATGCACTGGTATATCTGGTTCCACGACAGTTGCTCGTCGCTCATAATCTGAAAAGCCTCGCCAATAGCCTTGGGGTTGCCCAACAAGCCGATAAAGCCACGGGCAAAGTCCTCGTTCCAAGTTACGGTCCAGAGTGATGAACCGTCGCCATTGATAATCACCTGTTTGCCCTCCATCATACGCTTGATGACCTGCCATGAACCTTTCGGACCATGCACGCTCACGGGTATGCTGCGCTCACAATAGGTGTGGCTGGGGCGCACGATGGTGATGGGGAATCCCTCTTTGCGATAGGCTTTAAGCAGTAACTCTTCGCAGGCTATCTTATTACGTGAGTACTCCCAATAGGGGTTGGCCAGTGTGGTACCCTCGGTGATGATGTGGCTGGCAGCGGGCTTGTTGTAAGCCGAGGCCGATGATATATAGACATACTGACGGGTACGACCTTTAAACAACTTGATGTCGCGCTCTACCTGTGAGGGCAGAAAGCCAATAAACTCGCAAACGGTATCGAAGGTGTTATCGCCAAGAATGTCGAGCACCTTCTGCTCGTCGTTGATATCGGCAATAACCTGTGTGATAGCTGCGGGCACCTCGTTTTTGCGAGTACCGCGATTGAGCAGCCACAGGTCGTGACCTGCAGCTGCCAGTTGTCGGGTGATGGCCGAGCTGATAGTGCCCGTGCCACCTATTATTAATATCTTCATCCGCGTGCCATTTTATAGATTGCTTCCATATCCTCGGCCTTCAGCACCTTCAGGTTGCCGCAGGTAATCGTATTGTTACGACTGCATTTACGTACCATCTCCTTAATCTCCTCGTCGGTGATGTCCTTACCGATAAGTTCCTTGATGTTGATAGGCATACCGATGGCATGATAGAAACGCTCCATGGCCTGAACACCCTTCTCGGCAGTGCCTTCGGGATCGGTAAAGTCGTTGGGCACATCCATTACGTTAACAGCAAAGCGTACAAAACGACTCAGATTCTCGTGCATGGTATAGCGTGCCCAGCTTGGCCAGATGGCTGCCAGACCGGCACCATGGGTTACGTCGAACATGCCGCTCAACTCGTGCTCCAGCTGGTGAGTAGCCCAGTCGCCTGTAGCACCGCAGCCGGTGAGATCGTTATGCATCAGCGAACCACCCCACATAATCTGGGCACGGTAGCGATAGTCGTCGGGATTCTTCAGCACAGGGAATACGGCGTTCTTGATAGAGCGCAACGCAGCCTCAGCAAGGTCGGTGGTGAAGTCCATATCATCATCCTTGGTAAAGTAACGCTCCATGGTGTGCATCATCATATCGGTAACACCAGCGGCTGTCTGATAAGGAGGCAGTGTCATGGTGCGACGAGGATTCAGAATGGCAAACTTGGGACGACTCAGATTGTTACTATAGCCAACCTTTACATCGCCATCCTCGTTGGTAATCACCGAGCTCTCGCTCATCTCGCTACCAGCGGCAGGGATAGTAAGCACGGCTGCTACAGGCAGCATGGTCTTAGGTGCGGCCTTGCCCATGTAGATATCCCATACGTTACCCTCGAAAGGTACACCGTAACCGATGCACTTTGCTGAGTCGATAACACTACCGCCACCTACGGCCAGGATAAAGTCGATACCCTCCTTACGGCAGAGCTCGATACCCTGCTGAGCCAGCGACAAGCGGGGGTTGGGCACTACGCCTCCCAGCGTTACATACTCAATACCGTCAGCGCTCAGCAAATCGCAAATCTTGTCGAGCAGGCCAGAGCGTTTTGCACTTTGACCACCATAATGAACCAGCACTTTTGTGCCACCATACTTTTTTACCAGTTTAGCTACTTGTTCTTCACTCTGCTCTCCAAAAACCACCTCGGTCGGGGCATAGAAATTAAAATCCTTCATATGATTATCTTTGTGATTGTTATGTTTGGGCAAAGATAAGAATAAAAGTTGATATATGGGGAGGCTTTTGATTTTTTTTAGCAGTTTTGTTGCGCATCAAAATACAGCTGCTGGCACCCTTTTTTGCGTGGATGCCAGCAGCATGCTAGTGTGTAATCGCTTATCTATTTGATGACCAGCACAAAGCCACCGCGGGGGAGACAGGTGATTTGCTTGGGCAACTGATTGCTGTTGCTGATGAGCCAGTCTTTCTGTCCGTCCAACTGCCACTGAGCAGGGTCGGCATCGGCGAAGGTCTGCACACTGTGCGGACCGGCATCGATGAAGCTCAGGTCGGTGGATAGTGTCTTGGTTTCATTGGTGCCGTTGATTCCTGCCACATACCAGGTGCTACCGCTGCGGCGTGCCAGTACCACACTCTCGCCGGGATAACCCGACACGTAGCGTGTCTCGTCCCATACTGTGGGCAACTGACCAAAGAAATTCTGCACTTCCTGTGGCTGTGCGAGATAACTCTCAGGCCTGTCGGCAAGGTGCTGCAGTGCACTCTCGTAGAGTACGGTGAGTGCCAACTCGTGTGCATCACTGGTGATGTGTGGATGCTGCGAGTCGCTGAAGGCACATGGGGTGTAGTCCATCGGACCGATGATGTTGCGTGTAAAAGGCAGGGTGGCATTATGGCTGGCAGCTACGTTGGTAAAGGTGGGCACGTTATTGTACCACTCAGCACCATACACACCCTCTGTTGACATAAGGTTAGGATAGGTGCGCTGCCATCCACGAGGTATGGTGGCACCATGGAAGTTGACTAACAGATGGTGCTTGGCAGCACTCTCCAGCAGGTCGATACAGTAAGTCATGTCGCGCTGTGAGTCGCCTGAGAAAAAGTCGATTTTCACACCTGCTACACCAATCTTTTCGCACCAGGCAAACTCCTTCTCTCTGTCCTCGGGCTTGTTCAGACGGAATTTGGGGGTGGGTGCTCCATCTATCCAACCTACCGATGAGTTGTACCATATCATGGGCTTGATGCCCTGCTGGTTGGCATAGGCCACAGCATCCTCGATGGTCTTACCGTCCTTCATCTGGTCCCATTCTGCATCGATGAGCACATAGGGCAGCTTCAGCGTTACGGCCATATCCACATATTTCTTGATGATGTTATAGTCGTTAGATCCGTGATTGTTGGCCCAGTAAATCCATGACACTACGCCTGGCTTGATCCAGGTTGTATCCTTCAGTTTGCATGGTTCGCTCACGTCGTTCACCAATGTGCTCTGAATCAGGTCCTGCATGTCGCCGATGATGGCTACACGCCAGGGTGAGTGCCACTTGCCACGAATCTTTAGGTTGTTCACATCGGGTGTTACGCGCAGCAGATCGTTATCGGTATAGAGACAGGCTGCACTCTGGCGACGCTCTATGTTGGCCTCAGAAAGAAGTACGAAGATGCCTTCCTGTGGCTCAATAAGTGTGGGAAATCCCCAACGCAGATTATACCCTTCTGGTGATTTCTCTACGCCAGCCATACGACCGATAGGCTTAATCTTGCCAGTTATGCTCATGGGATAGAAACCCTCGTAGCTGTCGGTCCATTGTTGCATCCAGCGCTTCACACCTTCAGGAATCTTGTAGGCAGTGATTTCCTTGGGCAGTTGACCGTTTACGTTACTTAGCTCGTAACGGAAGGCCACACCGTCGTTATAGAGGCGTACCACCAGTTGAACATCACTGTTAAGTGTGGCTCTGTATTCATTGGCATCGTTAGAACAATACTCTTTCTTACCAGTCTTCATGTGGTAATCGCTGAGTTTCAATCCCTCAAATTTCCATTTTGGACGGTTGTTTTTCATGCCATCATAGCCCACTACGGGTACGTTGAGTACTGGTTTTTTCAAGTAGCTGATGGTAAAGCCTCGTCCGCTAGGTGTAATCGATAAGCGACTGTTGGGTGATACGGGTTGTGCCCAAACACAAGCTACACTCAGGCATAATGATAATAATACGAATAGCTTCTTTGTCATAATTATAGATGTTTTTGGATATGAATACGATAACCGTAAGCCGTTACTATCAGGAAGCAGATGAACGGCAAAATAAACGAGGCGTTGGTGGCGGGGAAGTTGCCCAGTACTGTTCCTCTGTCAATGATGGTGGCCTGAAGCATGGGTAGCACCGAACCGCCTAAGATGGCCATAATCAAACCGGCTGCACCAAATTTGGCATCATCGCCTAGACCATCGAGGGCAATGCCATAGATGGTGGGAAACATAAGTGACATACAACCACTGACGCACACCAGACAGTAGATGCCCGTGCGATCTTGGAAGGCAATGACACCCAGCGTGAGTATCATGGCCAGCAGTCCAAAGATGGCAAGCAGCATGGCTGGTTTGATGTACTTCATGAGGAAGGTTGCGATGAAGCGTGAACAGATAAAGAATAGCATGGCGTAGATGTTGTACCGTTGCGACAGTACTTCAGCTGCCTGTTCGTCCATACCCTCGTTCATAAACACGCGCGTACCATATTGTATAATAAATGTCCAGCACATAATCTGTGCACCCACGTAGAAGAACTGGGCTATCACACCCTCACGATAGTACTTGAGTGCGAAGATGCGACGTATGGTAGTAAGGAAGTTGATGCCGTGGTTGGTATCGCCTATCTTTGGCATCTTGGTGAAGCGCAGTATCAGCAGCATAATCACAATCACCAGTCCGATGATGAGGTATGGTGAGATGAGAATACTCAGGTCGGCATCTTTCAGCGCCTCAAACTCACTGTCGCTCAACAAAGCACGCTCGCTGCTGCTCAGGGGATTGAGCTTTGCCTGGATGTAATTCATAGCTACAAACATGCCGATGATGCTGCCGCAAGGGTTGAAACATTGCGCCATGTTCAGTCGGCGGGTGGCTGTGTCATTGGGACCCATAGTCAGGATGTATGGGTTGCAGCTGGTTTCGAGAAACGACAGTCCGCATGTCATGATGAAGTAGGCTATCAGGAAACAACCAAAGATGCCGATGGCCTTGGCTGGGAAGAAGAGTAGGGCACCTGTGGCATAGAGACCTAACCCCATCAGTACGCCTGCCTTGTAGGAGAACTTACGTATAAAAATGGCTGCCGGAAAGGCCATACAGAAATAGCCGCCATAGAAGGCCAATTGTACTAGCGTGCCATCAGTTACGCTCATGCGGAATATTTTTGAGAATGCTTTTACCATAGGGTTGGTGATATCGTTGGCAAATCCCCAGAGGGCAAAGCAGAAGGTGACAAGGATGAACGGCACTAAGTAGTTCACCCCATCTTTTTTTATCAGAGATTGTTGCTTGCTCATTTTCAATTCTTAATACTTGAATTCTTCAATTCTTTAATTCTTCAACTTTACAAGTATGCGGAATACTTTGCCTGGATTCTCTTCCCACTGATGCATGGCCTGGGGAGCCTGCTCGGGTGTAACCACGCGCGATATCAGACGGTCAACCGGACAAGTGCCACGCTCCAGATAGTGGATGACAGCACGGAAATCCTGTGGCTGTGCATTGCGTGAGCCGCGGATGTCGAGCTCTTTCTGAACAAAGAACTTGGTTTGGAACGATACATCGGTCTTGGCATAGCCGATACATACCACGCGCCCCGTGAAGGCTACCTCATTAACAGCCATCTGGTAGGTCTGTGCGCAGCCTACAGCCTCGATGATTACATCAGGGCCAAAGCCCGAAGTCATCTCTAGGAGTCGGGCATGTACGTCGTCGGTCTTGGTGTTGATGGTGTAGCTGGCTCCCATCTCGCGTGCCAGAGTCAACTTCTCGTCGTCGATGTCGGCAGCTACTACGGTGGCACCGCGCAGGGCTGAACGTACGATGGCTCCCATACCCACCATGCCGCAACCTATTACCACTACCACGTCGATATCAGTAACCTGTGCACGGTTCACGGCGTGGAAACCCACACTCATTGGCTCTATCAGCGCACAGGTGCGCGTGTCAAGGAGTCCTGCAGGTATCACCTTCTCCCAGGGCAGCACGATATACTCACGCATAGCACCATTACGCTGTACACCTAGTGTCTCGTTGTGCTGACAGGCATTAACGCGCTGGTTGCGGCATGAGGCGCATTTACCGCAGTTGGTATAGGGATTGCACGTCACCACCATGCCTGGTTTCAGTCCTTCGGGCACGTTGGCACCTACCTTTTCTATTACGGCACCCACCTCATGACCTGGTATCACAGGCATCTTCACCATCGGGTTCTTACCAAGATAGGTGCTCAGGTCGGAACCACAGAAACCTACATACTCCAGGCGCAGCAGCACCTCATCGGCCTTCATCTCTTGTTCGGCCACATCTACTATATCCATCTGGCGCAGACCAGAAATCTGTATTGCTTTCATAATAGTTTTATTCGCTCATGTTTTTAATATATGGTAATTGAGGCAGACAGCCAAAGCCGAAGAATTGCTTGGCGTTCTCGCCTAGGAAGAGACGCTTCTCGTCGGTAGTGAGTTCAGGTGTCTTCTCGATAAAATCGTAGCTCATCTTATAGGTGATGGCTGTGATAGTACGGGGGTAGTCGCTACCCCACATCAGTTTTTCCATACCCACCAGATCGGCAGCCTCTTTGATGGCCCTGATGGCTGAAGGGAAGGGATAGAACTCGTCGTTGAAGAGCCAAGTGATGCCACCACTCTCCACATACACATTGGTGTGGCGTGCCAGCTCGATCTGACTAAGCCAACCGGGGCGCGTCACCATGCCGAAATGGCCGATGGCAATTTTTAAGTGAGGGCACTCTTGGATGATTTCCTCCATCTGTCCTACCTGTGCATCGCCATCCTGCAGTTCGATGCCTAAGATCTTACCTTTATCTTCCAATAGGTGCATCAGCTGCATCATCTCGTCAGTCAGAAACTGTTGTGGCAGTCGGGCTGCAGGCACCTTGATGCCCTTGAACGAATCTACTACAGCCGGGGCAACCTCCATGAAGCCTGGATGGCGATAGTCTAGCATGCCGAAAGTGAAGAAGCGGTTGGGATAGCGGTTCTCTACCTGGATGAGGTAACTGTTCTGTATACCGTCGATAAACTCCTGTGTCACCACGGCTGCTGCCACCTGGGCATAGTCCATGTTGCTCAGGAAACGTTCAGCTGTGTTCTGTCCATCGGTCATAAATGGAGGTAGCATCTGGCGCTCCTCACCAAAGAAGAGCGAGCGACTGCGGTTGGGCTCCAGCTGACAGATGCGCTGGTTGCCTACTACCGTGTCCTGATTCAGCCACAGATGACTATGGGCATCGATTATGAGTTTTTCCATCTCACAAACATTTGGTCGCCAATAATTGCTTGTACTTTCTTCACCAGTTCCATGTCGAGTGGCTCGTTCACGTACTGTATGTTCTTGAGTACGTTTTTGGGGTTAGCACTGCTGAAGAGGGTAGTAGCTATACGTGGGTTCAGACTGGTTGAGAACTGTATGGCCAACTTATCGATGGGGTAGCCCTGACTCTCGCAGTAGGCTGCTGCCTTGGCACATGCCTGCTGCAGGTCTTGGGTTGCTGGGTGCCAAGCTGGTGCACCTCGCTGTGACAGTAGCCCCATTGAGAAAGGCGATGCGTTGATAACACCCACGCCGTACTGCTCGAAAAAGTCCAAATAGTCGGTCAGCAGCGTGTCGTTCAGTGAGTAGTGGCAGAAGTTCAAGATACTCTCCACTGTACCAGCGGGGGCATGCTCTACCACCCATTTCAGGTTTTCGGGCTGCAGGTCGGTGATACCCACGTGCTTCACTATACCTTTGTCGCGCAGTTCCACCAATGCAGGCAGCGTTTCATCTACGATGCGCTGCAATCCGCCTTCCATGTCGCCCTGAAACTCGATGTCGTGCACGTTAATCAGGTCGATGTAATCCACGTTCAGTCGCTCCATACTCTCATACACGCTCTCTTGTGCGCGCTTGGCACTATAGTCCCAGGTGTTCACACCGCCATGCCCGTAGCGGCCCACCTTGGTTGAGATGAAGAACTTGTCGTGCTTGATGTCCTTGAGTGCCTTGCCAAGTACGGTTTCGGCCTTCAGGTGCCCGTAGTAGGGCGACACGTCGATAAAGTTAATACCGTTGTCCACGGCAGTGTGCACAGCTTCGATACCTTCTTCTTCACGAATGCTGTGGAATACGCCACCCAGCGATGAGGCACCGAACCCTAAGTTCGATACCCGCATCCCTGTATGTCCGATTTCGTTGTAAATCATAAGTTGATATTATCTGTTAGTGGTAATTGTTGATATTGTTGTTATTTGGTGATTCTGAGAACTGGTGCAATAGCATTGGTTGGCTTGGGCAGATTTACTGTGAGCCCTTCTGCTGTTTGGGTCACCTTTAATCGTCCATAACCTAATAACCATACGCTATTTATGCGCTTCTTAAAGTATGGATTGCCCTTTGCCAGGCTCTTGATAATGATTTTTCCATCTTGAGACCATCCCATCGGAGTGGCATAGAGATATTTCTTGGTTTGATTGAATCGCACATCGCGATAGTCCATACCATCGTATTGGCCGTCGTTGAATCCCTGGGCATTCAGTTTGATGACTTTTTCGGCAATAGGGCCTTCGCCAAATATAGTCCAAGGACGTGTGCCAAAGATACTCTCTTTATTGACGGTCATCCAGAGCTCAAGGTCATCCAGTATCTTTGCTTCTTTTTCGTCATAGGTACCGTCGGCTTTCAGTGGAATGCTCAGCAGCAGATTACCGTTCTTAGATACAATGTCGATGAGCTGCTTTACCACTGTCTCTGCCGACTTGTACTGACCTTTCTCGTAGATCTCGGTGTTATAGTGCCACCCGCCTATACAGTTGCATGTTTGCCAAGGCTCTTCTATGATTTCGTTGGGTGCACCACGCTCTACGTCCCATGTCAGGGCTTTGCGCTGCTCGTCGCTCAGAATCTTGCCAAACACCACACCTCTTGGGTTCTTGTTATATAGGTGGGTAGCAATTTTCATACCTGCATCACTGATGTTGTAGAAGGGTAATACCGTTACGTCGAAATAGATGAGATCGGGCTGATAGCGGTTGATAGCATCGAGTGTTCGATTGTAGAAATTGGTTACAAAAGCCTTGCTGGGGATGGCTGCACCGTGTGTCCAGTCCCACTGGCGATGTATCTGTCCGTTATTCCATGTGAATTCGCTTGGTTCATGGTTCTGTGCGTACAGATCTTGTGGGTCGTAGCCTTCCCACCATTTTCCCTTTCCATCAGCTTTGGTCAGTTTGCCATCGTAGTACACAGCAGTCTTGGAACCATGAAGGTCGTAACGCTGGGCAGGTTCATACCATGTCCATGCATGGTCGGCGTGAAACGATATACCAAGGGGTAATCCTGCTTTCTTGGCTGCGCGCGCCCATCCCTCAAGGATATCCTTCTTGGGGCCGATGTTCATCGAGTTCCATGGTTGGTATTTCGAGTCCCACAAGTCGTAGTTGTCGTGGTGGTTTCCAAGCACAAAGAAATACTGTGCCCCGCAACGTTTGTATTTCTCTACTAATGCCTCGGGATTCCATTTCTCAGCCTTGAAGAGAGGCAGAATGTCTTTGAATCCCACTTCGGAGGGGTGCCCATAATGTGCCTTATGATATTCATAAGCCTTGGTGCCCTCCATATACATCTCGCGAGCCATCCAGTCGCCAGATCCTTCCACGCACTGAGGTCCCCAGTGAGCCCAGATACCGAATTTGGCATCGCGGAACCATTCGGGTGTCTGATGCTGCTCAAGCGACTGCCAGGTAGGCTCGTACTTGCCCACTTGCATTTTCTCTTGATCTTCTGATACCGTTATCTGATAAGCCTCTTGCGCGGTCGCATTTGTGAACCAGGCGCAGGCTACTGCGATAGCTAAAAATTTTTTCATGCTGCAAAAATACTAAATTAAATGAAAATAACCAATAATAAAACAAAAAAAATGCCCTCGCAACTATGACAATAGCCCGAGGGCACGACTAACTAATCAAATTATGCTACGTCTTACTAAATCTTAGTCATATAAATAAAATATTCTTTTCATCATTCTCCATTTTTGTGCAGAAGTAGCACCTTTCTGACATTCTTGAAACATGGAAGTGAAGTCTTCCCATTCAGCCTGTTTCGGAAGGGTGCCCAGTTTCGCCATCGCACTTTTCCATTCAAAGTCATGTGGTGTCTCGACAATCATGAACAACTTGTTGTTGAGTATGTAGAGTTCCATCTCTAAAATGCCGATGGCACGTATGCCTGCTCTGACTTCTGGCCACGAGTTGTATCTGTTGTGCGCTTCGATATAACTGTTTATCAATTTTGGATCGTCTTTCAAATCCATAGTTTGACAATAACGTTTAACAGGTATCCCGAATTCCTTTCGTTCATAGCCTGAATATTCTTCTTCTGTTTCTTTCATATCAGTTGTAACCTTCGTTCTGCTTTAGATTCTTGTTGATGTTCAAGTCATTTTGTGGGATGGGCCAGTAACGGTTATGAGCCGACCAGGTGCGAGGTTCAAACTGATAATACCCGTTTTTATCAACAGGTGAGGCTGTGCTGCCACTACCTCGGTAGTTGGGCGCACTGGGATCGTCGGACAGTTTGACACCTGTAAAGGTGTGATTCAGCACTTCGGCGGCAATTCCCCAGCGCAGAACATCGAAATATCTGAGTCCCTCGAAGGCCAACTCTACGCGGCGTTCTTTGCGGATGGCCTGTCTAAGTTCTTCTTGACTGGCTACGTCTTCCTTCTTGATTGCTGGCAGTTGCACACGACTGCGTATGTCGTTGATAGTCTTGTCGAGCACGTCTTGTGTTACGGCTGAAGGCTGCGACTCGTTGAGGGCCTCCACATAGCTGAGCAATACCTCTGCATAGCGTATGATAGGTGTATATACATAGTTGTCCCACAGGTTGTCGCTATTGTCAGGGTCGGCGCCTTTCTTGGGGCAGTAGCCATTAAACAGGGTGAATTTGTTATAACTGTCGGCCGTATTCGCTCCTTGATAGCAGTTATAGATCACTCCCTTGAACTGGGTTCCTTGATAAGTGCCTAGTGGGGGCAGATAGATGGTGGCATAGAGACGTGGATCACGGTTTTGATAAGGGTCGTTTTCGTCATACAGAGGTGATTCCTCGATACTCTTTCCATCGTTGCAGAAGTAGTCTCTCACCAGTTCATTATAGGGAGCAAACTGATGCCATCCACCTAGAATCTCTGGGAATAGGTAGATATAGCGTGAGTTGGTGAACTTGTCTTTGATTCCCATGATACAGAAAATGTTTTCAGGGCTATATTCGCCGCCAGCGTAGAACAACCTTTCATAGCTCTCAGCACCGTTGCGACGATCTAACTGGTAGATATTGGCTGTAATGAGGCGCTGATAGATATCTGCAGCCTCGGCATATTTGCTTTGAGCCAGATACACACGACCTAGCAGAGCCATAGCTGCTCCTTTTGTGAAGCGTCCATAGTCATCACCGGTATAAGCCTCTGGCAGAATGCTGATGGCTTCAGTCAGGTCTTTCTCAACTTGTGCATACACCTCTCCCTGCGAACTTTGGGCAATATTGTTGGCTTCGTCGATATTGAGAGTTTTCAGCGGCATGGGTACGTCCTTAAAATAGAAGGCCAGATTATAGAGAAAATAGGCGCGTAGGCTCTTGATTTCTGAACTCCATGCACGTTTTTTGTTTTCGTCCATGTTACAGTTCGCTACATTGTCGAGGAATGTGTTGTATTTGGCTATCTGCGTGTAGGCGTTGGCCCAGTACCAATAGATATTGCTGTTGGTGGCCACGGTGTTGCTGCTGGCCATGAGCGAGGTGAAGTTCTCTTTTTCAGTGCCATTGCCTCCGGCAAAATCCAGGTATAGCAGTCCCTGTGGCGAGTCGAAGTTGTCGTGACTCCAACCGGTCTGGAATCTGTAGCAACCCACCAATGCAAGTTTTGCATCGTTCTCGTCTGTCCAAAAAGTGGCATCCGAGATAGCTGCTGTAGGGGCTTTGTCGAGCTTATCCGAGCAGCTGCTTAGTGTAGGTGTCAGGAGGCTGATGGCCAATGCTGTGCACCATGTTGATATATTATTCGTTTTCATATTATTTGCGTTTATTATATGATACTATGGAAAATTAGAATTTTACGTTCACACCAAATGAATATATTCTGTTTACTGGGTAATATGATGGTGAATCACCAGTCCCGATTTCGTTCTCAGGATCCCAGCCTTTGTAGAAACTGTTGAAGGTGATAAGATTCTGACCGCTTACGAACACACGCAGGTTCTGGATGCCTAGTTTGCTAACAACTTCTTTAGGTAGCGTGTAACCCAATTGCAGATTCTTCAGACGTAAGAAACTGGCATCGCGCACCCAATAGTCGGAAACCTGTAGGTTGGTATTGTTCATGTTCAGTGTCTCCAGTCTTGGATATTCTGCCCACTTGTCAGGGGTCTCCTCTGTCCAGCAGTTGTCGGCTTGCCAACGCTGAATCTGGCCACCATTGTAGAATGCGTAGGCCATATACGAACCAATCAGTCGCTTGTGACCGCCTAATCCCTGCATCAGCATCGAAAAGTCAAAGCCTTTGTAGTTGGCTGTAACTGTCATACCATAGTAGAATTTTGGGGTTGTACTACCCAGAACCTTACGATCGTTGTTGGCGTCAACTTTATTGTCTCCGTTCTGATCTTTGTATTTCACGTAACCAGGCTTGATATCTGACTTTCCAACGAGTTGCTCTGGGGCCTTTTCTATCTCGTTTTGATCTACGAAAAGACCATCGGTTTCATAGCCATAGATGATGCCAAGAGGCTGGCCTACGATGCGGTTGTTGTTGATTTCCTCGGTGGCGCCGTTCGACAGTTTCTCTACGGCATTCTTCACCCATGTGAAGTTGGGGGAGATGCTGAATCGGAAGTCGTTGCCAATCTTACCATTGTAGGTCAGCGTAATCTCGATACCTTTATTTGATACGGCTCCTACGTTCGACTGTCCTACACTTCGACCTATCAGACTGGTCACTTCGACAGGTGCCAGAATGTCAGAGGTGTATTTGTTGAAATAGTCGATGGTACCTGTGAGAGAACTGTTCCAAAGAGCGAAGTCGATACCGAAATCGGTGATGGTTGTCTTCTCCCATGTAATATCTGGATTGTTGTAGGAAGCCATATAGACACCCGACTGATAGTTGGTAGGATTGCCCAAAGGTGCATCATGACCTAATGAATAAGTCTGTTGATAGGGATATACACCAATGTTTTGGTTGCCCAATACACCGTATGAGAGGCGCAACTTGAGGTTGTTTACTATCTCGCTGATAGACGAGCTCTTCCAGAATTCCTCTTCTGTGACGCGCCAACCTGCTGAAACAGATGGGAACAGGCCCCAGCGCTTATTGTTGGCAAAACGCGACGAACCATCGTAGCGTAGATTAGCTTCCAAAAGATAGCGGTCCTTGAATGCGTAGTTGATACGGCCAAAGAACGACATTAGTGCCCACTCTGAGAGCGAACTGTTGTTGTTGGCTGTAGCACTGCTGCCTGCTGAGAGTTCGTAGAGGTTGTTGTTGGGGAATGTGTTTCGACTGCCGCTCAAGTATTTGTTTACAGCATTTTCAAGTGACGAACCGGCTAGGATTTTAAAGTCGTGTCCTTTAATATTGCGTTCGTAGGTAATCAGTCCTTCGAGTGTGGTGTAGGTGTTGTCGGCACTTCCCATGGAGAGTGATGCTGGACCAACAGTTTTCGTGTCCGAGAAATAGGTGTTGGCACGGAATGACTTGTCGCTGCTGTTATAGAAAGTGACACCAGCCTTACTTGTCAGTTTCAGACCTTTGATGGGGGTGTCCCATATCAGCTGCCCTGATGCACTCATATTCTTACTTATATTGTTTACAAACGATTCACTGGCCAGCCAGGCCTCGGGGCTGTAGTTGTCTTGATAGCCAAAGCTGCCATCTGATTTCTGTCCTGCATAGATGGCGCCTTCTCGCACGGCATAGCCGATGATGCCATCGATGCTTGATGGGTCTCCGGTAGGGGCTTTGTATTTATTCCAATACGAGTTGAAGTTGATGTTCATAGTGAGGCGCTTGGACAGGTTGCTGTTAAGTGAAAACAATGCTGTGACACGTTCGTTGGAAGTCTCTGCTGTCAAACCGTCCTGATGGCGGTAACCCACAGACAAGTTGTACTTTGTGCTGGCATTGCCACCTTGAACGCTGATATTGTGCTGGTGCTGGAATCCAGAACCCGATTCCAATAACCACTTCAGATGGTTTACATTGGGATAATTGTCGGGATCGGTGCCATTTTTGAATTTTTCGATTTGATCTTGGCTGTAAGCCTCCTGACGCCCCATGTTACGCATGGCCATATTATAATAGGTGGCATACTCTGCTGATGAAAGGAATTCAGGCAGTTCAGTAGCGCTTTGCCAACCGAAGTTGTTGTTGTATGAAACGGTGATTTTACCTTCAGTACCTTTCTTTGTCTCAATCAGTATCACACCGTTGGCAGCACGGTTGCCATAGATAGAGGCCGATGCGGCATCTTTCAGGAATGAGATGCTCTGGATGTCGCTAGGATCTACATCATCGATATTGCCCGATAGTCCATCGATGAGCACTAAAGGGTCGTTGCCGGCGCTCGAGAAAGTTCCAGTACCGCGAATCTTTACAGTGGCGCCAGCGCCAGGACGACCTGAGTTTTGCAGAACACTTAGACCTGGAGCCAGTCCGGCCAGTGCTTGTGCAGTACTCATCACAGGCTTATTGGCCAAGTCTTCTGCCGATACACTCGACACAGAACCTGTCAGGTTCACCTTCTTCTGTGTACCATAGCCTACTACTACGAGTTCTTCCAGCAGACTGGCGTCTTCGGTCATGGTCACGTTGATGATGGTCTTGCCTTTCACGGCTATGCGCTGTGACTTATAGCCGATGTAGGAGAAGTCCAGATAGTCGTTACTACCTGCCGTGATACTAAAACGTCCGTTCAGGTCGGAAACTGTGCCGTTTCTACTACCACTTTTTTGGATCGATACACCAATCAGAGGATTCCCTTGGTGGTCGGTCACTAAGCCGTTAATAGTTGTCCCAGTCTGAGCCATACCCATATTGCTCAGGGTGAGTAGGAGCAAAACCAGCATTGTTCTGGCCAAATGCTCAGTAAATTCTTTTAGTTTCTTTGTCATAATAAAAAAGTTATTTATAGAATTTGGTAAAAACTTAGCGCAAAAATAGTGTGCTTTGTTCGGATTGTGGCTATGTTTTATCGATAGAAAATGGTAAAATATCGATGCCTACAATAAATAGTCGATATTTTGCTATCTGTTATTGTTTTAAATGTGTTTTGAATGGTATTTTATCGATGTGACGTGTGAGAATGGTGTGCATTTTGGCTGTTGGTTTCATAAAAAATCGATTTTTAGTTGGTTGGTTGAAAATAAATGTGTTTCTTTGCAGTCAAAAGGAATAAACTATGTATATAACTGTTGATAAACTGCATCTCCTTACCCTTCATGTAGGGTATGCCCAGCATTTGGGAGATTGGAATTGGAAAAGAGTACGAAGCCCCTTCGCACGGCTCTATTATGTCACTGATGGTGTGGCGCAGATAGAGATGGCATCGGGTATCTATACCCTTTTACCCCACCGCTTGTATCTGATTCCTGCTTTCACTGAGCATAATTGTATTTGCAATTCTGTGTTTAAACACTATTATATTCATATTTACGAAGAGATGCAGGGAGACTCGGGGGGGCTGGAAGAATACGACTTTCCTGTTGAGGTTGAGGCTGCTGCTTATGATTTGGATCTTTTTAAGAGGTTATGTTATATTAATCCATTTCTCAAGTTGCCTGAGTCTAATCCTGACTCTTATGACAATCACCAATCGCTCATCGGCAATATTCAGTTAAACCAGCGCCGTCCGTTTTGTGACAAGTTAGAGTCATGTGGTATTCTTTATATTCTGTTATCTCACTTTATGAAGTATGCCACTCCAAAGACAGAGGTGAAAGATAGCCGTATCCATCAGATGTTGGCTTATATTAGAAAGAATATTCATCTTCGTTTGGATATAGATGTGTTAGCTGATAAGGCTTGCATGTCGAAAGATCATTTTATCCGTGTGTTCAAGAGAGAGATGGGTGAAACCCCCAATGTGTATGTCACGAAGAAGAAAATGGAGAAAGCCGAACTTCTGTTGGTCACCTCCGATTTGTCTGTTAAGCAGGTGGCTGATTCTTTGGGGTATGAAGATTATTCGTATTTCAACAAGTTGTTTAAGAAGAATGCTGGTGTAACGCCCCAGCAATATCGGATGAATCACTCTTAGAACATTACGGTTCGTAAGCTTCGCGTGTCATTTCTACAGCGATGGTTTCTTGGTTGAAACGGCTGAAGGGGTAATACTCCAGGCCGTTGTGCGGCCCTTGATCACCCCACGAGTTTTTCATGATAAAGTAGCGCTCGCCATCCTCATCGTGAGCCAGACCAACGATGGTCATGGCATGGCTCTCATCCTCCCAGCACACGCCATGGTGGTTACGCACAGCGCGTTCGGTCTTGACCAGTAGCGAGTCCATCGGTATGTTCAGATAGCGTTCGTGGGTCCAGTTGTCGGGGATATCCAGCTCGGTTTCCTGGTTGTAGGGTAGTGCATCGTTGCTCATCAGTGCAATGTATTCGCCAGGCTTGCACACGCTGCGAGCAAACTCCTGTGGGGTGTATTGTGCCCCCAACATAAACACCCATTTTGGTGCTGGCGCATCTGACTTGCGCATAGCATCGTAGCCGCAGATGCCGTATTTCTCTAACATCGTAATCAGGGTGGTGGGCTCGCCACGCTTCGATGCAGGGCAGTCTTTCTCCTGGGCTATCATCTGCTCTATATAATAAGGTGAAAGGTTGACTGAGTCACCCCATCTGAGATGTTCTGTCTCGATAGCTGCCAGCATGGCGTATATCCAGCATGTCTGGCTCTGTCCCTGATTTTTGATAGGTGTCATACGGTTCAGCACATCGGTGGTGAAGTGCTTGCCCTCAGGGGTATAATTGCTTGTCTGGTGCGCGCATCCACTCACCAGTATAGCCAAACATGTGCTGTATGCTATCTTTTTTAGTTTCACGCCGCAAAGATAATAATTAATGCGCATAATACCAAATAAATTTGGTAATTTCAGAATAAGTTTGTACCTTTGCAACCTCATTCAGAAAATATGCATATCGCAGTAGCAGGAAATATAGGCAGTGGTAAGTCCACACTTACACGACTCCTGGCCCGTCATTACGGCTGGGAGGCGCGCTTCGAGGCTGTGGAGCATAACCCCTATCTCGAAGATTACTATCGCGATATCCATCGCTGGTCGTTCAATATGGAGGTGTATTTCCTCAAAGAGCGTTTTCGTGATCTTATCGCTATCTCGCAAGCCGACCATACGATTATTCAAGATCGCACCATCTACGAGGGCGTGTATGTGTTTATGGCTAACAATCGCGATATGGGCAACCTGTCGGAGCGTGATTTTGAGACCTACATGGAGTTATTCGAGCAGATGATGACAGTGGTGAAAGTGCCTGATCTGATGATTTATCTGCGTGCCTCGGTGCCCCATCTGGTAAGTAATATCCAGAAACGTGGACGTGACTATGAGCAGACGATGCAGCTGGAGTATCTGCAGAACCTGAATAATCGTTACGACGATTTCATTCAGCACAAGTACCCCGGTCGCGTGATTACCATCGAGAAAGACGAACTCGACTTTCTTAATGTCCCCAAGGACCTCTCTGGCATTATCGACAAAATTGATGCCGAACTTTTCGGCCTCTTCTCTTAATAATCAATTGTCAATTATTAATAATCAATTGGAAATATGCACATTGCAGTAGCAGGAAACATAGGCAGTGGTAAGACCACTCTTACGAAGTTGTTGGCCCATCGTTATGGATGGATTCCACGTTTCGAACCGGTCGATAATAATCCATATCTGGCTGATTTCTACGCAGATATGCCACGCTGGTCGTTCAATCTCCAGATTTATTTCCTCAATAAACGATTCAAGGAGGTGGTAGAGATTTCGCAGTCTAGTGAGACCATCATCCAGGATCGTACTATCTTTGAGGATGCTTGCATCTTTGCACCCAACCTGCATGGACAGGGCATGATGAGCGATCGTGATTTTGCTAATTATACCGACTTGTTTAATCTGATGATGTCACTTGTCAAACTCCCCGATCTCATGATCTATATTCGATCTAGCATCCCCACACTGGTGGCTCAGATACAGAAGCGAGGCCGTGAGTATGAGCAGACTATGCGACTCGACTATCTGCAGGGACTGGAAAAACGCTATGACGACTGGATTGCTGGCTACAAGGGCCCGCTCATCATTATCGATGGCGATCACTGTAAGTTTGGCGATCGTTCTGAGGATTTTCAGCAGGTGTGCGATATGATTGATGCCAAACTCTTTGGACTTTTTCCCTTGGATTGAAAGGTTGAAGAATTGAAAAATTGAAGTTAGATGATACAGGATTTTGAAATAATGGCGCCTGTGGGTTCGCGCGAATCACTTGCTGCGGCTATACAAGCTGGTGCCGATAGTATTTATTTTGGTATTGAAAAACTGAACATGCGTGCTCACTCGGCCACCACGTTCACCATTGACGATTTGCGAGAGATTGCTCAGACCTGCGATGCGCATGGTATTAAGAGTTATCTCACTGTCAATACCATTATATATGGTGAGGATATTCCCCTGATGCATGAGATTATTGATGCGGCTCACGAAGCAGGTATTTCTGCTGTTATCGCCAGCGATGTGGCTGTGATGACCTACTGCCGAAAGGTAGGACAGGAGGTGCATCTCTCTACTCAACTTAATATCTCGAATATCGAGGCCCTCAAGTTCTACGCTCAGTTTGCAGATGTAGTGGTGCTGGCGCGCGAACTCAATATGGATCAGGTGGCAGAAATCTTCCGTCAGGTAGAAGAGGAGAATATATGCGGTCCTAGCGGTAAGCAGATACGTATCGAGATGTTCTGCCATGGAGCCCTTTGTATGGCCATCAGTGGTAAGTGCTACATGAGTCTTCATGCAGCTAACCGCTCAGCCAACCGTGGTGAGTGCATTCAGATATGTCGTCGCTCTTATACAGCTACCGACAACGAGACAGGCTATCAGCTTGATATCGACAATAAATACATCATGAGTCCTAAAGATCTTAAGACCGTACGTTTTATTGACCGCATGATGAAGAGCGGCGTGCGAGTGTTTAAGATAGAGGGACGTGCACGTGGTCCCGAATACGTCTATACGGTGGTTACTGCTTACAAGGAGGCTATCCAGGCAGTGCTCGACGGCACGTTTACCGAAGAAAAGAAGGATGAGTGGGATGCCCGCTTGGCCACTGTGTTCAATCGTGGCTTCTGGGATGGCTACTACCAGGGACAGACCATGGGTGAGTGGAATAAGCACTACGGCTCTTGCGCCACCGAGCGTAAGGTATATATTGGTAGGGGCGTCAAGTATTTCTCTAAGTTAGGTGTGGCCGAGTTCTCTGTTGAAGCCAACACATTCAAGGTTGGCGATAAGATGCTCATTACAGGTCCTACCACAGGTGTGATGTATGTTACGGCCGACGAAATCCATGGCGACAACGGTCCTGTGGAGGTGGCCGAGAAAGGTACACGGGTTTCTATTACTGTGAGCGGAAAAATTCGCCAGAGCGATAAACTTTTTAAGCTTGAGCAGGTGGAACCAGCAGAATAACTGATAGATCAGGGTCGCATCACTGCGACCCTGATCTGTTAACCTACTAACCAATTACTAATCAACCAAGTTCCCTATATTTTCAGTCAACAGCTCAATTTATATTTTTTTATGTGAATGTTTGGTCGATTCACATAA
Source organism: Prevotella sp. MA2016 (assembly GCF_000619825.1). Taxonomy (GTDB): domain Bacteria; phylum Bacteroidota; class Bacteroidia; order Bacteroidales; family Bacteroidaceae; genus Prevotella. The sequence continues at coordinate 551,060 of NZ_JHUW01000006.1, forward strand.
ATTATTTACCTTTGCCGCCAATATTAAGATTATCAACCTATGAATAACAAATGTATTTGGATTGTAATGTGCATGCTGCTGATGCTGGCATGTAGTCATGATGAAAGTGTTGGAGACTGGAATCCTGGTCAGGCTTCTGGGCATACCACCCCACCAATTCTCGACAAAAGCATTGTTCGCTTTGACTGCCACGAGGATACCTTCTCCGTCAACATCGTCTGCTCTGCCGACTGGACAATAAAGATTGATTCAAGTTGGGTTTCTGCCAATAAAATGAGTGGTAGAGGCAACGAAACAGTGAAGTTTAAATGCTCCAAGAATCTTACGGTAAAGCAACGTGAGGCTGAGATATACATCACTAATACATTCACCGGTAAATCGGCCAAGGTGCTGGTCTGTCAGACAGGTAGGCCTCGTGGCAAAGCCGGGTTAGTTAGCAATAGGGTTGTTGTGGGCAATGCACAGACTGGAGAGAAAACTTACATTGAATTGACTTTCGATATGCCCATCACGGTCGAGGCTATATCTTCGTCTCGTTATTACCTTAGCGATATTACTCCAGAGTATAGTGAAGATCATTGCTCTGTGCGCTTTGGAATGCCGGTTGTTACTCTAGGCTTGGAGTCTGAAGGTACTGTTACTGTTGTCAACGGCGATGGTGCTGAGACTACAACCTCATTCCGACTTGATTTTTACGACAAACACTATAAGGTAGAAGGCCAAGTGCGTGGTGCTATTGTTTCATCAGACGAGCAGAGCGTGTGGCTATCCACTAGTCATCCCTCTAAACTTATAGAGTTGTCGCTCGTAGACGGTAGCGTTCTTCATGAGATAGATATGCCCTTTACACCAGCAAAAATCAGCATTAATCCCTATAATGGCCTACTCTATGTTATGCCTTATAACATGTTCGAAGACAAGGGATTTGCCAATAGCTTCTGCACTGTCAACCCCAAAAAAGGCAGCATCACTGCTACTTATACTATAGAACCTTCGGCCAAAACTCATCCGCAGTATCCTGTCATCTATCCCTACGAGGTGGAGTTTACAAGCGATGGCTTCGGCGTATTAATGCTGCGTTCCAGGGAAACAACGCAGCTGGAGTGGCGCTATATCGATAGCGCCAATGACAATAAGATAACTGCAACAGATTATGACTGGACTACTTTTTGGGTAGAACATGTGTATCAGGGTTGCAATCAGAAATCCATATACGCTAACGGATATTGCGCAGTGTTCTCTGATCTGTATCAGATAACGCGCCAGCAGCCTGTCCCCCAGCCGCATACGCTCGATACTCATTTTAAAAACACAAACTATTGGGCTGGTGGCAATATGACCAACATGGTTTTCCACCGTTCGCGCAATCGCCTGTTTGTCTCTACAGCACCATATTGCCAGTGTGTGGTAAACCTCGATAATGACAGTTATTCTGAGGTGTTCAATGCAGAGTCTCGCGGTGCAAAAGCTGCATGGGACTATACCGACCCTTCGCGTAACATAATCTATTTTGCAGGCGGCATAGGCAGCCTTTTCCTGGTGCTTGATATGGACAAGCCCGACTGCGTGTATTATCAAGAATGTATTTGGGGGTCAGATGATATATGCACCATCGATCATCTGGCTACAACCAATCAGGTTTTGATTACCTCATTAGATGGGGTGTATCTGCTCTCGCTCAACCATGACAAATGACACTATGCTGTGAGCGGAAAAATTCGCCAGAGCGATAAACTTTTCAAACTTGAAGGCGTTTCACAATAACAAATCAGGGGTGCATCACTGCACCCCTGATTCACTTTTTACCAATTAACTAATAATTACTAACCATTATACTAACAAAAACTATAAATGTATGAAAAAACTAATCCGTGTTTCTGGTACTACTGATTTTCTGCTGCAAAGGTAGGCATTTATGCACATTCTCAAAAATATCTTCAACCAACTGCCTTTTATCTTCAGCCAATCGCTCAATTTATATTTTCTTAGCAGTGAAACCTAAGAGGAATTGTGCAAGGTGTTGTTTATCAATACATAATGAGAATAGCCCCAAAATATTAACTCTTTTTTAATTGAAATATGTTTGGTGAGGTAGGGGATTTTTAGTAACTTTGCAGGCAAATTATATAAGCTATGACAATAAACGAGATACAAGACGAAATTATAGAGGAGTTCGGTGGTTTTGACGACTGGATGGATAAATACCAGTTGCTCATCGACTTAGGTAATGAGCAGGAGTCATTGGACGATAAGTATAAGACTGAGCAGAACCTGATAGACGGTTGTCAGAGTCGTGTGTGGTTGCAGGCCGACCTTGTGGATGGCAAAATTCATTTTTCTGCCGAGAGCGATGCACTCATCGTGAAGGGTATTGTGGCCTTGCTGATACGTGTGCTTTCTGACCATACACCACAGGAGATTCTGGATGCCGACCTCTACTTCATCGAGGAGATTGGTCTGAAGGAGCATCTCTCACCAACCCGTAGTAACGGACTGTTGGCGATGGTGAAGCAAATAAAAATGTACGCGCTTGCGTATAATGGAAAGAGTAACTCTTAAAAAAATAACTAAATAACCCACTATGATACAGACTGTAAAAAAGCGCGACGGGCGCATCGTTGGATTTAACGAACAGAAGGTGATGGCCGCCATACGTAAGGCCATGTTGCACACTGATAAAGGCGAGGATGAGCGACTGCTTTACCAGATTACTGACCGTATCGCGCAGCGCGGCGAGAGTCAGATGACGGTAGAGGAAATTCAAGACCTGGTGGAGATGGAATTGATGAAGTCAAGTCGTAAGGACGTGGCTCAGAAATATATTGCCTATCGCAACCAGCGCTCAATAGCCCGAAAGGCTAAGACTCGCGAGGTGTTCCTTGATATCGTGAATATCAAGAACAATGATGTGACGCGCGAAAATGCCAATATGAACGCTGATACCCCAGCGGGTATGATGATGAAGTTTGCTAGCGAAACGACAAAACCTTTCGTAGATGATTATCTGTTGAGCGAGGAGAGTCGTAACGCAGTAGAACATAACTATCTGCATATCCATGATAAGGATTACTATCCAACCAAGAGTCTCACTTGTGTGCAGCACCCATTGGATAATATCCTGCAAAACGGATTTACAGCCGGACACGGCGCTTCGCGTGCTGCAAAGCGCATCGAGACTGCCAGCGTGCTGGCCTGCATTTCAATGGAGTGCGCTCAGAATGAGATGCATGGTGGACAGGCTATACCAGCCTTCGATTTCTATCTGGCACCTTATGTGCGCATGAGTTATATCGAAGAACTGAAAGCGCTCGAAGACCTGTATGGCGAGAGCCTTAAGGAACTGTATGACGAACCTTTGATGGACTATCTGAAGGCACCGCTCGATGGGTTGGAAGGTAAGGATCGTGCACGCCAGCATGCTATGAACAAGACAGTGAGCCGTGTGCACCAGGCCATGGAGGCTTTCATTCATAATATGAATACCATTCACTCGCGTGGAGGTAACCAGGTGGTGTTCTCGAGCATTAACTATGGTACCGATACCAGTGCCGAGGGACGTTGTGTGATGCGCGAGATATTGCTTTCTACCTATGAAGGCGTAGGTAACGGAGAGACGGCTATCTTCCCAATTCAGATATGGAAAAAGAAACGTGGTGTGAACTACCTGCCAGAGGATCGTAACTTCGACCTCTATCAACTGGCTTGTAAAGTGACGGCCCGCCGTTTCTTCCCTAACTTCCTGAATCTGGATGCCAGCTTCAATCAGGCAAGTGAGTGGCGTGCCGACGATCCCAAGCGCTATATGCATGAGGTAGCTACGATGGGCTGTCGTACACGTGTGTTTGAGAACCGTTTCGGACCTAAGACCAGTATTGGACGTGGAAACCTTTCGTTCTCAACTATCAATATCGTCAAACTGGCCTTGGAGTGCCGTGAGGAACAGGATGAGCAGAAGCGTATCGACATGTTCTTTGCCAAACTCGATCAGATGCTGGAGATTACTGCTAAGCAGCTGGATGACCGTTTCCAATTCCAGAAAACCGCTTTTGCCAAGCAGTTCCCCCTGCTGATGCAGTGCTTGTGGGTTGGAGCCGATAAGCTGAAACCAATGGATAGCATTGAAAGTGTAATCAATCAAGGAACACTTGGTATTGGATTTATCGGACTGGCCGAGGCATTAGTAGCTCTGACGGGTAAACACCACGGTGAGAGCGAGAAGAGTCAGGAACTGGGTGTCAGAATTGTGACCTACATGCGTGACCGTGCTAATGAGTTCTGCGACCGCTATCACCATAATTATAGCATATTAGCTACACCTGCCGAGGGCCTGAGTGGTAAGTTTACAAAGAAGGATCGAAAGGAGTTTGGCGTGATTCCTGGTGTAACCGATCGTGACTACTATACTAACTCTAACCATGTGCCCGTATATTTCAAGTGCAGCGCACGCCATAAGGCTGAGGTTGAGGCACCTTATCACAATCTGACACGTGGCGGACATATCTTCTATGTGGAAATCGATGGCGATGCAACACACAATCCACAGGTGATTATGAGTGTTGTTGACATGATGGACCAGTTGGATATGGGTTATGGCAGCGTAAATCATAACCGCAACCGCTGTATGGAATGTGGTTATGAGAATGCTGATGACCACCTGGAGAAGTGTCCTAAGTGTGGCTCTACCAACATCGATAAACTGCAGCGTATTACAGGCTATCTGGTTGGTACCACAGATCGTTGGAATAGTGGTAAGCTAGCTGAACTGAACGACCGCGTGACCCATATTGATCACGCAGCTCAGGATCAGGCACTTTTTGAGGATTGAAAAGTTCAACAATTGAAGAATTGAAGTTGAAGTGATTCGAGTTCTCGATATCATAGAAGATACGATGGTGGACGGCCCGGGCTTCCGGACGTCCATCTATTGTGCTGGGTGTGGTCATCAGTGTCCTGGCTGTCATAACCCGCAGTCGTGGGCTTTTGACGGTGGGCGCGAGATGACTACGCAGCAGCTCATGAAGATTATTACAGCCGACCCATTTGCCAACGTGACTTTCTCTGGGGGAGACCCGATGTATCAAGCTGCTGGCTTTGCAGAGTTAGCACATGCTATTCATGAGCAAACAAATAAAGATATCTGGTGTTTTACAGGCTTTACATTCGAAAGCCTGATACAGGATGATCAGCGTGAATTGTTACGACAAATTGACGTGTTGGTTGACGGCCCCTTTGTGGAGCGTCTGAAAAACCCCGACCTGCTGTTCCGAGGCTCATCGAACCAGCGACTTATCGACGTGCCAGCTTCACTCTATGAGGGTAGAGTGGTGCTTTGGACGCCTGATATCAGTGTGTAAGTCTTATTCTTCCTTATAAGAATCCAGCTTTTTGAGGTAGTAGTCACGGAAGTCATTCCAGTGATAGTAAGGTGCCATGTGCGTAGGCAGAGGCAGCATGGCCTCATTCTCGTTGAGCAGCACTTTGAAGAGGATGTTATGGTCGTGCATGTTTCTGCGATAGAATACAAATTGTATATTGGCTGCCATTGGGAACACTTCGAAGTTTATCCAACCTTCCAAGTCGAGCTGTTCCAGGTCATGGATTTCGCGTCCATAGCCGTTCAGGTCGAGCAAGCAGGCCAGTGGAAGGATGATGGTTTCGTGACCAAATCGCAGGGTGGCACCAGGGTGAGGCAAGGTGAGACAACTGTCGGCATCGGCGATGATGCGTCGCAGCAATTTACGTTGAGTGAAAGGCTGATGCCCACCATTATGAGGGTTGCAGCCAAAACTGAGGTACCAGAAAGCATTGGCCTGTAGCCAATTGTTATAAAGCTCGTCTGGGCTGTAGATGTCGAAGAGATTAAAGAGATCGCGCATCTCTGTTCCCTGTACACTAGATGCTATCTTAAAAATCGACTTATTGAGTTCAAAGGCATCTATCTCGTGATTGAAGTAGGCAGTGTCGTTGAATAGCTTGCTCATGGCAGGCTTGTCGATGGCATAATGACTACAGAACTCATTATACACTTCCTGCGTCTTCTTGGAGTAGCGCTGACGGTAGAGTGCAGAGTCTTGCAGATTCATGTAATACATATCGTGCTGCGAGGCATCGGCATTGAACACCAGGTGATGATTATTTTTTGCTAATTGCAGCAACTCGTTCTGCATCGACAGTATGCAGCGTATCACTACAGTACTCTTGGCCTCTACCACAGAATGTCCTTGAAATACCTCTGGGAAACGATCGTACATGCGCTGAGCTATCTGGCGGTGCTGGGCAGCACCCAAGGGTGTCAGGTCGCCATAACGGCCCTTGGCGTCCTCGTGCAAATATCCCAACAACCGCAATGCTTTTTCGCCTAATTCCGTGAGTTTGCCTGCTTCGCTGGCTTTGAGCAATACCTGATAAGGCTTATCGTACTCCTCAGCTTTGATGAGATAGCGGGAGCCATGACGGGCATAGGTGCTGATGTAGAATGGATGGTAGCCTGACGGAGCTGGGGTGAGTTCGCGTGTGGGTCCCTGGTAAGCATAGTAGTTGCTTCCTGCTTTCAGGAAATCCCGTTTCAACTGTTCGCGTACGTTTTGAGCGAAGACTGAGACTGCCGACAGTGCCAAAAGGGCAAATAATATCACTTTTCGCATAGATTTTTCCTTTTTTCGGGGCAAATATACAAAAAAATCACTATTTTTGCAAAAAAATAGCACATAATATGGCAAAAAACTCAAAATGGCAGGATGAATACTGGCTACTGCTCTTGCAGTTATACCTACAAAAACCCACTGGCGTCAAGCCGATGTACAGCAAGCCGCTCATCGATTTGAGTATGGAGTTGCACATCGAACCCCAGCAGATTTTTAACAAGTTATGTCAGATAGCCAACCTTGAAACACCACGCATCGAACACATCTGGGAGGTGTATGGACAGAATCCGCGTAAGTTGAAACGGGCTGTCAACCTATTGCGTGAGATGTGGGGATTTAATAATGCCTTGGAGTTTTATGAGGGCGTGGAGACGATAGAGAGTTTTGAGAAAGATTTTAAGCCCATCGCTGATGACACTACGCTTACACCTATGATGCTGGTGCTGATACTCGACGTGTACTTCCGTCTGACTCCCATTACGATGGTAGCTGAGACGCCTGAGGTACAGGAACTTGCTAAGATGATGAAACTGCAGCCACAAGAGGTGGTAGAGGCGATGGAAGCATTTCAGCACTGCGATCCTTATTTGAACAGGAAAGATGTGGCAGATGGGGCCCTAGCGCAGGCTTGTCAGAAGGTTTGGCGCAGATTTGGCAATGCTGAGCCGCAGGATTTGGAGTCGTATGCCGACCAATTAAAAGAGTATTTTAAGTGAAAAACGATAATATACAGATACAGGAACAACTACAACAACAAAAGCTGGGGCAGACTTTCTCTCAGCAGCAGTTGTTGCAATCGTCGCTGATTGAACTACCAGTGACGCAGTTGGTTGACCGTATCAACACTGAAATGAACGATAATCCCGCGCTGGAGTCGGAATCGACCTATGACGATGATAATATTGGTGTCGATGAGCCGGACTATGGAGCTGATGCTCCCGAAGGTGTCGACGATTTCGAGACTGCCAATGAGCGTGAGGAGCGACAAAGTGCTCTAGACGAGGCGCTGAGCGGTATCGGGCGTGATGACGAAGATCTGCCAGTGTATCAGAGTGGCAGTTCGTATAATGAGGAGCGTGAGGAGATTGTGTATGGTGAGGCAACATCTTTCTACGACCAACTGAAAGAGCAGGTGGGTGAGATGGAGCTTACGGATAAAGAGCGTGATATCATGGATTATCTGATAGGCTCGCTTGATGATGACGGACTACTGCGTAAGGACCTCTCCATCGTGAGCGACGAGTTGGCTATCTATCATAATATCGATGTTAGCGTGCAGGAGATAGAGCACGTGCTTATTAGACTTCAGGCTTTCGACCCTGCTGGTATTGGCGGTCGCTCGCTTCAGGAGTGCCTGTTATTGCAGATAGAACGCAAGGAACCTTCCAAACTGCGCGACCTGATGGAACGCGTGATTGAGCATTATTTTGAGGCTTTTACACGAAAACACTGGGATAAGATACAAGCCGACCTGCAGTTGAATGACACACAGGCCGAGGCGCTGTTTCGCGAACTGCGCAAGTTGAATCCGCGTCCAGGAGCTTCGCTGGGTGAGACTGTGGGGCGCAGTATGCAACAGATAACGCCAGACTTTATCGTAGATACTCAAGACGATGGTACTATCACTTTTACGCTGAACAATGGAGAAGTGCCCGAACTGAAAGTGTCGCAGTCGTTTGTCGATTCGATGAAGGAATATCAGCAAAACAAGGACAATCTGAGTAAGCAGACCAAAGAAGCACTGCTGTATATCAAGAAGAAAGTGGATGCTGCCCAGGGATTCATCGAGGCCATCAAGGTGCGCCGTCATACACTCAGCGTCACTATGCGTGCCATTATCCAGTTGCAACGACAGTTCTTCCTGGATGGCGATGAAGCCTCGTTGCGTCCTATGATTCTGAAAGATGTGGCAGAAATGGCCGGACTCGATATTTCTACCATCTCTCGTGTTAGCAACTCGAAATATGCCCAAACCCGTTGGGGAACCTTCCCCCTGCGCCATTTTTTCAGCGATGGTTACGTGACTGAGAGTGGTGAGGAACTTAGTACCCGACAGATTAAGGCCGCCTTGCGTGACTTGGTTGAGGCTGAAGACAAACGTAAGCCGCTGAGCGACGACCAACTGAAAGACCGTTTGGCTGAGGAGGGATTTCCTATCGCTCGACGCACTGTAGCCAAGTACCGCGAACAACTGGGAATTCCTATAGCAAGATTAAGAAAATGAGCAGAGAAAAGAATATCATATTGACGGCAAGGGTGGTGAGCATGGTGTTCACCCCGTTCTACCTGCCCATGGTGGGACTATTGTCGCTCTTCTTCTTGAGTTACCTGAGTCTGATGCCATTGGGGTACAAACTGCAAGTATTGGCACTTGTTTATTTCTTTACTATCCTACTGCCAACGGTACTCATACATCTCTATCGTAAGTACAATGGTTGGAACTTGATAGAGCTGGGACATAAGGAGCGTCGTATGGTGCCTTATGTCATCTCTATCCTCTGCTACTTCTTCTGTGTGTATATCATGGATGCACTTCATATCCCACACTTCATGGGTACCATCGTCTCTACGGCTTTGGCCATTCAGATTGTGTGTGCGCTCATCAATGTGTGGTGGAAGATCTCTACGCATACATCAGCTATCGGTGGCGTGGCTGGCGCGTTGTTCGTGTTTGGCGAACTGTTTGCATTCAATCCTATCTGGTGGCTCTGCCTGGTATTTGTTTTGGCAGGTTTGCTGGGCACTAGCAGGATGATCTTGCGTCAGCATTCATTAGCTCAAGTCGTGGCTGGTTTCTTGGTAGGACTTGTATGTTCAGTATTAGGATTAATTTATTTGTAAAATATGAAACCATTAGTAAGTATTATCATGGGCAGCACAAGCGATCTGCCCGTTATGGAGAAAGCTTTCAAATTGCTCGAAGAGATGCAGGTACCTTTCGAGGTTAACGCTCTTTCGGCTCATCGCACTCCCGATGCAGTTGAGGAGTTTGCACGTACCGCTAAGGAGCGTGGCATCAAGGTTATTATTGCAGGTGCAGGTATGGCAGCTGCACTGCCAGGTGTTATAGCAGCTTCAACCACATTGCCCGTTATTGGTGTCCCCATCAAAGGTATGCTTGATGGTCTGGATGCAATGTTGTCTATTATCCAGATGCCTCCAGGCATCCCCGTGGCAACAGTTGGTGTGAATGGTGCTCAGAATGCTGCCATCCTGGCTGTAGAGATGATGGCCCTGGCCGATCAGGACCTGGCACAACGCTTAGCCGTCTATAAAGGCAATCTGCGTATTAAGATTGAAAAAGCTAACGAAGAACTGGCTGCAATTAAGTACCAGTTCAAAACAAACTAATGTAAAAGTTCAAAGATTAGAGTTTAATGTACAAAAGAAGACAATCGTCCGAGGCCCGTGTCGGAAGTATCGGCATTGGCGGGCAAAACCCCATTCGTATCCAGTCGATGGGTACGGTTGATACAAATAATACTGAGGGTTGTGTGGCTCAGGCCAAGCGTATTATTGATGCAGGTGGCGAGTTGGTTCGCTTTACCACTCAAGGTACTCGCGAGGCTGAGAATATGAAGAATATCTCGGCTCAGCTTAAGGCCGATGGCTATAACACACCATTGGTGGCCGATGTGCATTTTACTGCCCATACGGCTGATGTGGCAGCTCTGTATTGTGAGAAAGTACGCATCAATCCCGGCAACTATGTTGACCCTGGTCGTACGTTCAAGCATCTTGAATATACCGATGAGGAGTATGCTGCCGAGTTGCAGAAGATAGAGAAACAGCTGGTGCCTTTCCTCAATATCTGTAAGGAGCACCACACGGCTGTACGCATCGGTGTGAACCACGGTTCGCTGTCCGATCGTATCATGAGTCGCTATGGCGATACACCCGCTGGTATCGTGGAGAGCTGTATGGAGTTTCTGCGCATTTTTAAGCGTGAGAACTTCAATGATGTAGTTATCAGTATCAAAGCTTCGAATACTGTTGTGATGGTGACCACCATGCGCCTGTTGGTGCAGACCATGGAACAGGAAGATATGCACTACCCCTTGCATCTTGGTGTGACTGAGGCTGGTGAGGGTGAAGACGGTCGTATCAAGAGTGCGGTTGGCATTGGCGCCTTGTTGACAGAGGGTATTGGTGATACCATTCGCGTGTCGCTCTCTGAGGAACCTGAATGCGAAATCCCTGTAGCTCGTAAATTGGTGGATATGATACCAGAGTGCTCTGCTTTGCGCGAACAGGCCGAGGCTAGCATTAAAGACGATACTATTACGCTTGATGTAGATGCTCCTGACTGGGAAACTCTCCAGTTGAAAGCTGCCATGGCTGTAGGTGCTTTGCTGATCGATAGAAAAGCAACGAAGTTGGTTATTACCAGTCCTGCTAGTTATGTCAACTCTGATAGTTTAGTTTCTCTGGCCGATGCGATTCTGCAGGCAGCCCGCATCAAATTCACCAAGACCGAGTATATCTCATGTCCTGGCTGCGGACGTACACTTTATAACCTGCAGGAAACCATCGCCAAGATTAAGGCTGCCACCAAGGATATGGTGGGCTTGAAGATTGGTATCATGGGATGCATCGTTAATGGTCCTGGTGAGATGGCTGATGCCGACTATGGATACGTTGGCGCCGGTAGAGGAAAAATTTCGCTCTATAAGGCTAAGGAGTGTATTGAAAAGAATATCCCTGAAGAAGAAGCTGTAGAGCGTCTTATTGAATTCATCCGCAAGGATCGTGGAGAGTAGTTCCTTTAAGCACGGATTTACACGGTTTTAATAAATTAAAAGACACGGCTTTGGTATTGTGAACTAAAGCCGTGTTTCTTTATAAAAAGAGCCGTGTAAATCTGTGCCTAATAAAAATTATTTGTTTAAGATTTCCATGAGTTCCTTCATGCCTTCGCTGGCGCCTTTCTGGATTTGTGTGACACGACTGCCGGCATTGATAGGATTGGGGTCGATCAGATAGATGGGGGCATCCGGACGGGCATAATGCAGCAGACCGGCTGCCGGGTAGACCACTAGAGAGGTGCCGATGACAATCAGAATGTCGGCCTCTTGTACTTCCTCAGCAGCAATGGTGATGTTAGGAACTGCTTCGCCAAAGAACACGATAAAAGGACGCAGTAACGAACCGTCTCCAGCCTTTGTGCCAGGCTCTATCTCGCAGTTTTCGGGGGTGAGCTGAATCTGGTAGCGCGGGTCGTCAACATCGCGGCTTGAGCATACCTTCATCAGTTCACCATGCAGGTGAATAACTTTGGATGAACCAGCCATTTCGTGAAGATTATCTACATTCTGAGTGACAACTGTCACATCATAATCCTTTTCCAGTTCTGCCACCAGACGATGACCATCGTTAGGCTTTACTCCCCAGCACTTCTTACGGAGCATATTGTAAAAATTGGTAACAAGTGTAGGGTCGGCCAACCACCCTTCGTGGGTGGCAACTTTCTGAACAGGGTAATTCTCCCATAAACCATCGGCATCGCGGAAAGTCTTCAGTCCACTCTCCACCGACATGCCTGCACCAGTTAAGACAACAATCTTTTTCATAAGCAATTTTTATTTAAGCTGCTGCAAATATAGTGTTTTTTTAAAACACGAGCAACAGTGATGCAAAGAATTATATTAAAAAAATGAAAATCTATGTAACTCTGTACCTCTGTGTTCCATATTTTATATATCTTTGCATTCGATTTTTTAGAAGGTTATACATTATTAATAAATAGACAATGGATAAATTAAGTTATGCTTTAGGTCTGGGCATCGGTCAGCAGTTGGCTCAGATGGGTGCTGACAACATCAGTGCCGAGGATTTTGCACAGGCCATCAACGATGTGCTGAAGGGCAACGAGCTGAAGGTTTCACATCGTGAGGCACAGACAATCGTACAGGACTATTTCCAGAAGCAGGAGCAGAAGCTCCAGGCTGAGCGTGCCGAGAAGGGAAAGGTACATAAGGAGGCTGGCGAGAAGTTCCTCGCTGAGAATAGTAAGAAGGATGGTATCGTAACACTTCCTAGCGGTCTGCAGTATCAGGTACTGAAGGAGGGTAATGGTAAGAAGCCATCGGCTAAGGATACTGTTCAGTGCCACTATGAGGGTACACTTATCGACGGTACCGTATTTGACAGCTCTTATCAGCGTGGCGAGCCAGCTACATTTCCACTTCAGCAGGTGATTGCTGGTTGGACAGAGGGCCTGCAGCTCATGCAGGAGGGTGCTAAGTATCGTTTCTTCATCCCTTATCGTCTGGCTTATGGCGAGGGTGGTGCTGGTGCATCTATTCCTCCATTCGCAGCGCTCATCTTTGATGTTGAGTTAATACAAGTAGTTTAAAATATTAAAGAAAGCAATGAAAAAGATTTCAATTGTAGCCGCTTTGGCTATCGCTGCTGCTGGTTTTACAGCATGTGGCAACTCTACTCCTAAAGCAAGTCTGAAATCAGACGTTGATACCATGAGCTACGCCATTGGTATGGCACAGACTCAGGGTTTGAAGGAGTATCTCGTTGGTAGTCTTGATGTTGATACAGCCTACATGGCTGAGTTCATCAAGGGTTTGCAGGAAGGTGCTAACGCTGGTGACAACAAGAAGAAGGCTGCCTACTATGCAGGTATTCAGATTGGTCAGCAGATTGCAAACCGTATGATTAAGGGTATCAACCACGAAGTGTTTGGCGATGACTCTACAAAGACTATCTCGCTGAAGAACTTTATGGCTGGTTTCATCAGTGGTACTACTGGCAAAAATGGTCTGATGTCTCCCGACTCAGCTCAGGAGGTTGCTCAGCGCCTGATTCAGGAGATCAAGGCAAAGGAACTTTCAAAGACTTACGGTCCTAACAAGGAAGCTGGTGAGAAGTTCCTCGCAGCCAACGCTAAGAAAGATGGTGTGAAGACTCTGCCTAGCGGTGTTCAGTATAAGGTTATCAAGGAGGGTACTGGTGCCATTCCTGCCGATACATCACTTGTAAAGGTGCACTACGAGGGTCGTCTTATCAACGATACAATCTTTGATAGCTCATACAAGCGTGGTGAGCCTACTACATTCCGTGCCAACCAGGTTATCAAGGGGTGGACCGAGGCTCTTACACACATGCCTGCTGGTTCAGTTTGGGAGGTTTACATTCCTCAGAACCTGGCTTATGGCGAGCGTGCTCAGCGTAACATCGATCCTTTCTCAGCCCTGATTTTCAAGATTGAGCTGATTGAGGTTAATCCTAAGAAGTAAAAAATGAAAAAATCATTGATACTTGCACTCGCCCTCGTGGCGGGTGCTTCTTTATCTACAGTAGATGCCGCCAAGAAAAAGAAGGTGGTAAAGATAGAGAAGGAGCAGCCTGTAGTGGCACCTTTCCAGTTGTTGTCTAGTTCAGATTCTCTTAGCTATACTGCTGGTATGGGTAGCACCATGGGTCTAATCAACTATCTGCTCGAACAGAAAGTTGATACTGCCTATATGGCTGATTTTGTGCGTGGCTTCCAGGAGACGGTAACACAGAATACCGATGATCCTAAGGTGAAAGCTTATCTGATGGGTACAACCATCGCTCAGCAGCTGCGCGAGCGTATGTTGCCTGGTCTTAAGAAGGAACTGGAAGGAAGTGCAGACTCTGTGATTGATAACACTTTCTATAAGGGTTTTGTTGATGCTTTGATGCAGGACACAACTTTCTATAAGGTGAATGATGCAGAGATGTATTTCAGAGCCAAGCTTCAGGCCAATCAGGCTGAAAAGGAAGAGCGTCTTTATGGTGCCAATCGTGAAGCTGGAAGAAATTTTCTGGCAGAGAATGCTAAGAAGGATGGTGTGATCACACTGCCCAGCGGACTGCAGTACAAGGTGCTGACCCAGGGCAATGGTGCTGTGCCAACCACTAGCGATAAGGTACAGGTGCATTATGAAGGTCGACTGATTGATGGTACAGTGTTTGACGCCTCGAAGAATCATGGCGACGAGCCAACCGAGTTCCGTCCTACTGACGTTATCAAAGGTTGGACCGAGGCACTTACCATGATGCCAGTAGGTTCGAAGTGGCAGGTTTATATCCCCTTTGAATTGGCTTACGGCAAGCGCGAAGCTGGTCAGATCAAGCCTTACAGTGCATTGATTTTCGATATTGAATTGGTAGGAATTGTAGGTGATAAACCTGAAGCTGCTAAGAATACGAAAACAAAGAAAAAAGCTAAGAAATAAGCTGAGAAATAAGTAAGTGTGTCACGAAAGTGGCACACTTTTTTCATTTTTTCTTCAAAAAAGTTGCATTATTCGATTAATTTGCTTACTTTTGCTAACAAAATGTAACCAAGAGGGAGTTAAAATGGAAAAAATTGACTTTTTGGACAAGAAGATTCTTAGTATTCTTTCTAAGAATGCGCGCATTCCTTTTAAGGATGTAGCCGCAGAGTGTAATGTGTCCCGTGCTGCTATTCATCAGCGTGTTCAGCATTTGATTGATGCTGATGTGATAACCGGTAGTGGTTTTGATGTGAATCCTAAAAGCCTAGGCTATTCTACCTGTACCTATGTAGGTATCAACCTTGAGAGAGGTTCGATGTACAAAGAAGTAGTTGAGCGCTTACAGCACATCCCCGAGGTGGTAGAGTGTCACTTTACCACAGGTCCTTATACGATGATGGTTAAGCTCTATGCTAAAGATAATGAGCAACTGATGGACCTGCTGAATGGAAAATTGCAGGGTATTCCAGGTGTTGTGGCCACTGAGACGCTGATCTCATTGGAACAGAGTCTGAAGCGTGAGATTCCTATCGTACTTGACGAAGATGAGAAGAAGCTATGAGCAGATTTGACCTTCAGTCGCATCTGAACGATGTGTATGCTCATTTTCCTGAGGCAGAAAACAGACCTGTTATCGGCATTACTGGTAATTACGAGGACCTGACTTGTAAGTTAGGTCAGGGATATTATCAGTCTGTAGTCGAGGCAGGTGGTGTGCCGGTTGTCATTCCGCCTGTAGCTGACAAGCATGTTATTATCAATACTCTGGAGCATATCGATGCCCTTATTCTGAGTGGTGGCGCTGATATCAACCCTCTATGGGCTGGTGAAGAGCCTTCACCCCAACTGCATGGTATCAATCAGACACGTGATCTGCCGGAATTGTTGATAGCCCGATTAGCTTACAATCGTCAGATACCTATGTTGGGTATCTGTCGTGGTATTCAGACATTGGCTACCGCTTTGGGAGGTAAGGTCAAACAGGATATTGGTGATGTGGCAACCATTAAGCATTCGCAAGATGCTGATCGCTCTGAGCCTACGCATAGCGTGAATATTAACGAAGACTCTGTCTTATTCGGGATTTGCCAGTCTGCGAAAATAATGGTGAATTCGTTCCATCATCAAGCAGTGGTTGAACCTGGCGAAAAGTTCAGAGTAGTCGCTCTGTCGCCAGATGGTATCATCGAAGCGATGGAGAGTAGCGAGTTTAAGTCGATATTGGGTGTACAGTGGCATCCTGAGTGCATGGCAGAGGGTTTGCCTCTGTTCCAGTGGCTTGTTGCTGAAGCCAAGAGTTTCCATGCCGCTCGCAAAACGCATGAGCGTGTACTTACACTCGATACTCATTGTGATACCCCTATGTTTTTCCCTCAAGGTATCCATTTCAATCATCGTGACCCTAAGATTCTGGTTGACTTGCATAAGATGACTGAAGGTCACCAGGATGCAACCATCATGGTGGCCTATCTGCCTCAGCCTACTGAGAATCCTACGGCTTTTGCTGATAGTATTTTCGACCAGATAGAGGTGATTGTTAGTCAGAATAGTGATCATATTCGTATTGCCAGCACACCGCAGGATCTTTGGATGAATAAGCATCTGGGTCTGAAGAGCATCATGCTGGGTATCGAGAATGGTATTGCTATAGATGGAAAACTCGAAAATCTGCAGCATTTTGTGGACCGCGGCATTGTGTATATGACGCTTTGCCATAATGGCGATAATGATATTTGCGACTCAGCATCTAAGACGCAGCACACGCATCATGGTGTGAGCTCGTTTGGTGAGCAGGTCATCAAGGAGATGAATCGTCTGGGTGTACTGGTGGATATGAGTCATGCTGGCGAGGAAAGCTTCTACCAGGCATTGGAGATAAGTAGCATGCCTATTGTATGCAGTCACTCTTCAGCGCGTGCACTTTGTGATCATCCACGCAATCTGACCGACGAGCAGATGCGTGCCCTTGCCAAGAAGGGTGGTGTGGCGCAAACCACCATCTATCATGGCTTTCTGAAGAAGGATGGCGAGGCTACCATCAACGATGTGATAGCTCACTTGGAGCATGCCATCGATGTGATGGGTATCGACCATGTAGGCTTGGGAACAGATTTTGATGGTGATGGCGGCGTGAGAGGCTTAGCCGATTCGTCGGAGTTGATTAATTTTACACGTAGATTGCTGGCGCGCCGTTTCAGCGAGCAGGACATCCAGAAGATTTGGGGTGGCAACTTCTTGCGCGTGATGGCCGAATGCCAAAAGGTAAGAAAATAATGATGAACAAGAATATCTTTGCACTTCTAACACTTGTGCTTTTTGTGGTGAGTTGTGGAAATCTTCGTAAGCAGACATCTGACGACACTGCAACCTTGCAGCCTGTTGGTCCTGCATTTTGTGCTGATAGTGCTTTCCAGTACTGTCAGGCTCAGTGTGATTTTGGTCCAAGAACCATGAACAGTAAGGCACACGACGAATGTGAGAAGTGGATTATATCTAAGTTCAAGAGTTATGGTATGGAGGTGATGGCCCAGAAAGCTGTGCTGAAAGGCTATGATGGCACCGCGCTTAACAGTACCAATATCATTGCCAGCTATCGCCCCGATTTGAAGGAGCGCGTTTTGCTGTGCGCCCATTGGGATAGTCGTCCTTGGGCCGATAATGACCCCGATGAGGCTAATTGGAAAACGCCTGTGCTGGCAGCTAATGATGGTGCTTCTGGTGTGGCTGTTATGCTAGAGGTAGCAAGACTGCTTGCTGGCGATACCTTGAATCTTGGTGTTGATTTTATCTGTTTCGATGCTGAAGACTGGGGTGTGCCACAGTGGAGTGATGACAATTATGATGGCGATTCGTGGGCGCTTGGTGCACAGTATTGGTCGGCCAATCTGCATCAGAAGGGCTACAAGGCGCGCTTTGGTATTCTGCTTGATATGGTAGGCGGGCAGGGAGCTCAGTTCTATAAGGAGGCCATGTCTGTTCAGTATGCCAGCAGTATTGTTGATAAGGTGTGGCGTGCTGCTCAGGTGGTGGGCTATGGTAGTTTCTTCCCCTCACAGCTTGGCACAGGTGTAACCGATGATCATATCGCTGTAAACACCAAAGCGAAGATCCCTACTATCGATATTATTCCGTATTATCCGAATTGCGAGCAGAGTAGCTTCGGACCTACTTGGCATACCATCAACGACGATATGGACCATATCGATAAGAATACCCTACAGGCTGTAGGGCAGACGCTTATCCAAGTGCTTTTCTCTGAAAAGTAACCTTGCTCTTATTTGGGTTGCTCTGCTTCTAGTTTCTCAACCGCTCCTGTCAGCGGGTTGAGAAGCAGACGAGTGGTGTATCTCTTATTGAACAGTGCACCACTCAGCAACTCTACATTTCCAAACTGGCCAGCAGCAAACTCGTTGACCAGTATCTGGTTCTTTGCATCGAAGATGGTGGAGCGCATCTTACCTGGCACATTTACATAGATGCCCGACTGCTGTGGCTTGGCAGCCTTCTTAGGATCGACAGGAGCTGGCTCATCAACAGTCTTCAAGTCTTCTATATTAATATAGTAAGGTGTGCCTGAAAGATCATCACTATCCACCAGTCCCAGGTCATAAGAGAAGCGGAACAGTACATCACGTTTTGTGGGCTTGTCAACCATGTAGGTGATGCTATGGGTGGTGGTGTCGCACAGAGTAACGCCGGTAAACAGACTTGTCAGCGCTTCGTTCTGCGTGTTCAGCTCCTGTAGCATCAGTTTGAGCTGTTCGCCGTCTTTAGGCATAAAGTCTGCCTGTCCTTTAGCCAGCATACTCCTGCTTTCGCGTATCTCGTAGATCTCTTGAGCGGTCAGTTCGGCCATTTTAGCTGTGCTGCCTGCCGATAGAATCTCTTCGTTCAGATAAGATTTTGGCGATCTTGTAGAGCGTAGAGTGGGAAGTGTGGCGAGAGGTTTGTTAGCTGTTTGCGGCTTTACGTCGGTATTGATGGCCAGCAGTATGCCTTCGTCCGAAATACGGACATTGCAGGCCGATGTCTTAGCATCGAACTTTACTGCATAGCATTTCGAAGTGTCAGCCATAGCAAATGGCTCTTGCTTTACTGATATGATGCGATACTTGACAGATGGCTTGGCTGATACATCCTTGATACGCAAGTATTTCTCGGAATACTTGCAGAACTCTCCAGGTGTATAACTTGTCTTCTCTATCTGCAGCGTGATGCGGATAGCTGTTTTGGGCAGATAATAAACTGCGCCCTCACTGGTGACGCCTGGTTTGTATGTACTGATAACAGTCTGAGCCAGCGAGCTGGCAGTGCCTAATACTAAGGCTATGATAAAAGTGCTAAATCTTTTCATTCAGTAAGTCGTTTAAAAGCATATGGTAAGTACTGAATCAGATCGCTGGCGATAACGCTCTCCTCGCCAAGTTCGCGAGCAGCAATGTCGCCAGCCAGTCCGTGCAAGTACATTCCCACGATACATGCGTTTTCTTGATTATAGCCACGAGCCAGCAAGCCTGTGATGATGCCTGTCAGCACGTCGCCACTACCAGCAGTAGCCATGCCGGCATTGCCAGTAGAGTTAAAGATGATATGTCCATCAGGCAGACAGAGTGAACTGTGATGCCCTTTTAGTAGCACGTAGCCCTGGATGCGCTCTGCCAGGTCGCG
Organism: Prevotella sp. MA2016; assembly: GCF_000619825.1. Lineage (GTDB taxonomy): Bacteria > Bacteroidota > Bacteroidia > Bacteroidales > Bacteroidaceae > Prevotella. The sequence continues at coordinate 570,630 of NZ_JHUW01000006.1, forward strand.
TGCTTTCATCAGTCGTTCAAAACTGTCGTTTGAGTGTCCTTCCAAGCGGTCGAACTCCTTGATGTGTGGTGTCATGATGATGCCCTTGGGCAGTTGTTGCAGCCATGCACGATGATTGGCCAGAATGTTTATCGCATCAGCATCGGCCACTATGGGGCATTGGGTGCGTCGAAGTTGAGCGATGATGGCGATAGCCGTCTGTTCGCTGGTGCCTAAGCCAGGACCGATACCAAGCGCCTTGAATTCCTCTGTGTCCACAGCTTCAGAGAACGAAGTCTCCTCCCTGTCAAACTGGATGATGGCTTCTGGTACGCTGATCTGCAGGATGCTGCTGTTTCGCTTTGGTGTGTGAGCATATACTTTGCCGGCTCCTGCTCTTAGACAGGCTTTGGTGGCTAAGACCGATGCGCCGCACATGCCATAGCTGCCAGCAATGATGAGCGCACTGCCCATGGTTCCTTTGTGTACAAACGGGTCGCGCTTTAGCATTCGCTGGCGGATATCACTCTCCTCTAGCAGTGTGTAGTTGGCATCAATCTTGTTCATGCCTTCTTTGCTTAGGCGGATGTCGAGCACCTTTAACTTGCCGATGAATATCTGGTTTTCAGGGAAAAGGAATGACAACTTAGGCAGCTGTAGCGTGAGCGTCATGTTGGCACGGATGATGTTGGCTCTCACATTATAGGTGTTGTCCTCCGTCATCAATCCAGATGGTACATCTAAGCTGACAACCTGGGCTGGCGAGGCATTGATGTATTTTACGAGCGACGAAAAACCACCAGCTAATGGCTTGTTGAGTCCTGAGCCAAACAGACCATCTACCACGAGCATGCCTTCTTCCAGATGTGGAGGTTCAAATTCCTGAGTGACCTCTATGAGAGCTCTTGAGCGTTTCTCAATCAGGCGCCTTTTGTTTATCAAACAGTCTTCTGAGAGATGCCCGGTAATATTAAAAAGGTAAACCACCACCTCGTAGTTCATGTCTATCAGCATGCGGGCTACAGCCAGTGCGTCGCCACCGTTATTGCCTGGTCCGGCAAATACGATAACGGGCGTAGTATAGCCCCAGCTATTGGAGATAGCTTGGGTCAGGGCTTTTGCTGCTCGTTCCATCAGGTCGATAGACTTAATGGGTTCGTTCTCTATGGTGAATTTGTCCAATTCATGGACTTGTGCGCTCGTAAATATCTTCATAATGGTGCAAAAATACGAAAAAAAAGCTAATGAATGACGGAGTTTGGCAGATTTTTTGTAATTTTGCACAAATTTTTAATTCTTTCAGCATATGAGCATCGTTAAGTTAAAGGATAAGACATTTAAAATCTCCATTACAGAAGCCGAGATAAAAGAGCGAATTAAGGCTGTGGCTCAGCAGATGAGCAAGGATCTTGAGGGTAAGAATCCGCTTTTGTTGGGTGTACTCAATGGCTCGTTTATTTTTGCTGCCGATCTGATGCGTGAAATGACCATCCCTTGTGAGATTTCGTTTGTTAAGTTGGCTTCTTATCAGGGAACCACTTCTACAGGAAAGATTAAGGAGGTTTTTGGTATCAATGAAGACTTAACTAACCGTACGATTGTGATTGTTGAGGATATTGTGGAGAGCGGTCTCACCATGAAGCAGATGATTGAATCGCTGGGCACTCGTAATCCAGCCTCTATTCATATCTGTACGCTTTTCTTCAAACCTTGCAAGCTGAAGGAAGATATTCATCCGGAGTATGTGGCTTTCAGTATTCCTGACGATTTTATCGTTGGCTATGGTCTCGATTACGATCAGCAGGGTAGAGGCTTGAAGGATGTTTATACCATTGTAGAGTAAAATAAATTTAAATACTTAATCAAACTAAATCAGGATAATGAAGAATATCGTTATTTTTGGTGCTCCTGGCTCAGGCAAGGGAACACAGAGTGATAAGATGATTGAGAAGTACGGTTTGAACCATATCTCAACTGGTGACGTGCTTCGTGGTGAAATCAAGAATGGTACCGAGCTTGGTAAGACAGCTGCCGCTTACATTGAGAAGGGTCAGCTGATTCCTGACGAGCTGATGGTAAATATTCTTGCATCTGTTTACGATAGCTTCGGTCGTGATAGCAAGGGCGTTATCTTTGATGGCTTTCCCCGTACTATCCCACAGGCTGAGGCTCTGAAAAAGATGCTCGACGAGCGTGGCGACAAGGTTGCTGCTATGATTGAGCTCGACGTTCCAGAGGACGAGCTGATGAAGCGTCTCATCCTGCGTGGTCAGCAGAGTGGCCGTGCTGATGATAATGAGGAGACCATCAAGAAACGCCTCGTGGTTTACCACTCTCAGACAATGCCTCTCATCGAGTGGTATAAGAACGAGGGTGTTCACTATCACATTGACGGTCTGGGTGAGCTCGACCGCATCTTTGCAGACATTTGCAATGTAATTGACAATATCTAAATGGAGAGTAACTTCGTAGACTACGTAAAGATTATGTGCCGCTCTGGTAAGGGTGGTAAGGGTAGTATGCATCTGCGCCATGTGAAGTATAATCCCAATGGTGGTCCCGACGGTGGCGATGGTGGCAAGGGCGGAAGCATTATTCTGCGTGGCAACCATAATTACTGGACGCTGCTTCACTTGAAATACGAGCGCCATATCTTTGCCGAACATGGCGGAAATGGTGGTCGCGACAAGTGTCATGGTACCGATGGTAAAGATGTTTACATCGATGTGCCTTGTGGTACTGTGGTGTATAATGCCGAGACTGGTAAGTACGTCTGCGATGTTACATACGATGGTCAGGAAGTGATGCTGCTGAAGGGTGGTCGTGGTGGACTGGGTAATTTCCAGTTCCGCACAGCTACTAATCAGGCGCCCCGCTATGCGCAGCCTGGTGAGCCCATGCAGGAGATGACCATCATCTTAGAATTGAAACTCTTAGCTGATGTAGGCTTGGTAGGTTTTCCTAATGCAGGAAAATCTACCTTGGTCTCATCGTTGTCGAATGCTAAGCCTAAGATTGCCAACTACCCCTTTACTACGATGGAACCTTCGCTGGGTATCGTAGGCTATCGCGATAACAAGTCGTTTGTGATGGCCGATATCCCTGGTATTATCGAGGGTGCTTCTGAAGGTAAGGGCTTGGGACTTAGATTCTTACGCCATATCGAGCGCAACTCGCTCTTGCTGTTTATGGTACCTGGCGATACCGATGATATCAAGCGTGAGTATGAGATTCTGCTCAACGAGCTGCAGCAGTTCAATCCAGAGATGCTCGACAAGCATCGTGTGCTGGCTGTTACCAAGTGCGACCTGCTTGATGATGAGTTGATTGAGATGCTGAAGGAGACCCTGCCTCAGGATCTCCCGGTAGTGTTTATCTCGGCTGTAACTGGTTATGGTCTTGATGAACTGAAAGATGTGCTTTGGAATGAGTTGAATGCCGAGAGCAACAAGCTCAGCGTCATCACCTCAGAGGATTCGCTGGTACATCGCGACAAGGATATGAGCCGATTTGCTCAGGAGCTTGCCGACGAGGGCGAAGACGAGGAAATTGAGTATCTCGACGAGGATGATATCGAAGATATCGAGGACTTCGAGTACGAGGATTTTGATGACGAGGCATAACATTCCTCAACTAATTTTATCATTTTTTTAAAAAATTACCGATTTATATTTTTAAATCGGATTTTTTTTATATCTTTGCACCGAAATTTAAACAATCCGGATTTTTATCCGCTATTTATTTAATTAAAACAGTTCTAGATTTATGCAGAAAAGATTGCTCTTTCTGGTTGCTATGATGTTAACGTTTTCGCTAACATTGATGGCACAAATCACAACTTCAAGTATGGCTGGAAAGGTGACCCTCGACAATGCGAATGGAGAGGAAGTCATTGGTGCTACAGTTGTGGCTGTACACGAGCCTTCAGGTACTCGTTACACAGCGGTGACTAATACCACAGGTCGTTTCTCGATCAATGGTATGCGTACTGGTGGTCCTTACGCTGTGACCATCTCTTACATTGGTTTCCAGCCTCGAACAATTAAGGGTATTACCCTTCAGTTGGCTGAAACTTACAACTTGAATGTCTTCCTTACTGAGGATGCTACTGAGCTTGCCGAGGTTGTAGTAAGCGGTAAAGCTTCTAAGTTTGCTGCCGAGAAGACAGGTGCTGCTACCAACATCAACAGCACACAGATTACTAACTTGCCAACTGTTAGCCGCTCTATCACAGATGTTACTCGTCTGTCGCCTTACGGTGGTAATGGCATGAGCTTCGCAGGTGCTGATGGCCGTACAGCCAACTTCACTGTGGATGGTGCTAACTTTAACAACAACTTTGGTTTGAGCGCAAATCTGCCTGGTGGTGGTAACCCAATCTCTATCGATGCTATCGAGGAGTTGCAGGTGGTTATCTCTCCATTCGATGTTCGTCAGACTAACTTCATTGGTGGTGGTGTTAACGCTATTACCAAGTCGGGTACAAACACCTTCAAGGGTAGCGCTTATGTTTATCACAAGAACGAGAATATGCAGGGAGATGCTGTAAAGCGTCAGCAGATTCAGGGTGCTCGTGAGAAGAGTCAGACCACTACTTATGGTTTCACCTTGGGTGGCCCAATCATTAAGAACAAGCTGTTCTTCTTCGTAAACGGTGAAATGATTAAGATTCCTACAGTGGTTAACCGCTGGCGTGGTTCTGAGAATGGTAAGGCTGATGCCGACAACTACGTCTCTCGTACTACCAACAAGGATCTTGAGGCTGTTTCTAAATATATGGCCAGCAAGTATGGCTATGACACCGGTTCATGGACCAGCTTCCCTGCCGATGAGAGCAACTACAAACTGTTGGCTCGCTTGGACTGGAACATCACCGATCGTCATCACTTGGCTTTGCGCTATAACTTCACAAAGAACAATGTATGGAACTCGCCTAACGCTACCTCTATGGACGGTGGTACACGTATGGCCAGTGCCCGTATCTCACAGACTTCAATGTCGTTTGCCAACACCATGTACTCTATGGAGAACAAGGTTCACTCTTGGTCACTCGACTTCAATAGCCGCCTGACAGACAACCTGTCTAACCAGTTGCTGGCTACTATCTCTAAGCTCGACGACGTTCGTGGCACTAACTCTGCTGAGTTCCCACATATCGATATCACTCGCGACGGCGATAACTACATGGCTCTGGGTTATGAGCTGTTCACATGGAACAACGCCGTTCACAACACTATCTGGAACATTAAGGACGATGTAACTTACTATGCTGGCGCTCACAAGATTATGGCTGGTATCAGCTTCGAGCATCAGATGGCCGACAACATGTATATGCGTAACGGTTCTGGTTACTATCGTTACAACCTCACCGACGACATGTACGTAGGTGGCGTGCTTCAGCCAGATATGCTGTTCAACAGCACACCTGAGGTATTCTGCTTGACCTATGGTTACGATGGTGAGAGTGCTCCTGCTGCACGTGTACAGTTCAACCGTCCTGGTATCTACGCTCAGGATGAGTGGAACATTAACGATAAGCTGAAGATCACTTACGGTCTGCGTGTTGATGGTCTGTTCTTCAATAACGACGATCTGATGACCAACAAGGCTATCTACGATCTCGACTATAACGGTCGTCATATCGATACCGGTAAGTGGCCTAAGAACAGCATTACCTTCTCTCCACGTTTCGGCTTCACCTACGACGTATTCGGTGACAAGAGCCTGAAGGTACGTGGTGGTACGGGTCTCTTCTCTGGTCGTCTGCCTCTGGTATTCTTCACCAACATGCCTACCAACGGTGGTATGGTGCAGTATCAGGCACAGATCAATGCTAAGGAAGCTGCAAAAAAGGGCTTCTCTATGGATACATTCGCTAACGGTCCAATGACTAAGGTGAGCGATATGATTACTAAGCTGCAGAGTCTGGGCTATCCTACTACTGTTAAGCCTGAGGACGGAACTGTTCCTTCTGCTGTAAACGGTGTGGATCCTAAGTTCAAGATGCCACAGGTATGGAAGTCTTCTATCGCTGTTGACTATCAGCTGCCTGTTGATTTCCCATTCACAGTAACTGTTGAGGGTATCTACAATAAGACTATCAATGGTGTTACCATCTCTGACTGGAGTATTAAGAACGTAGGTGGTTTCGCTCGCTTCAATGGCGTTGACAACCGTCCTGTATTCCCAGAGGATTTCCGCAGCGGTACCAAGGCATTCGTGCTTGAGAACACCAGCCGTGGTTATGGTTGGAGCACATCAGTTGAGTTGAAGGCTCAGCCTGCTGATTGGATTAGCTTGATGGCTGCTTACACTCACACTGTATCTAAGGAGGTTACTGGTATGCCTGGTTCTAACGCAGAGTCTGCATTCACCTATGTTCCTTCTGTTGAGGGTCCAAACAACATCAGATTGCACAACTCTCAGTATGTTACTCCTAATCGTCTGGTTGCTTCTGCTACTATCCACGACAAGTGTGGTAACCACTACAACTTCGTTTACGAGGCATGGCAGGCTGGCAACTACTCTTACATGATGCTGAACGATATGAATGGCGATGGTTATAACTACGACGCTATTTACGTTCCAACTGACGAGCAGGTTGCTAACAAAGAGTTCCGCTTCAAGACCGACGATGATGCTAAGCGCTTCATGGACTATGTTCATAAGGACAGCTACCTGAAGAAGCATCAGGGTGAGTATGCCGAGCCTTACAGCGTTTACGCTCCTTGGGTACATCGTATCGACTTCGGCTACAAGCACGACTTCAAGTTCAACGTAGGTCAGACCAAGCACATGCTGCAGCTCACCTTCGATATGAAGAACGTTCTCAACTTCTTCAACTCTGCATGGGGTGTTGCTAAGCATTTGAATCCTGAGATTGGTTCAGGTGAGGCCCGTATCCTGAAGTATGAGGGTGTTGACGCACAGGGTTATGCTACCTATTCTACACCTTCTTCAATCAATGGCAATACTCAGACCTGGACAACCAACTATAGCATCGGTCAGTGCTGGTATGCTTCTGTAGGTATCAAGTACTACTTCAATTAAGAATTAATAATTAAGAATTAAGAGAATATGAAACTCAAATATTTCATTCCGTCTCTCGTAGCCGTTGTAGCAGCTATTTTTACAAGCTGCGCTGACGATAAGGGTTCTACTTATCTTGAAGGACTCCGCGTGTCACAGTCGTATGTAGCTCTCGATGTCAATGGTGGTTCTGCTACTATCGACCTTTCGGCTAAGGGGCCTTGGCAGTTTGAGAAGGTAATTGCTGAAACTGAAAAGGATGCAGAAGGTAAAAACGTAAAAGTATATTATGAGACCCCAAAGTGGCTGAAGGTTAGTCAGCTTTCTGGTACAGAGGGTAACACTCAACTCTCATTCACTGCCGATAAGGGTGAGGGTCGCTCTTGCGAGCTGGTTATCTCATGTAATGGTGAAGAGCAGCACATCAAAGTCATCCAGGGTCTTGTAACCATCCAAACAGCTACTTGTGCAGAGGTGCTGGCTGGTCCCGACTCTAAGACCTATCAGGTTTCTGGTACAGTTACTGCCATTGCTAACACCACTTATGGTAACTGGTATCTGAACGATGGTACTGGCGAGGTTTACATCTATGGAACACTCGACTCTAAGGGCGCTACTAAGAACTTTGCAAGCTGGGGCCTCGAGGTAGGCGACCAGATTACTGTTCAGGGTCCAAAGACCACTTATAATGGTACTGTAGAGCTGGTTGACGTAACCGTTGTTAAGATCATCAAGTCGCTCATCAAGGTTGACTCTCTGACTGTTGCTGGTGAGAAGGCTGATGAGCTGCCTGTAGCTGGCGGTGAGATCACTGCCCACCTCACCTGCAAGGGTAATGGCGTGGCTGTTGAGATTCCTGCCGAGGCTAAGGATTGGCTGGGTGTTACCTCTTCTACTGTAGGTTCTAACCCAACCGTAACCTTATATGCTAAGGCTAACGAGGGTGGCGACCGCGAGGCTACTGTTACCTTCATCACCACCGATGGTACTAAGGAGTACACCTCTCAGGCTACTATCAAGCAGAAGGGTGCTATCGTTGAGTGCAATGTGGCTCAGTTCCTTGCTGCTCCTGTTAGCAACTCACAGTATCGCGTTACTGGTGTAATCCAGAGCGTAGCCAATGCATCTTATGGTAATATCTACATTAAGGACTTCTCTGGCGAGGCTTATGTATATGGTATCGGTGCTAAGGGCGACTTCCAGGCTAAGGGTCTGAAGGTTGGCGACATCGTTACACTCGTAGGTAAGCGCGGTGAGTATAAGGGTACTGCCCAGATGACTGGCGCACAGCTCGAGAAGGTGATTCCTGTAACAGAGGTAACCATCGCTGAGTTCCTGTCTAAGCCCGATGATAAGAACACTTACTATATGGTTAAGGGTACTATCAGCTCACTGAAGGGTAGCAATGGTAAGGATAACGACTACGGTAACCTCTACCTCACCGATGGCACTAACGAACTCTACGTTTACGGTTGCTACGCTGGTTGGGGTGCTACTGGTAACGATCGCAAGTTCTTCATTGCCGACAACAACATTAAGGTTGGTGACGAGTTGACTATGATTGGTTATAAGGATACTTACAACGGACTCGTTGAGCTCTGTGGTGGTATCAACTTTGGCTTTAAGCACGCTGAATAATACATTCGCATAATGATATTTGCTCCCGATGCCTCATGATGGCATTGGGAGCTTTTTTCCTAAAAGAGCATAAATTATGAAGAAAACTTTACTCGCTGTTTTCTCTTTCCTGGTGGCGCTTCATGCTGTGGCGCAGGCTCCTGCTGGCACTGGTACCTACTATCAGGCTGCCGACGGCAAGAAGGCTGCAGAACTCAAGTCTGCCCTGTTCGCTATCATCAGCCCCCACACCATCCAGACTTACACCTATGGTGTATGGGATGCGATAGAGTCCTACGACTTGCGCGAGGATGGTAAGATTTGGGAAATCTACTCTGGCATCTCAAACTTCACCCCTAAGACAGATCGTGATAAGGGCGACGATGTGGAGGAAGGCAAGAAGTATAATCGTGAGCATGCAATGCCTAAGAGCTGGTTTAACGAAGCTACTCAGGATAATTTTACTAACAAAGTATATCCTATGTATACTGACCTTCACCATCTGTTCCCAACAGACCGATTGATTAACACAATGAGGTCTAACTATCCCTATGGCGAGGTTGGCGATAATATCACCAAACAGTCAGAAGGTGGTTTCTCAAAATTTGGCCGTTGTAAAGACGACTTAGGTTACAAGGTATCAGGTCAGAATGGACGTGTGTTCGAACCTAATGATGAGTATAAAGGCGACTTGGCACGTGTTTATTTTTATATGGCCACAGCCTACGAGTCGTATAAGAATGAGAAAGGCGTTACTCGCAGTCCTAAGGACTGGAAGAGCGATATGCTCACATCCGACGTTTATCCCTTCTTTACTGATTGGGCTCTGAAGATGCTGCTCCGCTGGGCTGCCAACGACCCTGTGAGCGAAAAGGAAATCAAGCGCAACGAGGCCATCTACGGCATTCAGGGCAATCGTAATCCATTCGTTGACTATCCTGGTCTTGAACAGTACATCTGGGGCAGCAAGATGGATGAAGCTTTCAGCTACGACAATTATGTTCCTGTTGTATCTGGTATCAAAGAGATTACTCGACAGATACTCATCGAAAACGATGGCGCAATCTACAATCTTCGCGGTCAGCGTGTAGATGGTAAGAACCTGAAGAAGGGTATCTACATCAAGAAGAATAAGAAGATTATTGTGAAATAGTAAAGTGAAGATTCATTCCCAGATTGGGAACGTTTTGTTTCCAGATTGGGAATGAATTGTTCCCAAGGCTGGGAATATAATCTTTCTCCCTTGATAGATTTTACCTCCTTTTTGTTGTAAAATCTGAACCTTGAATTTGTTTTTTTGAATAAATACAAAAAAATCTCTCATCTCTCCATAAATCTCTCACCCAATCTCTCCGCAAGTTGAGGGATAGATGAGAGATGAGGGAGAGATAAGGGAGGGATAAAAATAATCTCTCATTGCTTGAAATACCTTTGTACAAAGGGTTTTCAAGAGATTTATGGAGAGATGAGGTAAAAAATGTTATTCTATTTTGATATTTTCTACTCAAAAGTTTGCAATCGTATAGTTTTTTTTGTATCTTTGCCGCATTAGAACAATTTAAAACCGATTGACAATGAAGAGACTACTTGTATTAGCCTTTTTAATTTTGACAATATCTATTACAGTTGTGGCTCAGGTTACAACCTCTGGTATTACGGGTGTGGTGATGGCTGATGGCGAAGAGGCTATCGGTGCTACTGTTACAGCCAAACATGTTCCCTCAGGTTCAGTCTATCGTGGTGTCACCAATTTCGAAGGTCACTATGCGCTCACGGGCCTGAAGGTGGGTGGACCTTACGAGGTGGAGATATCGTATATCGGATTCCAGACATCGCGTTTTACTGATATCCAGTTGGAACTGGGACAGAATACGGTTGTAGATGCCACCCTGAGCGAGGGCTCTGAGATGATTCAGGAGATTGTGGTGACGGCCAAAGCCAACAACACCATGCGTAGCGACCGCAGCGGCGCCGTGACCAGTCTGAATGCCGGTCAGATGGCCGACGTGCCCAATATCGGGCGCTCGATGCTGGATATCATGAAGATGACGCCACAGTCGAGTTCGGCCAGCGGTATGGCCATTGGTGGTGGTAACTACCGCCAGTCGTATGTCACCATCGATGGTGCCTCGTTCAACGACTCCTTTGGTATGGAGCCCAGTCCGCTGCCTGGTGGCGGTACACCTATCTCGCTCGAGGCTCTCGAGCAGATGACCGTTTCTGTCACTCCTTACGATGTGCGCCAGAGCGGTTTCGTAGGCGGTGGTGTCAATGCTGTTACCAAGAGTGGTACCAACACCTTCAAGGGTATGGCTTATACCTTCCTCACCAGTTCCGACCTGAAGGGTAGTAAGGTTCGTCATACCAAGCTGCCCTTGTCCAAGGGGCATAATAATACCTTCGGTTTGAGTTTCGGCGGACCGATCATCAAGGATAAACTCTTTTTCTTTGTCAACGGTGAGTACGAGCATAATGTGACGGCTGGTCCTGCTGTGCTGGCAGGCAACGGCTCAACACCTTATACCGCCACCAACCGTCGTCCGCGTTTATCTGAGTTGGAGAGCTTGACCAACTATATGAAGCAAGCCTATGGAATCACCACAGGCCCTTGGCAGGATTTCAATCTGAAGACGCCTGCCTATCGTATTCTGGCCCGTATCGACTGGAATATCAACGACAATCATAAGTTTAATGTGCGCTTCACCAAGTCGAACCGTAAGGAGTCTAATCCTCCTTCGGCATCGCGCAGTATCGGCAGTAACCGCACCTCTATCATCTATGGCGGCAACCAGAACTCGTATGGCGGTAATACCGATTATGGTATGTCGTCGCTCTCAAGCCGTTATATGACTGAGTTCCGCTTCACGTCGGTAGCTGCCGAGCTCAATAGTAAGTTCGGTAAGCTGCACAACACGCTGCGTGGCACCTATTCCTATCAGAACCAGCCACGTAGCAATGCGTATGGCGTAGATGTGCCTGTGGTAGAAATCGTGATGAGCGACGATCAGGGTCACTATCCTTACTGGGCGCTGATGGGCGACCTGTTTACCTATGGCAATGTGGCTAAGACCAAAACAACCGTGATTACCGACGAGATCAACGTCCAGTTGGGTAAGCACAATCTGTTTGGCGGTCTGCAGTACGAGAACAACTGGGCTGCCAACGGTTACGCTCAGGCAGGTGCCGGCTATTATGCCTTTGAGGCCACTCCCGCACAGGTGGCTGCCGGCGACTGGGCCAACGTGTTCACCCCCGAGCATACCCGCCTGTTTGGTATCACCTACGGCAATGGTCCAAACCACGAGCATTTTGTGGCCAAGATGACCACCCATCAGTGGTCGTTATACCTGCAGGACAACATGAGTCTCTCCGACCGCTTCCGCATGTCGCTCGGTTTGCGTTTCGAACTGCCCTCTTACCCCAGTCTGAAGGATAATTTCAACGAGGCTTATTATCAGATTAACTTTGGTGGCGAGCATTTCCGCACCGACAATGTGCCCGATGCCCGCATCTCGGTATCGCCACGCCTGGGCTTCAACTGGGATATCACAGGCAATCGCAATCTCATCCTGCGTGGTGGCTCAGGCTTGTTCATTGGTCGTCTGCCGTTCGTATGGCTCATCTCAGCAGTAGGCAACTCTGGTATGGGGCAGACCTCGTATATCGCTTCGCAAACCAAGGGCATAATACCTACCTTTACCACCAGTCAGCAGGATATGCTGCAGCAGATTGGTGCCCAGAGCAAAATATCGGTGCCCAGCAGCGCTACTATCCTGAGCGATAAGTTGCGTATGCCCAAGACATGGAAGACCTCGCTCGCACTCGATGCCCGACTGCCTGGCGATATCGACTTCACCATCGAGGGTATCTATAACCGCGATATCAACCCCGTTGTCGTGGCCAATCGCGACATCTACTGGGATGGTATCTCTACCATCGACTTAGGTCACGGCGATGTGCGCCACCGTATGTCGTACTACGATGCCAACTCGTCAGCCTACGTGCTCGAGAATGCCGGACATAAGGCCTATTACCTGTCGCTCAGCGCTCAGTTGCGCAAGAAGTTCGACTTCGGTCTCGACCTCTCGGCCAGCTATACTCTCTCTAAGGCCAAGACCTATACCGATGGAATCGGCAACCAGGTGTCTTCGGCCTATAATAACTATCGTAACTCGGTGAATGCCGTCAACGACAACGAGTTGGGCTATGCCACCTTTGTGGCTCCTAACCGCTTGTTGCTCTCGGCCAGCTATACCCTTAAGGAGTCGAAGAATGCCAGCTCGCACTTCTCGCTCATCTACGATGGTTATCAGTATGGTTTCCTCACCGAGTATGCTTTCAATCGTTACAGCTATATCTTCTCGGCCAATGTGAACAGTGATGCGTTGGCACCCGCCAACCTCATCTACGTGCCAGCTTCGCGCAAGGAGCTCGACAGTTGGAATTTTGCCGAGAGTACCTATGGCGCCAACCATCAGGTATATACCGCCGAGATGCAGCGCGACGACTTCTGGGCCTACATCCAGCAGGATGATTATCTGAAGCATCGTACAGGCAAATATGCCGAGCGTGGTGGTGCGAAGATGCCTTGGCACCATCAGATCGACTTCAAGTATCAGCATGACATGAGTCTCGATTTCGGAAAAACCAAGCACACCCTGCAGTTAGGTGTGGATATCCTGAACCTGCCCAATTTCCTTAACAAGAAATGGGGTCTTTACAAGCAGGTCACTGAGACGGCGTTGCTCTCTTACAACAAGGGGCAATACACCTATAATACGGTTAATGGCGAGCGCCATCTGCACACCTATTCCGATTTCCTCAGTCTGCAGTCCACTTATCAGATTATGTTCACTATCCGTTATCTGTTTAATTAACAAAGTTGAATCCTCGCCGAAAGGCGGGGATTTTCTCTGATTTTTTGTTAATTATCCATTTTCACTCCCCTATTCTCAATTATATTTTGTATCTTTGCAACACTAAAAAATTATCTATCATGAATTTAAAGAGGTTGCTACTAATATTATTGAGTATAATTACTTATATGGCTGCTTATCCTGATGAATTCGTGTATTCAAAATATACGGTTTTGGATGGATTAAACGACAACCATGTGCAACATATCCTTCAGTTGTCCGATGGTCGGATGGCTTTTACCACTTTGGGTAATATCAATCTTTATGATGGCTACAGGTTTCAGACGATTCATTTTAACGGTAAAGACATCGACCGATATACCTTGAGTAATTACAAGGGGGCTTATCGGGTTTATGAGAGTAAGGATCATCTACTCTGGGTTAAGAATTTCAAGCAAGTATGGTGTGCCGACCTTAAAACTAATCAATATGTCAGTCATCTTGAAGCATATTTCAGGAACGAGGGCGTTCGCGGCTCTGTGATCGACTTGTTTGTTGATTCAAGTCTGCAGATATGGTTGTTAACATCTCGTGGACTTTGGAACGGTCAGTTTGGACAGATGTTAAAGATATCCGGTCATTGGGGACAGCTCCAGGATGTAGAGTTTCATAAGGGCAAGGTATTCCTGTTTTTCAGTACAGGTCTTGTTGCTGCTTACGATGCCAAGAGTGGCCGGTTGCAATATACTTCAGATGCGTTTGGTCCTCAGGAACGGTCGTTATATACCGAGACCTCGATGATTACCAAAGGCAGCGACGGACGTATCTATCAGCTTCGTGGTAATGGTTGGACTCATACAGTATGCTTGGTTTTCGACCCTACCACGCGACGTTGGCAACAGCTGTTGAAAGTACCTTATCTGTTACATACGATGTTTGTTACCCAAGAGGGCAAGATCTATATATCGTGTGCCAAAGGTTTATGGGTGATTGATCAGCAGCAGCACAGCTATGTGCTGAAGGAGCATCTTAAGATAGACGATGGAACGACAGAGAGCGCAGTCTCAAACACAATCTATCAAGACTCTGAGGGCGGCATCTGGATTGGAACCTATAATCATGGTTTGCTTTATACTCATACTCTCCGCAACCGGATGCGTAGTGCTCCGCATCTTAGCGATCTGGGTGTGACCTACGCGTTTCCCGAAAAAAGCGATATTAAGTATTATCAGGCAAATAGAGTTACCGATACTCTTGTTGATAGTCGAGGTTGGAAGTGGATAAGTACTACGGATGGTGTCCATCTTGAAATCCCAGACAAGCCGGTCAGGCGTTTCTATATGGAAGAAGGTCTGGCTTCTGATTTTGTGCATGGTATTACCGAGGACTTCAATCATCATATCTGGCTTTCAACCAGCAGGGGCATCACTCATATACGGATTCCGGAATTCATCTTTTCGAGTTATAGCTGGGCTGATGGTGCCTTAAAAGGCGAATACTCTGATGGTAAAACAGCAACTCTACCCGATGGAAGCATCATCATGGGTGGTCTGAATGGCTGGACATTGTTTCATCCCGACAGTTTGCTAACGCCAGCCATTCCATTACGCCCAGCATTGGTGGGGCTTTCTGTGAATGGCGAGTCAGAAGAGCGTGTAACCTTCCTTAGGGAAAAAGAGTTCGATTATCAGCACAATTCTCTTTCTTTTGTTTTCTCGGCACAAAACTATGCTCAGCCCGAGCGTACGATCTATCGTTACCGTTTGCTGAATGCGAGCGACACCACGTGGAAGGTTGTAACCCCTCATAGCACGCAGGGGATTCTCAGCAACAACGGTATTTTGTCACTGTCTTTTGTTCATCTTTCTCCTGGCGACTATACACTTCAGGTTATGGCGTCATTAGATGCTGATGCCTGGCAGGGAGAGATGAGAGAAATCCATTTTGTAATCCATCATCCTTGGTGGTCCACTACATGGGCCTATCTGCTATATGTTGTTTTGATATGTGGTTTTATTGTAGGCTGCTTTGCCTTGTACAGGCATCAAATAAAGATGCGTCATAATGAGGAGATATTGTTGCTGAAGATAAAGAACCTGATAGAGCAGGTAGGACAATACGAGCGACAGACCGATGTGACCGAATCCGAATTGAAGGAAGAGCCGAAACTGAGCCCTTCCGACAATGAGTTTCTGACTCGGGCTATTAAATTGGTCGAAGAGAATATCGACCAGCCATACACGGTCGAGCAATTAAGTCACGATCTGTGTATGGAGCGTACCGGGCTCTATAAGAAATTAACGCTTTTGATGGATACCTCGCCTGTCATATTTATCCGTAATATCCGACTTCGTAAAGCTGCCGAGATGCTATTGCAAGGCGAGAAAAGCATTTCCGAAATAGCCGTTGCAACAGGTTTTGGTTCGTCCAGCTATTTCAGTAAATGCTTCCAGAAAGCGTATGGATGTAAGCCCTCAGAATATACAAATAAGACAAATGAAGAAATAAGCTGATTCATTTGTCTTATTCTTCATTTGTTTTGTTCAAATCAACATTTGTCTTGTGATAAATGCCTGATTTTCTAGTACCTTCGCACCGCCAATAAATTCTTTTTATTAAAAACATTTATGATAATTAACAATCTAAAAAAGCCATCAGGGAGTTTTGTATTGGCTCTGATGATGGGGGCTGGAATGGGTAGCATACCCTTACCAGTTTGTGCGAAGGTGATTGTCCAGCATGTTCAGCAGGTTGGGCAGGTGAAAGGTCAGGTAGTAGATGAAAATGGCGATCCCGTTATCGGTGCTACCATTCAGGTAAAGGGCACCAAGAATGGTACCGTTACTGATTTGGATGGTCGTTTTTCGATTCCAAATGCCATTGGCCAAACACTTACGGTATCGTATGTCGGCTACAAGAAGGTAGAGCTGGTGGCAAGTACAGCCTCGTTGAAGATTACGCTTGAGTCGGAGGTGTCGGCATTGAACGAGGTGATTGTCATTGGTTATGGTACACAGCGAAAGGGTGATGTCACCAGTTCTGTAGGAAGTGTAAAGAGCGAGGACTTTACTGCTGGCGCTATCAATGATGCCGGACTGCTGATTCAGGGCAAGATTGCTGGTCTTGCAGTTACTAACACCACGGGCGACCCAACGGGAGGAACCCAGATATCACTTCGTGGTAATACTACTATTCTGGGTGCATCAACCAATCCGCTGATTCTTGTTGATGGTGTTCCGGGCGATTTTGGCACAGTAGCGCCCGAGGATATCGAAAGTATCGATGTGCTGAAGGATGGTTCTGCAGCAGCTATCTATGGCTCGCGCGGAACAAATGGTGTGGTAATGATAACCACCAAGAAGTCGAAAGGTGACAATATCAATGAAGTGCAGTACAGCGGTTATCTCAGTACCTCAACCATTGCCAAGCGGTTGGATTTTTGTAATGCTGCCGACTATCGCCAGCAAATCCAGGATGGCTTGCGCGATGCTTCTTGGGATCTTGGTCACGACACCGATTGGGTAGGCGAGATGCTGCGCACCCCGCTTAGTCATGTGCATAACCTTT
The DNA here is from genome assembly GCF_000619825.1 of Prevotella sp. MA2016. GTDB lineage: Bacteria > Bacteroidota > Bacteroidia > Bacteroidales > Bacteroidaceae > Prevotella. The sequence continues at coordinate 587,678 of NZ_JHUW01000006.1, forward strand.
CTTATAAAGGTGGAAGCAGTAAAACGAACTACATTTTCAATATAAACTATAGAAACCTGCAGGGTATTTTTAAGCGTTCTGACAAGCAGGAGTTCCAAGGTCGTGCCGAGATTAATCACAGCATGTTCGACGACAAACTGCGATTTAATTTCCAGTTGATAGCCAACAAGATTGATTATACCTCTACTGGTGATGGTGGTAGTTTCAATACCTACAGCTATCGTCAGGCGCTGATTCACAATCCTACGGAACCCGTCAAGAATGATGATGGTACATGGCGCGAGAATACCGGAATTTTCAATTACGACAACCCTATTGCTCGTATCTATGAGTGTGATGGCAATCAGGATATCTCGTTATTCCGTGTAAGTTCCAATATTACCTATAATCCTATCAAGGCGCTCACTTTGAAGGCCCTGCTTTCTTACGACAAGCGCAACCAGAATGGTGGTTATTATGAAACCAAACAGCATATCTCTACTATCCGCGATGGTCGTAACGGCTATGCTTCAACAGGTTCGTCGGATAATATGACTAAGCTGTTAGAACTCACGGCGCAGTTCCATCATACATTTGGTGCGCACACTGTTCAAGCTCTTGTGGGCTACAGTTATCAGGGAAACCGCTATACCAACCAGTATGAGCAGAATTACGATTTCCCAACCGACCTTTATAGCTATCATAACATTGGTCAGGGACAGGCTTTGAAAGAGGGGCTTGCCACCATGTACAGCTATATGCTCGATACCAACCTGATTGGCTTTTTTGGCCGTCTGAACTATAACTATAAGGACCGTTATCTGTTAATGGCCAGTATCCGTCACGAGGCTGCCAGCCAGTTAGCAGGTACCGATAAGCCTTGGGGAACTTTCCCATCCCTATCTCTAGGATGGCGTATCACCGAAGAACCGTTTATGCAGCACCAGCAGATGTTCAACGATATCAAACTGCGTGCCGGTTATGGTGTAACGGGCTCACAACCCAGCCAGTCGTTCCTTGGTAAATCAATGCTTGGCTATGGCGACTACTATCTCTATAACGGCAAGTGGATTCGTGCCCTGCAACCTACTCAGAATGCCAATCCCAGTCTGAGATGGGAGGAGAAGCATGAGTTTGATGTCGGTCTTGATTTTAGTGTTCTCAACTATCGTGTCAATGCAAGTATCGACTGGTACTATCGCCTGATTAAAGGTCTGCTTTACGACTATTCCGTACCCTCTCCTCCCAATCTTTATACACGAACACGTGCTAATGTCGGTGAGATGAGTAATACCGGTATTGAGGTGATGGTTAACGCTATTCCCGTAAAGACTAAAAACTTTGAGTGGAACACCACCGTTACCTTCTCAACCAATACCAATAAACTGAAGAGTCTGTCGAATGATCTGTATCAGGCCTCTACCGACTACTTTATGACAGGTTGGATACAAGAGCCTATCAAGACCGAGTCGCACATTGTACGCGTAGGTCAGTCGGTAGGAGATATATATGGCTTTAAGGTTGTAGATGTTGACAACGACGGCAAATGGATTTATGAAGACCGAGATGGTAATTTGGTTGGCTATGATGATTTCCAGCACTCGTTCGAGGATAAGAAGGTGATTGGAAACGGTCTGCCCTCATGGTATTTAGGTTTCAACAACCAGTTTAAGATTAAGAATTGGGATTTGGCTGTGAATATGCGTGGTGCCTTTGGATTCCAGATTATCAATTCAGCGCGCGCTTTCTACGAGAACCGCAGCCGTCAGGACTGGAATCGCCTGCGTTCGGCCTACGATAAGGTGTTCGGCAAAGCGGTGCTCAACAGCCTCTGTTCCGAGGAGTTTAATAGCTACTATGTCGAGGATGGCGACTACTGGAAGATCGACAATATCACAGTAGGCTACAATTTCCATCGTATTGGTAAGTACATTAAGGCACTTCGTCTATACGGTTCGGTTAATAATGCTCTGACCATCACAGGTTATAAAGGAACAGATCCTGAAGTATCTGTAGCCGGACTGAATCCTGGCTACGACGATCGCGACCAGTATCCGCACGTGCGCTCATTTACTTTAGGTTTGAATGTCACATTTTAATTAAGAACATAGGATTATGAAAAGTAAGATATATATAGGTATGCTGACCGCAGCCCTTTCGTTAACGGCGGTCTCTTGTACAGAATTGGAGGATACAAGCTATAATAGCATTATTGCAGATGGTTTTCAGCCAACAAACGAGGATGTCGGTTCTCTTTTAGCATCGGCTTATGTGTCATGGCGTAAAACCTTCCTGTTGTGGAATGGTGTGGCTCGTGCCGAGATGTTATGCACCGATGAGGATATTATTCCTGCCCGCCCCAACGGATGGGTTGATGGTGGCGTCTATAAACGCATGCATCAGCATAAATGGACCAGCGAGGATGATATTCCCTTGCAGTCGTGGGTGCGTACCTACGATGGCATCAATGCCTGCAACCGAGTGCTCTTCCAGATCGAGTCGGGCCAGATCGACCTTGGCGAACGCCAGGCATCTGTCATTTCCGAGTTGAAGGTTCTACGCGCTTCTTATTACTATTTGCTTGACGATTTGTTTGGCAATGTACCTATTATCACACAGTTCGATGTGCCCGAGGGCTACCTGCCCGAGCAGAGCAGTCGTAAGGAGGTTTACGAGTTTATTATCAAGGAACTGACCGAGAATATTCCGAACCTGAGCGAAGAAGTCAATACCGAGTATTATGGTCGATTCAACAAGTGGGCAGGCTATACCTTACTGGCCAAGATGTACCTTAACTCTGAGGTGTTCTCGGCAGGAGCGTATCATGACTACGACAAATGTATCGAGGCCTGTAATCAGGTGCTGAACTGTGGTAAATATCAGTTAGAGTCCGAGCACGCCAATGTGTTCGTCACTCATAACGAGAACTCTAAGGAAATTATTTTCTCGCTTCCTTTCGACGAGACCTACGTGACCGATTGGAACGGTTTTGATTATCATATGTATTCGCTCCAGCCTGAGAATCAGGCCACCTTTAACTTTAAGGAAACTCCTTGGGGTGGTGCATGTGTCATCCCTCAGTATATCGATACCTTTGATCCCGACGATGAGCGCTTGAAGGACGACTTTATTTCTGGTCCTCAGTATGATATGTCGGGCAACCCGCTGAAGTGCACGATGGGCGATTTGGTTGGCGAACCTCTTGTTTATGTCAACGAGGTAACCAGCATCGACGCCTCACAGGAAAATCATGGTTATCGTTGGGGAAAGTTCGAGTATGCCCCAGGCATCACCAATCGCCTGAGCAATGATTTCCCGATTCTTCGCTATGCCGATGTCTATCTGATGAAAGCTGAGGCTTTGTTGCGAACCGGAAAGGCCGACGAGGCTGCTGCCCTTGTGACGATAGTGCGTGAGCGTAATTTTACCGCACATCCCGAGAAAGCTGCCGTAACAGGCGATGCCTTGCTCAAGAACAGCTGCTATGATTATGGCCGCAGAGATAATATCTCAGTAACGCATGACCAGGCTGAAATCAAGTATGGCCGCATGCTCGATGAGCTTGGCTGGGAATTCTCGCAGGAGGGGCGCCGTCGTCAAGATATGATCCGTTTCGGGGTGTTCACTACGCGTTCTTGGTTCTCGCATGATGCCAGTGATGAAACAAAGAATCTCTATCCCATCCCCAATAGTCAGATCCTGACCAATGGAAAGTTGAAACAGAATCCAGGATATTAAGAAGATATGAAACAACGAACAAGCATTTTGGCAGTACTGCTTTGTATGGCTGCTACTGCAGTTAACGCCGAACCAGTCGAGGTTCAGGCAGGTCCGACTCATGTAAGGCTGGAATTTTACACTCCTCAAACGGTACGTGTCACCAAGGCACCCGTAGGTCATCAGTATGAGAGTCATAGTTTGGTGGTGATAGCCAAGCCCGAAGAGGTGAAGGTTACGCGTAGTGGAAACACCGTGAGCAGCAGTGTGCTCACAGTGAAAATTGACCCGAAGACAGGTGCGTTAACATTCCTGGCAAAGGGTAAAGTACTGCTGCGTGAGAAAGGTGCTCCACAGTTCGAGGCCCGCACAACAGGCCCCGATGCAGGCAAATACCGTGTCACCCAAACATTCTCGCTCGACCGTCATGAGGCTATCTACGGTTTGGGTACCTTCCAGAATGGCAAGATGAACCGTCGTGGCGAGCATAAACTGATGGAACAGTCAAATCTCGAGGATTTCCAAAATGTGCTGCAGTCCATCAAAGGATGGGGCATCTACTGGGACAACTATTCTCGAACTCAGTTCGACGATGATGCCGTGAAGGGCATGTCGTTCTCGTCCGAAGTTGGTGATTGTGAGGATTATTACATGATGTATGGTGGCTCTGCCGACGGTGTTATTGCTCAGATACGTCATCTTTCGGGTGATGTGCCTATGTTCCCATTGTGGACCTATGGTTTCTGGCAGTGCAAGGAGCGCTATAAGAGTGCTGCTGAGGTGCTTGGCGTTGTTGACAAATACCGTAAACTGCAAGTACCTATCGATGGTATCATTCAAGACTGGCAGTACTGGGGCTCAAACTATCTCTGGAACGCGATGGACTTTCTTAACGAAGAGTATGCCAATGGCGATCAGATGATCAACCAGATACATCAGAAGCATGCTCATTTTATGATTTCGATCTGGGCTAGCTTCGGCCCTAAAACTCAGGCTTACCATCAGCTCAACGAGAAGAATTTGCTGTTCGACTTTGAGACATGGCCCCAGAGCGGACTGCCTTTCTGGCCTCCACGTATGGAGTATCCGTCGGGCGTGCGTGTCTATGATGCTTTCTCTCCCGAGGCTCGCGACATCTATTGGCAGAACCTGAAGCGATTGTTCGATAAGGGTACGGATGCCTGGTGGATGGATTCTACCGACCCGGATTTTTTTAATCCTCAGGATTATCACTACGATCATAAGGCCGGCCCGAATGGCACCTGGCGCTCCCTCCGCAATGCCTTTCCGTTAGAAACGGTGCGTGGCGTGTACCAGTCGCAGCGAAAGGAGTCCGACCAGAAGCGTGTTTTCATCATGACGCGTTCTGCCTTTGCCGGTCAGCAGCATTACGGTTCAGGTTTGTGGAGTGGCGATGTGACGTCGTCGTGGGATATGCTGCGAAAGCAGGTTCCCGCCGGCTTGAGCTATTCGCTTACAGGCTGTCCTAACTTCAATACCGATATTGGCGGCTTCTTCTGTGGCTCGTATAATACCAAAGGTCCTAACTCGGCTCCAACAAATCCACAGTATCAGGAGTTGTATGTGCGCTGGATGCAGTACGCCTTGTTCTGCCCCGTGTTCCGCAGTCATGGTGCTGATGCACCTCGTGAGATTTGGCAGTTTGGAAAGAAGGGTGAGATGGTCTATGACATCATAGAAAAGCTCATTCGTTTCCGCTATCGGCTGATTCCTTATCTCTATAGCACTGCATGGCAGGTTACTCGCAATAATGACAGTTATTTGCGTCCTTTGTTCAGTGATTTTGCTTATGACAAGAAAGTGTGGAACATGACCGATGAGTTTATGTTCGGGCATAGTATTTTGGCAGCGCCAATCCTCGAAGCTCAATATACGCAGGAGCAGATTATCCGTGAGGACGCCATGACTGGTTGGGATAAAAAGACTATAAAGGCGGAAAATGGTGACTCTGTTGTTGACTGGAGTGATCATAAAATTGCTACGAAATACTTGCCAAAGGGAACCACTTGGTATGATTTCTGGACGGGCAAAAGCTATCGTGGTGGACAGATGATTACTATCCAGACCTCTCTAAGTCATATCCCGATGTTTGTACGTGCTGGCAGTATTTTGCCTCTCGGACCGGAGATGCAATATGTCAGTGAGAAAAAATGGGACAATCTGGAAATTCGTCTTTACCCAGGTGCTGATGGTGACTTTACGCTTTATGAAGACGAAGGCGATAATTATAATTATGAGCAAGGCATCTATTCCGTCATCGCATTTCATTGGAACGACCGCACTCATACCCTTTCCATCGGCGACCGTCAAGGTCAGTTTCCAGGAATGCTCACTGTCCGCAAGTTTACAGTTGTGCTCCCCGATGGTACATCCCGAACCGTCGATTATAGCGGACAAGAAATAATGATTAAACTGATTTAACTTTATTAAAAGCATTGAATCCTCGCCGAAAGGCGGGGATTTTCTCTGATTTTTTGTTAATTATCCATTTTCGATTATCAATTATCAATTAATTTGTGTAACTTTGCAGCCAAATACTTTAAAAGGTACAAGAGTAAAAAAGTAAAAAGGTAAAAAAGTAAAAAAAATAAAATAATCAAAAGAGATGGCACAAGAAGATGTATTTAAGAAAATCGTAAGCCACTGCAAGGAGTATGGTTTTGTATTCCCCTCAAGTGAGATTTACGATGGTTTAGGAGCCGTTTATGATTACGGTCAGAACGGTGTTGAGTTGAAGAATAACATTAAGCAGTATTGGTGGAAGGCTATGACGATGCTTCACGAGAATATCGTTGGTATCGACAGTGCCATCTTTATGCACCCCACAATTTGGAAGGCATCTGGTCACGTTGATGCTTTCAATGATCCCCTGATTGACAACCGCGACTCTAAGAAGCGCTATCGCGCCGACGTGCTCATCGAGGATCAGATTGCCAAGTACGACGAGAAGATTCAGAAGGAGGTAGAGAAGGCCCGTAAGCGTTTTGGCGACAGCTTCGACGAGGCTAAATATATGGAGACCAGCGAGCGCGTGAAGGAGACCAAGGAGAAGCGCGACAACCTGCACGCCCGCTATGCCGAGGCTATGCAGGGTCCAGATCTCGAGGCTCTGAAGCAGATTATCCTCGACGAGGAGATTGTTGACCCCATCAGCGGTACCAAGAACTGGACTGACGTGCGTCAGTTCAACCTGATGTTCGCTACCGAGATGGGTGCCAGCGCCGATGCTTCGATGAAGGTTTACCTGCGTCCTGAGACTGCTCAGGGTATCTTCGTGAACTACCTGAACGTACAGAAGACTGGTCGTATGAAGATTCCTTTCGGTATCGCTCAGATTGGTAAGGCTTTCCGTAATGAGATTGTAGCCCGTCAGTTCATCTTCCGTATGCGTGAGTTCGAACAGATGGAGATGCAGTTCTTCGTAGCTCCAGGTACCGAGCTCGAGTGGTTCCCCAAGTGGAAGCAGCAGCGTATGGCTTGGCACCAGGCCCTGGGCTTCGGTGCAGAGAACTACCGTTTCCACGACCACGACAAGTTGGCTCACTATGCTAATGCTGCTACCGATATTGAGTTCAAGATGCCATTCGGCTTCAAGGAGGTAGAGGGTATCCACTCTCGTACCAACTTCGACCTGTCGCAGCACGAGAAGTTCTCTGGTAAGAGCATCAAGTACTTCGATCCTCAGACCAACGAGAGCTATACTCCATATGTGATTGAGACCTCTATTGGTGTGGATCGTATGTTCCTGAGCATCATGTGTCACGCCTTCGAGGAGGAGAAGCTGGAGAACGGCGAGACACGTACCGTACTCAAGTTGCCCGCAGCCCTTGCTCCTGTTAAGTGCGCTGTGATGCCTCTGGTTAAGAAGGATGGTCTGCCCGAGAAGGCTCGCGAGATTATCGATCAGCTGAAGTTCCACTTCAACTGCCAGTATGATGAGAAGGATTCTATCGGTAAGCGTTACCGTCGTCAGGATGCCATTGGTACTCCTTACTGCGTAACCGTGGATCACGACACCCTCACCGATGGTAAGGTAACCCTGCGCTTCCGCGACACTATGGAGCAGGAGCGTGTAAACATCAGCGATCTTAACTCAATCATCGAGGATAAGGTAAGCATCGCATCATTACTGAAGAAACTCCAGTAAAAAATGAAGCGTTTAAAATACATATTGCTCGCCGTGATACTGTTCCCTTTAATGGGGATAGTATCATCGTGCAGCGATGAGAGCGAGACCGAAGGTGAGTTCGACAACTGGCAGCAGAAGAACGATACCTATCTCAGTGAGTTAGCTGCAAATCCCAGTTACAAGAAGATTCTCACTTACACTAAAGATGCAACTACTCCAGGTCTTACAGCTGCTGACTATATCTATGTGGATGTTCTAGAGTCAGGTAGCGGCACAGAGACCGCTTTGTTTACCGACTCTGTTCTCTATACCTACCGTGGCAGCTTGATTCCTTCTAAGTCATATAAGAATGGCTATGTCTTTGAGCAGACCTTCCTTGGTGATTTTGATTGGGCTACTGCAGGTATGCTTAAGGCTTGTGCAAGCTGGAACCCGGTTAAAACCTCTTCCGGTACCGTCAACTCATTGTTTACCGAAGGTTTCTGTACAGCCCTTCAGCACATGAAGAAGGGTGATCGCTGGAAAGTTTATATTCCTTATCAGCTTGCTTATGGCGAAGCTGGTTCTTCTTCAATTCCTGGCTATAGTATAATTATTTTTGAGATTGCTATAGCAGATGTTTGGCATCCTGGCGAGATTCGCCCGCCTTTCAAGTCGCGATAAAAATCAGTAACTCTTTATAAAAATCCATTGCCTATGCCTAAATACGCTGATTATATCAAACGCATCGAGATCGACTCTCTTTGGAGCGGTAAGAAACATATTGTGTGGGAGCTTAACCGTCAGGTTAATATCCTCAGTGGTACAAATGGTCAGGGCAAGAGTACCATCTTGAACAAGGTGGTGAAAGGTTTGATTGCCGGAGGCGAGTTCCCTTCTCATATGCTCAAGGGTGTCCACCTGGATGTGGTGCCCGAGGATGCCAAGTGGATTCGTTACGACATGATTCGTTCGCTCGATACCAACCTGCAGCAGGCCTTGGCTGAGGGCGAAGGTTTTCTGCGTCAGGCCTTTTCTGCGCTGGCAGGTGTGGGTGGTGGTTCGCTGCTCGACATCCAGCTCTACAATCTGCAGCGTAAGTACCTCGATTATCAGGTAAACATAGGCAATCGTATTATCGAGAAGTTGCAGAGCGGTGATACTGACACTGCTCAGCAACTTTCACAAAAAAAGTCACGTTTCCAGGACATTGTCGATGAGCTGTTCCGCGAAACGGGCAAAAAGATTATCCGCACCGAGAATGAGTTGCGCTTCACCCAGATAGGCGAGGTGCTGTTGCCTTATCAGTTGTCGAGTGGTGAGAAGCAGATGCTCATCATCCTGCTCACCGTGCTGGTAGAGGACAATCAACCTTACGTGCTGTTCATGGACGAGCCTGAGGTGTCGTTGCATCTTGAATGGCAGAAGCGCTTAGTCGATCTCTGTGTGGAGCTCAATCCCAACGTACAGATCATCCTCACCACCCATTCGCCTGCTATTGTGATGAATGGTTGGGTAGACTGCGTTACCGAAGTGAGTGATATTACTTTATAGTTGAGTGTTGAGTGTTGAGAGTTATGCCGAGCAGATTAAGGGATAATATCAGCAGTAGTTATTTCGAGGCGGCCAATGCGCTCACCTCCAAGAAGGCGCGCCGCAGAATAGTGGCCTATGTCGAGAGCTACGATGATATCTATTTCTGGCGCACAGTTCTCAGCGAGTTTGAAGACGACAAGCGCTATTTCGAGGTGATGCTCCCCTCGAAAATCAATCTCACGCGTGGTAAGAAATCCGTGCTGATGAACTTTCTGGAGGAAGGAGAGCATAACAATGAGACTGACGGTCCGCTGGGCCGCGACATGATAGCCTGTGTAGATGCTGATTACGACTACCTGATACAGGGTCGCACTCATCAGTCAAGGCGCGTTATCAACAGTCCGTACGTGTTCCACACCTACGTATATGCTATCGAGAACTTCCAGTGCTACGCCCCGTCGCTGCATAATGTCTGTGTGTCGGTCACGCTCAACGATCATCGTATCTTTGATTTCCGCGACTATTTTGCGCAGTTCTCCGAGGCTATCTTCCCGTTGTTTGTGTGGAGTGTCATGGTGTATCGTAATGGCAACTATCCCAAGTTCTCCATCACCGACTTCTGCCGTATAGCTGATCCCGGTGGTTTCAGTGTGCAGAATCCGGTTACGTCTATCAATCATGTGCGTCGCAAGGTGCGCACTAAGATTAACGAGCTGCAGCGCCAGTTTCCTGATGCCAAGGATGAGTATCTTGAAACCAAGGCTGATATCCAGGCACTAGGTATTACTCCGCAGACCACCTATTTATATATACAAGGTCACCACCTCTTCGACACGGTTGTGTCGCCCATTCTCTCCAAAGTGTGCAATCTGCTGCGCCAGGAGCGCCAGAATGAGATTTTCCATGCCGTAGCGCATCGTACGCAGAAGCGAAATGAAATGTCCTGCTACGAAAACTCGCTGCAGGACATTAAGGTGATGCTTAAGAAGAACACGGGCTACATGACCTCCGAGCCCTTCCGCCGCCTTCAATCCGACATCCGCGCTTATTTAGATAATAAGAACGCGATTGTTTAGATAAAAAGAACATAAGAACAAATTTTTTTAGCTGCGGCTTATTTATGTCCTTATGTTCTTATTATCTAAAAGTACTATACAAAGGTTTCGAGGAATTTTACTTCGCCAGATACTTTTACCTCGCCAGTGGTGGCGGGCAATAGGATGGTGTCGCCCATTCGGAAGGTGGTCTCCTCGCCATTGGCGGTGATGGTACCTTCGCCCTTCACAGCAATGAGGATGACGAATGAGTCGAGCTCACTGTAGTCCAGTGTCATGGGCTCTGTCAGGTCATATACCGCTGTGGTGAAATAGGGGCAGGTAGCCACCTGAATACCTTCATTCTTGGTGCGCTCATATTCTGCACGATAGTTGGGCAGTACGGTATAGTCAATGCTCTCGGCAGCCAGTTCGGTGTGCAACTCGCGATAGTTACCGTTCTTATCCTTGCGCTTAAAGTCGTAGATACGGTAGGTTACATCGCTTGTCTGTTGTATCTCAGCTACAAAGCAACCAGCACCGATGGCGTGGATACGTCCAGCAGGGATAAAGAATACGTCACCCTCGTTCACTTCATAACGAGCCAGTGCATCGGTGATAGTGTCGTTCTCCACCATCTGTTTGTATTCGTCGGGTGTGATCTGCTTTTTCAGGCCATTATAGAGTTGTGCGCCTGGAGCCGACTCCAAAGCGTACCACATCTCAGTCTTACCACGACTCTTTCCTTGGCGGTGAGCAATCTCATCGGTGGGATGCACCTGTATGCTCAGGTCCTGACGAGCGTCGATAAACTTGATGAGCAGTGGGAACTCGTCGCCAAAGCGCTCGTAATTAGCTTCGCCTACCAGTTTACCTTTCTGTTCGCGCACCAGTTCATTCAGGCTTTTGCCCTTCTGAGGTCCTTCGCTTACGATGGTCTCATTGTCTTTCACACCAGAAATCTCCCAGCTTTCGCCAACGTTTTCCAGTTTATCATTCAAATGCTTGAAGGGGATAATTTTGTCACCTCCCCAGAGTGTCTGCTTCAGCAGTGGTTCAAATTTGTACATCGTCTCAGTTATATTTTTAGTTGTCAATTTTTACTTCTCAGTTCTCACTTCTCTTAGTTTTCTTTCCAGAAGGTGCGTGTAAACAGCACCAGTACCGTCATGATTTCCAGACGTCCCATGAGCATCAGCGGACACAAAATCCACTTGATATACTCAGGCAGTATCGACCACGACATCACCGGTCCTATCTGTGTGCCCAGTGTTGGTCCCACGTTGCTCACACAACTCAGTGCGATGGTGATGGCATTGGTATTGTCGATACCAGCTACAATCATGATGGTGGCTGTAACGAGTGTCATCAGTATGGTGAGCGTGAAGAAAGCAAACAGCGCCACAAGTTTCGACTGTGGGATATTCATGCCGTTTATCTTTACTGGTAGCACAGCATTAGGGTGCAGTATCTGTCGGAAGTTGTTACGTATCACCTTGAGCAGCATCACGCCTCTGATGCACTTGAATCCTCCACTGGTGCTACCAGCACAGGCACCTAAGTACATCACCACGCCCAGTATCACCCATGTGATATGCGGCCACATACCCGCATCCTCGTTGAACATACCCGTGGTGGTGATAAATGATACTACCTGGAACAGGGCTGCACGGAAGGCATGCTCCAGATCGTAGTTCATGCGTGTCAGCAGCAGATACATGATCCAGAGCGTGGCTCCCACTACCACACTCAGATAGAGCTTGAATTCTGAGTTGGTAAAGAGCGCCTTCAGCTTCATCTTTACTATACTTATATATAATAAGGTGAAGTTAATACCTGACAGGAATTGGAAGGCAATCGAGATATAGTCGATGGTAGGGGAGTGAAAATATTCCGTACTCTCGTTATGTATCGCAAATCCGCCAGTGGCGGTGGTCGTCATCGAGTAGTTCAGTGCCTCAAACCAGTTCATGCCAGCTGCCCAATAGGCCAGTCCGCAGCCCAATGTCAGTATCAGATATATACTCCAAATCCACTTGGCAGTGGTGGTCAGTCGTGGGTGCATCTTCGCTTTGATGGGGCCTGTGGCCTCTGCAGCAAACACCTTCACGCTACCGCCTACCAGCGATGGCAAGATGGCGATGGTGAAGAATACGATACCCAATCCGCCTATCCACTGTGTGAGCGATCGCCAGAACAAGATGCCGTGTGGTAGTATCTCCACATCGTCGATGATAGATGCGCCCGTGGTGGTAAAACCTGATGTTGACTCAAAGAAAGCATCTGTCACGTTGGTGATACAACCATGTGTCAGAAAGGGCAGCATGCCGAAGAATGAGAACACCACCCATGCTGCTGTCACCAACAGGTAGGCATCTCTACGGTTTAGGCTGTTGTCTGATTCGCGCCCCAGGTACATAAAGAAAAAGCCACTTCCGAAGGTTATCAGCAGCGAAACAAGAAAAGCCATCAGGTCATCCTCATGATACGAGAATGCGATGAGTGCGCATAGCGACATAAACAGTGCCTCTATGAACAGCAGTGAGCCTATGATCTTGCTGATGATACGGAAGTTTACCATATCGCGTTCTTCTTGAAATATTTTTCTATGTTGTTCAGTTTCTGTTCGTGGCAGAACACCATGACAGAGTCGCCAGCTTCAATCTGTGAGTTACCGTTCACTAGCATGCCATGACCGTTGCGCACCAGTCCGCCAATGGTCACTCCGAATGGCAGTCCCAGGTCTTTTACAGGCTTCTTGGTCACTCGTGAGCCTTCGGCAGCTGTAAACTCCACCACCTCGCTGTCAACCATCATCAGTGATCTCAGGTTGTTCACGTCGGCATCCAGCAGCATCTGGTAGATATGGCTGGCAGCGATGGTCTTCTTGTTGATGATGGTGCCGATATCCAGACTTTCAGCCATGCTTACGTAGTCCAGGTTCTCCACCATAGCCACCGTCTTTCGCACGCCCATCTTCTTAGCAGTCAGACAGGCCAGGATGTTTGTCTCGGCATTCTCCGTCAGCGCCACAAAAGCCTGTGTGTTGCGGATGCCCTCTTCCTCCAGCAGTCCTAAGTCGCGTCCGTCGCCATGAATCACCATCGTGTCCAGATTCTCTAGAAGCTCGTTCAACTTTTCGCAGCGTTTAGCATCCTTCTCGATGATCTTCACGTGCATATATTCTGGCACCGTTAGTGCAGCGCGTACGGTCGTCTTGCCGCCACCCATCATGATCACATTCTTCACATCGGTATAGTGCTCCTTGCCTACAATCTTACGTATGTAAGGGATATACTCCTTGGTGGTCATAAAGTAGGCCAGGTCGCCCACTCTTAGTTCGTCCAGTCCGCTTGGTATGATGGTGTCACCACCACGTTTGATGGCCACGATATGATAGGGGTCGTCAGGACCGCATAAGTCTTTCAGTGGCTGGTTCAGTATTTCAGCTTGAGCTCTCAGTTTGATGCCCAGCAGGATGAGTGCACCGTTGTGCACGTCCCATCGCTGTCTCACCCAACTCAGTTTCAGTCCATTGTTGATATCAATGGCAGCCAGCACCTCAGGGTAGATGAGTGAGTCCAGTCCTAAGTTCTTGAAGAAAGGTTGCAGACTGGGTGCCAGATATTCGTAGTTGTCAATACGTGCAACTGTTTTCTTAGCGCCTAAGGCATGTGCCAGAATACACGCATTGATATTGATGCTTTCCTCAGGTGTCACACCCACAAACAGGTCGGCATTAGGTGTACCGGCCTCTTTTAGGGCTTTGATGCTCGTTGGCGATGCGCAATAAGTCATCACGTCATACTCGCTCATCTTGGCCAGACGTTCCTCGTCGGCATCTATGAGCACGCAGTCTTGATGTTCTCTCGACAACAGTTTTGCCAGGTGAGTTCCTACGGCGCCTGCACCTACGATTACAATTTTCATGAGTGTTTAATGTTGAGTGATAGCTTTTATGATACCCTCTTCGTCAATGCCTACCATGTGTTGCAGCTCTTTTACAGTGCCATGCTCCACAAAGTGATCGGGCAGTCCCAGTCTTATTACGCGTGGTGAGTAGCCATGATCGTTCATCCACTCCAGCACCGCACTTCCCAGTCCGCCTTCGCGTGTACCGTTCTCTACGGTCACGATGTGCTTGAATTTCTTGCCCACCTCTTCGAGAATATTCTCGTCGATTGGTTTCAAGAAACGCATATCATAATGTGCAACTGTCAATTTTTCATTATCATTTGTCAATTGAGCAATGGCACGTGTGACGTTGTTTCCGATGGGGCCAATACTCAGCACGGCCACGTCATCGCCGTCGTGCAATTTGCGTCCAGTACCCACCTTGATTTCCTCCAGCGGACAGCGCCAGTCTTGCAGTTCGCCACCACCACGTGGATAGCGAATCACGAATGGTCCCTTATTTGGAAGCTGAGCTGTGTACATCAGTCGTCTCAGCTCATGCTCATCTAAGGGAGAGCATATTGTCAGGTTGGGGATAGGTCTCAGTGCAGCCAAGTCGAAGGCACCATGGTGTGTTGGTCCGTCTTCACCCACCAATCCGGCGCGGTCAAAGCAGAACACCACGTTCAGGTTCAGCAGTGCCACGTCGTGTATGATATTGTCGAAAGCACGCTGGGCAAAGGCACTGTAGATATTACAGAATGGTAATAGTCCGTCTTTTGCCATACCGCCGCTGAAGGTCACCGCATGTCCCTCGGCTATTCCCACGTCGAAGGTGCGTTCGGGCATCTCCTTCATCATGATGTTCATTGAGCATCCGCTGGGCATGGCTGGTGTCACGCCCACTATCTTTGGGTTCTGCTTAGCCAGTTCCAACAGCGTGTGTCCAAACACATCCTGATATTTCTGTGGCTTGGTAGGGTCGTTATCCACCAGTCGTTCACCTGTATCGGGGTTGAATTTGCCTGGAGCATGCCAGGTTGTTACATCCTTCTCAGCAGGCGCATAGCCGTGTCCTTTCTTTGTGTGCAGGTGCAACAGCTTCGGTCCTTTCATGTTCTTCAACTGACTCAGAATGCGCACCAGTTCCTTTACGTTATGTCCGTCGAATGGGCCAAAGTAGCGGATGTTCATACCCTCAAAGATATTCTGCTGGTGTGATATGGCGCTCTTCACGGCGTTGCTCAGTCGCAGGATGCCGTTTCTGCGGTCTTCATTCATCAGTCCGTGACGGTTCATCCAGCGTGCCGCTTTGAATTTCAGGGCATTATATGTTTCGTTGGTGTTCAGCGCCAGCAGATACTGCTGCATGCCGCCCACACTACGGTCTATCGACATGTCGTTGTCGTTCAGGATAATCAGCAGGTTGTTCGGACTGCTCGAGACGTTGTTCAGTCCCTCAAAGGCCAGTCCGCCGCTCAGTGCACCGTCACCAATCACAGCCACTACATGTCGGTCGGGCTTGCCTTCCAACTCAGCTGCTACTGCCATACCCAATGCTGCAGAAACCGAGTTGCTGGCATGTCCGCAGGCAAAGGTGTCGTATTCGCTTTCCTGAGGCGATGGAAACGGTTTGATACCGCCCAACTTTCTGTTAGTGCAGAAACGGTCTTTTCGTCCTGTCAGTATCTTATGTCCGTAGGCCTGATGTCCTACGTCCCAAACGATTCTGTCTTCTGGTGTATTATATACATAATGCAGTGCGACCGTTATTTCGGCCACACCCAAGCTCGAGGCTAAGTGTCCAGGGTTTACTGCCACCTCTTCGATGATGTCTCTGCGCAGTTCGTCGCACACCTGTGGTAGTTCTTCCACCTTCAACTTTCTTAAGTCATCTGGTGTCTGGATCTTATTTAAAAGAGTAAACTCAGTTTTTTCCACACAAAATCTTTATTATTTCCGAGTGCAAAGATATACATATTTTATCACATAACAAAATATTTAGGCAAAATAATGCTCAAATCTGTCCGCTCTCCACCATCAGCACCACACGCTCCGTCAGTCGGTCCACGCCCTGTGCATCGTATTCCTTTTTGAGCGATGCACCGAATCCCCAAGCAAACACCTGCCAGAAGCCTGCTCTCAGTGGTCCCATAAATGCCTTAATCATATCGTAACTGCTCGAATGGCATTCGCGGTCTATCAGCTTAATCAGTAGCTTACCCTGACTATAGGTCAGTTTCTTCATCTTGGGTTTATAGGTCTTGAATATGTCGGCCTCTACGCGCTTCATGTGTTCCGCCTTTTCCTGGTCTGTTTGCAGTGTCTCCAGATATTCGGTGGTCTCAATCAGCATCATGCGCGCTTCTTTAGCGATGGGCAGCACTTTCTTAACGTTTGTCACCAGTCGCATATACTGTTGCGCCTGTTTCTTGCTTTTGAAGGTCAGTTGTGGATATACGTACACGTTGTTCATCTCCATATACTGTATGCTGTCACCCTCGTGTAGTACCTTTCCTACCTTCACCGTTGGTACAAACGTAGGCGAGTTCATCTCCGCCAGCACCTGCTCGGCGGTCAACTTCTGCTCCTCTTGTGCCTGGGCGCAAGAGGCTATCAGCGTCATTGCTATGATAAACCCTTTTCTCATTCCGGGTGCAAAATTACTACTTTTTTGGTACGAATAGCAAAAGATTGCATGAAAAAAAGATAATATTAGATGATTTTCGCGTTTTTTTTGTATTTTTGCGCCGCTTAAAAAATGAGATATAGACTAATGAGACTATTATTATTAAGCCTATTATGTTGGTCGGTGCTGGTTGGGCACGGACAGGAGAAACGGGCGTGGGAACCTTATCTGGAGCAGGTGCTGACGGTTGAGGATGCCGACGCTGGGACATGGCAGCATACTTATGACTTGTTGTGTGACCTGGAGCAGCATCCCATCAATATCAATACTGCCACGCGAGAAGAACTGGAAGCGCTACCTTTCCTCTCAGCGCAGCAGGTGGAAGAGTTGATGGTCTATCTGTATCGTTACGGTCCTATGAAGTCTGCTGCTGAGTTGCGGATGTTAACAACGCTACTGCCCGTACAGCGCGAACTGCTTACCTACTTTATTTTTATTGGCGACGCTAAAACAAAACGCTATACTCACCATGAGCTGACGTTCACTACCAAGGTGCCTATGAGCGACGGGCACTGGTTTAGATACCAGTTGCAACATGGCGACCAGCTGACGGCAGGACTGGTAGCCGATCAGGATGCCGGCGAGCCCTTTTTTAAGGGACGTAACAGCTGGGGCTATGATTTCTATTCGCCTTATCTGCAGTTGAATCACTGTGGACGGATAGAGACGTTGGTGCTGGGTAATTTTAAGGTGAGCATGGGTATGGGACTGGTGATGAATAATAGCTTTGCATTAGGAAAACTGGCCATGCTCCAGAATCTGGGGCGCAGTACAAACACACTGCGAGCACATTCGTCGCGAACAGAAACTTACCTGCAGGGGGCGGGGGCAACCATCCGTCTGGCACGAGGACTGCAAGCCACTGCCTTTGTATCGTATGCGCCGATGGATGCTACACTGAATGCCGATGGTACAGCGCGTACACTACTGACAACTGGTTATCACCGAACGGCCTCAGAACTGGCAAAGAAGCATAACATGCATGCCTTGAAAACGGGCGGACAACTGAGATATCGGTCTAACGGACTGCGTCTGGGAATGAATATGCTCTATACGTACTTAGACCGCCCGTTGCGCCCTAATACCAAGTTCCTGTACAATCTCTATAAACCACAAGGTAGCGACTATCTGAATGTAAGTGCCGACTATGGTTACGCCAACAGCAGATGGGCGTTGAATGGTGAGACGGCTGTGGATGGGCATGGGCATTTGGCTACCATTAATAGTCTGAGTATGACCGCTGCAAACGGACTGACACTGATGGCACTCCAGCGATTCTATTCCTATCGTTATGTTGCGCTCGATGCCCAAAGCTATAGCGATGGTGGACATGTACAGAATGAGAGTGGTATATACGTAGGAGCCACCTGGCAACTTTCGTCACGATGGCAGCTGACAGGCTATGCTGACTATGCTTACTTCCCTTGGGTGAGATATCGACAGAAGTCGCAGTCGTGGTCGATGGACTACCTGCTGCAGGCTAACTATACCTCCGACCATTGGCAGTTGGCAGGCCGTTACCGGTTGAAAGCTGATGAGAACATACATCGTATGCGATTGGCGTTAGCACACCAATGGGATTGTGGATTGGGACTGAAACTGCAATGTGATGGCAACTATCTTGCTAAAGAATATGACTGGGGTGGCATCGTGAGTGGACGACTCTCCTACGACTATAAATGGTTTCGAGCGCATGCGGGCGTTGCCTATTATCATGCCGATAATTATGACTGTAGGGTGTATGGCTATGAAAACGGACCGCTATACACCTACAACATGCAACAGTATTATGGCGAGGGCTTGCGCTATTGGCTGATGTTGCGTACCCAGATGAGCAGACATTTGCTGTTGGTTGCTAAGATTGGTAGGAGCAGCAGTGCCGACAAACCGGCAACGACGGATATGAACCTGCAAGTCAGATGCCTGCTATAAGTTGCTGATAAAGCGCATAGACCTGACCTGCAACATCGTTACCGTCGAAACGGCGGATATAATCGAGACTGCGACGGATGCGCTCTTGCCTGTCGGCTGCTCCCTTGAGCGACTGACGAATGGCATGGGCCATGCCTTCGGTATCATCGGGGGAGACATACAGACTGTCTGGTCCGCCTGCTTCTTCTAGACAGCTGCCTGTGCAGGCTACAACGGGCAGACCGCAGCGAATGGCCTCGATGATGGGGATTCCAAAACCTTCATAGAAACTGGGATAGACAAAGGCCTCGGCTTCGTGATACAGAATGTTGAGTTGTTCGTCGGGAACACCATGCAAGAAATGCACACGATGCCCAAGTCCACTCTTAATGGCCTCCTGCTCTACCTGTTTGGAATAGGCTGTCGACTTGCCTACAGCCACCAGATGGATGGCGCTAGGCAGATGGGCCAGTGCGCGAACAGCCAAACGGATATTCTTGCGCGCCTCGATAGAGCCTACGCTGAGTATAAAAGGCATGGTGAGGCCATATTGACGGCGCACCTGGGCGATGGCATCCGCAGACACCTGATTGTGAAAACGTGAGGCATGAGCCTGGTAGATGAGTGATATCTTATCGGGTGAGATGGCTTGACCGCCATAATAGAGAATATCGCGCTTTGTGCATTCGCTGATAGCGATAATATGATCAGCCTCCTTAAGTGTCTGACGGAACTTCCAGGTGTAGAGCTTGACATCGATGGGGTGATAGAACTCAGGATGGCGCAGGAATATCAGATCGTGGATGGTGACAACGGTCTTGATGCCGCTCCGCTTGATGCCAATAGGCAACTCGCCCGAAAGACCATGGTAGAGTTGAACGCCATCGCGCTGCAGATCTCTGACAATGCCATAGCTGCGCCAGAAGGCACCAGGCATGATAGAAGAACGAGGTGTGAGAAGACTTACATTGCTGGGCCCCAGCACCTGCGACCGAAACTCAGCACACCCTTCGTCGGGGGCATATAGACGCAAGGAGAGAGGGTAGGCTGAGAGGTCGGAAACCAAGGTTCGACCATATGACCCCAGACCTGTGCCGTTGCGCACGATACGCTTGGCATCGAAACCGATGATGGGAGTAGCACTCATGAGCGGGAGAAATGTTTAAAAACGTAACGCACTACCAGGAAATTGACTGGCACCGAAATGCAGAAAACAGCAAATGGAGCCAGTGCACGAGAAACGCCTAGTGACAGGAATCCATTAAACAGCGCTAGCTGCAAACAGTAGTTGAAGGCATGGGCTGAGGCAAAACCGGCACCATTGCTCACAGACGTGTGTTTGCGGAAGGTGAAAGTTGCTGAGAGTAGATAATTGGCTACGAAACTGATGACATAGCCTATTGTGAAAGCGATATTGACAGACATCCAGCGCTGAAGTAGCCAATAGACACCATAATGGATGCCTACAGCTATCACACCGACGATGCCGAAGCGAAAAATCTCACCTAATGTTTGTTTTTTATGCATGAAAAGCAAATTTTTCTGCAAAGGTACGAATTATTTGTTGTTTTTTTGTATATTTGCCTACAAAATAACTAATTTGAAAGCGATTTGTGTCGCACTTTTAATTTTTTGACCTAATAAGATCTGATTATGATTGACTCTATGAAAACAGTCACGATCATCTTGCCTGCCTATAATGAGGAGGCTTCGTTCGATCTGATGAAGGAGCGGATGCAGCAGGTGATGAAACAAAATCCTGGTTATAATTGGGAGTTTCTGATGGTAGAAGATGGAGTAGTCCAGATCGAACTTACCCTTGAGCCAGATACGCAACCAGGGTATCAGTGCCATGATAAGCCATACCAGAAACACCGTCCGGAAATCTGAGAGATAATGCCTGAGCTTGTTGACTATTGTAGATTGTTTCATGATTAAAAAGGTAATATTTTAGTGCAAAGATATAAAAAACTATGATTGTATGGCATAAAAAGCTAAAAATATTGTAACTTTGCACCCAAATAATGACGATTATGGAGAAGGAAATGAATTTTCTGGATCGAAATGAATTTAATTTCGAACCCAGTGAGAAGGTTGTAGAAGCGATCCGCAATTTTGACCCCAAAACACTTTGCTTCTATACACGCATCTACGATCAGGGCAAAAAAAGCGTCGTATCCGTAAAACTCAGCGAGATTTACGGTGTGGCAGAAGAGCAGGTGCTATTGGCCTACGGTGGTGAAGACATCCTGAAAAATGCCATTCATTACTATCTGATGAAGGGCGACAACAAGAAGATACTCATACCCGAATACTCATGGTGGTATTATAATAAAGTGGCCAGCGAATGCTATGGCACATTTGAGATGTATCCACTGCACGAACAGGAGGATACCTTCGCTTATGATGTTGACGAGGTGATAGAATACACCAACCGCATCCATCCCAGAATGCTACTGTTGGCATCGCCTAACAATCCAACGGGCAACTGCTTGACGCCTGAGGAGATAGGACGTATCATGGAGAATATCCCTGACGACACCATGGTGCTGATTGATGAGGCTTATGCCAGCTTTATCACCAGTGATACTGACTATATTGCACCTTTGGTTAATAAGTACAGAAATCTGATTATCTCGCGCACTCTGTCGAAATTCTACGGACTGCCCGGACTGCGCTGCGGATTCGGTTTTATCGGAGCCGGTCATGACCACTTTGTGAGCTATATCAACAAGTATTTGGGTTACAACCGATTCTCAGAGGCGGTGGCTCTGGCTGCATTGGACAGCGACGACCACTACCGCCACGTGGCCGACGATATGGAATGGGGGCGCCAGCTCTACCAGAAGGCACTAGGCGACAAACCTGGATTCAAAGTCTATAAGAGTGTGGCCAACTTTATCCTCATCAAATATCCTGTGGAGATAAAGGAAGCCCTGCAGAAGGCACTGGCCGACCAGAACTACAAGATTAAATTCATGAGCGACAAGGGACTGGAGCAGTGCGTGCGTATCACACTGGGACGCAGAGAGCAGACGCAGGTTGTGGTGGATACGATACTGAGAGTGCTTAATAATAATTGATAATTGACAATTGATAATTGATGATAGGTGTGATATTGGCGGCGGGGATGGCCAAGAGGCTGCGACCGCTTACTGACGAGAAACCAAAGTGCCTGCTGGAGGTGGGTGGCAAAACGCTGTTACAGCGCACCATCGACGCGATGATTGGTGTCGGCATCCAGGAGTTTGTGGTTGTAACAGGCTACCGCTCAGAGATGATTCGAGATTTCATCACTGTGCATTATCCAGGCTACACTGTTCACTTTATCGACAATACCGATTATGCACATAATAACAATATCTACTCATTGTGGTTGGCCGGACAGGTAGTGCGCGGACATGAGTTCCTGTTGATGGATAGCGATATCCTGTGCGACCCACAGACGGTGGCTGAAATAGCAAGTCAGCAAGAGTCGGCTTTGGCACTGAATCGTCATGAACTGGGCGAGGAGGAGATGAAGATTATCGTGGATAACGACTTCTACGTGGCTGAGATTAGCAAGACCTGCAGCGTGAGCGCAGCTATTGGCGAGAGTGTAGGTATTGAGAAGATTACAGCAGCATATAGCGAAGCCCTGTATCGTGAATTGGACCTGATGATAGAGAAGGAAGGACTGATAGATATCTTCTATGAGCGTGCCTTTGAGCGACTGATTCCTCAGGGTCACACCTTTAAGGTAGTAGATACCACACGTTTCTTTTCATACGAGCTGGACACACCAGAGGATTTTGAGCATGCACAGCATGCCATCCCACAACATCTGTTATAACTATGGCAAATTACGATATCGACTTGTTACATCAGCGCATCCTGCGCATTTTGCTGGCTATTGACGCCTGCTGCCGTGAGTATGGATTGCGTTATTATATCTGGGCAGGCACTCAGCTCGGGGCTGTGCGCCACAAAGGTTTCATTCCTTGGGATGATGATATCGACATAGCCATGCCCCGACCTGACTACGAGCAGCTGATAATGCATTCGCAAGAGTGGCTGGAGAAGCCATTCGAACTGGTTTGTGCTGAGAACGATACCACTTACCCCTTGCCTTTTGGTAAGGTGCAGGATGCTTCTACCACACTGATAGAACGCACACACCTGCATTATTTAGGAGGTATTTATATCGATGTGTTTCCCATTGATGGCGTACCCAATGGATGGCTGGCGCGCAAATGGCAGTTTGCTGCCTATGAATACTGGAAGCGCGTGCTGTATCTCATTCATCGCGATCCTTATAAGCATGGGCATGGTCCCTCGTCATGGGTGCCACTGTTGTGCCGCTGTCTCTACTCGATGGCCGGTGTGCAGCGCAAGATACGAAAGCTACTGCTGAAGTATGATTACGATCGCTCGGCACTGGTGGCCGACTATGATGATGGTGAACGTGGTGCTATGCAGAAAGAAATCTTGGGCACCCCGTCTCCCTACAGCTTTGAGGGAAAACAGGTGATGGGGGTGGCTCAATATGACACCTATCTATCTAACAAATATGGCAGCTACATGGTGATACCAGATGGTGATCACCAGCGTCAGCATAATTTCCATGTGTTAGATCTGGATAAGCCCTACACGGAAATTGGATAGTTATAATTCCAATTTGAATTCTATTTCACGTTTTTTCTGGTACCGCTGCCAGAACTCGGCACGCGCTTTCATTGTGATGGCCGTGCATGTAGCAGGGTCGAAATGGCGCGCACGGGCATATTCCTCTACCAATAGTTGGATGAACGCCTTGGGGCCCCATAAGCGACAGAAACTTTTGCACCCTTCCTGCATGTTGACAGCACCAAAGCGCATGCGGTTGATATCTACCGATGAGAAATGGTAGGTGCCGTTGGCATCGATATCCCATAGGATATTGCCTGGTGAATAGTCGAGATGCAGCACCTCGTGATCATGCATATAGGCGGTGTATCTGGCCAGAGCTTTTGCCAAGGGGTCATAGACATCCGGAGTGGCGTCGCCTAGCTCGTAGAGCAGATGGCGATAGGGGCATTGCCGACTGATAAAATAGCTATGCTGAAGAAGTCCGGCGGCATTGCGATATTCGATATAGGCCACGGCCTCAGGCGTCTCAATCCCTTTGGCCAGCAGAATGGCTGGATAGGTGAAAGCGCGCACCCCTTTGGGCTTGCGGATACCCGATGAGTATATCAGATTATTCAGCAGACGTGGTTTCTGAAATCGTTTCACGTTGAGCTGTGTGCCATCCTCGGCTTCGAAGAGTTTAATGAGATTTCGGCGACCGCCATAGATATAGGTCCCTTCTTGTTCCATGATGGCTGGTATCTGCAGGATGTAATTGCGCAGATACTCATATTTGGGGTTGATGAATACTTTCTTTTTCATGATGCTCGCTATGCTCTGGGGATAACCTTTCCGTTCTTAATTTCAAATCGCTTGTCGAATGCTTCATGGGTGCGCTTCCATCGGTTGTGCGTCCAAAGATAGTAGGCGGGTTGCTGTTGGATGCTGTTCTCCAACATCTGGAAGAACTTACGCGTGATAGCGTTGTCGGCTTCCTTGGCAGCTTCAGATGAGAGCAGACGGAAAGTGCATATATACTGGCCTCGGCGTGGGCGCTGCATATCCACGTAGAACACGGCATCGTTCATCTTCTGCATGATGCGCTCGCCGCCAGTGAACACAGCCGTGTCGTGGTTCAGGAAATCTAGCCACAGGTGCATATTCTCCCATTTGGGGGCCTGGTCGCTGATATAGCCGAACAGCGAACGACGGTTCTCATGACGGTAATCAACCAGAAAACGTAAGATATCCTTTTTGGGTATACACACACCACCATGCTTCGAGCGCAGGTTGATAAACAAACGGTCGAAGGCCTTGTTATAGAGTGGGTGGTAGATAAGTCCCATGGCAGCTTGAGGATACTGCTTGAAAGCCAGTCCTGAGGCCGAGAGCCACTCCCAGTTGCAATAGTGCCCCAGGATGGCAGAGCAGTTGCGCCCCTCGTCGAACACCTTCTCTAGTTCCTCAACACCTCTGAACTCGATATGTTCCAGCAGTTGCTCGTTTGAGATGCTCAGCAGTTTAAAGGTCTCGAAGATATAATCGCAAAACCAATGATAGAACTGGCGTTCGATGAGGCGTAGTTCGGTCTTGCTCTTCTGTGGAAACGACGATGTGAGGTTGCGCCATACCACGCGCCGGCGGTATCTCGCCAGGTGAAATACCAAGATGAACATGATGTCGGCCAGCAGGTAGAGGCATTTGAAGGGTAGCAGAGATAGCAAATAAACAAATGCATATAGCAGGTAGTAGGCTATCAAAGTACCCAAGCGACTGATCGGGCCAAATATTTCTTTTATCGCCATATTCTTCAAATTTTGGTGCAAAGATACAAATAATTCGTCATTTTTTAGTACCTTTGCCCCACAAAATATAAAATTACTATATGATATTACTGAGTTTTGATACCGAAGAGTTTGATGTGCCGCGCGAACATGGCGTGGACTTCTCTCTAGAGGCTGGCATGAAAGTGTCGAAAGAAGGTACGAACCGTATTCTGGATGTGTTGAAGCAGAATGGTGTGAAAGCCACTTTCTTCTGCACAGGTAACTTTGCTGAGAACGCACCCGAGGTGATGCAGCGTATTATGGACGAGGGGCATGAGGTGGCCTGTCATGGTGTGGACCACTGGCAACCTACTGAGACCGACTTTGTACGCTCAAAGGAAATCGTGGAAAGGGTAACAGGCCGACAGGTGTATGGCTATCGTCAGCCACGCATGTTTCCTGTGGTGGAATCAGAGATAAAACGTGCCGGCTATCGCTATAACTCAAGTTTGAACCCAGCTTTTATCCCTGGCAGATATATGCACTTGACGGCGCCACGCACCTGGTTTATGAAAGACGGTGTGATGCAAATCCCTGCATCGGTGTCGCCATGGCTCAGATTCCCTCTGTTCTGGCTCTCACTGCACAACCTGCCAGAGGGCTTGTATCACTGGTTGGTAAAGAGAGTGCTGAAGCATGATGGCTATTTCGTAACTTATTTCCACCCCTGGGAGTTCTACGACCTGAAAGAGCATCCGGAATTCAAGATGCCTTTTATCATCAAGAACCATAGCGGTCGCCAGATGATGGATCGACTGGACCGACTGGTGAAGATGCTATTGGCACAGGGACATGAGTTTATTACTTATACAGAATTTGTAAACAAACAGAAGATATGATAAGACTGGCAACTGTTTCGCCCTGTTACAACGAAGAGGACGTGCTGAAGCAATCAGTGGCGCAACTGACTGAGTTGTTCAACCAGATGGTGAAAGAGAAACTCATCAGTAGTGACTCGATGATGGTGTTTGTGAATGATGGCAGTAGAGATCGCACTTGGCAGATCATACAAGAACTGCATCAGGAGAACAGCTATGTAAGAGGAATCAACCTGGCGCGTAACGTGGGGCACCAGAATGCCATCATGGCAGGTATGATGACTGCCAAGGACTGGGCAGATGCTGTGGTGACCATCGATGCCGACCTGCAAGATGATATCGCCTGCATCCCACAGATGGTGAAACATCTGGAAGAGGGTAGCGATATCGTGTACGGCGTAAAGGTGTCGCGACAGGCTGATCCTGTGATGAAGCGCCTCTCGGCACAGGCTTTCTATAAACTGCAGGCCTCGATGGGCGTGGAGAGCGTGTTCAACCATGCCGACTTCCGTTTGATGAGTAAGCGCGCACTCAACATGCTGGCCGACTATAAGGAGCATAACTTGTATCTGCGCGGACTGATACCACAGATAGGACTACAGTCAACAACAGTAGATGACGTGATAGGCGAACGACAGGCGGGTGCCTCGAAATACACATTGCACAAGATGCTGAGTCTGGCCTTGGACGGCATCACCTCTTTTAGTGTGAAACCGCTCTACATGATTCTCTACTTAGGTGTGGTATTTCTGATCATCAGTTTCTGCATTGCCATCTATGTGCTGCACGCGCTGGTTGTACACACGGCCGTGCCTGGTTGGGCTTCGCTGATACTTTCGGTCTGGATGACCAGCGGATTCCTCATGGTGGGCGTAGGTATCGTAGGAGTATATATCGGTAAAATTTATAAAGAGGTGAAGGCTCGCCCACTGTATCATATTCAGGAGATATTGGATTAAGACTATGCGACGTTTTCGTCTTTCGATTTTATTTTTGTTGTGTGCCCATGTGATGGGATTGCTGTTCACCACATTGTTTCGTGGGGCAGAATATGTGGCGCTGCATGGCACTATGGCGGTGCAGACTGATGCCAGTGCCTGGGGCGCTTTTGTGCGGGGCGTGTGGTTCGACAATGTGGTGGCATGCTATATCCTGACACTGCCTTTGCTGGTGCTGATGGTGGCAGCCTGCTGCAACCGTTTTGAGCGCGGATGGCGCCGCTTTGTGCAGGGATGGTACGTGGCGCTCTATACACTCGTGATGGCTATCTCGGCTTCCAACATCCCTTATTATGCTTATTTCGCTAAGAACATCAACTCATCGATATTCAACTGGTTTGGTTATGCCAACACTACGGCTGGCATGGTGGTGGGCGAGTCGTCATACTGGCTCTACATCGCTTTGTTTGTGGTGGCGGTGGGCGCATTTGCATGGGCTATGCTGTGGTTGCGCCGATGTTTCGACGCGCTGATAGCGCAGGCACCACAGGAGTCGCTGACGGGTAAAACCATTGCCTGGCGTGTCGTGGCTACGCTCTGCCTGGCAGGGCTCTGCGTGTTTGGCATCCGTGGGCGTGTGGGCTATAATCCCATCAAGGTGAGCGAGGCCTACTACTGTCAGGATCCATTCCTCAACCAGTTGGGTATCGCTCCAACCTTCAACCTGCTGACCAGCTGGATGGACGACATGCGTCCAGAGAACCGTGAGCTGCACCTTATGGCTTATGACGAAGCTATCACTTATGCCCGACAGCAATTGGGCATACAGGGAGCGGTGGATTCTGCGGATGTACTGAAACGGCATGTGGCGCCCGACTCTATACAGCGCCGACCCAACATCGTGATTATCCTGATGGAGTCGATGTCGGCTTCGTTCCTCCATGCGTTGGGGCAGCGCGAGGAGGTGACACCCACGTTGGATAGTCTGTATCACTGCTCGTGGGCTTTCACAAACTGTTACTCGGCTGGCATCCATACCAACCATGGTCTGACGGCTTCGCTCTACTCTTTTCCTGCCTTGATGAAACGCAATCTGATGAAGGGCACTGTGACACCACGGCGCCACGGACTGCCATCGGTGCTGAAGCAGTTGGGCTATCACAACATGTTCTTTATGACCCACGAGTCGCAATATGATAATATGAATGCCTTCTTCCGTACCAATGGCTACGATGCTGTGTATGCGCAGGAGGACTATCCGATGAATGAGCGTGTGAATGCGTTCGGTGTGAGCGACCATTTCCTGTTTGACTATGGACTACAGCGTATCAACGAGGCCGACAAGCAACAAGCACCGTGGATGGCCACACTGCTCACGGTGAGCAACCATCCGCCTTATGTGATACCCGACTGGTTCAAACCTAAATCGCACAACGAGGAAATGCAAATAGTGGAGTATGCCGACTGGTGTATCGGTAATTTCCTGGCTAAGGCACGACAGGAGAAATGGTACGACAACACGTTGTTTGTAATCATGGCCGATCATGGTAAGATAGTAGGACAGGTGGACTCAGAACTGCCTGAATCCTATAATCATATTCCGCTCATCATCTTCGGACCTGGCGTTACGCCACAGCTGTCTGACCAACTGGCCATGCAGGTGGATGTGATGCCTACTGTACTGGGACTGTTGGGCGCTGAATACGACTTCGACGGCTTTGGTGTGAACCTGTTGAAAACACAGAGAGACATGGTGTTCTATACAGCCGACGACCAAGTGGCTGCACGTGATAAGAGTGGACGTTTCGTATATCTGCCTGCTACAGGTCAGAGCTTCAAGGAGGGTAAGCCCACCACCAGTCATGAGGCTCTAAAAAAATATGTATTCGGCATGATTCAAACAGCCGAATACATGATGCGCCGACAACACGACGACTAATAGCTGCGCCCTAAGCCACAACGGCTTAGGGGCGCTTAAACTTATATACCTGCATCTGGCGCTTGCCAAGTTCGTGGTATAACTCCATCTCATAACCTTCTGCCTGGAATGCCTGCATGTTGCGCTCGGCATCAGTCTTGGTGATGAGCAGGAACCCTTCTTGAGGTTTCTGCAGATGGAAACTCTCAATACGATTGCCTAAGTAGAAGTTCACCTCGAAGAAGTGAACAGGGTCACCCTTGGCTTTCACACCCTCCTCGATATACTCGTAGAGCGTGCCCATGCTGGCTGGCACATGACGGTCGAGATCAGCAGCAACCTCTTTCACCGACTTGGTGTTGAGAACGGTAGGGATGATAGCGCCATCAAGGGCATAATAGATGCTGAAGGTGAGTGCTAACACCGTCCAGATATTCTTGTTGTGGGTGGCAAACCAATAAATACCCAACACTGTGGGTAGAACGAGGAGTGCCAACTGCACGGGATGACTGAGCTGTTGCAGGGCTTGCAGCATCAGGATATTGTCGGCTGCATGCTTACCTGTACCGAAAATGCTCTCAGGCACCAGTCTGCCCTTCACGATCAGGAACACCACCAGAAGCAGCATGCCTAATACAGACAATATGCTGCCATAGATACGTACAACAGGCTTCTGCTGGTTCTCAAGCCACTGCACGTAGCGGGCGATGAAATAGCCGATGAAAGGATAGATTGGCATGAGATACACAGAACGCTTGCTCTGGGGGATGCAATAGAACACAAAGATGGTGATGATGGCCGTGAGGGCAAACAGATCAACATCCTTGAGTTGGCGCAC
This sequence comes from Prevotella sp. MA2016, assembly GCF_000619825.1. Classification (GTDB taxonomy): domain Bacteria; phylum Bacteroidota; class Bacteroidia; order Bacteroidales; family Bacteroidaceae; genus Prevotella. The sequence goes on from NZ_JHUW01000006.1 coordinate 617,492, forward strand.
CCACTGCACCAGGCGCTGCCACCAACCTTGCATCACAGGGCGGCGGTACTGGATAAAGCACAGCGAGATGAGAAGCATGAGCATCCAGGGCACGTAGCCGGCAAATACAGTGATGAAGTTATAATACCAAGGTTCAACGCATGAGTTGTAGCCCATGGTGTTGGTCATACGACCGATATTCTCTTCGTACATCAGGTCGAGGAACTCCTGCCCACCTTGTTGCCAGGCAAAGAAGAACCAGATGGCATAGGGGATGAGTGAGAGCACGCCCCAAGCCAGCATCAGGAAGAATGTCTTGAAGAAGTTGACACCGCGTAGCAGCATCACACAACCGATGACCATGCAGGGAATGATAGAGCCTACAGGTCCCTTGGTGAGTGTGCCTAACCCCATGAGCAGGATGGCCAGCAGGGGTATACCGCGCATGCCGTTCTCATACCACCGGTACAGCAGATACAGGGCGCATACGGTGAGCATGGTGAGCACCATATCCACACGACAGTTGGCACCTGCTCTATGCAGTTCGAAACTGGTGAAGGCGATGAGTGCTGCCAGCATGGCAGTGCGCGTGGTGGTGCGCTTGCGGAAGAAGCAGAATCCCCACAGTGTCATGACTATCAAGGCGATAGCTGAAGGGATGCGCGAGGTGGCCTCTGTCACCTCACCGCCAATAGCTGAAACGGCAGCCACACACCAGTGGAAGAAAGGTGGCTTATAAGCCATCTCACCACCGTTGTTGCGAGGTAATGTCCAGTTATCAGTGGCTAGCATAGAGTATGAAACGATAGCCTCACGTGGCTCACCCTTCGTGTGATACTCTGGTAAGCCCAGGAAGGGAAGCAGTGTGATGCAACAAATGACGAGTAGCACTAAGAAAGTGCGATTGGCAAGCATTGATTTCATATTTCGTTTTTTTATCGTTATCTTTCTTTCAAATCATTAGTTGTCTTTTGCAGGATGGCCTTGCTCACCTTCAGCATGCGGTCGGCATCCTTGCTGTCGCGTTTGATGAAGCGGTTGGCATCGAAATCATAAAGAATGAAACCAGTAGAGTCGATCATCGACTGTGCATTGTTGTAGTTGTGTACGGCCATTGGGTAGCGGTAGGTGCTGCTCAGCACGTCGCGGCTGAAAGTGAAGTCGTCGTGGCTTTTTCCTAACTGTCCTAACAGGGTTGCTGCCAGGTCGCTCTGGTTGCATATCTTATCTATGCGCTTGGGGGCCTTTACAACACCGCCTGTCCACACCACGGGGATGAGATTGCGTAAGGGCTTGGTCTCGTCGAGCTGTTGGTATTGAATACCATGGTCGGGCAGCATCACAACGAGTGTGTTATCCCAGACAGGGCTCTGCTTCAGTTTGTCGATAAAGGTGCCGATACACTGGTCCAGATAGTAGAAGGCATTCTGTATCTCGTCGTCAAACTGACTGACGGGCACCTCCCATGGCTCATGACTGCTCAAGGTTGAGAAACCGATGAGGTATGGTTGTTGGATGGTGGTAGCCATCTGATAGACGGTCTCGAAGGTGACATCGTCGGCTACACCCCATTTGGAGGTGACCTGACTCTTGGGATAGTCGTCCATACTGGTGAGATGGTCCCAGCCAGTAGCTATCAGGTAACCGCGCATATTGGTGAAGTTGATGTCGCCACCATACAGATAGTGTGTCTGATAGTTGGCTTGTTTGAGGGTCTTGGCAATAGAGGGCATCGTCTGACTCTTGTCAGGCATCTTCATCACCGACACATTTGGGAACGACGGCCAACCGCTCAGGGTGCAGACAGTACCGCGGTCGGTGCGCCAGGAGTTGCCATAGCACTGTGTAAAACAGATACCTTCATTGGCTATCTGACTGAATCGTGGCATGGTCTCTGGATGTCCGCCCAACTCTGTGAACACGGCACCACAACTCTCCAACAGGATGACAATCACGTTGGGATGCTGGGTGGTGAGCAGAGTGTCGATACCCACACTCTCTGTGGTATAGACATCTTTGAGGATGCCATCCATTTCCTCGGGCTCGAAATAGTTGTAATGATAATAATCATCTTCGCCATGCTCGAACGACGAGAGAAAACTGAACACGGGGTTGACAGCTGAGTGATTGAGAAACAGCTGCTGTGAAAAGAACACCTGACCAGTATTGGTGGTTGACTCGCTGACGCCACCCCGGATGCCTATCACCATCAGGGGGATGCTGAGGATATAGATGATAAGCTCTGTCAGCTTCTGCTTGGTGGGCATGCTTATCTTGACAGGGAACCTGTGTCTGTAACCATCAAAAATGATGATGGTAGCTATGGCGATGGCCAGGAACCGCCAGATGAGATAGGTGGTGGAGACACTGGCTGCCATCTCATTGGGGCTCTCAAGATACTGCAGGCATGTGGCGTTGAGTTTGAAACCCCAGAAAGGATAGAGACTTGTGTCGGCCACAAAGGCCAGCGCAAAAGCCAATGAGATAATCAGAAAATAGACTTGTAGCAACTTATTGAGCCATTTGTGCCAATACCATATCTGTACAGCGCACAGTAAGAAAGGCACAATCAGGAAATAGAGGGCTGTGGAGAGGTCGAGGCCCAAACCATGCTGCACCACTTGGCACACATCGTTTATGCCATACTCATGGTCTTCGCCGCAAAGCAGCATAAAGGCTACCTTGGCTAAGACAAAGACCACAACAGTCCATAGATATGTCCTGATAAGGAAACTAACTCTGCATTTCATGTAGCTTCTTGTAGTAACCGTCTATATTCAGTAACTGCTCATGAGTGCCACGCTCCACAATCTTGCCATCATGCAGTACACAGATCTCGTCAGCATTCTTGATAGTGCTCAGGCGATGGGCTATGGCCACTGTGGTGCGTGTCTTCATCAGGCGCTCCAGGGCATCCTGCACCAGGCGTTCGCTCTCAGTGTCGAGGGCAGATGTGGCTTCGTCGAGAATCAGAATCGGTGGGTTCTTCAGGATGGCACGCGCAATGCTGACACGCTGGCGCTGACCTCCTGAGAGGCGACCGCCACGATCACCGATGTTGGTGTCGAAACCTTGCTCCGATGCCATGATGAATTCGTAGGCATTGGCTATCTTTGCAGCTTCTTCTATCTGCTGTTGGGTGGCATTATCCACGCCAAAAGAGATATTGTTGCGGAAAGAGTCGTTGAAGAGGATGGCCTCCTGGTTCACATTGCCAATGAGCTGGCGCAGATCGTGGATGCCCAGATCTTTCACGTTGATGCCATCTATCAGCACCTCGCCCTCCTGTACATCATAATAGCGTGGTATCAGGTCAACCATCGTCGATTTGCCGCTTCCGCTCTGGCCCACCAAAGCAACGGTCTTTCCCTTAGGAATGGTGAGGTTGATATCCTTCAATACCCAAACCTCTCCATATTTGAAGCTCACATGGCGGAACTCTATCTGATGCTCGAAAGCAGCGATATGCTTGGGCTGTGCTGGTTCCTGAATTGCGTTCTCGGCTTGCAGGATCTTGTCGATACGCTCCATCGAGGCCAGTCCCTTGGGGATGTTATAACCAGCCTTTGAGAACTCCTTCAATGGTTGTATGATGCTATACAGGATGACCATATAATAAATAAAGGTAGGACCCGTAATAGTCTGGTTGGTGAGCACCAGGATGCCGCCAAACCAGAGTACGATGATAATCATCACGGTACCTAAGAACTCGCTCATGGGGTGGGCCATCGACTGACGGATGTTCACCTTCATGATGTCGTTACGATAGGCGGTATTGATCTTGTCGAAACGCTGGTTCATCTTATCCTCGGCGCAGAAGGCTTTGATGATGCGCAAGCCACCTAAAGTCTCCTCAACCTGACTCATGGTGTCGCTCCACAAGGCCTGTGCTTTAATGCTCTTCTGTTTCAGACGGCGACCAACAAGTCCCATAAACCAGCCGAAGATAGGCACAAACAGAATGGTGAACAGCGTGAGCTGCCATGACACAAAGAGTAGGGTAGAGAAATAAACGATGATAAGGATAGGATTCTTGAACAGCATATCGAGACTTGACATGATACTGTTTTCCACTTCCTGCACATCGCCACTCATACGGGCTATGATATCACCCTTACGCTCTTCTGAGAAGAAACCTAAAGGCAGTGCATTAATCTTCTGATAGAGTTGGTTGCGGATGTCGCGCACAACACCTGTACGGATAGGGATAATCGTTGCCGACGACAAGAAATAAGCCCCCGTCTTCATCGCTGTGGTGACAGCCAGGAAGATGCCGATAAGTAGCAGGGTGGTGGTTTGACCGTAGGCAGCTATCAACTGGGTGACGTAGTAGTTCATGTTGTTCATCAACACGCCCTGCACGTTACCCCAGTCCCATGCCATTACTGAGGTGGCTGCCTCTGCCTCGCCTGTCTGGAAAAGTATCTGCAGGATAGGTATCAGCGCCGCAAAAGAGAAGATATTCAGTACAGCCGATAGGATATTGAAGATGACCGACAATACCAGATATTTCTTATATGGCGGAACAAATCGCCTCAGTACGTTTAGAAACTCTTTCATAGTGCCTCGCCTAATAAGGTTGCACTTGTTGAACCAGTGATTCTCACACGAACGGTCTCACCAATATGATGACCTGCCTTGTCGAAGACCACCATCTTGTTCTGTTCGGTGCGACCGCAGAGCTGCTCTCTGCTGCGCTTAGAGAATCCTTCTACCAGTACATCAAACTCCTTGCCCTCGTCTTTCTTGTTCTGGATGGCACTCATCTCTGTCTGCAGGGCGATGAGCTCGTTCAGGCGACGGATCTTCTCCTCCTCGGCCACGTCGTCTGGCAGATGCTTAGAGGCATAAGTGCCCGGACGCTCGGAGTATTTGAACATAAAGGCAGAATCGTAACCCACCTCGCGCATCAGGTCGAGCGACAGCTGATGGTCTTCCTCTGTCTCGGAGTGATAACCTACAAAGATATCGGTAGAAAGACCGCAGTCGGGGATGATACGACGGATGGCGTGTACGCGGTCCATATACCACTCACGAGTGTATTTGCGGTTCATCAACTTCAGAATACGGTCGCTACCACTCTGTACGGGCAGGTGGATGTGCTTACAAACATTGGGCACTTCGGCAATCACTCTCAGGGTCTCGTCGCTCATATCCTTTGGGTGCGATGTGGTAAAGCGCACACGCATGGTGGGAACCTCTTCGGCCACCTTTCTCAAAAGGGTGGGGAAATCGATATCCTCAAACTTATACGAGTTGACGTTCTGTCCTAGCAGGGTTACCTCCTTATAGCCTTTCTCACACAGGTCGCGCACCTCGCGCAGGATGCTCTCGACATCGCGACTGCGCTCACGACCACGGGTGTAAGGCACAATACAATAGTGGCAGAAATTGTTGCAGCCACGCATGATGCTCACAAATCCACCAATCTTATGACCGATGCCGATACGCTGGGGTACCACATCCTTATAAGTCTCGGTGGTAGAGAGTTCGGTATTCATGGCCTTATGTCCCAGCTCGGCCTGTGCAATCAGGTCGGGTAGTGCGAGATATGCATCAGGACCAGCCACCAAGTCGCAGTGGTGGTTGTCAAGCAGGTCGTTCTGAGCCCTCTCGGCCATACAACCCAATACGCCAATCAGCATGCGACTGGCTTCAGGATCAGCCTTCTGGCGGCGACGGCGCTCTGCGTCCAACGCATCCAGACGGTGAAAAATCTTCTGCTCGGCATTATCACGAACAGAACAGGTGTTCAGGAATACAGCATCGGCCTCGTCGATGGTCTCTGTGGTCTCATAACCAGCCATCTGCATCACCGATGCAACTACTTCAGAGTCTGCCACATTCATCTGGCAGCCATAGGTTTCAATATATAACTTCTTCATTTCGCCTGCAAAGGTACAAAACTTTTGCGAGATATGTGTATTTTATGCAAAAAAGATGTTAATGTCGTGAATAGAGTTGTTCGCAAACCCTAAAAAGCCATCCATTCATCCATACTGAATCTATATTGTGATATCTGGTGTGGATGCGTAAATGGTTTAAATACAAATCGTTACGTTTTGGCAGTTTTGTTTTTATCCACATCTTTATTTTGTGAATGAACAGGATGGATTATTTTTTGTAACTTTGTACCGATAGAAAGATGAATAACTGACTTTTTTTGTAAGTAATGACAGATTCTCTACTCGATTTGTCAATTATTAAACTTCTATGTCACGGGAATGTGATACTTTTGCAGCGCGACTAATAAACAAGATAAAAAATGAAGATTCTAAAACTAATTTTAACAGCATTGCTATTCGTTAATGGTTTGAACTTGAATGCTCAGACTGAAGACTATCCGGCTAACTATGCCAAAGGGCCTCGATTTAAAGCACTATTGTGTTATGAACCTACAGCCGAAGAGGCTCATGTGCAGTTTGATAAACAGGCTATTCAGTTTTTTCATAAACTGACGTATGGAGAAGGCTATCTGTTGGATGTGACCACCAATCTGGGTGATTATCGTGACAGTCTGCAAAACTATAGTATCATCATTATGTGTAACTATGGAATAGCTGACAAGAAGACACGTGAAGCTTTTCAGACCTATATGGAGAATGGAGGTGGATGGATGGGGTTCCACGCCTCTGCGTTTAGGGCTAACGAGGCCGAATGGCCCTGGATGACCGAGTTCTTGGGTTGTGGCTCATTCCTCTGTAATCAATGGCCACCACAGTCTGCTCTGGTCAGAGTGGAAACATCTGAGCATCCTGTTACACGCACGCTACCTGAACAGTATGTGGCGCCTGCCTCAGAATATTATCAATGGACCACATCGCCTCGTCAGGATAAAGATGTAGAAATTCTGGTGTCGATATCACCTAAGATGTATCCTTTTGGTATTAAGGATGTGGTGAAGTCAGGCGATTTTCCTATTGTGTGGACAAACAAAAGATATCGAATGATTTATCTGAATATGGGACATGGTGACGAGAGCTTCATGGAGGCCACGCAGAATCTGCTTTATACGAATGCGTTCAGGTGGGTGGTAAGCTGTGACCCTAAAGGCAATCCTTTTGAGAAATAGTATGAAAACGATATTGGTGAGACGATGGGCATGGATAGTACTTGTGCTACTGTGCCATATGATAGACCTGATGGCTGCACAAAAGCGCGTGCTGGTGCTGGCCGAATTAGGAGGGCAGCATGATGCTTTTACCCAAACGGGACTGCGCTGGCTGCACCAGCAGGCAGAAGAAATGAATTTCAGCATCACAGAACTTGATGACTGTAACAAATTGCAAGCTGGTGACATCGCTCAATACGATCTGGTGGTGCAACTGAATTATCCGCCCTATGTATGGAGTCCGGTGGCCATGAAAGAGTTCGAACAGGCTATTGATAAGGGGACTGTAGCATGGATTGGTTTCCATCATGCATCGCTGTTAGGTGAGTTCGACGGCTATCCTATGTGGCTGTGGTTCAGTGACTTTCTTGGAAGCATCCGATTCCAGAATTACATTGCAGAGAAGGCCGATGGACAAGTGATAGTGGAAGATCCAGGGCATCCTGTGATGTCGGGTGTCAATCCAAAGTTTCTGATTAAAGAAGACGAATGGTACATTTATAATCAGACGCCTCGGCGACATGTGCATGTGCTGGCAAGTGTGGATGAAAATACCTATCATCCTGCTTCTGGTGTGAAGATGGGCGATCATCCTGTTATCTGGACAAACCTCAGTAAACCTGCTCGTAATGTATATTTCCAAATAGGGCATAGTGCCTCACTTTTTGATAATCCTGATTTCGTCAGAATGTTTACCAACGCACTTCTCTGGGTGCTGAACCGTCCCATGAAGTGCTATGCAGAAGCATCACTCGAAAGCGAAATGAAGGCTCAGCCCATCGTCGCCTCAAAAAGGATCAATGGAAAATGGGTGTTGGCACTACCTGTCAGCACTGGAAAGCGAGCCATAGGTCCGAAAGATGATCCAGATTATGCCATTTATGGTACATCGAGTATCACCATTCCTCTGAATAACCATAACCTGGAGGACTGGAATCGTATCTCCTTTGATATCCGTACAGATTTGGATGCTGGTATCGCTAATGTAAATGTGGCTGTAGATAGCCATCCTTACAGTGGGGTGGGAGCTCATTTGGTGAATGTGGAGAAAAAGGTTTGGCAGCATGTAATTTATCAAATAGAAGAGATGCCTCGTAAAGAGGTCACCGCCATACGGCTTTATACGGACATCAAGGGCAGAAATCTCTCTAAACAGGACTCTATTCATTACGAAATCCGTAACATGCAACTGGAACGTGTGGCACAGCCAGAGCAGACTGCAGGTTGGCAGGTTGCACCAGGAAAGATGGCTTATTCAATGTCTGGCTATTTTACAATGGGGCCTAAGACAGCATTGGTGGCTGGTCAGGGCGGAAATTTCAAACTCATCGATGAACAGACACATCGGGTAGTGTTTCAGGGAACAACGCAAGTGGTGCCATCTACTCTCAACAGTCAGTTGGCTGTCATCGATTTCTCCGATTTTCAGCGAGAGGGTATCTATAGTCTGGTATTAGACGATTTACATTCGGCACCATTTCCTATAAGTCGGCATGCATTGGACGGTACCATGTGGAAAACGCTGAATTTTATCCGTTGTCAGCGTTGTGGCGATGTCGTTGATGGTATCCATGCCAGATGCCACACGGATGTGTTCTGTGATCACAATGGACAGCCATTCAGCTACGGCGGTGGCTGGCATGATGCAGGCGACTTGTCGCAGCAAACACTTCAGACTGGTGATGTGACATTTGCATTGCTTGAAGCATACCAGGTGTGCAAACAACTCCATCCACAATTGGCCGAACGTTTACTCGACGAGGCCCAGCACGGGCTTCGGCAACTTATGAACACTCGCATGGGTGATGGCTGGCGAGCCAGTAGTATAGGACTGCTTCACTGGACTGATGGTATCGCTGGTACAGAGGATGATATCCATACTGTACGTAAACAGCATCATGCCTTCGACAACTATCTTTATGCTGCTTATGAGGCTTATGCATCCTTGCTGCTAAACGATGAGCAGTTGAAACAGGTGGCCATTGAGGACTTTGGCTTTGCAGATAGTCAGTTCTTGGTTCATGGTCTCGACACCTTTAAAATTAAAATGGAGCATACTTATGGCATGCCTGAGAGCATATGGATGGCTGCTGCCTCGTGGTCGGCATCCATGCTCTACCAGCTGACAGGTGAAAAAATCTATGCTGACAAGGCCGCGCAATACATTCACTATACATTGATGTGTCAAGAGCAGTCAGGTGAGATGGCTGGCTACTTCTATCGTGACAGCACGCACCAGTCTATAGTGCATTTTATGCACCAGTCGAGAGAACAACTACCTATCCAGGCGCTTGTCGCTCTTTGTGAGAGTCAGCGTCAACATCAGGATTTCCACCATTGGCAGCATGCCTTAACATTATACGGTCAGTATCTCAAAAAAATCATGAAGGTAACTCTGCCTTATGGGATGATTCCTAGTGGTATCTATCAGGATCAGAGTGTGCGTCGCTTCCCTCTTTGGACAGATATCTTTAATGGCAACGAGGCATTGATACTTGCTTCGGGTAAGGCTGCTGCACTTTGTGGCAGATTCTTGGATGATCAGGAACTGAGTGATATTGCTATAGAGCAACTCTATTGGACACTTGGCAAGAATCCATTCTGCCAGTCGCTCATGTATGGCGAAGGTCATCGCTATCCCTCTCAAGACAGTTTCTCGTCAGGAGAAATCGTTGGTGAGATGCCCGTAGGCATTCGTGCTATCGTGGATAAGGATATGCCCTATTTCCCGATGACGAATAATGCCTGTTATAAAGAGGTGTGGCTTACTTCGGCAGGCAAGTGGTTATCTCTGTTAGCTGAACTGAAGAAGCTATGATTACTTGGATAAGTATTTTTTTCAATATACTGCTGTTGGCAGTTGTCGTCTGGCTCCTTCATAGGAGACGGCAGATGGATGAAGTTGACTGTAAGGCGCCGCGTCCAGAAACAGTAGCTACCCATATCAAGAAAAAAATTCTAGTGGTGGGTATGGATGAGGATACAGAGACGAATCTGAAAGCAGGTTTGCAGTCTGACTATGACTTGGTGTTCGTGAAGAGTGGACAGCAGGCTATCCATATGATTGAGGATATCAAAGCCGACCTTGTCATATCCGAATATCTGATGCAGGATATGGGTGGCGATGAACTCTGTCATGCCATCAGAGAAGATGCAGAAACCTGTATGCTACCAGTCGTATTCCTCTCGTCGCTATCCTATAGTACTGATATCGTTTATGGTTTGGAGGCTGGTGCAAAAGACTTTATCACCAAACCATGCGACATGTCGATACTGAAAGCCAGAATAGGAATTGTACTCGAAGAACCAACAAAAGGACTTCCGGATCTGAGCAAGTCTGGCGCTGTCAAGGAAACGAGTGATTTGGAATTTCTGCAAAGACTTGATAAGGTTATCAGGGCGCAATTGTCCAACAGCGAGTTGCAGATTAATGATATCTGCCAGGAAATGGGGATGAGCCGTACGGCTATGTTTACCAAAATCAAAGCCACAACAGGGCACTGTCCAAATGACTATTTGCGAATATTCAGACTGAATGAATCGAAGAGGTTATTGGAAGCGAAACTATGGACGATAGCAGAAGTAGCAGTAAAAGTGGGATATAATGATCCCAAGTACTTCAGTACCTGTTTTAAGAAACAATTTGGCTTTTCCCCAAGTAAGATGATGAAATAAACAATAAAATAAAACAAATATGGAAACTTATTTAGGTTTAGATTTAGGCGGCACTAAACTCCTGATAGGCGAGGTTGATGGCCAAGGGAACATTTACAATCACAAGCGTTATGACTCTGGCTATTTCAATCAGCAGGTGGCTTTTGATATTATCCGTCATTCTTTGGATGATTATATCCATCAGGTGGGTTGGTACAAGCAGCCGCCCGTAGCAATGGGGGTTGGATTGATAGGACGTGTTGACTATGAACAGGGTATCTGGCAGCAGATTGATCCCGAGCGAACCTACCCAATGCCTCTGGCACAGCAACTGTCTGAAACGTACGGTATGCCTTGCTTTATTGACAACGATGTGAAGAGTGCCACGCGTGCAGAGATGATGTGGGGGCATGGTAGGGTGTCACGTAACTTCTTATATGTCAACGTTGGTACGGGCATCGCTGCAGGTCTCGTTATCAATGGGCAACAAGTTCGTGGTAGTCATTTTAATGCTGGCGAAGTGGGACATGTGAGAGTGGGAGTTCAGGTGGGCGTGAAATGTCCATGTGGTCGAGTTGACTGTGTGGAGGCTATTGCTTCCGGTATGGGCTTCGACCGTTGTGCCCGTTTACTCCAGAAACAATATCCTACTGCATTGCAGATTCCTACAGTGAATGGTGAACGCGTTGACGTGAGAGATATCTTTGCCCTCTATGGACAGAATGACCCCTTATGCAGAGTGCTGGTTGACAATGCTGCTGAGGCCTTAGCCAATCTGATTATGAACTTGGTGCGAATGACCGATCCCGACACGGTGGTTTTAGGAGGTGGCGTAGTTGCAGATGGCTTCATGCTTGAACATATTGAGCACTATCTGCATCCTGTTACCATGCGATTCGTATCTAATGGTGTTGTACTTACCAAACTTGACCCGCAATTTGCAGGTCTCTTAGGTGCTGCGGCTATATCCATGAATTCTAAATAATCCATAGGTATGATGAGTATTACTATCGTAGAGAATGAGTCGGTCTTCGATCTGACTGCCTCACAACGTGTCATCAGGCAGATACTATTAAAACCAGATAGCGTTATCGGTTTGTCAACAGGTAGGACGACTAAGAATATGCACCGCAAAATTGTGGAACAACATCACAGAACGCCTTTTGATGTCAGTCACGTTACGTTTTTCGGATTGGACGAGGTGATGAATGTGCCCCGAACTTATGCTGGTGCTTGTTATACGATGTTGAAGACGGAGTTGATAGACGACTTGGGCATCGATAATGCCCATTTTCTGATGCTGCCCACCATGAGTTCTGACTGGGAAAAAGACTGTAAAACATTTGTTGATAGTATAGAAGCGCGTGGGGGAATCGATCTCCTGATACTTGGATTAGGGGAGAATGGACATCTGGGATTCAATCAACCAGGTACACCATTTGAGAGTGTGGCTTGGACGACGAGGATGAATGACGAGCTGGAGGCGCGCATTCGCCAGGAAACACAGACTCCTCTAAGTCTCTCTTTGGGTGGTGTCACACTGGGTATCAAGGATATCATGCATGCCAGGAAAATCGTTTTGGTGGCTAAGGGGGCGCATAAGGCCGATATGGTGCGCAGCATGTTATATGGTCCTGTATCAAGAGCAGTGCCAGCCTCAGTACTTCAACTTCATCCTCAATGCGAGTTTTTGTTGGATGCTGCTGCAGCTAAATTTGTGAAACGTTAAGAAGATGATTGATATGAATTCAAAATTGCAACCGCAGACAAACTATTTTGGACCATTCCTCACAATGGTCTTTCTTTTTTTGATTGTAGGATTCCTAACTACAGCCAACGGACAGTTCCAAGGGCCTCTCAAGGCGGCTTTTCTTTCAGATGCAGGTAGCCTTAAAAACACTCTAACCACACTGGTAACCTTCTCTTGGTTTCTGGCTTATCCCGTTTGTGGCCGATTGGGATCAAAGTGGATTGAGTGTTATGGCTACAAGGGTACACTCATACGTGGGCTCATGGTGATGACCATTGGATTGCTATTGTTTTTCCTCTCCTCATGGTTTACAATGCATCTGCCTGATGCTGCATTACAGTTGAATGATCATAGCATTCCTGGCGGATTCTTTATTTTCCTGTTAGGATCCTTTGTTGTCGGAGCTTCGGCTACTATTCTGCAAGTGGTGATCAATCCTTACCTTACAGCCTGTAACGTTAAAAGCACTCAGGCAGTGCAACGCCTGGCTATTGGTGGTACAGCAAATTCGGTAGGTACTACGATAGCCCCCTATTTTGTGTCGGGCATTGTGTTTGGTGGTCTTGCGTTGGAAGAAGTGCAAATCCAACAGTTGATGGTGCCTTTCCTGGTATTGGCGGCTGTTGTATTCATCATCATTTTTATTCTGCTTCGCCTCTCTCTTCCAGATATAAAGGGGACACATCACGAAATGGGTGAGAAGCTGGAGAGAAGCGTGTGGTCTTTCAGTCATCTGGCGTATGGCGTGGTGGCTATCTTTTTCTATGTGGGATGTGAGGTGTGTATTGGTACAAACATCAACCTCTATGTCAGCGAGGATCTTGGATTAGACATTTCTGTATGCACGTTGATGGCAACACTCTATTGGGGTGGCCTGTTGGTAGGAAGAATGTTGGGAAGCACACTCAGCACCATCCATCCTCGTGTCCAATTGATATTTACCACAACGATGGCCTGTTTATTGGTTATAATGGCTATGCTGACTAATAACCCATGGATATTGGTGGCGGTAGGTCTATGTCACAGCATCATGTGGGGAGCCATTTTTACTTTGGCTGTATCAAAACTCGGAAAATATACTTCTGTAGCTTCTGGCGTATTCATGATTGGAGTGGTTGGCGGTGCCCTGTTGCCACTCCTCCAAGGCCTACTGGCTGACTGGATGGGCCATTGGCGTTGGTCGTGGTCCATCGTTCTTTTCGGCGAGTTGGTCATGCTTTTCTATGCACTCATAGGTTCTAAAGTCCGGCAATCAGCTCTTTAAGGGGCTTACTTTCTGATAGTGAAGGTTAATAAAATGACAAATATGTGTAGCATGATAGTTTTTCTACACTATTTGTCATTTTGTTAACCTCTTTTTTGTGTATAAGGCCTAATTTTGCTCCCCGTAATAAAACTAAAAAGTCGAAGCAAACAATTATTATTAACTCTAATGTTATTTTGAATGGGAAAGTTATGCAAAATGAGTCTCCTCTTGTTGGCCTTGTTGCTACAAGGAGTGTGCCTTGCACAAGGCTTCATTGATGTGCGAGGTTGTGTTACTGACGAGCAGAACGAACCGATTATTGGTGCCACTGTGCAAATCAAAGACAAGTCGAAGGGCACAGTCACCGATGTCGGAGGCAATTATCTTTTGTCGAGAGTTCCCAAGGGTACGACCTTGGTATTCTCTTACGTTGGTTGCAAATCTGTGGAAATGAAAGCGACAACGGGACCAATGAATGTGGTTCTTGTGGCAAGTAATGAGATGCTCAACGAATTAGTGGTAATTGGCTATGGTCAGCAGAGTAAGGTCACACTGACAGGCTCCGTGTCAAACGTGAGTGGAAAGGAACTCCTGAAGTCGCCTGCTGCCTCTCTGGGTAATGCCCTTACTGGTAAGTTGCCTGGCCTGCAGTCGGTGCAGTACACTGGTGTTCCTGGTGGCGATGATCCTGTCATCCGCATCCGTGGTATAGGCTCTTTCAATAGTGCCGAACCGCTCGTGTTGGTAGATGGGGTAGAGCGTGAGTTCAGTCAGATTGACCCGAACGAGGTGCAGGATATTTCAATCCTCAAAGATGCTTCTGCAACGGCTGTTTTTGGTGTGCGTGGTGCTAATGGTGTTATCCTTGTAACTACCCGTCGTGGTGCCGTGGGGAAACCAACCATCTCACTGACAACCTCATTCGGACTGCAACAGATATCCAGATTTCTCGAACCTGCCAGCTCTTATGAATATGCTACTGCCTATAACCATGCCCAAGAGGTGGAAGGGGTGGCCGAAGATGGATGGAAATTCTCGAAGGAAGCTATCCAACACTGGAAGGATATGGATATGCCTACGGTCTATCCAAGCACCAACTGGTTCAAATACCTGATGAATGATCATGCCTGGCAAGACCAATATAATATTAATGTGTCGGGTGGCACAGAACGTGCCAGATATTTTGTTTCTGCAGGAATGCTCAACCAAAATGGACTGTTCAAGACTTTCGGGCAGAGTGATGATGCCAACTTCAAATACCGTCGTTATAATTTCCGTGCTAATCTGGATGTTGATTTATCCCAACGGAGCACGCTCTCTATTGGCATCGGTGGACGTATTGGACGTCGTAACTCTATCGGTAATGGCGAGTATAACGGCCAGTCGGGAGTCTTTGGCGTAGAGGGACTGCTTAATAACGGTACACCTATGTCGGGCTATGGTCTTGACAACAGAGGGCGCCGTATTGTCTCCGATCCCGATCTGGTGGGTGCTGTAGGCTCAGATGGTCTAGGTCTCATCTACGAGCATGGTTATACCACACAGCGTCAGAGTGTAGTGAATCTCGACCTGCAGTATAAGCTCAAACTCGATTTTATTACCAAGGGTCTTGATTTCCGTATCAAGGGCTCCTATAACTCTGATTATACGCAGCAAAAGGCTCGTACCACGGGTGGTGGTATCAACTATAAGGCTACTATCGTCAAAGGCGAATATGATGATGATGGCTCGCCAAAGATTGCGTATGTCCGTCAAGGTGACTCGTGGCCGCTTGGCTACAGCGAATCGAAATGGGGTGGTAGAAACTGGTATGCTGAGGCGAGCCTGAACTATGCTCGTAAGTTTGGTGACCATAATCTTGGCGCCCTCGTCCTTTATAATGAATCCAAAAACTACTATCCTGGCGGTCAGTATAATTCTATCCCTCGTGGCTACGTAGGTATGGTGGGACGTTTGACTTACGACTATCAGACAAAGTATATGGTTGACTTTAATATGGGTTACAATGGCTCAGAGAACTTTGCCCGAGGTAAGCGTTTCGGCTTCTTCCCATCAGCTTCTCTTGGTTGGATAGCCTCGTCTGAAAAGTTCTGGGAACCTATCCGTAAAGTCATTTCTTATTTTAAGATTCGTGGCTCAGTCGGTAAGGTTGGTAATGACCAGGGAATAGGACGTTTCCTCTATCTGCCTGGTACTTGGCAATTCTACAATAATAATGGTGGTGCCTGGTGGACCAACGACCGTACAGGTAACTTCGGTGTCAACAATGGCTCATTCATGCCGGGTGCACGCGAATCTACCAATGGTAATCCCGATGTGACTTGGGAGACTGCCACCAAACAGAACTATGGTTTCGACATTCATTTCTTCGACGACCGTTTGAGTTTTGGTTTAGACCTCTTTTGGGAAGATCGTAAGAACATCCTCGTTTCTAATGAGACCACCATTGCCAGTATCTCTGCTTTGAAACCCAACTCGATTAATTTCGGTCGTGTGAAGAACCATGGTTATGAGATTACGTTGCGCTGGGCTGATAAGATTGGTGAGGTGAGCTATTCTATAGCGCCAACTTTTGCTTTTGCTCGTAATGAGATTGTTGAGATGGCCGAAGTGAAGAAGGAGTTCCCCCATATGTATCATACAGGACATCCTGTAGGACAGCCTTTCGGCTATGAATTCTTTGAATTCTATGTGCCTGGTCAAACCGAACAGCATTACAAGGATGTTTATGGTGTTGACATGCCTGACCAACAGATAACGCTGCGTCCTGGTGATAGTGTGTTTGTCGATTATACTGGTGATGGAAAAGTGGATGCCAATGATGTGCATGCCATCGGCTATAGCGACATTCCAGAATATACTGGTAGCATTAACGCAACACTCAACTGGAAAGGTTTTGATTTTTCCATGACCTGGGTGGGGGCTACCCACGTCAACCGTCAGCTGAGCTCATTCTATACACCAGCTTTTGGTACTGGCAACCAGTCGATGCTGAACAAGTGGGTGTATGATAACTCGTGGACGGCAGACAATCTGAATGCCATACTGCCTCGCATCTCTCTTGAGAAATCGGCACGTGAGCATAATGGAGCCCTTTCGTCTCCATGGATGGTTGATGCATCATATATCCGTCTGAAGAACATGGAAATTGGCTATTCGTTCCGCATACCAGGAATACCCATCAATAATATCCGTGTTTATGCCAATGGCTACAACCTTCTTACTTTCACAAGTTTCAAGGCTAATGACCCAGAGGCGCAAGCCGGTTATGGTAGCACGCGTTACCCCATGACTCGCGTCTATAACTTCGGAATTAACTTTAACTTCTAACAATCAAGACAATGAATTATATCCAAAAACTCAAAATGAAGACCGCTGCCATGCTCTGTGTTGCTGCGAGCTCACTGGCTTCGTGTGTAGATGATATAAATATTGGAAATGGCTTTCTCGATAAGCAGCCGGGCGTCGATGTGACCATGGACACCATTTTTGTCAAAGGAGAGAGTGCCAAACGCTTTCTCTGGCACATGTATGGTGCCATGCATAACCCCTTCACCTATACTGGTGCAGTATGGTACTCGCATCCCGATGCGCTTACTGATATCTGTCAGTCATACTGTGGATGGCATAATTTGGGAAAATACTATGGTGGCGACCTAACTGAAACAGATCAGGATAATGGCGGTTTTGTTAAATTCCCTTTTATTGCTAATGGTGATGGTAATAGTCGTGCTGGCATCTGGCGTACGATTCGTGAAGGGTGGATCTTTATGGAGAATATCGATCGTGTCCCCGACTTGAGCGAATCAGAGAAGAGTCAGTTGCGTGGTGAGGTCTATGTTATCATGGCCTCGCGCTATTTCGATGCCTTCCGTAATTTCGGTGGTCTTCCCAAAGTAGATCGTTCTTACCAAGCTGCTGATATCGTAGATGGCAAACGTATGAGCGTTATCGAAACTGCCGAATTTATCGACCAGCTCCTTCAGGCGGCCATCGATGAACCAGGTCTGCCCTTCTATGTTCAGGACCAGGCTTCGAATTCTGGTCGACTGACTAAGGGCTCGGCTTATGGTCTGCGTGTGAAACTCTGGAATTTCGTGGCTTCTCCTTTGTTCAATAGCGACCAACCTTATCTGCAGTTTACGCGTCATGAAGAGAATCAGGACCTTCACCAGATATGGACAGGTGGCTATCAGGCGGATTTGTGGCAGAAGGCGCTCAAGGCTTGCGAGGATTTCTTCCAGGCCAATAGTGCGAATGGCAATTATTTCGCTCTTGTTCAGCCTGAAGGTAATACTGAACAAGACTATTGTAATGCTTTCCGTGCAGCTTACTGGTTCCGTGGCAACAGCGAGAAGGTGATTGAAGTGCATGCTGGTCCTGGTAACAATGCCTGGAATGGTGACTGGAACGTAGAAGGTATGGATGAGTTTGGTATGGCCCTCTTCACCCTAGAGTACATGGAGATGTTTGGTATGGCTGATGGACGTAACTTCCCTTACGACGATGTGTTCAATACTGATAACTCCGATAATGTGGATATTTTTGCCAATCGCGATCCACGTCTCTATGAGACGATGGTGGTGAATCGCAATAATCTGGTTGAACAGTATAACGGACTGTCGAGCACAGAAATCTGGCAGGGTGGTAATGTCGATCAGAACTTCAATCCCCAAGTCACCGATAACCCTTGGTCAACACGACTGAAACTATTTAAATATCTCCGTGACAACGGTTATGCTGCTTACTATCCCACCAATTATGCTTATCTGCGTATGGCTGATATTCACCTTTGCTATGCTGAGGCATTGGCACAGACAGGTAACTTGCAGAAAGCCTGCGACGAAATGAATAAGGTACGTGCACGTGTAGGATTAGGTAAGGTAGAGGTGATGAATCCAAAACTCAACCTCACATCCAACAAAGATAACTTTATCGAGCAACTTTTCAAAGAGCGTGCTTGCGAATTTGGATATGAAGACTCTCGTTGGTATGACCTGATACGTTACAAGAGATCAGATATCTTCAAGAAGCAGGTGCACCAATTACGTGTATGGCGTAAGGATGCCAATGGAAAGAAGATGGATCCTGCTGACTATCATGGCGATACGAGCCTTCAGCCTGGCGAACCATGGCCTGACTGTATCTATGAAAAGGTGCCTTGTACCAATAATATCCGTGTATGGTGGGATACCAATAGCCAGACCAGCAAGTGGAACGATAAATGGTATCTTTCACCTATCTCACGAGATGAAATCAATAAGGGCTATGGTCTGAACCAGAACCCCGGTTGGTAATTCGGATTAAAAATATCAATAAGACTTAAAGAATATGAAAACAAATAGAATGTTGATCGTTGCAGCGGTGGCTTTCTCTCTGACGGCAAATGCGCAGGTGAGACTCAACGATAAGAATGCAAATGCCTATGATTTGGGATATGGTGTGGAAATCAGCGATTTTTTTAGCACGGCTTCCGCAACCACAGTCACAGGCGAAGAATTGCAACAAACTTCAGCAGCCAACCTTGCTCAGGCACTCTATGGGCGATTTCCTGGTCTCACGGCTCTTTCTACAGGTGGCTTTTCTGGTGACGAAGATAAGGGGGCTTCATTTAATATCCGAGGCTATCATACACTCAATGACAAAAGTATCCTGATACTCGTGGATGGTTATGAGCGACCTATCAACCGCCTGACCGTAGAGGAGGTAGAGAGTGTTACTGTGCTCAAAGATGCTGCGGCAACTGCTCTTCTTGGTCACGAGGGAATCAATGGCGCCATACTTGTGAAGACGAAACGCGGTGCTGAAGGTAAAACGCATGTGAAGGCTGGCTATGGACATAAGTTCTTGTTCAGTCCGGAATTTGCGGATATGGTGAATGGCTACCAGTATGTTACTGCACTCAATCGTGCACGCATCAACGACGGACTTGCACCAGCATATACTGAACAGGAACTGAACCTCTTCAAGGATGGTTCTGATCCATACTTCTATCCCAACATCAACTGGCGTAATCTGACTTTCAAAAACAAAGCAGAGGAAGATCATGCGTATCTTTCTGTCTATGGAGGAACGGCTAAGGTGAAATACTATACACATATTGATTATACCGATGCGCGAGGGGCTTTGAGGGATACTAAACTGACCGACTATAATGCGCAGCTGCGACAATCGAAGGCAAACATCCGTACCAATCTCGACTTCAATCTCTCTAAGACAACGCTCATGTCGGTGAACCTCTTTGGAATGTTCCAGGAAACCAAACGCCCTTCTGATTTAGGGGCTGACGATGCTGTCTATGCTATCTATAGTCTGCCGGCAAGTGCCTTCCCCCTGATGACAACAACAGGTGTGTGGGGTGGTAACGAGACCTTTGGCGATGCTAACCCCATTGCTAAAATTCAGGAGTCAGGCTTCTATAAGACTCACCAGCGCCAACTGTGGGTAGATGCTAAGCTGACTCAGAGTCTGGATTTCCTACTCAAAGGTTTGAACCTGTTTGTCAGTGCTGGCTATGCCAACTCTTCGATCTATGCAGAGAACATGCACAAGGCGCATGAATATGGTTACGAACGCTACACTGGTGCTATCGGTGATATCAGTCATGTTGCCCTGACCACATTCGGCAATAAGGAGACTAACCTCACCTTCAGTAATTGGAATGCTGGTCAGTGGTGGAAAGCTAAATCCAGCATTGGACTCCACTATAAGCAGTCGTTCTTTGGCGATGACCATTTCAGTGCCACAGCCATCTATACCAATAGCGGTTCCAGTGCCGACGGACGGGGAAACACCATCTATCGTCGGAATATCATGGGTGTCTTCCACTACGACTTTCTGAATCGCTATATAGCCGACCTTGTACTTGCTGGTAATGGCTCTAATCGCACCTATCCTACAAAATGGGCATTCTCACCCACCTTATCGCTCGGTTGGATCTATGCCAATGACCATGAACATCTGCTCAATTATGGCAAGTTGCGCGCCTCGGCAGGCATACAGCATACCGACTATATGCCTACCTATGGCATGTGGCTCCCCACTTGGGATGCTTCGCATGGATATGTGATTATTGGTAATGACTATAGCGCGACATGGGGCGCCTCGCTCGGCTCTTTTCCTACCACCGATTTCTCACAGGAGACATCAACAAACTTCAATTTGGGCACCGATCTGCGTCTGGCAAATGCCCTCGACCTCTCGTTTGATGCTTTCTATCAGCTTCGCAGTCATATCATGCTTTCTGCAAGCAATGAAAACTCTTCGGTAGTAGGCATACAGTCGTCATATAATGATGTGGGAAAGGTTAAGAGCTATGGTTTTGAGGTTGCGGCCAAATATGCCAAGCAGATTGTGCGCGACCTCCATCTTCATATTGGAGCCAACTTATCATGGGCACGCAATGAGGTAACCAGATATATCGGCACACCTACTTATCCTTTGCTCGATCCTGTGGGGCATCGTGTGAACGAGGCTTGGGGACTCAAGTCGGCAGGTTTCTTTATGAACCAGGATGATGTTAACACCAGCCACCGTCAGGAATATTCTGTAGTAACACCTGGTGATATTAAATACCAAGACCTGAATGGCGACCAGGTTATCAATGCCTTCGATGAAACCAGTCTGGATGGTCCTACTGGCATCCCGGAACTTAACTATGCATTCAATGTGGGGGTAGAGTATAAAGGGCTTGGTCTGAATGCTTGGTTCCAAGGTACGGGCAATTATATGAAGACACTCCCTTCTGCCATATGGGGTGGTATGGCCAATAACGGTAATCTGTCTGTTGACTACTTCAATAACTGCTGGGATGTGGTTGGCGACAAAGCGCTCTATCCACGTTTGACAACCCTGAATAGCAGTAATAACAATCAAGCAAGCGATGTGTGGATAAAGCCTGTTCATTTCTTGAAAATGCGCAATGTGGAGGTTTACTATAAAGTTCCTGCCAAGGTGCTCTCAAAACTCTCACTGACCGATGCCAAGGTGTTTGTACAGGGCGAGAACCTCCTTTCTTTCGATAATGTGGATGCCATGGATGCTGAGGTGCTTTCTACCGCTTATCCTATGTTCAAAGGTGTCAACATTGGTGTTACATTAACTTTCTAATATGATGATTATGAATAAGATAAAATTGTCTTTTTGGGCTTTGGCAACAATGTTTTTTGCCGGTTGTGCAGACTTGGATTACAACGAGGCTTCAAGTCGTGATGAGGCGTGGACCTATAATAGTCCTCTTAATGGCGTCAAGGCTCTGGTCTATGATGTCTATGCACAAATGCCAAGTGAGTTTAAGGATGACTTCTATGGTATGGGGGCAATGACCGCCAGTGCTACGGATGAGGCTGAGTTCTCGCTTTCATACTCTGCCATTCACAACTATTACAATGGTGGATGGAACCCATCTAACCCCTTCCGTGATACATGGGATAGGTCCTATCGTGCCATCACGCAGATACATATGTATCTTGAGCGCATCCATCAGATTGATCTGTCGGATTATGAGTATGCCCCCGACTATCAGAATATGGTGCAGCAATTCGAACTGTTTCCTTACGAGTTGCGTTTCCTTCGTGCCTATTTTTATTTTGAGCTGGTACGAGCCTATGGGGATGTCCCCTTGGTGACTACAAGTCTGCCCAATGGACAAGCCAACAGCGTGGAACGCACACCAGCCAGCGAGGTGTTTAAGTTTATTATTGATGAGTTAGATGCTGTGGCAGAATATCTGCCTGTTTCGTACAAAGATATTCCAGGACAGGAGATAGGTCGTGCAACACGTGGCGCAGCACTTGCTCTGAAGGCCCGCGTATTGCTTTATCAGGCCTCGCCTCTGTTTAATCCAAATGGTAATAAAGAACTGTGGAAAGAGGCTGCTGCTGCCAGCAAGGTGATTATCGATCATGCACAACGTTGGGGCTACAAACTCAGTAGCTATGCCAACCTTTGGGGGCATGATACTTTTACGAACCCCGAATTTATCTTTGTCCTTGGTACTCAGGCCAGCAATACCTTCGAGTGCAACAATTATCCTGTCGGCGTGGAGAACGGAAACTCGGGCAATTGTCCCACACAGGCATTGGTCGATGCTTACGAATATCAGACCGATGGCAGGACGTTCAAAGAGAAACATCCAGGTGATGTTGATGTGACTACCGAGACACCATACGATGGTCTTGACCCGCGTTTTGCACTGACAATTGTAAAGAATGGCGACCTATGGCCAGCCAATACGGCTCAGCAAATCGCTATAGAGACTTATCAGAATGGTTTCAATGGTGCGCCCAAATATGGTGCTACCCCTACTGGCTACTATTTGAAGAAGTTTGTTGATGGTAACTGTATCACCACCGCTAATAACCAGACTTCCACACGCCACAATTGGATTGTGATGCGTCTGGCCGAAGTTTATCTTAACTATGCAGAGGCGATGTACAACTACTATGGTAATGCCGATGAAAAGGGAGAATTCGGCTTGTCGGCTAATGAGGCTGTTAATGTGCTCCGCAACCGTCCTGATATTATGATGCCGGAATTTCATGGTAACAAAGGTTTCGAAGAGCGTTATATGCGTGAACGCATGGTGGAACTTGCTTTCGAAGGTCAGCGTTTTTGGGATGTGCGCCGCTGGAAGAAAGGTGCAGCTTTCTTTAAGAATGTGGACGTGGCCTCATTCAAGTTGGACAACAATGGTCACTTGATTCTTAATAGGATTACTAAGAGTCGCCAGTGGGACGAGAAATACAATCTCTATCCCATCCCGCAGTCTGAGATTCAGAAAAACAGTCGTCTGAATCAGAACCCCAATTGGTAAAATTCAATCAATCACATCAATAAATAAGTAAAAGATGAAGAAATATATTACAGGCCTTCTGGCCACATGTCTTACAGCGCTGGCAGTTCTGGTGATGTCCTCATGCAGTCATGACGATGCTGTTGATGCCAACCAGCTACTTGAAGTGAAGTCTGTCTTACCCACGAAAGTCATGGAAGGTCAGGTTGTCACCATCACAGGAACGGGACTTGATGGTGCCACGTCAGTTGTGTTCCCAGGCAATGTCGCTGTGAACAACATCAATAAGTTGGGCAACGACTATATGACAGTAACCACCCCTGCTGGTATTGCAGCAGGGGGTGGAGCCATCATCGTTGAAGCTAATGGTGAATCGGCCGAAGCTCCTATGCGCCTGACTGTCGGCGACCCTGCTCCTTTGCGCGTAGCACCACTCGATCAACCCATCAAAATCAACGAGTGTGTTGAAGTCTATGGAAAGGACCTCGAGTTTATGACTAAAGCCTATTTCCCTGGTGCTGATGGGCATGAGGTTGTGGTTAATGCCAACCTGTTTAGACGTAAGGCAACAGGGGCTCTTTCAATCTATTCTCCCATGGGCGTTAAGGCCGGACTAGCCCAGGTGGTTCTCGAGGATTGTAGCGGGAAGAAGTATAGTCTGCCAGAGGTCACATTGTCTGACGAGGTGTCAGGAGGTACCGAAGAGACTGGCGGTGAGAGATATGTCCCCATCTGGCAAGATGATGTCTATATTTATGATTGGGCTAATTGGCAGTATCTGAGCTCAGATCAGTTGAATCTTGAAGGTATTCAGCTTCGCGAAGGACTGATGATGCGTCTAACCTTTGATAATCCGGATGGTGCCAGCGTGTGTGTCTGTGATGCCAATTGGGGTACACCTAATGTTGATGGGCAGGGTAATAACACCGTGTGGGTAGCAGCAGGCACCACCGAACTGGAATTTCCTATATCACAGGGCATGGTTGAAACGTTGACTGCTGGTGGTGGCATCATCATTGGTGGTGGTAACTACACGCTGAAGAAGATTGAACTGTTTCGTGAGTATCCCACACTCTGGTCGGGTGAGTACACGACGGGCTGGTGGTGGTATCTTCCTGCTTCCGAGCTCGATCTTTCGGGCATCACACCCGAGGCTGGGCAGATCATAAGGTTTACTTTTGCTCACCATGATGCACCGCAGACTTTCTGTTTGTGCGACGGATGGTGGGGAGCTCCTTACATTCGCGATGGTGGCGAAAGCGATAATAATATTGTACTTTCTGCAGGTGAAGATTTCTTGGAATTTGAAATTTCAGAAGGTATGGCAGCTACCATGAATGGTGGTTCAGAAACAGCGCTTATCATTGGTGGCGATATCACCATCACTAAGATTCAGATAAAAACTGATTAAACATCCTGTTAGAAATGAGAAAACTTTTATTATTATTGTTGTTCCTGAATTACTGGACTCAAACAGAGGCTGCAGGTAAAATCGTGGTCGCCTATGTGACATCATGGACGCAGACTATTCCTGACCCGATGGTGATGACGCATATCAACTATGCCTTTGGCGGTGTGGGCGATAACTTCAAAGTATATTGTGATAACACAAGTCGCTTGCAGAAGATCGTGAAACTCAAGGAAAAGAATCCGCAGTTGAAGGTTTTGATTTCTGTTGGAGGCTGGGGACGTGGCAATTTTACACCGATGGCATCCAGTGCTCAACGACGTAAGGTTTTTGCAGAGTCGTGCGTTAAGTTCTGTGAGAATAATCATCTCGACGGGATTGATATCGACTGGGAGTTTCCTGGTAACAACTCAAGTGGGGAGAAATCTCCTGGCGATGAGAAAAAGAACTACACTCTTCTGATGCGTGACTTGCGTGAGGCCTTAGGAGAGAAATACCTGCTGACAATGGCTTCTTCGGCCGATCCAGGGTACTACGACTTCAAGGGATGTATAGAATATCTGGATTTCGTGAATGTGATGACTTACGATATGTCGGGCCCTCCCAACCATCATTCGGCGCTGTATCGTGGTGGTACAGTAGGCAATGGTTGGTTAGTGACTCATGAGAGTATTCAGCACCATCTGAAAGCTGGTATCCCTGCCGACAAACTGGTCATGGGCATGCCTTTCTATGGTAACAGCGGTGCGGGTAGTCAGATTTCGCTGGAGGAGATTAAGAAGGGAATAGAGAGCGGCAAATGGACTGATCATTGGGATGATGTTGCGAAAGTTCCCTATGTAACGGATTCCAAAGGTAAGTTTGCCTATGGCTATGATGACGACCGTTCGCTTGCCATCAAGTGTCAGTATATCATAGATAACCATCTTGCTGGCGGTATGTACTGGGAGTATTGTAATGATGATAATCAAGGTACTGAGCGCACTACTGTTTACCAAAAACTGGTAGGTAGTGCTCTCACTGAAAGTATAGCCGAAGTACTTACTTTAGATGAGACTGACGACCGCAAAACGGGATTGTACGACCTTCTGGGACATCGCATTACTTCACCTAAACCTGGAGGCTTATATATCAAGAACGGGCGAAAGTATTATCAGAATTTTTAAATAATCGGCAGTGAGATGCCGTTGATCTTCTGGAATACGTCGAGGGCATACACGTCGGTCATGCCGCTGATATAGTCGATGATGGCCATGATACGCGTCTCCAGGTCGGGGGCATCGATATCATACTGACTCGACACGCGACTGATCAGATGCTTCGAGTAGAAACGCTCTGGATGAACGGCGGCATTGATAAACGTCTCCATCAGGGTCTGGATAATCTGATAACCCGACAGTTCAACATCCAGCACTGGCCGGCTTTTATAGATATATTCTACCGAGAGCTCGCAGCAGTGCTTGTAGGCCTGTTGGGGAAGCTCGCTGATATGGTCTATCAGACTGCCTTGGAACGCACCGCTCAGTATCTCGTCTTCGTGCTCTACAAACACGCGTACACATTCATTCTCGAGTTTGCCAATCACACAGGCTCGCAGATATACCACCTTTTCGTTATTGTCGTCCACACCTTCTTCGATGAGGCGGCTCTGAATGCGGTTTTGTGTCTCTTCGTCGAAGAAACCTAGTAGCAAGCGCATGGTCTCGTCGTGCGAAATAATCTTAAGTTTGTGGGCATCCTCAATGTCCATAATCTCATAGCAGATGTCGTCGGCAGCCTCTACAAGATATACCAGCGGATGACGGGCATAACGCAAGGACTCGCCTATCTCGGATTTGCAGGGAATGCCCAACTCGTCAGCGATGCGACGGTAGTCGGCTTTCTCAGAATCAAAGAATCCGAACTTTCCTTTCTTACCTGCTGCGCTCGAGGCATATGGATATTTTACGATGCTGGCAAGAGTGGAATAAGTCATGACAAAACCGCCCGGTCTTCTGCCCTTGAACTGATGGGTGAGTAAACGGAATGCATTGGCATTACCCTCGAAGTGGGTGAGGTCGTTCCAGAAGTTGCTGTTCACCTGGCGCTGCAGGTCGTAGCCGGCACCTTCAGTAAAGAAGGCCTGGATGGCCTTTTCGCCACTATGACCAAAGGGCGGGTTGCCCAGGTCGTGAGCCAGACAGGCGGTAGCCACAATCTGTCCAATCTCCTGAAACAGCGTATCTTTCAGTTCTGGGTGCTTCTGGATGAGCTTGGCAGCCACATCATTTCCCAACGACATACCTACACTGGCCACCTCGAGCGAGTGGGTCAGACGGTTGTGCACAAAGATACTGCCTGGGAGTGGGAATACCTGTGTCTTATTCTGCAATCTGCGAAACGGAGCAGAGAAAATCAAACGGTCGTAATCACGTTTGAACTCTGTTCTGTCATCATGGCGCTCAGGATGCCTGTGCTCCTGACCAAGCCGTTTGTTGGATATCAGTTGTTGCCAATTCATCATAATCAGACTGCAAAGGTACGAAAAATACGCGCAGTAGCGGCATATTTCGCAGAAATTAACGAAAAAATCAAAAAAATAGACCATGAAAGGGTGATTTCTAAGGTAAAAGGCGTACCTTTGCACATTAGATTAAAATATTATTTTAAAGATGCTGAAAATAAAAGTTGTAAACAAAGGTCACCAGCCGTTGCCACAGTATGCCACAGTGCAGAGTGCCGGCATGGATCTGAGAGCGAATATAGATGAAGCCATCACCCTGAAACCTCTGGAGCGCCGCCTGATTCCCACTGGTTTGCATATCGCACTGCCCGTAGGTTATGAGGCTCAGGTGCGTCCGCGTAGTGGTTTGGCACTGAAGAAGGGTATCACCGTTCTGAATACGCCTGGCACGATTGATGCCGACTATCGCGGCGAGATTGGCGTGGTGCTTATCAACCTCTCAAACGAGGATTTTGTTGTCGAGGATGGCGAGCGTATCGCTCAGATGGTCATCGCCCGTCATGAGCAAGGTGAGTTTATCCCTGTCGAGGTGCTCGACGAGACAGAACGTGGCGAAGGTGGTTACGGACATACTGGTGTGAAATAGCTCATGTTGATGAAGAAATTAGGACTGTCGTTGTTATTACTGCTCTCTGTGACCACTGGTTACGGACAGCGTGAGTACGACCAGTTTTTTCTTGAAGCCATGGTGCAGCGCCAGAAGGGTAACAACGACGCGGCTTTCGATCTGTTGCGCCACTGTCTGGAAATCAACCCTGAGGCTCCCGAGGCTTACTACTTCCTGGCGCAGTATTATAATGCCTTGAAGGATGGGGAAAAAAGTATGGCTTATATCAAAAAGGCTGCTTCGCTCGATCCTGACAATGCTACCTATATGGAAACATTGGCACAGGCTTATATCCGGCAGCAGGACTATGAAGCTGCTATCCCTGTAGTTGAGAAGATTTATGAACGGGATAAAGAGCGTGAGGACTTGCTGGAGATGCTGTTCCAACTCTACCAGCAGGTGCGCGATTATGATGCTGCGGTAGAAGTGCTGAACCGTATCGAGGCCATCGACGGTAAGAATGAGCGCCTGTCGGTAGCCAAGAGCGAACTCTATACCCGTATGGGCAATAAGAAAGCAGCTATTGCCGAAATGAAGGCACTGGCAGAGAAGTTTCCCAACGATGGCAACTATCAGGCTTCGTATGGTGAGACGCTGATGATGAACGGTCAACTGAAGAAAGCACTGAAGGTGTATGACAAGATCTTGAAGGGCGAGCCCGATAATAACCGTGTGCTCATGTCGCTGCGCACCTATCATCAGGCATTGGGGCATCAGGCAATTGCCGACTCACTGACAGAGCGTGTGCTGCTGAACCGTAATGCCACTATCGAGGAGAAGGTGCAGCTGCTTCGCCAGGAGATCTCAGCCAGCGAGAATGCTGGTGGCGATAGTACCCGTGTGCTGCAGTTGTTTGATATGATTCTGAAACAGCCACAGACAGATGAGCACATGGCCATCCTGTGTGCCTCGTATATGAATGTGAAGAAGATGTCTAAGGATAGCATCAGTAAGGTGCTCGACAAAGCACTGCAGATAGCCCCCGACAACTCATCGGCACGCTTGCAGCTGATAGGTTATGCCTGGGAGAATGATGACATGGAACGTGTCATTTCGCTCTGTCAGGATGCCCGACAGTATAACCCCGACGAGATGGCATTCTATTATTATCAAGGTGTGGCTTATTACCGCCGCGACAGTTTGGATGCTGCACTCTCGGCATTCAAAAACGGTATTGGCGTGATCAAGGAGGATAGCGATCCTGCCATCGTGTCCGACTTCTATGCCGTGATGGGCGACATCCTGCATCAGAAGGGTTTGGTACAAGAGGCTTACGAGGCCTACGACTCTTGTTTACAGTGGAAGGATGATAATATCGGGTGCCTGAATAACTACGCCTATTTCCTGAGCGAGAGTGGTGAGCAACTGTCCAAGGCCGAGCAGATGAGCTTTAAGACCATCAAGGCCGAACCAAAAAATGCTACCTATTTGGATACCTATGCTTGGATTTTGTATATGATGGGACGCTATTCCGAGGCCAAGATATACATCGACCAGGCTCTACAGAATATGGATGAGTCGCAAGACAACTCCGTGATTAAGGAACATGCAGATAAAATAAAACAAAAAGCAAATCAATAATGAAACTGAAGAGTATCGTAAGAATGGCCGTTTTGGCTTTGCCATTGGTGCTTGTTTCGTGTAAGTCGCACAAAAAGGTTACCGATGCTAAACCTATGTTTGAACAGCGTCAGACAACTGACTTTGTGAATCAGGTGCGTGATAATCAGCAAACCAACAAGTTTATCACCTCAAAGGTGAAATTCTCAGTAGAGGTTGGTCCTCAGAAGCTTACGCTGACAGGCAATCTGAAGATGCGTCGCAATGATGTCATCAGATTGCAGCTGATGGCCTTTGGTTTCGTTGAGGCTGGACGCCTGGAGTTCACCAAGGAATACGTGCTGATCATGGACCGTATCAATAAGCAGTTCCTGAAGGCGCCTTATCGTCAGATTGACTTCCTGCGTAACAGTGGTTTGAATTTCAATGCGCTGCAGGCACTGTTCTGGAACGAGCTCTTCGAACCTAACCAGGGTAGCGAGGCCGTGGTTATCGATAAGAGTAAGGAGGGTGAAGGTAATTTCACCACTGTTGAGAATGGCGATGATATAATTATCGGTCTGGAGGATGGTAAGATGTCCTACAGCTGGCTGGCCAGTAAGAACACAGCATTGATCCGTATGTCGAACATCCTCTATAAGGACCGCTTCAAGGGTAACACC
This sequence comes from Prevotella sp. MA2016, assembly GCF_000619825.1. GTDB lineage: Bacteria > Bacteroidota > Bacteroidia > Bacteroidales > Bacteroidaceae > Prevotella. The sequence continues at coordinate 647,765 of NZ_JHUW01000006.1, forward strand.
CAGCTCAACTGGGACTATGCCGACTATGAGGTTTTTGGTCGTAAGTTGTTCCCCAAGAAGCATAACATCACACTGACCACGCCGGATAAGGAAGTGAAGTTAGGTCTGGTGCTGAATTATCTGGGCACCGATTCACAGTGGGATGCACGTACTGAAGTGTCTAACAAATATCGTGAGGTGACAGTAGATGAGATACTCCGCCGATTCATGGCACTATGATGAATCGGGTGTTGCGTTTTGATTTCGTTGTGATGGTGCTGGCAGCACTCATCGCGTTTTCTACACCTGCTGTTGCTCAGCAGAAGGGGAAATCTGCCCCTAAGCGTACTGCCACAACAGGTAAGAAGAAAACAACTAAGAAGACTACCACCAAGAAGAGTTCTACTGCCAAGCCTGTGACGGTGAACAGTTTGAAAAACGAGCAGCAGCGGGTGCGCAAGCAGATTGAGGAGCAGCAGCGCAAGTTGCAAGCCAACGAGCGTGATGTGAAGAAGCGTTTGCAGAATCTGCTGATTATCAATAATGAGATTGCCGATAAGCGTAAGTCTATCGACACCATCCGTCACGATATCAATCGTTTGGATGGTAATATCCATACCTTAGAGGTACAGATAGAAACATTGGACAAGGAACTTCAAGCGCGTAAGCAGCGCTTCATCAAGTCGATGAAGTATATGCATCGCAATCGTAATCTGCAAAGCCGACTGATGTTTGTGTTCAGTGCCAAGAATCTGTCGCAGATGTACCGCCGCTTGCGTTTTGTACGTGAGTATGCTGCCTACCAGCAGAATCAGGCCGAGGCTGTGAAGTCTATGAGAGACCAGGTGACCGAGGTGCATGATGAGTTGACCGATACCAAGAAACAGAAAAGTGTTTTGTTGGTACGCGATGAGCAGGAGCGCCGTTCGCTCGAAGGCAAGCAGGAGGAGCAGAAGAAGATGGTGTCGTCACTGCAGAAACAGCAGAAGACCATTCAGAGCATTATCGACAAGCAGAAGAAACGTGATGCAGAGTTGAATGCACAGATCGACCGTCTGATTGCACAGGAGATAGCTCGTGCCAAAGCACGTGCTGAGGCTGAGGCGCGTCGTAAGGCTGCTGAGGCTGAGGCTAAACGTAAGGCTGAGGAACTGGCTCGAAAGAAGGCTGCTGCTGAGGCTGCCCGCAGGGAGAATGAGCGTCGTATTGCTGAGGCTAAGGCGCGCGAGGAGAAAGCCAGGGCTGAAGCCCGTGCTGCCGCTGCCCGTAAGAATGCAGAAGAGAAAGCTGCCGCAGAACGTGCTGCCGCTGCAGCTGAGCGTGAGCGCCTGGCTGCAGAGCGCAAGGCAGCGGCTGATGCTAAGGCGCACGAGAAGGAACTGGCTGAGGCCAAGAAGGCTGAACCTGTCTATACAGTTTCGAGCGAAGACCGTCAGCTCAGTGGCAACTTCGAGAGCAATCGTGGGCGTCTGCCTATGCCTATCACAGGTGGATATCGTATCGTGAACCATTTCGGTACCAATCATGTGAATGATGTGAAAGGTCATGTGACACTAGATAAGAAAGGTATTGATATCAAAGGACAGCCGGGAGCTGCAGTGCGCTGTGTGTTTGATGGTGAGGTGAGTGCGGTGTTCAGTTATGCCGGTACCACTGTGGTCATCGTGCGCCATGGTAGCTACCTGTCGGTTTATTGCGATCTGGCATCTGTCAATGTGAGCCGCGGTCAAAAAGTAAGCACCCGACAGACCATTGGTCATGTGGGTGCTGAGGGTTTGATGCAGTTCCAGTTGCGCCACGGCAGTGCAAAACTGAACCCCGAAGGCTGGCTGGCCAGATAGGCTCTGTCTAGTTAGTATAGCCCATCCAGCAAACCTACATAGGTATCAATAGCCTGCTCAATCTCTGAAATCTTAATAAACTCATTGGCTGAGTGCGACCTGCTTGATTCGCCTGGCCCTAACTTGAATGAGGGGAATGGCATCAGCGCCTGGTCGCTCAGTGTGGGCGAACCAAAAGGCTGCATACCTCTGTCCAGGCATCGCTTGATGAGCGGATGCTCGGGCGAGATGGCGGATGAGTGCAAACGGAACGAACGCGCCCGCAGTTCGCACTTGGTCATCTTCTTACAGAGAAAGTTAAACAGATATTCATTCTGATAGAACTCGTTTGTGCGTACATCTATCACAAAGTGCAGGGTGTCGGGCACCACATTGTGCTGGGTACCACTCTCTACAACGGTGACGGTCATCTTCGTAGGTCCTAACAGCGGACTCACCTTCCTGAATTTATAGTCGCGCAGCCATACCAGGTCGTCTAGTGCCTCATAGATGGCATTCACACCTTCGTTACGGGCTGCATGCCCCGACTTGCCATGGGCATAACCATCAATAACCATCAATCCTTTCTCAGCTATGGCGGGTTGCATGCCTGTTGGCTCTCCCACAATCGCTACATCTACTGGTGGTAGGAATGGCAGCACTCTGGTCAGACCGTTCTGCCCTGAAATCTCCTCTTCGGCCGATGCTACCCACAACAGATTATAGTTGCGTGGGCGATAGAGCATGATGCGATAGGCTTGTAGCAGCGCAACCAATCCGCCACCACAGTCGTTGGAGCCCAGTCCATAGAGAATGTCACCCTCTTGGGTAGGGGTGAACGGGTCGCGGGTCCACGAGCTAACAGGTTTCACGGTGTCTATATGGGCGTTCAGCATCACTGTCGGACGGTTGTTGTCCCAGTCGGGACAGCCCACCCAGAGGTTGTTGCCTTCACGACCAAACGGCAGGTTCCACATTTGTAGGTAGGTTGACAATTTGTCTGCTGCCTTGGTCTCGTCTCTGCTGATAGAAGGTGTAGCGATCAACTCCTTCAGCAGTCCTACGGCATCATAGGTGTAGTTTTTGGTTTCCATATCTTATTTGCTTTTGTTTTTCGATATCCATACTGATAGCAGCATCGAGAGCACCAGTACGCCGAAGATGATGGCCAGCGACCAGGGTGTGGGCACCTTGTAATGCCAGATAACTTCCATCAGCATTTTTATGCCTACAAAACTCAGGATGATACCCAGTCCGTATTTCAGATAGGTGAAATACTTGGCTACGGCAGCCAGTGCAAAGTAGAGGGCGCGCAAGCCCAGGATGGCGAAAATGTTTGAGGTGAGCACGATAAACGGATCGCGGCTCACGGAGAAGACGGCTGGGATGGAGTCGACAGCGAAGGCTACGTCGGTAGTCTCTATCACCAACAGGGTGATGAAGAGTGGTGTGGCCAGGCGTTTGCCGTTTTCGATGATGAAAAACTTGTCTTCGTGCATCTTGTCGGTCACGGGGAAGAACTTCTTGAACAACTTCACAAAGATATTCTTTGAAGGATCAACTTGTTCGTCATCATGATGCTTGAACATTTTGAATCCCGTATAGATAAGGAACAAACCGAACACCCCGAGAATCCACTCAAACTGCGAGATGATGGCTGTGCCTGCAAAGATGAAAATGCTGCGTAATACCAATGCTCCGAAAATACCCCAGAACAGCACCTCGTGCTGATACTTGTTTTTCACACCAAAGAAGGAGAAGAGCATCAGGAACACAAAGAGGTTGTCCATCGATAATGATTTTTCAATCAGATAGCCTGCCAGAAACTCCATGGCTTTCTCGTGGGCATCGCCTGGATAAAACAAGTAGATGCCACCGCAGAACAACAGTGACACGCCAATCCAAACAGCAGTCATCTTCAGTGCTTCGGATACGCTCACTTCATGTTGTCCTTTCTTACCAAACGACTTTAGGTCAATCAGCAGCATGATGAGCACCAATATGTAGAATAAAATCCACGTCCAAATAGGTAAGTTTATCATTTCCATTATTATTCTTTTCTTTTATATGCGCTGCAAAGGTACTGAAAAATTCCGTTCACTCGTGTCAAAATGGAGGAAAAAATTGAGAGGTTCTTCGGTTTTCCAAAAAATAGTTGTATTTTTGTACCTTGGTATGCAAAACCGGATGTTCGATAAGTTTCCTTTGGTGCGTTTGGCAGTGAGCCTGATTGTGGGCATTGTCATTGCTGCCAGTGTGCCGATACCCGTGCCTGTCCTACCAGTACTGGCTGGTCTGGTGGTCATCGCATGTCTGCTTTATAGGTTTTCAAATGCGCAGTCGGTAGCTGTTATAGTGTGTTTCCTGTTGTTGGGCATGTTTGTGATGCAACACCATCAGCAGCTGTCGGCCGAGTCGTCTGCTACCACCATGATAACGTCTTCTAAGTCTTTTTTCCTGGATCAACGTGAAAAACTGTTGTCGCGCTTCACCAGTCATGGTCTTGATGGCGATGCTTATGCTGTGGTGGCTGCCATGGCACTAGGCGATAAGTCGGCGCTCTCGCAGACAGTCAAGGATACCTATTCTGTAAGTGGTGCCTCACATGTGTTGGCGCTCAGCGGTTTGCATCTAGGCATCATCTACATGCTGCTGTCACTGTTTTTGCCTCGTCGCCGATGGCCGGCCTTGTCGCAGTTGTTCACCATCCTGGTAGTCTGGGCGTTTGTATTTCTGGTTGGCATGCCGGTCAGCGTTGTGCGTTCGGCTGTCATGCTTACGGTCTATGGGTTGCTGTCGTTGGGGCATCGTCAGAAGATGTCGGTCAACGTGCTGGCTTTTACACTCATACTGATGCTCTTATGGAATCCTTCATGGCTTTTTGATGTAGGCTTTCAGATGTCGTTCATGGCTGTAGGAGCCATCCTGCTTTTTGTGCCGTTGTTCGAGCAGGTGTTCTCGGCACAGTATCTCATGACCCATCGCTGGTTCAAATGGGTGTGGGGCATGGTGGCGGTGTCGTGTGCAGCCCAACTGGGTGTGGCACCGCTGATAGCCTATTATTTCGGACGGTTTTCAACCTATTTCCTGCTCACCAACTTTGTGGTGGTGCCAGTAACATTTGTGATTCTCTGGCTTTCGATGCTGGTATTGGTGTTTCCTTCCCTCGCGTACCTATTATTATATATAGTGCAAATGCAGTATGCCGTTTTGCATTGCATCGCCACACTGCCGGGGGCTAGTATCGAGGGCTTGCATCCGTCGCTGATTCAGTTGATGATGACCTATGTGATCATCTTCTGCACCTATCTTCTTATAGGAAGAATAAAACCATTGCTGGAATGGAGAGCATCGATACCAGAGTCGTCATAAAGGTTACCTCGGTTATCGTGGTGGTGTCCTTACCGTATTTCAGACAGAGAATAGTGCCATAGGTGGCTACGGGCATGGCAATCACCACGGTGTTGATATTCACCACAAAGTCGCTGAATCCCAATGCTTTGCATAAGAAATACATGCCGATGGGCAGGATAGCCAGTCGGAAGAGGGTGGTGGCATAGACGGTGGCATTGCCCAACAATGATTTGAGTGGGAGGTTCGACATCGACGAACCGATAATCAGTAGGGCTGCAGGCACAGTGATATTGCCAATCATCGTGAGTGGCTGACTGATAGCTTCGGGGATGTTATCAATGCGCAGGGCCACAATCAGCATCGTCAGATAGCAGGCTAGCATAGGGGTGGAGTAGAGTACCTTCTTCTCGAATCGCTTCTGCTCTACATCGCTCTTACCGGTTATCAGAAAGGTGCCAACGGTAAACACGGCAAATGTGTTCACCACATTCAGCACAGCTGCATAGAACACTGCTTCGTGTCCGAATATCGAGGCCACCACGGGGTAGCCCATAAAGCCCACATTACCAAACATCAGTGCAAAACCGATGATGCCTTCATCTTCTTTTTTCTTGGTCAGGTAGTGTGGTAGCAGATAAGCCACTCCTGTCAGCACAACATAGGTAATCACGCTGATCAGCAATAGGGGCAGAATATACTCGCGGTCGGGCAGCTCACCTGTCATTGCCGATGACAGAATCAGTGCCGGACAAGTCATGTTGATTACCAATCTCGACAATTGTCTATCGAAATCACCTCCTAAATATCCCAATTTGCCTGCGCCATAGCCCACTAATACTATGACAAACAGTGTCATCATCACTACAAACATGGTGCAAAGGTACAACTTTTTCTTTAGTTATGCTACAAATTCCGCAGGAATTCTGTGAGGTTGGCTTTTGACTCCAAATCTAACTTCTGTCGAATGCGGTAGCGGGCTATCTCTACACCACGGATGGAAATATTGAGCAGCGGCGCAATCTCTTTCGACATCAGGTTCATACGGATGTAGGCGCAAAGCATTTTTTCTTTGTGCGACAGCTGTGGATAGCGCTCTCCAAGGGTCTTCAGAAAGTGATGATGCACATTGTCGAACGAGTTGCGGAAGGCTTCCAGGTCGTCGTCGTGCTCGATATTCGTATCAATCTGTCCGATCAGTCGCACCACACGCCGTTTGATGGCTGGCAGATTCTCCTCGCTCAGTCCGTTGTTGATGCTCACGGCAGTCTTCTTAATCTCCTGCAGCATCTCGTTCTTACGTACCACATTCATGCGCGAACGTACCAGTTCGTCCTGGCGGGCGCGCAGTTCTATCTGCAGCTTCTCTTCCTCCAGATTCTCAATCTGTTCGTCTTTCTCTTTAATCAGTTGCTGCCTGCTCTTCATGATGCGATGATACAGTGCATAGATGGCTGCCATGATACTGATGATATAAAGGGCATAGGCCCACCAGGAGCGATACCAGGGTGGCAGGATGGTAAACTCAAAACTGTTTTCGTTGCCAATGCTGCCGTCGGGATTAATCACTTTGACGTGGAACGTGTAGTGCCCCTCGGTCAGGTTGGTATATTCCTTGACGTGCCGACGGGTGTATGGGCTCCAGTCTTGTTCGCCAGAGCCTTCGAGCCAGTAGCTGAACCGCACGGCTTGCGAAGGGTCGTAGCTGTTGGCACTGTATTCAAAGCGTATGGAGTTATTCCTCCAACTGATGTGTGGCTGTTCGGCTTTATAGTAGAGTGTGTCGGCGTTATTGCCAATGATGATACGACGTATGTAGGGCTGGATGGCGCGTGTGCTGTCCTGTGCCTGTTGGGTGTAGAGTAGGGCAAAGCCGTCTTCGGTGCCTATCACGGCTTGCTGTCGGTTGGTATAGCTCACGCTCTCGAAGTCCTCCATCAAACAGTTGTTCAGATAGCTGCGGTGCCACTTGCCGTTGCTCACATGCATGGCACCATCGGTGGCATACCAGATATGTCCGTCGGGCGTCTGAGAGATATAGTTGTAGGCGGTATGCCCCTCTAACTGTTCCTCGAGCGATGTGTGGCGTACCAGCTGGTCGTGGCTGGCATCATAGCGGAACAAACCTTGTCGGCTGGCTATCACCATCTCACCATTCACCTTGGCAATAAAAACATTGTCGCCCTTGGGCAGCGTGGCTGAGTTGTAACATTTCTTACTGACAACGTTCTGCAGATTGGGCGAGAGCACCAGTCGGTAAAGGCCTTTCTCCTTATTGGCCACCCACACAGCATTGGTAATATCTTCTATGTATAGCGTCTTGGCCGAGATTCCGGCACCCTTCACCTCTTCGGCCATGTGCCAGCCTTGTGATGAGCGACGCATGAGGCGCAGGCCCCAATACGAACTGGTTAACAGCACATCGGGATGGCCTGCCAATGGGCGTACGGCCCACACACCGCGGTTGTCGTAGTGGGTGATGTGCTGGTCGTTGATGCTGAGAAAGAACTGGCGCCCGCCGCAGAAGAGCTGACCACCGATGGTGTCGAGGCACAGTACCTGACTACCAGTGCCCTCAATGAATCTTATCTTTCCATCGGTCATGGCATAAAGTCCTTGATTGGTACCCAGGTAGAGTTGGCCCTGATAGCTCACACTGCAGTTGCCGCTACCGATGGGCGACTGGCGACTGTTGAGAAAGCGGAGTGGCGACCATAGCTGAACGCAGTCGAGACCATTGTCGAGTGCCAGCCATAGATTCTTGTCGGCATCGAAGGTGGCCGAGAGCACGGTTTTGTTTTGCAGGCCGTTGTTGGTTGACAGGCGTTCCACCTTATGCTGGTTCATATCAATCAGTATCACCCCGTCCTGCATGGTTCCTAAGGCCAGCGTTGATCCCGACAATGCAGCGCACGATAGTTGCAGGTTGTTGATATCGGTAGCAATGGCGAAAGGTCGTAGTTGATGGTGACTGTAGGTAAACAGTCCCTTGTGGCTTGTCACAATCAGCAACTGCTGTTGCCAGGGGAGTATGGCCACGATGTCGGACGTTTTGCGGATGTCGATGCCTGGCAGTGGTACGAACCTTTTGCCCACAAGCACCGAGAGCTCTTTGTAAGAGGTGACGTAAAGTCGGTTGTACACCACAGCCGAGTAGTGTACGCCAGGACGGCAGTCGAGCCGCATCTTATCATTGTTGATATAAAAGGCCTCATCGCTCTGAAAAAATATGTCGTTGCCAATGCGGTGGATATGCCAGATGTTTACACGCTCTTTCTGGTTGGTCTTTCCTGATAGATTCTGGTATATCATTTTTCCTTTGGCATTACGGATGTATCTGCCGAACTGTCCTAAGGCACCCACATAAATGGTGTCGCCTACAGGCAGCACCGAACGCACCTTGGTGTTGCCCGGTAGGGGGTAGGTGGTCCAGTTGGTGCCATCGTATTCCAGCAGACCGTTGTTGTTGGCAAAGTACATCCATCCTTCAGGACTCTGACCTATCTGCCAGTTCTGGTTGCCCGACTGGTAAGATTGGCGCGAATAGTTAACCACAGCCCGCTGCCAAGGCGTCTGGGCCATCACTGGTATTGCAACGAAGGCAATGAGTGCTAATAACCATTTCATCATACCTATCATATTTTTCGGCAAAGATAAGCATAATTATTGAATCGTGCAATAATATATGAGAAAATAATGATGGGAGCTGATGTAGTGATTCGCTTTTGTAACAGCTTGATTCATAGTTGAATAGGGTTTCGCTGAGAAACAGATGATGTAGCGCTTTTGCTGGTTTGTAGTAATCAAGATGTGGCCGAAAGTTTGTGGCGAGTGCAGATAAGACGTAATTTTGCGCCATCAATTTTTTTATTATCAAACTAAATACCTGTTTTTATATGAGAAAAAAAACATTGTCAACAAGAAGCGTACAGCTGCTACTGGTGAGCTGTATGTTGTTACTCATGGGAGTAGGTGCTTGGGCACAAAACCCCCAGACTATCAAAGGCACCGTGCTGGATAAGAACACGCACGAGCCGATGATAGGTGTAAGTGTGCTGGTGCAAGGAACATCGAATGGTACCGTTACCGATTTCGATGGCCATTTTACACTGTCGGGTGTAAAAGCCAGTGCCACCATCCAGTTTTCGTTTATCGGTTACAAGAGTCAGTCGTTACCGGTAGCCAAGATTCATGGTGAGATTCTGATGAGCGAAGACGACAAGACGCTGAGTGAGATTGTGGTTGTGGGCTATGGCACGCAGAAGAAGGTGAATCTCTCGGGAGCTGTGTCGGCTGTCGATGGCGAGAAACTGGCTGCTAAACCATCAAGTAATGTGCTGGATGCCATGCAGGGCGAACTGCCTGGTGTGGCTGTGCTGCGTAGCAGTGGTGAGCCAGGTAACGAGACCAGTGGCATGCGTATTCGTGGTTTCTCATCGGTCAACTCTACCTCAACACTCGTGCTGATAGATGGTGTAGAGGGCGACTTGTCGCTGCTCAATGCTGATGATATCGAGAGCATCTCGGTGCTGAAAGATGCCTCGGCCTGTGCCATCTATGGTGCCCGTGCTGCTGCAGGCGTGGTGCTGGTTACCACTAAGAATGGTGGTGAGGGCAAACCCAAAATCAGCTATAGCGGTTATTATGCCACCAACCTGCCTGGTAACATGCCTGAGCGCCTGACTGCCTGGGAAGAGCAGGAGTGGATCAACATCGGTCGCCAGAATCAGGGTGGTAAACCTGAGTGGAACCCAGAGCAGTCGAGCTGGGTGGGCAACCGCAATTTTAACTATCGTCCTAACAACACCAATGGTCGCTGGGATCAGTTCTCGGCCACTAACTGGGTGGACGAGGGTACGCGTAATCACTCCGACCAGACCAATCACAGCATCTCGGTGTCGGGTGGTTCAAAGAATATCAACTACCTGATTTCGGGCAACTACTTCTATAAGAATGGTATGCTGAAGTATGGTAAAAACGATAATACCCGTGTGAACCTGCATGCCAAGGTGAATGCCGAACTGAATAAGTACATTGCCGTGGGTGTGAACATGCAGTACCAGTCGAAGAAAAACAACGCGCCTTCGGCGGGTGCAGGTGCTATTCTGAATAACCTGTATGGCTCGCGTGCCCGACAGCTGGTGTACAACCCAACCGACGACGTGAACTACGATGTGAACCCCTATAACGGCGACCTGCAGTTCAACCCCATCCAGGTGATGAAGGAGGGCGGACAGTCGGAAACACTTTATGAAACCTTTATTGGTAAGGGCGACCTGACGATTAAAAACCTGGTGAAGGGGCTGCGCATCAACCTGAATGCCAGTCGCCGTGCTGGCTATTATACCGGTCGTACCGAGCGCCATTATCTGGTATGGTATGGCATGACTGGCAATAATGTTCGTCAGACTTATAATAATCCCAACTCGCTGTATCGTATCAAAAACAACGATTTCCACGATCTGTTTGAGGCTACCGTGAACTACGAGTTCGACGTGAAGCGTCATAACTTCAAACTGTTGGCTGGTGCTTCGTATGAGAACTACCGCAAGGACGAGTTCTCGGCTACCGCCAAGAACATGAACTCTAACGATTTCTATTCGTTCAACTATTACGACACAGCCGAGGCTACCAACACCACGCTGGGGGATAACATCGCCCCATGGTCGATGATGTCATACTTCGGTCGTCTGAACTACAACTATGCCGATCGCTATCTGTTCGAGGCCAACATCCGTTACGATGGTTCATCGCGCCTGGCTCCAGAGAAGCGTTGGAAGGCTTTCCCATCAGTATCGGCTGCCTGGCGTATCAGTCAGGAAGAGTGGTTCAAACTCGACTGGGTGAGCAACCTGAAACTGCGTGCCTCGTGGGGACAACTTGGTAACGGTGCCATCCTGGGGCTCTACGATTATATCCCTACCATCGCTCAAAGCACGGTGTATATGGGTGAGAAGTCGTATTATCAGAGTCAGCTGGCCTCGAAGGATAAGACTTGGGAGACCATCGAGACCACTAACGTGGGTATCGACTTAGGTTTGCTGAATGGCCGATTGAACGCTTCTTTCGATTATTATTGGAAGTACAACAACGACATGTTGTCGAAACTGCAGCTGCCACACACCATCGGTATCGGCATTCCTAATGTGAATGTTGGTAAGCTGAAGACATGGGGATGGGAGTTCGAAGTGAAGTGGAACGACCGTATTGGCGACTTCAGCTATCAGGTGGCATTCAATATCTCTGACGCTCAGAACAAGTTGATGGAATACGACGGTGCCGATGTGATTTATGCCGGAACAGTAGGATTGCTCGAAGGCTATGCCATGAACACCATCTGGGGATACAGAACCGATGGCTACTGGAACAGTCTTGATGAGTACAAACAGTACAAGCAGGACCATCCTGGCTACAAGTCGTTCAGCGATGGTAAGGTGAATGGTGGTGATGTGCGCTATCTTGCGCTGCCTGATAAGGATGGTAACATAGGTCATCAGGTAGGTGCTGGCGATGGAACCAAGGAAAACCACGGCGACCTGGTATATCTGGGCGATGCCAACGGACGTTATCTCTACGGCCTGAACCTCTCGGCTCAGTGGAAAGGTTTCGACCTCTCGATGATGTTCCAGGGCGTGGGCAAACGCAAACTACTGATAGATACCGAAGCCATCGCCCCCTTTGGGCGCACCTACCAGATGCCTTGGACCATCCATCGCGACTATTGGACTGAGGATAATCAGCAGGCAGCATGGCCACGTCTTTACAACTATAATGGCGATATGTTCAATTTTCAGCCATCAGATAAGTGGGTGCAGAATGCAGCTTATCTGCGACTGAAGAACATCACACTGGGCTATACCATCCCCATATCTAAGCGTTATATCCAGAAACTGCGCGTCTATATCAGCGGTAATGATGTATGGGAGAAGTCGGACATCCTGAAGGTGTTCGATCCAGAGTCGGGCAACAATGTGGGACGTAACTACTACCCCTTCTTCCGTACCTGGGCTTTTGGCGTAAACGTGACTTTGTAAGAATTGAAGAGTTGAAGAATTGAAGAATTGAAGAGTTGAAAAATTGTAATATGAAAAAGAATATATTCAAATCAATAAGTGCTGTGGCTATGGCTTGTGGAGCCATGATGCTGATCAGCTGCGAGTTGGACCGCCTGCCAGAAACAACACTTGCCGATAATACCTTCTGGCAGAGTGAGACCGACCTGCGTGGTGCTTGTAATAAACTATATGTGGATTTGCCTGGTTTCGACCACGACCGTCGTGCCGACGATATTATCGGCACAGCAGCCAATGGCACATCGAGCGGCAACTGGAGTCTGCCTTCGACATCAGGCGACTGGACCAACCCTTATAATAAGATAGGTATCTGTAATAACATCATCACCAAGGGCAGTCAGGCGCCTTTGAGCGATGCCCAGAAGAACCGCTGGATAGCCGAGGCTTACTTCTTCCGTGCTTTCCACTTCTTCGATCTGGTAAAGAAATATGGCGATGTGCCTCTGATACTGAAGGCTTTCGACTCTACTGGCGATCCAGATATCAAGATGCCACGCACACCCCGCGAAGAGGTTATCCAACAGTGCTATAGCGACTTGAAGTTTGCCGAGGAGTGGTTGCCCGAGATTGATGCCGTGAGCAGTGATGCCGATTGGGGGCGCGTATCGAAGTCGGCTGCACGTGGCTTGATGATGCGTATTGGCCTCTACGAGGGTACATTTGCTAAGTATCATGGTTTGACCAGCGACCCGAAAGCACATCTCAAGGTGGCAGTAGATGCTGCTGAGCGTATCATCAATAGCGGGAAGCATGCGCTTTATCCCGATTATCAGAAACTGTTCTACTTTGATGGCGAAGGCCGTCAAAACAAGGAGAACGTGTTTGTAAAGGTGTATGGTCCTAATGGTGCCGGTGCCACCATCATGCATGGTAACTCGCGACAGTTGGAGAATGGCGTGAGCATTACCCGTCAGACCATCGACCAGTATCTTTATACCGATGGTCTGCCTCGCGAGAAGAGCGCCCTGGCGATGATACCTGAGACCCGCTACGACGATGTGTTCGAAAACCGCGATCCACGTCTGGCTATGACTATCTATCATAAGGACGAGGAGGCCTACAAAGGCGGCTATACCCCGTTCAGCAATCAGCATGGCAATGGCTATGGCATCAAGAAGGGCTTTATGCTCGATGAGTGGACCACCAACAGCAAGGAAACGGTTGATAAGATGATAATCCGTTATGCCGAGGTGCTGCTGTCGTATGCCGAGGCGCTGTATGAGTTGAATGGCAGCATCACCGACCAGCAGTTGAACCAGACGGTGAATGCCGTACGTGCCCGTAGTGGCTTTGAGGCTAAACTCACCAATGACTTTGCCAAGCAGAATGGTTTGAACATCCTGGATGAGATTCGTCGTGAGCGCCTGGTAGAGTTTATCGACGAAGGTCTGCGCTACAACGATATCATCCGCTGGAAGATAGCCGAAAAGGTGCTGCCAGTAACCATGCTCGGACTGAAGTATCATGAAGACGACACCAGTGCCCAGCGCGAGGACTTGCAGAGCAGGCTGACCACCGAGGGCGGCATGTATAAGGGCCAGAAAGTGTGCGATCAGGCCGATATCTATGTGATAGAGGAGGCAGGAACACGCTCGTTTGATACCGGCAGAGACTATTATTACCCGATACCAACCTATGAGATTGCTACATCCGAAGGCAATGTGGTACAGAATCCCGGCTGGTAAACAATAAAAACAAACTCAAAAGAAGCTTATTTATGAAAAAGATATATCATATAATTGCTTGTGCCTTGTGCACAATGATCATGGGCATGTCGCTCTCAAGCTGTAGCGATGATGCCTGGGGAAACGATAATCCCGAAACAGAGAATGTGTTCTACTTCGGCTTTGAAGACTGGGGCCGACTGAACAATGGTGTGGGCTATACCGTAGCTCAGGGACAGACGGTAGAGATACCTGTTCAGTTCTGGTGTGCGGGCTCGCGTGCTTTCGATGCTGAGGCTTTTTATTATGTAGATAGCTCCCTGACGCTGGGCACCGACTTCCTGATTGTTGATGCTGATGGCCATCAACTGCAGCAGGACGCCAAAGGTGCTTTCGCCATGACATGGCAGCTTACGGGCACGGATACAACCAACAACCATCGTGTGCAGCACATCTACCTGAAGGCGCTTAACGTTGCCAAGGGCGATGTAACGATCACTACTTTCGACCCGAAGGATGTAGATGCCGATGGTAAGGTGAGAATCTCGAATGGCTCGACCGATGGCGTGATCTATACGCCTAACAACATCAATAGTCAGTACGAGGTACATTGCTTAACACAAAACTACAAGGTGAAAGTAACTATTCAGTAATTGCTTGGTATGATAAAGAATAGGTTAGTTGTATTCATACAGTTGGTTTTGTTAGTTGCCGAGGCAGGTGCGCAGTCTATTTGGGACAGCGCGCACCTGGCCCAGGTGAAATCCTGCCTGGAGCAGCCGGCCTATGCTACGGCCTATCACCAGCTGATAAGGAGTGCCGACAGGCTGATGACTGCCGAACCTGTGTCGGTGATGATGAAGGAGAAAGCAGCTGTGAGTGGCAATAAACACGATTATCTGAGTTTGTCGCGCTACTATTGGCCTGATCCCAACGAACCGGATGGATTGCCTTATGTGGTGCGTGATGGCGAGTCGAATCCCGAACTCGAACATTATGATCGTCCCAAACTGGCCGAGATGGCTGGACGTGTAACCACCCTGGCGCTGGCATGGTACTTCAGTAACGACGAGCGCTATGCCCAGAAAGCTACCGAGCAGTTGCGGGCGTGGTTTATCAATAAGCACACCCGTATGAATCCTCATCTGAACTATGCCCAAACCATCCCAGGTAAGTTTGGCGGTATGGGGCGCTGCTATGGGGTGATTGATGGCTACTCTTTTGTAGAGATGCTGGATGCGGTGCAATTGTTAGAGCATTCAAAAGCGTTTACGGTCAACGATTCTAAAAGCATGAAGCGCTGGTTTGCCCAGTTCTTGAATTGGATACTGACCAGTAAGCAAGGTGTAGAGGAAGGGCAGCAGTTGAATAATCATTCTACGGCGCGCGATGTTCAGGTGATAGCCTATGCCAGATATGTGGATAATCAAAAGGTATTGAAACAGTATCTGAGTGAATTCTTTACCAAGCGGATGGTGGCGCAGATAGAACCTGATGGCAAACAGCCCCGTGAACTGCGTCGCACGTTGGCTTTCGGCTATTCGCAGTATAACCTGAGTCATATCATCGATGTGTTTCAGATAGCACGCGCCGCATCGTTCAGCATGCAGCCCGAAGCGCTTCCGCTGCTAGAGAAAGCTGCCGACTTCCTGGCCAAGTATTTAGGGAAGAAGGTGCAGGAGTGGCCTTATCAGCAGATTAGCGAGTGGGACTATAAGCAGAACCTGTTTGCCAAAGACCTGTATCGCTTGTATCTGTTGGATACGAAACGCTCTGATTATCTGCGTTTGGCGCAGCAGCATGTGGTGAAGCATTTTGCCGATAGGTTCTTCCTGTTGTATTATCGGCCAGGAAACATTGATCATGCCTTTGCAGCTGCCGACACACAGTTGCGCTACCTGCTGGAGAATACCGAGGCTGCTCGACAGCATGCGACCGACAAAAGTAAGATGATGCCACGCTGTGTGGAGAAAGACGGCTCTTTGCGTCTGGTTGGCATGCGCGACTGGTGCTCGGGCTTTTTCCCTGGCTCGCTATGGCAGATGTATGAGTACTCGAAAGATGATTTCTGGCGTGAAAAGGCAGCAGAGAACACGTGGCTGATTGAGAACGTGAAGTATCATGGCGGTACGCACGATCTGGGATTTATGATGTATAATTCGTTTGGTCAGGCTTATCGCTTGACTGGCGATCAGGCCTATCGTGATGTGGTGATCCAGTCGGCTAAGACACTTGCCACGCGTTTCAACGAGCGGGTGGGGTGTATCCGCAGCTGGAGTTGGGGCACGCCCGACCGTTGGCAGTTTGCTGTGATTATCGACAATATGATTAATCTGGAACTGCTGTTCGAGGCGTCGCGACTCACCAACGACCGGCGCTATTACGACATGGCAGTGAGTCATGCCAATACCACACTGCGAAATCATTTCCGTGAGGACGGCTCGTCGTATCACGTGGTTGACTATAATCCCGAGAATGGTAAGGTCATCAAGCGTATCACCCATCAGGGACTGTTCGATGAGTCGGTGTGGAGTCGTGGTCAGGCGTGGGGGTTGTATGGGTTCACCATGTGCTATCGATATACCCATGATGAGGCGTATCTGCGCCAAGCTCAGAAAATTGCCCGTTTCTTCTTTGGACAGCAGCAGATGCCGACCGACCTGATACCTTATTGGGATATGCGCGATCCTGCCATTCCCAATGCTCCTCGCGACGCATCGGCGGCAGCTGTCTTTGCATCGGGACTCTATGAACTGGCCACTTACTCTGATGCTCAACAGGCTCAGCAATATCGGCGTATCGCTGATAAAATCATCTCGTCTTTGTTGTCAGGATATCGGTCTGAACCTAATACCATGCAAGGCTTCCTGCTTCTACATTCTACAGGCAACTATCCTGCCAAAGATGAGATTGATGTGCCTATTAACTATGCCGATTATTATTTCCTGGAGGCGCTGCACCGCTCGGGCTGGCAGACGGCTGACTGGCCGACGAGGAGCCTGAACGATGGTTGGACATTCGAGGGAACACCCGTTAACCTGCCACATACGTGGAATGTCGATGCCTATACGGTGAAGGACTACCAAAAGGGTACTTTTACTTACGAGAGGCAACTGATGTGGGAGCGAAACGACCATGAAACGTGGCTGAAGATAGATGCGGCCTTTAAACATGCCGAGGTGCTGGTTAACGGACATACCGTTGGCCAGCACGTGGGCGGTTATACGGCGTTTGCCTTTAACCTCACGCCTTATCTGCACGAAGGTGCTAATACGCTACAGGTAAAAGTTGGTAATCAGGATGAGACCATTGCCCCCATCTCGGCTGACTTTACCTTTATGGGCGGCATCTACCGTGATGTGTGGCTGGTAGAGAAGGCACCACAGCATTTTGAACTGTTGGATGGCGTGAACGTGACTGCCGACACTTGTCAGGTGACTGTTGACTGTAGGGTGGTTGGGGCTGCCGACTGTGAGGTGACGACCAGATTGCTGGATGCCGAAGGACATCTGCTATCGGAAAGTAGAAAACAGGCGGCAGATAGTATCCGCCTGGAATTACCCCTGCCCAAGCAGCCTCGACTGTGGTCGCCCGAAACACCTTACTTATATAAGGTGGTCACCACACTTCAACGTGGTGACGGTAAGGAGGTTTTCGATCGCGTGGAGCGTTATGTAGGTATCCGTTGGTATGCTTTCGATGCCCAGCGGGGATTTCTGCTGAATGGCCAGCCCTATAAACTACATGGTGTTTGTATTCACCAGGACCAGAAACCTTTCGGTATCGCACTCGATGACGACCAGCATCGTCGCGACTTCCGACTGATGAAGGAGATGGGCGTGAACTTTGTGCGCCTGGCACATTATCCGCAGGATGAGGCCCTGTTGGAGATGTGCGACCGCGAGGGTATGCTGGTATGGGAGGAGATTCCTGTGGTGGATATCGTACCCGAAGGCGATGCCTTTGCCAAGAATTGCGAATGTCAGTTGCGTGAGATGATTCGTCAGCATAAGCACCATACCTCTGTGATTCTCTGGGGCTATATGAATGAAATCCTGTTGCAGACGCAACGCCGTTATCAGGGGGCACAACTGGATGCTACCATTCAGCGCACACTGCAATTGGCACGTCGCCTGGAGGATATCGTTCGTGAAGAAGACCCGACACGTGTGAGCGTGATGGCATTTCATGGTAGCAACGATTATAATAAGGTGGGCTTGAGTGATATCCCCCAGGTGGTGGGTTGGAACCTTTATCAGGGTTGGTATGGTTCGGATATGCATGATTTTGAGCGCTTCCTGGATCGCCAGCATCGTCAGCAGCCGTCGCATCCTATCATCGTGAGCGAGTATGGTGCAGGCAGCGACCGCCGACTGCATCAGCCTGTCAATGCCGTGGCGTTCGACTTCTCGATGGAATACCAGCAGCGTTACGCCGAGCATTACCTGCCTGTGATAGAACAAACACCCTATGTTTGTGGCGCTGCTTATTGGAACTTCATCGATTTTGCTTCGGCCAATCGTGATGAGTCGATGCCCCGCATTAACAATAAAGGTCTGGTAACCAACGACCGTAAGCCTAAGGACATTTATTATTTCTTCCAAGCCTCATGGTTGCCGAAACCGGTGGTTCACATTGCCACACGCGACTGGTCTGAACGTACTTCGTTTGAGTGCGTGATGCCTGTGAAAGTCTATTCAAACCAGTCGGAAGTAGAGCTGATACATAATGGCCGCTCGTTAGGCAGAAAGAAGGTTGAGAACCATCAGACCGTGTTTGATGTGGCTTTTGCCTGTGGCAGGAATACATTGCATGCCG
Source organism: Prevotella sp. MA2016 (assembly GCF_000619825.1). Taxonomy (GTDB): domain Bacteria; phylum Bacteroidota; class Bacteroidia; order Bacteroidales; family Bacteroidaceae; genus Prevotella. The sequence goes on from NZ_JHUW01000006.1 coordinate 666,470, forward strand.
TTGCTGACGGTGTGGAGGATATGACCATCGTAAATTATGCACAGCCTTCTGGCGAGATAGCTGTGAATGTGGGGAGTAACTGCTATTTCCAGTCGGATGCCTCTGCACTTACTTGGTTGCCCGACCAGCCCTATAGCGAGGGTGGCTGGGGATATATTGGCGGTAAGGCCGTTCAAACGCAGACGGAGATACAGCTAACGGCCGATGGACCGCTCTACCAGACCATGCGCGAGAATATGGAGGCTTATTGCTTTGACGTGCCGACTGGACGGTATGAGGTTGAACTGTTGCTGGTAGAACCTCGCAAGTCCCAATCGTCGAGTGCTTATCTGTTAGGCCGACAGGATGCACGAGGTGGTGGTGTGGCTACACGACGCAGACTTTTTGTGAATCATACCGGTAGCCGTCTGGTGATTCCTATGGCATCGGTTACTGCTTTGTCGGGTATTAAAATAAGGAGATTATAATATGTTGAAACATTCTTTTCGATTCATACTTGCGGCCTGTGTGCTGGCGACTTCTGCCAGCGCGCAGGTTAAACTTTGTGTTGATGCCGGTTGGCAGTTTGCACGCCAGGATGCGGCTCATGCGTGGCAGTCGGTAAACCTGCCTCATTGCTATAATGCCCTCGATGGGGTGAACCCTGATGTGAAATATTATCAGGGCGCGGGCTGGTATCGTACCACGTTACAGGTTGCGAATCCGTATCCTGGAGGGTATACGCTACTGGAGTTTGAAGGCGCAGGACAGAAAACCGAGGTGTATGTGGATACGATGCTGGTTGGCACACATGTGGGTGGCTACGACCGTTGGACGGTTGATATCACACGTTATGGCAATGGCCGACTGCCTGTGGTGGTGCGCTGCGATAACAGTCGCGATGTGCAGATGATACCTTCGGACCTCTCAGATTTCTGTCTTTATGGTGGCCTCTATCGTCACGTCAATCTGTTGTATATGCCCAAGCAGTATATCGAAGATGTACGTATCGATGTGTGTGGAAACCAGGTGGTCATCGATCAGCAGTACCCACTCCAGGTAGAAATCATGGCGCCTGATGGCAAACGCGTGTTTAAGGGTACCAACCGTCGACCGATTACCATTAGGAAGCCTGTGCTTTGGGATGTGGATCATCCCCAACTCTATACGGCTCGCATCCGTTATGGTGAGCAGCAGATAGAGAAACATTTTGGATTGCGTACATTCGAGTTTAAAACGCATGGACCGTTCTATCTCAATGGTCGCCGTTTGTTGCTCAATGGTACCCACCGCCATGAAGACCATGCCGGGGTAGGGGCTGCCATGACCGACGAGCAGATTCGTCGTGAGATGCAACAAATCAAGGATATGGGGGCAAACTTTATCCGTTTGGGACATTATCAGCAGAATGATCTGGTGCTACAGTTGTGCGACTCGCTGGGCTTACTGGTATGGGAAGAGATTCCCTGGTGCCGAGGCGGAGTGGGGGGCGAGCGCTATCAGGCACAGGCGCATCGCATGCTGACCAATATGATTCAGCAACATCGCCATCACCCTTCGGTGATTCTCTGGGGCTTAGGTAATGAGAACGACTGGCCGGGCGATTTCGGGACGAAGGTGGACACCCTGGGCATCCGACGGTTGATGACTTCGCTGAATACCTTGGCGCATCAGTTGGATGCTAATCGCCTCACTACCATTCGGCGCTGTGATTTCTGTGCCGACATCGTGGATGTATATTCGCCTTCCATCTGGGCCGGTTGGTATGCACGTAGGTTTACCGATTATCGCGAGATGGAACAGACGGCTATCAACCGTTTTCCGCGTTTCTTACATGCCGAATGGGGCGGTGACAGTCATGCTGGGCGCCATGCAGAAAGCGGATTTGACATAGAAGCTGGCGACAGAAATGGCGATTGGTCGGAGAGTTATATGGTGCGATTATTTGACTGGCATCTGAAAGAACAGGCACAGATGCCCAACCTGACGGGGTCGGCTTTCTGGACTTTTAAGGACTTTTGTACCCCCTTGCGCCCCAATAACCCGATACCCTATGTAAATCAGAAGGGCGTTTGCCAGCGCGATGGCACACCTAAGGAGAGCTATTATGTGTTTCAGAGTTATTGGTCGAAAAAACCGATGCTGCATATCTATGGACATACCTGGCCTATCCGCTGGGGCAATGAGGGCGAACAGAAAGAGGTGCTGGTATATTCTAACGAACCCGAGGTGGAACTCTTTGTCAACGGCGTTTCGTATGGTAAGAAACAGCGCTCTTTGACCGATTATCCCGCACAGGGTTTTCATTGGATGGTGCCGTTTGTGGCTGGGAAGAATCACATCCGTGCGGTGTCGGGGCGCCTGACTGATGAGATCACATGCGACTACCAAACGGCCAAATGGGGCGCACCTGCACAGATTAAACTGACCTGTCAGGATGGTTTGGTGACAGCGCAGATATGCGACCAAGATGGGGTGCCTTGTTTGGATTCAAAGGATTGGGTGGAGTTTTCGATGGTTGGCGATGGTTTGATGCATCAGAACGAAGGTACCAACACTGGTTCTTATCGCATCCAAGCTGCCAATGGCAGAGCTGCCATTCGTGTGGATATCAAGGGCAAAATGATAGTTTCTGCAAGGTTATCTCATACTTCTTCGATAGTAAAACAACTTGTTTTGTGCTCTAAAACAATACATTTTACAAGGTAAAACAATAGATTTTAGATAGCAAAACAAGTTGTTTTGTTGTGAAAGATGATAAGAAAAAGAGAGTGATGGTTTGAAATTACCTATCACTCTCGTATCTTATTGATACAAAAAACTACATGTAACCTAACCAACGAAGAATGTCGTTGAGGTTGGCAAATACCATCAGTAGGATGAGCAATCCAAAACCGAAATATTCGGCACGGATCATGAAAGTCTCTGATGGCTTTCTGCGGGTAATCATCTCATAAAACAGGAACAGCACATGTCCACCGTCCAATGCTGGGATGGGCAGGATGTTCATGAAGGCGAGGATGATGCTCAGGAAGGCAGTCATCTTCCAGAACAGATACCAATCCCATACGGGTGGGAACAGACTACCGATAGCTCCGAAACCGCCAATCGACTTTGCACCGTCAGCTGTAAACACATATTTCATGTCGCCTACATAACCCTTCAGCACATTCAAACCATAGGCAATACCTGCGGGGAAACTCTCAAAGAAACCATACTCCTTGGTAACGGGCTTGTAGAGACCGGCGATGGTCTGCACAAAGAAACCAAGCTTCAGGTCGGGTGTCAGGGTGATGGTGGCTGTGTCCTGTGCTTCGCCGCGAGCGAAGATGATGGTTGCGGTGCGAATCTTCAAGCTGTCGGCCTGTGACTTGGCATCGGTCATCATATCCTCGAGCACACCGAGCTGGTCGATAAACTCATTATAGCTATCCACGGGCTTGCCGTTGATGCCCACAATCTGATCACCTTTTTTGAGTCCAATCTGTGCGGCAGGTGAATTGTCGGCGACGCTATCTACAGTAGCAGGAATCAAGGGGCGTACAAACGATGGTTCTGCCTTAAGCATGCCCAACAGGTTGATGTCTCCTGGCAGACTGATGCTCATCTCCTTGCCATCACGGATGATGTCGGCACGGGTAGCCTCACTCAGGGCACGGTACATATCAGCAGAAAAGTCCTTGAACTCGCCGTTCTCGGTACCTACCAGAATATCACCATCCTTAAAGCCATACTGCTTGGCTTCGGTGTTGAACTTCATACCCAGGGTCATGTTCTTGGTGGGGATATAGGTGTCGCCCCAGTAGAACAGAATCATTGAATAGATGAAGAGAGCCAACAGGAAGTTGACCAGCACACCACCAATCATCACCAACAGGCGCTGCCAGGCGGGTTTGCTGCGGAACTCCCAAGGTTGGGCGGGTTGTTTCATCTGTTCGGTATCAAAACTCTCATCAATCATTCCGGCAATCTTACAGTAGCCGCCCAGGGGCAACCAGCCCACACCATACTGCGTGTCGCTGTTCTTGGGCTTGAACTTAAACAGACTGCCGTCCCACTTCCAGATGGAGGGGTCGAAGAAGAGATAGAACTTCTCTACACGGATGCCAAAGAGCTTGGCAAAGAAGAAGTGGCCACCCTCATGGAGCAGCACCAGCAGGCCAATGGCCAGCATGAATTGTAAAAGTCTAATTAAAAATATTTCCATTTCAATGTTCAATATTCAATGTTCAACGTCCCATCAACTCTGTCGCGATACGACGAGCCTCGGCATCTGTCTGGATGTAGGTGTCGTAGCTGGGGTTCTTATCGAAGGTGGCACGCTGCATGGTCTCGGCGATGATGTCGCCCATCTGCAGGAAACCGCACTTGTCCTCCAGGAATCCACGGTTCACAATCTCGTTGGCAGCATTCACGATACAGGGCATGTTACCACCCTTGTCGATAGCCTCGAAAGCCAATGCCAGGCAACGGAACTTCTCCAAGTCGGGCTCGAAGAACTCCAAATGCTGGGCCTTGAACAGGTCGAGACGCTCACCACTCAGGTGCAGGCGCTGGGGGAACGAGAAGGCGTACTGGATAGGCAGGCGCATATCGGGCACACCCAACTGGGCCTTCACCGAACCGTCCTGGAACTGAACGGCACTGTGCACAATGCTCTGGGGGTGAACCAATACCTGAATCTGTTTGGCATCAACACCAAACAGCCACTTGGCCTCAATCACCTCAAATCCCTTGTTCATCATCGACGCTGAGTCGATGGTGATCTTGGCACCCATATCCCATGTGGGGTGGCGCAGGGCATCGGCCTTGGTCACGTGGGCTATCTCCTCCATCGACTTCAGACGGAATGGACCGCCAGAAGCTGTCAGCAGAATTTTTTCAATCGGGTTCTGATCCTCGCCAACCAGACTCTGGAAGATGGCAGAGTGCTCACTGTCAACAGGCAGGATAGGGGTGTGGTACTGCTGGGCCAACTGCAGAATGAGCTCACCGGCAACAACCAGTGTCTCCTTGTTGGCCAGACAGATGGTCTTACCAGCTTTGATGGCGTGGATGGTGGGGTTCAAACCAGAGAAACCTACCATCGCTGTCAGCACCATATTGATGGGACCAGCTTCTACTATCTCGTTGAGTGCCTGTGCACCGGCATATACTTTTACGTCGGGCATATCACTCATCAGCGACTTCAGTTCGTCGTAACGTGCCTCGTTGGCTATCACGATAGCAGCTGGCTTGAACTTATGAGCCTGTTCGGCCAACAGTTCTACCTTATTATTAGCAGTCAGGCAATAGACCTCGTAAAGGTCGCTATGCTCCTCGATCACTTCGAGTGCCTGAGTTCCTATCGACCCCGTAGAGCCGAGAATAGCTATTTGTTTCTTCATAATTCTAAAATGCCTTCCGGCAGTTTTACTATTATTTGTTGTTTCTTTGTATCTACTTGGGTAATCAACTCTTCTGAAGCAGGAATCAGTTTGCCGTCTTCCAGTTCAAAGAGGATATTGATGGTGGCATCATCAACCGAAGCAATTCTGCCTGCGGTCTTACCGGTGTTGGCATCCACCAACTCAAAGCCCACAATGGCTGCCCACGATAACTGCTCGTTTTCATCCTCGGCCATCTCACGGGGGAAATAAACCTCGCAGCCGGTCAACTCTCGAGCGCGCTCCTGAGTATCGATGCCTTCAAACTTCATCAGCGCATTATCGTCGGTCTTAAAACGGTACTCCTCTATAAAGAAAGGTACAAGGATACCATCCATATCGAGCACCAGGTAGTCGGCATCGGTACGGTCGAATACGTCGTCGTCGAAGAGAAAGCTGATCTCTCCCTTCACGCCGTGCGCCTTGCCCAGCTTACCTATCTTATATACTTCTTCTTGTCTAATCACTTCTCACTTCTCGTTATTTTCGCGCCGAGGGCGTTCAGACGGGCTTCGATATTCTCGTAGCCACGGTCTATCTGTTCAATATTGTCGATACGACTAGTACCGTTAGCGCTCATGGCTGCTATCAGCAGGGCGATGCCGGCACGGATATCAGGACTCGACATGCGACCACCGCGAAGGGTGATCTTACGGTCGTGACCCACCACCACTGCACGGTGCGGGTCACAGAGGATAATCTGAGCACCCATGTCGATAAGTTTGTCAACAAAGAACAATCTGCTCTCGAACATCTTCTGATGGAACAGTACACTGCCGCGAGCCTGGGTGGCTACTACTATCAGCACACTCAGCAGGTCGGGGGTGAGACCTGGCCAAGGAGCATCGGCAAGTGTCATGATGGTACCATCGATAAACGACTGTATCTCATAGTGCTTCTGGCGTGGTACCCATAGGTCATCGCCTTCAACCTTGATTTTCACACCCAGGCGACGGAAGGCATCGGGGATGATACCCAGATTCTCTACACTTACATTTTTGATGCGCACGCCATCACCACACATGGCAGCCATGCCAATAAACGAGCCTACCTCGATCATATCGGGCAGAATCTGATGGTCGGTGCCATGCAAGCGCTCCACACCTTCGATGGTGAGCAGGTTGGATGCGATACCGCTGATACGGGCACCCATGCTGTTCAGCATCTTACAGAGCTGCTGCAGATAGGGCTCGCAGGCTGCATTATAGATAGTAGTAGTGCCTTTGGCAAACACGGCTGCCATGATGATATTGGCAGTACCCGTCACCGAAGCTTCGTCGAGCAACATATATGAGCCCTTCAACTCCTTAGCCGAAATCTCAAAGACGTCACGACCTTCCACACGGTTGAAGGTGGCACCTAACTTCTGGAAGCCCAGGAAATGGGTGTCCAGACGGCGACGACCAATTTTATCACCACCTGGTTTGGTGATGACTGCCTTTCCCATGCGGGCCAGCAGCGGACCGATCATCATCACACTGCCACGCAGTTCTGCACATTTCTTGACGAACTCGTCGCTCTGCAAGTAGTCGAGGTTCAGATCATCAGCCTTAAAGGAATAGGCATTCTCCCCTCCTTGGGAGGGGATGGGGGAGGTCTGTACACCAATATCACGCAGCAGCTGGATGAGGTTGTTGACATCACGTATATTGGGAATATTGCGGATAATCACCTCTTCCTCTGTCAACAATGAAGCACAGATAACCTGCAGGGCTTCGTTCTTGGCACCCTGTGGGGTGATAGTTCCTTGCAGCAGATGGCCGCCTTCGATGATAAATGATGCCATATAGGTTACTTCTTTTTCTTCTTTTTCTCGTCTGTCTGAGACACCTTCTCAAATCTGAAGGCGTTCAGATCTATCTGGATAACACCGTCGGTAAAGCGAGCCAGGTCGCTGGCCACGCGCTCGTCGTCCATCGAACCATGTCCGAACAGGGCCAGGTCGCGCTTCATCTGATTGGCGGTATATCTCACCAACACATCACGCTCTTCGCCTTCTGGCATGGTCTTCAACTTTTTGAACAGCTCCTCTACCAGTCTGCCGTAGTGGCGCAGATGTACACCGTCCTTGGGCAACTTCATGGGCTGGGGCTTGGCCAAAATCTTGTCGGCTTCGCTGATGTCGAAAGGCCAGTCAATCTCCAACTCTCTATGACTCATCAGATACAGATGGTTCCAGAGGGTCTGCTCATAGTCGTCGTTCTCCCTCAACTGAGGGTTCTTGGTCTCCATCAGCTTCACGATGGTCTGAGCACACTGCAGTCGCTCCTGTTTGGTAGGCAACTCGCAAGCCACTTCAATCATCTTTTGGATCTCGCGTCCGTATTCCGACATCACCAGCTTCTCGCGCTGTGTGTTGTAATCTAATCCTTTTATATCCATAAAATGTTCAATGTTCAATCTTCAGCGTTCAATCTTCAACGTTCAATCTTCAATAAGTCCTTCGGTTTCTTGGCCACAAAGTCCTTCAGATAGTAAGGCACAAAGTAAGCCACGTCCTCGGTCTGATCGTTCAGCAGACGTTTCTCTGCCAATGGCTGCATCCACTTGGCGAGTGGTTCGATGCCCTCTATCAGGTGGGCATTGGGGTGATTAATGGTTTCCATGCATTTCTTGGCACCATTGCCGAAGAAATACACAGGGCGTTCGTCCAGATATTCCTTGTAGGTCTCTGCAGTCACCACGTCGGCACCTATCTCACGAACAGGTTTCAAAGCTCTGTCGTAGATACCGGCATACACCTCCATACGGCGTGCGTCGAGCATAGGGCAGAGCAGGGCGTTCTCTTCTGGTATCTCTCTCAATAGTACTGGTACGCATAACAGTTCCAAAGTAGGAACAGCTATCAACTTCAGGTTGCGACCATAGCAGATTCCTTTTGCCATCGATACACCAATACGCAGTCCTGTATAAGAACCAGGACCGCAACTCACTGCCACCGCATCAAACGGAATGGCATGATTATCGGTGAACGAGAGTGCCTCGTCAACCATGGTACCAAGACTTTCAGCGTGATTAGGACCGCTATGATCCTCCTGCTGGAAGATGACGTGCGAATCCTCCGAAACAGCTACGGAACAAACATCCGTGCTGGTTTCAATATGTAATATCGTTGACATACTTTTTTAAAATCGTATTTTAATAAAGTGCAAAGGTACGCATTTTTTTATCAACCGCCACCTTTTTATCAGAAATTAACGAATCAACCCTCAAAATGACGTGAGTTAACTCAAAAAGACTTTTGAATTAGCTCAGAAAGACTTTTGAGTTAACTCACGGTTTTTGGGAGCAGG
>NZ_JHUW01000007.1 GCF_000619825.1 Prevotella sp. MA2016
GGTTGGCATTATCAGCATATGATGTATCAGAAGATACTCAAAGACCATGGAATCGTACAAAGCATGTCAAGGAAAGGCAACTGTCTGGACAATGCCATGATGGAAAACTTCTTCGGACTTATGAAGAACGAATTACTATACGTGAATCATTTTGAATCTGTCGAAGAGTTTGAACGAGAACTGAAGAAATATATCTGGTGGTATAACAATAAAAGAATAAAACTGAGATTAAAAGGAATGAGCCCGGCTATATACCGAGCTCACTACTATAGAGAGATAAATAATTAACGTTTAATTTAATGTCCAACTTTTCGGGGTCACATCAAGTTTACGAGGGATATTTTTGTTATACGGTAATTTCACCAGAACCCAAGCAACGGTGATGCTCCTTGTCATAAACCACACAGAACTGACCTGGTGCCACACCATGTATCTTATCTTGGGAATGTACCACAAACGAGCCGGCACCTGTCCATTCGAGCTTTGCTGGGTGGCACTCTGGTGTGTGACGAATCTTGAAGGTCACCTCCGTGGGCTGCATTTCCTTTGTCAGGAAATGGAAATCATGCACGGGGAAGTCGGCTTTATAAGCTGTCTCGGGATCGTAGCCATGCGATACATATAATATATTATGAACCACATCTTTCTTAACCACGAACCAAGGGCCACCACCAAAGCCCATGCCCTTGCGCTGACCAATGGTGTGGAACCACAGTCCCTTATGCTCACCTATGCGCTTACCTGTTTCCAGTTCAATCACGTCGCCAGGCTGTTCACCCAGATAGCGACGGATATAGTCATTATAGTTTATCTTACCTAAAAAACAGATACCCTGAGAGTCCTTACGTTTGGCATTCACCAAATGCTCACGCTCGGCAATCACACGCACCTCGTCTTTAACATAATGACCAATGGGGAAGAGGGCCTTTTTCAACTGCCAATCGTAAATCTGAGCCAGGAAGTCTGTCTGATCCTTTACAGGGTCTGGACTTGTGCAGAGCCATTTATTGCCATCGGCATCCGTTTCAGTCATGGCATAGTGACCTGTGGCTATCAGATCGTAATCATGACCACGCTTCTCGTGGAAAGCACCAAACTTAATCAAGCGGTTGCACATCACATCGGGATTAGGTGTCATACCTGCACGCACCTTGTCCATAGTGTACTTGGTCACCTGATCCCAATACTCCTTGTGACAGTCAATCACCTCCAGTTTACAACCATACTTATGCGACACTGCTGTAGCCATCTCCAAGTCCTCCTCGCTCGAGCAATCCCATTCTTCCTCCTCTTCCGGTCCTATCTTAATATAGAAGCAGTCGGGATGCAATCCCAACTGAGCAAACTCATACACCACGACCGAACTGTCGACACCGCCCGAAAGCAGCACTGCAATGCGCTTATTCTCTAACTCTTTGATATTCATGGGTGCAAAGATACGATTAAGTGAGCAGAAAACCAAATTTTATTTGAGTTTTCTCGAACGTGAGTATCTTCGAACGAAGTTCAAAGGTACAGAATTTAGTTAATAGTTATTGTTAAATGTTGCTAAATATAAATACGAATCCATTGTCGAATCAAAAATAACACATATCTTTGCGATATCAAAATGATATTAATATTAATCATTAAAACAATAAAAGTTATGGAAACAAAAGAGTTCGAGTTCAAAGGATCGGTATTGAATGGATTCCTGATGTTGTTTGTAAACATCGCAGTTTTGATTCTGACGATTGTTGGTATAGTTCAGAGCATCATTATGCTCGACGCTACTGATGGTTCGCAGGGCGGATGGCTACTAGGTCTGTGCGGACTGATGATTATCGTAAATATCATCATGTGGTGCGGCCACATGCAGTTGGAGCCCAACGAGGCCCGCGTCGCTACATGGTTTGGTAAGTACGCTGGCACATTCGCCCAGACCGGTTTCTTCTGGATCAACCCCTTCTATAGCACCAAGAAGGTTTCTCTGCGTGCTCGCAACCTGGATGCTGAGCCTATCAAGGTGAACGACAAGACAGGTAACCCTGTGATGATTGGACTCGTGCTGGTTTGGAAACTGAAGGACACCTATAAGGCTCTGTTCGAGGTGGACACCCAGACCATGGCTTCCAATCCCAATGCTGTGGGTAGCGATACCAAGGGACTGATGAATGCGCTGGAGAACTTTGTTCGTGTTCAGAGCGATGCAGCTCTGCGCCAGGTGGCTGGTCAGTATGCCTACGATGACGAAAGGCCACGAGTAGGCGACGATACGTCGGGAATGGATAGCAAGACGGGTGAACTCACGCTGCGCTCTAGTGCTGACGAGATCAATGAGCAATTGGAGCTGAAGCTCGACGAGCGTCTAGCCTTGGCAGGTATCGAGGTGGTAGAGGCGCGTATCAACTACTTGGCTTATGCTCCTGAAATCGCAGCCGTGATGCTGCGTCGCCAGCAGGCCAGTGCCATCATCAACGCTCGTGAAAAGATTGTTGAGGGTGCTGTATCGATGGTAAAGATGGCGCTCGATAAACTCTCAAGCGAGGAGATTGTAGAACTCGACGACGACAAGAAGGCTGCCATGGTTAGCAATCTGCTGGTAGTGCTTTGTGGCGACGATAATGCGCAGCCAGTGGTAAATACAGGAACATTGAACCACTAATTTAGTTAGGAGTTAAGAATTAAGAGATAATGGCAGAGAAAAAATCCACTAAGAGTTTTATCCTGCGTGTTGATAGTGACACGATGGACGCGATAGAGGCTTGGGCTGCGGACGAGTTCCGCAGCACCAATGGCCAGCTGCAGTGGATCATCACTGAAGCCCTTCGCAAAGCCAAGCGTCTCCCCAAAAAGAAGAAAGAAAATGAAACAGAACAACTTTAATCTGAAAGAGGTAAAGGTGTATCGCAATACAGAAGCAACAGTCTTCGAAATCGCCTTCGCCGTAGAGGCCATCATCGTTTGGGGACTTATCATCTGGATGATTTATCAGGCGCCAGACGTAGTTCCCACCCATTTCGACGCCTCAGGCAAGCCTAATTCATACGGATCACCTTCTAGTATCATCATTCCCTGCATCATCCTGACAGCAGGAGCGATTATGTGCATGGCGATAGCCTACTTTCCACATCGCATCAACATGCCTGTAAAAATCACGAATATACGTCAGGTAGCGTTGGCCATCCGCAGTACTAGAGTCATGGGATGCACCCTTCTATTAGTCCCTCTAGCTGTAGTATATATGATGCTCGGCATGGCATCACCATCGCCAGCACCAGTATTGCCGATTATTGGGCTTCTCATCTTGGAAGTCATCGTATCCACGATACTTATCAACAAAGCAAAATAAAAATCTAAAACAGATAATCCCGCTTGCGAGCGGGATTATCTGTTTTTACAAGTGTTTCTTGGGATAGAGAGCGTCCCACCAGGTGGGGTCGTCCTTCAACCATTTCTGGAACCAGGCCATCTGGGTAGCCAACCACTTCTCTTTCTTTGAATAGTCGAGAATATGGTGATTCTCACCCTCGACCTCTACCAGCGATACTTCACGGCCAAGAAGCTTGAGAGCCGTAAACATCTGCAGACTCTCAATCAAAGGTACGTTGGTATCGGCATTACCATGGAGCAACAGCAGTGGGGTGTGAATCTTATCGGCATTGAAAAGCGGACTCTGGTCAACATACAGCTGGCGATGGCTCCAAGGGTAACTGTTGGCCATCGACACCTCGCTATAGTTATACCCCCAGTATCCCTCACCCCAGTAACTGGTGTGGTTGGCAATACCGGCATGCGAGATAGCAGCAGCAAAGATATCGGTCTGGGTCTGCAGATACTGGGTCATAAATCCACCATAAGATGCACCCATACAACCAATCTTATCTTTATTAATATAGGGATGCTCTGCACAAATCTGTTTCACACCTTCGATAATATCCTCGGCAGGACCGCGACCTGCAGTGTTCACATGGCGCGATGCCCACTCCTGACCAAAACCTGTGGCACCACTGGGTTCGATGATATAGGCTACGTAACCCAGCGAATTCCAATACTGAGGTGCATAAGGCGACTCGAAATAACGCGACACAGGCGAGCAACCACCATAGTAGTAAACAATCATAGGATACTTCTTGGTAGCATCGAAATCCTTAGGCAGATAAAGTCGTCCATATACGGTATCTCCCTTGCTGTTGGTGAAGTTCCAATCCTGACAGGTACCTATCTCAGCATCGCCCAAAGCCTCAACTCCATTGAACATTGAATATTGAGCATTAAAGATTGCTTTCTTTGAGTTGATAGTAGCTACATAGGCCGAGGCAGGCTCCAACGTTTTATACGACAGGTAAGCCAATACGGGTGCATGGGCTGCCATATTGAAACGATAAGCATAATCGCCATTAATAGGAAGCTTTGAGATTTTTCCACTCTTAGGGTTAAGTGCAAACATATTGACATAATCACGATCTTCGGCAGAGAAATATATCTGTCCGTCGGCCCATGACCAATCGACACTCTCTATGCTGGGATCGAAGTCCTTGGTGAGCGGTGTTACCTTCTTTGTTGCGATATCAAAGAGGAACAACTCATTTTCAGTCATACTAGGGGTGACATCAGCGGGCAACTGACAACCGATGCGATTGAAAGCTTCTGGATTGCCAGTAAACAGTATTTGCTTACCATCGGGTGAGAACGAAGCGCCACCAAGGAAACCTTCACACTTGAGCAGGGTATCAACCTGCAGCGTCTTGGCATCCATGACATACACATCAACCACCTCGGTGGGGCGCTTGGCCAAACGAGAATAGGATGAGATGACGAGTAGTTTGCTACCGTCTTGCGAGATATCATAGAGATACTCGCCCTTGTTGCCAAAGGTGATGCGCTGGGTGATACCGGTTTTGATATCGTACTTGGCCAGATAGTTGCGCTTGCGCCAACCGGGCTGACGGTCGTCCATCTCAAGAACCTCAAATATTTCCTTATCCTCTTGTGGTCCTTCTTCCTCCATACTCATAATCAGATAGTCTTCTGTAGGTGCAACAGTATAGCTACCTTCAGGAATATCTGCAGCAAAAACAGTGCGCTGACCTGTCTTCGGATCTACCTTATAAAGCACACGCTTGTTGCCCTCTTTCTCCTCTACCAGACATGCCACCGACTGAGGCATCCAGCTACCCATACGCTGCGATTCAGAGATGAGGCGCTGCGACTTAACTTCGCGCAACTCATAAGTCCAACGCGAGTTTCCACCACGAGCTGTGGTCTGATAAGTTACGATCACATACTGTCCATCGGCAGAAAGTGAGATACCACGAACGCGCTTTCCATCAGTCAGATCGTGCACCATGTAAGGATGATTGGGTGTCAGTTGATAGGTGATGGCAGATGGGGTATCGAACACCACTTGGATAGAGTCGGTATCCTTCGGCTCGGCCAGATACTGAATGCTAAAGGTGTGATGCTCTGGGGCCAGCTTTAATTCACCACTAGACTCAACACCATCAATAAACAATTTTGAGTTCTTGGGACCTTTAACCTCAATCTTACCTTTGACATACTCGGTATTATTCACATAGAATGTGAGCAGCCCCACACTCTTACTGTCTGACAAAGACGGTAACACCTGACCAGAGAACTTACTGGTGGTCTGAGAGGTTAAAGCAATGGAACCCAACATCGAGTTGGCATCAAACTTTTTGCCCTGCACATCAACTGTATCGATAGCAAAAGGGGCTGAAACTGCATAAGGACCTGCGAGATTAAACTCAGTTACAGGCGTCTTTACTTGGGCTGTAGCCATCATGCCAATGGCCAACAGCATTTGTGTTGTAATAAGTCTTTTCATTTATGTTTGTTTAATAAGCTGCTCTATATTTGCCTTCGTCCTTATCCTCGAGCATCGAGAGATACGACTGATAGCGGCTTTCGGCAATGTAATGGTCCTCGAGTGCCTTGAGCACAGCACATCCTGGTTCGTGGGTATGGGTACAATTAGAGAATTTGCAATCCTGAGAAAAATGGAATATCTCCTTGAAATAGCTGGTAAGTTCTTCTGGTTCCATATCGAACGTACCGAAGCCCTTAATACCCGGTGTATCGATGAGCCAGCCCTCATCCAACCGAATCATCTCACTGAAAGTGGTGGTATGCTGACCTGTGTTATGGGCATCGCTAATCTCGGCAGTACGCTGACTAGCACCGGGCACCAGACGGTTTATGAGCGTTGACTTACCTACGCCACTGTTACCACTCAGCAAGGTTATCTTATCCTTCAACAAGGGTTGCAGAGCCTCAACACCTGCACCTGTCTCGGCCGAAATCTGATAACACTCATAGCCAATGGTTTGATACAGATGTACCATCGCCTCCTGATAGCGGCGTGTATCTTCATCGAGCAGGTCGGTTTTATTAAATACCAGGATAACCGGCACGCGATAAGCCTCGGCCGAAGCCAGGAAACGATCGATAAAGGTAGTGGATGTCTGCGGATTAACCACCGTAACCACCAAAATGGCCTGATCGACATTAGCAGCCAGAATATGACTCTGCTTTGAGAGGTTGATACTCTTACG
The DNA here is from genome assembly GCF_000619825.1 of Prevotella sp. MA2016. GTDB lineage: Bacteria > Bacteroidota > Bacteroidia > Bacteroidales > Bacteroidaceae > Prevotella. The sequence goes on from NZ_JHUW01000007.1 coordinate 6,555, forward strand.
GATAATGTAATTACGACGGTCCTCTATCTCGGTAATAAACGCCGTACCCTCGTTGTTAGGCACAATACCTACCCTATCGCCCACAGCCACTGGGTTGGTACTACGGATACCTTTCAACCGAAAGTTACCCTTTATCTTACAATCAATCAGCTGGCCATCGTCTGTTAAGACGGTGTACCAGCTGCCTGTATTCTTTATAACAAGTCCGCGCATTTATACGGTCATGATTTCCTTGTTCTTGGCCGTAATCAACTCATCAATCTTCTTGATGAACTTATCATGCAACTTCTGGAGCTCGTTCTCGGCATCTTTTTCCAAATCCTCCGAGAGTCCATCCTTAATGGCCTTCTTCAACTTATCCTTGATATCACCACGCACATTGCGAACCTCAACCTTTGCCTTCTCTGCAATCTTATTGCACTGCTTGGTCAAATCACGACGACGCTCCTCTGTGGGCTGAGGGATATTAAGTCGGATTATCTCACCATTATTCTCAGGAGTGATACCTACATCACTATCCATAATAGCCTTTTCAATATTACGGATCTCCTTGCGATCCCAAGGCTTGATAGCGATGGTACGAGGATCGGGAACACTCACATTAGCCACCTGATTAAGGGGCACCTTGCTGCCATACACCTCTACACGTACAGCATCGAGAATAGCCACATTGGCACGACCGGCACGGATGCGGTTCAACTCCTCCTCAAGATACATCGCAGCCATCTCCATGCGCTCCTCGCTCTTGTTCAAAATTTCTTTTACGTCAACCATATTGAATACTTTTAATCATTTTCTGATGACAAAAGTAAGGTTTTTCTGTGAAACTTCCAAATAATTGCGTTTTTTTCATTCAAAAATTTTGTTATTTACACAAAAAACGCTACCTTTGCGGGTGTTTACTACCGTACTTTAGACAATTTATGCTTCTATTCAGCAGCCATATATATTTATCTCTCGTAGCAGTTTTCATAATAACCGCTATTAGTATGGTTGTGTATAATCGGTTGATCTATTATCGCGAAAAAAAGACCGCCAGAAAGGTGCAACGAATGAACGCCCAGCTCTCACTTATCATGGGGGCCAACAAGATTAATGCATGGACATATAACACCAGAAAGGACATCTATAAGTTCATATCAAGTCAGAACCAAACAGAAACACTCTACACGCCTTTGGCTTTTTCGCAACTCTACGACCGCGATGACTTTATAAAAATGCAGAATACACTTGCGGCCATACAGAACAGAGAAATACTGACCGACACGTTTACCGTAAAAAGTGCCCCTGACAAAGATGGAACCATCAAATACTACGAAATATCCCTCTCGGTACTGAACAGAAACAGACAAGACCTGCCCTACGAGATATTAGGTACCCAGCGCGACATCACAAAGGAGCAGCACCAGTCGGAGGAGACCAGGCAACTCATGCTGAGATACCACACGGTGTTCAACTCATCGCTGGTGGACATGGTGTATTATAATGCTGATGGCTATATAGCCGACGTAAACGATAAAGCTTGTGAGACATTTGGCGTGAAAGACCCGCAGCTGATGATCAAGCGCAAGATGAAGATGACAGACGTGCCGTCATACAGAGACATTGATATCAATAAATTGGAGCACACACAACTGTCATCGATTACCGACATCAGTAAAACGAAAGCTGATGATGAACGTGTGCCAGAGATAACACGCCACGGCAAGATATACTACGAAGCCATGCTAGGCCCCATACGTAACGAGAACAACCAACTGCAAGGTGTGATTGCTGCTGGTCGCGATATTACGGAAATGGTGGAATCGACTCACAAACAGAAAGAAGCCGGACGACTGATTGCCAAACGCAACAAGGCCATTCAGCGATATATCAGAGACATCAACTACTCACTGAAAATCAGTGAGACACGCTTGGTGAACTACTACCCAGAAACTCACGAACTTGAAATTCTGAGCGACCTGAGCGAGCCAGGTAAACGGATACCACAACTGCATGCCGTGAATCTGGTTTCTACCGACTACTACGCGAAAGCCTCGGACATGATTCTGAGGATGGACAAGCGAAGACGAGGCACCATATCAGAGACACTACGCACCAAGCTAACCGACCATCAAGGGCGCGACATCTACTTGAACTTCAATCTGATGCCCATCACGAACCATGCCAATGAGGTGACGCACTACTTCGGTATATTGAGAAACGACACGGAAATGGCGTACACGGAAATAAAACTGAAAGAAGAGACAGCCAAAGCTCAGGAAGAGGAACAGCTTAAGAATACGTTCCTGCTGAATATGAGTTATGAGCTACGTGTACCACTACATGCCGTCATAGGATTTGCCGAACTGTTCAAGACTGAACATAGTCTGGAAGATGAGCCCATTTTTGCCAGTGAAATCAAGAAGAACACTGACGTGCTGCTCAATCTGATTAACGATATCCTATTCATATCGCGACTGGATGCCCACATGATAGAATACAACTATGAGGTGTGCGACTTCGCCATCCTGTTCAACGGATGGTGTAATCACGGCTGGGGGGAGACTGGCAGTAAGGCAAAGAAAATCATCAATAACACCTACAACTCGTTATGGGTGAAGATTGACAAGCACAACCTGGGTATTGCCATCGAGAAACTATGCGCCTATGTAAGCTTATGCGCTGTAGAAGGTTTTATCAAGGCAAAATACGAGTATCTGCATGATGAACTGATGATTATTGTAGATAGCACGGATGGAGGCATGGAATTGGAGGATGCCACTAAAGCGTTCGACCGTTTTGTGGAGGACGACAAGCACAGGCGTATCGGTACTGGTTTGGACCTGCCAATCATCAAAGAATTAGTGGAGCAAATGGGAGGTACTATCGACGTGCTGTCAGACCCCGACAAAGGTAGCTCTTTCTTCATTGCCCTACCCTGTCAGATGATAAATTTTGAAAGAAAAATAGAAGAGATATAATATGCTGATATTGATAGTTATATTAACCTTTATGGTCATTATCATTGGTATGATATTGAACCGCATTACACTCTACAGTATTCGTAGGAATACTCGCAGAGCCAAGGATATAGCTACCATCATGCAGCGCACACTGAACGACAATAACTATGTGGTGAGCCTCAACCTTAAAAACCATCTGGCTTATAACCTGTATGGCGACTTCCTACCTGCAGAAGGAATATCCTATGAACATAGTCTGGAATTCATACATCCCGACGACCGACATCTCTATACAGAATTCATCACCCGACTGGTGAAAGGAGCAGAATCGTCAGAGTGTCTCTTCCGTTGGGACAGCAGTCTGGATAAACACGAAAACAACTGGCGCTATATTCACGATATTGGTATCGTGGAATATGACGAGACTGACAAGAAGACGCCTATCAACTTCTACTGTACGCTAAACGACCAGACAGAACAGATAGAAACAGAGAAAGAAGAGCGCGAACTGACTGACCGCTATCGCAAACTGTTCGAACAGAGCATTGTAGGACAGGCTTTCTACGATAAGGACGGACATCTGCTGACGGCCAATCAGAAATTGCGCGAGATCCTTAAGTTCGAAACAGACACCGATCCATACTATCAGCGCTACACGATCTTCGAACTGCCTACATTCCGCTACATCCTAAAAAGGGATGCTACAGAAGATCTGTACTTCTGCACCAAGACGGTTATTTTTGAACGAGGCGTGAACTGCTACACGGAAATCAGAGTACACCCCATCTATAATGAAATTCAAGAATTGGAGTTCTTCACCCTATATATCAGAGATATCAGTCAGGAGCGCGAACTCTACTTGCAGGACAAGAAGAATGAGGTGTCGCTACAGCGTACCAATCAGGAAATAGAACAGTATGAAACTGAACTGAAATACCTGATGGAGAATATTGACATGCGATTCTTCCGCACATCTTTCGAGAAACAAGAGATAACCTTCTATCGCGAAATGAACGTGATTGAGAAGAAGATGGGATTTGACGAACTCATCACGCACTTTGTAGATGAACCTTTTGTCGAAGGATTGCGTCATCTCCAGGAATTCTTCAACGAACCCAAATCTACGCTCACACACATGCGCTCCATCTTCGACGAGAGCAGTCAACTGCAATGGAACTTTATAGACAGTCTTCCTTACTACGATGAAGAAGGCAAGCAAACAGGTACATATGGTGTGGTGCGCAATGTCACCAAACTGATAAACAAGCAGGAGCAACTGAAAGAGGAGACAGAACGTGCCAACCAGTCGGGTATGCGCAAGAGTACCTTCCTGGCCAGCATGAGTCACGAAATACGCACACCTCTCAATGCCATTGTGGGCTTCTCGGATGTACTGGCAACCATGAGCACCCCTGAGGAACGAGAGGGGATCATACAGGTAATCTCTAATAACTGTGATATGCTACTGCGACTGGTGAACGACATCTTAGCGCTGTCATCACTGGAGAATGGAGATATCATCATCACGCCACAGAAAACAGACTTTGTGAAGTGTTTCGAGAGTGTAGGCACATCACTGGCTCAAAGAGTGAAGAACCCCAATGTGGAGTTTATCATGGATAGTCCCTGTAGCTCATACATCACCACCATCGACAGTGGGCGCATACAGCAAGTCATCACAAACTTTGTTACTAATGCCATCAAATATACCCATCAAGGGCATATCAAGATAGGATATGAACAGCAGGAACGTCACAATAAGGATGGTCTATACATATACTGCGAAGACACAGGCGACGGCATTCCTAAAGAGCACCAAAGCAAAGTGTTTGATAGATTCGTTAAATTAAACGACTTTGTACAAGGCACTGGCTTAGGACTGAGTATCAGCAAAATCATTGCCGACAACAGCGGTGGAGAAATTGGCGTTACTTCAGAAGGCAAGGGATGCGGATCAACCTTCTGGATATGGATTCCATGTAAACAAGAAACAAACCATGATTATGAAGAAATTTAGAATATTTGCACTCTTTGTGGCTTGCCACCTATCACTTGGCATCATCCACGCTCAGAAAGACAGCATCATCGTGTATGATGACCAGCGACCACTGGTTTACGAGGATGCATGGGACTTGTGGCCCTATGTGTTTCTGAACGAAAACGGAGAGCCCGACGGCTATAATATCGACCTTTTGAAGATGATATTCAAAGAACTTGATATTCCATATATCATCAGACTGCGCCCTACGCTTGAGGCTCAGAAAGACCTGAAAGAACACAAATCGGATTTGATGCTGCGAATGGATGCCGACTTCGCACGCGACAATTCTTCGTACGGTAAGACCATCGTGCAGATATTTACTCACAGTCTGGTAACGCCCAAGAACCAGACGGTCCATGCCAAGACAGGCAGAGACCTGGAGAACTACCCCATCTATGTGCATGACGGAAGCTTTAGTCATCACAAACTGAAAGACAACAAGTGGGCGAAGGAAATTATTCCCTTCGAAGACATGAAAGAGGCCATTCAGAAAGTTAGTTCTGAGAACAAAGGTATCATCCTGTGGAACTCGATGTCGCTGAAGTGGTTGATGATGAAATATCACACAGATAATCTGGAGTTGATACCATTCGACTTCCCTTATGGAGAATATAAATTCTTTGCCAACGACCACCATCTTCTGGCACAGTTGGATAGCGTTTATTCAAGTCTGCGTGCCAATGACAAGCTTACAGCTATCCAAAATAAATGGTTCTATCCAGAACGACGCGAAAGTGGTATCCCATCATGGATATGGGATTGGATTAAATTCGTGACCATCTTAGCAATAGCTGTTGCGGTATACTATATCTTCTTTAAGGTTCGCGAACATAACATCACGAAAAAGATTCAGAAAGAGAACGAGCGTCTATCTCTGATAATGAGAACCAGCAACGTGAAATTCTGCACCTACGATGTGGCTACACAGCATTTCGTTATGCTGGATTCTGCAGGTTACTCTGAGCGCACCTACTCACTGCTGGAGTTCTCACATCGATTCGACCCCACAGATTTTACTGCGCTCACAGAAGGACTCCAAATGGTTATCGAGGAGAAAGCCCCCACCTTCACCCTACAACTCAAGGAATATGAAAACGACCTGATACATAGCAACAACTACACTGCTACATTATCTGTGCTAAGACGCGACAAGCACAAAAAGCCTTCTGTGATTATCTGTTCTAAGACCGATAACACACAAGACCGACTGCGACAGGAAAAGATTAAGAAATCTATGCTGCTCTACCAGTCGCTTTTCGATTCTGCCATAGTAGATATGGTATATTATGATGCTGATGGTTACATCACAAACATGAATGCGAAGGCACTCTCGGCCCTGAATATTGACATCGAAACCATCAAGAGGCACAAATTCACATTGAACGATGTGCTAGGTATCGATGATCTGAATATTGATGAGCTCGACTATTTCTATGCTACACAGCTCTATACCACTGCCGACGACAACCGCGCACTGGGCAAGGTGATAAAACGCAAGAATTTCTACTATGAACTGCAATTAATGCCTATACATGACAATGACGGCAAACGCATAGGATTCTTCGGTTCGGGACGCAACGTAACCGAGGTTGCACACTCATACAGACAACTGAGAGATAACACCAACGAACTCCAAGAGGCTCAAGATGAAGTAACCTCCTATGTGCATAACATCGACTATGTGCTGACAGTAGGTGGCATCAGTCTGGCCAAGTATCATCTCGATACGCATACACTGACCGTATTCAGCGAGATTAATCACGAGAAATACTCACTCACCCAAACGCGCGCATTGGCACTGATTGATGCCACGTCAGAAAAACAAGCGCTGCGCATACTAAACAAGATGGACAACAAGCAGACGGGCAGTCTGCGAGCAGAAATCAAAACTTGTATCAGGCGCAAAGACCACGTCACACTACATCTGCAAATCAACTTCGTACCAACTTATAAAGACGGAAAAATCGTAGAATACTTTGGTATGATTCGCGATATCAGCGACATCAAAGCCGTAGAGGAGAAACTTGCGATGGAGTCGGTCCGTGCACAAGAGGTAGAAACAGTGAAGAATGCATTCTTACACAATATGAGCCACGAGATACGTACGCCACTGAACACTGTAGTAGGTTTCTCAGAACTATTCGAGATGGATCATTCGCCAGAAGATGAAGCGGTGTTCATCAACGAAATCAAAGAGAATTCGGCTTCATTGCTCAAGCTCATCAACGACATTCTTTTCTTGTCAAGACTGGATGCTGGCATGATTACGCTCTCTACACAGCCCATCGACTTTGCAAGCATCTTCGCAGGGCGCTGCTCGTCGGTTTGGGACACTCATAAACAAGACGGCGTGGACTATATCGTTCAGAATCCATATAAACGGCTGATTATAGAAATTGACGAGCCTAACGTGTCAATGATTATAAACAAGATTCTTACAAACGCCATACAACACACCACCAAAGGCTATGTGCTGGCACGCTACGAGTTTATTGCAGACCGGCTGCTGGTATCAGTAGAAGACACAGGATGTGGTATCAAACAAGAAGACTTGAACAATATCTTTGGCAGATTTGTGACAGGCGCTAACAACAGCGCCGGACTTGGACTCAGCATCTGCCACGAACTGGTAGAGTACATGGGAGGCCAAATAGAACTCAAGTCAACAGAAGGAAAAGGCACCATAGTATGGTTCTCAATACCATGTAAGATGATAGAATTAGAACGTAGTTAAAAACAGAAACTGATATATGATGACCAAAAAGATATTTATACTTGCTATTATTAGCATACTCGCCATATGTCACGTGCAAGATGCAGAGGCCAACTATATCCGTGAATATACCACAGATAAGCCTCTTATCATTGTAAGCGACTGGGAATTTCCACCTTATGAATTCAGAAACGACTTAGGAGAGCCCGATGGATATAATATCGAACTACTCAACATCATACTCGACAAGTTGAGCATCCCGCACAAGTACATTATGAAAGAGTGGTACCAATGTACTGAGACTTTCGAAAATCACGAAGCCGACTTGATTCATGGCCTTAAAACACAATACGATCGGCCACCTTTCGAATATACACAGAACCTGATTACATATTATAAGGTATTAGCAGTCAGACTGAGAGCCACTCGCCCGCTCAGACGTATCAGTCAACTGAGAAAGAACGACACGTTGACACTGAAGAAGAACGACTACGTGTCGCTGAAGATATCGGAACAAAAAAATAAGGTATTCACCACAGAATTCCACTCGCCACGCGAAGCACTGATGGGTATCAGAAACGGAAAATACAAGTACTACATGTGGGGAGAGCAGCCACTGAAGATGAAGGTGAGGGAACTGAATATCGATGATATCGAATTCGATGAGACCGATATCCCCACTGGTGAGCTACGCATCGTAGGCTATGACAAGGAGCTGATAAATGACATTGATGAAACCTATGCACGATTGGAACAATCTGGCGATATCCAAAAGATATACGATAAGTGGTTCCACCCGGAAAACGTACACAACGATGCCTCACCTATGGCACTCATCCTGCTCATAGCCATCGTCATAGCTGCAATAGTCATCTTACTCTTCAGCCACATGATGCGCATAAGAGTGAAAAAGGCTGTCGAAAAATCAATAGACCTGAATCAGATGATGACTGAAGCGCTAAACTCAGGAAACTATTATGTGATAGAATTCGACACCAAGACACAACTGATGAAAAACAGATATGGCGACATGCTACCTAAAGAAGGTATGAGCTATACCGACTTTATAAGCAGACTGCCAGAAGATGAGAAAGGAAAGTTCAGCGAAGCTATGAGACAAATGACTCAAGGCCAGAAAGACCTTGGCTATCTAAAGCGCCGGTTTAACAAAGGAACGATTGATTCGCCAGACTGGCACTGGATAGAGGGCCACGCTGTGGTAGAATACCTTGAAGAAAAACCGCGTTACATCGTCACCTCATTCAGAGATTATACCATTGAGGTACAGGAAGAGCGCATGAATGAAGAAATAGCAAGTAAATATCAAAACATCTTCAAATATGGTTTGATTGCCATGTCATTCTATGATAAAGACGGAAAACTGATTGACGTCAATCGCCGAATGGCTGCTCTTTGCGAATTCGACTTGGATGGCGAAACATTCTTCCGACAGATGAACCTGTTTGACGTTCCACTGATAAAAGGTCAGTATCAGAAGGGCGTCAATGAGGATTTTCACGTATGCCAGCGGATGTTCTATCCCGAGATAGGCATCTACAAATACATTGAAATAAAGGTATGTCCTACATTCGATGAAAATGGGCTGATCCAGATGTATGTGGTGACGGCTCGCGACATGACTGCCGAACGTCATATGTATCTGGAACAGCACAAACACGACATCGAAATCAGAAAGACAACCGAAGACATACAATTCTATGAAGAGCAACTGGGATATCTGCTTGAAAACAGCAACATGTTCGTATGGACTTACTATACAAACGAAGGCATCATCCACTTCAGTCGCAGTGGTAGAAAGTCAGACTATACCCAGAGTATCGAAGAATTCTTTGCCGGTGCTACCGACGAGTATCGGGAATCCGGTATCAAAGAGGTGCGCCAAACTATGGCTTTATGCAAACCATATAATACCACCATACACTTCAAGCATACTGCAAGCAGGTCGGAGCCCGTGTGGTATGCTATCAGTGGCATACCCACTGTAGATAAAGATGGTAGATTGATTAAGTATTTCGGTGTGGCCCGTGACATCAATACACTCATGGAAGCCCAACAGAAACTGAAAGACGAGACACGTCGTGCAGAGGAATCTGGAAAGATGAAAGCAGCATTCCTTGCCAATATGACGCACGAGATACGTACACCGCTGAATGCAATCGTTGGTTTCAGCGACTTACTGCCTGTCGTAGAGGAGCACGACGAGCGTATGGAGTTTATTCGCATTATCCGCAACAACTGCGACATGCTGATGCGACTCATCAATGATATCCTTGAAGCATCAAATGTAGGACAGTCGCTTGCCATCAAGCCGGAGGTAGTTGACTTCTCCAAAGTATTTGATGATATCTGTCAGACACTAGCTCAACGCGTGGACGAAGCAGGAGTGGAGTTTATCAAGGATAATCCTTACGAATCCTTTACAGCCACACTCGACAAGGGACGCATCCAGCAGGTACTCACCAATTTCACCACCAACTCTATCAAATACACCCACGAAGGACATATCAAGGTGGGATATCGCGAGCAAGATGGCGGTATATACTTCTACTGCGAGGATACGGGTGCCGGCATTCCTAAAGACAAGCAGAAGGCCGTGTTTGAGCGCTTTGTAAAACTGAACGACTTTGTACAAGGCACAGGATTAGGACTGAGCATCTGTAAGGCAATAGCCGAACGATGCAATGGTAAGATAGGCGTGATGTCAGAAGGTGAAGGACATGGATCAACCTTCTGGATGTGGATACCACAGAAATAAAATAAAGAACCCTCGCCAATTAGCGAGGGTTCTTTATTCATATATCAGAGGTTTAGAAAAAAAGCATGCGCTCAAGCCAATAAACCAGGATACCTGCAATATAACCAGTAAAGGCCACCCAGGTGATTCTCTTCATATACCATCCGAAAGTAATCTTCTCCAAGCCCATTACTACGACACCTGCGGCCGAACCGATAATAAGCATTGAACCGCCCACACCAGCACAATAGGCCAGCAACTGCCAGAAGATACCATCAATAGCCATATCGCCAGTAGCAGCAACAGGATACATACCCATACAACCTGCTACCAAAGGTACATTATCAACGATAGAAGAAAGCACACCGATAATACCAGTCACCAAGAAATGGTTGCCCTCGAAAGTGCTATCAAGCACACCACCCAACAGGGTAAGCACGCCCACCTCCTGCAATACTGCCACTGCCATCAGAATACCAAGGAAGAACATGATGGTTGACAAATCGATACGTGATAACAAATCGCTGACACGTTTTGCCATCGTATCATCATCAGATGCACTATAATGGAATATCTCTGTTACTGTCCAGAGCAGACCTAAAACGAGCAGGATGCCCATGAAAGGAGGCAGATGAGTGATTGTCTTGAAAATAGGTACAAAACAAAGACCACCGACACCAAGCCAGAAGATAATGTCACGCTGTGACTTTGTGAACATGCTGACATCAGCTTTTGGCAGATTCTGCTCCTTGTCAAACTTGCCGTCCAACTGATACTGCAAGATAAAAGCAGGCACCAGCATAGAAACCAACGAAGGAATAAAAATCTCGGTAAGCACACCCTGAGTAGTAATAACACCCTTGATCCAAAGCATGATGGTTGTCACATCACCTATAGGCGAGAATGCACCTCCTGAATTAGCAGAGATAACCACCAAAGCAGCATAGATCAGACGGTCGTTACGACTCTGTACCAATTTGCGCAGTACCATAATCATCACAATAGATGTGGTCAGATTGTCGAGGATAGCAGACAAGAAGAATGTCATAAAAGCCATTCGCCACATCAGCTTTCGCTTAGAACGGGTCTTCAGCGTATCTCTCACGAAATTGAAACCACCATTGGAATCCACAATCTCCACGATGGTCATGGCACCCATCAGGAAGAACAAGGTACCAGCAGCATCACCTAGATGATGTTCAATAACATCGGATATATGATGTAGCACATCACTACCTATAAAGTTAGGATAATACGATATTGGATCGAGCATTAGCAGCGTCCAACATAACACACACATCAGCAGCGCTATGGCCGCCTTATTAACTTTTGTCAGGCTCTCAAGCGCTATACAAAGATAGCCGATGCAGAACACCACGACAATGAGAATTGTTAATGTTGACATTTTGTTTAGAATACTTTTTAATTATTGTTTTAAATTTGCCTGCAAAGGTACGAATAAGTGAGAAGAAAACCAAATATTATTTGAGTTTTCTCGAACGAAAGTACTTTAGAGCAAAGCTCAAAGGTACGAATAAGTGAGAAGAAAACCAAATAAAACACGAAAAGTTTGTTGTTTAACAAAAAAGTTTGTATATTTGCACTCCATATGAACAACGAACTAAATAATGAAGTAAAGTGGAGTGAAAACATAGTTTTGGTAGATGCCGACTATGTGGATAATGTCACATTTAATCTGATTGTAAACTTCGAGCGGATGATAGGCAGACGCATTCCACAAGCGGATATTGCAAAATGGCTAGACTGCATTGCGCTCGATGGAGGCATCAGAGAAGGCGAAAACGAAATACAGGTGATATTGATTCACTCAAAAGACAAACAACAGATGAACAACTTCGTACCAGGCAACTACGTCAACGACCTTAGCGGTAAGGCTTTCAAAGACCACCTGGGCGAGTTTACCATCAATGCATATCAAGCCGAAGAATATGCCAAGACCAACGATTTCTTCAGCGAGGTTCTGGAACTGATATGCACACAAAAAGGCATCAAACGTGTGATGGTGATACCTAATGCCGAAGATGCTTATATATATAATAAGGTACGCGAAACACTACGACAGGCTGACGATGAAGACAAACGTATCACCGTTTTTGCCATGCAGCCACAGGCTGGCGGCAATTACCGTCAGGAGATCTTGGGTTATTCGCTGATGGCAGCTCTTGGCATCAAAGCCGATGAGATTAAGGAATGATAAGAATTGAAGAGTTGAAGAAATAAAAAAATATAGACTATGGCAAAAGTATTAATGATTGGCGCAGGTGGCGTAGCTACCGTTGCTGCATTTAAAATCGCTCAAAACGCTGACGTGTTTACAGAGTTTATGATTGCAAGTCGCCGAAAAGCAAAGTGCGATAAAATTGTGGACGACATCCACAAGGCCGGATATAAGATGGACATCAAGACAGCTCAGGTAGATGCTGATGATGTGGAACAGTTGAAAACACTGTTCAACGACTTCAAACCAGAGTTGGTTATCAACCTGGCCCTGCCCTATCAGGACCTGACAATTATGGATGCCTGCTTGGCATGCGGATGCAATTACCTGGATACTGCCAACTACGAGCCAAAGGACGAGGCTCACTTTGAATACTCATGGCAGTGGGCCTATCGCGACCGTTTTGAGAAAGCCGGACTCACAGCTATTCTCGGTTGCGGTTTCGACCCAGGCGTAACTAGTATCTACACTGCTTATGCTGCAAAACATCACTTCAAGGAGATTCAATATCTGGATATTGTTGACTGTAATGCTGGTGATCACCACAAGGCTTTCGCAACCAACTTCAATCCAGAAATCAATATCCGCGAGATCACCCAGAAGGGATTGTACTGGGAAGACGGCAAATGGGTTGAGACTGAACCGCTGGAGATTCACAAAGACCTCACTTACCCAAACATTGGTCCACGTGACAGCTACCTGCTGCACCACGAAGAAATCGAGAGTTTGGTTATCAACTACCCCACTATCAAGCGTGCCCGTTTCTGGATGACTTTCGGTCAGCAGTATCTGAAGCACCTCGAAGTGATTCAGAACATTGGCATGAGCCGTATCGACGAGGTTGAGTACGAGGCTCCATTGGCCGATGGCACTGGTACCGCTAAGGTGAAGATTGTACCTCTGCAGTTCTTGAAGGCTGTACTGCCTAACCCACAGGATCTGGGTGAAAACTATGAGGGCGAGACCTCTATCGGATGCCGCATCCGTGGTATAGGCAACGATGGCAAAGAGCATACCTACTATGTATATAACAACTGCTCACACCGCGCTGCTTATGAGGAGACTGGCATGCAAGGTGTCAGCTACACCACCGGTGTTCCTGCAATGATTGGCGCTATGATGTTCTGCAAAGGATTGTGGAACAAGCCAGGTGTTCATAACGTAGAGGAGTTTGATCCAGACCCATTCATGGAGCAGCTTAACAAACAGGGACTGCCTTGGCACGAGATTCATGACGGAAACTTAGAACTCTAAATTATTACCCAAAAGACATTAAACAATGGCAAAAGAAAAAGAAGAGGCTTTGCAGCCTCAGACGGAGAAGATGAAAGCGCTGATGGCAGCCATGTCAAAGATTGAAAAAGACTATGGCAAGGGCTCAATCATGCGCATGGGAGACGAACAGATCACAAATGTAGAAGTAATACCTACTGGTTCAATAAGTCTGAATGCTGCATTAGGCGTTGGCGGCTATCCCAAAGGACGCATCATCGAAATATATGGTCCAGAATCGTCTGGTAAAACAACACTGGCCATACATGCTATCGCCGAATGCCAGAAAACAGGTGGTATCGCTGCATTCATTGATGCCGAGCATGCTTTCGACCGCTTTTATGCAGCCAACTTAGGGGTTGACATTGATAACCTCTATATCTCACAGCCCGACAACGGTGAACAGGCATTGGAGATTGCTGATCAGCTGATTCGCTCAAGCGCTATCGACATCATCGTTATCGACTCTGTGGCAGCTTTGACACCTAAAAAGGAGATTGAGGGCGATATGGGCGATTCTGCAGTAGGACTTCAGGCACGCCTGATGAGCCAAGCGCTACGCAAGCTCACCTCTACCGTGGCAAAGACAAATACAACCTGTATCTTTATCAACCAGCTGCGTGAGAAGATTGGCGTGATGTTTGGTAATCCAGAGACCACTACTGGAGGTAACGCCTTGAAGTTCTATGCTTCTGTACGTCTTGACATCCGTAAGTCGCAAGCTATCAAGGACGGCGACAATATCATCGGAAACCTGGTAAAAGTGAAGGTTGTAAAGAACAAGGTTGCTCCTCCATTCCGCAAGGCCGAGTTTGAGATCACCTTTGGTGAAGGCATCTCAAAAGTTGGAGAGATTGTTGACATGGGTGTTGAGTATGGCATCATCAAGAAGAGCGGTTCATGGTTTAGCTATGAAGACTCTAAACTGGCTCAAGGCCGTGATGCTGTCAAGACCTTGCTTAAAGATAACCCTGAGCTTTGCGAAGAACTCGAAGCAAAAATTATGGAAGCCATCGCAGAAAAGCAATAAAGCATTTCTACTAAAAAAAATCACCTCATTTTTAGAGGTGATTTTTTTTAGTATTCATCTTGAGATGAGCTCTTTCCACCCATCCAGCCTTTCACTGGCTGTACCTTCTTTTTGGGTTTCTTTCCACCATTCTTTCTAACTTCTGCTCCATCTTTCACGCTGGTCTTCTTAACCACTCGCGAGCCATCAAACTCTACATACAACAGTTTGTCGTTAGAACGCTGGAAAATCCAGAAGTACTGTCCACCCTGACCAGTTTCAACCTCATCGGGCTCACCCGCTGCCATCTGAACCTCATCTTCACTCATGCCGATACCAACATGGCCTTGACGAATCATTGCACGCGAAGCCTCACTCGTAACAACTTTCTTACCTGGACCTGGCGCAAACATCACACCGAAGAACTTCTCTGGTGCTCGTTCTGACTTATACTGATCCAGATAGCAGTCGGCAAAGAAAAAAGTGCCAAGTGTGGTATTCTTCAACTTGACGGTAGCCATATCATCTCCCTTATGAGGGGTTATCGATTCAATTACATATTCTGCCAGACGAGGAATAGACTGCATCTTATTGTAAACTTCACTCAGCATCTTCATAGGCAACTTGGTGTGTATCACCTTGCCTATATACAACTTATAGTTACGACTACTGATAGACATTACATCATCCTGAAGCTCAAAAGAGTTATTAAAAAGATGGCGAGCCTCATCAGCCACAAACTCATCTGCACGCATGCCACAGTTTGTTCTCGACATAGCTACATTCTGATAGAACTGATTGCCATCCTTATCCTCTACCACAATTTTAACAGGATACTTACGCGAACCCACACCTACGGCAACCACTTTCACCTCCATATCCTGATCTACCTCTACATCCTCAAAACCCTCACCATCATACTCAGTATCTACACGATAGTACTTAGTCTTGGTATAGAGTATCTTATCAGTCAATTTCTCCCTCGCAATATCAACATCACCAAGATAAGCCAAGGTGGGAACACCTGTCTTCTGGAAGCAGTAGTCTTCAAAAGAGCCATAACCTATCTCATAATAATAAGATTTGCCATCATCTTGACAAACAAAGTTGATAAGCGCATGACCATCCTTACTTTCAGAATGGCCCTTATAAATCATGATCTTATACTTCATTGCCAGGTTGTTCACCTCCTTACCTGTAGAGACGTTGGTAAAAGTCTTTACCACCAAATCATACTTATCTGGCATCACCATAAACTTCATACCCTCCTCCCAGTCGCACAGACTGTAGAAACGAAAGTTCTGGCTGATGAAATCCTTGGAACTCTCCTCATCCTCCTCCTTGGCTTCGGCTATTTCATCTGCCATGTGACTCTGAGCACTTTTAGTAGCACCCTTAGTCTTCACAATATAGGAGTTATTCTGGGCCGGGGCTGCCAGGAAGGCAAACACCATACAGGCGGTAAAAAACATTTTTTTCATCACTACCGATAGTTATAATATAGATTCTGTGTGCAAAGATAGAGTTTTTCGAATGAATATCCAAATATTTTGTGCCAAAATGACGTAATAAAAAACATTTTTAGCCTAAAAGGCCATTTTGGCACATGCTTTGCAATCCAAATTGTGACAAATTGAGTATAAATAATAAAAAATATAAGAATTATGGGAAAAATTATTGGAATTGACTTAGGAACTACCAACAGCTGTGTTGCCGTATTTGAAGGTAACGAGCCAGTAGTAATCGCCAACAGCGAGGGTAAGCGCACAACTCCTTCAGTAGTTGGTTTTGTTGATAACGGTGAGCGTAAGATCGGTGACCCTGCCAAGCGTCAGGCCATCACCAATCCTAAGAACACTGTTTACTCTATTAAGCGTTTCATGGGTGAAAACTGGCAGCAGACTGAGAAAGAGATCAATCGTGTGCCATACACTGTAGTCAACGAGGGTGGCTACCCACGTGTAGACATCAATGGTCGTAAGTACACTCCACAGGAGATCTCGGCTATGGTTCTGCAGAAGATGAAGAAGACTGCCGAGGATTATCTCGGACAGGAGGTTACTGAGGCCGTAATCACTGTGCCTGCTTACTTCTCTGACTCTCAGCGTCAGGCTACTAAAGAGGCTGGTCAGATTGCAGGTCTTGAGGTTAAGCGTATTGTCAATGAGCCTACAGCCGCAGCACTGGCTTACGGTGTAGATAAGGCCAACAAGGATATGAAGATTGCTGTGTTCGACCTGGGTGGTGGTACATTCGATATCTCTATCCTGGAGTTCGGTGGTGGCGTATTTGAGGTGCTCTCTACCAATGGTGATACTCACCTGGGTGGTGACGACTTCGACCAGGTAATCATCGACTGGCTGGTACAGGAGTTCAAGAACGACGAGGGTGCCGACCTGAAGAGCGATCCTATGGCTATGCAGCGCTTGAAAGAGGCTGCTGAGAAGGCTAAGATTGAGTTGTCAAGCTCTACTTCTACAGAGATTAACCTGCCTTACATCATGCCTGTAGCTGGTGTACCTAAGCACTTGGTTAAGACTCTGACTCGTGCCAAGTTCGAGCAGCTGGCTCACGACCTGATTCAGGCTTGTCTGGCTCCATGTCAGAAAGCTATGTCAGATGCCAAGTTGAGCACCTCTGATATTGACGAGGTTATCCTCGTAGGTGGTTCAAGCCGTATCCCTGCTGTGCAGACACTGGTTAAGAACTACTTCGGTAAGGAGCCTTCAAAGGGTGTTAACCCCGACGAGGTAGTAGCCGTAGGTGCTTCTATCCAGGGTGCTATCCTGAACAAGGAAGGTGGCGTAGGCGACATCGTACTGCTCGACGTTACTCCACTGACACTGGGTATCGAGACCATGGGTGGCGTCATGACCAAGCTGATTGAGTCAAACAGCACCATCCCATGCAAGAAGAGCGAAATCTTCTCTACCGCTGCTGACAATCAGACAGAGGTAACCATCCACGTTCTGCAGGGTGAGCGCCCAATGGCTTCTCAGAACAAGAGTATCGGTCAGTTCAACCTGACAGGTATTGCTCCTGCACGTCGTGGTATTCCTCAGATTGAGGTAACATTCGATATTGATGCCAATGGTATCCTTAAGGTATCTGCCAAGGATAAGGCTACTGGTAAAGAGCAGGCCATCCGCATCGAGGCTTCATCTGGCCTGTCACAGGACGAGATCAACCGCATGAAAGCCGAGGCTGAGCAGAATGCCGAGAACGATAAGAAAGAGCGTGAGCGTATTGACAAGCTGAATCAGGCTGACTCAATGATTTTCCAGACCGAGAATCAGTTGAAGGAGCTTGGCGATAAGATTCCTGCACAGTTCAAGCCAGAGATTGAGAAGGCTCTGCAGCAGCTGAAGGATGCCCACAAGGCAGGCGACGTTGCAGCCATCGACACAGCCATCGCAGCTCTGAACGCAGCTTGGCAGAATGCATCTCAGCAGATGTACCAGCAGAGCGGCGCAGCCGGTCAGCCTGGTGGCGATCAGTTCCAGGGCGGTCAGCAGCAGTCTCAGCAGGGCGGTGCTAAGCCCGAGGACATCCAGGATGCCGATTTCGAGGAGGTGAAGTAATTTTCATAAATAACGAAAGAAAAACAACAAGAAAATCCGTGTAAACCAAGTGTTTACGCGGATTTTTCACTTTATACTAATTATTGAATTTCTCTTGTTTAATTGATATTATCATCGTTGACTAGAAAAAGAATTGCATCAGTAAATCAATTATACTTATGATATCTGATGTTTCTCTTAAGATATTGTTTATTGATATCATCAATAGTGCTTAGCTCTACAAAATAACGGGAAATATCCTTGTTTTTACAAATAATGCTTTTATAATACAATTGTAAATTAAATCCAAACCATGAAATTCAATCATCGAATTTTGTTCCCAAGGAAGCAACATCAGATTCACCATAAATAATGCAGGTCAAGAGGTAATACTAAAATATATTAAATTAACACTTGTTTTATATAAATTTATATTTATATTTGTAACTTTGCACTTACATCCTACAATGCCATGCCGATGATACTTTCATTGAGATATAGAGTGGTGTAGAAAGAGGGTGGAGCACTACATATTCAGAGGTGTACAACATAAACCAAAGGTATGAATGTTACGAGTTCTGTTTTGGGGACTGGGACTAATTTAGGAAGGAACTATTTTTAATTTTCAAATAATTAAAAACTATGGATAAATATATAAGCTATAAAAGCATTCCTCAAAAATGGGGATTGAAAGATGGGGACGTGGCCTTTATTTCCTCTGATATAACAGATTTATTTGCCACATGCCTTGAAAACGGTGATAAATTTGATATTAATTCTTTTATAGATGAAATAATTAAAGTAGTAGGCAAGAATGGAACTGTTGTTTTTCCCACATACAATTGGGATTTTTGTCATAACGTTGCATTCAACTACAAAAAGACAAAGAGTAAAACAGGATGTTTGGGCGAGATAGCTCTTAAAAGAGCCGATTTCAAAAGAACAAAGCATCCTATCTATTCTTTTGCTGTAGCTGGAAAAGATCAAGAGCTATTATGTAGTATGAATAACATAACATCATTTGGATCAGATTCTCCTTTTGCATATTTTGAAAAGGTAAAAGCTAAAAATATTATCATTGATGTACCTTACAACCAGTGCTATACTTTCATACATTATATTGAACAAAAGATAGGAACACCATATAGATACGAAAAGGTTTTTACAGGTGAATATATAGAAGAAGATGGTACTTCTTCTATCAAGTCATATTCAATGTACGTAAGAGATCTTGATTTGGATGTAGTTACTGATATGTATGAGATGGGGCAACTATTTGAAGAAAAAGGACTTTCGAATAGGATTAGAATAAATGGGATAAACTTTTGGATTGTTGATATGGCATCAACCGTTCCGTTAATTGAAGATGATATAAGAAATAATCGTAGTAAGAAACTCTGTAAATACAAAGGGCAATGAACAACGTGGGACAATCTATGTATCAGATGGCAAAAAGAATGTTTCCCATCTGTCGTAGTATCACTGGTAATGGTTTCCGTGATTCATTAGGAATCATCAGAGAAGATATACCTGATATTAATGTTTTTGAAGTTCCTTCAGGAACTCAAGTATTTGATTGGACGGTACCAAAGGAGTGGAACTGTAAAGGCGGTGGTATATACCGAATAAATGGTGAGAAGGTTGTTGATTTTAAGGACACGAACCTTCACATTCTAGGTTATTCTGTCCCTATTGACCAAGTGATAAGCAGAGAGGAACTACTAAATCATATTTATACTCAACCAGAACAGCCTGACTGGATTCCCTATGTCACCTCGTATTACAAAGAACGTTGGGGATTCTGTATGAGCGAGAATCAGAAAAAAACACTTAAAGATAATCAGTATAAGGTTGTAATAGATAGTACACTCGAAGAAGGAAGTTTGACATATGGAGAACTCATCATCCCCGGAGAGACGGAAGACGAAATTCTATTTTCTACTTATCTCTGTCACCCATCTATGGCCAACAATGAACTTTCAGGCCCAGTTGTACAAGCAGAACTCATCAAGTATATTAAAGCAATGCCCAACCATCGCTATACCTACCGCTTTGTATTTATTCCTGAAACTATTGGCTCACTAACATATCTTAGCAGAAATATTGACACATTGAAGGCACGGGTAAAAGCAGGATTTGTTCTAAGCTGCGTTGGGGATGACCGTACATACTCATATATTTCAACGAAGTATGCAAACACACTAGCAGACCGTGTAATCAAAAATGTTTTAAAATTCCACTACCCCGAGTACAA
This sequence comes from Prevotella sp. MA2016, assembly GCF_000619825.1. Classification (GTDB taxonomy): domain Bacteria; phylum Bacteroidota; class Bacteroidia; order Bacteroidales; family Bacteroidaceae; genus Prevotella. The sequence continues at coordinate 27,343 of NZ_JHUW01000007.1, forward strand.
AAATTACACTTTCTTGCAACGTGGTTCAGACGAACGTCAATACAATTCTTCCGGTGTTAACCTGCCAGTATGCGGTTTTTGCAGAAGTAAACATGGTGAATATCCTGAGTATCATACATCAGCAGACAACATGGACTTGATTTCTCCAGAGGGTTTACAAGGGGCTTATGATGTGATGGTCAAAGTGATTAATGCCTTGGAGCATAACTATCACTATATAATGACTTGCAAAGGAGAACCACAGCTTGGTAAACGAGGTTTGTATCCAACCATTAGCCAAAAAGGTTCATACGATTCAGTGAAAGCTATGACCAACTTTATAGCTTATGCAGATGGAGAACATGACCTAATAGGTATTTCAGACATTATAGGCTCACCTATAGATCAGTTAATTCCTGTTATAGAAAAACTCATAGCCAATAATTTACTTGTTTGTGAGTTATAGTAGTTGACGAAGAAGTGAAGTAACACCCACCAATAGATAAGATTACTATTTCCGAACGTCTTAAAAAAGTATTTAGAATAGAAAACAAATACACTGAATTTGGTCACCAAATTCAGTGTATTTGAAGAGCAAATTCAGTGAATTTGCTTGAAGTTACTTACACATAATACCTCTCTTAGTATTCTCAAGGAAGGTGATGATGTCGCGAATCTCAGGCCCATCAGGCACCTGATCCTTAATCTGATTAATAACATCAAACACACTGGTCTTTCCATGAAACAACAGTCTATATGCATTGGCTATGTGCTTCTGCACCTTAGGATCAATACCTGCCTCGTTCATGATAGTGGTGTTAGGACCACCATAAGCCAGAGGCTTGCCACCAGCCACGATGAATGGCGGAATATCGCGAGAGAAGGTACAACCGGCCTGAACCAGTGCACAACGACCGATACGGGTATTGGCATTCTGGATGGCGCTACTTGAGAAGATGACGCCATTGCCAACCTCGCAGTCGCCAGCAATCTTCACACCATAGCCAAATACGCAGTGGTCGCCCACCTTGGTATCGTGACTGATATGAGTTCCTTCAAGCAGGAAATTGCTGCTACCAATCTTGGTCACACCGTCACGATAGGTACCACGGTTGATAACCACATTCTCACGGATCACGTTGTTATCGCCAATCTCTACATACGACTTGGCACCACGGAAGTTAAAATCCTGTGGCAGGGCAGCAATAACCGAACCCTGATGAATCTTATTGTTCTTACCTATGCGTGAACCATCGAGAATGCTGACGAATGGGAAGATGATACAGTTATCACCTATTTCCACATCGTCTTCGATATATACGAAAGGAAATATCTTACAGTTGTCGCCAATCTTCGCCTTAGGTGAAATCTCAGCTTTGGGGGATATGTCGCTTGCCATAATTATCAATTTTTAATTATCAATTATCAATTTATTTTGCGCCACCACCTAGGGCCTGATAGAGACTTACAACTGCCTGCATCTTCGACAGCTGATCGCTAACCTCACTAATCTCGGCATTGAGCAGATTACTCTGAGCAGTGATAACCTCGAGATAGGTAGTGTTGCTCGATGATTCCATCAGTCGCTTGGTGTCTTCGACATTCTTCTGCAATACTGCCACACGCTTACCATCAAGTTCGGCTTTCTGCGCATAAGAGTTGTAGGCAACAAGTGCATTAGACACCTCATTACCAGCCTTGTAGATGGCATTCTGCCACTTGTTGTAAGCCTGCTCGTACTGCATCTTTGCAACCTTCAATCCTGCAACAATCTGTCCGTGCTGGAAGATAGGCTGAACCAGTGAACCAACAGCCGAGAGCAACCACTTTCCTGGATTTACCACACCATTATTATTGGTGAAAGCAGCAGTACCTGTGATTGTGATGTTAGGATAGAATCTGCTACGGGCTGTCTCCACATCATAGAAGCACTGTGCTAGCGACATCTCGTACTGATGCACATCGGCACGGTTGGCTAACATCTGGATGCCTACGCCTGTTGAGAGTTCGGTAGGCAAGCTCTGCTCGGCAAACTTTCCACGAGGGATGGCCTGACCAGGCTGACCCAGCAGCAATGAGAGTGAGTTCTCAGTCTCGCGCATCTGACGCTCCAAATCAACGTGCTGTGCCTGCACCTGATAGTAGGCAGCCTCTGCACTCTGAACAGCAGTAGAACGGTATCCCGCACGATTCTCGTGCATAAACTGCATCTTCTCCCAAGTCTCCTTAGTGAGCTGTTCCATATCTGTAACTATCTCCAGCTGACGATCCAGCATCAACAGGGTGTAATACAGATTGGCAATGGCAGAAATCACATTGGTCTTTACCACTGTCTGGTAGTCCTTGGTAGCAATCAGCTGCATCTGCGCAGAACGCTTTACACTGAGCAAGTTGCCAAACAGGTCAACATTCCAACTGGCCGAAACAGGCAGTTGGTAGGACTTGGTGGCAGCAGCACCATCAAACGAGGCAAGTGTGCCTTGAGGACTGAGTACTACTGATGGCAGGAAGGCCAACTTGGCCACCTTGAGTGCCTCGTTTACCATCTGTACATTGAGGGCAGCATTCAGCAGATCGGGATTGTTATCAAGTCCCTGCTGGATGAGTGCCTGCAACTGTGGATCGGTGAATACCGAGCGCCAAGGCATATTGCCAAAGGTGGTGGTATCCTGTACAGCCAAAGTATCGGTCAGCGACTTAGTGTCGCGAATCAATCCCTTGGTATCCACCTCGGGGCGCTCGTATTTATTATAGAGTCCGCAGCTCGACAGCAGCAATGCTGCAGACATGCATATCATGAGTTTCTTCATATTACTTCTCCAATTCATAATCTTCTGATTTTTTATGTGCATACTGAGCCAACTCGGCAGCAACCTCAGCATTCTCCTCATCCTCGAACTTGATAGGACTGATCTTCTCCTGCAGAGTCTGGAAGATAACGAACAGTGTGGGCACCACGAACAGCTGCAGGATAGTACCAATGAGCATACCACCCACGGCAGCAGCACCCAGCGTCTGGTTACCATTCTTACCTACACCGCTGGCAAACATCATTGGCAGCAGACCGATAACCATGGCCAGTGAGGTCATGAGGATAGGACGCAGACGAGCAGCAGCACCAAGAACAGCCGACCAAGAGATGGCCATACCCGTCTGACGGCGCTCGAGTGCGAACTGTACAATCAGAATGGCGTTCTTAGCCAACAGACCAATCAGCATGATGAGTGAAATCTGCATGTAGATATCGTTGGCATGACCAAACAGGTTGGTGAACAAGAAGCAACCAGCCAATCCGAATGGAACAGAGAGTACTACTGACAGTGGCAGGATGTACGACTCGTACTGTGCCGACAAAATGAGGTAGATAAAGATGAAACACAGCAGGAAGATGATACCTGTGGTGTCGGAAGCCTTAGCCTCCTCACGGGTCAGACCTGAGTAGTCGTAGGTATAACCACTGGGCAGCATTGTAGCAGCCACCTCGTCGATAGCCTTCAGCGCCTCACCGGTAGAATAGCCATCAGCCACAGTACCTGTCACGTTGATAGAGGTGAACAGGTTGAAGCGGTTGATGTTCAACGGACCATAGACACGCTCAAGATTACAGAACTCCTTAACAGGCGACATGCCCGCAGGTGTGCGTACATATATACTATTAAGCGACTCGGGCGTCATACGTGTCTCAGGTGAACCTTGAATCATCACACGATACAGTTTACCGAACGAGTTGAAGTTAGAACCATACAGTCCGCCATAGTATCCCTGCAGTGTGCTGAGCACAGCTGTTGGCGAGATGCCCGACTGCTTACACTTAGCCACATCCACATGAACCATGTACTGAGGATAGCCAGGGTTGTAAGAGGTTTGTGCCGACTGGAACTCAGGACGCTTGTTCAGCTCGGCCAGGAACTCCTTAACCACGCCGAAGAATCGGTTCAGATCGCCACCAGTACGGTCCTGCATAACCAGCGAGATACCCGAGTTAGCAGAGAAGCCAGGAATCATTGGGGGCGAGAAAGCCAGAATCTGTGCATCCTTGATATGAGCTGTCTTGATAAAGATCTGGGCAATCACACCGGTCGCATCGTAAGGATTGATGAAGAAGCGATAGATACCATCGCCCTGCCACAAACCAGAGAGTTTCCACCAGAATCCTTTCTGACGCTCCTCGAAGGGCTTCAGCTTGATGATAAACGTACCCTGGTCGGAACCAGCACCTGCGATAAAGTTATAACCCTGAACCATCTCACGGTTCTTAATAGCAGGAAGCTGCGACAGGATAGAATCTACCTGTAGCACGACCTCTTTGGTACGAGCCTCGGAAGTGGCAGGAGGCATAGAGATGGTACAGAACAGTGTACCAGTATCCTCATCAGGCACCAGACCTGTCTTGGTAGTCACGAAAGTAACAGCCAGCACGACGATACCCACAACGACGGTACCGATAATTGCCAATGGCTTGCGCACCAGTTTCTCGAGAATACCACGGTATTTAGCGGTTGTGGTTTCGAAAGCCACGTTGAACGACTGGTGGAAACGATCCACGCGCGACATCTTCTTTTCGTGACCATCCTTATCGTGAGGTTTCAGGAACACAGCACACAAGGCTGGCGACAGTGTCAAGGCGTTAACAGCCGAGATAATAATGCTGATAGCCATGGTTACACCGAACTCACGATAAAAGGTTCCTGATGTACCACCAATGAATGATACAGGCACAAACACAGCAGCCATCACAAGGGTGATAGAGATGATGGCACCCGAAATCTCGTTCATGGCATCGATAGATGCTGTAAGAGAACTCTTGTAACCCTGGTCGAGCTTTGCATGCACAGCCTCGACCACCACGATGGCATCATCCACCACGATGGCGATGGCCAGCAGCAAGGCCGACAGTACCAGCAGGTTGATAGAGAAGCCCATCACATTCAGGAAGAAGAATGTACCTACCAGTGATACAGGTACGGCAATCAGTGGGATGAGTGTAGAACGCATGTCCTGCAGGAAGATATATACCACGAAGAACACCAGTGCCAGTGTCATGAAGAGGGTGAATACAACCTCCTCGATTGATGCATAGAGGAACTCGGTCACATCGTAGTTGATCTTCACTTCCATGCCCGGTGGCATCAGTTTCTTCTGCGACTCCAGCTCGGCCTTTACCTGCTTGGCAATCTCATTCGCATTCGAACCAGCCACCTGCTGAATCATAGTCATAACCGAAGGAACACCATTGTTCTTCATCGATACCGAGTAGCCTTCACCACCCAGCTCAATCTTAGCCAGATCCTTCAGTTTCAGTGTCTGTCCGTTGGCATCACTCTTGATAATAATGTTGCCAAACTCCTCGGCAGTACGGAAACGACCGGTATAACGCATCGAATACTCGTAAGCCACATTGGGAGCCTGCTCACCAAACTTACCTGGTGCAGCCTCGATATTCTGCTCGGCCAGTGCAGCTGTGATATCCGAAGGAATTAAGCTGTGCTGCTTCATTACATCGGGCTTCAGCCATATACGCATAGCGTAGGTCTTCGAGCTGAATCCAGAAGCATCACCCACACCCTCGATACGCTTCAGTGCAGGCACGATGTTGATGGCGTTATAGTTGGTCAGGAACTCATCGTCGTAACGACCGTCGGATGTCAGTGAATACATCAGTACCTGTGACGACTGACGTTTTACCACGCGCACACCAATCTGGTTAACCTCGGAAGGCAGCAGAGCAGTGGCCTGACTCACACGGTTCTGTACGTTTACGGCACACATATCCGGATTCATACCCTGACGGAACATCACCTGAATCATAGCCGAACCTGGTGATGCTGTTGAGGTGATATAATCCATTCCCTCAACACCGTTGATACTCTCCTCAAGTGGCGTAACCACGGCATTCTTCACCGTCTCGGCATCGGCACCTGGGTAGCTACCCATGACCACGATGTTAGGCGGCGCAATATTCGGATACTGCTCGATAGGAAGCGAGACCAGTCCGATGAAACCCAGCAGCACGATGAGGATAGAGATCACCGTTGACAGTACCGGGCGTTTTATAAAATTCGTAAAAGTCATTATTTCTTAACTCTTAATTCTTAACTCTTAATTACTTCATAGCACCAACGATGTCGCCGGCAGTCATAGCCTTAGCCTGCTCGTCGATCTTCTGCTGATAGCGCTCTGGGGTGATGGGCACAATCTCCATACCGTCGGTAAGTTTGGTGATACCATTGGTCACATACTTGTCGCCAGTCTTCAGTCCAGCTGTCACCATGTAGTTCATACCATCGTTCTGTGGAGCAACCTGAATCTCGCTATACTTCACCTTGTTGTCGGCACCCAGCAGGTAAACGAACTTTTTGTTCTGAACCTCGGATACAGCCGACTGTGGGATGATGATGGCCGACGAGTTGCTGTGAGGAATCACGATAGCACCTGAGCCACCACTCTTGAGCACGCGCTGTGGGTTCTGGAACAGGGCAATCATCTGTACCGAACCAGTAGCAGCGTCGATCACACCGCTCATTTTGGTTACAGTACCATCCAGATTATACAAAGTACCATCGGCCAGCTTGAGCTTAACTGGTGGGAACTTTGATACGGCAGCATTCTGACCACCTTCGCCCTTGCTCATCTCGAGGGCATCCTTCTCGGTTACCGAGAAATAAACCTCCATCGACGAGTTGTTTGATACGGTAGTGAGCACATTACCTGTGCTTACCAGAGCACCAACCTTATAAGGCAGAGTACCTACCACACCAGCAACGGGACTCTTCACATAGCAGTAGCTCAGCATCTCCTTATTAGATGCCAACAAAGCCTCAGCCTGAGCTACAGTAGCCTTAGCCTGCTCGTACTGATTGGTAGCCTGCTGCAACTCGAAGTCACCAATCACGCCATTTTCATGCAGCTTCTGCGCATTCTCAAAACTCAACTTAGCAGTATTGAGCGAAGCCTTTGCTGTATTCACGCTGGCCTGAGCCTGACGTACTTGAGCCTGATAAGTAACATTGTCGATAACGAAGAGCACCTGTCCGGCGCTTACTGTCTGACCTTCCTTTACATTGATCTGAGTAATAAAACCAGCCACTTTAGGACTAATCTGAACATCCTGTACACCCTTGATTGTTGCAGGGTAAGTGGTCTGTGTAGTAGAACTCTGAGTACCAACTGCTACAACAGGATACTCATTGTCGCCAAAGCTGGGGCGACCACCGCCACCACCACATGATGAAAGAATCAGTGATGCTGCGGTCAAAACCAAAAACATTTTTCTTTTCATACTAACTATTTGTCTCTAATTTAATCCAAAACACAATTCAACCCGAAAACTTTGCGCAATGCGCGGGGTTTTCGGGTTGCAAAGATACGAAAATTATATCTTACGATATAGTTTCGTGAATGAAAATTTAACGTTTATTGCCTATAGCTAATAGAGCAACGCACTTTTTAACATTTAGAATGGGAACACCAAGCCCACGTTCAGGGTGCTATGACCATCGTACTGAGTCTTGTAGCAGTACTCCACTTTGAACGAGAGATTGGGGTTGAGTGGGTACTCCATACCGCAACCGATATTCAGTCCAAGCTTAGAGTCGCTTCCCTCGTCATAGCTCCATCCCATCACGTTCAGACCAGCCAAAGGATAAACGATGAACTGGCTGTTAGGGATACGGAACAGATACTCAACATTAACATTAGGATTCCACATACTCATGTGATCCTTGTTAAAATAATAATCGAACTGGGCTACACCACGCCAATTCTCAGTAAACTCATACCCAATGTTAGCACCGATACCACAGTTATTAGGTGAATCGAGCAAATAATCAAAATGGCCACTTACAGTGGTTTTTCCTACCTGAGCGAATGATGTCAAACTGAACATCACTGCACAAATTGCCAAAACAATCTTTTTCATAATCTCAGTCTTTTTTAAATTAATACTACAAAAATATATCATAATTTGATATAGATCTTCTTGCGATAGAGCACGAAACCAATAACAAAATTCAGCAGCACAAAATAAACGGCATAAGTGAGCGATGCCCATTTAAGTGCTGGGATAACAGCATGAATAGCATCATAGACTGAGGCTGAGAAGCCTAGATATCCCAACAAAATGGCCAGCAACTCGCTCGACACATATAGCGCCAAAGCGTTCACGCCGAACACATGGAAGAACTTAGTCCACCCGGACTTTTGCTGAATATCTATCACATACATCAGAAAAGCCTGCAGCAATGAGGCCAATCCGCATGTCATCAGCACATAGCTTGGACTCCAGATGCGCTTGTTGAGAGGCAAACCATAGCTGAGCAGATAGCCTCCTATCACACAAACAGTGCCAACTACGAATATTGCCAAAACTTTCTGTTCTACGGTTTCACGCTTACGAATCAGCATACCACAATAGAATCCTAATAGTACATGAGCCACCGAAGAAATAGTACCAAGTAAACCTTCAGGATCTACAGCACTCTTATGATACAGATGCTCACTACCAAACAGGTTTACATCTACTTGTGCTAATACATTCACACTGGCATCCTGTGAATAGCCATTGCCCAGCACCAGGATAGCCGCATAGACAGATAGTAGAACTATGACGGTGTGGATAGTGTATCGATGATTGCAGAACAAAGCATAGAGTGACACAATACCATAACAGAGCGCAATACGCTGCATCACAGCCCAAATACGCAGATGGTCAAAACAAAGAACATCTCCCCAGATGGCATTATCGAACCAGTTGATAAACAAGCCGATGGCAAACAGCAGTACTGTACGCTTCACAACACGACGGATGACCGGTGCAGTAGGCTTGAACTCCGACTTGACCAGCGAGAGATAGCATGAAATTCCCATGATAAACAGGAAGAAGGGGAACACCAGATCGCATGGTGTCATGCCATTCCACTCAGAGTGACCCAACATTTCGAACGACTCACCCCAGCCGTTGTTAACCATAATCATGCCGGCAACAGTGATACCACGCAGGATGTCAAGACTTAATAAACGTTTGTTATTCATTGAAGATTGAACATTGAAGATTGAACATTCATCACTTTAACAAAAATGCCATCACCTCCTGGGCAATATCTACTGGATTTCCCTCGGGAGCAGCACTGTAGGGATTCTGCTGCAAAGTCCATGGCTCCTCGATGGCATAGTAGTCGAGTTTCACCTCCTGTGGCAAGGCCATCTGGAAAAGTTCTGCAGCAGTCTTAGTAGCATTGGGGCCACCACCCAGCAATTCTGGCTGTGGTTCAGTCTGCGCCTTCATCTGGGCTGCAAGGGCATCAAAATAAGCCTTCCAGCGCACATAATAGAAATCCTTAAGCAATCCCTGCCACTCTTTATGAGCATAATCGCGCAGACCACCAGTGTCGGCACAGTAGCGATTACCCCAGGTAGTTATCTGTACGCGGGCATTCCACTCATAGAGTTTCTTCTCCTCAGGGGTGTTACCAGCATTCACTGCATCCTGCGTCCAGTGACCTAGTCGGAATTCTGAGCGCGTTCCCAACAGTTTATCCTGCATCAGCAGCATATCCAGGAAGCGTTTGGCATCATTGTCAAAACGCTTGCGACTGAAAGCCTTGTAGTCGGCAATCGTTTTGTGATACTGCAAACGAGCCTGGTCGGCAAGTGCTTGACGGGTAATGTCTACCAGATCATACTCAAAATTATTATTGCCGCGATATTTCTCGGCCACGCTATTCATCAGCTCTGCAGCTCTCCTTGTGTCGGCCGGGTCGTAGTAGTTCTTCATCTTCGACCACGATGAAGCCTGGAAATTATTCAGCGTAGGACGACCACAGAAGATACTCTCATGAGGGCCTTGCTGATTATTGCCGGCAGGACAGTTATAGATGCTCTGCGCCAGCAAAAGCCAAGCTTGTTCGATAGTCTTATCTTCCACACCATAGCGCGCCTTCACATAGTTCTTAATCCAGGATTCCTTGGTAAACTTCTCGCTGCGCCAAGGTAGTTCGCTCATCAATTCAAACATCACAGGGTTATTCTCAGAACCCTCCATCGTAAAACCGATGCCTTTTCTAAGTTGAGAGTTATGATTTCCATCACTGTAGAAATTATCGAGCAACTGATCCATGCGACCGTGGAGGCCTACGTTGGCACCGAAATTCTCCAAAAGGCAGAACAGCCATTGGTGCTGTTTGTACCCCTGTTCACGTTTCCAGATGCTAGGGATGCCAAACATGGGGCGACACTCTGAGAAGAGGTCGAGCACCAACAAATCACCGGTTTTCATACCGTCAACCATTGCTTCGCGTGGATTCTCAGTCCATCCCTGTATCACCCAAACGGCTTTAGGGTTGACACGTTTCATGGCTTGCATCATAGCCTGACCGGCTTTAGCGTAGTCTATGCTGGCATCATCATTACTCTCATGGAATGGGTCCATCGAGTAGTAATCAGCCTTACCGAACAATTTTGTAAGCTCATCATAATATAAGGTTGCGATTTCAGCAAATCGCGCATCAGTAGGCAGAAGATTGGCAGGGCGCTGGAATCCATTCCACAATCCGGCATCAGCCACATTGAGCCCCAGACGCTGCTTAGCATCGTGAGGCACCATGCCACAATAGCCAGGCAATACAGGATGCATGCCCAATTGCTTCATACGGGCCAGAATTTGCTTCTGCAGTTTTTCCTGACGGGTGTACCATGACAGTGGCAGAGGTCCACCCCACCCCTCCAGGTTGTTCATCTCCCACCAAGCCAAGAAAGCAGGTCCGGCAATAAACTCTCCCACTTCTTGCTCTGTGTAACCCAACTTGAGCAGCATATTACGCCACACACACTCTTCGCCGACAATGGCCAATGGCATGTTGACGCCATGCAGCGCCATCCAGTCTATTTCTTTCTCCCAACGCTTCCAATCCCAGAAAGCCATGGAATACGAGAATGTGCAGTAGTTAAAATCGTAGCGCAGCGTCAGGTCGGTTTCATGACGTTCTTTTACCTTCACAGTAGGCAGCTTGGCAGGCAGTTTGGCTTGCATCTGGTTCCAAGAGAGATGCACACCTGCGTAATATTTCAGATACCAGTTAAGGCCAGAGGCGATGTTCACCCACGTATTACCGCGAATCACCACCTTTGTGCCAGCCTGGTCGAGTTCAAAGAAATCCTTATCACTCTTCATCAACTGAGTTTTAAACTTAGCCGAGGCTCCTTTGTCGATACGCTCAAGCATATCATCCACGGGATTAGCCCACATCTGCACCGAAAGCAGAATACCGATAATAGTTAGTAGCTGTTTCATGATTATACGAGTTTCATTTCCCTTGCCTTAGCCATAAGCAGCGCCATCAGCGGCTCACGCTCATTCTCCACCTTATTATCTAATACAGCATCTTTCAGATACTGCTTCAGCACACCAACCTCGCGGCATGGCGAGAGGTGGAACATCTCCATAATTTCATTACCATCGATAACGGGCTGCAACAAGCGTACATAATCCTTTTCCTTCAAATCGGTCAACTTCTCGCGCACCATTCTGAAGTTCTCAAGAAACATTTTCTTACGCACCTCATTCTTCGAAGTGATATCAGCCTCGCACAGCAGCATCAAGTCACCGATATCCTCACCGGCATCGTTCATCAGTCGGCGAACAGCCGAATCGGTCACTATCTCATCAGCAATCACGATGGGACGCATGTGCATGTCAACCAGTTTCTGCACATACTTCATCTTCATATCCAATGGCAACATGAGTCTACGGAATATCTGGGGCACCATCTTTGCACCTATCATATTATGATTATGGAAGGTCCAACCGATGGCCGGATCCCAACGCTTTGACTTTGTCTTTCCCACATCATGCAGCAGGGCAGCCCAACGAAGCCACAGGTTATCGGAGTGAGCAGCCACATTATCAAGCACCTCCAGGGTATGATAGAAATTATTCTTATGGGCACGACCATTCTTCTGCTCCACGATATCCAGAGCAGCCAGTTCGGGCAGTATGATATTGAGCAATCCGCAGCGCTGCAAATCCACGAAACCGCGCGATGGGGTGCGCGACAGGATGATCTTATTGAGTTCATCCTTAATGCGCTCGCCACTCACGATTTTGATTCTGTCGGCCATACGTTCCAGTGCCACAAAGGTTTCTTCCTCAATCTGGAAGTTCAACTGTGTAGCAAAACGTATGCAGCGCATCATGCGTAACGGATCGTCACTGAAAGTAATTCCTGGCTCTAAGGGAGTAGCGATGATACCATCCTCCAAATCAGCCAAGCCATTGAACGGGTCAACCAGTTCACCAAACCGGTCTTTATTCAGGCAGATGGCCATGGCATTGATAGTGAAGTCTCTACGGTTCTGATCATCTTCGAGTGTACCATCCTCTACGATAGGCTTACGCGAGTCGTGGCTATAGCTCTCTTTGCGAGCACCCACAAACTCCACCTCGTATTCAGTACCTTTCTGCCAGAACTTCACCTGTGCTGTACCAAAATTGCGGAACACGCTCAGATGTGCCTTTTTCCCCACGATACGCTTCAGTTCCTCAGCCACTTTAATACCGCTACCCACCACCACGACATCGATATCATTAGATGGTCGCTCAAGAAAAATATCTCTCACATAACCACCCACAACATAGCACTCCAGACCTAATCGGTCTGCAGCCTCACTGATTTGGTGGAAGATGTCTTGATTAAGTATCTCTGCTAACTCTTCGTCGCTATATAAATTCATTATATATACCTTTTTAGGTTGCAAAGATACACTATTTTTTCCTATCCACCAATTATTTTAGCATTAATAAATAAAATAATCCCGCTTTGTCTTCTTTTTAATATTCTCTTTAATATCGGAATAGAGTGGGTCGTACTTGGCATTGGGCCTTGAAATAGTAAACCCTTTCACCTTTACTATATAGTTATCCACGCTATCCTGCGACATTTGGTCAAGATGTAATGATTCGTTGTAGAACTCCTCCATTTCAGGCAATGAATTTTGCGTCAACAGAGGTTTCTCTCCGTAGTAGGCAAGTCCAAGAAGTAGGACTGCAGCAACTGATAATAGCAATTTTTTCATTGTGCAACAGTTTTTTAAGTGCTGCAAAGATAAGTATTAATTTTGAAACCACCAAACTTTTTTTTGCAATTTTACGCATTTTGCCATCAATTTGACATAATTATTTTGTAATATCGGCTAAAAACGCTACCTTTGCCGCAAGAAATCAGTTATCTGCACAGATGGAACCATTAAACGACTTCTTTTCGCTTTTGAGCTCATTCCTTTGGGGATGGCCAATGATTGTGTTATTGCTTGGTACGCACATCTACCTGACAATCATACTACGCATTCCGCAGCGCAAACTGCTGACAGGCATCAGACTCTCTGTCAAGAAAGATGCAAAAGCTGAGGGCGACGTCAGTCAGTTTGGTGCGCTGGCCACAGCACTAGCCGCAACCATAGGTACAGGTAATATTGTTGGCGTGGCTACCGCAGTGGCATTAGGCGGTCCGGGTGCTGTACTATGGTGCTGGCTGACTGGTATTTTTGGAATGTCAACAAAATATGCCGAAGGATTATTGGCAGTAAAATATCGCGTAAAAACAGCTGATGGCAAGATGCTTGGCGGCCCGATGTATGCACTGGAACGCGGACTCAACATGAAGTGGCTGGGCATTCTCTTTGCCATTTTCACAGCTTTAGCCTCGTTTGGCATAGGCTGCACTGTCCAGGCCAACTCTATAGCCCTGTTAGCTCACGACACTTTCAGCATACCCACATGGATAATTGGTTTGTTTGTAAGTGTGCTCACAGCACTAGTGATACTAGGCGGCGTGAAAGCGATAGCCAAGGTATGCACCATATTGGTACCATTCATGGCTGTACTCTATGTGCTGGGCTGTATCTTTATCCTGAGCCTTAATAGTAGTTATGTGTGGCCCGCCATCCAACTCATTGTCAACTCAGCCCTCAACCCCTCGGCTGCAGGCGGTGGCTTTGTGGGTGCCTCTGTTATGATGGCGGCTCGATATGGTATAGCCCGCGGACTGTTCAGCAATGAGAGTGGTATGGGCAGTGCCCCCATCGTGGCAGCAGCCGCTCAGACACGAAACCCAGTGCGCCAAGCGTTGGTGTCGAGCACAGGCACATTCTGGGATACTGTCATCATCTGCGCGCTGACAGGCCTTGTCTTAGTGAGCAGCATTCTGGCCTATCCAGACATTACTTACGCCGACGGAGCTGCACTCACCAAAGTGGCATTTTCTAAGATTCCCTACGTAGGTGCGCCACTATTGTCATTCGGCATACTGACCTTCGCCTTCAGCACTATCATTGGTTGGAGCTACTATGGCGAGAGCGCAGTAAACTATCTGGAAGGGCATCGCGCCAACCGATTCTATCGCATTCTGTTCATCGTGTCGCTATTCTTTGGTTCCATTATCAATCTGGATATCATCTGGAATATCGCCGACTGCATGAATGCTCTTATGACCATTCCTAACCTGATAGCGCTGCTGCTATTAAGCGGTGTGACTGCAAAAGAAACCAAGAAATACTTGTGGAGCAACAAGTTGGACGAAGAGATGGAGGAAGAAATTAATCAATAACTAACTTATTATATTAAAAGTATGAGAAAAAACTATTTCGCTCTGGCCGCTATCTTTGCGGCAATGTTGACATTCATGTCGTGTGGTAACAAGACCCAGACTCAGGATCAGACACAAGCAGGACAAGTGAACAACTTCCGCATCAAGCGCGGCACAAACATCAGTCACTGGCTATCTCAATCAGAACAGCGTGGCGAAGCCCGTCGCCTGCACATTCAGGAGGACGACTTTGCCCGTTTGGAGGAATTAGGCTTCGACTTTGTGCGTATTCCTATCGACGAAGTACAATTCTGGGATGAGAATGGCAAACAACTGCCCGAAGCTTGGGGGTTGCTGAACAATGCTTTGGATTGGGCAAAGAATCACAACCTGCGAGCTATAGTGGATTTGCACATTATCCGTTCTCATTATTTTAACGCTGTTAACGAAGGTAATCAAGCTGCTAACACATTGTTCACCTCAGAGGAATCTCAACAGGGTCTCATCAATCTGTGGCATCAATTGTCAGATACACTCAAGCGCCGCAGCAACGACTGGGTGGCCTATGAATTCATGAACGAGCCAGTAGCACCAGAGCACGAGCAGTGGAACCAATTGGTAGCTAAGGTACACAAAGCTCTGCGCGAGTTGGAACCACAGCGCACCCTGGTGATTGGTTCTAACATGTGGCAGGGACACGAAACAATGAAGTATCTGAAGGTGCCCGAGGGCGATAAGAATATCATCCTGAGTTTCCACTATTACAACCCCATGATTCTTACCCACTATGGTGCTTGGTGGACGCCACTGGGCAAGTATAAGGGTAAGGTGAACTACCCAGGCGTACTGGTTTCGAAAGAAGACTACGAGGCTGCACCAGATGAGATTAAAGATCAGTTAAAGCCTTATACCGAACAGGTTTGGGACATCAACACGATCCGTGCCCAGTTCAAGGATGCCATTGAAGCCGCTAAAAAATACGACCTGCAGCTATTCTGCGGCGAATGGGGTGTTTACGAGCCTGTGGACCGTGAGTTGGCCTACAACTGGACCCGCGACATGCTGACCGTGTTTGATGAGTATGACATTGCCTGGACCACTTGGTGCTATGATGCCGACTTCGGATTCTGGGATCAGCAGAGACATACCTACAAGGACCGTCCATTGGTAGAGCTGCTCATGAGCGGGGAAAAGTTGAAGAATTGAAAAATTGAAAAATTAAAAAATTAAAATAATAAAAAATTGAAGAAGATTTTACTGCCTTTGATGGCAATCATGATGTTAACGGCTTGCGGCGAGACGAAGACCAGAAAGGAAATCTCGCGCCGCAAGGCCGCTTTGGTTGAGAAACAGGAGACCGAGTTAAAGAAAGCTCAGTTGGAGTTGTGGAAAACGGACAGTTTGTTGCAAATTGCCAACAAAGAACTGGCAGCGATGACCACAGAAGTAGAATTGCACAAGCAGGCCCTGAAGGCCACTCCCGAGGAGTTGACTGCACTGACCAGACTTCGTATGAAGCGCGACTCTATCCGCACCCAATACGAATCCTTAGGGCTGAAAATCAGGTACATCCACAAGAAGCAAAGTGAAAATAAGTGAATTTTTCACGATACCCTATTCACTATTCGCTAAAAATTAGTACCTTTGCAGCCGATATGACCCAATTTGAAAAGACAAACGCTCAGTTTGAGCAGGCTATTGCTGAGTGCAGAGCACTGTTCGAGAAGAAGCTACACGACTACAAAGCGTCGTGGCGCATCCTGCGTCCTACCGCGCTAACCGACCAATTGTTTATCAAAGCTAAACGAATCCGCTCACTGGAGATTAAGAAGGAATCGTTGGTGGGCGAAGGCATCCGTCCGGAGTTTATCGCGCTGATAAACTATGGTATTGTTGGGCTTATCCAACTTTCAAAAGGATTTGCTGATACTGTTGACATCAGTAACGCCGAGGCCATGGCACTCTACGATGAGTATGCCAAGGAGGCATTGGAACTGATGAAGCGCAAGAACCACGACTACGACGAGGCGTGGCGCGGCATGCGGGTTAGTAGTTATACCGACCTGATCCTTACAAAAATAGAACGTATCAAGGAAATCGAGAACTTGCAGGGCGAGACACTCGTCAGCGAGGGTATCGATGCCAATTATATGGATATCATTAACTACGCGGTCTTTGGAGTAATTAAATTATCGGAGCACAGCGATAACGCCACAGCATGAAAAAAGCTGCCGTTAACATCTGCCGAATAGTGCTGGCACTGACGTTTATCTTTTCTGGATTCGTCAAAGCCGTTGACCCATTAGGTACACAATATAAGATACATGACTATCTGGTAGCAATGGGATTGGGGCGTATGGTACCCGACTTCACCACATTGTCGGCATCGGTATTGTTGGCAGCTACTGAATTTTTCTTGGGCATCTGTTTGCTTTTTGCCATCAGGCGCCGAATCGTATCGAAGCTGGTGCTGGCCGTGATGGTCTTTATGACCCCACTGACACTCTGGCTTGCACTTGCCGACCCAATAACCGACTGCGGTTGCTTTGGCGATGCCGTAGTGCTGACCAACTGGCAGACTCTGTGGAAGAATGTGCTACTGCTTGGTGCCGCCATCGTAGTATGGAAGTGGCCACTGGAACAGCCGCGTCTCATCAGCAGAGCCAACCAATGGATTGTGATGAACTACTCGCTGGTGTTCATTCTGCTGTTCATAGCAGCTAAGAGTTTGTACACGCTCCCCCAGTTTGATTTCCGCCCCTACCACATCGGGGCCGATATCCGTGAGGGGTGGACAAAGATGATGGAAGGCGAGGACACACCTTTCACCGATTTGTTCATTGAACAAGTGAGCGATGGTGAGGATATCACCGAGCAGATCCTAACCGATAAAGGTTATAACTTTCTGCTGGTGGCCCCACATCTGGAACAAGCCGACGACTCACGCCTGGACGAGATTAACCAGATGTACGAATACAGTCTGGATAGCGGTTATCCGTTCTACTGCGTAACGGCCAGTGGCGAGAAAGCCATCGAAAACTGGCGCGACCGCACGGGTGCTGAATACCCATTCTGTCACACCGACGACATCACGCTGAAGACGATGATCCGTTCCAATCCAGGTTTGATACTGCTCAAGGATGGCAAGGTGATACGCAAGTGGAGCCACAACAACCTCCCCACAGAGGAGGAACTGACCAGTAGACTCGAGGATAATGAGCTTGGCCAGTTGCCCGATGAGACAGTGACCACCAAGATACTTTGGGTACTCACCTGGTTTGTGCTGCCGTTGCTGATACTTACGATAGCCGACCGCCTGTGGGCTTGGACTACGTGGGTGAGAAGAGTTAAGAGTTGAAGAATTGAAAAGTTGAAGAATTGAAAAAGTTAAGAATTGAACATTAATTCATATAAAAATTTAGTAGAATTATGAGAAAGAAAATTGTAGCAGGAAACTGGAAGATGAACATGAATCTCCAGGACGGTATTGCTCTTGCAAAGGAGCTGAACGAGACTCTGAAGGCTGACAAGCCAAACTGTGGTGTAGTTATCTGCACTCCATTCATTCACCTGGCATCTATCGCCCAGTTCCTCGATCAGGACATCATCGGTCTTGGTGCAGAGAACTGCGCCGACAAGGAGAAGGGTGCTTTCACTGGTGAGGTTAGCGCCGAGATGGTAAAGAGCACTGGTGCTCAGTACGTTATTCTGGGTCACTCAGAGCGTCGTGAGTACTACAAGGAGACTCCTGAGATTCTGAAGGAGAAGGTTCTTCTGGCTCAGAAGAACGATCTGAAGGTTATCTTCTGCATCGGTGAGAGCCTGGAGGAGCGCGAGGCTGGCAAGCAGAACGAGGTTGTAAAGGCCGAGCTCGAGGGTTCAGTATTCAACCTCTCTGAGGAGGATTTCCGCAAGATCGTTATCGCCTACGAGCCAATCTGGGCTATCGGTACCGGTAAGACCGCTACTGCAGAGCAGGCTGAGGAGATTCACGCTTACATCCGTTCAATCATCGCCGAGAAGTACGGTCAGGCAGTTGCCGACGACACAACCATCCTCTACGGTGGTTCATGCAAGGCTAGCAACGCTCCTGAGCTGTTCGCTAAGCCCGACATCGATGGTGGTCTGATTGGTGGTGCTTCTCTGAAGTGCGCTGACTTCAAGGGTATTATCGACGCTTGGAAGAAGTAATCGAAGTGAAACGACTGATTATCATAATGACACTCTGCATCGGCTGCATATTTGCGGCCGATGCTCAGTCGTCGTTTATTCAGCGACTGCAGCAAAGCAAGAGTGGCGAAGGTAAGATAACCATCACTCAAGATAAATCTATCGACGATCTGGTGAACGGACCGGCACAAGCCGCTAGTCCGGTACAAGCCAAGACCCCTCAGAAACAAACAGAAAAGAAAGAAAACAATACTGCTACAAACACAAATCAGGATAAGAAACAAGAGCCCAAGGTTACTGTGCCCGAGCATCCAGACACCGTGAATATCGACACCCCGGAAGAGATACAAAAGAAAATCATGAAGGGTGTAAAGATGGCAGGGTATCGCGTGCAGGTGTTTGCAGGAGGTAACTCACGCAACGACCGTATCAAGGCCGAGAGAATAGGCAGCGAGATCAAGGGACTGTTCCCTGGCGAGCCTGTCTATGTACATTTCTACTCACCACGATGGATATGCCGCATGGGCAACTACCGCACCTATGAAGAGGCTCACGAGGTGTTGGAGCGCGTCAAGCGCAACGGCTATCAGTCGGCTATCATCGTAAAAGGTAAAATCACTGTACAATATCAATGAACATAGAAATTAAGGAATACGACACCGAACGTTATCGCGAGGGACTCGAAGATTTAGCGGGTCACTACGAAAAGATACTTTCCCTGCTGGGCGAAGACCCCACACGTGAGGGATTGGAGAAAACCCCTATGCGCGTGGCTAAGGCTATGCAGGTGCTTACGAAGGGCTATACGATGGACGCCCACAAGATACTGACTGATGCACTCTTCAAAGAGGACTACAATCAGATGGTGATTGTGAAGGACATCGATTTCTTCTCGCTGTGCGAGCACCACATGCTGCCTTTCTATGGAAAAGCGCACGTGGCCTACATTCCCAATGGCTATATCACCGGACTCTCAAAGATTGCCCGCGTGGTGGATATCTTTGCACACCGTCTGCAGGTTCAGGAGCGCATGACGCAACAGATTAAGGACTGTATCGAGGAAACCCTTCACCCGCTTGGCGTGATGGTTGTGATAGAGGCCAAACATATGTGCATGCAGATGCGCGGGGTAGAGAAGCAGAACAGCGTGACTACTACGAGTGACTTCAGCGGCGCCTTCGAACAGGCTAAGACCCGCCAGGAGTTTATGAACCTCATACACAATACTCAAATTTAACCCAACTCCGTATGTATCAAGTTGACAACAACACCAATTACAGAACCAATGAGTCGTTTACCCAGGAGTTCACACGCAGCTGCCTGGGACGCATACTGATTTTCGGCGTTATCGTGCTGGTCGGTATGCTAGTTGCCTATTTCACCGCTCCAAAAGAGAGCGACATGGACGAGGAGATGCATGACAACATCATGCAGTGCCTGGAGGTTAACGACGGCATCAAAGGAGATGTGGTGGATGACTATGTTCACAACTTGGCATTCATCTTTACGACAGCCGACACCACGGTGATAGCCGAGGACAAGCTGCAGACATACCATAAGTACAACCGCCTGGAGTCATATCGCCATACGTTCTACTCCACTTCTTATATTCATAACAACATGCATCCCGAAGGCACTCGTGTGGGCATTGGCATCTTTGGCATCATCATCCCCACCGTGCTCTATGGAGACATTCTGCTGGATGTAGGAACGGTGCACAAGGGTTATGAGCAGAAGCTGAACAAGGAGATGATTATCACGGAGGATGCCGACCTGGGCGAAACACCTAGCATCACCGAATATCACTACAAGGGTGACCAAGATGACTAACAGGCGGTCGGGAGCGACCGTCTGTACAAAGGAACTGACTAATTTTATTATCAATTATATGAAACCCCAAACTATACTAAGCATCGTGCTGATGCTTTGTGCCACATGCAATGTACAGGCACAGAAGATACAAGAGAACATGATTGACAATCCCATGCTGTGGGCCGACGTACCCGACCCTGACATCATCCGCGTGGGCGACACTTTCTATTTGGTTTCTACTACCATGCACCTGATGCCCGGTGCACCTATCATGCAATCGAAGGATCTGAAGAACTGGGAGACCGTCGGCTATATCTTCGACAAGTTGACCGACTCGCCCAAGTACGACCTCTCACCCACCGAAGGCACTGTATATGGTCGCGGCCAGTGGGCCACCTCACTCAAGTATCATAAGGGAAAATTCTATGCCCTGCTGGCTCCCAACGAGCGCGGCTCCATGGGTGACACCTATATTTTTACTGCCGACAAGGCTGCCGGCCCCTGGAAGATTGTTTCGCGCATGCGCCACTTCCACGACTGCTCGCTGTTTTTCGATGACGACGACCGTGTGTATGTGATTTATGGCACAGGCGAGATGATGGAGCTGAAGCCCGACCTGAGCGACGTGATTGAAGGCACCCACCGCCAGATTTTTGAGCGCGAGGCCGACGAGACCGGTCTGCTGGAGGGTTCGCGCATGATCAAGCACAACGGCAAGTACTATCTGCTGATGATTTCGCACGTGTATGCTCCCGGACGCCATCGCCGCGAGGTGTGCTACCGTGCCGACAACATACAGGGACCTTACGAGAAAGCCACCATCCTGGAGTCGGATTTCGGCGGATTCTCTTACGAGGCCCAAGGCACCATCGTGGATACCCAGGATGGCGACTGGTATGGCATCATCTTCCAGGACCGCGCTGGTGTGGGCCGCGTGCTCACCGTGATGCCCTGCCGCTGGATAGACGGCTGGCCCATGCTGGGTGATGAAGAAGGTAAGGTGCCTGCACGTGTGCGTGCGCTGAAGAGCGGTGAACCTACCAAGTCGATTGTTAATGCCGACGATTTCTCGAGCCCCAAGCTGTGCCTGCACTGGCAGTGGAACCACAACCCCGTGGATAACGCCTGGAGCCTGACCGAACGTCCGGGTTATCTGCGCCTCAAGACAAGTCGCGTGGTTCCCAACCTCTACTTGGCACCCAACACGCTGACCCAGCGCATGGAGGGCCCCAAATGCACAGGAGCTATTGCCCTCGACCTCTCAAAGATGAAGGATGGCGATGTGGCCGGTCTGGCAGCTTTCAACGACAATTCTACCGTGCTGGCAGTGAAGAAAAGCGGCAAGCAGCTCACCCTCGAGCTGAGCGAGCAGAGCGTGAAATTGAGCATGCGCGAGAAGAAGGTAGAGAACGTGGACGAGAAGATTGTGGAGCGCATAGCCCTCAAGACCAACAAGATATGGCTGCGCATCGATGCCAACTTCGTGCCACGCACCGATATCGCAAACTTCAGCTACAGTCTCGACGGCGAGAACTGGACCCAGCTGGGCGGTGACTTCCGCATGACGTTCGACTGGCAACGCTTCTTCATGGGCACCAAGTTCGGCATCTTCAACTATGCCACCAAGAAAGCAGGCGGCTATGTTGATATCGACGCGTTTACATACAATAAACATCAATAAAACATTTACTAACTATGAACAGAAAAGCAATAGTCATCCTGTCGTTATTGGCACCTATTGCTATGTGGGCACAAGGTGTAAAGATTGAGTTCTTTACACCTTCTGTTGTACATGTAGTAAGGTATCCTGGACAGGCCGTAACCCCCGAGAGCAAGGTGGTCATCGCCAAGCCTCAGGAAGTAGCCCTCACCAAGCGGGGTAACATCACCGCCAGCTCAGAGTTGCAAGTGAAACTCGACCCGAAATCAGGTTGTATCACCTTTATGACCGCTAAGGGTCAGGTGCTGCTGCGCGAGAAATCGCACACCTTTACCCCACTCAACCAGACGTTTACGTTAGATAAAGACGAGGCCATCTACGGTCTGGGCACCATTCAGAATGGTAAGATGAACCGTCGTGGTGAGCACAAGCGTATGGAGCAGTCGAACTTGGAGGATTTCCAGAATGTCATCCAGAGCATCAAGGGCTGGGGCATCTATTGGGACAACTACGCACCTACCCAGTTTGATGATGATGCCCGTGGCATGTCGCTCACCTCGGAGGCAGGCGACGTGATTGACTATTACTTTATGTACGGCCGAAGCGCCGATGGTGTGATAGCTCAGATACGACACCTGACAGGCGACGTACCGATGTTCCCCCTGTGGACATACGGCTACTGGCAGTCGAAAGAGCGTTATAAGACCGCTGCTGAAACCGAGAGCATCGTTGACAAGTATCGCGAGCTGCAGGTGCCACTGGATGGCATCATTCAGGATTGGCAGTACTGGGGTTCCAACTATCTGTGGAATGCCATGGACTTCCTGGCAGAGGACTTTGCCAACGGCCCTCAGATGATTCAGAACGTACACAAGAAGCACGCCCACTTCATGATCTCAATCTGGGCTAGCTTCGGTCCGCAGACCAAGCAGTACCGCGAATTAGACGAAAAGGGACTGCTGCTGCCCATCGAGACATGGCCCCAGAGCGGTATCTCGCACATCTGGCCCCCAGTGATGGACTATCCTTCGGGTGTAAAGGTGTATGACGCTTTCAGTCCCGAGGCACGCGACATCTATTGGAAATACCTGAAGAAACTGTACGACTACGGTACCGATGCCTGGTGGATGGACTCTACAGATCCTGACTTCTTCAACCCCAAGGAGAGCGACTACCAGCACCCTGTTACCGGCGGTACTTGGCGCTCGCTGCGTAATGCCTTCCCACTCGAAACCGTACGCGGTATCTATCAGGCACAGCGCAAGGACGATCGCGGCAAGCGTATCTTCATCATGACACGCTCGTCGTTTGCAGGACA
This sequence comes from Prevotella sp. MA2016, assembly GCF_000619825.1. Taxonomy (GTDB): domain Bacteria; phylum Bacteroidota; class Bacteroidia; order Bacteroidales; family Bacteroidaceae; genus Prevotella. The sequence continues at coordinate 50,858 of NZ_JHUW01000007.1, forward strand.
GCAGCACTATGGCTCAAACATGTGGAGTGGCGACGTAGCCTCGTCGTGGGAGATGCTGCGCAATCAGATTCCCGCAGGACTAAGCTTCACGCTCACCGGTAACCCCAACTTCAACACAGATATTGGCGGATTCTTCTGCGGTTCTTACAATACAAAGGGCGCTGGTTCAGCTCCACGCAACCCGCAGTTCCAGGAACTCTATGTGCGCTGGATGCAGTACGGATTGTTCTGTCCTGTGTTCCGCAGTCATGGTGCCGATGCCCCGCGCGAGATATGGCAGTTTGGCAAGAAGGGAGAGCCCGTTTACGATGCTATCGAGCAGATGATTCGCCTACGCTATCGCCTATTACCTTATTTATATAGCACAGCCAACCAAGTGACTACCAACAACGAGAGCTACCTGCGCCCACTGTTCAGCGACTTTGCTGCCGACAAGAAGGTGTGGGATATGACCGATGAGTTTATGTTCGGTCGCAGCATCCTGGCAGCCCCCATCGTAGAGGCGCAATACACGCAGGAGAAAATCGTCAAGGAAGATGCTATGACGGGATGGGATAAGAAGAATTAAAAAATGGAAGAGTTGGAAAATGGAAGTAACAAGCAACTTCAATCCTTCAATCCTTCAACTTTTGAATCTTTAAAGTCGGCTACGAAGTATTTGCCGAAGGGGGCTTTGTGGTATGACTTCTGGACGGGCAAGCAGTACAAGGGCGGACAGAACGTGACACTGACAACCCGTTTCAACCAAGTACCGATGTTTGTACGTGCCGGTAGCATTCTGCCTCTTGGCCCTGAGATGCAGTATGTAGGCGAGAAGCAGTGGGATGACCTTGAGATTCGCCTCTACCCCGGTGCCGATGGTGAGTTCTCGCTCTATGAAGACGAGGGTGATAATTATAATTATGAGAAGGGTTATTACTCTAACATCATCTTTACCTGGACCGATCGCACGCGCACGCTGCACATCAGTGCCCGCCAAGGAGGCTACAAAGGTATGCTGCTGCAGCGCCAGTTCCGCATCGTGCTCCCCGACGGCACCACCCGCACTATTGATTACAATGGCAATCAAGTGACGGTGAAGTTGTAGAAAACAAAAAAGAGGTCGAAATGACCTCTTTTTCTGTGATCCGCTTGGGGCTCGAACCCAAGACCCCAACATTAAAAGTGTTGTGCTCTACCAACTGAGCTAGCGGATCGACCTTAAATTGTCTTTCTCACGAAAGCGGGTGCAAAGGTACAAAGATTTTCTGAAACAACCAAATTTATTCGGAAGAATTTTCTTCTTGCACCTCAATTTCCTTATCTTTTGTCACATATTGCTCGTAATAAGCAATCAAAAGTGTGGTTAGTGGCAGTGCGATGATAAGTCCGATAAATCCTAGCAGTGCGCCCCAAACAGAGAGTGACAGCAGAAGTATGGCGGGGTTCAGTCCCATAGCCTTTCCCATCACCTTGGGGGTAACAATCATATCACAGATGAGCTGCACCACGATGAACACAGCCAGTGCCATGGCTAGTATCACCCAGAAGTTCTGTCCAGTGTCGGCCGACTTGAGCAGGGCAAGAAGCACGGTAGGTATCAGTGCAAAGGTGTGCAGATAAGGCACCAGGTCCATGATGCCAATCATGATGCCCAGACCGATGGCCATGGGGAAATCGATAATCGTAAACCCTATGCAGAAGAGTATGCCCATGATAAGCGCCACGAGCCCCTGTCCGCGCACGTAGTTATTGAGTGCCTGCGCCCCGTCCTTGGCAAGTGCCTGCCAGAAAGGACGACGCTTCTTAGGAAAGATGCGAATCCAGTTATCCGTCAGGTACTCATAATCCAACAGGATAAAGAACATATATAATAAGGTGATAAGCGACGCAACGACTCCAATGAGGATGGTGGCCGTTTGTCCCAGCACATTAAACAGGCCGGGCAATACCGTCTTCAGACTGTCGGTAAACGTTGCACTCTTAAAGAACCGTTCAATCTCGCGACTGTTTTGGTTTATCCACAACTGTATAGCAGCAGGTATGTCCTTGATATGCGCCTCCTTCTGGATATAGTCGGATGCCAAGGAACCCAGTTTCTCAAACTGCTCAATCATAGGCGGGATAATCATATATATGACACCTGCCAGAATGGAAATGACCAGCACAAGAGTGATGACGATGCTGAGCGCCCTACTGCCCACATGCAAGCGATACTGGACGAATCTCACCATGGGATAGAGCAGATAAGCAAAGAACCAAGCAATGAAGAATGGTAACAGCACACTACTCAGATGGTCCACCAGCACCAGTATACCAAGCACCAGCAGTCCGGCTCCCACCCAGCGTACCAGTTGGTCAAGCGTGATTGTTTTTTCTCTCATTTTCTTCTCTGATAGCTTTTTGATAACACTCACGACACAGCGGTTCGTATTCGGTAGTCTCGCCCAGCAGCACGCGCTGTTCGCTCTGCACTTTGCGATGACTCACGTAGGCCAGATTGCCGCACTTCACGCAGATGGCGTGCACCTTAGTCACGTCGTCGGCAATGGCACACAGGGCAGGCATAGGCCCGAAGGGCACGCCTTTATAATCCATATCCAGTCCGGCCACGATGACACGCACGCCACGATTGGCCAGCTCATTACACACATCCACAATGCCCATATCAAAGAACTGTGCCTCGTCGATACCCACCACATCGATATCGCTTGACAGCAGCAGGATGCTACCCGGAGAATCGATGGGTGTACTCTGGATGTGCTTTTGGTCGTGGCTCACCACATCCTCTTCCGAGTATCTCACGTCGATAGCCGGTTTAAAAATCTCCACTTTCTGACGTGCGAACTGCGCTCTACGCATTCGCCTGATCAGCTCTTCTGTTTTGCCCGAGAACATCGAGCCGCACACTACTTCGATTCTACCAGGTCGGTGTGCCTCACCTGTTAAGTTTTCCATCATAATGGGTACAAAATTACAAATACCTTTTAAAAATTGCAAAGATTTTGCCGTTTTTTTTGTCTATTCCGCTAATTTGCCTTATATTTGCCCCTTGTTATGGGTATATTATATATCGTTCCGACTCCAGTTGGGAATATGGAGGACATGACATTCCGCGCCATCCGTATTCTGAAAGAAGTGGATCTGGTGCTAGCCGAAGATACTCGCACGTCGAGCAAACTTCTGAAGCACTATGATATCCACAATCAGCTCATGTCACACCACAAATTCAACGAGCATGGCACGTCGGCCTCAATCGTTCAGCGGTTGCAGGCAGGCGAGAATGTGGCCTTGATAAGCGATGCCGGCACCCCAGGCATCAGTGACCCCGGTTTTTATTTGGTACGCGAGGCCGTGCGCGCGGGCGTAGAGGTGCAGTGCCTGCCAGGTGCCACAGCTTTTGTACCAGCCCTAGTGGCCAGCGGACTGCCGTGCGACCGTTTTGCTTTCGAGGGTTTTCTACCACAGAAGAAGGGGCGCCAGACTAAGCTCGAATCACTGAAGAGCGAACAGCGCACGATGATATTCTACGAGTCGCCCTACCGTGTACTCAAGACGCTGCAACAGTTTGCCGAAGTGTATGGCACCGATCGCCAAGTAAGCGCTTGCCGTGAGATCTCAAAGATACACGAGGAGAGCGTGCGCGGCACTTTGGAAGAGGTGATTGCCCACTTCAAGGAGCACGAGCCCAAAGGCGAATTTGTGATTATCTTAGCAGGAAATGACAGTAAATAACAAATTAAAGTAGATAATAAAAGAGAGTAATTATGAAAAAGTTATTTATCTTAGCCATCTGTGCCATATCACTGGCCAGTTGTAACGAGAGCGCCAAGAAGGCCGAGAATCAGGCTCGTGCCGAGCGCGACTCACTGAATCAGATCATTGCCCAGAAGGATGACGAAATCAACGACATGATGACCACTCTGGTTGACATTGAAGACGGATTCCGCGAGATTACTGATGCGCAGAACCGTGTAACCCTGGCCAAGGACGGCGAGGGCACTAACACCAAACAGCGCATCGCCGAAAACTTCCAGTACATCCAGTCTATGATGCAACAGAACAAGGACTTAATTAACAAGCTGAAGCAGCAGGTGCGCGAGAGCAGCATCAAAGGCGACAAGCTGAAGAAGGTGATAGCCAGTCTGACCGAGCAAATGGAGAAGAAAGACCAGCAGATAGCCGAGATGCAGCAACAGCTGGAGGCCAAGGATATCCACATCGGCGAACTGAACACCGAGATTGGCAACATGAAGGAAGATGCGCGTGCCATGCAGGCCGAGAACGATGCTCAGGCCAGCAAGATAGGCGAGCAGGACAAGCAGTTGCACACAGCTTGGTTCGTGTATGGTACAAAGGATGAACTGAAGAAGCAGCAAATTGTCACCAAAGACGGTTTGTTCAGCAAGGCCAAGATTCTGCAGGGCAACTTCAACAAGGATTATTTCACCAAGATTGATATCCGTGTGGATAAGGAGATAAAACTCTACAGCAAGGATGCCAAAGTGCTTACCACCCATCCTGCCAGCTCATACAAGCTGCAGCCAGATGCCAACAAGCAGCTGATTCTGCGCATTACAGACCCACAGACATTCTGGAGCACCAGCAAATATCTGGTAGTGCAGGTGAAGTAAAGAAAAGCTAAAAGTGAATATATATTAATAAGGTGGATACCGCAAAGGCATCTGCCTTATTTTTTTGTTTATACGTTTTTTATTCACTTTTACACAAACAGAAAGCAAACGTTGCGTTTTAATTTCAGATTGAAAGCAAAACTCTACTTTTACTTTCTTATTGATATATATCAAGCGCGATATAATAAAAATGTAAAAATTGGGGGTAAAATGTGATTTTTTTATAATTTTGTTTGTTGTTTAGACTTTTATACTATACTTTTGCAGAGCAAGAGTGTTTAATTATTTGTTTTACAATTAACAGAGAGAGAATTTTATGAAAAAGAGACTAACGTTGTTTTTCGTCAGCCTGTTCTTGTTTGTAGGAGCAGCACTGGCACAGACAAAAGTTACCGGAACCGTGCTCTCACAAGAAGACGGCCAGCCCATCATCGGAGCTGCCGTTAAAGTGGATGGCACTAGTACCGGCATGTTGACAGATGTGAACGGTAAGTTCTCGCTGACCTTGCCTGAAGGTAAGAAAACGCTTACGATTTCTTATCTTGGTTTTGAGAGCAAGACAGTAACAGCGAAGAATGGTATGCGCGTGTTCCTGAAGGCCGACGCCACCTCACTGGATGAAGTAGTGGTAACGGCTCTGGGTATCAGCCGCCAGCAGAAGACACTGGGATTCTCGGCACAGACCTTGGACGACGAGGTGCTGACGCAGGGACACCTGACCGATGCTACCAGCGCCCTGGCAGGTAAGGTGGCCGGTGTGCAGATCAACACCGTATCAAGCGACCCAGGTTCGGCCAACTCGGTTATCATCCGTGGTATCAGCTCTATCAACGGTAACAACCAGCCACTGTATGTTGTAGATGGTGTGCCCTTGCAGAACACCACTCGCAACAGCCAGCAGCACACCAACGCCATTGGTGGTGTGGCCAACGTGAACCCTAACGACATCGAGAGCATGACCGTGCTGAAAGGTGCTGCCGCTACAGCTCTGTATGGTAGCCGCGCTGCCAACGGTGTGATCATCATCACCACCAAGAGTGGTAAGAAGCAGGGCGAGAAGAACTTCCAGATCAGCTACGACGGATCTGTTCAGTTCCGCCAGGTGAGCACACTGCCCAAGATGCAAAATAAGTTCGGACAGGGATGGAACGGTAAGCAGACCTATATCGAAAACGGCTCATGGGGTCCAGAGCTCGATGGTAGCACACAGGTTTACGGACCTATTTGGAACCACCAGCAGCTCATCCACGAGTATAGCGCTGTAAAGGACAACGTCAAGGACTTCTTCGACACTGGCGTTAGCACCAGTCACAGCGTGGCTCTGAACGGTATCTCTGAGGATCAGAAGATGACCTACTATCTGAGCTACTCTTACACCAGCGACAACGGTATCATCCCTGGCAACAAGGACACCTACAAGCGTAACACCATCGCTTATCGTGGTAGCTACGAGCCTACCAAGTTCTTCAAGTTGTCATCAAACGTAAACTTCGCTAAGTCGAACACCAACACCGTAGGTTCTTATCAGGGCACCTCAATGATCGATGGTATCTTCGAGTTCCCACGCGACTTGAGCCTTGTTGACCGCAAGAACCTGAACACTGCTTTCGACACCCCTGAGGCTTGGTACACACCTTACGGTATCACCAACCCATACTGGGCTGTGGAAAACAACTACAACCACACCGACTCTAAGCAGGTGTATGGTAAGCTGCAGGCCGACATCAAGCCTATCAAGCAGCTCACACTGACCTATCGCTTCGGTTTCGACTATACCGACTACGATTATAAAGTGGGTATGCCTCAGATTGCCCTCGACGATGCACTCATCAACGAGGACTATGGCTACGCTCCTTCAAACATGAACCAGAGTGGATATGTATATACACAGTATCAGCGCAACTATGAGCTGAACCACGACTTCCTGGCCAACTTTGCCGACAAGTATCTGGATGGCAAACTCGACGTGAACGTTAACGTTGGTGTGAACATCAACGAGCGCAGCACCACCTACATGCAGGGCCAGACCGACGACCTGACATTCCACACCGGTTTCTGGGATCTGAGCAACGGTGCCACCAAGACCGAACTCTCTGAGAGCCAGAGCAAGCGCCGCCTGGTAGGCTTGTTTGGCGACATCACACTGGGTTGGGACGAGACCGTATATCTGGACCTCACCGCCCGTAACGACTGGTCATCAACACTGCCCACCGAGAAAAACAGCTTCTTCTATCCCGGTGCCACACTGAGCTTCATCTTCACTCAGCTGCTGCCTAAGAACGATGTGCTGAGCTTTGGTAAGCTGCGCGCTGCTTACGGTAAGACCGGTAACGACGCTGGTGTATATCAGATCCACCCACGCTACGTGCAGGGATTCTCTAACGGTTACTATGGTTCTGACCTGACCAAATTCCCATTCAACGGTGTTAACGCCTTCCAGGCTGCCGGTACTGCCGGTAGTAACTCACTGAAGCCTGAGATGACCACCGAGCTCGAGTTTGGTTTGAACCTCTCATTCTTCAACAACCGTATCAATGTAGATTTCTCTTACTACAATCGTAACACCGACGACCAGATCTTCACACTGCCTGTTGACCCTGCCACCGGTTACACCTCAATGGTAACCAACTTCGGTAAGGTAAGCAACAAGGGTGTTGAACTGCTCGTAAACACTGTGCCCGTGCAGACCAAGAACTTCCGCTGGGAGCTGGGCTTCAACTTCTCTAAGAATAAGAACAAGGTAGTGTCGATGCCTGAGAGCCTGGATGGTGGAATGGTTAACATCAACTCATTCTCAGCCGGTAACGACGCCGTATATATGCGCGCTGTAGAGGGACTGCCAATGGGTGAGCTGTTCACCTATCTGCCCACTTACGACGCTCAGGGTCGCATCATCGTGGATGCCAAGGGATTGCCCGTACTCACCGACGAGGTGCAGGACACTGGCAAGAACGTGAACGCCGACTGGACTGGTGGTATCACCACAGGTTTCTATTACAAAGGCATCGCACTCAACGCAGCTCTTGATATTCGTAAGGGTGGCTACATGTTCTCACGCACTAAGAACCTGATGCAGTTTACTGGTAACGGCGACATCACCACTTACAACGAGCGCCGCCCATTCATTATTCCTAACTCAGTACATGCTGATGGCTCTGAGAACACCACTCCAATCAACCAGATTGAGGGTACTTATCAGACATGGTTCAACGACTTTGGTGCCAACCAGGGTGGCGAGTTCTACCTGATCGATCGCTCGTTCGTTAAGCTGCGCAACATCACACTGAGCTACACATTACCAAAGAGCATCGTGAACAAGCTCTACCTGAGCGACATCACCATCTCGGCTTTCTGCAACAACGTGTTTACCTGGACTCACAAGAGCAACCGCTACATCGATCCTGAGGTAAGTTCTTACAACAACGACCTGAGCGGTATGTTCGGCGAACTCTACTCTAACCCTGCTTGCCGCAACTTCGGTGTTAACTTGGGCATTAAATTCTAAAAGAAGAGGAGGATTAAAGATATGAAGAAATTTGCAACTGTATTAATATTCGGTCTGGGACTGGCCGCAGCTTCGTGCGACAGCTATCTGGACATCAATGAAGACCCCAACTCTCCTGCTACGAGCAATCTGAATACCAGCATTGTGCTCCCAGCAGCCGAGATGAACATCGTGGGTAGCTATGGCGACTTTGCCCGCATCTACGCTGGCTACTACGCTCAGTACTACTCACAGACATTCGGTACATCAAACTATCTGGACCTGAGCCAGTTCACCATGTCGGCCACACGCTCAAGCTCGTTCTACACTCAGCTTAACCAACGCGGACTGAAGAACCTTGAAACCGTGCGCGAATTGGCCAAGGACAACGAGGAATGGGGCACCTATCTCGCTGCAACCACCCTGCGTGCCTTCACCTATCAGGTACTGGTGGACTGCTACGGCGAGGTGCCTTACACAGAGGCTTTTCAGAGTGGTATCACATCGCCTAACTACGACGATGGTGCTACTATCTATAATGGCATCGTGGCCGAGCTTGACGAGGCTTTGAGCCTGGCATCACCCAGCGACCCCGTAGCCACCAACTTCCTGTATAAGGGTGAGACCGCTGCCAACTGGATTAAGTTTGCTAACGCCCTGAAGCTCAAGATTCTAAGCCGTGAGAGCGGTGTGGCCAATGTTGACAGCCAGATTGGCGCTATCATCAGCGAGGGCAACCTGCCTGATAGCGACGTGGCTTACGCAGGCATCTGGGGCAGCGAGCCCGGTTCGATGAATCCATTCTATGCCGAGGAGTTCTCTAGCGCATGGGGTTCTACACAGATCAACGTAGTGGCCAACCTGGCCATCATCGGCACAATGCTGCAGTCTGACAAGGGTTATGAAGACGGCCGCTTGGCAGCCTTCTTCGAGAAGAACGGTTCGGGCAACTACACCGGTGGTGTATCAGGCACCAACTTCTCTACCTCAGGCACTTACAAGCTGGCTTACTGGTGCCGCCCAGTGGCAAGCGACGATATGCCTGTGTACTATCTCACCCTGAGCGAGATTGAGTTCTTCATCGCCGAGTACTATGCCCGCCAGGGTAATGCAGCTCAGGCCGAGGCTCACTACAACGCAGCCATCAAGGCATCGTTTGCCACCGCTGGCGCTGAGGGTGCTGAGGAGGCCATCGCCATGTTCCCTTACGACCAGAACAACTACAAGAAGAGCATTGGTATCTCAAAGTGGATTGCGCTGGCAGGTGTTAACACCTTCGAGGGCTGGTGCGAGATGCGCCGCTTGGACTATCCCACCTTTGGCACACTAAAAGGCAGCGACATCTATAATGTGGCTACCGACGAATATAAGCCCGAAATTTACGTGCCCGGCACACTCTACACCCCCATCATGGTAGATGGCAAAGTGGGCGACAACCACCTGCTGGAGCGCTGGATCTATCCTGAGAGCTCATCAGCACGCAATGGTAACTCACCAGAATTCCCAGGTTACACCTCACCCGTGTTCTGGGGTAAGTAATCAAAGAGAAAAAGAGTCTGATAATTACAAAAAAGAGAAAGACAATGAAAAAGAATATATTCTATACGATGCTGATAGCGATGGTAACCCTGCTTGTTACCAGTTGCGGCGACAAGGAGTCGGAAGGCAAGAGCCGCTTCACCTACTATCCAGTGCTAGAGCTCCAAGGCGACGACTTCATGGTAATCGACAAGGGTTCTACCTTCCAGGACCCCGGCTTCACAGCCACACTGAACGGCGAGGATGTTTCGAGCGAGGTAAACGTGCAGAGCAACATCAACTCGGACAAGAGCGGTGTCTACACCGTGGTTTACTCAATTGTAAACTCTGACGGCATTGCTGCCAACGCCCGCCGCACCGTAGTGGTGCTCGACAGCAGCAACGCCGTAGAAGGTCTCTACTACACCACCCCAACCAGCTATCGCTTGCGCGAGGGTGCCCAGGTGACCTACGGAGATTCTTTCCAGCTGCTAGTGATTGACAATGGCGATGGCACCTACAGTGCCGACGACCTGCTGGGCGGCTGGTACTGCCAACGTGCAGGCTACGGCGACAAGTATGCCATGCCTGCCACAATCAAGATTCAGGATGGCGTGGTGATCATCGTAGGTGGCGGCGGTGTGGCCGGCTGGAGCGACGGTTATAGTGCCTTCGAGGGCACATTTGATGCCGCTACAAGCACTTTCAATCTCAAGACCACATACGCTGGCATGGATTTCATTCAAACATGGGTTAAAGGATAAACGATTATGAAGAAAATATTATATCTTGCAACACTCCTGCTGTGCGCTGTACTTACCACATCGTGCGAGAAAGAGGAGGTAGGTGGCACAGCCACCGAGAGCTTGGCAGGCGAATGGTATGTTACTGCCAATGTAGTAGATAATGGCCAGGTGATTGAAGACCCCTATGGAATAGGTCGCTTCAACATCCTTACTTACAACACATCGGCCAACACTGGTGATGAGATCTGGGTTGACGACATGGACAACTTCTGGAGTTTCAAGGTGAAGGCCTCTGCCGATGTAAACGCACTCACCTTCAGTGCCAGCAACGTGCAGAACCAGAGTTACGACTGCACCGTGACCATCACCAATGCCAAGGTGATTAAGAATGGCGGCACGCAGAACAATGGCAAGCCCGCCGACTATATCACCATGGACGTGGAGTTTAGCGACGACCCAGGCACCATCTATCGTCTGGAAGGAGTGCGCTACTCTGGTCTGGAAGAGAATGATTAATTTCGCAGAGAAAAGTTTATCAATCTCTCTTTAAATAAACCGAAAGTCCCCTCGCTGGCCCTGTGATAGAGCTGCGGGGGGACGCTTAGTTTTCGAGGTATTCTATGATTAATCAATACTACACTCGCTAAGCAGATTGCGAAAGGCATACACATCTGCCGGATGCAACTTCACTACGGGCGCAATGGTCAGCATGGCCGATGCGCCCATATTTTTTTCCATCTGCTTAAACTCCTGGTATTTCACCAGCACCTGTTGGCGCTCCTGCTCGCCCAATGGCGACAGCATACCCGCCTCGCGCATCAGGAAGCGCACCTTGGCCGTTACCGACAGTTCGGCATGCAGGCGCACGTAGCAGATGATATCAAAATAGACCAATGGCGGAAACGAAGCCTTGACCGATTCGAGGAAAGCACCTGTTGACGTATGGATCAACTGCCCGCTACGGATGGACTGAAACAGCTGTATCTGCTCGTCGAGCCCGCTGTCGAGCCAGCGGTGAATCATATCCACATCGTAGAAGTAGGTCCATGCCAGCAGACCACCCATCACGCCCAATACACTTACAAACTGCATGACAGGATTGAAATGCAGATGGTTATGGCACACGTGCGCAGCAACGGCAGCCACCAGCAGCAGGAAGGTCATCACCACATCAAACGGCTTTACCCCCAGTCGCGAGCGCCATCGCTCCGTTTGTCGCACCACCAGCACCAAGCCAGCAGCCACCACGGCACTGCAACCAATGTGCACAAGTGCCACCTCCAACCCACGGAACAGCATGGTGCCCAAGCCAGCATCCTGCCCCAGCACCAGATAGAACAGGTTTTCGAGAATAGAGAACCCGCCACCCACAGCAGCACCACAGATAACGCTATCGATAAAGAACACCATACGCTTGCGCCCTGCCAGCACCAGTAGCGGCACAGCCTTCACCCCCTCCTCTACTACCGGGTGCAAGCCATCGGGCAGCACCCCATCCAGCCAGTTGAACAAGCCAAAACACACCAGTGCCATGAGCATGCCACCCACCACCAACTGCAGTAGCCTACGCTTGTTTACAAGTGCGAAATGATCAATCTTGTAAACTACCAGTATATATATTATAATAGGTAATAGCGAAGCTACAAACTGCATTATAGTAATTTTAAGGATATCATTAACTCGTTGCCATGCCTGCCGCCAGCAAACCCCTCGGGGGCAAACAGGTGGCCGAAACCTACCGAGAGTGTCGTCTTCAGATAGTTCACAAACACCAGTTCGGTGCTCAGCTGTAGGCCTGCACTATAATACATCTGATGCTTGGAACCGGGATTCCAGGCCGACAAGCCTGTACCGAAAAGCGAGCACTGTATCCACGTGGGATAACAGAACAGGGCGCCGAAGTTGTTCAGTCGGATGGGGCGCAGGTTCAGCTCGGTAGTGGCTTTGGCATACGAGTGGGCCTGAATGGCATCGATGTCGGCACCGGGCATGGCCAGCGCAGTGCGATATTGGAAAGCATCGCGATAGTCCACACGGTTATTGCGGAATCCGCCCAGATAGGTATTGCCGAACACCGATTGGGCATCGCCGAAGTTATGCCCGGCAGCCGTACGCAGCCAGAAGGATGTGTTGCGGTCGAACGGCACCAACGTACCGAAATCGCCTGTGGCTTCGATGGATGGATAGAATGTGCCGCCAGCCAGATAGCCATAGCCGCTGATGCCAAGCTGGTAGCCCTGCTCGTCCATCACCCCGCCAAGTGACTTGCGCAGTTTGGATACTTTGCCGTAGATCGATGCTGTCTGCAGCGATTTCACGTCGTTCACCGCTATCTCCTGATACATGGGCAGTGCATCCATGTCGCCATAGGCATCCACCGAGAATCCCCACTCACGGGTATAGGGGCTTATCATACTATTCGTGTAATCGTAGGACAGCCCCACCGTATAACCCTTACGACTGGTACGTCTCGGACCGAACAGGTCGTAAAAGTCGGTGTGGTTCCAAGCCGCCCTGAGTTTCCAGAAGTAGTACTGCCACTCCAGGTCGGCATGCAAACGGTTTTTCCAGGGGTTATTGCTCCATGGCGATACACCTAGCGAGAGCCTGATACTGCTCAGTCCCACGGGATCGTTCACCGCCAATCGGTAACCCAGCACCGGTGTAACATGATTCCAGCTGTCGGCATCGGTAAAGCCTGAGATGGTGGGATAAGCCCCTGCAAAGCGCATCTCCTTGAGCACATGGTAGGGGGTGATATGGTTGTAAACATCGCCAAACTCGATTCTGGGCAGCGAGTCGTGCAGCAAGCCCACCTGTTCGAGTGCGTCGCGGTTCTGCTCGTAGGCCGCCTGACCATACAGCTGTATAGCATTGGCATCGGTCACCACCTGGCGTTTCAGTGTTACCGGTCGCATACCGTCGCGCTCAAACTGCAGCGCCAGCAGCTGCCCCGGCTGTATTTCGAGCGGAGCAAACATTCCGATGCTGGCATTGGTAAGCATCTCCATCTGCCGGGTGGCGATGTTGATTTGCCAGAGGTTCGACACACCGGTATAGTAGCTACTGCCCACGAGATACTGATCGTCGAGCGAAAAGCGGAACTGCCCCAGGTTGGTATCGCGCCACGTCACCAGTTCTACCGGTTTGTAAATGGCCTGTTCAAACTCCTGAAGGTTAAACAGCAACAGGGTGTGTTCGCCGTTGTCGCCCTGTCGGGTCATCGACAGCCAGGTGCCATCGTGACTCACATCAACATCAAACACACTCACGCCAAACGGGAATGCATAGATGGGCTCGATGTTCTCCAGATTGCTATCCAAGCGCACCACCGTTTGTGTGCCGCCGTTTGAGAGCAATCCGTACAGGCAGTCGTGCGTGTTATCATAAACGATGTTGCCGATACGCTGGTAATTCTTGCGCTTCACCACACGGTTCTGCTGCAGGTCGTACACCTCCAGTCCGCGCCATTTACCATTGTTGGTGGTATAGATAACGCGCTGATGGCGGGTGTCGAGCGCCACGAAGGCAGGATCGTAGAGTGTGGGGCCATTCAGGTTGTGCAGTTTTCGCAGCTCGCCTGTGGCCATGTCGATTTCAGCGATTTGAGCCAACTTACCTGGGGTATTAAGGGCGGTGTAGGCTTTATTGCTCACAGAGTCGTACACCAGCGGCGCTACCGAGCCCAGCGGCTTGGGTGTGACGGGCGTTGTGGGTGTAACGGGATACTGCCGGATGGCAGCCAGATTGGCCTGCTGATGGCGTTGCTCGTCCAGCTTCCAGTCGTCCCACACCTTGCGCAGCGACTGACCGTAGATTTTCTTAAACTGACTGCCGAAGAACGTGCGACTGTCGGCCGTGCGATTGTAAAAGGCAATCAGTTTGTCGTAACCGTAGTTTTTGGTGAGATAGTTCACAAATCGCGTACCATACAGATAGGCGTTGGCCCCCACCTGGAAGTCCATGGTAGAGCCTTCGGTTTCGAGTCCCACCACCGAGAAGAGTTTTTCGCCATCGGCAATGATACTGCGAAAATACATCTCGTCGTAGCCACCGAGTGCGCGCCCTACTCCTCCGCCAAGCCATGTTTCCATAAAACAGGCGATACCCTCGTGATACCAGCGGGGGGCATACCAGCGCGGCACGCACAGATAGCTCCACAGGGCCGAAATGGGTTGGGTATTATCCGTACACACCTTCGTACCAAACAAACTGCGCCAGTGCTTGTCGCACAGATTGTATTTATCGGTCATCACGGTGTGGGTGTACTCATGCTTAAACAGCTGACGGTATCGCTCGCCCGACGGCGCCACATAGTACGACATGTTGAACGGTGCCATACCAATCTGTATCAACGATCGCGGCAGCGGGGTAACGCCACCGTTACCATCGTCTTCCCAGTCGGTCAGCAACAGCAATGGTGGTTCGGGCTGATATACCGAGTCGGTGGTCCATATCTGCTGATGCAACGCCTTGCCCAACTGAAAGTTGCGCATCATGTGAGGCATGTAGCGCGACAGGTTCTTATCGAAGAACACCAGTGTAGCTTCGTCGGTACGATACTGGAAATAAGTCTGATTCTGCCCCTGAGTCAACATCGGGAGCAGAATCAGTATCAACAAAACAATACGTTTAAACATACTCTGATTGTACACCGTATTGTGAGTTCTATTTTTATTTTTGGATAGGAGGAACAGGCTGCTTACCCAAAGCCGTATAATTGATAAAGCCATTAAGCTGGTTGGGCAGTTTCAAATTCAAAGCAGCGTTAGCCTGACTCATCAGGGCTGTATTCAAGAAGTACACATTCAGTTTTTCACTGTTACAGAAAATGCCCAGTTTCTCGCTATTTGTAACACGCCCAGCAAGTACCATATTCAGATTAGTACTCAAATTGAGCTTATTGCAAATCATTGTGTTCAGGCGCATCACCTTCTGTGTAGCATCGGCATGGGCACCGAGTGCAGCATCAGCCTTTTCGGATGTCAGCAGGTAGCCCTTTTCGTCAAGTGCCTTTGCACTTTCTTTATTGCCTTCGATAGCAGCGGTCAGTTTCTGATAGTCAACCCACTGGTCGCGCACCAGCTTCAACTGGTCGCTACCCTTGGCATTGGCCAGATACTTGTCGGTAGTCTCGATAAACTGGTTAGCCAGTGCATTCTGCTTCTGCAGCTGGGTGTAGGCCAGCGAGGCATTGATGGTGTTCTGTGTCAGTTCGGGGCATTCCTCACCACTCAGAGCTTTTTCCATTTGCTTGCCAACACCGTTCAGCTGTGCATTCACATTGTTAACCATTTTGCCAATCCCATTCATCTTCTGAATCAGCGGTGCATACTCGGGAATCTTGCCAGCCACCTGGTTCGACAGATCAACCAGACTGGCAAACTGCTCAGAGCGTAACTGCATCAAAGCATAAGACATCACCATCGCTTCCTGGTAAGCCGAATCGGTCTTCAGCAACTCTTCCACATTAGATAACTCCTCAACCTTATCTACGCGAGAAAAACGGTCAACCTTGCCAATGTCGCCCTCGGTCTTACTTACGTCAACGGGCCAATTGATAAAATTCGACAACACAAATCCAGCAACAACGACTACTGCTGCAACACTTAGGATAATTAACAATTTTTTTTTCATAATAGATTTTTGTTTTAGATTATACGGCTGCAAATATAAGCAATTATTTCTTACGACGCAAGTTTTTTTTAAAAAATACCATTTTTATATTTAACCAGTTCTCAATATGCACATTATATATATTAAAAATACTAATATCAATCTATCAGCAAAAGTGTAACTTTGTCACCAATATGTAAGTTTAAACACGAAAACCACTTTCATATTGACCAAAATCAATAGGTTTTGTGAATAGACGTTAAAAAATATGGCCTTTCTGCATATTTTTAATAATTTTATTTGCGAATTAAAACAATATACGCTATTTTTGCACCTTGTAAGTAACAATTTGGCGCAAAATCAGCAAATTAACTATCAATCTGCGTCACCATAAAGAGATAAATAACATATTTTTAATAATTTTATAATTAACAAAAGAGAGAGAATTTTATGAAAAAAAGACTAACGTTGTTTTTCGTCAGCTTGTTCCTTTGTGTAGGAGCAGCGCTGGCTCAGACCAAGGTTTCTGGTACAGTACTCTCACAAGAAGACGGTCAGCCCATCATCGGTGCTGCCGTTAAGGTAGTTGGTACCAGTACAGGTATGCTCACCGACGTGAACGGTCGTTTCAATGTAGCCCTTCCTACAGGTAAGGATCAGCTGGAAATCAGCTATCTGGGTTACGAGAGTAAAACCGTAAAGGCCAAGAATGGCATGCGCGTTTTCCTGAAGGCCGACGCACAGATGGTAGATGAAGTAGTGGTTGTGGCTTATGGTACAGCCAAGAAATCATCTTTCACAGGTTCAGCCCAGAACGTAAATAGCGAGAAGCTCGAGCTTCGTCCTATTTCTAACGTAACCAAGGGCCTTGAGGGTAACGTATCAGGTGTACAGATGTCATCAGCTTCTGGTCAGCCTGGTTCTGATCCTTCAATTCGTATCCGTGGTTTCGGTTCAATCAACGCAAGCTCAAGCCCTCTGTACGTAGTGGATGGTATTCCTTACGACGGTGCACTGAGCTCACTGAACCCAAGCGATATCGAGAGCATGACCGTACTGAAGGATGCTTCTGCTGGTGCTCTGTATGGCGCTCGTGGAGCTAACGGTGTAATCATGATTACCACCAAGAAAGGTAAGGAAGGTAAGGCTCAGGTCACATGGCGCTCTACAGCCGGTTGGTCAAGCCGCGCTATCCCTCGCTACAGCCTGGTTAATCAGAAAGATTTCGTTCAGCTTACATACGAAGGACTTCGCAACGAGGCCATCTTCAGCAATGGTATGAGCTGGGCCGAGGGTGAGGCTTACGCCAGCAGTCAGCTGTCGGGCAACCTCGGTGGTGAGGTTTACAACCCATTCAAGAACTATACATGGGATCAGATTATCGACCCAGCAACTGGTCAGGTTCGTGCCGATGCACAGGCTGCATGGAACGAGGACTGGCTCGACGCAGTGAAGCGCAACAACGCCTTCCGTCATGAGCATCAGCTCAACATCAATGGTGGTACTGAGAAAACTAAGTATCTGATGTCTCTTGGCTACCTGAACGAGGAAGGATTGCTGAAGACTACCGCCTTCCAGCGCTACACCGCACGCGTAAACGTGGATACTAAGGTTACCGACTGGTTCTCAGCCAACTTGAACACCAGTCTGGCTCATTCTATTTCGAACTTCAGCGACTACGATGGAACATCTACTTCTAACGTATGGTACTCTGCTCAGTTCGTATCTCCTCTGTTCCCAATGTACGTAAAGGACCTGAATGGTAACAACGTACTCGACGAAGCTGGCAATCCTCAGCTTGACTACGGTGACAATGCCGTGAAGCGTCCTGGTTCATACAACGACTACAACCCTCTGGGAGGTCTTGTTGACGATAAGGCTGAAAACAAGCGCGACGCAGCAGGTGTACGTACAGGTATCGTACTGGGCACCGACAATGCTAACGCAGGATGGCTGCAGGGTCTAAAACTGGCCGTTAATTTCGGTCTCGACTACAACAGCCGCTACCGCATGCGCTATATGAACATGCACCATGGTAACCAGGCTACTGCCGGCGGTTTACTGCAGAAGTATAACTACCGCACTCAGAGCTACACCTTCAACCAGCTGCTCACATGGAACCGCTCGTTCGGCAAGCACAACCTCGACGTAATGGCCGGTCATGAGTTCTATGCTTACAAGATGGAATATCTCACCGCTGGTAAGACAAACCTTGTAGAGGGTATCTATGAGCTGGCTCCTGCTGCCAACATGTATGAGGCCGACTCTTACACAGACAACTATCGCATCAACTCACTGCTGAGCCGCGTAAACTATAACTACGACGACAAGTACTACGTTTCAGCTTCTCTTCGTTCAGATGCTTCTTCACGCTTCTTCAAGGAGAACTGGACTGGCACATTCTGGTCAGTAGGTGCTAACTGGCGTATCTCTAAGGAGAACTTCATGAAGGACGTGAAGTGGGTTGACAACCTCTCGCTGAAGGTTTCTTATGGTGAGCAGGGTAACGACGACATCCTGGACGACGATGGTTACTCAAACTACTATCTGTGGCAGGCTCTGTATTCTCTGGGATGGAACAACGGCAACAACATCGGTGCCGTAACATCTACACTGGAGACCAAAGACCTCTCTTGGGAGAAAAACAAGAACCTGAACATCGGTTTGGAGGGCACACTGCTTGAGGGTCTGGTACGCTTCAGCTTGGAGTACTACAACAAGAAGACCACCGACATGCTGCTCAACTACCCAATGGCCCTCTCTACTGGTTTCAAGGGTTACAACGCTAACGTAGGTGACATGCGCAACACCGGTCTCGAGGCCGAGCTGACCGTAGCACCATTCCGTCGTGGCGACTTCCGTTGGGATATCACCTTCATGGGTTCTACCGTAAGCAACAAAGTGCTGAAGCTCACAGCCGAGAGCCCTGAGATTGTAAGTGGTGCCCGCGTTATCAAGGAGGGTATGCCTCTGCGTACATATTATGTATCTAAGAGTGCAGGTGTAGATCCTGCCACAGGTGCACAGCTCTACTGGGCTTATGAGAAGGACGAGAACGGCAATCGCAAGCCTGGTACCGACTATATCACTTCTGACTACAGCGTAGCCAACGCCTGCAAGTACTATCTGGGCAGCCGTATCCCTGATCTCTATGGTAGCGTTTCTACCAACCTGAGCTACAAGGGAATCGACCTCTCTGTTCTGACCACCTACTCTATCGGCGGTAAGATTTATGAGAGCCTCTACTCAGGCGCAATGAACATCGCTTACGCTACTGACACATGGCACACCAACTCGCTGCGCCGCTGGCAGAAGCCTGGTGACATCACCGACGTGCCACGTATCGAGATCAACGGAAGCCGCGCTTCTTATCTGGATCGCTACCTCGTAGACGCTTCTTACTTCGCCATCAAGAATATCACTCTGGGCTATACTCTGCCCAAGAGCATCATGACAAAGGCTGGTTTGAGCAACGTACGTGTATTCGCATCTGTAGATAACCTCGCCCTCTTCACACATCTGGACGGTATGGATCCTCAGTACAACTTCTCTGGTGGTGTTGACTATTCATACGTACCTAACAAGACCTGGACTGTAGGTTTCGAGGTTAAATTCTAATTAAAGACTGTCGAACAATATAATAAAGAATAGAAAATATGAAAAATATATTCAAATATACTTTCGTAGGTCTGCTGGCTGGTAGCATGGTGTTGACCACCTCTTGTTCTGAAGAACGCATCGAGACAGCACCTACAAGACAAATGTCTGGACAGGGTCTGCTGGCCAACGGCAATGCCGCACTGGTTGCCCTGAACGGTATCTATCGCGAGATGTACACCTCAGGATGGTCAACAACTGGTAACACACACCAGTGCTTTGGTATCACAGCCTACAATCTGGGTGCCGAGGTAATGGGAGAAGACCACATCATGGGTGCATCTGGTTCTGGTTGGTTTTGGTACGACTGCCTCTACAACGTTAAGAGCCGCTACGCATCAAGTTCATGGCGCAGCTACGATCTGTGGTTCGCCTACTACACTTGGATTGCTAACGCCAACTATATCATCGCTGCCGAGGAAACCATGGAAGGTACTCCTGCTGAGGTAAACTACGCCATCGGTCAGGCCTACGCCATCCGTGCTTACAGCTACTTCATGCTGTCGCAGTGGTTCGCTCGCACACTGAAGGGCCACGAGAGCGAGAAGTGTGTACCTATCTATACTGAGCCAACGACTCCTCAGACAAAGGGTCAGCCACGCGCTACCAACGCTGAGGTTTACGCTCAGATTGACAGTGATATCAAGAAGGCCGTTGAGTTGCTGAAGGGCACAGAGCAGAAGAACCCATCACACATCAGCTATGCTGTAGCACTGGGTATTCAGGCTCGTATCGCTCTGGTAGAGAACGATTGGCAGACAGCTAAAACAGCTGCCAAGGCTGCCATCGAGGCTAGCGGATGCAGCGTGCTGCCCGCTAAGAGCTTCACCGGTATGAACAACGCTAATGCAGCCAACGTCATGTGGGGTGCTGAGATTATCGCCGACCAGGTTGGTATGTACGCCAGCTTCTACTCTCACATGGACTTCGAGGCCGACAAGTATGGTTCATCTGCTCCAAAGTGCATCAACAAGGAACTCTATGCTAAGATGAACGAAACCGACCAGCGCCGCGACTGGTGGGTGGCTGGCAAGACAAACGCAGGACTCCTGCAGGAGAAGTTCAAGTTCACCGACGTTGCTACTTGGATGGGTGACTACGTATTCATGCGCGTAGAAGAGATGTATCTCACCGCTGCCGAGGCTGAGTGCCGTCTGGGCGAGGAGGCCGCTGCCAAAGAAGACCTGATGGCTGTAATGAAACAGCGCGACGCAAAATACACCTGCGACAAGACTGGTACTGCACTGGGTGCAACATCAGCTACTGCTGACGAAACAGGTTCACTGCTCGAGGAAATCCTGATCCAGCGCCGTATTGAACTCTGGGGTGAGGACGGACGTATGTACACACTGAAGCGCCTGAAGCAGGGCTTCCGCCGTACAGCTGCTCAGGGCTGGCCTGCTGCCGCTCTGCTGGCTACACGTCCTACCGACGATCCTGAGGCTTTCATGAACGTGCTTACTATTCCACAGGCTGAGTTCGACGGAAACGAGAACATGACTCTCGAGGCCGACCAGAATCCTGAAGGTGACAAAAAATAACCCTCTAAAATAAGATAAGATTATGAGAATTAGCAAGAAAATTTTCGGATTGGCTATCGTAGCCGCCGCCCTTTTCACTTCTTGTAACAAGGACGTAGAGGGTGCCATCTACAACAATCAGGATAATGCAGGCGTATCATTCACTGCTTCTACACTGTCAACAGTGGAGGTTCCTGCATCCAACCCTGTATTCGACGTAGAGATTGTTCGTGGCAACACTGCTCAGGCAGCTACAGGTACTGTAAACGCTGTCCTGAAGAGTGGAACAACCACTATTTCAGGTGTAACCGTATCAAACTTCAACTTCGCTGCCGGCGAGAATAAGACAACCGTTCAGGTTAACATCTCTCCACTGGAGGTTGGTGTAGCAGGAACTCTGACACTCACTCTAGCAGATGCCGACGCTTCTATCGGTGCTATCACTGCCACCACTATCAAGTGCTCGAAGGCTTACGAGTGGGTATCACTGGGCAAGGGTACATTCGTTGACAACTTCTTCGGTATGGAGAGTGAGCCTGAGATCATGAAGGCTCAGGGCTTTGATCGCTACCGCGTGATGGCTCCACTGGAGGATTATCGCACCAGCCCTGCTGCTGCAGCTGACTCATGGACTGCCACATGGTCTGCTCCATACATCGAGTTCTGGGTAGAGAATGGTCTCATTTTCTGGGATGCGTGGTTCACAGGTCAGAACTATGATGGCGACAAGGCTCAGCCTATCTATGCTCACCACGCTTCAGACTTCAGTGATCTGAACGCAGCTGAGCACTGGCAGCACAGCAAGTTCCTCAATGACAAGACCGTTCAGTTAGCTCCTTACTATTACATTGATGGTTTGGGCGGTTGGAACCAGACTCAGAAGGATGGTATCGTTGTCATCACCCTTCCATAATGGTTAATATCCAAGATAAGAGAATTTAATCAATCTCTCTTTAAATAAACCGAGATCCCCTCGCTGGTTCTGAGATAGAACTGCGGGGGGATTGCCATTTTCGCGAATCGCGACGCCTGGCAAATCACGAATAACAATTTAATAGCGAAAAACAGATTTTTGAATAAAAAGTGTAAGAAGAACCACAAAACTACTTTCATGTTGACCAAAACCAACAAAAATCATAAATAGATGTTAAAAAATAGGGTAATTCTAAACATTTTTAATAAATTTATTTGCTTTTTACAACAATATGCACTACTTTTGCACCCCGTTAGTGACAAATTGGCGCAAATTTGCATAAAAAAATTATAAACATGCGCCGTAAGAGAGAATAGATAGAGAAGAGATTGATAATATATATAATAAAAGTAATATTTAAAGAGAGATTTATGAAAAAAAGACTAACGTTGTTTTTCGCTAGCCTGTTCCTTTGCGTAGGTGCGGTGCTGGCTCAAACGAAAGTTTCTGGTACGGTACTCTCGCAGGAGGACGGCGAGCCCCTGATTGGTGCAGCCGTAAAAGTGGTAGGTACCACTATCGGTGTGGCAGCCGACATTGATGGTCAGTTCAGTATCGTACTGCCTGAGGGTAAGAATCAGTTAGAGATTTCTTACCTGGGTTTTGAAAAAGTGATTGTGAAGGCTAAGGACGGTATGCGCATCTCCCTGAAACCCGATGCAACCACAATCGACGAGGTAATCGTAGTGGCCTACGGCACACAGAAGAAATCATCGTTCACCGGTTCAGCCGCTACCGTGAAGGGCGACAAGCTGGAGAAGATGCAGGTGAGCAACCTGGGTAAGGCACTGGAAGGTGCTGCTGCAGGTGTGCAGATTGCATCTACCAACGGTACGCCTGGTGCCGACGCACAGATCCGCATCCGTGGTATCGGTTCTATCAGCGCCAGCCAGCAGCCACTGATCGTGGTTGACGGTGTGCCTTACGAGATGTCGCTCAACTCTATCCCCACACAGGATATCGAGACCATGACCATCCTGAAGGACGCTGCTGCCAACTCTATGTATGGTGCGCGCGGTTCTAACGGTGTAATCATGATTACCACAAAGAGTGGTAAGACAGGTAAGGTGAACATCACCTTTGATGCCCGCTATGGTTTCAACACCCGTGGCGTGCCCACATACGACGTACTTACCGACGCTGGTCAGTATTACGAAATGATGTACGAGTCATATCGCAACAGTCTGGTTGACCAGATGGGAATGGAGGGTGCATCTAAGTATGCAGCTGAGCACCTGATTGACGGCAACCTGAAGTATAACGTATTCAAGGGTGTGGCCGACAACCAGCTGATTGACCCTGCAACAGGCAAGATTAACCCTGCTGCTACACAGCGCAAGTGGAACGACGACTGGAACAAGGACCCATTCAAGCATGGAGTTCGTCAGGAATATAATGCCACTATCACATCAGGTACCGAGAACACCAAGGTGTTCGCATCTCTGGGCTACCTGAAGGATGAGGGTTACATGAAGGGGTCGGGCTTCGACCGCTACAACGGCCGAGTGAAGTTCGACCAGAACATCGGTAAGGCCATCCGTGTGGGTGGTAACATCGCTTACTCGCACACCGACTATAAAACTTTCGGTGACACTCAGGGAAACTACTCTAACATCTTTATGTTCTCGCAGAACATCGCTCCCATCTATCCTATTTATTTATATAAGGAAGACGGAAGCCTGTGGCTCGACGACAATGGTGAGCGCCAGTACGACTGGGGTACACAATACACACGTCCTTACGGTGCTGAGCAGAACCCTCTGGCTGCTGCCGAAGCTAACGTACAGCGCAACGAACGCGACAACGTAAGCTCGCGTGGCTATTTCGAGTGGACATTCCTCAACGACTTCAAGTTCACTGCCAACGTAGCTTACGACGTTTACAATGGTTGGTACACCGAGCTGATGACTCCCATCGGCGGCGACGCGCTGAGCGTAGGTGGACGTGGCTACAAGGAGGTTTACCGCAAGGGTGCCCTGAACGTGAACCAGCTGATGGACTGGAACCATACATTTGCAGGCGATCACAACGTGCACGTTTTGCTCGGTCATGAGAACAAGAACGACAAGTATCGCTACTTCTATGGTGAAATGACGCAGTTCTCTGATCCCACCAACCCTGAGTTTGCTAACGCTGCCCAGTACCAGGAGATGACCAGCTACTCTTGGGAGTATGCTCTGGAGGGTTACTTCCTGAAGGGTGAGTACAACTTTGCTGACAAGTACTATTTCACAGCCAGCATCCGTCGTGATGGCAGCTCACGCTTCCACAAGGACAACCGCTGGGGTACATTCTGGGCAGTAGGTGGTTCATGGCGCCTGAACGAGGAGGAGTTTATGAAGGACGTGAAATGGCTGAACAGCCTGAAACTCAAGGCCAGCTACGGTACACAGGGTAACGACCACCTGCTGGACGAGAACGGACTGGACCTGATTCACGTTTACAGCGACCTCTATGAGGTGAACCGTGTGGATGGTGCTGCTGCATTCAGCAAGTGGCTGCGCGGTAATCCAAACGTAACATGGGAAAAGAGCCGCAACTTCAACGCTGGTTTCGAGGCTCAGCTCTGGAACCGCCTGAACATCGGCTTCGACTTCTTCATCAAGGAAACACGCGACATGCTCTATCAGAGCCCACTCGCTGCATCTGAGGGTAAGCCAAGCTACATCTGGCGCAACGAGATGAACATGAAGAACACTGGTTTCGAAATCGAAATCAGCGGCGACATCATCAAGAATAACACTCTGACTTGGAATGCATCACTCAACCTTACTCACTACAAGAACGAGCTTACCAAACTGCCTGAGAGCAAACCTGCTTCTGAGTTCCCCAACGGTTATCAGGCTGGACGCTACTGGCGTAAGCTCGGCGGCAGTCTCTACGACTGGTATCGCTACGAGTACGTAGGCGTTGATGCTGAGACTGGTAAGCCACAGTACAATCACTATACTTACGAGACCGATGAGAACGGCAACGTGGTTCGCGATGCTAAGGGCAACGAGGTTGTAAAGAGCATTGAGATTGTAAACTCTGCATCTGAGGCTACACTGCGTCAGACAGGCAAGAGCGCTATCCCCGACGTGACAGGAGGTCTCTCTACCACAGTTACAGCCTACGGTTTCGACCTGACAGTTTCTACAGCCTTCCAATTGGGTGGCTGGGCATGGGATGCTCAGTATGCTACCCTGATGAACGCTGGCGACAACGGTGAGAACTTCCACAAGGACATGCTGAACCGCTGGACTGCCACCAACACCACAAGCAACATTCCTGCACTGAACTTCGGCGACCAGAACGCTGGTATCGACAGTTCATCTGATTACTTCCTGACCAAGGGCGACTACTTCAGCCTGCGCAACGTAACACTGGGCTACACACTGCCTAAGAAGTGGCTCACACGTGCCGGCATCAGCAACGTACGCGTTTACCTCACTGGCGACAACATCTGGCTCAAGTCTAAGCGCAAGGGCTTCGACCCACGCTACAGCTTCAGCGGTTACAACCAGTATGCCGGCTACTCTGCCCTCAGCTCTTACTCTGTAGGTTTGAACGTTGCATTCTAATCATCCACAATAAAAAAAGAAAGTAATTATGAAAGTTTTGAAATATATGTCAATGAGTCTGCTCACCCTGGCACTTGCCTCTTGCGGTAGCGACTATCTTGATACAGACTATACACGTCATCTCGACACAGAGACTGCTGGTGAGGCCGCCGGACGCAATCCCGACGTATTCCTCAACGGCATGTGGTCATGGCAGGTAGAATACCAGGGATATCACGATTCATTCGGACTGATGTCATCACTCCTGGCTAAGGACATGATGAGCGAGGACATCGCCGTGAATGCCTTCCACTACTTCTGCTACGACTACGATTTCGACAACCGCATGTACAACTACCGTCGTACAAGCGAGGAGTGGGCTTTCCACTACACCGACATCGCTAAGGCCAACGAGATTATCGGACTCTATCCCGAGGGCGGTAAGACTGCCGACGAGAAGGGACTGCTGGGTCAGGCTCTGGCCATCCGTGGTAATGCCTACGCTTACCTGGTACAGATTTTCCAGACCTATATGAACGCCAACGGCACCATCAACCGCGAGGCTGCTGGTGTGCCTCTGATTCTCACTACTGCCGATGGCTACACACTCGATGAGCTCGACGCCCTGAAGGGTCGTAACACCGTTGGTGCAGTGCTCGACCAGGCAGAGAAGGACCTCACAGCAGCTGTTGAGAACCTGAGCGAAGGCTACAAGCGTCCGAACACCGAGAGCGGAAAGGCTTATATCGACTTGAGCGTGGCTCAGGGTCTGCTGGCACGCTTCTATCTGCTCACCCAGCAGTGGGACAAGGCTGCTGCTACAGCCAAGGCTGCACGCGCCGACTACGCACAGCGCTCGGCTAAGGAACTGAAGGACGGATTTATGGATGTAACTGCCAGCGACGTGATGTGGGGCTTCAACCACACTACCGAAACTCAGACAGCTTATGCATCATACTTCTCACACATCTCGAACCTGGCTCCTGGCTATGCCGGACTGAGCTACTGCTCGAAACTGATCGACGCACGCCTGTACAACCAGATTGCCGACGACGACTACCGTAAGGCACTCTTCAACGGTCCTGCTGGCGACAAGACTCAGCCCACAGCTGGTGCACGCCTACCTTACGCCAACCTGAAGTTTGGTAACGACGGTAGCTGGACCATGGACTATATCTACATGCGTGCTGCCGAGATGGTACTGATCGAGGCCGAGGCACTGGCTCGCCAGGGTAAGAACACCGAGGCTGCCGCTGTGATGAAGGAGCTCATGCAGAACCGTCAGCCAAGCTGGAACGAGACTTCGGTATCTGTTGACGATGTACTGCTGCAGCGCCGCATCGAGCTCTGGGGCGAGGGATTTGCTTACTTCGACCTGAAGCGTAACAACAAGGGTATCGATCGTAACTACCCTGGCAGCAACCACCTAGCTGGTAGTCTGCACACCATCCCCGCTCTCGACCCCGCTTGGACCTACCAGATTCCACAGTCGGAGATGCAGGAGAACTCACACATCAAGGATAGCGAGCAGAACCCCTAATCGTCATCCAATATCATCAATATAAAAATCGCGGAGTTGCTTTGGTGGGCAACTCCGCGATTTTTTATGCTATAGCGAACCGCAGTGCTACAATATATAATCAGCGCTTGGATTTGAAAAAGTTCTGCATCAGTTCGCGGCACTCGGTTTCGAGCACGCCCGTAGAGACCAGAGCCTTGGGATGAAAGGCGGCGGGAGCCAGCAGATGGTAGCCACGCTTGTCGTCAGCCGCACCATACACAATGCGCGGAATCTGTGCCCAACCAATGGCACCGGCACACATGGTGCAGGGCTCTACCGTGACGTAGAGTGTGCACTCCGTGAGATACTTGCCACCCAGTGTGTTGGCAGCAGCCGTGATGGCCTGCATCTCGGCATGAGCCGTCACATCGCAAAGCGTCTCTGTGAGGTTGTGTGCACGCGACACTACCCTATCCTTACATACCACCACAGCACCAATGGGAATCTCACCCGCCTCTAAGGCCAAATGAGCCTCATCGAGCGCCATCTGCATGAAACGCTCATCTTTTTTTTTCTGTATTTCGTCTATCATGGTACAAAGATACGAATATTTTTTGTATCTTTGCACACAGAATGATGAATTTTAAAATTGTTCACATCGACGAGACCGACTCGACCAACCGCTGGATGAAGGAAAATGGCGAGGACGAGATGGTTGTAGTGGCCGATTATCAAACGGCCGGCAAGGGATGTGGGCAGAATTCGTGGGAGAGCGAGCGAGGCAAGAATCTCCTGATGTCGGTACTGGTTCACCCCAAGAAAGTGTCGGCACGCACACAATTCATCATCACCCAAATGGTATCCGTGGCTCTGTGCAACACGCTGGAACCGCTTATCGATAAGCCCGTGGAAATAAAATGGCCCAACGATATCTACGTGGGCGACAAGAAAATCTGCGGCGTGCTCATCGAAAACAGGCTCGAAGGACGACGCATCAGAGACTGCGTGATTGGCATCGGACTGAACGTGAATCAAACGGAATTTCTGAGCGATGCCCCCAACCCCGTATCTATCAAACAACTGACAGGCCGCGACACAGACCGCGATGAACTGCTGGCAAGCTTTCTGAACAAGCTGCAGCACGCTGCCGACAACAAGCGCATACATCTTGACTACATGCACCGCCTGTACAGACAAAAGGGGCTGCACCCCTTCATGGCCAACGGCAACCGATTTATGGCCACCATCGTGGGCGTGAACGACGAGGGACGACTGATGCTGCAAGACGAGCAGGGCGTGCCCCGACTATTTGCATTCAAAGAAGTAACTTTTATTATTGAAAATTGAAGATTGAAAATTAAAAATTATAATTGAAAATTGATAATTATGGCAAGATTTAAGAGAATTCTGTTGAAGCTCTCAGGCGAGAGCCTGATGGGAAATCAGGGCTACGGCATTGACCCTGAGCGACTGAGTGACTATGCCAATCAGATTAAGGAGATAGCTGGCATGGGCGTACAGATTGGTATCGTGATAGGTGGCGGCAACATCTTCCGCGGCCTGAGCGGTTCACAGAAAGGTTTCGACCGTGTGAAGGGCGACCAGATGGGCATGTGTGCCACTGTCATCAACTCGCTAGCCTTGAGCTCAGCACTGGGTGCAGTGGGCGTAAAAAATAAAGTACTGACAGCCATCCGCATGGAACCTATCGGCGAGTTCTACACCAAGTGGAAAGCCATCGAGGCTATGGAAGCTGGCTACGTGTGCATCTTCTCTGCAGGCACAGGTTCGCCCTACTTCACCACCGACACTGGTTCAAGTTTGCGCGGCATTGAGATTGAGGCCGACGTGATGCTGAAGGGTACACGCGTGGATGGAATCTACACTGCTGACCCGGAAAAAGACCTCACAGCTACTAAGTTTGAGGATATCACCTACAAAGAGGTGCTGGCACGCGGACTGAAGGTAATGGACCTGACAGCTATCTGCATGTGTCAGGACAACAACCTGCCTATCTACGTATTCAACATGGACGTAGTTGGCAATCTGAAAAAGGTAATGGATGGCGAGCAGATTGGCACGCTAGTGCATAATTAAACCTCCTCGAATTCTACGTATTCGTCGTCGCCCTTTTCAAAAATCTTCTTATCTTCAGGGCGCTCGTCGATAATTGTTACACCACCACTCGTAGTTGTTCTACGGGTGGTTTGTTGTTTTCCGTCTTCGCCGGCTGAAGTGGTTCGTGTATTTCTATTGCCAGTTTTAGCGCTGGTTCTAGCGCTCTTGAAATAGTCGTCGCCAAAGGGATTCTTCTCCCTAGCTTCATAGCGATAGCGTCCACGACGATAGATAAAGTCCTCAACATTCTCGCGCATACGCTTCATGTTGTGGTACATGACATTTATCACAATAATGGCAATGATGGCTATAGCGATGATTCCAAACACAACAAAGGTTACTAACGTTTTCATGATAAGCATGATTACTAACTATTTTTTATTTGTAACAACAGACAGCACCACGTACCATGCAATGATGGCCGCGAAGCCGCTAATTCCAAGAAGAAGCAACAGGGGGACACACGAGAGTACAAAGATGTACTTCACCTCATTACCCTTAAAGCCCCAGTGCTTAAACTTCAGTGCAAACATAGGTATTTCGGCTATCAGCAGATAACAGCTGATAAAGGTGCCTGCGATAATCACCCACTCCAATCCCTCGAAATACAAATCATACTGCTGCAAACCCACGATGAGGGCACCCCAAAACAGGGCATTGGCAGGTGTGGGCAGTCCGATAAAGCCCAGCGCCTGACGCTCGTCGAGATTAAACTTTGCCAAGCGGAGTGCAGAGAAAGCAGCCATCACAAAGGCCACATAACTGAGAGCTGAGAGCTGAGAGTTGAGAGTGGAGAGATAGCTGAACACGATGGCCGATGGTGCAAAACCAAAGGTAACATCATCTGCCAGTGAATCGAGCTCTTTTCCGATGGGAGAAGAAACACCCAACAGGCGCGCACTCATGCCATCGAAGAAATCAAACACAGCACCGATGATAATAAACAGCAGTGCCAGTTCGAAATCACCCAGAAAAGCATTATAAGTGGCAATGCAACCCGAAATCAGGTTACAACTGGTAATCGTATTTGGAATGTGCTTCTTAATCATTATCAATGATGAATTGAAAATTGTCAATTACGCCAACTTGGCGATTACAGTCTGGTCGCCGGTGGTTGGCTGATCCATAGTAATGCAAGCCTTGGCCGAGAGCGGCAGATATACATCCACACGCGAACCTAACTTAATAAAGCCCAGGTGCTCGTCGATATAGCACTCCTCGCCATCCTTGGCGTAGGTTACGATACGACGTGCCAATGCACCTGCTATCTGGCGCACCAGAATATCCTGACCATCAGCCGTGGTAATCATAATGTCGGCATGCTCGTTCTCCTCGCTGGCCTTAGGCAGCCAAGCCTTGTGATAGTTGCCGTTGAAGTGCTTTACGAACTTCACTTTACCATCTACAGGATACCAATTGGCATGCACATTGAGCGGACTCATGAAAATAGAAATCATGAGGCGCTTATCATGGAAATAAGTGTTCTCTTCAGCTTCCTCTACCACTACAATCTTACCATCGGCAGGAGCTACCACAAGCTTGTCAGTGTCGCCATTGAAATAGCGGATTGGACATCGATAAAAATTGAGGGCAATGAACCAAGCGGAAAGCGCCACAACCAAAAACAGCCAGAATGGCAGCTTTACATCAAGTCCATACCACAAAAAAGAACCTATTACTATGATCGACAAGGCACTGAGCGTGAGCTCGTTGGTGCCCTCGCGATGGATTCTGATTTTCTTGAGTTTCTTTATTCTTTCTCCCATTAGTTACATCTCGATTGTTTGAATTCGGGTGCAAAGGTACATCTTTTTTATGAGAGTTACAAAACTTTTCTTGCTTTTCTTTTGGTAATCTCAGAATTTAGGCGTATCTTTGACCCTCAAAACGAAGCAATACAGACAAAAACGATGGAAGATTTCGTACATCTGCACGTACATACATACTACTCGATACTCGACGGACAGTCGAGCATCAAAAAGCTTGTGGATAAAGCTATCGGCGACGGCATGAAAGGTATGGCCATCACCGACCACGGCGACATGTTTGGTATTAAGGAATTTCACGACATATGCAACGGTGTCAACAAGCAGCGCAAGAAAGAAGGATTGGAGCCTTTCAAGCCCATTTTCGGCTGCGAGATGTATGTGGCACGACGTGGCGACATGATGCTGAAAGAGGGCAAAGAAGACCTGGGTGGATACCACCTTATCGTACTGGCCAAAAACGAGCATGGCTACAAGAACCTGATTAAGCTAGTGAGCAACTCGTGGGTGGATGGTTTCTACAACCGTCCGCGTACCGACCATAAGCAACTGGAGAAGTATCACGAGGACCTGATAGTGTGCTCGGCTTGTATAGCCGGTGAGGTGCCAGCCAAAATCCTGAAAGGCGACATCGAAGGGGCACGCAAGGCCATCGAGTGGCACAAAAACCTGTGGGGCGACGACTACTATCTGGAGCTGCAGCGCCACGAGGTGACCGACCCAAACATCCGTGCCAACCGCGAGACCTTCCCCCTGCAGCAGCAGGCTAACAAGGTGCTCATCGAACTGGCACGCGAATACGGCGTGAAGCTGGTATGCACCAACGACTCTCACTTTGTGGATAAGGAGAACGCCGAGGCCCACGACCATCTGCTGTGCCTGGCCACAGGTAAGGACCTGGACGACCCTACCCGCATGCTCTACTCGAAACAAGAGTGGTTTAAGACGCAGCAGGAGATGAACGACATCTTCAGCGACGTGCCAGAAGCTCTGGCCAACACCGTAGAGATATTAAATAAGGTAGAGACCTACTGTCTGGATGCCGATCCTATCATGCCCTTCTTCCCCATCCCCGAGAGTTTCGGTACCGAGGAGGAATGGCGACAGAAATTCACAGAGCAGCAGTTGTACGACGAGTTTACCACCGACGAGAACGGTGAAAACCCGCTGCCACCAGAGGATGCAGAGAAAAAAATCAAGAAGCTGGGTGGCTACGACAAGATATACCGCATCAAGTTTGAGGCCGACTATCTGGCCAAACTGGCATACGAGGGTGCCGAGAAACGTTACGGCAGCCCCATACCAAAGGATGTTGAGGAGCGCGTTAAGTTTGAGTTGCACATCATGAAGACCATGGGATTCCCTGGCTACTTCCTCATTGTGCAAGACTTTATCAACTCGGCACGCGACGAGCTGGGTGTAATGGTTGGTCCTGGACGTGGTTCGGCTGCCGGTAGTGTGGTGGCCTATTGCCTGGGAATCACCAAGATCGACCCGCTGAAGTACGACCTGCTGTTTGAGCGTTTCCTGAACCCCGACCGTATCTCGCTGCCTGATATCGATACAGACTTTGATGACGACGGACGCGGAAAGGTGCTGAAATGGGTGATGGACAAATACGGCCACGAGAACTGCGCCCATATCATCACCTACGCATCGATGGCCACCAAGAACTCTATTAAGGACGTGGCGCGCGTAGAGAATGTGCCGCTGGCCATATCAAATGCCCTCTGTAAGGCCATACCCGACCGACTGCCCGACGTGGATGGCAAGACGCCAAAGATGAATCTGACCAACGCTATCAAAGCCGTGCCTGAGCTGCAGGAAGCAGAGGCATCTACCGACCCACATCTGGCAAACACCATCAAATATGCCAAGATGCTGGAGGGCACCGTACGCGGTACAGGTATCCATGCCTGTGGATTCATCATCTGCCGCGACCCAATATCCGACCACGTACCCGTATCTACAGCCGACGACCCCGACTTCAAGGGAACAAAGACCAACTGTACGCAATACGACGGACACGTGATTGAATCTACCGGACTCATCAAGATGGACTTCCTCGGACTAAAAACACTTTCCGAGCTGAAGGAAGCCTGCGCCAACATCAAGCGCACACGAAACATCGACGTGGATCTGGATACCATACCTATCGACGACCCAAAGACGTATGAGTTGTATCAGCAGGGACGCACCATCGGTACCTTCCAGTTTGAGTCGGCAGGTATGCAGAAATACCTGCGCGAACTGCATCCGACGGTGTTTGAAGACCTAATTGCGATGAACGCCCTCTACCGACCGGGACCTATGGACTACATCCCCGACTTCATCAAGCGTAAGAACGGACTGGAGCCCATCACCTACCCCATCGATTGCATGGAGAAGTATCTGAAAGATACCTACGGCATCACCGTTTATCAGGAGCAGGTGATGCTGCTGAGCCGACAGCTGGCCGACTTCACACGAGGTGAGAGCGACGCGCTGCGTAAGGCCATGGGTAAGAAGAAGAAAGATATCGTTGACGCCATGAAACCTAAGTTTATCGAAGGTGGAAAAAAGAACGGTCACGATCCACAAATACTCGAAAAGATATGGGCCGACTGGGAGAAGTTTGCCTCGTATGCATTCAATAAATCTCATGCAGCTTGCTACTCGTGGGTGGCCTACCAGACGGCTTATCTGAAAGCCAACTTCCCTGCTGAATATATGGCTGCCATCATGACCCGTCGCCGCGACCAGATAACTGAAATCACCAAGTTGATGGACGAATGCAAACAGATGGGTATTGCAACGCTTGGACCTGACGTGAACGAGAGTTACGAGAAGTTTGGTGTGAACCACCACGGCGAAATCCGATTCGGACTGGGTGCCATCAAGGGCATGGGCGACTCAGCAGCCCTCTCTATCATCGAAGAGCGCGAGAAGAACGGTCCTTTCAAGGATGTATATGACTTTGCACAACGCGTGAACTTTTCTGCCGTGAACCGTAAGGCTTTCGAGTCGCTGGCACTGAGTGGCGGTTTCGACTCGTTCGGCATCCGTCGCGAAGACTACTTTGCTAAGAACCCCAAGGGAGAGACATTTATCGAGATGCTATGCCGTTATGGTCAGCTTTACCAGCAGGAGCAGGCTGAGATGAAGAACTCGCTGTTCGGCATGTTTGGTGAAGGCGTGGAAATAGCTCAGCCTCAGCCCCCCAAGAACGACATCCGCTGGAGCGACATCGAGCGACTGAACAAAGAGCGTGAGCTGGTGGGCATCTATCTCTCGGCTCATCCTTTGGACGAATACAGGATTATACTCGACAACTTGTGCAACACTAGATGTGCCGAATTGGCAGATGTGGCAAAGTTGGCAGACCGCGAGGATGTCATACTTGGCGGCATCGTGACAGCCGTAAAGACCGGCTTCACCAAGACAGGAAAACCCTATGGTGTGGTAACACTCGAAGACTTCGAAGGTTCGGGCGAGCTCTTCATGATGGGTGAGGAATGGGGCCAGCGAGCAGGTATGTTCTCCATCGGTGCCTCGGTTTACGTCACAGGTAAAGTGAAGTCTAGATTCATGTATAACGAAAATGGTCCGAAAGACCTGAAGATAGGCGGTGTGGACTTCCTGCAGTCTATTAAGGAACGCGCCATCGACCGTATCACCATCTCGCTGCAAACCGACCAAGTGGACGATGAACTAGTGAATGACCTGACAGAGATCATCAACGAGACTCCAGGAAAGACAAAACTTTTCTTCCAGTTGCGCGACTCATCAGGCAAGCAACACGTGCTGCTGCGCAGTAAGCGCGAGGGCATCGATGTAAAGAACAAACTCATCGAATACATCAATACGCACGAAGGGGTGTCATACTCCATCAATTAATGGCATGCTATTTGCAGTTAACAAAACAGTTCACATAGTATTCACATAATTAAACTGAAAAAAACAATGGAAGTAACAATTACGAAAGAAAACTTTGCAAGTCTGAAGGCTGGCAACCTGCCTTTAGTAGTAGATTTTTGGGCTACTTGGTGCGGACCATGCCGTATGGTGGCTCCCATTATCGAAGAATTGGCCGCTAAATACGACGGCAAGATCGTTGTAGGAAAGTGCGACGTTGAGGACAACGACGAACTGGCTGCCGAGTTTGGCATCCGCAACATTCCTACCATCCTGTTCTTCAAGAACGGAGAGGTAGTAGATAAGCTCATCGGCGCTCAGTCGAAGGCTAAGTTCGAAGAGAAATTCGAAGCTCTGCTGTAATTACTCACAGCAAAGCTCCACTTTATTATCCGACGGTGACCACACGGTTGCCGTCGTTTTTTTCTTCTATCGTCACCTTCACGGCATCCTCAGGCAGCACCTCTTCTATCAGCTCGGGCCATTCTATCAGACATAGGCAACCACTGTAGAAATAGTCCTCGTATCCCATATCATAAACCTCATCAAGCTTCTTGATGCGGTAGAAGTCGAAGTGGTAGATGCTCTCACCCTCACCCGATGTGTACTCATTAATAATAGCAAACGTAGGACTTGTGATAACATCATCCACACCCAAAGCCTCGCAAACGGCCTTGATAAATGTTGTTTTTCCGGCACCCATCTTGCCATAGAAGGCAAACACGCGGCGACTGCCCATCTGCGCAATAAACTCACGAGCGGCATCACCAATCTGTTCTAAACTGTTAATCTTAATCTCCATCATATATTTACTTTTTTACCTTTTTATATTCTTACCTTTAAGCGTAATCAACGGCACAATCATCTCTTCCATCGAGATGCCTCCATGCTGGAAGGTGTCGCGGTAATACGATACATAATAGTTATAGTTGTTAGGATAAGCAAAGAACGAATCGCCTGTGGCAAAGACATAACTCGTAGAAAGGTTGGGCTGTGGCAGCTTGGCCTTACGCGGGTCTTTAATCACAAACAGGTTCTTGTCGTCGTAGCTCAGGTTCTTACCCAGCTTGTAGCGCAGGTTGGTATTGGTATTACGGTCGCCCACAATTTTCACTGGCTGCGTACAGCGGATACTGCCATGATCGGTGGTCACAATGACTTTGCAGTCCATCTGTGCCAACTGACGGAACATGTCGCGTATGACAGAATGGCAAAACCATGACAGCGTGATACTGCGATATGCACTCTCGTTATTAGCCAACTCACGCACCATTTTCGACTCTGTACGCGCATGGCTCAGCATGTCAATAAAGTTGAATACCACCACGTTCAACGGGTTCTTCTCGATCGTGTTCAGTTGCTGCATCAACTTTTCGGCCTCAGCTTGGGTGTTTATCTTATGATACGAAAAACTCTCTTTGCGACGGAAACGTTCCATCTGTGTGCATATGAGCGGTTCTTCGTTCAGGTTCTTTCCCTCCTCTTCGTCTTCATCCACCCAGAGCTCAGGAAACATCTCCTGGATTTTATTTGGCATCAAACCGCTAAAGATGGCATTGCGGGCATACTGAGTGGCCGTTGGCAGGATACTGAAATACATATCCTCGTCGATATCAAAATAATCGCTCAGCTCGTGCGACAACATGCGCCACTGGTCGTAGCGGAAGTTATCAAGCACCACTAGAAAAACTTTCTCACCTGCACTAAGCAAAGGGAAAACCTTGGTTTTAAAGATGTCGGGGGAAAGAAGCGGACCATCGAACTCCCGAATCCAATCCAGATAATTCTGCTTGATGAATTTAGCAAAGCCATTGTTAGCCTCTTGCTTCTGCATCTGTAGCATCTCGGTCATGCTGCTATCGGTAGAACTCAGCTCCAGCTCCCAATGCACCAGGCGCTTGTACACCTGCACCCAGTCGCGCCACGTACGACAGTCTAGAATCTGCATGGCCATCTGCTGGAAATTCTGCTGATACTTACTCTGGGTAATCTCTGTTTCGATAGCACGACGATGGATGTTCTTCTTAAGCGCCAACAGTATCTGATTGGGATTCACAGGCTTTATCAGATAGTCGGCTATCTTCTGGCCGATGGCCTGCTCCATGATATTCTCCTCCTCACTCTTGGTCACCATCACCACAGGCATAGAAGGACAAATCTCCTTCAACTGCTGCAGGGTTTCAAGTCCACTGATACCAGGCATCTGCTCATCGAGTAGCACCAAATCGAAATTGCGCTGCCGGCACAGGTCGATGGCATCGGTACCATTGCTCACGGTCACGATTTCATAGCCTTTTTTCTCGAGGAACAGGATGTGTGCCCTCAACTGCTCAATCTCATCATCTACCCAAAGTAACAATCCATTTGTCATATCTCGTAGCTTTTAATTACCAGAAATCATCATCAAAGTCGAATGTCTGCTGCTGTTTTTTCTTGGTGGCAGGCACTACAGGCTGGGCAGGCTTTTCGGGCACGATATCCTCCACATCAGGAGCATCGATAGCCTCAGGATTCTGCAACAGATTTTCCTTATTAACCTGCATAGGAGCCAGCTCACGCTCATAGAAAAGTTGATACTCATCATAGGTAAGTTGGGTGCCCAATAGTGGCAGATTCTTCTCACTCAGAATGAGATGCATCACACCGGCCATACGAGCGCGTAAGGGCGCGTTGTCATACAGCATACGGGCATACTGCAAAGCCTCATCGTAGCTCAGGAATCCGCTCACCAACATTCGGTTCAGATCACCATCCTGGTCTATCTGTATCTCGAAATTGCGCACCAGGAAGTTGGTAAAGTTATAGCGCGCCAATTCGAACAGCAACTGATTCTGATTCACTGAGTCGGGATGATATACCAGCATAAACAGATAACGATCGGTGCGGTCGGTGCTCAGCGTATCGGCTTTGGTTGAATCGGCAGTCAACACGATGTCGCGCTGTGTCCACACATCGCTGATATCAAACTTTCCGCCACGCAACTTACGACCGTCCTGTACGCCCTTGACAATCATGCCTGCCAACTGACTGACCTCGCTCTCGGGATATTTCTCCACAACCTGCTGCAACTGCTGAAGACAAGCATCACCATCGCCCTCGTTAAGTGCACTCAGTCCACTAATGAACATAAACTTATCGCGATGGGCACCTTGGGCAAAACGGCTTTCCGACATAGCGGCATTATGCTTCACCTCTCCAGCACGGTCATGCTTAAAGGCATCGTAAGTGGCAGCATAGAGAGAGTCTTCCATCTGCTCGCCAAAGCGGGCATTCTCTGCATAGTATGGATCGGCAAGCAGCTGTGTCCATTCACTGTCAGTCCAGTCGGTCTTCATGCGTGCCAGGCAGTCGGCGGCTTCAGCATGCTGCCCCAAGCGCGAATAGAGCAACCACAGATGATACCAGGCCTCATCGGCATGCTCGTAGTCGGGATAGTCAGTAGTGAGTCGGTGCAGATATCGGTAGCTCACGGGCAGACAATCCATCTTGTCTTTCAGAATGATACCCGCCTGCAGCAGACTCTCCTTAATGATTTCGTGACAGGCGGCTTGCTGTTCCTCAGTGAATGGAATCTGCGCAAGATAGTATTCGCGTTTGTGAGGATCGAGTGCAACAGTATCCTTAGTCTCCTCCACCAGCTCGTCGTGTTGTGACAGACTATCTTCCTCAGCCTCATCGGATGATGGCACATGGAGTACCGTTTTATTACTTCGTCGCCAGTTGTCGATATTCTCTCGACGGCCCCACTTACGTTGGAAAGTGACCTTACCCTGACTCACAGCCGTGGGGTTATAGAAATACCAGGTGCCGGGTGATGGCTGATGGGTGATGGTGGATGGCTGCTGGCGGCGATTGGAAAAGTTATCGGCTGCCTGCAATTCCGGCAACTGGGTGTCAGCCTGAGTAGCAAGCTCTGCATCACGCGCCTCTTTCTCTTGCTGTTTCAGCGCAGCAATCACACGGTCGATAGCCTGATTGCGCGCCTTCTCATCCATCTTCGCCAGCGCCAAAAGCGAGTCTTGCAGATGGATGGCCTCAGTATGTGGCACCAACTCGTCGAGCACCTTCGAGCGCTGCGAGAGTTCTTCGTAATCCTTGCGCTCCTTATCCAACAGTCCGATGGCCTCACCATAGGAACGCTGAGCATCAGCAAACTGTTCGCGCTGCCAGTACAGATTGCCAAGGGTGAGCAACAGCACTCCCTTCTCAATACCATTACGAGTAGATTTCTTGTTACCTTGCTCGTAGGCCGTGATAGCTTGCAGGGTGTCGCCCTGTGCCAGGTGGATATTGCCTATAGCATAATACACCTGGTCAAGGTATTCAGCATTGTTATCATTGGCAGCCATACGCTTCAGACGACTAATCATCTGCCGACCATTATTCTTGGCTAGCACCTCGGTCTGAGCTATACGGGCATTGAACTCAAGTTCGTAAGGCGGACTGCAGCGTATCACACGACTGTAAGCCTGATAAGCCTGCTGCTGATGGCCCTGCAGGTTTTCTATTTGCCCCATCAGAAACCACATACGGGCGCGCTGCGTCTTGCAGCGCTCGTGCTTGATGGCCTTGCGCAGGTAGGGGGTAGCCTTGTCGTACTGGGCGGTAGTGATGTAATAGTTGGCATAGGTATAGTCCCAATCTTTCACTGCACGAAAGTCCATCGAGTCGCGGCTCATGTTGCGTATCACGTCTTCAGCATCATATCGCCATCCCAACATGGTGAAGCTTTTAGCCAGCCAGGCACGCGCCAGTCCGCTGCGCATCGGATTGCCCTGATACAGGCGTGCCATATACGAGAAGGTGGCGGCAGACTCTTCGAACTGTCCCATCTGAAACTGTGCCTTACCCATCATGAGCCAGGCTTTCCACAAGAAGGGATTCCACTCCCTACCCTTCTCCTTGATGCTATGGCGCTGGATGGCTTTCTCCATCTTCTCCACCGTACGCTCATAGTTTGCCTGACCGATATCGCGACTAGCCTTGAGTCCAACCGGATAGAGGGGCAACAGTTCGGTGTAGTTGTCCTTGTGACCTTTCTCTTTTTCAAGATTTCCGTCGATAAAGGCCATGTGCCCATTATAATAGGTATTATAACGGGCGTTGAAAGCATGCCAGAATCGACTCTTGGGGGTATTTTTTTGCGTAGAACAGCCTACTATCGCCAGCGCGATAGTAAGAATCATCATCATGTTCTTCGCCCTATCCATCACTCAACTCTCAACACTTTTCGATTTCTTCTTTTCCTCTATCAAGCAGTGTATCTTGCACGAACCTTCGTCGGCTGCAGTACAGGTAGAGCAGTCGTGACCTGTGACTATCTGGTCGTTACTCTTATCAAACATGTTGGCCACAAGGGCTATCAGGCCCAATGCCAACAACATGGCTACACACACTAACGCAAACGTCATAATTGTCAATTATCAATTATAAATTATCAATTTCAAATCCTGAAGATTTGAGATCGTCCCAGAATTTAGGATAAGACTTAGTCACCACTTGTGGATTGTTGATAATGAGTCCACTGGTCTTCATGGCATAGGGTGCAAAAGCCAATGCCATGCGATGGTCTTCATAGGTGTCGATGCCAGCTTCGAGGTTGGGCTCACAGCACTCACCGTCCCAGTATAATTCACTATCGTTGGCATCATGTATCACGTAACCCAGCTTCAGCATCTCTGTCTTCAGGGCAGCGATACGGTCGGTCTCCTTGATTTTCAAGGTAGACAGTCCTTTAAAGTGGAAGGGGATATCGAGCGCAGCACAAGTCACGACAAAAGTCTGAGCCAAATCGGGCGCATTCACAAAGTCGTACTCCAACTTCGACACGCCGCGACCATTCTTTTTCAGTGTCACCATCTGCGGCACACCCTTAGTCTGGGTTTCGAATGTAGTCTTAACGCCCAGCAAACTGAAGATGTAACGAGTGGTAGAATCACCCTGCATCGAGCCATCCATCAGACCAGTGAGCTTCACTTCGGCATCACGGTCGTTCGAGAGTGCCACCATCTCATACCAGTAGCTGGCACCACTCCAGTCACTCTCTATGTAGTAATCACGATTCTTATAAGGTTTGTGAGCCACGGTGATGGTGTCTGCCGAACTCCACTTGGCTTCAGCACCAAACTCGCCCATCATCCACAATGTAAGGTCGATATAAGGGCGCGATATGATGTCGCCTGTGAGCTGCAGGGTGAGCCCCTCCTTAAGCATAGGACCTATCATAAGCAGAGCAGAGATATACTGCGAACTCACATTACCCGGTATCTCCAACTGTCCGCCAACAAACTGACTGCCAATAATCTTCAGAGGCGGAAAGCCCTCCTCGCCTACATACTCAATCTGAGCCCCCAACTTACGCAGGGCATCAACGAGGATGGATATCGGACGGTGCTTCATGCGCTCTGTACCTGTAATTATATGCGTACCGCTCATCACGCTCAAATAGGCGGTCATAAAGCGCATGGCTGTGCCTGCAGCCTTGATGTTTATCTCGTCGGGCATATCGCGCAAGGCATCGATAATCACCTCAGTATCGTCGCAATCGCTCAGATTCCGAGGCAGATTGCTACCTCCGCTAAGGGCATAGATAATGAGCGCACGATTGGATATGCTTTTGGATGCTGGCAACTGGATGGTCTGAGCCAAACGTTCAGGTGCCGTGAGTCTATATTGCTTCATTGTCTTGTATCTGTCGATTTAATTGCATGCAAAGATACGCATTTTCGGCCACTAAGCACGCATTTTCACACATTTTATTACTATTATCCTCTTAATGTGTGTTAATCCTTGTGCGAGTTCGTATTTTTTTTATACTTTTGCAGCCAGAACAAAACAATTTTATACGATATGAACTACATGAAATCTACTCTACTGGCAGCCATCATTGGCCTCATGCCTATCGTACCAGCTAACGCACAAAGCGATAAGGTACTGAAAGAAAAGAATCCTGAGTTTTTCAAAACCGAAGAAGCTCGCCGTATCG
Source organism: Prevotella sp. MA2016 (assembly GCF_000619825.1). Taxonomy (GTDB): domain Bacteria; phylum Bacteroidota; class Bacteroidia; order Bacteroidales; family Bacteroidaceae; genus Prevotella. Next base: position 92,791 of record NZ_JHUW01000007.1, read on the forward strand.
GCGACCAGCTACTGATTTGGCAGCGCAACACAGGCGGCTGGCCCAAGAACGTAGATATGGTGACACCACTCTCCGACCAACAGCGCGAGGTGATCATCAAGGATAAGCAGGTGACCGACGACTCGACAATCGACAACGGTGCTACCACCATGCAAATGAACTTCTTGGCACGATTGTATCAGCAGACTAAGGATGAGCACTATCGCGAGGCTTTCAAGAAGGGTGTAAACTACATTTTGGACGGACAGTACGAAAACGGCGGATGGCCACAGTTCTGGCCTACCCAGCGCGACTATCAGGTGCAGATAACCTACAACGACGATGCTATTGTGAATATTCTGACCATGATGCGCGACATACTGAATGGCAAGGAGCAGTATGCCGGACTGAGCGACGAGAAGCTGAACGCGCAGATCGATAAGTCGTTTAAGAAAGGTATTGAATGCATTCTGAACACGCAGATAAAGATTGACGACACGCTGACCGTATGGTGCCAGCAGCACGACCGCAAGACACTCTACCCTACTTATGCCCGCGCCTACGAACTGCCCTCATACTGCTCGATGGAGAGTGCCAGCATCGTACGATTCCTGATGAGCCTGCCCAACCCCGACGAGCGCGTACGACGCTCTATCCACAGCGCTATGGCTTGGTTTGAGAAGAATAAGATTACAGGCTACCGACTGGTGAAGATTGGTAAGAAAGGTGAGCCTGGAGCCGACACTCGCCTGGTGCCCGACCCCAAAGCCGGCCCACTGTGGGCACGCTTCTACGACCTGCTGAACTGCCAGCCGTTTGTATGCGACCGCGATGGCATGCCCCGCAAGCACCTTTCGGACATCGGCCCTGAGCGCCGCAATGGCTACAGCTGGTACAACGACCGTCCAGCAACGCTGTATGAAAAGTACGAAAAATGGAAAAATAAGTGGGAAAACAAGAAAAAGTGACCCAAAAATTTGGTTAGTTCAAAAAAACCACGTACCTTTGCACCCGCATTCGACAATAACGGTCGGTTGCAGCCGAATTTTGGATCGGGATTTAGCGCAGTTGGTAGCGCACACGTCTGGGGGGCGCGAGGTCGCTGGTTCGAGTCCAGTAATCCCGACATAAATAGCGAGAGAATCGAAAGATTCCCTCGCTTTTTTGTTTATTATACTTTTGACTTAATAATGTTTCTGGGCGTCGATGATGAAATGGAAGGTTTCACCATCTACAGGGATGTTAAGCAGCAGATACTTGGTGCTGACGTGCTTGATGGCAATGAAACCTTCGTGCTCCTCGTCGGCAAAGATGGTGTTAGCACGCCAGTAGCCCTCGCTGATGCGCCTCTTCTCAGCATGACGCTCAGCCTCGGCCTCATCAATTCTCTTCTCGCGATGCACATCGTTCCAAAACTGCTGGCGCTCGTCGGTCTCGCCAATGCTCTCTACACCTGCCACCACCAGTTCGGTCAGAAAACTGCCCCACCACATAGAGCGGCTCACTTTTTTTGAATATTTCTCTGGCGTGTATATAGTCAGCTGATCGCGCTCCATACCTGTAGTGTCGCCTTTGGCCAGGAATCGCTCCGTGCGATAGCGGGTGTATTTACTATCATTGCCAGGAATGGCGAATGCCTCGGCAGTGATGGTCTTAGGTTCAAACACAAAAGCCCTACCACTCTCATTGATGATAGAGATGTGGGGCTCGAAAATACCACCTACAGTGGGATCAACCACCACGGTGATGCCACGATGTGAACAGAAGAACACGTGGCGGTCGTTCTTCACAAACGTGCGATAGGTCTTGGTGTCGGTTTCGGCCAAGGCTGCAGTAATGCAAAAAAATGCCATCATGAAGCATAACAAAACTTTCTTCATACACTAATAGGTTTAAATGATACTGCAAAAGTATAACTTTCTAGCGATAACACAAGAAAGAATTCTCCTAAAAGCCAGTAGGGAATTCCCTAAAGTTATCAAATCCCCGAAACCACGAAAGGTTTTACGATTTTTCACTATCGGAAACCAGAATTATAGAGAAAGTTTTATTACATATAAGTTGCATTTTAATCGAAAGAAATTTGGTAATTCCGAATAATGTTTGTAATTTTGCGGGCCGAAAAAAAGAACAGCAAAAACATGTGTAAGATTAACGGACTGATGATTAGACTTACTGGTAGGTTACCAAAGGGACACAGATTTTATTGTGGTCGCTACCACCGTGGTAGAGCTAAATTCATTTATATACCAACTCACGGCCGCCATGTACTAGACGGCAAATTCAGCTACAAACGGAAACTGGAACACGGAAGGTATCGCAAGGCCGAAGGCAGATACGAACGCAACATAAAAACTGGCAAGTGGAGCTTTGTCAGGTCGGGCCGCAACACCACGATACGCTTAGAGGCCAACTTCAAGAATGGAGCTCTTGATGGCGACTTGCTGTACACATGCGAAGAAAGAACCATCGCAGGATCTATGCGCACCAACCTCAAGATGACCATCGCCGATGGAAAGGTGAAGGGCGCGATAGAAGGCAAGTTTGGCAAGGGCAGTTTCTCTGGCAGATGCGACGATAATGGTCAGCCACATGGTACATGGAGTGTAGTTATCAAAAAGCTATTACACTCTAACGACGAGCTTCGCGAGGTCTGGCGCCATGGCAATCTGGTATATACCGACCTGCAGGAAGAGGAGAAATATCCTAACCCAGAAGCCAGTTTCTTCCGCGCACGCTTTAACTATATCCTTAGTGAAGACATCAACCGCCTACTGAGCATCGCTCCTCAAGGTTCGCGCAACATTTCGCTGGCAATATAGCATAAGCGTTAGTCTCCTATTTTAATACGCCAACGGTTGCGAATGGCCGTGCTGCCCACAGCCACCGTGAGCCATGCTTCGCCACGATAATCAATCGAATCCATCGGCAGTACCACCTCACCCACTAGCTTCAATGTATCAAGTGGCACATCGCCCGAGGCAACCAATCCACCAGCCAGCACCTGATTTGAGTCGTTGGTAAGATAATAGCTGGTGCGAACTCCATGAAGATTGCCATACATGGCATTATAAACATAGATAGGCGCCCGCAGTGTGTCGCTCACAGCAAACTCTGTTTGGGGCAGTTTAACTAAGGGTACAATGGCACGACAGAACTGATTAAACTGGCGCACGAATGCTTTATCCTGATCGTCCCAGCGCTCGTGCAACACACCACTAAAGTCGCCTTTCAGATCACACAGCCCTTCAAGCAGATAGTGGCGACTGCCACCAGTGAGCAACCAGCGCTCCACACCCAACTTATATGCTGCCATATCAAGACCAGCTATTACAGGTTGCTGCAGCTGTACAGGAATTTTAACACCATTATTATATACCATGCACTCATTACCCAGCGTTATCAACACCAGTGAAGGGTGATGACCATAAAGGTCGCAAATGCGGTCCAGCTCATCGGCGCTCTGTACCTCTGGTTGCAGATAGAGCCCCACCTTGTCGGCAGCAGTAAAGGCAGCTTCGGGCGGGCAGTAGCCACGAAAACGCACGTGGTTAAGTCCCAGGTCGCTCAGGCGCTGAAAGATATGCTTCCATGCGGCTTCATCCATCGGCATGCGCCCACTCATAGGGAAATAATCATCCATCACGCAGCCACGCAGATAGACAGGATGGCGATTCACAAACAGCTGTCCATCCACTACCCCCGCCTCTCGCATACCAAAACTCATCTCTTGATAGTCGTTACCTACACTCAAGCCCAGCCGATAGGTAACAGGATGAAACTCATCCCACAGGCAATCCCGATCGAACACAGGTGTTTCGAGAGTCATATGCTTGGCCGTAATGCCCCACTCGTTCACATAAACCTTGGCCGTATCAACGCCCTCGCGCTGTATCATCGTCTGCACACCAAAGAAACTATAATCAGGCGACTGACCATCCAAACTCAGATCGACGGTGACCAGATTCATAAAGGGGCGCGCCTTTATCCTTAACTTTTGAACATACAAGCCATGCGGCTGTGAACGCAATTCCACACTACCCAGCAGTCCATGTGCATCATGACCAGCTACCCCAACTTCGATGGTGTTGCGCTGACCAGCCACGATATGACGGGTCACATCCAACTCCTGTGGCAAGCAAGTGCGCGTGTTGCCTCCTGCCTCCACACCGTTCACACGAATGGTAGTAGCACCTAAAGGGCGCTCCAAGTAGAGCACTACACGTCGCTTGTTCCACTTTTGTGGCACATAAACACTCTGACGATAAACAGCACTGCTGTCGGCATAAGCAGGTTCGAGCAGCCGAACCACATCTTGAGCCGAGGTTGTAATGGCAAGTACAAGAAATACAATGGTAGATAAAATCTGTTTCATGCCGCAAAAATACGGCTTTTTTCTGTATTAGCAAAGAAAAATATAAAAAAAAGGCAATCAGTGTGAATACTGACTGCCTTCTTTGTAGCGGGACCCAGGATTGAACTGGGGACCTCATGATTATGAATCATGCGCTCTAACCAGCTGAGCTATCCCGCCATATCGCTGTTTTGCGGGTGCAAAGGTACTACTTTTTTTGTAACTACCAAAATTTTTCGGCAAAAAGTTTTGTTTTTCATGGAATTTTTGTAATTTTGCAGCATAAATCATGACTATAATCTATAATTTCTAACCCAAAAACATATGGGAAAGCAAAAAATAGACATCGAATATCCACTGGCCACCACGTCGCCAGCTATCATCTGGGAACAGATAAGTAGCGCCCACGGATTGGAGCGCTGGTTTGCCGACCACGTCACTGAAGAGGACGGGGTTTTTACGTTTATATGGGGAGAACCCTGGACAGAGCAGGATATCCGTAAAGCCCACATCGTAGATTCCGTAAAATACGACCATATCCGACTGAAATGGGACTATGAAGATGAGGACGACGACGAGTCATACTGGGAAATGTGCATCACCAAGAGCGACCTGACCCACCACCTGAATCTCACCATCACCGACTTTGCTGAAGATGACGACATTGATGGGCTTAAGATTCTATGGGAGAGCTGTTTGGACAATCTGCACCGCGCCAGCGGACTCTGAAAAAGCTAAAAAAGTGATAAATATTATAAATAAGGTGTGATTCTGAATTTTTATTTGTAATTTTGCAGCCAAAATTGCAAAATAGCAAATGTTTCGAATCAAGAAGCTAGATATATTCATTGCCAAGCAGTTTGGCATGTTGTTCGTAGGAACTTTCTTCATCTGCCAGTTTGTGCTGATGATGCAGTTCTTATGGCGCTATGTGGATGAGATTATCGGAAAAGGACTCTCTCTTGAGGTGATGGCCCAGTTCTTCTGGTATATGGGACTGATGCTCATGCCTCAGGCATTCCCGTTGGCCATCCTGCTCTCATCACTCATCGCCTTTGGTAATCTTGGCGAGAGTTCGGAGCTTACTGCCATCAAGGCCGCAGGCATTTCACTGATACAGGCATTCCGATCGCTTATCGTCATCTCAGTACTCATGGCTGGTGTTTCGTTCTATTTTCAGAACGTGGTAGGTCCACAAGCCAACCAGGACTTCTACAGACTGTTGCTAGGTATGAAACAGAAAAGTCCTGAGGCCGACATCCCAGAAGGTGTATTCTACGACGGCATTCCATCTACCAATATCTACGTTCAAAAGAAAGACATGAACACCGGCATGCTATACGGCATCATGATATACCGTATGACAGGCAGCTATGAGGATCAGGCCATCATCCTGGCCGACTCAGGTATGATGCAAAGCACCGCTGAGAAGAAGCACCTGTTGCTGAACCTCTATAACGGCGTGTGGAATGAGAACATGCGCTCACAGGACCTGGCTGGTACAGCCGACGTGCCTTATCGCCGTGAGACCTTCGTACACAAACGCATCGTACTCGACTTCGATGGCGGCTTCAGCATGGCCGATATCAGTGATATTGCAGGAGATGCTCGTGCAAAAAGCTTAGGAAAGATTCTGCACGACAAGGACTCACTACAGGAATTCAACGACAGCGTAGGTCGCGCTTACTATGAAGATGCCAAGCGCTTCTTCTTTACAAGAAACATTGTTTCTCAAAGCGACTCTATCAAGATTTCCAAACTCGTGGCTCAGAACGACAACTCTATCGACTCGATGTTTACAAAGCTGAGCGACATCCAAAAGAAGTCCACCCTGCAGTCGGCCATCAGCAGCGCACAGTCGTGCGCCAGCGACCTGGAGATGAAAGGCACTTATGCAGGCAGTCTGCATCGCTATTTCCGCACCCACCAGATTCAGGCCATTCTTAAGTTCACACTGGCCTTTACATGCATCATCTTCTTCTTTATCGGAGCTCCTCTGGGCGCCATCATCCGAAAAGGTGGTCTGGGCGTGCCTGTCATCATATCAGTACTGGTGTTTATCGTTTATTACATCCTCGACAACACTGGTATGCGAATGGCACGTGATGACCAGTGGACCGTGTGGTACGGTATGACTATATCGACCGTTGTGCTAACACCAATCGCTGTATTCTTCACCTACAAGGCCAACAACGATTCGGTGGTGTTCAATATCGACATGTATAAGCAGATACTGATGCACATACTCGGCTTGAGAACCCATCGCCACATCTCACGTAAAGAAGTTATCATCGAAGAACCAATGTATGCCCTCGATGCTTACTATCTATTACAGATAAGCAAGGAAATAAAGGAGTACAGCGAAGCCCACAAGCTACTGCGACTGCCCAACCCCATACACGTATTCTTCCGTCCTGGCGACGACCAGACCATACAGCACATCTATAATCAACTGGAAGATGTGATAGATGACCTGAGCAACACCAAGGATGCCCAGATACTGAATGCACTGAACCACTACCCCATCGTGGCTACACATGCCCACACACGTCCGTTCCGCCAGAAGTGGTTGAACATCATGACAGGCATCATCCTGCCATTGGGCTTATTCTTCTACCTACGCATGTGCCGATTCCGTTTGCGCTTGCGTAAGGACCTGAACAATATTCTTGAAACCAACGAGTGGGTATTGGAGCGCGTAGCCAACTTTGCGCCACCATCACCAAGATCGTTCAAAGATCTGGAGAGCATGCCATTCGTGACAGAGCTGGTACGCGATTATGAAGCAAAGAAACATAAGAATTAACTACTATTATATATAAATAAGGTGTAAAATAATGGAAGAGATGAAGTTGAACAGCATAGAAGAGGCCATTAAGGACTTTGAAAAGGGCGAGTTCGTCATCGTTGTAGATGATGAAGACCGCGAGAACGAAGGTGACCTGATTATCGCTGCCGAGAAAATAACAGCAGAGAAGGTGAACTTCATGTTGAAGAATGCACGTGGTGTGCTTTGCGCCCCAATCACCATTGAGCGATGCAAAGAACTTGACTTGCCCCATCAGGTGCAGGACAACACCTCGGTACTTGGAACACCCTTTACCGTGACAGTAGATAAACTGGAGGGCTGCACCACTGGCGTGAGTGCACACGACCGTGCAGAGACCATCTTGGCACTGGCCGACCCAACATCAAAGCCCGAGACGTTTGGACGTCCCGGTCACGTAAACCCACTCTATGCTCAGGACAATGGTGTGCTGCGCCGTAGCGGACATACCGAAGCAGCCATCGACCTGTGCCGTATGGCAGGTCTGTATCCAGCTGGTGCCCTCATGGAAATCATGAATGAAGATGGCACTATGGCCCGCATGCCTGAGCTGATGCAGTTTGCCAAGGAGTGGAACCTAAAGATTATCAGCATCAAAGATATGATAGCCTATCGCCTGAAGAAGGAATCGCTCATTGAGGTAGGTGATGAGGTAGATATGCCCACAGAATACGGTCACTTCCGCCTGATTCCTTTCCGTCAGAAGAGCAACGGTCTGGAGCACATGGCTCTCATCAAAGGCGAATGGGAGGAAGATGAGCCCATCCTGGTACGTGTACACTCATCATGCATGACAGGTGATATCCTGGGCAGCAAGCGATGCGACTGTGGCGAGCAGCTACACAAGGCTATGCAAGCTATCGAGAAAGAAGGCAAAGGCGTGGTCATCTACATGCAGCAGGAAGGACGTGGTATCGGACTGATGAACAAGATTGCTGCCTACAAGCTGCAAGAAGAAGGTCTGGACACCGTTGACGCCAACGTACACCTGGGCTTCAAGCCCGACGAGCGCGACTACGGTTGTGGAGCCCAAATGCTGCGCCACATCGGTGTGCACAAGATGCGCCTGCTGACCAATAATCCCGTAAAACGCGTTGGACTGGAAGCTTACGGTCTGAAAATCATAGAGAACGTACCCATCGAGGTTACTCCAAACAAATACAATCTGCGCTACCTGGAGACCAAGAAGACACGTATGGGTCACACGCTCCACCTGAAATAACACTCATAACGCCACAAAATTACTCACAAAAGTGAAAAAGTGGCACATTTATTTCGTTTTAAAAAATAAAATGCGTAATTTTGCACAAAATTTTGAATCACATGGCACAATTATCTAATCGTCTGCAGCGCTTGGCTCCATCAGCCACGCTGGCAATGTCTCAGAAAAGCTCCGAAATGAAGGCGCAAGGAATTGATGTAATCAACATGAGTGTCGGCGAGCCCGACTTCAATACCCCCGACGCTATTAAGGAAGCTGCAAAAAAGGCTATAGACGACAATTTCTCACGCTACTCACCTGTTCCAGGCTATCCTGACCTTCGCAAGGCCATCGTAGCCAAGCTTAAGAACGAGAACCAGCTGGACTATACAGTCAATGAAATCCTGGTGAGCAACGGTGCCAAACAGAGTGTGTGCAACACGGTCATGGCGCTGGTGAACGATGGTGAAGAGGTTATCATCCCTACTCCATACTGGGTGAGCTACCCACAGATGGTGCTGCTGGCAGGTGGTACCCCTAAGTTCGTAGAGGCTGGTTTCGATCAGAATTTCAAGATGACCCCAGAACAGCTCGAAGCTGCCATCACGCCAAAGACGCGCATGATTATCCTCTGTTCACCCAGCAACCCTACAGGTAGCGTTTACAGCAAGGAAGAACTCAAGGCGCTGGCAGATGTCATCCTCAAGCACGAAGACCTCTTCGTATTGGCAGATGAAATCTACGAGCACATCAACTATATCGGCAAGCACCAGAGCATTGCGCAGTTCCCAGGCATGAAAGAGCGTTCTATCATTGTCAATGGTGTATCTAAGGCATATGCCATGACAGGCTGGCGCATCGGTTACATCGCCGCTCCAGAGTGGATTGTAAAGGGCTGCAACAAGCTTCAGGGCCAATACACCAGCGGACCATGCTCAGTGAGCCAGAAGGCCGCCGAGTTTGCTTATATTGCCGACCAGCAGTGCGTAGAGGACATGCGCCAGGCCTTTGAGCGCCGACGCGACCTCATCGTAAAACTGGCGAAAGAGATTCCTGGTCTGGAAGTAAACGTGCCCGAGGGTGCATTCTACCTCTTCCCCAAATGCAGCAGCTTCTTCGGCAAGAGCGATGGTGAGACAACCATCAACAACTCTACCGACTTTGCCATGTACTTGTTGGAAAAAGGTCATGTAGCAACAGTTGGTGGCGACGCCTTTGGCGATCCTGAGTGTTTCAGAATGAGCTATGCAACAAGCGATGAAAACATCGTAGAAGCCATGAGGCGCATAAAGGAAGTAGTAGCAAATCTAAAATAATTCGGAATTTCATAGTTAAATTGTCTTAATTAGGCTTGTATTCCGCTTTATTTTGCTACTTTTGCGAGGTGAAACAAATCTTTATTTATTTATAATAACTAAAAAATTATTTATTTTATGGCAACAACAACAAAGGCTGCAGCCCCAGCCAAAAAGAATTCGGGCTTCGGTGGTATTAAGGCAGCATGGATTATCCTGGTAATTTGTGCATTAGCTGGTTATGGTGTTTGGTACTTCGTTATGGGTAACCCCGACAACTTCGTTGGTGGTGATCGTAGCGGCCATCCTGCAAACCTGCTGGGTACTGTTTATAAGGGAGGTTTCGTTGTAGGTCTTATCCTGACACTTCTCTTCACTGTAATCTGCCTTGGTATTGAGCGTTTCTTCGCTATCAAGACCGCCGCTGGTAAGATCAACCTCGCTAAGTTCACAGCACAGGTTAAGGATCTGATCAAGGCTCAGAAGTTCGATGAGGCTAAGGCTCTCTGCAACAAGATGCAGGGTACTGTAGGTAACGTTGTTATCTCTACAATCAGCATGTATCAGACTGTAGAGGGTGACGATACTCTGAAGAAGGCTGCTAAGATTGCTAAGATCCAGCAGGCTCACGAGGAGGCTGTACAGCTTGAGATGCCTACTCTTCAGATGAACATGGCTATGGTTGCAACAATCGTATCTCTGGGTACTCTGACCGCTCTGTTCGGTACTGTGCTTGGTATGATCGGATCTTTCCAGGCTCTGTCTGCTGGTGGTGGTGCTGACTCTATGGCTCTGTCTGCAGGTATTTCTGAGGCTCTGGTTAACACAGCTTCTGGTATCTTGACATCATGGGTAGCTACCGTAGTTTACAACTTCTTCTCAAACAAGATCGACAAGCTGACCTACGCTATGGACGAGATCGGTTTCACTGTAGCAGCTACATACGATTCTAACCACAACGAGGCTTAATCTTTATCCATTTTTTAACGCATTTAAAAGCTTATAGAGAATGGCTAAAATTAAGATACAGAAAAAAGACATCTGGATTGACATGACGCCTATGTCAGACGTGATGACGCTGCTTCTGTGTTTCTTCATGTTGACTTCAACATTCTTGACACCAGAGCCAGTATCAGTCACCGCGCCTAATTCTGTGTCTGAGGTTAAGATACCAGAGCAGGATGTGCTCAACATTCTGGTTACACCAGAGGGACGCATCTACTGTGGTACCGAAAACAAGAATAACATGCAGGCCATGCTGGAGAATATGACCGACAAGTTTGGTATCCAGCTGAACGCCACCCAGATTAAGCACTTCCGCGAGGATGCTATGGTTGGTGCGCCAATGGCTCAGCTTGCAAGTTATCTGAACCTCGAACCAGAGAAGATGGGCGAGCAGATCCAGAAGCTCGGACTTCCGCTCGACAGTATCGACGGTGGTAAGAGTGAATTCCAGGAGTGGGTAACAGCAGCCCGCGATGCTAACCCCGACATCAAGCTCGCCATCAAGTGCGACTCAAAGACTTCTTATGGTACCATCAAGAAGCTGATGTCAGAGCTCCAGGACATGAACGAGAACCGTTTCCAGCTGATTACGAATCTCGATGTTAAACGTTTAAACGACTAGTAGTATTATGGCAAAAAAGAATCTATCAAAGCAGAAAAAGATGGATACCCGCGTGAACTTCACGCCAATGGTAGACATGATGATGCTTCTTATTACCTTCTTCATGCTGTGTACTACACTGGCAAAGCCACAGGCAATGCAGTTGACTATGCCATCAAACGATGATACATCGCAGCTGAAAGAAGAAGAGAAGCAGGTAACAAAGGCTTCTCACACTATCACCCTCTACCTGGGTGCTAACGACAAGGTATGGTATGTAGCTGGTCTGCCCAACTACGACGATCCTTCATGCGTTAAGCCAACCTCTTATGGTAAGGATGGTATTGAGAAGGTTCTCAACGAGCACACTACTGAAGAGGGTGTAAACCCAATTGCCAAGATTAAGTTGGCTAAGAAAGAGCTCGATGCGAAGAAGAATGAGTACAACTCTAAGATGACTGAGGAAGAGTATCAGGAGGCCCTGAAGAAGCTGAAGAAGGGTGAGCTGCCCTCAGGCGAGAAGGTGCCAACTATGACAGTCATCATTCGTCCTCTGAATTCTGCTACTTATGAGAACATGGTCGCAGCTCTCGACGAGATGCTCATTAGCAATATTGATAAGTATGTCATTGACAATGTCGACAAGATGAGTGACGACGATAAGGCACTCATTGAGAAGGCTGGTGTTAAATGATTAACCCCTAAAATGTAGAATAGACTATGGCAAAAATAGATCTTATAGACAACAGCTGGGTTGACCTCGTGTTTGAGGGTAAGAACACAGCTTATGGAGCTTATCAATTGCGCAAGAATACTGGTGTACGTAACCTGAAGGCACTGATCACAATGTTTGCAATCTTTGCTGCCATCGCAGCCATCGTTATTGCAAAGGTGTCTATCGATAACTACATCGCATCACGTAACGCAGCCATCGAAACCGACGTCGAATTGGCCAGTCTGGCTGAGAAGAAAGAGGCTAAGGTGGAGAAGAAAGATGAGCCCGAACCCGAGAAGATTGAGATTGAGAAAGTCAAGAGCTCTGTAGCCTTCACCGTTCCTGAGATTAAGAAGGACGATGAGGTAAAGGAAGAGCAGGAGATGAAGTCACAGGAAGAACTGCAGGAAACCAACACCGCTATCGGTGCCTTCACTGTTGAGGGTAACGACGAGACTGCTGGTGAAGTGCTGAAGGTAAAGGAAACTATCGCAGAGCCCGAGCCTCCAAAGGTTGAGGAGACAAAGGTATTCGACGTGGTAGAGGAAATGCCACAGTTCCCTGGTGGTAGCTCAGCTCTGTTCGAGTATCTGTCTAAGAATATCAAGTATCCAGTAGTAGCCGAGGAGAACGGTGTACAGGGTCGTGTTGTTGTAACCTTCGTTGTAGAGCGTGATGGTTCTATCACCGACGTGAAGGTTGTGAAGAGCGTTGACCCCTCACTCGACAAGGAGGCACAGCGCGTTGTTAAGTCAATGCCACACTGGATTCCTGGTAAGCAGAACGGTAGCGCAGTACGTGTGAAGTACACCGTACCTGTAACATTCCGCCTGCAGTAATACTCAACAAAATCTGAAATGAACGCATTCAACAAATTATATCAATTAGTTGGATTAACACTGATATTAGGCTTGCTCCACGCATGTGGGAGCAAGCCTAATCCTGAAAAGGAGAAAGCATATCAGAAGGCAGCCAGCATACTGACAGCCGACGAGAGTTTCTACCCTATCATAGACGAGGAACTCTACTATTTCACCAATCAGACTCTTGACTCAATCACACCTATTTATATCAATGAGCAGGATGCAGTCAAGAAGTTGATGAAACAAGAAACATGGCTGGCATTCACCACACGCGACTTTACAAGCAATGAACGCCAGACACTGATTAGTCAGAAATTCCTGCCAAGAGCCATCCCCGTGGCTTACGACGGACTGGCCATCATCGTCAACAACTCAAACCCCGACTCGTGTATCACCATCAAGGACTTTGCACGTGTACTGAAAGGGGAAATTACTAAGTGGGATGAGATATACCCACAGAACAAACTGGGAGTCATCGACGTGGTATTCGACAATCCACTATCGAGCACTGTGCGCTGGTGCGTTGACTCCATACTTGGTGGTAAGCAGTTTGGTGCACCCAACATCGGTGCCGTAAAGACTAGCGCCGCAGTGATCGACTATGTAGAGAACCATCCAAACTCGCTTGGTATTATCGGTTCAAACTGGCTCAACGACAAGCGCGACACCACCAACGTCACCTTTAAGAAGAATATAACAGTGATGGGCGTATCAAAGCTCGACTCAGCAACGAGATACAACAGCTGGAAGCCCTATCAGTACTATCTATATAATGGCAATTATCCACTGCGCCGCACCATCTATGCACTACTCAATGACACGCGCAACGGAGTGCCAAGCAGCTTCACACACTTCGTACAGCTGCCAAAAGGACAGAAAATCATCCTGCGTTTCGGTCTGCTGCCCCGCACAGCCAATATGAACGTAAGGGATGTGATAGTCAACAAGGAGTGAGGCTTTAAACTATTCGCTCCACCAAACGTCAAAGAAGAGAGAATTATATATAAATGTATAACTTAAAAACAGAAATTATGAAAGCAATTAAATATCTAATGATGGGTGCGTTGCTGACAGGTTTCAGCGCCACCGCCAATGCACAGGAAGCAGAGCTCAACGCAGCTCTCGACGGTATTAAGTCAAAGGCTCCCAACGTAGCCGAGTTAGCAAAAGCTGCCTATAAGAAGAACAAGAAGGATGCTGCCGCTCTGATAAAGATCGGTCAGGCATTCTACGCTCAGAAGGACACAGCCAATGCTCGTTTGTTTGCCAACTACGCTAACGAAGCCGGTAAGCCAAAGTATCAGTATGCACCAGCCTATCTGCTGTTGGGTGACATCGAGTCAGCCTATGGAACAGATGGTGGTAAAGCCGCAGGTTTCTACAACCAGGCTATCACTTTCGACCCAAAGAACCCCGAGGGTTACAAGAAGTGGGCTATGGTTTACCGTAAGATCAGTCCAAGTCAGGCTGCCAAGAAGCTGCAGGACATGAAGGTTCAGTGCCCTAACGAGGACATCGACGCTTTCACCGCCCACATCTACATGCTGGCTGGCGATGAGAAGCAGGCTTATGAGAACTATACCAAGGCTAACATCGACAAACTTGACAAGCTGGGCTTGAACGAGTTCGTACGTTGCAGCTACTTCACCGGTCACTTCCAGGATGCTCTCCGTGCTGCCGAGGCTGGTATCAAGCTCGAGCCACGCAACCCAACATTCAACCGTCTGGCTATGTTCTCAAACTATGAGTTGAAGAACTATGAGGCTGCAAAGAACTACATCCACAAGTATTTCTTCGAGACCGACAGTGCCAAAGTTTCTGAGTACGACCACTTCTACACAGCCCTTATCTATCAGGCTCTGGAGGACAAGGCTAATATGTACGCTCACTACGACAAGGCTCTCGAGCTGGTTAACGATCAGTCAATGATCAAGCGCTGGTCTATCCTGAAGAGTGTTTCTGACTCTTATCTGAAGGATAAGGAGTTCGACAACGCCCTGAAGTACTACGATCAGTATCTGGCTTGCAAGCCAAACGTTGACTCTGACGATATGGAAGGTGTAGCTAAGATCTATTCTAAGTATGCTGATGAGGACCAGGCTCGTAAGGCAGAGTTCATCAAGAAGGCTATCGAGGCTTATCATGCAATGGCTGAGAAGTTCCCAGTACAGACCACATACGCAGCTTACCAGTGCGCTACCATGAACAATAAGCTCGA
Source organism: Prevotella sp. MA2016 (assembly GCF_000619825.1). GTDB lineage: Bacteria > Bacteroidota > Bacteroidia > Bacteroidales > Bacteroidaceae > Prevotella. The sequence goes on from NZ_JHUW01000007.1 coordinate 107,849, forward strand.
TAAGAATGGTGAGAAGGGTCTTGCAAAGGCCGACTACCAGAAGGTAGTAGAGCAGCTGGAGGCAAAGGCAGATCGCTCTAAGGGTGAGAACACCATGCTGAAGTATAGTCTGCACTACCTGATGTCTAACGCTTTCCTGTTCGGTAAGAACAAGCCATTGGCAAAGGAGTATGCCAACAAGATTCTGGCCATCGACCCAGACTATGCTCCTGCACAGCAGATTCGTGACCTGAAGTAATTTCAGCACTATCATACAAAGAAAGAGGTGTTCAGAAATGAACATCTCTTTTTTTATGAGTCTTTTCCAACTTAGAAAAGAATGTTTTCTAACTTAGAAAACATCAGTTTCCAATAAAGAAAACAGGTGTTTCCAATTTGGAAACACCTGCTATACTTTTAATATGTCCTATCTTATTAGGGAAGGCTGATAGCCTCAGAGGGACAAACAGAAGCACAAGTACCACACTCTGTGCAGAGATCGGGGTTGATAGAATACTTCTCACCCTCAGAAATAGCCTCTACTGGGCACTCACCCTGACATGTACCGCAAGCGATGCAGTCATCACCAATTACATATGCCATAATTCTTAATCAATTTAAATTGTTAATACTGTTAATACTTATTTTTAATGATGCAAAGGTACAACAAAATTTTGTGCATACCAAACTTTAGGTAGAAAAATTTAGTAATTTATACAATGTCGAAATAAGATATAACACAATAAGAAGCCTTTTTTTGCGTTAATATAACAGAATGAGATACAGATTACTAACAATCATTGCAGCCATCTGTCTCGCTACAGTGAGCATGGCACAGAAAAGGTATGTGATACAGCACAAGCCCTATATCGACTTGCGCCCTATGCACTTTGGAATATCAGTAGGTATGAACTTGCAGGATATAGAATTTGAGACTGAAGCTCCCTATGTATGTGATGCCGACAGATGGAATGCCGGCTTCTCGGTTGGCGTGCTTGCCGACATGCGCCTATCAAACCATCTGAACCTGCGCGTATCGCCCACCATGCACTTTGGTGCTAAGCATCTTACGCTGCACAACATGGCCGACCTTGATGCTAACGGCATACCAAGAACAGAGACGCAGGACCTGAAGAATACCTATCTTACGGTACCTGTAGATCTGAAGTTTTCAGCCCAGCGATGGAACAACATACGTCCCTATATGCTGGCTGGCATGAGCGGTATGCTGAACCTCACCAATAAGAGTCAGGAGATTGTACAACTGAACCGCACCGACCTGATGCTGGAAATAGGACTGGGCTGCGACCTCTATCTGCCATTTTTCAAACTGGCACCAGAGCTGAAGTTCTGCTATGGTCTAGGCAACAAGATAGACAAAAGTCACGTGGACAACCTGAAGGATGACAACAAAAAATCGTATGCCAACGCCATCAAGAGCGGGCATACGAAGATGATAGTATTAACTTTCTATTTTGAATAGTCTTACTTCTCGAATGTGAGCACCAGTTTACCAACAAACACACCGTGCTTGCCATTCTGATCGTCAGGGATCATCTTTCCTGTCTTATCAGCCGCATACTCCACGGTTGGCATGTAGGTATGGGTATGACCACCCAGCACCAAGTCGCAGCCCTCAGTCTCACGGATGAACTGCTGATCGGGATATTCAGACACCTGCCAGCCCAGATGAGAGAGACAGATGACCACATCACACTTTTCCTGCTTACGCAGTATGTCGATATATTTCTGAGCCGTCTCTGCTGGATCAAGGAACTTCACACCTTTGCAGTTCGCATTCGACACCAGCCCCTTCAAAGGTGCACCAAGCGCAAACACGCCAATCTTCAGTCCGTTGCGCTTGATTGTGATATAATCCTTCACAAGGCCTTCACAAGGCGTACCCGTAAAGTCGTAGTTAGAGCAAACTACAGGGAACGTAGCCATACGGAACAACTTGGCCAAATTCTCCAGGCCAAAGTCGAACTCATGGTTACCAATCGTCACTGCGTCATAGCCCATTTGGTTCATCAAACCTATCTCCACCTCACCTCTGAAAAGCGTGTAGAAACCTGAACCCTGAGAGAAGTCGCCAGAATCGAAGAGCAACAAGTCAGGATGCTGCTGTCGCTGTTCTTTCAGCATATTGACACGACGCAAGAAACCGCCACGCCCAGCAATATCTTTATTGTCAAGATTCATATTCAGTGGCATGATGCACGAATGGGTATCATTCGTGTGAAGCACCACCAACTGCTTCTTCGTTTTAGCGCCAACTGAAATAACAGTCATCAACGCTACTATTATAATAAAGCTAAATCTACGCATAACTTATTGAACTTTAATTCTACCTTCTACTTTAGAGTCAACAACCACACCACGCGCCTGGTGGTCCTTGAAGTAGTTGATAATAAGGAATCGGGTGTTATTACTCTTATCATTTGGAGCCACCACATTGGTGCCTTCTTTCAGAGCTGGCATACCATCATTACCCTCAATCAGGTAGTTGATAGTAGCCACACGATACTCAGCCTTAGGATCAATCTCCTGTCCATGCAACTTGCTCGACACGAGTTTACCATCCTTCGTAATCACCAACTCTACCCCATGGCTCACACCTTCGCCATTCCTCTTGGCTATCTGGTGGAACAATTCAAGCACGCGCTCGCCTGTCAGGGTGATAAAACAAATTCTATTCTCAAACGGAGCCACATCGAGCACATCACCATAGCTTACCTTTCCCTTGGTCAGATCGGCACGAATACCACCCATATTGTAGATACCCAGCACCGGTTTCTCACCATAGTCTTTGGCAGCCCACACCAGGATATCAGCCAACAGATTAGAGAGATCACTCTCAGGCGTGGTGGCATGCATATTGTGAGCCACCTCACCCACGATAGGTCCCATGATACTATCGTTTATACGCTTAAAAGGCTCCAGAAACTTTACAGCAGCCTCATCAGGATTCTGATCGAATCGCTCATCCACAATAACTCTAGTGCGCTCAACACCAGACAGTTGGAAATGCTTAGTAGCGCACGAACAGAGCATCAATGACGCCATCGAAGCATAAAAAAATCGCATTATCTTCATTATTATTTGCTTTTTATGCTGCAAAAATACAAAAAATATCCGAAATATTTCTTCGAATCCAAAAAAAGTTGTAACTTTGCACCCGCTTTTCGGCGTAATCGCTGGCAGGAGGTTTCGTGAGGCCTGTTATGTTGCGTTGGAACGATACAACAATTTAATTATATAAAAAGTACAATGGATTTAATTAAGATTGCTGAAGAAGCATTTGCAACCGGCAAGAAGTTCCCAGAGTTCAAGGCTGGTGACACAATCACTGTCGCTTACAAAATTATCGAGGGTTCAAAGGAGCGTATCCAGCTCTATCGTGGTGTAGTAATCAAGATTGCTGGTCACGGTGACAAGAAGCGCTTCACTGTACGTAAGATGTCAGGCACCGTTGGTGTAGAGCGTATCTTCCCAATCGAGTCTCCCAACATTGAGAGCATCGAGGTTAACAAGGTAGGTAAGGTTCGCCGCGCTAAGCTTTACTATCTGCGCAAGCTTACTGGTAAGGCTGCTCGTATTAAGGAGAAGCGCCACAACGTTGGTGAATAAAAAAGAAAAAGAGGCTGCACCTAAGTGTGCGAGCCTCTTTTTTTATTCCCCATGCAAGGCATGTTGAAAATCATCCCAACTCTGGAATCCTGCTAACAATGCCAATCGATCGAGTGTTTTCTTATCAGGTTTCTTCAGAATCTCCTTCTCAACTGCCTCCAGCAGCTTTCGAAGCGCCAAACGTTTTTTCTCCATGTTAATAACATTAAGTTTGGTGCAAAATTACAAAAATAATTTGTACCTTTGCACACAGAAACAAAAAATATCGCAAAAATGAAAGAATTAGCACTCAAGTACGGATGTAATCCTAATCAGAAGCCCTCGCGCATTTTTATGACCGAGGGTGAACTCCCCATCGAAGTTATCAACGGTCGTCCTGGATATATCAACTTCCTCGACGCCTTCAACGCCTGGCAGCTGGTCAAGGAGCTCAAGGCCGCTACAGGTCTGCCTGCTGCCGCTTCGTTCAAGCACGTCAGCCCTGCTGGTGCTGCAGTAGGTCTGCCTCTGAGCGACACATTGAAAAAGATCTACTTTGTTGACGATGTGAAAGACCTCGATGAGAGTCCTATCGCTTGTGCTTATGCCCGCGCCCGTGGTGCCGACCGCATGTCGAGCTATGGCGACTTTGTTGCCCTGAGCGACACCTGCGATGCCACTACAGCCAAACTGCTGAAGCGTGAGGTGAGCGATGGTGTGATTGCACCCGATTTTACTCCTGAGGCTATCGAGATACTGAAAGACAAGCGTAAGGGTACCTACAACGTGATTAAGATTGATCCTACCTACGTACCCGAGCCTATCGAGCGCAAGCAGGTATTCGGCATCACCTTCGAACAGGGTCGCAACGAGATTAAGCTCGACGACGACGCTCTCTTCGAGAACATGCCTACACAGAACAAGACATTCACACCAGAGGCTAAGCGCGACCTGATCATCGCTCTTATCACCCTGAAATATACTCAGAGTAACTCTGTATGCTATGTGAAGGACGGTCAGGCCATTGGTATCGGTGCTGGTCAGCAGAGCCGTATCCACTGCACCCGTCTGGCTGGCAACAAGGCTGATATCTGGTGGCTGCGCCAGCACCCCAAAGTAATGAATCTGCCTTTCATCGACAACATTCGTCGTGCCGATCGCGATAACACCATCGATGTGTATATCTCAGAAGACCACGACGACGTACTGCGTGATGGCACCTGGCAGCAGTTCTTCAAGGAGAAGCCCGAGGTGCTGACGATGGAAGAAAAGAAGGCTTGGATTGCTCAGAACACCAAGGTGGCTCTGGGTAGCGACGCTTTCTTCCCCTTTGGCGACAATATCGAGCGTGCCCACAAGAGTGGCGTAGAGTTCATTGCTCAGGCTGGTGGCTCTGTACGCGACGACAATGTCATTGAGACTTGCGATAAGTATGGTATCGCAATGGCGTTTACAGGTGTACGTCTGTTCCACCATTAATCTAGAAGAACTAGAATCATGGACGACTTTCAGAACATCCTTGAAAACGGCATCAACTTCGGACGTGGAGGTGACAAGCCGAAAGACGATGGCAAGGTGAAAACCAAAGCCAAGAAGAAAAAGTATATCACTGGTGCTCACGGTAGTGGCTCTGCTAGGCAGAAAGCCAAATACCGTGAGCAACGGGCCAACAGGCATAAGAAATAAAAGAAACAACTTTTTAGGAACAAATGAAACTACTAAAACTCATCTTAGTTACAACCCTACTCTGCAGCACGAACCTGCTTCGTGCGCAGAAGTATGTGGGTGGCGACATCTCGCTATTATCGAGATATGAGGAGAATGGCGCTAACTACAAAGACAAAGACGGACAGAAGATTACAGATGTGCTTGGTTTCATGAAGGAGCAAGGCATGAATGCCATGCGTGTACGCTTGTTTGTAGAACCCGACATTGCTACCCAGGAGGAAAAAGGCCAAGGCGTATGCCAGGATTTGGATTACGTCATCAAACTTGGAAAGAAAATAAAAGATGCCGGTCTGAAGTTCATGCTCGACTTCCACTATAGCGATACATGGGCCGATCCTGAGAAGCAGAGAGTACCAGCCTCATGGATAGTGATCAACACACCTGTCTATGAGTACATCTACAACTATACCAAGGAGAGTCTTCAAGCTCTGGTAGATGCTGGGGCCACCCCCGACTTTATTCAGACTGGAAATGAGATCAGCTTCGGCATGTTATGGGATGGCTGCAAGGTAAGCGCCAACAGCAATTGGGACGCGTACCTCGACACCAACTGGAACTCTCTGGCCACAGCCCTCAAGAATGCCGGCAAAGCCTGCCGTGAGATCTGTCCTGATGCCAAGATTATCATCCACACCGAACAGTGTGCCAATAATCCTACACTCGACGTAGCATTCTATAACCGCATCAAAGACAACGCCATTGACTACGACATCATTGGCGTATCGTACTATCCGTACTTTAAAGGTCCTATCTCTCATCTTGACAACGGACTGGGTCAGCTCGAAAAGAACTTCCCTGACAAGACCATCATGGTTGTAGAGACTGGCTGCAGCTATCACTACTCAGTAGGCGATAAGGACAAGCAATACTATCCCCTGACCTACGAAGGTCAACGCCAGTTTACCGAAGAGCTCATCACCATGCTCAACAAACATCAGAACGTAAAAGGCTTGTTCTGGTGGTTCCTTGAAGCCAATGAATACGGTCTGGATTGGGCAACCCAACGCGTCACTGATGAATGGTATAACGCATCGCTGTTCGACAACGAGACAGGCAGAGCCCTTCCGGCTTTATACGAGCTGAAGAACTTCAGCACCACCAGCTCTGGGATTCAGGGTATCAAGAATGAGAAAGACAAGAACTCCGTTTGGTATGCTTTAGATGGCAGACGAATAGACCATCACCCCACTAAGAGTGGCATCTACATCAACAATGGAAAGAAAAAAATAGTTCGCTAACGTTTAGCGAACTATTTTTATCGTTTAGAAATTCAGATCCCTTCCTCGATAGAACTCTAAGAGCGCATGCTGGTAGAGGTTCTCATATCTAGCCTGAACCAGATCAGATTCCGACTTAAGGTAGTTATTCTTTGCCTCATTAAACTCAGTGATGTTCGACTTGCCATTTTCGTATTTGGCTTGCATCAACTCAAAAGCATCCTTCGAACTCTGAACAGCCTCTGCCGAACTACGTGTCTTTGACTGGGCATTCACTGCATTGTAGTACACCTGCTGTATTTCCTTATACAGCGTCTTCTTTGTATTGTCGAGCTGCAGCTGCTGGTTAGCCTGATCGATGCGAGCACTACGAATACGGTTGCGCGTCTGGAATCGATTGAAGATAGGTACACTCAGGTTCAGACCAATGTACTGACTGAAGTTGTTCTCCAACTGCTTGTTGAAGCTATCAGCCTTAAAGCCTGATGTGGTGTAATAGTTGGTACCCAATCCACCACTGAGCGACAAGGTTGGATAATGCCCAGCCTGCGCAATCTTGATGCTATGCTCAGTGCCCTTCAGCTTCAGCTGCTGCGACAGGATCTCAGGCTTCACGCCCAGAGCCTCTGCATAAACCTGATCAGGAGTTACCATCCCATCTTGCACAGCAAGTCTGTCCAGTTCCTCTAGGCTGGGACGAACGATTGTGAAGTCCTCTGGCGATGGCAGTTCCAATAGCTGTGTCAGTGAGAGCACGGCCAACTTCAGATTGTTATCCGCCTGGGTAGCAGTGAGCTTGCTGTTAGCCAGCGTAGCTTTCTGCTGTGAGAGTTCTGCCCCACTCGCCTTACCATTGTTTACGAAGGCCTGCAGACGTGCCACCTGAGCCGAATCGATTGCTATCTGACGATGTGCCACATCAGCCATCTCCATATCATAGAGTATCTGCACATAAGCCTGTGCCACCTGCATACGGATATCATCTTTAGCCTTCTCCAAATCAGCTGTAGCAGCCTCCAGGTTCAACTGACTCAGCTTGATCTGGTTAGGAATCTCGAAACCAGTAAACAAAGGTACACTGGCTCCCAACTGCAGCGACGTGCTGCTAGTGTTGGTATTGGTATAAGTATTCTGAGCCGTCAAACCACGACCGAATGAGAAGTTCTGTCCCAAACTGGCACTCAAGTCTGGCAGTCTTGAGTTTTTGGCTGACGACAGCTGTACCTCCTGCTGGCGGCACTGGTTCTGCTGCTGCTTGATGCTGATATTATGCTCAATAGCATAGTCGCAGCATTCACGCAAAGACCAAGGATTCTTCTGGGCCAGCATGTCTTGCCCTACTAATACAAGGCATGCTAGAATTATATTCTTTTTCATAACCGTTTATTTTTCTTTGTCATCTGCTACAATCTCAGGGCCACGTACCTTTTCCTTGGCTGTGATGCCCTTCTTGATTTCGATATTCACACCATCAGAGAGACCAGTCTCAACATAAGTACGATCGTAAGTCTTATTCTTACCCTCGCCCTTCACGACATATACAAAGGTGCTGTCGCCGCTAAACTCGATAGCGCTTTCAGGGATGCTGAGCACCTTATCGGCTCTAGCCAACACGATTTCGGCATTAGCGCTGTAGCCAGAGCGGATCTTCCCACCCTCAACCAATTTCACGGCTGCCTTGATCTCAAACTGGTTGGCACCATTGCTCTCCACAGCCTTTGGCGATACATACTCCAGTGCAGCATCAAACTTCAGGTCCTGCAGGGCACCGATGGTAATCTTCATGTTCATGCCGTTCACCAGCTGTCCAACCTCTGTCTCGTCGATATTACCACGGAAAATAAGGTCGTTCATGTTAGCCACAGTGGCAATTGTAGTACCATCATTAAAGGTGTTAGAGAGGATGACCGAGTTACCCACCTTCACAGGAATATCGAGGATAACACCGCTGATGGTTGAGCGGATGAGCGTAGATGACGCCTTGGCATTCGACTTCGACACACCGTCGCGCACCACCTCAAGCGCATCCTGTGCAGCCAGTTTCTCGTGCTTGGCCTGACTCAGGTTGATTTTCACCTTATCAAACTCATCTGCCGATACAAGATTCTGCTTGAAGAGGTTCTCCTCGCGCTGGAAGTCGGTCTCGGCCTGTTTCAGGTTGATCTCAGCAAGACGCACACGCATCTCGGCACTCGACAGCTGAGCCATGTCAGGAATCACCTTCACCTTGGCTATCACGTCGCCGGCATTCACATAGTCGCCTGGCTCCTTCAGCAGTTCACTGATGATACCCGAAATCTGGGGTTTGATGTTCACCTCATTGCGTGGCTCAATCTTACCGGTGATAATGGTTGTTTTCTGGATGCTGTCGAGCTTTGGAGTAAACTCGTTGTAAACAACTTCCTTGGGTTGGCTCTTCTGCCAGAGGAACACGAAGGTTCCGATGAAAATCAGCGCTACGATAGCGACGATAATCAGTTTGCTGTACTTTTTCATATCTTTTAGTTTTTAATTTTTATATTCTATTATTTAATGTTACTCATCGCGCATGGCGTCAACGGGTTTGATGCTCATCGCTCTTGCAGCAGGGGCCAGACCTGCCATCACACCCAGCGAACTTACAACGAAGGCGCAGAAGATGGCTGTCCAGAATCCTATCTGGAAATGTGCTGCAACAATACCATCCTCGGTATTTGCCATCTCCAGCATCTGCAGTATCATCACTCCGAAGAGGATGCCACTCATACCCGCCACCAGAGTCAGTACGATACTCTCAGAGATAATCTGCGACAGTATCATCTTTGGTGTAGCACCGATGGCACGTCGGATGCCTATCTCAGTGGTTCGTTCACGCACGGTCACCATCATAATATTAGACACGCCGATGGCACCTGCCAACAAGGTTCCAAGACCTACCAGCCAGATGAGGAAGTTGACACCCCTAAAGAGGTTGTCAAGCAACTGGAAGAGCACCTCGGTATTGAATGTGATGATGCCCTGTTCGTCGGTAGGATCGATATAATGCGCTCTGGCGATGGTCTCGCGGATACGGTCGGTAATCGAACTCATCACGACACCAGGCCTACCGGTGGCTGCAATCATGTCAACAGCATTACCACGGTTAAAGGCAGCCTGCATCAGTGTCAGAGGCAGTGTAATACGCTCTTCAGAGCGCCCACCCAGGGATACACCACCCGAGCTGTAGTCCACGCCTATCACCTCATAATAAGTAGAGTCCACGCGGATCTTCTTACCACAGGGGTCGCCACCCTCCTTAAACAGATCTTTGTATATCTTCTTACCAATCACGCACACCTTGCGATGTTCAGCGATGTCCATATCATTGATGAAACGACCATAGTACATCTTCGGTGTCACAATGTTCACCATCTCAGGCACGGCACCTTGCATATTGGGCGTTGTCTTCTGATCGCCATAGTAGGCTGTCGAGCCACGTCCCATCAGGATCGGGGCTACCGCATCCAACTCTGGCACCATCTGCTTCAGGCGCTCCACATCCTTATATTCCATATACCAGTGGCGTCCCTTCTTGAAACCTTTAAAAGGCTTTGAGGTTTCTTGTGCACCAATCACAACAGTGTTCTGGGCAAAGCCTTCGAAGTTCTTCTCGAGCATCTCCTTCAGTCCCTGTCCGCCACCCATCAGGGCCACGAGCATGAACACGCCCCAGAACACGCCGAAGCCAGTAAGAAACGACCGTGACTTGTTGCGTGTCAACGTGTCGATGATTTCTCTATAACTATCTAAATCTATTCTCATTGTCAATATTCATTTTTCAATGTTTAATCGGCACGAAGGGCCTCTATAGGACGAATACGACTGGCTTTATAGGCGGGGATGAGTCCTGCAAAGGTACCAGCTATCACCATCACCATCGTAGCTTCTATACATACATCGAGGCCTACAGTAGGATTGAGAAACATAGTGGCCTGGAACAAGCCTGTATCGATGGTCTCATGACCTAGCGTGGCATCCATATATTCATTGGCCAGCACGCCCAGCACCATACCCACATAACCAAAGAAGGTGGTGATGATGATACTCTCTACGATAATCATTCTGAGGACGCTCCAGGGCTTGGCACCTATAGCCTTGCGGATACCGAACTCATGGGTACGCTCCTTCACGGTGATCAGCATGATATTGCTCACGCCAACGATACCAGAGAGCAGGGTGAACAATCCTACCACCCACAGGGCAGTACGGATGATGCCGAGTGCATTCTCCATCTGCATACTCTGGGTATAGCCGTTCCATATCCAGATGGCACGCTCATCCTCAGGATGTGCTGTGTGGTTACTGTTCAGACGGCGACGAAGCGTATTCTCAAAGGCATCATTATCCTTTTCGGTCTTCAGGCCATGGAAGGTGAACTCAATATTACCGATACTATTGTTCTTGGAGCCAAAGATACTCTTAATGGTAGAATAAGCGGCATAGGCCGAGCTCTCACCATCTTCAGGTGTCTTGTAGATGCCCACCACCTTGAACGACAGGTCGCCCACCTTCACCGTCTTACCCAGCATGGTCTTCATATCCTTGGGTTCGAGCTCCTCGGCCTGTTTGTGACTCAGCACGAGCACCTTGCGCTTCTCCTTCATGTCAATGTCATTGATATGACGACCACAAATCAGATCGCGCTTCAGAATACTGCTGTGGATGGGATAGACACCCATGATCTGCAGATTGGTGAGAAACTGCTCACCGTAGTTCACGGTCACATTATGGTAATAGACGGCTCCTACAGCATCGATATGCTTTGAGAACTCTGTCTCGGTAGCAGCCAGGTCTTGCGTGTTCAGCTCGATGTTGCGGCCCTCGGTCAATCCCTTATAGGCTTTCGAGGTACGCCCACCATAGAGCTCCATCGAGTTAGTGAGCCAGTTGCCGGCCTGCTGCATGTTGGCATTGATGAGTCCGTTGCCGGCTCCCAACAGCACGATGAGCATAAAGATGCCCCACGCCACAGCAAAGCCTGTGAGCGAAGTGCGCAGCTTATTGCGCCTTGCTGTCTGCCATATTTCAGTTATTATATCGTGCATAGCTTATTATTTCATCATACCATTAATACCAAATGGACTCGAGTTATGGTCGAGATTCTCCTCAATATTGCCGATGATACCATCCTTGATGTGTACAATCTTGTTGGTCTCATTGGCCACACCGCTCTCGTGAGTTACCACTACGATGGTCATGCCTTCATCCTGGTTCAGACTCTTCAGCAGCTGCATCACCTCCACAGATGTCTTCGAGTCGAGTGCACCTGTAGGCTCGTCGGCCAGAATAATCTGTGGCTTGGTGATGAGAGCTCGGGCTATAGCCACGCGCTGTTTCTGTCCTCCCGACAGCTCATTGGGGTAGTGATCGGCCCAGTCTAGCAGGCCTAAACGGTCCAGATATTCCAAGGCCATCTGATGGCGCTTTTTTCTAGACACCCCCTGATAGAATAACGGCAACTCAACGTTTTCCACGGCGGTTTTGAAAGAGATGAGATTAAAGCTCTGGAAAATAAAACCTATCATCTTGTTGCGATACTCAGCAGCACGTGTCTCTGAGAGGTTCCAGATGGGTACACCTGCCAACTCATAGCTTCCCGAGTCGTAGTTATCCAATATACCTAATATATTAAGCAATGTGGATTTACCTGAGCCTGAAGCTCCCATGATGCTGACGAACTCACCTTTCTCGATATCAAGCGAGATACCTTTCAGCACATGCAATGGCTGAGCACCTTGATAAGTCTTGTTGATGTCTTTTAAATGTATCATAAATATTATTTTTTACCTTAGTTTTTGATTGTTAGACGGATACTACTCAACCGAAGTTGCATCGTAGGCTGATTTAACATCCTCTAACGTTATTCCCAACAGTTGCATCTGTCGGAACAGCTCTGGCAGACGTTCTTTCATAAACTCCTGCTTGCGTGCCTTCAGGATCTGCTTCTTAGCGCCTGGGGTTACGAAGTAGCCCAGTCCGCGCTTGTTGTAGATGATTTCCTCGCGTGCCAACTGTTCGTAGGCTTTTACGGCTGTGTTGGTATTCACCTCCAGCAGCACCGCATACTCACGTACGCTTGGGATGCGATCATCATCTTTATATACACCAGATAATATCTCGTCGCACAGGCGATCGGCCATCTGGATGTAGATCGGTTTATCATTTGTAAAAGTCATAATTCAACCACTTATTAGTTATTAATTCAAATCCTTTGAAGATATGGAACGATGCCCAGTAATTGACGACAGAGAACACTGCAAAGAATGCTGTAAGCATATAGGTGATGATACCGATCTGTTCGGTTACTATCACACCTTTTTCGTAGTTGGTGACAAACAATCTGACTTCGTGATTCTTTGAAAACCAAACCAACAGCGTAACACCAACTACCAGCGCAATACTGCTGATGACGAACGCATACTTGCGAAACAGTGTGCCACCAAGGGTGTAGAAAGAGTGCACCCAAGTAAGACCGCATACCAAGAATACCAGTCCCATCAGGCGATAGCCCAAGGTGTGGTGCACCCCTATACCATCAAACGTCATCATCTTTACAAACTCTGAAACCACGAAAGAATTCCATGAATCACCGTAGAACACGGCACGGAATGCCACACGCAGCGTATCGCCAACGATAAACGACAGGTGCATCATTACGAATCCTGATACAGCAGCAAAAACGATAGCTGCCAGATACTTCTCCAAATTAGTAGCAGGAAGCATCAGGAATGCCTGTCGCTGAGGTTTCTTATCCAACTCAACAAACAGATTACAAACACTTACCGCAACACCAATTATCACGTAAATCACAAAGAATCCTGCCAAGACGTCAGTACTATGATTCATCTCCTGGGGCGTAGTAGCATGCATCATAAAGCGCACCATCATCTCGCCCATGAATACACCCAATATGAGTCCCAAGGTCCACATCAGCATCGAGTGCATGTTTACACCGATCATCCAGCGCAAGGCCTTTCCAAATCTATGAATATCGAAACTGTTCATAACTCCAATTTTTCAACTATTAAATTCTTCAATTCATCACAGATTCACAAATTTGCCAATGTTCTGAGTTCTGCAGAAGATCTTGTACGACAGCCAGTAGTTAACAATACCCCAAATACCGTAAACTGCATCAGAGATATAAAGCAGCGTCATAGCATCACCGTGAAGCATATCAAACTGATTTTCGTAAGAAATAGGGAACAACCATGTTTGTACCATCGACAAGAAAATGAGCACCAATAAGGTGAGAATCCACGAGTACTTGTGCGAACGGAAAAAGGTGGCACCAAGGGCGAAACACGACTGAAGCCAAAGAAACATAATAATCAGGGCATTAATAACCGTAACCTTCTTTGAGCCAATGGCTTCCCAATTAACTGTGAAAGGATTTAAGCGACCGAACAGAGCGCCTGTGACAAACTGCGGATTATTACCTATCAGCCAGTTAATCACATACTGCACCAAGTCGGCACCTAAGAAAGCTACAAACGTAAGACCCAATACATATATCCAAGTGGTGTAGCGCATCAGGTATTTCTCGAAATTCGAGGCTGGCAACAACAACAGAGCCTGCATATCGTGTTTCCCTTTCATGCTGTTAAACATCATCGATGGGCCTAAGGCTACTTGAATAAAAAACATCATCACCACAACCACGCAACAGGGTCGATAGCCCGTATCAGCGCCTTTCAGCCAGTAAAAGCTCGTGGTGAAAAATAGGAATATCAATGTCAACACCACAAACATCTGGAGCAGCGTGCGCATGTAGTAGCTCTTGTCGTTAGTGAGCGACCAACGAGCCACCTTGGCAAACCTATGTATATTAAACTGTATCATAGCTTCTTAAATTTTACCTTCGTTTACAGCATTAAACAGCAGTTCCAGATTCACCTGAGTCTCAGCGTAACCCTCCTTACGAGGGGCAATCACAGCATTACCCTGAAGCGAAGGCTCGGCATAAAGCACATCGTCCATCTCGGCAGGCGTACGATACTCAAAGGTAAACTTCTCCTGGATATCAGCCACACTGGCATTCAGCAACAGCTTCTGTGGCGAGAGAATCAGGATATGATCCAACAGCGATTCCACATCGTGCACCTGATGGGTTGAGATTATCAGTGTGCGATCGCCTGTCATATACTGGGTAACCACCTTACGGAACTGGCTCTTCGAAGGAATATCCAGTCCGTTGGTAGGCTCGTCCATCAGCAGCACACGAGTGTTTGTAGCCAAGGCAAAGGCCATAAACACCTTTTTCTTCTGTCCCATCGACAGGGCATTCAGTTTCAGGTCGGTGGTCAGTTCAAAATCCTTCAAACAGCCCTCCAGTACGGTGGTGCTGAACAAAGGATAGAATGGACGGTTGATTTTTACATACTCATCGAGCGACATAGCAGGCAGGTCGAACTCCTCAGGAACAATAAAGATATCCTGCAGTGTTTCAGGGCGGCGCAGCTTGGTCTCAATACCATCAAAGCTAACAGTACCCTTCTTGGGGCGCAGCAGTCCAGCAATCAGGTAAAGTAGTGTACTCTTACCTGTACCGTTCTTACCCAACAGACCATAAATATTATCCTGCTTCAGTTCCAGACTGAAATCATCGAATACCAGGTTCTTACCACCTGCGTACTTAAAACTGATGTTGTTTACCTCGATCATAATTCTATTTAATTTTAATGTTCAATGTTACGCGTTATAGTGTACCACTTTAATAGTACACTGCAAAAGTAGGATAAATCTGAATACGCTCCAAGCTTTTCATCAAAAAACCGCCATTTCTTAACACTATTTAGCACTACTATTCTCGCGTGTACCTAATTAATAAAGATATCTTTGCGACAAAAATCATCCGCATCGTTAAACTTTCAATCGATTACAGCATCTAACAAATATAACGATATCTAACAATCACAACTATATCAAACAAACAGTTAACATGAAAAGGCTTTTAACTTTAACCATCGCTGCGATGATGGGGGCAAGTGGGTTTGCCCAAGTTAAGTATCCCTACTTGGATACAAAGTTATCAAACAAAGAGCGCGTTGAAAACCTATTAAGTCTGCTCACACCCGAGGAAAAGGTGGGACTGATGATGAACAAGTCAATCTCCATCGACCGTTTGGGCATCCCCAGCTACAACTGGTGGAGCGAGGCTTGCCATGGTGTGCGCCAGGATGGCTATACGGTTTATCCACAACCCATCGGCATGGCAGCAGCCTTTAATGCACAGCTGTTCTACGATGTATTCTCACAAGTGTCCGACGAAGCCCGTGCCAACTGGAACCGTACCGATCACAATGATCCTAAGCTGTTTAACGTACCCATGGGTGTAACCTACTATCCTGGCAACCCTGAGCTTACCTTCTGGTGCCCTAACGTCAACATCTTCCGTGACCCTCGCTGGGGACGCGGACAGGAAACCTGCGGCGAGGACCCTTATCTGAATGCCGTATTAGGCGTACAGACTGTATTGGGTATGCAGGGTAACAACGACAAATACTTTAAAACCCACGCCTGCGCCAAGCACTATGCCGTGCACAGCGGTCCAGAGCCCTTGCGCCACTCTATGAACGTAGAGCCTACCAATCGCGATCTGTGGGAAACCTACCTGCCCGCCTTTAAGGCTCTGGTAAAGAAAGGTAACGTGCGCGAGGTGATGTGCGCCTACCAGCGTTTCGAGGGTAAGCCCTGCTGCACCAGCGACCGTTTGCTGATTGACATCCTGCGCAACAAGTGGGGCTACGATGCTATCGTACTGACCGACTGCGACGCTATCAACAACTTTTTTAATCGCGGACAGCACGAGACACATAAGGACGGACTTTCGGCATCTGTTGATGCTGTGCTGAACGGTACCGACCTGGAGTGTGGAAAGGTATTCATGAGCCTGGTTGAGGGCCTGAAGAAGGGTCTGATTAAGGAGAGCGACCTTGACAACCACCTGCGTAAAACCCTAATGGGCCGCTTTGAGTTGGGTATGTTCGACCCTGCCGACATGCTGCCTTGGGCCAAACTGGGTGCCGATGTGATTAGCAGCGAGAAGAACGATGCAATGGCAGTTCAGGCTGCACGCGAATCGATGGTACTTCTGGATAACAAGGGTGCCGTACTACCACTCTCGAAGAGCATCAAGACACTGGCAGTGCTTGGTCCTAATGCCGACGATGTGAATCTGCTGAATGGTAACTATGGTGGTACACCTACCGCTGCCCACCAGCACTCGCTGCTCTCGGGCATCAAGGCCGCAGTTCCTGGTGCCAAGATCATCTATAACAAGGCCTGCGAACTGAACGACGAATATACCACTATCCACCATCTGCAGGACTTTAACGATGGCAAGGGTGTGAAGGTAGAGTTCTATAATAATAAGGAATTAGCAGGCGAACCTGCCAAGACTGACTACTACAACGAGTTGAACTTCTCAACCTTCGGTGCATGGGGCTTTGCTCAGGGCGTGAACCGCGATACTCTCAGCGTCCGCATCAGCGGTAAGTACACCTCAACCTTTACTGGCGAGATGAAGTACACCCTGACTACCGACAACGGCTACGTGCTGAAGGTGAACGGCGAGGTAGTAGAAGAGGCCCAAGGTGGTGGTCGTCGCGGATTCTTCGGATTTGGTCGCAAGCCGCAGTATAAATCATTCCCTGTAGAGGCTGGAAAGACCTACGACATCGTGATTGAATACAAACACGGCAACGGACAGTTTGCCATGCTGCGTGGCGACATCTGCGAGCGCAACCTCGTCGACTTCACCGATCTGGCCAACCAGGTTAAGGAGGCCGATGCTATCATGATTATCGGTGGAATCTCAGCCCAGATGGAAGGCGAAGGTGGCGACAAGCAGGACATCGAACTGCCAAAAGTTCAGCAGATGTTAGTAAAGGCTATGCACAAGACCGGCAAGCCTGTTATCTTTGTAAACTGCTCAGGTTCGGCCATTGCCTTTGGTAGTGTTGAGGGCGAGTACGATGCTCTGTTGCAGGCTTGGTATGCAGGTCAGGGTGGCGCTAAGGCTTTGGCCGAGGTACTGTTTGGCGACTACAACCCTGGTGGCAAACTGCCCGTCACCTTCTATCGTTCGAACAACGACCTGCCCGATTTCCTCGACTACTCGATGAAGAACCGCACCTATCGTTACTTTACAGGCGTGCCTCAGTATGCCTTCGGCTACGGACTGAGCTACACCACTTTTGCGCTCGGCAATGCCAAGATTTCAGCTAAGCAGATGAAGAAGGATGGTAAGGTAACACTCACCGTGCCTGTAACCAATACCGGTAAGCGTGAGGGTACTGAGACTGTTCAGGTGTATGTGAAGGCACTCGACGATGCTGGTGCACCAATCAAAGCACTGAAGGGCTTCCAGA
The DNA here is from genome assembly GCF_000619825.1 of Prevotella sp. MA2016. Classification (GTDB taxonomy): domain Bacteria; phylum Bacteroidota; class Bacteroidia; order Bacteroidales; family Bacteroidaceae; genus Prevotella. The sequence continues at coordinate 125,772 of NZ_JHUW01000007.1, forward strand.
AACTGAGTCTGAAGGCTGGTGAGACACAGAAAGCCACCATCACACTGGATGGTGAGGCATTCGAGTACTATGACGAGAGCATCGACGAACTGTCAACAAAGGCAGGTCGCTACCAGATACTCTACGGCACCTCATCACAAGATAAGGACCTGAAAGCTATTGATTTTGTGGTTATCTGACATCCTTACCCCACATCATTTTTTCACGTAGGGTATTGAAATAACGATGATCTGACTTTTTCACAACCTTGATATCATAGGGGGCACGACGGAGCGTAATCCGAGTGCCCTCTTTGCATTTCTCAGATCGACCGTCGATAGCCACCAGGAAGTTGTGCGAACGACTCTCCACATCGAGTTCGATCACCGATGAGTCGGCCAGCACTATGGGGCGCACGTTGAGCGAATGTGGCGCTACCGCCGTCATCGAGAACACCTTTGTTCCAGGCACGATGATGGGTCCGCCGTTCGACAGACTGTAGGCTGTAGAACCGGTAGGTGTAGATACCACCAATCCGTCGGCTTGATAGGTGTTCAGATACTGTCCGTTCACGTTGGCACGTATAGAAATCATTGATGCAGTATCGCGCTTCAGTATCGCCACATCGTTGAGTGCACAGCTGCATTCGCCCAATGGTTTACCGTCGGCTTCCACCTGTATCAGTGCGCGCGACTCCACGGCATAGTCGTCGTTGTGCAGTGCCTTCAGGCATTTCTCGATGTCATCAGGACTGATATCGGCCAGAAAGCCCAATCGCCCGAAGTTGACGCCCAGGATGGGTATATTCTTCTTACCCACCCTACAAGCCGCTTTCAGGAAAGTACCGTCGCCACCCATCGAGATTACGAAGTCGGCATCAAAGTCATCATCCTGAAACACCTTAGTGGCATTCACCTCCAGACGCTGATTGTCCTTCAGGAAATAGTAGTACTCCATGTCCACATAGAGCTCAGCTTTATAATTTTCGATACATGCCAGCACCTTCTGTATGCTGGCCGACTTTCGAGCCTGATAAATATTGCCCAACAGAGCGAATCTTAGTTTTCTGCGTGCCATAATCGTTGTTTTGGGTGCAAATTTATAAAAATTCTCCCATAAACGACATATAGGTCGAAAAAAAAACTTATCTTTGCACTCAGAATTAATCTGAAAATATATTTATTATGGCTAAAGTTTATGTTTTCTTGGCAGAAGGCTTCGAGGATGTAGAAGCACTGATTCCTATCGACGTATTGCGTCGTGGAGGTGTTAACGTCACAACCGTGAGCATCTCAGAGTTTCCATTGGTGCAGTCGTCCCACGGTGTGAACATCGAGGCTGACATCATCTTTGAGCAAGGCGATTATGACGATGCCGACCTGCTGATGCTGCCTGGTGGCATGCCTGGTGCCAGCAACCTGTATGCACACGCTGGTGTGCGTGAGGCCGTCAAGGCTCAGTTTGCTGCAGGCAAGAAGGTTGGTGCCATCTGCGCTGCTCCTGGCGTGGTGCTGGCCCCACTTGGTATCCTCAACGGCAAAAAAGCCACCTGCTATCCCGGTTTTGAGAAAGCCTTAGCCGAGGGTGGTGCCACCTATACTGCCGACCTTGTGACGGTGGATGGCAACGTAACCACTGCCGAGGGACCTGCTGCAGCCTTCCCTTATGCCTACGAGCTGTTGACCCAGTTGGTGGATAAGCAGACCGCCGACCAGATAGCCGAAGGCATGCGATTCAAACATCTGATGGAGAAATAATGGATTATATAATTATAGTAGCAGGCGGTAAGGGTTTGCGCATGGGGAGTGATATCCCCAAGCAGTTTCTGCCTATTGGTGGCAAGCCCGTACTGATGCGCACTTTGGAGCGCTTTCGCGCTTATTCGGCCCAGTTGCAGATCATTCTGGTTCTGCCTGAGGCCCAGCAAGCTTACTGGCACGAACTGTGCCAGCAGTATCACTTCGACGTGGAATATACGTTAGCTAATGGCGGACAGACGCGCTTCCACTCCGTGCAGAACGGACTGTCCAAGGTGCCCGACGATGCCATTGGTGTGGTAGGCGTGCACGATGGTGTGCGCCCCTTCCCCAGCATCGAGGTGATACGCAACTGCTACGAGACGGCCCGCACCAAAAAAGCCGTCATCCCCGTCATCCCTGTAGTAGAGACGGTGAGAGAGCTCGTACCCGATGGCTCGCACACGGTGCCCCGAGATAGCTACCGCCTGGTACAGACACCACAAACATTCGATATCCAACTGCTCAAGGCTGCCAACCGCCAGCCTTATAACGATGGTTTCACTGACGACGCTTCGGTAGTAGAGGCCTACGGTCACCCTATCACCCTTGTCGAAGGCAACCGCGAAAACATCAAGATCACCACTCCCTACGATATGAAAGTGGCTGAAATACTCCTCTAATGGACATACTCGATCAGGATATAAAATATCTGCCCGGTGTGGGCCCTACGCGTAAAAAAATGCTGAGCAACGAACTTGGCATTGAGACGTATGGCGACCTGCTGGAATACTACCCCTACAAATACGTGGATCGTTCAAAGGTCTATACTATCCACGAACTGTCGGGCGACATGCCGTTTGTACAGGTAGTAGGCCATATCCTGAGTTTCGAAACTTTCGCCATGGGACCGCGCAAAGAGCGCGTGGTAGCCCATTTCACTGATGGCACAGGCATCTGCGACCTCACCTGGTTTAATGGTGGCAAATATGCCAAACAGAACTATAAGATTGGTACACAGTACCTAGTGTTTGGCAAGCCGACTGTGTTCAACAATCGCATCAACTTCACGCACCCCGACCTTGATAAAGTGGACAGTGAACAGTGGAGAGTGGAGAATGGACAGTTGACAGTGGACAGTGGACTATTGAGGATGCAGCCCTATTACAACACCACCGATAAGATGAAGAAGAGTGGTCTCAACTCGCGTGCCATCGAGCGCCTCACCAAAACACTCATCGAGAAGCTGCCGCCCCTACCCGAAACGCTACCCCCTTTCATCTGCAACGCGCAGCACCTGATGGAGCGCGACGAAGCACTGAGAACAGTGCATTATCCTCAGAATGCCAAGGACCTGGAGCACGCACGACTCAGACTGAAGTTTGAGGAACTCTTCTACATCCAGCTCAATATCCTGAGGTATGCCAGCGACCAGCGCCGCAAATACCGTGGTTACGTATTCTCTACTGTAGGAGATGTGTTCAACACCTTCTACAACCAATATCTCCCCTTCCCACTCACAGGTGCCCAGAAGCGCGTCATCAAGGAGATACGCAAGGACATGGGCTCTGGAAGACAGATGAACCGACTGTTGCAAGGCGACGTAGGTAGCGGTAAGACTCTGGTGGCACTGATGTCGATGCTCATCGCCATCGACAACGGTTATCAGGCCTGTATCATGGCCCCCACCGAGATACTGGCCGAACAGCATCTGCAAACCATCATGGGCTTTCTGAAGGACATGAACCTACGTGTAGCACTGCTCACGGGCATCGTGAAAGGCAAACGCCGACAAGAGGTGCTCGACGGCTTGCTGGATGGCACCATCAACATCCTGGTGGGCACCCATGCCGTGATTGAAGATACCGTACAGTTTGCCCGTCTGGGCTTTGTGGTCGTGGATGAGCAGCACCGCTTTGGTGTGGCCCAGCGCGCCAAGTTGTGGAGCAAGAGTGCCAACCCACCCCACGTACTGGTGATGACCGCTACCCCCATCCCGCGCACCCTGGCCATGACACTCTACGGCGACCTCGACGTGAGTGTCATCGACGAACTGCCACCTGGTCGCAAACCCGTACAAACCACCCATATCATCGACACCCGTATGACATCGCTCTACGATGGCATCCGTCGTCAGATACACGAGGGCCGACAAGTTTATATCGTGTTCCCCCTCATCGAAGAGAGTGCCAAGAGCGACCTTAAGAACCTGGAAGACGGTTTTGAGGTGCTCAAGGAGTCCTTCCCCGAGTTCCGCCTCAGTAAGGTGCACGGACGCATGAAGCCCAAGGACAAAGAGGAAGAGATGCAGAAGTTTGTGCGCAATGAAACCCAGATACTGGTGGCCACCACGGTCATCGAGGTAGGCGTGAATGTACCCAACGCCTCGGTGATGGTGATTCTCGAGGCCCAGCGCTTCGGACTGGCCCAGTTGCATCAGCTGCGCGGTCGTGTGGGTCGTGGTGCCGATCAGTCGTACTGCATCCTTGTCACACCATTAAAACTGAGCGAAGACACCCGCAAGCGTATCGACATCATGTGCGAAACCAACGATGGTTTCCGCATAGCCGAAGCCGACCTAAAACTGCGTGGTCCTGGCGATCTTGAGGGCACCCAACAAAGCGGTATGGCCTTCGATTTGAAGATAGCCGACATCGCCCGCGATGGACAGATAGTACAGCTTGCGCGCGACGAAGCACAGAAAATTATCGACGAAGACCCCGAATGCAAGTCTGAACGGTTTGCCCTGTTATGGCACAGATTGCGCCAATTACGTAAAACAAATATTAATTGGGCGGCTATTTCCTAAAACTATGTTAACATGTGCTGTTATCGAGCACATTGTTCGTATTTTTTTCGTATATTTGCAACATAGATCTTTTTCTAGAGTGTGAAATTATGAAGAAATTGTTTATTTTTGCCCTGATGTTGATGCTTTCTATGAGCGATTTTGCTCTTGGAAAGGTTAACCCTGACCAGGCTCCTGACCAGAATGAGGAGGCCGAGATTGGCAATTTCGATTTTATTTACGGAAAGCAAGCTAATCTGAACGAGGCCTTCGAACAAACCGAGATGCTCATGAGTGAGGCATTCTCACACCTTGGCGCCCGCTACCGTTCTGGTGGCAAGGGTCCCAGCGCCTTCGACTGCTCTGGATTCACCAGTTACGTGTTTAAGCAGCAGGCTGACATGTTTATCGGTGCATCATCTAGAGATCAGTACGCCCGCAACACCCCCATCAGCCGCAAAGAGCTGCAGAGTGGCGATCTGGTGTTCTTCACCAGTCCACGTTCAGGCCGCGGAGTGGGTCATGTAGGCATCGTTGTAGATGTAGATCCCATCAGCGATACGTTCACGTTTATCCATGCCAGCACCAATAATGGTGTGGTTATCAATAGCTCTACCGACCAAGGTTACGCACGCAGATATGTGGGCGCCAGAAGAGTAAAAAGGTGTTAAAAGAGTCTAAGAACCTGCAATAAATTGTGGATTTTCATGCATTTTGCTTACCTTTGCAGCGAATCTTTTTTTATTAGTATTAACCCAGCTTATTTTATGAACATTAGTTTTCTAAAAAAAATATCTGTTTTGGCCATCTCGTTTTGTGTGTCGACGTCAGTGTCTGCACAGGATCTGTTGGCAAAACAGGCCCCAGTAGATCGCAAGATGAAAGCTGTAGATTCGATGATTCTCAAGAAGATTATCGAGCAGGAAGAGCGTTACAATCCTGCAGCCGACCTCTACGAAGACTGGAACAACGTATATGCTCACCAGGAGACCGCACTCCCCGACTCTTTCCGTATTGACCTGCGTGGTTTCCACATGCCTACTGACAGTCGTGTGCTCACATCTAACTTCGGTGCCCGTTGGGGACGCCAGCACAAGGGTCTGGACATCAAGGTTTATATTGGTGACACCATTCGCGCTGCATTCAGCGGTAAGATTCGCATCGTAAAATACGAGCCAAGAGGCTATGGTAAATACGTGGTTATCCGCCACCACAACGGACTGGAAACCATCTACGGTCACATGTCAAAGCAGCTGGTAGTAGAGAATCAGGAGGTTAAGGCTGGTGAGGCCATCGGACTGGGTGGTAACACTGGTCGCAGCACAGGTTCGCACCTGCACTTTGAGACACGTCTTTGCGGCGTTGCCCTCAACCCTGCTCTGATGTTCGACTTCCGCAATCAGGATGTAGTAGGCGATTTCTATATGTTCCGCCGCAACAAGTACGCTTCTGAGTCGGCTATGGCTACACGCCTGCGTGGTGTAGGCAGCAGCAGCAACGATAGCGATCAGGACGACGAGCTGGAGATTGCCACAGCACCTCGCACATCAGCACCTGTACACTTCCACAAGGTGAAGAAGGGTGACACGCTGCAGGCCATCGCCCGCAAACACCACACCACCATCGACAAGTTGTGTAAGCTGAATCATATCGGCAAGAACATACGCTTGCGACCCGGACAAATTTTGAAATACAACTAAAAAAAAATAAGAAATCCCGTCACGCCGACGGGATTTTTTTGTACCTTTGCAAAAACAAAGGTTTAACCTAAAAACAATAGAAGCTATGTACGACAAGGAGAGAGGGCTGTATATCGCCCACTGCGCTAACGGCGCACTGAGTATCACAGGTAAGATGGCCAACCGCCACGGACTTATTGCAGGCGCTACAGGCACTGGAAAAACCGTCACCCTGCAGGTGATGGCCGAGACATTCTGTCAGGCTGGTGTGCCGTGCTTTATGGCTGATATGAAGGGCGACCTGTCGGGCATCTCGCAACCTGGCAAGCTGACTGGCTTTATCGAGAAGCGCCTGCCTGAATTTGGTATCGAGAACCCAGAGTTCCAGAGCTGTCCCGTACGTTTCTTCGATGTGTTTGGCGAACAAGGACACCCCATGCGCGCCACGGTTTCACAGATGGGCCCACAGCTGCTCAGTAGATTGCTGGATCTCAACGAAACACAGGATGGTGTGCTCAACATCGTGTTCCGCATCGCCGATGAGCGCGGTCTGCTCATCCTCGACCTGAAAGACCTGCGCGCCATGCTCGACTATGTGTCGCAGCATGCCAAGGAATATACCACCAAATACGGCAATATCTCTTCGGCCTCGGTAGGCGCCATCCAGCGCGCCCTACTACAGCTGGAGAACCAAGGGGCCAACAAATTCTTTGGCGAACCCTCGTTCGACATCTTCGACCTGATGCAGACAGAGGGAGGCAAAGGTATTATGAACGTGCTGGCAGCTGACAAGCTGATGATGCAGCCCAAGCTCTACTCTACCTTCCTGCTGTGGTTGCTAAGCGAGCTCTACTCCACCCTCCCCGAGGTGGGCGACATGCCGCTGCCCAAGCTGGTGTTCTTCTTCGACGAAGCCCACATGCTGTTCGACGGCACCTCAAAGGCACTGCTCGACAAGATTGAACAGGTGATACGTCTCATCCGTTCCAAGGGCGTGGGTATCTACTTTATCACCCAGAGTCCTACAGACATCCCTGAGAATATCCTGGGCCAGTTGGGCAACCGTGTGCAGCATGCACTGCGCGCCTATACGCCAAAGGATCAGAAAGCCGTTAAGACGGCTGCCGACACCTTCCGTGCCAACCCTGCGTTTAAGACCGACGAAGCCATCATGAACCTGGAGACGGGCGAAGCACTGGTGAGCTTTCTCGATGAGAAGGGTGCACCTGCCGTTGTAGAGCGTGCTAAGATACTGTTCCCGCTGTCGCAGATAGGTGCCATCACCGAAGGTCAGCGTCTCGACATCATCAAGCAGAGTCGCATCTATGGCAAGTACGACACCCCTGTAGATCGTGAGAGTGCCTTCGAAGTGCTAATGGCGGCTACAGAGTCTGCAGAAACAGCCGACGATGCTTCTGTTGCTGCAGAGAGCAAAGCCGAAGGCAAGAAGAAGCCAGGCATCCTGGGCAAGGTGGGCAAGGCCATCCTGACGGCCATCACCTCTACGTTGGCCGCCATGTTAGGCACCTACATCAGTGACAAGGTGACGGGGAAGAAGACGAAACGTCGCACTTCTGGCACCGGTCGTGTGGTGAAGAATGCCACCAGTGCTGCCACCCGCACCATCACCAAGGAGCTCACCCGTGATATCCTCGGGAATCTCATTAAATAATGTCCCTTCATTTTCTTTCTGTCACCAGAAAGAAAACAGAAGCAAAAGAAAGAGTGCGAAAACGTCCTGAGCTCGGAGGCCGGAACACAAATTCTTCAAATCACTCGAAGAACTCGCTTCGCTCAAACAGCTTCTCGTATTTCGTTCCTCAGATTGCGTTCCGCAATCAGAGACTCAATATCGATTCAAAGAATTTGCATTCCTCTAAAGACCTCCTCGTGCGGAATGTTTTCGAGTGATTGTTCACGAAAAACATGAAGCACGAAGTGCTGGGGGTTTGGGGCCTTGGGGGTTTGGGGTCTTGCCCCCATTAAGCAATATATGGCGAACCCTAAATATGGGTGGGCGAAGCCAACCCTTATTTAGGGCAAAGGCTGGAGAGCCATACCAAAACTTTGACGGAGAGGGTTTTCCCTCGTAGTCAACTACATCCCCTCTATATAGGGAGGGGCTTGGGGAGGGTGGATGCTTCTTTTAGTTCTTTTCTTCGCGCCGAAGAAAAGGACAGATATATAAGGACAATTTAAAAGGAAGGAATTTATAAATAAGTTGCAACAGTATAGATATACTTCTGTTTTGAAACAGTAGCGTATCTATACCTACCGGTGTTGATAAGCCCCTTGATGTTATCGGTGATACCAGTGCCTGTGAGCTTTACGGTGGCTTCTTTCATCGTCCAGAGACGAATGAAAGCTGCCGCTGTATCGCTGGCCTGCGCTATCTCATCCAACTCTGCCTCATTCATCGTGTATGACGCCAGACCATCCTTATACTCACGGATGCTCTCTACATCTACGCCCACGGGACTGCTATCGATGACGCATGCTACAGCCTCCTTGCAGTGACTTAAATTAAAATGTATCTCGGGATGCCCCACAATAGAGGGTTTGCCGTGTTCGTTGTATACGAAGATAGGATTCTCAGTGATGCCATACGCCTCACGCAACCCCTGCTTCAACAGCTGGTAGGCCAACACACACTGCCGCTGCCCCAACTCAAACTTAAAAGCCAGAGCCTGCTGCCTGCGCTGCTCAGAAATCTCCCCAAGCGCTACCTGCAAATCGAAATCCCAAATATGTTCACTAATCAGAGTAATCATACCTCTCAGTTCTCACCTCTCAGTTCTCAACTTTCAATTGTTAATTCTGGCGTAGGAATTCGCCTATTGGGATTTTCTTTAGCACCAAGGGTGATGAGCTCCTGAGCCTTTTGGGTGACGCTCTGCCTACCGGTGATCAGTTTGTTGTTTGTATTGTCGTAAGCCTTCTGCACGGCCTCAATCTTCGAACCCAGATCGTTATAGCGCTGTACGAAGTCGCCCAAGCGATCGAGCAACTGCTCGGCCAGTCCAAACACTTTTTCTTGGTTCTCGGCCTGTTGGTTCTGCACCCATGCGATGTGTATCATGTGCAGGATGCCCAAGAGATTCTGTTCGCCGGTGACAAACACCTTCTTCTCGAAGGCCTCACGCCAGAGAGTGGGGTCGCTGGCCAGTGCCAACTGCAACGACGACTCAAAGGGCACAAACATAATAACGAAATCCACCACGTCGCGCCCGTTTTTCACATATTTCGAGTAGTCCTTGCGCGCCAACTCGTTGACGTGGCTGCGCACGCTCTTGATATGCTCTTGCAGATAGCGCTCCTTGTCCTCGGGCGTCTCAGCATTCACGTATTTCTCATAGGCCACGAGCGACACCTTCGAGTCGATGATGGCATCCTGCCCCTGAGGATAGTGCAGTATCACGTCGGGCTGCATCTCACGTCCCGTCTCGTCGTGCTTTATCGGGCGTCCCAACTCATCGCGCAGGCGTGCCTGCACCTCATAGTGGATACCTTCAGTGAGTCCCTGACTGTTCAACAGGTCGCCCAGGATAATCTCGCCCATGTTTCCGCTCACCTTGTTGTCGCGGCGCAGCACGTTGGTCAAGCTCTCAGCCTTCTCACCCAGTTGTTGCGTCTGCTGCATCATCATGAGCATCTGCTCTCGGAACGATGCCGAATGGGCCGCATTCTCCTTCTGGTTGTCGCTGATAGCCTTCTGCATGTTGGCGATGGCATCCTTCAGGGGCTGTGTGATACCCGAGATGGTCTCGGTGTTACTCTGCTTGAGCTTCTGTGCGCTCTGCTCCAGCAGTTGCTGAGCCATGTTCTTAAAGCGCTCCTCGTGGCGCTGTGCCTCGTCGGCCATCTGCTGATGCAGTAGCTGCAGCTCACGCATCTGTGCCTCGGCACGGGCGTGCAGGTCGCGGTTCTCACCCTCCAGATGGCGCACCCTACTTGTGCTCTCGGCCAACTGCTCACTCTTCAGCTTCAGTTCCATATCAGTCTTGCCACCCTCTATGCGCAGGGCGTCCATACGTCGGTCCATCAGCAGATAGAGCACCACGGCGCCCACTGCTATTCCTATCAGGATATAAAGTACTATCATCACGCTACTCTTTTATTTTTGCTGCAAAATTAAACATTTTCCGTGAAAACCGTATCAACCTTCACGATGAAATTTAATCATGCAACAAAAAAGTTGTGCACACATTGGAATTTACATCCTCAATGCGTGCACATTAAACTTTGTGTGTCAGTCATATTAGTAGTTACCAAGGTCTGAATAGATCAGATTGTCCTAGAGTGTTTAAAAATTTTGTTCAGTGCAAATATACGCATTTTAATCGACCAAACAAGCCTTTTACATAATTTTCTACTACGTTTTAACCTTGTTTAACCAAATCAACTGTTGTTTTCGTACACAGTTTTTTCCTTTACTCCAGTTCGCGCAGAATACGGCGCTCGCGACTGGGCTTCACATAATAGAGCCATTTGCAGTGGTTGCACGCCCGGCGGTATGTGCCGGTTTTCATGCGTTCTAATTTGCTGCGGGGCAGCCACTCCCCGCACCATGCTCATTGCATCATTTCTTCTTTTTCCATAAAACAGTATTTTTTAATATGCTGGCCACTATCATGCAGCGCAACTGTACGCTGAAGAAGGCCGATATCGTGGCTGTTATCACCGAGCTCATCGAGGCGAGGGCGCCGACAGTGCAGCCGACTTCAATGCGAAAGAAAAAGAAACATTTAACGAAAGAAAGGAGGAAGTATGTGGAAAGACTGGAAGACGATTGCAAAGATCGTGGTGGCAGTGATCACCGCCTTGTTAGGAGCAGCGCGAGCTACTGCTGCAGGTGTTCAAATCGGTTAACGCCGCTTCGCTAGTCGAAGACATCAGCTGACGGATGGCGCCTCTCGCTGAAAAAAGCGGGAGGCGTTTTTGGCTAATTTATAGGTGTTTTTGGGCAGTTTCTCGGTAAAATGTATCTTTTACACCTCTATATCTCGTCCACTCTTTTACGTTTCATGACATTGTCTAATCGTTTGATTTTCAGCGATTTAAGTTTTTGAGACATGTCACATTGTCCACTTTTCGGTTTGTGCAGCCGGGCGCGTGCATTAAAATTAACTAACTTTGCGGCGGAAATCCTAAAAAGGGTATATTCTAACTCATAATTAACATTTAATAAAACCAAAGTATGAAGAAAAGCAGGTTAGTAATGATGTTACTGGCACTTATGGTGACCATGACATCTTGGGCCCAGGGAATCGTGGGCACTGTGATTGACGACCAAGGCGAAACCGTAATCGGTGCCTCAGTCGTTGAAAAAGGTAATCCTCAGAACGGTACCATTACCGACTTTAATGGTCAGTTCACCATCAACGTGAAAGAGGGTACCACAATCGTGATTAGCTACATTGGCTATCTTACTCAGGAAGTGAAGGCCACCAGCAACATGCGCGTGACCTTGCGTGAAGATGCTCAGACACTGCAGGACGTGGTTGTGATCGGCTACGGTGTGCAGAAGAAGAGCGTGGTTACTGCTGCTATCGCCAAGGTGAGCGCCGACGATCTGGAAGGCAAGACCCGCCTGCGCGCCGACGACGCCCTGAAGGGTCTGGCTGCTGGTGTGAACGTTACTTCGGCCAACGGACAGCCTGGTTCACAGTCGATGATTCGCGTGCGCGGTACGGGTACTATTAATGATACCAACCCGCTGTATATCATCGACGGTATGCCTGCCGACCAGTACGGTCTGGAGAGCGTAAACCCCAATGATATCGAGAGTATCGAGGTGCTGAAGGATGCTGCATCAGGTGCCATCTACGGTGCACGTGCTGCCAACGGTGTTATCCTCGTTACCACCAAGAAAGGTAAGGTGGGTAAGGCTCAAATCAACTATAACTTCAGCTATGGCTGGCAGAGCGCCTGGAAGCACCGCGACGTGACCAGTGCCACCGACTATGCCATCCTGCAGAACGAGAAATACGTGAACGGCGGTCAGGCTCCTCTCTATGCCGACCCATACAACCTGACAGATGCCAACGGCAACAAGATTACCGGTTTTGGTACCGATTGGCAGGAGCTGCTGTTCAACGACAACGCACCTGTAGTGCAGCACGACGTATCGGTGAGCGGCGCTACAGAGAAGGTGAACTACTACCTGTCGCTGGGTTACTACACTCAGGACGGTATCGTGGGTGGTAACTACGGTAAGTCGAACTACGACCGCTTGACCATCCGCTCTAACAACCAGTTTAATGTATTCGACGACTCAAAGGAGCGCTCTTTCCTCAACAAACTGGACATCAGCGCTAACCTCTCTTATATGCGCACACATAGCACAGGTATCGATACTAACTCAACATGGGGTTCACCTCTGGGTTCTGCACTCTACCTGGCTCCCACACTGCCTGTAACACTGACTGGCACTGTAGGTCAGGATATGATCGACCGCTACTCGGCTTACGACCTGTATCGTGATGCCAACGGCGATCCTTACACCATCCCCGGCTATCTGGGCAGCTATCAGGAGCAGAACAACCCCATTGCTATGATGCAGCAGCGCCCCAGCAAGGGCTGGAGCCACAAGTTCATGCCTAAGTTCAGCATCGACCTGCAGCTGTGGGACAACCTGAAGTACCATTTTGCATGGAGCGCCGAGCAGAGCTTCTGGGGCAGCGAAGGTGCTACCACCGAAAAGTTCTACTTCTCTGGTAACAACAACAGCGACCACACTCAGGCTTCTGCCGAGCAGGCCAAGGCCACACAGTGGCAGGTGGAGAACACGCTGACCTACGACAAGGAGTTTGGTAAGCACTCTATCGGTGTTGTTCTGGGTCAGAGCGCACTGAAGTACAAGGGTAACTATGTTGGTGCATCGCACTGGAATCTGATCAATGTCAACAAGCCATACGTTGACTACACTACTGGCGGCGCCATTGAGACAACACTCGACGCTGATGGTAAAATTACTGGCGTGAAGAGCCTCGTTAACGGTTGGGCTGGTCCATACGTTGAGCACCACCTGGCATCTCTCTTCGCACGTCTGAGCTATAACTACGACGAGAAGTACATGTTCCAGGGCACAATCCGTCGCGACGGTTCAAGCCGCTTCGGTTCTAATAATAAATATGGTGTGTTCCCATCATTCTCACTGGGATGGAACATCATGAACGAGCAGTTCATGGAGAGCACTAAGAGCTGGCTGAACAATCTGAAGCTTCGCGCCAGCTGGGGTAAGAACGGTAACGAGAACATCGGTGACTTCCGCTACACAGTGCTCACCACTACTGGTGGCACCAGCAACTACTACTTCGGTCGTCAGGCTGTGATGGACTACGGTTCAAAGGCCAACGGACTGGCCAACGAGAACCTGAAGTGGGAGGAATCAGAGCAGACCGACCTGGGTATCGACTTCGGTTTCTGGAACAACAAGCTGACATTCACCGTTGACTACTATATCAAGAAGACCAACGGCATGCTGATGACCATGCCTATCCCATCATACGTAGGTGAGACCAAGCCTATCGGTAACGTAGGTGACATGGAGAACAGCGGTATCGAGTTCGAACTTGGTTACAAGTGGAACATCAGCGATGCTCACTTCTCTATCAAGGGCAATGCCTCTTATCTGAAGAACAAGCTGAAGAACCTGGGTAACGACACCGGCTTCCTGAACTATGGTATCTCTCAGTTCAGCGATGGTGGTACACGTGCCGAGAACGGTCAGCCTTTCCCATACTTCTATGGTTACAAGACCGCTGGCGTGCTGCAGAACCAGAATGAGGCCGACGCCTACAATGCCAAGTATGGCACAAGCTCTAATCCTGGCGACCTGATCTTCGTTGATACAAACGGCGACAACAAGATTACCAGCGACGACCGTACCAAGATTGGTAAGCCAACTCCCGACTGGACCTTCGGTTTGAACTTCAATGCCGACTGGAAGGGCTTCGACCTGAACCTCTTCTTCCAGGGTGTAGCAGGTGCCGACATCTTCGACGCTACCTGGCGCCAGGATATCGCATCGGGTAACTACCCCACTTGGGTGCTGCAGCGCTGGACTGGCGAGGGCACCTCAAACAAGCTGCCTATGCTGAAGCTGGGCGACTCAAAGAACTGGGTTGTTAGCGACATCTACGTACAGGACGGTAGCTACCTGCGCCTGAAGAACATCTCACTGGGCTACACACTGCCACGCAACATCACCAAGAAGGTGAACATCGAGCGTTTCCGCATGTATGTACGCGCCGAGAACCTCTTCACCTGGACCAAGTACTGGGGATTCGATCCTGAAATCGGTTCTGGCAGCACATCAATGGGTGTTGACTACGGTGTATATCCACAGGCTCGCATCTTCACTATTGGTTGCAACCTCTCGCTTTAAGAATTGAAAAATTAAAGAATTTAAAAATTAAAGAATTGAAGTATTATGAATACGAAGATATATAAAATGATGTGCGCTGGCGTGGTGGCCATCTCGATGACCGCTTGCAGCGACGACTTCCTGGAGGTACAAAACCCCACTGGTGAGCCTCTGGAGGAATACTATATGACCGATGCTCATCTGAGCGAGGCCTGCACCTCGGCCTATGCACCACTGCACTGGCCCGACTGGGACGGAACAGCCTACAACGACCTGACTTGCGACGCCGAGATTATGGGCGACGACTTCTGGGTAGGTGGTTCAAGCATCAGCGACAACCAGCACTGGCACAAGCTCTTCAACTTTGAGGGCGACGGCAACAACACCCTGGGTACCCTTTGGGGCGACTTCTACAGTGGTATCAAGCGTTGCAACGACGTGATTAAGTACTGCTCATGGGGTGGCGGCAACGAGGCCAACCGCAAGAGCTATGAGATGCAGGCGCGTCTGCTCCGTGTGTATTACTACAACATCCTGTGGCACTACTACGGCAATGTTCCCTTCTATCTGGAGAACCTGAGCGAGCCTTACACGGCCCCTCAGCTCACAGCCGACGAGATTTACAACCAGCTGCTGCCTGAGCTCGAGGATATCATTGCCTCAAATGTACTGCCCATGCGCTGGGATGCCTCTAACGAGGGTCGTGTAAGCCAGGCTATGGCCTACATGCTCTACGCCGAGATGGTAATGTATCAGAACGACTCTGCACGCTATCCTACTGCCCTGAGCTACATGAAGCAGATTATCGGCGACAGCAACTATAAGCTGAACCCCGACTTTGCCGATCTGTTTGCAGAGAGCGGAGAGATGTGCTCAGAGAGCATTTTCGAGATCACCTACGACGATGACAATGCTCAGCGCGACTGGGGCACATCTATGCACGCTGGTGGTACCGTATTCCCCACACTCTGCTCACCTAACGGCTGGGCCGGTGGCGAAGGCTGGGACGGCGGTAACGATGGTTGGGGCTTCCTACCTATGCGACTCGAGGCTTACAATATGTATGCCGAAAACGACAAGCGTCGCGACGTGACCTGCTGGGATGTTCGTGGCTACAGCTACACCGAGCGTTATCAGGACACCCACATCTGGCACGGTAAGTATCGTCCACAGAGCGCCAACAATCAGGACTGCCCAACATCAAAGAACCTGAACTACAACAACAATAAGCGCATCTATCGCTATGCCGAGACACTGCTCAACGCTGCTGAGCTGCTGCTGCAGACTGGCGGAAACGCTGCCGAGGCTACAGGCTATGTAAACGAGGTTCGTGAGCGTGCCGGTCTGGCTGCTCTGAGCAATGTGACCATCGACGACATTCTGAACGAGCGTCACCTGGAGTTCTGCGGCGAGGGTAAGCGCTACTTCGACCTGGTACGTGCCGAGGGCATCAGCGGTGCCACTGAGAAGGCCAGCTTGAAGCTCGTGCCCGATGCCTACGGCTATCGCACTAACACCTGGACACCAAGCAAGAAGCACATTCCTCTCTCTCAGAGTGAGCTGGATGCTGACCCAACACTGGTGCAGAACAACTACTAAAATGTAAAAATGCAAAAATGTAAAAATGCAAAAATGCAAAAATGTAAAAATTGAAGATTATGAAGAATCTGTTTAAATATACAATGGGAGCGCTAGTAGCAGGCACACTGATGACAGCCTGCTCGCCCGACAGCTTCGACGGCGCTGACCCCAACGGCATTCCCTCGGTAAGCGGTGTTGATTTCAGCATCAGCGTTGACCAGGAGACCAACCAGATGATTGCCAACTACACACCACAGCCTGGCACATATCCCATCTGGATTATCAACGGCAACACCTACTCTACACTGCAGGAGGTGGGATTCCAAAATCCTGAGGCTGGCACCTATACCATCGACATGAAACTGGGCAACCGCAATGGTTTCAGTCAGGGTGTGATCAGCAAGACATTCACCTTCAACGAAACTAAGATTGACTATTCTGCCGACTTCCGTCGTATCTGCGACAAGGAGTGACGTATAGCCAACAAGGAGCAGGGACACCTGGGCTGCGGCCCTGCTGGAACTGCTGCCACTGAGTGGTGGAGTGCTGCTCCAAATGATAAGAAAGACTTCGGTGTTTACGACGACCGCATCACCTTCACAGCCACCACTCGCAAGGGCGGTAGCTATACCTACAATGCTGGTGCCGACGGTAACACCTATGTGAATAAGGGCGTAACCAAATGGAACACCCAGAACGACAATGCCGACGTAGATGTAGCAGTGGGCAACCAGACTTCAAGCTGGAGCTTCGAGATCTACGACTGGGAGGATGCTGAGGGCAACGTGACCAAGCAGACCTACATCCAGCTGGCCAACAACACCGCATTCCCCTACATCTCGAGCGACGCTCAGTACGAGAATCCTAAGTTCCGTATCGAGACTCTCACAGCCACCAAGCTGGTGCTGGTTTACGATGCTCCTGATCGTGGTATCGCATGGCGCTACATCCTGACAAGCGCTCCCGATGAGCGTCTGGTAGAGGAGCAGGGATTCGATGCCAACAGCGACTTCAACCTCTGGAAGGGCATCACGCCTAACGCTACCTTCTACTTCAACCCAGGTTGGGGCACAGAGCGCACAGGCGAGATGGAAGCTGGCTACACTGGTGGAAACAACGACTACACCGTGACAGTTCCCGATGCTTGCTCAGACCGCTGGCAGGCTCAGTTCCACCTCCACACCGACCTGAATCTGAAGGCTGGAACCAACTACGACTTCTCTGTTATCTTCAATGCTGATAAGGATATCGACGGTGTGACTGTTAAGCTCACCGACGAGGCAGATGCCGATGCTATCATCGACGTAGCCGACGTGAACCTCAAGGCTGGTCAGGATATCGTATTCTGGCAGAGCGACATAGCAGGTAAAGACCTTTCTAAGGTGAAGTTGGTATTCGACTTCGGTCATGCTACCGGTGCTACCAAGATCAACGTAAGCAATGTGGTTATCAAAGATCACGCTAACGACGACGGCACCATCGTAAAGGAAGGTGGCGAAGTAGAGAAGCCTGTGATGGACTGGAACTATGAGAGCGGAGCCAACCTCTGGAAGGCTGTTGACGATGGTACAGTAGCCAGCGAGTTCGCTTACTGGTTTGCTGATGACAGCTGGACACAGATTACAAGCCCAGTATGTACACACAGTGGCGACACCTACGAACTCACCATGCCTGACGGTATCGGTGGCAGCCAGTGGCAGGGCCAGTTCCATATTGACACCCAGCTTAAGGCAAGTGCTTCGAAGGCCTACAACTTCTACTGTGTAGTAGAGGCCGACAATGATTGTGCCGGTATCACATTCAAGCTCACCGACGGTGGCGACAGCAACTTCCTGCTCGAGGAGCGCATCCCTGTTAAGGCCGACGAGCCACTCATCGTGAAGCGCGAGGGTCTGACACTGAAGGAGGGCGCTGATGCTGATGTTCTGCGCATGTTCTTCGACTTTGGTGGTACACCTGCTGGCACTCACGTGAAGATCAGCAAGATCTATCTCGAAGAGGCTGTAGTACTGAACTACGACGATCCTTCAAACCTGTGGAAGGGTGTTGACGATGGTTCAGTAAAGAGCACATTCGCCTACTGGTTCGCCAACGACGCTTGGACAGAGCTGGGCAACCAGCCTGTAGCTACTCGCAACGGCGACACTGTTGAGCTCACACTCCCTGAGGGTATGGGTGGCAGCCAGTGGCAGGGTCAGTTCCATATCGACACCGACCTGACAGCTAAGGCCAACAAGGAGTATCACTTCCAGGTAGTAGTAACAGCTGATGCCGACTGCCCAGGCGTAACTATCAAGCTCACCGACAGCGGCGATAGCAACTTCTTCTGCGAGGGTCGTCACGACATCAAGGCCGACGAGCCATACACATTCACACTGAAGAATGCTACATTGAAAGAGGGAACCGATGCATCGGCTATCCGTCTGTTCTTCGACTTCGGAGGATCAACACCTGGCGCAAAGGTGAAGATTAGTAAGATTGTCTTCAAGGAGGCATAACAAATAAAAAAATTGAATAATTAATGAAACGTTACATGTTTAACACTCTATTGCTCGCACTCACCGCAGTCTTTACTGGCTGCGGTGGGGGCAGCGATGACCCACAGCCCGCTGCTCCAACGATCACCGTATCGCAGGAGAGCATCAATGCACCTGCCGAAGGAGGCAGCTACACAATTAACGTTACCACCACTGGAAAAGAGTGGGGTGTTTATGCCGAGGGCGACTTTGTGAAGGCCACGGCTCAGTATGCTAACAATGCGGTGGCTGTGACCATCGACGAGAACCCTAATACCACGGAGCGTACAGGTAACGTCATCATTATGTCGGGTACTGCCCGTAAGAATATCACTGTGACGCAGGCCGCTGCTGCAAAGCCTGCCTACAACGCCCCCGATGGCTACACACTGGTTTGGCAAGACGAGTTCGAAGGCACCAGCAATCAGCTGAATGCCGCCGACTGGACCCACGAGGTGAAGAACTCAGGTTGGGTGAACCACGAACTGCAGAACTATGTGAACCAAAAAACGCCAGAGGGCCGGTTGGTGACCGAGGTTAAGAACGGCACCCTGCGCATCACCGCACGCAAGGAGAACGGAAAAATCTACTCTGGTCGTGTGTATGCCAAGGTAAAAGAGGGCTGGACCTACGGTTATATCGAGGCCAGCATCAAACTGCCAAAGGGCAAGGGCACATGGCCTGCCTTCTGGATGATGCCAGTGAACTTCAAGTCGTGGCCTGCTGATGGCGAGATTGATATCATGGAAGAGGTGGGCTATCACCCCAACTACGTATCATCAAGTCTGCATGCCAATGCACACGTACACTCTAACAACACCCAGGTGACCCACGAGATGAAATGCGATGGTGCCGAAGGCGAATTCCACACCTACGCTATCCTGTGGACAGCCAAGAACATCACCACCTATGTGGATGGTAAGGTTCAGCTGAGCTACGACAACCGTGGACTGGGTCGCGACGACTGGCCCTACGATGATCCGTTCTACGTGATCCTCAACCTGGCTTGGGGTGGCGACTGGGGTGGCGCTCAAGGCGTGGACGAGAGTGCACTGCCCGCCACGATGGAAGTAGATTACGTGCGTGTATTCCAAAAGAAATAAATGAAACCAAAAACAGTACTCTCAACTTTGTTGTTTATTGCTGCGGTCGGCTCAGCGCCGGCCCAGCAATATAAACAACTTACCGACGTGCCAACGGTGTATATCGAGACGGAGAACGCTCAGGACATCACCAGCAAGGAGAATTACCTGAAGTGTACCTTCACGATGGTGGACGGCGACAACACCACCCGCATCGAGAACACCCAGATAAGAGGACGAGGCAACTCATCGTGGTGGAACTCTGACAAGAAACCCTACCGAGTTAAGTTCGACAAAAAGCAAACACTGTTAGGTGAGGACTTTGCGAAAGCCAAAAGTTGGACCTTGCTGGCCAATCACGGCGACAAGACCATGATTCGCAATGCCCTGACTTATCAACTCGGACGTTTCATCGGCATGAAGTTCTGTCCGGCTGCCAAGTTCATCGATCTTTATCTTAATGGCAAATACCGCGGAACCTACCAGATTAGCGACCAGGTGCAGGTGCACAAAAAGCGCGTTGAGGTAGATGAGGACAACGGTTGGCTGCTGGAGGTGGCCAACGAGAACTCACGAGAGGAGCCCTACATCACATCCACCCGCTACGGCATCATGTACAACATCAAGAATCCTGATGACGAGCTGCTCACCATGGATAAGCGCATCGCCATCGGACAGTGGCTGGAGGCATTCGAGAAAGCAGTGGCCAGTGATGACTACCGCGACCCCGAGAAAGGTTATCGCGCCTATATCGATGAGACCGATTTTATTAACTGGTACGTAGGCGCTGAGCTCACGGGCAACATCGATGCACTTTACAGCATCTACATGTACAAGGAGGCCGACGAACAGAAGATGCACTTCGGACCGCTGTGGGACCTTGACTTGGGCTACGACAATAGCTCGGAAAAGAGTCTGCTGCGACAGATGGAGGCCTACTTAGGCTTGTGGAACCGTCCATTCGAAAAAATTCTGCAGCGCCTGTGGCTCGACCCTTGGTTTGCCAAGGCTTGCAACGACCGTCTGAACGCACTGGTAGAAGCCGGACTACAGCAGCACCTGATAGCATCTATCGACAGTTTGCGTGGTGCCATCTGGCAGACACAGGCTCAGAATTTCAAGGTGTGGCCCATCAACCAGCAGGTGTACAGCTTCGAGAAGCACAAGTACCACAACGACTACGACAGCTACATCAGCGATCTGAAGGCGTTTGTGAACACTCATATCCCCTATCTGCAGGAGGCCTTCGCCCAGAAGTTGAGTGCCACCGGTATCACACATGCCAAGACAACAGAAAAGAACAGCAGCACCCTCTACGACCTGCAGGGCCGAAAGGTGCAGCAACCCAATAAAAAAGGAATATACATCCAGAACAGACAAATCATAACAAAACAATGAAGAAAGCATTCGTTTATCTCTTTGCACTCCTGCTGATGGCCTGCAACGTGGGCAAGCAGAACGATGCCAATGGTTTCGTCACCATCAAGGGGCACGACCTCATCAAGCCTAACGGTGAGAAGCTTCTGATTCAGGGCACCAACCTGGGCAACTGGTTGAACCCGGAGGGTTATATGTTCGGCTTCGGACGTACCAACTCGGCGTGGATGATCGACCTGATGATGAAGGAGGCCGTGGGTCCCGACGCCACTGCCGAGTTCTGGCAGCAGTTCAAGGATAACTACGTGACACGTAAGGATATCGACTTCATTGCCAATCAGGGTGCCAACACCATTCGTCTGCCTTTCAACTACAAGCTGTTCTGCGACGAGGATTACATGGGACAGACAGGCAAGAAGGATGGCTACGCACGCATCGACTCGGTCATCACCTGGTGCAAGGCCAACAAACTGTATCTGATTCTGGATATGCACGACTGTCCAGGCGGACAAACGGGCGACAACATCGACGACGGACATGGCTACCCCTGGCTGTTCGAGAGCGAGCAGAGTCAGCAGTTGTTCTGCAAGATATGGCGCGAGATAGCCTATCGCTATCGTAGCGAGACTACCATTCTGGGCTACGAACTGATGAACGAGCCCATCGCCCACTATTTTGAGAACAAAGACTCACTCTACCAATTGTTGCAGCCGGTATATAAAAAGGCAGTAAAGGCCATCCGTCAGGTGGACAGAAACCACATCATCCTGCTGGGTGGTGCACACTGGAACAGCTTCTTCTGGATGCTGGACGACACCACCTACGACGACAAACTGATGTACACCTGTCATCGCTATGGCGGACCTGCCACCAAGGAGGCTATCAGTCACTATATCAACTTCCGTGACTCAGTGAACCGTCCGATGTACATGGGTGAGTTCGGGCATAACACCATGGAGTGGCAGCGCGACTTTGTGAAGGTGCTGAAGGATAACAACATCGGCTACACCTTCTGGCCATATAAGAAGGTGGACAACCAGTGCATGATGGGCATACAGCGCCCTGAGGGATGGGACAGCATCGTGGTGAAATATGCCGAGACATCGCGCAACACCTATCAAGAATGGCGCGAGGCACGTCCCGACCAGGCCAAGTTCCGCCAGCTACTGAAGCAGTTTGCCGAGAACTGTCGCATTGAGAACTGCACTCCTCAACAAGAATACATCCTAAGCATGGGAATGAGAAAAACTGAGAAGTGACAACTGAGAAGTGAATAACATAGAAAACAACGAATATTAGCAATGAAGAAATTTATCATGTCAGCACTCGTGATTGGCGCTACAACTATGGCGCAGGCACAGAGCCTGCCGGTATATCTCGACGAGAGTAAACCCATTGAGCAGCGCATCGACGATGCACTCAGCCGTATGACACTCGAAGAGAAGATTGCCGTGATACACGCGCAGAGTAAGTTTTCAAGTCCTGGTGTAAAGCGCCTGGGATTCCCTGACCTGTGGACCGACGACGGTCCTCACGGCGTGCGCCCCGATGTGCTTTGGGACGAGTGGGAACAGGCCGGACAGACCAACGACTCGTGCGTGGCCTTCCCTGCCCTCACCTGTCTGGCTGCCACCTGGAATCCACAGCTGGCACGCCTCTATGGAGAGAATCTGGCCGAAGAGGCACTCTATCGCAACAAGAGCGTGATGCTGGGTCCTGGCGTGAATATCTATCGCACCCCACTGGGCGGACGTAATTTCGAGTATATGGGCGAAGACCCATGGTTGGCCTCACGCATGGTAGTGCCCTACGTACAGGGACTGCAGTCGAAAGGTGTGGCTGCCTGCGTAAAGCACTATGCGCTGAACAACGACGAGGAGTATCGCCATCAGGTGAACGTGATTGTAAGCGACCGTGCGCTGCACGAGATTTATCTGCCTGCCTTCAAGGCTGCCGTGCAGGAGGGTGGTGCCTGGAGCATCATGGGTGCCTACAACCTGTATCAGGGTGTGCACAACTGTCACAACGCCACGATGCTGAACAAGATCCTGAAGAAGGACTGGGGCTTCGACGGTGTGGTGATCAGCGACTGGGGTGGTTGCCACGACACTGAGGAGGCCATCAACAACGGTCTCGACCTGGAGTTCGGCTCATGGACCAACGGTCTGAGCGAGGGCACCTCTAATGCCTACGACAACTACTATCTGGCAGTGCCCTACAAGAAACTGATACAGCAGGGCAAATATACCACCAAGGAGCTCGACGAGAAGGTGCGCCGCGTGTTGCGCCTGTTCTATCGCACCACGATGAACCGCAACAAGCCTTACGGATTCCTGTGCAGCGAGAGCCACTATCAGACAGCGCTTAAGATTGCTCAGGAGGGTATCGTACTGCTTAAGAATGAAAAAATGAAAGAGTTGAAAGGTGGAAGTTTGCTGCCATTGCAACAGCCATCACGCATCCTCGTAGTGGGCGAGAACGCCATCAAGATGATGACTGTGGGTGGTGGTTCTTCATCGCTCAAAGCCCAGAAGGAGATTCTGCCTCTCGATGGTATCAAGGCACGCTTTGCTGATGCCGAGGTGGATTACGTTCGCGGTTACGTGGGCGACACCGTTCAGAGCTACAACGGCGTGAAGGTAGGACGCTCACTGTATGAGACCCGTTCGCAGGCAGAGCTTACTGCCGAGGCTGTGGCCAAGGCTAAGGAGGCCGACGTGGTGATCTTCGTGGGCGGACTGAACAAGAGCGACTATCAGGATTGTGAGGGTCACGACCGCAAGAGCTATGATCTGCCTTACACACAGAACGAGGTGATAGAGGCTATCCTGAAGGTGAACCCACGTCTGGTATATGTCAACATCTCGGGCAACGGTGCTACCCTACCCTGGATCAAGAAGGTGCCTGCAGTGGTACAGGCTTGGTTCATCGGTTCTGAGGCTGGCGAGGCCATCGCATCAGTACTGGCAGGCGACGTAAACCCATCGGGCAAGCTGCCATTCACCTGGTATGCTTCACTCGACCAATGTGGTGCACACGCCACAGGCAGCTATCCTGGCACATGGCGCGAGGATTATAAGATTATCGACGAGGAATATAAGGAGGGTATCTACGTAGGCTATCGTTACACCGATGCCAAGAAGCTGAAGCCTCTCTTCGCTTTCGGTCACGGACTGAGCTACACCACCTTCAAGCTGGGCAAGGCCACCGCTAACACCCAACACCTGACACCCAACACTCAGATCACCTTCACCGTGCCCGTCACTAACACAGGAAAGTGTGCTGGCAGCGAGACAGTGCAGCTGTACATCGCAGCCAAACAGAGCAAGATAGATCGCCCTGTGAAGGAACTCAAGGCCTTCCAGAAGGTTTATCTGCAACCAGGTGAGACAAAGCAGGTGACACTGACCATCGGTGCCGATGCCTTGAACTATTATGACGAGGCAACAAGCAACTGGTGTGCAGAGCCTGGCAAGTATGAGGCGCTCATCGGCACAGCCTCTGATCAGCTCCCAACCAAATGCACATTCCAGCTGAATTAGATTCATACGTTATTTTTAAATTTTAGGTACACATATAGTTGATATTAGTTAGTAATTAGTAGTTCCAAAATGATTGATTACCAGGAATAACACGAAAAGGAGCCTGCATCACTGCAGGCTCCTTCATTTTTAGTGTTCTTGTCCTTATTATTATCGGATGAACAACAGCTCTCTGTACTTTGGCAATGGCCAGAGAGCGTCATCTACTATCAGCTCAAGTTTGTCAATCTGATAACGAATCTCATCGAGCTTAGGCTCTA
Source organism: Prevotella sp. MA2016 (assembly GCF_000619825.1). Lineage (GTDB taxonomy): Bacteria > Bacteroidota > Bacteroidia > Bacteroidales > Bacteroidaceae > Prevotella. The sequence continues at coordinate 150,680 of NZ_JHUW01000007.1, forward strand.
CCTGATCGTGATAGGCAATGGCCTTCTCGCGTTCGCACTCTATCTTATTAGCCTTCTTACGGGCCTCTACGAGCTCCTCTACGCCCTTCTCAATAGCAAAGGTGCGCTCGGCAATCTCCTGGATAATCTTCTTGTTACGGGCCGAGAGCTTATCGGCAGTATCGATGGGGAATACCACAGCCATGTGGTTCAAGTTGCTGAGCAGCTCGCTCTGGTAACGTGTAGCCACTGGGATGATATGGTTCATCGAGATGTCGCCCAGCACACGGGCCTCAATCTGAATCTTCTTGGTGTAGGTCTCCCACTTCACCTCATTGCGAGCCTCTAGCTCCTTCTTGGTCATCACACCCAGGCTCTCAAACATCTGGATGCTGGCATCGTCGAGATAGCGCTCAAAGATCTTTGGACAGCTCTTCTCTACATCAAGACCACGCTTCTCAGCCTCTGCTACCCACTCATCGCTGTAGCCGTTGCCATCAAAGCGGATGGGCTTACAAGTCTTGATATCTTCACGCAGCACGTCGATGATGGCGTGATAGGTAGCGCTGTGCTCTGTGCCCTTCAGTTTCTCAGTATATGCTGGGATGAGGGCATCCACACGCTTCTTGAAGTCAACCAATGCCTCAGCAACAGCAGCATTCAGAGCAATCATAGCACTGGCGCAGTTGGCCTCGCTACCTACAGCACGGAACTCAAAGCGGTTGCCGGTGAAGGCGAATGGAGAAGTACGGTTGCGGTCGGTATTATCGATGAGCAGCTCAGGAATCTCAGGAATATCCATCTTCAAGCCCTGCTTACCAGCCATAGCCAGTACATCATCAACATCAGCCTTCTCAATATGGTCGAGCAGTTCGCTTACCTGCTTACCAAGGAAGCTTGAAACGATGGCTGGGGGAGCCTCGTTGGCACCCAGACGGTGGGCGTTGGTTGCGCTCATGATAGAGGCCTTGAGCAGACCGTTGTGGCGATATACACCCATCAGTGTCTCAACGATGAAGGTGGCAAAGCGCAGGTTAGCCTCGGGGGTCTTACCAGGTGCATGCAGCAGCACACCATTGTCGGTACTCAAGCTCCAGTTGTTGTGCTTACCAGAGCCATTGATGCCAGCGAATGGCTTCTCATGCAGCAGCACACGGAATCCGTGCTTACGGGCAATGCGCTTCATCACCGACATCAACAGCATATTATGATCGACAGCAAGGTTAGTTTCTTCAAAAATTGGTGCCAGCTCAAACTGGTTTGGTGCCACCTCGTTATGACGGGTTTTTACGGGGATACCCAGCTCCAGTGCCTCAAACTCCAGGTTCTTCATGAAAGCCTGAACACGCTCGGGGATTGCACCGAAGTAGTGGTCGTCCATCTGCTGGTTCTTAGCAGAATCATGACCCATCAGGGTGCGACCGGTGAGCAACAGGTCGGGACGAGCTGCATAGAGACCCTCATCCACCAGGAAATACTCCTGCTCCCATCCGAGGTTAGAGGTTACTTTCTTCACTGTGGGATCGAAATAATGGCAAACATCAGTAGCAGCAACGTTGACGGCATGCAGGGCACGCAGCAATGGTGCCTTGTAGTCGAGCGCCTCACCACTATAACTGATAAAGACAGTGGGGATACACAATGTATCATCTATAATGAAAACTGGAGACGTGGGATCCCATGCAGAATAACCACGAGCCTCGAATGTAGAGCGGATGCCACCAGAAGGGAATGAAGAAGCATCAGGTTCCTGCTGTACAAGCAACTTGCCAGTAAACTCCTCTACCATACCACCCTTGCCATCGTGCTCGATAAACGAGTCGTGCTTCTCGGCAGTACCTTCAGTAAGGGGCTGGAACCAGTGAGTGTAGTGAGTGACACCATTCTCGGTGGCCCACTGCTTCATACCGGCAGCCACAGCATCAGCTACGGTACGGTCCAGACGGGCACCATTGTCGATCACATCGATCATCTTCTCGTACACGTCCTTAGGCAGATACTTGTACATTTTCTCACGATTGAAGACCTTCTTACCGAAATACTCACAAGGTCTCTCACTTGGTACTTTTACGTCGAGTGGCTTTTTCTTGAAAGCCTCACCGACAACCTGAAATCTTAATGCTTCCATAATTGCGTTGATTTAACTTATTTAATGATCGTTTTCATATTCTATTTCTCCTTCGAACACGAATGTTGCAGGCCCCGTCATATAGACATGATTGTCGCTCTCACGCCACTCGATGGTGAGCGTACCGCCATCCATCACAATCAGCGAAATGCGAGGTGCACGACCTGTCAACACGGCTGCCACAGCGGTGGCGCAAGCACCTGTACCACAAGCTTGGGTGATGCCACTTCCACGCTCCCACACACGGGTACGGATACTGCCATCGGCCTCCACGCGGGCAAACTCGATATTACAGCGCTGGGGAAAAGCGGGGTGATGCTCAAGCACATGCCCCCTTTCGCCTACCTGATCCACATCATCGGTAAAAATCACATAGTGGGGATTACCCATCGATACAAAAGTACCGTTTCCAGAGCAGCGCGTAGGGATAAACTGCGCATCGTTCTCCAATACGGGTTCGAGCATATCCACAGTAACCGAAGTTACCACCTTACCTTCTATATGTAGTTGCAGCGTTTTGATGCCAGAAAGTGTTTCGAGCTTAATCTCTGTCTTATCTGTCCACCCACACTCAAAGAGGTATTTTCCGATACATCGCGATGCATTGCCACACATCATGGCCTCACTACCATCGGCATTAAAAATTCGCATCGAGAAGTCAGCATCAGGTGTCGAGGGGGTGCCAATCAGCACCAGACCGTCGGAGCCAATGCCCTTATGGCGATCGCTCCAGGCGATAGCAGCCCGAGCTGGGTCGCTGATAGGATACTCTATGGTATTAACATAGATGTAATCATTTCCAGCGCCATGCATCTTGGTGAAATGAATCTTTCTGCTTTGTTTATTGTTTGTCATACCCTAAGCAATCCTAATGATTATTATTTGAGTGCAAAGTTAACACAAAATGCCATATACCACAAAAACTATTAACGATTTGTTTGCAGAAATATATGCAAATTACCATTCTGTAAGCAAACAGCGTTATTTTACTTACAATTTGTTATAGATTAAAAGCAAAATAGCCTATTTTGTAATAATCCGTAAAAAAAACTCGCAGATGGCTTACATCTGCGAGTTTGAGTAGGCATAAAGATGGCAATAGTCCACTTATGCTGATAAGAAAGCATGAACCTTTGCTGCTGTTTCGCGACCGCTGGCCAAGGCGCGCACCACAAGTGACGCGCCATTGGCCGCATCGCCACAAACAAACACATTATTAGAATAACTAGGATGCTCAGGCTTGAGGAATCCCATAGCCAGCAAGCAAAGTTCGGCTTTAATTATCTCGGGTTTACCTTTCTCTACCATGATAGGACGACCACCTTCGGGATTTGGTTTCCAGTCTATCTCCTGTACTTTCACGCCTGTCAGCTTTCCATCCTTACCCAAGAACTCAAGGGTGTTGATATTCCAGCGACGGGTGCAGCCTTCTTCGTGCGAAGAGGTGGTCTTAAGGGTACGTGGCCAGTTGGGCCAGGGGTTCTGAGGGTCGTCGGGACCTTCTACCGGACGGGGCATAATCTCAATCTGGGTAACGCTTTTGCAACCCTGACGGTGGGCTGTACCAATACAGTCAGAACCAGTGTCGCCACCACCAATCACGAGCACATCCTTGCCCTTGGCGCTGATGCGTTCATCCTTTGCAAACTCGATGCCTGCCAGCACACGGTTCTGCTGCGACAGCAGCTCGAGGGCGAAGTGCACACCTTTCAGTTCGCGACCAGGGGCCTTAAGATCGCGGGCGGTAGGCGTGCCGGAGGCGATTACGACAGCGTCGTAATCATTGAACATTGAACATTGAACATTGAACATTATTTCTTGTCCATATTTAAACTCGATGCCTTCAGCCTCCAGCAGGGCGATGCGGCGGTCGATGACAGCCTTGTTGAGCTTGAAGTTGGGGATACCATAGCGCAGCAAGCCACCTGCAGCCTCGTTCTTCTCAAATACGGTCACCTCGTAGCCCATGTGGTTCAGGTCGTTGGCGGCAGCCAGTCCGGCAGGACCAGCACCAATCACAGCCACCTTCTTACCATTACGCTTGATATCGGTGTTGGGCTGGATGACACCCTCCTGAAAGGCCATCTCGGTGATAGCACACTCATCTTCGCGGTTGGTGGTTGGCTCGTGGTTAAAACGGTTGAGTACACAAGCCTTCTCGCACAGTGCAGGACAGATACGACCAGTGAACTCTGGGAAGGGGTTTGTGCTGTTCAGCAGTCTATAAGCCAACTCCCAGTCGCCTTTATACAGGGCATCATTCCACTCGGGAGCTTTGTTGCCTAGTGGACAAGCCCAATGGCAGAAGGGCACGCCACAGTCCATGCAGCGTGAGGCCTGCAACTTACGTTCGCGCGTGTTGAGCGTCTGCTCCACCTCGCCAAAGTCGTGAATTCTATCATGAATGGGGCGGTAACCAGCCTCCTGACGATGTATCTCTAAAAATGCTTTTGGATTTCCCATCTTATTTAAAATTTAAAAATTATAAAATTAAAAAATGTAACAATTCATTTTTACATTATTTCATTTTTACATTTTTACATTATTCTCAATAGTCTCGCTGGATATCGGCGATCTTTTCGTGCAGGCGCGCCATCTTCTCTTCTTCGAGCACGCGTTTGTACTCGATAGGCACTACCTGTATAAAGTCCTCGATATAGCGATGCCAGTCATCAAGCATGCGTCCTGCAAGAGCTGAGCCCGTATGCAGGTAGTGCTGACGGATCAGTTCGAGCAGTTCTTTGCGCGATACTGAGTCCTCAACCAGCGAGAGCTCCACCATATCCATATTACAGAAGTAGTCGAAGGTGTGTTCAGGGTCATAGACATAGGCCACACCACCACTCATACCAGCAGCGAAGTTACGACCCGTCTTTCCTAATACTACCACACGACCGCCAGTCATATACTCACAGCAGTGGTCGCCAGCACCTTCTATCACAGCAATGGCACCAGAGTTGCGCACACCAAAGCGCTCACCCACCTTACCATTAATATAGAGTTCGCCACTAGTAGCACCATACAGACCGGTGTTACCAGCAATGATATTGTCTTCAGCCTTGAAGTCGTTACTACGACGAGCAGGAGGCAAGATAGAGATACGTCCACCCGAGAGACCCTTACCGAAATAGTCGTTGGTCTCACCTTCCAGACGGATATCAACACCCTTCACAGCAAAGGCACCGAAGCTCTGACCAGCCGATCCCTTGAACTTGATCTTGATAGTACCATCGGGCAGTCCCTCTTCACCATATTTCAGAGCAATTGCACCCGAGAGCATCGTACCTACAGCACGGTCGGTATTTTTTATAGCATAGTCGAGCGTCACCTCTTCCTGGTCGTTGATAGCCTTTTGAGCGGCACGAATTATCTCCTCGTCCTTTACACCTGTTACCTTGGTGTAGGCACCGCGATCCCAATAGAGGGCTTTGTCTGTCTCAGGCTTGTGCAACAAGCGTCCAAAGTCGATGGTCTTTTGCTTGTCGGTAGCATTAGCGGTATTCACCTCAATCAGTTCGGTATGTCCGATAATCTCCTTCAAACTCTTCACACCTATTTCGGCCAGGTATTCACGCACCTGCTGTGCCAAGAAGGTGAAATAGTTAACCACATATTCAGCCCTACCCTCAAAATGCTTGCGCAACTCAGGGTTCTGGGTGGCCACACCCATCGGACAGGTATTGGTGTTACACTTTCGCATCATCACACAACCCAGCACGATCAGAGGCAGTGTACCAAACGAGAACTCGTCGGCACCCAGCATCGCCATGATAATCACATCTTTGGCGGTCTTCAACTGTCCGTCGGTCTGCAGGCGTACCTGGTTGCGCAGGCCGTTGATCACCAATGTCTGCTGGGTTTCTGCCAATCCTATCTCAGGCGAGATACCAGCGAAGCGCATGCTCGAAGCTGGAGAAGCGCCTGTACCACCTTCGGCACCACTGATAACAATTAGGTCGGCCTTAGCCTTAGCCACACCAGCGGCAATGGTACCCACGCCACTCTCAGCCACCAGTTTCACACTTACAGCAGCTGTGGGGTTAATATTCTTGAGGTCGAAGATAAGTTGTGCCAAATCTTCGATACTATAGATATCATGATGTGGTGGTGGCGAGATGAGCGAGATGCCAGGGATGGCATTACGCGTCTTGGCGATGATGTCGTTCACTTTGAAACCGGGCAACTGTCCACCTTCACCAGGTTTAGCACCCTGTGCCACCTTAATCTGTATTTCTTCAGCATTCACCAGGTATTCGGCAGTCACACCAAAACGTCCACTGGCTATCTGTTTGGTCTTACTTGAGAGGCTTACACCATCTATTTTAGCATGGTAGCGGGCATTATCTTCACCACCCTCACCAGTGTTAGAGCGAGCACCCAACTTATTCATCGCTAAGGCCAATGCCTCGTGGGCTTCGATGCTCAATGCACCAAAACTCATAGCACCTGTCACAAAGTGCTTTACAATGCTTTCTACGCTCTCCACCTCGTCGATAGGTGTAGGCTCAGCGGCCTTCTTAAATCCGAAGAAGTCGCGGATAAAGATGGGCGATTCCTTCATCCCCGACGTTCCGTCGCCTACCCGTGGCCCTTCATCTACCAGCTGTGCCCATTTCTTAAATCCCTCATAGTCGCCCTTTCTGGTAGCCAACTGCAGCTTAGCGATGGTTTCTGGGTTCCAAGCATGCTTGATGCCGTCCTTGCGCCAAGCAAACTGACCCTGGTTGGGCAGTTGAGTATTGAGTGATGAGTGTTGAGTGTCGCTAAGACGGATGGCATCGCGGGCAATCTCCTTCAGGCCCACTCCACCAATGGTGCTCACCTCGGTACCGAAGTAGCGGCGCAGCAGGTCTTCACTCAGTCCGATGCTCTCAAAGATCTTAGCGCCTCGGTAGCTGCGGATGGTAGAGATACCCATCTTACTCATAATCTTCTTTAAGCCCTTATCCACTGCCTTGATATAATTCTTCTCAGCCGTTTCGTAGGCCTCCTGAATCTTACCACGCTTCACAAGGTCGTCGAGGATGGCAAAAGTCATATAGGGACACAATGCACTGGCACCATAGCCCAACAGCAGGGCAGCATGCATTGTCTCACGAATCTCACCACTCTCCACGATAAGAGCTGTCTGCACACGCTTACCCACACTAATCAGGTAGTGGTGAACAGCACTAACAGCCAACAGCGATGGGATAGCGGCATGCGCCTCGTCCAGGTCGCGATCGCTCAGAATAATATAGTTCACGCCCTCATCTACGCTGGCTTCGGCCTGGTGGCACAGATTGTCCAGTGCCTGGCGCAAGCCTTCCTCACCCTTGGCCTTCTCAAAAAGGATGGGCAGTTTCTTGGTATTAAAACCTTTATAGCGGATGTTACACAATATATCAAGCTGTGTATTGGTCAAAACAGGCTGCGGCAGGCGCACCATCTTACAGTTAGAGGCATCGGGGGTGAGGATGTTTGTTCCCACAGCTCCGATATACTCTGTAAGACTCATCACCAGCTCCTCACGTATAGGGTCGATAGCGGGGTTGGTGACCTGTGCAAACTGCTGACGGAAATAGTTGAAGAACACCTGTGGACGGTCTGAGATCACAGCCAATGGTGTGTCGTTACCCATGGCAGCCACAGGCTCTTGTCCTGCAGTAGCCATCGGAATGATGGTCTTGTCGATATCCTCCTGTCCATATCCAAACTGCACTAACTTGCGCTGCAGGTCAGCCACGCCGTTATCAACCTTACGACCACTCTTCAACTTCTCCAACTGGACACGGTTCTCCGAGAGCCACTCGCGATAAGGATGTGCTTTAGCCAACTGCTCCTTAATCTCGCCATCGTAATATATCTTTCCTTCTTGGGTATCAATCAGCAATATCTTTCCAGGCTGAAGGCGACCTTTCGAAACCACATCACCAGGTTCAAAGTCCATCACGCCAACCTCAGAAGCTACTACCATCATACCTTGCTTGGTGATGGTATAGCGACTGGGGCGCAGACCGTTACGATCGAGCATACCACCTGCGTAGCGACCATCGCTGAACAACAGGGCTGCCGGACCGTCCCACGGTTCCATCAGGATAGAGTGATATTCGTAGAAGGCTTTCAAATCTTCGCTAATAGGATTCTTGTCATTAAAGCTCTCAGGCACCAGGATAGCCATAGCCTGTGGCAACGAGAGTCCGCTCATCATCAGGAACTCGAACACGTTGTCAAGACTGGCCGAATCGCTCATGCCATCCTGAACAATCGGACGCAGGTCCTTGATATCGCCCAGCGCCTCACTGCTCAGCACACTCTCTCTTGCCTTCATCCATCCTCTGTTTCCACGAATAGTATTAATCTCACCATTGTGGGCCAGCAGTCGGAAAGGCTGTGCCAGCTTCCATTTGGGGAAAGTATTGGTTGAGAAGCGTGAGTGAACCAAGGCCAGTCCGCTTGTAAAATAGTCGTTCGATAGGTCGGGGAAATAGCGTCGCAGCTGTCCGCTGGTCAGCATGCCCTTGTAGATAATATTCTTGCTTGAGAGCGAGCACAGATAGAAATCGTCGTTGGCAACACGATTCTCAATGCGCTTGCGTACCTTATATAATATACGTTCGAAAACGGGCACATGATCCTCGGATACGCCCGTTACAAAAATCTGCTTGATATCGGGTTCCACCTCACGGGCAGCCACACCCAGCACCTCAGGATTGGTGGGCACCGTGCGCAGATGCATCAGCTGCAAGCCCTCACGCTCAATCTCCTCAATCATCACACTCAGTATCTGCTGCTGAGCCAGTTCTGACTTAGGAAGAAAAACCAGACCTGTGCCGTACTTACCTTTTTCAGGCACGGGAATACCTTGAAGCAATATAAACTCGTGGGGTATCTGTACCATGATACCCGCACCATCACCGGTCTTATCGCGTGTCTCAGCACCACGGTGTTCCATATTCTCAAGCACTTTCAGTGCATTGTCAACCAGATCATGACTTTTACCACCGTGGATATTTACCACCATACCCACACCGCAAGCATCATGCTCGTAGCTGTTCCGATAGAGTCCTTGTTGATTACTTTTTGTCATATTATCCTTTATTATTCTAACAGTTTGTCTGATTTCGGATGCAAAGGTATGACGTTTTGATATTAAACCGACTTATATTACTAACATTTTTATCTTCGTTTTTATCAAAAATAACAATCTGTAAGCAATAACTCGCGTTTTGCTTACAGATTGAAATCAGATTTTACTTAAATTAATTACTTTTGAATTTTAATGATATCTGAAACCAGCTCATTGAGAGCCACAATCAGAACGGTTACAAAAAATAAACTTGCCATAATCTTTTTCTTTTTTTATTAGTTATTTATGATTTGATTTTGACTGCAAAGTAAATGAGGTGGTGTCCCATAAGTCAGGACACCACCTCATTGGTTAAACAAAATTAAGATTATAGTTGCGAATTTAACAGCTCTTAATAGCGATTGCGGGTATCATCAATCATTTTCAGCATTTGCTGGCGTACCTCCTTTGGCTCAAGCACCTCAATACCATCGCCATGCGACAGCAGTTGACTCAGAAAATCTATCGTAGGACGGATATCAAACGAGAAGTCGGTATATTCGCTACCCGAAGGCAACTTGCCTGAGCGCAGTTCGCGTTGAGAATGATGTAGCGGCAACGTGCGCAGATAGTTGGGAGCCCAACTGTGTGCCCTTACCACCATGTGTGTCAGCGGCTCGTCGGTAGTCATCACCCCATAGTACTCACTAAAATAATCCTGCGGACTGAAACCCTCAGGCAGCTCAAAGTTCTCATCAGTAAGCTTCACACTCTGCATGCGGTCGAGCGCATAGTTAGCATAGTGCCTACCAGTGAACGACAACAGATACCAGCGCTGACAAAACAGTTTGATAGCATAAGGCGCCACCACCTTATCATAAGCCTCACCACCAAAACGCTGATAGCGTATCAGTATCTTCTTACCCGATTTTATGGCTTGAATGATCGTACCCAAATGCTCTACGCCAGCAGGCACACTCTCAAGCACCACACGGTCTTTGATCGACACACTATCGCTCAGCACGCCATGCACAGCCAGCGACGAGAAAAGCCATCGCTCCAAACTATCATTACCCAATGTTTCAGGGTTCTCGATATAATACTTATATGTTTTAGGTGTACAACGAATGTCGATACCAAACATATCGGCAATGGCATCGCGATGACGGTTGAACGATGATCGTACCAATGGATTACCATCGGCCACTTCGTCGTTGCGCCATTTACGTGCCAGTTCCTCAAACGTCAACTGTTTATAGGCCCTGAGCGTATTGATAATCCAGATATACTGATTAAAAATTTGAGCTGGTTTCATGCCTGCAAAGGTACAACAAATATTTTTGTAAAAATCACAATTCTCGCAAAAACTTGATATTCATTAAAAAAACTAATCATTGACATATGATAGTTATACTAATTATAATCTGAAAGCAAAATGAAACCTTTTTCTTTCAAGTTGATAGTTTGAGGTAAAATGTAGATTTAAATACAGCCATAACTATTGACTCATATCCGTAAAATGCCTACCTTTGCAGTCCATAAAATAAACAGGTTTTATGGAAACAAAGTACATATTCGTAACAGGAGGTGTGGTTTCATCACTAGGCAAGGGAATCATATCGGCCAGCATTGGCAAACTGCTGCAGGCACGCGGCTACAAAGTTACCATCCAGAAGTTCGACCCGTATATCAACATCGATCCGGGCACGCTGAACCCCTACGAGCACGGCGAGTGCTATGTAACAGCTGACGGTTTTGAGACCGACCTCGATCTGGGACACTACGAACGATTTACAGGCATACACACAACACGAAACAACTCTATAACAACAGGTCGCATCTACAAGACGGTGATAGATCGCGAGCGTCATGGCGACTACCTGGGTAAAACGATCCAGGTAGTACCGCATATCACCGACGAAATCAAACGACGCATGCTTCGCCAGGAGCTCAACGAGGGCTTCGACTTTATCATCACCGAGGTGGGAGGCACCATCGGCGATATCGAGAGCGCGCCCTTTATGGAGGCCATCCGACAGTTGCGCTACCAGCTGGGCCGCAACGCCGTATGCGTTCACCTCACGTACGTACCTTATTTAAAAGCAGCCGACGAGCTGAAGACCAAGCCCACTCAGCACAGCGTGAAAGAGCTGCAGGGTATGGGTATCCAGCCCGACATACTGGTACTGCGCACCGAGCAACATCTCGACGACGCTATGCGTATGAAGGTAGCCTCGTTCTGCAATGTGGATCTGGAGTGCGTGGTACAGAGCGAGGATCTGCCCAGCATCTACGAGGTACCAGTAAACATGCAGCACCAAGGACTGGATGCAGCCATCATGCGTAAGATTGGCATCCCCGTTGGCGAGACTCCAGCCATGAAGCCTTGGCGCAACTTCCTCGACAAGCAGCGTAACGCGACCCGTGAGGTCCACATCGGACTGGTAGGCAAATACGACCTACAGGATGCCTACAAGAGTATTCGCGAGAGCTTGAACCTGGCTAGTATCTACAACGACGTGAAAGCCCGTCTGCATTTTGTGAACAGCGAGGAGATAACCAAGCAGAACGTAGCCGAGAAACTGAAAGGACTGGCAGGCATCGTGGTCTGCCCAGGCTTCGGCAGTCGCGGTATCGAAGGCAAGATTATCGCCGCAGAATACACACGTACGAACAATATACCCACCTTCGGTATCTGTCTGGGTATGCAGATGATGGTCATCGAGTTTGCCCGTAACGTGCTGGGCTACACCGATGCCAACAGCATGGAGTTCGCCACCAACACCCAACACCCAGTAATCGACATGATGGAGGAGCAGAAAACCATCACCGAGATGGGCGGTACCATGCGCCTGGGCGCCTATGAGTGCGAACTGGTTAAGGGCAGCCGTGCCTACGAGGCTTATGGTGAGGAGACACTGATCAAGGAGCGCCACCGCCACCGTTACGAGTTTAACAACCAGTATCAGGAGGAGTACGAGGCTGCCGGCATGAAGTGCGTGGGTATCAACCCCGACGCCAACCTGGTAGAGATTGTAGAGATACCCGAGAAGCGCTGGTACATCGGTACCCAGTTCCACCCGGAATACTCATCAACGGTACTCAACCCACACCCGCTCTTTATGAGTTTCATTGGAGAATGTAAAAATTGAAAAATTGAAGAATTGAAAATTGAAGAATTGATGGAGCAATTAAAGCACGAGTGCGGCGTGGCGATGATTCGCTTGTTGAAACCGCTTGACTACTATGAGAAGAAATACGACAGCTGGGCCTACGGTTTTAACAAGCTGTACCTGATGATGGAGAAACAGCACAACCGTGGACAGGAGGGCGCCGGCATAGCCAGCGTGAACCTGAGCAACAAGCCCGGCACCGAATATATGTTTCGCGAAAAGGCAGAAGGCAAGAATGCCATCACCGAGATATTCAGTCGCGTCACCGAGGAGATGAAGGGCGAGCTACTGATGGGCCACCTGCGATACTCTACCACCGGTAAGAGCGGACTAACATTCGTACACCCCTTCTTGCGACGCAATAATTGGCGCGCCAAAAACTTGTGTTTGTGCGGAAACTTCAACATGACCAATATAGACGAGGTATTCCAATTCCTCACCGCACAGGGACAGAGCCCTCGCATCTATGGCGACTCATACATCACACTCGAGTTGATGGGACACCGCCTGGATCGCGAGGTAGAGCGTCTCTATCAGGAGGCCACCGCACAAGGACTGACTGGTACCGACATCACCAACTACATCGACGACCACGTAGAGATGGCCAACGTGCTACGCACTACCATGCAGCACTACGATGGCGGTTACGTGATGTGCGGACTGACGGGTAGCGGCGAGATGTTCTCAGTGCGCGACCCATGGGGCATCCGTCCAGCCTTCTACTATCGCAACGATGAAATCATAGCACTGGCCAGCGAGCGCCCTGTGCTGCAAACCACATTTGATATTGACAGTACCGACGTGCACGAACTGCTGCCAGGTCAGGCACTGATAGTACATAAGAACGGCGAAAGCCAACTGGAGCAGATCATGCCTGCCCAGAAGCTGAGCGCCTGCTCGTTCGAGCGCATCTATTTCAGTCGCGGTTCTGACTGCGACATCTACCAGGAGCGCAAACGTCTGGGCGAACAGCTCACGCACCCCATCTTAAAGGCCATCGACGGCGATGTATCCCATTCAGTTTTTTCCTACATCCCTAACACCGCCGAGGTGGCCTTTTATGGGATGACAGATGGCTTCCGTAAGCTGCACGGCGACGTGCGCACCGAGAAGGTGGTATGGAAGGATATCAAACTGCGCACCTTTATCACCGACAACAGCGAGCGCAACGACCTGGCTGCCCATGTTTACGACATCAGCTATGGCAGTTTGCAGGCCGGCGTTGACAACCTGGTGATTATCGACGACAGTATCGTGCGTGGCACCACGCTCAAGGAGAGTATCTTTAAGATTCTGGACCGCTTGCACCCCAAGAAGATTGTGATGGTATCAAGCTCGCCACAGATTCGCTACCCCGATTACTACGGCATCGACATGGCCCGACTGGAGGAGTTCTGTGCCTTCCGTGCCACCATGGCATTGATTGAAGAGCGCGGCATGTGGCAACTGGTGAACGACACCTACCTGGCCTGCAAGCGCAAGTTGGAGAAGCCGAAGGAGCAAATGCAAAACTGCGTGCGCGCGGTTTACGAGCCGTTTACAGTAGATGAGATAAACAAGAAAATTGTTGAGATGTTGCGACCAGCCGACATGCAGGCTCCCATCGAACTGGTATTCCAGAGCATCGAAGGCCTGCACAAGGCTTGCCCCAACCACCCAGGCGACTGGTACTTCACCGGTCACTACCCCACTCCCGGTGGTACGCGACTGGTCAACCAGGCATTCATCAATTACATCGATAAGATAACAAAAAAGTAGGTCGAGATGACCTACTTTTTTGGGGTTTACTTCTTCAACCATTTTTCGATTCGGTGCAGCGCCTCATCGGTTTGTTCATGACTGCCAAAGGCAGTGAATCTCACATACCCTTCGCCCGAAGGACCGAAACCTACACCCGGTGTACAAACCACATGGGCACCGTAGAGCATCTCTTCGAAGAACTTCCATGATCCGGAAGTTTCGGGCGTCTTGGCCCAGATGTAAGGTGCATTCTCACCACCATAGCACTCAAATCCCAAGCCGCGCAGGGTGGTGAGCATTTTCTTGGCATTAGCCATATAGTAATCAATCGTCTCTTTAACTTGTTGTTTTCCCTCAGGCGTGTAGATAGCCTCTGCAGCACGCTGCGAGATGTAGCTGGTACCATTGAACTTGGTGCACTGGCGACGGTTCCACAGCGGATTGAGCGGAATACGCTCGCCAGTAAGCGTAGCAGCCGTTACCTCCTTAGGAACGATGGTGTAGCCACAACGGATACCTGTGAAACCAGCCGTTTTTGAATACGAGTGGAACTCGATAGCGCATTTACGCGCACCACGAATCTCATAGATTGAATGAGGAATCTCATCATCCTGGATATATGCCTGATAAGCTGCATCGTAGAAGATAAGCGTATCATTCTTCAACGCATAGTTAACCCACTTGCGCAACTCAGCCTTTGAAATCACTGTACCCGTTGGATTGTTAGGGTAGCACAGATAGATCACATCCACACGACGGTCGGGCAACTGAGGCACAAAACCGTTCTCAGCATTACAAGGCATATACAGAACATTAGACCAACGGCCATCCTCTTGCACACCGGCACGACCAATCATCACGTTCGAATCAATATAAACCGGATAGATAGGATCGGTAACACCGATAGAGTTATCCCAGCGCACCAACTCCTGAATGTTACCCGTATCGCTCTTGGCTCCATCGTTGATAAACACCTCGTCGCGGTCCAAATGTATGCCACGTGGCAGGAAATCGTTCTTCAAGATAGCATCACGCAAGAAATCGTAGCCCTGCTCGGGACCGTAACCCCTGAACCCCTGACGGGTGGCCATCTCGTCGGCAGCCTTATGGATAGCCTCGATAACAGCTGGAGCCAATGGTTGTGTCACATCGCCTATACCCAGCGAAATCACATCCACCTTGGGATGCATGGCCTTAAAGGCGTTTACCTTTTTAGCAATATCGGCGAACAGATAATTGTTCGGCAGTTTCAAGAAGTGGTCGTTAACTAATGCCATAAAATATAAACCATTTTAATTACGAGTGCAAAGGTAATACAAATTACACGAAAAACCACATATCACTTAACATAATCATCTTCGATTTATTTAAAAGTAACAATCTGTAAGTATTTTAACGCTCATAACTTTCAATCTAAAAGCAAAATATGACATTAGATTACAAAAAGATAACAAAAAGTAAACATTTTATTCAAATTGAAACAAAAAGTATTGTTTTACTTTCATTTTGTCGTAACTTTGCACCCATAAACATCAGATTGTTATTTTTTAAATGGTTTTTATTATTAATAGGTAAAAGTTTTAAGGTATGAAAAAGATTGAAGCGATTATCCGAAAGACTAAGTTCGAGGAGGTGAAAGCTGCTTTGCTGTCATCCGACATCGACTGGTTTGAGTACCACGACGTCCACGGTATCGGTCAGAGCCGTCAGGAGCGTATCTATCGTGGTGTACAGTACAGTACCGACGTGATCGAGCGTGTCGCCATCACCATCGTGTGCCGCGACATGTTTCTCGATCCAACGGTGAAGGTCATTCTACAAGTAGCCCATACAGGTGAAATTGGTGATGGTCGCATCTTTGTAAGCGACGTTATCGACACCTGGTCAATACGTACAGGCGAGAACGGCGATACCGTACTGAGAGACAAAAAATAGTTCGACATTCTTGCGTCCCTTCGGTAGCAAGCGCCACCCTTTGGGATGTCGAGCGAAACATTAAAAATTAAACATTAAGATTTTCTGGATTATGAACGAAATAGGATTATCACTCGATACTGTATGGATGTTGTTGGCTGCGATGCTTGTGTTTTGGATGCAGCCTGGTTTCGCACTCTGTGAGGCTGGTTTTACACGCGGTAAGAACACCGCAAACATCCTGATGAAGAACTTTGTAGATTTCATGTTTGGCTCATTGCTGTTCTTCTTCTTAGGCTTCGGCTTTATGTTTGGCAGCGATACGCTGGGCGGTTTTATTGGTATGCCCAACTGGGGCGATCTGAGCTTCTACGAGAGCGACCTGCCTGTTGAGGGCTTCTTGATTTTCGAGACAGTTTTCTGTGCCACTTCAGCTACCATCGTGAGCGGTGCTATGGCCGAGCGTACCAAGTTTTCTATGTATCTGGTTTACAGTGCTGTTATCTCACTGTTCATCTACCCCATCGAGGGTCACTGGACCTGGGGAGGCGGTTGGCTCTGCAACGATGCTGCCGACAGCTTTATGATGACCACCTTTGGTGATGTGTTCCACGATTTTGCAGGTTCTGCCATCGTGCACAGCGTAGGTGGTGTGTTGGCCTTGATCGGTGCTATCGCACTTGGTCCTCGTGTGGGCAAATATGGTGAGGACGGTAAGAGTCGTGCTATTCCTGGTCACAACCTGGCTATGGCTGCGCTTGGTGTATTCATCCTCTGGTTGGGCTGGTTCGGATTCAACCCCGGTTCTCAGTTGGCAGCCAGTGGCGAGGTGAACCGCATTGCCATCAGTCACGTATTCCTTACTACTAACCTGGCAGCTGCTGCAGGTGGTGTAGCCACCATGTTCCTCACCTACATCAAGTATGGCAAGCCTTCACTCTCACTCACTCTGAATGGTGTACTGGCAGGTCTTGTAGGTATCACAGCTGGCTGTGATCTTGTTTCACCTTTAGGTGCTATCATCATCGGTCTTGTATGCGGTATCGTTCTGGTATATGCCATCGAGTTCATCGACCACCGTTTGCACATCGACGATCCCGTAGGTGCTTCTTCAGTACATGGCGTATGTGGTATCCTTGGCACCCTGATGACAGGTCTGCTCTCTACCACCAATGGTGCTTTCTATGGTTTCGGTTGGGGATTCTTCGGTGCAGAACTGTTTGGTATCCTTGTCATCGACCTCTGGGCTGCTGTTTGTGGAGTAGTACTGTTCTTCGGCATCAAGAAGTTGCATGGTCTGCGTGTCAACAAGCGCATTGAGGAAGAAGGTCTCGATGTTTACGAGCATGGTGAGCTGTGCTATAACTAACATTGAACATTGAAGATTGAAGATTGAAGATTGAACATTTAAAAGTGAACGAATTATGAAAAAGATTGTTTTAATGGCGATGATGTTCATCGCAGCGATGAGTGCAAGTGCACAAGATAACGAAGTAAACACAACCGTATCTGCCGATGTAGTAAGCTCGTATATTTGGCGTGGTTTAGACTGCGGAAGTGCAGCCATACAGCCAACACTGGGTATCGACTACAAAGGTCTGTCGCTCACTGCCTGGGGCAGTTACGGACTGGTTGACACTAACGACGCCAAGGAGTTAGACCTGACACTGGCTTATGCCACAGGCGGATTCAATATCGGCATCACCGACTACTGGTTTAACACACCGGAGGAGCGCTATTTCCTCTATGATGCTCACAAAACCAGTCATATCTTCGAGGCCAACGTAGGCTACGACTTTGGTGCTGCCAGCATCCAGTGGTTTACCAACTTTGCTGGTAATGACGGACTGAACAAAGACGGCAAGCGCGCCTACAGTTCTTATGTTGAACTGAATGTGCCCTTCAAACTGGCCACTTGTGACTGGACCGCCACAGCGGGTGCTGTACCCTATGCCACCGACTACTACGGTGTTAACGGGTTTGCAGTCACCAACCTGGCATTAAAGGCCACTAAGGACATCAAGATTACCGACTCGTTCAGTATCCCCGTGTTCGGTCAGATAGCAGCAAACCCTGCTTCTCAGAAAGCATACTTCGTGTTTGGATTTACAATTCAATAAAATAAAAAAGCATTATGTGTGGAATCGTTGGAATTTTAAATGTAAAGGAGCAAACGCCTGCTCTACGTGAAAAGGCGCTTAAGATGAGTCAGAAAATCCGTCATCGCGGTCCCGACTGGAGCGGTATCTACTGCGGTGGATCGGCTATATTGGCACACGAGAGATTGAGTATTGTCGATCCAGAAAGTGGTGGCCAACCACTATTCTCACCCGACCGCAAACAGGTGCTCGCCGTTAATGGTGAAATCTATAACCATCAGGAGATACGTCGCCGTTATGCCGGCAAATACGAATTCCAGACGGGCAGCGATTGCGAAGTCATTCTGGCACTGTATCGTGATAAAGGCATCAACTTTCTTGAAGAACTAAACGGTATTTTTGCCTTTACCCTTTACGACGAAGATTCCAACGAATTCCTCATTGCTCGCGACCCTATCGGCGTCATCCCCCTCTACATCGGCTACGATGCCGACGGCACGGTCTATGTGGCTTCTGAGCTGAAAGCCCTAGAAGGACAGTGCGATCATTACGAGCCCTTCCTTCCCGGCCACTACGTTCATGGAAGAATTGAAGAATTGAAAAGTGGAAAAATTGAAGAAAACTTCAACTCTTCAACTCTTAAACCCTACAACTTAAAAAGGTATTACCAGCGCGATTGGTTTGAGTACGATGCCGTTAAGAACAATGAGGCTAGCGTCGAGGCTATCCACGATGCACTCGAAGCTGCTGTCAAGCGCCAGCTAATGAGCGATGTGCCCTATGGCGTACTGCTCTCGGGCGGACTCGACTCAAGCGTTATCTCAGCCATCGCCGAGAAATTCTCAGAAAATCGCATTGAGGACGACTCAAAGACAAAAGCTTACTGGCCCCGTCTGCACTCGTTTGCTGTAGGACTGAAAGGTGCGCCCGATCTGGCCAAGGCTAAGATGGTGGCCGATCACATCGGTACTGTTCACCACGAAATCAACTACACCATCCAGGAGGGTCTCGACGCCATCCGCGATGTCATCTACTTTATCGAGACTTACGACGTGACCACTGTGCGCGCCTCTACCCCGATGTATCTGCTGGCACGCGTCATCAAGTCGATGGGTATCAAGATGGTGCTCAGCGGCGAGGGAGCCGACGAGATTTTCGGTGGCTATCTCTATTTCCACAAAGCCCCTACAGCCAAGGATTTTCACGAAGAGACGGTTCGCAAACTCTCCAAACTGCATCTCTACGACTGTCTGCGCGCCAACAAGAGTCTCTCTGCCTGGGGTGTTGAAGGCCGTGTGCCTTTCCTCGACAAGGAGTTTCTGGATGTGGCTATGCGCACCAACCCCGAAGCCAAGATGTGTCCGGGCAAGACGATGGAGAAGAAGATTGTGCGCGAAGCCTTTGCCGACATGCTGCCCGAAGCCGTGGTTTGGCGACAGAAGGAGCAGTTCAGCGATGGTGTAGGCTACTCATGGATCGACACACTGAAAGAGATGACTGCTGCAGCGGTTACTGACGAACAGATGGCCCATGCCGCCGAGCGATTCCCCATCAACCCGCCTAAAAACAAAGAGGAGTACTACTACCGCTCTATTTTTGCCGAGCATTTCCCCAGCGACTCAGCTGCACTCAGCGTGCCCAGCGAGGCCAGCGTGGCCTGCTCTACTGCCATCGCCCTGGAATGGGACGAGGCCTTTAAAAACCTAAACGACCCCTCTGGCCGAGCAGTCAAAGGGGTCCATGAACAAGCTTATTAAGACTATTTTTTTACAAGGTTACCTCAGGCACTACCTGACCATCAAGCAGGTTGATAGTGCGCTGAGCGTAACCAGCATCGCGTTCCGAGTGGGTTACCATTACTACAGTGGTACCCTCTTGGTTCAGCTGGGTGAGCAGTTGCATCACCTCCAGTCCGTTCTTCGAATCGAGGTTACCAGTGGGCTCGTCGGCGAGGATGATCTTAGGATTCATCACCACGGCACGGGCGATAGCCACACGCTGCTGCTGACCTCCTGAAAGCTGCTGAGGGAAATGGTGGGCACGATGACTGATGGCCATGCGGCGCAGCACCTCCTCTACACGCTCCTTACGCTCCTTCTTGGGCACACCCAGATAAGTCAAAGGCAACTCTACATTCTCTTCCACATTCAATTCATCAATCAGGTTAAAGCTCTGGAACACAAAACCAATCTGGCCTTTGCGCACCTTGGTACGCTGGCTCTCCTTGAGCGAACCCACATCCTGACCATCCAGCAGATACTGGCCACTGGTAGGATTATCGAGCAGTCCCAGGATGTTGAGCAAGGTTGACTTACCACAGCCCGATGGACCCATGATGGCCACGAACTCACCTTTCTTCACTTCGAGCGATACGCCGCCCAATGCAACGGTCTCCACCTCTTCGGTACGGAACACCTTCTGAATGTTTTCAAGCTTAATCATAATATTATAGCGTTTTAAAAATTATTATTCGTTTTTGAGATAATCAATAGGATTGCTGCAAGCCACACGATAGCAGCCCACACAAACCACCGAGAGGATAACCAGCACTACTGCCAGGGCACAAAGACCGAAGAGCACTGGCGACAAGGCAGCCTTCTCACTGAACTGCTCCAACCATAGGCGCGATACATACCAACCACCGATAGCACCGATAACCACAGCAGGCAGCGCCAAGCGCAGAATGTCGGTGATAAACAGCTGCAGCACATCGATGATATGAGCACCATTCACCTTGCGGATGGCTATCTCCTTCTGTCGGCGAGCCATCTCGCCAGCCAAGTAACCAATCAGACCTATCAGAGCGATGATGAGTGCTACCAAGCCACCAATCATCACCGTACTGCGGAAGCGATGGGCATCGGTATAAAGCTGCGTCATCAACATGGTGTATGGACGAAGCGCAAGTTCCGGTGTCTCAGGCACCAATTGGTGCAAGCGCTGGTTGGCGGCATCGAGTGCCTCCATATCATGAAAGCGCACGGTGATATGATGGGTGTACTTCAGGCTCTGGTTATAGAAGCAGATACTTGGACGCGTGTCGGGATAGGTGATACTACCAATGCGTGGGTCATCATAAACACCCACAATGGTGTAAGGACCATTATAAGATGTGCAGATGACCTGCTTGCCCACGGCCTGATCCCAACCAGCCAACTGTTTCATCTTCTCCTCGAACTTACGGCTTACCATCGCCTCGCGCATGGTGTCGGTCTGCTGCGTAAAGGTACGACCTGCAATCACGGGGATACCCATAACTTCGAAGTAGTCGTCGCCCACATCAAACAGGTCGGCCACATTCATGTATTCCTTATCATCGCCTGGCAGGAAGATGTTATCACCACTCTGCATTTCGGGCAGATAGGCATAAGATGCGGTAACACCTTTCACCCCCGACAGTTTCTTCAGTTCGTCAACCACCAGTCGGGTCTGCGTCAGCGAGAGTTCGTCGGTATTCAGGTCGGCTAAGGTCGAATAGTCGTAGCCCGGATTATCGTTCACCATCAGCTGATACTGGCGACCTACCACCAGCAGCAGTACGAACAGGAAGGTGGCCGAAGCAAACTGCAACCCCAGCAACAGCAGTTTCCACACGCGGTGCGAATGATTGTAATGCTTAAAGGCAGCAGTCATGGGGATGTGGGTGTAAGCCCAACCAGGTACCACACCGGTGATAGCCAGCACCACCAGACAGGTAAGGGCGATAAACCAGATATTATGCCCCGTGGTAAGCATCACTGTGAGCGGTGTGCCTGTAAGCTCCTGAATGGTATCCTGGAAGATGAGCAGCAGGATAGCAGCCAATGTCAGCGACAATAGCAAGTGCAGCACACTTTCTGCCATCACCCTGCCGTAGATGTTACGTGCCTCGGCACCATAGCAACGGTGTACAGCCATCTCGCGAGCGCGGCGACTAATGCCACCAATCACCAGCAACAGATAGTTCATCACAGCACAGCCAATCAGCACCGCAGCCAACAACGAGATAATCCATATCATGCGGCGTGTAGCATCGTCCTGCGTGTGATAGTCAACCAATGGGCGCAGCGAGTAGTCGAGATCCACACCGGCCTTCTTCAGTTCGTCGGCTGGCAGATTGTCGCGTCGCATCTTCGCAATCTGTGGTTTCAGGTCGTCGGGGATGATACCCTTGGCCAGGCGCACATAACCGAAGTAGCGATCGTTGCCCACCCAGTTGTCGCGACCGTCCCAGGTCACCTGAGGCAGTGTAGGCATCGATACCAGTACCTCCAGATCGTGCAGGCGGCTATTCAACGGGATATCCTCGTAGATACCACCGATGGTCAGCGCCAGATTGCCACGCTTATTATAATACACCTTCTTGCCAATCACGTCGCCACCCAGTTTCTCGGCTATCGACTGTGGAATCATGCAGTAGTTAGGCTGACTGAGCGTCTTCTTGGCATTACCCGCCAGGATGCGGAAGGGGAACACATCGAAGAAACAGCTATCGGTAAAAAAGAAGTTGGTACGTATGCGCTTATCCTCTTCGGTAACCAACGGCAGGTCCCAACCAAAGCCAGTGTAGCGGGTGGCAGCCTCAACCTGGGGACAGTAGCGCTTCAAGCCATGAGCAATAGCACCCGATGTTTGCGAGTAATGCTGATATTCGCCGTCGCGAATCACATCCTCATAGAGCACGTAGATACGGTCGCTCGTGTCAAAGTACTTATCCCACGACTGCTCGAAACCAGCCTTGCCTATCAGCACGATACCAGTTGCCAGACCAACAGCCAGACAGAGGATCTTGATCCAGTTGTGCTGACCACGCTGATTGAGAGATTTTAATACGTTCATACTTGCAATGCTTTATTCAGTTTTAATATTATTAATCGGATTCTCAGAAGCAGCGCGCCAGCTCTGGATGATGACGGTGAGCATGGAAATGATGAAGCAGGTAAACCCAGCTACAGCGAAGATCCAGGGGCTAAGCGCGATTCGATAACTGAAGTTTGAGAGCCAGTCGCGCATGATGTACCATGAGATAGGCACAGCGATGACAAACGAAATCAGTATGGGGATAGAGAACGTGCGCAGCATCAGCAGCAACACCTCGCGCGACGTAGAGCCCATCACCTTGCGGATGGCAATCTCCTTCTGTCGCTGACGGATGAAGAAGAGCGACATGCCGACATAGCCCATGATAGAGATCACGATGGCGATGATGGTAAAGAGCGAGATAATCTTCAGCGTGTTCTGCTGGTCCTCGAAGGTTTTGGCAATATTTTCCTCCAGCGGCTGCACATACCATTCCATATCGATATCTGGCACACCTTGTTCCTTCATCATGTTGATGAAAGCCGCCTTGGCCTGCTTGTCGCCACTGGTCTTCACCAAGTACGAAGGATAGTTGAACGAATCCTTGATTTGGATAACAAAAGGTTCTACGCCGTTCAACACATTGGTACGATGGATATCGAAAAGCACACCTGCGATAGGCTTATTCCAGACAGTCTGTGTGGTGGTGTCGGTATATTCCATCTGGCGCATAGCCTCCTCCGTCAGATAGTAGCCGTCGCTGGTCTGTCCATAGTCTTTCTTCTTTTTCAAGTCATACAGCTCATAGGCTGTCTTGTCAAGGTCCAACAAGAAGAGAGTGATCACTTTATCGTTGCGCGTAACGCTCTGCATGCTACAGCTACCAGTGGCCAACGAGGTTTTCTCGAACATACCTATTTTCTCTACAAATGGCATCTTCTCCAAGAGGTTTCTCACCGTCTGTCCTTTCCCATCGGGAGCGTTGATTACAAACAGATTCTCTGTATTGTAGCCCAGCGGCGCATGAATCAAATGATGCAGTTGCATCCAGATGACAAGCGCCGACGTAAGCATCACCACAGTTACCACATTCTGTAGAATGATGAATATCTTGCCCAGCACCATTTTGGAGCGATAACGGAAGCTGCCCTTTACAATATCGATGGGCTGGAAGCGCGAGAGCTGCCACGAAGGCATAACGCCCGAGATGACGCCTACCATCAGGATAAAAGCGATGCAGACACTGACTGTACCCAGACTGATGTCGCCATAGAGGTCGATCTTACCCTTAAACAATTCTACAGCATCCTCCTGAAAGGCAAAGGCCAATGCCAATCCAATGACAAACGATACAGCTACCATCAGGGTTGACTCAGCTATCAGTTTCAGCGAGATATCGTTCTGACTACTACCAAAGAGTTTACGGGTGGCCATCTCCTTAGCACGGAAACCGGTGTTGGCAACCGTCAGGTTGATATAGTTGCTGATGGCAAAGAAGAGGATGGCCAGCACGGCAGCCAACAGGATATGAAGTCGCGACTTATCACCTTTCTGCATGCCGGATCCACTGTTCTGTGGCGCAAACATCACGTCTTTGAGTGACGTAAAAGTCAGTTTTTCACCCTCCCACTTACCATAGTAATTCTTGTCCAGATAATCAGCGATAACAGCCTTTTTGCTATCGAGACTGGTGCCTGGACGCAGCATGAAGAACGCTTTACTACAACCATTGGGGCCATAGGCCGCTGTGTAATTCTCAAGCTGATAGCCCATCACCTGCGGATAGCGCTGCATGTTCACGATAATCTGCGTCTCGTTGGGCAGTACCGTATGATCGAAATCCTTTGCTATCGCACTAACGGTATATACCAGCGTACTGTCGTAAGGGTCGTCATGCCCGATACGTACATGGCGTTCGCCAGTAATCTGAATCGACTCACCCATAGGGTTCTTATCGCCAAACAAGCGCTTGGCCAGTCGCTCGGTGATAACACACTTATCAGGCTTGTCAAGAGCTGTACGCCTGTTGCCCAGCGTGAGTTCATAGTCGAAGAAGTTGAAGAAAGTAGAGTCGGCCAGCAAGATGGTGCTCTTGTCGTCGCCATCTTCCACCACTCGGTCGCCATATTTGATTTTTCCACTCTGGCTCATCACGCAGCACTTCTGCTCCACCTCAGGGCACATCGCCTTAATATCGTCGGCAGCCTGTGGCCACATAAAGAAATTGCTCTCATCGCCTACCAGCACAATCCGGTCGGCATTCTTGTGCCACGAGTCGATCGTGAACTGGCGCCAGGTGTAGTCGCCCATCAGAATGATGAACATCAGCGACACCACCAGTCCGGCTATATTTATAAAGGTATATAGCTTGTTGCGCGACAGGAAACGGAAAAAACTCTTCATATCATTATTCAATTTATGATTTCTGATGCAAAAATACATCTAAAAAACGAATCCGCCAAGGCTTTTCACCTTGGCGGATGTGGATTGTCTAATAATTAGACACCTCGGCGTATGATTACTTGACACCAACGGTCTGTTGGTGTTATTTTCCTTTCGAGATACCGCCTACTACATCGCTGTTGTCGATCGTGTGATCGGTCTTCTTGACGCTTGATTTAAGAGATCCAAAGCGCCAAGAGGCAGAGATGGCGAACGAGCGGTTGCGATTCCACGAACGTTCATAGCCTTTGAAGTCACCATTAACGGTCTCGGCCTCCATAGTCCAATACTTATTGAATGGTGCATTGGCCGTGATGCGCACTGTGAGCCGATCTCCCTTGAGGAACGAGCGCTGCAGCGAGGCGTAATAGTCGAAATAGTCGTGCTGAACATAATAAACGCTCGACGGACTATGACCAATCTTTCCATAGGCGCTCAAACTGAGACGCAGCTTGAGTGGTAGACGCTGCTGCAGACTGACATTGTAGTTATCGCTCCAACCATGGTTGCTATAACACAGACTGGGATGCTCGTAATGCTCGTAACGCACGTTATTGTTGAACACAAGTGTTGTGGCATCAAAAGGCTTCCACTGCACATACTGCTCTACAGAGAAGCGGCGATAGCGCAGGATGTTATCGTAAGTAGAGTATCGCACATCATTCTTTGCCGTAACTATTGAGCTGATGCCGCTGTTGTAAGCGTTATAGCTTGGAGCCAGTTGTAGCGTAAGGTTGGGCATGATATAGGTATAGACCAGACTGATGCGCTGGGTGTGCGAGCTGGAGAGCTGTGGATTACCCTGACTGACGGATGTTGGCGACGTGGTGACAGCAGGATTAAGATAAGAGATACCAGGGCGATTGATGCTGGTGGTGTAGTTGAGTTTCAACGACTGTGCATCGGTGAGTTGATATTTCAGTGTGGCCTGTGGCACCCAGTCGCCCAGATGCTTATCGAACGCAGCACTTTTGCCATCGGGATAGCTACCTCGCATGTAACTGTACTCATAGCGCAAGCCTGCACGAGCAGAGAATTTAGCAACACGGAAGATATAGTCGGCATAGCCTGCAAGCACACGTGTGGTATGCTGGAACTCATCAGAGGTATCGGCGTCGATGCCAAAGAAGGTTTGGGCGCTGTGGCTGTTGTTATTACGATCGATGTATTTGGCGCCAACCTCAAGCTGATGTCCGCGGCTTAATGGGCGCAACCAATCTATCTGAAAGGTATGCTCAGTGAATCGTTCGCGTTCGTTCATCAACCAACCTGTATAGGGAAACGACACGTTCTGCAACTCGGTGTAGGCGCTCTCCTGATCGGTATGCTGACGAGTGAGGGCAAGCATATACGACAGTGTGAGCCGCTCACCATCGAGGTGGGTTTTATGCTGATAGTCGAATCGACCATTCCATGAGTGGTGGTTGTAGCCAGGCATCCAGTAGCTGTTGTTATAGCTGTATAGCTGCTGACCAGCAGGATTATACATATTGTTATAACCATCGCCCTGCACGTTTAGCTTATAGAAATAGCCGCCAAACGAGACTGAGAGCAGATTGAGCGAGTCGATATCGTAGCTGGCATCGATATCGGCAAAATGAATATCGCCAGGATTAGAGCCCTCAGAGCCAGAAAGCATGGTGTTTCCTGTATCAAGATAGGTACGTGAATTCTCAACACGATTATAGCTATCATGTCTGGTCATGCCATTATAACCATAGTCGACAGAGAGCATCAGTTTACCCAACTGACTGGTGAGTGAGGAATAGAAATTGGAATGACCAAGGGTATTGATAGAGCTTGAAAGAACGCCAGTAACACCTTGCATGCTGGTATTTGCAAGTGTAACGATATTGAGAATGGCATCTACACCCTCGGCATCTTCGCGAGCACCAGGATCAGTAATCACCTCGATGCGCTTTACAGCAGAAGCTGGCATCGCCTTGAATACTTCTTTGGCGTTTTTGGTGAGACTGGGGTCCAGATGACCATTCTTATATACCTTAAAATTACTATTGCCTTTTACCTGAATGTTATCCTGCCCATCGACTGTCACCATGGGCACCTTGCGCAGCATATCCATCACAGTCTGCGTCTTCGACTCTTCATCGGCCTGCACATCGTATCCGATGCGGTCGATATCTTGTTTTACTAACTGGCGCTGGGCCTTAACTACAACACCGTCTAACTCCTTGTTCCATGTGATGGAATCGCTGTTTACTGAGGTTGAATCCTGCTGGGCCATAGTTACATTTGGGCACACAAATAGCAGGAATGTAAAAATCACGTTTACACTCTTCATTTTTTAATAAGATGTTTGTTTTAAAAGATCTCTTCATACCAGTTGTGCTTGGCTACAAAGGTATGAAGAGATTATTAAGAGAGAGAGAATATTTATGCTGAACTATTATTTTAGTTTCTTGATACTCATTTCAAAGATGTTCTGGATGAGTTCATCCTTTGCTGCAGCCTTGAGTTTTGTCAGTTCGCTGATGACGAGTTTCTTCTCCTCGGGCTCGAGCATGGCCGATTTCTTGCAGAGGCTGTAGATAGAGGTGGCGTAATGTGTGGCAGTAGCGCCATCAGGGTTCTTCAGGAACAAACGCTTGTAGTTGTTGAACTCGCTGAGCCATGACTCAGGGGTTTTCTCGCGATTAAATAATAACGAATCGGTACTATAATTAAGTACGCTACTGAAAATATTATCCAACATCCCAGAAGGTTCATCTACACTGACATCTTTGCCATTAACAATTATGCGATTTATCTTACTCTTCTTTTTGTCTTTGCTGTTATCGCGTGCTTCTGGACGCAAAGCATATGTGACAGCCAGGCGAACATGAGTTTTCTTCGACTTCTCGACCCACTCCATAGCATAAGCGTAGCGATAACGGCTGTCAGGATCGTCCTTATCGGTAAAACAGGCATAGATATAATCGGAGCCCTGCATACTACCAATAGATACCGACTGAGCTGTACCATCGCCAACAGCCAGCGTGATAGGTGCGAGACTACGGATAGTCTCTACAATACTAAACATGCTTTCATCACTATCAGTCTGGTCGGCACGTTTTCGACTGCCAGAATTGAGCGAATAGGCAGCCTCCTTATCCTTATCGAATGCCTTACGGATATCCTTCAGGCGCTCAAGCGCAGAGGGAGCAGTAATCACAAAGTCGTACACGTCGGCTTGGGCTGACTTACGCCCTGTTTGAGGATCGCGTTCAAAAATGTGCTGAGTTTTCGACTCAGTGATCTTTTCATTCAGCAGTGCATCAAATGCTTTCTTGATATTCTGCTGCGCCATCATCGTTGAAGGCATGGCCAACAACAGGGCTGCGAGGATAAAATATTTACTCTTCATATGCAATTAATTTTTCTTGTTCGTTAATATATACTATGGTACCATCTTCTTGCATCACTGGGACATAGCCGTAAGCTGCCATCTGAGCATTAAAGATTTCCATCTTTGCTTTGGCTTGCTCGACTTGGGCCGTGGCCTCCACCATCCGAGTCTTAGCCTGCTCGGCTTCCGCCATCAGCACATAAGCCTTGTCGTAGTCGTGAATCGTAGGCTCGGCCTTACGCATACTGCGCTTCTTGGCCTTTTTTACAGGTTGCTGTGGGGTTTCAACAGGCATTACGGGATGAGCAGCAACTGTATCAATACGCGTTTCCGACTGGACATCAGACTCAACAGACTGTTGAGCTACGGTATCAACCTGAGCTGTGAGGGCTGCTGTGGGCGCAAGCTCGGTTTGACGCGGTGAGACAGCCAGATACAGCACGCCTGCAACAACAGCTGCAGTAGCGATGCTCCATACGCGCCAACGGCGATGAGTCTTTGGCTGGGGTTTCATCGCTTCAATCTCCTGGAACATCTGCTGATAGCAGAGCCATTCCTCGGGGATGTTCTTGCCCTGAAAATACTGGGCAAGGATGGCCTCCTCGTCGAGTGTTGAAGTGCCGTCCATGTATTTCTGGAGCAACTTCTCGATAACCTCTTTCGTGTACTGTATCATTGTTTGTTTCGCTGTTTTATTTCTTCTAATAATGTTCGTCGGGCTCTTGCCAGCAAGGTACTTACCGATGTGGTTTCGATACCCAATAACTGGGCTATCTCCTCGTGACTGCGCCGTTCCACTTGTCGCATATATAATAAGGTGCGCTGGGTGGTGGGCAACTGCTGGACTTTGGTTGTCAACCATGCTTCGTCTTCTCTCATCTCCAACTCGTCGTGCGGATTGGTGTTCAGACTGACGGTGATGGTCTCGTCCAGCGCTTCCATAGGTTTTCGTCGCTGATGGTTGCTCAGCATGTGCCGGGCCATGAGGGCGACGATAGCTTCTATCGAACGATACTGTTCCAGTTCGTCGTGCATCTGCCACAGGCGAAGCATCACATCCTGAGCGATGTCTTCTGCTTCGTCTTGACCCGCTCCGCAGCTGATGCTAACGCTCAGCGCTTTCTGTCGCCACGTGCGGACTTGGTGTTCAAATGCTATTCTGTCCATCTTTTATTTCTGCTGTACATCTATAAGACACAAAAACATATCAAAGTCAAACTTATTTTAACGCAACTTAACTCTTTCACCACACTTTCCAGTTATCTATTTCTGTCATGAGACGCTTGAGAGATGGTTTGCTGTCCTCTGGATAAGTAAGCGACTGCACGAACCATAGTTTACGATGTTTCACAAACTTGGCATGAAAGCAACGGGCTGTCAGTCGGCCTTTATCATCGAGAATATGACCTGAAAGAATGAAACTATCATGCCCTTTTCGCTGGGATGTGGCATGAAGTTCTGAAGCATATTTAGTCATCCCTTGATCGAGCGAGAGATCATCTGGATTCTTCTCTACAAATGCTGTCTGAACAATCTCGATACTATCTTGCCAGAAACTGAATCGACAGCATCCTTTATCCAATAACGAGTCGGGCGTCTGTTCAAAAAACGATGGATAGCGCACCGTATAGTCGTAATCGTCATCATGATACGCCTTCATCGTGGTAAGACTCATCGCACGTTCCAACTTCTGCGACAACGGCGAGTCATCTTCCTTCTCATAAACCGACACCCATGCCATGACTGTGATAAAAACCAACATAGAAAGAAACAAAAATCTCCTCATACTTGCTTTTTTCGTGCAAAGGTATGAAGAGATTCCTATTATAACGAATTATTTGTCTGACATTTATCTGACAATTAACTGACAAGCACCTAACTATTTGACTTTCAGCTCGTAAGCACGACCTCTATCTGACTCTATTTTCAAGTCGGAATGAGCCTCGATGATAGGTTTCAAGCGACGAATCAGGGTGTAGAGCGTGTCGTTAGCATCATCTTTCTTGGGCCAGAGAGCCTCACAGATTTCTGTTTTCGAGAGTTGATGCGACTCGCTACGAAAGAACATCTCCATGAGTTGCTGCTGCATGGGCGTAAGTTTCACTTGCTGACCCTTTGCATCGTAGAAACGACCTTCAGCCTCAGCATAAGCCAGACCGCCAAACGCCACGAGGGACACCTGCTTGCGATAATGCCAGAAACAGAAGAAAGCCCACAACAACGCCATAGTCCACAGGACAGAAGCCGGACGCTGATCGGACATTGCAAAGATGGTGGCGGCAGCGCATTTAGGTTCGCAGCGCAGACCATCCTGTCGGGTGGTCACAGCCAATACAGCATTGCCACGCAACTCGTCCAACTTGAGATAGCTGTTAAACACGCGGATAGTATCAGAACTAATCACATCGCTATGCTGCTGGTCCAACGCTTTTGTCAGCGCACAAGCCATATCCTCGGCCACAACTCTCTCCGTAGCACGAAAACTCTTGAAACTCGTCAGCCCTGATGCTAAGATCAGGGCCAACAATATCACAACGGCATATTTCTGTTTCATCTTTCAGTAATTGATCAATTCCGCCACAAAGATAAACAATCTTTCCGAAACCAATCCGCTTCCACGCCACATCTTATCATTTTTTAAACAACAAGTGCACTTCGCAGTTATTTCTGTGTCAGATAATGGTCCATGTTCATCGTATGACTTTCTACAGATGCTTGCCACTCAAGTTGCAAGTCGGCATGACCGCGCTCGCGACTATAGCAAGCCACGCTGGCGATGCTCTCATCGGGCAGCAGGGTGTAGGTAATCTGTCCTACAGGCTCATCAAACTGCGCCTTTTTCTTGTTCCAACGACTATAGGTAGCGATAAACAATCCGGCATCGAGTGAGTAGTTGTGGCGACCAGCGCACTGCCACTGGTTCTTGTGCCATACATACTTCGTACGACTGGTGAGCATACCATCGGCAGCATAGGTGTACTGGTAGCGGTGTACGGGCTTCAGGGTGAAGCTGCCCTTGCGCTGGGGCTGTTCCTGATAAACCACCATCTCAGCAATGTTTCCATCAGCATCACGATCAGCGTTATACACGAACTCTGCATCGGGAGTCTGAGAGACTGTGTTGTAAACCTTATCCACAGTTGCAGATGTCATTACTTGTGCATTTGAGGTCATAGCCATCAGGCACATCATCGAGCTAATCATAAACTTTTTCATAATCGTACTTATTTAAATTGTTAATACTTTCCTTTTTTCTTTTCACATTGCAAAGTTACGATCATTCCTAGTTCAATGCAAGCTTTTTTGAGTGCCAAGAGGCCGTTCGTCTAATCTTTATACACACCTTCGTATAATTCTTAGACACTTCATCCTATCAGAACTGATAGCCAACGGATATTTCGGCAGAAATGTTTTTGGGATGCCCTCCGAGCAGGGCTGCCGACAGGATGTTAGCAACGGGGTTGCCAATAAAACCGGCATCGCAGAGCTTGGTGAATCCCATCGCTACCTGATAGCCGAAGATAAAATGGCGATAGGTCAGATCGATACCTCCAATGGCACCAACATCCCAGCGCTTGAATTTAGGATATTCCACGCTGTGCTTCTCCTCATCATAGGCAGCCTGACGAAAATCAAAAGCCTTGTTAAAATGGTTGACATCGAAAGTCTCATCATAATCGGTATCCAGAATTTCCATCCTCGTCTTCGCACTCAAACCATAAGCCACATAGGCGCCAGTTCTGAAAGTGAGATACCACTCCTTTCCCAGATTCAGGCGGGCAGCTATCTGCAAGGGCAACTGCAGATAGTTAAGACGCGTACTGAATTTGGCTGGCATAATCTGTTCATTACCATAATAGCCATCAAACTTCCATCCTTTCTGAGCAAACTGGAGGGCAGGTTGAAAGCGCCACACACCATTCTTCGACAGTCCGATGTCAGCGCCACCACCAATATGAAAACCTGTACGGGCATCGATATTCGACACACCGCCAAACAATGTTGATTGACCAATACCACCTCTTGCCTGCCAATGGATGTCCTGCGCACTGGTTGCAAGAGGCAGAACAGCCAGCACAACGCCCAACGAAACTTTGAGTAATCTATTCATGTTTTTACGTTTTATATTGATAATTCCACCAATAAAAACGCCCCATGAAGGAGAATCCTGCATGGGGCCACGTTAAATATCCTAAATCTATTATTCGGTTTTGATATTGTTCACAGGGTTCTCAGATGCAGCGCGCCAGCTCTGGAAAACAACGGTAAGCAGCGAGATGATGAAGCAGGTAAACCCAGCCGCTACGAATATCCAGGCACTGAGCGCGATGCGATAACTGAAATTGCTGAGCCAGTCGGTCATCACATACCACGAGAGGGGTACAGCAACGACAAACGCAATCAGCAATGGTATTGAGAAGATACGGAGCATTAACAACAGAACTTCGGCCGAAGTAGAGCCCATCACTTTACGTATAGAGATCTCTTTCTGTCGCTGACGGATGAAGAAGAGCGACATGCCGATGGTGCCCAAGATTGAGATGATAACGGCAATCATCGTGAAGAGCGACACGATGCGCAGGGTATTACGCTCGTTCTCGAAAGCTTTGGCTATCGTTTCTTCAACGCTCTGCACACGTTCCAGACCAAATACTTTGGGGGCATTAGGATCTTCGAGTTTCTTAACCATCTCCAGGAAAACAGCCTTGGCCTTCTTATCGCCATTGGTCTTTACCAGGAAATAAGGGAACGTCTTATGCTTATCTATACAGATAGCAAAAGGCGGCACTTCGCCTTCGAGCACATTGGCCAGCTTGATCTCGTTCAACACACCACCTATCGGAGCGGTGCTACCGGTACCAAAATCCAACACGCGCGTCTCATTATTATAACCCAGCTGGTGCAGCGCATTCTCGGTAAGATAATAACTACCATTGCTCGAGCCATGATCCTTGATAATCTTCAGTCCCAACAGGTCGAAAGAGGCCTGGTCCATGGTGGTGCAGAACAGCATCATGAAACTGTCGCCCCGCATGATACCCATAGCCGCAGGGAAGGTGTAATTAAACAGTCCTCCCTCGTAGGTACCAACCTTCTCTACAAACGGCATCTCGGCCAGTTGTTTTCCGATGGTCTGACTCTTACCATCAGGACTCATAATACAATACAGGTTCTCGGCATCGAAACCGCGTGGTGCATGTATCAGATGGTTCAGTTGCAACCATACAACGAGTGTGGCAGTAAGCATGGTTATCGTAATCACGCTCTGCAGGATGATAAACAAACGTCCCAGCACCATTTTTGAGTGGTAGCGGAAGTTACCTTTCACTATGTCGATAGGCTGATAGCGCGAGAGTTGCATAGATGGCAGGATGCCCGACACAATGCCCGTTAGCAGGATAAAGGCCAGACTAACACTTACACTCACCACATTGATATCCTCTAAGAGGGCTATCTTTCCACGAAACAGGTTAGCAGCATCGTCCTGCAGACTTACCGCCAGGAACAGACCTATCACAAACGAGAGTGCCACCATCAATGTCGACTCAACAATCAGCTTGAGCGACACACGCATCTGACTACTTCCAAACAGCTTCCGGGTGGCCATCTCCTTGGCACGGAAACCTGTGTTGGCTACCGTCAGATTAATGTAGTTGGTAATCGCAAAGAATAGCAGAATCAATACTGCCGCCAACAAGATGTGCAGGCGCTGTTTATCGCCCTTCACCAGATCCTTACCACCATTCTGCGGTGCAAACAGCACACCCTTCAAGGGGGTGATACTTGTTTTGAACTCACCCATCAGGGGATGGTAGTTCTTGGAGATATAGTTGTCGATGTTTTTGGTTTTGCTGTCGAGTGTCATGCCAGGACGGAGCATAAAGAAAGCCTTGCAGCTACCAAACGCAGTACTGGCGAAATTATAATTCTGGAAATGATAACCTAACAACTGTGGATAACGTGCCATATTGGCTATCACCTGTGTCTCGTTAGGCAATACCGTATGGTCGAAGTCCTTCACTACTGCGCTGATGGTATAAACCAGCGTCGTGTCGAAATCTTCTTTTGCATAGTCGCTCGAACACTCGCCTACAAGCTGCAACGATTCGCCTATCGGGTCTTTCGCACCAAACAAGCGCTTGGCCAGTCGCTCTGTAATCACACATTTATCAGGTGCATCAAGCGCCGAGAGTCTGTCGCCTGCCAGCAAAGGGAAGTCGAAGAACTTAAAGAAAGCAGAGTCGGTCAGCATAATGATGGCATTCTCGTCATCAGCCTCGGTCACCTCTTGCTGTCCGTACTTTACTCTACCCTTCTGACTGAGCACACAGCAGGTCTGTTCCACCTCCGGGCACATATCCTTGATGCTCTTCACAGCCTCGGGCCACATGGCAAAAGCCTCCTGATGACCCACCAGATAAATACGATCGGCATTCTTGTGCCACGAGTCGATGCTGTACTGGCGCCAGGTGTAGTCGCCCAGCAGGATGATAAACATTAACGACACTACAAGCCCTACCACATTAATTAATGTGTAGAGCTTGTTGCGCGATAGGAAGCGGAAATAACTTTTCATGCGGTTTTATGGGTTATTCGTTTTTTATACTGTTGACAGGATTCTCGGTAGCAGCGCGCCAGCCTTGCAGGGCGGCGGTGAGCACATTGACCACCAGCACGATAAGCAGCGAGAGCAACAGCGGCATGAACTGCATCTCGACATGCAAACCAGAGATACTGCCTGCGGCAGGTGCCAACCAATAGGCCAACGGGATGGCGATGACGGCAGCTACCAGCGACTGTACAACCACCGTGCGCAATAGTCGGAGGGTGATGCTGCTGAGCTCAGCTCCAAACACGCGGCGCACAGCTATCTCACGGCGGCGCTGACTCACAAAGTAGCTGTTCATAGCCATCAGTCCGAGGATGGCAATCAGCATAGCCACAAACGTAAACACGGTGAGCACACTCAGGAATCGCTCGTAATCCTCATACCATTCCTGATGCTTCTGACTCAGCGAATGAACCTCGGAAGCCTCATGACCAGTCAGCTCCTGGAACAAGGTTTTCATCTTTGCCTCTACCCGCTCGCGATCGCCATGATATTTCACAATCGTCATACGTGGCGAGCCGTACATACGCTGCACAAAACTGGTGGTGTCGTTAACATATTCATCCGTTTTCAACATCATGATAGGTGTGGGATGCATCTCCTCGTTCATCACGGTCTGATAGATAATATCGGGATAAACAG
Organism: Prevotella sp. MA2016; assembly: GCF_000619825.1. Lineage (GTDB taxonomy): Bacteria > Bacteroidota > Bacteroidia > Bacteroidales > Bacteroidaceae > Prevotella. The sequence continues at coordinate 186,580 of NZ_JHUW01000007.1, forward strand.
CCGAAATAGTCATATTGAAGTGACCACTGGTGCTCACTATCTCTCGGGTATCATCGCTCTTACCAAACTGGCGCAGTAACTGGTGGTTCACACCTACTCCATTATCCGAATAAGTCTTCTCAGGATGCAGGTTCAGGATATTGAAGAAACAGCTGTCGCCCATCAGGTAGCGCATACTTACCACCGTACCATCGTCGGCCTGGGTGGTGTTGTTCTCCAGAAAATCGAGCGGTGTACCATAGCCAAAGCCCACAGCATCAACCTCAGACAGTTGCAACAGCTGCTGGCGGTAGCTCTGACGCTGTGTCAGACTCAGGTTATGAAGACCCCAGGTTTCCAGAATATTCTCGTAATCGTAACCCAGAGGCTGATGCATCTTTTCGCGGATATTGCTACTGAGCAACAAGGTTACAGTGAGCATCACGATGGCAAACACAGCCTGAATCACCATCAGCACATGGCTCCAGCGCTGGCGCACACGACGGCGGAAAGTGCCGCGAACGATATCGATAGGCTGATAACCGCTGAGTATCGAAGCTGGCACGAAACCTGCCAACGCACCCACCAGAGCTACCATCACCACAAAGCCAACGATGGTCAGGATGCCAGTATCCTTGAGCAGATCTATCTGACAGGCAGCCATCTCTACTGCCTTATCCTGCAAAGCCAGGGCTAACAGATAGGCCACAGCAAAAGCGATGGCGGTAAAGAAGATGCTCTCGCCAATCAGTTTGAGGAACACCTGCAGGCGCGAGAGGCCCAACAAGCGTCGGGTGGCCATCTCCTTCGAGCGCTCCGTAGTGAGCGACACACTCAGGTTGACATAATTAAAAATAGCAAACACCAGCACCAGCAGGGCTATCACCACATAGAGGTGAGCCATATCGCGATTGCCATGCTCGAGGTCGCCCGACTGGAAACTGCAGTTCTTGGCGTCGTAATACAGATTGGTCAGCGATGTAAGCACCACCTTCTTAACAGCCTCCATGCGATAGAGCCAGAAGAAAGTCTTCATATACTCGCGCATGGCATCGGCCTTACTGCGCAGGTCGGCACCCTCGCGCTGCATCAGAAACAGCACCGTACTGCCGGCATTGGTCATCTCCTCGGTATAAGCCGAATAGTTAAAATGCTTATGACTCTCGATGTTTACCACACACTCATGACTGCTGGGGATGACAGAGCGGTCGAAATCGTCCATCACACCGCTGATGGTATAGGTGACATGCCCGTCGGGATCGTTCTTATCACCCAGCACCACCTCCTTGCCTACGGCATCGCCCTCGGGCCAATAGCGCTCGGCAAAGCTCTTGCTCACCACCATCTGGTTGGGAGCCTGCAGCACCTTGTGCTTGTCACCTGTCAGCAACGGGTAGTCGAAAAACTCAAAGAAGTTAGGCGCCACCACCAGGATTTTGGTTTTGGCCTCCATGCCTCGGATATCGAAAATAGCATCATAACCTGAGACAGCGCACCAGGCTTCGATTTCAGGGAAACGGTCCTGCAGTTTCTGTCCCACACGGAAGTGCGACATGGTAAACTCCTCGTTGCCCAATGCGAAGATACGCTCACCACGGGTCTGGAAGTTTTCTACCGATGTCTGACGATAGATAAGGTCGCCCAATAACAGCAGGAAGGCCATCGAGAGGCACAGACCTACGATATTGATGATGGTGAAGAGTCTATGGCGACTCAGAAACTTAAAATAGCTTTTCATCTCGTTTTACTTAATCACTAACACTTCGTTATCTTTAAATGCTTCGTAACCGCTGGTCACAACACGCTCGCCAGGCTCCAGACCTTCGAGAATCTCGTAGTACTGAGGGTTCTGACGACCTACGCGAATCTGACGGCGATAGGCTTTCGAGCCACTCTTGTCGAGTACGAATATCCACTGTCCTCCTGTGGTCTGGAAGAAGGTACCACGAGGGATGATGATGGCCTGCTCAGGCTGCCCCAGTTCCAGGTCGATATAATAGGTCTGACCCGAACGGATATTCTCAGGGCGCGCACCTTTGAAGATGAAATCGCAGCGGAACTTGCCATCGCGCACTTCGGGATACACCTTGCGTACCTGCAACTGGTACTGCTTGTCGCCACGGGTAAAGGTGGCAGTAAGACCTGGACGAACGCGGTCGATATAATGCTCATCAATGCTGGCCTGAACCTTGTAGTCCGAGAGGTCGTTCAGCTGTCCAATCTTCTGGCCGGGTTGGATGCTCTGACCCAGTTCTACATCGAGCAGTCCCAGTTCGCCGTCGATAGCCGAGCGTATCTCGAGCTTATCCTTGCGCTGGCGCACCAGAACCACGTTCTTACGCATGTTCTGCAGGTTGTCCTCCATCTGGTCCATCTGAACGGTACGATAGATAGAGTCCTGCTTCAGGCGCTTGGTGATGAGCGAACGCTTCTTGGCAGAGAGCTGATAGTCCTCCTGCGACTTGATGTAATCCTCCTTGCTAATCAGCTTTTCCTGATACAGACGCTTGTTCTGATCGTAGGTACGCTGCTTGCGGTGGGTATCCATATCCAACTGCGCCTGCTCGGTTTGGTTGTTCAGTCGATCCTGTTGCATGGCCACCTGGGTGTTGCGCAGCAGGTTCTGCTTCTCGGCCAACTCAGCCTCGGCATTCAGGATCTGCAGGTCGAGGTTCGAGTTCGACAAGCGAACGATGACATCACCCTTGTGCACCATCGTACCTTCCTCAACCACCTTCTCCATCACGATACCACCCTCTTCGGGCGATATCTGTACCACCTGGATGGGCAGCACCTGACCGTTGGTACGCACATAGTCCTTAAACTCAGCGCGCTGCACGTCGTTGATGGTCATCTCGTCCTTGTTGACTTTCAATGTCGAGGCATGGTTGCCGAATATCACCCACAACACGATGACCAGCATGATGCATGCACCAAGCGCATAGGGCCACTTCTTCAGCAATTGCTGACTTTTAGTTTTTTCGATTACTCTGTCCATATTGTTTCACCTTTATAATATCTCACTAATTGTTCTTTCACCATGGCCATCAGCTGGCACTGCAGCAGGGTGGCTTTCGAGTTGAGCAGCTGTGCCGATGTGGTGTGCACGTCGATAGCTGTCGAGAGACCTTCTTCAAACTGGCGACGGGTGAGCTGGTAGCTCAGCGAGTCGGCCTGCACCTTCTTCTGCATCTGGATAGTCTGCTTCTGATAACCCTGCCAGTCGTTCCACGCCTCAGTGCTCAGTTTGGTCAGCTCCAGTTGTTTCTGGTCGTAAGCCTCCTGAGCGATACGGTAGTTGTTCTTGGCCTTACGAATGCTGGTGAGCGTCTGCAGACGGTTGAACAGAGGGATATTGAGTGATACACCCAGGTACTCACCCATGTTGTTCTTCATCTGGTTGCGGAAGGTCTCAGCAGCATCGTTATGCAGTGTTTTGTAATAAGTGGTGCTCAGGCCCGCACTGAGAGAGAGTGATGGATAAAGAGAAGCGCGAGCCTGATGCCACTCATGTTTCGATGTCTGCATGCGATAACGGGCTGCCAGCAGTTCGGGGTGTTGGGTGATGGGTGTTAGGGGTTGGTTATTACCATCACCTATCACCAAACACCCATCACCTATCACCCTCAGACTATCCCCCAACGGATAGTTCATGGCCTTTTTCAGTTCCAACAGGGCCGAGGCATAAAGATTCTGCTGGCGCGTCAGCTCGTAGTCGGCTTCAGCCTTCTGCGATTCTACCTGAGCCACATCAGCAGCACTCTTTCGCCCCACCTCTTCAAGCACTTTCACCTGCTTGAGCAACAACAACGTTTCTTCAACTTTCTCATTCGCCATTTTCACCAGTCCATCGTAATAGGCCACATTGGTATAGGCCTGCAGCACGTCGAGCGCTGTCAGATCCTGGCGCTGGCGCAGACTGGCACGCCCCATCAGTTCGCTGGCCTTGGCAGCCTTGAGGGCATGCAACCTACTGAAACCATCAAAGATAGGCAACGAGGCCGAGAGCTGATAACCATTATAAAAGGTACTTACATCGGTATAGCCATTGGTCTCCGGGTCGATGGCACGACCAAAGTTGTATTGGGCACCGATATAACCATCCACCTCGGGCAGAAACTTACCGATAGCACTGGTCTTCGATGCCTTATAGTTATCGAGTTCCAATTCAGCCTGCTTCACCTCGTGGTTATGCTGCACCGCATACTGCATGCACTGCTGCATCGTCCAATCATTCTGAGCCGAAGTCTGCTGGACGGCCATTGCCAAACATATCATCCATAATGCTTTCATACGCTTTATCATTTTTTTCTGATGCAAAGATAGGGTAATATCTATTACTAGCCAAGCAAAAAGACACCTCAGAGGGCGGATTGTCTAAAATTTATACACCCATTTGTATGACTTTTATACATTTCTTCGTATCTTTGCACCAAAAATTACATGATATGAATAAGTACGGAACTATATTAATCGTAGATGACAACGCGGCCATCCTTACCGCTATGCGCTATCTGCTTGACGGCACTTTCGAGCAAGTGCTGACAACCACTAACCCCGAAGACATTCTGAAAAAGATGGCTCAGCAAACCATCGACATCGTGGTACTCGACATGAATTTTACTCTTGGCGTAAACAATGGCAACGAGGGACTGTTCTGGTTGCGCGCCATCCGCAAGCAGCACCCACAAACACCCGTGGTACTGCTCACTGCCTATGCCGATATCAACCTGGCCGTAAAGGGACTGAAGAACGGCGCTGCCGACTTTATCACCAAGCCTTGGGATAACGACGAACTGCTGCGCAAGCTGAAGGATGTGCTCGACATGCAGAACGAGATTGTGAGTCTCGACGAAGTAGAGCAGGAACATATCCGTCGCACCATCGACCACTGTCATGGCAATCTCACCCAAGCAGCCCAACTGCTTGGCATCACGCGACAGACGCTTTATAATAAGATGAAACGACTGAGTTAACTGAGAATTGAGAGGTATGATTACTTGGGGTATTATAATAGGTGTAGTGATTTTGGGGGCGGGGATGGCCGTTTGGAGACATCAGCGTAAACTGAAGTTGCGTGCGCACTTGATGAAGGAGGCTATACGCAATCAGGACTTCTCGTTCCGTCTGCCCACCAACGATCTGCTGCCTGGCGAGCGCGCCATGCAGGAAGCGCTCAATGAGTTGGGCGAGAATGTGCGACAGCAGATGAACAAGAACGAGGTGGAATCGTGGGAACGACTCACCCGTGTGCTCACCCACGAGATGATGAACGCCACAGCACCTATCACTAGCATCAGTCAGTCGCTGCTGAGCAGACAGGATGTGAAAGGCACACCACTCGAAGATGGCATCAAAGCCATCTACGACACCTCGCGCCACCTGAGCGATTTCGTCACCAATTATCGCAAGATGTCGGAACTCGAAAAGCCTGTGCTGGCTGAAGTATCCCTGCGGCCCATGCTCGACGAACTGCAGAAAACTTATCAGCAGCTGACATGGACCATCAACGTACCTGCTGATACCATCGTGCATGCCGATAAAGGCATGCTGCGCCAGATACTGATGAACCTGACCAAGAACGCCATCGAGGCCGAGGCCACCAAGATCATGATTGAAACCACCAACACCCATCACCCATCACCTATCACCTTACTTATCGGCAACGATGGTACACCTATCCCAGCCGAAAACCGTCAGTCGCTGTTTGTACCTTTCTTTACCACCAAGCGCACCGGTAGCGGTATCGGCTTGTCGTTAAGCCGACGCATGATGATACAGCAAGGTGGTATGTTGGATTTGGCAGAGAAGAATCTGCCTGGCTGTCATGTCACGTTTGTGCTCTCCTCTATCTGAGTGGTGGGCCAGTTTACCAAGAACAGTTTTTCGGTAGCACGCGTAAACGCTGTGTAAAGCCAATGGATATAGTCGGGCGACAACATGTCGTCGGTCATATAGCCTTGGTCCAAATACACATGGGCCCACTGTCCGCCCTGCGCCTTATGACAGGTGACGGCATAGGCAAATTTGATCTGCAGGGCATTGTAATATTTATCAGTCTTCAGCTTCTTGACACGCTCGGCCTTCTGGGGGATATCGGCATAATCCTCCATCACCGCATTATACAGTTGTTCCTGTTGATCGCGCGAAAGGGCTGGTGCTTCTGTTGCCAGCGAGTCGAGAATCACGGTAGCCGTCAGCTCGTAGTTGTCGTAATCAGGCAGCTCCATCGTCACCTCAGCAAAACGGAAGCCAAACAGTTCGTGCACATTGCGCACCCTGCGCACCACTGCCACATCGCCGTTGGCGATAAAGGTGATAGGTGTGGGGTGTTGGGGGGTGGTGACATCACCTTTCGCCCAATAATAGTTGTTCTTCACAATCATCAACTGGTCGCCACGACACAGTTCATCCTCGCGATCCAGCACCATGTTGCGGATGCCCTGATTATAGATGTTGGCACGCTTGTTACTGCGGGTTATCACGATGGTCTCGTCCATACCTGCCCTACTATAGCTGGTGGCCAACGAGTCTATCAGTTCATCACCAGGCACACGCACGATATCAGCAAAGCCCTGGAATCGGATTTTGGGCAGGATCCAGTCGTCAATCATCGTTCTGATGCGGGTGGCATTCCACAGGATACCCGATTCTGCACCCTCATCGGCTTTCTGGCGCAGCACCTGATTCAGGTCGCACTCATACACCTTCATACCGTAGGCCCGCAGCACATCACTCATCAGCGCCGGACTCTCATCCTCGCCCACTGGTGGCAGCTGAGCCTTATCGCCCACCAGCACCATCCGGCAGTTGGCACCGTTATACACAAACTGCATCAGGTCGTCGAGCAAACAACCGCTACCAAACGACGAGTCGCCATAGCCCTGATTAGCAATCATCGAGGCCTCATCAATCATAAACAAGGTATCGCGGTTGTTATTATAGTTCAGATTAAAGGCCGCGATATCACCTGCACTTTTCTGTCGATAGATACGTCGATGAATGGTGTAAGCCGGATGTTCAGCGTTGAGTGCAAACACCTTGGCCGCACGCCCTGTTGGCGCCAGCAGAATCATTTTCTGTTTCAACACATTCATCGCCCTCACGATAGCACCAGCCAAGGTGGTCTTACCCGTTCCTGCCGAGCCACGCAGTATCATCACCACACGGTCGTCGCGGTCGGTCATAAAGAGCGAGAACACGTCGATGGCGTGTTCCTGTTCAGCTGTAGGCACCATGCCTAGAGCCTCTCTGATACGGTATTTAAACTCGTCGCTTATCATTTCGGCCACAAAGTTACACTTTTTTAGGCAGGAATTACACGAATTAAACGAATTTTTATTAACTTTGCAGCCAGATATGCATATCAACAACAAATTAGTGAATATCCTGCTGGCTGTGATAGCTGCGTGCTTGCTCGCGCTGTGCGTGGCCAGTGTGATGAACGTGAAGTAGATGAACGCGAAGACAACAATCATACGCATAGGGCGCAACACGCTCTCATTCACCGCCCTCGATGCAACCAACACCGAGCACCCCATCGACTATCGTCCTTATGTAGTTCGTGGCGGTATCTCGATGTCGGCCAATCTGCGCGAAGCATTCAAGGCGGGTGATAACGTGGACGAAGACACCACCAAGGTTTTTATCATGGTGGACACCCCCTCGTTGCTAGTACCTATCGAGCAGTTCGACGAGAAGGAGATGGAAGAGCTATTCTCGTTTTCGTACCCTCCTGGTCAGGAGAAACGTGTGATGCTGTACAACGTACTGCCCGACTTGAAGGCGGTATGCCTCTTCGCTATCAACAAGAATCTCGATACGGTTATCCACGATCGTTTTCCTGGTGGCGTCAACTTCATACATGCGCTTACCCCCGTGTGGCGCCAACTGCATCAGCGCAGTTTTACAGGGCATCGCAACAAACTGTATGGCTACTTCCACAGCAAGCAACTGCATATCTTCAGTTTCCAGCAGAACCGTTTTAAGTTCTGCAACAGTTTTGATGCAGCCCATGCACACGATGCACTCTACTTTTTGCTGTATGTGTGGAAGCAGTTGCGCCTGCAACCAGAACACGACGAACTGCACATCCTAGGCGACATCCCTGAAGAAGAATGGCTATTGCAGGAGCTGAAGCGATTCTTGCATCATGCTTACGTCATCAATGCTGCAGCAGAGTTTCCCGACTCTAAGGCAACCAGCATCAAGGGCATGCCCTACGACTTAGTAACCCTAATATCACGCGGACGATGAGAATTATTACAGGTATCTATAAGGGGCGACACTTTGATATCCCCCGCTCGTTCAAGGCACGACCAACTACCGATTTTGCCAAGGAGAACATTTTTAATGTACTGAACAATTATATCGACTTCGAAGGTATCAAAGCCCTCGACTTGTTTTCGGGTACTGGTAGTATTTCGCTCGAACTGGTATCGCGTGGTTGCGAACAGGTGGTAAGCATAGAGATGGACCGCGACCACCACCGCTTCATCCAGGAATGTTTCCGCAAACTCGAGGGAAACAATGTTCAATGTATTAGAGGTGATGTTTTCCGCTATATCAAATCGTGCAAGCAGCAGTTTGATTTCATCTTTGCCGACCCACCTTACGCCCTCAAAGAACTGCCCACCATCCCTGGTTTGATTTTCGAGAAGAACCTGCTGAAAGATGGCGGCATCCTGGTGTTTGAGCATGGTAAGGAGTACGACTTCTCGGATGCTCCACACTTCGTTGAGCATCGCAACTATGGTAGCGTAAACTTCTCTATTTTCAGAAAAGAGGCGACAGCATCCTTGTAACGCTCTCCCACAAGCGTACCAGGAAACTGCGTGTTGTCTTGGCACAGATATCCTTGAGCCATACCGAACGCTCAAGATCGCGCAAAAAAATGTTTTTCATTCGCACGGCCACACCTTCGTCGAAGAAGAAGATGTTGCCCTCAAAATTATTCTCCAAACTACGGAAATCAAAATTGGTAGATCCGCAGGTGGCGATGGCATCATCGCATATCAGCATCTTTGAGTGCAGGAATCCCGCCTCATAAAGTGCCACCTGCACGCCTGCATCCATCACCTCGCGCAGATAACTTCTGCTGGCCCATTCCACAAACTTAGCATCGCTGCGACGCGGACATATCACCTTGACATCAACACCCCCCAGGGCAGCTGTCTTCAGGGCAAAGAGCACCGACTCATTAGGCAGGAAATAAGGTGTTTCGATATACAGATAGCGCTTGGCACCCAGGATGATGCGCACATAGCCCTGCATGATCTCCGGATAAGGTGTGGTTGGTCCGCTGGTGACCACCTGCGCCAAACAGTTGTTGGTGATATCTTCGCAGCGCGGATAGTATCTGCGATCGGTGAGCTGCGTGCGATCCACGAAATACCAGTCAACCAGGAAGGTGCGTTGCAAAGCATGCACACTACCACCCTCGATTCTCAGCATCGTGTCGCGCCAAGGCATGTCGCCAGTACCTTTCACGTAGCGCTGCGCAATATTCATACCCCCTATATAGCCCACCTTACCATCAATCACGATAATCTTGCGGTGATTGCGATAGTTCACCTTACTGGTGAATGACGGGAATCTGACAGGCATAAACGAGCGCACCTCGATACCAGCCTCGCGCATACGTTCGAAGAAGCGATGATGCACGTTCCAACATCCCACATCGTCATAGATAACCTTCACCGACACACCCGCTTGCGCCTTGTCTATCAAGGCATCCGAGATCAACATTCCCAGAGGGTCGTCGGCAAAGATATACATATCGATATGAATATGGTCTTGAGCTTTACCGATATCGTTCAGCAACTTGGAAATGAACTGATGGCCATCGGTACATATTTCCACCACATTATCTTTGAATGGCAATGCCAGATTTTGGTTGATAAACAAGTCGATAAGTGGTTTGTGGCGCTCAGGCAGTCGCAGATTCTGCTGCTCGGCAAACTCCAGCATAGAGCGCTTGGTGAGCTGGTTCATAGAGCGTTCGCTCACATAGCGCTCCTTGCGGTGGTTGATACCAAAGAAAAGATAAAAGACGATGCCCACCACTGGCACGAAATAGATCACCAGTGCCCAAGCCATCGTCTTAGCAGGTTGTCGGTTGTCCATAATCACGTGTACCACCGCTATGATAGCAATGATCTGATACACTATGAATATGAGATTCAACCAGTTCATCGTCCTAATTTCTTTGCTACTTCCTTAAATAGTCCATCCACACGTTTCAGTTCCGTCAGCACAGTCATGAAGTCGTCCTTGCAGGTCTTCACGGCCTGATTCAGTTCTGCCACCTTTTCTTTCAGACAGTAGTAGCGGTAATCCAGCACCACGTGCTCCACACGCTGTCGGAGACCGCCTTCACGCTCTTTCGGTTGGAAACTCTTACTGAGCTGATAGGAATCCACCGCCATCGAGGCTGCCACCGAACTGATCTCATAGTCAGTATGGCGCGTCAGATATTCCTCAGCTTTGAAGCCCTCCTCACCACAATGGGCCACCACCTCCTGCAGTATCTTGTTATATACAGGCTTACTGAAGTTCAGTCCATCCTCGCCCATATCATAGGCGATAAACTGCGCCACCGAGAGGTTGATCTTCTCACCATCAGCAGTCTCTACATCTTCGTAGATCACCTTCTCACCATCACGAACGATGGTCGTTATGATCAAGTCCTCCACCTGACTTATCTGGTCGTTGATGGTGTGCAAGCCAATCGCCATAGGCTTGCCTTGCTGCTCACGCTCCAGTTGCTGAGCGTTCTGCGCCTGTTCGCGATCATATTCTTTCTCTTTCTCCTCTCGGTCACGACTAATCAGCGTGTTCATCGAGTTGAGAAGCGTTTCTTCCTTGATACCCAACCGGCGCGACAACTGGGTGAGATACTCATCTCGCAACAGGTTGTCATCCACCACAGAGATGCTCTTCACGATACCACCAATGGCCTCCGAACGCTTCACAGGATCGCTCACGTTTTCAACGGTCAGTTTGGTCTTAAAGGAGATAAAGTCCTCGGCATGTTCTTCGATATACGCCTTGAACTCCTGAGCCGTATGCTTACGTGCGAATGAGTCGGGGTCGTCGCCATCAGGCAGCAGGAGCACTTTCACCTTCATACCTTCAGCCAGCAACATATCTGTACCGCGCATGGCAGCATGGATACCAGCCTCATCACCATCATACAGCAGAATAATGTTGGGAGTGAATCTGCGCAACAGCTTGATCTGATGTTTAGAGAGCGCCGTACCCGAGTTGGCCACCACGTTCTCCAGTCCGCATTGGTGCATCGCTATCACATCGGTATAGCCCTCAACCATATACACGCAGTCTTCCTTGGCAATCGCTTTCTTACCTTGATAAAGGCCATAGAGCTCACGCTCCTTGTGATAGATTTCCGAGTCGGGCGAGTTGACGTATTTCTGCTGCACGCCCTTGGTACGCGCATCAAGCAATCGGCCACCAAAGGCCACCACCTTTCCACTCACATTGAACCAAGGGAAGATGACACGCCCCGCATAGCGGTCGTACACGCCTTTCTCGCCTTTGATGCAGAGTCCTGTCTTCAGCAGGAACTCCTCCTGATAGCCAGCCTTCTTAGCGGCCATAGCCAAGGCGTCGCGCTTGCTGAGCGAGAAACCGAGATTAAACTTCTCTACGATATCATCGCGCACACCACGACTGCGGAAATACTGGCGACCGATGGCCACACCATCGGGATCGTTATGAAGGATATCCTTGAAGTAGTTCATGGCCCACTCGTTGACGATAAACATCGACTCGCGGTCACTCTGCTCACGTTTCTCCTCCTCAGTCAGCTCTTTTTCATGTATCTCGATATTATATTTCTTAGCCAACCAGCGCAATGCCTCTGGATAGGTAATCTGCTCGTGCTTCATCAGGAAGTTGATGGCTGTGCCACCCTCACCACACGAGAAGCACTTACATATCTGCTTGGTTGGCGACACCATGAACGAAGGTGTCTTATCATCGTGGAATGGGCACAGTCCTTTGTAGTTGACGCCCGATTTTCTGAGCGTCACAAACTCACCCACCACATCCACAATGTTCGTGGCATCCAGAATCTTGTCTATCGTTTGTCTGTCTATCATCAGCCTCCTACTTGTCGTAAGCGTGAACAGGGTAATCCGTAGTATAATGCAAGCCGCGGCATTCCTTGCGCTCCAGTGCCCAACGTGTGATGAGATAGCCCACGTTGATCATATTACGCAATTCGCAGATATCCTTTGATGCCTTCACGCGCTTGAAAAGGCGCTCGGTCTCCTCGTAGAGCATATCCAGGCGGTCCCAGGCGCGATGCAGGCGCAGGTCGCTACGCACGATACCCACATAGTTTGACATGATGAGGTTCACCTCCTTCACACTCTGTGTGATGAGCACCTTCTCCTCATTGGTCAGTGTTCCCTCGTCGTTCCACTCAGGCACTTTCTCATTGAAGTCGTAGAAATCCACATGCTCCAATGAGTGTTTGGCAGCTGTCTCGGCATACACCACAGCCTCAATCAGCGAGTTGCTGGCCAGACGGTTACCACCATGCAAGCCTGTGCACGAGCACTCGCCTAAGGCATAGAGCTGCTCGATAGAAGTCTGTCCGTTCAGGTCCACTTTGATACCACCACACATATAGTGGGCAGCAGGACGAACAGGGATATAGTCGGTAGTGATGTCGATACCCAACGAGAGGCACTTCTGATAGATATTGGGGAAGTGCTTGCGCGTCTCAGCAGGGTCTTTATGTGTAACGTCCAGACAAACGTGGTCCAGACCGTGAATCTTCATTTCCTTATCAATGGCACGCGCCACGATGTCGCGTGGTGCCAGCGAGAGGCGATCGTCGTATTTCTCCATAAACGTCTCGCCATTGGGCAACTTCAGGATGCCGCCATAGCCACGCATAGCCTCGGTAATGAGGTAGGCAGGATGCGTCTCGTTAGGATTATGCAATACGGTGGGGTGAAACTGCACGAACTCCATGTCGGCCACCGTTCCTTTAGCACGATACACCATGGCAATACCATCGCCAGTGGCAATCACGGGGTTCGAGGTGGTGAGATATACAGCACCGCAACCACCCGTACACATCACCGTCATCTTTGCCAAATAGGTGTCCACCTTCTGCGTATCAGGATTCAGCACATAAGCACCATAACAGTTGATATAGGGTGAACGACGTGTGATGCGCGCTCCCAGATGGTGCTGCGTGATAATCTCTACGGCAAAGTGGTTTTCCTTGATATCGATATTTGGATTACTGCGCACTGCCTCCATCAGTCCGCGCTGAATCTCGGCACCCGTGTCGTCCTTATGGTGCAAGATACGGAACTCAGAGTGTCCGCCCTCGCGATGCAGGTCGAAGTTGCCATCACTTTTCTTATCGAAGTTCACGCCCCAGTTCACGAGTTCGCGAATCTGTTCAGGCGCCATCTTCACCACTTGTTCCACTGCCTTCGGGTCGCTGATATAGTCACCCGCAATCATGGTGTCTTCTATGTGTTTCTCGAAGTTATCCAGTTCGAGATTTGTTACCGATGCCACGCCTCCCTGGGCAAACGATGTGTTGGCCTCGTCGAGCGAAGTCTTGCAAATCATGCACACCCTACCCTTATTGGCACGTGCCACCTTCAAGGCGTAGCTCATACCGGCCACACCAGCTCCTATCACCAGGAAATCATATTTGTAAACCATACAGTTGTAATAATTGTCGCTAATCAGCTGCAAAATTACTTAAAATTTCCAATAATCTTTGCTTCTTAGCGTTTTTTTTGTATCTTTGCACCAAATAGGACACCAAACTTCAAACAAAATGAAACGACTAGCGCTTATATTCATGTTATTGGTTCCGATGGTGATGCTGGCACAACAGGCTACCGTAGGTGGAATCGTGATTGACGAGAAGACGGGGCGCCCATTGCCCCAGGTGAGTGTTTCAGTAGGCCGCATCTCAGTGGTCACTAATGAAGATGGTGCCTTCCTCTTAAAACTGGGCCAAGCGCCCAAAAACATCGTCGTGTCGCACTTGGGCTATAAGACCAAGCATGTGTCACTGCATGCTGGCGATACCGAGAACCTGAAGATCAGGCTCCAGCCCACAGTCATCCAGTTGCGCGAGGTGGTGATACGTACAGGCAATCCACGCGAAATGGTTGAGACAGCCATCCGCAAGATACCCGACAACTACAGTCGCCAACCAGAACTGCTCAAGGCATTCTACCGCGAGACAGCCATGAAGCGCAAGCACTTCATCTACGTGGCCGAAGGTGTGGAGGATATGTATAAGACGAGCTATACACGCGGCATCGGTCGCGACAGAGTGGCTATCGTCAAAGGCAGACGACTGCTCAGTCAGAAGCAAGGCGACACCTTGGGCTTGAAGGTGATGGGCGGCCCTGTACTGCCGGTTCAGCTCGACGTGGTGAAGAACAATGAGCTACTGCTGAATCAGGAAGATATGGATGCCTACAGCTATAGCTGGGGAGCCCCCGAATACATCAACGACCGCCTGCAGATGGTGGTACTCATGGAGCCCCTTATCTCCAAGGACTATGCGCTGTATCATGGCAAGCTATATATCGACAATGAGCGACTGGCGTTTACACGCATCGAACTGAGTCTCGACATGACCGACAAGGATAAAGCCACACGCACCATGCTGGTGCGCAAGCCCCTCGGTGTGAGATTCAAACCACGCGAACTGTCGTGTGTGGTAGATTACCGTTATAACGATGGCATCACGCGCATCAGCTATCTGCGCAACACCTTCAAGTTCAACTGCGACTGGAAGAAGCGCCTGTTCAGCACATCGTTCACCGCCACCTGCGAGATGGCTGTCACCGATAGTCAGTCGGAGGGCGTACAGCCCATTGTGAGCCGCAACTCATTCGACTCGCGCGACTCGTACTACGACAAGGTAGAATACTTTATGGATCCCGAATATTGGGAGCACTACAATATTATTGAACCCTCAGAGTCGCTGGATAAAGCGATACGCAAGCTGGTTTCTACCTACCAGCGCAACTGATTAGGTAATACGATTAAAATGAAGACGAATATAAGGAATTGGATATTATCTTTCTTATTAGCTAGCTCGATAGGCAGTATGCAAGCGCAAACTGCCGATTCGCTTGATATAGACACCTGCGAAATTGACTCCATTGTTGAACTGCCATATGAACTGCCATGGCCACAGAACGTGCAGGAACGACTTGACACACTGACACATAACACGCTATTTGAGCGCACCCAACTCGGACTGATGGTTTACGACCTGACTGCCGACTCTACGCTCTATACGTATCAGGCCAAGCAGGTACTCCGACCTGCTTCTACCATGAAGTTGCTCACCGCCATCGCAGCCCTCGACCAACTGGGCACCAAATACGAGTTTCGCACATCACTCTACTATACCGGTGAAGTGAAGGACAGCGTGCTCACAGGCGATCTGTATTGCGTGGGCGGCATGGACCCTCTGTTTGGGCGCAATGACATGTATGCCTTTGTAGAAAGTGTCAAGGCTCTGGGCATACACACCGTTCGCGGACGCCTGGTGACAGTCACCAATTTCAAGGAATCCGAGATGCTTGGCGAAGGCTGGTGCTGGGATGATGACAACCCCACCCTCACCCCACTGCTCTACGACGGCAAGGACGAATTCGTGAGTCGCTTCACCCAACTTTTAGTTGGCGACAGCATCACCCTTGATGCACCCGTCAGCGAGGGCACGCTGCCTAAGGATGCGCTCATGCTGTGTTCGCGCAGCCATAGCATCCAAGAGGTGCTCAACCCCATGATGAAGGATAGCAACAACCTCTACGCCGAATCAATGTTTTTTCAGATAGGCGCCTCGCAAGGTGCACGCCCTGCCAAGGCCTCACATGCCCGACAGCTCATCAAACGCACGCTGAGCAAGGCTGGCATCACGGGCTCTCAGTATAAGATTGCTGATGGCAGCGGCTTGTCGCTCTACAACTACGTGAGCGCCGAACTGCTCACCAAGCTGCTCGTCTATGCCTATCGTAATGACCGCATCTACCGCGATCTTTACGTATCGCTACCGATAGCAGGCGAAGACGGCACCTTGAAGAAGCGTATGAAGGATACGCCCGCTCAGATTAATGTGCGCGCCAAGACGGGCACACTCACAGGCATCTCATCGCTGGCAGGCTATGCTGTAGCAGCCAACAACCACGTGCTGGCATTCAGCATCATCAACCAGGGGGTACTGAAGAATGCTGATGGGCGCAATTTTCAGGACAAGGTGTGCGTGGCACTTTGTAAATAATTGAAGAATTAAAGAGTTTAAGAATTGAAGTTTTAAGTATTTAAAAGTTATCATGAAAGAAGAACAGATATTAGTTAGGATTACAGGTCAGGATCGCCCTGGACTCACAGCATCGGTGATGGGCATCCTCGCAAAATACGATGCACAGATTCTCGACATCGGTCAGGCCGATATCCACTCTACCCTCTCATTGGGTATCCTTATCCGTATGGAAGAGAAAAACTCAGGTCAGGTAATGAAGGAGCTACTCTTCAAGGCTACCGAACTGGGTGTACAGATTGGTTTCTCACCCATCACCGACGATGAGTACGAAGACTGGGTGGGCCATCAGGGCAAAAACCGCTATATCCTCACGGTGATGGGTCGCACCCTTGAGGCACGCCAGATAGAGGCTGCCACCTCGGTGATTGCCGAGCAAGGACTGAACATCGACTCTATCATCCGCCTCACAGGTCGCAAGAGCATCAAGAACCCAGCCAAGCACACACGTGCCTGCATCGAGTTCTCACTGCGCGGCGAGCCTGCCGACCGTCAAGATATGCAGTCGAAGCTGATGCGCCTGTCGAGCGAGATGGAGATCGACTTCTCATTCCAGCGCGATGATATGTTCCGCCGTATGCGTCGCCTCATCTGTTTCGATATGGACTCTACACTCATCCAGACAGAGTGTATCGACGAACTGGCCGAGCGCAATGGTGTGGGTGCAGAAGTACGCGCCATCACTGAGAGCGCCATGCGTGGCGAGATCGACTTTAAGGAAAGCTTCACCCGTCGTGTGGCTCTGCTCAAGGGTCTCGACGTGAGTGTGATGCAGGAGATAGCCGAAAAGCTGCCTATCACCGAGGGTGTGGATCGTCTGATGACCACCCTGAAGCGTTATGGTTATAAGATTGCCATCCTGAGTGGTGGATTCACTTATTTCGGCGAGTATCTGCAGCGCCGTTATGGTATCGACTATGTATATGCCAACGAACTGGAGATAGGCGACGATGGCAAGCTGACAGGTCGCTACGTAGGCGAAATCGTGGATGGTCATCGCAAGGCCGAGCTGCTGAAGCTCATTGCACAGGTTGAGAAGGTGAACCTGGCACAGACGATTGCCGTGGGTGATGGTGCCAACGACCTACCAATGATTTCTGAGGCTGGTCTTGGTATTGCTTTCCACGCCAAGCCACGTGTGGTGGCCAATGCAGAACAGAGCATCAACACCATCGGACTGGATGGCGTGCTCTACTTCTTAGGTTTCAAAGACTCTTACCTTGGTGATCAAGGTGTGATGTAATGGATTTCTCATCAGTATTATTACAATGGTATAAAGAAAACGGTCGCGATCTGCCTTGGCGGCAGACACGCGACCCGTATGCCATTTGGCTCTCAGAGATCATCCTGCAACAAACCCAGGTGAAACAAGGCTGGGCCTACTGGGAGCGGTTCATGCACCGCTGGCCCACTGTAGATGCACTGGCTGCAGCCACCGAGGATGAGGTGCTGCGCGAGTGGCAGGGACTGGGCTATTACAGTCGTGCGCGCAACTTGCATTTTGCTGCTAAGCAGATTGTTGCCATGGGTGGTTTTCCAAACACCCTTGAGGGCATCAAGCAGCTCAAAGGTGTGGGCGACTACACCGCAGCAGCCATCGCCAGCTTTGCCTTTGGCATCCCGGCAGCGGTGGTAGATGGCAACGTGTATCGCGTGCTCGCCCGCCACTTCGGCATCGACACCCCCATCAACACCACAGAGGGAAAGAAACTCTTCGCCACCCTGGCCCAAGAATTATTACCCAACACCCAACACCCAACACCCATCACCTCTACCTACAACCAAGCCATCATGGACTTTGGCGCTCTGCAATGCACACCACAGGCACCCAACTGTATGTTCTGTCCTCTGATAGAATCCTGCGAGGCTTTCCGCAATGGTAAGGTGAACGAGCTACCAGTGAAACTCAAGACGCTCAAGGTCACCGAGCGCCAGCTCATATATGTATATGTGCGTTGTCATGGTGAGACAGCCATTCGTCGTCGTGGCGCAGGCGATATCTGGCAAGGCCTTTGGGAGCCGTGGTTTGTAGAAACAGAAGCCGCAGTTCCACCTGCCGCCATCCCACTTCGGCAGCACGTCAAGCATGTGCTTACCCACCGAGTGCTCTATGCCGACTTCTATCTTTTAGAAGTAGATGAGCGCCCGAAGCTACCCGCTGATTATATATGGATAAAAGAATCGGAGCTCGACGATTACGCCAAGCCCCGATTGATTGAGAAACTGCTCAGCAGCCTTTTGCCTTCAGATAATTAGCAAATATCCTTGCTGCACTCTCCACCTTAGCTGCGCATGGGCGGGTTTTATAATACTCGGCTGTGCGGGCTGAAGCCACATAGCTGCTTGCCGCCTTTTCATGGCCCTTTAATCCCAGTATCTCTGCGCAGATGATACTGCCATTCTCTGCTTTCGATTGGGCCAGCAAATCCTGCACCACCTTATAGCAGGCCGATTTACCCTCACGGTCGCTACCTTCAGTCTGCCCGCAGTCCAGACCTACCAGCATCACAATGCCCGATACAGCGCCGCACATCATCCTCATGCGACCCACACCGCCACCAAAACCGGCAGCTATCTTCTTGGCCAACGTATCATCAAGTCCATACAAGTCGGCAAACGCTGCCACCACACTCTGGCAACAGCCATACCCGGCCATAAAATTCTCCACTGCGCGCTCCACGCGCTCATCTAATTCTTTATCTGTCATCATCTTCATTTTTTCAGAAAGTCATCTTCGCAAAAGGACTGAAAACCAGATTCTTTGTCAGGTTTTCTATCAGAAATTAAACCTCCTTTTGCTTTTGACTTTGCAAAAATAAGAAGAATATCCTAACTTTACAAACTTTTATGAGATTTTTTATTAGAGTGCTTTTTTCAGGCAATTCTTTTTGATTGTTTGAGTTTTTGTATTATCTTTGCAACGTGATAACTAAAAACGAAATATTATGGAAGTGCAATTCTCAAATAACGAAGGTCATGTCATGATAACACTTTGTGGACGACTCGACACGTCGTGCTCAATGCAGACTAAAACAGACATTGAACAGTTTCTGGCATCCCATGCGCCTATCCAGAGCGTTACGATTGATGCTGCACAACTGGAGTACGTATCAAGCTCGGGCTTGCGCATCCTGCTAACGTTGACGAAACAATATCCTGACTTCAAACTTATAGAAGTGAATGCCGAGGTGTATGATGTACTGAATATGACAGGCTTCGTCAAGATTATGAAGGTGGAGCGGGCACTACGCCAGATGAGTGTGGATGGTTGTCAGATCATCGGTGTTGGCGGCGTGGGGACGGTTTATCGTATCAACGATGATACGATCATAAAGGTGTTCCGACCTGGCACCACCATCAACGAGGTGCGTAAGGAGATAACGATGTCGAAGGAGGCCTTTGTGATGGGTATGCCAACAGCCATATCGTTTGATATCGTGAAAGTGGGCACCCAGTACGGATTGGTTTATGAGTTGCTCAATGCCGACACGCTGAGTTCGCTCATCATGCACCAACCGGAACGCATCGACGAGTTTGCCCGCATGTATGCCAACCTATTCCGCCAACTGCATGCCATCGAGGTACCAGCTGATAGTGGTGTGCCCAACGCCCTGGAACACGAACGCCAACAGGTGATACACATTCGCCGATACTTCGCACAGGAGGACATAGACTTGCTACTCCAGATTCTTGATAGTGTGCCTGCTGGTAACAGTTTGCTGCATCTTGACTTGCAGGCAAAGAATGCGATGGTGCAGGGCGACGAACTCATGTTGATTGACATGGGTGAGGTGGGCTACGGTCACCCTGTGCTCGACCTGGCTCATGCTTACTCGGCGATGATTCTGTTCATTGGCGATTATGAAGCTACACTCGGTCTGTCGCGTGCGTTAGGTGAGCAACTCTGGAATCTTGCCATCGACTACTATTTTGAAGGTCTGCCTGCAGATATAGTAGCACTACGAAAGGAGCAGATAGCAGCTGTGGCATGCGTACGCAACTACAGTTGGCTTGCCATCAGCGACTCGTTTCCCGAGGAAGTCATCAAACAATGTCAGAGCCTTTTCAAGGAACGTGTATCAGCCCGCCGCGAACACCTTCTTAACATCTGCAGCACGCTGAAGGATTGGAAATAAAAAAATCGCGACAGAATGGAATCTGCTGCGATTTTTTATATAAGCTCATTTCTAGCGATGAGTTAAGTCAGAAAGAGCATCGAGTTAATTCGATGAGTGTTTTGAGTTAACTCAAGGTTTTTGAGGGGATTACTAACAAACAATCAAACATTCTGAAATTTATTTAAACAGCAGCTGAGCGAACTGGTAGAGGCTGCGACGCCAGGTCTGCCACTCGTGAGCGGTCTCGGGTGAGATGTATGAGTGGGCGTTGATACCAACTTTCTTCAAACCCTCGGCAGCATTGATCACACTACCCTCGCCTTCGGCCATGCCTTTCTCCTTGCCACCAGCACTCATAAAGAGCACCTTGTTGGTTGCCTTGAAATCGGGTATGTCGGTCAGCTCGTCGGCACTGATAGAGCCACCACTGAAGATACCTACATAAGCAAAGGTCTTAGGATTATTGAGGGTGATGCCATGTGTCTGCATACCACCCATTGACAAACCTGCCATAGCGCGATGATTGGCATCGGCAATCACACGATAGTTCTTTTCAACCATGGGGATGATATCCTTAATCAATACCTCTTCGAATGCACCACCCATACGACGGGCCATCTTCGCAAAGTCGGCACCACTCATGCGGGGACGCTGACCACCCTGTGGGCGTGCGCCACCCTGTGGACGTGGACCGCCTGGACGAGGACCACCAAAGCCCATAGGCTGCTCGCCTGGTTTGCGGGCATTCAGACCGTTATCCATAAAGATGATGAAAGGCTGTGCCTTGCCAGCGGCAATGAGGTTATCCATGATGATACCTGTCTTACCCTGTGCACTCCATCCTGTCTCGTTCTCACCCATACCATGCTGCAGATAGAGTACTGGGAACTTCTTGGTGGGGTTAGCATAATACTCGGCAGGCAGATAGATGTAGCCATGGCGCATCTGCTGAGTGACTGATGAATAATAGTAAACCTCATTGATGGAACCCTGAGGCACGTTCTTTACAGTATAGAAGTCCTCGTCGGCAGCAGGGATATCGATACCACTACCCCAACGGCTGGCACCATAATAGTATTTGCTACCTGGATCGGGCACCGAAGCACCATCGATGTTGAGCTGATAGTAGTGGAAACCCTCATCCTGAGGAGCCGACTCACCAGTCCACACACCGTTAGCATCTTTCTTCATCTCGTACTTCACACCACCGATATCGAGCTTGACGCTGTTAGCCTCGGGGGCCGAGATCTGTGCGCGAACCATGCGCTGTGAATTGACCATGGGATACTGTTTTCCCTCTTGATTAGTACTTGCAGGCTTAAAGTCTTCAGTTACTTGGGCGCTTGCCGAAACAGCTACAAAAGCTGCCATTGATAAAAGAATTTTCTTCATAAGTTTATAATAAGCGTTAGGTTTATTATTATACTTGTTTGACACCCGAAGAGGCAAAAAGTAAAATGCGGCAGGCGATAGTTAATGAAGATTAACAAATAAAAAAGGAGCACCCTTGTGCAGGATGCTCCATTTATATAGATTTCGGAAAATCTTACTCAGCCTCAGACTCAGCAGCCTTGAAGTTAGCGAGATCCTCTACCTGGAAGTTCTTGATGTAAGCAGCCTTACCAAGTACATCCTCCTCAGTCATGCGAACATATACGTTGGCACTCTTCTTGAAGAGCTCAGGAGCCTTGCTGGCATCACGGATGATGAGCAGACTCATTACCAACTCGGCAGTCATGTCGTAGAGACGACGAGCCAGGAAGTCGTGAGCATCCTGATTGTCGAGCGCCTTTACAGCAGCGAGAGCCTCCTCGTAAACGGGGATGAGCTTCTCAACACGAGCCTTCAGACCAGCTACACAATCGCAGCACTCGATGTTAGCAGCCATCTCCTTGATGTTGTTGAGCATGGTGCCGTTAGTGATGTAACGGATAGCAGCTACAACCTGCAACTGAGTGGTACCCTCGTAGATAGAGAAGATACGTGCGTCGCGGAACAGGCGCTGGCTCTTATACTCCATGATGAAACCTGAACCACCGTGGATGCTGATAGCATCGTAGGCGTTCTGGTTAGCATACTCAGAGTTCATACCCTTAGCCAGTGGTGTGAAGGCATCAGCCAAGCGCTGGTACTTCTTCAACTCCTGCTTCTCCTCTGGTGTAAGCTTGCGGTCGCGCTCGATATCCTCGAGGCACTTGTAGATATCCACATAAGCGGCTGTCTCGTACAGCAGTGAACGACCAGCATCGAGCTTAGCCTTCATGCGAGAGAGCATATCGTAAACAGCGGGGAAGTTGATGATAGCCTCACCAAACTGCTGACGCTCCTTAGCGTAAGCCAGACCCTCGTTGTAAGCCTCCTGCTCAACACCTACACTCTGTGCAGCGATACCCAGACGGGCACCGTTCATCAGAGCCATCACGTACTTGATCAGACCCAGACGAGTGCTACCGCAGAGCTCGGCCTTAGCGTTCTTATAGGTGAGCTCACAGGTAGGTGAGCCATGGATACCCAGCTTGTGCTCGATGTGACGAACGTCAACACCGCCCTGGCGCTTGTCGTAGATGAACATAGACAGACCACGTCCGTCCTTGGTGCCTTCCTCAGAACGAGCCAGCACAAGGTGGATGTCGCTATCACCATTGGTGATGAAGCGCTTCACACCATTCAGGCGCCAGCAGTTCTCCTTCTCGTCGAAAGTGGCCTTCAGCATCACGCGCTGCAGGTCAGAACCAGCATCAGGCTCAGTCAGGTCCATAGACATACCCTCACCAGCGCAAACGCGGGGGATATACTTCTGACGCTGCTCCTCGCTACCGAACTCATAGAGGGTATCGATACAGCTCTGCAAGCTCCAGATGTTCTGGAAACCGGCATCAGCAGAAGAAATCATCTCAGACAGCATTGAGAACACGGTGTTAGGCAGATTCAGACCGCCGTAACGACGAGGCATAGAAACACCCCACAGACCAGCCTTGCGGGTGGCGTCAAGGTTCTCGTAAGTCTTAGAGGCGTAGATCATACGGCCATTCTCGAGGTGTGGACCTTCGAGGTCAACGCTCTCAGAGTTAGGTTCGATGATGTTGGCAGCCACATCGCCAGTGATGTCGAGAATCTGCTTGTAGTTCTCGATGGCATCGCCCAGGTCAACGGGGGCATAGTCATATTCCTTTGCATCAGCAAAGCCTTTTTCCTTCAGCTCAACGATACGAGCCATCAGGGGGTGGTTCAAGTAGAACCCGATCTCAGGATGATCGCTATAATAGTTTGCCATAATTCCTTATTTGTTTTCTTGATTCTTCTTATAAATTCTACCTCCGATTCGTGCACCAAGAGGAACACCGCAAGCATAAGCAGCGATATTCACTATTGCAGAAGCTGCATGCTGGTCGATCGTCATCAGATAATAAGAGATTCCGAGCAGCACGATGGTGCAGACGATGAGGAAGTAATCTAAAGCTTTCATCTTACTTGGAGTTCTGCTTATAATATTTGATCAGCTTAGGTACAACCTCCTCAACGGTGCCAACGATGACGTAGTCGGCGATGCGGTTAATAGGTGCATCGGGATCGCTATTAACAGAGATGATGATACCAGAATCCTGCATACCAGCGATGTGCTGAATCTGTCCAGAGATACCACAGGCGATGTACACCTTGGGGTGAACGGTAACACCTGTCTGACCAATCTGACGGTCGTGATCCAACCAGCCAGCATCTACAGCGGCACGAGAACCACCAACCTCACCATGGAGCACCTTAGCCAGCTCGAACAGCATGTCGAAGTTCTCCTTTGAGCCTACACCATAACCTCCGGCTACTACGATAGGAGCACCCTTCAGGTTGTGCTTGGCAGCCTCTACGTGGTGGTCGAGTACCTTTACTACGAAAGCCTCGGGGCTTACGTACTTGCTTACCTCAGGGTAAACAACCTCGTTCTTAGCCTTACCCTCGTACAGGGCCTTCTGCATTACGCCAGAGCGTACAGTAGCCATCTGTGGACGGTGGTCAGGGTTTACGATGGTAGCAACGATGTTACCACCGAAAGCAGGACGAATCTGATAGAGCAGATTCTCATATACCTTATTATTCTTCTTATCCTCGAAAGGACCAATCTCAAGCTCTGTGCAGTCGGCAGTCAGACCAGAGGTCAGTGATGATGATACACGTGGACCGAGGTCGCGACCGATAACGGTAGCACCCATCAGGCAGATCTGTGGCTGCTCCTCCTTGAAGAGGTTAACCAGAATATCTGTGTGAGGAGCTGAGGTGTAAGGGAACAGGTCCTTAGCGTCGAAAACAAACAGCTTGTCAACACCATAAGGCAGAATCTGATCCTCCACCTTACCCTTGATGCCAGTACCAGCAACAATGGCGTGGAGCTCTACGTTCAGTTCATTGGCGAGCTTACGACCCTTGGTCAGCAGCTCCTGAGATACTTCCTGTACCTGAGTACCTTCAATTTCGCAATATACAAATACGTTATTAGCCATATCTCGTTATCCAATGATTTTTTCGTCCAACAATTCTTTGATCATTCCCTCGATATCAGCATCAGAAGCCGTCAAAGTCTTCGACTCCTTAGCCTGGAACACGATGTTCTTGATGGCCTTCACCTTAGTAGGCGAACCATTCAGACCGCACTGGTTTACATCGCCGTCTACATCAGCCACGCTCCACTGGTTGAGTGTGAGCTCAGGACGCTGCTCGTACAGATAGTCGTAGGCAGTACCCTCGGCAGGACGCTCCATAGGACAGGTAGCGCGCTTGTACTTCATCACCAACTTAGCATTCTGTGGGCGACAAGGAGCAGCACTTCCGTTTACAGTGATAACAACAGGCAGAGGAGCCTCAACAGTCTCCACACCACCATCGATGACACGCTTGATAGTAGCCTTACCATCCTTGACAGAAAGCACCTCCTCAGCGTAAGTAACCTGGTTCAGGCCCAGCTTCTGAGCCACCTGAGGACCTACCTGAGCGGTATCACCATCGATAGCCTGACGACCACCAATCACGATGTCAACATCACCAATCTTCTTGATGGCAGTAGCCAGAGCGTAAGAGGTAGCGAGGGTATCAGCACCAGCAAACAGACGGTCGGTAAGCAACCAACCAGTGTCGGCGCCACGGTAAAGTCCCTGACGAATAATCTCACCTGCACGTGGAGGACCCATCGTGAGGATTCCTACTGTTGAGCCTGGATTCTGCTCCTTCAGGCGAAGGGCCTGCTCCAGGGCGTTCAAATCTTCTGGATTGAAGATAGCGGGAAGGGCTGCGCGGTTTACGGTGCCTTCGGCAGTCATGGCGTCCTTACCCACATTTCGGGTGTCTGGCACTTGCTTGGCCAGCACAACAATCTTTAAAGCCATATTTATGTTATTAATAATGTATATTCAAAAATCGGCTGCAAAAATACACTTTTTTAAGCAGATAGCCAAATAAAATGCACAAAAATAGTCCAAATGTGCACAAATCAAGCAAATTGTGCAATTAAAAACCTGCAAAATGTTGCTTTATTATGCAAAATGTTGTAAATTTGCACCCAAAAATGTATATAATATGATGAAAAAGTACATAATTTTTGCTTTTGCATGCCTTTTTGGTGCAACAGCTACGCAAGCTCAAGATGAAGTAGAGACAACGGTAGAAGCAGACGTAGTAAGCAACTATGTTTGGCGTGGACTGGAGATGGGACAGGCTTCACTCCAACCTACACTGGGTGTTAGTTATAAAGGATTCTCGCTGAGCGCATGGGGAAGCGTAGGACTGACCAACGCTGATGACAATCGCGAGATTGACCTCACGCTGGGTTACACCACTGGTGGTCTGAACATCGGTATCACCGACTACTGGATGACAGATGGTCTGGACCCAGAGAATCGCTATCTGCGCTATAATGCACACTCTACCAACCACGTGTTCGAGGCTAACATCGGTTACGACTTCGGTCCACTGTCACTGCAGTGGTACACCAACTTTGCTGGTGCCGACGGACTGACAAGCAAAGGCAAACGCGCCTACAGCAGCTATGTAGAAGCGAATGTACCCTTCAAACTGGGAGGCTGCGACTGGCTGGCTACATTAGGCGCTGTACCTCACACCACCACTTATTATGAGACCGACGGTTTCTGTGTAAACAACATATCACTTAGAGCCGACCGCGATATCAAGATTACCGACTCGTTCAGCATCCCCGTATTCGGACAGATTGCTGTCAACCCCAGTTCGGAGCATGCCTACTTCGTGTTCGGATTTAAACTGAAAGCATTCTAAAGACATCACAAACATCATGACAAACGGAATATATACTGTACTATTGCTCATCATGAGTAACGTATTTATGACATTTGCCTGGTATGGTCACCTGCGCCTGCAGCAGTCGGGCGTATCTACCAACTGGCCTCTCTATCTGGTCATCGCCTTTTCATGGGTGATTGCCTTCTTCGAATATTGCTGTCAGGTGCCAGCCAACCGCATCGGTTTTGTGGATAATGGCGGACCTTTCAACCTGGTGCAGCTCAAGGTGATTCAGGAGTGTATCTCGCTGGTGGTGTTTGCCATTATCGCCAATTTCTGTTTCCAGCACGAAGAACTGCATTGGAATCACGCAGCAGCAGCGCTCTGCTTAGTGATGGCAGTGTATTTCGTATTTATGAAACCCTAAGAAAGCTATCTCGTCAGCGAGAATTTCATTGACAAGCCGAAGTCGTAAGTGGTAGTAGGATAGCTGTTGCTAGCAAGCAATGGCGTGTTGGTCTGACTATCGAAATAGGCTGTCAGCGTAAGCAGGCGCGACAAGGTGTAATCAGCCATAAACGAGAACTTAAAAGCAGAGTTTCCACTTGAAGCAGAAGACACACCCGAGGCGATATCTCGGGTGATGGCAGCCTGCTTGCGCAGCGATACATCCATGCGCAAGTTCAGATCGTGGTTGACGCCGGTTTTTCTAGCCGAGCTAGATTGGGTGGACAGGCCTGATCGGCCAGACCTATCAGACCTAGGGGTCTGCGCTTTGGCTATTCGGCGATTGCCTTTGGCACCAAAAAGATTAAAATCACGGATCTTATAGGCCAGGCCTATGACCCAGTCCTTGCTGAGCGACTCGTTGAGCTGCACGCTAGTCATCGAGAGGTTAAGTACACGGGTAGTGCGATACTCCACCTTGGCAGTAAGGTCGTTCTGGAACGTGGCATCAACACCCAACAACGGCGAGAAAGCCTCGTTGATGCTCACGGTAGAATAGCTGGTATTGACATAGCTACCAACACTATAAACACTCTTATAAGCATGATTCAAGTTCAAGCTTTTAAGGTGCTCCTTCACCCATGACAGTTTAGACAGTCCACCATAGCGGATGCTCCAGTTGGGCAACAAGCGGGTAAGCGATGGGAAGATAGCCATCGACTTACCTGCTCCTGAGGTATAAGCCGACAGGAAAGCAGGAATCAACACCTCTGCCGAGTACTCCTGCCCTACCCGCTGTTGGAACTCAGGTATCAGTTCGCGGAAATGATCAAACGCTGCCGAGCGATAGCCGTTATTGGCATTGCCCATACCTGCCAGCGCCCCTCGCAAAGAGATGGTGGTCATATTAAAGCTGCCACTCAGAGTGGTGGGCATACCAGGATACATATACTGCACGCTCTTGGCACGGTTATCAGTACGTGAGGCTGTGAGGTCGATCTTCAGGTCGCGGATAGGTTCGAGCAATGCTTTTATCTGCAGGTCCTTGCTGAGGTTAATATTGGCAGGCGTAGAGACGCTATCTGCCTGCAGCAGCCAGTTGCGACTGAGGGCCTTATCGATATAGCCATCTCCCATCAGTCCAAAGGCGAAATCGAGACCTGGTGCCAACGTGCTGCCCGTCTTATTCTGACCCAGCATATCGCCCACATTGGGCATAAAACCAGGCAGCAGCATGGCATACTGGGTGCGATAACTGATGTTCACACTGCGCAGCATCATCAGCACCCGCAATAAGCCCTTATTGTTTTTGTTGGCTTTCTGCAGAGCCTTCACATGGTTATAGAGCGTGACGAGATTGAGCGCCACATTAAGATTGAGCTGACGGTTGCTGGTGATCGTGTTACCCAAGCTGGTGCCATCTTCCAATTCGGTGCCTCGCACCCATGTATATCGACCTGTATAAGAAGCATCGGCATTCACCCAATCGAAGATAGGCAACTTGTTGAGCGGCAACTGATACGAAGCTGATACCTGCTGCTGGTAGTCGAGCGGCGTACCCCAGTTGCGAATGCTCTGCTTAACCGAGTCTTTCCAAGCCACATACTGATCGGGATAGAGGTCTTTATTGATAGGTGTATAGGGTTCCTCAATCTCAGCACGGGTGGCCGACTGGAAGGTGAAATGCAGATTCTTTGTAAAATCCCAACGTAAAGAGAAATCACGATTCCACAGGAACTGCTCTGAGAAGGTGAGTGGCAGGTTCTGGTTCTCCAGACTCTCCAGATCGCGTTCCTGCAATTCGTAGTAATTACGGGTCATCTCAGTATTAAACGAAACATTCTGTGGCAGATAGTTGAAGCCCAATGCCTTGGGGAAGTTGAGCCACTTCGACTTTCCCTTGAGATTCTTGAAAGGCTCCCATGTCTTATAGACTGGCGAGTAGCTGTAGTTGAGCGCGCCACGCCACTGGTCTTCTTTCTCATAGACGGTGGTCTTGCCTGAGGTGTTACGATGCGAGTGACTATAGGAGAACGAGAAGTTGGCTGGGTCGTAAGGCATGGGGTGACGCTTGGTCTTCAAGCCCCAGCGCAGGTTAGACAGCGAGAAGTTGGTATTGCGCGTCTTGGTCACAGCAATACTCTCAATACTATCACGCTCATGGCGAGATGCACTCTCCAGGGCATCATCCAAGCGCATATCCGAATCGAGCGGGTTATAACGTGGTCGCACTTCTTCATGGCTCACAGAGTAATAGAGGGGTGCACTGACTTTTGCCTTGTCAGGGAAGAACTTGCCCAGTTCAAGTTGGGCTGTGAAGGCATACTCCTTCTGCGTATCGGTAGAACGCTGCATCACGCTCTCTTCCAGTCCGCCAAATCCATCACTGATATAACGACCAGAGAGATTGACAGTACCAAAATCTGAGAGTTGCACGTTCATATTGCCCGATGCAGCCCAACCTCCGTTGTTGTTGGCATCCATCAGGCGCAGCTCATTCACCCATACCTCGCCCGACTTCATCTCGTCTGACACATTGCGCACACCAATCATCATCACTTTCACTTCGCCCAGTGTGGGGTTACCCATCACGCTCACCTTATTAGCAGGGCGACGCGGATCGATATCGGAATATAACTGATTGAAGCTGCCAATGCCCTGCGCCTTGGCCTGATTTCGCTGTTTCTTGAGTTTGGTAAACACATCCAGATTAATGTCGAGCATATTCTCCTCTGGCCACACCATACGGCGATCGGCTGTAGCATACTTGCTGTAGTCGCTACGGTCGGGGGTAAGCGAAAGCGGAATCTCATACTCATAGTAGTTATTCTTGTAGTCGCTACCCAGGCGCACAAACACAGCCAACTGTCCGTCGCGCAGTTGGGTGGCATCGGGCACCAGGTGGTTGGCATGCACAAACATCTGCATGTGCTTATACTGGCGCAGGTCGAGATTCATATTACGATATACAGCCTTCGACTCGCCACGCTGCAGGTCTTTCACCACCATATTCAGCGCCTGCTCGTTGTTCTCAACCAGCTGGGGCTGCGAGGGGTCGGTGACACGACTGATGCCTGGTGGCAGCACGTAGTTCACAGGTGTTTTATCATTGTTCTCCTCAATGTTCACTGCACTCACCTCGAGCACACCGCCATCAGCACCTGTGCCCAAGCTCTGCTTATACACGCGCCACTCGCCACGCACCAGGTCGAGCGAACCGAATCGCAGTACGATGGGCTTCTGGAAACCCGTCATAAACATACGCATAAAGCGCACACTGGTGAAATCGCTGATAGAGCCCACCTTACGTTCATACTCCGTCAGTGGGATGCGGAACTGATACCAGTTCACACTGGTAGTGTCGCCATTGCGCAACTTCACGCTGCTGGTACGCATATCGGTGATAAAACAGTCGGCTGGAGGCGCACCATTGCGATAGGCCTCTAAGATGTCGGGACTGATACGCACCTTGTACTGGTAATAGCGTTCGTACTCATTCAGGGTATAGTCCTGGTTGATATCCTCCACATCAGGCCCACTCTTGTAGCTGGTATCGTAAGATTCGGTCTGATCTTCTGTCTCGGGCGAGTTACCTTGGGGATTATTGATACGCTTATAGCGCTCCAGAATACTCTTACGTTCGTTGTCGAAATCAGTGCCACGGAAATAATGATAGTCGTCGCCAGCAGGGTCGCGGCGCCATGACTGCAGGGTACTATCATTGGTCACCACACCACCCACGGCATTCAACCACTCGTGATAGGCACCATACTGCTGTTCCTCCTCATCAGTCAATCCGTTATAGCCAGTATCCTGTTTCTTGCGCGATCCCGTTGTAGTGGCAAAGGCATAGGTCTGACTGGCCTGTACGGGAATCTTTCCCCACTGGGTGGCAGTGAAGTTCTGACTATCATCCACAGGCATTCCACTCTCATAGAATTTCTTACCATCACGCAGGATATCCTCGCTCACCTCGCCTAAGTTGAAATACAGGTCGCCGGCATAATCGGAGGCAGTGCCTTTCTCACGAGTATAGATAAACGGATCGAGCAACCAGAACTCGATATACTCGATGTTGGCCTGTTCAAAATCATTCGTCTCTATCTTGCGCATCATACCGCCCCATTTGGTAGCCGGCTGCTGCAGGGTACCATCACTGTTCAGATTGAGCGAGAGGTTATACGGACCACGCTCCTGAGGGTAGTAAGCCAGATTCAGGACAGGCAGTGTAGAGGTAGCACCATTATAAGTGCTCTGGTCGCGGTTGGGATAGAGCTCCTTCACATACACCTCGCGCACATAGTGGTTGGACAGTTGTTCCAGGTCGCTTTTGATATGAGCAGGCGTCAGCGTAGAACTGCGACGCGTAAAAATAGGATCCACATTATACCAAGCCAGCAGTGCACGGTTATAGCCACTCGACACGCCCGTCTTATCGCTACTCTCCATAAACATAGAAGGCACACTCGACAGGGTCCACTCTTTGGGGTTGCTCATATCGAGATAGCTCTTGGTATTCTCGAAGTCATCTACATACGAGGCATTGTCCTGCGTACCACGGGCACGACCGGCTATCAGTTGGGCAAACTCACCGGTAAACGAGATATGCGACGGCGCTTTGACATGCAGGAAAGGAATCTTGTTGAGCATAGAAGTGAGCCACTGGCTCTCCTGTTTCCAGTTGATATTCAAGCCCCAGATGGTGTTGCTCAATGGCTCCTCGCCCATCGCCACCTTCGAGGTGAGTGCCTGCTCGCTCAGGTGCATCAGTGTACCACCAACGGTCAGGCTTTTGGAGAATTCATACTCCCAGTTGACGCCTAACATGGTTTTGCGCTGCATACCATACTCGGTGTCTGACTCCAATGATACGTTGACATTGGTACCTGCATCTATCAGACTCTGATTGAGAATGGTCACCTCGCCTGCCGAGTAATCCACCGAATAGTCGGACCCCTCTGTCAGTACCACACCACCAGCAGTGACCACCACCGAGCCACGGGGCACATTCATGGCACCAAGAGAGATCACATTCGCGGCAGAGCCTTTAAACTGTCCCACCAGCATATACTTATCTTTCTCGGCTATCAGTCGGGCCACGGTCTTGGTGGAATCATAGAGTTCACTGAACACATATTTCTCAGCCTCTGACGCTGGCAGACCGCCACTCACAAGCTGCTGGCGCAGATAGGCGCCAAACGGCTCTACCGAAGGCAGGAACACACGTCCGTCACTCACGGTATAGCCTTCCACAAAGTCGAAGTAGCCATTGGCATGCAGTTTATTGTTATTATCCAATCGGTCGCAACCCAGCATCTTCAAGAGCGTGGTGTTTTTCACACGCTGATCGGGGATATAGGTCAGATAAACACCCGCCGTATCACTCTGATATTTGATGTCCAGACGGAACTTGGTCTTTTCAACCTTCGAAGCCAGGTAGTACACGTTTTTCATCATCAGCTTCCAGTTGACCTGCGAGGGGTTGTTGGAGGTATTCTTCAACGCCTTGACATAGAGTGCCTTTGAGATATCAGTGATATCGGCAGCAAACTCACCCACCTTATAGGTGACACCACCCGAGGTAAACTCATAGGCCACAGCCAGCACCTGGTCGGTTTGCAGGCCACTCTTCAACGACACGTAGCCTAAGGCTTTGTTCACGGTGTATTCGGATGGGGCGAGCAGTCGGGCACTCGACAGTTTCTCGTAGTCGCTACCACTCTCCAGCACACCAGCCAGCACACTGTTGGTCTGGTCGATATCACGCGCACCGGCATATTGCGTTGTCAGCACGTTATACAGTCCATCGGCATTATTATCTGGCACACGCATGCCGTTCTCACCGAGATTAGCCACAGCCACGATATTACGCGTATTCGAGGTGGTACCGGTCTTGTTGGTCACCCAGATTTCCACACGCTGGATTTCAATACCAGTAGTGAGATTAGGCAGGGTTGACATGGCCTGATCGTAGCGATTACGGAAGTAGTGCGACAGGAAGAAATGGCGGTTTTCCTCGTAGTCGGCCACATCCATCTCGAAAGCAGTGGTCTGCGTGCCACCTCTCGACGAGACACTCTTAGAAGAGGATTTCTTTTGCGAGAGGACAGTCTGCAGTTTCAGTCGTCCGAACTGCATATCCGTACGCACACCAAACAAGCTACTGGCACCTTTCACCAGCGAATTGTTAGATGGGAACGAGATGTTACCAGCCTCAACCAGTTTGATAATCTCATCCTCCTTACCCTCATACTTCAGTTTCAGGTTCTGGGCATCGAAATCGAAAGTGGCATCTGTGTTATAATTCAGGTTCGTGTTCACTTTATCGCCCACCTTACCATTCAGGTTCAGATTCACTTTCTCATCGAAATCGAAAGCAGTCGTCTTACGGTTACGGATGGGCAGCGATGGATTATCTATTTTCTTGATGTTGCCACCCACCTTCAGTTCGGCTGTACCCTGTGTCTTGATGCGCACGCCCCCAGGACCAAAAATCTTTTCGGCAGGTCCCAGGTCGAAGTGCATATCCATCATATCAAACTTATCCTTACCACCATTCTGGGTGTTCTCATCGTTCTTTTTCTTGAAGAATTCGCGCAGCGACTTTTGAGCCACCCACTGCTGGTATTCCTGAGGTGTCATCAGTTGTGGCACACTCAGATACGAGGAGCCCAGTTTGGTTCCCAGATAATAGATATTCAGCGAGTCGTTGTATTCTACGGTATCGCGGAGGTTAGGTGGTTGCTGAAGGTAGTGCTTGCTCTGCGCATACGCTCCCGCGCACGCGAACAAAGCCACCATCAGTAATCCAACAATCCGCTTCATATCCAAAGATAATTGGCACGAATTACACGAATTTCACGAATTTATGTCGCGAATATAATTATTCGTGTTAATTCGTGTAATTCGTGCCTATATTTATCACTTGATTTGCTTAAGGGCGAGTTTTACAACCTGCTCTACAGGAGCATCGGGCTGGGCCTGAAGAATCTGGAGCACCACTTTCTGGGTGGGGGCTGGGGCAAAGCCAAGCATGGTAAGGGCCGCAATAGCCTCGTCCTTCACCTGGTTGTTCACTGGTGCCGCTATCTGTCCACCAGCAGGAATCTCATCCGAGATACCCAGCGTCACGATCTTATCCCTCAGGTCAACGATGATACGCTGAGCCGTCATTTTACCGATGCCCTTCACATTCTGTATCAGCTTGGCATTGCCTGTTGAGATGGCATTGCAAAGCTCGGCCACACTCATGCCCGAGAGCATCATGCGGGCTGTGTTGGCACCCACACCACTCACCGTTATCAACAAGAGGAACATCTCGCGCTCTTTCTTGTTTACAAAACCAAACAACTGATGTGCATCCTCGCGAATGGCCTCATAGACATAGAGCTTCACTTCTTTTTTCCCTTGAATGGCACTGAAAGTGTTCAGTGAAATGTTCAAACCATATCCGATTCCAGCCGCTTCGATGGTTGCTAAAGCTGGGGTTAACTCGGTCAGTTCACCCTTAATATATTCTATCATAACTTACTATTTTGTATATATACACCTTAATAAACGTTCGGTTCTTACATTTTATTGTATTTTTAACCAAGAAAGTTTCAATTCGCCACAAAATAAAAGTTTTAAGATATTTTTTAAGGTAAATAGTTATGTCATTTAAGATAAAAACATTAATTTTGCAACCGCAAACAGAGAAAAAATCAACAAAAGATTAAGATAGATATGAAAAAAATCAGAGCAGCCGTAGTTGGATACGGCAACATCGGTAAGTATGCACTTGAGGCTCTTGAAGCCGCTCCCGATTTTGAGGTAGCAGGTATCGTACGTCGTAATGGCGCTGAGAACAAGCCTGCCGAACTGGCACAGTATGAAGTAGTAAAAGACATCCGCGAGCTGAAAGATGTGGATGTAGCTATCCTGGCCACTCCTACCCGCTCTTGCGAGGAGTATGCTAATCAGATTCTGCCTTTGGGCATCAACACTGTTGATTCATTCGATATCCACACCCAGATTCGTGGCTACCGTGAGCGTCTGATGAAATTGAACAAGGAGACCAACACTGTCAGTGTGATTGCTGCTGGTTGGGACCCAGGTTCAGATTCTATCGTACGTACACTCATGCAGAGCTTGGCTCCAAAGGGTCTGAGCTACACCAACTTCGGTCCTGGTATGTCAATGGGCCATAGCGTATGTGTACGTTCTAAGGAGGGCGTTAAGAACGCTCTGAGCATGACTATCCCCTTGGGCGAGGGTATCCACCGCCGTATGGTATATGTAGAACTTGAGGATGGTGCTAATCTCGAGGAGGTAACCAAGGCCATCAAGGCTGACCCTTACTTCGCTAGCGACGAGACACATGTATTCGAGGTAGAGAGCGTGGATGATGTACGCGATATGGGCCATGGTGTAAACCTGGTACGCAAGGGTGTGAGCGGTAAGACTCAGAACCAGCGTCTGGAGTTCAACATGAGCATCAACAACCCTGCCCTCACTGGTCAGGTTCTGGTAAACGTGGCTCGTGCTTCTATGCGTCTTGAACCAGCATGCTACACCATGGTAGAGATTCCTGTTATCGACATGCTGCCTGGTGATCGTGCCGACCTTATTGAGCATCTCGTATAAATGAACATAGCGATTTTCGTATCAGGTAGCGGTACGAACTGCGAAAACCTGATTAAATATTTTGCTGGCTCCGAGCGCGTGAACTGCGCGCTCGTGGTCAGCAATAAGTTTGATGCCTATGCCTTGGTTCGCGCTGAGCGCTTAGGCGTGCCAACAGCTGTTACACCTAAAGCCGAACTGAATAACCCCGACGTCATGCTGCCACTCCTGAAGAAGTACAGCATCGACTTCATCGTCTTGGCAGGTTTTCTGCCCATCGTACCCAGTTTTCTCATCGATGCCTATCCTCGCCGCATCATCAACATCCACCCTGCCCTGTTACCCAAATATGGCGGTAAGGGTATGTGGGGGCACCATGTGCATGAGGCCGTGAAAGAGGCTGGTGAGACAGAGACGGGTATGACCGTACACTGGGTGACCCCTGTGTGCGACTCAGGCGAGATCATCGCCCAATATAAAGTGGCGCTCTCTCCCGAAGATACTGTAGAAGATATCGCAGAGAAAGAGCACATACTGGAAATGAAATATTATCCAAAAGTGATAGAAGAGGTACTGAATAATCTATAGAAAAGACTAAAAGAATTTTATGAAAAAAGGAAAACTGTTTACTACACTCTTGCTTGCTGCCATAACCACATCAGCGTTTGCTGGCAAGAAGATGACAGCAGCCGACGTAGCAAAATACGAGAGCGAGCTGCTGACTGAATGGAAGGACTCTGTGCGCCAGGCACTGAGCAGCACGTACGACAGCAAGAAGATGGTTATCGGCTCAAACACCATGCCACTGCATTGGAGTGTGTTTGGCGAGAAACCAGCCGATGGCTATGCCTTGTACATCTCGCTGCATGGTGGTGGCGGTGCTCCCAGTGAACTGAACGACGGACAGTGGGAGAACCAGAAGCGACTCTACCACCCCAAGAACGCCGTATATCTTTGCCCTCGTGCCATCACCGACACCTGGAACCTGCATTTCGTTCCCGAGGCAGATGCGTTCTATCGTAACATCATCATGATGGCCGAGGCGATGTTCGACGTCAATCCCAACAAGGTTTATGTGATGGGCTATTCGGCTGGTGGCGATGGCGTATGGCGCTTGGCACCACGCATGGCCGACTACTGGGCTGCTGCCTCGATGATGGCTGGACACCCAGGCGACGTGTCGCTGGTAAATCTGCGCAACGTGCCATTCATGATCTGGTGCGGCGAACTGGATACTGCCTACGAACGCGACCAGCGCTGTAAGGAGCGCATCGCTGAGATGGCCACCCTGCACAGTCAGGATCCAGAGGGTTACATCAACGAGGGTCATATCGTAAAGGGCAAAGGTCACTGGATGGAGCGCCAGGACAGCGTAGCTGTGGATTGGATGGCTCAGTATCAGCGCAATCCCTATCCCAAGAAGATTGTATGGCGCCAGGAAGAGGTCACCAAGCCTCATTTCTACTGGCTCAGCGCACCTGCCAACGAGATAGAGCGCGGCAAGGAGGTGACTGCCACCTACGAGGGTAACACCATCAATATCAGTAAGTGCGACTATGCCACACTCACCGTGTCGCTCAATGATAAGATGATGAATCTCGACAAACCCGTCACGGTTACCTATCAGGGCAAGACGCTTTTTAAAGGTAAGGTAAAGAGACAGGCCTGCACCATGCGCCAGACATTGTTTGAACGCAATGACCCGTCCTATATCTTCACGGCACAGATAGAAGTAAAACTCAAATAAAACAAAAACGCTGTAGAAATCAATCTACAGCGTTTTTTAGTATCTCGGAGAGTGTGGGATGGATATGCACCATATCGGCCAGTTCAGCGATGGTGGTGTTTTTACACATCAGCACGCTCACTTCTTGCACGATGTCAGCAGCATGGGCGCCATAGGCATGACAACCAAGGATAAGACTATCCTCAGGCGACACAAACAACTTCAGCATGCCCTCTGTTTCGCCCATTGCCAAAGCCTTACCATTGGCACGCCAGAACGACTTTCTGCACTCATAAGCAATACCTTCGGCTTTGAGCTGGTCTTCGGTTGGACCCACACAAGCGGCTTCGGGCTGTGTAAAGATGGCCGCAGGCATGATATCAAAACGGATATTGTCGGGTTTGCCGATAATCTGATTCACCACATGGATGGCCTGCATCTCAGCGGCATGAGCCAGCATCTGCTTGCCATTTACATCGCCAATAGCGAAGATGCCATTAACGGTAGTCTTGAAGTGATTATCTACGGTAACGCCCTTGCGCTCATCGAACTCAATACCAGCATTGGCAAAGTCAGCCTGCACACGAGGTTTTCTACCTGTAGCCATCAGAATCACATCGGCATCGATATCGGCGATATCTTCTACAGCAGTCTTCATCTTGAAAGTAATACCGCCTTTCATTCCCGACGTTCCGTCGCCTACCCGTGGCCTTTCAAGATACTTACGCAGGCGCTTGGCAATATCGCTATCAAGGGCTGGCAAGCATTCCTTCAGATACTCAATCACCGTTACCTCAGTACCAAAGCGATTGAACACCGAGGCGAACTCCATACCTATCACACCGGCACCAATAATTGCCAAGCGCTTGGGCTGGGTTTCGAGATTCAGCAAGCCAGTAGAGTCGACTACACGAGGATCTGTATCAACACCTTTTATCGGCAACCATTTGGTTTCAGAGCCGGTAGCAATGATGATGTTATCGGCAGTATAATCGCCAACGGTATGAGCATCTGTAAACACACCCTTCTCACGAACCAACGTGATATTGGGATGCGAAAGGATGCCCTCAACACCCTGACGAAGCTGACCAACAACTGTTGCCATGCGTTCGCGAGCCTCAGCAAACGAAGCACTATGCACGTAGGTCTTGGTGGGGATACAACCCACATTCAAGCAGGTGCCTCCTACCTCAGAGCCTTCGAAGATAACCACCTTGAGACCCTGTTTGGCGGCATATTCAGCGGCGCGGTACCCACCAGGGCCCGCACCGATGATAATGAGATCAGACTTGTTCATTGTTACATTTTCTCATTTTTCAATTGACGGAACGTCACAACAGGATGCTTAGCAGCGAGGACATCATCCACACGACCGATTGGGGTGTCGTGAGGGGCTGTCTTCACCAGTTCTGGATCAGTCTTTGCTTCCTCAGCTATCTGTCGCATCACGGCGATAAAGCCATCCAGCGTTTCCTTACTCTCGTTCTCCGTAGGCTCCACCATCAAGCTCTCATGGAAGAGCAACGGGAAGTAGATAGTAGGTGCATGATAGCCATAATCCAGCAGACGCTTAGCCACATCCATCGTGGTAACACCCGTCGACTTATCTTTCAAACCATCGAACACAAACTCATGGCAGCATAAGCCCTCGATAGGCAGCTCATACACATCCTTCAGGCACTCCTTGATGTAGTTGGCGTTGAGCACAGCCAGCGGACCAACCTCCTTGACATGCTCACGACCCAGTGAGAGGATATAAGCATAAGCACGCATCATCACACCATAGTTGCCTTGATAGGGCGACACAAAGGGGAAGCAATCCTGCAATCCCTCACGCACACCTACAGGACCACTGCCAGGACCACCACCGCCATGCGGCGTTGAGAACGTCTTATGCAGGTTGATATGCATCACATCAAAGCCCATATCACCAGGACGACAAGCGCCCAGCATGGGGTTGAGGTTAGCACCATCATAGTACATCAATCCACCACAGTCGTGGATGAGTTTGGCTATCTCAGGGATGCTGGTTTCGAAAAGTCCCAGGGTATTGGGATTGGTCATCATCATCGCGGCGATAGAATCACCTTCTTGAGAAACCAATCGCTCCAGGTCTTCAAGATCCACCAGACCATCAGCATTCGATTTCACCTCGATAATCTCCAAGCCACAAACAGCAGCCGAGGCTGGGTTGGTGCCATGAGCGCTATCAGGCACGATCACCTTCTTGCGCTGCATATCGCCACGCCCGCGGTGATAGTTGTCAATGGTCATCAGTCCCGTCAGTTCACCATGCGCACCAGCATAAGGCTTAAAGGTAAAATGAGCCAAACCTGTCAGTGCACAGAGCGACTTCTCCAGCAGTGTCACCAAAGCCTGCGCACCGCGTACCGTCTCAGCAGGTTGCTCTGGATGCAGATTTTGGAACTGCGTCAGGGCAGCCATCTCCTCGTTGAT
This sequence comes from Prevotella sp. MA2016, assembly GCF_000619825.1. Taxonomy (GTDB): domain Bacteria; phylum Bacteroidota; class Bacteroidia; order Bacteroidales; family Bacteroidaceae; genus Prevotella. The sequence goes on from NZ_JHUW01000007.1 coordinate 226,499, forward strand.
TTTGGGATTATACTTCATGGTGCAAGAGCCCAGGGGATAGAAGCCCGTGTCCACACCGAAGTTATTATTCGAGAGATTGGTATAATGGCGCACCACAGTAAGCTCGTCGCACTCAGGCAACTGTGCCTCTTCTGCGCGCTTCATCTCAGCCGGTATCTCGTAACTGCCAAAGTGATTCTTAGGCAGACTATAGCCTTTGCGCCCCTCCTTGGAGAGTTCAAAGATCAGATTTCCATATAGTCGGTTGTTCATAGGGCAGCAATCTTTACGAGGTTATCAATTTCTTCTTTCGTACGCTTCTCAGTGACAGCAAAGAGAATACCATCTTCGCACTTCACACCACCTAAGAAGCCCGCATCAATGAAACGCTGGTAGAGGGTATCAATGTCGCCATCATACTTCACCAGGAACTCATTGAAGAAAGGCTTTTCATACGCCAACGAGAAACGCCCCGTCTTCAGTAGTTCATCACAGAGATAGTGAGCACCAGCATACGACAGCTCGGCAGCCTCTTTCACACCTTGCTTACCCATCAGCGACAGATAGATAGTTACAAAGAGCGCCATCAGACTCTGATTAGAACAGATGTTTGAAGTGGCCTTCTGGCGCCGGATATGCTGTTCGCGCGCCTGCAGCGTCAGTACGAAGGCACGCTGACCGCGATTATCTTTGGTCATACCAACGATACGTCCTGGCATCTTACGGATGAGTTTCTCGGTGCAACACATATAACCTACGTAAGGACCACCAAACTGCATGGGGATGCCCAAGCTCTGACCATCGCCTACTGCAATATCAGCCCCCCACTCGCCTGGTGTCTTCAGCACAGCCAAGTCGGCAGCCACACTATTCATGATGAAGAGTGCCTTCTGCTCATGACAAGCCTCAGCAAAACCTGTAAAGTCCTCTACGATACCATACACGTTAGGCTGTTGAACGATGACACCGGCAACGCTCCCTGTTGAGAGTTGAGAGATGAGAGATGAGAGGTCGGTCACGCCGTCCTTCAGGGGGATGGTTTCGAGTTCGATACCTTTATGCAGGGCATAGGTATCAAGCACCTGTCGGGTCTTGGAATTCAAACCGGCTGACACCAGTACCTTGTTCTGTTTCTTACCCGCAGCCACGGCCATCATCATCGCCTCGGCAGTAGCGGTAGTACCATCATACATCGAGGCATTAGAGATGTCCATGCCTGTCAGCTCGGTCATCATGCTCTGATACTCAAAGATATAATGCAGTGTGCCCTGTGAGATCTCAGCCTGGTACGGCGTGTACGAGGTGAGGAACTCAGAGCGTTGCAACAGACTAGGGATAACAGATGGCATATAGTGGTCATAGACCCCATAGCCAGCAAAACAGGTGAGCTGGTGGTTCTGCGAGCCCAACTTATCAAACAGTTGGCGCACCTCCAGCTCGCTCATCTCCGAGGGCAACTGGTAGTCGCCCTTAAAGCGGATGCTGTCAGGTATCTGTGCATAGAGTCCGTCGAGGTCTTTCACCCCCACCTTCTCCATCATCGCCTGCAAGTCATCCGTTGTATGCGGAAAGTATTTGTAATCCATAGATAGTATATTTTTGGCACGGATTACACGGCTCTCTTTAGAGAGGCACTGTTTTTTTGTAAAGAGCCGCGTCTTTATTTATAAAGCCGTGTTAATCCGTGCCTAATAATTATTTCTCGCAGAAGGCAGCATAGGCCTGGGCGTCCATCAGGTTGTCGAGTTCGGTCTTGTCGCTGAGCTCTACCTTGATAATCCAGTTCTCAAAGGCATCCTGATTGATCAGTTCGGGCTGGTCGTCGAGGGCCTCGTTCACTTCTACCACTGTTCCTGAAACAGGTGAATACAGGTCGCTGGCAGCCTTCACGCTCTCTACGGCGCCAAACTCTTCACCAGCCTCAACCTCATCATCCACATCAGGCATATCCACATAAACCACATTACCCAGTGCATTCTGTGCATAGTCTGTGATACCGATAAAACCAAAATCACCTTCTACTCTTACATATTCGTGAGACTCTGAGTAGTAGAGTCCTTCAATTACTTTTGCCATAATATTTATTTCTTATAATTTTTAGTATAGAATTGCTTTTTAACCACCTTGCCTGGGAACACCTTCTTGCGAATCTGAATCTGCACTTCGGTATCAAGCTTGGCATACGCAGCATCCACCAGTGCCATGCACACACTCTTATCAGTAGAGATGGTATGATAGCCTGTTGTCACCTCACCGATAGGTTCGCCTGCCATATTCAGCACCGTGTAGCCATGACGGGGGATAGCCTTGTCGAAGAGTTCTATGCCAACCAGTTTCTTGGCAGGCCCCTCGGCCTTCTGTTTGGCCAGTGCCTCCTTACCAATAAACTCAGCTTTGTCGAGCTTCACGAACATACCCAGACCAGCCATGATAGGTGTGATATCCTCCGAGAGTTCGTCGCCATACAATGGCAGACCCACCTCGAAGCGCAGGGTGTCGCGACATCCCAGTCCACAAGCCTGCACACCAGCAGCAATCAGTTTGTCCCAACACTCACGGATATAGTCGTGATTGGCATAAATTTCAAATCCATCCTCGCCCGTATAACCTGTACGAGAGATGATAACATCGCCAATAGTCTTACAAGTATAGAATACCAGTTCAGCACAAGGCAAGCCCAATACCGTTTCAACGATATGCTCGCTCTCAGGCCCCTGAACAGCTATCTGCCCGTAATAGTCAGAGCGGTTCTGCAGGTCGATATCAAAGCCCTCGGCATGCTGTTGCATCCATGCCCAGTCCTTATCGATATTGGCGGCGTTGATCACCAGGAAGAAATCGTTCTCGCCCATCTTATACACCAGCAGGTCATCCACCGTACCACCATTCTCGTAGCACATCATACCGTAGTAGATCTTGCCCACAGGCGCACCAGCGATGTCGTTCGTAAAGATGTGCTGTACGTAGCGTTCGGCATCAGGCCCTTTCACGGTTACCTCGCCCATGTGACTCACGTCGAACAGTCCTACATGCTCTCTCACAGCCATGTGCTCAGGCGCGATACCAGCCATCTGGTAGAGCAGAGGCATATCGAAGCCGCCAAATGTCACCATCGTAGCACCTAGCGACAGATGCTTGTCGTATAAGCAAGTACGCTTTTCTTTCTTTTCAAGTTCTTGTTTGATTGCCATAGATTATTGTTGTTTTTAGAATTGTTATTGTATCAAATGAATGAATTCTGATTTCAGATAGCCCTGTTCTATCGCCTCTATCTCCCTCACCTGCTCGTCGGTGAGCATCAGTTCGCCATCGCACAGCGTGCTGCGTATCAGCATCTTCACCTCGTCGAGCGTCAGGTTCACGTGCTCTTTCAGCAGTGTGATGCGCTGGCGCACGCTCTGGATGCCTTTCTTCTCCAGCTTCTCAGGCCCGGGCGTGATGGCATTGAGCATGTGCTCCATATTTGTATCATAGAGCATGGTGCTATGCACGATGGCCCTGCCTGGCAACTGATAATAAGCCGTGCCGCACACCTTCCGTTCGCCTATCATGATGTCGTTATGCGTGGTACCAGTAGCCTCAACCCCCATCTTGCGCAGCACCAGCAGCACCATCTGCACAAACTTGTTAAAGGTGAAGCCCACCTTATCGCCATCGCTCACATAGGATAGCATCAGGTTGTCCATATCGGCATACACACAGCCACCCCCACTCTTGCGCCTGTACATATTTATATGATGTTGTCGGCAGTAATCCACGTTCACCTCGTTCTCCAGCACCTGGTTGCGCCCAAAAATCACGCTGGGTGCCACCTGCCACATAAAGAAGCAGTCGGGCTCATCCAGATGCTTGGCCACATACTCCTCCATGGCCAGATAGAAAGAAAGCTGGCGGTTTTTGTTAGTAGGTAAGGCTATATATTTCATATTGGTAGAGTATAGTCGTTAAAACTTTCTGCAAAAATATGAAGAAATTATGTAACCGCCAAAGGTTTTCCTCTAAAATATGCTAAAAGGAGGACAATAAAAGAAAAATCGCAAGGCCTTTTGAAGGGTTGCGATTTTCTTTAGATTCTTTAGAGTCCCATACAGAATGTCGCTCCCAGCGCAGAAAAACCCAAACAGGCAAACATGCAAACAGGAAACTGATGAAGAGGAGCCAACAGTGATGTTCGCTCCTTTTTTTTGTGGACGAAAGCGCAACAGTCCGCATCTATTTAACATTATCAAACATACGATTTACCGAAAGTATGCCGAGAATTTACTATATTTGCAGTATGTAATCTATTGACAGCGACAATTTTAAACGTAATATTAACGTGAATTCGTCGAACTCACGTTAATATTCATTTTGGACGGTTCTGTTGGTCAATCACGATCGATAAAATTGGGTTCTTATTATTGCGAACCCTATTCTTTTTTACGCTAAAGCACAGTTTTTCTTGTTTTTTCTTGTTTGATAATACATTTTTCACTATATTTGCAACGCAATATGATTATAATAAGGATATGCGAAGGACAGAAATTGTAGAAAGAATCAGGCAGGAGGCTCGGAAGTTGAGTCCGCACGCTCAGACCATCCTTTATGGTTCTGAGGCGCGTGGTGATGCACGCCCTGATTCTGACATCGATCTGCTGGTGCTTGTTGATAAAGACAAACTGACTTATAACGACAAGGATCGCATCATCGCACCCTTCTATGATATTGAGCTCGACACTGGCATTATCATAAGTTTGATGATTATGCCTCGCAAAGAGTGGGAGAATCGACCATTCCTCACTCCTTTCCAGAATAACGTCAGCAAAGAGGGTATTACTTTATGAATATAGGACTATGATATTGCAAATAGAACTCATTAACACGAAAATCGTATTATGATACATATTGTTGAAATAAAAAAATACTTAAAAAGAAAGGAAGAAGAGGTTTCCATTGATAGATGGGCCAAAACATTAGCAAAGACCTTTTTTTATAAGATGATTTGACAAATTGATTTATTTACCACAAAATATAATTATTATGGATAAGCAGAATAATATAAAAGAAAAGGTGTATAACGATCCTGTATTGACGGTGATTAAGTTATCTGGTAATTCGATATTAGCTGATAGCGGACCATGTGATTGGAATCAAATCAGCTAATTTGTTCAGTATTTTACTCTTGCGGAATTATAAAACTCTATAATTCCGTAATATTCATATGTTAGTATTGCTAGCATGTGTTTATGGGATTTTGTTTTAATTGTCAAACACTAATTCGGGAAATGGTTTGTACAGCAAAATTAGCTGAGGTTAATATCGGAATTGATTTTAATTATAAGGAAAATGCATTTCGCTATTCTCCTTATTTTACAACGGATACCGCACAGTGTTTATTAACTATATCTCAAGAAAGAATGTCAACAGAAAAGGAAACCTTGCAAGCTTTATATCCCAAACGCAGTTTTACTTATACTGACGCTGAATATAATGTTTTATATCAAGATATACCTCCAATACTTTTTCAAAATGGTGTTGTTACTTTTCATGGAGTTCTTATTGAGATGAATAATGATGGTTATCTATTCACTGCAGATTCCGGTGTAGGGAAAAGTACGCATGCAAATCTTTGGGAAAGATACTTTTGTGGCCAAGCGACAATAATAAATGGCGATAAGCCATTACTCCGAATCTGTGATGACGGGCTTTATGGATATGGTTCTCCATGGATGGGCAAAGAAAATATAGGGATTAATAAACGTGTCAAAATAAAAGCAATTTGTTTCATTTATAGGAATGACAACAATATAATTAGACAAATAGAAAAAGACTCTTATGTTATTGGAAGTTTAATACAACAAACGATGATAATGGACAAAGGGCAAATATTACTAAAACTCTTTCGATGGTATAAGAAATGTGCAAATTTCGTGAATTTTTATCAACTAGGTTGCAATACTAATATTGATGCAGCCGTTGTTGCTTATAATGGTATGAACAGCTAAGATGATGAACATTACTGCTACTACATTAGAAGACTATCTTGTATCGGAAGGAGTGATAATATACAAGGTCGTTGGTAAAAGCATGGAACCGATGATTCGTCAAAACCGTGATTTAGTTACAATAATTAAAAGAGAACCAGATGTTAAATGCTCTGAAAACGATGTCGTTTTATTTAAAAAAAACGGGCATTTAGTATTGCATAGGATTGTTAGTGTACTTCCAAATAATAGATATAATATATTAGGTGATAATTGTGCAAAGATAGAGAAGAATATAAAGGAAGAAGATATTATTGGTATTATGACTGCATTTTATCGAGATGGAGTGCATTATGATATGTCTAATTCGGTTTATATTAATTATGTAAACAGGCTTAGGAAAAATGAGATGATGCGCGTTCGAAGGAAAAGAAGATATGATATGATTGTACATTTATTTTATTTTTTTCCTGATTGTATTCTTGAGTATATCAAGATAATTGCAAGAAAAATAACCAATTGTCAGTTGAAATTTGAATAGATTATGGAGGGATTTCGCATTATTCGAGAAGCATCTTTTGCTGTTATGAGTTTATGTGGTGAACAAAAGTATAATTTTACTCGCCAATATCGTCTTTCTGATTTTATTTTTCGTTGTGAAATAGGAGACTCTTCTTTATTCTACTCATGCTTAACAGGCGAATTGGTGGAGGTGACAAAACATGAAAAGGCATTCCAGTATTTAGTAAGACATTGGTTTTATGTAGAGAAAGACTTAAACGAAAAAGAAAACGTACCAAAATTGAGAAAGCTCTTATTAGCGCTCGATAAAAGGGATAAACCTGGTTATAATCGATTTGAGATACTAACGACTACCAATTGTAATGCAAATTGCAGTTATTGTTATGAAAATGGTTTCAAACAAATGTCAATGAGCAAAGATACTGCAATGAAAGTAGTACAATACATTAAGAATAATCTCTGCGGCTTCGAAGCTAACATACGATGGTATGGAGGTGAGCCTTTGATGAATACGAAAGCTATAGATTGGATTTCAGAAGGCCTTGCAAATCAGGGAATAGCTTTCTCCTCCAAAATGATTAGCAATGGGTATCTTTTTTCAGACAATATTATTCAAAAGGCGACAAAAAATTGGAACTTAAAAAATGTAAGGATTACTTTAGATGGTGCAGAACAAACACATAACAAAATAAAACAATTTAAAAATACTTCTCAAAGTCCTTTCCTTCATATTATGAACAATGTTGAACTCTTATTGAGCGCAGGAGTCTCTGTAACTATTCGAATAAATGTTGAAAAGCATAATGTTGAAGAAATCAAGGAAGTCGTAGATCAGATATGTATAAGATTTGGCAAAACAAAACTGCTCGATTTTATGTTTAGGCCATTGTCAAATACAAATAGACTCTCTACGATTGAAAGTAGTGTTGAGGCTCGTCGGCATATTTACAATAGGATCAATGAGATTAAAACATACTTGTTTGAAAAGGGGATAGGAGTAAATAGCCGAGAACTAACAGGTTTAACCCCTCATTCATGTTCTGCAGATGACAGAAGGTATTTGTTAATAAAGCCAAATGGCGAATTGGCATTTTGTCCAGAGGATTTTGATGTCAAACAATATGGTTCGATTAGTAACGGTGAGTACTGTTTTAGGCCATCATCCTATTATGAATATAGATATGACAAAGGGACTATTTGTAATGATTGTCCACTATATATATGTTGTTACCCAAATAGTCTATGTCCTGCTTCAAAAAAAACAGTTTGTAATGAAATCCATAAGGATAGTATATTAAAGGACTTAGAGTTGTCAATAAAAAAGGAATATAGAAATTATATAATCGTTAATAATTGATAATTATGAAATTGCTGAATATTTTTGAGAGTGAAGAGATAAATAACGAAAAAGTTATGGTTTCTCTAGATAGTGATAAATTCAATGGGTTGATTAGGGCAAATGATACTGCCGGTTATATTATAGATTGTTTAAAAAACGATACTTCCGAAAATGAATTAATAATAAATATGGTAAAGAAATATGGGATTACAGAGGAAAGGGCATCGCTTGGTGTGTCAAGTATCTTAAAACAATTAAGAGAACTTGGGCTTATTATTGAATAAAAGATTATCTTTTAAATTAATATGGCATATTCACCAACTGAAGTAAATGAGAAATATTGGCGGAAGCTGACTGAAGCTGCATCCAAGAATTTGCAAGAGAAAATGCATATTCTGGATGATGCTGATGGTTTTACCCGTGACGATAGTTTCCTTGGCAATAAGGCATCTAATCACATGATGTATAAACTAGAATCATTGTTTAGTAAAGATGGGCATCGTGAGTATGAGTTCCTTGTTGAATACGATATATGGGAGCCTACGGTTGGTATTTATTATGGATGCAAGGGACTTATTCATGAAGGTGAAGTGGACAAGGAAATAGTTAAGTTTGATGAAGAATGGAATGAAATAATCAACGAAGTTCTTTATGTATTAAACAATACCTTCCCAGAAAAGGACTATACGCATCGTTTTAAGCCCACAAATAATGCCAACGACAATACCTATTGGCCATTCTGGATATCTCTATATGAAGATGAAGACATAATAGATGTTGCTGCTCGTGCTACAATCATTATTCGGAATATCTATCAGAAATACCTCAACGGAACTGTTTTTACTAAGCATGAGATAGAGGAAAAAAATCTCGTAACAAAGACGGCTTTCACGATAGATGCATATACAGAGTTTATGTCGTCATTAAAGACAAATGACAACGTTAAGGCTTTTAAGAGGTTTATGGAGTATCTGTCTGCTAATAACCTTATTGAAAGAAATGAAACTTACGAGCGCTGCTGGACTGTAAAAATGCAAAATGTTGATTTTGCTTTCTTGTGGGCAGCCTTTTGCGAATATATAGGAATAAAGAAAAAAGAAGATAAAGCACCTGTACCATGGCAGAATGTTATTAAGATATTTGTAAACAAGGACGGCGAAACATATAAGGATAATCTAAAAAGACAGTACTCTGATCCAACTGTTCCTAGCAAGTATGATAAAATGTATGCCAAGAAACAAAAGAAAATAGAAGCTGAAAAAACAATAGTTGAGATTTTCGGCTCAATAAATCGATAGTTATAGACGTCTATTGGGTGAACCACAGATTTGCCTACCTTTGCACCAGATTCAAATGAGTCTGGTGCTTTTGCATCTATGTATAACATTAAAAGGGTCAGTAGGATGATCCAGAGAGTAAGACTCTCGAAAAGAATATAATGAAAAAGGGAATTAACGGTTTGTGTAGAATTTGCACTCGCAACTGCAATGACGAGTATTGCGAAATGGGTAACGATTCGTATGGCAACAACTCGCTTCGCTATATGAATGACTGTGAAGACTTCGTGCTAAAAGAGCAAGATGACGAGAATGAAGATAGTTTAAACAATAATAATTCACTTAAAAATAATAAAGTTATGGATAAAGATTTGATTTTTCTGCGTAATGCAGACGGTAGCGACCTTAAGGTACTGGTTGATTATCTGACAAAAACGAAAGATGGTGAAAACCGTTTTACTGAAAAGCTAACGATGACAGAGAACTACAAGAAGTATTATCCAGATCAATTACAGTTGATGGCAGAAGACATTGCAGAGGAACTGCAGCTCTATGGTGGTAATACATTCATGAATATCCTAAGAGGACATGGTGTAGAGTATCGCGAATTGCTCATTGATGTATGCAAGAAGATGGATGTAAACTTCAACAGTAAAGCTTCTGTCGAGATGATAGAGTACAATCTTCTTCAGAAGATATTGTTAGATTCGCTGGATAATATGTCGACAGAGGATATGAAGAAACTCCTGGATGAGATGAATATTCCCAACCAAGGTTTTGGTAAGCAGGCTTTTATTGCAGCTTTACAGATGGCGATAAAGAGAGGAGGCTTCTCTTCCTACAAGATGGCTGTTATCGTTGCAAATGCTGTAAGTAGGGCTTTGTTGGGTAGAGGCTTGACAATAGCGTCGAACGCTGCACTCACTCGCTGGTTAAGCATCTTTTCAGGCCCTATAGGTTGGACTGTAACCGCTATTTGGACGGCCATCGATATTGCAGGTCCGGCCTACAGAGTGACTATACCTGCTGTGGTTCAGGTCGCCTATATGCGTATCAAGATGAACAGCGAAACCGGCGATACAACAAATGACGAATGTGAGGATTAAAGTTCAATATATAGGTTTAACAATTTAAACATTTAGATTATGACAACAGAATGTCCATAATGATTGCCGACGTATTTGAAAACGAGAAAATCGCAACCCTTCAAAAGGCGTTGCGATTTTTTCTTTTATTGTCCCCCTAAGCGTTCGAAGTATGGGATGATGTCGTCCCAGGTCTTGAAGGTGTCAGAGCCGAACTCTATCAGCGTGGCCATGCCATCAACCTTGTGTGTATCTATCAGATAATCGCCATAGAGCAGATGCTTCTGATTGGTAAAAATGGTATGCCCGTAGGCAGGCACGTTGACATATTCATAGAGCCAAGCGTTCACGTCGGCATAATCCTTGGCATCTACTGTAGCAGGTGCCACGAAATAGAGTTGATAGGTTTCGAGCAACTGACGGATGGCTTTCTGCGACGAACTGCGGGGCTTTCCATACGCATCAATGAGCGAACTGGTGCTGATATACACGATGGGGCGCTCTCGGCCTTCTTGCTTGTCGCTCACCCAACGGATGACTGGCACCACCGAGTGCATGAACGAGCCGTCGTTCATACGGTGCTCGCCATGAAAACGCACGGCTTGCTGGTAGTGCTGGCGAAACAGGTCGTAGGTGTTCACAGTGGTATCCTCGTCGCCAAAGAGCCCCCATACATGCTGCTGCTCGGCTTCGCTGGTATCGGCAAAGCACTTTTCGGTGATATCCTTATACTCCTTGACCAGGGCCTTGGTGACGATAAAATCCTGCACACCATCCTGACGAGGGTTCTGAAAATGCTGGGCACCAATCATGCCGTGCTCCTTCATGGTGTCGCCCATCTGCATGGCGGGGTTCACCAGAATACGGTCGAAGCCATGCAGCATCTCGGCATACATGCCACCCATCGAAGTGCCGATAATCAAATCGGGCTTCTCGGTTTCACACATCTTATATAATAAGTCCATCGCCTCCTCGGGATGGATGGGCAGGTCGGGGGCTATCACCTCGGCCTCAGTCAACACCTCTCGGATACGTGTCACGGTACCACTCTGACCCGATGAGCCAAAGCCGTGCACATACATCACTTTTTTTCCTTTAAATAAATCCATCATGGTGCAAAAGTACAAAATTACGGCGAAAAAATTTGCACGAAACGAAATTATTTGTATCTTTGCAAGCAAATTTTCATATTAACAATCAACATTTTAAACTGTAGGATTATGAAAAAGTATTTAGCAGAAATGGTGGGCACGATGGTGCTCGTGTTGATGGGCTGCGGTGTGGCCGTGAGCCTGGGTTGTGATCCTGTTAACAACATCCCCGCTGTGGTAGGCACGGCATTTGCCTTCGGCCTCTCAGTAGTGGCTATGGCTTATACCATCGGTGGTATCAGCGGCTGCCACATCAATCCTGCCATCACGCTGGGCTGCTATCTGAGCGGACGTATCAGCGCCAAAGACTGCGGCATGTACATCCTCTTCCAGGTGATTGGTGCCTTCATCGGCTCTCTGCTATTGTATATACTCACTGAGAATGTGCCAGGACTTGAGGGTACTGGTGCCAACGACCTGCAGGCCAACGTAAGCATGCTGGGCGGACTGCTGGCTGAGATTATCTTCACTTGTGTGTTTGTGCTCGTGGTATTAGGTGCCACAGCCAAGACCAATGGTGCTACCAACAACTTTGCCGGACTGGCTATCGGCCTGTCGCTGATACTGGTTCACCTGGTTTGCATCCGCTATACGGGCACATCGGTTAACCCTGCCCGTTCTATTGCTCCTGCCATCTTTGAGGGTGGTTCGGCATTGTCTAATCTGTGGATATTCATCGTGGGTCCATTCGCAGGTGGTGCATGCGCTGCCGGCATCTGGAAACTTATTGACATTAAACATTAAAGATTATAGTGAAACAAAACAACGGACTTTTTAGGGCAAACGGCGCCAACTATTTGGTGCCGTTTGTATTGATTACAACACTTTTCTTTCTGTGGGGATTTGCAAGAGCTATCCTAGACGTACTCAACAAGCATTTCCAGAACGAGATGCATATCAGCATCACGCAGTCGAGCCTCATCCAGGTGACTACCTACATGGGCTACTTCCTGATGGCTATCCCTGCAGGACTGTTTATTAACCGCTTTGGCTACCGCCGTGGTGTGGTGTTCGGCCTACTGCTATTCGGCCTTGGCTCATGGCTCTTTGTGCCCTGCACCGAGGCTGGCACACTGGATGCTTACCTGTTTGCGCTGTTTATCATCAGCGTGGGCTTGGTGTTCCTGGAGACAGCTGCCAACCCCTATGTGACAGAGCTTGGCGCGAAGGAGTCGGCCAGCAGCCGCCTGAACCTCTCACAGTCGTTCAACGGCCTTGGCTGCCTGTTTGCCACTTTTGCTGTGGGCCAGTTCCTGTTCAGCGATGGTGGTGGCAACATCGCGATACCCTATGTTATCTTAGGTGCAGTGGTATTAGCAATAGCCTGCATCTTTGCACGTGTGAAACTGCCAGAGATCAAGCACAACGACGGACTGGAAGAGAAGGCCAAGTATGGTCGCGAGCCGCTCAAGCGCATCTGGAGCCACAAGTATTTTGTCTATGGCCTTATCGCTCTGCTGTCTTACGAGGTGGCCGAGATTTCTATCAACAGCTATTTCATCAACTACGTCACCAGCATGGGATGGATGGACGACCGCACGGCCTCGTTGGTGCTCACGGGTGCTCTGGCATTCTTCATGGTGGGCCGTTTTGTAGGTAGCTTCATCATGCGCTGGCTGCCAGCCGAGCACATGCTGCTCATCTGCGGTTGTGGTTGCGTGCTGTGCATCATGGCTGTGCTCATGAATTTCGGCCGTCTGTCGCTGATAGGTCTGCTGGGCAACTATCTGTTCGAGGCCATTATGTTTCCCACCATTTTCTCGCTGGCCGTTCGTGGATTAGGTTCGCTCACCAAGAGTGCCTCCAGCATCCTGATGATGACACCTGTGGGCGGATGTGGCTTCCTGTTGGTAGGTATCATAGCCGATGCTACCGACATGGTGGTGCCCTTCATCATCCCCCTACTCTGTTATATCGTGGTAGCCCTATATGGCTTCGGCCTCAGCGTCCACCGCGAAGAAAAAGGCTTGCTCGATTAACTCGAGCAAGCTTCTTTTTTTACAGACTAATATTGCGGATGACGAAAGCACCTTGAACATCGCCTTCAATGAAGTCGAAGGTAGCGGGGATGGCTTCAAACGGCTCGAAGGTCAGCGTGAAGTCGCTATAGTTTATTTCGCCTATGTACTCTTCCTTGGCAGTAAAGGCATTTACCTCAGCATAATTATCTGCGTCGAGCTTGATGCCGTCGGCTGCTGTCAACTTGTATTTTTTTCCATTAGCCTCAAGATAGGAGTCCTTGGCAATGCGGAACCAGTAACCTTTCTTTGCGTAATAGCGGAAACTGATAATGGTACCACCAGCGTTGGTTTCGACTTTCCGGATGGCGAACTGGAGATTGGAACTGTTGTCCTGTTTGGGACCATTGAGGGATTCAGACAGCCCCATAAAATCTCCAGGTTGATACCCCACTGCTTTCCACACGATGCGCTTGTCAGGCGAAATCAGGACGTAATAAGGAATTGCAGCTATATCACAGTATTTACTACTGATATCCTTCATGGCATTGTTCCAGTTCTTTCCGACGATACGCTGGCTGAATTCATGCTTCTGCCACTCTGCGAATCTATTCTCATTGATAGAGACGATTTCCAGTTTATCTTTCATCTTCTCATAGAATACTTTCATCTCAGGTTCAGACTTCATGCAAGGTCCACAGCCGATGGCCCAGAAATCGAGTAACACATATTTGCCATGGCCAAAGGCTTCAAATAGATGATGTTTCTCTCCCTGCATATCGAAAAGTTCAGCATCTTCTGCCTCTTCGCCCACCTGCAAGAGGCGTGGTGGATAGACATTGTTGTGAATCTCTGCCAATGCTTCTTCAAAACCTTTTGGTGCTCTGGCAGCAATAGTCTTTTCCAATTTCTTCAACTGTTCCATATATGGGAAGTCTGGAGTGTTCTTTGCTATCGGAGATATGCTCAATAGCACACGAATGGTCGCAGCATCGACGGGCAGTGAGGGCAGAATGTCCATTTGCTGTTTTATATATTTTGTCTGAACAGGTTCTCTTTCTGCCCGAGGCTTATGATCCAAATCCATCTGTAGAATTTCTGTTATTACGTCTCGGCAATACTCCGTCAAACGGTCCAGGGTCTTCTGCTCAGGCAAGGGGCTCTCAACCTTCCATAAAGGGTAGAAGCAGTCTGTGCCCGTCAAGTTCACAGTCACATCTGGACGTAGGAAGAGGGGCATAGAATAATTGGGGCAGCCATCGCCTATAAAACCGAGAAAACCTTCGGTGAGTTCCTCTACGGGTAAAGTGAAGGCAAAACGTCCGGCTTGGACAGTATCAACAACACTTCCAAAAGTGCCAGTACCAGCCAGCACCAGCGTGCCGTCTTTCAGTGCGGGTGAGTAACCTGTGACAGTTGCTGTCTTTGTCTGTGCCCATCCAGTCATCCAAACGAGGGCGAGCATCATTGTAATAATAGTTTTCTTGACCATAATTGATTTTTGTTTAATTGAAGTTAGATTTGATTTGCTGGCAAAGTTAAGAGAAATCTGCGAACCGTACAAGGATTAGAGTGAGAAATTATCATTGGGTGTGTTGCATATTATCACAATCTAAACTATTGATATTGAAGTAAATACACAAAAACAAACTCACAAAAAAGCTGCTGAGAGGAACGGGGGTGAAGTGAAAAAAACAGCAAAAAGTTTGTTCGTATAATGAAAAGAATGTATTTTTGCAAGCAAATAACTAACCATATGAAGAAACTATTTATTATATTAATCATCATGACGGCTATCATTGGATGTAGCGAACCGCCGACCCCACAATTTAAGCAGGTCTGGAAAAAGATTCATAGACCAAAGGAGGCAAAAGCTCTTTTAGATAAGGTAAACACAGACTTTCTAACAGAGAGTGGAATGGCAGAATACGAGGTACTGAAAACGATAGTGGCCTATAAATCAAATCGAAAACTGGAAAATGATTCACTCATTTCGGCCAGCATCACCTATTATGACCAGCATGGCGGTGACTGGCTCCGTAGTCATGCCTATTTATATCGTGGTGCTATCAGGCTGTACAGATTCGGCAATATTATTGATGCCGTCAGAGACTTCAAAGTGGCGGAGGCCATATCAGAAAGAAATGACGATGAGGAACTGAAGTGTCTGGTTTATCAATATTTAGCTCATGCCAACCATTATTTCAGGAACTATCCATCTATTGTAAAGTATTCACATAAGTTGCTCGACAGTAGCACAGAGCTCCATGACAGTACGATGATGGCAAAAAGCCTGCTCATGTGTGCTACTGCTTATGCCGATATGGACAAGTTGGATAGCGCTTATACCTATATTAAGAAAAGTATCGAACTGGAGAGACACGCCAACATGTCTATGTTGTCAGACCTCTATAGCATGATGTCAGAGATCTATGCGGAGAAGGGGGAAGCTATCAAGGCCAAGGAATATTTGAATAAATGGAGACAAACAGGCTATAATCACACTACATGGTATCTGATACCTGCTTACATACGAAAAGCTCAAGGAGAATATGAGAAAGCTATCAGACTGGCAAAGATGGGCCTTGAGGATGGCGACCAGAGGACACGCAGGAAATGCCTGATACTTCTATCTGAACTATATGAACTGACGGGCGACCATGAGCAGGCATCAGAAACAAGGATGATGATACATAAGTATGACGATTTGAAATACAATAATCAGGCCATGCTGATGATCGACTGGCAGCAGAAGTTTGACGAGCAACGGCAGACAAATGAATTTCTCAAGCGTATGTCGTGGATGCAAGGGGCATTGATTGCCCTCGTCATTATTGCAATACTCGCAGCTGGAGTGGGTGCGTTGCTCTACCGTAGGAAGGTGAGTCGGCTTAGCTTCAGACAGGACGAAGACGCAAAGCGCATTGCAGAATTACGAACGAAGATTGAACTGCAGGAAAAGAATGGTCAAGAGAACGGGCAGGAGATGGCACGGCTGAAAAAGGAATTAGAGAAGCGCATGGAGCGCATCTCGGGCACACTACTGATTGGTACGCAGATGTTCAGCCAGTTGCAGCAGCGCCAGTGCATCGCCGAGGCTACAGCCAAGGAGCAGCAATGCCTTGTAGAGTTCTTCGCCCAACTGCGTCCGAAGCGCTGGCAGGAGTGGAACCGTCAATACAGCAATCTTTCAACTGCACAATACGTTTTTCTTATTATGCAAGACGACCTGCACTACGACGACGAGGCCATCTCTGTCGCTCTTGATGTGAAACGTACATCGGTAAGAAGCATGCGCTCAAGAATCAAGAGCCGAGCACACACTTCTTAAAAGTCATACGATTCTTGGTGTGCAAATATTAAGAAATAATTTTCAAATGAAGATGCACTTTATAATTTTTTTTGTATCTTTGCACGCGAAACAATTAACTAAAAGATGAAGAAAGGACTACTTCTAATATGCTTACTGCTGGCAATTTCCAACACAATGCGAGCCGGCGACAAACTGAATTTGGAGGCTTACTGCCAACAGATAGATCATGCCATAGCACACTCGTCCGACTATGTGGCTGCACACGAAAAGAAAATCGGCGAGGCCAAAAGGGCACTGGATCTGGAAACATCTCCCAAAAACAAATATCAGATAAATTTCAAACTGTATGAGCTCTACAAACCGTTTGTGAGCGACTCAGCTATGTTCTATCTGACGGAGTGTATCAGGCTTGCCGACCAGTTGGCCGACAAATCGGGCTCAGCGAAATGTCGCGCGCTGATGGCTATCAGATGCTCGAACATCGGCATGTATGACGAAGCACTCAACACGCTCGACTCGATCAATCCAGCTGGTATTGACACCCTGTCATTAGGCATATACTATGAGGCCTACGACAATGTGTATAGCGAACTGGCCTACTACACCCGACTGGAGCACATGCGACAGGCTTACCAGGCCAAGGCCAACCATTACAACAAACTGATGATGGAGATACTGCCGCCAACATACGAAACGCGCTTTTTGCGACTGGAACAAAAGGCACAGGGGGAAGGGAAACTGGACGAGGCCATGAGGATAAACGACGAATGGCTCAAGACGGTAGAACCTGGCAGTCATCCTTATGCGCTGGTGGCACTGTACCGCTACATCGAATACAAGTTGCAAGGCAATAAACCCCAGATGATGCACTGGCTGGTGGAATCGGTGCTGGCCGACATACGCAACGCGGCCATGGACCAGGGCTCTATGTGGGAACTGGCCAACGAACTGATGCTGAACGGAGATATCGACAAGGCATCGAGCTACATCAGTTTTACCAGCGACTGTGCTAACCGCTATGGCTCACGCCAGCGTAACTGGCAAATAGCACCGCTACTGACTACCATTGCCAAGAACTACAAAGCGAAGAGCGAGCATACCACCAACCAGCTGCGCATGCTGCTGGTGGCCATCAGTCTGCTGCTGTTACTGCTCTTAGGCGTGCTGATATTCCTGCGCCGCCGCAACCTGCAGCTGGATATCGCCAGAAAGGAACTGAAAGAGAAGAACGACGAACTGGCCACCGCCAACAAGCAATTGGCCTCACAGACCGAAGAGTTGTCAACTCTCAACGCTCAACTTTCAACACTCAACGCTCAACTTTCAGAGAGCAACCGCGTAAAAGAGGAGTATATCGGACGCTTCATGAGCTTGTGTTCGCAGTATATCGACAAGCTTGATAACTATCGCAAGATGGTGAACAAGAAAATGAAGAATAAGGAACTGGAGGATTTGTTCCGATTGTCGAAATCGACAGAGCTGAAAGAGAAAGAGCTGGAGGAGTTGTATCAAAACTTCGACTCGGTGTTCCTGCATCTGTTCCCCAACTTTGTGAACGACTTCAACGCACTGCTACAGGACGACACACAGGTGCACCCCAAGGAGGAGAACCGACTGACAACTGAAATCCGCATTTTTGCCCTCATCAGACTGGGCATCGAAGACTCATCGAAGATTGCTGAATTCCTGCACTACTCGGTTAACACCATATATAATTATCGCGCGCGTATCAAAAACGGTGCACTTGACAATCGCGAGAGTTTCGAACGACGTATCAAGCAGTTAGGTAACATACAATAGTTTAAAAAAATTATCTAAAAAATGATGTTGACGGTTAAAATCTACTAACCGTCAACATTTTTATTTGGAAATTATCGATAAACTTATTACCTTTGCCGACGACTAATAACATGATTCGGATGAATAAGCATTTAGCAGGTCTATGTCACCTGGCCCTATGGGCATTTATGTTCCTGTCGCCTCTGACTTACTGGCGAGGCACTGGATTCAAATTTCCGCAATACCTGATGTATTGCCTGCAACCAGCTATGTTGATGTTCATATTCTATTTGAACTATCTGTATCTGGCGCCCAAATTCTTTGTGTCAGGCAAGCATCGCTACGACCTGCTCATCAATGTGGTACTGATTACCACGTTAGGTGTCTCTCTGCATTATTGGAACGACTATGCCAACGAACTGTATGGCGTGCATCAACGCTTTGATGATGCGATTAACGACGTGACCAATATCCTGCGCGACTGTTTGAATCTGGCCATCTTTGCCGCAGGCTCAACAGCACTGGCACTGGCCCGAAAATGGTCGACGGCCAATCAGCAGCTCAAGGAGTCGGAAGCTGCCCGCACACAGGCTGAGCTCTACAATCTGCGGTCGCAGATCAATCCGCACTTCCTGCTCAACACGCTGAACAACATCTATGCCCTGACCGCTATCGACCAGACACGCGCTCAGGATGCCATACAGCAACTGTCGAAAATGCTGCGCCACCTGCTCTACGACAATCAGGAACGAGAGGTGTCGCTGGCCGATGAAATGCTGTTTATAGAGAACTATATCAGTCTGATGAAGATACGTCTGTCGCAGAATGTAGAGGTAAAATTCAACCGGCAGGTGACACTACCTGGTATCAAGGTGGCTCCACTCATCTTCATCTCGCTGATTGAGAATGCCTTTAAACATGGCGTGAGTCCTGTTGAACCCAGTTTTGTGCATATCAGCATTACCGCAACAGAACACGACATCACCTGCAAGATTGAGAACTCCAACCATCCCAAATCGATTGACGACCGCAGCGGGCATGGCATCGGGCTCAATCAGGTGCAACGCCGCTTAGATCTAGCCTATCCCAACCGCTACACTTGGGAGAAAGGCCCCAATAAAGAAGGAAACATTTATACATCAACAATACATATAGATTTATGATTATTACTTGTGCCATCATCGACGATGAGCCTCTGGCAGCAGGCCTGCTTGAGAGCTACGCCAAAAAAACACCTTATTTAAGTCTTCAAGGAACTTACAACAGTGCCGTACAGGCCATGAAGGATCTTCGTGAGAACCCCGTACAACTACTGTTTCTTGACATACAGATGCCCGAACTCTCTGGTATCGAATTTGCCAAAATCCTGCCCAAGGACACTAAGGTAATTTTTACAACAGCCTTCCCACAGTATGCCATCGAAGGTTTTAAGGTTAACGGTCTGGACTACCTGCTGAAGCCCATCTCGTATGACGACTTCATCAAGGCCACCGACAAGGCCATCGAGTGGTTCAGTGTTTCATTGAGACAGGACGTGTACCGCCGCGACCGCTTCATGTTCGTAAAGAGCGACTACAAGCTGCAGCGCGTGGCTCTCGATGATATCCTCTATGTAGAAGGACTGAAAGACTATGTGCGCTTCTACCTGAAGAATGGCGACAGGATCATGTCGCTCATGTCTATGAAGAAGCTGGAGGAGTATCTGCCCAAGCCTGAGTTCTTGCGCACGCATCGCTCATTTATCGTACATATGACAGAGACACCACTGGTTGACAAGTTCCGCATTGTGTTCGACGATGTGATGATACCTATCTCCGACAACTATAAGGAAGAGGTTCAGAAGTATTTCGACGAGCACACGCTGGTGTAATATTGTAAACTGCGTTTTGCAAAGGTAAAAAAGTAAAAAGGTAAAAGAGTAAAAAAGTGATAAAATAAGCACTTCACCACTCACTTTTACCTTTTTACTTCATTCCCTTCTTACTTTTTTTTGTACCTTTGCAGGCGTTAAAGCGAAAATTATTCATTTAAATTTTGAGATATTATGGTTAATTACAAGGAATTAGGACTCGTGAATACTCGCGAGATGTTCAAGAAGGCAGTAGCTGGTGGCTATGCTATCCCCGCTTTCAACTTCAACACAATGGAGCAGATGCAGGCTATCGTACAGGCTGCTGTTGAGACCAAGTCACCTGTTATCATGCAGGTTTCAAAGGGTGCTCGTAACTATGCTAACGCTACAATCCTGCGTTACATGGCTGAGGGTGCAGTAGCCTATGCCAAGGAGTTGGGTTGCGAGAAGCCTGAGATCGTTCTCCACCTCGACCACGGTGATAGCTTCGAGCTCTGCAAGGACTGTATCGATATGGGATTCTCAAGCGTTATGATCGACGGTTCTTCACTGCCTTACGAGGATAACATCGCCCTGACAAAGAAGGTTGTTGAGTACGCTCATCAGTTCGACGTAACTGTAGAGGCTGAGCTCGGCGTTCTCGCTGGTGTTGAGGATGAGGTTGTTGCTGAGGAGTCACACTACACAAAGCCTGAGGAGGTTATCGACTTCGCTACACGTACAGGTTGCGACTCACTGGCTATCTCTATCGGTACTTCACACGGTGCTTACAAGTTCAAGCCCGAGCAGTGCACACGCGACCCAAAGACCGGTAAGCTCGTTCCTCCCCCACTCGCATTCGACGTTCTGCACGAGATCGAGAAGAAGCTTCCTGGATTCCCCATCGTTCTCCACGGTTCTTCTTCAGTTCCTCAGGACGAGGTTGACACTATCAACAAGTACGGTGGTAACCTGCCCGACGCTGTAGGTATCCCCGAGGAGCAGCTCCGCGAGGCTTCTAAGAGCGCTGTTTGCAAGATCAACATCGACTCTGACTCTCGTCTGGCTATGACTGCTGCTATCCGTCAGTACCTGGCTGAGCACCCAGATCACTTCGATCCTCGCCAGTACCTGAAGCCCGCTCGTGAGAACATGAAGAAGATGTACATCCACAAGATTGTGAACGTACTCGGTTCAGACGGCAAGCTCGGATAATCACTTCCAAGCAATCAATAAAAAAGAATCCGAAAGTGCAACGCTTTCGGATTTTTTTTGTATTTTTGCAGCCAGATAATAAGCCTAACAATAAAGCAAGATGAAAACAAACATCCTAAAACTCGGTTTTGCAGCTGTATGCTGCATGGGTTGGGGCGCTTCATGCACCCAGAGGGCTGTAGTAGAAAACAGCCAGGAATCAACCGCACTAACCACTGTAGGTAATCCCTATTTACCCTTGTGGGAACACATCCCTGACGGTGAGCCCTATGTGTTTGACGATCCAGACAATCCTGGAAAGCAACGCGTGTATATCTATGGCTCGCACGACAACCTAAAAGACGCCTACTGCGGGCGCGACCAGGTGGTGTGGTCGGCAGCTACCGACGACCTGAACAACTGGCGTTACGATGGCATCATCCTGACCGTAAACAGAAATGCCAGAGGAGAAGCCTTCGACTCGGCTGGCACTGCCGACGTGCTCTTCGCCCCCGACATCACCATGGTGACTGATACCACTGGTGAAAAGACCTATTATCTGTTCCCAAATGACCAAACAGGATTCCGCAACGCACTCATAGCCAAAAGCAACCGTCCTGACGGTCCTTTTAAGGTGTGCAACTGGAAGGAGAACAACCCCAACCAGGTAGAAGGTATATATGGTTTCGACCCAGCAGTATTTGTTGACGATGACGAGCGTGTGTATGGCTACTGGGGCTTTGAGCACTCGTATGCTGCCGAGATTGACCCTGCCACGATGTGCACTGTGAAACCAGGCACTCAGATCATCGACGGCATGGTGTCGGGACGTAACGAAGAGGGTATCTTCAACTTCTTCGAAGCTTCGAGCATACGCAAAATAAAGGATAAGTATGTGTTTATCTATAGCAGATTCACCAAAGAAGGTGAGTTTGGGCTGCCCAGCAGTAATTATAACCTGGCATATGCCTATAGCGACAAGCCTCTTGGTCCATGGACTTATGGCGGCACCATTATTGACGCTCGTGGCCGTGAGATAAACGAGCAAGGCGACACCATCGCATCGGCTGTTGTGGATGGTAACACCCATGGCTCTATCTGTGAGATTAACGGACAGTGGTATGTGTTCTATCACCGCCAGACAGGCACCAACGAGTATGCCCGACAGGCTATGGTAGCGCCTATCGAAGTGAATGTGGAAGAAGGCAAAGGTGGTAAGGTAGAAATCAGCGAGGGTGAATATAACTCTGAGGGCTTTGCCCTTAACGGCCTCAACCCGTTGGAACGCCATTCGGCTGGTATTGCCTGCTGGCTCACTGGTCCTAAGCCTGCCGTACACGAATGGCCCAACAATATCTTCTCGGGATCGTATGTAGAGGCATCGTATGGTAGCGATAGCAACTTCGACGAGCCTTACGCCCTGAAGAACAATACGAACCGCGTAGTGAATAACACCAATGGTTCGATTGTGGGATATAAATACTTCAACTTCAACGAGACCAAGGGCAAGCAGAATCTACAACTGTCGCTGAATGCCATCCCTGGCGGCATCAATGGCACCATACAGATTATGGTGGATAGACCTTGGACATCGCAAGGGGGCAAACTCTTAGGCACCATCGAACTGAAAGCCGACATGCCACAGGAGCCCACAGAGCTGACTGTCAAGTTGCCTGAACTGGCCAAACTCACAGGCAAGCATGCCATCTTCTTCAAGTTTGCATCTGCCAACAAGCAGAAATCAATCTGCACACTTTTGGATTTTGTGTTTCAACAATAATAACAACAAATGGAGATAAAACCGATAGCTTGGTTCGAATCACCATTCCCTACAAAGTTTGGTATTCCTCGTCAGAGCGGGTTAGTACCCGACCTGACGGGGCGTATCGTCTTTGCACCAGAATACCGACAAATGGAGGCCGTGCGTGGTCTCGAAGCATTTGATTTTCTCTGGCTCATATGGGAATTCTCAGCTAACCGCGATGCCGAGAAGAGTCTCACGGTTCGTCCACCCCGACTGGGCGGCAATCAGCGCATGGGCGTGTTTGCCACCCGTTCACCGTTCAGACCAAACAACCTAGGTCTGTCGTGTGTCCGCATTGATCGCATTGAGCACGATGCAAAGTTAGGCCCCGTGATTTACGTAAAGGGAGCAGACCTGATGCATCGCACCCCCATCTACGACATCAAACCTTATGTGGCATATGCTGATGCACACCCCGATGCCCGCAGTGGTTTTGTGGATAACACAGAATGGCAGCCACTGAAAGTGGAGCTACCAACCGAACTGGCAGCTAAGATACCCCACGACGAGATAGCTTCACTCATCTCAACCCTGGAGCAAGACCCACGACCACGCTATCACAACGATCCCAACCGTATCTACGGTATGCCCTTCCTCAACCTCGACATCCGATTCAAAGTGGCCGACGATGTTCTGACGGTAGTGGAAGTGACCACCAATTAGCCGAAAAAGACACCAAAGACACTTATGAAGCAACTATTCCTATCATTACTTTTTTCCATTTTATCAATAACAGCCTACGGGCAAACGGGGCGTTTCTTTCCGTCTGACCGATTCTCTAGCGGACTCATCAACGACGTCTGCCAGGACAAATATGGATATATATGGATAGCCACAGAAAACGGACTCAACAAGTTTGATGGTTATCGCTTCACCACTTATCTGTCACACCCCGACGATTCGACAACCTTAGGCAGCAATATTGTAACTAAGCTGTATTGCGACAAGAAAGGTCAGTTGTGGGTGGGCACAAGAACAGGTCTTTCACGCTATGACTATACTAGCGACCACTTTAAGAACTACACCTTTCAGTCGCAGATAAAACCGCGCGTCATTGCCTTTCTGGAACGAAAGAATGGTGAGTTTCTCGTTGGAACATCTGGTAGAGGTCTGTTCAAATTGACAGGAAACTTGCTCCAGAAAGTTACAGACGGCTATACCACAGAGACTGGCAACTGGTATTTCAACCAAATGCTGGATGACCAACAGGGCCGTTTTTGGAAATGCGGCTATGGCGAGGAAATTACTATGAAAGACAACAAGGGCGTGCATCAATTCTTTATCTATCAAGGTATCGTAGCGCGTTTTACCGAAGTTAACGACGACATCCTGATCATCTGTCAACACGGTATCTGCCGTTATCACCAAGGGCAGATAACCGAGGCAGAAATAGACATGTCGGATCTTGGAGGCAGCAATGTGGTTATCAGCAGTGCTTATCAGAGCAAACAGGGTGATATATATATAGGTACCCGAGGTGATGGTCTCTTCCTGCTGAAGAAAGGTTGCCATAAAGTGAAACGTATAGAGTGCCAACTAAATGGTTTGGACCTGAACACAGCCAAGATACGGTCTATCTACGAAGATCAACAAGGCAATATCTGGCTGGGGTGCCAGTCGAAAGGACTAGTGATGATACCCAAGGCACAACCACTGTTCTCATCGTGGAGTTTTGCATCTCAAGGCTATCGTATCAGCTCAACCATCAACTCAATATGCCAAGGTGACCATGGCATCGTATGGACTATCGTACAAGGCTGCGGCGTGTATGGCTTCGACCAGCGCGGCCATATCGTGGCACATCCTGTAGCACCACCATCGGCAGAATTTCTGTATCGCGACAAACAAGGACGCTACTGGATTGGAAGTGACGAAGCCTTGTATGCTTACGACCCGTTGACAGGCAAGTCACAATACCAGATATCCTTCGTTTGCGACAAATTAAACGACATCACAGAGAGCAATGACGGTCGTTTGTTTATCTCCACATACTCGCGGGGATTCTGCATCTACAACCCAAAAGACCGCAGCGTAAAACATTACCTTTCAACACAATACGACCCAAAGAAAGGCGCTCTGCACAACAACTGGATCTTAGCCATGATGCCCGACAGTAAAGGGCATATCTGGATGGCCACGTCAGCTGGTATCACCTGCTACGATCCTCAAAATGACTATTTCAGGCCATACGGATGGGACAACCTGTTAGACGGCATGATGTGCTACTCGCTCTGCGAAACAAAAAACGGCGATATTCTGATTGGTACAGACCAAGGGCTGTTTGAATATCACCCAGGAGATCGAAAAGCCGAACGTTTCAAATATAACGATGCTCTTGCCAACATGGTGATTGGCAAAATCGTAGAAGCCAACAACGGTGACATCTGGTGCGCCACATCTATGGGGATATGGCATTTCAACCAGCAACGGAAACACTTTATCGGTCATATAAGGGGTAATGGCATTGCCACAAAAGAATATATCAATTGCATTGGCATGCACACCGCTGACGACATGATATATTTTGCCAACAATGATGGTTTGACAGTCTTCAACTCTACACTAGTAGCAAACAGTATCCCGCACATGCCATCATTACAACTCACAGGCTTCTTCATCGCAGGAAATGCCATCACAGAGGGACCTGTAATTGAAACAGACACTTATCAGGTGTCGTATCTTGACAATAATATCACCCTAGAATTCTCACTACTTGATTTTGCTGATCCCGACAATATCATCTATGAGTACCAGATCAACGGTTCGCAATGGATACAGGAGGCTGAAGGAGATAACAGTATCCAACTCAGTCATCTACAGCCTGGCACCTATAAAATAGAGGTAAGAGCATTATCAGCAGGTGTATATTCATCCAGCAAAACTATTACCGTTGTGGTAACCCCGCCATGGTATCAATCTACATGGGCCTATATGTTCTACTCTTTAGCAGCCTTTGCGCTATTGCTGAGTATCGGGTGGAATCTGCGACGCAAAGCTCATTTGAAAATGGATGAGGAAAAGATGAAATTCCTGATCAATGCCACCCACGACATACGCTCGCCACTGACACTCATCATGGGGCCACTAGCAAAACTGAAGTCTATCGCTACCAACAGCGAGGAACAGGAATATATTGATACCATTAACAGAAACGCACAGCGACTGATGCTGCTCGTCAACCAGATATTAGATGAGCGACGCATTGACAAAAAACAAATGCGCATACACTGTCGCGAAACAAATCTTGTGGAGTTCATCAGTGGCATCTGCAAACTGTACCAGTATAATGCCACCCAACGCCATATTACTTTCTTGTTTGAACACGACAAGAAACATGTCTTGGCATGGATAGATCGCATCAATTTCGACAAAGTCATCTCTAACTTACTCTCTAATGCCTTTAAATACACATTCGATGGTGGAGAAGTGAAGGTGATACTCCATGAAACAGAAAAGGATATAGAAATTGTTGTTACTGACACTGGTGTAGGCATCAAGGACGAAGAAGCAGACAAACTGTTTGATCGCTTCTTCCAAGGTCGTAACGCTGATGATTTAGGAATGAAAGGAACAGGCATCGGCTTGAATCTAAGCAAATCGATTACACTTATGCATGGTGGGCAGATAAAGGCCATGAACCGCAAGGATGGAGTACGCGGTGCTTACTTCTGCGTAACGCTACCTAAAGGTAATGCTCATCTTAAACCCGATCAGATTCTTACAGACATGCCTGCCCGAGAAGTACTCTCATCAGGCAGTATTTCAAGAACGGCATCCAAACAGTACCACATTCTGGTGGTGGATGATGACCCGGAGATAGCAAACTATATAGATAGTGAATTGGGCCATCACTACAAATTCGACCATGCACCCAATGGTAAAGAAGCACTGAAGCTACTCCTTACACAGCAATTCGACTTGGTTATCAGTGATGTCATGATGCCCGAAATGGATGGTATAACCATGCTGAAATGTATCAAAGACAACGTACAGATTTCACAGATACCTGTTATCATGCTGACATCAAAAGGCGAGGTAGAGCATAAGCTCGAAGGATTAAAATCAGGAGCTGACGCCTATATTGCCAAACCTTTCAATATGGAAGAATTGCATATTCAAATAGACAATCTAATTAACAATGTTCGCCGACTGCGCGGCAAATTCAGCGGTGCAGCCCAACAGGAAGAGCGCGTGGAGAACATACAGGTGAAGGGCAACGATGATGCACTGATGGAACGCGTCATGAAATGTATAAACGCCAACATGTCGGACCCCAACTTTAATATTGATACTTTAGCAAGCGAGGTTGGTATCAGTCGCGCTCAACTTCACCGAAGAATGAAAGAAATCACAGGCATATCCAGCGGTAAGTTCTTGCGCAACCTGCGAATGGAACAGGCAGCAAGACTGCTGCGAGAAGGGAAAGTGAACATTTCACAGATTGCCTACAAGGTAGGCTATGCTGACCAAGCCCATTTCTCAACTGCATTTAAGACACATTATGGCATGTCGCCCTCAGAATATGTAGAAAGGCATCAAGCATAGCTAAAACCACTATAGGGGATATTGTTTCGATATTTTGCGTTTTTGTTGCAAAATATCGAAACAGTTTTATTTGCAAGATAATCGAAGAGCTATGAAACATTTTTCTTGCAACAAAAACCATATTTTAGCATACCTTTGCCACAGTTTTATCTTTACTAATAATTAAATTCATTTTTGTATGAAAGAAAAAGCAATGAGAAAAATCCTCATGATGCTCGTACTGCTAGCCAGTCCTATGCTACTGTTTGCACAGAGCACCATTAAAGGTATTGTGAAAGATGACGGCGGTGAGCCCGTCATTGGAGCTACTGTAAGAGAAGTAGGCACTCAGAACGGAGCTGTGACCGACTTCAACGGAAACTTCGAACTGAGAAACGTCACGAAAGGCGAACTTCAGGTTACTTATGTTGGTTTTCTAACCAGTACTATTGCAATCAAAGGCAAAAACTTTATTGAAGTAATCATGCATCCTGACCAGAAACTTCTTGATGAAGTTGTTGTTGTTGGTTATGGAACAATGAGAAAATCGGATGTAACAGGTGCCGTAAGCAGAGCAAACATCCAGGCTTTTGAAAAATCGACCAACACCAACCTACTGCAGTCGCTTCAGGGTACCGTACCTGGACTAAATGTCGGTCAGGCTAGTTCGGCTGGCGCAAGTCCCGAACTTTCTATTCGTGGTACCAGCACCATTTCTGGAAGCACAAGCGTACTGATTATCCTCGATGGTATCATCTACACTGGTAACCTTTCAAGTATCAACCCTGCAGATATCGAGAGTGTGGATGTACTGAAGGATGCTTCGGCAACAGCCGTATATGGAGCACAGGCTGCCAACGGCGTACTGCTTATTACAAGTAAGAAAGGTGCAAAAGGTAAGGCAAAGGTATCATTCTCAAGCAGCTACAGTGTACAGACCCCGACAAACAAGATGAACACCATGAACCGCGACAAGATGCTAAACTTTGATAACGAGTGCTTATGGCAGTTCTCTAAGACTGAGGCTTCTGGCTATACACAACAAGATCCGAACTTCAAGCTCTCTGAACGTATGCCAGATGCTTGGATGACCGACGACCAAGGTAATATCATCCCTGGCGACTACGACTGGTGGGATGATTTCACACGCAATGGTTCTATCTGGGAGAACAAGTTGAATATCTCTGGCGGCAGTGATGCCATGTCGTACCTCATCTCTGTAGGAAACACCCAGCAGAAGAACTATCTGTTGAACGATGACTACAGCCGCAACTCTATCCGTGTAAACCTTGACATCCAACCCGTGAAATGGCTGAAGGCAGGTGTACAAGCATTCGGTTCGTTTGAAAAGCGCGATGGCCAGGAGACATATCTGCCATTCCTGATTGAGTGCAGTCCTCTGACCAAACCCTACGATGAGAATGGCGACATGATTCACTACCCAGCCCATGATGCACGCGAGAATCCATATCATGGATCACTCGTTGACGACTATGATCGCAACAACTCATTCTTCGCAAATATCTATGGTGAAGTACAGCTACCACTGAAAGGTTTGACATATCGCCTGAACTTTGGTAACAACTACCGTATCGGCGAGCACCACTATGCCAGTGAGTTTGCTGAAAACAACAATGGTCAGGCTTACAAACACCACTCTACCTATTATGACTATACACTCGATAACATTCTGAACTACATGAATGATTTCGGTAAGCACAGTGTAGGTGCTACATTGGTTTATGGTGCCTCACGCCGTAAATACAGTTATACAGCTGCCGATGCGAAACTCTTCCCACGCATGACACTGGGTTACAACTCATTGGAGCTGGCTTCTACCCAAACCACCAACTCAGATGCATGGATGGAGACTTTGCTTTATCAGATGGCTCGTGTAAACTACTCTTATGATAGTCGTTATATGCTGACTGCCACCGTTCGACGCGATGGTTACTCTGGTTTCTCTTCAAATAATAAGAGTGCAGTGTTCCCATCAGTAGCACTGGGTTGGGTTCTCACCAACGAAGAGTGGTTCAAAGTACCTCAGCTCGACTATCTGAAGCTGCGCGCAGGCTATGGTGTCAGCGGTAACCAGACCTCACGCTACTCTTCATTGGCACGTGTCAATTCATCTATCGGTTATATCTTCGGTGATGGTGTGTCGGGGGCTATGCGTCAGGAGTTAGCTTCGATGCAGAACTCTGACCTGAAATGGGAGAAGACAGCCGGCTTCAATTTTGGTATCGACTTTGCCCTGTTCAACAGTCGCATCTCTGGTAATATCGAGTATTATACCACCAAGACTAACGATCTGCTTTATGCTGTATCTATCCCTTCTATCACCGGTTTCACCTCTATCATGTCGAATGTGGGAGAAATCAAGAATAAAGGTTTCGAGTTGACTATCAACTCACGCAACATCATAACCAAGGACTTTGAATGGACCTCGATGTTCAACCTCTCTACCAATGCCAACAAGATTACCAAGTTGGCTGGTCTCGATACCAACGGCGATGGTAAGGAAGATGACCTCACCTCATCATCACTGTTCATTGGCGAGTCACTCTCTGCCATCTATGACTACACCATTGATGGTATCTGGCAAGTAGGTGACAACATCCCTGAAGGTTATCACCCAGGAAACTACCGTATTGTAGACATCAATGACGACGGTAAGATAGACGAGAACGACCGAAGCATCATCGGTAAGAACGACCCATCGGTACGTATGGGACTTCTGAACACGCTGAAGTATAAAGATTTCACCCTGAGTTTCTTCCTCAATGCCGTTATCGGTGGTAGCAAGAGCTATCTGGGCAAGAACTCATACGCAGAGCTAGTGAACGACAACACCCTGCGACACAACCGTCTGACAGAGCAGGTTGACAATTTCTGGACACCAAGCAACCCTGGAGGTATATATGCACTCTACAACGCCAATCCTGCTATCAACCCATATCGATACGAAAACCGTTCGTTCTTGCGTTTGCAGGATATCACACTCTCATACGACCTGCCTAAACAGTGGATGCAGAAGATTCATATTGACGGCATCAACGTCTATCTGAGCTGTAAGAATTTGCTGACCATCAGTGGATGGCATGGTTGGGATCCAGAGCCAAACATGACCTATCAGGACATCAACGGCCAAAACCGCACAACTGGTAGCTGCTATGACAACCGCCCGGTTATGAAGAGTATGACATTAGGTATCAACATCAATCTATAAGACACTTATGAAAAAGATATATATAATCTCCATGGTGGCAGCTCTGCTGCTGACAGGATGTAACGAGGATAAATTCCTTGAGGAGAAAGCCCTTGACTTCAACTCGGCTTCTAACTCCTATAACACAGTAGCCGACTACGATGCTGCCATCACAGAACTCTACTACCTGACACGTGAAGAGTTCTATACCACATATGACCGCACCACCGATTTGTCGAAGTTTGCTGATATGTGGATTACTGCCGATCCACTGCAGTCGAACGTCACAGCCGACCTCTCGCCATCAGGTGCTATTGCAAAATTCTATTGGGATGAGAACTACAAGCTGATTGCACAGGCCAACACCGTGATCAGTCGTTTGAGTAATGCCACAGGACTGACCGACGAACAGAAAAAAGTATATGAGGCTAAGGCTCGTTTCTTCCGCGCTTTAGGCTACCGCACCCTGAGCTATCTCTATGGTGGTGTGCCCTTGCAACTTGAAGAAGTGACAGAGCCTAAGACCGACTTTGCACGCGAATCAAAAGAGAAGGTGCTGGCACAGGTTCTTGAGGATCTGGAGTTTGCCGCAGCCAACTTGCCTGAGATCAATCAAGTGCGCGATGGCGAGATCAGTAAGCCTGCTGCCAACATGCTGCTGGCCGAAGTGGCTCTAGCCACAGGTGCTAACGACAAAGCTATCAACGCCGCTACAGCCGTCATCAGCAACCCGAATCTCAAACTTATGACGGAGCGTTTCGGTTCGCAAGCTAAAGAAGACGGTGATGTATTCTACGACCTGTTCCGCCCCAACAACCAGAACCGCGCTTCAGGCAATACTGAGGGGATTTGGGTTATCCAGTTTGAAACAAACGTAGAAGGTGGTGGTAATAACACCAGCCATTTCTTCTGGAATCCAGGAAGTTTCTGGGGAGAGCGATTTTTTGCCCCGCAGGTGGACAAATTCCAGATTATCAAGCCTGACGGCACTCGTCTTCAGCTCTTCAACTGGCCTATCGGCGACATGACAGGTGGACGTGGTATCGGTACACACTATGCTGTTGACCATCTCTACAATGGTATCTGGACAGCAGACTTTAATGACATGCGTAACTCTGAGTATAACTGGCCACGCCGTTTCAAGATTCATCGCACCAATGTACTGAACGACAACCCAGAACTGAAGGCTGCCATGCCCGACGGTTACTTTGACCTGGAGCACACCGTACTGCCAAAGGGTTACACCATGGAAACAGGTTTCGGAGGAGGTGTCAATGCCACCACCCAGTTGCCTAACCGCTTCATGTGCGGCTACTCTACCAAGATGACTACTCCATTCCACTATCCAGATGCACAATATCAAGACAAGAACACTTACCAGTTAGCTGGTACGGGTGGTAAGACCTATACAGACCAATATTTCTTCCGACTAGCTGAAGCCTATCTTTTGCGTGCAGAAGCATACGTAAACACCGGTAAGAAGACTGAAGCTGCTGCCGATATCAACGTGCTACATGCCCGTGCCAAAGCTGCACCTTGTTCTGCAGAAGAGATGTCTATCGACTATATCCTTGATGAACGCCTGCGTGAACTTACTTGTGAAGAGAAGCGCCGTCTTACCTTGGTTCGTGTTGGAAAACTGAGTGAACGCATCAAGAAATACAATCCCTATTTCAGCGCTGCACATAGCGCCGACGGCAAGGACTACGATGCTCATTTCGATTTATTCCCCATCCCCCTGTCGGCCATTCAGGCTAACAAGGATGGCGCGTTAGAACAAAATCCTGGATATTAATGCGAAGAATAATCATAAATTGGTTTGATCAGGTTTATCAGCAGTTAACTTAATTAGTTAGTTTCAGCTAAGGAGAGGACCCAGGCTTGAGAAAGTCTGGGTCTTTCTTTAAAAATAGAAAATTTTTTATTATCTTTGCACCCAAATATAGACTTAGTTTATGAAAAGATTATTTTACCTATTACTACTTCTCCCACTCTGCATGCAGGGGCGATCGTTAAAAGTTCGCAATGCTGTCATCAACTTTGATAACAGTGAATCCTATCAGGTGGTGCGTGCCATTGATGACCTCAAGCACGATATCACTATGGTGACAGGTTCTGCAGGCAAAGGGGCATCACAGATTATCGTTGGTACGTATGGCAGCAAAACCATCAGCAAACTCATTGTCAAGGGCTTTATCAACGAACAAGATCTGAAAGGCAAATGGGAAAGCTACGTCATCACAGTAACCAACGAGAAGAAGCCGCGCCTGGTGATTGCTGGTAGCGATAAGCGTGGCACTATCTATGGCATCTACGATGTGTCGCAACGCATAGGCGTGTCGCCATGGTATTGGTGGGCAGATGTTCCTGTGAAGCAAAATGCCGAAGCTGCTGTAGATTGTGATTATTATGCCTCGGGCGAACCAAGCATCAAATATCGCGGTATCTTCATCAACGATGAGGACTGGGGGTTGAAGCCCTGGGCCACCAACAATTTCGAGAAGGAGCTGGGAGATATTGGTCCTAAGACTTATGGTAAAGTGTGCGAATTGCTACTGCGACTGAAGGCCAACATGCTGGCGCCAGCCATGCACTCTTGCACAGGCGCATTCTACAGTCATCCTGAGAGTAAAGTGGTGTGCGACTCTTTTGGTATCATCATCACCACCTCGCACTGTGAGCCGCTGCTGCTGAACAATGCTGCTGCCAGCGAATGGGAGGAAAGCCGCGATGGAGACTGGAATTATAAGACCAACAGCCAAACCATTCTCAAGAAATGGGACGACCGCCTGGCCGAAGCCTCACAGTATGAGAATATCTATACCACCGCCATGCGAGGTGTGCACGATGCCGGTCTGCGTGGCAATCTACCTTTAGAAGAACGGGTACCACTCATTGCACAGGTAATCAAGGATCAGCGCCAGCTACTGGAAAGGCATATCGGCAAGAAAGCCACTGAGATTCCACAGATATTCGTACCTTACAAAGAAACGATGGACATCTACGAGAACGGTCTGAAAGTGCCCGATGACATCACGCTGGTATGGGTTGATGACAACTATGGCTACATGAAACGTGTGTCGAACCCAGAAGAACAGAAACGACCTGGCGGGGCTGGTGTGTATTATCATATATCATATCTAGGAGCGCCTCACGACTATCTATGGATATATAGCACCCCACCCGTGCTGATGTATGAAGAACTGAAGAAAGCTTACGACCATGGCGCCGATCGCTACTGGCTACTGAATGTGGGCGACATCAAACCCATGGAGCTTGGCATACAGACGTTTATGGATATGGCTTGGAATATCCATAACTTCGACATCGAGAATGTGAACCTGCATCAGGCAAACATGCTCGAAAATATCTTCGGCAAAGGCAACTATCAAGAAATACTTGACACCTATATGCGACTGGCTTGGAGCAGAAAACCTGAATTTATGGGTTGGGAATACGAATGGGACGACCCTGCTCATACGGGACTGAAAGATACAGAGTTCTCATTCAATCATTATAGCGAGGCACAACAGCGCCTGGCCGACTACCAACGACTGAGCGATGAGGTAGAGAGGCTATCGGATGGCAGTGCTGCTTTCTTCGAACTTGTTCAGTTTCCTGTTCAGGGTGCTTATCAAATGAATCGTAAGTTCTTGATGGCACAGTTAAACCATGAGCTACTGGCCCAAGGACGCAAGGCCGAAGCCAACTGGGCAGCCAAGCAGATGGAAGCCGCCTACGACAGTATAGAAGCACTGAACCACCGTTACAACGAACTTCTTGACGGCAAGTGGCGTGGCATGATGGCATTGGCACCTGCTTTCTGTGCACTATTCCAAAACAAGCCAGACGTTACCTACACAGAAGGAGCTGGCGAACAGGCTGTTGATATCACGCCAAAAGCATATACGTTGGATGGTTGTCAGGCAATAGACCTCAGCAAGTATATCAGTAAATCGAGTGATGCCAAACTAGTGAAAGGTATTGGCTACGACTGGCAAGCCATACAATTAGGCGAGGCTGCTTATGAACTGCAGCAGATAGATGCAGACAGTATTGATGTCAGATTCGACGTTGTACCTTTCTGGCCTATCTATAAAGGAAAGAGCAACAGGATAGCAGTAAGTGTGGATGGCAGTGAGCCACAGATTTTCGAAAACAACTTCAAGGAATACGGGCGCTCATGGAAAGACCAGGTGATGCGCAATGGCAAAGCTGGGCACATGCGTTTTGCCATCGACAAGCACAAACAGCAGCACCAGATCAGCTTCAAAGCACTTGACCCACAGCAGATTGTTCAGAAAGTCATCATCGACTGGGGAGGTCTGAAGACATCATACTTAGGACCACGATAAAAAAAAGTTGGAAAGAGTGCATCACCTAACAATTTTTTTCGTATATTCGCACCATAAAAGTATGTATAACAAAAACCTTGAGGCTTATGAAAGTAGGAATTCCAAAAGAGATTAAGAACAATGAGAACCGCGTAGGTATGACGCCTGCAGGTGTGGCCGAACTCACACGCCGCGGTCATGAGGTAAGTGTGCAGCATACGGCTGGCGAAGGTAGCGGATTCAGCGACGACGACTATGTGAAAGCTGGTGCGCGCATTCTACCAACCATCGAAGCTGTGTATCGTGAGTGCGACATGATTGTAAAGGTAAAAGAGCCCATCGAGCCCGAATATGAGCTGGTGCGCGAGGGGCAGTTGCTATTCACCTATTTCCACTTTGCCTGCGAAAAGGAGCTTACAGAGGCCATGCTGAAGAGTAAAGCTGTTTGTCTGGCTTACGAAACGGTGCAACTGCCTAATGGTTCGCTCCCCCTGTTACAGCCTATGAGTGAGGTGGCCGGACGCATGGCCACACTGAATGGTGCGTATTATCTGCAGAAAACCAAAGGTGGAAAGGGAAAACTGATTAGTGGTGTGCCTGGGGTGAGTCCGGCTAAGGTGCTGGTGCTCGGTGGCGGAGTGGTTGGCGAGGCTGCCGCCTTGATGGCCGCAGGACTGGGTGCCGACGTAACTATCGCCGATATCTCGCTGCCACGTTTGCGCCAGTTGGATATTGAGACACCTGCCAACGTGCACACCCTGTACTCGTCGGAACATAACATCCGACAGATGTTGCCAACGGTTGACATTGTGGTAGGTAGCGTGTTAGTACCAGGCGACAAGACACCACACCTGATTACACGCGAGATGCTGAAACTGATGGAGCCTGGAACAGTGCTGGTTGATGTGGCCATCGATCAGGGTGGCTGTTTCGAGACATCACACCCCACCACGCATAGCGAGCCCGTTTATACCGAGGAGGGTATTGTACACTATTGCGTGGCCAACATTCCTGGTGCGGTACCTAACACCTCTACCCTCGCCCTCACCAATGCTACGTTGCGATATGCCATTGCACTGGCCGATAAGGGCTGGCAGCAGGCTTGTAAGGACGACCCGGCACTGGCCAAGGGCCTGAACATTGTAGAAGGAAAGGTGACTTATAAGGCTGTAGCCGATGTATTCGGATTGCCTTACGAGCAGATTATCTAACTACGTAATTAAATTTTCATTCGTAACCAACTGAAATTATGAAAATGGGGCTGGCCGTTCTTCACAGAACAGTCAGCCCCTTCTAGAGTACTCCAATTCAGTAATACCTTTTAATGA
The DNA here is from genome assembly GCF_000619825.1 of Prevotella sp. MA2016. Lineage (GTDB taxonomy): Bacteria > Bacteroidota > Bacteroidia > Bacteroidales > Bacteroidaceae > Prevotella. The sequence continues at coordinate 263,088 of NZ_JHUW01000007.1, forward strand.
TGAAGCAGGTGATTACTGTTTGACATATATTACATATCCATTTGCCTCTAATTTGAGAGGCGACGATAACGTAAGTTCGCAATCTGTGACACTTGGTCCACCCAAAATGGTGCGGCTGTTAAGCCACTGCTGATAGTGACCTGCTGTAAGCGCAGGGATGACAACATCAACATCGTAGCCACCAAAGTTCACTACCACCACTACATTATCACGCTGCCATGCCAATACATTAGCATCGCTGGTTTCGAGAAACTGCACAGGAGCAGCCTCGGCCAAAGCTGGTTGTTGGTGATGCAAGGCGATGAGCGTGCGAATGGTATTCAGCATTTTATGATCTACCCGATCCCATTTAACCTTTGCATCCGTGAAATAGTTCAGAGTATCGGGATCGCCAATCTCCTGACCGTTATAGATGAGTGGCATACCCTGCAGGGTAAACTCCAACACGGTGAGTCCATAACGGTGTTCGCCATAGAACTTACGCAGCGTGTTGCCACCATCATTGTAGTTCTGGTCGTGATTGGTAAGATAAACCATACGACGATTTTTTACCTGAGATGACTTATCAAGGAATCGCAGACAGATTTGTTTCAATGAATCGGTATTGAATCCACGACGGCACAAGCGAGCCATCTGTCCCTGGAAGCTCCAGGCATAGTCATAATCGAACCCGCACGAGTCGATGCGCTGGTTATGACGATCGGTAATATCCGTCTCGCTCATCATCTCGATTTTCTTACCAGGCTTCAGCGTCTTCAGTTGAGCGATGATGTCCTGCCAGTAGGACACAGGGATGGTTGGACTCGACACATAGTCGCAGCGGTAGCCATCAATGTCGCACTCGTTGATCCAGAATTTCAACGCACTGTTTACTTCGGCCACCAAAGCAGGATTCTGATAGTTCAGTTCCAACACATCGCCCCATCCATGAGGGTGAATCAACTGACCTTTCTCATCACGTGTGAAATAGTCGGGATGCGACTGCACCCAAGGATTCTCCTGAGCCACATGATTAGGAACCCAGTCGAGCCATACCTTCATGCCAAGTTCGTGGGCACGAGCCACAAAAGCCTTAACATCCTGAATCGTACCATATTTGGGGTTCACAGCCTTATAATCCATAGCAGCATAAGGACTGTTCATCTTTGCTCCACGCGGATAGATGGGCATGAGCCAGATGATGTCGATTCCTAACGTATCGAGACGATCCAGTTGCTGTGTGGCAGCCTTGAAGGTTCCTTCGCCTGTGAAAGCCCCCACATTCATCTGGTAGATAACGCGGTTGGCATCGCTTACAGGTTTTGTGCAATCTACAACAAGGCTTTTGGAAGTCCCACCGCAGGCTGACAGCATCAGCACTGCGGTGAGAATAAGACTACTCCAATACTTCATAGCCACCATCAAATATGCGGATATAAATATCGTGATCGAGTGTAAAGTTCAAATCGCTACCTTCCCACTGTACACCGCCATTGTTATTATTGGGGATGAGGTTCAGGTTCAGACCGTTATTAGCCGCACCCATATCGAAATAGAGGTAATCGACACCTCCAATGGTTTGAGTGCCGGTGACAGGAATACCAGGCCAACCTCCAAAGGCCTCGGCATCACCCCAAGCATAAAGGGCGAAATCGGTCTGACTCGACTCGTTCAGGACAAACAGTGCATAACCATCGTGCTCGACCTTTGGCTCAACACCAATCTCCTCTACTCCATCAGGTGTAAGACGGAGGTAGATATCACGATCGATGGTGAAATTAAAGTCGGCCAACTGTACACCGTTACCACCATTATTAAAAATCAGGTTCTCAACCAGTCCGGTGTTGGCAGCTCCCATATCAAAATACTTCCAGGTGATGCCATCGTGGTTCCAGGTGCCAGTAACCTGCATGCCAGGCCAGTCGCCATTCATATTATTGATATCACCCCACATATAGAGTGTGAGTGCATCCCAACCTGTCTGGTCGTCAACATAAACACAGAAACCGTCGTGTTCAGGCTCGGGTGCCTCGCCACCACTCCAGTAGTAGCTCTCCCAGCGCTGTCCCCAAACATTTGTAAAGGTGCCAACACCTGGGTTATCGGTATGCATAGCGGCCTCGCCAGCGGTAGTAAACTCCTTACCCTGATTCTTAGAATAGAAGCTGAATCCATCTGCCAACGACTTACCTGCTACAAAGCTGTTGGGATCGAGGTAGATACCCCACTTTACATTGCTGTTTGGCGCTTTGGTCAACAAATACTGTGGATCACCTATAGCCTCATCGTCGCCATTAAAGGCTCCAGTGATATAAATCTCCTCATCGGCAGTAGTGCCAAAGGGGGCAATAAACTCCAACAGGATACGATCGGTACGTGTATCGAACTGCTGGCGCTCGTGATCAAACACAAGCTCGTCGCTACTTGAACAACTGCTCATCACACCTGTCAAGGCGAACAGCGCCAGCATCAGACTATATATCTTTTTCATAATTAAAATTCTTCAATTTTTCAATTCTTCAATTTTTCAACCTTAGTAGTTTGGATTCTGAACCAGACCTGGATTTACAGAGATGGCTGTCTGTGGCAATGGATACCACTCGTACTTGCGGTCGCGTTTTGCTGGGAGGTTGATACCATCCTCGGTTGCACGGCCCCAGAACCACCACTGACCTTGTGTAAACTTGTCGAAACGACGCAGGTCGGTACGACGGCGGTTGCCCTCGCCCAGATATTCCTTACCCCACTCTGACAGCATCCAGTCCATATCAAAATTATCGAAGCCAGGACCTGGTACATTGAGTGCCGCATTACGATCTGACGATTTGAAATAACGCTGGCGCACGGCATCAACATATTTCTTAGCCTCGGCACTATTGCCCTTACGCATCTCGCACTCAGCTACGTTATAATAAGCCTCGGCCAAACGGAACTGAACATCGTCGATACTCTTGAAACCACCCTGTTCATCGTTAGGATAAAGTGGATACTTAACCAGACGTACACCAGAGTTAGTCTCTCCCCAACGAGGACTCATCACAGTCTCAAGGTTACGACCTTGATTCAGGAAGGTACCTAACTGATCGACAAACACCAAATCCTGGCCATCACGATCGGCATCGGCTTTCAGCACATCACCCTTACCAAAGTCGGCACGTACCAATCCCTTCAGGAACATACCAGGACCGTGAGTTTTGGTAGTAGCATCGTAAGTATAGTTCTGCTTACGGATATCGCGATCGTCAAAACGCTCATAAGGTGCGCCCAACTTATCGCCATAGTCCAAGAAACACTTAGCACCGATAGAACCACCAGTGGGCTGAACAGTACCAGCGTTATCGAAAGAAGGCACCAGGCAAACGCAGTTCCAGGCACCGATACCATCGTAGCTCTGTCCGAAGTAGTCGGCATAACCATACCACATTCCCACCATGGTACGCACGTTAGAGATAGCGTTGGCTGCTCCCTGACCATCCTCGGCAGCAAGAGCAAAGATGACCTCGGGACTCTTTACATTATCTATAGAGTACAGGTTACGGTAGTTGCTATCAATCGCATAATTACCATAAGTGCCACTGATGATATCCTTAGAGAGCTGTTCGCACTCGTCGTAGTGATTCTCGCCGATAAACACTTCGGCATTAAGCAGCAAACGAGCTTTGAGCAAACGGTTCATAGCCTGATTGGCACGGTTCACCATCGAGTGGTTTTCATCGTCCTTAGCCAATGCACCAACAGTCTCGTCGAGTTCGGTAGCAATAAAATCATAAATTTTCTTGCACGATGTGTCCCAATCGGGATCGGCACTACCAGGCACCTCACTGCTGGCCGAAGTATTGAGTGGCAGAGCACCACCCCAAAGTTCGAAGATACAGTAATAGTTCCAGGCACGAATGGTGCGCACCTCGGCAACATACTGTGCCAACTGAGCATCAGTCATACCGAGACTGGCTGCGCTCAGTCCTTCCAAGTCGCTCAGCAACAGGTTAGAAAGACCGATGGCAGTCCAAGCGCCGTTCCATGCATTATTGATGATGGTAGATTCCGATGTCCAGTTATGCCATGAGAGCACGGTTTTCATAGCCTCATCCCATCCCCAAAGACCACCGTTCCATACACGCCATGTAATCTGGTCGGCAGGATATTCTGAGAGATGGAAGAAATTCTCACCAGCCAGGGTCTGCGATGTCTGTCCATAAATGGCAGCCACAGCGCCCTTCACACTGGCTTCATTCTGATAATAGACACCAGCATCGATACGGTCATACACCTTTTCATCCAGGTCGGTACAAGCGGTGAGTCCTGCCATCAGGCAGACTGCGCCAAATATTTTATGCTTAATAGTTATCATAATTCTCAATTTTCAATATTCAATTTTCAATTAATGAAAGCGCAGTGTTACACCAAGACTAACCTGGGTGGCCTGTGGATAGGCGCTATTTGAGTCGATACCTGGGGTGATGCCTGTAGATGCAACGATAGAAGGATCATTACCCTTATAGCTTGTGAGTGTGAACACATTCTTAGCTGTGAGGTAAACACGGAAACTCTCAATCAGCTGGCGGTTCTTGGGCGAATAAGTATAACCCAAAGTCACGTTATCCAACTTCACATAGTCGCCCTTCTCCAAGAAATAGCTTGTGATGATACCACCACTCGACTCAACATCAGCATAATCGGTATAGGCCTTACGCAGAACATTGTCAGTACCTGATCCCTTCAAGCCCATGCCATACTTACGCATATTGAAGATATCATAGCCCAGTGCGCTGCGGAACAGCATGCTCAGATCCCAGTTCTTATAGCTGAAAGAGTTGCTCCACGACAGGAAGTGCTTTGGTGCACCATTACCGATATTACGCTTATAAGCGGGATCGGCCTGTGCTGCAGGGATGGCATTGCCATTGTTATCGTAGATAAGCAGCAGTCCGTTCTCATCTACACCAGCATGCTCGTAGCCATAGAACTGACCAATCTTTCCACCTTCCTCAACACGGAAGAAATACTCGCTACTGCCAGGACCTGGTTTCTGATACAAATCCAAATAAGCCATCTGGTAAGCATCACTCGAAAGTTTGGTAAGTTTGGTATCACCCATACTCCAGTTGATACCGGTGGTCCATTTCAAGCCCTTCTTAGCAATCACATCGTAGTCGAGCGAAACCTCGATACCCGTATTCTTGGTGGTTCCTACATTAACAAGAATGGTGTTGTAGATGAATGGAGGCTGAGGAGCGGTGTAGTTATACAACAGATCCTGCGAACGACGATCGAAATACTCCACACTACCACGCAGACGACTGTTAAGAGCTACGAAATCTATACCTACGTTAAAGGCGGTAGATTTCTCCCAAGCCAGATCGGGGTTGGCATTCAATGAAGGTGCGTAACCATTAGTCCACTGATTATCAATCAGATAAGCACCACGTGTGCTATAAGTAGCAATACTCTGATAAGCATTAAAGTCGGAACGACCGGTTACACCATAGCTCACACGTGGTTTCAAGCTCTGGAATGTCTGCTGCAAACCCTGAGCGAATGGTGTATTGATGATTTCCCAAGCCAACGAGGCAGAGGGGAAGCTACCCCACTTTTTGTTGGCACCGAACTTGGTGCTACCCTCACGACGCATAGAAGCCGAGGCGTAGATGATATCATTGAAGTTATAATTCAAACGACCGAAGAAACCAATCAGCGTTGACTCGGAAGAACCAGCCCAGAGGTTTGCTTTACCATCACGCAGATAAGTTCCGCTGCCAATACCATGGAACGAAAGGGCATCATAAACAAAGCCCATGTTCTCATTGCCACTCTGCTCCCACTTGCTGCGCTCCCATGAGTAGCCAAGCACAGCTTTCAACTGATGCTGCTTGAGCGTCATGGTATAGTTGATCAGATATTCCAAACGGTTGGTCCACCATTTCTGGTAGTTGATGCGTGCACGACCGGCATAGCCGTTCCAGAACGACTCGCTCGATGTAGAAGGTGTATAGAAATTATCCTTCAGATCGTTGTACTGCAGTGCATAACTCAGCGAGGTATTCAGGTTATGCTGCTCCAACTGTAAGATATTCAGTTTCACATCGGCATTACCCAGCAGATAGATACGATCACCCTGACTAACATTCTCCTTCAAGTCGTTCACAGGGTTGTGAATATCTGTTGGTGAATTCGGCTGATAATAGCTACCATCAGGATTCTTAACAGGGATTGTGGGGTTCATGGTCAGAGCCGTATCAAACAATCCGTCGTTGCCCCACTTCTCATGCACCTTACGGGCCGAGAGCGATGAATTGAACTGCAAGCGGTTGTTGAGCACGCGCTGTTCGCCTACAAAACGACCACCATACTCTTCGCGGCCTGACACGATATCCAAGCCATTACCTTTCTTATAATTGACAGAGAGTCCGAAATAACCATTCTTTGTTGAAGAATCAACAGAGATATACTGGTTCAAGCTGTAGCTGACAGGACGTGTAATCTCATCCCACCAATCGGTGTCGGCACCATAGTCCTGACCGCGACGTGAGCGACGGAACTCGTCGGTAGAAAGAATCTCTACTCGAGGTTTCTGAATATTCAGAGCGATATAGCTATCGTAGGTGACATTGGTCACACCTGTAGTGCCCGAACCTTTCTTGGTAGTAACCAGAATCACACCATTGGCACCACGTGTACCATAAATAGCAGCCGAGCCGGCATCCTTCAGTACTGTAATCGACTCAACATCCTGGGTAGCAATATTACGCAGGTCTCCACCAGCAATACCATCGATGACAACCAGTGGACCATTGCTGGCTGTGAGCGATCCTGCACCACGCACCTGGATATCGGTCATGGCATTAGGGTTAGCATCAGCTGTAGCAGCCACATTCAAACCTGCCACCTTACCAGCAATCAGCGCCATTGGGTCGCTGGCTGCGCCCTGGTTAAACTGATCCTTGTTGATCTGGACCACAGAGCTAGAAATCTCTTTCTTAGCCATCGAGCCATAACCAACCACTACGACCTCGTTCAGTTGCGCCACATCCTCCTTCAGCACAATCTCCATACCGTTATTGGCAGACTGTTCCTGGGGATTGTAGCCGACGTAGGTGAACACCAACGTTACTCCAGGCTTACACTTCAGACTGAAGTTTCCGTCGAAGTCGGTCACTGTGCCGTTAGATGTTCCTTTGACAACAACCGAGGCACCGATAACGGCCTCGCCCATCTCGTCCTTCACACGACCGTTGATGGTGGTCTGTGCCGAAACATCCAAGGCGAAAAACATCACCGCCAGCATCATCAGCAGGCGATAATAAAGATTCTTTAATCTTTTCATCTTCTTTGGTTTTTGTTAAAATTAGAGTTATAGAAATATAGTTTCAATTTTTAAATTCTATCTTTTCCACCCTCACCGCAGCACCACCGCTACGAGCCAGACGCAGATGCAACGTATCGGCCTTGGTTACGGATATCCGACGTATCGTCATCTCGTAAGGATTATGCTCGAAGTCGGCTTTAGGACCATCCTCATAGATAACAGCTTGATAGGTAGCCCCCTCGTCAAGGAAATCGAGTGCCACATCCAGTTGACGTGCCTCTTCGTTAGTAATACTACCCAAAAACCACCGGTCACCACCACGCTCTTTGCGGGCAATAGTGATATATTTCCCAATCTCACCATTGGGCACTAAAGTGCGGCTCCATGTGGTGGGACAACTCTCAATAAAGCTGAGTGCAGGCTGTCCCTCGTAGTTCTCGATGGCATCGGCAGCCATCTGCAATGGACTATAGATAACCACGAACTCACCCAGTTGTTTGGCCAGCGTTGAATGCGGATGAGTGCCAGGCACAATCTCTGAAAAATCAAAGATAGCAGGTGTGAAATCGGTTGGACCAGCCAACCCACGGGTAAACGGCAGTGTGACCGTATGCGATGGCGGATTACCACCACGACGATCCCAGGCATTATACTCTTGACCGCGTACACCTTCCTGAGTCATCAGGTTGGGCCAAGTGCGCTGGATACCAGTGGGCATGGCAGGCTCGTGATTATCAATCATGATATGGTGCTTGGCAGCACACTCAATCACCTTGCGGTAGTGACGAATGCCATACTGTGATTTTGCCAACTCCTTACCATCAAAATAACGACCTACATAGCCAGTCTTTACGGCACGAATGCCCAAACGTTCGAACCAACTAAAAGCCTGTTCCATTTGGTTCTCCAAAAGGGTAGCATTGCCCCAAGTCTCCGTATGTCCGATGAAGCGCACCCCCTTCTGCAGACCATAACGCGTGACCTCATCCATATCAAAATCGGGGTACGACTCGAGATAGCTAATCTTCTCGCCCTGTCCCCAACCGGGATTCCAGCCCTCGGCCAGCACACCGCTGAAACCATGACGGGCTGCAAAATCCATATAACGCTTCACGTTCTCAGTAGTAGCGCCATGCGAAGGCCCCATCTCCCAGGTGTTTTGCTTTTTGTGAATACTCCACCAGATGCCGATATAACGACCTGGCTCTATCCACGATGTATCTTTAATTTGTGATGGTTCGTTCAGGTTCAGCATCAGGTTAGAGGTAATCAAGCCACCTGCTGTTGGACTGATAATCATTGTTCGCCAAGGACTCTTCAGTTCACCTTTGGCATACACCTTAACACCATTGCGCCATGGGGTGAGCGCTGTGAGCAGGCGAACTGCACCATTATCGTCTTGACGCGGCGTCATATTGATACTGGCATAATCCTCAAGAGCTGCCTCATGAACAGCCAGAAACAAGTCTTTTTCAAATTCTATAGTAAGAGGTGTACAAACGGTATCTTTTTTACTTAAAAGATCAGCTTGATAGATACCCTCGAAATACTCTGTATGGTTAGATGGAATAGACCAAGCCTTAGCATCGTGAACCAAGGTCATCTCTGTCTGTTCGTCCATCACCTGATATTCTTTGCCATTCTTCCTCCCTGGCAGGATATAGCGAAAACCGAAGCCATCGTTGAACACACGAAACACCACCTGCATGAGTGGACCTGACTGTTCGCGGAAATGCACTGTCAACTCGTTGTAATGATTGCGTGTAGTCTCGCATTCGCCCCAAGGCTGAGTCCAGATTTCATCCTTAGACGAACGCACAACCTTAACCATTTTGGCGTTGGCACCCAATGCGCCATCGTTTAATTGGTAACCCAGATGCGATGGTGCCACAAGCACCTTACCACTATAGTTTACCATATAGAAAGGTTGTTTGTTCTTCACGCCGACGGAAACCGTCACGGATCCGTCGGGCGAAGAAACCTTAACATTTGCGGCGCTCGCTTGACGAACGCCAGAGACTGTAAAACCAACTAATAAAACAAGTTTAACAAACTTCAGTATATTCATAATTCTTGGAATTTTGCCGCAAAGGTAGGCAGTTAATCCATCCATACCAAGCGCAACAAACAAATATCTAAACTACCAAAAATATAACTTCGTGTTTATCAGGAAGTTACATTTTCAGCACCTTTAAAAAATCAAAAGATATTCAACCGCATTTCGGCCATATTTGAAACAAAACATTTGGTCATTTCATAAACTTATTGTATCTTTGCCACATCATTCTAACAAAAAGCAATGCAGACTTATGGTTCGACTCTGGATATTATTAGTGCTTACACTATTAGCTACAAATGGTAATGCTCAGCAGACCAATAATCGTCAACTCTATCAGACACTCGACAGCTTGATAGAGCATTACGACCAGCTCACGGCAGAGAAGGAACGTCGTGTAGCAGCCATCAAAGAAGGTGTGAAGGGGATTACCTTGACACCCGAACAGCAGTATGACTTCAATCAGCGGTTATACGACGAATATGTAGCTTACAAGTTTGATTCCGCTTTCTATTATATCGATAAGAACGTGAAAGCTCTTAACTCATCGAGCGATCACAACCGCTTTGCAGCCAGTGCCGTTCGTATGGCACATATCCTAGCAGTAACAGGACTCTTCGACCGTGCCCGCAGGATGCTGGACGCTGTTAATCCTGACTCTATCAATGACCAGCAGAAGATAGCCTATTACAACCAGCAGAGCGAACTGAATCTTTATCGTTCGGAGATGGCTCAATCCACCGCCTATTTCTACGACTATATACAACGAGCCCAATATTATAGGCAACTGGTGATGCAGATAGCCCCTAAAGGCAGTTTCGACTACATCTTCAACCAAGCCACCTATATGTGCGAGGCGGGTGATACCGATGGTGCTATCAAAAAGCTTGAAGACTATCTGCAACAGCTCAAAGAAGGCACCCGCACCTATAGTATCGTAACCAGCACACTGGCCTTTTTCTACCAGAGCAAAGAGATGTGGGAGCAACAAGAGCGCTACCTGCTACTTAGCGCCATCAGCGACGAACGCAGTGCCATACGTGAGAACAACTCACTGCGCTCACTATCTGAAGTTTTGATGACGCATGGCAACAATGACGATGCCTACCGATACCTCTACCAGGCCATCAGCGAAGCCAAGTTTTATGGCAGTCGTATCCGCATGATGCAGGTTGGCCGCATGGCCCCTCAGATACTGCAACTCTACGATGCTGAACGCTCTCAAACCCAGCGACGCACCTATCTCTTCCTGACAGTCATCTCTATCATCTCACTTATTCTAGCCGGTATCATTGTCTATACACTCTGGTTGTATCGCAAGAAGCATGCAGCCGGCAAACAGATTATCGAGATGAATAAGATGCTAGCACAACATGCAGAGGAGATTGAGATTGCCAACAGCCAGATGAAAGAAGCCAACCGCATCAAGGAAGAATATATCGGACGCTTCCTGGAACTGAGCAGTATGCTACTATCCAACACAGAGCAACGCCTGAAACTACTGAACCGGCTGGCCAGAGAGAGGAAACTGGAAGAGCTCTATGCCGAACTAAAGACCATGGAACCTGTGAACACAGGCATCCGTACCTTCCATAGTCATTTCGACACAGCTTTCCTGAATATCTATCCGCATTTCATCAGCGAAGTAAACAAATTGCTCACACCTGACAACCAGTTTGCTACTGATGACGAGGGAACACCCAACAAACGACTGACCACCGAACTGCGCATATTGGCACTTATCCGACTCGACATCACCGACAACCAGGAGATAGCCGATATTCTGCGCTCCAGCATCACCACTATCTATACCTATCGTTCCAAACTTAAAGCCAGAGCTTTTAATAAGGAAACTTTTGAAGATGATATCCGGAAAATAGCAACCTATTAACGGATGTTTTTTTCATTAATTGGGCATTTTATTTGCTCGTTTCAATATTTTTAGCTATATTTGCCCCCAAAATATAACTAAAAGAGAACCTATGGAACGAACTAGTATCAAAAAACGCGTTATTGGAGTAGATATTGGCACCCTAAAAACGACATACGCCATCGTGGATGTTCGCGGCAATGTGGTTGCAAGCGAGTCATTCCCAACAACAAATTATCCCGACATCAACAAGTTTGTTGAAAAACTGACGGAGTCGATCATCATGATGGCTGAAGCCCAGGGCGGATTCGAGACAATCCGTTCAGTAGGTGTCAGCTGTCCTGCAGCTTCAGCTTTTTCGGGTTGCATCGAGAATGCAGCCAACTTGCCATGGAAAGGTATCGTACCACTTGGAGCCATGCTGCGCGACCGCCTGGGACTGGCTGTCGCCGTGGGTAACGATGCCCACAACACTGCCCTTGGCGAGAAGATGTATGGCAGTGCGCATGGTATGAAGAACTTCATTGTACTGAACCTGGGTGTAGGCCTAGGCAGTTGTTTCTTCTCCGAAGGTCACGAGCATCATGGTGCCGAAGGCTATGCCGGTGAGATAGGACATACCTGTATCGAAAACAATGGACGCCCATGTGCCTGCGGTCTAAAGGGATGCTTGGAGGCTTATGTAGCATCGGCAGGAATCGTCAAGACAGCCCAAGAGATGATGGCCGCTAGCGACATGCCATCAAAAATGCGCGAGATAGAAAATCTGGAAGCCCCCGACATCACTCGTCTATGCGAAGAAGGCGACCAGTTGGCCATCGAGGTCTATCGCCACACCGGAGATCTGTTTGGTCGTGGTCTGGCCACCTATGCCTCGATTGTGAACCCCGAGGCCATCATCATCACAGGCGGTGTCTCGCGTGCTGGTCATTGGTTGCTCGACCCCACACGTGAGTCGTTCGAAAGCCACGTGTTCACAAACATGCGCGGCAAGGTACGCATCATGCTGTCAGACCTCGACGATGCTGAGCGCGATGTGTTAGGAGCCAGTGCCCTGGCCTGGGATGTGCCAGAGTACTCGCTATTCAAATAGATGATAAAGAGTTGGAGGGGTGCTATTTCTTAGCACCGCCACCGATAACTTTCGAGATATCCATCATCATGCCGCCGTTGCCGGTCATGATTTGAGGCATCTTGCCATCCCATTTCTCAATCATGTCCTCCTGAACAATCATGGGCGACAGAGAGGCCGCAATGGTGCGATTATAATAAGCCTCAGCATCAGCTTTAATCTTCATGGCCCTGGCATTACCCTCGGCTTTGGCTACAGCAATCTTTGCATTAGCCTCGGCCTCCTTCACCTCGTTTTCAGCTTTCAGTGCACTCTGGATGGCGGTGTTCTTAGCATCGATCATGGAAAGGAGCGATGAGGGTGGAGTAATCTTTGAGGTGAACTCCTCAACCAGGAAACCCTCGCTCATGAGCGACTTCTCCAGGCGGGCACGCACGTCACGCTCGAAATTGGCACGGTTAGACATGAGCGAATCAGAGGTATATTGGTTTGCACAGGTACGATAGGCCTCGTAGATACAAGTGCGGATATAACCTTCTTCAAGTTCCTTAACTCCCACACGATACTTGGTAAATATATCACATGCCTTATCGGGATTGATACGATAGGCAATGGTAGGATCCATCTCGAAGAGCGAAGCATCCTTGGCATTCACTGAGAATGTCTCATACTGCTTACGCTGGGTAAACGTTGGATAGGTAAACACATTGGTGGTAATGGGGTTATAAAACACCCAACCCTTACAAGTTCCCTCTACACCGCCATAGTCCTGCTCATTGAGCGACCATTTGTGAAAACGGATACCCACTTCACCAGAATCCACAACCGTGCAACAGGTGGCAAACAAAACGAGAATTAACACGAAAACACCTCCGGCATAGGCCAGCAGACGGTAATAAGGCTTAATAGCTGTTGTATTCATATGCTTTTAAATCATAAATTAACGGCTGCAAAAATACAAAAAAAACGCGAAAGCCAACAATCTTTAAGGATTTTTTTATATCTTTGCCCGCGAATATGGAAGAAGTAAACAAGATACCACAGGAGTGGAACAAATTCTACTTGAAGGATGTATCGTTCGTTAATCTGATGACGAAGCGCATCTTCAACGTGCTGATTGTGGCCAACCCTTACGATGCATTTATGCTCGAAGATGATGGCCGCGTGGATGAGAAGATTTTCGACGAGTATATGGAGCTGGGTATGCGTTACCCACCCACGTTCCGACAGGTATCTACCACAGAAGAAGCAAACGCCGTTCTGCATAGCACCGATATCGACCTGGTCATCTGTATGCCAGGTAATGCTGACAACGATGCATTTACCGTAGCACGCGAAATCAAGGCCGAGCATCCCCACATCCCATGCGTGGTGCTCACCCCCTTCTCGCATGGTATCACCAAGCGCATTCAAGATGAGGATATGTCGGTGTTCGACTACGTTTTCTGCTGGCTGGGCAATACCAACCTCATCATGAGCATCATCAAGCTCATTGAGGACAAGATGAACATCGAGCACGACATCAAGGAAGCAGGTGTTCAGATGATTATGCTGGTTGAAGATAACATCCGTTTCTATTCGAGCGTACTGCCCAACCTCTATAATTATATTCTGGCGCAGAGCAAGCGTTTTTCAACAGAGGCACTAAACCCACATGCTGCAGCCCAGCGCAAAAGAGGCCGCCCCAAGGTGGTGCTGGCCACTACCTACGAAGAGGCTATGCAGCTGTATGAGAAGTATCATGAAAACACACTTGGTGTGATCAGCGATACCCGTTTCCCGATGCATATACATGAAGGACGCTTGAGCCACGTGGAGGAAGGCGACCCTGAAGCAGGATTGAAACTGCTGAAGGAGATACGCCGCCGCGACGAATATGTGCCTCTGATTCTCGATTCTTCAGAAATCGCCAACAAGGCCTTGGCAGAGGCAGAAGGATTCCACTTCATCGACAAGAACTCTACGAAGATGAATGTGGATTTGCACCACCTGATGGAGGAGCATATGGGTTTTGGCGACTTCATCTTCCGCGACCCCAAGACCAAGGAAGAGGTGTTCCGCGTGTCGTCGCTTAAAGAGTTGCAGGATAATATTTTCAAAATACCCTACGACTCTATGCTCTACCACGTGAGCCGCAACCACATGAGTCGTTGGCTTACAGCGCGTGCCATATTCCCTGTATCAGCCTTTCTGAAGCATGTCACTTGGCACAAACTGCAGGACGTAGATGCACACCGTCAGATTATCTTTGATGCTATCGTGCAGTACCGCCACATGAAGAATATTGGTGTGGTGGCCGTGTTCGACCGTCTGAAGTTCGACCGTTATGCCCACTTTGCCCGCATCGGCGAAGGTTCGTTGGGCGGTAAGGGCCGTGGCCTGGCATTCCTCGACAATATCATCAAGCGCCACCCAGAGCTCAACCAGTTTGAGCAGGCCAAGGTGTCTATCCCTAAAACGGTGGTACTGTGCACCGACTTCTTCGATGAGTTTATGGAGAAGAATAATCTCTACCCCATAGCCTTGAGCGATGCCAGCGACGAGGAAATACTGCAGCACTTTATGCGCGCACAGTTGCCCGACTCGCTGATAGCTGACTTCTTCACCTTCTTCGAAGCTGTAAGGTCGCCTATTGCCATTCGCTCCAGTTCGCTGCTCGAAGATTCGCACTATCAACCTTTCGCTGGCATCTACTCTACCTATATGATTCCTTATCTTGAGGACAAATACGAGATGCTGCGCATGCTGGCCTGTGCCATCAAGGGTGTGTATGCCTCGGTTTACTATAAAGATTCAAAAGCCTATATGCTGGCTACGCAGAATGTCATCGACCAGGAGAAGATGGCAGTGATTCTGCAGGAGGTTGTGGGTAAGCAGTATGGCGACCTGTATTACCCCAACTTCAGTGGTGTGCTGCGCTCACTCAACTACTACCCCATCGGCGATGAGACTGCTGAAGAAGGAATAGCCTCATTGGCCGTAGGATTAGGAAAATATATCGTAGATGGCGGACAGACACTCCGTGTGTCGCCCTATCACCCCAAGCAAGTGCTGCAGACATCGGAGATGGAGACAGCCTTGAGCGATACGCAAACGCGATTCTACGCGCTCGACATGGCGCATATAGGCGATGATTTTAAGGTTGACGATGGCTTTAATATTAAGAAAGTACGTGTGAAACAGGCCGCCGAAGATGGTGCGCTCACCTATCTGGCATCGACCTACGATCCTACAGACAACATCATTCGCGACGGCATCTATGAGGGTGGTCGCAAGGTTATCTCGTTCTGCGGTGTACTGCAGCACGATGTTTTCCCATTGCCAGAACTGCTACAGATGGCCCAGAAGTTAGGTTCCGATGAAATGAAACGCCCTGTAGAGATAGAGTTTGCCTGCAATCTGAACGACGACCGCACAGGCGAGTTCTATCTGCTTCAGATACGTCCTATTGTAGATGCCAAGCAGGTGCTCGACGAAGACTTGCAACAGATACCCGATAGCGACTGTCTGCTACGCTCATACAACTCTTTGGGGCATGGTATATCTGAAGATGTGGTGGATGTGGTATATGTTAAGACCGACGATGAATTTACTGCAGTCAACAATCCAACAATCGCCAATGAGATTGAAGAGATAAACCGCAAGTTCCTGCAGAACGATAAGAACTATGTTCTGATTGGTCCGGGGCGCTGGGGATCGAGTGACTATTGGTTGGGCATACCAGTGAAATGGCCACATATCTCAGCCGCCAGAGTGATTGTGGAGGTTGGATTGAAAAACTATCGTGTGGATCCTTCGCAGGGCACACACTTCTTCCAGAATCTCACCTCCTTTGGTGTGGGTTACTTCACCATCAACACCTATACCGGCGATGGTGTATTCCAGAAGGAACTGCTCGACCAGATGCCTGCTGTAGAAGAAACCCAATATGTGCGCCACGTGCGTTTCGAGCGTCCGTTGAAGATTATGATGGATGGCAAGAAACAAACAGGTGTTGTCGTATATACTTAATTAATTGAAAAAATAGACAGAAAATTTGTATCAATATATTATTTTTCATATCTTTGCACAATAAGGAATACTAATCTAATTACTTTTTGTGCAGAGATATGAATTTTATAACTAACAAGATTAAACGTGACTTACCGTTACGCATCAGTTTGATGATTGTATTGTCCGTGTCGTTGCTGCTCACCATAGCGCTACTTATCATGATGAGCTATTCACGAAAAACCATGAAAGAGGATGCACTGACCAAAGCCAGTTATACGTTGGACCGTGTGACCACCAAGATTGACAATATCATGCTCAGTGTAGAGGAAACCGTGGGCAACGTGTATTTCAACATGAAATTCGACAACCCCGAACGGTTCCATACCTATGCACGAAAGATAGTAGAGATTAATCCCTACGTGAAAGGTTGTGCCATCGCCTTTCGTCCTGGATATTTTAAGGGGCGCGACAAGTTTATGACTTATGCCCAGCGACTTGACAGCACCCATCACAACTATGCCCAAGCACCCATCGTTCTTGCCGACAGCTTTGGCACCAAACCTTACACCCGTCAGGTGTGGTATATGCGCGCCATGGCGATGAACAAGGCTGCATGGCTGAACCCGCTGGCAGGCATGAAGTCGGATATCGAGCCCCTGACTGCCGTCAGCGCACCAATCATCGATAAAGATGGAGAGACAATAGGCGTTATATGCACCTTTGTATCCACTAGTCTGCTATCAGGTATCATCGCATCCGCCAAGCCGTCGCCCCATTCCTATTGCGCCTTACTGGATCGTCACGGCACGTTTATTGTTGACCCTACAGGCGGTTATCTGTCTAAGACAAAAGCAATGAACCTACCTGGTGCATCAGTCAAGCAGGCTGTTAAGAGCATGATGTCGGGTGATAAGGGCTATCTGCCATTCGAGATAAACGACCATGACTTTTATCTTTTCTATAAGCCATTTGTACTGGCCGAGGTGCCTTATCGCTCTAACGACAATCTGGGATGGAGCATCGGCATCGCATTTTCTGAGGAAGACATCTTTGGCGAATATAACGCCCTATTCAACTATGTACTTATCATTGCGCTTGTGGGTATGATACTCATGTATCTCCACACACGCCTGATTATCCGCCACCGACTGAAACCACTCAACAAGCTGACACATTTCACACAGCGGATAGCGGAAGGACATTACAACGAGCCTGCTCCTGTTGGCGCAAGGCATCACGACGAGATTGGTAAGTTGCTGAAACACTTCCAGAAGATGCAGCGTTCGGTTTCAACCAATATCAACGAACTTCATGAGCTAACGGATACCATCCAAGAACGCAGCAAGGAACTGCACATCGCTTACAAACAAGCCAAGAAAGCCGACCACATGAAGACGGTTTTTCTGCATAATATGACCGACCAGATGGTGGCGCCCACGATGGCTATCGACAATGATGTGACCACACTGAGCCGCTATGACAAAGACCACTACGACAAACCTATCAATGAGCTGGTGGATAACATCCAGCAAAACGGCAACACCATCACACAGATTCTTAACAACCTCATCAATCTCTCTGAAAAAGAGATGGAACAGGAGAAAGGAGGTGAGCTATGATACGCATCCACCCGTCATTCTCAGCCAAAGTTATCATATGGGTGCTCCTCATAGCTGTACCCGTGTTTGTGGCATCGATAGGCTTGCTGTTCTGGCAGTCACACAAGTTGATACGCGCCGAAGCTATTGACAGAGCTAATGGTGTGCTGGCATGCGCCATGCATCGCATCAACCGGCATCTCATTACCGTTGAAACAGCCAGCAATACCAATGCCTGGATGATAGAAGAGAACCTCAATGCCGACTCACTCATGTCGTTTGCCAACCGTATTGCAGCCACAAATCCTTATTCTGATGGTTGCGCCATCAGCACAGAGCCTGGCGTCATCACGGGTTATCCTGAAGGATTTATGGCTGTGGCATTTAATGACAAAGGCATCATCAAGTCGTTTATAGAAACCGACCACAGCTACTTCCATGAGCGCTGGTATAGCGTTCCGCGTATTCAGCAAAAATCGCTATGGATACTCTCGCAGGATAAGAAAGATGCCCTCGACATGGAAGAGGGGTCGATGATTGCCTCCTATCCCCGTCCACTCTTCAATAGCAAGGGGCAGTTTGCGGGCATCATCTCTACCTGGCTTTCACTCCAGCACATCTCACAGCTGTTGGCCGAGGTGCGCCCTTATCCGCATTCCTATTATGTGATGCTCGACGAACAAGGACACTATGTGGGGCATCCCGACTCTACCCGTCTCTCGGGCAAGACTATCTTCAGCGTAGCCGATCCGCAGCGCCAGGCTGACCTCATCGCATTAGGATACGAGATGACCAAGGGAAACCAGGGCAGCATGGTGGTAACGATTAATAATGCCAAATCGCTGGTATGCTACATGCCTGTAGAGGGCACACCATGGAGCCTAGCAATCATCTGTCCTGAGAGCGATGTCATGAAGGGATTCAACCGCCTCACATATATCGTGATAGCACTGCTGTTAATCGGTTTGATACTCATCTTTATCAACTGCCACAGGGCGGTAACCGTGTCACTCCAACCACTGAAACAACTGCTTGAGAAGGCGCGGGCAGTAACCAATGGAAGATTGGATGTGGATATTGCCCACAGCAAACGTACTGATGTTATTGGTGGTTTACAAAACAGCTTTGCCACCATGCTTGAGTCGCTCAATTACTATATCAATAGTGTGCGCACCGCCACCGACCAAACCAAGCGCTATAACCGCGAGTTGGAGCATACCACTCAACTGGTGTTGGAGGCAGAACACCAGAAGACGCTGTTTATCCAGAATGTGACCCACCAGATACGCACCCCGCTCAACATCATCATGGGCTTTGCCCAAGTGCTCAATAATCCTGCTGGCGACGGCTCGCTGAGCGATGAATTTGGCGAAGAGGAGATCAAGAGTATCGCCGGAACGATGACGCACAACAGTCATCTGTTGTATCGCATGGTGCTGATGCTGTTCGACAGTTCTGATTCGGGCAAGGCCGAGTCGGCCGAGTGCAACACACGTGAGATGGTGTCCTGCAATGCCGCCTGCCAGGAAGCACTGGAATTACTGAATGATCACCATCCTGACGTGCCCATCACTTTTGCCACAGAGGTATCGAACGACTTCTGTATCCACACCAATCGCCGCTACCTCACTTATAGTCTGGAAGAGCTGTTACACAATGCTGTACGCTATTCAGACAAGCAACACGTTTTGTTGCGCGTAGAGCGCAAAGAGAATGTGGTGCAATTCATCGTACAAGATACCGGCAAGGGTATAGCCGAGACCGATCGTGAAAATATCTTCAAGTTATTTACCAAGATCGACGACTTTAGCGAGGGTTTAGGACTGGGCCTACCCCTCACCAAACGTCATGCCGAAAATTTGGGTGGAAGCTTTAAGCTTGACACCGACTACCATGAGGGTAGCCGATTTATATTCGAACTTCCAGTGGCTTGAAAATCAGCCACAATGGAAGTATCGTGTCACTAACTTTTGTATTTCCTCTGGATAGTCCTCAATGGTCTTTCTCAGATTCTTATCATCGAAGGCGCGCAACTGCTCTACGATGCCATCAATCATGGCAGGCGAGAACACGCCATACTCCTCGTAAGCCTTTCGCTGACGATTCAGATAATCTGCCGATGCCACACATGAATCAGGCAGCTGAGCCAGGTTATTCAGTCTGTCGGCATTTTCTGCTGCATGAATATTCATATTCACATACGTTTTCTCAGCCAGTTTCAAGGCACCATCAATCTCGAAACCATAACGACAAGCCACACAGAGACCTGCCAGCAACTGGTAGATATCGGCACTGCCGTCGGGCGAGCGCATCTCCACGGTCTGCTTGATGCTCGTATTGTAATCTGCCATGAGTTCCAATGGATTGGCCGACTTGCACATATCAGCCTCAACAGCCCAGCCTAATGGCACGCGCACCAGCACACTACGGTTTCTGTCGCCCCAGCACACACTGGTAGGCGCCTCCTGATTGGGCACCAGACGGAAGTAGCTGGTAGGATTCTTATTGCCGAAGGCCGTTATCGAAGGAGCAAGCACCATCATACCGGCAATCATCTTTCTGGCTGCCTCACTGAGTACACCATTTGTCAGCATCTGGTTCTGACCGTCTTTCATCATGCGCATATGAATATGCAGTCCTGATCCAGCCTTACCGGTTGTAATCTTGGGTGCAAACGTCACATTGTACCCCAACTGATAGCCCAGGTTACGAATCACCCACTTAGCTATCAGCAGTTGTTCGGCAGCCTGCTCCACATTCACAGGCAGAAACTCTATCTCATTCTGCTCATAGTTTTTACCATCAAGCGAGAAGTTGCCCACCTCTGAGTGGCCATATTTGATTTGTCCGCCGGCCTGCGCAATATACTGCATGCAACGGGTGCGGAACTCATTAGCCTTGGCATAAGGAGCTGACTCGTGATAGCCACGCTGATCCTGCGCTGGGAACACGTCCTCGTCATCACTAATCACATAATACTCCAGCTCGCCCATCGCCTGAAACTCCATACCTGTTACCTCACGGAAAGCCTCAGCCGCCTTGTGCAGCGTGTGCTCTGGCGAAGACTCCAAGGGGCGTCCATCCTTATCAAAGAATGAACAGAGCATCGATATTGTTGGAATCTCTGAGAAGGGATCTAAAAAAGCTGTACGGAAACGTGGCACCACATACAGGTCGCTCGAGTCTGCCTGGATAAACGAGAACAGACTGCTGCCATCCACGCGCTCGCCACAGGTGAGGATCTCATCCAGATAAGCCAAATCATTAATCACAAAGTTAAGTGTCTTCAGTTTACCATCTCCGCCAGGATACATAAAATTCACCATACGGATCTGGTTCTGCACGATGTAGTCCATGATATCTGCCTTTGTAAATTCTGCCGCCGGCTTCTGCAACGCCACCACGATGGGATTGGCATTCATAATCAGGTGTTCTGTAATCATCTTTCTCTCAATCGGATTTTAAAATTGTGTCATATTGCGCACAAAGATACGCATTTTTTCATAAAGGTCGAAAAAAATTGAGTATTTTTATGTATTTTTCCTAAAAGCCCCTGTACCATCACGATACAGGGGCTTCATCAATTATCTATAATTCTATTTACTGAATATTAAGCAGGCGCTTGGCGCGGGTGAGGTTGTCGCCCTCCTTCATCTGTTCGAGAAGTACCTCGTTGATGCGACAGAACTTCTCACGGAAGGTCTTGAGAGTCTCATCCTGCAACTCAGGATGGTATGAGAGGCGCAGTGGAGCGGCCTCGAGATAGCCGAAATCCTCGGTATAAACCATACCGGCATCGTGCTGCTTGAAGTCCTTCACCATGGTCTGGATATGACGGAAGTTGGCCTTCGTACCATCTGCTAGGACATAATCGGCAGGCAGTTCAATCTCGATGGTAGCACCAGCAGCGGCAGCTACCATACCAAGGTCGATTGTGGCCTCGAGGTTCATACCATCGTAAGTGCATGGCAGCGACTTACCATTGCAAGTGATGCTGACAGGGGCCTTCTGGCAGGGCAGCGACACATAGTAATGGCGCTGAGCTGGCATATCCTTATACTGTCCATGACGCTGACCGATAGTAACTACGAGTTTATTGCCCTGACGGACATAAGAGAGCGGTGTGGTGGCATACTCAGCCACGTAGTTCTTGTCCTCACCATTATCCTCGTAAAGTTCGAAACTGCCCTTATCGGCACCAGGGAACACACGAACGATGACTGGCTGATTGGTGCCAGAAAGATTCTTCACCTTGCCGAAGTAAGGCAGAATGCTACCGGCCTTGATATAGACAGGATACTCGTCCATGGTGAAGCGGCGCTCATAAGTCTTGCCGCCCTGAAGCAGTTCGCCTGTCTCGTACTCCAGCCACTGACCAGCAGGCAGCCATACCTTCACTGTGGCAAAGCCGTCCTCGGGATTAACCTCGCTGGTGACTGGTGCGATGAGCATATTGTCGCCAAACATGTACTCTTCCTTATACTCATAAGCCTCGGGGGCATCGGGACTGTCATAATAGAGCGGACGACAGATGGCGAGACCACTCTCGTAGGTCTTGCGAGCCATTGTATAGATATAAGGTACGAGCGCATAGCGACCGTTGATAACATTTGTGAGACGCTGCTGTGTGGTCTGATCGAAAGCCCAAGGCTCCTTGTTAAGGGCGGGGTCCTTGGTGCTGTGCGAACGGAGCACTGGCAGATACTGTCCCATCTGCATGGCACGGGTATAGAGTTGTGGCTCTACAGGTGTGCCCCACTGTTTGCTCTGGTGACCGCCGATGTCGTGGCTCCAATAACCATAGAGCACGTTAGAGGCAGTAGAGTTGAAATAAGGCAGGAACTTCAGACTGGCCCATGTGATAAAGGCATCACCCGAGAATCCAATCTGATAGCGGTGGTTGCCCAGTCCGCCCCAACGATGATAGAGCATAGGACGCTTGTCGCCATTGCGCTCCATATCGCTAAACCAGATATAGTTGCACCAGAACACATTGTCGAGCGAATCAATCTTGCGGTCCTTGGGCCACTGCTGCCAGTCGAGCCACCAGAAATCAATACCATCGGCCATATAATCATGCAGATAGGTGTCGAAGATAGCCTTCACGTACTGCTTGTCAGAGCCCAGCCACTCGTAGGTCTTGCCATCATTCTTGCCCAGACGCTGCATAAACTCCTTATACTTTTTCTCATAAGGACGCACACCATCGGCAGGATGCAGATTCATCGTAGCCTTCACACCCTGACGGTCGAGGTACTTCAGAAAGGCCTTATAGTCGGGGAAGAGGCGCTCGTTCCAGTCCCAACCGGTCCAACCGCCGCCAGCCTCAGGACTGATGGGGTGCCAGTCCATATCGATAACCAGCACGTCGAGTGGCAAGTCGAGGCGCTGGAAGTTACCAATCAGATCGCGGAAATCCTGGTCGCTGTAGCTCCAGTAGCGGCTCCACCAATAACCGAAGGTGTAGCGTGGTGGCAGGGGTACACGTCCAGCAAACTTAGTGAACGACTGCAGGGCAGCCTTATAGTTATGACCATAAGCCATGAAATACCAGTCTTGAGCACCCTCTGCACTCTGACGCTCAGCCACCCACTCCCAGTCCTTGGCACCATCAAAGAGCAGACGGTGACTGTCGTCAATGAGGGTCCAGCCATCTGTTGCCAGCAAACCGTCCTCGATAGGCATCTGCTGCTTAGGGTTGCTGTACTGATACTCAGAGCCATCGTAACCATCAAGGGTGCGATAGGTACCCTTCAGGTTGTGCTTCTGCACCATACCAGGCTTCCATACGAAAGGTGTATTGATGCCCTTAGTGCTGGTGATAGTCAGGTTATCCTTGGTAAGCGGACCTGAGCCTTTCTTATAAACCAGCTTCATCTTAGCGGTGCTGATAACCACCTGCTTGGCAGTGTTTTTAATACTGCAGTTCACCTTTGGATACTCGCGGATGACTGCCACAAAGCTCTTGTTGTCAACAAACTTACCATCGGGAGCATATTCCAAACGGACGGTACCTTCATCAATCAGGGTAAAACGCACATGTGCGTCCTGATAAACCACATTGGCCACAGCCTGCAGACTGAGCATAAGCAATGCGGCACAAAGAATAGTCTTGATTCTCTTTCTCATATATCTAACTTACTTATTAAACGTAGGACAACGGCTTTCTACCGACGACTGACTGCCAGCCACCAAAGGCCAACCATCAACCCACTCTACACGGTCCATCAACACTTGACGGCCTGCATCGGGATCGGTACGCATATAGCCATGATATATCATCCAATCCTGTCCGGCATCATCGGTGATAAACTCGGAGTTATGACCAGGACCAGCTACACCATTGCTGCCATGCAGCAGCACATCGAAGGCACCATCAAGCATGCGCTTACCATCCTTGGTGACGTAGGGACCGAACAGATTCTCAGAACGACCATAAATAACCTGATAAGTGCTGTTGTTACCCTCGCAGCATGAACCATTAGAACCTATGAGGTAATAATAGCCACCACGACGATGGATGTATGTGGCCTCCATCTGATTGCCAGCCACCTGGATGGGTTTGGCACCTGGCTTGATGGTGAGACCATCGGCACTGAGCTCTATGCCATAGATGCCATGGAATGAGCCCCAGAACACATACTTCTTGCCACCATCCTCGATGTAGAAGGGGTCAATACTATTCTGAACCCCAATCTCGCTGCTGATAAACAAAGCACCATGATCGGTGTAAGGGCCCTGTGGCTGTGTGGCCGAAGCAACACCCAGACCACAACTCCACTCACCGCCCCATACTGACTTAGAGTAATAGAGCATGTACTTGCCATCCACGTAGTTGATATCAGGTGCCCAGATGCCACCACCAGGATTCCATTTGGGGCGACTCTCATCAGTAAAAGCAGTGCCCACATACTGCCACTTCAGCAAGTCGGTAGAGCGATAGATGGGCAGGTTGCGGATATCCTCGGTAGCAAAGAGATAGAACACGCCGTCGGGCGACTTCACGATAGAGGGATCGGGCAACGAGGTTGCGATGATAGGGTTACGATACTTTTGAATAACAGGGGTAGGTGTAATATCCTGAGAGTGCCCACCGTCGTCCGACGATGAGCAGCTCAGAATAGGCATAATGCCAACAATTATACTAACTATAGAAAACATGTAATTTGGTTTTTTCTTTTTTATCATATTACCAACCAGGATTTTGTGTAAGATTAGGATTGCGCTCCAATTCACCCTGCGGCACAGCAAAGAGTTTCACGTGCTCGCCTATATAGTTATTGGTGTAGCGCTTAGTGCCCCAGATCTCGGTCATACCATTGGCACCATTCAACTGTGACGGATCGCTGACGGTGGTGCGATTGGTGCCTACCTTACGATCGAGCCAGGTATCCCAGCGCAGCTGCTTCCAGTAGAGCTGACCCTCGCCACAGAGCTCCCAGCCATACTCATTACGGATACGCTCGCGCATGTTGTCCTGACCGGAAACCTTCGTGTAAGCATTGCTGTTGAGAAGTGCCAAACCTGGGATACGGGCACGTACCATATTGATATACTTCACAGCCTCATCGGTCTTACCCTGCTCGTTGAGCGCCTCAGCCAGCGAGATGAGTGCACCTGCATAGCGGAAGATAGGGGTATCGATATCGCTGTTGAGTCCGTTCTTGGTCTCGCGACCCTCGGGCACATATTTACGCCACAGATAATAGAAGCGGTCGTTGGTATCGGTACGCAGGTCGTAAGGCGCAGCATTGTCTGAACCGATATAAGGCCAGCGCAGCGTGTAGTCCCAGCAGTCGGAGGTTGAACCGCCCTTATAAGTAGAGTAAGGTGTGATGAAGTTCATCAGCATACGTGGGTCGCGGTTCTGATAGATGGCCAGAATACGTGCCTCGTTGCCATCTTTATCATACTGACTCATGTCGGAGCCATAGTTCACCATCTGCTGGTAACCGGCCTTGAGCTTCTCGTTGGGAGAGTTGGGGTCGAGACCATCGCGCAGGAAGTAAACCGAGCGAGCCTTGGGGTCCATCTTTGAATAGCCAGGGAACACCTCGTCCATACTGAATGGTTTACCATCGGCATACTCATAAGAATCTACGAAGTAAGGATTCGGAATCAGGTTGTTCCAGCAGCCGAAGCCGTCGGCAGTATAGGTATTGCGGTTGCCGTGGGTACGACCTAACAGCGAGCCCATGCCATCCTCGTCGGTATATTGATACTGGAAGATGTACTCATCGTTGCGCTCATTGGCAGCCTTGAACATATTCTTATAGTCAGGGAAGAGTTGGAAGCCCATAGTGGTGATGGCTGTGAAATCAGCCTCAGCTTTGCTCCAATCCTTGAGCCACATATAGACCTGACCACGCAGATAGTAGGCGCAGGCCTTGGTGACACGACCATAGTTCTTATCAGAGGTGGCATACTTGCCTGGCAGATTCTGCTCGGCAATGGCATCAGACAGGTCTTTCAGGATGAACTGCCAAACCTCGTCGGCAGTGTTGCGGGCCTTGGTGTCCTCGCCATACTCTACAGGCTCATCATAGATGGGCACGCCACGCCACAGTACGTTGGCACGATAGTAAGCCCAAGCGCGCAAGAACTTACACTCGGCGATATCGCGAGCACGCTCGCTAGCCGACATAGCCTCGCACTTATCGAGATTATTGATGACGTTGCTGGTGCGATAAATCTCCTCGTAAAGGCGCTTCCACATGTCGTTGAAGCCCCAGTAACTGGCGTTGCAACGGCCACGAGCCCAGTCGTAGCCCCCCCAGTTGGCATCCAGGTCGCACACGTCGGTGGCGGCATCAAAATTCTGCCAGTCGGCACACTCGCCCTGGTTCTCCCAATAGAAGCGTTCGTAAGCACCGTTCACCACGGCATCAGCCATGTTATAGGTCGACCACACCAGGTCGGTACCTACACGGTCGGAAGGTTGAGTATCCAGGAAGTCGGCATTACAAGCCGTCAATGCGACACTCGCGGCAGCAAGAGCTAAGCTGCTGCACATTTTATTGATTATTTTCTTTTCCATAATAGGTTATTCATTGTTGATGGTTAAAATGTTACATTCAGTCCGAATGAGAGCTGACGCATGGTAGCATAACCCTCACCAGAACGCATCTCAGGATCCAGTCCGGGGAAGCTGGTGATGGTCAACAGGTTCTCACCAGAGAAGTAGAAGCGCAGATTCTCTGCATAAATCTTACGAGAAATATGCTTTGGCAGTGTGTAGCCGATAGTGAGGTTACGCAACTTCAGATAGTCGCAGCTATACAAGTGGAATGTGTTGTCGAGTGCATCACTCATACTTGGATTCTCGAGCGACATACGTGGGTTCTTAGATGTGATGTTGGTGCGTGGGTCGCTGGGGTTGTTGGGATCATAGAAATAATGATCGTCGGCAATCCACTGTGGGATAGACAGACCGAACACAACGTTAGATGAGTTCTGACCAATCTCGCGCCAGTAGGTAGAGAAGCCTGTGGCACCGCCCCAGTTAATCGAGAGGTCGATACCCTTCCACTCTGCATGCATCTGCACACCAAAGGTGAACTTAGGCACGTTCGACTCGCCCATGAACTGCTGGTCGTGACTGCCACCAAAAACCTTGTCGCCATTGGTGTCGGCATAGATATACTCACCATACCAGATGGCATTAGGTGTTACAGCATGCTGTGGCTCGAACGAGTAGCCGGCAGCCACCATGTCCTGTGCCCACTTCAAATCCTGTGGGGTACGAATCATACCGTCGCGAGGACCACCATTGGGATCGACAACGCCATTAGCATCGTAGTACTTTCCTGTACCATTATATATAGGATAAACATAGAACTCGTTCATCATGTGACCCTCAACCAGGCGCTGGGTGCCACCTGAAGACACCTCACCGAGGTTTGAGTAGTAAACATTTGGATCTGGGTTGTTAGGATCGGCGCCCCAACCTTCGATGACACCACCTTTATAGTTGGTGACGCGGTTCTTATTGAATGAACCATTGACAGATACACCATAGGTGACGTCGCCAATCTTATCCTCCCAACGGAAGGTCATCTCAAGACCACGGTTGCTCACACCTGCCAGATTCTGCAGAGGTGCCACCTTATCACCAAAGATCAAACCGATAGATGGACGATAGAGGATGCCTGAAGTCTGCTTGTCGTAGTAGTCGATGACACCCGACAGACGACCACCGAGGGTAGAGAAGTCGAGACCGATGTTGAAGGTCTTGGTGGTCTCCCAAGTGACGTTCATGTTGGGCAGGTTGCGCAGGTAGAAGCGAGGCACCTTCTTACCACCCATAGTGGTATAGCCTGTCTCGTACCATGACTGATAAGCGTAGTTATCAACCGACGAGTTACCCAGTTTACCATACGATGCACGCAGTTTCAGGTTATCGAATGCACTCAGGAAAGAGTTCTTGGCAAAAGCCTCCTCGCTGATGCGCCAGCCAGCTGATGCTGAGGGGAAGAAACCCCAACGGTTATCGGGCGAGAAACGCGAAGAACCATCGTAACGGAAATTGGCCTCCAACAGGTAGCGTGAATCGAAAGCATAGTTCAGACGACCGAACCATGAACGATAGGTGTAGCCTGTGAAATTGCCACGGATATACTCCTCTGAGGTCAGTGTGCTCAGGTCGGTCAGGGTGGCATCAATCATACCCATCTTCTTCACGTCGGTATTACCATCGCTGTTTTTACCTTCCTCGAAACCAACGAGTGCTGCCACATCGTGCTTCTGAGCGAAGGTGTGAGCCCAGTTCAGGGTGTTGGTCACCTTCCAGTTGTAGTAATGGTGATAATACATATAGCCAGAGAGGGCCTCGAGTGCAGCGGGCGATGCCACTACCTCATTACGGCTGAAGCTATAGCTCTCGTTCTGTCCGTCGGTATATTTATGACGGGTGTTGAAATAATCATAACCAAAGGTTGACTTGAAGGTGAAGTCCTTCAGGAACTTAACCTGTGCATAGGCTGTGGCATAGGCATGTGTGGTCTTGAAGTAGCTGTCGCCATCGCCATTGAGTAACTGCATGGGGTTGTGGGCAGCACCATCCTCAACCGATGTCTCGATACCACCAAACTTACCATCATAATAAGGATAGATGCCTGGTACGGTCTTCAGGAACTCCCAGCTCGACAGGGCATCCACATTGTTACGATCGCGATCGCTGTGAGAGCCCCAGACCTGTGCACCCATCTGCAACCAGTTGGTCACATCTGAGATCAGCTTCAGATTGAGAGAGTATTTCTGCTCACCCGAACGAACAATCATACCGGGATTGTCGAGGTAGGTAAGTCCAAGGTTGTAGCGAGTGCGAGTGTCCTTACCCGACAGTGAGATGGCATGCTCCTGCATCACCTTGGTCTGGTAGATCTCGTCGTACCAGTCGGTGTTAGGATAAGCCACGTAGTTGGGATAACCCGACTCTGCCATGCCGTTGGGGTTAGCCTCAGCCTGGCGCCACTGGTCGATGACGGTTTGCGGATACTTGCCTGCAGTGCCGATATTCTCACTGGCCTCGTTCACCATCTCCATATAGTCGGCATAGTTCGACATGAAGCGAACCAGTTTTGAAGGTTTGTTGACAGACAGGCGACCGGTATAGGTAACGCTAACCTTACCCTCGGTACCGCTCTTAGTGGTGACCAGGATAACACCGTTAGCACCACGGTTACCATAGATGGCGCACGAAGCAGCATCCTTCAGTACTGAGATGCTCTCGATATCCATAGGGTTGACATCAGAGAGACTCATCTCCATACCATCCACCAATACCAGCGGACTGGCATCATTCATGGTTCCAACACCACGGATGTTGACCGAGAAGTTTTCGGCACCTGGCTTACCAGAGCCCTGCAGAATATCAAGACCGGCAGCCATACCCTGCAAAGCCTGGGCTACTGTGGTAACCGGACGTGAGTTGGTCTCCTTCTCTAGGTTCACCGATACAACCGATCCGGTCAGGTTCACCTTCTTCTGGGTACCATAACCCACCACAACTATCTCGTTAAGTTCATTTCTGTCTTCCTTCATGGTCACCACCATGTTGTCGGTAGCACGCGCCGCCACATCCACATAACCAATGTAGGTAAAGACAACTTGTGCATCAGACTTGCTGAGTGGCAGTTTGAAACGTCCGTCCATATCAGAGACAGCGGCATTCTGAGTGCCCTGCTCCTTGATGGTAACGCCAATGAGAGGCTCACCCTGAGCATCTACAACCTTACCTGTTACAACACGCTGTTGCTGGGTGGCTGCATAGCTGCTGGGATAAACCGACAAAGCCAGTTTTTGTTCAGCTGACGAAGGCGTAGCTACCATCAGGAGCGCTGCACCTGCCAACGAGGTAATTAATCTTTTTCTCATTTGATTGTTAGGTTTAATTTAAAACTATTTTTTTAGAAAATCATCAGTTCGTGTTGGTGAATACATCTCCCAAAGCGAGGCAACGGTCCAGCCGGGAGCAAAGAGGTTATTATAGAATCCCTTACCGTTCATACCATAGTCCCAAGTGGTGTGCTGTACCACCTCGGGATAGAATCCAGGCAGTGCGATGCCGCAGAGACGCTCTGGTGTAGGCATCAGCTGACTGAGTGAGTTGAAGATCACATCGTGCATCTGCAGGAAGCGGGTGTTACCCTTCTGCTCGCCAAGCCACTTCACGATATGTGGCAACTCGAATACAAACACATCGATATGATTGTTCTCTACCGATACATTACTCCAGCCACGGGTCTTCAGACCTAAGTCGCCCAGCATCTGTCCCTGAGCAAATGGCACATCCCACATGTAGTACCATGACAGAGCGAAATAAGCTGCCTTCTCACAGAGGTCGATATAGTGCTGACGCTCCTTACCCTTGGTCACGGCTGCCAGATAATAGGTAGCGGTGACGGCAGCAATAGCAGCCTCCTTATCCTCGCAGTTGGCATCGAGGGTTGAAGAGAAATAATCACTCTTAGAAATGATGTTCTGCTCCAGGTAGTTCACGGTGCGGCGAGCAGCCTCCAGATACTGTTTCTTGCCGAAGTAGCGGTAGCCCATGACGAGTGCTGAGGTTGAAGATGGGGTGCTACCACCAGTGCCATCCACATCACTGCCATCGTCCTTATACTTACGGGCAAAGCTTCCATCAGCCTTCTGCAACTTCAGGAAGCCATCGAGGATAGTCTTAATCTTAGCCTCCCACTCGGGATGCTTACGCCCGTGGGCTTTCTCATATTTGAGATAGAGCAGGATGGCATAGACACCCTCCGACTGCTGACGGATAGAGTGAACCACTTTCTCGTCGAGGGGGAAGCCACGCTCAAAATTCACGTTATCATAGAAATAGCCTGCACTGGTGAGTCCATGCTGCAGGTAGCTGTCAAGGATCTCCTGACCAGTTGCAACGATA
The DNA here is from genome assembly GCF_000619825.1 of Prevotella sp. MA2016. GTDB lineage: Bacteria > Bacteroidota > Bacteroidia > Bacteroidales > Bacteroidaceae > Prevotella. Next base: position 294,367 of record NZ_JHUW01000007.1, read on the forward strand.
TCCTGCTCACCATGCTGCTCACCATACTCAATAGCATTGAAGGCATTGAGCAATACACGACCCACGAAACCAATCTGTGCCTCGGGGAAAGGCTTGCAATCGTTGGTGAGCAGTGTGTGACCAGAATGATACTTCAGTGGGAAGTTGCCAACATAGGCCTGACGGAAATAATTGGTCAGTCCCTTCTTCATCTCCTCAGGCGTAAAACGGGCCTTCAAAGGCTGTGGGTTCAAGTTGTCGAAACAACGCTGCCACATCATAGTGACATGCTGACCAAAATCCTTGGCTTCACTCTTGCTGATACGCCACTTAAGTGTCTTGGTCTGACCCTTCTCTATCTTAGCAAAAGCAAAGACAGGAGCGGCCAAGGTGAGCTTACGGATGTAGCGCTTGGGTGTCTCGATATATGGATAGCCGAAAGTGAGCTTGGCCTCCTGCTCCTCGCAGTCAAGACCCAGGTAACCTAATGAGGTCTCACCACTCAGGATAATCTCTCCCTGCTGATGGGTGGTCAGGCACTCCTGTGGTTTGTCGAGAATACGGATAACGGCCATTGATTTGCCATTAGCTTCATCATAGACGCTGGTCATTGGCGACGACAGACGATCCTCGCGAAAGTTCCAACTCTTCGAAGTATGGAATGAAGGCGCCTCCTTTGGCGAACGGAGGTTACGATGGTACCAGAAACCTGGCAGATAGAACTCACTGTCGGCCGACTTGATACCTGTGGCAATTGCTGCACCTATATTATAATAGGTTGTAGCATTGGCACGGATGGTGAGGGCAAGAACTTTGCCATCGCCGTCGTCAGACAGTTGTTGACTGATACTCAGCGGCAATGTCTTACCCTGAGGAGCCTTCAGTTCATTGCCCTCAGCATGCAGACTAATCACTTCTGCAGGATTACCTGGCTGCTTGATGCTTATCTTCGTCTGAATATCAAAGGCAGACGCCGTAAGCGAAAAAACAGCTAAGGCCGAAACTAAAATTAATTTTCTGTTCATATTTTAAAGTTTTTGTTGGTTTTATGTATTCTACTATTTCGATAGATAATGGAATGTATCATCACTCACGCAAAAAGTGGTTCCAAGGTACTTCAATCCCACTACAGCTGTCTTACGAGGACTAACCTCTGTAAAACTCTGATGGGTATGGAACACATAATTCCAGTCACCATTGGCATCCTTAAAGATATCACCATGACCAGTACCATAATAGCCAATATTGGAACGATTGATAACAGATTGCTTCGATTTGGCCCACGGTCCGTAAGGCGATGATGCTGTGGCTACTCCTACGGCATAGTCGATATTACGGAAGTCATTGGCCGAATAGAACATATAATAGGTATCGCCTATGTGCAGCACTGTTGGTCCTTCGGTTACCGGCCAATTGGCATTGGCAGTATTTTCCCATTGTTCAGTGGCATACACGCACTCTTTAGCAGTTTCTTCCTTAATACCCATCAGATCATCTGTCATCTCTGCCACGAAAATACGGTTACCATCCTGCAATCGTACATGATAGAGATACGCCTTACCATCTGTATCAAAGAACACAAAAGGATCAATAGCCTTACCAGGAGTAGCAATAGCCTTTTTTACATCCTGAGTGAAAGGCCCCTTTGGCGAGTTCGATTTTGCGACAGCAATCTGCTCATTGGCTGTATAGAACATATAATAGGTATTGCCTTTCTTAAATACTTGTGGTGCCCAAAAGCCTGTAGTACCGAATGAAGTAGCACCAGACAAGCAGAAGCCATTGGCATTTCCAACAGGCCCCTGCCAAGTATTCAGGTCATTCGATTGGTAGACATAGAATCCGTAGCCAGAGTTACTAGCGGTGCCATATAAATAATATGTACCATCCTCATCAAGGAATATCGTTGGGTCGGCTTCTGTCAGAATCTCCTTCTTAGGTACTGCAGGAGCATCGGGAACCTGAATGACATCGTTACCAGTTTCATTCGAACTGCACGATGGCAAAACAGACAGCACTCCAAGAATAGTCAAAGACAATCGTAAGTTATGCTTTTTATACATTTTAGTTATAATAAGAGTTGTTGATAAAGATTTCGCTGCAAAAATAGACAAATAAGAATTTATGGGCGGGTAAAATTGTCCACGAAATGGGTAACATTGTCAAAAGTACAGAAAAAATGAACATAATTATAGATTAATTCAGGATTAATCGCTAAATTTGCACACAGATATAACGACATGATGAAACATTTTTCTTTTATCCTTGTATGGCTCTTTATGAGTTTGTTGGCAGATGCTGCAGAATTTAAGTTCCAGCATCTTAACACATCATATGGTCTACCAAACCAACAGGTAGAGAGTCTGGTTCAGGATGAAGAAGGCTATATATGGATAGGTACGCGTAACGGACTGGCCAAATATGATGGCTACAACGTGGAGACCTACTATCATGTGGAAGGTGAGCAGCACTCGCTAGTGCATAACTTTGTTCATGGGCTGTTCGTAGATAGCAAGCGCCGGCTCTGGATTAGTACAGAGAATGGTGTAAGCCTGTATCGCCCGGAGACCAACGATTTTCGCAACTACCTCAACGTGCGTGGCTACTGCACCAACTTTGTGGAGACCAACGACGGACGCGTGCTGACGGGTTCGAACCAGCTATATGCCTATGATGCCAAGATCGACTCTTTCGTGGTGATCCCCTCGCTCAATGCCGGCACGATAGCATCACTGTCGAGAGACAAGGCGGGTAATATCTATGTCTCGGCCAGCGAGATGATCTTTTCGATGGATGCCAGTCTGACCAGGATTCTACCACTCAACGTGAGTATCAACGGCGGACAGCCTGCCAGCCACAACGCCATCCTTCCCCTATTGGTAGATTCGCGCCAACACCTCTGGATAGGCTGCAACGATGGTAGTGCCATCTGCTATAATCTGAAGACGCACGCCCAGCAACGCTATGCCGCCAACCAACTGACGGGGGGTATTGTACGCGTGATTAAAGAAGACAAGCAGCACCGCATCTGGTTTGGCACAGAGAACGGATTGCTCACATTGAATCCTGACGGCAGCAGCATCCTCACACAGAAAGGCTATGGCAGCGACGGACTCTCGGACAATGCTGTATATACCATCCTGGCCGACCGGCAGAACAACATCTGGATTGGTACTTACTTTGGAGGTGTTGACTTCTTGTCGAGCCAAAAGCCACAGTTCCGCCACTTTGAGCCAAGTGCCGCCAATGGCGAACTAAAAGCGCGCATCCCACGCATGATCACCGAGACGGCACCAGGCATTTTCTGGATGGCTACCGAGGATCAGGGAGTGAACATCTACAACGCGTCATCGGGCCTCTTTACGCCATTCAACGGCATTCCTCATCTCGACTCTAACACACACAGCATCTACTACGATGCCAAACAGTCGGAAATATGGATAGGCACCCGATTCAAAGGACTCTACAGATATAATCTGCTGACTCATAAGACCACACAGTACTACCGAACCAAAGGACTCACATCAGAGGGTATCTTCTATCTGACCCGCGACAAGAACGGCCTACTGTGGGTGGCCACCATGGAGGGATTGCGCTATTATGATGACAAGACCGATACCTTCTGCGCATTAGGTCACGACCTGCTGGATCGCACCTTTATCTACTCGCTGTTTGTGGATAGGCACAATCAACTATGGGCTTGCACGGTGGCATGTGGTGTATATTGCATCAGCAAAAACCAGATTAAAAACTACAGTAAAGACAATGGTAGCGGACTGACCGACAATTATATCATCACAGCCTTCGAGGACTCGAAAGGCCGACTGTGGATTGGTACTAACAACAATGGTCTGTTCTGGCTTGACAGCCTCAACGGGAAAGTGCATCAAGCAGGCTCATGGATACCACGACAGTGCACCGTTTGTAGCATTGTTGAGGATAGAACAGGCTGCCTCTGGATTGGTACCGACCAGGGATTGTATAGCCACCGACTGAGCGACGGACACACCCGCTGCTTCTCGGCAGGGGCAGAGTTGCCTGTCAACCAGTTCAACTTCACTTCATCCTATCTGGCTTCGGATGGCCGTGTGCTCATGGGCACCTTCGATGGTTTGATAGCATTTGTACCCAAGCAGATGCATGCCGAAGCAAAGAATATGCATGTGCACTTTAAGAAGTTGTTTGTGAACGACCAAGTAAAACAGCAGATCGACTATACCGACCGTATCACGCTGAGCTATGAGGAGTCGCACTCGTTCCATATTGAATATGGTGTGGTGATGCCAGAGAATGTGCAGGGCATACAATACCAGATAAAGGTGGATGGCATAGATGCCGACTGGCGCGACGTGGGCACAGAGCGACGGTTCTATGGCTATCTGCTCAGTCCGGGCACCTACCAACTGCACGTGAGAGCTAACAACAACGACAGCGACTGGGACGAATGCCCCGAGCGTACTCTCACCATCGTGATCAAGGCACCCTTCTATCTCTCAACCCTCGCCTACATCATCTACTTCATCTGCTTTGCAGCACTGGTAGGCGGCGGACTCTTCCTCTACAACCTGCGCATGAAGGAACGCAACAAGATCAGACTTACCAACATGGAGAAAGCTAAGGTTGAAGAGATCGACCGTATCAAATCAAACTTCTTCACCATGGTTTCGCATGAACTGAAGACACCACTCTCGCTGATTATCGCACCACTGAAGAGCATCAGCGCATCGAAGATGGACAAGGAGATGAGCGAGTCGCTGAATATGGCCATCCGCAACTGTTCTAAGATGGAGCATCTGATTAATGAACTGGTGACATTCAACAAGATAGAATCCGACAACTTCCCATTCTACGTACAGCAGGGCAACCCCGTAGAGTTCGTCAGCGTCGTGGCCAGCAATTTCATCGAGGCCGTTTCTGCCAAAGGCCTACACCTGAATGTGAACTGTATGGACAACGGAGAAGACGGTTGGTTTTCACCCTCATACATCGAGCATATCCTGAACAACCTGATGTCAAACGCCATCAAGTTTACTGGCAATGGCGGTTCTATCACCATCAATGCTGAGATAACGCAACAGCCATCGTCGCCCGACCTCTACCTGAAGATGCAGGTGGCAGATACGGGTATCGGCATCATCAAGAGTGAGCAGGAGACCATCTTCGACCGCTATTACCAAACCAAGCGTGGCTACGCCACCAACAGCAGTGGCTGGGGTATCGGCCTGGCACTGGTTCACCGCCTGGTAGAGATTCACAAAGGCTCGGTATCGGTAGAAAGCGAACTGGGCAAGGGCAGCACCTTTACCGTGATGCTCAACATCTCGGGCCATGCCTTCTCCGACAAGAACAAGATATCTGCCGACAGCGAACAAGCTACCGTAGATAACTACCTGAGCAAACTCGACGCCACGCAAGTGAACATAGCAGGAAATGCCATCTCTGCCACCACTTCCCCATCGCCTACGGTTCCCACCAAGCAGACGCTCCTGGTGGTAGAAGACAATGAAGACATGCTGCACTTTCTGGAGCAACTGTTTGCAGCCGACTACAATGTGATTACAGCCCCCGACGGTCAGCAGGCGTGGGATATCGCCATCAGTCGCACCGACATCGCCCTGGTGGTATCGGATGTAATGATGCCTGTGATGACAGGTGCCGAACTGTGCAACATGCTGAAGAGCAACATGAGCACCAGTCATATCCCCGTGATACTGCTCACGGCCAAGGGCGATCCAGAGGATGTGAAGGAGGGCTATCGCAATGGTGCCGATGCCTATGTGCTGAAACCTTTCGACCCGGAATCCCTGTCACTGCAGATCTGCAACCTGCTCAGACTGATAGAGAACCGACAGAAATCGATATTTGATGATGGCGAAGCAGAGGTGGAACAGAACGACAGTCTGACCCAGCTGGACCGCGACTTCATCCAGCGACTGATAGAATTGGTAGACAATAATATCGGCAACGCCAACTTCTCGGTTACTGATATCACAACTGAACTGGGCATGAGCCGCAGTCTGCTGCACACCAAGATGAAGAATCTGATGAACACCTCGGCAGGCGACTATATCCGACACAAGCGCATCCAGAAAGCCTGTCAGATGATTGCCGACGGGCATAATGTATCAGAAACAGCCTACAGCTGTGGCTTTGCCGACCCGAACTATTTTTCGAAGGTATTCAAGAAAATGGTTGGCGTATCCCCATCAGAATACACCAATCACTAAGCAGCGCCTAGCAATTCGGCATGTGAATAATCCGCACATAAGTTGAACTCATATTTTGTCAACTTATTCAGTACACTACATTCATTTTAAAGTGCTCAAAAATTCAAAAGTATCACTTTTTTAGGGGATTATACACGTTTTTATGTAATACACATTAACAAAGTGCCGTGTATCCGAGTTGAAGAGATATAATCTTATACAGCAAAACAAGTTGTTTTGTTCTCTAAGAAGTTATCTCTTGCCAATCAAGAAGCTATCTTTTATAAAGTAAAACAACTTGTTTTACTGTAAGTGATAGTAGCGATAGATACGTAATATCTATCACCTGGCTTAACAATCTGACTTACCACAAGTAATCTTCCTCCTCGCCATCAAAGCGGATGGGGCCTTCCCAGCCATTGGCACGTATCACGCGCTCTATCAACTCTTGCTGTTCGGGGGTGATAAGACGCTGACCCTTGCGCATCTCAAAATACGGCTTGCGCCCCAACTTGGCGATAAGTTGCTGGCGGATTTTGGCTTCCATGTGGCCTGGCATGTCATAGTAGATATTAACAAAGCCCTTCTTCATCTTCACACGGATATCTTCGCGGTATTGCGGACAATCGTCGTTGGCAACTAAAGGATTGTGAGGGTTAATAGATAGGTACACAGTTCGACTGGGATCGGCATAACGACCTACCATCCAGCGAAGACAATGCTTGTGTAGCGGACAGTTATCGATAAAACATATAGTATAGTGGTCAACTTTATCTTTCATGGGGCAAATATACAAATAAAAATGGATTAACGCCAACTTTTGCAAATATTTTTGTATCTTTGCAACCAAAATTTCTAAATTAAGGATCAAGATGGCAAAGAATTTAAGACAAGGTACGCTTTGTGTACAGGCCGGTTACAAGGCCAAAAACGGAGAACCTATAGAGCTGCCTATCATCCAGAGCACCACATTCAAGTATGATGACTCTGAGGAGATGGCTAAGTTGTTCGACCTGGAGAAGGAGGGCTATTTCTACACCCGTCTGCAAAACCCAACCAACGATGCTGTAGCCGCAAAGATTGCTGCTCTTGAAGGTGGCGTTGGCGCAGTGCTCACATCAAGCGGTCAGGCTGCCAACTTCTACGCAGTATTCAATATCTGTGAGGCTGGCGACCACATCGTAACATCAAATGAAATATATGGTGGCACATTCAACCTGTTTGGTGTAACACTGAAGAAACTGGGCATCGAGTGCACATTTGTATCACCCGAGGCCAGCGAGGAGGAAATTCAGCAGGCTTTCCGCCCCAACACCAAGGCGCTGTTTGGCGAGACTATCTCTAACCCCGGCTGCGCTGTGCTCGACATCGAGAAGTTTGCACGTATTGCCCATAAGAATGGTGTGCCCTTGATAGTTGACAACACGTTTGCTACACCTATCAACTGTCGTCCATTCGAATGGGGAGCCGACATCGTAACCCACTCTACTACAAAATATATGGATGGCATGGCTACCCAGGTAGGCGGATGTGTAGTGGACAGCGGCAACTTCGACTGGCTGGCTCATGCCGAGAAGTTCCCCGGACTGTGCACGCCCGATGAGAGCTATCACGGTCTGACTTATGTGAAAGCCTTCGGCAAGATGGGCTATACCACCAAGCTGGTGGCTCAGCTGATGCGCGACCTGGGATCTATCCCCGCTCCTCAGAATTCGTTCCTGCTGAACTTAGGTCTGCAGACACTGCACCTGCGCATGGCGCAGCACTGCAAGAACGCTCAGAAGGTGGCTGAGTTCCTGAACGCCAACGACAAGGTGGCTTGGGTGCACTACTGTGGTCTGCCCACAGATAAGGCTTATGAGTTGGGACAGAAATATCTGCCTAATGGTAGCTGCGGTGTGATTGCCTTTGGATTAAAAGGTACGCGCGAGACGGCCATCAAATGGATGGACTCACTGGAGATGATCAACATCGTGACTCACGTGGCTGATGCCCGCACCTGTGTGCTGCATCCTGCCAGTCATACTCACCGTCAGCTGAGTGATGAGCAGCTGCGCGAGGCTGGTGTAGCACCAGATCTGATTCGCCTCAGTGTAGGTATCGAAGATGTTGAAGATATCCTCAACGACATCAAGCAGGCACTGGAAAAGATCTAAAAGATACAGATAATACTAACATCAGATGAGTCGGGAGCCCTAGAACAGAGGTTTCCGACTTTCTTTTTCGTCATTTCTGTGTATTGCAGGAATGAAAGAAACACCGTACCTTTGCACCCCGGAAATCAAAACAGGAATAATAGGTATTAGTATGACACAAAGACAGCTCTTCGCATGCTTGCTATTTGCGACATGCCTGAACACTTTTGCCAACACAGATGAAGGCGACAAGAAGCACAAAAGCAAGTTCTCATCCGCCCCCATAGAACTCAAGGAGGTTACGGTGGTTTCGAGCAGCGTGAAGCGTATCAACAAATCGGCTTTTAATGCCGTTGGCGTAGATACGAAATCGCTACAGAACACCACGCTGAACCTGAGCGATGCACTACGACAGGTGCCTGGCATCAAGCTGCGCGAGACTGGCGGTGTGGGATCTGACATGCAACTGATGCTGGACGGTTTCTCTGGCAAGCATATCAAGGTGTTTATAGACGGAGTGCCACAGGAGGGCATCGGCCAGTCGTTCGGCCTCAACAACATCCCCGTGACGTATGCCGACCATATTGAGGTGTATCGTGGTGTAGTACCTGTAGAGTTCGGCACTGACGCCATTGGTGGTGTCATCAATGTGGTGACCAAGAAGAATGCACGAAGCTGGCATCTCGGTGACCTATCTCGACGCAGAGAAGGGTACTACCGCCAACCGCGACATGATCATGGCTGAGAATTTCCTGGGCACAGGCGAGTATGTCACTCTCTCGGGTATCGTAGAGGCTAACGGCAAACTCTACTCGGCTGTCATCCCCTTGGGACTGAGTGCCTACGGCAGTGCTGCCAATGGCGGCAAGTGGGTGAAAGCTGGCAATGAGGACCTGTTGGCAGCCCACGCTCTTGAGTTAGGCGCTGTATGGACCACCATCTACCCACTGGAAAAGCGCGTAGAGGGCGTACAGCAGAAGCTGAATCTGCCAAGCCATCTCATTCCTATGTGTGCCGTACGCATAGGCTATCCAAACCCAGAGCGTCCTGCACAGCCAAAGGACAAGTGGGATGAGAAAAAGGTGACCTACGGACCTTGGAAATAGGGCGATTCGTCGAAACGTCGAAACACATGGGGGCAAACGTCGAAAGAGATTTCACGCTTGCCCCCATTTTTCATACCTTTGCAACAGAAAAATTTAAAAATATAATAATTAGAAAAGTAATAATTAAAAATATATAAGGTATGAAACAGTTTAGATGTTTTCTCACAACAATGATGCTGATGGTTTCAGCAGTAGTTATGGCCCAAAAGACCACCGTAAGTGGTGTGCTGATGGACAAGAGTCTGAATGAGGGTGAACCCTACGCCACTATTCGTGTGTTCAAGGCCGGCAAAACCGACAAGCCTATCGCCATGTTTATCACCGACGAAAACGGTCACTTCCAGCAGGAGCTGAAGGGCAAGGGTAAGTTCGACATCGTGTTCAGCAGCGTGGGAAAGGAAGAGCTGCGCCAGACAATCGAACTAGGCAATGAGAATCCCATCGATCTGGGCACCATCTATACAAAGGATAGCGAGACGATGCTGAAGGGTGTAGAGATAGTAGCACAGAAGCCACTGGTAAAAATGGAGGTGGACAAGATGAGCTACAACGTGGCCGAGGATGAGGACTCGAAATCGAACACAGTGCTCGACATGCTGCGCAAAGTGCCCATGGTGACTGTCGACGGACAGGACAACATCACGGTGAACGGATCATCTTCATTCAAGGTTTATGTAGATGGTATGCCCAACGTGATGTTCTCTTCTAACCCATCGATGGTATTCAAGAGCATGCCAGCCTCAGCCGTGAAGAGCATTGAGGTGATGACCAACCCTGGAGCCAAGTACGATGCAGAGGGTGCTGCTGGCGTACTGAACATTGTGATGAACAAGCAGAATCCACAGGCCGCACAGAGCATGAACGGTTATAACGGCACCGTACGTGCATCGGCAGGCAACAAGCAAATGGGTGGAAGCGTATTCCTGAACGGACAGCAGGGCAAACTGAGCTATAGCGCCAATGTGATGACCAGCTACAACAAGCCAGGCAACACCACTACCGAGATGGAACAGATACAGGACAACGGTACCAGTCAGCTGATGACATCAAGCAACAACGTGAAGACACCATTCACTATGGGAAGTCTGACACTGGGATACCAGCTCGACTCGATGAGCGTATTGAACCTGACAGCTCAGGTGAACTCGATGAATATGAAGAGTACCGGCACATCAACCACCACAATGGGCGGCAATGCCTACGGCAATGAATTCAGCTATGGCAGCACTACTGATATGAAGAACTCACGCACTTCATTCAGCGGAAGCATCGACTATCAGCGCTTCTTCAACAAGGAGCATACACAGAGCCTGGCTCTGACCTACCAGCTGAACTACAGCCCCGCCACCACCGAAATGACAAACAACTTCGGTACCAACTCTAGCATCATCGATCTGACCAACCGCTACTCTGAGAACAAGGATAAGACCACCAACCACATCTTCCAGCTTGACTACACCATGCCATTGGGCAAAGGCCAGAGTCTGAATCTGGGTAGCAAACTCCAGTTGCACGACGCCACATCGGATGCCAAGTATTATCTGAAAAATGTGTATGACCCAAGTTCAAGTTCTGATTATGAGTACAAGAACTCTATTCTGGCTGGCTATGGTGAGTATGTAGGCAATTATGGCAGCTTCGGCTTGAAGGCAGGCTTGCGTTACGAATATACCTGGCAGGACGTAGAGTATCACCTGGGCAATGGCGATGACTTCAGTACCAGCTATGGAAGTCTGGTTCCTACAGCAAGTATGCAGTACACCATCTCGCAGGGTTCTAACCTGGGACTGACCTACAACATGCGCATCAGTCGCCCCGGTATCTCTTACCTCAACCCCTACGTAGATAAGACTAATCCTATCGCACTGAGCTATGGTAATCCCGACCTGGATGTAGAGAAGGCTCACAACGTATCGCTGGTTTACAATGCCTTCACATCGAAGCTGATGGTGAACCTGAATCTGCACCATAACTTTGTGGATAACGCTATCTCACAGTACAGCTTCTACGATAACGACAACCTGCTCAACACCACATACGGCAACGTGGTAAAGAGTCATCAGACTGGACTGAGCGGCTACGTCAACTACCTGCTCACCAAGGATACCCGTATCTTCTTCAATGGCGGACTGAACTACACCGACCTGCGCAGTACTGCACTCGACCAGAAGAACAACGGATGGACTGCCAACATCATGGCCGGCATACAGCAGACACTGCCTTGGAACCTCAAGCTGAGCGCCTTCGCCATCACCTCTACCAAGAGCTACACCCTGCAGGGCTATTCTGGCGGATTCAACCTGGTAACAGCCAGTCTGTCTAAATCGCTGCTTAAAGACAAGCTCAACCTGAGCATCTCGGGTATGATGGGTCTGAACAAGGGCGGCAATATCAACATCGAGACTTCGAGCCGTGGCAAGGACTTCACCAGCAACACCAAGATTAAAGTGCCCATATACGGCGTAACCTTCACTGTCAGCTACACCTTCGGTAACTCAAAGATGTCGCAGAAGCAGCACCAGAGCCGCGTACAGAACGACTTCATCGAGCAGCAGTCGCAGGGTGAGATGTTGAACAGCATCGGCAACGAGATGTAACAATCAATTAAGAATAAAGCGTTCTTTTTTCAAAAAAAGGCGCTTTATTCTATTTTTTTTCATATATTTGCACACGTTATGAAGAAGATAGAGAAAAAAGACCTCTGGTTACTACTGACACAACTGGGCGTTTGGGCTATCATCATACTATCCATGCCTTTAGCCACATTCCTGAGCACCCAGAACCTGCACGACACGAAGACATCGCTCTTTGTCGTATGGGGAATACTGCATTCACCATTCATCATCTATTTCCTGAACTTCTACTTGTTCGGCCCGTTCTTGTTTTTCCGTCGCCGATACTGGTGGTTCGGTCTGTTGAACCTCATCACCATCCTACTTCTCAACAGTCCGTTCATCATGCTATGGTTTGCCCGCGACAGGATTCCGCACGAAGTAAATATGACATCCAACATGTGGATAGGATTCTTTTCGGGCTTCTTCATGTTCATGCTGCTCAACTGTGTGGTTGCTGCCGTTGCCATTGGCATACGCCACTTCATGCGCACCCGGCAGATCAAACAGCAGCTACAGGATGAGAAGGCCAAGAACACAGAGGCAGAACTGGCATGGCTGAAGAATCAGATCAACCCACATTTCTTATTTAATACACTCAACAACATCTCAAGTCTCTGTCAGATTGATGCTGATGCCGCCCAAGATGCCATCGCACAACTGAGCGACCTGCTGCGCTACGCCATGTACGAGACCAATAAGAAAACGGTGCCCATCGAAGGCGAAGTGGAGTTTATGCGTAACTATATCGAACTGATGAAGCTGCGCTGCAATGACAAGACTGAAGTAACGACTCTTTTCGACATCAAACAAAATATAGAGATAGCTCCGCTGCTGTTCATATCACTTGTCGAGAATGCTTTCAAACACGGCGTGAGCAGTAACAAGCCATCAAAGATTGACATTCAACTATTGCAAACCAATGATGCCCTGATATTCTGTTGCGACAATACCAATTTCCCTAAAGACGATGCCGATCGCAGCGGATCTGGTATCGGACTGGAGAACACCAGGCGCCGACTGGAGCTGATGTACACCAACCGTTACACTTGGGAACAGAAGATTGAAGGCGACATCTATCATATACGCATCACCATTATTAATAATGAATTATGAGCTGTAAACTGACATGCATCATAGTAGATGACGAACCTCTGGCAGTAAAACTGATGGAGTCGTTTGTTGACAAAACACCCGATTTGGAACAATTGGGCAGCTTTACCGATTCGGTAGAAGCTATCAACGCTGTCAAGGAGCTGAAACCCAATCTGCTGTTCCTCGACATCCAAATGCCCGATCTGAACGGTATGGAACTGGCACACATGATTCCTGCCGAGACGCGCGTGATATTCACCACGGCCTTCAAAGAGTACGCCTTCGAAAGCTACGAAGTGAAAGCCCTCGACTTCCTGCTCAAGCCCATACGCTATAACAAGTTTCTGGTGGCAGTAGAGAAAGCAAAGGAGTGGTTTTCCATGAGGAATGAGGAGTGTGTAAAGCAGAATGCGGAGTGCGGAGCGAAAACTGAGGACGGTCCACAGAGCCTGTTTGTTCGGGTTGACGGCGAACTGCGCAATATCAACATCAAAGATATCATCTACGTGAATGGCATGAAAGACTATGTGATGTTCTATCTGGAAGGAGAGACTAAGCCACTGATAACCCACATGACGATGAAGGCTGTAGAAGAGATGCTCCCCCCAGAGCGATTCCTGCGCGTACACCGATCATATATTATAGCAGTAGATAAAATAAGAAAGGTGGACCGCAACGACTGTATCTACATCCACAACGAGATTATTCACGTACCCAATGGCTACCAAGATGCCTTCCATAAATTCCTGGGAACGCGCACAATTAACAAAATGTAACTTTGCGCATAAAATTTTCGGTTATTTACTTGGTAGTTATCGATAATTTTCCTACTTTTGCAGTAAGATAAGTAACAAAATGTAAACTTAAAACATTTTAACGACAATGGAAGTTGAGAAAATTATGCAAGCCTTGGAGCAGAAACATCCAGGCGAAATGGAGTACTTACAGGCAGTAAGAGAGGTGTTGGACAGCATCAAGGATGTGTACAACCAGCACCCCGAGTTTGAGAAAGCCAAGATCATAGAGCGCATTGTAGAACCAGAGCGTATCACAACCTTCCGTGTGCCCTGGGTTGACGACAAGGGCGAGGTACAGGTGAACATCGGTTACCGTGTGCAGTTCAACAGCGCTATTGGCCCCTATAAAGGCGGTCTGCGCTTCCACCCATCAGTAAACCTGAGCATCCTGAAGTTCCTCGGTTTCGAGCAGACCTTCAAGAACGCCCTCACCACCCTGCCTATGGGCGGCGGAAAGGGAGGTTCTGACTTTGCTCCCCGTGGTAAGAGCGATGCAGAGATCATGCGTTTCTGTCAGGCATTTATGACCGAGCTCTACAAGGTGATTGGTCCTGACATGGATGTTCCTGCCGGTGATATCGGCGTGGGCGGTCGTGAGATTGGTTATCTGTTCGGCATGTACAAGAAGCTCACCAGCCAGTTCCATGGTGCAACCCTCACCGGTAAAGGTATGGAATGGGGTGGCTCTATCCTGCGCCCAGAGGCAACCGGTTACGGTGCACTCTACTTTGTACACCACATGATGGAGACTCATGGACTCGACATCAAGGGTAAGACTGTTGCCCTGTCAGGTTTCGGTAACGTAGCCTGGGGTGCAGCCAAGAAGGCCACTGAGTTGGGTGCTAAGGTTATCACCATCTCTGGTCCTGACGGTTACATCTACGACCCTGCTGGTCTTGATGCCGAGAAGATTGAATATATGCTGGAGCTTCGCGCCAGTGGCAACGACGTATGTCAGCCTTACGAGGAGGAGTTTGAGGGCTCTAAGTTCTTCGCTGGTAGGAAGCCATGGGAGCAGAAAGCAGATATCTATCTGCCATGCGCTACCCAGAATGAATTGAACGGCACTGATGCCGACATGATCTTGGCCAACAAGCCACTCTGCGTAGCTGAGGTGTCTAACATGGGCTGCACAGCCGAGGCTGTCAACAAGTTCATCGCTGCTGGTCAGTTGTTCGCACCTGGTAAGGCAGTTAACGCCGGTGGTGTGGCTACATCAGGTTTGGAGATGACCCAGAACTCTATGCGTATGAGTTGGACTGCCGAGGAGGTTGACCAGCGTCTGCATCAGATCATGTCTGGCATCCACGAGCAGTGCGTGAAGTATGGCAAGGAAGGCAACTACATCAACTATGTGAAGGGTGCCAACGTAGCCGGCTTCATGAAGGTCGCTAAGGCCATGCTCGCTCAAGGCATTGTATGATATTAAAAAACAAGATAGTTACAGTTGTAACAACCATCGCAATGCTAATAAGCTTTACCGCTCTGGCACAGACTGAGAGCGGTAAGGCTTCTTTCTATTCTAAAAAATCCAGTGGTCGTCGCACTGCCAGTGGCGAGCGCCTGCACCACGATAGTCTTACATGTGCCCACCGCACCTACCCTTTCGGCACACTACTACTGGTAACAAATCCAGAGAATGGTAAGCACGTCATCGTAAAGGTTACTGATCGAGGTCCTTATGTTAAGGGGCGCGTCATCGACCTCTCTATGCGTGCAGCTAAAGAGTTAGGTATTATGGCTAAGGGCATTGCACCGGTACTGGTAGAAGAGTTCAATCCTTCTATCATCCCGTTCAAACCTGCAGAGATATTCAGCAAGCCTGAACTTGACCTGAGTACTACCGATGAAGATGCCTCTAAGCCTATCTGGATAGAACTCAGAGACCACATGAAAAAGAAACAGCAGACAGAGAAAGAGAAAGAAAAAAAGAAGCGATAGGAAGTCCTATCGCTTACTTGTTTCAATCCTTAACTCCCTTGTTTGGGATACAATCTTTTTATTACCTTGAAAAATACCTATACTGAAAACAGCCTCACCGTCTTTCAACCTATTATCAGCCCGTATGAGCGCTGTATATCTTATGCCCTTGCCAGGAGCTATACTCTCAATCATTACGTTGTCAGAGACGCTTATATGCCTATTTCCGGTCACTTCAGCCACATCAGGACGAACACGATAGAGCGTTTGGTTGGTAGTATTGAAGACTTCGAAAACTACACGAGCCTCTTCACCTCTACTCAGAACTCGATCGCGATTAGCATCTATAAGCATCAGGCGACGTAGCTCCAAACCATCCGGCCTATACGCATCATAACCTCTGTTATCAGGAACACCATACTCTGGATAGTGTTGCGCCTGTTCGCGTTCCATACGTCGCTGCCTATACTCCTCCATCTCTTTCTGGTGTGCCTCATCAGCAGCATTACCAATGGCAGCTCCAACAGCTGCACCGCCAGCCATGCCAATCAGTGTGCCAACATCACTACCACGCGGTCCTCCTGATATACCACCAATAGCCGAACCGATGATAGAACCAAACCAAGCACCAGTTGTTGCACCGGTCTCGGTGTAGGTGCCGCAGCTGCTTAACAGCAGCAGGGCACCCAGTGTCAAAACAACCAACTTCTTCATAACTCTAACTAACAATTAACGGTGCAAAGATACGCAGAGAAAAACAAAAAAGAAAAGGAATTCCCCCACACTGTGGTAGGGAAACCCCTAAACTTTATAGAGTAGAATGTAAAAATTCTATAGATTACTCAGCCTTAGCCTCCTCAGCAGGTGCCTCAGTAGCAGGAGCCTCAGCTACAGGAGCCTCAGCAACCTCTGCCTTTGGTGCAGCCTTGCGTGAACGACGAGTTGACTTCTTCTTAGTCTCCTTTGCCATCTCTGGATCAAAGTCAACGAGCTCGATGAAGCAAACCTGAGCAGCATCACCCTGACGAGTACCGAGCTTGATGATACGAGTGTATCCACCGGGACGATCACCAACCTTCTCACTTACAGTAGAGAAAAGCTCCTTGATAGCTTCCTTGTTCTGCAGGTAGCTGAATACTACACGACGAGAGTTGGTAGAATCCTCCTTAGCCTTAGTGATCAGGGGCTCTACATACTTCTTCAGGGCCTTAGCCTTTGCTACGGTCGTAGTGATTCTTTTGTGCATGATCAGCGAGATAGCCATGTTAGCGAGCATGGCACTGCGGTGAGATGCAGTACGACCGAGATGATTAAATTTCTTATTGTGTCTCATTTTCTTAATGTTCTTTTATTGGGCATGAGAGCGATTACTCTCTGTCCAGTTTGTATTTTGAAATATCAGTTCCAAACGACAGATTCAGACTCTCGAGCAAATCATCAAGCTCAGTGAGCGATTTCTTACCAAAGTTACGGAACTTCAGGAGGTCTGTCTTGTTGTACTGTACCAGATCACCAAGTGTCTCCACATCAGCAGCCTTGAGGCAGTTGAGGGCACGAACAGAGAGGTTCATGTCAACGAGACGAGTCTTGAGCAACTGGCGCATGTGCAGGATCTCCTCGTCAAACTCCTGGTTGCTCTCAGTCTCAGAACTCTCGAGAGAGATCTTCTCGTCAGAGAACAGCATGAAGTGATAGATAAGGATTTTAGCAGCCTCTTTCAGCGCATCCTTTGGGTGAATGGAACCGTCCGTAGTAACCTCCAGTACCAGCTTATCATAGTCGGTCTTCTGTTCAACACGATATGGTTCAACTGAGTACTTTACGTTACGGATCGGAGTGTAAATAGAATCGATTGCAATTACATTCACGTCGGTGCAGAACTCGCGATTCTCATCGGCGGGTACATATCCGCGACCTTTGTTGATTGTAAGATCAATCTGCATCGATGCTTTGGAATCTAAATGACAAATCACCAAATCGGGATTTAACACTTCAAATCCAGTCAGATACTTGCCAATGTCAGCGGCTTTGAATTCGGTAGAATTCTCGATCGTGATAGTGACTTTCTCGTTCTCGAATTCTTCTACTACTTGCTTGAATCGAACTTGCTTCAGATTCAAGATAATGTTGGTTACATCTTCCTTTACACCGGGAACTGATGAGAACTCATGCTCAACACCCGCAATGCGGATTGTGTTGATAGCATAACCCTCAAGTGATGAAAGAAGAATGCGGCGCAGGGCGTTACCAATGGTTACACCGAAGCCAGGCTCCAAAGGACGAAATTCGAACTTGCCGAACTTGTCGTTGGCCTCCAACATTACGACTTTATCGGGTTTTTGAAATGCTAATATCGCCATTAATTTAAATGATTTTAGTTCTTAGAGTACAACTCAACGATTAACTGCTCCTTAATATTCTCAGGGATGTCTGCGCGCTCAGGCTTGTGCAGGAACTTACCGCCCTTCACATTCTCATCCCACTCAATCCAAGGATACTTGCTGTGATTAAAACCTGCGAGAGCAGCCTCAATAACCTCAAGTGACTTAGACTTTTCACGAACAGCAACTACCTGACCAGGCTTAACAGCGTAAGAAGGGATGTTAACTACCTGACCATCAACAGTGATGTGCTTGTGACCAACGAGCTGACGAGCTGCAGCGCGGGTAGGAGCAATACCGAGGCGGAATACCACGTTGTCGAGACGACTCTCAAGGTTCTGCAAGAGAACCTCACCGGTGATACCCTCAGCCTTAGCTGCCTTCTCAAACATATTACGGAACTGACGCTCGAGTACGCCGTAGGTGTACTTGGCTTTCTGCTTCTCTGCCAGCATGACGGCATACTCAGACATCTTGCGACGACGATTGTTGCCATGCTGTCCAGGAGGGAAGTTTCTCCTAGACAAAACTTTGTCTGCGCCGAAGATTGGCTCACCAAAACGACGCGCAATTTTTGATTTCGGACCTAAATATCTTGCCATAATAATAAAATAATTTTCTAATAAATAAAACGGGATCTTCTAAACCACGAAGCATCCAAGATTAAACGCGACGGCGCTTTGGAGGACGACATCCGTTGTGTGGCAGTGGAGTAACATCGATAATCTCCATAACCTCGATACCAGCACCGTGGATAGCACGGATAGCTGACTCACGACCGTTACCAGGACCCTTAACGTATGCCTTAACCTTGCGAAGACCCAGGTCATAGGCAACCTTAGCGCAATCCTCAGCAGCCATCTGGGCAGCATAAGGAGTATTCTTCTTTGAGCCGCGGAAGCCCATCTTACCAGCTGATGACCAAGAGATAATCTGACCCTCGTCGTTAGCCAGTGATACAATAATATTATTAAAAGAACTGTGTACGTGGAGCTGGCCAATAGCATTTACTCTCACGTTTCTCTTCTTTGAAGTGACTGTTTTCTTTGCCATAATTCTCAAATCTTTAATTGTTCAACTTAGAATTACTTCGTAGCCTTCTTCTTGTTAGCAACAGTCTTCTTCTTACCCTTACGAGTACGAGCATTATTCTTTGTGCTCTGACCGCGAACGGGAAGACCATTACGATGACGTACACCACGATAGCAACCAATATCCATCAGTCGCTTGATATTCAACTGGATCTCAGAACGGAGATCACCTTCTACTTTGAATTCAGCGCCGATAATTTCACGGATTTTGGCTGCCTGGTCGTCGTTCCACTCGCTAACCTTCAGGTCGCGGCTGACACCTGCCTTATCCAATATCTTTGCTGAACTACTTCGACCTATACCATAGATATAAGTCAATGCGATTTCGCCACGCTTATTCTGGGGCAAATCTACTCCAACAATTCTTATTGCCATTGTTAATTAAAAAGATAAAAATAAATTACTTTAAAAAATACATTTCTTGCTAAAAAGCATGCAAAGTTACGAAGAATTTTTCAATTCTCCGCCATTTTATGCTTATTTAACATTAACCCTGACGCATTTTGTACTTAGGGTTCTTCTTGTTGATAACGAACAGGCGGCCCTTACGACGTACGATTTTGCAGTCTGGGGTACGCTTTTTCAATGATGCTCTTGTCTTCATATTAAATTCGTATTGTTTATTTGTATCTGAATACAATTCGTCCCTTAGTAAGGTCGTAGGGGCTCATTTCCACCTTAACCTTATCACCGGGCAGGATCTTAATATAGTGCATTCTCATCTTACCAGAGATATGCGCAATAATTTGGACCCCATTTTCTAGTTCTACACGAAACATCGCGTTAGATAGCGATTCTACAATTGTTCCGTCCTGCTCAATAGCGGATTGCTTTGCCATACAAGTTGTTTAATAAATTTTACCTTCCAATAATTCTACTTCATCAAACGAAGATAGGATCTCAGCCTGACCCTTTCTAATCGCGATAGTGTGCTCGAAATGAGCAGCTGGCTTACCGTCACGAGTGCGGATAGTCCAGCGATCAGCGTCCATCCAGATGTCGCGCTTACCCATAGTTACCATAGGCTCGATCGCAATACACATACCAGCTTTCAGCATGATACCATTGCCGCGTCTTCCGTAGTTTGGCACCTGTGGATCTTCGTGCATGTCACGACCAATACCATGGCCGGTCAATTCACGTACGATACCATACTTCTGTGCCTCACAATGCTCCTGCACTGCACTGCTGATATCACCAAGATGACGTCCAGCTACGGCATTCTCGATGCCCTTGTAGAGCGACTCTTTGGTTGTCTTCAGCAATTGCTTGACTTCACTTGAAACCTCGCCCACACAAAATGTGTAACAAGAATCGCCGTTGAAGCCGTTCAGCAATGTGCCGCAATCAATGGAGATGATATCACCCTCCTTGAGAACAGTCTCAGCGTTGGGCACTCCATGAACCACTACATCATTTACCGATGTGCAGATGCTGGCAGGAAACGGCCCTCCATATGGATTGGGGAAACCCTTGAATGTTGGAATAGCACCATTATCTCTAATGAACTCGTCCGCTATCTTATCCAACTGGAGGGTCGTTATACCAGGCTTAATATGTTTAGCCAATTCACCAAGCGTTCGACCAACAAGTTGGTTGGCCTGGCGCATCAGCTCTATCTCATCTTCTGTCTTCAGGAATATCTTCATAGAAGATTAATAAGCAGCCATTCCACGTCCATGAATGCGACCAGAACTGAGCAGACCGTCATAGTGACGCATCAGCAGATGACTCTCAATCTGTGCAAGTGTATCGAGCACAACACCGACAAGAATCAGCAGTGATGTTCCGCCGAAGAACTGAGAGAACGCATCCTGAACATTCAGCAAGCTAGCCAATGCAGGCATAATTGCGATGAAAGCGATGAACAATGAACCAGGCAGAGTAATGCGACTCATTACTGTATCGATATACTCAGCTGTCTCCTTACCGGGCTTAACGCCAGGAATGAAACCATTGTTACGCTTCATATCCTCTGCCATCTGAGTAGGATTCAGAGTAATGGCAGTATAGAAGTATGTGAAAGCGATAATCAGTATAGCGAAAATGATGTTGTAGGTCCAGCTGTGATGATCGAGCATCGTGCGAACGAACCAACTTGCATTCTCTGGTGCTGAATACTGAACGATAGTCAGCGGAATGAACATCAGAGCCTGAGCAAAGATGATTGGCATCACGTTGGCTGCGAACAGCTTCAGTGGTATGTACTGACGTGCTCCACCTACCTGCTTGTTACCTACGAGGCGTTTTGCGTACTGAACGGGCACTTTGCGAACACCCTGTACCAGAACTATAGATGCGCAAACAACTGCATAGAGAATGATGATCTCAACCAAGAACATAACCAGTCCACCACCGGTGATGGCAGTGAAACGTGAGCTCACCTCCTGGATGAAAGCCTGAGGCAAGCGAGCGATAATACCGATCATGATAATGAGTGAAATACCATTACCTATACCTTTATCCGTAATGCGCTCACCAAGCCACAGAATGAACATACTTCCTGCAGCCAGAATGATTACAGCAGGAATCATGAAGTATGACCATGAGATGCCTGTTGCCAGAGCAGCTCCAGAAGTCATCTTCAGATTCATCAGGTAACCCGGAGCCTGGAAACCCAGGATAGCTACAGTGAGCCAACGGGTGTACATGCTGATCTTCTTGCGGCCGCTCTCACCCTCACGCTGCATTTTCTGAACGTAGGGCACAGCGACTGCAAGAAGCTGCATTACGATAGAAGCAGAGATGTAAGGCATGATTCCAAGCGCAAAGATAGATGCGTTGGAGAATGCACCACCAGAGAACATGTCGAGCAGCGACATCAAACCACCAGCAGTCTGTGACTGAAGTTGACTTAACATGGCTGGGTTGATACCAGGAAGTACAACGAACGAGCCGAAACGATAAATCGCTACAAAGAGGAGAGTAATGAGAATGCGCTGACGCAGATCCTCAATCTTCCAGATGTTCTTTAGTGTCTCTATAAACTTCTTCATTTTGAATATCAGATTTTTGTTGCGTTACCACCTACTGCCTTGATAGCCTCTTCGGCAGTTTTTGAGAAAGCGTTAGCCTCTACGTCAACCTTGGCCTTGAGTTCACCGTTTCCGAGAACCTTGATGAGCTCCTTACCATTGGTGAGACCAGCAGCGATCAACTCCTCAACACCGATCTTAGTGAGGTTCTTCTCCTCAGCAAGCTTCTGAAGTGTAGAGAGGTTAACTGCAAAGTACTCCTTGTGGTTGATGTTCTTGAAACCAGACTTCGGAACGCGACGCTGGAGAGGCATCTGACCACCTTCGAATCCAATCTTTCTCTTATAACCAGAACGAGCCTTGGCACCCTTGTGTCCACGAGTAGAAGTACCACCCAGACCTGAACCAGGTCCGCGACCGATACGACGACTAGAGTGGGTAGAACCCTCAGCCGGCTTTAAATTATTCAGTTTCATAATCGAATCTACTTTTAAAATGTTAATTACTCAACGACAGTTACCAGGTGGTGTACCTTACGGATCATGCCACGGATTGAAGGAGTATCCTCTACCTCAACAACCTGAGAGATCTTACGCAGTCCGAGAGCCTCGAGAGTGCGCTTCTGATCTACTGGATAACCGATCTTACTCTTAATCTGCTTTACCTTAATTGTTGCCATAGTTATTTCTCCTTATCCTCTAAATACTTTATCCATACTGATTCCACGAGTACCTGCTACAGTATAAGCATCACGCATCTGAGTGAGAGCTACGATAGTAGCCTTAACCAGGTTGTGAGGGTTTGATGAGCCCTTAGACTTAGCGAGCACATCCTTAATACCTACACTCTCCAGTACGGCACGCATAGCACCACCAGCAACGAGACCTGTACCGGCTGCAGCTGGCTTCAGGAAAACCTGAGCACCGCCGAAGCGGGCCTCCATCTCATGAGGGATGGTACCCTTGAGTACGGGAACTTTAACAAGATTCTTCTTAGCTGCCTCAACACCCTTGGCGATAGCTGCCTGAACCTCGCCAGCCTTACCAAGACCCCAGCCAATGATACCGTTGCCGTCACCGACAACAACAATAGCTGCGAATGTAAAGGTGCGACCTCCCTTTGTTACCTTTGTAACACGGTTGATGGCAACCAGTCTTTCTTTCAACTCAATGTCACTACTTATCTTAACTTTGTTCATTGCCATAATCGTTTAGAATTTAAGTCCACCTTTACGAGCTGCGTCTGCAAGCGACTTTACACGGCCATGATACAGGTAACCGTTACGGTCGAAGACAACAGCGCTAACGCCGGCCTCCAGAGCCTTCTGGGCTACGAGCTCACCAACCTTCTCAGCCTGCTGAATCTTTGGCATAGCCTCGAGACCCAGAGATGATGCAGAAGCAAGTGTTTTACCTTCCAAGTCATTGATCACCTGAGCATAGATCTGCTTGTTGCTGCGGAAAACGCTCAGACGAGGACGCTCGGCTGTGCCGAAAACGTTCTTACGAATTCTATATTTGATCTTAATTCGTCTTTCTACTTTCTTTGTTGTCATAATCTTCAATCAATTAAAGTTACTTAGCTGATGCTGACTTACCCGACTTACGACGGATAACCTCACCCTTGAACAAAATACCCTTTCCTTTGTAAGGCTCAGGCATACGGAAAGAACGAATCTTAGCGCAAATCAGACCGAGCAGCGCCTTGTCGCATGACTCGAGGATAATCTGAGGATTCTGGTTACGCTCAGACTTAGTCTCAACCTTAACCTCCTTAGGAAGCTGGATGAAGATGGGGTGAGTATAACCGAGAGCGAACTCGATGATGTTACCCTGGTTAGAAACACGGTAACCTACACCTACGAGCTCCATCTCCTTCTTATAGCCTTCGCTAACGCCAACAACCATGTTGTTAACGAGCGCACGATAAAGACCATGGAAAGCCTGCTTCTGCTTGATGTTTACAGGGCTATTCTCATCAATCTCAAATTTAATCTGACCATCCTCGATAGTCATCTTGATAGAGGGGTCAACCTTCTGTGTCAGCTCTCCCTTAGGACCCTTTACGGTAACAACACCGTCCTTGTCCTGAGCAACAGTAACGCCGGCAGGGATACTAATTGGCAATTTTCCTATTCTTGACATATTCTATCCTCCAATTAATATACATAGCAAAGAACCTCACCACCGATCTTCAGGGCTGCGGCCTCTTTGTCTGTCATTACACCTTTAGACGTGGAAAGGATTGCGATTCCAAGTCCGTTAATTACTCTCGGCATGTCTTTGTAGCCAGTGTACTGGCGAAGACCTGGTGTTGATACTCGCTTCAAGCACTTGATAGCGTTCTCACGAGTTGCAGGGTCATACTTCAAGGCAACCTTGATTGTACCCTGAGGACCATCCTCGATGAACTTGTAGTTCAGGATATAGCCCTTCTCGAAGAGGATCTTAGTGATTTCCTTCTTCAAGTTTGACGCAGGAACCTCAACGACACGGTGATGTGCCATGATGGCGTTTCTGAGTCTTGTCAGATAATCTGCTATTGGATCTGTCATAAAATAAAGTTTTTAATTAATCGGGACTACCCCGACAATATTAAATTAATAAATCTCTTTTTGCTTCAATCAGTTGAATTACCAGCTGGCCTTCTTTACTCCAGGGATCAGTCCGTTTGATGCCATCTCACGGAATTGGATACGAGAAAGACCGAACTGACGCATATATCCCTTTGGACGACCTGTAATCTTGCAACGGTTGTGCAGACGGATAGGATTAGCGTTCTTAGGAATGCTCTGCAGCTTGCGAGCAGCCTCGTAAGCCTCGGCGGGGTCCTCTGTTGTAGCGATCACCTTCTTCAGGTTAGCACGCTTCTCGGCGTAACGAGCCACGAGCTTAGCGCGCTTTACCTCGCGGGCTTTCATTGATTCTTTTGCCATATCTCTTAATCGTTTTTAGCGTTCTTGAATGGAAGACCGAAAGCCTTGAGCAGAGCATATCCCTCCTCGTCGGTCTGAGCCGATGTAACGAAGGTGATGTTCATACCCTGGATGCGGTCAACTGAATCGATATTGATCTCTGGGAAGATAATCTGCTCCTGGATACCCAGTGTGTAGTTACCACGACCGTCGAACTTGCTCTCGATACCCTTGAAGTCGCGGATACGAGGAAGAGCGATGCGAACGAGCTTCTCGAGGAACTCATACATACGCTCACGACGGAGAGTTACCATAACACCGATAGGCATCTTCTTACGAAGCTTGAAGTTTGCGATATCCTTCTTAGAATATGTTGCAACAGCCTTCTGACCGCAGATAGCGGTGATCTCGTTGATAGCAACCTCGATAATCTTCTTATCCTGAGTTGCATCACCAAGACCCTGGTTCACAACGATCTTCTTCAGGACGGGAATCTGCATTGCAGAAGTGTAGTTGAACTGCTTCTGAAGAGCGGGAGCAATCTTCTCCTTATACTCTTTCTTTAACTGTGCTGTATTTGCCATTACTTAATCTCCTCTCCTGACTTTTTAGCGACGCGAACGACATTCTTACCCTCGCGCTTGATAGCAACACGGGTAGCCTTGCCACTCTTCGGATCAATCAAACTTATATTCGAAATGTGAATAGGAGCCTCCATCTTCACAAAGCCTCCCTGAGGGTTCTTGGCGCTTGGCTTGGCGCTCTTGTTGACCATATTGATGCCCTCAACGAGTGCACGCTGCTTATCGGTCAAAACCTTGAGCACCTTACCAGTCTTGCCCTTATCCTCACCGGTCAGAACGATGACTGTATCGTTTTTCTTAATATTGAACTTTGCCATTTCTCTTAACTCTAAACTGTTAATTATTAACTATTACAGTACCTCAGGTGCCAAAGAAACGACCTTCATATTCACGGCACGGAGCTCACGTGCAACGGGGCCGAAGATACGGCTACCACGCAGCTCACCTGCATTGTTCAGCAACACACAAGCGTTGTCGTCGAAGCGGATGTAAGAACCATCAGCGCGACGGATTTCCTTCTTGGTGCGAACAACCAAAGCCTTAGATACTGCACCCTTCTTTACATCACTTGTAGGGATCGCGTTCTTGATAGACACAACGATGATATCACCTACGCTGGCATAACGGCGCTTTGTGCCACCCAATACACGGATGCAGAGAGCCTCACGTGCACCGCTGTTGTCAGCTACTGTAAGTCTTGATTCTGTCTGTATCATAATTACTTAGCTTTTTCTACGATGTTAACTAATCTCCATCTCTTTGTCTTTGACAGAGGACGGGTTTCCATAATGAGCACTGTATCACCTACATTGCACTCGTTATTCTCATCGTGTGCGTGATACTTCTTTGTCTTCTGGACAAACTTACCATACATAGGGTGCTTCTCCTTGAACTTAGCTGCAATAACAATGGTTTTATCCATTTTGTTGCTGATAACGACACCCTGTCTTGTCTTTCTTAAATTTCTTGTTTCCATCTGGACCATTGTTATTTATTAAGTTCTCTCTGATGAAGTTCTGATTTCATTCGTGCGATATCGCGACGAGCGGCCTTAATCTGAGATGGATTCTCAAGTGGAGTGATTGCGTGGTTCAACTTCATCTGGTTGTACTTAGCAACCTCAGCCTCAATGCGCTCTACCAAGTCCTTGGTCTCGAGCTCCTTTACTTCTTTAATCTTCATACTCAATTAAGCGTTTTTATCGAAATCACGTCTTACAACAAACTTAGTCTTAACGGGCAGTTTCTGAGCGCCGAGGCGGAGAGCCTCTTTAGCGATGTCGAAAGGAACACCCTCTACTTCAAAGAGAATACGGCCTGGTGTAACAGGTGAAACCCATCCTGCGGGATCTCCCTTACCTTTACCCATTCGCACGTCAGCAGGCTTGCGAGTGATTGGCTTATCAGGGAAGATGCGAATCCATACCTGACCTTCACGGTTCATATAACGATTGATAGCAACACGGGCTGCCTCAATCTGACGGCTGTCGATCCATTTGGCATCCAATGTCTTGATACCGAAAGATCCGAAAGCCAGTGTTGTTCCTCTGTGGGCGTTGCCTTTGTTGCCACGACCATCCTGAGGTCTTCTATATCTTACTCTTTTGGGCTGTAACATAATAAGTTTCTACTTTTAATCGTTATTACTTCTTCTTATTACGGAACTTTCTGTCACGACCATTACCGCCGTTTGAACGGCCACCAGTCTTCTCCTGTGTGAAGTTAGGTGCGAGATCAACGTTACCATAGATCTCACCACGGCAAATCCATACCTTAATACCCAGGATACCAACCTTAGTGAGTGCCTCAGCGTGGCAGTAGTCAATGTCAGCACGATAGGTGTGCAGAGGAGTACGACCCTCCTTCAGCATCTCGCTACGTGCGATTTCAGCTCCATTAAGACGACCTGAAATCTGAACCTTAATACCCTCAGCACCAGCACGCATAGTGTTCTGGATGGCCATCTTAATGGCACGGCGATAAGCGATCTTGCCCTCTACCTGGCGAGCGATGTTGTTAGCAACAATCGTGGCATCGAGCTCAGGACGCTTTACCTCGAAGATATTAATCTGAATCTCCTTATCGTAGAGCTTCTTCAGTTCTTCCTTCAGTTTATCGACATCTTGTCCACCTTTACCAATGACGAGACCTGGACGGGCTGTGCAAATAGTAATGGTAACCAGCTTCAATGTACGCTCGATGACAATCTTCGATACGCTAGCCTTAGCCAGACGCTCGTTCAGGTACTTACGGATTTTCTGATCCTCTACCAGGTTATCTCCGAAGTCCTTGCCTCCGAACCAATTTGAATCCCAACCTCTTACGATACCAAGACGGTTGCTAATTGGATTAACTTTCTGTCCCATACTTATTCTTTTACATCATTAGTTTTAGCATCAACAAACAGAGTCACGTGATTAGAACGCTTGCGGATACGATAGCCGCGACCCTGTGGTGCAGGTCTCATTCTCTTCATTGTAACACCCTCGTCAACGAATACGCGAGTGATGAACAGCTCACCATCCTCAGCCTTGCGGTCATTCTTGGCTTCCCAGTTAGCGATAGCCGAGCGGAGGAGTTTCTCTACATTAGCTGCAGCTGCCTTCTTCGAGAAACGGAGTACACCCAGTGCGCGATTAACCTCCATGCCGCGGATCATGTCCACAACATAGCGCATCTTGCGGGGTGAAGAGGGGCAGCCATTCAGCTTTGCAAAATACTGTGTCTTAAGTGCTGCTTTTCTTTCTTCAGCCTTAATATGTTTTCTTGCTCCCATTGTTTTAATTCTTCAATTTTAAAATTCTTAAATTCTCCCTGGGATTACTTCTTGTTACCGGCGTGACCACCGAAACGACGTGTAGGTGCAAACTCTCCGAGCTTGTGACCAACCATGTTTTCTGTAACGTAAACAGGGATAAATTTGTTACCGTTATGAACTGCAACAGTGTGTCCCACGAAATCGGGTGAGATCATTGATGCTCTGGCCCATGTCTTAACGACATTCTTCTTACCACTCTCATTCATAGCGAGAATCTTCTTCTCGAGTGATACGTTGATGTATGGACCTTTCTTTAATGAACGACTCATAATTTACTCTAATTAACTTGTTTACTTCTTGTTAGCTCTTTCAATAATGTACTTGTTTGAAAGCTTCTTAGGTGCACGAGTCTTAAGACCCTTAGCGTACAAGCCCTTACGTGAACGTGGGTGACCTCCAGACTGACGTCCTTCACCACCACCCATTGGGTGATCATGTGGGTTCATAACAACACCACGGTTGTGAGGACGCTGACCCAACCAGCGAGAGCGACCGGCCTTACCCGATGCCTCAAGAGCGTGGTCTGAGTTACCTACACTACCTACAGTAGCCTTACAAGCTGAGAGAATCTGACGAGTCTCGCCTGAAGGGAGCTTAATTACGCAATAGCTACCCTCACGAGAAGTCAACTGAGCGAAATTACCAGCCGAACGAACGAGCTTGGCACCCTGTCCGGGACGCATCTCGATGTTGTGGATCACTGTACCAACAGGGATGTTGGCCAATGGAAGCGCATTACCTACTTCGGGTACTGCGTCTGCACCTGACATCAGAGTTGCACCAACCTGCAGTCCATTAGGAGCAATGATATAACGTTTTTCACCATCAGCGTAGAAAAGCAGAGCGATACGAGCCGAACGGTTTGGATCGTACTCGATTGTCTTAACTACAGCTGGAACACCATCTTTCTCTCGCTTGAAGTCGATCAGACGATACTTCTTCTTGTGACCACCGCCCATGTAGCGAACAGTCATCTTACCGGTGTTGTTTCGACCACCGGTTGAACGCTTACCGTAAACGAGAGACTTCTCTGGCACGGATGCAGTAATATCCTCGAACGTGCCAATAATCTTGTGTCTTTGACCCGGAGTAACGGGCTTTAATTTACGTACTGCCATTTTTATTAATCAATATTGCTATAAAAATCAATTACATCGCCCTCTTTCAGAGTAACGATTGCCTTCTTGAACGCGTTCTTCTGACCTTTGATCAGACCAGCCTTGGTGTAGCGTGAGCTACGCTTACCAGCATAACGAACAGTGTTCACGTCGATGACTGTAACATTGTACAGACCCTCAACCTCTTTCTTAATCTCAAGCTTATTAGCCTCAGGACGAACGATGAAACCATACTTAGCCTCAGCCTTCTTGGTACGTTCCTCGCCCTTTACCTTATAAGTTTTCTCTACAGAAGACTTGTCTGTAATCTTGGTCATCTTCTCAGTGACCAGGGGTTTAATGATAAATGCCATATCCTTAGTCCTCCTTTTACTTATTTAAGATACCGTCGATAGTCTCCAGAGCCTTCTCAGTGATAACGAGTGTATCAGCGTTCAGCACCTTGTAGGTGTTAACCAGTGAAGCCTCCATTACCTCTGCATTCTGCAGATTGCGAGCCGACAGATATACATTGTTATTAGTACCTGACATTACGAAGAGAGCCTTCTTGCCGTCAACCTTCAGGTTCTTTGCAATGTTGATGAACTCCTTAGTCTTAGGAGCATCCATTGTGAAGTCCTCTACAACAACGATTGCATTCTCCTGAGCCTTGTAAGACAGAGCTGACTTACGAGCAAGAGCCTTAACTTTCTTATTCAGCTTGAAGCCATAGTCACGAGGTGTAGGACCGAATACACGACCACCACCACGCAGCAGAGGTGAGTTGATATCTCCATGACGAGCACCGCCACCACCTTTCTGACGTCCAAGTTTACGAGTAGAACCAGAAATCTCGCTTCTCTCCTTTGACTTAGCTGTACCCTGACGCTGGTTAGCGAGATACTGCTTTACGTCGAGGTAGAGAACGTGGTCATTTGGTTCAATGCCGAAGATAGCCTCGTTCAGAGTTACCTTACGTCCGGTCTCCTGACCTTTGATATTCAATACGCTAACTTCCATCTTACTTGTTAATTAAAACAGTTGAACCATTATAACCAGCGCAGCTACCCTTAACGAGGATAAGATTGTGCTCTGGAATTACCTTTAACACTTTGAGGTTCTGAGTAGTAACTCTATCGCCTCCCATCTGGCCGCCCATGCGCATTCCCTTGAATACCTTGGCGGGATAAGAACAAGCACCGATAGAACCTGGCTTACGCAGACGGTCGTCCTGACCGTGAGTAGCCTGGCCTACGCCACCAAAACCATGACGCTTCACAACGCCCTGAAAACCTTTACCTTTTGAAGTTCCTACAACGTCAACAAACTCGGCACCAGCAAAGATGTCGACTGTAACGGTGTCACCGAGATTCAACTCGGTATCAAACTTGAACTCGGCCAAGTGGGCCT
Source organism: Prevotella sp. MA2016 (assembly GCF_000619825.1). Classification (GTDB taxonomy): domain Bacteria; phylum Bacteroidota; class Bacteroidia; order Bacteroidales; family Bacteroidaceae; genus Prevotella. The sequence continues at coordinate 325,486 of NZ_JHUW01000007.1, forward strand.
TTGGTGTAGTGTTAGCCTTCTTGAAGATACCCATCATTGCTTTGGTAGTATTCTTCTCCTTCTTCTCTCCGAAGGCGAGCTGAACAGCCTCATAGCCATCCTTCTCAACAGACTTAACCTGAGTTACAACACAAGGACCAGCTTCGATAACAGTGCACGGTACATTCTTACCGTCGGCACTGAAAACGGATGTCATTCCGATTTTTCTTCCAATTAATCCTGGCATTTCAGTTTAAAAATTAATAATGTTTATAAAATATATAATAAATGTTCCTTTTTAAGTGGTTCTCGCAACTTCCGCGCACACAAATTACCCACTTAAAAAGGAACTCAAGACACTCCGTCTTCGGAGGCTAAGTTGCTATTTTACAGGGCATTGATAGCTCCACGGCCAGCGCAATACTCACTTTTGCGGGTGCAAAGGTACAAATAATATATAATATACACAAATATTGTTAGTGTTTGATAGTATCTTTTAAGAATTTTTATACCTTTCACCCGCAAAAGACCTGATATCAGCCAAAGAAATCATCGTAATCTAGAGCATCTTCAGGAGCACTACGTTGTTTATTTTGGCTGGTCTGTAACAACATTGCCTGATGGCGCAATACTATCACTTGTACAGTTGGCTTAATATAAGTTTTCTTTTTCATATGTTTGTTTCCTTACTTAATCATTACCTTTTTACCATTATTAATATAGATGCCGCGCTGGGTAGGCTTTACATCAAGCTTTTGGCCGCTCAGAGTGTACCAGCCACCAAAGTCAATCTCGCCCGTTTCGGTATCCAGCGTACCAACGGCAGTTGTGCCACCATTGTCGTCGTTGCCCTGATTACCAGGCCCTATGTTCGACAGCAGGCGAACCACAATGCTGCTGGGCAACTCCTCGTCGATGCCTCGTGTTTTGTTGGGTGTGTCGTTCCAAATCAGGTAGCAAGTCAGCGGACGGATTCTTGCACCGCTCTTGGCCTTCACAAAGTCGCCCAGTTCTATGCCGTCTTTCTGTACGCCGGCAAAGCCGTAAACCTTACCAATCTCATTGGCACGTTCTTTGGTATATTCGGCATCCTCGGTATCGCTGGTCCACTTCATATACGAGTAGGTACCCTTAAATGTCCAGTTGCTACCCTTATCGGCCTTCCGGCACTCGCCACCCCCGGTGGTGTTCAGCGCAACCTTTTCGGGCAGGGTAAACGTAATGCCGCTGAGGTCCTTTGCAGGCATAAACATATACGGGGTATTAGCCGTAAGCTTGTCAACCTTCGTCATGGTAGCCACCCACTGATTGTTTTTCTCATCCTTCACTACATCCACAAAATCGTAGAACTCGCCGCCATCTGCCTCGTTGCAGGTATAATAAAACGGCATCATGATGGTAGAAGCCTTACCCGCGGTAAAGCTGCGCGTAAGCGTTACGCCGTAAACCATAACATCCCAGGGGAAGCTCACCGTTTCGAGCGATGTGCCACTAAACTTGGCTGTCAGGATTCCGTTAACCTTTTCGATTCTCACACCTGCGTAGATATCGCTGGTGGTGCCGGTAGCATTAATGGTGCCACCATTCGCTGCCAGATGTCCTATGTTGATATAGATGCCATACTCGCCGCCATTCGCATTGACCACGCCACCGTTTACAGCGAGGCCGCCTTTATCAACATACAAAGCCTTACCCTTCTCATCAGCTGCATTGACCGTAAGCGTGCCGGTGCCCTGACTCTGGCCGTAGATGCTGAGGGTTTTTAAGGCATAAATACCATAGCTACCACTACCGTTGACGGTAAAGTTGGCGCCGTCGCATAATATAACATGTACGTGTCCGCGAGTTTCGAGATAAGAGTAATTGAAAGTATAGCTGCCGCTGGCTACGTACCAGGTGTCCAGCAGTGTTTTGCCAATTATGTTATCCGAGATAAAAACACCATCGGAGAGGATTTGGTAATTGCTGCAGGTCTGCTTTTGGCCGTCCTCGTCGATATAACTGACGTCGCCCAAAGCCTTCATCATCGTCTTGCCTGCAATGGCAGCCTTCTGATCATCATTGAGGGGACCGGTGTAGGTGTTAGCAGAGTAGCCATCGGTAAGCGTCTGGCCTTCGGCGATAGTAACTGTGCCATTGTAGCTGCTGGCATAGATGCGGTCCGCAGTTGTGGGGCAGCCCAGGGTGATAGTGGTTGCTATGATGCCATAGGTTGCGGAACCTCCCTTTGCCGTAATGTTTCCGCGGCGGATTGTGATGTTTCCATTACCAGCATATAAACCAGTGGAGCTCATTGATTTGGCATTGATGATACCACCGTTGATATCGATATTGGTTTTTGCGGAAATAGCACTAAAATTCGTACTGCTGACTGTGAGAGTACCTGTACCGAGAGACTGACCGTAGATGGCTAAGGAACCATTTCCTACATTCAATGCTCTATTGCTGCCTCTGACTGCGCCAGACATCGTCGCTCCGTCGCAAAGGATGATGTTGGCCTGCTGGTCACTGAACGAGACAGTGCTGCTAAAGTTCACGTCGCTATTCACGCAGTACCAGCCTTCGGTATTGGCTGCATTACCATAGCTGGTCTTGCTGGTGGTGATAAACGTCAGGTCGTGGCTGGCCTTGTACTTCGTCGTGCCGTCGGCATCGATGTAAGGAATGGCAGCCGACAGCGTTTTGCCGGCGATTTCAGCAATCTCGTCGCTCGTCAGCTTGCCGCTATAGGTGGCAGTGCCGTCGGAAAGTATCTGGCCGTCGGCCACCTGTACATTGTTATTTTTGGCGTAGTAGCTGCTGGCGCAGATGCGGTCAGTAGGACTGCTGCAGCCCAGGGTAAGGAAGCCGTTGTTGGTGGCTTTAATGCCATATCGTCCAGCGCCAGAGTTACATGTTGCATTGACGATGCCACCCTGAATGTTGACGTTATGAGACGCATGTATGCCATTCTCTGTACCATGAACATTAATGTTGCCACGTCGGATAGTTACGTCACCATTGGAGGCAGTGATTCCAATATTGTCTGCATTGCTTACCGTAATCGCACCACCGTTGATATCAATGGAATTGTTGGCATAAATACCACGACTGCATGCCGTGGTGACGGTAATGGCACCCGTGCCGCCGCTCTGAGCAAAGATGTTGATAGAACCATATCTGCACCAGATAGCATTATTAGACTGACCAGGACTGATGGAGAGGGTGGCTCCGTCGCAAAGAATGATGTTGGTGGTGGCATCCTTAAACTGGAGCCTCTCGGTGCTCACTTCGCCACTCACTACGTACCAGTTGGTACATCCTTCAGCGCCCAGCTTCTGATCAGAGTTGCTGTTCACGATGGGTGTGCAGGCGTGGCTCTGCGGGTTGCCGTCGGCATCGACATAGGCAATGACGGGTATCTCGGTGGTGCTGACGGTGATGTCGGCAGCAGGCATCGAGGCGATGGTGTAGGTATGGTTACCATTATCGGTGTACGCTACAGCTGTGTTGCCTGAAGTCTGCTTGACAGAAAGCAGCACATCATAACCCTCGGTGATTGTAGCGGGATCGTAAGAAAGGTTGACCACCGACGAACCCTTAGCGTAAGGCACGCCGTTGATATCAGCACCGTTGTCGTAGTTCATATTGTTAGTGCCGGGCAGCGGATCGGTGGCAGGTGTGCGCACCACTGAGGCATGAGTCGGCAGAGTGACGGCCCAGAGAGGCTGAGCACCGTCCACGTCGCTGGTGGTAGTACTGCTTCCAGTGCCCTGGCCTACGCCTGAGGGTGTCACGTCGTTGCTGGCCACCTTACAACCATGGTAGTAGTTGCGGGTTAGGCGTGTTGCATTATCTTGATTGAGACCGACGATGGCACCACGGGCTTTGACGTTGGGGATGACAGCACCATCGGCAATGCAGTCTGTAATTTCGTGACTACTGTAGGTATAACCTGCAATACCTCCGAAATGAGTACAGGCTGAAATGCCGCTCTTCACGGTGAGGCGGGCGCTGCTGATGCAACGTTTCAAAGTTCCAAAGTTGCTACCTACAATACCACCGTGGCCACTGCAATTATTTAATGCATGGATACAGACGTTGGCAGCTACGGTACAATCCTCGATGGTGGCATAGTTATAGCCGACAAAGCCGCTGGTATTATGGAAGCCAGTAATGCGGGTGTTGGCAAGGTTGACATTACGAATGGTAGCCTTACCATGAGTACCACCAAAGATGCCCTGCCACTCGTCAATATTGCCTTCGCCGCCCCTATAGATGCGGATGCCACTGATGGTATGGCCACCGCCGTCGTAGGTGCCTTCAAAGTTCTTTTGGTCATATATTTCCTTGTAATAGCCGATGGCGGTATAGTTGTTCTCGGTGCTGTTGGCGTCGTTCCAGTTGGTGGTGTGTGCGAAGGTGATGTCGGCCACCTGCAGAAAAGTTTTGCCTTCGGTTACTCCACCGCCGTTAACGTATCCGGCCAGACCTATCAGGTCTTCATGCGTCTTAATAAGGTAGTTGTCGCCTTCCTGCTGAAAGTCGTTGATGGTGTAGGCAAAGTCGTTATCGAGGGTGCAGAGGTTGCTGTGGCTGATAGCCGACGGGGCATTTCCTGCCATGTCTGTAATGGTACCACTGAAGCCGGTGATATTGAGGTCGCCAGTAGCATTCTGCGGGATGGTGGTGCTGAAGGTGAGCACGTTGGTGCCTGAGCCATCCACATACGTCAGGTTGCCCCATTTATTATCGGCAGTGGTAGTCAGCGTAGGTGTGCCCGATACGGTCACAATCTCGCTGAAGGCCACGCTGACATACACCGTATTGCCTTTGGAATGCCTTCCGGGAGCAAGGCTGTATTCAAGGGCGGTAGGTGCGGTGCCGTCCATTGCCTGGATATGGGCTACAACATTCTTTACGGCCCACTCATCGCTGCCGCTGCTGCCTGAAGCATTGAGGCGAAGCACAAGAGTGGAGAAATTCGTAGGAACAATCAGCCTGCCATCATCAGTGGCGCACGAACCGTCCTTGAACTTCTGCTTAGAAAGAGGGTATTTTGTTCCATAGCCCCATGGATCAGCGGCACTGCCATTCACGTCTACCTCAGCAACAGGGAAGGTATAGCTCTTATATTCGCCATCTTTGCTTTTGGTATCCATTTCAAAGCCTGCCATGTAGTTTGAATAGTTAATGTTACCAGGGTCACCGTTGCTGCAATTTTTGCGATTGTCGCAGTTACTGGTCTCGTCGAACAGAATCTGCAGATACTCATAGGCATCGTCGTTCTCCTTGGCATCGAAACTCAACGTCATACGCAGCTGGGCATTCAGGAAGCCAAGATAGGCCTGCGTGCCGCTGGTGCAATATTTGTCAGCGTCTACACTTTTGTAGCCATTCGCATCATAGCCGTCGTCATTGGCTGTGTACTCGCTGGTCTGAATAGTAACATCCTTGATGTCGAACACACCGCTGCTGGTCACACTAGTACCCCACGTCTTGCTGCGCTCTGCGTAGGCTAAGCGGAAGCCGGCACGGTCGATGACTTCAAAGCCGTACTTGCGCGAGGCACCAGTCTGGTACTTGTAGGCATTGGTGCTTGGGTTCATCTCCGTTACGGTGACGATCTTCTCGTCCTCGTTATCGAGGAAGGTATAGTCCATGTCAACCGCTGTGAAGTGCTGCCCAGCGTATGCACTGAGGCTGATAGTGCGGAAGTGCACAGTCTGGGCGTAGCCCGTCTCGCTACGCTTGATGGTAAATGTGTTGCTGCCGCCGTTTTCGTTCGTAACAGTCCACTTACTGTCGGCCAACGCTCTCTGGCCTACTACCAGTGCTGCCAGCAGCATCGTTAACTTTAGGTAATTGATTAAGTTTGTCATATAGATAAATAAGTTAATTTTTTCGAGCGCGAAATTATGAAATAATTCCCGTACTTGGTGTGAACAAAACACACTTGGTGTGAAAAAACCGGGGGTTAGGTGTGAAAAAACACCTATTTTTTCACACTTTTGTTTGGTGGTTCGTAGTTTTTTCTTAACTTTGCCGTCATGATTACAATTGGCGAGATGCAGATAAGCGGCATGCTGACAATGATAATGTTGTCGGCCATGCTCTCGGCATGCATCCCCAATCGCTCAGCCCATCGCAGCAGCTTTGCCCGCGCGCGATGGATGATGGCGGCCGGCACGGGCCTTATTGCCGTGCAGTTCCTGCTGCAGCACATCTTCGGATTCAGGCAGATGGGTGTCACCCAGGCCGTGTGTTGCAATCTGCTGTTTTTCACCCCCGCATCGCTGCTGTGCAGCATGGCCGTGCTCTACGTTCAACGTCAGGGGCGCATCGGCCGTCGACAGTGGCTTACGGCTGGCGGCATCTGCGCGCTGGTACCTATCATATTAATAGGTGTAGTACTGCTGGATGGGGTGCCATTCGCCCAGGAATCGCCCCTGCTGCGCATGACCGAATACGCGGGCACCGTGCTCTACGTGGTGATGCAGATCTACATTTTCAAGCACCAGTACACCACCTACTTACGACTGAAGCAGGCCGTTGACGAATACTACGACCGCAGCCGCCGCGACCTGTTCGGCTGGATGGGATGGAGCATGCGCACCATGGCCGTACTGGCCATCTTCGTGCCGGTGGTGCTATTCCTTAAGGGCGCCCCGCTGGTACTGTTCTCTATCGCCTACTTCTTTGCCATCGCCTACAGCACCATCAGCCTGTACAGCTATGGCATCAGCGAGAATATCACAAGGGTGGAAGAAGCGAGCCTCTCCCCCAGCCCCTCTCCAAAAAGCGAGGGGAGTATCGATCCTGCCATCACCCAGGCTGTAGAAAAGTGGAAAGCCAGCGAGGCTTACCGCGAGCACAACCTGACGATTGCCATTGTGGCCCGACAGATGGGCTTGCCGCAACGCCAGTTGCAGGAGTGGCTGCGGCAGTCGGAATACGGCAAGCTGGCCGGCCTGGTAACCACGCTGCGCATTAACGAAGCCAAAAGGGTGCTGAAAGAGCACCCCGAATGGTCTACAGAGACTGTGGCCGATTACTGCGGATTCAGCAGTCGCGAGTATTTCCACCGCACCTTCCGCCAAGTCACCGGCACCACCCCCGCCAATTTTCAATAATCCTGCCATCAAGCCGGGGTAAGGCATGGGTTGTTCAGATAATCCGCATGTGTCATCCAGATAATCTCTATCAGATGCTCAAATAATTCCTATAGGGGTATAGAGATAATCCGAACGAGTGGTTCGCTACGTCTGAGCAAGGCATAAGTGCCATCCCAACAAACTATATGCTTCTAACATAATCGCCATTAAAAACAAATTCACCCCTAACTTACTGATATTTAACACATTACACATAATATGTGATTTAGTGAATTAGATATATATAACTTTTAGTTTACAAAAAAGGAAAATGTATAACATTAATATTTTTGAATAGAAAAATGTTGCATATTATAAATGCACTAAATCACACTTTCAATCAGATTAACAAGCCAAGCTATTGATATTCAACCACTTGTCCCATCACAAAACCCATCTTTTTTTATATTAAATTGATTGAACACAAAAAAAAGAATCCTCTTGCAACCTATTTATAAAGTTGCAAGAGGATTGGATGTTATCAGACAGTTATGCCATGCTGTTTATATCAGTAGTATCTATTGATAATTCTTTTTATCCAAACCAATCATCAAATTCATCCCCATCGGGTGGTATTGAACTTGCCTGAAGTAGGCAGGCCTGATGGCGCAGTTCTACTACGTGCATAGATGGTTTAATATATACTTTCTTTTTCATATCCTTACTTAATTATAACCTTTTTACCATTATGAATATACAGTCCTTTCTGAGTGGGCTTGACTGAGAGTTTACGTCCGCTCATGTCGTACCAGCCACCAAAGTCAATCTCATCCGTTTCGGTATCCAGCGTACCAACGGCAGTTGTGCCACCATTGTCGTCGTTACCCTGATTGCCATTGTCGTTGCCCTGATTACCAGGACCCACACTCGACAGCAGTCGTACCACAATGCTACTGGGCAGCTCGTCAATGGTGCCACGAGTCATGCCGCGCGTACGGTTGGGTGTGCTGTTCCAAATCAGATAGCAAGTCATCGGACGGATCTTGGCACCGCTCTTAGCTTTCACAAAGTCGCCCACATCTATGCCATCTTTCTGAACACCAGCAAAACCGTAAACCTTACCAATCTCATCGGCACGTTCTTGGGTATAATCAGCATCCGCCGTATTGCTAGTCCACTTAATATACGAATTGGTACCCTTGAACGTCCAGTGGCTGCCTGCATCCGCTGTCTGGCAATTGCCGCCACCCTCCGTGCAGAGTGTCACACCCTCGTTAGGAATGGTGAACGCGATGCCCGTCGCTGTCGGCAGGAACAGGTATGGTGTATTCTTGGTCAGCGTGCCAACGTTGTTTGTGTCGTCGCCCGTTGCCTTCATGGTGGCCACCCACTGGTCATTTTCTTTCTCCATACTTACAAACTTATAGAACGTGCCGCCCTCGTTACCAGTGCAGGTATAGTCGAACGGCAGCATCACCGTCGAAGCCTTGCCTGGAGTGAACGTACGGTTCAACGTCACGCTGTTCACCGTCACGCCCACGGGGATGTTCACTGTCTCAAGCAATGTGCCATCGAATGTGGCTGAGATGTTGCCTGAACCATCCTTCGTCAGCGCCACGCCCGTAACAGGTCGCAGTGTCTGGTTGCGGATGCTCTGGATCTCATCATTACTGAGCGTTCCGCTCCAGATGTTTCCATTTCCGTCAACCAACGTCTGGTCGTCGGCAATCTTTACCTCGCCGACAAAACTCTCGCCGCTGTAGTTGTATATACTGTTGGTGCTAACAAAGTCGGTAGCCTTTGAGTAGCCAAGTGTCAGCACACCGGGATTTAAACTACAGTCACAAATGACTAATCCGTAACCATTTGTGCCCGTGGCCGTCACCTGTCCTCCAATAATATCGAAGTGTCCGCCCTCGCAGTAGATGCCGTATTTTTTGCCCAAAGCCGTCACCTGTCCGCCATCGATAACGATGCCGCCGGCATCAGTTTCGCACTGCACTAGGATTCCGTTGCCACTGGCGCACTCTGTCGAAGCCGATACCACACCGCCGTGGATGCCAAGCATACTTGTAGCTTTTTGATTAATCACCAAACAGATTGCAGCATCACCTCCTACAGCTGTAGCCGTCAGCGCGCCCGTACCCTGGCTCTGTCCGTAGATGTGTAGCGTCTTCTCATTACCGTAGATGGCACGGTCCTCATGGTCTGTCCCCGTGTTCGTCACAGTCATCGTCTTGCCGTCACCCAGGATGAAATTCACATCACCATCGAGGGTAATCTTGCTTGTAAAGGTTACATCTTCGTTCACCACATACCAGCCCGCAGCCAGTGTCGTCATGCTATTGTCAAGCGGCATGGCAGTTACATTCTCGTGCAATGTGCCATCGGCATCAACATACGATGTGGTGACGGGGGCCTTAACGGTTAACACGCAATTTGCACGCGCATTACCATCCCCTGAGATGGCTGTGATAGTTGCCACACCTGCCGCTACGGCTGCAACCATACCGTTACTACTTACAGTTGCGACATTCTCATCAGAAGAACGCCAGGTACAATTCTTGTGCGTGGCATTACCTGGATTGACAGTAGCAGTAAGTTTGAATGTTTCGCCAACATTCATACTTTTCTCTGACTTATTGAGTGTAACTGATTCTGCTGGAATAAGATTTTTATTAACCCGAACTACACAAGTTGCATATTCTCCGCTACCGTCCATGGCCGTACAGGTGATTGTTGCTTCACCCTCTATTGAACCTGCTTGGAATTCGCCTGTAGCAGCATCTGTGATGCGGAAAATCATGTCGTTACTACTTGTAAACATGACGTCCTTAACACGAGCGTCGGCAGGATTGATGGTTGCATTCAGCCTGCCCGAAGCCAGTGTTTTCACAATCATACGCTCATTATCCAGAGCAACAGATGCCACATGGGTGATATCTATGTCATCCAGGAAGTGACCAGCGTAATTTGACCAGTTTGTGGCATTCGCGAAAACATCCAGCATCTGAGTAAACACATGGAAGGTGGTACCTGATGCAACGAATGGCGTATTAGCGCTAATCGCAATCTTGCTTGGTATGTTATTGATGTAGAAGTGTGTAACGCTTGTTCCGTCAAATGCATGATCACCTATCGAAGTAACCGACTGCGGAATAGAAACAGTCGCTATGGTTGTTCCGTTGTCGGCAAAAGCCGCTGCATTAATGGTGGTCAAACCTTCTGGGAGAGTGATTGATGATAATTTGCATCCATTGAAGGCGTTCTCACCGATGCTCATTACACCGTTCCCAACTACAACGCTCGTAATCGAAGAAGCATAATATCTCCAGGGTTGCTGTTTAACCAACGTATAATCCGCCATATCGCCCGTACCGCTGATAGTAAGTGTGTAATGGTCGGCATCGCCTGTCAACTCCCATGTCACGTTGTCGCTGCTTGTCTTTCCGCAAGTACCGCTGGTAAGGGTCGAGAGATAGTTGCCGGTGATAGTCACGTCGGCATTGGGCATAGTGAGCGTATAGGGGTTATCCGAGCCACTGAGCGTACATGTGCTGGCAGTATAACCATTAAAGGCATAGTTATCGCGGTCGGTATGGCTAAGGGTCAGACTCACTTCCTCGTCGGCTCCTGCATAGAGCACGCCACCATACTTAATACCCGTACCATAGGCCGTAATGTCGCTGACGGTGTATTCGGTGGCATTGCCAGCATTTGCCACGGTTACATTCTCACCTGCCGTGATGCTGCGGGCCTGTTTGCCCTGTGCCGTGCCGAGAGCCTGAGTGTAATACGAGTTGACAGGCGTGATGTCGCCGCCGCCGTTATAGTAGAACGTGCCGCCACTGATAGTGGAGCCATCCTGCGGTGCAAACAGGCAGTTGGTGATTTTGAGCGTGCTTTGGCTGTAACCCACGAAGCCACCGCTCCGGCTGCTGCCGTTGATGGTGCCGTTGAACACGCAGCCCTCTATCTCCACGTTTCCGCCGATACTGAAGCCGCCTGTATAGTCGCTGCCACTGATGGTGGAGCTGCTCATGCAGTTGGTGATATGGCTCGTGCCAGTCGACCCAGTCGACCCAGTCTCACCGATGACTCCGGCAGCACGAGTGCCGCTGCTGTTGATGGTGCCTTCAACACGCAGGTTCTGAATGGTGGCGCCATCCACGTAGCGGAAGGGTGCGACGTAGGATGTGCCAGTGTAGTCGACGGTCAGCGTATTACCTTGTCCGTTGAACGAGCCGGTGAACTTATGGCTGCTGCTGCCCGCCATGCGTGTCACGCTGATGTCCTTGTCCAGATACACGGTCTTACCGGTGAACGAAGTGCCGCCTTCCAGCATGTCGCAGAACACGCCCCAGCCTGCTGCGGTCTTGATGGTGTATTCATCGCCAGCAGCATTTACACTGAAGTCGTTTGGTTCGGCCCAGTTAGCGTTAATGCTAACGTCGCTGGCAGGCATAGTAAACGTACCGTTGCTGATGGTCACGTCATCGCTCTGATAACCGAGTAAGGCATAACCATCGCGGGCGCTGCCCAGAGTAACGGTGGCGTTCTCTGCGTAGTAGGCCTTGTTGCCGTATGCGAAGGCAGGGCTGGTAGCAGTAATGCCCTCACCGAGGGTTACCTGATAAACTCGCTGGTTGCCGCCACCGTCGGTGTATGGGTTTGAGCTGCCACATATAGACAGTCCGTTAGTAATATTGTAATAGTTGCAATTGCTGATGGTGAGGCCACCATCGTTGGGACCTGCGATGATGCCGACGGGGTTGCCAGCGGTGATGGCTGTGCCGATGACTGAGCAGCCGCTTACTGTAGTGTTTTTAGTTTCACCTACGATACTGCCGACATTATCTATACCGGTAATGCTACCACCTACGATGGCACAGTTGCTTATGGTACCATTTGTAATGCGTCCAACGATGCCGCCGACTGAATGACCTGCTGTGATATTCGGATTGACGAGTGTTACATTTTCGACGGCTATGCCGGAATTCTTAATTATACAGAACAGACCTACACGTGGGGAAACACCGTTGAAGTACAAACCGGTAATACTATGGTTCTGTCCGTCAAAGTGACCTTCGAAAAGATGTTGCCCAAAGCCAATGGGCAAGAAGTTACCCATGCCATTTTCCAAATCTTTGGGCATATTGGTAAAGTCGAGGTCGGCGGTCAGTTTGAATGTCAGCCCCGCACAGGTGTTACCCGCGTTAACGTAGTTGGCAAAATCAATGAGATCCTGCTCATCGTTGATTTCGTAGTAGCTGCCGGATGTGACGTAAGTGTTGCCGAGAATGTCAAAAGTGCTGCCGTGATAGGTGAGTCCGCTGATGTCGGCATAGGGATATACCACAATGGCGGTAACATCGGCGTCGCCGCTGATAGTAAACTCATTGCCGCTGATGTAATCACCGTTGACGGCGTACTTTACGATGCCGCCCGTAGGCACCACGCCGCTGTAACCAAGGGTAACTGTGCCGTAGTAGTAAGTCTTAGAGTCGTATTCTACGGTGGAGCCGCTAGCGGTGATGTTCTCGTCGAGGGTAAGCACACCCATGTCGCTAAAGCTAATATGTTTCATCGTTACGGCTCTGCTACCAGTATTCAAGACGCGGAAGCAGGAGGTGATGTCGTACGATCCTTTCCCAACGAATTCCTTTGTTTCGTAGCCGTTCACTGTGAGGAGACCGTCGCAGTCCATCCTGACGGCGGGCGATTTAGAACCATATTTGAAGGCGTTTTTGCAGACACTGGTCATCGTGCGAGGGAAGGTGACGGTCTTCTCAAAGTAAATAAAAACATTTTCAGCGGTGATGGCCGTAAGCTTGGTGCAGTTTTTCATGTTGATACTGCCGCCGACATTTTCGAAAGCATTGGCGCCGATGCTGGTGAGCAGGCTTCCCTCGGCGAAGGAAACTTTGCCGCCATATCCCAAAAATCCCATTTCGCCTATGCTGGTGACGCTGGCGGGGATGGTGACCGAAGTGGCGCCGTAGAAGGCGTAGAAGCCGAACGCGCCGATGGTCTTGACCGTTGAGGGGATGACAAGCGGACCAGAGTAGTTGGTGAAGTAGAAGGCATGGTCTCCTATGTGCGTGATGCCCTCGGGCAGGTTGAGCGTCGTGATGCGGTACCTGATTTTGTCGGCTGTACCCCACGGGCGGGTGTCGCTGGTGTAGTCGTACATGGCTCCCGTGCCGGTGATGGTCAGCGTGAGAGTGGAGTAGTCGCCGTCGCTGAGCGTGACGGTGCCGCCGTTGTCGGTCAGTGTCCATGCGAGGTTTTTACCACATGTACCGCTATCCACCACGTCGCCCACGGCGGCTGTGGCCGTTTGCGCGGTGAGGGTCATCATGAGGGTGAGCAGGGCTACACCGAGGTGCTGCCGGCTGCGTTTGATGTTGCGCCAGCAGGCCCGGAAAAAGAAAAAGATGCCCACGGCTGCGAGGGCAATAAGAATAATCTCCAAAGGAGTAATTGATGATAGTTGATTCATAACTATTTACGGTTTTGTAATTTTATGCCCGCAAAGGTACACTATTTCCATGAAACGGGGCATTGAAAATTGTACATGTATGTTGCAATACGCTGCAAATTGATTGCATTTTAGCACAATAAACATTGAAAATTGTCCATAGCATGCAAGAATCCACACAAAAAAAGTCCGATGAACTCGGACTTTTTTATTGTTTTGCACTATATTCGTTACGCGCGCTCCATTTTCTGTTTGGCGCGGTAATAGGAGTTATACGACGCGTAGCCTGATGCGAGGGCGGCTGACTCCTTGGTCTCATCAGGATGGTCGGCCATGTACTGATCGAAGTGCGCCAAGCGCAAGCTGTTGACATAGTAGGCAAACGAGGTGAAGCAGCGGCTGAACGTGAGCGAGACGTAAGAACGGCCCAGCTGGCAATGCTCTACTACATCGTCGATCTTTAAGTGAGGATTAAGATAGGCCTGCTGGTCGCGGATGTATGCCTCGATCTCGATAGCGGTCTGGGCGATGAGATCGTCGTGATTGGCATCTTCCTGCTCGTCGCACTCCTGCAGGTGGGCGGTTTCGGGCGTAACAAGCAGGGCCTTGCGGCGCCAAACGGGCATGACGGTGATGAGCAGACACACGTTAGACACTGCCAGCAGCACATTCTGGATGGCCATGGCAGCAGGCGAATCGAGTATGTAGGCAGGCCATATCAGGGGCGTGAGGAATACAGGATAGAGCCATACACGACTGGCGTAATCGGCGGGGAAGTCGTCGGGGTTAGAGTAGTTGGCATCGCGGGCCTCGTCCATCCAGTGTTTTACCTGCCACATGGCCAGTGCCACATAGCCCACCATCACCATACTCTCGGCCAGCACCACGTACTGCCAGATTCGCAGACCGTCGGCGCTGAGAATGCCGGTGGGTAGCCAAGCGTTAAGCACGGGCACCAGCATGGTGCCGATAACGATGATGGCAGCCACCCAGCTGATGCCTTTCCACTGGCTCCACTGCTTGACGGTGCCGGCAAAGCACAGCAGCAGCACGCCGCAGTAGAAATAATAGGTGGCGGGGAAGTAACTCTTGATGAGCAGCCATGCCGACGCATCGGTGGGGTTAATAACGTAGGGCAGCAGCACCGAGGCGCAGCTGTAAAGCAGGCACTGCAGCTTGCGGTCGGGCCAGATGTAGCGGTGGGTGCTCTTGGGTTGTTTACAAGTGTGGAACCAGCGCACTGCAGCAAACATCCAGCAGGTGGTAAGGTACATGAGTGCCGCCAGTCCGTAATAATAGTTTTCTATCGTCATTTTTTTCTTTGTTAGTTCGTTTAACTGAGGGTTAAGATGGAGTCGTCGCACAGTTGGCACACCGTGGGGCGATGGGTGATGAATAGCATGGTTTTATGGGGGTGAGCCGTAAAAATGCGCTGGTAGAGCTCGCGTTCGGTGGGTTCGTCGAGCGAGCTGCTGATCTCGTCGAGCAGCAGGATATCGCCGCCATGCAACAGGCCGCGGGCGATGGCTATGCGCTGCGACTGACCCTCGCTCAGGCCGCAACCGCGTTCGCCTAATTCGGTATCAAGGCCGTCGGGCAAGTCGAACACAAAGTCGGCACAGGCGGTGTGCAGCACCTGGCGCAGCTCGTCGTCGGTGGCATCGGGCTTAGCCAACTGCAGGTTGTAGCGGATGGTGCCGCTCATCAGGGTGTTGCCCTGCGGCACGTAGCAGATTTTACCACCTACCTCTACCCGTCCGCTGGTGGGCTGGATAAAGCCGAGAATCAATCGGAACAGGGTGGTTTTGCCAATACCCGTCTGCCCCATGATAGCCGTCTTGGTGCCAGGGGCAAACACATACGAAAAATGCTGTAATATCTCGCTGTCGCCATTGGCGTAGCGGAAGCTGACATCATCAAACCTAACCATATTATTAGGCACGGATTTACACGGAGATACACGGATTTCGTTTTCCTTGGCCGCCGACAGTTCTTCTAACCTATCGATGCTGGCTGTGCAGTGTATCACCGTGGGTACCATGTTAAGCAGTTGCAGTATGGGGTGCTGAATCATACCTACCAGCTGCAGGAACGAGGTCATGATACCAAAGGTGATGGTGCCGTTGCGCAGGCAGATGCCGCCCCATACGAAGGCCAGCAGATAGCCCAGACCGAACACACAGCCCATGATGATACGCATGGCCACAGTGAAACGCATACGGCGCATGACGTTGCCCTTGAGGCGCTGCTGCATCGACTCCAAACGATCAGTCACCCACTGCTCTGAGTTTAACGAGCGCAGCACGGCATTGTGTTCCATACTCTCCTGCACCTGCATCTGAATCTTACTCTCGTCTTCGCGGATATCGAGTGTCATCTTGCGCAGTCGGCGAGCTATCAGTTTACCGAAGATAATGGCCAAAGGCGTGAGCAACAACAGTGCCCATGCCAATCGGGCATCAAACCAGCGCATCAGCAGGAAGGCGCCACACAACTGCAACATCGTGATAACCATCTGTGGTACAGTATCGGCACAGACGGTGCTCACCTGTTCGATATCCTTGGCCAGACGCGACGACACATCACCTGAATGCAACTCGGTTCCATCATAAAGCTGTCTTCGGAACAAACTACCGAAGATATGCAGACGTAAGGCATTGGTAAGTTTCACATCAGCAGTTGTAGTAAGCCAATAGCCCAGTTGGCGCAGTGCGACACCACCCACCACTGTAAGTAGCAGACAGCCAACCATATACAGTACATCATCGGCTGTCCCTTTACGGATGGTTTCATCAATGAATCTGCGACTTAGCCACACCATCAGTAGGCCGAACACCACCTGCCCTACTCCAGCCATGATACGCACCACTGCTGTACTGCGAACACCATGGCTATAATGCCAAAGCCAAGCTACATACTTCATTGAACAATACTACTCAATGACACCAACTTGCTGCCACTCGTTGACGATGGCTGTCACATCGGCTTTAGCCTCCTCGGTTGTCACTTCGTACTCATCACAAAGTTTCTCAACCAACTGGTCTATGGTAAAGTCGCTCAGATCTTGCGCTTGTCCCCAAAGCCAAGCAGCCGTTTCGTTCAGTGCCAACAACTTCCCAAAGTTGACAGCACCCAGTCCTTCACCTACTATCACATTCTCACCGCATACCTGGCGCAGCACAAATCCTTTCTTTATTCTCATTTTTCTAATTTTTACATTTTTACATTCTTACATTTTTACATTCTCCTATAAATGGCCAACAGGTATCGTCGGATGGGTCGCAGATGCCACCACAGCCGGCCAGCACAGCAGCGCCATGGAGTGTATAGGTCATGCAACTTCTCTCGCGAATCAACCACATGGGTGGCCTTAGCCTTTACATCAGCCAAAGAACAATGCTCGATGCCAACCAAATTACCGTCGCCCATCAATATGACGCAGTCGCCATCAAAAAGTATAATCCTGTGCACCACATATTTGGTATTATCCGCCCAAGCTAGAACAATATCGCCCACTTTTAACTTATCGGGCTTCTGCAGAACGACGCTCTCACGACCGCCGATGATAAACGGCAGCATACTGCGACCATCAACAGGCAGCGTCACACTCACGCCCTCATCCACCAGTCGGATGGCCTCTTCTATGATATAGCGATCATTCATACTGCAATGGTTTGGTTACAAAGCAGGGCAGCTGCTTCATCGGGCAGGCACTCCAGGTGCCACATGGGTACTTGCATGGCCAGGGTATTCTCGGTAGCATGCAGGCCGTCGGCTATACGTGCGTCCCAACGCTTGCCACTGATGCTGGGCACCAGGGCTGCATAGGCCTGCAGTCCGCCCAAGCGTTGTATTTTGTTGTAAGGTGCCTGACTGAGCATCACAATGCCACCCAAGGGATAGCTCACGTTACGATAGCAAGGTGTTTTGCCGCTCCAGGGCGAGCCGTAAACCGTTGCGATACCATCCTCACCGATACGTACCACCGGGTTATCGTCGTTTACCAATGCTGTCCCTTTAATATACTGCAGCCATAACCTGGCATGCGTACTCTTGCCCGTACCACTGGGGCCCAGGAACATATATCCCTTATTCTGATAGCTCACGATAGCCGCATGGAACAGCACTGTGCGTTTATCGGCCGTTGCCAAGGCAAACATAATCATCAGCGCATTGTCGATAGCCATCTTTGTATGTTCACCGGTGATGACAAGTCGTCCCACACGATAGTCGGCAGTACAAACAAGCCATCCAGCAGTTGCTCCCCACCAGTCAAATTCAAAAACAGCATCCCCATTATCGGTATGTCCACAGATGATAACTTGCCCCTCGTCTTCCTGCCTCAGTTCTTCTGAACAGGCAGGTTTTTCTCCACGAGCAATACTTAACGAAAACACAGTCTCACCTTCTTCACAAGCAAAAGGCGCATAGTTTTCCATCAGCACCACGTATTCATCCTCGCCACTAACAGAAAACCGATGTCCAGCCACATCATAAAAGTTTGTCGCTATCATACTGCAAAGTTACAAACTTTTTACGAATTAGACATAGACAACCAGCATTTTTTTGTAAATTATCATGCAGTCAACGCTTTACCTTCTTCGAAGGTCCGAAATTAGTGGTTCGGAGCAACTCTGCAGCCTTGTCCATCATATCCTTCAGCTGCTGTGTTGGTTTTTCTTCTTGACGGGCTACTTGCAGGAACTTTTCGAGATAAGTCTTAGCCTGCTGACCATCTGGCAAGAAGTAATAATAAGCGCTGGCGATATTATAATATGTGGCTACAGAACCAGGATTATACGTAAGATGACGCTTCCATGCCTCTACAGCCTTATCATACTGTTTAGTGAGATAATAAGCTTCGCCCTCGGAGAGAGTCACAGCCTTCATGACGGTTGTATCAGGTAGCATAAGTTCTTCGGCCAAATGCAGATAGCCCAATCCTTCGTCATAACTATGCTGATCAACACAGACCACACCCAAACGATAAGCGCAACCTGCATGCTGCATGCCACTTAGGAGGAAGGCCTTCAGCAGATACTTATAAGAACGATCCAGATCTTCCAACTGCGAATAGCTCATGCCAGCTGAATAGAGGGTATTGAACGTAGAATCGCCCTGTTCCATTAAACGCTCGTACATCATACCAGCAGCAGTGAAATTACGACTCACAAACCAGGCATCGGCTAAAGCCCTGTTAACCATTATATTAGTAGAATCCTTGAGTGTGTATTTCAAACCACAGATAATGCCTTTATCAGGTTGACTTGCTTTGGTATAGCCAAGCGTCAATCCAGCCACCACCTCACCATCCATAGGGAAACGTGCAACCAACTGCTGAGCCCAAAAGACAAAAGAGTCGTTGTCACCCTGTTTCTGATAGCTGAACGCCAACTGTCGGAAGGCTTCGTGCGAAAGACTATCCTCGGGGATATTCTTCAGCAGTTCGGCTGCCTGTCGATAGTTGGCACGTTTGTAATAGCAATCAGCCAGTTTGGTACGGGTTATCAACGTATCACTCAGGGCATAAGCCTTCTGATAGTGTTTCAGCGCCTCGAAAGTATTATACTGCTGCATGCAACTGTCGCCAGCCTGCAGGCAGATGGTAAGTGAATCAAGACCCTCGCCCCTGACGGATTGAACCGCCAGGAGGACGAGGGATACAATAGTTAATACTATTTTCATCATAAAGAGAGAGAATTATTTCTTTGTAGTAATAAGTATCACACCGTTCTTGCCTTTTTCGCCATACTTATCGGTGGCAGACTTATCTTTCAATATTTCCATATGGTCGATGGTTTTTGGATCGATCGACTTCATATTTGCATATTCCACAGTCTTGCCATCAACAACCACCAAGGGTCGATTAGCAGATGCAGCGTCGGCATTCTGTCCGTAACCAACTACTACCAATTCACTAATCGCGTTTGCACCCTCAACTTTTTCGCCATCACCAGCTTTTGCAACACTAGAAGAACCATGAAGAGCGAAAGTTATTGGGACAATGTACTTGACACGAACAGCCTTACCATTCTGTTTGCCAGGAATCCAGTGTGGCATACTATTGACAATACGCAGTCCCTCGGCATCGAGCGAAGGATACACGCTCTTCAATACACGAGCATCAGAAATCGCACCATTTTTCTCTACCACAAAGTTAATTATGACACGACCTTGCACGCCAGCCTTCTCGGCATCAGCAGGATATTTTACAGACTTTGCCAGATACTCGAACAACTTGGCTGAGCCGCCGGGATACTGAGGCATCTCCTCCACCACATCGAAAGGTCTATTTTTGGAGTCAGCACTTTCCTTCAGCAAACCAATCTTGTAAGGATTTCCCTTCTCTGATACTGCCTTACTAACAGCAAAAGTTGTTGATTCGTAACCTACATAAGATACAGTAAGTTTATCACCACTTGAAACCTCCAACTTGAACTTTCCTTCCTTATCTGTGACAGTACCTACTTTAGTACCTGCAATCACTACAACTGCGCCCACGATAGGTGTTGGATTGTCCTCACTATAATCGTAAATGATTCCTTGAGCCACAAATTTCTGTTTTTCGTCAGAAGTCACCGTGACGGTTTCCTTTTTTAATTCCTCTACCAAGGTGGCTATCTGCTCCTGACTATTAGTCACGATAGCATTGGATGATTCGTCCTGCACATACACAACATCGGTGACGGTCTCGGCATTAACGGCAAGCGCTACGGCTACTATCGGAGCCAGCATCAGAAGCTTCCACATGCGGGCTGGGTTAGACTTTTTATGTAACATCATATTAATTCGGTTTTTAAGGGTACTATGACTGATACCGTTAGCAAGGGAGTACCCGCCAATGCTCGCGGCTTTTGTGATTAACAGGTATTGATATTGACGCGCATTGATCCCTTGAGAGAGTACTGCACCGTCGGCCTCGTATTCATGAATAGCGCGCAAGTCGCTACGCAGCATCCAGATGGCGGGATTAAACCATTGGAGGGCGGTGAGAGTGTCAACGAGGAGCAAGTCCCACGAGTGGTGAAGACGTATATGACCTCGTTCATGCGTCAGAATCGCAGCATTCTGTTCTTCGTAATCACTGCGGTTCATCACTATAAAGCACATCCAACTGAATGGAGCCAGTGCCGCGTTACCGGTCACGCAGATGATGGTGCCATCTTCTTGCGGATGTTTTTCGCTTTTTCTGACAAGAGATACTATCCTGAACAACGACCAGAAAGTATGCCCCAAAGTAACCACCATACCGATTGCAAACACAAGGATGGCAACCGTATGCCACCAAGGAGTTTGCGGGATGTTATCAGCCGCAACAGATGCAGGCACACCATAAGTCCTATCATCCACCATCGGCATTGACATTGTCACCGTTTCGTGCATGGTCACAACACACAAAGGAAGTACAAACGAGGCTACTGCTGTGAGCAGAAGTACCACGCGATTAAGACGATGGAAGGTTTCGTGCGCCAGCATCAAGCGATAGAACATATAAAATACCGCCAAAAGTGCAGCTACTTTCAGGTCGTAGGTCAGGAATTCAATCATTGCTCTTTTCTATTTGATCTATCAATTCTTTAAGTTCATCAAGGGAGATCTTCTCTTCCTTTACAAAAGACGATACTGCCGAAAGGTAGGAGTCATTGAAGTAATTCTTGATAACACCTGCAATCGATTTTCTACCATACTCTGCCTCAGTGATGAGGGGATAGTACTGGTAGGTATTGCCAAACTGCTTATGATCAAGGAAGCCTTCCTTCTCAAGAATACGCACCATTGTGGACAGGGTATTAAAGTGTGGACGTGGCTCAGAGTAATACTCCAAGAGCTCCTTGACAAACATAGGTCCATGCTGCCAATACAAATCCATTATCTCCTTTTCCTTGTTAGTCAACTTTTTCATTTTCGTTACAGTTTGCTTTAAGTTTAATCAATCAAATTGCGCGTCGTTATCAATATCTGAGTGCAAAGTAACTAAAAGTTTTCGTTAGATACAACTAAAAGATATAGTTTTTAAACTAAATTAATTAGTTAATGTATGATTTAACGATTAGCAACAAAAAAAACAGCGCATCCTGGTGGATACGCTGCTTATTGTCGGATAAAGATAAAACTATACCTTGATCTCTACCTCAACACCGCTGGGGAGCTCGAGCTTCATCAGAGCGTCAACAGTCTTAGCAGTTGAGCTGTAGATGTCGATCAGACGCTTGTAGTCTGAGAGCTGGAACTGCTCACGAGCCTTCTTGTTAACGAAGGTAGAGCGGTTAACGGTGTAGATACGCTTGTGTGTAGGAAGGGGGATAGGACCGCTGATGATAGCACCTGTGGCCTTAACAGCCTTCACAATCTTCTCTGCTGACTTGTCTACGAGTTTGTGGTCGTAGCTCTTCAGCTTGATACGAATTTTCTGACTCATTGTGAAAAATTTAATAATTATACAATTTAATAATGCAAAAATGGGGCTGTCGCTAAAGAGTCATTTGCTCAGCGGCAGACCCCAATTTTATAATTGTTACATTTTTACATTGCACGGAGTGCTTACACGAGGTCGGCACGACCCTTAACCTCCTCAAGTACTGCCTTAGCGATAGAGCTTGACAGAGGAGCGTGGTGATCATACTCCATTGAGCTGGTAGCACGACCAGAAGTGATAGTACGGAGAGCGGTTACATAACCGAACATCTCTGACAGAGGAACCTGAGCCTTAACGACACGGGCACCACTACGAGCCTCTTCCATACCCTCTACCTGACCACGACGCTTGTTCAGGTCACCGATAACGTCACCCATGTTCTCCTCAGGTGTAACAACCTCGAGCTTCATGATAGGCTCCATCAGTACGGGCTTAGCCTGAGCGCAAGCGTTCTTGTAAGCCTGCAGAGCAGCAATCTCGAACGAGAGCTGGTCAGAGTCAACTGGGTGGAACGAACCGTCGAGTACTGTTACCTTCAGTGAATCCATGGGGTAACCACCAAGGATACCATTCTTCATAGCGTTCTCGAATCCCTTCTGGATAGATGGGATGAACTCCTTAGGAATGTTACCACCCTTCACCTCGTTAACGAACTGCAGACCGCCGTCCTTAGCGATATCCCAATCGTCGTCAACAGGACCAACGTTTACGATGATATCAGCGAACTTACCGCGACCACCTGACTGCTTCTTATAAACCTCACGGAGGTTAACAGTCTTGGTGATGGCCTCCTTATAGTTAACCTGAGGCTTACCCTGGTTACACTCAACCTTGAACTCACGCTTCAGACGGTCGATAATGATATCGAGGTGAAGCTCACCCATACCAGAGATAATGGTCTGACCACTCTGCTCGTCGGTACGAACGGTGAATGTTGGGTCCTCCTCGGCCAACTTAGCAAGACCGTTGTCGAGCTTAGCAACGTCGGCCTGGCTCTTTGGCTCAACTGCGATAGAGATTACAGTGTCGGGGAAGCTCATTGACTCCAGTACGATAGGTGCATCCTCAGAGCAGAGGGTATCACCAGTACGGATATCCTTGAAACCTACACCTGCGCCGATATCACCAGCGTCGATGCTCTCCATAGGAATTTCCTTGTTTGAGTTCATCTGGAACAGACGGCTGATACGCTCCTTCTTACCCGAACGTGGGTTGTAAACGTAGCTACCGGCAGTGATCTTACCAGAGTAAACGCGGAAGAATACAAGACGACCCATGTATGGATCGGTAGCGATCTTGAAGGCCAGAGCCGATGTAGGCTCGTCCTCAGAAGGCTTACGATCTTCCTCCTCATCGGTATCAGGGTTGGTACCCTTAATAACCTCTACGTCAACAGGTGCGGGCAGGAATGCACATACGTAGTCGAGCAGAGGCTGTACACCCTTGTTCTTATATGAAGAACCACAGAGCATAGGTGTGCAAGCCATTGAGATAGTACCCTTACGGATAGCAGCGATGATCTCGTCCTCAGTGATTGAGTTAGGATCGTCGAAGTACTTCTCCATGAGAGCCTCGTCGAACTCAGCAGCAGCCTCAAGCAGCTTGTTACGCCACTCGTCGCACTCGTCCTGCAGGTCAGCGGGGATTTCCTCAACGTCGTACTCAGCACCCATGGTCTCGTCGTGCCACAGGATAGCCTTCATCTTAATCAGGTCAACCAGACCCTTGAAGTTCTCCTCAGCACCGATGGGCACCTGGATAACAACAGGGTTAGCACCCAGGATGTCCTTCATCTGCTGAACAGTCTCGAAGAAGTCAGCACCTGAACGGTCCATCTTGTTAACGTAACCGATACGAGGAACGTTGTACTTGTCGGCCTGGCGCCATACAGTCTCTGACTGAGGCTGAACACCGTCGGCAGCAGAGTAAGTAGCAACTGCACCATCCAGAACACGGAGTGAACGCTCTACCTCAGCAGTAAAGTCAACGTGTCCCGGAGTATCGATCAAGTTGATCTTAAAGTTCTTACCATTCCATGTCCAGTTACAGGTAGTAGCAGCAGATGTGATAGTGATACCACGCTCCTGCTCCTGAGCCATCCAGTCCATGGTAGCAGCTCCATCGTGCACCTCACCAATCTTATGAGTCTTACCTGTGTAGAACAGGATACGCTCAGAAGTGGTTGTCTTACCGGCATCGATGTGAGCCATAATACCGATATTTCTTGTTAAATGTAAATCGCGGTTTGCCATTGTTTTGTATCCTTATTACTTCTTACCTTAATAATTAGAAACGGAAGTGAGCAAAGGCGCGGTTAGCCTCGGCCATGCGATGCATATCCTCCTTACGCTTGAAAGCACCACCCTGGTTGTTGAAGGCGTCCATGATCTCGGCAGCCAGCTTATCAGCCATTGACTTACCGCTACGCTTACGAGCGAACTGGATCATGTTCTTCATTGAGATACTTTCCTTACGGTCAGGACGAATCTCAGTAGGAACCTGGAAGGTAGCACCACCGATACGGCGGCTCTTTACCTCAACCTGTGGGGTAATGTTATCGAGAGCCTGCTTCCAGATATCGAGGGCAGACTTCTCCTCATTGTTCATCTTGTTCTTCACTGTCTCCAGTGCATTGTAGAAGATCTCATAAGACTTGGTCTTCTTACCATCAAACATCAGGTGATTTACGAACTTTGACACCTTCTGATCGTTGAACACGGGATCTGGCAGGATCACGCGCTTCTTTGGTTTTGCTTTTCTCATTTTGTTTTTGAATTAAATTCTGCTTGGGGGCTGTTCTTACTTGTTCTTCAACGCTCTCTCATGAGCATTTACTCAACCTTATAACACTTTCTCCAGCAAAACGGATTAAATTTGATTTCTTTTTTGGCCTGACTGACCATCTCCGGTCATTTTACTTCTTAGCCTTAGGACGCTTAGCACCATACTTAGAACGGCGCTGTGTACGGTTTGCTACACCAGCAGTATCAAGAGTACCGCGAACGATGTGGTAACGTACACCTGGCAGGTCCTTAACACGACCACCGCGAACAAGCACGATTGAGTGCTCCTGCAGGTTGTGTCCCTCTCCAGGGATGTAAGAGTTAACTTCCTTCTGATTTGTCAGACGAACACGGGCTACCTTACGCATAGCCGAATTAGGCTTCTTAGGAGTTGTTGTGTAAACACGTACGCAGACACCACGACGCTGAGGACAGTTGTCCAAAGCAGGTGACTTCGACTTGTCAACAATTACCTTTCTGCCTTTTCTTACCAATTGTGAAATTGTAGGCATAATACTTTAAATTTTAATTTATATATATATTTTGTTTATAATCAGTACTTTATACGCCTTATCACGCTTAATATAGGCGTTTCGGGCTGCAAAGGTACAACTATTTTCCGATTCCACCTAACTTAATAGAAGAAAAAGTTCTTTTGCGCCATCGATTTAACAAGAAATAACGTTTTTTGGAATTATTAATAGTATTTTTATCCAAATTACATCAAAAAGAGCGCCGCATAAACATGCAGCGCTCTTGACATATATTACGACTAACTATCGCAGATTATTTCTCGTCGAGGATAGGCTCATCAGCGAAATCGAGCACGTTCTTTCGGTTAGCCTGAATGCGCTCATACTCTTCTTTTGAACCTACTACAATCTTCTCGAACTCACGCAGACCAGTACCAGCAGGAATCAGGTGACCGCAGATAACGTTCTCCTTCATACCTACCAAGTGATCCACCTTACCACGGATGGCAGCCTCATTGAGCACCTTGGTTGTCTCCTGGAACGATGCAGCCGACATGAACGACTTGGTCTGGAGGGCAGCACGTGTGATACCCTGCAGAATCTGTGTAGATGTAGCGGGCACAGCATCACGAACCTGAACCAGACGGAGGTCACGACGCTTCAGCATCGAGTTCTCGTCGCGCAGCTTGCGGGCAGTAACAATCTGACCCTTCTGCAGGTTCTCAGAGTCACCAGCGTCGGTAACAACCTTCTTACCCCAGATACGATCGTTCTCCTCTGCGAAGTCGAGCTTATCAACAATCTCCTGCTCGAGGAATGAAGTATCACCAGGCTCATTGATCTGTACCTTACGCATCATCTGACGTACGATAATCTCAAAGTGCTTGTCGTTGATCTTTACACCCTGCAGACGATATACGTCCTGAACCTCGTTTACAATATACTCCTGAACGGCGGTAGGACCCTTAATAGCCAGGATATCGCCTGGAGTAATCACACCGTCAGAGAGTGGCGTACCGGCACGAACGGCATCGTGCTCCTGTACCAGGATCTGCTTTGACAGTGATACGAGGTAGCGGCGCTGCTCACCTGTCTTAGAGGTAACGATGATCTCACGGTTACCACGCTTCACCTTACCCATGGTTACCTCACCATCGATCTCAGATACGACTGCAGGGTTAGATGGGTTACGAGCCTCGAAGAGCTCAGTTACACGAGGCAGACCTCCGGTGATATCACCACCCTTGGCAGCAGCACGTGGAATCTTAACGAGAGTTTCACCGGTAGCAACGGTCTGACCGTCCTCTACAACTACGTGACCACCCACAGGGAAGCTATATGTTCCGATGACCTCACCATCGGCTCCAATTACATCACAGGTAGGAACCTTAGTACGGTCGCGCGACTCAGTAACGATCTTTTCAGTCAGACCGGTTGTTTCGTCGGTTTCAGCACGGAAGGTAACACCCTCGATAACGTCGTTGAACTTCAGCGTACCAGCGTACTCGGTAACGATAACGGCGTTGAATGGGTCCCACTGAGCAATCTTGTCGCCCTTGGCAACAGTGTCGCCATTACCGAAGTAGAGTGACGAACCGTAAGGCACGTTAACGGTAGAGAGTACAATCTTCGTGTTAGGATCAACGAAGCGCATCTCACCCAGACGGCTTACAACCATCTGACACTCACGACCATCCTCATCGAATGGAACGATACGTACCTCCTCGAGCTCGATCATAGCGCGATCATACTTACATACGATGCTTGCATTAGCTGCGGCGTTGGCAGCCACACCACCGGCGTGGAACGTACGAAGTGTCAGCTGTGTACCTGGCTCACCGATAGCCTGAGCGGCAATCACACCAACAGCCTCACCCTTCTGTACCATACGACGGGTAGCGAGGTTACGTCCGTAACACTTCATGCAGACACCCTTCTTAGACTCACAAGTGAGCACAGAACGGATCTCTACCATCTCGATATCAGATGCCTCGATAGCGTCGGCGATAGACTCAGTGATCTCCTCACCAGCAGCTACGATAACCTCTCCAGTCTTAGGATTGATTACGTCGTGAACTGACACACGACCCAGGATACGCTCTGACAGGCTTGAGATGATCTCGTCGCCACTCTTCAGTGCTGTACACTGCAGACCACGCAGGGTACCACAGTCCTCCTCGGTGATAATCACATCGTGTGAAACGTCAACCAGACGACGTGTCAGATAACCGGCGTCGGCAGTCTTCATAGCGGTATCAGCCAGACCCTTACGAGCACCGTGAGTAGAGATAAAGTACTCAAGCACTGACATACCCTCCTTAAAGTTAGAAAGGATTGGGTTTTCAATAATCTGGTGACCCTCGGCACCGGCCTTCTGAGGTTTAGCCATCAGACCACGGATACCTGAAAGCTGCTTAATCTGGTCCTTACTACCACGGGCACCTGAGTCAAGCATCATGAATACAGCGTTGAATCCCTGGTCAGCCTCGGTCATCTGCTTCAGCAGAATGTTACCGATGTCGTTGTTGACGTGGGTCCAGGTATCGATAACCTGATTATAACGCTCGTTGTCGGTGATGAATCCCATGTTATAGTTGTCAGTAATCTGCTGTACCTCTTCATTACCCTTAGCAATCAGCTCAGCCTTCTCCTTAGGAATAATGATATCATCGAGGTTGAACGACAGTCCGGCTACATAAGCCATGCGGTAACCCAGGTTCTTGATACCATCAAGGAACTCACAAGCCTCGGCGAAACCTACATTCTTAATAACGGCACCGATGATGTCGCGCAGACTCTTCTTAGAGATAATCTTATTAACGAAACCTACCTCCTTTGGAACGATGCCATTAACGATGACACGACCTACAGAAGTCTCTACCATGTGGCGCACAGGCTGACCGTCAACGATATCGTCAACAACCACCTTTACCTGGGCGTGCAGTTCGCACTTACCCTCGTTGTGAGCGATGATAGCCTCCTCTGGTCCGTAGAAGGTAAGACCCTCACCCTTAGCGCCTGGACGAATCTTGGTGATATAGTACAGACCGAGCACCATATCCTGTGAAGGCACAGTGATAGGAGCACCGTTGGCAGGGTTCAGGATGTTATGGCTCTGCAGCATGAGCAACTGAGCCTCGAGGATAGCCTCGTTTGACAGTGGGAGGTGAACAGCCATCTGGTCACCATCGAAGTCGGCGTTGAACGCAGTACAAGCCAATGGGTGCAGCTGGATAGCCTTACCCTCAATCATCTTAGGCTGGAAGGCCTGGATACCCAGACGGTGCAGTGTTGGTGCACGGTTCAGGAGCACAGGGTGACCCTTCATCACGTTCTCCAGGATATCCCAGATAACTGGCTCACGACGGTCAACAATCTTCTTAGCGCTCTTCACAGTCTTCACGATACCGCGCTCGATGAGCTTGCGGATGATGAATGGCTTATAGAGCTCAGCAGCCATCAGCTTTGGCAGACCGCACTCACCCATCTTCAGCTCAGGACCTACAACGATAACCGAACGGGCTGAATAGTCAACACGCTTACCCAGCAAGTTCTGACGGAAGCGTCCCTGCTTACCTTTCAGTGAGTCAGAGAGAGACTTCAGAGGACGGTTGCTATCGCTCTTAACGGCGCTCGACTTACGTGAGTTGTCGAAGAGTGAATCCACAGCCTCCTGCAGCATACGCTTCTCGTTTCGGAGGATCACCTCAGGAGCCTTGATCTCCATCAGACGCTTCAGACGGTTGTTACGGATGATGACACGACGATAGAGATCGTTCAAGTCAGAAGTAGCAAAACGTCCACCATCCAGTGGAACCAGAGGACGAAGCTCTGGAGGAGTAACAGGGATAATCTTCATGATCATCCACTCTGGACGGTTGATACCCTTCTCTACGCTGGTACGGAAAGCCTCCACAACCTGCAGACGCTTCAGAGCCTCGTTCTTGCGCTGAACTGAAGAGTCGCTGTTAGCACGGTCACGCAGCTCATACGACAGTGAGTCGAGATCGATACGTGTCAAGAGGTCATAGATAGCCTCGGCACCCATCTTAGCGATGAATTTATTTGGATCGCTATCATCCAGATACTCGTTATCTGGCGAAAGCTGATTCTCTACGATTTCAGAGTACTCATCCTCTGAGAGCAGGTCAAACTTGTTAGAACCCAAAGCATCGTTACCCTCAGCATCCTTGCGACCGGCCATAACACCTGGCTGGATAACCACGTAGCGCTCATAGTAAATGATAGCATCGAGCTTCTTGGTAGGAATACCCAGCAGATAACCGATCTTATTAGGAAGACTACGGAAGTACCAGATGTGGGCTACGGGCACAACGAGCTCGATGTGACCAGAACGCTCACGACGTACCTTCTTTTCTGTTACCTCAACACCGCAACGGTCGCACACGATACCCTTATAACGGATGCGCTTGTACTTACCGCAGGCACACTCGTAATCCTTGGTAGGACCGAAGATGCGCTCACAGAACAAGCCATCACGCTCAGGCTTATAAGTACGATAGTTGATGGTCTCTGGCTTGGTAACCTCACCGTAGCTGCTCTCCAGGATCTCTTCAGGAGAAGCAAGTCCGATGGTAATCTTCGTAAAATTATTCTTTATTTTTGAATCCTTCTTGAAAGCCATATATATTATCTTTCTCTTAATTCTTAACTCTTAATTCTTAACTCACTTAGTCGAGGGTAATACTCAATCCAAGACCACGCAACTCGTGCAGCAGCACATTGAGAGACTCTGGGATACCAGGTGTTGGCATTGGCTCGCCCTTAACGATAGCCTCGTAAGCCTTTGAACGACCTACTGTATCGTCAGACTTGATTGTCAGAATCTCCTGAAGCACATGGCTAGCACCAAAGGCCTCGAGGGCCCAAACCTCCATCTCTCCAAAACGCTGACCACCAAACTGAGCCTTACCACCAAGAGGCTGCTGAGTAATCAAACTGTACGGACCGATTGAACGGGCGTGCATCTTGTCCTCAACCATGTGACCGAGCTTCAGGAAGTAGGTGATACCTACTGTAGCAGGCTGGTCGAAGCGCTCACCGGTCTCACCATCATACAGGTGGGTAGAGCAGAGGCGTGGCAGACCTGCCTTATCAGTCCACTCTGCCAGGTCTTCGAGCTTAGCACCGTCGAAGATAGGAGTAGCGAACTTCACACCGAGTTTCTTACCGGCAGCACCGAGAATGGCCTCGAAGATCTGACCGAGGTTCATTCGAGAAGGCACACCCAGTGGGTTCAGTACCAAGTCAACAGGACGACCATCCTCGAGGAACGGCATATCCTCCTGACGTACGATCTTAGATACGATACCCTTGTTACCGTGACGTCCGGCCAACTTATCACCTACACCGATCTTACGCTTCTTGGCTACATATACCTTAGCCATCTGCAGGATGCCGTTTGGCAGCTCGTCACCGATAGTGATGGCAAACTTCTTACGCTTCATCTCAGCATCAAGCAGCTTATACTTCTTCATGAAGTTGATAATCAGCTTGGCAATCAGCTCGTTCTTATGCTCATCAGTGGTCCAGTTGCTAATCTGTACATCGCCATACTCAAGGTTGCGCAGAGCTGTTGCAGTGAACTTGCTACCCTTGGTGATGATCTCAGCACCAGTGTAGTCCTTCACACCCTGTGAGGTCTTACCCTTAGTGAGCTCCATGAGCTTATCAATCAGGATATCCTTCAGGTCCTCAACCTTTGCCTCGTACTCCTCGTCGATCTTAGCGAGCACGATCTTATCCTGCTGCTTAGACTTACGATCCTTGATGGCACGCTGGAACATCTTCTTATCAATGATAACACCACTCAGCGATGGGTTAGCCTTCAGTGAAGAATCCTTCACGTCACCGGCCTTATCACCGAAGATGGCACGGAGCAGCTTCTCCTCTGGTGAAGGATCGCTCTCACCCTTAGGTGAAATCTTACCAATCAGGATGTCGCCTGGCTCAACACGTGCACCAACGCGGATTACACCATTGTCGTCCAGATCCTTAGTGGCTTCCTCACTTACGTTAGGAATATCAGCAGTAAACTCCTCAACACCACGCTTGGTCTCACGTACATCGAGTGTGTACTCGTCAACGTGAACTGAAGTCAGCACGTCGTCACGAACGATACGCTCGTTAAGCACGATAGCATCCTCATAGTTGTAACCCTTCCAAGGCATGTAGGCTACCAGCAGGTTGCGGCCCAGAGCCAGCTCACCATTCTCAGTAGCATAACCCTCAGTCAGGATATCACCGGCCTTCACGCGCTGTCCTTTCTCACAGATAGGACGCAGGTCGATGGTCATATTCTGGTTGGTACGACGGAACTTAGCAATACGATACTCCTTCAGGGCAGGCTCGAAGCTTACGAACTCCTCGTCCTCAGTGCGGTCGTAGAGAATGCGGATGGTTGTAGCATCAACATACTCGATCACACCATCACCTTCAGCAGTAACCATGGTACGTGAGTCCTCACATACCTGCTTCTCGATACCGGTACCTACGATAGGTGCCTCATTGTGCAGCAGAGGTACAGCCTGGCGCATCATGTTAGATCCCATCAGCGCACGGTGAGCATCGTCGTGCTCCAGGAATGGGATGAGCGATGCAGCGATAGAGGCAATCTGCTGTGGAGATACATCCATCAGGTCAACATCTGTTGGTGGAACAACGGGGAAGTCAGCATCCTGACGGCACTTAACAACCGAGCGGATGAAGGTACCATCGTCGTTCAGAGGTGCGTTACCCTGTCCGATGATATGGTTCTCCTCCTCCTCAGCGGTGAGGTAAACGATACCATCGCTATTCAGATTGGCTACACCGTTCTCAACCTTACGGTATGGAGTCTGAATGAATCCGAGCTCGTTGATCTTTGCATATACACAGAGCGAAGAAATCAGACCGATGTTTGGTCCCTCAGGGCTCTCGATAGGACACAGACGACCATAGTGTGTATAGTGTACGTCACGAACCTCGAATCCGGCGCGCTCACGGCTCAGACCACCAGGACCCAGGGCAGAGAGACGACGCTTGTGAGTTACCTCGGCCAGAGGGTTGGTCTGGTCCATGAACTGCGACAGAGGGTTAGTACCGAAGAATGAGTTGATAACGCTCGAGATAGTCTTGGCGTTGATCAGATCGGTTGGTGTGAACACCTCATTATCGCGAACGTTCATGCGCTCACGGATGGTACGGCTCATACGAGCCAGACCTATAGAGAACTGATTAGCCAGCTGCTCACCGACGGTACGAACGCGACGGTTTGACAAGTGGTCGATATCATCGACAGTGGCCTTAGAGTTAACCAGCTGAATCAGATACTTGATAATTTCAATAATGTCTTCCTTAGTAAGAACACGTACGTCCATGTCGGTGTTCAAACCAAGCTTCTTGTTGATACGGTAACGACCCACATCACCAAGATCATAACGCTTATCAGAGAAGAACAGGTTCTGGATAACCTCACGAGCGCTGGCATCATCGGCAGGATCAGCATTACGCAGCTGACGATAGATGTAAAGCACAGCCTCTTTCTCTGAGTTTGAAGGGTCTTTGGCCAAAGTATTGAAGATGATACTGTAGTCAGAAGCAACCGATGCATCCTTGTGCACGAGGATAGTCTGTGCGCCACTCTCAAGGATATCCATCATGTTCTCCTCGGTAATCTCAGTCTCACGCTCCATAATCATCTGGTTACGCTCGATTGATACTACCTCACCAGTATCCTCATCAACGAAGTCCTCGTTCCAGCTCTTCAGCACACGTGCAGCCAACTTGCAGCCGATAACGGCCTTCAGGCTCTTCTTGTTAACCTTCACCTCCTCGGCCAGGTCAAAGATCTGCAGGATGTCCTTATCAGCCTCGAAACCGATTGCACGAAGCAGAGTTGTTACAGGCAACTTCTTCTTACGGTCGATGTAAGCGTACATCACGTTATTGATGTCGGTAGCAAACTCGATCCAAGAACCCTTGAATGGGATAACACGTGCCGAATAGAGCAGTGTACCGTTAGCATGAACGCTCTGGCCGAAGAATACGCCAGGTGAACGGTGCAACTGTGAAACGACAACGCGCTCGGCTCCATTGATAACGAATGTACCATTGGCGGTCATATAAGGAATAGGACCCAGGAACACATCCTGAATCACAGTTCCGAAATCCTCATGATCCGGATCAGTACAATACAGCTTAAGCTTAGCCTTCAAGGGCACACTATATGTCAGACCGCGCTCCAGGCACTCATCGATGCTGTAGCGAGGTGGGTCGATATAGTAATCCAAGAACTCAAGAACGAAATTATTACGTGTGTCGGTGATAGGGAAGTTCTCAGCGAACACCTTATACAAGCCGTCATTCTTGCGTTCCTCAGGCGGAGTATCCAACTGCAGGAAGTCTTTGAACGACTTTAATTGCACATCAAGGAAATCCGGGAATGGCATCGGATTTTTGACGCTACCAAAGTTTACTCTGTTATCTATTATTTTTGAAGCCATAAATTATAATTTAAATAAAAAGGCTAGGAACCCCCTACTGGGGAGTCCCTAACCGATTGCTATTTGTTTGTAACTGATTACTTCAGCTCAACCTCGGCGCCAGCGGCCTCGATGGTCTTCTTCAGGTTCTCAGCCTCTTCCTTGCTCAGACCCTCCTTAACGGTAGCAGGAGCACCGTCTACGAGATCCTTAGCCTCTTTCAGACCAAGACCACAAGCCTCCTTAACGGCCTTAACAACCTGCAACTTAGCAGCACCAGCTGACTTCAGAACTACGTCGAATGAAGTCTTCTCCTCAGCTGCATCAGCAGCACCAGCTGCAGCAGGACCAGCGGCAACAGCAACAGCTGCAGCGGCGGGCTCAATTCCATACTCGTCCTTCAGGACAGTTGCCAACTCATTTACTTCTTTTACAGTAAGGTTTACCAACTCTTCTGCAATAGCTTTAATATCTGCCATTTTATTTAAAATTTTAATTGTTTTTAATGTTAATGTTACTTATTTCGCTTATTTGTTACGCTCAGCGATAGCGTCAAGCAGACCGTGAACCTTGCCACCGGCGTTCAAGCCAGAAACAACATTCTTGATTGGAGACTGGAGCAGAGCTACAACCTCGGCAATCAGTTCGTTCTTGCTCTTGATTGCTACGAGCTCATCAAGCTTGTCAGCACCTACGAAGAAGCTCTCCTCTGCATATGCACCCTTGAGGGCTGGGATACCTTCCTTCTTGTACTCCTTGATCAGCTTAGCAGGAACGTTAGCTGTCTGTGCAAACATAACAGCTGTGTTACCCTTCAAGCACTCATAAAGTGGAGAGAAATCAATCTCTGAAGCCTCGAAAGCCTTCTGGAGAAGAGTATTCTTAACCATCAGGAGCTTAATCTCACTCTTGAAGCACTTCTCACGGAGCTCAGATGTCTTAGCGGCATCCAGACCAGCGAGGTCAACAAGATAGAAATGAGGATATGCCTTCAGCTTCTCACCAAGTTCTACGATGATAGTATCTTTTACTTCCTTTTTCATTTGTCTAATCTTTTAACGAGTTATTCAACTGATTTAGGATCTACCTTGATACCCATGCTCATAGTGCTTGAGATGAAGATACTCTTAATGTATGTACCCTTAGCAGCAGCTGGCTTCAGCTTGATAATAGTAGAGATGAACTCCTTAGCATTCTCAAAGATCTGATCAGCATTGAAGTTGATCTTACCGATTGATGTGTGCACGATACCGGCCTTATCAACCTTAAAGTCAATCTTACCCTGCTTAACTTCCTTTACTGCCTTAGCTACATCCATAGTAACAGTACCACTCTTAGGGTTAGGCATCAGTCCGCGAGGACCGAGCACACGGCCCAAAGGACCGAGCTTACCCATGCAAGAAGGCATTGTGATGATAACATCAACATCTGTCCAACCGCCCTTGATCTTTTCGATATATTCATCGAGACCAACATAGTCAGCACCTGCTTCCTTAGCAGCAGCCTCCTGATCAGGAGTACAGAGAGCGAGCACACGTGTAACCTTACCAGTACCGTTTGGCAGCGAAACAACGCCACGAACCATCTGGTTAGCCTTACGTGGATCAACGCCCAAGCGTACATCGATATCAACTGAAGCGTCGAACTTAGTGGTGGTAATTTCCTTCACCAGTGCGGCGGCTTCCTTCAAAGAGTATGCTTTCCCTGCTTCAACCTTATCAGCGACCAACTTTTGATTTTTTGTCAGTTTACTCATTTTCTTAATTGAAGTTATTAATTATTTACCAGGGAACTCCCCTTCTACAGTGATACCCATACTACGCGCTGTACCTGCAATCAGCTTCATTGCCGACTCAACGGTAAAGCAGTTCAAGTCTTTCAGCTTATCCTCGGCGATAACACGAACCTGATCCCAAGTTACCTTGGCTACCTTTTTACGGTTTGGCTCAGCACTACCGCTCTTGAGCTTAGCAGCTTCCTTCAGCTGTACAGCTGCAGGTGGAGTCTTCAGCTCGAAAGAGAATGACTTGTCAGTGTAGTAGGTGATAACAACAGGAATAATCTTTCCTGCCTTATCCTGGGTTCTGGCGTTGAACTCTTTGCAGAATCCCATAATATTAATTCCCTTAGAACCCAGAGCAGGTCCTACTGGGGGAGAAGGATTCGCAGCGCCACCTTTAATCTGCAATTTGATTAATCCAGCAACTTCTTTAGCCATTTCTGTTAATTATTTATTGAATTGTTATATAAGTCTCTGGAGTGGAAGCCTCCTTCAACGATATATAGGAACAGGCGAACCGTAACATTCACCCTATTCTTTTTCTACTTGATTGTATCCAAGTTCCAGAGGAGTCTTACGACCGAAAATCTTAACCATAACTTTCAGCTTGTGTTTCTCGGCATTAACCTCTTCGATAATTCCGCTGAATCCGCTGAAAGGACCATCTGTTACCTTCACTGCTTCATCCACAGCATATGGAACATTAGCCTCTTCACTCTTAATCTCTGTTTCCTCTGCAGTACCGAGGATACGATTAATATCACTCTGCTTTACTGGGGTTGGGTTATCCAAACCACCCAGGAAGCCTAACACATTAGGCATAAAGCGAAGTGTATGAGCCATCTCACCCTGCAAGTTGGCCTCTACCAACACATAACCTGGCAAGAACAGCTTCTCCTTTACCACACGTTTGCCATTACGCAACTGAGCATATTTCTCGGTAGGCAGCAAAACCTGACCTACGTTTGCCTGGAGGAAGGAGTCACGCTTAGCCAGAGCCTCAAGGTATTCTTTTACCTTAGCCTCTTTACCGCTTACAGCGCGAAGTACATACCATTTCATTCCTGACTGAGCCATATCTCAAAGCGTAATTAACCGGGATAAACCATACTCATTACCGACTTGAACACAAAGTCCATAACCCATACTACTAACGCAATAATAAGCGATGCTGAAAGCACCACTACTGCACTATGAGTCAACTCCTTGCGAGAGGGCCATGTTGTCTTATGAGCCAACTCGTCGTAACAAGCTTTGCAATAATCGATAAACTTCTTAAACATAATCTTTCTTTTTTAGCACGGGAAGGAGGACTCGAACCCACGACCCTCGGTTTTGGAGACCGATGCTCTACCAACTGAGCTATTCCCGTAAGTAAGCCCCCGCCCATTAAAAACGGGGGCTTTTTTATCTAGTATTACTAGAAAATTCTAGAGTCTAGACGGTTTAGAGGATTAGTCCTCGTAAACCTCTGTGATCTGACCAGAACCTACTGTGCGACCACCCTCACGGATAGCGAAGCGCAGACCTGGGTTCAGAGCTACAGCGTAGATAAGCTCAACAGTGATCTCTACGTTATCACCAGGCATTACCATCTCAACACCTGCGGGGAGAGAAATCTCACCTGTGCAGTCCATTGTGCGGAGGTAGAACTGAGGACGATACTTGTTTCCGAATGGAGTGTGACGACCACCCTCTTCCTTCTTCAGAACATAGATAGAAGCCTTGAACTTCTTGAATGGCTTGATCTGACCTGGGTGGCAGAGTACCATACCACGCTTGATCTCGTTCTTGTCGATACCGCGGAGCAGCAGACCTACGTTATCACCAGCCTGACCCTCATCAAGAATCTTGCGGAACATCTCAACGCCAGTTACAACTGACTTCTTGTCCTCACCAAGACCGAGCAGCTCAACCTCATCACCTACGTGGATAACACCAGTCTCGATACGACCAGTAGCTACAGTACCACGACCTGTGATTGAGAATACGTCCTCAACAGGCATCAAGAAAGGCTTGTCAGTAGCACGAGGAGGCTCCTGGATCCAAGTGTCACAGGTGTTCATCAGCTCCATAACCTTCTCCTCCCACTTAGCAACACCGTTCAGTGCACCAAGAGCAGAACCACGGATAATTGGAGTATCTTCCTCGAACTCGTACTGAGCGAGAATCTCCTGAACCTCCATCTCAACGAGCTCCAGCATCTCCTCATCCTCAACCATATCGCACTTGTTCAGGAATACAACCAGACGGGGAACGTTTACCTGACGAGCGAGCAGAACGTGCTCACGAGTCTGAGGCATAGGACCGTCAGTAGCAGCTACAACAAGAATAGCACCGTCCATCTGAGCAGCACCAGTTACCATGTTCTTTACATAGTCAGCGTGTCCTGGGCAGTCAACGTGAGCGTAGTGACGAGTAGCAGTCTCGTACTCAACGTGAGCGGTGTTAATAGTGATACCACGCTCCTTCTCCTCAGGAGCATTGTCAATCTGATCGAATGACTTAACCTCAGAGAGACCAGCCTTAGCCAGCACAGTTGTGATAGCAGCTGTCAGAGTTGTCTTACCGTGGTCAACGTGACCGATAGTACCGATGTTTACGTGCGGTTTGGTGCGCACAAAATTCTCTTTTGCCATTTTACTTGTTATTAATTTTGTTAATTATTACGAATTTTCAGTTTCCTCCTTCTAGTCTCAAGAGAGCTGTAACTGAGAGTTGAACTCAGGACCTCTTCCTTACCAAGGAAGTGCTCTACCACTGAGCTATTACAGCATGTCTTTGAGCGGAAAACGGGGCTCAAACCCGCGACCCCCAGCTTGGAAGGCTAGTGCTCTATCAACTGAGCTATTTCCGCAAACATCTCTTGTAGTGGGTGCTGATGGATTCGAACCACCGAAGTCGAAAGACAGCAGATTTACAGTCTGCCCCATTTGGCCACTCTGGAAAACACCCATATCATTTCGTTCATACGAACCGGGATGAAACTCCCGCCTCCTTCCTTTTGAGCCTCTTGTCGGATTCGAACCAACGACCCCGAGATTACAAATCACGTGCTCTGGCCAACTGAGCTAAAGAGGCTTTTCTAAGCAGCCGTTCTCTGTTTCAGATTTACGACCTGTCGGAAAACGGCTGCAAAGTTACGACTTATTTTTGAATTACCAAAACTTTTTCGAGTTTTTTTTATCTATTTCTCAATTTTTCCTTGAATTTCGTCAGTTGAGCCCTCATAGAATCCACACAAAGGTCGATTCCTTCCTCAAAAGTGTCACAAGTCTTATCTACGAAAAGCGTGTTTCCTGGAACGAAAACCTCAAGACTTGCTTGCTTATTTAGAGCGGTGGCCGGCTTGACTACTTTAAGTTGCACCTCTACTTTCTGTATATCCTCAAAAGATTTTTCTAACTTGGCGACCTTCTTCTCGATGAACGCCTCTAACTGCTCGGTAGCGTCGAAATGAATCGACTTAATCATAATCTCCATAGTTACCTCCTATTTTTAAAGAGTTAATAAATAAGATTCAGGCTCTAGGGTGAGCCTCTTTATAAATTCGTTTCAGTTGCTCGAATGTGGTGTGGGTATAGATCTCGGTGGTACTCACGCTGGCGTGACCCAACAAATTCTTGATCGATTCCAATCCAGCACCATTATTCAACATAGCGGTGGCAAAGGTATGCCTAAGCACATGGGGCGAACGCTTTTTCAGCGAGGTCACCAGCGACAAGTAGTGATTTACCAGCTTGTACACCTGAGCAACCGTTATCCGCTCACCTTTATCACCCAGAAAAAGCGCGCCGTTAGTTTTTCCAAACATTTCTGTCCGAACAGCTTGATAGTGCTTAAGCGCTTCAGCCAGTTCAGCCCCGAAGGGCACTATGCGCTGCTTGTTTCTTTTTCCCGTCACTTTCAATTGCGCCGCTTCATAATCCAGGTCTGTATCATTCAGGCTCACAAGCTCCGAACGTCGCAAACCGGCCTCGTAAAAAATTAATATAATGGTACGTGCGCGAACATTATTAAATGAGTCATCCCATTCTATTCCGTCCAGCAAGCGTTCCATCTCACCTTCACGTAGGAACTGCGGCAGCGGTTTTGATTTCTTCGGCCCCGTCACGGCATGTGCCGGATCAGCCTTAACCAGTTGTCTCTTTAAGGCAAAGCGGTAAAAGGAACGCAGTGCACTCAACTTCTTGTTAATCGTTGAGGCAGAGTTTCCTTTATCCATCAGACTCTCCATCCAGTCACGGATCAGATCGGCATCTACCGAACTTAAAGAGAGTTCTTTATCCCTAAAAGTCACATACGACTCAAAATCCCTTAGGCTTTCCTCGTATGTCTGCACCGTCAGCGGAGATGTGTTCCGCTCGTAGCGCAGGTAGTCTAGAAACCGGTTAATCATCATAAAATCGCAACCATTAGTATTCGGGTACGAATTTACGGAAATTTCTCGAAACTACCAAATTTTCGGGGAACTTTTTTTATTCCTCGTTAGCGCGAAGCTGCTGAACATAAACAGCGTGCTCCATCTTAAGGCGCTTCAGTACAGATGGCTTGTCAAACTGCTGACGACGACGCAGCTCCTTTACAACACCTGTCTTCTCGAACTTTCTCTTGAACTTCTTGAGAGCCTTCTCAATGTTCTCGCCTTCCTTTACTGGTACAATAATCATTTGTTTTGCTTTTAATTATTTTACGTTAAACTTAATGCTCTCGGGCATACAACCTCGAAAAGCGGGTGCAAAGTTACAACATTTTTACAAAACGACCAAGTTTTTAGACGAAATTTATCAAATAATTCTCAAAATCTTTGATTTTAACACATTATCAACATTCCAAATTACAATTATTTCTTCTTTACCACGCGTTTTGACACACTGATTGCACCCGCTGGACATACCAGCCTACAGATTACCAAGTCTCACACTTGCCATTATTCAAGATATTTGAAAATACAGCAAACAACCCTTCAAAAACCTTGAGTTAATTCAAAACACTCAATGAATTAACTCAATGCTCTTTCTGAATTAACTCAACGCCCAAAATGAGCTTATACAAATAATCGCAACAGAATGGAGCTTGTTGCGATTTTTTACTAAAACATCATTTAAGTCTTACTGTATCTCAGCACAGGAATAACTCCTGCGACGGTCTGCTCATAGCAGCGGGCAGCCTCGGCGAAGTTATCCTGCACAGTATAACCCTGCCCCAGCTTAGAACTTAACGGGATGGCAGGCTTCTTTAAGCCAAGCCTTTACATCATCATCGAGATGAGGCGACAGGGTGTCGAATACGCGCTGGTGGTATTGGTTGAGCCAATCGATCTCCTCGGCCAGAAGCAGGTCCTTGATGATGGGCGTTGTGTCGATAGGACAGAGGGTGAGACTCTCAAACCGCAGGAACTGACCAAACTGAGTTTCCTTGTAAGGTGTAATCAGAAGGGTATTCTCCACGCGCACACCGAACTTTCCCTCGAGATAGATACCTGGTTCGTCAGTAATGGTCATACCAGCCACCAAGGGGGCGGGTTTCCACTCCATACGGAACTGATGAGGACCTTCGTGCACATTGAGATAGGTGCCTACGCCATGACCAGTGCCATGCAGATAGTTCAAGCCCTCGCGCCACAATGCCTCGCGGGCCAGGATATCAATCTGGGTGCCGCTGGCACCAGCAGGAAACTTGCAGAGCTCTATCTGGATATGCCCTTTGAGCACCAAGGTATAAACACGCTTCTGCTCCTCTGTCAACGGACCGAGGGCGATGGTGCGGGTGATGTCGGTAGTGCCATCAAGATACTGCGCACCGCTGTCCAGCAGTAGGAAGCCCTCAGGTTTCAATGGGATATCGGTCTCGGGCGTGGCCTCGTAATGCACAATGGCACCATGCGCCTGATAGCCAGCAATGGTATCGAAAGAGATATCACGATAGAGTGGTTGTTCGGCACGAAGCGAGGTCAGTTTCTTGTCGATAGAGATTTCCGTCTGTCCTCCGGCCTCAACAGCAGGTTTCAACCACGACAGGAACTTCACCATCGCAATACCATCTTTGAGCATGGCCGACTTAAAGCCCTCTATTTCTGCAGCATTCTTAATGGTTTTCATACGCTTCACAGGCGATTCGGCCTCTACTATCTCGCAGTTCACTTGCTTGAAGAGCGTGTAGTTCACTTCATCCGGATCGAGCAGGATGTTATACTCAAAATAATCCTTCAGACCCTTTGCCACTGCCTCGTAAGGTGCCACCCCTACCCCTTCGGCTTTGAGATAAGCCAGAACCTCGGGTGACAACTTCACCTTATTAATATATAACGTAACACTCTGGGTAGAAATAAGCAGGTAACTGACAAACACGGGATTGCAATGCACATCCGTGCCGCGCAGGTTCAGTGTCCACGCAATATCATCGAGTGCCGACATGAGCATACCGTCGGCGTGCTTCTGGCGCAGCGCCTTGCGGATACGGGCTATCTTTTCATGACAACTCTCACCAGCATACTTCAATGGATAAATCTCAACAGGATGCTCTGGGATGGTAGGGCGATCGGTCCAAATCCGTGCCAAAGGATCGAGATTGGTGCGCAGGGTGATACCACCCAGCTGACGAAGATCGGCTATCAACTCCTTGACACTATTAACCGACGAGCAGTAGCCATCCAGCCCCACCTCGGCTCCAGCGCCACACTCACTACCAATCCACTCGGCTATGGTGGGGGTGTCAGGCATCTTCAGTTTCATCAATTGGATTCCTGTTCCCTTCAACTGGTCGGCAGCAGCAATAAAATAGCGCGAATCTGTCCACAAGGCTGCCGACGTGAGCGTGACAACAGCAGTGCCAGCCGAACCATTAAAGCCACTGATAAACTCGCGCCCTTTCCAATGGTCGGGTACGTATTCACCTTGATGAGGGTCGGTACTTGGAAAGATAAATGCAGCGAGATGTTCACGTTTCATAACCTCGCGAAGTGCTTCAAGTCGTTGAGTAACAGTCATTATCATCGTCTTTTGTAATTTCGAGATTACAAAGGTACGAAATAACTGGCAGAAAATCACATGATTAACACAGATTAATAATAAAAAACCGCTTTATATGAGTCTTTTTTCGTAACTTTGCAGCACTTTAAAAATAACAATATAAAAAATACAATTATGGCATTTTTAACTAACGAGAAATTGGTGATTGTTGGTGCCGGTGGTATGATCGGTTCTAACATGGTACAGAGTGTACTGATGCTGGGTTTGACTCCCAACATTTGTTTGTATGATATCTATGAGCCAGGTGTTCATGGTGTTTACGACGAGATGTGCCACTGCGCTTTCCCTGGTGCAAACATCTCTTATACTGTAGATCCTAAGGAGGCTTTCACAGGTGCTAAATACATTATCTCTTCTGGTGGTGCTCCTCGTAAGGAGGGTATGACCCGTGAGGACTTGCTGAAGGGCAACTGCCAGATTGCAGCCGACTTCGGTGAGAACATCAAGAAGTACTGCCCAGACGTAAAGCACGTGGTAGTTATCTTCAACCCCGCTGACGTAACAGCTCTGACCGCTCTGATTCACTCAGGTTTGAAGCCAAACCAGCTGACTTCACTGGCAGCTCTCGACTCTACCCGTCTGCAGCAGCAGCTGGCTCAGGAGTTCGGCGTACAGCAGGACAAGGTTACTAACGCTTACACCTACGGTGGTCATGGTGAGCAGATGGCTGTATTCGCCAGCAAGGCTCTCATCGACGGCAAGCCTCTCTCTGAGCTTTCACTCTCTGAGGAGCGTTGGGCTGAGATCAAGCACATGACAACACAGGGCGGTAGCAACATCATCAAGCTCCGTGGCCGTTCTTCATTCCAGAGCCCTGCTTATCAGGCTGTAAAGATGATCGAGGGTGCCATGGGTGGTGAGCCTTTCAAGTGGCCTGCTGGTTGCTATGTAAACGCTTACGGCTTCAAGAACGTTATGATGGCTATGCCTACTGTTATCGACAAGGACGGTGTACACTTCACTGAGCCCGAGGGTACTGCTGAGGAGATGGCAGCTCTCCAGGCTTCTTACGAGCACCTGCAGAAGATGCGCGACGAGATTATCTCTCTGGGCATCATCCCTGCCGTAGAGGACTGGGCAAAGGACAATGCAAACCTCTAATTAATATTTCATAGAAGGGGCAGCATGGCGCACCATGCTGCTCTTTTTTTTGTGTGTTTTCATGGATATCGAGCAACTTTTTCTTTACTACTATAAACCATTATGTCTCTACGCACTACACTATGTTGGCGATGCCGACGTGGTGGAGGACTTGGTGCAGGAATGTTTTGTGAAACTGATAGAGAAGCCTACTGCCGTCATTGATAAGGCTTATCTCTATGCCACCGTCAGAAATGCCTGCATAGACCATATCCGCAAGGGGAACCCCTTAAAAACCGACATCACACCCACCGACCTCGAAGGCACCATCACCGATGAAGAAGCAG
Source organism: Prevotella sp. MA2016 (assembly GCF_000619825.1). GTDB lineage: Bacteria > Bacteroidota > Bacteroidia > Bacteroidales > Bacteroidaceae > Prevotella. The sequence continues at coordinate 369,412 of NZ_JHUW01000007.1, forward strand.
CTGAGCGAAGCCTACATGAAGCTGAACTATGGACAGCCATCGACGCACTGCCAGAACGTTGCCGCATGATATTCCTGATGGCCAAGCGCGACGGGATGACCTATCATGAGATAGCCCAAGAGCTCGGCATTAGCGAGAAAACCGTAGAACACCAGATCAGCAAAGCCATCAGACAACTGCGCAAGAAGTCGGCCGACTACTTCTACCTTCTTAACTTTGTTTAACAAGCTTCACATGGGGGGATATCAACTTTTCGCCGTTATAGCAGAAAAACAAGAATCCAAATGAAAAAGTTAATCATGACACTCATGCTGTTCATCACAGCATTGACAGTAGGCGCACAAACAGCATCTACGACCATCAGACAGCAGATGGAGCAGTTGCACCAGACGGCTGGGGTGAACTTTGTGTACGATGCGAGTCTGAACGTCGGTCAGCCCTACCACGGCCCCGAACTGAAAGGGCTCACCCTGTCGAAAGCGCTTAAGACTCTATTCGAAGGTTCAGGCATCAGCTATCAGAAGAACAACAAGTATGTGATGCTGTTTAAGGAGCCAGCCAAGCAAACAGTGAAGCGCTTCACGCTGAGCGGACATGTCAGAGACTCTATCGGCGAGACACTCATCAACGCTACCGTTTACGACCTGACCACCCACCAAGGTACCACCACCAACGAGTATGGCTACTACTCGCTCACCCTGCCCGAGGGCGAGCACCTGTTGCGCATCTCCTATATCGGCTATACGGAGCAGACCGTGAAGACAGTACTCTATAAGAGCCACACCATAGATTTTACGCTTCATGAGAACATGCGACTGGGCGAGGTGGTTGTGACAGGCGACCTGAACAGTCAGGTGCTTGGCACACAAATGGGCAAGCGCTCGCTGTCGCAGACTGACATCAAAACAGAGTTCTCACTCTTCTCCTCGCCCGATGTGGTGAAGACCATCCAGCGCATCAGCGGTGTGCAGGAAGGTGTAGAACTGGCATCTGGCCTCTATGTGCATGGTGGCAATAACGATGAGAACCTCTTCCTGCTCGACGGCTCTCCACTCTACCAGATAAACCACTCGATGGGTCTGTTCTCATCATTCAATGCCGATATGGTGAAGAATGTAGATTTTTACAAGAGCGGTTTCCCTGCCCGATTCGGCGGACGACTCTCATCGGTGGTTGACGTGCGCACTAACGATGGCAACATGCAAGAATGGCATGGGGCGTATCGCATTGGTTTGTTAGACGGTAGTGTACAGTTTGACGGACCACTGAAAAAGAACAAGACTTCATTGAATATCGGCCTGCGCCGCTCATGGTTCGATCTGCTATCGGAGCCGGCATTCTTCCTACAAAGAAGGATCTCGAAAGAAGAAAAAATAGGTGTCAACTACAACTTCCACGACCTGAACGCCAAACTCACCCACATCGTCAACGAACGCTCGCGGTTGAGTCTGAGCCTGTATTCCGGGCGTGATGCCCTCAGTACTGACTACAAGGCAGACTGGGAGATGCACGATGGCGGTACGGACTTTGAGCAAACCAAGAACCGATTGAGATGGGGTAATCTGAACGCTGCCCTGAACTGGAACTACCAGCCATCACACCAGATCATGACCAACCTGACGGCTGTCTATACCCACAACAGAGCCAACATCCTGCGGCGCGACGACTATCGTTATGCCTCCAGCAGCACAGATCCTATAGAGAAGACCCATCATGAGACGGAAACACGTTCTACCATCGATGATATAGGTTATCGCGCCGAGGTCGACTTCCGTCCTTCGCCCCGTCATCACATCCGCTTGGGCAACAACTATACGCTCCACCTGTTCCGTCCGCAGACCAAGAGCTTGGTCAATTATAATGCGGGAGTGGAAGAGAACGACACCATCAGCAAGCACAGTAGCAACCATCACACCTCGCATGAGTTAAATCTCTATGCCGAGGATCAGGTGACGCTCAACCAGCGCTGGAGTCTGAACGGCGGAATGAACCTGTCGGCATTCATCACACCAGGTAAGATATTCCTGAACATCGACCCACGTGTAGCTGTAAAATATCAGATCACCCCATCACTCTCGGCCAAGGCCAGCTACACCATGATGACGCAGTATGTGCACAAAATCACCAACTCGTTCTTAGAGATGCCAACCGACTACTGGGTGCCTACTACTGCCAGGCTCCATCCCATGCGTTCAAACCAATGGGCCATTGGTCTCTATGCCCAGATGGGAAAGAGATGGACAGCCTCGGTCGAAGGCTATTACAAGACAACCAACCACCTGCTGCAATACTCCAGTTGGACCGGTCTGCAGCCTCCAGCCGTATCATGGGAGACGGAGGTGATCGACGGCAAAGGAAGATTCTATGGTTTCGAGGCCGATATCAACTATCACACCCCGAAAATACAACTCAGCGCTGCCTACACGTTATCATGGAATAAGCGGAAGTTTGATAACTTCTATCCTGACTGGTACTACGACAAGTTTGACAACCGGCATAAGCTGAACCTGACAGGACGATTCAAGCTCAGCAAGAAGACAGAGATGTATGCCGCTTGGACACTGCATAGCGGCAACAAGATAACCGTGCCTACCCAATACGCTGAGCTGGCACCGCTGCCTGTCATCAAGACACCAGGCACGCAGACCATGTTCTCAGGCGATGGTGATTGCCCGGCCCAGGGATTCATCTATGAACACCCCAACAACGCCTCGTTACCACTTTACCACCGTCTCGACATGGGATTCAACTTCTATCACACCACAAAGCATGGTCACCAGCGCATCTGGAATCTGTCGCTCTACAACGCCTACAGTCACTTCAACACCATGTGGACAGAGTCCGAGGTGAAAAACGACGGTTCTCTCCGTATCAAATCGAAAGGTTATATCCCCATCGTCCCATCATTCAGTTACACCATCAAATTCTAAGTAAGCATGAAACAGAATCATATCATCACATCTCTTGTAGCAGTACTCATCACACTGTCGTTCCAGGCCTGTAGGGATGAATTTGACATGTCACAGATAGATAAGTCCAGGAAACTGAGCGTCAGCTGCTATCCCTCTACAGCCGACACCACCTGGATATGGGTCTCACGCACGATCCCCGTGGACAAGCAATCCACGGTGCATCAGGATTTTAGTATTGGCAATGCCTCTATTATATATCAGGTGAACGGACAGCCACGCGAGGTTTGCGAGAAGGAACCGGGACTATACTATACATGCAGCCCCCAGAAGGTGGGCGACAAGGTAACAATCGAGGTATCAGCCAACGGTTTTGAGAGGGTGACATCCGAAGCCACCGTTCCCAACGCTATCCCTATCAGGTTAGAAGGTCTGAAGAAGATCACCACCTATAATCACGACATAGACAAATTCGCTACCTACGACCAGTTGACTGCCACCTTTAGCGACCCGGAAGCCACCACCGACTTCTATGCGGTGAGGGTGCGCGCCATCAATTACAAAGGCTTGGTATATGGGGTGGCCGATCCCGTTTATGATGAGAACGGCCATATCGACCACTACCAAACACAATGGTCACTGGGGGATTCAAGAGGTACCTATGCCAACTATCTGCGCTACAAGGAGATGTATCCTAATGCCGAATGGCATGTGGAGCTGCAGGATTCTGTCTATAGCTACCCCACCATCAGCGTAGATGACGAGCCACTACTGAACCCACTGAGCGAGTTCGAAGAAAACTTCGGCTTCAACAACAGATTCTTCAGACAGTTCTACATCTTCAGCGATGCCACCATCAACGGTCAGACATATACCCTGCACCTGAACATCCCCAAAAACTACTGGCTGGGGGAATATCAATTCATGACGCGCTTGCAAGTGCAGTTATACCATATCTCGCCCGAACTTTACCGATACGCGAAAGCACTCAACGATGCAGAAAACAACGAATGGGCACAAGGAGGATTCTCGATTCTCAGACCCACACCTTCGAACATCGTCAATGGTGTAGGCATCATGGGAGGATACCATACAACGGAGACTACATGGATAACCAAGACATATGAATAAACCTATGAAAGAGATCAAAGACAAATCACTCGAATTCGTGCTGCACCACTATCAGCACGGCAAATTCGACACCCAGAAAGCACTGCGTAAGGTAGCGCCAGCAAAGGTGATTCCTTTATGGCGCAAGGTGGCTGTGGCCGCCTCGTTCACGCTCCTGCTACTGGCTGGGGCTTATGCTGCCTTTACCACCGGCTTCCTTTCACCCGCCGAGGAGCCTGTCAAGGGCGAGCAGCCTGCTGCCACCACCACGGTTGCACGGGCACCACAACACTTCCACTTCGACAACACACCGCTGCCTGAGGTGCTGAAGACATTAGGTGATCATTATCAGGTGACCCTGACTGCCGACAAGACCGACAAGCACTTGACAGCCGACTTCGACTCTGACAATCTGGAACAGACCATCGAGATGATAGAACATGTTTTAGAGGTAAAAATTACCGTTTCTAAAAAATAATGTTTATCTTTGCAACCAGATATGGCATTGATTAAGAGTTATAGAGGTCTGGCACCCAAGTGGGGCAAGGACTGTTATTTTAGCGAGAACGCTACGATAGTAGGCGATGTAACGATGGGCGATGAATGCTCGGTGTGGTTTAATGCGGTGGTGCGCGGCGATGTGGCTCCTATCACCATTGGCAACTGCACCAACATTCAGGATGGCAGTTGTGTACACGTAACCCACGAGACGGGCCCCACGCATATCGGCAACTACGTCACCATCGGGCATAACGTCACCGTGCATGCCTGCACCATCCACGACAATGCCTTGATTGGTATGGGTTCTACCCTGCTCGACGGTTGCGAGATAGGCGAAGGTGCCATCGTGGCTGCAGGTGCCCTGGTACTGCAGAACACCAAGATTCCTGCTGGCGAGATTTGGGGTGGAGTACCTGCCAAATATATCAAGCCCGTACGCCCAGGGCAGACCGATAATGCCAAACACTATGTGGCCTACTCCAAATTCTATCTGGAGGAAGGCGAAACAGAACCTACAAAATTTTAAGTATCTACCTCAACGTAGCCACCACATATTCACTCTGGGTACCAATGCGGAACTTGCCACCCCAGATGCCTATGCCCGATGAGACATAGTACTGGGTGTTGCCACGCTGATGGCTACCCCACGAGCATTCGTAGATACGATCGGTAATCCAAGAGATGGGCCATACCTGTCCACGATGGGTATGACCACTCAGCTGGAAATCAACACCAGCAGCCTCGGCACGGTCCAGATTATAAGGCTGATGATCGAGCACGATGGTGTAAGGACTTTGATGATTGAGCTTTGAACTTTGAACTTTAACTAGATCTTTGATTGGTTTGCGGCGCATGTTGGTGCGGTCATCACGACCAATAATCACGATACAGCTATCGATGACAGCAGCCTCATCTACCAACAAGTGGATGCCTGCATCCTTGTAGAACTGCTGCGCCTCGGGCACACCAGCATAAAACTCATGATTGCCCAAGCAAGCATAGACAGGTGCCTTGAGTCGATGAAATTCCTCAGCCATCCGCTCTTCCATAATCGGGCGCATGCTGCCATCAATGATATCACCGGCTATCAGAATAAAGTCGGGGTTCTCAGCATTCATCATATCCACCCAGCGTGCCAGTTCTTTGCGATTATTATGATAGCCGATATGCAAGTCGCTGGCCATCACAATCCTATATTCCTTAGGCAGTGGTTTCTCCGACTTCAGGCCGAGCGCTACGCGTACCTTATTATTATAATGCAGGTTGCCATATACAAACACACCCAGCATCAGGACAAAGATACCAATGGCGGTGTAGCCATTATGATAAAGGAAGGATCGGGGTACCAGACGAACCAACCGGCCCAAGTCGAGCACCAGGAAAATCATCACCAGATAAAGCAATACAAACAATGAGGATGTACCAATGTCGTAAGCCCAACGGGCCGACCACAAAGGCATGCTATCAAACGCCCGACGGAAATTAAGAAACAGCACCAGGAAACTGGCCACGCCAACAGCGACGACCAGCAACTTGAGCCAAGCCGATACGGGCAGCATCACCCACACATGCCATGACAGGTAGGCAATGGCAGCAAGCGGCAATAAAAGGAATAGCATCATCCACATAGTTTTCATGTCTTTTTAAAATAAGCTACAGGGCAACAGAAGAGAGAACCTTCTGTGTAGCACCAGCCTGACCTTTCACAAAATGTCCAGCCTGTCGGCCCTGCTCCTGCAGGTAGGCAGCATCAGTAGCCAGACGGTCCATCAAAGCAACAAACTCCTCGTAGTTATTAATCTCAAGACCACCACTGGTTTTAAGTCCCTGAGCCTCCTGGAACTTCTGGTTGTTAGGACCGAAGAATACGGGTACATCCCAAACAGCAGCCTCCAACAGATTGTGGATGCCAACGCCGAAACCTCCACCAACATAAGCCACATTGCCATAGTGATAGATGCTTGACAACAATCCGAAGCAGTTGATGATCAGCACCTCGGCATCAGCCAGATCAGTCTGACTTATCTGCTGTTCTACAGTGGTATAGCGAACCACTTTTCGTCCTTCCAGTAGTTTTTCTATTTGCTGTAAGTGGTCTTCGCCAATCACATGGGGAGCGATGATGAGTTTCCAGTTCTTGTGGGCATTAAAATACTTGATAAAGATCTCCTCATCGGGTGGCCACGATGAACCAGCCACGAACACCAAAGGCGCATCCTTCACAAATGCCTCAACGATAGGCAGTTGTTTGGCAGCCTCCTTGATTTGCAGCACACGGTCAAAACGGGTATCGCCCACCACTGTGGTGTTAGTGATACCAATCTTGGCCAGCAACTCCTTACTGATGTCGTTCTGTACAAAGAAATGTGTGAAGCAGTTGAGTACGCGACCATACTGGCGACCATACCACTTAAAGAACACCTGCTCTGGACGGAAGATGCTCGACACACTATAAACAGGCACACCACGATGCTTCAGGATGTGCAGATAGTTATACCAGAACTCGTACTTGATAAAGAAAGCCATCACCGGCCGAACAGTACGCAGGAATCGGCGGGCGTTAGTTATTGTGTCGAGTGGCAGATAGGTGATGATATCAGCTCCCTCGTAATTCTTGCGCACCTCATAACCAGAGGGCGAGAAGAACGTGAGCAGAATCTTATACTCCGGATGATCCTTACGCAACTGCTCCATCAAGGGGCGTCCCTGTTCGAACTCACCCAGCGAGGCAGCATGGAACCACACGTACTTGGCATTGGGATCCACCTTTTCACGCAGAATCTTGAATGCCTCACGCTCACCACGCCACATTTTACGCACCTTCTCATTGAAGCAGCTATAAATAGCCACTCCAAGAAGGTACATATATATGATCAGATTATATATCATTATCCCAGAACTTCAATCGCACGTTTCATACGGGCAATGGTTTCTTCCTTACCCAGGAAGGCGGAGATGTCAAACATGCCAGGACCCTTACCCTCGCCTACGAGTGTCAGGCGCCATGCATTCATCACATTACCCAGTTTATACTCTTTCTGTTCAACCCAAGCATGTACTATCTGTTCCTGATTCTCGAGCGAGAAGTCGTCGATACCCTCCAGCACACCGATAAGCTCAGTCATCACCTGTGCAGAGTCTTCCTTCCAACGCTTCTTGGCAGTCTTCTCATCATAGGCAGTAGGAGCCTCGAAGAAGAACGAGCAGAGTGGCCACAACTCATGAACGAACGACACGCGGTCCTTCATCATCTCGGTCACTTTCAGGATACGCTCAGAGGTCTCGTTAGGACAGTGCTCCTTCACGATAGGCTCGAAGAGAGCTGCGATTTCCTCGTTGCTCTTCTTGAGAATATACTCATGGTTGAACCAAACGGCCTTCTCGAAAGCGAACTTGGCACCAGCCTTTGAGCACTTAGAGATATCGAACAGAGGCACCAGCTCGTCGAGCGAGAAGATCTCCTGCTCTGTACCAGGGTTCCAACCCAGCAGTGCCAGGAAGTTGATGACAGCCTCTGGGAAGTAGCCATCCTCACGATAGCCACGCGAGGTCTCACCACTCTTAGGATCCTTCCACAGCAGTGGGAACACAGGGAATCCCAGGCGATCACCATCACGCTTTGAAAGTTTTCCCTTACCATCGGGCTTCAGCAGCAATGGCAGGTGAGCAAACTGAGGCATGGTATCCTCCCAGCCAAAGGCACGGTACAACATCACGTGCAACGGTGCAGAAGGCAACCATTCCTCACCACGGATAACGTGAGAGATCTCCATCAGGTGGTCGTCAACGATATTAGCCAGATGATAGGTAGGCAACTCGTCGGCACTCTTATAGAGCACCTTGTCGTCGCAGATATCGCTCTTCACGCGAACCTCACCACGAATCAGGTCGTTGACCAGAATCTCCTGACCAGCCTCTACCTTAAAGCGAACCACATACTGCTTACCCTCGGCAATCAGTTTTTCAACCTCTTCCTTAGGCATGGTCAATGAATTACGCATCTGACTGCGGGTATGGCAGTCGTACTGGAAGTTCTGGATTTCAGCACGCTTAGCCTCCAGTTCCTCTGGGGTGTCGAAAGCAATATATGCCTTGTCGGCATCGAGCAACTGCTGAACATACTTCTTGTAAATATCACGACGCTCGCTCTGACGATAAGGACCCTTATCACCACCGAAGCTTACGCCTTCGTCGAACTTGATACCGAGCCACTTAAACGACTCGATGATATATTCCTCGGCACCAGGCACGAAACGGTTGCTGTCGGTGTCTTCAATACGGAAAACCAGATCGCCACCATGCTGTTTGGCGAACAGATAATTGTACAAGGCGGTACGCACGCCACCAATATGCAATGCACCCGTTGGACTGGGTGCAAAACGTACTCTAACTCTTCTTTCTGACATAATCAATTAAAATTTGTGTGCAAAGTTACAAAATAATTAAGAATTAATAATTAAGAATTAAGAAAAATAGCTATCTTTGCAGCAAAATCATTCATTATGAGTAGTTTTAACATTAAAAACGACCTATCTTGGCGTGATTTCCTGATTCGTTTGGGTCTAATTATCATCACAGTAGCCGTCATTGTCTGGATGATGCCAAGTAGTAGTCAGCATAATTTCAAGATAGAAAAAGGTCGCCCCTGGATTTATAGCGACTTGAAAGCGCCGTTCGATTTTCCTATCTACAAGACTGATGAAGCCGTGAAGGCCGAACGCGACAGCATCATGAAGCAGTATGAACCTTACTTCATCATGAACAGCGAGCTCGTGGGCAAACAGGTGCGCCAATTCTCGAAAGACTACTCAAACGGTATCCCTGGTTTGCACAATGATTATATCAGTATCATATCCAATCGCTTGCACCGCCTGTACGAGCAGGGTATCATGAGCAACTCTGAATATGCCAAGATTAGCAAGGACACCTCGCTGTTTGTGCGCATTGTAAACGGGAAGAATGCCACCAGCATACAGATAAACCACGTTTATTCGGTTGTGTCGGCCTACGAGCAACTGTTTCAAGATCAGACATTAGCCAAGCATCGAGAGATTCTGCAGAAATGCAATCTGAATGATTATATCACAGCCAACCTCAGTTATGACAAGGAGCGCAGCGAGGCCAGCTTAAACGATCTGATCAACAGTATTCCTCTGGCCAGCGGACTGGTTCAGCGCGGCGAGAAGATTATCGACCGTGGCGACATTGTGGATGGCAAGACCTACAATAAGCTACTCTCGTTTCAGAAAGAAATGGAGCGTCAGCAAGTGGATCAAGAGAAGATACGTCTGAACATTGTGGGACAGCTGATCTACACAGCCATCCTGATTACATGCTTCACCATCTTCCTCACACTATTCAGAAAGGACTATTTCGAGAAGGTACGTTCTACCACGATGCTCTATGCGCTCATCGTACTCTTTACTATCATTGCCTCGATGATGGTTGAGCACAGTGTGCTGCATGTTTACATCGTGCCCTTTGCGATGGTGCCTATCTTTATCCGTGTGTTTATGGATTCGCGCACTGCATTTATGGCGCATGTCACACTGATTCTTACCTGTGCCTGCTTCCTGCAGCATCCACTGGAGTTTGTGGCAGTAGAACTCGTGGCAGGACTGGTAGCCATCTTCTCACTGCGCGAGCTGTCAAGCCGTTCGCAGCTGTTCTGGACGGCCGTATCGGTTACGGCTGCAGGCATCCTGACCAACCTGGCACTCGACTGGATTCGCATCAACGACATATCGAAAATCAGTTATAGCGAATACAACTATCTGGTTATCAATGGTGTACTGCTATTCTGCTCATACCCCCTACTCTACGTTATTGAGAAGGCCTTCGGATTTACTTCGAACATCACACTGATTGAACTGTCGGATATGAACAAGGCCCTGCTCCGCAAGATGAGCGAGGTGGCACCAGGCACCTTCCAACACTCCATACAGGTGGGCAACCTGGCCGCCGAGATAGCCAACAAGATTGGTGCTAAGAGTCAGCTGGTACGTACCGGTGCACTCTATCATGACATCGGTAAGATTAGTAACCCCATCTACTTCACCGAAAACCAGTCGGGCGTTAATCCCCACGAGAAGATGAATCAGATAGACAGTGCACAGATGATCATCAGTCACGTGACTGAAGGCATCAAACTCGCTGAGAAATACAACCTGCCTGGCGTTATCAAGGAGTTTATCAACACCCATCACGGACAAGGCAAGACCAAATATTTCTACGTGCAATATAAAAATGCCCATCCCGATAGCGAAGTTGACGACCTGCTGTTCACCTATCCAGGTCCCAACCCATTCACCAAAGAACAAGCTATCCTGATGATGGCCGACACCGTAGAGGCCGCCTCACGCGCACTGCCCGACTATACCGAGAAGTCGATTCGCGACCTGGTTAACAAGCTTATCGACTGCCAGGTGGAAGAAGGCTACTTCAAAGAGTGCCCTATCACCTTCCGTGATATTGCCTACGCCAAAACAGTGCTGATAGAGAAGTTGAAGACCATCTATCACACCCGTTTGAGTTACCCTGAACTGAAGAAGTAATCCATTTATGCACAAACCTACCTAAAAGTGTGCAAATTCTGCACACTTTTGCACATTTGTGCAGGTTTGTGTGCAATTTTCGTTAAACAACGTTAACTTTGTGTGCGCAAACATAAGATTTTAAAACAATACCTATACCTTTGCAGCCGATTTTGAAAAAAAGTGTTTAAAATATGAAAAAGATGAATGTATTGCTGACCAGCTTGATGCTGACAGCAGCCTCAACAACAGCCACAGCGGGTGGCATCTTAACCAACACTAATCAGAGTATCGACTTTTTGCGCAATCCAGCGCGAGATGCCGCCATCGGTCTCGACGGCGTTTATAGCAACCCTGCAGGTGTGGCCTTTCTGCCCGAAGGATTCCACCTGGGTTTCAACTGGCAATATGCCCATCAGACACGTACCATCGAGAGTACGAGTCCTTTCTTTGCATTAGGTAGAAAGAACAACGGTCAGACCACCAAGACATTCGAGGGTGTGGCTGATGCACCTTTCCTGCCTTCAATTCAGGCTGCCTACAACAAGGGCAACTGGAGCTGGCAGTTCAACTTCTCAGTTCCTGGCGGTGGTGGTGCTTGCGAGTTCAATGATGGTCTGGGTTCATTCGAGAGCGTGGTTGGTAACATCGCCAGCAGTTTCATGACACTCGATGGCATGGCTGCTCAGCTCAATGGTCTCACTTCACAGCTCACTCCTCTTTACGCCATGCTGGGCCAGAAGGCTCCAAATGCCATCGACACTTATGGTGTGAATGGTTATGATATGAATGGCTATATGGAGGGTCGCCAGTATTACTTCGGCTTCCAGTTGGGTACAGCCTATAAGATCAACAAGAACCTGTCTGTTTACGGAGGTTTGCGCGTACTCTACGGCACAGCCACTTATAAAGCCAAGATAAGCAACATCATGGTAGGCACTCAGGGTGGTTATGTGGATTTCAGCAACTTCCTGCCTAATGTTCCTGCTCAGGCCCAGCAGAATGCAGCTGTAGCCCAGCAGCATCTGACATTACTCAATCAGGTAGAGCAGGCTGGCATGATGACCGACCAGCTGAAGCAGGCTCAGGCAGCTGTAAGCGCCGGATTAAGCCAGCTCCAGCAGAGTTCAGGTCAGTTGGCCACCCTGTCGAAATATGCTGAGGGAGTGAATCTGCTTTGCAACCAGTCAAGCGTAGGCATCGCACCTATCATCAGCGTTGACTATAAGTTTGGCAACTTCAACTTTGCTGCCAAGTACGAGTTCAAGACTCAGATTCGCATGAAGAACGAATCAACGGTGAATGAGGCCAGCGAGATTGCAGCAGTGAATAAGTTCCGTGATAGCGAAGAGGTGAACGAAGACGTACCTGCCCTGCTGACAGTAGGTGCCATGTGGAGCCCTGTTGAAGACGTACGTATCAACCTTGGTTATCACCACTATTTCGACAAGGACGCTTCATGGTATAACAACGCTCAGGACTTGCTCGACCACGACTCAAACGAGTATCTGGCTGGTGTAGAATGGGATCTAAGCGACAAGCTCACCATCTCAGCAGGAGGTCAGGTAACACGCTATGGTCTTACTGATGACTACATGAACGATATGTCGTTTGTAACCAACAGCTACAGCTTCGGACTTGGTTTCAACTACAAGGCCAGCGACAAGATTACCTTGAAAGCTGCCTACTTCCAGACCAACTACGACGATTACAATCGTAACGACTATCCCCCACTCTCTGGTATGAGCGACTCGTTCACACGTACCAACCGCGTACTGGGTATCGGCTGCGAGCTGAATCTCTAAAAAGAAAATGATTTATAACGGATCTACATCGAAGTAGATCTGAAGCGAGGAATAGCGCTTGTCTTGTAGCATCTGCTGCTGGGCAAGCGCTAAATATTTGCGCACCTCTGCCATGTTGATGCCCAGTTCCAACTTGAGCATCAGCTTGCGAATGGATAACGACTTCACTTTGGCCACAGCTGGTTTGTCGGGACCTAGCACACGGGTGGAAAACCACTGCCGCAGTCTGCTGCCGATCTCGATGCTGGCCGACTCGACCACTGCGTCGGAACGGTGCTTCAGATAGACATACACCAGACGGTAGTAAGGTGGATAATGGAACTGCTGGCGCTCGGCTATCTGTTGGCGATAGAGCCCCAGGTAGTCGTTCTGCACCACCTGTTGTATCACAGGCAGCGCGGGCGACTTGGTTTGCAGGATTACCAAGCCCTGCTTCCCCTTACGACCGGCTCTTCCTGCCACCTGTGCCATCATCATATAGGCCTGCTCGTAAGCACGGAAATCAGGATAGTTCAGCATATTGTCGGCATTGAGGATGCCCACCACCGACACTTTGTCGAAGTCTAATCCCTTCGAAATCATCTGAGTACCTATCAGCAGATTGGTGCGCCCGGCAGAGAAATCGCTGATGATACGCTCGTAGGCATTACGGGTACGGGTGGTATCCAGGTCCATACGGGCGATGCGGGCCTCTGGGAAGATATCGCGAAGCTGATCTTCAATCTTCTCAGTACCATAACCTTTGGTTATCAGGTCGTGCCCTCCACAGGCCGGACACTCTGTAGGCACCTGATAAGTATAGCCACAGTAGTGGCACGTCAGCTGGTTCATGTTGCGGTGCAGCGTCAGCGACACGTCGCAATGCTGACAATGAGGCACCCACCCACACTGCTTGCACTCTATCATAGGGGCATAGCCACGACGGTTCTGGAAATAGATCACCTGTTCGCCTCGTTCCAGTGCCTCGCGGGTCTTGGCCAGCAACAGGGGCGAGAACGGACCGTTCATCATCTTACGATGCTGCAGGTCCTTGATATCCACCACTTGTATCTCGGGCAGTTGGATACCCTGGTAGCGCTGAAAGAGCTCTACCAGTCCATACTTACCCGTTTTGGCATTATGATAGGTCTCGAGCGATGGTGTGGCAGTACCAAGCAATGTCTTTGCCCCATACATCTGTGCCAGCATGATAGCAGCCGAACGGGCATGATAACGGGGGGCAGGGTCCTGCTGTTTATAAGAGGTTACATGCTCCTCATCGACAATCACCAGTCCTAAGTTATTGAATGGCAGTAGCACGGCGCTGCGCGCACCTAATATCACATCGTAAGGGTGCTGCGACAGCTGTTTCTGCCAGATCTCCACACGTTCGGCATCGGAATACTTACTGTGATAGATACCCAGCCGGTTACCAAACACGCGCTGGAGGCGTTGCATCATCTGTACGGTAAGGGCTATCTCAGGCAGGAGGTAGAGCACCTGCTGATGCTTGTCCAAAGCCTGCTGTATCAGATGGATATAGATCTCGGTCTTACCACTCGATGTAACACCATGCAGCAGGGTCACATTCTTCTGCAGGAACGAGAACTGTATCTGGTTGAAGGCCTCTTGCTGCACCTGACTCAGCGGTTTGATGAGCTCCGGGTGCGGGTCGCCACCAAAGTTCAGTCGCCCCACCTCTTTATCATAGCTCTCCAATACACCACGCTGCACTAATGCATTGACCGATTGCAGGGTATGCCCCTGGTTGATCAGCTCATCGCGGGTTATCTCAAACTGCTCTTCGGCCTGTCCCATCTGGTCCCAACCCGAGAGTTCCAGATAATCCAGGAAAGCCTTCAGCTGTTTTGGGGCACGCTGCAGCATATCGATAGCCACATGCAGTGCCTGCTCGCTACGGAACTTGTGCGACAGTTGGATGTAGAGTTCGGTACGTGGACGATAACCATCCTCGGCCTTCAGTCCTGATGGGAGTGCCGCTTTATACACTTCGCCAATGGGCGACATATAGTAATCGGCTATCCACTGCCACAGTTTCAACTGGTTATCGGTGATGATAGGCGCTGTGTCCATCACCTGACTGATAGGCTTCACCTGATAATCTTTCGGCTTGTTGTTATGCAGTCGGGCCACAATACCTAAGTAGGTTTTACTGCGACCGAAGGTTACGAGCACGCGCATACCAATACCTACGCTCATGCCATCCGGCACGGCGTAGGTAAAAAGTCCCGTCAGTGGAACGGGCAGTATGATATCTGCGTAGCCCAACTTACGTAATTAGAAGAAGTAAGTGGCTGAGAGCTGCCAAGAGTTGGCCTTGGTCTTACCTGTGATGACTTTTTCAGCAGTTGAAATCGTGGAGTCAATCACGTTATAATCACCGGTCTTGCCAAGAGCAAAATTATAGTTGGCGGCAATCTGCAGGTGGTTGAGCAATATCAGCCCCAGACCTACGTTTGCACTCAGATTTGACTCCTTTAATCTCCACGATGAGGTGGTGTTCTTCGCATTATCTAAAGATGCGAAGGCCTTATCGCCGACATTGAAGCCGAACTGTGGACCAGCGAAGAAGTTGATGCTGGCCAACGATCCCAGACCTACGCCATAGCGCAGATTGATGGGCACCTGGATAGACTGCTGCTTCACATTCTCACCATCCAACTTAGCTGAACGCTGGTCGTAGAGTGCCGATGCATCGAGCCCCAGACCTACGATGGGTATAGTGAACTTAACGGTCGGACCGATAAAGAATCCGGTCTGATTTGATTTATCTACGACGTCCTTGCTGAGTGTCATGTTGGTGAGGTTCAAACCGCCCTTTACACCAAACTTGACCTGTGCCTGGGCAACGGTGATGGTTGCCAGCAGCACTACCAAAGTAAAAAATTTCTTCATAACCTCTATAATATTATTAATGTTAATGAATGATTCTATGGTGCAAAGTTACGAAAAAAGTTGGAACAGAAAAGGGAATAACCGTTTTTTTTCGATTATCCCCTTGTATTCTTAAGCCGATTAATGGCGCTGCCGGCGCACCGACACACGGGCGCCACTGCTACCACTACCGCTCGATCGCTCGGTCTTCGACGCCTTCTGTTTGGCCACCTTCACACCTTTGTTGGCAGCGGGTTTGTTTTTGGCTGCCTTCACCTTCTTGGCGGTCTTTGTATCCTTGAGTGCAGCAATGCTATCCAGCGAGTCGCGCTTGGCTGGGTCGCCAAAAATTGTTTTCTTAAAGCCTTCCAACTCGGCTTCGATACGTTTCTGTTCGGCAGTCATCTTAACCTCATCGCCACCACACAGCTGCAGCAGCGTTTTGCCCTGAGCGTTGTTGGTCTTGTAGATTTTGCCACGATACATGTTGAGCGTAAAGAAATCGTCCATCGATACAGTAGCAGCATTGTTCATACTGCTGGCCATCACCGTCTGACGGTTCAGATAGGGCTCCAGATCGCTGTATTTCACCCAGAACAGCGGATACTGTGTAGCCTCACCCCCAAACTCGTCCATCATAATCGGACATAACGCCTGCACCTTGATGTGGAACGACGAGTTGGCCTGATCGTAATAAGCACTCTCCTTCAGATAGTACTTCTTTACCATAGCCGAGGGGATATCGCTATTGTCCACACGGATTTTACCATCCTTCTCTTCGTAGAAAATATGGTAGTTATCCAGCAGCGCCTTCATATCAGCCTTGGTGGCATCGGAAAACACATCGCTACCATCGGTAGGATACTCGTACACGGGGATATAGCCGTTGAGTGCCAATTTAAAGATATAGGTAAACAGATTCAACTGCTTGCCTTGTGGCTCTACTGGGTAGTAGAGTCCGCCGTTGGCATCATCTTCAAGTGATATCTCACGATAAATATCTCGGCGCCATACCACCTCTTCGGGCATCTCTACTGCTGTGGGGAATGCTATCTGTGCACGCATCGACATGGCTGCCGATGGATTACGCTGCTGAGCCTGCTGTTCTGCACGTCGCTGCGGGGGCTGGGCAGAAACAGTGGACAGTGGATAGAGGACAGTGAATAGCGCCAATGCTATTCGCCATACATACCAGCCGCTTACACAGCCTATTGTTCGTTTCATTGTCTTCATATGATTATCTATTAACTTTTCACTATTCTTGGATTTATTTCACAATGACTTCCATCGGGTTTGTCAAGGTACGGGTCATACCGTCGGGACCAACCACCGTCACCCTTGAGATGTAGAAGCGACGGTTGCGGGACAGTTTGCGGAAGGTGTCCTTCTGTCGGGCTGAGAACTGGGCACCGTCAGATGCCATCGGCACGGCGTTACCCATGTTGTCGAAGAACACCGTTTCGAAACTCTGCACGCGGAAGGCGATGTCGAGGATGCCATCATCGATGGCTGCACCCAGATGATCTATAGCCACCAACTGCCCCTTAGCAAGGGCGCCACCCTTATAACGGGCAGGATTGCCATGCTCGTCTTTCATAGCGATGTAAGGCGTAGGATCGGGCAGTTTCCTTACACGGAAGGTGTACTGTCCCATCTGCTGGGCATGACCGGTATTGGTGCTGGTAACGGTAATCACTGCATTCTGTCCTATCTTCGAAGGTTTGGCAATATACTTGCCTGGGCCCACAGCCTGCAGAGTACCATTGGTCATCGAAGCCTGAATCTTATTCAGCGGCACGCCTGGCACACTGATACTGATAGGGTTGGCATAGCCGGCATAGAGCATATTCATCAGGTCGGCTGATACGGTGGCACTAGGCTCCACCACGGTGTAGTCCTGCGAGAACTCACGACGGATACGGTCGCCATGGCCGTTCACCATCTCCATATAGCCTTTCAGTGTAAAGTCGCCCGTCTTGCCACACACGGCTTCATAGAGTCCGTTGTGCAGGTTTACCTTCTGTCCACCGATATAGATATCGGGCACCTGGGTGGTATCCACGGCGGCCATCACGATACGGGCCGAGAAGCGGTCGCCACGAACAATCGTTTTTGAGCTAGGAATCACAAAGGCATCCAATAGGTTTACACGTACATCCTTTACATCGATGTTCTGCACCAGGGTGTGGAGCACCTCACCCTCGGCATAGCGCACATCACTCTGCAGTTTCGACAGCAGCGTAACAGCAGCCGCAGCAGGCATCGACTCGAACATATATTCGGCCCAGTTCTTTCCCATGGCACGTTTAGGCACCTGGGTAGTCAAATTGCTGGCTATGATCTGTCGCTGTTTCTCGTCGGATACCATTGTCAGCATGCGCTCACGGAAAGTGTTGATAGCCTTATATAGTTTCTGTCCCTGACCATTGGTGGGCGAGAGCATCACGTAGTTAGCCGGTTCCTGATCTTCCTTATTGCGGAGATTGGCTACGTCGCCATCTTTGCCATCGGCCTCCACCACGATAGCCTGCTTCAGACTGGCAGCCAGCTGATAGAGCGAGTCGCTCATCTGGCGCACCTGTTGAGCTTTGTCGTACCACTCGCGGGTTTTCTGCGGATTAGCTTTCAACTGCTGCTCAAAGGTTTCGTAGATGGCCAGGTTCTCCTTAGTAGAGTTACCTGTAGTGCGGTTCAGACTTTCCTCCACAATCGAAAAACCGTTGAGCACCTCGGTTGAGACGTTCAGCGCCAGCATCGCCATCAGAACGACGTACATCAGATTGATCATTCGTTGGCGTGGAGAAACGGGTCTTTTCTTGATTGCCATAGTCGTTATGCGTTCATCTTAGCCGTCATTGCCTCAATCATACGGCTATAAATCTTATTCAGTTCTGCTATCTGTGCAGCCATTTTCTTGGTCTGCTCATTGATATCATCGATGGTACCAATCTGTGCACTGGCACTCTTCAGCTGCATCTCGTAAACCTTACAGATACCTGTCAGGGTACGGTTCAGGTTCTCCATCTCCTCTGAGTCGTGAGCCAGTTTCTCGTTCTGGGCCGATACCTTCGAGAGGGTTTCGGTCAGGTGCTTCAGTTCTTCTACATAGGTAGCCGTAGCGCTATCCAACTCAGGATGGGCTGAAACAGATGCAGGCTGGATGGTACCACCATTACCGCCTACCACTGTAGCCTTACCACCAGCAGCCTTGGCTAGAGTATCTTCGCCAGTACGTACATGAGTATCGAGCTCCATACCATCGGTAGTCTTATCGAACGGACGGTCGAAGGCCGAAATAAAGAACACAAGCACCTCGGTACCCATACCTAAAAACAGGAAGAAGTCAGCTCCCTTCAGGTGTGTCAGTTTAAACAGCGTACCAAGAATAACAATAGATGCGCCCCAGCTGTAAGCATAGTTCAAGAACGTCTGCCCAGGAACACTATCCATCCACTTCTGCAAGCGGTAAATAACGTTGTATTTGCTATAAATAGTCATATCTTCAACTCTTCAATTATATATTTTTTTCTTTTATTTTTTTATTCTTTTATTCTTCACATTATTCTTCACGCGTTCGCTGGTTGAGTTGGCCAGACTGCGCACACAACGGAATCCGATATACGATCGGGGCTGGTTCTGATACTCAGCCGTGCGCCATGCCGAACGGATATACGACTCAGGGTCTTTCCACGAGCCACCACGTACACTCTTGCGCTTCAGGCGATAGGGATCTTCCTGCGCAGCGTTGTACTTCAATGTGGGGTTGATATCGTTCATCGCCTCAACACCAGCTTCGGTATAGATAGTGCTGGTCCACTCGGCCACATTACCTGCCATATCATAAAGGCCATTCGAGTTGGCCGAATAGATGCCCACACGACTGGTTATCAGGTTGCCATCCTTGGTGTAGTTGCCGTTATCGGGCTTGAAGTTGGCATAATAGCAGCCCTTGCCGCTGGCCACATCCTCGTTTTCCCAAGGAAATTCGTTCTGATCCTTGCCACGAGCGGCATACTCCCACTCGGCCTCAGTAGGCAGACGATAGCGCTGCACGTAACGGGCTGCGGGACCCAGTCCCTTCAACAGATACTCTGTGCGCCAAGCACAATAGGCATTGGCCTGCTCCCAGGTGACGCCCACCACGGGATAGTCGTTGTAGGCGGGATTAGAGAAGTAGTAGCGCAGATACATCTCGTTGTCGGCATTGGGGAAGTCGTTCACCCAACAGGTGGTGTCGGGGAATACATTCACGATGTAGGTATTCAGGAAGTCCCATGGTCCTGAGAGTGGACGATTGATGCTCTCGCGCACGATGCGCCCCTCGTCGTCAACATAGGCCGTATCTTTTGATATCCACACCTGCTCGTCGGGATCCACAGTCAGGTCGGTATTCAGGTTACGCTCCTGCGGGTTCAGGCGGTAGCGGCGCAAGGCAGCAGTGGTGTAGTCGTACACCTCGTAGCGGTAGTTCAGCTGACGGAAGTCGAGCATTTTATCGCCCGTCACAGGGTTAGTGACATACATGCCGTCGATAATCTCCTGCTCATCCTCGCTTGGACGGCGTGGTAGAGGTTTCTTCCAGTTCAGCACGGTTGACAGCTCATTACCCTCGCGGTCGGTCTTCACCGTCTTGTAGGTCTCGTCAATCTCTGAGAGACGCTCGCGCAGAATAGAGTCGCGCACGTAGTTCACAAACTGGCGGTACTTCGAGTTGGTCACCTCAGTCTCATCCATCCAGAAACCATCCACCGAGATGTCGCGCACAGGTGTTTTCTTTCCCCATAGCGAGTCTTGCTGTTCGATACCCATCTTCACATGACCGCGCTTCACGAGCACCATGCCGTAAGGAGTAGGCTCAGTGAAAGCCCTACCCCCAGTACCTGTTACCTCACCGCCAGTGGCGTTCATCAGCTTGCCACCAAAACAACTGGTCAGCAGCATCATCGCCCCAGCACATAATCCTATCAGTTTCTTCATATATCTTACTATTTCAATTCTTCAACTCTTCAACTCTAAAGCAGTCTCACGCTCTTATGCAGATTCCTGCCTTTCTTATACAGATTCAGCTCTGTCTGGTAACCCACAAACAGTTCATGACTGCCGTTGGACGGACTGATGCCGCCAGTGTAAATCTCGTAGCTGTAACCTAGATGGATGCCGTGCCACCTGCCACCCACGAGCACCGTTACCGAATTGGTAGGACTGAAGGTCATACCGCCATACAGCATTTTCTTGTCGTGCTCGTAGCGTATCCTACCGGTGATGTCGGCACGCCAAGCAGTGCCATCGGTGCGCCCCAACACAGAGGTCTGTATTTTATAAAACGGATGATTTAGCTGAATATTGTATCCAGCGGTAAAATAATATGTAGCATCGATGCTCAATTCGCTGGTTTCGCCCAATTCCACCATTGGCGCATTGAGATGCTGCACCGACACACCTGCATACCACGTGCGAGCCTGATAGTAGAGTCCGGCGGCCACATCGAGCGCCGAGCCATCCATCTGCTGACCGCCCACTACGGGGTCGGTACCATCGTCGGGAAACTCGGCACGACTGCCGTCGAAGGTCTCGCCCAGCATACCCAACTGCACACCAACGCTCAACTTGCCACCAAGCACCCGCCGCTGATAGGCATACTGCACACTGAGGCGCTTGTGCGAGAACAGACCGATATCGTCGTTCAGCAGTTGCACGCCCACGCCATGCACCGCTCCCAGCGCATAAAAAGGCATGTCGGCAGCGGCATACATCGTTTTCGGGTTATGCTCAAATCCCGCCATCTGCAGGGCATAGGCACCAGTCACGTTCAGTTTGCCCTGCTTGCCCACTGCAGCAGGATTAAACGATGTCTCCATCGCCCAGTAGTGAGCAAAGGAGGCATCGTATTGCGCAGCAACCCTTGTCGCCACCCACACACAAACGATTATCAAATAGAAACGTTTCACATCATATAAAACGTAACTCCGCGGAAAATATTGTGTTTGGATGCGATTAACATTTTTAAGAGAAAAAAAACACCAAATTAACTTCGTTATTAACATAAAAGTCGTACTTTTGCAATCGACTTATTGTATTTAACACAAAAATTAAAAACTTATTATGCAAAAGAAACTAACTACCTTATTAGGTATGGCACTGGCTGTAACCAGTGTCTTCGCACAGGCAGAGTTGTTTAAGCCTTACAAAGAAACAACACTCCGACTTCCTGCAGTACCCATCGTGGTTAACGACCCCTACTTCTCGATCTGGTCGCCTTACGATCAGTTGACCGAGGGTAGCACCCGACTTTGGACCAACGACGAGAAGCCGCTTGAAGGACTGCTGCGCGTGGATGGCACAGCCTACCGCTTTATGGGCGACAAAGAGCACAAGGTGCTAAAGGCCATCGCTCCTATGAGCGACGAGGCTGCCTGGGAGGGCCAGTACACAGAGACTAAACAGACTGACGGTTGGCAGAAGCCTGACTTTAATGCCGACGGCTGGCAGAAAGGTCGCGCTGCGTTTGGTAATGCTGGCGACAACATCCGCACAGGCTGGAGCAAGGAGCACAGCCATATCTACATCCGACGCGAGATTAACCTGACTGCCGACGATTTGAAAGGCGATCTGTACGCTCTCTACTCGCATGATGACGCCTGCGAGCTCTACATCAACGGCACACAGGTGGCTACAGGACGCATGGATGCCGTATTCAACGAGTCGGTACGCCTCTCGGCCGAGCAGAAGCAGCTGCTGCATGAAGGCAGAAACGTGATGGCACTGCACGTGTATAATAATGGTGGCGGTGCCTATGCCGACTTCGGACTCTATGCCAACGTAGGTATAGAGAACAAAAGCGTAAAGACCGCCCAGCAGCAAGATGTAGATGTGATGGCCACACAAACGTACTACACCTTCGGTTGTGGCCCTGTCACACTCAACGTGGTATTCACATCGCCCATGCTCATCGATGATCTCGACCTGCTCTCCATCCCCGTTTCGTACATATCGTACCAGGTTAAGAGCAACGACCGCAAGAAACACGATGTGCAGATGATGCTCATGGCCAGTCCACTCATTGCCACCAACAAGCCTCATCAGCCTACAGAGTCAACCGTAGTGAGCGCGCAGGGTACCAAGTACCTGAAGACGGGCACCATCGATCAGCCTATCCTAGCCAAGAAAGGCGATGGCATCGGTATCGACTGGGGCTATCTGTATCTCTCAGAGATCAATGGTCGTGTAGCACTCGACAGCTACAACAACATCATGGCAGGCTTTACTGCTAACGGACAGTTGACTGCCGGACAGCAGCAGGTGCGCGCCTACAAGCAGACCGATACCCCTGTACTGGCCTACGTACACAACTTTGGTAAGGTTGACCAGCAGCCACAGTCGTCGTTCACCCTCATCGGCTACGACGAGGTGCAGGACATCGAATATATGTACCAGCGCTACAAGGCCTACTGGGCCCACGGCGGCAAGGTGAGCATCTTTGATGCCTTCGACAAACTGAGTCGCAACTACCTGGACATCATGCAGCGCTGTCGCCAGCAGGACAAGCAGATTTACGATGACGCTCTGACCGTGGGAAATGTGGAGTATGCCGAAATCCTCTCGGGTGTTTATCGCCACGTACTGGCTGCCCATAAGCTCTTTGAGGACAGCGAGGGACATCTGCTGTATTTCTCGAAAGAGAACAACTCGAATGGTTGCGTCAATACCGTCGATTTGACTTATCCTGAAGCACCACTATTCCTGAAGTATAATACCGACCTGCAGAAGGCCATGATGACCAGTATTTTTGAGTATAGTCGCTCTGGTCGCTGGACCAAGCCTTTTGCTGCTCACGACCTGGGTACCTACCCCATCGCCAACGGTCAGGTATATGGCGGCGACATGCCGCTCGAAGAGGCTGGCAACATGCTCACACTGGCTGCCCAGCTGTGCCTGCAGGATGGCAACATCGACTACGTGAAGCCCTACTGGGACATCATGACTCAGTGGACCGACTATCTGGTAGAGAACGGACAGGACCCCTCGAACCAGTTGTGTACCGACGACTTTGCCGGTCACTGGCCCCACAACTGCAACCTCTCGGTTAAAGCTATCATGGGCGTAGCCGGCTATGCCATCATGGCCCGTATGAAGGGCGACAACGCTACTGCCGACCGCTACATGAACCGTGCCCGCCAGATGGCTAAGAAATGGGAGGCCGACGCACGCGAGGGTGACCACTACAAACTGGCTTTCGACCGTCAGAACACATGGAGTCAGAAGTACAATATGATCTGGGACAAATTGTGGAACACCAACCTGTTTGGATCCGAGGTGATGCAGCGCGAGGTGAGCTACTATCTGAAGCAACAGAACCAGTACGGTCTGCCTCTCGACATCCGTAAGGACTACACCAAGACCGACTGGATTATGTGGAGTGCCGCCATGGCCAATGATAAGGACACCTTCCTGCAGTTTGTTTCACCTATTTATAAATATATGAACGAAACAGGCTCGCGCGTTCCTACAAGCGACTGGCACGACACCAAGACCGGACTGATGATTGGCTTTAAGGCCCGCTCGGTATTGGGTGGCTACTGGATGCGCCTGCTCACCAAATAAAGGGGCTAAAGTTAACAGCCTAATTGTTAAATAGATATAATTCCTTGCAAAAACTTGGTACTTTGTAATACAAGGTACTGAGTTTTTGCTTATCTTTGCCGCAGAAATCTTTTAAAACGGTAAAGATATGAACATCGAAAATGCAAAGTCGCAAATGCGTAAAGGTATGCTGGAGTACTGCGTTCTGCTACTCCTGGAGCATCGCCCGTCGTATGCCAGCGACATTATCCAACAACTAAAAAATGCCGAGCTACTGGTGGTTGAGGGCACACTCTACCCACTGCTAACCCGACTGAAGAACGACGGTTTGTTACAGTACGAATGGCAGGAGTCAACACAAGGTCCGCCACGCAAGTATTACGCCTTGAGTCCCGAGGGGCACAAATTCCTCGAAGGTCTGGATACAGCCTGGCAGGAACTCTCAAACACCATTTACTATCTAAAAAATGTCACACCTAAATTATTGGAGGCAAAAGAGTGAAGAATTGAAGAATTCAAAAATTGAAAGAGTGAAGAATTGAAAAATTGAAGTTATGAAAAAGAATATTACCATCAACCTGTGTGGGCGCCTGTTTCAGATAGACGAGGATGCCTACGAACTGCTTCAGCAGTACATTAACTCGCTCCGTTCATCGTTTGGCAAGCAAGAAGGCGGCGATGAGATTGTAGATGACATAGAGGCCCGCATCGCCGAACTGTTCGACGAGCTCCGCCAACAAGGCATCGAAGCCATCACCATCGAGCATGTGAAGGAGATTATCACCCGTATCGGTAAGCCCGAAGAGCTAACCGGCGAGGAGGGTGAGAAGCAACAAGAAAGTAACGGAACCAACTGGGAGGAGCAAGCCCGTTCGGCTGGCCAGAAGATTTATGAGAATGTACGCGCCCGGGTAGCAGGTAAGAAACTGTATCGCAACCCCAAGGATAAAATGCTGGCAGGTGTAATGTCGGGGTTGGCAGAATATACCAATACCGACCCTGTCATCTGGCGTTTCCTGGCTGTTTTGTTTACTTTATGCTATGGTGTAGGAATCCCGATGTATATCGTCATGGCACTCATCATCCCCGAAGCCAAGACTCCCGAACAGTTGCTGCAAATGGAAGGCAAGGACGTAACGCCACAAAACCTGGCCGACGTAGTAGTAGAAAAAGAAAAACAGCCCGTACAGTCACCCAGCGTTATACGGCTGTTGTTCACCATCTTCTTGAAGATAGTGATTGCTTTTTCTGTCATCATCTCAATCATCGTGTGCATCGCCCTGTCGTTCGGATTCTTTGGTGTGCTCATTGCCACGGTTAGTGCGATGGTTCTGCCACTAAACAGTACCCTACCGTTCAGCCTCGGAGCTATGGGACTCGAAGGAGCATGGATTAGCAATCCCAAGATGCTCATCATCTTTGTAATTTCCCTGTTCCTGGTATTGCTTCTGCCCATCTATGCCATTATCCACATGGTGCTTTCGCTGGCCGGAAAAATCCGTCCTATGGGTATCGTTCAGCGCATCGTAAACATCGTGCTTTGGCTTATCGCCATATGCATCGCAGTACCCTTAGGCATTACCATTGTCAATTATCAGAATGAATACTACCAGGAGCGTTACCAAATCAATTCTACCACCACCTATCAGGGGGTAAAAATGAATGAGGAAGATGCCGATTTCCTGCGCCGAGGCGACTGGCAGCTGATTAAGGCCCAAAACTGCAACCATTACACCTGGTGCGGCGACGACTATCTGGGCAGCAATGATGTGCGTTTTCTGGATGTGTATAACGCCCACTGCAAGGAAGAGTTCCAAGTAGAGCGACGTGAGAAAGTTGAGCCAGGCATCTACCAGCTTACCTGCTATGCCCGCGCCGAGGGCCCAGGCACCTTTGTTTATGCCAATAGCAGCGAGAAGATACTACGCCCTATCCCTGTAAAACCCGACTCGGTAGAAGGCATGGGCTGGTATCCCATCACCATCGACAGCATCGTAGTGAACAGTGGTTCCATAGGCTACGGCATGTCGTCAGACGAAGCATTTACCGGCGAGCCCTGCCGCGCCAAATACTTCTCGGCCATGGACTTCAAACTCACCCGCATAGCCGACCTGCAAAACAAGAAATAATAGTATAAGTATTGCCATAAAAAAAATAGAGAGAGTCGATTTTTCAACTCTCTCTATTTTGTATTTAGTAAACCTCTAACTCGTAGATGCGGGCGGCAGAGGCCTTATCCTGCGTGGGGTTTATCACATAGAGACGCAGGTAACGAACCGCAGTGGGCGTAAACGAGCGATCGGTATAGTTGTTGCGATTGCCATCGAACATATCAAGCGTGCGCCAATCTTCGCTCTCGCTGTTGCGACCTTGCAGCAGACAGGTACGGGTGATATAGGCCGACTGCTCGGTAGCGGCACTTAACAGGCGCCAACGGCTGACAGTCTTTTGTGCGCCAAGGTCGAAGCTCACGTAGTTGGGAGCTGCCTGGGCATCGCACCATTTGGTGCTGGCATCGCCATCCATCAGCATGGCAGCACACTCGCTGGCGTCAACCTCGCCTGAAGTGCCGATAATCTTGGCATCACGCAGCAGGTTCTGCTGTGGCTGGGCGGCCTGTGCCAGCTGTTGGGCTGCAGGCAGAATAGACGTCTGGAACAAAGGAGCGGCAGCAGCACCATCCTTGGTATCGTTGGCCACGGTAGCTGCAAAGATGACCACATGCTCATCCTGAGGCAACTGCACGGTGCGGGCACCCTTAGGCAGATCGATACGCACGCGATACATATATGTAAACTCATAAGGCTCGTCGCCAGAACCTGAATGGCGATGAGTACCCACCCAGGCAACTTCGGCATCCTTCAGATAACCTATGGTCTGACCATCGTGGCCCCACTGGCCGATAAAGCCTGTGTAGTAAGGCACGCTCACCAACTGCTGCTTGCCACCAACGGTGAACGCTGCCTGACGGTCGTCGTTATCAGAAGCCACCAGCAGATAGAGATGGCGATAGTCCTTGTCGGTAGGCAACTGCAGGGTCTGCCCTTTGCAGGTGAGACCGTTGGCTGCATCTTTCTCGCCGAAGCTGAAGGGAATGTCGCCCACGGTGAGCCCCTCGTCGGGCAGCAGTTCGGCAGCATAGCTATAGCCACCCTCAAAATTGGCCGAACCACGGAACTCATTGAAACTGAAGCAATGGCGGTCGTAGTCGAGGGCTAATGCCTGAGCATCAACAGCAGTAGCTTTCTGACCAGCCAACTGCACCTTGTAGGTCTTCACACTATAGGGTTTGATATCCACCAAGAGCTGTGTACCATCGGTCTTGGCTTCACCTAAGGTACGCTCGGTACCATCGGCCTCAACAGCCTTCACAATGCCAGCAGGGAAGCTGATGCGCGCCTGCTGGTTACCCTTACCGCTCATCTCATACACACGAATGACATACTCATCACTCACCTCGGCACGCTTCAGGGCGCGTACCACCACATTCTCATTATCTGAGCTTACAAACGAGAACTGGCGACCTAGGCTGCCGGCATGACGGTCGGTGAGGAAGGTGCGCAGCGGGCTGTTGAGACGGTCGGCCTGGCGCACGGCGCTCACTGCATTGAGAGCTCCCTCATGGCCCACCAGACTATAGGTGAACACATGGTGACCAAAGTCCTGACGCGCCTGATAAGTATAACGGTTTGAAGGTTTTGGAGAGTAGAGCAGCGACAGGCGCAGGGTGTTGTCGGCAGGTTTATCCCAGCCATAGCGCGAGTCGTTGAGTAAGGTCACGCCGTAGTCGCCCTTGCTATCGGTCAGGTCGGTCCACTCATGGGCATAGACCTCAAAGCTATTGTCGCGGTTGTTACCACGGCGCACACTACCCAGACCGATGTCGTAGGTTGCCTCAGCATTAGCTACGCCCAGTGCAAACTCGGCCTTCAGAAGGGCATTGAGTGAGCGCCAGTCAACCTCATTTTCAAAGTCGATGCGGTCGGCCTGTGCACCCTCATAGAGATGGATGCGCTGGATGATATCACTCTCACCATATTTCTTCTTGATAACCAATGTCTGGCGCAGGGTGCCGGGCTCTAATGAGATCTGAACACCATCGTGCACAGCCACTGGCGTCTTGTCGAGAGTAGGCTTCAGTATCTCCCAGGCAGGCCAAGCCTCTGAGCGGCAGTCGTCAAACACCACCAGGCGCAAGCTCTTGCCAGGAGCCACAAGCTGCTTGCCACAGCGCTTGTCTATCAATGATACAACATCTCCATAGTTATCCACGGTGAGCTGATAGCGCGACGACTCAATCGTGCGACCCTGCTGGGCAGGTGCTATCTGCTTCTTGCCAGCGGCCTTCACGCCATATACTGCCATACACGTAGCAGGCACCTCAGCATCAAAGAGCAGCACACGCTTGCCACCACGCTCTACCACCTGCGATGCCACGGTGCGCCCCTTGGCATCGGTGACACGATAGTCGCGACCATCAGTCAGCTCAACCTGTGCAATCGCACGGACGGGCGTTGTCTCATTGTTGTAAACCACAACAGGCTGTCCAGAGACACGTGTGTCCATCAGTCGAGCTACACCTGAAACGCTGTGTGTCAACACATCAGAAAACTTTTTCAGTGCCAGCAACTCGTCGTTCCAAGAGAATTCGTAGGCACGGGGAATGCTGGTGCCAGTGAGATCGTCGTGGAACTGATGCCAGATAACGCGCTTCCAGGTATCGGTCATAGCAGCAGCCGGATACTTGGCAGCACCCAACCAGTCGGCCATTACAGCAGTGCGCTCAGCGGCATCGCCCAGATGCTCGTTCTGACGGTTATACAGTTTCATGGCTGCCTGCGAGGTGTAACAACCATTGCCATGCACATCCATAGGCAACTCTCCATCAAACACGGGCAGCTCAGGGTGTTTGTCGAAAGGCAGATAATCCTTGTATATCTGGTCGCTGGTGGCACTCACAATCTTGATAGGACCAGCGCCCTTGATACCCTTTTCGAGTGCACGTACCGAAGCGATGGTGGGCGAACCACCGATATCGCCAGTGCCATAGTAGCGATAGGCCTGACCGAGCGGACTTTCACCTATCTCACGCAGCAACTGCTGGTTCTGCGACAGGTCTTCATCCTGATAGCGCTGACTGTAGTTGAAGCCGTGGGTCATCATGATACGACTGCCGTCGATGCCTTGCCACAGCCCGATGGTATAAGGATAGCGCTTGCCGCCCTCGTAGAAGGGGTTGGTACGCCATACCAGTTTCTGTGACGAGAAACCAATCAGGCCGCAATGGGCAGCCAGCGTGGGCAGTGTGTAGCCAAAACCAAAGCAGTCGGGCAGGAACACATCAGTGCTCTCAGTGCCAAACTCCTGGCGGTAGAACGTCTGACCCAGTGTGGTGTTTCGCAACCACGACTCGGGTGAGCAGATAATCACCTCGTTGGCATCCCAGCTACTGCCAGACAGATGCCAGCGACCGTTGGCCACATAGTGCTTCAACTCGGCATACTGCAGGGGATAGTACTCCTTCATCCAGCTGTACTTCACAGCACCCTCAAAATTGAAGATGTAACTGGGATACTTCTTCAAGAGCATCAAGTTCTGATCGAGCGTTGCTCTCACGTAGTCACGAATGGTGGTCTGCACGTCCCAGTTCCACTGAGTGTCAAGATGTGCATCAGACACCATGTAGGCTTTCTTTTCTGACTGCGCTACAGCTCCCGAAGAGAGTAGCGCAACCATAGCCACTGATAAAAGCTTTTTTGACATAAGTTTTTTAAAAAGTTTAGTTAGTTTTATTATTCTATCACACCACACCAACCTCCATTCCTAGCAAGGCGGAGTGTTAACGTGTCGTCGGGTGATACGTGTTGGTTGAATCGCTGATAGTCAACAGCGATGCGATGGGCATTACGACCATCGCGGAAGCCTGTGAGCAGGCCATCGGTTTTAAGGAAGTCTAGTTTGATGGTGAGCTGCTGGGGCTTACTGCCCGTCATGGCACCTATATACCACTTAGCACCCTTGCGGCGGGCCACCACATAGTGGCTACCTACCTGAGCTGAGAGCACACGACTCTCATCCCACGTGGTGGGCACCGAGGCGATATAGCGTGTACACTCATCTTCGCGCATGTAGCGGGTTGGACTGTCAGCAAGCATCTGCAGTCCGCTCTCAAAGCACACATACATAGCCATCTGGTAAGCACGTGTGCCAGAGCCCATAGGCAGCGACCCACTGCCATGATTATCTTCGGGCTGGGCTGAAGCCATGGAGCCTGGCGTGAAGTCCATGGCACCTACAGCGTTGCGGATGAAGGGCAGCCAGATGGTGTTATCGGGCACGCATCCGGCGCCATTCTCCAAGCCACGCACACCCTCATACGAGATGACATTGGGATAGCGTATCTCCAGACCTGCCGGTTTGAACGAACCATGAAAATCCACAATCAACTTGTTTTTGGCGCACTCGCTGGCCACACGCTCATAGAAGTTCACCATCCACTGGTCGCTATGGTCCATAAAGTCGATCTTCAATCCCTTTACACCCATGTCGGCGTAGTATTTGATGAGGTCCATATGGTTCTCTACTGTCAGCCAGGCCAGCCATAAGATAACACCCACGCCACGCTGGCGACCATACTCTACCAATTGGCGCACGTCGATATCATCGCGTGTAGTATAGGGGTCGCGCACGTCTTTATTCCAACCCTCATCGAGCAGAATATACTCCAAGCCATACTGGGCAGCAAAATCGATGAAGTACTGATAGGTTTGATTGTTGATGCCTGTTTCGAAATCCACATTCCAGATAGTCCAATGGTTCCACCAGTCCCAGCTCACCTTGCCGGGCTTTATCCAGGAGACATCGGCCAACTGGCACTGTCCGCCCAGCACGCGTTCCATCTCATTGGCGGCGATGGTCTTATCATCACCTACCACCATAAAGCGCCAAGGGAACGAGCGCTTGCCATCGGTACGAGCTATGAATGGTTGCTCTTTGGTGATGTTGAAACCACGATCGCCGATAGGCTCCCACGTTGCAGGCGACTTGGGAAAGACGGTGGTTAGGGTACTGTTGCCAGCACTCTTCAGGAACATAGCAGGATAGTCACGCACGTCGCTCTCCGACAGGAGCAGTTTGGTGCCACGTTCTGTTTCCAGCAACACTGGCAGATGGGTCATCTCGTCGGCAGACTGATAGTCGGCCAGTGCCACATGGGTATAAGGTTCCTCATACGATGTCCAGAAAGAACGCGTCTTTGACAAGTGGGCCTGTGATGATGCAGGCAGGCGCAGTGCAAGCAACTCGTTGGTGATATCAACCTTTCCCTTTCTGTCGATCAAGAAGCGGTAGGCTATACCATTATTATACGCGCGAAACTCAACGCTATATCGACCTGCAAAGCGCATCGTAAGTTGTTGAGCCTCATCGCGCGAGAAAGCATTCTTGATTGGTACCACATTGGGCAACAGCCTACTGATGAACTGACGCTGCACGCCCTTCACCTTTGGCTGCACACCCAAACACTCTTGCTGTACCTGAAGGCACAGTGCACTAGGCTTAAGAATCTGTTCGTCGCCATAATATACACTCATACGAAGCGTATCGCCGGTGGTCACCTCCAGACGGATGCGACCATCAGGCGAGGCAATGCGTTCGGTTGCAGCCTGTGCCAGAGCACAGCACTGCAACAACATGAACACAGAAAAAAGGATCTTCGTCATAAACATATGGTTATTTGATAGTGAATGTAAGTGCGTCGCCAGACTTCCATGGTGTGTATTTCACCTTGCCGCCACTCACGAAGCCTACTCTTACTTGACGTACTACCGGAGCCATAGAACCCTCCTTCTGGCAGAGCGTCACCTTGAGTTGCTTCTTCTGCTTCACAGCCTTCAGTTCGGTAAGGCGATAGTCACCTTTCTTATAATCAAAGCCGTCGCCCTTATCCTCGTAAAGCTGTCCCTGAGCCTGACCATTGGCATCTACACACACCAACAGGGTGAGCGAGTCGGTACGCATCTCGGCTGTGCTCTGTGCCAGATTAGCCAGAGGTATGATAGAGCCGGGGCGCTGGCGCAGTTCGGCCTGATAGCTGTCGGTATTGTTTTCGAGTGTAAAAGGCTGCCAACTGCCATCATCGGGCTGAGCCACTTCGGTAGCCCACTGGGGGCGTACCATAAGGTCGGCTCCCAACAGGAAGGCACGATCTTCGCTACGCAAACTCAAATCCTTAGGATTGCTCATAAACAATGGGCGCATCACAGGCATACCATCTACACTGGCCTCGCGGAAGCAGGTGTAGATATAAGGCATGAGCATGTAACGGCGGTTGATAGCTGTACGGCACACGTCGAGCACCTGACCATCGAAGGCCCAAGGCTCCTGATCTACGGTTCCCTTGGTGTTGTGGTTGCGCACAAAGGGGAAATATACGCCCACTGCCGTCCACTGTGCCAGCAGCTCGGCGTTAGAGTTCTCGCAGAAACCGCCGATATCAGGACCATTGAAAGGCTGACCGCTCAGTCCGAGTGTAAGCGTCATGGGCACGCTGAGCTTCATGTGGTCGGGCGAAGAGAGATTATCGCCAGTCCAGGTGGCAGCATAGCGATGACCACCCAGGAAGTTAGAGCGCGACAGGATGAACGGACGCTTCTGTGGATTAGCCAGCAGCAGACCCTGACGACTGGCACGCACCATGTTCATACCAAACACATTGTGGAAACGCAAGTGTGGACCAGGGATGCCGCCATCGCCATTCAGATGCTGATTGTCGCGGGGCATAGTAGTCTCAGGAAGTCCGAACGAGGCTGGCTCGTTCATATCGTTCCACACGCCATCCACGCCCTGAGCCATAAAGTCCTTATAAAGTGTAGCCCACCATGTGCGCACTTCGGGACGGGTGAAATCGGGGAAGTGTACGGCTCCTGGCCATACTTCGCCTACGAAAGGCTTACCATCCTTGGTCTTCACCCAGTAGTCGCCGGCTGTGCCCTGGTCATCTACAAAATAACCTTCCTCGGCCTTCACACCGGGATCGATCATATACACACTCTTAAAATTGTGCTGGTGCAGATAGTCATTTAGCTTCTTAGGATTGCTGAAACCCTTGGGGTCGAACGTAAAAATGCGGTAGCCATCCATATAGTCGATGTCCATCCAGATCACGTCGGATGGAATACGGTTGCTGCGCAACTTATCAGCCACCTCCATTACCTGTGTGTCGGGGTAATAGCTGAACTTGCACTGCTGGTAACCCAGCGACCACAGTGGGGGCAGCGACATCGTACCGGTAAGACTAACCAGCGCCTGCATCAGAGCCTGAGGACTCTGGCGCTCAATCACAACTACACGGAAGGCAGGGCCCTCGCTATCGAAGACCACCTGATGGTCGGCAGTGGTTATCTTCTGGCGCCAGGTGTTATCGGCAATGATACCAAAGGCAGTACCGTCCTTACGCAGCCCCATCACCCAAGGATGACTCTGGTAGAGGTGTGTGCCACCATCCATGCCATAGGCTGGGGTATCAACATTCCACAACTCGATAGTACGACCATTACGGCGCAGCGGACCGGTCACCTCGCCTGTGCCATAAAAATCTACATCGTCGGCAACCTGAATGGTAGCCAGACTATGACCGTCTTTCTGACTGAACACCACATGCAGAGGCCACTGGTCGGCCAGCGGCAGTACCGCTGCAGGCTCTTGCTCGAAGATAGGTGATGGCTGATGCTGCTTGGCATCATAGTGGGCGGGATAGAACACTGCCACACTATCGGTAGTCATAAACACTGTTTGAGCCTTGATAGCATTCAGGCTCAACAAAATAATTACTAATGTTAGAATTCGTTTCATTTATCAATATATGTTTTACGTTATATTCGCGTACAAAATTACTATTTTTATATCAAATAAGAAATAAAACAAGCCATTGTATAATCGCTCGCAAGTCATATTTAAAAGAAACGGCTGATAATCAGCAAGTTCAGCCAAGTTAAGTTTAATTTTTGTATAATCAGAGTTTAGGGGTTCAGCAGCGCTATATCTCCATGATGAGACGTTCAAACTGCTCATTGTCAACCGTAGAACGGTTTTTTATTCTTGTTTTATACGTGTTGACCGTATGTGTAGAATAATCAAGAAACTTGGAAATGCGATCGCTATCGGTAATGCCCAGACGAATCAGCGCAAAGATACGCATCTCGGGGGTCAGCGAATGGCTGTTGGGAGGATCTTTACGGTCTTTCTCCTCAAACAGCGCATTATAACGCTCCACAAAGTTGGGGAAGATATTCAGGAATGTCTGGTCGAAGGCCTGATACATCGCCTCGCGCTCATCGTCGAGCGTAGCCTTCTTCACCAGCGCCATCAGGTCGTCTATCTGGTGGGCAGCTATCTTTCGCTCGATAGAGAGATAGAGTTTCTCTAGTTTGGTGATATACTCAGCGTTGATATAGAACGAACGACCGATATAGGCATTCTTGATCTTGGCATCCTCCTGCAACTGGCGATTGCTACGCTTGAGCTGCTCCAACTGACCGGCAATGGTCTCACGGGCCTCCAGTAGTTTGCAATTCTTGCGACGAATAGTGCGGAAGCCCAACAGACAGGCCAACAGCAGAACGACAAACAACCCTGTAGCTACAAAGAGCCAGTTGCGCTGACCACGCATACTGTCGTAGCGGTCTTGCTCGATGATGGGCAGGATATCATTAATCTCTACCTTGCGCAGACGGGTTCCGTAGAAATTCACATCCTCAAGCGCCTGATGCACATAGGTGCTTGAACGCTCGTGCTCACCATGCTTGAAGATAAGTCGCGCCAAATGATAAAGGGCTGTTATCTCACGTGTCGCCGTCTCATTATCGGCAATGGCCGACTGGGCGAAATAAGCGATGGCCTTATCCTCATGCTCCAACGAGAGATGAGCCCATGCCATCTCGGCCATCGCCTTGGCACGCA
Source organism: Prevotella sp. MA2016 (assembly GCF_000619825.1). GTDB lineage: Bacteria > Bacteroidota > Bacteroidia > Bacteroidales > Bacteroidaceae > Prevotella. Next base: position 404,683 of record NZ_JHUW01000007.1, read on the forward strand.
TATGCAGATTGTCTCCACAGCCATCAAGCACGTGCTGCAGCGACTCAAGCGCCTTCTGGTGCTCATGCTCACGCAACTGGCGCGAACCCGTCACCGACCACCACATACAGGAGTTGGGCGGCACGATCTGCTTGAGTGAGTCGAGATAACCATTACTGATGGTGATATACTTGGTATAAAAAGGCTCCTCCCTTACGTAGTCGGCCATACTGCGCCACAGCTGGCTGTTAATCTCGTAATAGTCCTCCAGCAGTTTGCCGCTGAGCACGCTACGGTCAACCGACTGCAGCATATCGTTGGCCTCGCTCAGGATACCTGCCGACACCAATGAGAAGGCAATGGCCTCCTTCGACTGCGCAATATATTGATGGTTTCTTTGGCGATTGGCCAACTCCAGACAGGCATAAGAGTAATGGCGGGCAGAATCGTAACAGTAAGACTTATACTCGTTATACAACGCGTACATCTGTTCAAACTCATGCCCTTCAGCAGTGGCTTTAGCCATGCCGTCCTTTAATTCCTGAATACGATTGACACGCTGTTTTTCAAAATAACTATGCTTGGCAAGACTGGCATCGAGCTTTTCTAACCAACCAATAGTCGTCTTATCTAGTGCTGCGTTTACCGACGTAGCAAATAGTATCAATAAGTATATTAGTATTGGTTTCCTTATCATTTTAGTCTGAGTCTTCGTTAATTGCGCCCCAAAATTACGAATTTAAAACAAACAACAAGGCATATCAATTCAAATTATAACAATAATTAACGGCTACATAAATAAAAGGGCAATCAGTGGCTCACGATATAGCCACCAACTGCCCCGGGGGAAAATACTAACTTTACTACTTTTAATCTGCAGGTTCAAACTTGGTCCACATGTCTGTGGCCAACAAACAGAGTGTCAGCGTGTAGCGACCGCTTACTGAGGGCACCCACTTCACGTCGCCACCGTTGTCCTGATAACGGAAGGGTGACAGACGATGATCACTCACGGGGTCGGCATTATAGTCGGGTGCGAAGAAGAAGGGATCGCCCCAGCCATTACCAACACCAATCTTAAACTCACCACCAGCATTGAAATCGCCAGTCCAAGCATAATAATATGGTTCGCGTGAGCTACCTACCATCTCCAGACGGCCGTTAGAGGTGTTGGTGTTCCAACCTACCGAACAGCCGTTACCACAAATCCAGATCTGTCCTGGTGTGGGCAACTGAACGATGTCAAGTACACGACAGTCGTTGAAGCCGACGTTGGTATCCACGATAACCGTACGCTTGCCATTGCCATCGAAACGGAAATCGCGCACGTCACCGTCTGTATAGTACTCCAACTGCTCGCCTTCGGCCATACCATAGGCAGGATAAGCCTCTGGTGTGGTGGTGAAGTGGAACTTGCAGGCACTCATGTTCAACGTAGCCTCGTAGATGCCAGTACCCAACTGGCGCTGATCCAGACGCTGGGTACTCTTCTTACCATCATCGGTGGTAATCTGCATGTACAGGTAGGGTGAGTATTTCTCGTAGCCTGTAGCTGTGAACTCGACAGTCGAGAGCTCAGGCTTGATATAGCGCTGCTCGTTCTTGAAGACAGCCAGCAACTGAGCTGTCACCTTGACAGCCTGTCCGGGCAGGGCCCACTGGCTCAGCAGACTATTCAGCTCGTCGTGGGTCATCGAGTAAGTCAGGTTAGTACCCAACTCCTTATAGTCGGAGTGGCTGTCTTTCTGACCGGTGGGATAGAGGCATAACTTATAGCTGATGCCCTCGGTAGCAGGGTCGGCATTCGTAGCCGCATCCCAACTGAAGGTAACAGCCGTCTGGTCGGCAGCACTCTTGCTGAGGGTAATCTCCTCAACCGAGCTCTTCACGTGCATCTCGTCGGGGTTCTCCTCCAGCGTGAAATACTCTGGATCCTTGTTGCACGATGTGAACAGCAGTCCTGTGCACAAGGCACTGAATATCATTGCATATTTCTTCATAATCGTATTCATTTATAGCTTAATTACCATTTTCGTTTACCCAGAATGGGGCCTCGCGCAAGTTGGGGTTCTTCTCGTACTCGTCGATATAGATAGGCATCCAATAGTACTGGCGCTTCCAGATACGGGTCTGGAACACAGTGCGCTTGAAGAATTCCTCAGGCGTGCTACCCTGGAAGTTCATACCATAGTCGTCGCCACACATCTCGGGCAGGTTCTCTGCCTCCTTCCAGCGACGGATATCATACCAGCGGTTGTTCTCGCAGCACAGCTCCACACGGCGCTCGGCACGAATCACACGGCGCAGCTCGGCCTGGGTGTCATCCACATGGATGAACTTCTCGTCCATCGGGCTCACATCGGCAGTAGTGTATTGGCGCACACCAGCACGCTCACGGATACGGTTCAGATACTTCAGAGCCTCCTGGCGCGAAGCGCTGTTGTCGTAGCACTCGTTCACAGCCTCGGCATAGTCGAGATAGGTGAAGGCCAGACGATAGGTGAAGCCCTGACGTGGGGTAATTGATCCTGTCAGGTTATTATCGAGCACGTTCAATCCCTTACGAGCCAGGTAACCATTCTGTGGGGCATCGTGGGGTGATGATGTCTGGATATTATCACGACCGTTATAGAAGAAATCGTATTTACGATTGCCTACTGCCAACCAAGCACCGTGGAACGATACGGCATTGTAGAAACGGGGCTCGCGGTTGCAGTACATATTATAGGTACCACGGTCGGTAACCTGTCCGGGCTTACCTGTACCATACTCCCAGTTGGTGATATCCGAACGATCGTCGATAGTGGTTGACATGCCGTTCTCTACATAACCTGAGTTAGGATCGGTGATGGGCAGACCGTTCTTGGTGAAGAAGGCATCAACCAAACCCTGGTAAACACCCAGACCACAACCACCACCATACTCACGTACACTCACCTTAACCAGGAAGAAATTATAACTGTTATTCTTAGTTACAGGGAAGGTAATCTCGTGGTTACCCTCGCTCCAACGCTTGATGTGCACGTTATAGGTACTCATGAAGGGGTCGATCTCACCATTAGGACCTTTCTCGGTATAGAGGGCATAGCCAGCTTTCTCGGCCTCGTCGATACAGAGTTTCAAAGCTTCTACAGCACGCACCCATTTCTGAGGATCGTAGGAAGGATTAAAAATCTGTTCACCTTCGTTGTTCACATAATCCTTGTACCAAGGGTTACCATTCACCAACGGACTGGCGGCAAAGAGCAACATGCGCGAACGAACGGTGAGGGCCATGATGCGGTTGATACGACCATATTTCGAAGGATCGTCATATACAGCAGGCAGTGCCATAGCAGCCTCCAACATCTGCTTATCACAGTAGTCAACCACATCGTCGAACTTAGACTGACCTACCATCAAATCTGCCAAATCAAAATCGGTGGGTGCAATATAATCGGGCTTGAAGGGGATACCACCATGGTTTTCGGCCAACTGCCACCAGCCATAGGCAGTGAGGAACTTCACCTCGTTCTTCATGTTGTCAACCTCCGATTGTGGCAGGTCGTGATCAGGCATCGCCTTTACCATATTATTAAAGATGTAGCCATGACGGATATAACGGGGCATCATCATCCAGTAATTACCTTCCCACTGTGAGTTAATGGTCCACTGGCCAAAAATCTTTGGGATAACTTTGCTCCAATCCCACTGCTGCCAACGCTTTGAAGGAGTCATATCATCGGCGAACACCTCATAACCATCGGTCTTCAGCTCCCACTTGTCAGGAGTATGAATCACATTATAGACATAGGCCAACCATTGATAGACCTTTTCACGGTTCTCGAACACCATATCGGTGGTCAGCTCGGTATCAGGCTCCTTGTCGAGATAGTCGGAGCACGACACTAACGAGCCGCTGATGGCGCTAAGCGCACAGAAAATATATAGCAGTTTTTTCTTCATAACAATAATACGATAAACTAAAAGTTAATGTCGATACCGAACATCACAGAACGGTTCATTGGATATTTCAAACCATCGTTGGTACCCAATTCAGGATCCCACAGCTTGAACGACGAGAGGCAGAACAGGTTATTGCCACTGACATACACACGACAGCTCTTCACATAGAAACTCTGCAACCAAGACTTGGGCAAGGTATAACCAACCTCAAGAGTCTTACAGCGCAGGAAGCTCATATCCTTCTTCCACCATGTAGAACGACGGTAGTTGTTCACGTTAGGACCATAGGTCAGACGGGGCCAGAAGGCATATGGATCCTGATTGGTCTCTGTCCAGCGATCGTCGAGATTATAACTGTAGGCGTTACCCTCCGTAGTAGTACCACCACCAGGCAGGAAGTAAGGCTGATTACCAATCACACGATACATATCACCTGTGCCTTGGAAGAAGAAATTGAAATCGAAGTTCTTGTAGCTAATCACACCACCGAAACCATACACGATGCGTGGGTCTTCAGTACCACCAATGTAACCTTCGTCGGCCTCGGTAATAGCACCATCACCATCCACATCTACATACTTAATGTCGCCAGGATGCAGAATGGCAGCACCCACACCATCCTGTGTAGGAATACCATCCTTTAAGGTTCCGTCGGCATTAAAGTCGTCGTAGGTGAATAAGCGCTCAGCAACCAATCCCCACAACTCGTTCATTGAACGACCTGTAGCCGAACGATGGGTTCCCTTCAATGCTTCGGGCTCGTCTTTCTCATCCACACGGTTCTTGGCATAAGTAAAGTTACCATAGGCCGAAGTGAACAGGTCCTTGTTCCACTGCTTGTGGAAATTGAGCGTCACCTCAAAACCTTTGTTAGATACCTGACCGAAGTTAGCCCAAGGTGCCTTTACAAAACCAGTCTGAGTGGGGATGATGCTACGCTCCATAAAGATATTCTTACGCTTCTCACTGAAGATATCCACATTCATGTCGAGCATATTCCACAAACCAACCTCGACACCAAGGTTCTTCTTGGTAACAGTCTCCCAAGTCAGGTTCTCAACACCAATCTCACCTTCCGAGATACCCATCGGACCTTCCTCTGGTTTGTTATGACCATAATTACGCTGTCCGTTGGTTCCCCAGATGTAACCCTCTGCATCAGTCTTAAGAGTACCAAGATAAGCAAAACGACGACCACCAATGTTATCATCACCGGCCTGACCAATGCTGGCACGGAACTTGATCTTATGGAAGATGGGCTTCAGCTTTTCCATAAATGGTTCCTCGCTGAGCAACCATCCTACAGCCACAGAGGGGAAGAAACCAAAACGCTTACCCTTGGCAAAGTTCTCAGATCCGTTGTAACCGAAGTTGAACTCAGCCACATAGCGGTTGTCATAGGTGGCCGACAAGCGACCGGCGATACCCTGCTTACGATAGTCCTGGAAACTACCATCGTCGTAGGCCTGCTGGTTGTAGAGCAACATGGCATCCACATCGGTTTTACCAAAACGATGGTTATACATCAGGTCGGTCTCGAAATACACGCGGGTATTACCATATTCATTGCCCTGCTCGTTGCCCAGCGATTCATCGCCAGCTTCATGCTGCGAGTAAATCAGGTTACCCTCTTCATCACGTCCAGTAGCGGGGAATACGGTACTTGGTTTAGCCGTACGACTACGACGGCTACGGTTCCAGCGGTCGAAACTAAACAGACCCTTAGCCTTCAATCCAGGCATAATCATCTTCAAATCCTGCTCAACACTGAACAGAGTCTGAATTTTACTTGAAGTAATGAAGTCGTAACCTTGCTGAGTGACCGTACGCCAGGGGTTAGCACGATACGAAATCACAGGGATAGCACCATCACTATAACGGGCTGGATGCACGAAAGGCAAGGTACGGAAAGCCTCACCAAACGCATCATTGGTATTGCAACGCTGCTTCTTGAATCGGTTCAGATAACCACCAATGTTTACACGGAGCATGGTGGTCTTGGTCACGTCCATATCAATGTTGGTGCGCAGGTTATACTGCTGGTTGTTGGTTGCATTATCGAAAACCAGACTCTTATCCTGCTCCAGCAGACCTGTCTCCTTGAAATATGAAGTGACAATCGAGTAGCGCAGGAAATCGGAACCACCGCTCACTTCCAGATTGCCACGAGTGGTATAGGCATAGTCCTTGGTAATAGCATCCACCCAGTTCACATCGGGATAGAGGTCGGGATCATAGCCCGAGCGGGTGCGGTCTATCTGCTGCTGGGTGAAAGGTAGGGCCATATGGTCTTGAGCTGCCAGCTCGTTGAGCAGCGTCATATAGTCGGGCGCATTCAGGAATTTTGGCAACTGAGTGGGCTGGTTGATAGCGTGCTCTACATGGAAGCTTACCTGAGGGGCTCCAATCTTACCGCGCTTGGTGGTGATGACAATCACGCCGTTAGCACCACGCACACCATACATGGCCGAGGCCGAAGCATCCTTCAGGATTGAGAACGACTCGATTTCGGCTACATCCACATTGTTCAGATCGCGCTCCACGCCATCAACCAATATCAGTGGGTTGTTGCTGCCCGAAAAGGTAGAGATACCACGAATCCAGAAGTTTGAGTCATCGTAGCCCGGCTCACCAGAGCGCTGGATACCTATCACACCACTCAGCTTACCAGCCAGATTATTAGATAAGGTACGCGTAGTACCAAACTGCAACTCAGAAGGACGGATGGTCTCGATAGCACCGATGATAGATGCTTTCTTCTGACTGGTATAACCAGTGACCACCACTTCGGTAAACTCATTGGTCTCCTCCTCAAGCATCACATTGAGCAGGCGCGAACCGTTCACCTTCACTTGTTTGCTGGCAAATCCAATATAATTGAACTCCAGCGTGGTGCCGCTCTTTGCTGGCACATTGATACGGAACATACCATCGGCATCGGTGATGGCACGGGTTTCGGTACCCACCAATGTAACAGTTACACCAATAAGCGGTTCCTTCTGCTTATCAGTAACGAGACCTGTCACCTGAGTGGTCTGTACGCTTTGTGCCATAGCGACCGGAGCCGTAGGCAGCAACGGAGCAGCCATCAGCATAGTCAGACTGCAGAGCATCACAGAACTGGCAGGCAACCAGGAGTGACAGAATTTGGATAGTTGTTTGTTCATCATTTGTTAAATTGTTATATTGTTAGCCGTTGATTGATTTGCGATGCAAAATTAATATCTATAATCCTAAATCATGCTATCTATTCGGTTTGTATAACCTCCAATCTACTCTATCAAACAGCATAAACTCTGTCTATCAACCAGTTACACAACACCCACTTAACTATAATGTATAACGGAAATAAAAGCCAAATGCTTGCAGTTTTTCACCAAAAGACCTCACTCCATCCCTAACTAAATGTTAAATAATAACTTCTAAAGCGAAATATTTACGAAATAATTTGGTTTATTATAAACTTGTCTATATATGCACCGTAAACCCGACACAGTTGGCCTTTGATGTGCTTTCTGCAGGAGCACAGACAAGGCCGGAGAGTAGTAAACCAAAAGTAGAACATCATTAAAAACGAAACAACAATGGAAGAAAAGAATAACATGACTGCCGAGCGCAGTTTGGAGATCATTAGGGAGTCCCATTCTCATACAAAATCAAAAATAAGGAGGGAATTATGTTCAAACCACTAGACCCATTGCTACACTCCGAGCTGCGACTGGCAGTGATGTCACTGCTTATCAGTGCCGAAGAAGCTGAGTTCCCCTACATCAAAGAACAGACGGGAGCTACATCGGGCAATCTGAGCGTGCAGATAGACAAACTCTCGGCAGCAGGCTACTGTCGTATCACCCCTGCCGGTCTAAAAGCTTTTGAGGAGTATGTTGAATCGTTAAAGGGTTACCTGAAATTATAAAAAAACAAGCGAAGTAGCATTCAAGTTACTTCGCTTGTTTCTTAATACTCATCCTCGTTGAAGTTTAAAGGATGTGCTGATTCACAGCGAGTTACAAGGTTCTGTGCCATTATTGTGCCACTAATTTGGCAGTGATTTGCGACAAAAAGCCGCTCTATAGCGAGTCCTGGAAGCTTCATACGCTTTGCCATTTTTTTGATTTTTACGGCTACAAAAAGTTCGTTTATCCGCTCATTAGCTTATTGATTTAGACGATTTGACATGTATGGACACAGTTATCCCTGTATGTTGGCCAAAGCCTTCTTCACGAGAGCAGGCTGGCATCAACAGAGCCGTTCGTATCTGAAGATGTTATAGACAAGATAGGTCAGAGCTGTGGAAGCCTTGACGTGGTCCTTGTAGCCATAGTCATGCTTCTTCGTCAATACATCAAACTCCATTTCGAGGCATGGAGCGAAGAGGTGCTTTTGGGTGTACCTTTTTGCTTGTTTCTCAGACGGAGCTGGGCGTTTTGTGATTTTTTTAGCTAATAACGAGCAGAAAATTAGCCGGAAGCTGCCATTTGAAGTCAATTCTATAACATAGTTTAACTTTGTTTTTTTTGCAACTGCAATGCGGGTTAATGGATTTTCGTGGACGATAGTGATTTTCTATATAGAAAATTCACTTTTATGTGAAGCTTTAGATTTTTTTAGCGCATAAAAGTGTTTTCAATTCATTTCTTTTTTGTAATTTTGTGCCATCCAATACAATAATAATGGCAGAAAAAATCTCAAACCAATATTGGACCATGCGGATCCGCCCGCACGAAAAGCTGTGGCACATCGACTTGGGCGAGATCTGGCGTTATCGCGACCTGATAGAACTGTTCGTCAGGCGCAATATCGTGGTGCAATATAAGCAGACCGTCCTCGGTCCACTGTGGTATCTGATACAACCCGTATTGACGGTCATCATGAACATGGTGGTGTTTGGAGGCATTGCCAAGATGAGCACGGACGGCATGCCCCAAGCCCTTTTCTATATGGCAGGCAACATCTGCTGGTTCTATTTCTCTAACTGTCTGAACCAGTCGTCCAACACGTTCATCGCCAATCAGAGTATGTTCGGCAAGGTATATTTCCCGCGCCTCGTAGTGCCCATCGCTGTGGTGATATCCAATCTGTTGCGATTTGTCATTCAGTTAGGGCTCTTTGCGGCGCTCTACCTCTATTTCTTTATGGCAGGTGCTCCTATAGCCCCCAATTGGGCTATTCTGCTTACGCCCCTATTGGTCATGATGTTAGCAGGACTGGGGCTTGGCTTTGGAATTCTGATCTCCTCGCTTACCACGAAGTATCGTGACTTTACGATACTCTTCACTTTTATCGTCCAACTCTGGATGTATGCCACGCCTATCGTCTATCCACTCAGCATGGTGGAAAAAGGTACGCTTCGCACACTGATTATGGCTAACCCGATGACCTCTATCATCGAGGCTTTCAAGTATGCCACTTTGGGTCAGGGCTATTTCTCTTGGTTCGCATTAGGCTATAGTTTCCTGTTTATGAGTGTGCTGGTGCTATTCAGCGTCGTTATATTTAATAAGGTACAACGTAATTTCATGGATACCGTATGAAAGCTATTGAGTTTAATCATGTAGGCAAGCAATATCGCTTGGGGCTGGTATCCACAGGTACCTTCAAAAATGACTTGAGTCGTTGGTGGGCCATGAATGTCTTGGGTAAGGAAGATCCCTTCCTGAAGATTGGTGATACCAACATACGTTCCACGAAGGGCGAGAGCGAATTCGTATGGGCATTGAAAGATATCAATTTCAGTGTGGAGCAAGGCGATGTAGTAGGCATCATTGGCAAGAATGGCGCAGGCAAAAGCACTTTGTTGAAGTTGCTTTCTCGTGTAACTGCCCCAACCGTTGGCGAGATCAACGTCTGTGGGCGCATCGCCTCGCTGCTCGAAGTGGGTACAGGCTTCCACCCAGAGATGACAGGTCGTGAGAACATCTATATGAATGGTGCCATCATGGGCATGACCAAGGCAGAGATTACCCGCAAACTCGACGAGATTGTCGATTTCTCTGGTTGCGAACGTTATATCGATACGCCTGTGAAACGCTATTCTTCGGGCATGAAGGTGCGTTTAGGTTTTGCCGTTGCCGCTCATCTTGAGCCGGAAATTCTGGTGGTCGATGAGGTGTTGGCCGTAGGCGATGCCGAATTCCAGAAGAAAGCCATCGGCAAGATGCAGGATGTATCGAAAGGAGAAGGCAGGACCGTGCTGTTCGTGAGCCATAATATGGCAGCAGTTCGTAGTCTCTGTCAGAAAGGCGTGGTGCTTCGCGATGGTATGACAAACTTTATCGGTACCGTTGATGATGCTGTAAATCATTATCTTGCATCATCAACGACTCAAGCTGAAAAGCAGAAACTGATGACAGATTATATTACCAACTGCAAAAGTTTCTTGAAAATTGACGAGATACAGATCAACAACACACCATATAACTCAACATCACTTACTCAAGGTCAAGAAGTGCTTGATGTGCTTATCAAGGGCAAAACACAAGAACCTATGAAGTGCGACATTAAATTAATCATAAAAAAGTTGGATGAAACTCCAGTTGCTTGCTTTATTGAAGGCCGATATAAAGGAGTCTTGTGTGATGTCCCCCCCGGAGTATTTACATTCGAACGTCATATTCGCCTTCCTAAATACTTGGCAAATGGCGATTATCTGATTGACCTGTTTCTCCATGAACCTCGTCGTCAGGACTTCTTCGGGGTCCCAAATTGTCAAACGCTCCATATTGAAGGCTTTTACGATCAATATGCGAGTCCTATAACCCTTTCCGAAGACGGATTTATCGGGTTAGAGTCAGCAAATATTTAATTACAGATCAGACGACTATGAGTCCAACTTTTAGTATCATCATACCCCATAAAGGCATTCCGGATTTGCTGATGCGATGCTTGAGGGCAATACCTGTATCTGCGGACATTCAGGTGATTGTGGTGGATGACAATAGTTCTGATGCAGATACTTATTTAGATAAGTACCCGGAACTGTCGCGCCCCTATCTGGAGTTTATCAGAACGACAAAAGGGGGAGGGGCTGGCTATGCCAGGAATGTGGGATTAGAGCATGCTAAAGGCAAATGGCTGCTGTTTGCCGATGCAGATGACTTTTATGTTGATGATATGTACAGTATCATCTGCTCATACGTTGATTCTGATGCGGATGCCATATACTTCAAAAAGAAGTCGGTTCTTTCGGAAGATATAAGTATAACAACGGAAAGGTGTTCTCACGTGAATAAAAATATTGACAATTTCCTGTCTAACGGTGACGAGTGGCCTATTAGAGCACAAATGTATGAACCATGGGGTAAAATGGTTAAAAGAGATGTGATGGTCAAACACGACATCCGTTTTGACGAAGTAATGTATGCTGATGATGCCTATTGTTCTTTACAGATAGGCTATTACGCAAGGACAATTCTGGTTGTCAATAGAGTCCTTTATGTTGTCACTTATCGTTCTAATTCCCAAACGTATCATTTTTGTTTGAAGCCTAATGAGTTGAGGCTAAGGGCAGAGGCAGCCTTTCGGATGGATAAGTTTATGCTGCAAAATGATTTTTGTAGAGAGCATCGATTGAATTTTTTTTTAGTTAAGATGTTAACGCATGACAGGAGGTTGTTCAAGTACTACTTCTTCAAGTTGGAAGAAATCTATCCGTCAAAGTTGGCGGCATTACAGGATATATGCAAGAATAGACCCCGAAGATTCAAGATTAAATTCTATTTATATTCATTTTTAGTATGGCTAAGAGTTTTGTGAATATAGAAATATTTAAAGTGTAAGATAGGTTTTACAGATGAAATGCCGCAAAATCGTTTGCTGTAATATACGAAATTTATTAATTTTAGGTTGCTGTACTAAACTTTTTTGCGATAAATTTGGTTATTCCATTAAGTTTTTGTATTTTTGCACGTAATAATCTTGAGTATATAAAGGAATGGAAACTCTCTTTAGGAAACATCGGATATTGATATCGCAAGTTAGTATGACTATTGTCCGCCAAATGATGCATACTGTCAAATGGGAGCGGCAATTAGTGTCAATCCGCGGTTCTCGTGGCGTTGGCAAGACGACACTGATGCGTCAGTATATTCGACAGAAGTATGGCATAAACGCAGGCGAGGCTCTCTATCTGGTGATGGACAGTATGTATTTTACTAATCATACTCTGCTTGAGGTGGCAGAACGTTTTCATTTGGTGGGAGGCAAACATTTGTTTCTGGATGAGGTGCACAAATATCCTACTTGGAGTAAGGAAGTGAAGGAGATTATCGACTTATGGCCCGACTTAAAAATTACCTTTACTGGCTCGTCGCTGTTACAGATACTGAATGCTGACGCGGACTTGTCTCGTCGTGTACTCAACTATGATATGGCAGGGCTCTCATTCCGTGAATATCTGCAATTCTACAAAGGCATTGAGTTGCCTTCCTATTCATTAGAGGAAATATTGAGTAATGCCGACTCCATCTGCCAGAAGGTCTGTGAGGCATGTCGTCCTCAGGCGCTTTTCGAGGATTATCTGCGAGTAGGATACTATCCTTTCTATGACGGAGATGATCAGGACTACTATAGCCGCATTGAAAATGTGGTCAGTTTTATCATCGATCAGGAAATGACTCAGTTTTGCGGGGTTGAACCTGCCTATACTCGTAAACTCAAGGCAATGCTTCTCTTTTTGGCCAATAATGTGCCATACGATGTCAGCATCGCCAAACTCTCATCTTACCTTGAAATAAACAAAACCACCGTACTGAGTTACCTTGCCAGTATGCAGAAGGCAGAATTACTGAATTTGCTCTACACTGATAAAAAGTCAGTGACTAAGATGCAAAAACCTGATAAAGTTTATCTTCATAATCCTAACATGCACTATGCTTTGAGTTCGGAGGAGAAGATAGGTACGATACGTGAGTGCTTTGTAGTAAATCAATTGTCAGCAAGTCATACCGTAGAATATGGTAAGACACAAGGTGATTTCAAAATAGACGGTAAGATAATATTGGAGGTTGGTGGTAAGGATAAGACTTTCGACCAGATAGCAGATATACCCGACTCGTATGTCTTAGCAGACTCAATGGAGTTTCCTATTGGCAAGAAACTACCTATTTGGATAGTAGGATTCCTCTACTAAAATAGAAACCTATGGATTGCCCATTATTTAGTATTATCATTCCTCATAAAGACATACCGGATCTGCTGATGCGGTGCTTGAGGTCAATCCCTGTATCTGAGGATATACAGGTGATAGTAGTGGATGACAATAGTGCTGATGCTGATACATATTTGAAAAGATATCCAGAACTGTCGCGCCCCTATCTGGAGTTCGTCAGAACGACAAAAGGAGGAGGGGCTGGCTATGCCAGGAATGTCGGGCAGGATCGGGCTAAAGGAAAATGGCTGCTGTTTGCCGATGCGGATGACTTCTTTGTTGAAGATATGCATGACATCATCAGCTCATACGCTGATTCGGAAGCAGATGTCATATTCTTCAAGAATAAGGCTGTTCTTTCAGATAATATAAACGTAGGATCAAATCGATCTTCTTGGATGAATAGAAAGATTGATCAGTGTTTGAAAGATGGTGATGAATGGCCTGTAAGATTTAAGTTGTTTGTTCCATGGGCCAAGATGGTAAAAAGGGATTTAGTTGTTAAATACAATATCCGATTTGACGAAGTTGCGTATTCTAATGATGTATATTTTTCTTTGCTTGTTGGTTATCATGCAGGAATCATCAAGGTTGCAAATATAGCCCTATATGTCGTGACTTTTCGTCCCAAATCATTAAGTGCAGAATTTTGTACTAAGCCTGGAGAATTGAAAACAAGGGCAGAAGTGTTTTTCCGAGAAGAAAAATTCTTGATTAGGCATAATATCTGTAGAGTTAGGTCTATGAGAAAATATTTATTGATAATGTTGAAGAGAGACCATTCTTTATTCAAATATTACTTTTACCAGTTAGATGAATTATATCCATCAAAACTATTGGCATTGCATGATATAGGAAAAGGGACATCTCTGCTTACCAAGATCAAGTTGTATTTATATTCATTGCTGATATGGGCAAGGGACTTGTGAGTATCTGTTGAAGTAAAGTTATATAAGCGTAAGATGGAAAACGAACTCCTTCACCCGTTTGTCAGCATCATCGTGCCTGTATATAATACGGCGGAATACGTGGAAGAATGTATTCAGTCCATCCTGTCGCAGACCTACGAGAATATAGAACTGATTCTTGTGAATGATGGCAGTACGGACGGCTCTGGTGAAATCTGCAAGAAGTATGAACATTTGCCTCTTGTTCGATATATAGAAATAGAGAACGCAGGTGTTGTAGTTGCAAGGAAACGAGGTGTAGAGGATGCACGTGGCGAATGGATAATGTTTGTAGATTCTGATGACTATTTACTAAAAGATTGTGTTTTAGAGTTACTATCAATCTCTGAAGGTGTTGATATTGTTATAGGATGCCATACGAGAAGCAAACAACTGATAGATGCTTTTGATTATTATGATAGAGAAGACTATCTATTCATGCTTACTTGTCGTCGATTTCCAACATATCCTTGGGCTAAACTCTTCAGTGCAGATCTGATTAGAAAATGTCAGCTGGCATTTGCATATAACTATCCCGTAAAGGAGGATTTCCTTATGAATTTAGCATTAGCGAGAACTAATGAGAAAAAAGTTGCCGTATGGAGGAAACCTGTTTATTTTTACCGCATTCGTATAGACTCAGCCACTCGCAGTCACAATTTTGACCTTGATTCTTATTATGACTTCTGTAATCTTGTAGATTCTATTGTTGCAGATAGCTTGTCTGAAGAAAAGGAGAAACGGGCTAAGATAGAGGTTCGTATGGATTATTATAATGATTACCTTAAACGTAATGATTATGAAGGGAATAAGCGACATCCCTTTGTAAAGGAGATAATTCGCCTTATTAACGAAGATGGAGTCATTCGCCTTTCTGACAGGCTATTATTATCAGTATCTAACAAGAGATCAATTAAAATGTGCCTCTTCTTGAACAAGTTTATCACTAGGATTGAAAATCCTTCAATAATTATAAAGGATTTCAGTCGATTACATATATAATTAAACCAGATAAGGATAAGAGAATGGATTTGAATTTGGAATGGTACATAAATCATGGATAAGATTATGAAAACAAAAATAGTATACGCTGTCAGTAGTGATGAACAGGATATTTATTTAGAACAGACCGTTCTATCTGTATTCTCTTTGAAGCGACATAATCCAGATGCCGTTGTGGAATTCGTCGTAGATGAAAGGACAGACAAGACGATAGTCGGGAAGCGTGAATTGATTTTGCAATATGTCAATAAAAAGATCGTGGTGGAAGTTCCAGAATCGTATGATAAGAAACAAACTTCCAGATTCCTAAAAACCAATTTACGTCAGTATATAGATGGAGATTTTCTGTTTATTGACTCAGATACAGTTATTGCAGATAGTCTCGCTGATATTGATTCTTTTGATGGTGACATTGGGGCAGTAATAAATGAGCATGTACCAATTAGTTTGTACTTTGATAATTATGGGAAAAGTGTTAGGAGATATGCAAAAGAAGAAGGTTGGCAATGTAATGATACCCTTCCTTATTTTAATAGTGGTGTTATGTTCGTTAGGGATTCGGAAATGAGTCGGCATTTTTATAAAGATTGGCATAATGCATGGTTATATAATATATGTAAGTTTGGAAGACATTATGATCAACCACCTTTGGCTTTAGTAAATGAAAAAAATAACTATGTTGTTACTGAACTTCCCGCAATTTGGAATTGCCAAATATTGAGATATGGCTTACCGTATTTACATCAAGCTAAGATAATTCATTATTTTGCTGCCATGTATAACAAAGATACAATCATCTATGCTTTTCGTAAAAAGGCAATTTATGAGGACATCAAAAATAAAGGATATTTGTCAACCGATTTAATCAAACTCATTGATAGAGCGAAAACAGCTTTCGATAATCCAACTCGACTTTGTACAAAAGAGGAACTAAATGTCCTTTCTGGTGAAATGGCTATGGCTTGTCTGTATCACCCTATAATACTTAATACGCTTAATTCATTGTTTAGATTGCTTAGCAGGGTACATGGTTGGTTTATAAGGCCATTTCGAAAGAATTAGTCATTGTTTTTTCCCTTCGGCGGTGGTAAGAGAGACTGGGCATCCATCGAAAAGTATGCATGATATAAAGAAACTTTTTAAAAAGCATTGAAGATGAATATGAAACAGAGAATATGGAAGATTACAAGGCCAGTACTGAGACCTGTGGGAGCAGTGACAATAGTTTGTTTGTTCTACCTGTTGCGCATATTCCCGATAAAGAAGAATAAAGTCTTGGTTTGTGTTTCAGCTGGCAGGCGCTATGATGACAACCAGAAGTTTATCATGGAAGAGCTTCATAAGCTCATTCCTGATTTGGATATCGTCTGGGTGAAGGATCCCAAATATGAATACGAACTGCCAACATGGATGCGACCAGTTAAATGGCGCAGTTGGCATTGGCTGTATGAGTATGCGACGGCTAAGATCTGGACGAACAACCGCTGCGAACCTGATTACTTTGTGAAGCGAAAGGGACAGTTATACGTGGAAACATGGCATGGTGGACTGGGCATCAAGAAAGTGTCAGGCGATATCATAGGCGAATATGCTGCAGGCATAACAAAGACACTCTTCCAGAAGAATGCATCGGATATGGCAGATGTGTATATTTCGAATTCTGACCATCTATCGATTATCTATCGCAGGGCGTTCAAATATCATGGGCCAATCTGGAAATGCGGCTATCCGAAGAACGATATGCTGGTGCAGAACAATCCTGAGGAAGGTATGAAGGCTCGTAAGGACTTAGGCATTCCTTCTGATCATAAAGTGTTGCTCTATGCGCCTACATGGCGACTTCGTTTTACTCAGGAACAGCACATCGACATGAATGTATATGATCTGGATATGGATCGTTTGAAAAAAACGCTGACGAATAAATTTGGTGGCGAGTGGACGATGCTGATCAGATTCCACCCATCGCTACGCCTCTATGCCAAAGGCTATCAAGAAGCTCATCCAGATGTGAAGGACGTGACAGACTATCAGGACATGCAGCGGCTACTGATGGCGACAGATGTGATGATTAGTGACTATTCGAGCTGTATCTTCGATGCTGCCCTAAGAAGGATTCCCTGTTTTACGTATGCTACAGACTTCGAGCAGTATAAGTATGAAGAGCGTGGCGTGTACTATGAAATGGAGGAACTACCGTTCCCATACGCCAAGAACAACGACGAACTAGAACAGAACGTAAAGGTTTTCGAGATGGAGGACTATCTGAAGAAGTGGGATGCCTTTACGGTGAGGATGGGACTTAACGAGACTGGCCATGCGGCAAGGGACATCGCACAGAAGATGGCAGACTACCTTGATGGCAAAAAGGTGGAATG
The DNA here is from genome assembly GCF_000619825.1 of Prevotella sp. MA2016. Lineage (GTDB taxonomy): Bacteria > Bacteroidota > Bacteroidia > Bacteroidales > Bacteroidaceae > Prevotella. Next base: position 422,079 of record NZ_JHUW01000007.1, read on the forward strand.
GCAAAATGATTATCCAATATAAAAACCAAATAGTTATGAACATAGCTGTGATTTTTGCAGGAGGGCGAGGGGACAGACTCCATAGTCATAGTCGGCCCAAGCAGTTTTTTGAGTTTCGAGGGAAACCTATCGTGGTCTATACCATCGAGGTGTTTCAGCATATCCAGGAAGTTGATGCCATCGTGGTGGCTTGTCTCGAAGACTGGATACCTTATCTGCGTCGTCAGGTGGAAAAATATGATCTAAATAAAGTCATAGATATCGTACCTGGTGGCAGGAAAGGACAGGGCTCCATCTACAATGGACTCGTATGTGCCAAGCAACATTTCCCAGAAAACTCATTAGTGCTGATACACGACGGTGTGCGCCCCTTGGCGATGGAGAAGACCATTATTGAATGTATTGAAGTAGCCAAGGAGAAAGGGAATAGTATCGTTTGTGTACCTGCGATGGAGACTATCGTCATGAAGAAAGCTGATGGTTCGCTGGAGGTGCCAGACCGAGACTCAGTTCTGATGGTCAGAGCGCCCCAATGTTTTGTGCTGAAAGATGTGATGGAGGCTCATCAGAAGGCATTAGCAGAGGGGAAACATGATTTTGTGGATACTTGTTCGATGATGAACCATTATGGTTATGAGTTGCATACGATTATAGGGACAGCTGAGAATATCAAGATTACGACACCTGCTGACTACTTTATGTTCAAGGCCATCATTGAAGCGAGGGAAGAAAGTGCTGTATTTGGGTTTTAAGTATGCTACCACTATGAACAAGGATATTATCCAAGAGGATTTACAGAGGATGAGTGAGGCCAATCTGCCTTGGCGAGAACTTGACGGAAAGACCGTCTTCGTTACTGGAGCTACAGGTATGCTGGCCTCGTATGTCACCTGGCTGTTGCTCTATCTGCATGAGCATGCAGGCATCAACGTCTCTGTAGTGGCACTTTGCAGGAATCGCCAGAAAGCAGAACAATATTTTGGCTCGTATGTAGGGAAGTCTTATTTCCGTCTGCTGATACAGGATGTATGCAATCCTATCGCCTATGAGGGACAGGTGGACTATGTATTCCATCTGGCAGGGAACGCCAGTCCTCATTTTATTAATACGGATCCTGTTGGTATTATGAAGTGTAATCTGCAGGGGACTATCAATGTGCTGGAACTGGCTCGGCATCATGACGTTAAACGGGTTTTGTTTGCATCGACACGAGAAGTTTATGGAAAGAATGAGGATGCAGAGCAGCTCAATGAGTCGGCTTTTGGCACTCTCGATCCTTTGGACGACAGGTCGTGCTATCCTGAAAGCAAGCGGGCTGCAGAATCGCTTCTGAAGAGTTATGCTCTGCAATATGGTGTACTGTTTAATACCGTTAGAATTGCCCATTCTTATGGACCAACTATGAATCTGGAGAATGACGGGCGAGTGATGGCAGATTTGATTTCAGACGTGGTAGCTGGCAGAAGCATTGTACTGAAAAGTACTGGCACCGCTGTTCGCGCTTTCCTTTATGTAACCGATGCCGTTATAGGAATGTTTACGGTACTCTTCCTTGGTGAACCATCAACGGCCTATAATCTTGCCAACGAAACAGAGCCGATCTCCATCAAGGATTTAGCTCTTTTGCTAACCTCATTCAGGAAAGACATCGACTTGAAATTAGTTTATGATACGCGGCAGCAAGACAATACTAAGGGTTACTGCACCTATAAACGAATTGCCCTTGATACCAGAAAATCAGAGGCTCTAGGATGGAGCCCCCATATAAGTCTTAAGGAAGGGTTAACCCGTACTTTTATAAAAACGCAAATCGGTATTTTGTGAGTTTCTTGACGAACGTAAAATGTACTTACCTTGAGGAAATTGTCGATGTTGTCTTGCCATATTCAAATAATTCGATTTCCTCACCTAATTCCCTGTTGTTCTTAATAAAACCGCCCGGGAGTCCTCATACTGTGGCTACCGGGCGGCTTTTCTGTGTCTTAATGTCACTGCTGTTTAGCCTTAATGAACACACCTTCCATACGCTGGCGGTAGTCGCCAGTGGCATACAGCGGTTTTTTGCCAATGTTGTAGCAATTCTTGGGCAAGCCAAGCGGCAAAGCCGAGCGCCTCTCAAATCCGTCAATGCAATCCAGATTGACAATCTCCGACCTGTTGATGCGCACAAAGTTCTCTTCAGATCATCTTTTTTCATTAAATCGCACGATATTTCGGTAAAATTTGTAACTTTGCAGCCGTAAAAGTTTAAGCGACGATGATGGCAAACAAGAATCTGAAATGCCATACAAAGAAATTAGAAGATATATACTTAGTAAATTAGTAAATAAGATAAAAAAGACGATTATGGAGAATAAAGAAAAACTTTGTGCTGCGCGACGTAGTCGGCAAGAAAGCGATCTTTTGTGTAGGTATCAAAGCCATCGACTTTCGCAAGATAATAACTTTGAACGAAAGTGGCGAGTGGGTGTGGCAAGAAGCTATGGCGCAGGGTAACTTCACAGCGGAATCCCTGACAGCCAGAGTCTGTGAGGAATACGACGTGACAGCCGAAGTGGCCCAATCTTATGTGACGGACTTCCTCGAACAGTTGGACAAAGAAGGAATGATAGAAAAGTAGAAACAGATATCGGGCAGGTAGTGCCCTGGCTGGTGGTCTATTTGCAACTAAAAGACAGGTCTTGTTATTTTTTGGAGCTTGAGCAGGAATCATAGAACAACTGAAAATCAGAGTGATATGATGATAGCAGATAAAGAAGGGATTTCTTTGGTACACGACACAACGATGTGTGGTGACCCCAAGGTTTGGTTTCCAATGCGGGTGACTTATTCGCGTGAGCTAAAGATTAAGGCCGAGTTGGACCGACTGAAGATTGAGAACTTTATTCCAATGACCTATAAATTGCTGGATGCTGATACAGAGCGTCCACATCGTGAGTTGGTACCCGCCATCAACAATCTCATTTTCGTACACTCTACACAGGAGCGGATCAGTTATCTGAAGCAGAGGAACAAGGTACTGGAGCCGTTGCGATACATACTTGATCAAACAGCTCAAGAGGCTCACACCATTATGACAGTGAAGGATAGAGACATGGGAAACTTTATGCGCGTGGCCTCTATGACTGACGACAGTGTGATGTTCTTGGATGACGAGTGCGTTATAGGGAAGGAAGGCAAGCATGTGCAGATTATGGGCGGCATCTTTGAGGGCGTGGAAGGAGTGATACGCCGAGTGAAGCGTTGCAAGAGAGTCGTGGTAGAATTGGAAGGGATTGCCAGTGTAGCGATTGCTTATGTCCCTGCTGCGCTCCTTAAGGAAATAAAGAGAAAACAGTAGAGGAGGTAATGACTTATATCAATTTAGTGAATCGTTCAGTATATGAATACGAGCAATAAGACGGAACAACACCAGGAACAGTTTTTCCAGCTGCTGCGCCTGTCGATGGGAGTGACAGAGCAGAAAGACTTCGTGGCAACTGATGAGGACTGGCAGTGGCTGCATGAAGAGACAGATCGTCAGTCGCTGATAGGTGTTATCTATGGCGCGATGATTCAGCTGCCTGCCAATCAGCAGCCACCCGTGGACCTCTTAATTAAATGGATATATCAGGCAGATGTCATCAATGGCAAGAACGAACTGCTCAATCAGGAGTCTGCGCGACTGACAAAGCTGTTCGGCGATGCCGGGCGACGGACAGCCATCCTGAAAGGTCAGGCCAATGCGCGACTCTATCCCGATAAGTTTTTGCGCCAGCCAGGGGATATCGACATCTGGGTGGAAGGCGGACGAGAGAACGTGCTGTCATTGCTTAAGACGGAGCCATTTGCCTCAATGATGGGCGATAAGGAACTCAAACCGGAATACCATCATGTGCATTTGCCTACTAGTGACAAAAGGGTGATTGTGGAGGTGCATTTTCTCCCCTCGTCGGGCAACTTCAACCCCTTCACTAATCGTCGGCTGCAGCGATGTCTCAATATGGAGCTTATAAATACTGAGAGCGTGGAGGAGGGTTTCAACGTGCCGTCTGTGAGGTTCGCTCTCGCGATGCAGTTGTCTCATATCCAGCACCACTTCTTCCGTGGTGGCATTGGGCTGCGACAAGTATGTGACTATTATATGCTGCTGAAGAACTCCACCGAAAAGGATCGCTGGATGGTGGCAGATTATCTGACGGCCTTCGGGCTGCGACAGATAGCCGGGGCACTGATGTGGGTGCTCGGCGAGGTGTTCCAGATGGATCGCGCGCTGATACTCTGCAAGCCCGACAGTTATTACGGCGAATGCATGCTGCGTGAGATCATGGAAGGAGGTAACTTCGGACACCATGCCCAGCGACAGCATCAAAGAATGTGGCGACGGCTGTTCGCAGGCAAGTTGCGGCAACTGCGACTGATGCGGTTCAATTTCTGGGAGGTATTCTGGATGGAGATGCAATTTTGTAAGGTTGTCTTCCAAACGCTGCTCAAGTGCTCCTGAAGGAAATAATTAGAACGGAAAAAATAAAATAGTTCCAATTATGGACACTACAGATGATAACATTTTGTTAGCCCTCTATACATTATTTTGGGTAATCTCTTTTATAGTGTATCACTACCGAAACCGACACATTGACGGTGGTAGTGCCGTTATGGCCAGTTATATCGTTTACTGTTTTTTTTCATTCATCACTTTAAACGATGAGTTCTTCGATGACACATACGAACATCTGAGCCTATTCCCTTTTATCTATCTGTATGTGATGTTAATGTTAGCACTATCACCTGCAATCAAGTTACATCGTAGTCCTGTCATAAAAATAAAAGATCCTCACTCAAAGGCGTTGCTTATCCCGTGCTATATTGCCATCCTATGCATTTGTGTGCAGATACCGTCTATTTTGTCAAATTTCAATAGCAATTTTGTTAGTATCCTTACTGATAGCGATGCAGGAAAAGATGCTTATCTGGAGGCATTCGAGAATTCCAAAAGCGCGGGAAGCGCAATCAGAAACCTACCTGCTGTATTATATAACATGCTATATGACTGCACCGTTTTTATTTTCTTTTTTCTCCTCACACGAAAAGATAAAAACATCAATTTTCTCGTCCTTCTGTTTCTCTCCATTATCATCGGAATGATAATACCTGTCATGGACGGACGGCGAGGGTCGGTTATCAAATGCGGCTTAACTATTTTAGCGGGCTATATGCTCTTCCGCCAATTCATCTCTATAAAAATTGATCGCATCATAAAAATTTCAGGCATTATCATAACCGCCATAGTGGCTATACCCATTATAGCGATTACCATCAGCCGATTCAGCGACAGAAAAAATGGTACCGATACAAGCGGTTATGTATATTGGTATATAGGCCAAGCCAACATCTATTTCAATAACTATGCACTTGATGCCGGTGGCACAAGAAATGGCGACCGCACTTTCAATATGGTGAAAAGGCTTCTATCTTCCGACACACCGAAGAACTATACGGAAAGACGTGAAAAATACAAAAAATTAAAAATTGATGATGACTTTTACACAACATTTGTAGGCGATTTTGTACTTGACTTCGGCCCTTTGAGTGCTTTTATTATATTTGTTGCGTTCAACAGTTGGGCTATCATCCAAATACGACCACGTTGCGGTATTATCAAACTACATCAGCTCCTTCTTGTCTATTTTGCCTTGTGCGTCAGTCTTCAGGGAGGAATGACACTCTTCATGTATTCAGACACCGGCAACCTGTCCCTTGGCGCGATGATGTTGCTGTATATATGGCTTAGGAACCATTAGGCCTTACTAAAAAAAAATGACTCCAAAGTCTAAACGCATCGCATCAAATAGCTTAATGCTGTTTGTAAGGATGATGGTTATCACAGCCATCAACCTATATGCTGTACGCCTGCTACTACGAGACCTAGGACAAGAAGACTATGGCACTTTCAATGCCGTTGCAGGTGTCGTGCTGGCCAGTTCCTTCATTACAACCACACTGGCAGTCAGTATTCAGCGTTTCTACTCATATACGCTGGGAAAAGGAGAAAACAACCAGCTTTCAACCATCTTTTCAGCTAGCATAAATATCATCTTGGTATTGTCTATAGCACTGCTTTTTATCTTTGAAACTATTGGCCTTTGGTTTGTCAACAACGAATTGTCAATTCCACCAGAACGTCTTGTCGCAGCCAATTGGGTATTTCATTTCTCGCTGATCACATTATGGTTTGGCTTACTGCAACTGCCCTTTACTGCAGCGATCTTTGCACAAGAGGAGATGGGGGCGTTCGCCCTCATTTCCCTAACCGAATGTATGCTACGTCTCGGCGTGATATTTTTTATCGGCATCACCGCCATGGATGGCTTGATTTTCTACAGTATTGGGCTTAGTGCCGTAGCTGTGATTATATTCTTACTCTATGCATTTATCGTGCATCGCCGCTACCCGGAATACAAATATTGCAGGAAAATACCCAAAGAAACTTATCGTTCACTGCTGGCCTTTTCCGGATGGTCTATGTATAGTTCTCTAGCCGCAGTAGGTTTGACGCAAGGCATCACCATTTTGCTCTATATGTTTTTTGGCCCGATAGCCACGGCAGCGTACGCTATTGCGCAACAAGTGTTTCACGCATTCACAGCACTAAGTAACAGCATTGCCGTTGCCTTCCGCCCTGCGATGGTGAAATCTTTTGCAGAGAAAGACTACATTTCTCTCAACAAGATGTTCAGCGCCAACAATAAATTCATACTCTATCTGCTCCTGATGGTTGCAATACCCCTTATATTGGAATTGCGCACCATTTTCGATTGGTGGTTAGGCAATGTTTCAGAAGAAGCCATCATCTATACCCGACTTACCATCATATATATGCTGTGCTTCTCCATGCATAACCCTGTAACAACTATTGTCCATTCCACAGGACAACTTAAATATTATAGTTTATTCGTTGACAGTATAGTCATTTTATGTCTTCCTGCCACATGGCTAGCCTTCCACCTAGGAGCATCTTCCGAAATAAGCATTATACTAATGATAGCGATGTGTATAATATCTCATCTTGTCAGACTTGTCATTTTACGCCGTCAATATCCCTCTTTTAGCTATGCCCCTTATCTTTCGGAAATCATTCTGCGGGGACTATTCGTAGCTGTATGTACCTTCTTTGTCGTTTACCTTGTTCACCAAGCATTACATCCAGGCATTGTCAGGCTAGTCACTGTTTTTGCATCTTCATGCATTACGATGCTTCTTACAGTCTATTTCTTAGGACTTTCTGCTAAAGAACAACAAACGCTATGCCATTTCTTAATGCAACGAATGAATAAATATTCAGAAAACTAATATGTCAAGAATCATCAACTACTTCTTTATCAGAATCTATACACTTTTCTTACGTCCACGCTTTGCCCATTTGGGAAAGGGTGCTCATATAGGATGGAAGGCTCTGAGACTGGAAGGTCTTCAGTATATATCAGTAGGCGACAAAACATTCATTGCTTCAGGCGTACAACTTACAGCTTGGGACAGCCACAACGGCAATAGATATAACCCATCTATCACCATTGGTAACTATTGTGCTATACGTGAAAATTGTCATATTACTGCTATTAATAGCATTGCCATTGGCAATCATCTCCTAACAGGCACCAACGTGCTTATTACCGACAATAGCCATGGGCAGAGCATTCGCGAACACATGAGTCTGCCTTTCACAGAGCGCCCGCTGTACAGCAAAGGACCTGTTACCATCGGCAATCATGTATGGCTGGGAAACAACGTCTGCGTCATGCCAGGAGTGACCATCGGCGACGGAGCAATAATCGGAGCCAATAGCGTTGTTACCCATAATATTCCTGCATACGCTGTTGCAGCTGGCATACCGGCGAAAGTAATCAAGCAATTATAGTATTATTAAAGATATGAAACCAAGAATCATAGGACTATATCTACCACAATACCATCCCATCCCCGAAAACGACGAGTGGTGGGGGAAAGGATTCACGGAATGGAATAACGTGGTGAAAGCAAAGCCACTGTTCCGCGGGCATTATCAGCCCCACCTCCCAGCCGACCTGGGCTTTTACGACCTGCGACTGCCCGAGGTGCGCGAGCAACAGGCAGAATTAGCGCGTGAGGCAGGATTAGAGGGGTTTTGCTACTACCATTACTGGTTTGGCAACGGCAAGCAATTGCTACAACGTCCGTTCGAGGAAGTGCTGGCCAGCGGCAAACCTGACTTCCCTTTCTGCCTCTGCTGGGCCAATCACAACTGGACCAGCAAGACCTGGGAGAAGGGCAGCAGCTTGCGCCACGACACCATGATTATGAAAATGGAATACTCGCGTGAAGACTACATTAGCCACTTCAACTATTTGCTTCCAGCCTTCCGCGATTCTCGTTACATTACCATTGATGGGAAACCGCTGTTTGCAGTGTGGGTGCCAAAAGGTATTCCCGATTGTCGGGAGTTTATTGACCTTTGGCAAAAACTGGCACGCGAAAATGGCCTGAAAGGAATACACTTTGTGGGGCAGACCGACAACACGGGTAAGGCGCTCTCTGGGAAAAAAGCCAACTATTACTCTGCCGACATGGCAAAGGATTATTATAAGTCCGTGCTTGACATGGGGTTCGATGCAGTTATGTCACAAGGTTATCGCAGAGCCGTTGCCTTGGCACAGGGCAGAGCAAAGATGATGCTGAAACTGCTGTCGTTCATTTCCTTCATGCCAACGTACTCAAAGATAGACTATGGTCGCCTGATGGATAACTACTATGTAGAGGAAGACCGCTGGGAAAATGTCTACCCTACGCTGTTGCCTCAGTGGGACCGTACGCCAAGGGCAGGTTCAAAGACGGAAATCGTCACGGGTACTTCTCCCGAGAAATTCCAGCACTACACAGAGCAGGCCATCCGACTCATTGCTAACAAGCAGCCAGAACATCAGATCCTATTCTTGAAAGCCTGGAACGAGTGGGGCGAAGGCGACTATGTGGAGCCAGACGAGAAATTTGGACATGGCTGGCTTCAGGCAATCAGGAACGCTATTGATAAAAACGGTTAATGATGAGTAGCAATAACAACAGGCTCTTGGTCGTAGGTCCACTCCCTTGTGAGAAGCATAACTGTCAGTGGGGCGGTGCGACGGTGCTGATGAAGAACTTCCATGATTATCTGCTCGAGAAAGGCATAGGCCATCGTTTCGTGCAAACCAACAGGTATGTTAATCCCCGATCATTGGGACTTCGTCCTCGCGCCAACCAATTTTATTTCATTGCCAAATTTATCACTTCACTGCCTTGGTGCGATACGGTCATGTTCAATTTTTCCGACCATGGCACGGTAAACATGTTTCCATTTCTTTCACGAATAGCTCACAGGATGGGCAAGCGGGTCGTATTGCGTAAGTTTGGCGGTTCGTTTGACATCTATTTGCAAACTGTGCCAAACAGGAAGAAACATCGGGTTATAGAAGCAATCCAAGCAACAGACATAATTTTTCTGGAGACACAAGCCAGCATCTCCCATATAAAGACATTGATTGGTGATACAGATAAAATACACTGGTTTCCCAATGTCCGCAAGGCTGCATCGCAACGCAGAATGCCCAAAGCGTTCTCCAAACGGCTGGTATTTATGTCGCATGTTTCTAATGAAAAAGGGATGGGCGACCTATTGGATGCTTTCGCTTTACTGCCGTCAGACTATCAGTTAGACATCTACGGTGCTATCAAGGATAAATTCTATGAGCATTTCGACTGGGTTGCCCATCGTGTTCGTTACAATGGAGAAATCCCCTCGACAGAAGTGACATTAAAATTGGCGCAATATGACCTCCTACTCCTACCCTCTTATCGTGAAGGTTATCCTGGTATCATCATTGAGGCTCTGTCTGTGGGCATACCTGTAGTTTCTACCCGTGTGGGAGGAATTCCTGAGATTATAGAGTGTGAACATAATGGATTGCTCGTAGAATGTCACCAGCCAGTAGAATTAGCTAAGGCGATACGTGCTTTCGAAACTATAGATTATACTGCTTATTGCAACAATGCCTATCAGACATTTCAGGAGCATTTTGAATCAGACCGTACAAACGAACACATATTGTCTTTACTGACCACAAACTAAAAGTAATATGCTTATACATTGGTATCGTCTCAGTCATTGGCTATGGAAACATCATGTGCCAGTACTACCAAAACTATTTTGGCGCTTACAGTATCTACTATTTAATTGTTCCGTTCCTGCTAGTTGTACCTTAAAGGAAGATATAGCATAAATGTCTATTTTTTATTATTTAGAGACTTTGAGGCATCTGCGGTTGACGCAGATTGTTCATCAACTAAAACACCGGTTCTACAGACCTCAGATCGGAGTTGAGTCCCCCTTGAAGGCTAATCCAAGTGTGGCAATGCTTACAGAGCCTATCGCTAAGCTTTGCTGCTACGACAGTCAGGGACGGTTCACCTTCCTGAACATCTCTGACAGTTTTCGAGACTGGAACATGGACGAACACGGGATGCTGTGGGCTTACAATCTTAACTACATGGACTGGTTGGGGCAGGAGGGAATCAGTGAAGAGGAGTGCCTGAGGTGGATAGACCGTTTCATTGACGAGCTTCCCAGTAACCACGTCGGCCTTGCCCCTTACCCCATAGCTTTGAGAGTTATCAACTGGGCAAAGTTCTTCACCCGTCATCCCGAAGGTCGCAATAAAAAGCGGATAGACTCCATGTATGCTCAAATTCTCTTGCTTGAGCGTGAGTTGGAGTATCACCTGCTGGGCAACCACTTGCTGGAAGATGCCTACGCCCTCTTCATTGCCTCAGTTTTCTTTAGCGACGAACGTTTGTTCAGCAAGGCGGCTCATCTTTTGGAAGAGCAGTTAAGCGAGCAGATTCTTCCAGATGGGGCACACTACGAACAGTCGCCCATGTATCACTGCATTATGCTCGACCGCCTGCTAGACTGTATCAGTTTCTCGGCCAACAACCAACTGTTCGTCCATCAAGAAACATTTACCAACACGCTCAAGCAGAAGGCTGCCTTGATGCTGGGCCATTTGCAGAGCATCATCTACAGCGACGGCTCAATACCATTGCTCAACGATTCGGCCTATGGCATTGCGCCCACCGCCGGCCAGCTGTTCGACTATGCACGGAAACTGAACATTTCGTGGAATCCCATGCCTCTCAGGGAATGCGGCTATAGGAAGCTAAACGACAAGGGGATGGAGGTCATACTCGACATCGGCAATATCACAGCCTCCTATCAGCCGGGGCATTCCCATGCCGATACGTTCAACTACGAGTTGCGCATTGACAGCCAGCCCGTCATCGTAGATACCGGCATCTCCACTTACAACAAAGACCCACGGCGGCAATATGAGCGCAGTACAGCAGCCCATAACACTGTTTCTGTCGCTGGCAGGGACTCCAGTATGGTTTGGGGTGGTTTCCGCGTGGGCAGAAGGGCGAAGGTTACCATTGTGAAAGACTGCCCTACGGAAATATTAGCGCATCACGACGGATTTGGACGCCATATCATACATCAACGACATTTTGCCCTTTGTGACCACTCCATCCATATCGAAGACCTTATCATTGGAAACGTTACCAATGCTATCAGCTATTTACATTTTAGTCCTCAAACAGATGTAAGCGTTGTTTCAGAAACCGACGGTATCCTAAAGGCTGGTAAAGTCATCATAAAGGCAGAGGGATTCAATGGCATCAGTGTCAAAACCGACTATGTTTCTACAGAATATAATAAGCTTCAGCCCTGTCAGGTGCTTGAAATATCCTTTCAACAACAACTAAGATATTCCATTAAGGTTACGTAAAGTATGAAAAAAATCATGATAGTCTTCGGTACTCGTCCTGAAGCAATTAAAATGGCACCTCTGGTTATCCAACTGAAAAGAGAAGCGGCCCATTTTGATACAGTAGTGTGTGTGACGGGACAGCACCGTGAGATGCTAGATCAAGTTCTTGATATTTTTGATATCAAACCCGATTACAACTTAAACATCATGAAACTGGGGCAAGACCTGTATGATGTGACCAGTCGTGTGTTGTTGGGCATGCGTGAGGTATTGCAGAAAGAACAGCCCGACATGGTGCTGGTTCATGGCGACACAACCACTTCCACAGCGGCAGCATTGGCAGCTTTCTATCAGCAAATACCTGTCGGTCATGTAGAGGCTGGTTTGCGTACTTATAATATATACAGTCCCTGGCCAGAGGAGATGAACCGCCAGCTGACGGGACGTATAGCCACCTATCATTTTGCGCCCACCCCCATGTGCCGCAAGAATCTGTTGAACGAGAACATTGATGAAAACAAAATTGCTATCACAGGAAACACCGTTATTGATGCTCTCTATATGGTGGTAAACAGACTGAAGAATGATACGACTCTGGCTAATAAACAAAACGAGATTATCAGGGAAGCCGGATACGACTGCAACAGGCTTTCAAGCGGCAGACAGCTGGTACTGATTACCGCCCATCGTCGTGAGAATTTCGGCGACAGTTTTATTCACATGATAACAGCTATAAAAGAACTGAGCCGGAAATATCCCAACGTGGACTTTGTCTATCCTATGCATCCCAACCCCAATGTGCGCAAACCTATTCATGAGGTATTCGGTGAGAAACTGGAAAACCTAGGCAACATGTTTTTCATCGAGCCGTTGCAATATTTGGAGTTTGTTTACCTGATGGAGAAATCGACTATTGTTCTCACCGACAGTGGTGGTATTCAGGAAGAGGCTCCCAGCCTAGGTAAGCCTGTATTAGTGATGCGTGACACCACTGAGCGGCCTGAAGCATTGACGGCAGGCACCGTGAAACTGGTGGGTACCGACTTTGACAAAATCGTGGACGAAGTTAGCACACTGCTTGACAATCCAGCTGAATATGTTAAAATGAGCCAAGCCGTCAACCCGTATGGAGACGGAAAGGCTTGTAAACGAATCATCAATATACTAAAAAACAAATCTGTATCCGAATTATGAAAGCATGCTTTATGGGACTTGGCTATATAGGATTGCCAACGTCAGTCATTGCAGCTAAACACGGGGTAAAAATTGTAGGCGTTGACATCAATCCACAGGTGGTTAATATGACCAACCAAGGTCGCCTGCATATCATTGAGCCAGGAATGAAGGAGATGCTACAGGAAGTAGTAAATAATGGATGTCTGCATGCCAGTAATACCCCAGAGGTAAGCGATGCCTACTTCATGGTGGTTCCCACCCCATTTAAAGGAGACCACGAACCAGACATCTCCTATGTTGAGTCGGCCACACGCATGGTACTCCCTCTGCTGAAACAGGGAGACCTATATGTTATTGAATCGACATCGCCCGTCGGTACAACTGAAAAGATGGCCGAACTCATTTTTACCGAGCGTCCTGAACTAAGAGACCATGTATACATTGCCTACTGCCCGGAGCGTGTGTTGCCTGGCAATGTCGTTTACGAACTCATACATAACGACCGCGTCATCGGTGGACTCAACGAGGCCTCGACCAAGAAAGCTCAGGAATTCTACAGTCTGTTCGTACAAGGCACACTTCACCCAACGGACTGCAAAACTGCCGAAATGTGCAAACTGACAGAGAACAGTTGCCGCGACATGCAGATTGCCTTTGCCAACGAGTTAAGCATCATCTGCGAAAAGGCTGGTATCAATGTCTGGGAGCTTATCAGCCTGGCAAACAAGCACCCTCGCGTAAATATATTGCAGCCTGGTTGTGGTGTGGGAGGCCACTGCATAGCCGTCGATCCCTACTTCATTAGCAGCGAGTTCCCCAAAGAGGCCAGGATGATTGCTATGGCCCGTGAAGTGAACAACTCCAAGGCTGACTGGTGTGCCGAAAAAGTTCAGAATGCCATGCTCCGCTTTGAACTTGACAAAAAGCGCAAACCTGCAGTGGCCATGATGGGATTGGCTTTTAAGCCCAATATCGATGACCTGCGTGAAAGTCCAGCCAAGTATATCGTCACTAAAGTTATGCAGAAATGCAACAATGCTAGCATAATGGTGGTCGAACCCAATATAACAGAACACAAGATATTCAAGCTTACCGACTATAGGGAGGCTTACAACAAAGCCGACATCGTAGTATTTCTGACAGCCCACACACCATTCAAGGAACTGAAGTGGCGGGACGATAAAGTGATATTGGATTTCTGTGGCATCTTCAGAAAGTAATATGAAAATACTGATTGTTTCTTTTTACTATACTCCTGAGATAGGAGCAGCCCCTTCCCGCATTACCAACATGGCCGAAGGCTTGCAGCGAGAAGGCTTCGATGTAGACATTCTGAGCTGTCTGCCCAACTATCCAAAGGGGAAGATATTTGATGGCTATCGGGGAAGGTTGTACAAGAAAGAGTCCATCAATAATGTCCGCATCTACCGCTACTGGACCTATTCCACCGTATCAAAGGGTCGCTTGGCCCGCACCATGGGCATGTTATTCTTTGCCATGGCAATCTGGATATTCGGACTGAAATTCTGGAAAGTGCTACGATACGACCGTGTGATTATCCAAAGCCCCCCCATTATGGTGTCCTATTCCGCCATGATGCTGTTCCGATGCCTCTATCGGCGAATCACCATTCTGAACGTGTCAGACCTATGGCCCCTTTCTGCCATCGAATTAGGAGCTGTCAAGGAAGGTTCTCTCTACCATAAGATTCTGCTACATATGGAGCGTTTCCTCTATCGGAATGCCTCTGCCTACCAAGGTCAGGGCCAAGAGATTATCGACCATATACAAGCTTTTGGCTATGACAAACCTCATTTCCTCTACCGTAACTTACAACCATTAACTGTTGCAAGTAACAATAGAGTTCCCAGCCGTGATACATTTAAAATTGTATATGCCGGGCTTTTAGGTGTTGCACAGAACATTTTGAGCATTGTCAAGCACATTAATTTTAAGGAGGTGGGAGCTGAGCTACATTTATATGGTGGCGGGAACCAAACTCTTCAGATTCAACAATACGTTAATGAGCATGACTGCGGTATCATTTATCACGGCTATCAGCCGAAAGAGACTATAAACTCAGTATTGGAACAATATCATGCCTCCATCGTACCGCTTTCAGTACGGATAAAAGGTGCTGTACCATCGAAGATTTTCGATCTCCTGCCGCATGGTATACCTATTCTCTTCTCAGGAGGTGGTGAGGGAGAAAACATCATTAAAGCCCATGGCTTCGGCTTAGTGTCACCACCTGGAGACAGTGAAGCGCTAAAATGTAATATCATCAAGATGAAAGAAATGTCAGACGGTGATTACGGACAAATGCGCCTCAATTGCTTTGAAGCCTCTCTAAAAGAGTTCTCTTTTGAACAACAAATGAAAAAATACAAGGAATTTGTAATCATGCCTGTTACACCAAAGATAGTATCATCAGAATTGAACCAGGCAGAAAGAGTCAAGAGCAAGGAAAATGTAAAATTTATACCCGATGGGATGAATACGTTTGAGCGAATTATCAAGCGATTATTGGATTGTATCCTTGCCAGTTGCGCATTAGTGATATTATCACCCGTGTTCCTATGCTGCTACATAGCAGTAAAATGGGAAGACCATGGTCCGGCGATCTTCAAACAGGAACGTATAGGACGATTTGGGAAGCCATTTTACATCCTGAAGTTCCGATCAATGAAACTGGATGCCGAAAAATACGGACCAGAGCTATTCCAGGGACAGGGAAAGGATCTACGACTGACGAAGGTGGGTAAATTCTTGCGTATGCGTCATCTGGATGAATTGCCCCAACTATGGAATGTTGTCAGAGGCGATATGTCGTTTATTGGACCACGACCTGAGCGTCAGTTTTATATCCAGCAGATCGAAGAGCGAGATCCTCGCTATTATATGCTGTATCAGATTCGCCCAGGACTGACAAGTTATGCAACATTGTACAACGGCTATACGGATACGATAGAGAAGATGGTAACTCGTTTACGTTATGACTTGTTCTATCTTGAACATCGCTCATGGGCTTTTGACTTTAAAATTTTACTTAAAACTTTTGTATATATAGTTTCTGGGAAAAAATTTTAAAGGTGAGATCCCTTGTATAATGGGTCACCTGCATAACCACGTGGGATTAACCGTAAATTTTGACCAATCTGAAAATGAAGAATTTCTTGTCAATGACTCCCCTTAGCTGAGCCCTAAAGTCCTTGATTTTTGCATTGAGGGATTCTGCAGAGGCAATGGTTGATCTGTTCACGAAGTAGTTCAGAAACTCATCCTCTCTGTCGTACATGGCAGCTGCGATGTCATTGAAAGCCTTATTGTCAAACTCACCTACTTTTGCGTACCATTTTTTGATGCTCTTGCGTCCTGCTTCTTTGTCGCACTTTTGGGCAAAGATCATTCTAAGCGAGTGTGTCAGACTGTATGCCACCTCTATGTCAGGATACAGTTCAAAAAGCATTTCTGCACGTTCTCTCTGGCTTGGTGTCCATTTCTCTGGCGACACCATCAGCAGGTATTTGCTGCGCATGAGCAGTTCAGCCTTTGTTTCGTTGTTCTTCAGTCTCTCGGGATGATATGCGGCATTGCTACGGATGGGTTTGCCTTCTGTGTCTACAAGAGGCTTGCCGCTTTTGATAAGGTCTTTAATCATAGCCCTGAAGTCATCTCTGGCGTTAGCCACCTCTGTCATTACCTCGCGACGATGTCCAATGCGTAATTCCTGCAATGCCTCTAGACAGAACTGCTGATGATGGAAACGGTCGAGGGTAATCATCGCCTTGGGAAAGCAGGCGCAGACAATCTGGTGCATGCTGTCAGAGAAGTCAAGCGTCACTTCTTCGACCAATAAACGGACAGGTTCCGGTATTTTCTTCAGAATGCTTGTGACCTGCTTCGCCTTCGTCCCCTTTACAATGGCTACAAGACATCCCTTGCGTCCATGGGCTTCTTTGTTGGACAATATGGTGTACACCTCGCCGGTAGACAGACACGTTTCATCTATGCTCAGATGAGTGCCCATGTTCTCTGGAATTATTATCCAGTCCTCGGCATGGTCTGCGTCCTCCCAGGTCTTGAATCCGCTGATAGTTTCCTTGTATGAGCGCTCGAAATTGTCACCATTGACATGGTAGTCTTTCTCAAATGAACGGGCCGTTATAGGGAGCGCCTCCAAACGCCTCTTTTAAAAAATCCGCCAGTTCCTTTGAACAGTGGGTGGATTCCTGGATGAAGTCAAACTCGGACATCACATTATGACTGGCTGCGTCAAGCCAACGGCGACGCCTTACATGCAGGAGCACCTCCTGCCCACGAATAGGAAAGTCGTGAAAAGTCTTGGCCGGGGTAAAACCATTAGGACGGAGGTCTTCACGATTGTCGGGTGTCAGTTCGTTCTCGTCAAGATAAAGATGGATAACGTTCACAGGGATGTCGTCAGGTTGTTTGTCCCGTGTGGACTTCTTCTCCTTGGGCTTCACCTCAACATTGGTTAGTTCAAACCATTCCAGCATGTGTTCAGGCAACAAGCATTTGGCAAGTGTTTCGTATTGTGGATTCATTGTGATATCGCGTTTCCTATTAAAACGGAAATATCATGATTTTAGTATAACTGATTCCACGTAGGTATGCAGGTGATCCCTAAAATGCGGTAAGAATGGCATAAAAACGAGGTGTGAAAGTAATTAATATTTTCACACCTCGCTGATTTTCAATTAGTTACAAATATAATGCTCTCCTAATATTCATCCTCGTTGAAGAGGAAATCTTCCTTAGTAGGATAGTCTGGCCAGATGTCTTCGATACTTTCGTAAACCTCACCTTCATCCTCTATTTCTTGCAGATTCTCAAGCACCTCGAGTGGGGCGCCAGAACGGATCGCATAATCTATAAGTTCATCCTTGGTTGCTGGCCAAGGTGCGTCTTCTAATTTTGAAGCTAATTCAAGTGTCCAATACATAATACAAATTCGTTAGTTTAACTGATTTAAATTTTAATTCGGGCGCAAAAGTAATCAATTAATTTCTATCTACCAACATTTTGCCATACTATTTCACACTGATTTGCGTTAAAATTTATTTTTTTTGCCAAAACAAACAGATAATCACTCAATCTATTCACATATTGTAATATTTCAGGACTAATTTTAGCCACTTCTGACAATGCAACAATCCGCCGCTCAGCGCGACGACATACCGTCCGACAGACATGAGCCTGAGCTGCTTCACGCGTGCCACCTGGCAACACGAATCCCTGACGTTCTGGCAGCAACTTCATAATATCATCCACCTGCTTCTCCAGCAACGCAATCTCGCCTTCAGGCAAATAAGCCGAAGCTGAGAGTGGTGTTTTTTCCTGATCGGTAGCTAAATTAGTGCACACATTAAACAAGCAATTCTGTATGCGAACAATCATGGCCTTATCAGCATCATCTGTCGTCATCGCTGCCAATAAACCAAGATGACTACTCAACTCATCAATGGTGCCATAGGCTTCCAATCGTTCACTGGCCTTCGACACTCGTTGACCTCCTACTAGCGATGTTTTACCCATATCGCCACCACGGGTATAGACTTTAGTTATTTTCATAAACAGTTAGAAGTTAATTTTATAGTTTTGTTTAAATCGGGTTTTATCAAAGAATACAATACCGCAGTAATAAAGATCAAAAGTGACAGAAGTGCGACTATCAGCTTCTATTTCATACCAACGAGCCCAGTTCCGCCAAATATGCTCAACCACGACAATCGATCGCTCATCGCATTTAGACACCATCTCCTCCCATCCTTTACGATCACCAATAGCTACTCTACC
The DNA here is from genome assembly GCF_000619825.1 of Prevotella sp. MA2016. GTDB lineage: Bacteria > Bacteroidota > Bacteroidia > Bacteroidales > Bacteroidaceae > Prevotella. The sequence goes on from NZ_JHUW01000007.1 coordinate 440,888, forward strand.
CAATTCAACCTTATCAATAAGCGTAGAAAAGGCCGTAGAGTGGCAACCAGCCTGCAGATAGGGCTGATACTCATCCAGCAACATCACAGACGGCTGACGCCAATTAGCCAAGCGGAAATAAAGACGCCCAAGCTTTTGAAACAACCAATCTCCATCATTCAGCTGCTCATAAGCATAATATGGCCAATGCTCGTTTATCACGTAGCGTACAAACGAGTAGTCGGTAGGTGACTGAATGCCAAAGCCACGGCACTTATGCACACGACTCAACCAAACCAAACAATGCGTCAATTGATTCATCAGTGCAAAGATACAATTATTTTCCGTAAAAACGAATAATAATCCGAGATTTATTGAAACAAAAAAAGCCCCAAGGAAATAATCCTCAGGGCTTTCGCTTTAAAAAGACGGCGGCTTCCTACTCTCCCGCATTGCATTGCAGTACCATCGGCGCAGGTGGGCTTAACTTCTCTGTTCGGAATGGGAAGAGGTGGGACCCCACTGCAATAACCACCTAATATAGGTTATTGACATTGTCGACACAAGAAAACTGGGTAGAAGTTCGTTCTTGAAACAACTACATCTGATAATATCAGCATGAAGCGAAAGAGTTCGGGCAATTAGTAGTGCTCGGCTTTGACGTCACCGTCTTTACACCTGCACCCTATCAACGTCATCGTCTATGACGACCCTCAATGGAGTCCTCATCTTGCGGCTGGCTT
>NZ_JHUW01000008.1 GCF_000619825.1 Prevotella sp. MA2016
GGTTGGCATTATCAGCATATGATGTATCAGAAGATACTCAAAGACCATGGAATCGTACAAAGCATGTCAAGGAAAGGCAACTGTCTGGACAATGCCATGATGGAAAACTTCTTCGGACTTATGAAGAACGAATTACTATACGTGAATCATTTTGAATCTGTCGAAGAGTTTGAACGAGAACTGAAGAAATATATCTGGTGGTATAACAATAAAAGAATAAAACTGAGATTAAAAGGAATGAGCCCGGCTATATACCGAGCTCACTACTATAGAGAGATAAATAATTAACGTTTAATTTAATGTCCAACTTTTCGGGGTCACATCATTTTACTGAAGCGGGGTGCTTTTTTTATCACTCATGCTTAAACAAATCAGTACTGCTCTTCGTGATCGTAGTTAGATGGGATGTGGCGGATGAGCTTGTGGGCGGCAGCCTGGGCCATGGCCTCGTAGGCACGCTCGCTGGGGTGCAGATGGTCGCCACTGTCGAAACCATCGGCAAAGGCCTTTGGATTGGTGGCGCTACGCACGGCGGCATCGAAATCGATACATCCATCGAAGATGGGTGAGGTGCGCAACCACTCATTAAAGCCTTGGCGCATCGCATCGCGCTTCTCATTGTAGGTGCGCCAACCATAGATGGGCAGCAGGGTGCCACTCCACACCTTCAGTCCCATGGCCTTAGCGGGCTTCACGTAGATATCCTCTACCCCACGCTCCATCTCCTCTACAGTGGGCAGATCGCTCCACGGGCGGAAGGGGTTTACATCCTCACCCACTGGGTGGATGATATCATTGATGCCGTGCTGGATAATCACATCGCTGGCTCCGGCCACACGCATCTCGATGGGGAAACGGGTGGCGCCTTTTAAACCATAAGCCTGATAGGTAATACAATCGTACTGGCGCAGGATACGGGTTCCGCTAACGGCGCGGCGGATGATCGACACATTGGTGCCAAAGGCCAACTGAGCCAGATAATCGGGCCACGACTGGGCGGTGATAGAATCGCCATAGCACACCACGGCATGATTATCAGCCGAAGTGAGCACATCGATGGTGTTGAGGAAGTAAAACCAGTTGGTGTGGCGCGTCAGGTCGAGGGGCAGCTCGTCGGCCTCGGCAAAGTCGCCATAGGCATAGAAACCCTTCGACAGCGGACCGGTAATCAGCGTACCGCTGTTCATCTGGGTGTAATCGGCCAGATACATGCTCACGTTGATGGTATCGCCACGATGCACCGTATAGCTGATGGCATCACTCTCGGTCTCTGTGCCAGGCTGCAGCACCACCTTCTGCTTGCCTCCAAAAGTAATGGGCGTATGATCCACAAACACCTTGGTGAGCTCTACAGGCTCAGTGCCTGTAAGATTGGAGAAACGGAAACGCAGCATGGTGCCAGCAAAGCACATACGAACGGGATAGCGCAGCGTGAGATTCTTGGAATACACAGCCTCGCGCCTATCGGTGATAGAGGTGGCATTGCCCCAGCAGGCCACCCATTTCGAATCGGTATTATTCATTGTTACTATTATTTTCTGTATAATTATCTTTATTTATGAAGGACATTCGATGACGAATCAGCAGAAGCAAGAAGAACAGGGCCACGATGCCGAATACGAGGGATATCCAGGCACTCTTTGTGAAGCCTGCCACAAGGAATGTGAAGAACGCCACAAGAGCCACTAGCAGCGCATAAGGCATCTGGGTGGTAACGTGGTTCAGATGGTTGCACTGTGCACCTGCCGACGACATGATGGTGGTGTCGGAGATAGGCGAGCAATGGTCGCCACACACAGCTCCAGCCATACAGGCTGAGATAGAGATAATCATGAGTTGCATGTCGATATCCTGCAAACTCGACACTACGATGGGTATCAGGATGCCGAATGTACCCCACGACGTGCCCGAGGCAAAAGCCAACCCAATGGCAACGACAAAAATGATGGCAGGCAGGAATGCCATGAGCCCACCGGCAGAACCAGCCATCAGACTGCCCACATAAGTGGACGCACCAAGACTATCGGTCATACTCTTCAGTGTCCATGCGAATGCCAGAATCAGCATAGCAGGAACCATCTGCTTAAAACCTTCGGGCAGGCAATCCATACACTCGCTAAACGATAACGACTGGTGCATCAGATAATAGACTATCGTCATCACGAGTGCCACAGATGAGCCCATCACCAAGCCCACAGAGGCATCGCTGGCTGCAAAGGCCTCAACAAAACTCTTACCATCAAAAAATCCGCCGGTGTATATCATACCTATCACACACCCGATAATGAGAAATACAACGGGCACTATCAGATCAGAAACTCTACCTGCTTTTGCTGTATTCTGATTTCCCCCGTCAGACAGCTTACTCGTGCCGGCAGTCATCAAGTCGCCATGCAGGGCATTCTGCTCATGCTTCAGCATCGGTCCGAAATCAATCTTCATAAAGATGATGAATACCATCATCAGCAAGGTGAGCAGGGCATAGAAGTTGAATGGTATCGACTGCACAAAGATGCTCATGCCATTCTCGCCCTTTACGAATCCTGACACTGCTGCCGCCCACGATGAGATAGGAGCAATGATACAGATGGGGGCTGCCGTAGAATCTATCAGGTAAGCCAGCTTGGCCCTGCTTATCTTATGTTTGTCTGTGACAGGGCGCATGACAGAGCCTACGGTGAGACAGTTGAAATAGTCGTCAATGAAAATAAGACAACCCAGCAGCATCGTTGACAGTTGAGCTCCGGCACGCCCTTTGATACGATTAGCAGCCCACGCGCCAAAAGCGGTTGAGCCCCCAGCACGGTTCATCAGTTGCACCATGGCACCCAGTACGACCAGGAATACGAGAATGCCTACGTTCCACTTGTCAGACAGTACCGCCATGATACCATTCGGGAAAAGCTGGTTGAGTCCGCCCACAGGATGGAAGTCGGCATTGAGCAGAGCCCCCGTCAGCACACCAAGAAACAGCGAGCTATACACCTCCTTAGTCATCAGTGCCAGCGAGATGGCAATGATGGGCGGTGTGAGCGCCCAAATCGTGTTTTTCACGGGCATATGATTGATGCCCACGGCATAACCCAACCATACTAGGAATATCACAACAGCTATCTGAGCCAGGAATGTCAATCGCTTAGGCGATCCTGGTTTAATGCATTCTAATATTTTCATCTTTCAATCATCTAGTTATATATTCATTTTTGAGTTTTATTGTCGGAAAGGATAGAGAGTAGCCCCCACTGTCAGCGCCCGGTTCTGATAGAGTCCAGAAAGCGCTTGCCAGTCGCCAGTGGCATATCCACCCAGATCGTGGAATTCGGCAAAGATATTGCACTTCTTACCCACCTGCTTGTTGGCCTTCACCGTAGCAAAGAGATGGGCCGACTTGCCTGCTAAAGCGCGACGGCTACTGTAGAGCAGCGTAGAAGAGAGGCGGAAGCCATGTGGCAGATTGAGCACCGGCGCCAGCTTGAGTGTCACAAAATTGTCGGTTTTTGAAGGCACCCCGGCGCCAGCCTTCTGATGCTGATGGTAATAGTTGGCTCCCATGGTCAGCTCCCAACGTTCTGTTTGCCAGAAGAGCGAGTTTCTGAAACCCAGCAGCATATAGTTGGGAGTGGGCAGATTGCTGTAGCTGTTACTCTCCAGACTTGTATGCCAAAAGAAATTCTTCTGCTGATAAGCATAGCGCAGCACCATCTGACGTGCCAGGTTGGTGCTGTAGCTGCCTGCCACATATCTCTGCGAGATGGTTGGTGCAGCCTCATCAATCAGGAAGTCGCTGATGCCTGGCATAAAGAACCTTCGGGCTGCCAACACCTGGAAGAAATGCCGTCCTGCAGTGTAGCCCACACTGGCCAGATAAGAGTGGTTGTGGCGTGTATGGGTCCACATACTCTGGTCGGCAGCATCATACTGGCGGTTCCAGAAGTTCATCTTACGGAAGCGGTCGCCAAGCGTCAGCATCCAAGGGCCATGTGTATAGTCCAACTGGACGTAAAGATCAGACTTCAAATACTGTTCGCGGTTGCGATTGATGTTCCAGGTATTCTCGTAATCCATCTCTGCACCTATCATCAGCCAAAGGTCAGGCGTAGCCACAGGGGTATTGAATTCGGCAAAGCCATAGGTATAGTTATCCCCCATCCTACCATCAAGACCGGAAGTTCTGGTATAGTCGGAGCCCGTCTCTGCAAAGAGGATGGCATCGTTATTGAAGGTGTGCGCATAAGAGAGCACCAGCCCCAGGTAGCGACTATAGGCCGGGATATCAGCCACCTGCTGAGGATAAGACAGTTTCTGTTTCTGATTGTCAAACTTCTGGAAGGCTTTGATGATAAGCCGGTCTTGCCCGCTCATCTTCCAATTCAGGTTGAGATGCATATTCTCTGCCAATGCCCTGTCGGTCATGCGCCAGGCATCCGTAGGATAAGCCTTTCCAAAGGAAGTATGCGCCATGGTATATGCCTGCATGGTGAGCTTCTCCGAACGGTTGGTCACATCGGCGTAGAGCATGCCATTACCATAGGTACTACCCTGCAAGGCCACCTTGCCGTCAGTCTTGGCATCTTCACGATAATAGATATCTATCACGCCACTAGTACCGCTCACCGCCTTGGCCACAGAGGTATTACTGCATATCTGGATACGCGCTATCTCGCAAGCCTTCACGTTAGCTAAGAAGGTTTCGTTATCCATAACGATACCCACATTATCAATACGCAAGATATAATTCTTATCAATTGTTTTGCCGTTGACAGACAAGAACTCAGGACAGGTATTCAGCACGTCCAACAACGTCATCTCGCTATCAGGCGCCATTCTATCCACATGGATAACATAGCGATCGCCCCGAAACTCGATGACATCATCGTCAGTAGCATGAGCTGTCAGGCAACTCATAAACAGGACACACATCAGGATGTGAGCATACCTCATACAAATGTAAAAATCAGTCTATAATCTCGACATAAATTTCTCGCAATCCACGATGAAACGCAGGTGAGTTCCCTCACCCAGAAGCGTTTCGCCACAATAGGCAGCCACCTTAAACTCTATTTTCTTACCATACACTTTGGTCACCTCAGCCTCGGCTCTGACTTCATCGCCAATCTTTGAGGGTTTCAGATGAGAAGAAGCAATATGTCCGCCAACGGTGGTACAGCCCTCGGGCAGTTCATCCTTAACGGCCAGCATAGCCGCATTTTCCATCAGCGCCATCATAGCTGGCGTGGCCAAAACAGGCATATCGCCTGAACCTATTTGAATAGCAGTTACAGCATCGGTTACCACCATGCTGCTTGTATGTTTCGATCCTACTTCAATCATAACAAATCTGAATATTTGGTACAAAGATACGGATATTTCGTCAATTAGGACTCTTTTGTGCCAATATTTAAATGTATTTAGCAACAATGACGGCTCCCGTCTATTATAGCGTGCTGGTTGATGTAACCCTGCTATTGGCCTGGCACCTCACGCGCAGCGATAGCGTGTTTCTCAGCTCCATCTTTTGCGAAAGACGCACGAAGATGTTGTTCTTCGCGGAATACACGCTTCTGTCCGCCCCATTCCTGTGTTTCTTCCTCTATCGTAGCGCACCTTGGGCTGTAGCCATCGTTCTACTGGCATTGGTGATCGTGTGCTTCTTGCCTTGCGGAGGCATCTCCTTGCGCCTGCCCACATGCCCGTGTCTGGCCTCCGGCAGTTACGAATATCATCGGGCAGCGCGCCTCACGCTCCCCCTACTCTTGCCACTCATGGCGGCAGGAGCCATTGGTGCCTACATCGGCAACCGCCATCTGGTCATCGGTGTCAGTATGATAGCCGTTTCTGTCTTCAGCCTGTTGATGATGCGCGAGTGGCATATGGAGTATCTGTTTCATTACAAGAGTGCTGCGAGGTTTCTACGGCTGAAATTGCTGTTTGCCCTGAGAAATGCGTGCATCATCTTTCTGCCTTTTATCGTATGTCTGCTACTTGTTGCCCCCAGTTGGTCGCAGTTGCTTTTAGGCGAATCCTACTGCCTTGGTGCAAGTCTTCTGCTGTTTCAAGTAGAGATGCTTTGCTTCGTAAGCGGCGGAACCAACAGTGGCAACGACCTCATATCAGCCCTTGTGTATGTGGCCTTGAATGTCATTTTCTGCGTGTCGGCACTGGTGCCACAGGCCTTAGTGCTCTCCGTCATCGTGTCCGTCATACTGGCTTATCATGCCTATTTAGTAATAAAGAAATATAAATGATGATTGAAATCAGGAACTTAACAAAGAAATATCGTGAGCTCACGGTCATCGACAACTTCTGCCACTCGTTTGATGGCGGCAAGGTGTATGGCATCATGGGCGAGAACGGCGCAGGCAAGAGCACGCTGTTCAGATGTATTGCCGGAATCGAGTCGTACGACGGTTCAGTCGTCGTCAACGAGAACAAGCAGATTGGTTACATGAACGATACGCCCTTCTACTACTCTTACGTCACAGGCATGGAACACATCGAGTTCTGTCTGCGTGCCAAGGGTAAGGCCATCAGCCGAGACGAGATTGAGCAGTTGAATGAGAAGTTCGCCCTGCCGCTCCAGAGATACGCCAGCAGATACTCCTTAGGCATGAAAAAGCGCCTGATGCTGCTGACGCTGATGCTGCAGGACAACGACATCGTCATCATGGACGAACCCTTCAACGGCATCGATCTTGCCGGAACAATCATCCTAAGACAGTGGCTCAAGGACCTAAAGGCCCAGGGCCGTTGCGTCATCCTTTCCTCACATATCGTTGCTGCCATCGCTGACATCTGCGACGAGATGACCTACATCCACCAGGGAAAGGCCGTCTGCAACTTCTCAGGTATGTCAGCAGCATCTATCGAGCAATATATCATGGAAGAATTCATGTCACGATGCAATGTCTGACTTTGAGCCAGCATCGGATTTCCCTAAGAACTCGCTGGGCGTAAGTCCCGTGATGCGCTTGAAGAGACGAGTAAAATGGTGGGGAAAGTCAAAGCCGAGGAGGCGAGAGGTCTCGCTGATGTTGTGGCCGTTCATCAGCAGGCTCTTGGCCTGGTTGATGACGTAATGGTGGATGTAACCAATGGCTGTGCCACCAGTTGCCTTGTGGACAAGATCGCCAAAATAACGAGGCGAATAAGCCAGTTCGGAAGCGCACCAAGCGACGGTAGGCAAACCCTGCATCAGCTGACGGTTCTCACGAAAATAGGTTTGAAGCAAGTTGTGAAAGCGTTTCAGGAGATCGGTCTCTCCCTTGTCCTTTTCGAACAGCTGGCGCTGATAGATACGATTACAGTATTCCAGTATCAGGTGCAGATAGCCAAGCAGCACATTTCTCAAAGACGGGGAGTCCTCGTGTGTCTGCAACTCTTGTCGCATCTGGGTCACCAGTTGCGTGATACAGAGCCATTCATCGGGCTCCATGCGCAGCGAACCATCAAAGAAATACGAGAAGAACTGATAGCGGTCTATCTGGCGTTCCAGTTCAGTGCCGTTCAACAGTTCGGGCGACCACAGCAGCACCCAACCACATAACGAGATACGTTCGCCGTTGTCCTCCAGTCCACCGATCTGTCCTGGTTCTACAGCTATGATGGAGGCATCGCTTACCTGCAGCGTCTTCATACCGTAAGAGAGCGTATTGGGAAACTGTCGCTGGATAAACAGTCCATACACGCCATAGTTGTTCAGGCTATGACGGAAGGGTGCCAGCTCGTCGTAATGGATGATGCTAATTAATGGGTGCAACACCGGAGCATCCACAAAACGAGCATAGTCGTTGGGGCTGTCTACCTTCAAAATATTCCTCATATCGGTTGCAAAGATACAAAAATAGTCTAATAATGGTAGAAATTTAATGGTTTTTTAGCACTTTCTGCGAAATTGGTATATAATCAGCCAATTTGTGTAATAGCTATATAATATATAATGTGTACCTTTGCACCCAGAAACTTAAAACAGAATAATTATGTTAGGCAATTTTACATTCCACAATCCTACGAAGTTGCACTTTGGTGAAGATTCTTTAAGCAAACTGAGTGAAGAACTGAAAAACTATGGCAAGAAGGTGATGCTCTGCTATGGTGGTGGTAGTATTAAGCGCAATGGCATCTACGATCAGGTGATGGACGAGCTGAAGAAGGCTGGCTGCGAGGTGGTAGAGATGGCGGGTGTGATGCCCAATCCTACTATAGAGAAGGTATTAGAGGGAGCCCACATGGCTCGCCAGGAGAATGTGGATTTCATCCTTGGCGTGGGCGGTGGCTCTACCGTTGACTACTGCAAGGCCGTAGCCGGAAGTGCTTGGTACGATGGTGACCCTTGGGAGTATTACTTCAAGAACTGGCAACCGATGACCTGCCGTTGGATTCCTGTTGGTTGTGTGCTGACAATGGCTGGCACAGGCTCTGAGATGGACAGCTGTTCGGTTATCTCCAGTCACACGGAAAACCGCAAGTTGTTCTATAACTTCCGCAACCCAGATTTCTCCATTCTCAACCCTCGCTTCACCTTCACCGTTCCCAAGTATCAGATGGTGGCTGGTATCTACGACATCATGAGTCATATTCTGGAGCAGTATCTCTCGGGCACAGACGACAACACCAGCGACTATATCGCCGAAGGTCTGATGCGCTCACTTATCGTCAGCAGCCGCAAGGCTAACGTGAATCCTGAGGACTACGAGGCTCGCTCGAACATCATGTGGACAGCCACTTGGGCACTCAACACACTCATCGACCGCGCTAAGGCCACCGACTGGATGGTGCACATGCTGGGTCAGGCTGTGGCTGCCTATACCGATGCCACTCACGGTCACACCCTCGCTGCCGTCAGCGGTGCCTACTACCGTCTGCTCATCAGCAAGTCGCCCGATGCCGTGCAGAAGTTCAAGCGTCTGGCCATGAACGTATGGGGCGTTTCTGCCGAGGTTAAGACCGACGAGCAGGTTGCGATGGAAGGTCTGGAGACGATGGAGCAGTGGATGCGCGAATTGGGACTGGCAATGAACATCACCGACTGTGGTGCCAAGCCCGAACAGATTGAGGGAATGGCCGATGCATGCCCGATTTGCCAAGGTGGCTACTACATTCTGAATCGTGACGAGGTTGTACAAGTTTTGAAAGATAGTCTTTAGAATACCTATGAACGTCAACAAACCTATCAGTCGAAGAAAAGCACTCAAGGTCATGGGCCTTGGAATGCTTGCAGCCTGCGTTCCGACGCTTCCGTCGTTTGGAAAGTCCCCAAAGGAAAATGAGAAGAAGACCAAACGTCTGATCTTCTATTTCTCTGCAACCGGCAATAGCCTTTATATAGCCAGGCAGTTGGGCGGAGATGAAGCGACCTTGCTGAGCATCTCACAGGAAATTCACAACGAGCATCCTGATTATGAGGCAGAAGAAATAGGATTCGTGTGTCCCGTCTACTGCTTCATTCCTCCTGCCATTGTCCAGGATTTCATTGCTCGTTCATCTTTCAAGGCCGATTATTTCTTTACAGTGGGCACTTATGGAGCCCATAGCACGATATTCCCAGAGTTCGTTGATGACCTTGCCAAGAAGCACGGTTTTCAGATGAATTATATCTCCACCATCCAGATGGTCGATACTTACCTGCCGTATTTCAACATGGAAAGGGAATTGGCCGACCCCAAGCTTCAGCGTATTCCCGAAAGAGTTGCCACAGTTCTTGCTTCTATCAACAATCGCGAAAACTATATTCAGGAGGTTACAGAGCAGGACAGGATGATATGTGACGGATATTACCGCATGTCGGGACGCGACCGCCAGCGCCCGACTGTGACAAGATCGGAGAAGATTGTCTTTGCCACGGATGACTGCATCGGATGTGGAGTTTGTACTTCGGTTTGTCCGCATGGCTCCTGGAAAGTGATTGATGGTCATTCGGTTGCCAATGGGGAATGCGAAAATTGTCTGGCATGTGTTCACAACTGCCCGAAGAAAGCAATTTCAATCATTCCCACGCCTCCTGAACCCGAAGAGGCAAACAGAAATGCACGATATCGTAATCCAAATGTCAGCTTAGCTGATCTCATCAAAGCCAATAGTCAAAAATAATATGAAAGTAATTTCTTTAAAGAGAATCTGAAATGAAGAGATTGAAGATAACGATGCATAAGTATTTATTATTTTTAGCCGCCATGCTGTTCTGCAGCTGTTCTGCAGACAACGAAGCGAAAGCAGAAACACCTACTATGAATAAAATTTATATCACTATCGATGGACAAACGCAAAGCGCGACACTTGTGGACAATGATGCCACACGCGAGTTGGTTGCTGCACTTCAGAACGCACCCATAACAGTGACTCTCAACGACAACGATTTTGAGATATGGGGTTCTTTAGGCAAATCGCTGACAACGAAAAACGAGCAGATGACAGCCCTACCCGGAGACATCGTTCTTTATAACGGCAGCAACATATGCATCTTCTACGAGTCAAACTCTTGGAGCTATACTCGTTTAGGACATATCGACGGACTGTCAGAAAGTGAACTTCGCACATTCCTGAAGGCTGGCCAAAACAACATCAGTGTGACACTTTCGCTTGCACAGTCCACAGACATCAATACTGTTAAGAGTGACAAGTTAAAAGATAAAAGTTGCTATACTCTGCAAGGCACATTAGCTCAGGCTGGACATAAAGGAATCATCATTCAAAACGGTAAAAAGATAATTAGAAAACAATGAAAAAAGTTATAGTTATTTCCACAAGTCTGCGTCACGGCTCAAACAGCGACATGTTAGCAGACAAGTTCGTTGAAGGAGCAAAGGCTGCCGGAAACAAAGTAGAGAAGATTTCTCTTGTAGGTAAGAATATACAGTTTTGCAAAGGCTGCTTCGGTTGCCAAAAGCTGGGGCGCTGTGTCATCAACGACGATGTGAACGACATCATGGCAAAGGTACTGGAGGCCGATGTAGTATGTTGGGCTACACCTATTTACTATTATGAGATGAGCGGTCAGATGAAGACCCTCATAGACCGCATGAACGGTATGTACGAACAGGATTATCAGTTCCGAGATGTCTATATGCTGTCAACGGCAGCAGAAGACGAGGACGATACTTCGACGAGAGCAGAAGCAGGCCTGAAAGGATGGGTGGATTGCTATCCTAAGTCACGCATGGCTGGCACACTATTCTGTGGAGGCGTGAACGAAGCTCGTGAGATAATGGGTAATCCCAAACTCCAAGAGGCATTTGAATTAGGAGAAAAGGTATAACATAGAAAGTAGAGAAAAATGAAAAGGTCTTTTTTCGCCACGATACTGATATGCAGTATCCTCGTAGCATGTAACAACAAACAAACTGTTAATAACGATATGGAACAGAAGTTAGAATTGACGCAGGAGTGGGATAAGGTGTTCCCGCTGAGCGAGAAAGTGAACCACAAGAAGGTGACGTTTGAAACACAGTACGGCTTGACGCTGGCAGCTGACCTCTATACGCCAAAGGATGCCAAGGGCAAGATGGCCGCCATTGCGGTCTCTGGTCCTTTCGGAGCCGTGAAGGAACAGTGCAGCGGACTCTATGCCATGAAGATGGCAGAGCGTGGTTTCGTGGCGCTGGCTTTCGACCCTTCCTATACAGGTGAGAGCAGCGGTGAACCGCGTCGTACAGCTTCGCCCGACATCAATACCGAGGACTTTATGGCTGCTGTCGATTTTCTGTCGAAACAGGACAATGTGGATGCCGAACGTATTGGCATTATCGGTATCTGCGGTTGGGGTGGCATCGCACTGAATGCTGCCGCTACCGATACTCGCATCAAGGCTACCGTAGCCTCTACGATGTATGATATGACGCGTGTCAGTGGCAACGACTATAACGATGCTTTCGACAACGAGCAGTGGCGTCATAGAAACCGCGAGAATCTTTCGAAGCAGCGTCTCTCCGACCCCAACGCGATGGCTGGAGGTGTGCTGGACACCGTGCCCCCACAGGCACCCAACTTCGTGCACGACTACTACGACTATTACAAGACCCCACGCGGCTATCACAAGCGTTCCGGCAACTCTAACGACGGCTGGCGCGTCATCGGTACACAGGCCTACGCCAACAGCCGTTTCCTCTACTACATCAACGAGATCCGCTCTGCTGTTCTCGTGATGCATGGTGCTGATGCCCATTCACGCTACTTTGGCGAGGCTGCTTATCACTATATGGTGGATGGCAAAGCTGAAGGTTATAAGTTTGTTGGCGAGCCAAATCCCACCCCCGAGAACAAGCAGTTGCTCATCATACCAGATGCCTCTCACTGCGACCTCTACGATGGCGGCTACGAGGAAAAGTCAGGAAAGGGTCAGCCTAAGAACATGATTCCGTGGGATAAGCTGGCAGAGTTTTTCAAAACGAATTTGAAATAGGCCTAGGTACATTGTGTGACGTTTTCACTCGAAAAACGTCAGATAGTCTCATATAAGCACAAAAAAGGGACCTGTCCGTTTGGGCAGGTCCTTTTACTATTTATGTCAGAGTTAACTTTACTCCTCTACGGCAGCCTGGGCGGCGGCGAGGCGGGCGATGGGCACGCGGAATGGAGAGCAAGATGCGTAGTTCATGCCAATCTTAGCACAGAACTTCACAGAGCTAGGCTCACCACCATGCTCACCACAGATACCGCAACGCAGGTCAGGACGTACTTCGCGTCCTTCCTTCACAGCAAACTTGATGAGACGGCCTACACCCTCCTGGTCGAGTACCTGGAATGGGTCAACCTTCAGGATCTTCTTGTCGAGATATACAGGCAGGAACGATGCGATATCGTCGCGGCTGTAACCGAAGGTCATCTGAGTCAGGTCGTTAGTACCGAATGAGAAGTACTGAGCCTCTGTAGCAATCAGATCAGCTGTCAGGGCAGCACGTGGAATCTCAATCATTGTACCAATTTCGAACTCAACCTCAGTGCCATACTCAGCGAATACCTCCTTAGCGGCATACTGGATAACCTCCTTCTGTTGCTTCAGCTCGTTCATTGTACCAATCAGAGGTACCATGATCTCTGGCATTGGGTTCTTACCCTCTTTCTTCAGCTCACAGGCAGCACCCAGAATAGCCTTGGTCTGCATTGCGGTGATCTCAGGGAATGTGATACCCAAACGGCAACCACGGTGACCCAGCATTGGGTTGTTCTCAGCGAGAGAGTCAACACGACGCTTGATATCCTCAACGCTTACACCCATCTCCTTAGCCATAGTCTCCTGACCAGCGATATCGTGTGGTACGAACTCGTGGAGAGGTGGATCAAGCAGACGGATGTTTACTGGCAGTCCGTCCATAGCCTCAAGGATACCCTTGAAGTCGGCCTTCTGATAAGGCAGCAACTTAGCCAGCGCCTTCTCACGTCCGGCAACGCTGTCGGCCAGAATCATCTCACGCATAGCGATGATCTTCTTATCCTCGAAGAACATGTGCTCTGTACGTGTCAGACCGATACCCTTAGCACCGAAATCACGAGCCAACTGAGCGTCGCGTGGTGTATCAGCATTGGTACGAACCTGCAGTTTGGTGTACTTGTCGCAGAGGTCCATCAGCTCCTTGAAGTCGCCAGAGAGTTCTGCAGCCTTTGTGGGCACCTCGCCAGCATAAACCTGACCTGTGGTACCATTCAGAGAGATATAATCTCCCTCCTTATATACAACACCGTCGATCTCGACAGTCTTATCCTTATAGCTTACATTGAGTGAACCAACACCCGATACGCAGCACTTACCCATACCACGAGCCACAACGGCAGCGTGAGAGGTCATACCACCACGAGCAGTCAGGATACCCTCGGCAGAAGCCATACCAGCCAGGTCCTCAGGAGAAGTCTCGATACGAACGAGCACTACCTTATGACCATCGTTGTGCCAAGCCTCTGCATCGTCGGCGTGGAATACGATCTGACCGCAGGCAGCACCTGGAGATGCAGGCAGACCCTGAGCGATAACCTTGGCCTGTGAGAGAGCCTTCTTATCAAATACAGGGTGCAGCAGCTCGTCGAGCTTCTGAGGCTCGCAGCGCATGATGGCAGTCTTCTCGTCGATCATACCCTCGTGCAACAGGTCGATGGCAATCTTCACCATAGCGGCACCTGTGCGCTTACCGTTACGGGTCTGCAGGAACCACAGTTTACCTTCCTGAACGGTGAACTCCATATCCTGCATATCGTGATAGTGGTGCTCCAGCTTGTCCTGAATACTGTTCAGCTCAGCATAGATCTCAGGCATAGCCTCCTCCATAGAAGGATACTTAGCCACGCGCTCCTCCTCAGAGATGCCAGCGCGCTCAGCCCAGCGCTGAGAACCAATCTTGGTAATCTGCTGTGGGGTACGGATACCAGCCACAACGTCCTCACCCTGAGCATTTACAAGATACTCACCGTTGAACAGGTTCTCACCATTAGCAGCATCACGGCTGAAGCATACACCAGTAGCAGAGGTATCACCCATGTTACCGAATACCATAGCCATTACAGATACGGCTGTACCCCACTCATCGGGGATTCCCTCCATCTTACGATACAGGATGGCGCGCTCGTTCATCCAACTGCGGAACACAGCGCAGATGGCACCCCAGAGCTGCTCGATAGGATCATTAGGGAAGTCCTTACCGGTACGCTCCTTGATGGCAGCCTTGAACAGCTTCACCAGTTTCTTCAGGTCATCAACACTGAGGTCTTTATCCAATACAACACCACTCTCCTTCTTCACCTTTTCGATGATTTCCTCGAATGGGTCGATATCTGTCTTGTTCACAGGCTTCATCTCGAGCACAACATCGCCATACATCTGTACGAAGCGACGATAAGAGTCGTAAACGAAGTGTGGGTTATTGGTTTTCTTGGCCATACCTTCAGCTACCTCATCATTCAGACCGAGGTTGAGGATGGTATCCATCATACCTGGCATAGAGGCGCGGGCACCTGAACGTACAGAAACCAGCAGTGGGTTCTGGGCATCGCCAAACTTACAGTTCATCAAATCCTCAATGTGTTTCACGGCAGCCATCACGTCATTGTTCAGCAGCTCCATAATCTTCTGCTGACCAACCTGATAGTACTCATTACAACAATCTGTGGTGATTGTAAAACCTGGAGGAACGGGCACACCAATGTGGTTCATCTCAGCAAGGTTGGCACCCTTACCGCCAAGTTCCTCACGCATCTTTGCGTTTCCTTCGGCCTTTCCATTTCCGAAGAGGTAAACTCTTTTCTGACTCATACGTAATATTTATTATTTGTTGATGATAAATTATTTTTGATTAGATTCTGCAAAGATAATAGAATTCTATCAATTACACAAAAAAAAATGGTAAAATTTGCAAACTCTACCTTACATTTTTACTTTTTTGACACGGATTAAGCGGATAAACACCTATTTTTAATAAATATTTCGTAACTTTGCACCCGAAAAAGTATTATTATGGCAAGAAACAAGAAACCATTACCACTCCTTGAGGGTGTAGTGATTGAGGCTGTGGCAGCTGAAGGCAAGTGCCTGTTCCACTGGAACGACATGGTGGTATTTGTGCCTTTCTGCGTGCCAGGCGATGTGTGCGACGTGCAGATCCGCCGCAAGAAGCACTCCTTTGCTGAAGGCGAAGTAGTAAGATTCATAGAATTAAGTAAGGTACGCGCGACCCCATTCTGCGCTCACTTTGGTGTGTGTGGTGGTTGCAAATGGCAGAATCTGCCATACGAAGAGCAGCTCAAGTTCAAGCAGCAGCAGGTGTACGACCAGCTGCACCGCATCGGAAAGATAGCACTACCTGAGTTCCGTCCCATCATGGGGTCTGTTCACACGCAGGCTTATCGCAACAAGCTCGACTTTGGTTGTGCTAACAAGCGCTACCTCACCAAGGAGCAGATACAGACGCTGCCCAATGATGAGAGTCAGAGCCTGAAGGATGTGCCAGCCATCGGCTTCCACATCACAGGCGCATTCGATAAGATTCTGCCTATCGAGAAATGCTGGCTCATGGACGACCTGAACAATCAGATACGCAATGAGGTGCGCGACTATGCGATGGCTAATGGTCTGAGTTTCTTCGATCTGCGCGCCCAGGTAGGATTGCTACGCGACGTTATCATCCGCAATTCGGCCAGCGGCGAGTGGATGGTTATCTTCCAGTTCCACTACGATCGCACCTCGGACGAGGCACTGTCACAGAGCGAAGCCCAGGCTCAGGGACTGTTGCAGCATATCGCAGACAAGTTCCCACAGATCACCTCGCTGATGTATCTCGACAATCAGAAATGCAACGACACCATTGGCGACCAGGACATTCTGGTTTTCAAGGGCAACGACCATATCTACGAACTGATGGAAGACCTGAAGTTCAAGGTTGGTCCAAAGAGTTTCTATCAGACCAACACCGAGCAGGCCTATCACCTGTACTCGGTAGCCCGCAATTTTGCCGGTCTGACTGGTAACGAGTTGGTCTATGACCTCTATACCGGCACAGGTACCATTGCCAACTTTGTGGCACGCCAGGCTCGCCAGGTGATTGGTATCGAATATGTGCCCGAGGCTATCGAAGATGCCAAGATCAACTCTGAAGTAAACCACATCGACAACACCCTGTTCTATGCAGGCGACATGAAGGATATCCTCACCGACGAGTTCATTGCCGAGCATGGTCGCCCCGACGTGATCATCACCGACCCTCCACGTGCCGGCATGCATCCCGACGTGGTGAAAACCATCCTGAATGCAGCTCCCGGTCGTATCGTCTATGTATCATGCAACCCAGCCACACAGGCTCGCGACTTGCAGGCTATGGACGAGGCCTACGAGGTGGTAGCTGTACAGCCAGTAGATATGTTCCCTCACACACCACATGTTGAGAATGTGGTACTTTTGAAAAAACGATAATACTCACTTTTTAGACTAAAAAATTATGAAGAAGTTAACTTGGTTATTCGCAATGCTTATCGCATCGGTTGGCACTGCAAATGCAGAGACACTTACAGAGGTCGAAGCAACAGAAGCAGCTCAGGAGAAGGCCACTATCGAGGTTCCTGCTTGGGTTAAGAACATCAAGTTCAGCGGCTACGGCATGCTGCAATATCAGGGCGAAGATACAGAAGGTGCTCACACAAACACTTTCAATCTGCGCCTGGCTCGTTTTATCTTAGATGGTAAGATTGGTGATTTCGACTGGCGTGCTCAGATTCAGGGCACTAACGCCACAGGTCCTGGTCAGCCCACCGTACAGTTGGTCGACCTTTATGCTGAATGGCGCAAGTATCCTGAGTTTAAGATCCGTGCTGGTCAGTTCAAGCGTGCTTTCACCTTCGAGAACCCCACCAACCCCATCACTCAGGGCTGGTATTCCTATGCCATGGTAGTCAACAACCTGTCGGCTTTCGGCGATCGTACTGGTGAGAAGTCATCAGGTGGTCGTGATGTTGGTATTCAGTTCTCTGGTGACCTGTTTCCCAATGCCAACGGCCGTCGCCTGTTCCACTACCAGATTGGTGTTTACAATGGTGAAGGAATCAATGCCAAGGATGTAGATAACCGCAAGGATATCATTGGTGGTGTTTGGGTAATGCCTATCAAGGGTGTACGTATTGGTGCCTTCGGATGGACTGGCTCACGTGGTGGTATGCTCGACAAAACTACTGGCCAGACTATCAGCATCGAAAAGAACCGTTATGCCCTCTCAGCCGAGTATGATAAGGATGAATACACCTTCCGTGCTGAGTATATCCACAGTCAGGGTTGGGGTGCTGCAAAGGCTGGCAACAACATCCGCGAGATTGACTACAGCAAGGGCGACAAAGCCGACGGTTGGTATGCCTTCGGTATCGTACCTGTAGTAAAGGGCAAATTGCATGCTAAGGCTCGTTACCAGACCTACCGTTCACAGAAGGAGTGGACCACATCAAAGAGCATGTACGAAGTTGGTTTGAACTATTATTTCACCAAGAATCTGCAGCTGAATGCAGAATATGGCTTGGTAAACGAGCGTTCTGCTCACAAGAATCACAACTTTGTTGACGTAGAACTCGACTTCAGATTCTGAAGCGCATACAAGGCACTCGCCACGACAACTGCCGATTCTACCGCCCAATAAGCGATGCCATCAAGCCAGATGGTGCAGGCATAGGCGAGCAATCCTAACGACAACATTACAATTGCATATCGAGATACAGCTGCCGACATCCGGTAGCTGTATTTTTTATAGGCATAGATGTTTATCAACAGATAGTCGAACAGATGGGCCACGGTGATGGAAACACCAGTACCAAGCAGTCCCCACTGCTGATAGCCTACCACCACCAGCAGCACAAATACCACGAAGTAGATAGTCTCTAGCGCCAGATAAGTCATTGCCAGTCCACGGGCCAGAGTGATATAGGCCACAGGCATGGTGAGCACCTTGAAGAACATGGCCAGTACAGCCACCTGAGCCATTGGTACCACAGGCACGAACTCGCGGGTAAAGAGTTGTGGGATGAGCAGCGGCAACAAGGCAATCAGTGCTGTGAGCATCGGCGCCACAATGAGCAGCGACACCTCCATCTGGCGGTTCACAGTTTGGTTGGTGGCAACCACATCCTGATTCACAGCCGAGAGGCGTGGATAATAATCACTATCCATAGCAGAGAACACCATTCCGGCATAGGTGATGGTGAGCATATAACCAGCATTATAAAGACCAAGCACATCCAGACTGGCCACTACATTGAGATACGATCTGATAAACATCTCTGCTGCACTGCCCACAATACCAGCCAACGTGAAAGCTACACCCAGCCGCACCATCTCCATACCCTCACCTAAGATGCCCCTAGCACCACGCAACTGCCAGGGAAACACGCGATGCGAGAACCACAGCGTGGCACACATAGTGACGAAGGCCATCAGCACGATGACTGGCACGATACCTGCCTCCTTGAATACATAATAGATAGGTATGGCAATGGCTAGCGATGCCAAAGCTGCCGTTATCTGCACCAGTGCCAGCGCACCCAATTTACGGGCACCTTTCAATATGGCAGTCTCGCCCCCTGTGATGGCCAGCATGCCAATGGCAGGCGCCAGCAGCACGAAGTGCAACGTGTGATTACCCCATGAAAAAGTGACATTATTCAAGAATGGTCCTAACACCACACATACCAGCATACCCAACAGCGCCGTGAGCAGGCACCAGCCACGCACCACTCTTACATAGTGGGCAGCTTCATTCTTATCTCCAGCATCATAGTATTCTGAGATATGGCGTACAGCACTTGTAGCAATACCCAAGTTTGTGGCTTGTGAGAGTAGCTGCACGGTGGTATTGAAGAGCGACACCAAGCCCATGCCACCAGGTCCTAACAGCAATGCGACAAACTTATTGCGCACAAGACCCACCAATATATTTAGGCCCTGCACACCTCCAAAAATACCTGTGTACTTCAGTATGTGGCTATAGCTATCGTCGCGCTCCTTATTCATAATTGCACAAAATCAAGCGCAAAAGTAAACAAATTATTACGATTATCCAAATAAATTTGTAACTTTGTGCCCATGAAACTGAGTATCATCATCCCTGTTTATCGCACAGAAGCCACGCTCCACAGATGTGTTGAGAGCGTGCTCAACCAGAATCTCGACGATTTTGAGGTGATACTCGTTGACGACGGATCGCCCGACAACAGCCCGCAGATATGCGACGACTGGGCAGCGAAAGATGCACATATCCGGGTTATCCACAAGCCGAACGGAGGCTTGAGCAATGCACGTAATGCAGGGTTGGATAAGGCCCAGGGTGATTATATCACCTTTGTAGATTCTGATGATTACATCGCAGCCAACACCTATGCCCCTTTACTTCAGTGTATGGAGGATGCCGACCTGTTGGAATACTCTATTGCCAACCGCCTGTCGCTCCCCGACTGCATTTATACAGATGCTCAGAAATACTGGCTCCAAGGTCAAGCCTATCGTCACACCTACGCTTGTAACAAAATCTATAAGAAATCGCTTTTCTGCAATATAAGATATCCTGAAGATAAGGTATTCGAGGATGTTTACACGCTCCCCCATCTGCTCGAAGCTGCAAAGACAATCAGGACCTGCAGCCAAGGATACTATCACTATTGTTATAATCCGCAGAGCATTACAGCAAATGCCAATGGCAAACAATTGGAGATGCTATTGGATGCACACTTGAATAGCGGAATGCCAATAGACGACAGCTACTACCTATACCTGCTGAATATCCAGATCGACGTATGGGAACGACTTGGAGGCGACATCAAACTACCTTTCAGGAACGTCCATCACCAAGCATTCAGAGGTACCCAAAAGCTAAAAGCGATAACTAACAATATTTTGGGAATAAAAATAATATGCATCATCAGCAAATTCCTACACCAGTTCAGGCAGCCCAGCCGTTGGTAACCTTCATTGTTACCTATTACAATCTGCCAGCTCAGATGTTGTGCGAGTGTGTCGACAGCATCTTGGCATTATCGTTGTCTGAAAGCGAACGTGAGATCATCATCATCGACGACGGCTCAGAAGTCAGTCCTATGAATGCACTGATGAAGTATGGCGACGATATCGTCTATATCCGCCAGCATCATCAAGGTGTAAGTGTGGCCCGTAACACAGCCCTGCATATGGCTAAAGGAGCGTTTATCCAGATTGTTGATGGCGACGATGTTCTGATAAAAGAGCCCTATGAGCAATGTTTAGATATTGCCAGGAGCCATCCCGACGCAGAAATCATCGTGTTCGACTTCAGCACCACGCCCACTATGGCCACTGTTTCCAAAGATGATGTCAAGCAGCTTTCGGGAGTCGCCTATCTTAGCAACCACAACATTCAAGGTTCCATCTGGTGTAAGCTTTTCCGGCAATCGGTACGAAGTCAGTTAGAGTTTACGCCTGGCATCTGTTATGGCGAAGACGAGGAATTCACTCCCCAGTTGATATTAAGGGCCGAGGTGGTTTATCTCACACCTTACAAGGCTTACTACTACCGCCAGCATAAGGATTCTGCCATCCAGCAACACGACGAGAGCAGCAAGGAAAAGCGTCTGAACGATAATCTTCAAGTAATACGTCATCTGCAGTTGCTGGCCGACCGCATGCCTTACAACGATCGTCTTGCCATGAATCGCCGTGTGGCCCAACTCACGATGGATTATATCTATAACGTCATCATGTTATACCATTCACCAAAGGTACTCAACACTACTGTCAATACCCTGCACCAATACGGGCTCTTCCCCTTACCCGATCACGACTACACCACCAAATACACTTGGTTCCGCAGGATCGCCAGCACCAGTATTGGGCGCACTTTGCTATTGCACACCCTGCCTTTAATCAATAAAGAACGATGAAGATACTACTGGTTGGCGAATATAGCAATGTTCACGCCACGCTGGCCGAAGCACTGCGGCAGTTGGGGCATCAGGTCACCGTTATATCCAATGGCGACTTCTTCAAGGATTACCCACGCGATATAGATGTGGCACGCAAACCTGGCAAACTCGGAGGCATTCAGTTGATGCTAAAACTCTACGCCCTGCTCCCCCAATTGCAAGGTTACGATGTGGTGCAGCTCATCAACCCGATGTTCTTCGAACTGAAGGCCGAACGCCTCTTCTGGTTCTACCGCTATCTGCGCAAGCACAACAAGCGTCTGTTCCTTGGTGCCTTTGGTATGGATTATTATTGGGTTCACACATGTACATACGAAAAGCCGCTACGCTATAGTGACTTCAATATCGGCGACAAGGTGCGTACCGATGCCGAGGCCACTTACTATCAGCACGATTGGCTTGGCACAACCAAAGAGCGGCTCAACAAGATGATAGCCCAAGATTGCGACGGCATCATTGCCGGTCTCTACGAATATTGGGCCTGCTACCAGCCCCAGTTTGCCCATAAAACATGCTTTATCCCCTTCCCTATCCGCATGCCTGCGGAGAGTTGCACGGTCAGATGTGATACATCAAAAACCATCATCTTTATCGGCATTAATCGCCAGCGCTCCGCCTATAAGGGCACCGACATCATGCTCCAGGCAGCTATCGATGTCGCAACGAAACATCCCGATAAGATGCAGTTGGTAAAGGTAGAATCGGTTCCATTTGCACAATACCAGAAACTGATGGAAGGCAGCGATGCCATACTCGACCAGCTCTATGCTTACACCCCATCCATGAACCCCTTATTGGCCATGTCGAAGGGCATTATCTGCATTGGTGGTGGTGAGCCCGAGAACTACGGGATTATCCACGAAAACGAACTACGTCCTATCATCAACGTAGCCCCTACTTACGATAGTGTTTTTCACGAGCTTGAACAATTGGTACTTAACCCCGATCGCATTCCCGAACTGAAACGCCAAAGCGTGGAATACGTGCGTAAGCACCACGATTATCTGAAAGTAGCCCGCCAATACCTTGATTTCTGGACAAAATAAAAAAGCTCCACATTTCTGTGGAGCTCATTTTTTGTCTTCTGCTATTATCAAGCTTATGCCTCAGCAGGAGCCTCCTCAGCAGGAGTCTCAGCAGCAGCCTCAGCAGCGGCAGCAGCCTCAGCCTCTGCCTTAGCAGCAGCCTCTGCAGCCTTCTTGTCAGCTACCTTCTTAGCGATGGCCTCGTTAACAGCCTTCTCAGCCTTGAGTGCCTCAGCAGCAGCCTCCTTCTTTGCCTTAGCCTCAGCCTCAGCAATCTTGTTCAGACCGTTCTGCTTGTCAGCCTTCCAAGCATCAAACTTCTTCTGGCATGTAGCCTCGTCGAAAGCGCCCTTCTTTACGCCACCACGCAGGTGCTTCATCAGGTAAACGCCCTCACGGCTCAGGATGTTACGTACTGTGTCAGTGGGCTGAGCACCAGTCTCTACCCAATACAGTGCACGCTCGAAATTCAAGTCTACTGTGGCAGGATTGGTGTTAGGGTTGTAAGTACCAATCTTCTCAGTAAATTTACCATCACGTGGTGCACGAACGTCAGCGATTACGATGCTGTAGAAAGCATAGCCTTTACGACCGCCGCGCTGCAATCTGATTTTTGTTGCCATTTTTTTAAATCTTTAATTTGTTGTTAATAATTTGAATTTCATGCTCTTATCTCGTAAAAGCGGGTGCAAAGGTACGATTAATAATTGACAATTGAAAATTGATAATTGATAATTATCGTTTTTTTAACTATTTTTGGGTAGAAAAGCATATATAGCTGACCGAAAATGCTTAATTTTGCACACTGAAATGAGCAAACAATCACTATCGATATTAATTCCAACCTATAATACGGTTTGCGTTAAGCTGGTTCAGGTTCTGTCGCAACAGGCTGAGGCACTTAACGTTGACTACGAGATTATTGTGTCTGACGATGCCTCGCCTCGCAGCGACACTGTGGCAGCCAATCAGGCCATCAACAGTGTGCCTCTGTCGCGTTTTATAGCGCGATCCACCAACATTGGTAGTGCAGCCAATCGCAACTATCTGGCTTCCGTGAGTCAATACCCGTGGTTGTTGTTTATCGATTGCGATGTTACCATTCTCAATCCCCAATTCCTATATACCTATTATACATATATGGAGCAGCATGCAGGGGTTGTGAATGGTGGTATAGCTGTAGCCGATATGCCAGAGATGAAGAGTAATCTGCGCTATCGCTACGAAAAGGCAGCCGAAGCGGCTCATACGGCAGCCAACAGGCAGCACAATAAATATCAGGAGTTTCGTTCCACCAATTTTATGATTCGCCGCGAAGCTTTTGCCCAGTGCCCTTTCGACGAACGATTCACCAAGAGTGGTTATGAAGACGTGCTGTTTGGCAAACATCTCAAACAACACCACATAGCCGTGCTACATATCGACAACCCTGTGGTAATGACCGAGTTTGAGCAGAATCCAGATTACATTGCCAAGACCGAACAAAACCTGCGCACCCTCTATCAGTTCCGTGATGACCTCAGAGGCTATTCGCGCTTACTCACTCTGGTTCAAGGCATTCATATCCCAGCCATTCTGTGGCTCATCCGCCTTTGGCACCTGATGTTTGGTGCAACAGAAAAGCGGAACCTTTGTGGATTCCGCCCTCTTCTCTCTCTCTTCAGACTATACCGTTTAGGGTATTTTCTTTCATTATTCAAGCACTGAGAAGGTAAGCTTCTCGTAACCTTCGAAATCATCAAACTGGATCTGGAAGTTAGCATACTGATAGTTGTTACCGCCAGTGTTATGCGTATCCTTCACTGAGTTGCTCTTAGCCAGAGTATTCAGGATCTGATTGTAAACCACCTTATCGTTGTTGTCATCAGCAATCTGAATAGCCATAGAAGTAACGATTCCACCTACTACCTTATAGGTGTAATCACCAGCAGCATAGAGCTGAAACTCATCAGTCTCCAGAATAGTCTCCAGCTCACCAACTTTCTCTACGAGCTCATCGTATGTCAGGTTTACATGGGTTATAGGCACACGGTTCTCATCGAGTTTGATATAAGTGGTGTCACACTCATTGGTGACTTGAGCTTCCTCTGCATAGCTAACGACGGGCCCCATCATCAGAGCCATCATCAAAATAGTAATTTTTTCTCTCATCTTCATATCAATCCGTCATTTTTTCACGCTGCAAAGGTAACAATTTATAAGATACTCACCAAGCGTTTTTGGCTAAAAATTCATAAAATAACCGTCTGCGCCCTACTTTTTGACCGAAATCAAGGCACAGACGGTTACACTTTGTTCCAAAAACGCTTAAAAAGCGCTCATTTTATTTTTTCACGGGTCGGATAGCGAATGTAAAGTCGTAATCCTGATACTCCATCATATACTCCTTACGAGGCCATGCGCCCCATGAGTTCACGCATCCCAGGCCCATCTGACGCTGCTGGATGTGCACCTGAGTCAGAGGGCGCTCAATCAAGTCGCCAGAGTGGCGTCCGATCTTCTTATCCTTAACAGGACCGTCGTCCAGATCCTCTGTCAGGAACTTCAGCGCACTAGCTTCGATAGGTGCATTGCCGTAGAACTCCAGTCCGTTGCCCTCAGCATTCACTACGCGGAACCAGCGCACATCCGTGTGGTTGCCCGACTCCTGTGGACGAACGTATGGGAAATATTCAGCCTCAGCCTTATTCTCATATACACCCAGGAACTCGCTCGAGTTGCGGTCGATATAGTTCTCTACAGGACCACGACCGTAGTAGCACACAGCGTCGTACTCCTTAGGCATCTGCAGCTGTACACCATAGCGGAACATAGGAGCCACCTTAGCCTCCTTGTCGGCACTGAGCTGCTGGCGAACAATCACCTCACCCTCGGCAGTCAGTGTGTAAGTCATGGTGAGTGTAGCCTTCACCTCAGGCATGTCGAAGGTAGAAATCACGGTGTTACCCTCCACCTTGCAGTCCTTCAGTTTCATCTCAGGATTCTTCCATACACCAAATCGGTTCTGCAGTCCAGCACCATAGTCGTTATCCGTAGGTGCGCGCCAGAACTCGGGCACGATGCTCTCGCGATCCACGAGCATAGGCTTGCCATCCACATCCAGATAGTCAATCCAGCCAGTCCACTTTCCAACGGTCAGCGTAGTGCCGGCAGCCTCCATCTTTACATAGCTCTCAGCCTCCTCAGTTGTAACGCTGGCTTTCTCGGCTTTCAGTTCTGGGAACTGATAGTTGCTCAGTACAAACTGCTGACGCGCCATCACCTGTCCCTTCTCTACCAGTGGCTCAGCCTCCTTGGTCTTGAACTGGAAGATCACGAAAATCTCTTGATCGCCATGGTGACCCAGCACACGCTCGATGGTCTTTTTCAGTGTCTCATCAGTAATCACCTTACGCTGCTGTGGAGCAATACCGCTCACATCAATCTTACCACCGTGTCCGAAGGTCATACCCTCAGGACGGTTACCATTGTGATGATGTGCGCCTGCACCACCAACAAACCACTCCAGCTCCAGGTCGTCGAGTGTCTTAAAGAAGTTCTCGTTGTAAACCTCAAAGCGTCCTTCTTTCAATCCCTTATCAGCAATCCAGGCGTTCTGATAGTAGTAGCGCACCTCATAGGCATGAGGATTCAGTCGGCGGTCGGGTGCGATGATACCATTGCAGTTAAAGTTGTAGTCGCTGGCAGGATAGCGGCCATAGTCGCCACCGTAAGTAAATATCTCCTTACCAGTAATCTTACTCTTATCGCGCATACCCTGGTCCACGAAGTCCCAGATATAACCACCCTGGTAGTGAGGCTCCTTGCGAATCAGGTCCCAGTACTCTTTGAATCCACCCATCGAGTTACCCATGGCATGAGCATACTCACACTGAATCAGTGGCTTCTCAACCTTACCGCCAGTCACTTCACCCTTCGAGTATTTCTCGCTCCAGTTATAGTCGGCATACATGGGGCAGTAGATATCTGTAGCACCCTCGATGCCTGCACGCTCATACTGGCATGGACGCGTCTTATCGTATGCCTTCACCCAAGCGTAAGCCTTCTCAAAGTTGGCACCGTAGCCAGCCTCGTTACCCAAGCTCCACACAATAATGCTGGGATGGTTCTTATAAGTAATCATGTTGCCCTGCTGGCGCTCAATATGAGCTAGTTCAAAGTCAGGACGTATGGCCAGCGTCTCTTTGCCATACCCCATACCATGACTCTCCAGATTGCTCTCGGCAGTGAGGTAGATACCATATTCATCACATAGGTCGTACCAACGAGGATCGTCAGGATAGTGACAAGTGCGCACAGCGTTGATATTGAGCTGCTTCATGATCTTAATATCCTGAATCATGCGCTCTACACTAACGATATAGCCTCCGTCAGGATCCAGCTCATGGCGGTCGGCACCCTTAATCAAGATAGCCTTGCCGTTCACCAGCAACTGTCCGCCCTTAATCTCGATATGACGGAAACCAATCTTCTTCTTGATAACCTCGAGCGTCTTGTTACCCTGCTTTACATATAGAAACAATGTATAAAGGTTAGGTGTCTCAGCAGTCCATGCCTTGGCGTTCTTCACAGTAGCCTGCAGACCCTCAGCCACCTGGTTGCCGGCAGCGTCGAAGAGCTTAGCCTCAACAGTGGCCTTACCAGCCAGTTTCACATCTACGTTAAGCACGCCATTGCCCTCCTGATAGTCCTGGCCGATGGTGATATCCTTCACGTGCACCTTTGGAGTAGCATAGAGATACACCTCGCGGGCAATACCTGTAAAGCGCCAGAAATCCTGGTCCTCCAGATAGCTACCGTCGCACCAGCGCATCACCTGCATAGCGATGAGGTTCTTGCCAGGCTTCAGATATTTGGTGATGTTAAACTCGGCAGCCACTTTCGAATCCTCCGAGTAGCCCACGTACTTACCGTTCACCCACAGTGTAAGGTTGCTGGTGGCTGAACCTACGTGGAAATAGACCTCCTGTCCCTTCCAGTTCTTGGGCAGGTCGAAGGTGCGGCGATATGAACCTGTGTAGTTGTTGGTTTCGCCGATGTAAGGAGGATTATTCTTGAATGTGGTGCACCAGGCATAACCCATGTTCTTATAGGTCTTGTCGCCATAGCCCTCAATCTCAAACAGTCCTGGAACGGGGAAGTCCACCCATTTAGAGTCGTCGAACTTCACGCCATAAAATCCCTTAGGAGCATTCTGATGATCTTTTACGAAATTAAACTTCCACTTACCTTCCATCGAGAGGTAGCGGTCTGACAGCTGCTTGTCGCCCTTGGCTTTATCTTCGTTCTCAAAGCCAAAGAAGTGTGCCCTACGCGCTTCGCGGTTTTGTTGGTTCACACTGGCGTCTCTCCACACGGGTGTTTTCTGTGCACTCGCAACTGTGAATGCACCACACACACATAATAATACAAGTTTCCTAATCATATTGGTAGTTCATTAATGAATTTTTTAATAATCCGTGCAAAGATAGCAAGAATTCATCAAAACACCAAGCAAACTCCCGATTTTTTAACATCCTCTTACAGGTTCTGTATCACGCCCCTGCCTATCCCCGTTAGTTTCTCAAGTTGTCGTATCGATGCCCCTTTCTTTCTCAAGTCCGCCAGCGCCTTCAGTTGCTCTGCCCTTGTCAGTCCTAAAAACTCCATCATACTGGCGGTTTTAGTCATGTCGTAGAGTATCGCCAACACCTGGTCGTCCTTGGGGCGTCGCATCTCCTCCGTCCGCGGTCCCAGACAGGCCGCCTGCCGGGGCACCAAATCGAGTTTTCTTCGACAAACGAAGCGATAAATAGATGATTTGTGTCCCCATGGGGACAGATATTTTGTTAGTTCATTACTTTTTCGTACCTTTGCAAGGTTGATATAAACAATAACGATTAATCACAAAATTAACACCCAAAAGATATGACAAATTTTGATTTTATCAAGAAAACTTTAATTCGTGCTATCGAATCAACCTCGGCATCGGGCCTTTATGGACAATATCCTCATCCCTTCTTAACCCCCTCTCTATATAGTCCCCACCCTCTCTCTAAAGAGAGGTGGGGCTATAGTAAGAGGGGTGTAAGGGATAGGGATATTTTCCTTATTGGTTTTCATCGAAAAACAAGTTGATTATTACTCAAAATCAAGTTACTTTTGCTCCAAAATCAATTTGATTTTTCATCGTAATCGAGAGGCCTCGAAGTGCGGTGAATTAATTCAAAAGGGGCAATGAATTAACTCATTAGACGTTTTGAATTAACTCACGGTATTTTGGGGGTTATAATGCTGATGCGACTTTGTTGGTGAGTTCGATGAACTGGGGGATGGAGAGCTGTTCGGGGCGGCGGGTCATCATCTCGTCGTCGAAGAAACCTGCGGGGGCAGGATGATTGGCATCGAAAATCTGACGAAGAGAAACACGCAGCATCTTGCGACGCTGGTTGAAAGTGGTTTTTACCACGCGACGGAACAACTGTTCGTCGCAACCCAGATCAGTCACTTCGTTACGCGTCATGCGGATAACAGCACTCTGTACCTTGGGAGGCGGATTGAACACGCCTGGCTCGACGGTGAAGAGATACTCCACATTATACCAAGCCTGAATAAGTACCGACAAGATGCCATACTGTTTGTTGCCGGGCTGTGAGGCCATGCGAACTGCCACCTCGTGCTGAATCATACCGGTACAACAGGGAATCAGATCCTTATTGTCGAGCATCTTGAAGAAAATCTGCGATGAGATATCATAAGGATAGTTGCCGGTGAGCACAAACTGCTGACCATCAAACACCTCACGAAGGTCCATACGTAGAAAATCGCCACCAATGATATTATCATTGAGACGTGGAAAATTCTCCTGAAGATAGGCTACACTCTCGCGGTCGATTTCGACGACCTTGAAGGGACGGGGCTTCTCTACGAGATATTGAGTCATCACACCCATGCCAGGACCAACCTCCAGTACAGGAATGTCGGGACAGGCATCTACGGTATCGGCAATACGCTTGGCGATATTCAGGTCGGTCAGAAAGTGCTGACCGAGATTTTTCTTGGGTCGAACTTGTTTCATGGGTGCAAATTTACAAAAAAAATCGCAGATTAGAAAATCTGCGACCCCATTTTTCAATTTTTGTTTAATTACTTATTGTTGTCTACATTAACAGCAACGGTTACTACAAGTGATACTGCCAATGCAAAAGCAGCCATGGTCATCAATAAAAAACTTGTCTCTAATGTTACCATAATAAATTCCTTTCTCTAATCTTTTTATTTATTTGTTATCCTAAAACCGCTGCAAAGGTACGACTGTTTGCGCACACAGCAAAGAAAATAGTAGAAAAACATCAAAAAAGAGGGCTTTCGTTGACACGTATCAATTATTATTCGTACCTTTGTCGGCATGGAAATAAAAAACATCATCAGTAGCATAGCTAAAGTGGTGCTGCCCTTTGTACTGGGTGGCGCTATTTTGTGGTGGATGTATCGTGGTGAGGATTTCTCTACCATCAGCCACGTGCTGACCGACGAGATGAACTGGACGTGGATGTTGCTATCCTTTCCCTTTGGCATATTGGCACAGATGTTTCGTGGCTGGCGCTGGAAGCAGACGCTGGAGCCGATGGTTCGGGGGGACGACAAACCGGAGTACGAGGGTACGGAAATAAGAACAAGCATCTGCACCTATGCGATATTCATCAGTTATGCGGCCAGTCTGGTTATTCCTCGTATCGGTGAGTTTTCGCGATGCGCCATTTTAAAGCGCTACGACGGTATATCATTCTCGAAGGCTCTGGGCACCGTGGTGACTGAGCGTGCTGTAGATACGCTGATAGTGATGCTCTATTCAGGCATCATCCTACTGCTGGAGATGAGCGTCTTTGGCACCTTCTTCCGCAAGACAGGCACATCGCTCGACAGAATCTTAGGTAGTTTTTCTGTGATGGGTTGGGTGGTAACAGCCATCTGTGCTGTGGCCGTACTGATACTTCTCCATCTACTGCTGAAGAATTTCTCTATATATAATAAGGTAAAGATGACGCTAAGCGGCATCTGGGAAGGTGTGCTCTCGCTCAAGGATGTGCGAAACCTACCTCTCTACCTCTTTTTCTCGATAGGCATTTGGGTGATGTATTTTCTGCATTACTACCTCACCTTCTTCTGCTTCGACTTTACAGAGCATTTAGGTCTGGGCTGTGCGCTGGTATCATTTGTTGTAGCCAACTTTGCCGTCATCGTGCCCACACCTAATGGTGCCGGCCCCTGGCATTTTGCCATCAAGACCATGCTGATACTCTATGGCGTAGCTGATGAGCATGCCTTGTGGTTCGTGCTCATCGTGCATACCGTACAGACCATGCTGGTGATTTTCCTGGGCATCTATGCCTGGGCTGCGCTGATGTTCTCGAAACGTTTTAACCCAAATAAACAAAAAAAACTATGAGTGAAATTAAGAATCTGAACCCAGTGTGCATTTGGAAGAATTTCTATGCATTGACACAGGTTCCACGTCCTTCAGGACATTTGGAGAAAGTACAACAGTTCCTGCTCGACTTTGCCAAGCAGGCAGGTGTAGAGGTCTTTAAGGACCCCGCAGACAATATTGTGATGCGCAAACCAGCCTCGCCAGGCATGGAGCACAAAAAAGGTGTTATCCTGCAGGCCCACATGGATATGGTTCCACAGAAGACACCTGAGAGCACTCATAACTTTGAGACCGACCCCATCGAGCCTTGGATAGACGGCGAATGGGTAAAGGCCAAGGGCACCACTTTAGGTGCCGACAACGGACTGGGCGTAGCAGCCATCATGGCCGTGATGGAGGATAAAACACTGAAGCACGGTCCTATCGAGGCCCTGATTACAGCCGACGAAGAGACTGGTATGTTTGGTGCCAATGCCCTGCCTGCAGGCGAGCTGAATGGCGACATTCTGCTGAACCTCGACTCAGAATGCTGGGGTAAGTTTGTGATTGGTAGTGCTGGTGGTATCGACGTAACTGCCACTCTTGACTATAAAGAGGTGGAGACCGAAGCCGACGATGCAGCCGTGAAGGTGACTGTAAAAGGACTGCGTGGCGGACACTCAGGACTTGAGATTCACGAGGGTCGTGGTAACGCCAACAAACTGTTGGTTCGCTTGGTGCGCGAAGCTATCGAGGAATGCGACGCCCGACTGGCCTGCTGGCAGGGTGGCAACATGCGCAACGCCATCCCATTCAAGGCCGAGGCTGTGCTCACACTGCCTAAGGAGAACGTGGCTGCACTGAAGGAGTTGGCTGCCGACTGGCAGGACGACTTCCAGGATGAATACAAAGGCATCGAGAGTGGCATCGAGGTGATCTGCGAGGAAGTGGAGACACCAAAAATGGAGGTGCCTGTAGAGATTCAGGACAACCTGATCAATGCCATCTACGGCTGTCACGATGGTGTGATCCGCATGATCCCCAGCTATCCTAACGTGGTAGAGACATCGAGCAACCTGGCCATCATCAACATTGCCGACGGCAAAGCTTCGCTGAAGATTCTGGCTCGCTCAAGTCGAGAGGACATGAAGGACTACGTGGTAAAGACACTGGAAAGCTGCTTCAGCATGGCTGGCATGAAGGTGGAGACAGCAGGCAGCTACGGTGGTTGGGACCCTAACCCCGAGAGCGAGATTCTGAACCTGCTCTGCCGCGAGTATAAAGCGCTGTTCGGACAGGACGGCATTATCCAGGTGGACCACGCCGGACTGGAGTGCTCTATCATCCTGGGCAAGTATCCCCATCTGGATGTGGTAAGCTTCGGCCCAACCATGAAGTCGCCTCACACCACCACCGAGCGCGCCCTCATTGCTACCGTAGAGCCCTTCTGGACACTGCTGAAACGTACACTTGAGGTAATACCTGAGAAGTGATTGTTTGGGCACGAATTGCACGAATTAACACGAATTACTATTATGTCGAAAAAAAATCGTGTAATTCGTGTATTTCGTGCCTTAAAA
The DNA here is from genome assembly GCF_000619825.1 of Prevotella sp. MA2016. GTDB lineage: Bacteria > Bacteroidota > Bacteroidia > Bacteroidales > Bacteroidaceae > Prevotella. Next base: position 32,394 of record NZ_JHUW01000008.1, read on the forward strand.
ATTTGTTTTTTCAATTTTTCTTTTTTATCTTTGCACACGATATTATTCATTAAATAACAAAAATATGGACGATTACCCGGCGGACAATTACAATTCGTAATGGCGGGGGATGGCGAGCAAAGCTGCTAATCCCTTTGCCGCTAGAACAATTATCGATTGTCAATTATCGATTGTCAATTAAATGTGAGGATTAGCACAATGAAGACATTCTGGAACACCCAAGGCGGACTGACCCAGATTAATGACTGGCAGCCCAATTGCTGGATACAGGTGACATGCCCCACCGAAGAAGACCAGCGCGAACTTGAAGAGAAATTCAACATTCCCGACTATTTCATGTCGGACATCAGCGATACCGATGAGCGCGCTCGTTATGAGTACGACGACGGATGGATGCTCATCATCCTTCGTATTCCCTATGTCAAGGAAATACGTAGCCGCACGCCCTACACCACCGTGCCTCTTGGTATCATACACAAACGCGACGTAACCATTACCGTTTGTTTTTACGAAACCAACATGATGATAGACTTCGTGAGTTTCCAGCAGAAACGTGGCGAAGGCTTTACCGACCATGTTGACATGATTTTCCGCCTGTTCCTATCCAGCGCCGTATGGTATCTGAAGCGCCTGAAACAGATCTCGATGCTGGTTGACAAAGCCAAGCGCAACCTGGATAAAGAAGTGAACAATGAGAGCCTGATTGGTCTGAGCCGCCTGCAGGATTCGCTCACCTACTTCCAGACCTCTATCCGTGGCAACGAGACGCTGCTGTCGAAACTAAAGTTCAAACTGCAGATTGATGAGCTGGATGCCGACCTGATTGAGGACGTGACCATCGAGATGACACAGGCACGAGAAACTACCATGATTTACTCTAACATTCTGGAGTCGACCATGGACACTTATCAGAGTATTATTAATAACAACATGAACACCGTGATGCGTACGCTCACCACAGTAACCATCCTGATGATGATACCTACGCTCGTCACGTCGATGTTTGGTATGAACCTGATAAACGGCATGGAAGAGAAGCCATGGGGATTCATCCTGGCTGTCATCATTTCTGTAGCTGTTTCGGCCATCGCTTGGGGCATTTTCCGCCACAAACGACTGGTTTAAGCCTCAAAAGTGAAAAAAAATGCCAAAAAATTAGGATATTTAAATAATAATGCTTAATTTTGACCCCAAATGTTGATGATGCTAAGCATCATTTAGTAATAATTAAAAACGTTAAATGATGGACTCTCAAGAGAAGACCCTCGAATTGGGTAAGAATGAAGAAGTAGTTAACGAAGAGGTAACCTCTCAAGTTGAAACAAACGAAAACTCGGAGCCAATAGCTGAACAGGCCGAGGAGCAGACACGCGTAGTTTACGAAAACAAAGCCGATGTTCTTCGCCGTGTGCAGGACATTGCCCATGGTGACGAGACACCACAAAAAGACGAAGTAGAGTATCTGAAAGCTTCGTTCTACAAGCTGCACATCGCCGAGCGCGAGGCCAAGCTCAAGGCTTATCTCGATGCCGGTGGCGACCCAGAGCAGTACCAGTACACACCCGACGAGCAGGAAGAGGCCTTCAAAGCCGAAATGGGCATCATCAAGGAAAAACGCGCCAAGATCTTCAAGGAGCAGGAAGCTGAGAAGCAGGAGAACCTGACCAAGAAGCTGGCTATCATCGACCGTATCAAGGCCATGATAACCACACCTGACGAGGCTAACAAGAACTACAAGGAGTTTAAAGCCCTGCAGGAAGAGTGGCGAGAAATAAAGAACGTACCAGCCGACAAGGCCAACGAGCTGTGGCGCAACTACCAGCTGTATGTAGAGCAGTTCTACGACATGCTGCGACTGAACAGCGAGGCTCGCGAATATGATTTCAAGAAGAACCTGGAGCTGAAGACCGCTCTTTGCGAGGCAGCAGAAAAGCTGGCCGATGAGGAAGACGTGATCAGCGCTTTCCACCAGTTGCAGAAGTTGCATCAGGAGTATCGTGAGATTGGTCCTGTTGCCAAGGAGCAGCGCGAGGATATCTGGGTGCGTTTCAAGGCCGCATCAAGCATTATCAACAAGCGCCACCAGCAGCATTTCGAGGGTGTACGCGCCAAGGAGGAAGACAATCTGGCTCGCAAGACCGCACTCTGCGAAAAGGTAGAGGCTATTGCTGCTGAGGAGAACAAAGGTAGCGGCGACTGGGAGAAGCACACCAAGCAGATTATCGACGTACAGGCTGAGTGGAAGACCATCGGTTTTGCACCTCAGAAGATGAACGTGAAGATATTTGAGCGCTTCCGTGCAGCATGCGACGACTTCTTTGGTCGCAAGGCAGCCTACTTCAAGGGCTTGAAAGAGACCTTCAAGGAGAATGCCGACAAGAAGCGTGCGCTGATAGCAAAAGCCAAGGATCTGCAGAATTCTACCGAATGGAAATCTACCACAGATAAGTTGATTGCTCTGCAGAAGGAGTGGAAGACCATTGGCATGGTTCCTAAGAAAGTGGGCGACCAGCTGTGGGAGGAGTTCCTGACAGCCTGCAACACCTTCTTTGAGGCGCGCAATGCCGCAGGTGCAGGTGCACGCAATGAGGAGCGCGACAATCTGGAGAAGAAGCAAGGTATCATAGAGCAGCTGAAAGCACTAGCCAGCGAAACTAGCGAGGATGTAGCTGAAAAGGTACAGAAGCTGGTAGAAGAGTATAATGCCGTAGGACACGTACCTTATAAAGAAAAGGATAAGCTCTACAAGGAGTTCCACGCCGTGCTCGACAAGCTCTATAAGGACCTGAACATCAGTGTGGCTAAGCGCAAGCTGAACAACTTCAAGCAGAATCTGAAGAACGTGGCTGAGCGTGGCGAGAACGCCCTCGACAATGAGCGCACACGCCTGTTCCGACAGTACGAGAACCTGAAGTCGGAGATTCAGACCTACGAGAACAACCTCGGATTCCTGAATGCCAGCTCGAAGAAAGGCAACAGTCTGATTGACGAGATGAACCGCAAGGTACAGAAACTGAAAGACGACATGCAGCTGATCCGAGAGAAGATCAAGGCCATCGATGCAGAAAACAAATAAAAGCCTATGATTACGGAAAAAGATAAAGAATTTATGAGAGAAGCCATCCGCCTTGCCAACCAGAGTGTTGCGCAAGGCGGTGGTCCTTTTGGAGCCGTCATTGTGAAAGATGGCGAGATCATTGCTGGCAGCAGCAACAGTGTAACAATAGATAATGATCCTACAGCACATGCCGAGGTGAACACCATCCGCAAGGCCTGCCAGAAACTGGGCACCTTCGACCTCTCTGGCTGCACCATCTATACCTCGTGCGAGCCCTGCCCCATGTGCTTAGGCGCCATCTACTGGGCCCGCATCGGCAAGATTTTCTATGGCAACACCCGTAAAGATGCCCGCGATATCGACTTTGCCGACGACTTTATTTACGAAGAGTTAGACCTGCCGATGGAGAAGCGAACTGTGCCTATTTTGCCACTTCTGCGTGACGAAGCGCTGCACACTTTCCGTCTCTGGACAGAAAAAACAGATAAAATAGAGTATTAAATCGAATTTTTCGCCCCTAAAATTTGCACAACTCAAAAAAAAGTCGTACTTTTGCACCCGCATTTAGGCAATGGGTGTTTTCCAGAGTGGCCAAATGGGGCAGACTGTAAATCTGCTGTCTTTCGACTTCGGTGGTTCGAATCCATCAGCACCCACAGAAAAAGAGCTTGCATCAGCAAGCTCTTTTCTTTTTGTTTGTGATATAAGTTTGAAGTATCGATTACTTCTTCTCTGCAGGAGTCTCAGCAGCAGGAGCCTCTGTAGCAGGGGCAGCAGCAGGAGCAGCAGCCTCTTTCTGCTGACTAGCACCGAAACCAGGCAGGTTGTTAGGATTGGTAGCAGGAGCCTGATAGTTCTCCATTACTGAGTTTTCGCCACCAGCCTGAGGAGCAACATAAGCGCAGCATACGCTAACTACAACCATAAAGCAAGCCAGGCACCATGTAGCCTTCTCGATGAAGTCGGTAGTCTTACGAACACCACCAATCTGGTTATAACCTGAGAACTGAGAAGCCAGACCGCCTCCCTTTGACTCCTGAATGAGCACAATGCCAATCATCAGCACGGCTGCAATCACAATAAGAATTACAAATAATGTGTACATTTTTTTATTTATTTTTTTTGTTACTATTTACTATTAATTTCTCTAAGAAACGTATTTGATCTGCAAAGTAAGCATTTTTTTTCGGAATTTGCAAGCTTAATCGCTGAATTATTTCCAAAGCTTTCGAATATCTTCCTTGTTTGATGTAAATTCGTGCCAATGTCTCAGTAAAGTATTCACTTTCAACCCCATTTTCGCCCTCTGCAGGCTCTGGTTGGGGCTCAGGACGATACTCAGGCGTCTCACTGAGCTGGAACTTACCTTTGTCATCATTTATGAATGTATCTATCAAGTCCTGACCAAACATCTTTGGCATCTCGCCTGGCATCTCCTGTCCGCCATCGGGCTCTTCGATATCCATCAGATAAGCCACATAATCCACAGCTGCATCGGCTGGTGTAGGCTTGCGTTTGGGTTTGGTCACATCCACCTTCGACTCCTCTGGTATGCTGTCAAGGAAGTTGTCGATAAGCGAGATGGTGCGGTCGGCAGCAGGTTCTGCTGGCGCCGCGGGCTTGGTAGCAGCGGGTTTTGCCACAGGACGATACTCATAGTGGCGCCCCTCTATCATCTGAAACAGCACGCGCCTATCGGTGATATAAGCCGAAGCGCGGCGCAGCTCCTCATCAAATGTGGGATCGTGGAGCAGATAAAGATTCTGCAACATGAGCAGACGAGCCGTCTGGAAATAGGGATACAGAGCCAGCAGCGAACGCAACTCGTAGAGCGTTTCGCGATCCATCTGTTCTGGATGCTTAATAAGTTCTGTTATCTCCATTATGATCTCTATTTAGGTTACCAGTTAGCCACTGTACGGTTGAAGATCTGGTCGCAGAGGTCCTTCACCATCTGTGTCACAAGTTCCTCCTGCACGGCGTTAAGCGACTGTGTAGTTTCATAACTCTGTGTAGCAGTAAACTGCTGCTCGAAATCCTCTTTATGGTTCTTATTATTCGTAAACCTTACATTCACTGTCATCGAAAGCTCGGTCATAGCCGAATAGCCCTCGGCACTCACAGCCTTATTGCGCTGCTCATATCGTGTAATCTCACCCTCAATTTTCAGGTCGCCATTACGCTTCACCTGCTCCAGGCGCGTGTGATTGGCAAACTGATCCTTCAGCTGATTATTGAACATGGGGCCCATAGGTCCCCACACATAGCTACTGCGGATAGGGAAATCAGCAATCGTGATGGTCTTAGTCTGCGAGTAGTCGATACTGGCACCATTAAACTTATAGCTAACGGTGCAGGCGCTGATGATGGTTGCTGCCAGAGCAACAACAGCTGTTTTGATATACTTACTGGTCCAAGCCATACTGCTTCAATCTACGATAAAGGGTTCGGTCACTAATGCCCAGTTCCTGAGCTGCCTTCTTGCGGTTGCCATGATTGCGCTCCAGGGCTTTCTCTAACATCTGTCGCCCCAGGTCGTTCAGATTCAGGCTCTCCAGTTCCTTCTCAGGCTCAATATACTCCTCGGCGATGGCATCCTCTACTGTTGAGGGTTGAGTGTTGAGTGTTGAGAGTGGAGAAGCCACTGTGGGCAGGGGTGATGCCACAGCGGGCAGGGGGTCGATGGCGGCAGGCTTGGTGGTCTGCACGTCGGCCAGCTGCTTCTTGAGAGCACTCATCTCGCGGCGCATGTCGTTCACATTGCCACGCAACTCAAACAGAATCTTATACAGTATTTCGCGCTCGTTCTCGAAACTGTGGTCGCCACTACCCTCGCGATGGATGGTAGCCAACTGTGTGGTTTCGTGATCCTGGGGGATAAACTGGCTGAGCACCTGCGCTGTGATGGTACGCTCAGGCGAGAGCACACTGATCTGCTCAGTGATATTCTTCAGCTGTCGCACGTTGCCTGGCCACTTATAGTGCATCAGCAACTGCTTGGCGCCCTCATCGAGCACCACGCGGTCCATCTTATATTTCTCGGCCATCTGCAGGGCAAACAATCGAAACAACAGGATAATATCCTCGCCACGCTCGCGCAGAGGGGGCATCTGGATGGGTATCGAGTTGAGTCGGTAGTAGAGGTCTTCGCGGAAGCGCCCCTCGCTGATGGCCAGACGTATATTCACATTAGTAGCAGCCACAATACGCACATCGGTTTTGCGAATCTCAGTGCCTCCCACAGGTATATACTCACCCGTTTCAAGCACACGCAGCAAGCGGGCCTGAGTGGCCAGAGGTAGCTCGCCCACCTCGTCGAGGAAGAGCGTTCCCTTGTTAGCCACACCAAAATATCCAGGCGAGTCGTTGATGGCACCCGTATATGAACCCTTCACATGTCCGAAGAGTTCTGAGTCGATGGTGCCCTCGGGGATAGAACCACAGTTAATGGCAAAGTACTTCTCTCGGCGTCGTGGCGAGTTGTCGTGAATCACCCTTGGGATGATCTCCTTACCCACACCACTCTCGCCCACAATGAGCACACTGAGGTCGGTAGGCGCAACCTGCAAGGCTACGTCGAGCACGTGGTTCAAAGCGTCGCAATTGCCGACGATATTGTACCGCTGTTTGATGTTTTGAAGTTCTGTTGTCTTCATTGAGCTGACAAAATTACATATTTTTTCTGAAACATCTGCAATTTTGGCAGATTTTTAACGCTTATTACTTTTCTTTCTTGTCCAACTTAATCAACAGCAATCCGATAGCCGTCCAAATAAGCTCGCGCAGGCGCACCAGCAGTGCCACAAAGATACCGGCATTGGCTGTCATGCTCAAGCCCTCGGTGCTCATCAGGAAACCGCCCTCGCGGCCACCTAACTGCAGCGGCATAAAGAACAGCATATTAGCAAACAGCGTGGTAAAAGCGTATATCAGTATGCACTGCGGTATAGTCACCCCAGGCATGATGACAAGCAGGATGAAGTAGATCTCTAAAGTAGAGAACAAGCGGCACAACAGCTCCAGAACCACAGCCAATTTAAATGTGAGCGGGTTCAGATTGTGCAGGGCAGCTATCTGCTCGTCAACCTCCGACAGTTTTTCACGGTTGCGCTCAATGAAGGGGCCTGCCCACTTCTTCACCATGGGGAAGTGGCTCAGGATGGTCATACCCGTCATGGCGATGCCCCGCTTATAGCCACGCAAAAAGAACCAGATGGCCAGCGATGCCAAACCAGCGATGACAGGCAGCAGCACGTAGGTGAGCGGCGTCATCTTCTGCGTGATAATATAAAGAGGTACGCTGAGCAGCCAGAACCAGAAGTGGCTATAGATATGCGTCATCACATAGAGGATGACCGACGATGAAGCACGCTGCGTGCCCACCTTAGGCGAGAGCGACATGATGCGATAAGGCTCGCCTCCCATCAGTCCGCCCGGCGTGGCATAGTTGAGTGCAAAAGCCGAGATGGTGATCTTATAGAGCCACCAGAAGTTCACCTTGCACTTGCGGCACACGTTCTGCTCGTTGCCGATGGTATTGATAATCAGATACCACGAAGCGGTGTTCATCATATAGAGGAACGCCCACAGCATGAGCACAGCCACGAACCAGTAGCCCGCATGCTGTATGCCCTGCCAAGCCTGACCGAAGTCAAGCTGCGAGGCCATGATGATAAGCACCAGAATGCCGAACAGGAAGAAACCGTTCTGGTATTTTTTATTCATTATTAAAGTTTACTTAAAGATATCTTTGGCACGAGGCATCTGGAAGCGAGCCTTGTCGCCATCCTCACGCTTCTCGTGATAGAGTTTTGGCAGTGGGTTAGCCAATGGTTCATCATACTCCTGACGATGGCGACACATATCCACGGCTGTATAGATGGCATGGCGCAACGAGGCAGCATCGGCCACACCCTTGCCTGCAATCTCGAACTCAGGACCATGAACGGTAGTGGTGCAGACGGCTGAGATGCCAGCCTTCAGACGCACGCCATAATCGGCAGAGAGGGCGTTGAATGGCTTCGTGCCCTGCTCGTCGTACATGGCCAGCACACCATCAAACTGCTCATACTGGTTGTTGGCAAAGAATTCCTCGGCAGCATAAGGCCCGAAGGCCTGCACGTTCTGCTTCTCCAGCTCTTCGATGGCAGGCACTATCACCTGTTCCTCCTCTGCGCCTGCCTGCGCATTGAGTGCCAGCACGGCGATGCGCGGATTGTTCACACGGAAATCGCGCTTCAGGCTCTTAAAGAATATCACGCCTTTCTCTACGATTTTTTCTGTGGTAATGGTCTTGGCAGCCTCACTGGCAGGCAGATGGGTGGTGAGAAGCGCGATACGCACGCGGTCGCCCAGCATGATGGTGAGCGACTTGTCTTCACGATTCGGGTTGGCGTTCGACACTACGGGGCCTAACACCAGCACATCGTAGAGATGCTTCTGCATATCCTCCTTGGCGCGCTGCATGGCTGCACGGGCAGCATTGGCCGACTCATCAGTGGACTGTCCGAACTCCACCTTCACATCGTCGTCAGTCACTGCCAGCAGGTTCACACGTCCATCCCTGGCTTCAGCAGCATCATTGATGATGTTATACTGAATTTCTATCTCCATAGCCTTACGATGCACAGCAGCTACTTTTGATGAACCATAGATGATAGGTGTACACATATCCAGCATCATGGGGTCTTCGAAAGCACGAAGAATCACCTCATAACCAATGCCATTGGTATCGCCATGCGTAATGGCCACACGTATTTTCTTATTGTCCATATTTCATTTCTTCAATTCTTCAACTCTTCAATTTTTCAACTCTTCAATTTTTGCGGTGGATAACAGTCCGCAAGCGGCAAAGATATCCTGTCCGCGACTGGCCCGGATGGTGGTAAACACCCCATGCGCCGTCAGATAGTCGCGTAAGGCTTCCATGCGCTTCTCGTCGGCACCAGGCAGGTCCACATCAGGAATCTCGTGGAATCGTATCAGGTTCACACGGCAGTCCAGTCCCTTCACCAGCTTCACTATTTCGCGGGCATGCATAGTGGTATCGTTCAGACCTGCAAAGCAGATATACTCGAACGAGCAACGGCGCTGGTGCGAGAAGTCGTACTGCTTCAGCAGCTCCACCACCTCTACGATCGACATCTGCTTCTCGGCAGGCATCAGCATCTTGCGCTGTTCGGGCAGCGGCGAGTGCATAGAGATGGCCACATGGCACTCACTCTCATCCAGGAATCGCTTCAGCTTATTCTTCACACCTACACTCGACACCGTGATGCGGCGCGGACTCCAGGCATAGCCCCAGTCGGCAGTAAGCACCTGGGTGGCCTGCAGGATTGCGTCCAGATTGTCCATCGGCTCGCCCTGACCCATAAACACGATATTGGTCAGTGTGTCGCGCTCGGGCAGCGAATATATCTGATTCAATATGTCGGCAGCCGTCAGGCTTCCCTCAAAACCCTGTTTTCCTGTCTGACAGAACAGGCAGTTCATCTTGCATCCCACCTGGCACGATACACACAGCGTGGCACGGTCGCCATCTGGTATATACACCGTTTCAACAAAATGGGTGATGGATGATGGGTTTTGAGTGCGCACGGGGAAGAGATACTTGATGGTTCCATCCACCGAACGCTGGCAATCAATAGGCGCCATGGCCCCAACCTCATACCGCTCGGCCAACTTTTCACGGTTGGCCTTCGAGAGATTGGTCATATCGGCTATGCTACCAGCATGCTGCTGATAGAGCCACTTGGCTATCTGCGAGGCTGTAAACTTGGGCATCCCCAGTTCGGCCACCACTTGCTGCAATTCGCCAGGTTGCATACCTAACAACACCTTTTTTTCGTCGTACATATTTACTTTTTGGGTGCAAAGTTAGAAAAATTTCCCCAAATTATTTGGTTTTCTCGGAAAATATTACGAATTTTGCGCTTGATTAAATCACTAATTACACATAATGAGAGAAAAAATTGACTGCTTTCTGCCTTGCAGCGACCTTGAAACAGCACACGATGTAGTAGCGCAAATCAAGGGGAGCAAGACTATTCAACATATTTGTTTGCTGGTGAACCAGCCTCTTGAAACCAACGACGAGACGCTGAGTGATTGTGAACAGATTGTGGTTTCCGATTTAACAAGTAGTAAAACGCTGACGGCTATTGCCCAGCATGCCAAAGCCGATTATGCCCTGTTGCAGATCCGTCCACGACAGATACAGATGCCCAAGGGCACACTCGACCGCATGCTGCGCATCGCTTCCGACTCAGATGCCGGCATGATCTATGCCGACCACTACGACCTGATCGACGGAAAACTGCAGCCCCACCCCGTGATCGACCACCAGATAGGTAGCATCCGCGACGACTTTGATCTGGGTTCGCTCATCCTGGTAAAGACGCATCTGCTTCACCGCTTTGCGCAGCAGGCCTGCGAGCCTTCATATCAATATGCAGCCGTTTACGCCCTGCGCTTATATTTGAGCCGCCAAGGCAACATCTTCCATATCAACGAGAAGCTTTATACTGAGCAGGAAACGGACACGCGCGCCTCGGGCGAGAAGCAGTTCGACTATGTCAACCCGCGCAACCGCGATGTACAGATAGAGATGGAGCACGCCGCCACAGCCCACCTGGCTGCCATCGGTGCCAAAATCGACCCCACCTTCTATCGCCTTCCTGACTTCAACGAACAGGAGTTCGACGTCGAGGCATCGGTCATCATACCTGTATATAATCGCGAAAAAACCATCTGCGATGCTGTGAACAGCGCACTCAGTCAGAAAACGAAATTCAAATATAACGTCATCGTGGTGGACAACCACTCAACCGACAAGACTACAGAGCTGCTGAACGGTTTCCACGACGAGCGACTGATACATATCATACCCGAGCGCTACGACCTGGGCATAGGCGGATGCTGGAATGTGGCTATCCACGACGACCGCTGCGGCCGATTTGCCGTACAACTGGACAGCGACGACCTCTATTCGTCGCCCAAGACGCTGCAACAGATTGTAGATACCTTCTACAAGCAGAATGCAGCCATGGTGATTGGCTCATACCGCATGTGCGACTTTGATCTGAACACCCTGCCACCAGGACTCATCGACCATGCAGAATGGACCGACGAGAACGGACCTAACAATGCCCTGCGCATCAATGGTCTGGGCGCACCACGCGCCTTCTTCACGCCCCTGCTGCGCCAGGTGGGATTCCCCAACACCTCTTACGGCGAGGACTATGCCCTAGGACTCATCTTTTCGCGTCACTACCGCATAGGCCGTATCTTCAGCGAGCTCTATCTGTGCCGCCGCTGGGGTGGCAACAGCGATGCTGCCCTGTCTATCGAGAAGGTGAATGCCAACAACCTGTATAAAGACCAGTTGCGCTCGCTTGAGATCATGGCGCGCCAGCAACTGCTGCAAGGCAAGCAGACCCTCATCAATGATTCGCCACTGATGCGCTTCTTCAACCGCCAGCTGGAGAAATGGGACGATGCCCGCCGCCGCTATCAGGACCTGCGCAACGTGAAGACGCGCGAACTGTCGGTTGGCACTTCCACCATGCAGGTGCAGTGGAACCCAGCCCGCATCGTATCTACTGGTGCTAAAATCGACAAGCAGACACTGGCCGAGCGCCCCTGTTTTCTCTGCGAGCAGAATCGTCCGAAGGAACAAGTCAAGAAGTCGATCGACGGGCAGTACGACCTGCTGGTCAACCCCTATCCTATCCTGCCCATCCACTTCACCATCCCCTCGGTCAAGCATGAGCCGCAACTTATTCGCGATGCTTACAGCGAGATACATAAGCTGCTCGCAGAATATCCGCAGATGATGGTGTTCTATAACGGTCCGAAGTGTGGCGCCTCGGCTCCTGACCATGCCCACTTCCAGGGAGGCACATCAGGCATATTGCCCCTACAGAGATCATGGGGCCGTCTGTCGCGCAACCTGAAGCCTATCGTCAGTCTGAACAGTGAAGAGAGCATCTCGCTCATCGAGGAATATCCCTGCCCCGCCCTGCTCATCCATAGCAAGTCGGAGTATGGCGACGAACAGCTGTTCCGCCGCCTGTATGAGGCCCTGCCCATCAAGGAGGGCGAGCCCGAGCCCATGCTCAACATCGTGAGCTGGCGACACGATACCGACTATTATTCAGTAGTGTTCCCGCGCGAAAAGCATCGCCCCGACTGCTATTACAAGGATGACTGCCAGCAGTTTATCATCTCGCCAGGCGCTCTGGACATGGCAGGCTTCATCATCACCCCACGCAAAGAGGATTTCGAGCGCATCACACCAGAGATAGCGTTAGGCATCCTGAACGAGGTGTCAATGAGCCCCGCCGACCTGCAGCAGGTCATCGACAAACTGCAAGTAAAAGAGCAAAGTTCAATGCTCAATGCTCAAAGTTCAATGAAAAAAGAGCCCAACGTCACCGTAGGTATCGTGAGCGGCAAGAAGATCTCATTCAGTCTCAACAAGCCCTATGTGGCCAAAGGCGAGGTGATCACAGGTCAGCAGGTGGTAGAGTTCAGCGAGGGTGGCATCCTGTGGCGCGGCACCCAGTATCGTAATCTCACCTTCACGCCGCATGCCGAGGGCGCCTCGTTCTCACTCAACGATGTTACTATCGGCGTGAACTTCCACTGGGAGCGCAAGGAGACGCAGACCTTCGAGGGCACGCTGCGCATTGTGGTAGAGGCCGACAAGATAGTGGCCATCAACGAGCTGCCTGTAGAGAAATACCTCACCAGCGTTATCTCGAGCGAGATGAGCTCAACCTCTAGCTTAGAGTTTCTGAAGGCTCATGCCGTCATCTCGCGTTCATGGCTGCTGGCACAGATAGAGAAGCGCAAACAGCACGAGAGCGGTGGCGACAACTTCTTCTCGTTCACCAAGAGCGACCATGAGTTTATCCGCTGGTACGACCGCGAAGACCACACCATCTTTGATGTGTGTGCCGACGACCACTGCCAGCGCTATCAGGGCATCACCCGCGCCAACAACACCCATGTGGAAGAGGCCATCAGCGAAACACGCGGCCAGGTGCTGATGTACGACGATGAGATTTGCGACGCCCGCTTCTCGAAATGCTGTGGCGGACAGACTGAGGAGTTCCAGTACTGTTGGGAAGACATGCCGAAGCCCTATCTCGTGTCGTTCCACGACCCATACTGCAACACCAGCGACAAGCATATCCTGTCGCAGGTGCTCAACGACTTCGACCAGGAGACCCCCGACTTCTATCATTGGGAGGTTACCTATACCCAGAGCGAGCTGTCGGAGCTGGTGAACCGCAAGCTGAAGGACGACTTCGGCACCATCACCGACCTGATTCCCGTGGAGCGCGGCAAGAGCGGACGCATCTGGAAACTGAAGATAGTAGGCACCAAGAAGACGTTCACCATCGGCAAGGAACTTGAGATTCGCCGCGCCCTGAGCGAGAGCCATCTCTACTCTTCGGCATTCGAAGTGGAGAAGACAGCTGACGGTTTCACCCTGAAGGGAAAAGGCTGGGGCCATGGCGTAGGTCTGTGCCAGATAGGCGCTGCCGTGATGGGCGAACAAGGCCATACTTACGATGATATACTGCTATTCTATTATCGTGGCGCCAACATCAAGCAACTTTATGATTAATTAAATTATCAATTGTCAATTATCAATTTAAATATGAATAACCGCCGTTCCCCGTGGGCTTGGGTGCCCACACTCTATTTTGCCGAGGGCGTGCCCTATGTAGCCGTGATGACCATCTCAGTCATTATCTACAAGCGCCTTGGCTTGTCGAATACCGACATCACCCTCTACACCTCATGGCTCTATCTGCCTTGGGTCATCAAGCCCCTGTGGAGCCCGTTTGTTGATATGCTGCGCACCAAGCGCTGGTGGATTCTCACCATGCAGATACTCATCGCTGCAGCGTTGGCAGGTGTGGCGTTCACCATTCCCGGTCCGCTGTGGCTGCAAGGGTCGCTGGCATTCTTCTGGCTGCTGGCATTCTCCAGCGCCACACACGACATCGCTGCCGACGGATTCTACATGCTCGGACTCGACCAGCACGAGCAGGCCTACTTTGTGGGCATCCGCTCCACCTTCTATCGCATAGCCACCATCTTCTCATCCGGACTGCTGGTGGGCTTGGCGGGCGTCCTGCAGGTGCTCACGCGCAGCATCGCCTATGCCTGGAGCCTGGTGTTCTATCTCATAGCCGGACTGTTCATCGCCCTGTGGCTCTACCATAGCTGGGCCCTGCCCCGCCCTAGCGAAGACACCCATCGCATACAGAAAACGGCCAAGGATATCGTTGGCGAGTTCTGGAACACGCTGGTCACCTTCTTCCACAAACCCCAAGTGTGGGTGGGCATCTGCTTCATGCTGTTCTATCGCATGCCAGAGGGCCTACTGGCCAAGGTGTCGGCACTGTTCCTTGTGGATAGCGTGAAGAACGGCGGACTGGGTCTGAGCGATGTTGAGTTTGGTATGGTTCAGGGCACCGTGGGTGTCATCGGCCTCACGCTAGGCGGCATTCTAGGCGGTATCGCTGCCAGTCGCGACGGACTGAAGCGCTGGCTCTGGCCCATGGTGATGGCTATCACCATCCCCGATCTGGTTTATGTCTATCTCTCATGCAGTTTACCTTCCAGCCTGTTGATCATCAACATCTGCATTTTCCTTGAGCAGTTTGGTTATGGCTTCGGATTCTCAGCCTATATGCTCTACCTTATATATTATAGCCAGGGCGAGCACAAGACGGCGCACTATGCGCTGTGCACTGCTTTCATGGCCCTGTCGATGATGATTCCAGGCCTCTTCGCCGGTGCCCTGCAAGAGGCAGTAGGCTATCGTGTGTTCTTCATCATAGTAGTAGTGTGCTGCGCGATGACCTACATCGTCTCCCACCTACTCAAGATTGACCCCGAATTCGGAAAGAAGAAAGCAGACGAGTGATTGTTTTTGGGGCACGGATTAACGCGGCTTTAACAAATTAAAAACACGGCTTTAGCATTACAACTAAGGCCGTGTTCCTTTTTATAAAAAGAGCCGTGTTAATCCGTGCCTAAAAAAGAGAAAAAAAATTAAATCCCCGCTCCGTCTTGGAACGCCACGTCCACCGCTTTGCTCTGCTGGATGCGCGAATGCGGCGGCACACTGTGCGTCACCCAGATGTTACCACCAATCACCGAGTCGTGCCCGATGGTGATACGTCCCAGTATCGAAGCATTCGAATATACCGTCACGTGGTCCTCCAGTATGGGGTGTCGCGGTATGTTCAGCATGTTGCCATTCTCATCATACTTAAAACTCTTGGCACCCAGCGTCACACCCTGATACAGCGTCACATGGTTGCCGATGATAGCCGTCTCACCAATCACCACACCCGTACCGTGGTCGATGGCAAAATACTCGCCGATGCTGGCACCCGGGTGGATGTCGATACCCGTCTTAGAGTGCGCCTGCTCCGTGATGATACGTGGTATCACAGGCACCTGCAACTGGTGCAGCTTATGCGCTATGCGGTAGTGCGTCATCGTGTTCATCGATGGGTAGCAGAATATCACCTCACCAAAGTTTGGTGCCGCAGGGTCGTTATCAAACATCGCCTGTATGTCCGTATAGAGCAGTCGCTTTATCTCGGGCAGCGCATCTATGAAAGCCAGTGCTTTTTCCTCAGCTACAGCATACACCTGCGCCTTGGTGCTGTTGGCCTCGCAGTCCTCGCAAAACTGCAGTCCGTGCGCTATCTGTTTCGTCAGCAGTGTGGTCAGCTCCTCCATCCACACACCTATATGGTAGGCGCGTATAGCCTCGTCGGGCTGTCGTTTTTCAAAATAATCAGGAAAGATAATGCTCTTCACCAGCGTCACGATGCGCTTCACGCACTCTACCGATGGCAGCGGGGCTATTGTAGCAGGCATCATGCCCAATTCCCTATCTGATTGTTTTGAGAGCAGCGCCACATTCCTGCGCAGTGTCTCGTTAATTTTCGTCTTGTCCATACTATAAAACATTAAAGTTTGGGGGCAAAGGTACGAAAGTTTTGTCATATTTCAGAATTTCATTTGTTAATGAATTGTTAAAAGTCTTACGAGGGGTTGTCATGATTGTCATTGTCATGATTGTCATTAAGGGTTTGAAGTTGAGATGGGTAGATAGTAATATAAAATTAATATATTATATATAATATATTAATTCTATTACTAAATTGCGTGGTGAAACTGCTTAATGACAATTGACAATCGTGACAATCATGACAATCTCTACATTTTTGCCATGACTTTCCGTACGAATTCAGTTGACTTTCTCATTATTGACAAGTTGACTGCCCCGGGCGCAAGTACTGATTGATGATTAGTTATGGATACTCAGCAAGATGTTCCAGCGACGTGTGCGCAAAATGAAATAGGTTAGCGAACGGCTAACCTATTTCTTTTTATTGGTGGTATAATCGAGGGCGGCACCAATGGCGGTGCAGTACTGCGAATACTTGGGGATGTGAAAACGGATGTTATAGAGCGTTTCCAGGGCCGGGAACACCTCCTTACACTGGGGAAGCAGCGAGAGGTTGCCTATGAGCACGAAATCGCGTATATCGCTGCCTAACGAGGCGAGCCACGCGGCTGAGCCTATAGACTGCAGCACCATGTGAATGAGTCCGGCTGCAATATCCTCCTTTGAGGCGTCGCTCTGGGCATTGGCAAAGTTGCTGGCAGTGGTGTCCATGGTGAGTCCTGGCACTGGAACGGCACTGATATCGCCAATGGTAAGGTCGATATTGCGGATATTGCCGTGCTTGGCCATCGTGGCCACCTGCTTGATATCGCTGGTGTTGAGCATGATGCGGGCCAAGCCTGCCAGCGTGCCGCCACCAACTCCGATACCGCCGATATGACGCATCTCATCGCCATCGCACTTGACAAAGGAGGTACCTGTGCCCATCGACACCACAATGGTGTGGTCGAGCTTTGACTCGAAACGAGCTCCCAAACCATCGGCCACAAACTCCTGACTTTTGGCTGTGGGCAGACCATAGATGGGCTGATCGATATAGGCTGAGCCTACGCCCGTAAGCATCACCTGCTCTACATCCTGCAGATCGATGTCGTTGTCGTGCAAATACTTGCCAAAGGCACCAAACAATGAAGTGATAGGGTCGGCAGCGGTGATACTAATAGGGGCCGACACCTTGCCATTCTTGATTCCAACAATCTTTGTTGTCGAAATACCTACATCGATACCAATTACTATTGCCATGCTACATTAAATATTGAATATTAAACATTAAACATTGAACATTATAATGTATAAATACGAAAAAACCCGGCTGCATTACTGCAAGACCGGGCTAATGAAAGGAGGAGTGGTACCTCCAGGAATCGAACCGGGGACACACGGATTTTCAGTCCGATGCTCTACCAACTGAGCTAAGGCACCAACATTTCAATTTCGTTTTGCAAACATCCTTTCGTTGTTTTGCGGGTGCAAAGGTACGACTATTTTCCGAACCCGCCAAACTTTTAAACACCTTTTAACATATTATTTTTCTATGCCAAAGGGTTCCATCCCTGGGCTTTGAGCGTAAACTCCTGATTATCACGAGTTACGAGCACCTGACCGAATTTTGCATCAGTGATATGACCTATGAGCTTTACGCCCTCGATCTGCTCAATCTTCTCGTGATCGCCGATGGGAACGGTGAAAAGCAATTCGTAATCTTCGCCGCCATTCAGGGCGCAAGTGGTGACATTCATGTTCATCTCTTCGGCCATCACTGCGGTCTGGTAGTCGATAGGAATATTCTTCTCATAGATGCGGCAGCCTACCCCACTCTGCTTGCAGATATGCATGAGCTCGCTAGAGAGACCGTCGCTGACGTCCATCATGGCTGTGGGACGGATGCCTGCCTCGCGCAACTTCTGAATGATGTCGCCACGGGCCTCGGTTTGCAACTGACGCTGCAGGAGATACTCCTTGCCACTGAAGTCGGGCTGAGCGATGGTAGAGAGTTGAGCGTTGAGTGTTGAGATCTGAGCGTTGTCGCCTGCGGCCTTGGCCTGGGCTATCTTCTGCTGGATATCGTTGACCTGCTGGTAATAGACGCTCTTTTCGCGCTCAAGGAGCTGCAATCCCATATAGGCTGCACCCAAGTCGCCACTGACGCACACCAGGTCGGTATCCTTGGCACCACTGCGGTAAACAATATCTTCCTTGCGGGCCTCGCCAATACAGGTGATGCTGATGGCCAAGCCGGTGTAAGACGAGGTGGTGTCGCCACCAATCACATCTACACCCCACTTCTCGCATGCCAGGCGCAATCCGCTGTAGAAGGTCTCGATATCCTCGACGGTGAAGCGCTTGCTGATGGCCAGCGAAACGGTCATCTGGCGGGGCGTGCCGTTCATGGCAAACACATCGCTGATATTCACCATGGCCGACTTATAGCCGAGGTGCTTGAGGTCTATATAAGTAAGGTCGAAATGTACGCCCTCCATCAGCATATCGGTGGTGACAAGCACTTCCTTGTCAGGATAGCTCAGCACGGCGCAATCGTCGCCAACACCTTTCTTGGTGCTGGCATTCTTCATCTCTATATCTTTTGTAAGACGGTCGATAAGACCAAATTCTCCTAATTTTGCTATTTCCATCCTTCTGTGGGGTGATCGGTATTAAACTTGTCTTCATTATGTGCCTTGATGCGCTCGGCACGGATAATCATCTCGCGCATGATGGCGGTCATCTTGGGCTGTGCTGAGTTGGCTGCCTCCTGAACTTCCTCATGGCTCACCTCTACTGGGACATCGAAACCTCCCAGATCGGTGATGACTGAGATGCCGAATGTCTTGATGCCGCAATGGTGGGCTACGATCACCTCAGGCACTGTTGACATGCCTACTGCATCTCCACCAAATACGCGATACATACGATACTCAGCTGGGGTCTCGAAGGTGGGGCCCTGCACACCTACATACACACCATGCTGAACGGGGATATCAAAATCCTTGGCTATGCTGTCGGCCTCAGCGATGAGATTGTGGTCGTAGGTCTCGTGCATATCTGGGAAGCGTGGACCTGTGGGGAAGTTCTTGCCGCGCAACGGATGCTCAGGGAAGAAGTTGATATGATCGGTGATAATCATCAGGTCGCCAATCTTGAAATCGGGGTTCATACCGCCTGCTGCATTCGACACGAAAAGGGTTTTGATGCCCAGCTCGTACATCACGCGAACAGGAAAGGTGACGTCCTTCATGGAATAGCCCTCGTAGAAGTGGAAACGGCCCTGCATGGCCATGATATCTACGCCACCCAACTTACCAAAGATAAGCTTACCCTTGTGGCCCTCAACGGTTGACACAGGGAAATTAGGTATCTCTTGATAGGGGAACTCGAGTATATCAGTGATTTCGGAAGCTAATTGTCCGAGGCCTGTCCCCAGCACTATTGCCGTCTGCGGACTGGTGGTCATTCTTTCCTTTAACCAGGATGCTGTTTCTTGAATTTTTGTGTACATATCCTCTTATTTTTTGATTAAATTCTTCTTGTTGGTCTTGCATGATGGCAATACGCAGCGGAAGCGCATAGAGATGGTGCTTCACCTCGTCGCTCAGCCCCTCGACAACCATCAGGCGGGTAGCATCTTTCTCGGTGGTGAGTATCAGCTTGGGCTCAGGCATTTGTGCAAAGGTGTCGTTGATGGTCTCTACATCCTTACGCTTGAAATTGTGATGATCGCCAAAGGTGAGCGGCGTAATCTGCGAGTTGTACTCCTGCAGATCGTGCATGAGTTGCTGGGGCGAGGCAATACCCGTGAGAACCAGGATGTTCTTGCCCGCAAGGGCATCAAGGCTCTGGATATTCTCCATATTCTCCAAATCCTTGAATACGGCCTCGGGCTTATTATACTCTAAGGTAGAGAAGAACAGCTGCTGATAGGGGAAGAGCTTCATGGCCTTGGTGACAACACGAAACTCCATAGGCTTGAGATCCCTTGGGCACTTGGTGATAATCACAATGTCGGCCCGGTCTTTGGCTCTGACTGGCTCGCGCAAACGGCCTGCGGGCAACAGGCGATCATAGATGACCAGGCGATGATAGTCGACCAGCAGGATATTGATGCCAGGCTTGACGTAACGGTGCTGGAAGGCATCGTCGAGCAGTATCACATCTACGTCCAAACCATTATCGGCAGCTATCAGATTGCTAATGCCACGGGTACGCTTCCTATCCACAGCCACAGCCACATCAGGAAACTTCTGCTTCATCTGATAAGGCTCATCGCCAATCATGGGCATCGGGGTGTCTTTATCGGAGAGTACAAACCCACTGCTCTTGCGCTTATAGCCGCGACTGAGCACTGCCACATTAAACTGATCTTTCAGCAGGCGAATCAAATACTCTACATGGGGCGTCTTGCCCGTACCACCTACGGTGATATTGCCCACAGATATGACAGGGACAGAGAAGGAGCGGCTCTTCAAGATACCCATCTCGAAGAGCATGTTCCTAATGCCAACACCCAAGCCGTAGAACCAGCTCAGGGCCAACAGTTTCTTATTGATTGTGATGAAATCGCCTTCCAAAACCTATCGCATTTTGATGGATTACTACTTCACTCTGATGTCGTCGAGCATGCGAGCCTGGATGCGGCTGTTATTCTTGATATCGGCACGAATCTGCATGAGGGGCTGATAGGCATCGCCTAGCAAGTCGCGAATCTGAGCATCGAGGTATGAACCCTTGCTGTCATTCGACATCAGCTTCTCAAGCCAGCCTGGCTCAGTGGGATAAGTGGCTGTATGATACTCCTTGACCTTAGCCAACTCGGCTGCCTTCTTCACGGCATCGTCTAAGCTACCCAGCTTGTCAACCAGTTTGATTCCGATAGCATCGCTGGCCAGCCATACACGGCCCTGAGCAATCTCGTTGACCTGCTCGGGCTTGATGCCGCGACCCTGAGCTACGACGTTCAGGAAGTCCTGATAGCCGCGATTGATGTAGTTCTGCAGATGGTGCATGATATCCTCAGGATTCTTGCCGAGCACGAGGTCGTACTCATAACCAGAATAGGTGTTGGTCTTCACGCCATCCATGGTGACACCCAGCTTATCGGTAACCAGACCGCTGTAGTTTGGAATCAGACCGAAGATGCCGATACTACCTGTGATGGTAGTGGGCTCGGCAAAGATATAGTTGGCAGATGAGCTGATCCAGTAGCCACCAGAGGCAGCAGCACCACCCATCGACACTACTACAGGCTTCTTGGCCTTGACAAGATTGATGGCATGGCGAATCTGCTCGGAAGCCACAGCGCTACCACCACCAGAGTTGACACGGAACACAACGGCCTTCACATCATCATCGTCGGCCAGCTTGCGCAGATCGTCGGCCACGGTCTTACCAACGATAGCATGACCACCGCCGTTGAGCAAGTTCTCGGCTGGGTTATCCACAATGCTGCCATAGGCATAATACACGGCAATCTTTTCGCCAGTCTCTTTTTTCTCCGACTTGACGTTGATCATATCTGAGAGGGTGAGCTGGGGCACCTCGTCGTTCTTGCCCAGCTTCAGGCGGCTCTTGATCTCGGCCTTAATCTCCTCAGGGAAGAGCACCTTATCGATCAGTTTGGCCTTCAACAGGTCGTCGGTAGCGGCGAATGCCAGCAGACTGTCGTTCACCAGCTGATTCAGGTCGTCGGCTTTTATCTTGCGGCTCTCGGCCATCTCCTTGAGCCAGTACTTCCAGATGCCGCCCAGGTAAACCTGGCGCTGCTCGCGGTCATATTCGCTCATACCTGTCTGCGTGTCGCTCTCCACATAACTCTTATATTTACCAACCTTGGCCGCCATATACTTGATGCCAAGCTTGTCGTACAGTCCCTTGTAATACAATCCGTTGCCACCCAAACCACGCAGGTCGAGCGCACCCTGACCATTCAGGTAAACCTTATCAGCAACGGTAGCCACGTAATATGAAGCCTGAGAATACTGGCTGGCATAGGCCACAATCCACTTACCACTGGTCTTGAAGTCCTTCAGGGCATCGCGCAACTGCTGGGCAGTGGCTGGACTGTCGAAACCGGCTGTACCACCCTCGATATAGATACCCTTGATATCGGCATTCTCCTTGGCCTTACGGATGCTGGAAACAAGCGCGTCGAGGCCCATAGAGCCCGTATCACCCAAACCAAGCATGTCGTCGAACGGTGTTCCCTCTTCTGAACGCTCATCGATAGAACCATCGAGCTTAAGCACGAAAACTGAGTTTTCTTTCACCTTGGTTGGAGCCGAATCGCTGGCTACCATTCCTACCAAAGAAATAACGAAGAACAGTCCGGAAATCAGACTGAGGATAACAATACCACAGATAGTGGCCAATGTCATTTTCAGAAATTGCTTCATAAACAGTATTTATTGGTTACGTAACTGACTGCAAAGATAGCAACTTTTTTTCTTACCGCCAACAAATAAACGAAAAATAACAAAAAAAACCGGCTGTCATCACGACACCCGGTCTCTTAAAAACAAACTACTTAAAAACTAATCTACTAAAACAAATCAAAAAAATTATTATTTGCGTTTGCAAAATTAGCGTGTTTTTATGTAACCCCAAAAAGTTTTGGGCCCTAAAACGCTATTTTTTGGATAAAATAACAAAAAAAGGGGACGGACTGCAGAATCCATCCCCTAATTTGTTATGCTAAGTTTACAAAATTACATCATGCCACCCATGCCTGGTGCGCCGCCCATTGGCATAGCGGGCTCCTTCTCGGGCTTGTCGCAGATGATGCACTCGGTGGTGAGGAACATGCCTGCGATAGAGGCTGCATTCTCCAGAGCTACACGAGCCACCTTGGCTGGGTCGATAACACCTGCCTCGCGCAGATCCTCGTACTTGTCGAGACGGGCATTGTAACCGAAGTCGCCCTTACCCTCGCGAACCTTCTGAACCACTACAGCGCCCTCGCCACCAGCATTGGTAACGATCTGGCGAAGTGGCTCCTCAATGGCACGGCAGATGATGTTGATACCTGTCTGCTCGTCGGCATTGTCGCCCTTCACATCCTTCAGGGCCTCCTGAGCGCGGATGTAGGTAGTACCACCACCTGCTACAACACCTTCCTCGATGGCAGCACGGGTAGCGCAGAGAGCGTCGTCAACACGATCCTTCTTCTCCTTCATCTCTACCTCTGAGTTAGCACCTACGTAGAGCACTGCGACGCCACCAGCCAACTTGGCCAGACGCTCCTGCAACTTCTCCTTATCGTATGAACTTGTGGTATTCTCGATCTCCTTCTTGATCTGAGCGATACGATCCTGGATGGCCTGCTTCTCGCCAGCACCATTCACGATAGTAGTGTTGTCCTTTGATACGGTTACCTTATCGCAAGTACCCAGCATCTCCAGTGTAGCCTGCTCAAGCTTCAAGCCCTTCTCCTCGCTGATAACTACGCCACCAGTAAGTGTAGCGATATCCTCGAGCATAGCCTTACGACGATCGCCGAAGCCAGGAGCCTTGACAGCGCAGATCTTCAAACCACCACGCAGACGGTTTACTACCAGTGTGGTAAGTGCCTCAGAGTCAACATCCTCAGCAATAATCATGATGGGGCGTCCGCTCTCGGCTGCTGGCTGCAGGATAGGCAGCAGGTCCTTGATATTAGAAATCTTCTTGTCGTAAATCAGGATGTATGGATTCTCCATCACACACTCCAGCTTCTCTGAGTCGGTGATGAAGTAGGCCGACAGGTAACCACGGTCGAACTGCATACCCTCTACCACACCGATATGAGTATCGCGGCTCTTGCTCTCCTCGATGGTGATTACACCGTCCTTGCTAACCTTGCGCATGGCCTCGGCCAGCAGTTCACCAATCTCCTTATCGTTGTTGGCAGATACAGTAGCTACCTGCTCAATCTTATCGTAGTTGTCGCCAACCAGCTCAGCGCTCTTAGCGATGTGCTCTGTTACGGCCTTCACAGCCTTGTCGATACCACGCTTCAGGTCCATTGGGTTGGCACCTGCGGTAACGTTCTTCAAGCCCTCTGATACGATGGCCTGTGCCAGAATAGTAGCTGTGGTTGTACCATCACCAGCATCGTCGCCAGTCTTAGAGGCTACGCTCTTAACAAGCTGAGCACCTGTGTTCTCGAACTTATCCTCGAGTTCAATCTCCTTAGCTACAGACACACCGTCCTTAGTGATCTGAGGTGCACCAAACTTCTTCTCAATAACCACGTTGCGGCCCTTAGGACCAAGTGTTACCTTTACTGCATTTGCCAACTGGTCAACGCCCTGCTTCATAGCATCGCGAGCGTCAATATTGAATTTAATATCTTTTGCCATAATTATTCAATTCTTCAATTTTTTTAATTCTTCAATTCTATTTCTCGATCACTGCGAGTACGTCACTCTGACGCATCATCAGATATTTGGTTCCTTCAAACTCGAGCTCGGTGCCGCTGTATTTACCATAGAGCACTTCGTCGCCCTCTTTCAGGATCATTGTTTCATCCTTGGTTCCCTGACCTACGGCTTTGATAGTTCCGTGGAGTGGCTTTTCCTTTGCGGTGTCAGGAATGATAATACCGCCGATCTTCTCTTCTGCAGGTGCTGGCAATACCAACACACGGTCTGCTAATGGTTTGATGTTCATAATACTTCTATTTTTTAATTTTAAACTTTAATTTCTTCTGCCAAACGATCTGCCAAAACCGTGCCACAACCTCAAAGTGTGACACATTGTCAGAGTTCATCCAAAAAAAGATGCGTATGTTCACACACACGCACCTTCATTATGAATGAAAAAAAACTTTAAAAAAATCTATTGCATATCATAAACCACCTGCATGAGCTGCTTGCCGAGGTCGTCGGCCTGCTCCATGGTCTGGGCTTCGCTATACACACGAATGATTGGTTCGGTGTTAGACTTGCGCAGGTGAACCCAACGGTCGGGGAAGTCGATCTTCACACCGTCGATATCATTAACCACAGCACTATTGTCCTGGGCAAACATTTCCTTCACTTTTACCAAAATGGCGTCGACATCTGTTTCAGGCGTAAGGTCGATGCGATTCTTAGCTATCTGATAGTCGGGGAAGCTGGCACGAAGCTCGCTCACCTTGCAACCCTTCTGCGCCAGACTGCTCAGGAACAGGGCAATGCCTACGAGTGCATCACGACCATAGTGGCTCTCAGGATAGATAACGCCACCATTGCCTTCGCCACCAATAACGGCGCCTACCTCCTTCATCTTGGTAGTAACGTTCACCTCGCCTACTGCAGCTGCAGTGTACTTGCCACCATGCTTCTCTGTAACATCACGCAGGGCGCGGGTTGAAGAGAGGTTGCTGACTGTGGCCAGCAAGGTGTTGGGTGACAGGTGCTGGGTGTTGGACAACACATAGTCGGCTACTGATACAAGGGTGTACTCCTCGCCAAACATGGTGCCATCCTCGCAGATGAAGGCCAGGCGATCTACATCAGGATCAACCACGATACCAAGGTCGAAACCACCTTGCTTCATCTTGTCCATGATGCCATGCAGATTCTTCTCCAATGGCTCGGGGTTATGAGCAAAGTCACCCGTGCACTCGCCATTAAGTATTTCGAAATCAACACCCAGCGCCTTAAACAACTCGGGCAGGATAATACCACCTACAGAGTTGATGGTGTCGGCACAAACACGGAACTTGCGCTTGGCAATGGCCTCGCGATCTACAAGCTTCAGAGCAAGCACAGAGTCGATATGTCGCTGGTTGAATGTATCGTCGACAGTACAGGTTCCCAGGTTGTCAACTTCGGCATAGTTGAAATCTTCAGCCTCGGCCATACGGAGCACTTCTGCACCGTCGGCAGCTGTAAGAAACTCGCCCTCGCTATTGAGCAACTTCAGGGCATTCCACTGTCGGGGGTTGTGCGACGCGGTAATAATGATACCACCATCGGCACCAGCCATGCGCACGGCCAACTCGGTGGTTGGGGTGGTGGCATAGCCAATATCTATAACATCATAACCCATGCCCATGAGTGTGCCCACAACTACGTTGCGAACCATCAGGCCAGAAATACGACCATCACGGCCAACTACAATCTTTTTGCCACCAATGAACTGAGCATAGGCTGTAGTGAATTTCACGATGTCTAATGGATTAAGCGTGTCGCCAGTGCGTCCGCCAATAGTACCGCGGATGCCAGAAATAGATTTAATCAGTGTCATATATTTAATTCTCTTTAAGATTCGCGCTGATAGGTTATCTCATAATAATAAGGTGATACATTGCTAGATGCTCGGGCATGCCCCTGAGAATGAGGCACAATAAGATGCACCTTGGCACACTCGTCGGTAAGCGACTGAGGACGACCAACCTTAATATAAGAAAGCGGAACTAACCAACCTGAAGGTACTGAAGCACTCTGGTTAACAAGAAGCATCAGACCACTCTCGAAAGAGGCGGTAAACGAACCACTGGTGCGTGATATCTGAACGATATCAGGCAGGGTGACTACCGACTTCCCTCTATAATAGATATCCGGATCATTGTTGGTTACAGATGCGGTATCCTGCAAAATATCATACTCAGAGAAGCGGCACACCAGACGTGTGGTCTCGCCATCCTGCAAAGCACTTCCACAGCCTACACGCTCAATCTGCATGTAAACACCACTCTTGTCGAGCTTCACATACTCATTGCGGCTCACATTGGTGGTATGGCCCTGCTGGTTGAACTGATCTTCGCTGATAACAACAATCGAGCGATCGGCAATAAACTTGGCAATGGCAGTACGCTCCTTTTCTTTCTTATCGCCGTAGGTCTCGTAGTCATTACAACTACTGAGCACTGCGGCTAAAGCTATCATGATAAAAAGTATCTTCTTCATCTCTATTTTAACGATTGATGGTGCAAAAATACGAATAATTTTGTAAACACCAACAATATTAGGCTACTTTAACTTGTTTTCATAAGCAGAAATTGCCTTTTTGGTAATTTCTATCGCCTCTTCGATGGTTCCTTCTATCTTTCCGCCAGATGCATTCAGATGTCCGCCACCATTAAAGAACCCCTCGGCCATCAGGTTACAGGGGAAATCATCAACTGATCGCAAACTTACCCAAACCACAGGCTTCTCTGTATCCTCGCGCAGCGAAATAGACAGTTTGAGGCCCTTGATCTGCTGGGGGATATTAACCAAACCTTCAGCATCACCCTTGGCATAGTTGAAACGCTTCAACTCCTCACGCGTCAGTGAATAGTAAGCTGCGTTATAATCGGGCATATAAACCAGTTTCTCATACATCACATAGCCCATGAGGCGGATACGGCTCTCTGAATAATTGTGATAGACGTTGCGATAGATGCGGTCCTTATCGATATGTTTGGTGAGCAGTTCGCCAATAATGAAATAAATCTCTGGTCGGCTGCTGTTATAGGTAAAGCCGCCTGTATCTGTCATCATACCACAATAGACGGGTGCAGCAAAAGCCTTGTCGAGCTGAGGGAAGGCGCCCATCTGATAGACAATGCGGAACACCAGCTCGCAGGTGCTGGAAGCATCAGGATGAGACACTACCAACTGGGCAGGCACATCGGGCTTCAAGTGGTGGTCGATAAGCACTTTCTTGGCAGGACTGCTGACGAGTGCCTGCTCCATCTCATCTACACGACTTGGGGTGTTGAAGTCGAGACAGAACACCAAATCGGCTATCTTGAAGAGCATGTCGCACTTCTCCTGATGCTTGTCGTAGCGCACAATCTTATCTGTATTGGGCAGCCACATCAGGAAGTCAGGGTACTGATCGGGCACGATGACAGTAACATCTTTGCCACGATGGCGCATATAGTCGGCCCAACCCAGCGATGAACCAATGGCATCGCCGTCGGGACTCTTATGGCACACCACAAGTACCGTATTAGCATTAGAAATCAGCTGGTCCATCAGGGCCAGCTGATCTGTATCTAAAATGTTTATATTCATTTAGAAAAGTTTGTTAGGATATACACCCTCGTCAACGAGCTGCTTGATACGATCCACAGTAGCATCGCGGTCGGCAGCATAAGTCACACCAAACCACTTGCTGGTAGTATCAAGAACCTCGACAGTAGCAGTACCATCGTTGATCAGCTTATTTACCATGAGAGGGATAAAGAACTCGGCCTTGAGGTTCTCGATGTTCTTTGGATCGCTCAGGAACTCCTTGAAGTAGGCCTCGCTATACTCGAAATAGTCGGGTGTGAAGCCCCACATGTTCATAGACACAGGCGTATTGTCGGCTACCTCAGTCCATGTGCCGTCCTCGTCCTTGAAACGGATAGGCTCGCTGGCAGCACCTGCATTAGAGCCGTCAGCAGCACAACGTACAATCTCAGTACGCTCAACTACAGTAGTAAGATGTCCCTGCTCGTTCTTAGAACAGATGCCACGAGCCACAGTACCATTCTCAGAAAGGGTATTGCCCACACGGAAACCTACCATAGCATACTTATTCTTGGCCCCCTCAGGCAGATTGGCCAGATACTTACCAATCACCATGAAAGCATCACGATTATAGAAGTCGTCGCAATTGATCACGCAGAATGGCTCCTTGATAACATCCTTACCCATGAGCACAGCGTGATTGGTGCCCCATGGCTTCTGACGGCCTTCGGGAACACTGAAGCCCTCTGGCAGCGCGTCGAGCGCCTGGAAACAGAGCTCGCACTTCACCTTACCCTCATACTTAGAGAGAATCTGTGTACGGAACTGCTCTTCGAAATCCTTACGGATAACCCATACGATCTTACCAAAACCTGCCTGAATGGCATCGTAAATACTATAATCCATGATGGTCTCACCATTGGGGCCCAGTCCGTCGAGCTGCTTCAAACCACCGTAACGGCTTCCCATTCCAGCTGCGAGCAAAAACAAAGTTGGTTTCATTTTCTTTCTTAAATTTTTTGAGTTATATCAATTTTTGCGTGCAAAGTTACAAAATATTTTGGATATAGAAACAAAAAGAGCCGAAAAAAAACACGTTAGAATGGATAACCAACTGCAAAATGAAGGGTATGGGCATTTTTAAAGCTGGGCACATTAAAATAGCCCGACTTCTCGGTTGGATAGGGATAATGAAGCGCCAAACCCCAATCTAAGCGAATAACGAGGAAGCCCATATCATAACGCAGACCTAGACCTGTGCCAACGGCCGTCTGTTTCACCAGATCCTTCAGCGTAGTGGGGAAACCACCATTCTCTACAAACTCATCATCAAAGTCCCACACGTTGCCGGCATCAAGGAACACGGCGCCATTCAGGTTGCCAAACAACTTGGTGCGATACTCCAGATTGCCCACCAGTTTCATCTCGCCAATCTGTATCAGATAACCTAACTGGCGACCTAAGCCAGAACCATCCAAAGCACCAGGACCTATCGAGCGCACACCAAAAGCACGAATGGTGTTGGCACCTCCTGCATAGAAATACTCGCTGTAAGGGGCCTCGCTACTGTTGCCATAGTTATAAATGAAACCACCACTGAGATGACCCACCAGGCGCGATGACGACGAGAGGGTCCACGTCTTGGTGAAATCGGTTTCAAGGCGCAAGAACTGTGAATAGGGGGTCTTGAAGAGGGTCTTGCCTTGCTCGTTGAAGGGGCGACCAAACACGGCATCCCACACTGACAACAGATTGCCCGACTCCTCGACTGTCAACTCCCAACGGATAGGATGACGCTTGGTGGTGGGACTGGTGTACAGATAGGTGTAGCGCATCTTTGGCACAAAGTAATCTTCCATGGTAGCAGCCAGATATGGATTGTAGGTGACCACAGAGTCGAACTTCTCTGTATGGCTGTTCATGTACTGATACTTGATGGTGAGGGGCGAAAACTCGTGGCGACTATTGGCCGACGACTGCCAGCGGTAGGTCCACTCGCCACTCACAATGTGCATCTTATAGTAGTTGGGGCGACGAACCACATCGCTCGAAACCTTGACGAAGGTGGTGGGGGTAGAGAAGAAACGGCGACGTATGGGGCGACCATTCTTATCGCGGCGCACACGGTCGTTCTTATAGAAAGGTGCGATGATGCGTGGGAACTCTATCGACACATCAGCACCATACTGATAGCTGTTCATATCGGCATCTGCCCCACTCTGCCACTCGTAGGCACCATGGAGGTTCAGATCGAGTTTCTCGCCTGCATGGAAAGCATTGCGACGCGTGATACCTATACGGGCCTCCGGACCATAACGACCACTGGTGCGACCAATGGCATTGCCCTCAATATAAAAATCGTAGGGCTTGTCGAAAGTGCAGTTCAAGCGCAGGTCGAGGGTATCGGTATTGGGGCGCGGGGTGAACTGGAAGTCGGTGCTGAAGAACACGCCTGTGGCATTAATCCTGCTGGCCGACTCCATGTACTTCTCGTAGCTGTACTCCTGGCGTGAGCGCAGACTGAGGTTGCGCAGCACCACACGAGGCATGATGGGCGACTTCTTACCATTAAAATGAATGGTGAGCGAGCGACGCTTGATAGAGTCGGAAAGCACCTCGCGCGCTGACTTGCGGAAATTGACATCCACATTGCCGATGTACCATTTGTGCAGGGCTGCATCAGGAAGACCTTCGGCCAACTGGAAGCGCAATTGCACTTTATTGTCAATAGCAAATGTATCGGCTAGATAGGAGGCATAGCCCGAGTTGTAATAATAGTAGCCGTTGTTGCGCAGCAGCGTACTGATGCGCAGGCGCTCGGCATCGAGATTATTGATGCTGAAAGGCGACTCGCTCTTGATGAGACTCTCCTGACGGGTAGAATCGATGAGCGTCTGTATGGCTGGTGGAAAGTTCACATAGTTGACCGTATCAAGCGTAAAGAGCGAATCGAGATGGATGGTATAGCCTATCTTGCTCTTCTTGGGATTCTTGCTGGGCACGAGCTCGTAGGTCACATCGCCACGAAAGAAACCATTATTACGCAGCACCGAACGGGCCACACTACTGCGCAAGGCGGGATTCACATGACTCATGAGCACAGGCGCACGACCGAACGACTTGGTCATCCATTTGGCAAAGGGCGACTCCTTGCCTGAAAACGTGTTATACACCCACAGATGCCACGACCAGGGCGCCGTGTAATAGCTGCTGCCAAAGAGCGAGCCATTGGGCTGGGTGGCCAGCGCAGCCTCAACCTCAGCCTTCGTGTTTTCGAGGTGCTCATCGTAGGCTTTGACATCGTAGTCTTTCGCATCGTCGTAGGCAATCTTAGTAAGTCCTGTAAAGAGCTGTTCGCCCTCAGGGATATTCTTTGTCATAGAGCATGATGCCAGACAAAGAGCCATTGTGAAATATAGATACTTACTTCTTCTCATGAGTTACTGCGGGTGTGATTCTGGTACTATCTGCCCCAGGTGTGTTGCGCACTGGAGATAAGGGCATCAGCGGATTGGTAAGCTTTGGCGTCTTGGTAAAGAGGTCGAGCAGTGAGTTCATCTTGCGTCGCCATACGAAACCAATACCATATTCGCCTGTGTAGCCCTCCAGCCAGTCGTAAACATTCTGGTTGTAGAACAGTTTGATGTTCTTGGTAGCATCTTGATTGAGGCGATACTCCATGGTGACATTGTCGAAGAACGACTGGTTCTGCCCCATGGCGTCATTTGCGCCCGACGACACTTTTCCGCCAAGCTCAATCTTAAGACGGTTGTTGAAGAATCGCTTGGCAAACTTAAACGAGTAGTCGGTATGCATCATGCCCGAGGCATCGGTCGTGTTGTCAATGCCCACACTCAGATCAAGCGTCTTCAGCGCTGAGCCTGCTATATTGTTGATTTCACTCTGAAGGAATGAGCTTAATGCCGAGTTCATGGAGAAGGCTCCTGTATTGCCATCGGCCAGATACATGCCTGTAGTAAGCATGCCCACAGCCAATTTGCCTCGCTCTTCCTTCGACATCGTTGCCAGCTCGCCACTGATGCTTTGGTCTTCAGGGGCCTCGATGATAAACTCCAAGCCCATATCGTTCAAGGTCTTGGTGATGATAACACCACAATCGAACTGAACAGAACGACTGGCACCAACATCTGTGGTAACATTCGACTTGACACGCTCTGTAGCTGTGATGTTCAGCTTGGGATTCATCGGGTCGCCTGTAAACTCTACATAACTACCCTCCTTGACGGCGAACGTCTTCAGTGGGATGACAGGCAGCGAATATTTCATCTGACCGCTGTTCAGGGTATAGCGACCCGTCAGGTTGATACCTTCAGAATTATACTTCAAGCGCATGTCGCCTCCACCCATCAGGTCAACATAGTTGCTCTCATCGGCATTGAGGTCGCACACGATGTGCGCACCTTGCGACACGCTCACATTCAAATCAATATTGAGTCCGGATGGTGTGGGCTTGGTGACGACGCTGGCTGTGGGATAGCTAAAGTCGGTAAACTTCACAAGCTCATCCAAGCGGGTATCTGTAGAAAGTGGCGAATCGAGCAGCATGTAGGTCAAGTCTGTAGAACCCAACACATCCAGTCGGCCACGCATGTTCAACTCGTCAAGCGGACCTTGCATACGAGCCATGAAATTAACGTAGGCCTTACCCCATGCCACACTGCGTGCCTGCTGTTTGGCATCGATAAGCAGGAAGTCGCGTGCACGCATGCGCATATCCATTAATATATGGTCGGTATCGCTGAAGTCGATACTGCCCATGAGGTTGAGCAGGTCGTTGTGACTCGAATAGAGTCCAAAATTCTCCAACAACAGCTTTGAACCCACAATACGCACAGGGTCGTTATCGAAACGCATACGAATGCCGTAAGGGATGCTGACAAGATAGGCTGAATCTACAAACACTTCGCCATTCACCTCGGGATGATCGGCAGTTCCGCGGATAGTGACACTACCTTCGCCATAGCCTTCCAATCCTATCAACTGGTCTGGCACGAAACCATTGACAAGCGACAGCGGCAGACGGGTCATATCAAACTTTGCATCTACAAAACCGTCGCTCTGGTAGATGCCGCTCAGCATGCCAAACTCCTCATCGTCAAGCATCAGTCGTGCCTCTACGGCATGGGTGTCGTTTTCCTTCATGAGATACACCAGCTCTGCACTGATGTTACCCACAGGTGAGCCCTCGAAGGTCATCTGGCGCACACCCATATCGCTGGCCACAGAGATATTCTCATGCTTATCTTGCAGGATGTGGTAGTCGCCATTCAACTTACCCGTAATACGGGGCAGATAAGGCACCACAGCCGTTATTTCACCCAGGTCGAGCTGATTGATGCTCAAAGTGATGTCTTGCAGCATTGTTGAGTCCTGATTCTCTGTATAGAGTTTAATACCTGTTTTGTCGTCGGCTATGAGGTCGACCTTGGCCTGCAGACGCTTGTTGCGAGCCAGGAACAGATAGTTATCCTTGTTGAGATTAAACTCCTTGTAACCAATGGTTGGACGATCGGGCAGCAATTTGAATCGGATACCATCTGGCTCCATATCGGCCGTTGCCCCTAAACGCACACCCAACTTATCGTGCTGGTCGTAGTAACGCAATCCAGCCAGAGCGCCATGCTGATGGATGGTGCCATCTATCAGCGCATTGAACACAAACTGGGGATTGCGCTTGTTGTTGCGCACCTGCCCCTGATAGGTGAGCCGCTCTCCCTTCTGAGTGAGATTCAGGCGGATGGTGTCGATGCGTGTGCTGTCGTAAACCAACGAGTAGAGATAACTCTGGCCGTTGACACCTGTTACGGGCGATGTGCTCACATCGAGCATGAGCTCCTTGAACTGCACATCCAGAGCCTTCATCAGACTGGCCAAGGGGTTATTGCGCTTGCTCTCAACATGCAGTTTCATTTCTGGCAGCAACCGCTTCAGCGCAGGCTGGTCGATAATGCGCTTATCTATCTGAGCCATAGCCGAGTCGGCCACAAGACTGAGTTTTTTTAACAGCCGCTCGTAATTGCCACTGGCATCGACTTTCACAATGAAATCGCCACTCTGAACGCGGGCCATCACCGTATCGACGGTGGTGTTGATGTGGAGTCCGATAAAGTCAGGGCGCAGGGTTTCCCTTCGTCCTGATATATATATTTCGTCCACCAATCCTGTCACGCGATGCGTCAGTTTCATATCAGAAGCCACATCAACCGATCCGCACAAGCCGATGGCTAGTGGGGTATCTACAAGGCGCAGGCGATAAAGATCGGCCTTGTCGAGGTCGGCACTCAGAGTAGCCATGATTTTCTTGGTGTTCAGCTGGGCATCCACGCCGATTGTGCCTTGCAGCAGCTCGTTATGCCCAATGATCTTGGCCAGCGCATGACCATTAGCCAATGTGGCTTCGGCATTGATATTCTTCAGATTCCAACTGCCATACTGCAACTGGCGCACCTTAGCTGTTGCTTTCAATCGGCTCTTCGGCGAGAGGAAATTGGTACCATAGCCATTGGCCTTCACATCTGAAGAGAAGGTATAGATAGAATCGCGCGGCATGAAGTGATGGAGGTTCAGACTGTTCACACTCATATCGGCCTCATACTTCATCAACGCTGTCAACAAGTCGCCTCGCGCATTTACAGGAATGCTGGCGCTGGCATTCAGATTCACGCTACCAGCACCTTCGCGCAGAACCATCTGAGTGGAATAGTGGGTAGCATTGGCTTTCAGTTTGCCATCGAGCGTCATACCAGCAGGAATGCGATAGTGGCGCATCAGCGATGGGTCGGCCAAAGCCAACATGAAGTTCATATTCTCAGCACGGGCATTCAGACAGATATCTGCCTTCATACTAGCTATGTCTGTCACATGATCAGCTGTACCACTGACCTTCAGATGGAAAGCAGTAGGCAAATGCATGTTGAGTCCTGTAAACGCAATGTGCTGCATATTGCCGTTTATAGAGCCCTTGATACTGATGGGATAATTGGGATAGCTACGCACAAACTGGTGAGGCAAGCCGCCAACAAATCGCATCACATCCTGCTTACCTATCTGAGCATTCAAGCGCATCTTCATAGCACCCGGATGCTGCTGGTCGAAGGTATTCAGGTCCATAGCCAGCTCGGTATCTATCTCTGTATCAGGTGTACGCAAGCGCAGCTGGGGAATGGTGAGCCGCTTATCATCCATAGCAACGCGCGCCATCAGATGACTGATCTGCAGCCCACTCTTCTCATGTGCCTTGAGATCCTTTAAGACAAATGCGGTGCTTGGCTCTACATACTCAAACGAGTCAACCTGCAGGTTTATATCAGTAAGCGCCAAGTGATTATAGTCCAATCCAGAGATGGCCGGCTCATATCGGTTATCGTAGTTCAATCGGCCTTGCTGCCATACCAGTTGGCCCACGCGGTATTGTTTCTGCCCCAAGTCGGCAAGCACATCACGAGCCACAGCCTTACCCATATAGGCATACGCATTGAGGGTGTCGCCAGGAAGATGCACCAGAAACTGACTCTTGAGCACACTCACTGAGTCGGCATTCACAATCCATTTAGCTGTAGATTCTGTGGTATCTACAGCAGCCGTATCACTCAAGGCGATATCAAGATGGGCCTCTGACAAGCGGGCACCATTCACTTCGACCGTCTCTTTATCGAGATCGATACCGCGTGAAGAGAGCCAGAGCTCCTGCAACTGACCTTTCACACGCAGGTCGCTGATAAACCCGTTGGTATTTATCTTGGCTTGAGCAAGCGACAGTTCGTCGATAACCACACGCTTTTGAAGCAGCGGCAACAGTTGCACGTCGCACACCATCTTGCGCACGTCGGCAATCGTATCAATCAAACCAGGGATAGAGTCGTTGGGATGTAAAGCACGAAAGCCCTCGATGCCTAAGTCGAGCGGAAACTCCAGATTCACATGCTCAACAGAAATCTGCATGCCTGTTTTCTCTGAGGCTACGGCAGCCACTTTCCTTACCGCCCAATTCTGCACGGGTGGCAGGTAGATAAGCACGGCCAGTATCACAAAGAGCAGAATGGGCGTCAGGACCGCTATGCCCATCCACTTCAGGGCTTTCTTCATGTACTATTATTCTTTGGGTGCAATAGCACGCCACAGTGCATCAGCAGGCAGTGGGGCTACAACACATATATTCTCTTTCGATACAGGGTGAACAAACTCCACACGACGCGACAGAAGCGAGATACTGCCATCAGGATTGCTTCGTGGGGATCCATACTTCAGATCACCCTTGATAGGACACCCCATAGCTGCCAACTGACACCTGATCTGATGGTGTCGGCCTGTCATCAACTGTATTTCCAGCAGGGTGTAATTGTCAGAACGCCCAATAGTGCGATACTTCAGTATAGCTTTCTTAGCATTGGGGCGCTCACGATCGTACGCATACGATTTATTCTGCTTCTCGTTGCGCACGAGCCAGTGTTCGAGTGTTCCTTCTGCTTGAGAGGGAGCATTTTTCACGATGGCCCAATAGGTTTTGTGCACTTGCCCTTCGGCAAACATCTTGTTGAGTCGGGGTAATGCTTTAGATGTACGGGCAAAGACTACAAGACCAGATACAGGACGGTCTAGTCGATGTACCACACCCAGGAACACAGCTCCTGGCTTGGCGTACTTCTCCTTGATATAGTCTTTCACCAAATCAGAAAGTGGGCGATCGCCAGTTTTGTCGCCCTGGACGATCTCCCCACTCTGTTTGCTAACTATGATAATATGGTTGTCTTCGTAAACTACCTCCATTATCAATCAATTGTCAATTATCAATTTCTTACATGTTCATACCACCATCAACCTGGATAACCTGTCCGCTTACATAGCTTGACATGTCAGAAGCCAGGAAGGTAGCTACATTGGCGATATCCTCTACCTGTCCACCACGGCGCAAAGGAATCTTATTACACCACTCCTTACGGATATCCTCAGGCAGGGCTGCGGTCATGGCTGTCTCAATGAAGCCTGGAGCGATGGCGTTGGCACGAATACCCTTGGGCCCCATCTCCTGAGCAATACTCTTGGCCAGAGCGATAAGACCAGCCTTAGATGCAGCATAATTGGCCTGACCAGCGTTACCATGAACACCTACTACAGATGCCATATTGATGATAGAACCACCACGCTGACGCATCATAACAGGCACACAAGCGTGAATAAAGTTGAAGGCCGACTTCAGGTTAACAGCGATAACGGCATCCCACTGCTGCTCAGTCATACGAAGCATCAGTCCGTCCTTTGTAATACCAGCATTGTTAACCAAAACATCGATGCTTCCAAATTCTTCCTTCACTGCCTTAACCACCTCTTCGGTCTGAGCAAAGTCAGCAGCGTTGCTCGCATAGCTCTTGGCCTTAACGCCCAAAGCGGCAATTTCCTTCTCAGTTTCCTCGTTGATCTCGAGGTCGGTGAATGCGATGTTACAGCCCTCAGAGGCATACTTCAGTGCGATAGCTTTTCCGATACCGCGTGCAGCACCTGTAATGAGCGCTGTCTTACCAGTTAATAATCCCATAATGTCTTCTATTATTATAATAATGTTATATTAAAATTACGTTTCAAAATACCAATCTTACTTGCGCTGTATCTTACCCAGTGCACCATAAACAACCTTAGCCACCTGTGGTTTGGTATCTTCTTCCTTCATGCCATGGGCAATACGTCCATAGATATAAGGCACTTCAAGACCTTTGATACAATAGTGGGTGATATCGGCCACAAGGTCCACATTGTCTATATCAAATTCGCCATCCTCCTTGCCTTCGGCATAAACCTTACGAAACAATTCAATCTCAGCATCATCGAAATGGCGGCGCACTTTCTCTACCATCCAAATATTGCGGAAAAACTCTGCGCGAAGGTTACCGTTGCGCACCACCGTCTCACGAATCATGCTCAGATGGGTGTAGATGAGCTCAATAATCTTATCCTGCGGACGTATCTTGCGTGCTGCTACTTCATCAAGCTTGTCACTCAATCGCTCCAACTCACATTCAATAACAGCATAATAGATTTCTTCTTTCGACTTAAAATAGGTATATAGCGTACGACGACCCTTGCCCGACTGCAAAGCAATATCGTTCATAGTCGTGTTCTCCAGTCCGTTCTTTGCGAACAACTGACGTGCTACGTCTACCAGCTTCTGTCTGGTTTTGGATATGGACATATCTATTTCCTCCTATTTATTTAAATTGCACACTAGTGTATGATGTGCAAAAGTAATCTAATAATTTGAAATACACAAGAAAAACAAGCTAAAATATTACAAAAACAACAAAAATGCAAAAAAATGAGCGAAATATTTGGTTAATTCAAAAAATAGTCGTACCTTTGCACCCGCAAAACAAGGGAGAGCCCTAGTAAACCATACTTTTTTAACATCGCGGAGTGGAGCAGTTGGTAGCTCGCCAGGCTCATAACCTGGAGGTCGCACGTTCGAATCCTGCCTCCGCAACTAAGCAAAGGTAATTCACTAAAACCCAGTGAGTTACCTTTTTTCTTTCAATATCTACATCACACAAAGTAAATACTCCAAAAGCAATCAAAATACACACAAAATAAATGATCCGATCGTCGGGGAACTATGCCCATCGACAATCGGATAATCAGACTTGCAAATAGTTGTCACTAAGCGATCCGCTGCGTTTTGGTTTTATTTCATACGGGCCAGCACTTTCTGATAGTACTTGTTTGTCGCCCTCACGCTGTACCTCATTCCTCCATTCCAAGAACGTATAGCCTTCTCGACGTTGTTCTCAGGGTTAAAGTACCGCTGGATTAAAAGGAACATCTCCTTCGATTTCTCTACACTGTATCTATCGGCCAGTGTGTAGCGCTTCTTACTGTTCTGCTTCGAGAGGATATTATTACACTCCTTCACAAGCACTGGGGTAATCTGCATCGCGCCAACCGAATTGCCACTCTGGGCATTGGGATTTCCTCCGCTTTCTACTTGAATAATCGCATCCATCACTGGATTCCAGTTGAAACTTGATGTTTTCTTGCTCTGGGTAGCTCTGCCGCCAGCCAAGGCCGTTGTACAAATCATCATCAGTACCATCAAGCTCACACTTGCTTTCTTAAAAAATTGAATCATAATCTCTATACTTTAGGCGGCAGCCCAAAGGCTAATCCGCGTATCCTTTAGATATTCTTTCATCATTAATACAAAGAAGTCGACTCACGTCGAAAATGCGTCATAATTAGCGCTTAGTTTCGCTTAACCGGTGCAAAGATACGACGAATAGAAATAATAGCCAAATAAATTTAGGATTTTTAAGTTTTATTGCGAACGTTCACGACATAGATCAAGAAGTGCAAAAAAAATGCCAAATCTACTCCAAATCAACCACTGTGATACCTGAACCACCAAACTGAACGTGCTCATCGCGATAGTTGGCTACATTAGGAATAGTAGCCAAATACTGACGGATAAGCTGGCGCAGAATGCCAGTACCAGTGCCGTGCAGGATACGCACGCGCGACACTCCCACAAGGATGGCATCATCGATGAAATAGGTGATAGCATTGATGGCCTCATCACCACGCATACCACGCACATCAATATCTTGTTTAAAGTTTAGTTTGCGATTATCAATCACATTACGGGTACCACTCGACACCATACCGTATGAACCAGTAATACTCTGATTGCGCTCCTCGGCCTTGGTAGCAGTCTGCTTTGGAGCCTCAGCATGCTCCAGGCGCTCTAAGCGCATCTTAGTTTTCATACCGCCAAACAGCACCACTGCCGATGTCCCATTGATACTCTCCACAGTACCCACCGATGTCAAGCCCTTTATGCGCACAGTATCGCCTACGGCGATTGGCTGGCTAGAGCCACTTGCCATACCAGCCCCACTAGCCATACCAGACTTCCCTGCGGCCGAGTCGGCCGCAGAACCAGCCTTGTTAGCTTTTTCCTGCTTGCGCTTTTCACGGCGCTCCTTGCGCTCTTGTATCTGGCGCATCTTCTTGGCAATAGCCTCATCAGTAGCCTTAGCATCAACCTCAGCTATCTCCTGCTTAAAGCTATCAAGCTCCTCACGAATCTTACGGGTACGTTCTTTCTCGGCCTGAGCCTCACGAATCTCGCGTATGGCGTTTTCTATCTTCTTATTGCTTTCACGCAACAACTCTTCAGCCTGCTCACGAGCCTTGCGCAGAATGGCTTTACGCTCAGCTTCTATCTCCTCAACAGCTGCCTCCAAGCGCTCGCCACTAGCCTGCAGTTTCTTTTCGTGCTGATGGATAGTCTGGCGTTTGCCCTCCCAATAGCGTTTGTCGCGCACGATGTCCTGTAGATATTTATCACTCTGTATATAGTCGCTTCCAACAATGTCGCTGGCATCTTTTATAACCACTTCAGGAATACCGGTTTTACGGGCAATCTCTATAGCAAAGCTTGAACCAGGCTGACCAATGGAAAGTTGGAACAATGCCTGCATCTCGTGGCGATCGTAAAGCATAGCGCCGTTAACCACCCCTTCGTGATCCTCGGCAAAGTGCTTCAAATTCTGATAGTGAGTGGTAATAACGCCAAAGGTACGCTTCTGCCAGAACTGCTTAAGCATAGCCTCAGCAATAGCACCGCCAATAGTAGGCTCAGTACCACTACCAAACTCGTCTATCAACAACAGTGAATGTTCGCCTGCCGACTTCATCATCTGCTTCATATTCATAAGGTGACTAGAGTAGGTAGAAAGATCATTCTCAATACTCTGCTCATCACCAATATCAATCATAATACTCTCAAAGATACCTGCAGTAGAGCGATCAGCAATAGGAACAGACAAACCACACTGCAACATATACTGCAAAAGACCTACTGTCTTGAGACACACAGATTTACCTCCTGCGTTAGGACCACTGATGATAAGCAGTCGGCCCTCATTCTTCTTAACTGGTCGTGGCGTAAGAGTAATATCGAGTGGCACCACGCCCCCACCCTTCTTAGCAAGCGAAAGCTGCAACAGGGGGTGAACAGCACGAATCCAATCAACCACAGGCTCATCCTTGACTGTTGGCTCGAAAGCATTGGTAAGTTCAGCCCACTGAGCCTTGCCCTGGATAAGATCTATCATGGCCAGCAACTGATAGGAATCGATAATCGCGCGCACATGCGGGCGTACCTCATCTGTAAATACGGTTAATATGCGGATCACCTCTCGACGCTCTTCAGCCTCAAGCAGTCTTACCTTATTATTAGCCTCTACCACTTCGGTAGGTTCAATGAACACTGTCTTACCAGTGGCACTCTCGTCGTGCACGATACCGTTAATACGTCGTTTCAGCTGTGGGGCCACGGGTATCACCAATCTTCCGTCACGCATAGCTGGCGCAGAATCCTTATCTACAAGTCCATCACGTTGTGCAGCGTGAAGAATAGTATATAATGTACGCGAGATAGAACCTTGTGTTTTTTCAAGATCGTGACGTATGCCCGCCAGAGTCATCGATGCCGAATCTTTAATCTTGCCAAATTTATCCAATATCGAATCAATGCGACGAATCATGGCTGGGAAAGTGGCCACACCCTCAGTGAGACGATAGAGAGCGGGATATTCAGGCTGCTCCTCGTCGGCTGGCTGCAAGAATCGCACAATAGCAGAGATTGTTTCCAGCGAGCGACGCAAATCCCACACCTCATTCTCTTCCAGATGAGTATTCTCCAATCGAATACGCGCTATGCTAGCGCGCACGTCAAAGAAGTACTGCATGGGAAAATTATCATGTTCTACCAACAACCTACGGAACTCACGCACCTGCGTAAGCCATTCATTAACCACAGCGGCATCAGTAGAGAATGCCATTTCATCAACTTTCTCCTGTCCTAAAGTGCTCTGGCATCGCGCCTTGAGCAGCTTCCTTATTTCATCGAATCCGAGCTTGCGCTCAAAGTTATTTGGATAAATCACGGGTGCAAAGGTAGTAAAAATCGACCAAAAACAGGCAAAATGCGAAATATTTTATAAAAAGTTGGCAAAATATTTGTTTATTCCAAAAAATATCCGTACCTTTGCACCCGCTTTCGAGAACGATCGAGCATTGGAGAGATGGTAGAGTGGTCGATTACAACGGTCTTGAAAACCGTCGTGCTGAGAGGCACCGGGGGTTCGAATCCCTCTCTCTCCGCCAAATGAGTTCAATGAGTAACATCGTTGAACTCTTTTTTTTTGCATTAAAAGGAATTAGCATTTAAGATATATATGAAAGAATTACTCTTAGTCTGCATCGGCAGCTTCTTTGGCGGTGGCGCACGCTATCTGGCATCTAAAGCTGTTCAGTCGTGGCTGACTGTTATGCCATTCACGGACACAACTCGCCTCCCTGTAGCCTTTCCTTGGGGAACAATGGCAGTCAATGTGATTGGCTGTTTTCTGATTGGAATACTGTCTGGATTATCATTAGGAGGACAGATTTTACCCAATACTAAGTTGATATTGGTTACTGGGTTTTGTGGTGGCTTTACTACGTTCTCTACTTTCATGAACGAAAATATGCTGTTAGGCCGCGACAGCGCAATGCTCTCCGCTGTGTTATACACGTTGCTCAGCCTTGCCCTGGGACTAATAGCTGTAATCATTGGTTATCAAATTGTGAAATAACACCACCATAATCATACAACAAAAGGGGCTGACATCGAGAGATGCAACCCCTTTTTATATGCTTAATTAGCTGACGTCGTTTGCTAATTAAAAAATTCCATTTCCGAAATCATTAGAAGTCGAGTCGATAGAAGATGTTTGGGAATGCGATACCGCCATCGTCTATGCGGACATCGCGAGTTCCCAGGTCGAAGCGCTGGTACTGTGGCACCTTGGCGCCCAGCACGTTCAGACCCTCGAAAGCGATGGTGTGGCTCACTTTACGCTTGTTGATCTTGTAGCTGATGGTGAGATCCACTACACCTGTGGGATCGAAGCGTTTGGTGAATTCCTCGCCTTCCTTGTAGATAGGATCATCGTCGATGATACCGGCTTCCACACGGTTGCGCATCTGATCCACATCAACTGGTGTATAGCGCAGACCGCCCTGAATGCTGTATTTGGCACTGACGTTGAACACGTTCTTACCAATCATCCACTCCTTACCGGCCAGGATCTTGAACATGAAACCACGGTCGTACAGCTGGTTGCGCCATACCTTATCCTGTCCGCGATATTCTGCCTTATAGAGCGAGAAGTTGGTCTGTCCGAAGAATCCATGCGACATGTAGTGCTCCAAGGTGATGTCACCGCCATAGTTGCGGGTATTGCCCTTGTTCACCAGTGGCTCGTCGGTATAGTTGTAGTAGCGGTTTGTCACACAATAGGTGCTGCCGTTGATGCCCACTGGCGTGTCGAATCCGTACTCGTAGAAGGCATTCACGCGCAGTGTCAGGTTGCTGTTGAACTTATGCATGTAGGTGGCATGCAGGTGGTGAGCCTTGGTCAGTCCCAGGTCCTTGTTGACCAGACGGTCGTTGCCGTCGCGATAGAAGTAGGCGTCGAGCTTCTCAATCATTGAGTGCAGACCGTAACCCATCGAGAAGCTGTTCTTCTCGTTAGGCTCCCACTTGAAGCTCACGCGTGGCTCAATCGAGAGGTCCTTCGAGAGCAGGAAGTAGTTGCCTGAAACGCCTGCTGAGAGACTGAAGTTCTCGCTCACTCTGATGATGTTATGCCAGAACAGGTTGGCCAGTCCGGTGTCGTCCTTCAT
This sequence comes from Prevotella sp. MA2016, assembly GCF_000619825.1. Taxonomy (GTDB): domain Bacteria; phylum Bacteroidota; class Bacteroidia; order Bacteroidales; family Bacteroidaceae; genus Prevotella. The sequence continues at coordinate 76,099 of NZ_JHUW01000008.1, forward strand.
CTTGGTATATTCTGTCATGGGGTTCACCGTGTCGTAGAGCTTGTCGTGCGAACGGTAGTAGAGGTTGAAGAAGCGGTGCGAGTATTCACCACCGAACTGTGTGAGCCACTTGCTGGTGACCTGCTTCGAAAACTCAGTGTTGAACACCAGTCGGTCTTCGTTCATCTGCTGCTGGCTGAAGGGGTACATCTTGCTCTTTGGGTTGTTGGGATCCTCATATGCCAATGGCTGCTTGATGGCACCATTTTCATTGCGTGCAAATCCATAGTAGTGCATGTTGCTCTTCAGGTGCTGCATATTGTAGGCCACAGTGGTGCGCCAGGTCCACTTGTTGTCGAAGTGGATTTTGTGAGATGCACCAGCCAGAATCTGTGTCAGTTTGCTGTCATTATTCGAAGCGTCGTAAACCGAATGCGCATCTTCAATCTTCAATGGGTCGTCGTGGTTAGTATCAAACAGACCTACACCGAAAATAGAGAACGTACCAGCACGCTTGGTGGGGAAGTTCAGCTTCACTGAGAAGTCTTGGAAGCCCAAGTGCGAACCCTCAGTGTCAACCAGTCCCAGTTTATCTACCAGTGATGTGAAACCATAGCGGTAGTTGATGATGTAACTACTGTTGTTCTTGCGCGAGATAGGACCTTCGAGTGTCAACTCCTCTGATACGGTACCGATCTGCAGGATGTTCTCGTGCTTGGAGTTGTTTCCCGAGCGCATCTTCACGTCGAACACACCACTCAGGGCGTTGTTGTAGTTGGCGTTGAAGGTCGAAGTAAAGAAGTCGCTGTTGGCAATCACGTTCGAGTTCAGACCGCTCACCAGTCCGTAACCGGCATTCCACATGTCGTTAAAGTGGTTAGGTGTAAACACCTCGACCCCCTCGATACGGTACTGCATGCGCTCAGGGGCATTACCGTGGATCGACAGTCCGCTACCACCAGCATCACCCGATACACCAGCAAACGACATCACCAGTCGGGCAGGGTCGTTGTAACCACCGGCGAATCGGCTGGCCTCTTCCATCGAGAGCATCACACCACCGGTGAGTACCGATGGGTTCACGGTGGCCTCCTTGTTCACACGTGGACGAACCACCACCTCTTTCAGTTCGGTGCTGTTCTCGCGCAGTGCTATCTCCAGCACCACTTCCTTGGCTCCCGAAATCATGATTTCCTTCATGATACTGGGCTCGTAACCGATATAGTTGGTTTCGATGGTGTAACGTCCGCCCTTGCTGATCTTGATGGTAAAGTTACCATCCATGTCGGCCACAGCGGCGGCATTCTCCAGTTCTACGATTTTTACGGTAGCACCAATCAGTGGCTCACCAGTAACAGCATCTTTCACAGTTCCACGTAGGGACTCAGCCTCTACATTCACAACGCCGCAAATTGTAAAGATGGCGGCCATCATCCATAATTTCATTCTTTCCATACTAAGATTAAATTGTTTTAGATAGCTGCAAAATTAAGTATTTTTTTCAAAACATACACAATAATCCCAATTATTTTCGCGACGTCTTGATATTTTTAACTATTTTAACTATTATAGGCTTAAAAATAAAAATATCTAACCGCAGAACAACGCGAAACGATAACACTTACATGTACAGAACTTTTTCGCTCAAAACGTGCAGCAATTAGATTATTTTTTGTACCTTTGCATCCGTTTTGCCCCAAAAGGGCATTTTTTGACATCATACTAAAAGTAAAAGGATTGTTTAAAACATGGGAATTGGAAAATATCAAATTACTGAACTAAAGAAGTTTAAAGCCGACTACCGCAACATTATTGGCGATGCTCGCAAGGATGAACTTAGAGACAAGATTACAGAGATTGTAATTATCAACAAAAAGTATCTGGATAAGAAATTCACAGCCTCACGGCTGGCATCAGAGATTGGTACCAATAGTCGTTACATTTCGGCTGTTATGGCCGACCGTTTCCACACTAATTTTAACGGACTGGTAAATATGTATCGCATCAACGAAGCCATGAACCTACTGGCTCAAGAGAAATATCGTGAAAAATCCATCGAAGAGATTGGCGAAATGGTAGGATTTGCCACCCGTCAGGCCTTCTATGCCTCATTTTTCCGTTTTCAGAACACTACCCCACGAGAATACCGTCTTACACATTTGCCGCCAACAAAAAAGAGACGCAAAAGTAAAAAGAAAGACGAGAGTAAAACAGAATAAAGACTAAGCGTGGCGCTTACGATATTCGTATAATTCAAGTGAGTTAACGATGTTCTGCCACAGCACATAACAGCCTGCACCTACCGAGGCTACAGGGTTTAGGTAGGTGTAGGCTACCCAAATAGAAAGAGCTGTATTTTTTTGGAACGAAGCCTGACCACCATCTATCTCATCATTCAAATGACGACCTATCGACCTGCCAATAAGGAAAAGCACAAAACACAAAATGAGTGACATTACAGCAATCATCAGCAATGTGCGCAGGGCTACATCGCTGTGCACTATATTGCGAACTGTGACACCCGAGGTGACTGCCAACTGAGCCGACCAAAGGTAAAACGACAGGTCGGGTATCGACACAATCCAAGCGCACAACCGCTTGGCATAGTGCTGAACGAGCCAACCTAGCACCAATGGCAGCACCAACACTAATGCCAACTTCTGCAGGATGACAAAGAATACAGGCCAGAAACCAGTGCTTACACCACGTTCTAACAGAGGAAAAGCAACTGGAATCATCAGCGCCGAGGCAAAAGCCGACATCACCACATAGGCCGTCATCGTATTAATATTTCCACCAATTTTTGCCGTTACCACTGGCGCTGCAGTGGCGCAAGGACCTATCACGCATGTCAAGACACTCTCCCATAGCAATTTCTGCTCAGGATCGGCCTCCACCTGAAAGATAATCCAAATATTAAGTGCCACCAGCAACAACTGCACAACCAATATGCCCACATGCCAACGATGTGGCCGCATCTGATGAAAATCGATTCGACAGTAAGTAGAGAACAACGTAGAGAACACCATCATCGGAAAAATAGCATCCACAATGCGCCCCAATGTATCGCCCGCAGCATCAAGTTGAGGCACCAGATAAAACAAAAAATATACGATTATTCCAGTGGCTATAGCCACAGGAAGAGTCCAGTCTTTAACGAATTGTTTGATTTTCATAGTGCAAAAGTACAAAAAAAATCGCCAATGTGGCACAAATAGCTTTTTTTTTACTATCTTTGCAGCCAATTATGAGTGTTACGAAGTTTATAGAACAAGATAAGGAGGCGCGTCGATTCTCCATCGAGGTACTGCCACCCCTCAAGGGTAATGGCACTACCAAGCTCTTTGCCGACATCGACAAGATGTGCGACTTCGACCCAGCCTATATCAACATTACCACCCACCACTCCGAGTTCGTATATCGCGAACTGGACAATGGGCAGTTTGAGCGTCATCGCGTGCGCAGGCGCCCAGGCACAGTAGCCATAGCCGCAGCCATACAGCAGCGATACCATATCCCCGTGCAGCCACATGTCATCTGCAGTGGTGCTACCATCGAGGATATCGAGTATGAGCTGCTCGACCTGCAATTCCTCGGCATCAACGACCTGCTGCTACTGCGCGGCGACAAGGCCAAGGAAGACAGCAGATTCGTACCCACACAGGGTGGACACGCTCACACCACCGACCTCATGGCGCAGGTAAAGCGATTCAACGAAGGTTTCTTTGCCGATGGCACCCCCATCAAGAATCCAGGAAGGCCTTTCGACTACGGTGTGGCTTGCTACCCCGAGAAACATGAGGAGGCGCCCAACTTAGAGATGGATATGCAGTATCTGAAGCAGAAGCAGGACCTTGGTGCCCAATATGCTGTGACACAGCTCTTTTTCGACAATCAGAAATACTACGATTTTGTGGGCAAAGCCCGACAGATGGGCATCACTATACCCATCATACCAGGCATCAAGCCTATGGCGAAACTCTCACAACTCACTGTAGTGCCCAAGACTTTCCACTGCGATATTCCAGAACCACTGGCTCACGAGGTGGTAAAATGCCACACAGATGAAGATGCCAAGCAGCTTGGTATCGAGTGGACCGTAGAGCAGTGCCGCGACCTATATGCACATGGCGTGCGCAACATCCACTTTTACACCGTTTCGGCTGTGGACAGCGTAACCCAAATTGCAAAACGCCTACTATAACGACACATTATGGACTGGAGCAAGGTTATAGGACAAAAAGAGGCAGAAGAACGATTGCTACAACTCGTAAACGAGGGGCGACTGCCACACGCACTCATGCTGTGTGGACCACAGGGTGCAGGAAAGCTTCCACTTGCAGTGGCATTTGCATGTCATCTGCTCGACAATGGTACACCGCAAGCCAAAGCCATGCTGGCCAAGCTGGAGCACCCCGACCTGCACTTTACCTACCCTACTATCAAACTGCCTTCAATGAGTTCTGAGCACAAACCCGTAAGCGATGATTTCGCCAAGGAATGGCACACCCTCGTTATGAAGACGCTCTATTTCACAATGGAAGAGTGGATGGCAGCTATGGGGGCTGAAAACCAACAGGCCATCATCACTGCAGGTGAAAGCGATGAACTGGTACGTAAACTCAGTCTCAAGTCAAGCCAGGGTGGCTACAAGATCAGCATCATATGGCTGCCAGAACGCATGAACATAGAGTGCGCCAATAAGCTTTTAAAGCTCATTGAGGAACCACCATACCAAACAATATTCATCATGGTGTGCGAAGAACCAGACAAGTTACTAGAAACCATTCGCAGTCGTGTGCAACGCATCGACATCAAAAAGATAGACAACGCTGATATAGAGCACTCGCTCGTTGAGCAACGTGGTATAGGCTCTGATGATGCGCACCGCATAGCCCGACTGGCCAATGGCAACTGGATAAAAGCACTCGATGAACTGCAGGTGGACTCGGAAAACGAGATGTTTCTCGACATGTACATCATGCTTATGCGTCTGGCCTACCAGCGCAAGATTAAAGACCTCAGGAAGTGGAGCGAGCAGATGGCAGGATTAGGGCGCGAAAAGCAAAAGCGTTTTCTCACCTACTTTTTGCGAATGACACGTGAGAGTTTTATGTATAACTTTCAGAACGAGGAGCTGGTGTATATGACACAGCGAGAAGAAGACTTTGCTAAGAACTTTGCAAGATTCGTGAACGAGAATAACATCCTGCCCATCAACGAGCTGGTCAATCTTGCTATTCGCGATATTGGCCAGAATGCCAACGGAAAGATAGTATTTTTCGACCTGGCTCTGCAAATGATTGTTTTGCTACTACAAAAGTGATAATATATGGAAAATAAAAAAGAACATACAGTACATGTAGGTTGCGACCGAGGCCTGTGCCATCAGGCCGTAGGACGACAGGACAAACAGCTGAACACCTACGATTGGTTGGCCGATGTGCCAGGCAATGCCAGCACAACCGACTTAGTCGAGGTGCAGTTTAAGCATACCCGCAAGGGATACTATCACAATGTGAACAACCTCGACCTCAAGAAAGGTGACATTGTAGCCGTAGAAGCTAGTCCAGGACACGACATTGGCGTGGTAACACTGACCGGACGACTGGTTAAACTGCAACTCAAGAAAGTGAATATCAAGAGTCCCGACGATATTAAGCGCGTGTACCGCATAGCCCGTGAAAACGACATACAGAAGTGGAACGAGTCGAAAGAACGCGAGCACTCAACCATGATTGAAAGCCGAAAGATAGCTAAAGGATTGGGGCTTGACATGAAGATAGGAGATGTAGAGTATCAAGGTGACGGCAACAAGGCTATCTTCTACTACATTGCCGATGAACGTGTGGACTTCCGTCAGCTTATCAAAGACTTAGCACAAGCTTTCCACGTGCGTATTGAAATGAAACAAATTGGTGCACGACAGGAGGCCGGACGCATCGGTGGTACAGGTCCATGCGGACGAGAGTTATGCTGCGCCACCTGGATGAAAAACTTCTCAAGCGTAAGTACCAATGCAGCCCGATTCCAGGATATTTCGCTTAACCCGCAGAAACTGGCTGGCATGTGTGCAAAACTGAAGTGCTGTCTAAACTATGAGGTAGATGACTACGTAGAAGCAGGAAAGCAGCTTCCACCAAAGGAGGTATTGCTACAGACTCAAGACGGCGATTATCACTTGTTCAAGAACGATATACTGGCAGGTCTTTGCACTTACAGCACCGACAAAAATATTGCTGCCAACTGCGAAACCATCACAGCTGAGCGTGCCAAGGAAATCATCGAGATGAACAGACGCGGCGAGAAACCAGTATCGCTCACCCACGACGACAGCAAGAAGCCTGAAACCAAGGTACACATCGACTTGGCAGGAGGCGACATTAGCCGCTTTGACAAAGCTAAGAAAAAGAAGAAAAAGAAAAACAAGAACAACAACCGACAGCCCAACGACAAGAAGGAGCATAAGGATGCGCAATAGATTATTTGATAAATGCATATTATTGACCTTGTTGGCAGGTTGCCTATTCATAGGTGCCTGTCAACAAGGCTCAATTATTTATACCCATTACGAACATGTAAACAATGACGGTTGGGAGCGTAATGACACCATACACTTTATCATACCACCAATAAAAGAGGCTGGCACTTATAGCCAGCAACTCATGCTACGCACCAACAACGAATTGCCATTCTTAGGCATCAGTGTAATTGTAGAACAAGACATTTACCCAATGCAGCGCAAACTACGCAAACGAGTTGACTGCACTTTGGTAGAGAAAAACGGACATATAAAGGGTAACGGCATCAGTTGCTATCAATACAAATTCAATATCGACAGCATCACTCTCAACGAGGGCGACTCACTACACATGTACGTAATGCATTACATGAAACAGGAAAACCTGCCCGGCGTGAGCGACGTGGGCATATTAATTACGAAGTAAGTTTCGACCTGCATCAATGCGCAGAAAAATAAAAAGCAATAATGTAAAGCCCCATAGCGACGAGCCACCATAGCTAAAGAACGGCAACGGAATACCGATAACAGGCGTAAGTCCCAATACCATGCCTACATTGATAAACACATGAAACAGGAACACACTCACCACACAATAACCGTACACTCGCCCAAACCTATGCACCTGGCGTTCGGCCAAGTGTATAAGACGCCATATCAAAGCTAGAAAAAGCAGCAGTACACCTGCAGAACCAACAAAGCCTTCCTCCTCGCCAACTGTGCAGAAGATGAAGTCAGTATCCTGTTCGGGCACATATTTCAACTTTGTCTGGGTTCCATTCAGAAAGCCCTTACCACGCAATCCACCTGAACCAATTGCTATCTCACTCTGATGCACATTGTAGCCAGCACCCTTCAGGTCTTCTTCCAAACCCAACAGCACATTGATACGTACACGCTGGTGAGGCTCAAGCACGTGATTAAGTGCATAGTCGGCTACATTATAGAAAAGCAGCGAGCCAACAGCAAATGTAAATATCCATAGATAGCTGCGCAGACGAGTTATCAGAAAACGGTATAACAGATAAAGTATCATAATACCGCAAAGAAGCATCTCAACCAGATTCAGATCAAAGGGAATAATCCACAGGCTAAATACGACTGCAGTCAGCGTAGCGCCAAGTCCAACCAATCCCATACGAATAGCATCACGCTTATCGCTACAATACACATAAACCAGTCCCACTGAGAAAAGTTGTATCATGAGCAACACCGCAAACTTTCCCACCGAAGTTGGTGTGTACGCCATCATCGTATCAGCAAAACGTATGCCTACCACGAAATAAATAACCATCGCCACGCCAGTAAACAAGATGCTACCAGGCATCCCCTCGCGATAAAGCATAAGAAAGAGTGATAAATATACCAAAGCTGAACCAGTTTCGCGCTGCAGCACAATAAACAGCATCGGAACGAAAATGACAGCCAAAGCAGTTGCAAAATCTTTCCACTTGGCAATATTAAAACCATAGGTATTCATAAGTTTTGCCAAAGCTAACGCCGTTGCAAATTTGGCAAACTCTGCCGGTTGCAAGCGTATCGGTCCTAGTACAAGCCACGATCGGGAGCCCTTAATACTATGCGGATTAAAGATAGTACCGAATAATAGCAGTAACATCAATCCAAAGATAATGTAGGCAAACATATCAAGGTAGCGGTCATCAAGCATCAGGATAACGAATCCCAACACAATAGAGGTGCCAATCCACACTATCTGCATGCCCGAACGAGTGCTCAAGCTGAACAAGTCGGTTTCGCCATAACTATAGCTAGCCCCACACACGCTCACCCAACCAAAAGTGAGCAGAGCTATGTAGATAATAATCGTCCAATAATCGAGCGAACGTATTACTCCCTTTTCATGTCTATTACCTATCGCCTGCACCATAAGCTATTCTACGTTCCTGAATGCTACGAGCTTTGGCCTCGCTAGCTTCAGATAATTTGCCTTTCAAATATTTCTCCATTATCAAGCCACCGATGGGCACTCCATAAGTAGCTCCCCATCCACCGTTCTCAACATAAACGGCAACAGCAATCTTAGGGTTCTCCATCGGAGCAAAGCCCATGAACACCGAGTGGTCATGACCTCTGTTCTGAGCCGTTCCGGTTTTACCACAAGCATTAAAGTCATACTTGCTCAACTCCTTACATGTACCACCAAGCACCGACGAACGCATGCCTTGCACCACATAATCGTAAGCCTCACGACTGGCTTTAGTATAGTGCTTACGGGTATAGAGAGTGTCGAGTGGATCTCCCTGCACTTGTTTCACTACATGTGGAACCAAGTAGTAGCCACGATTGGCTATTGTAGCGCCCAAATTGGCTATCTGCAGTGGTGTGGCGTTTACCTCACCCTGACCAATGGCAATAGAAATGACAGTAAGACCATTCCACGATCCCTTATAGGCCTTGTCGTAAAACATAGCATTAGGAATCAACCCACGTTTCTCACCAGGAAGATCAATGCCCAGACGATAACCAAATCCCATCGACACCATATAGTCGCGCCATATATTCATGGCATTCTGTACCGAACCATATTTTGAGGCATTAGTGTTTATCATGTGATAGAGACCCCAGCAGAAGTAACCATTGCATGAAGTACTGAGCGCAGGAACAAGAGGCAGAGGGGCTGCATGACCATGACAACCTACATGCAGACCTTTAAAATTAAAACCGTGTGAACAGGGATACAAAGTATGAGAATTGATGATGCCTTCTGTCATGAATGTCAACCCCTGCGTAGTCTTAAACGTAGAGCCTGGAGGATACTGTCCCATGATAGCACGGTTAAGCAACGGTTTCCACACATCTTGCGACAAGGCACGATGGTTCTTACTACGCAGACGTCCCACCATCTGGCGCGGATCATAAGTAGGAGACGACACCATACACAGCACTTCACCAGTGGCAGGTTCGATGGCTACTATAGCACCAATTTTTCCTTCCATAAGCCTCTCTCCCAAAGCCTGAAGTTCTGCGTCGATACCTAACGTAAGGTTCTTACCAGGTATGGCACGCTGATCGAGAGCACCATTCTGGTAGCGCCCCTGAATACGGCCGTGAGCATCACGTAATAGAATCTGAATACCCTTCTGACCACGCAGTTGCTGCTCATAAGAGCGCTCTATTCCGAGTTTACCAATATAGTCGCCTGGCTGGTAATATTCGTCCTCTTCAATGTCGGCTGGCGATACCTCAGCCACATCACCCAACACATGAGCACCTATATTATAGGTATATTGGCGCACACTACGTTTCTGGATGTAGAAACCAGGGAAACGGTACATCTTCTCTTGGAACACACTAAAATCCTTGTCGCTGAGCTGACTCATGAACAATTGCTCAGTGAATCGTGAATAACCAGGATTTTTGCTACGATCTTTCATCGTAGCCATGCGATGCTCAAATTCCTCCTTCGTGATGCCGATAGCTTGACAGAATTCAAGGGTATCTAGTCGTCCCTTAGCTTCGTTCATCACCACCATGATATCATAGCTGGGTTGATTATAAACCAGCAACTTACCTTTGCGATCTAGAATGGCACCACGTGAGGGATATTCTATTTTCTTAAGAAAAGCATTAGAATCGGCACTCTTCTTATAGTCGTCGCTTGTTATCTGAAGCATAAACAAACGAATGATATAGATGAACACAATCAATGCGGCCACCCCAGCAATCACGTATTTGCGGTATTCAAGATCGAAGTCGTTCTGCTTCACCTGCTTCTAACACTTTCTACAGACAATATCAAAACCATTGTAAGCAGAGCGCTCACAAAAGAACGCGCCAACCACAACAGCACATCGAAAAGATTAAATGTCTCAAGGGCAAAGAACACCAAACAGTACAACAGCGTAAGCAGACTGCTCATGGTGGCAAACCTGCTAAAGCCCAATGCCTTAGTAGATGCAGCCAAATCATCGGCTGAATCACGCGGTGCAATAAGATCTACGAGATAGGTCTGCACCAAAGCAACCAAGGTCATCACACTAGCGGCTAAACCTGGCGTGCTAGAGAATACATCAATAAACAGTCCCAACATGAAACTCGACACCAGCGCCAGCCATTTGGGAAAGTTGCGACGAAAACTGATGGCATAATAAACATAGAGCAACGGTGTGCCCACACCAAACAGATGGACATGATTAAGAATAAGCACTTGAGCCGCAAACAGGGCCAAGAACATCACCAAACGGTTTATCAATTCTATCTTCATACTGCTACTGTCGCTGTTTGAAACTAATAGAGTCACGTGCTGCCTGCATCAGTGCTGCACGTTCGGCAATACTCTTATCACTGATAACAACCACGTCGCGAAGATTGCCAAAATCAGTACTCAGGCGCACCTTCAACTTGTACGACAATCCATCGCTCGAGTTATAAACCTGCTCAATCTTACCAACTTGCACACCTGAAGGAAAGATAGATGAGAAACCACTCGTTATCATCCATTCACCAAGATTAAACTTGGCATGACGAGGCACATCTTCCACATAAGCCACAGAGGGATCACCACCATACCAATGCAGATAGCCAAAATATCCACGGTTGCGTATACTGCAACTGATACGCGAAGAAGCAGCATTTAAGACCGAAATAACCACCGAATAGTGGTCGCTCACCAAATAAACCACTCCCACAATACCATTACCACAGGCCACGCCCATGTCGGGTTCTACACCATCCTTACGCCCTTTATCAATGGTTATCAAATTCTCAGGCTTGTGTATTGAGTTTTCGACGACCTTGGCAGGAATAAGCTGATAGTGACTCAGAAAATTGAGTTCAGCTCGCTCTGCAGCTGTAGTATCCTTGGTTGCCTCAGCATACAAACGCCGCAATTGGTCAAGCTGGCGTTCCTGATAAATATTTCGAAGAGTGAGTTCTTCGTTCATCTTAGCCATCGACATATAACTGGCAATGTTACTTTCAATCTCGTACACCTTACCTGCTACAGCATTGGCACTTGAGAACCACACACTATTCTGATAACTGTTGAACTTAAACAACAGAACAACACTGACTACTTCCAACAATGCGAAAACTAGCCAGTGATGATATTTGTAAAGGAAATCCAGCAGATTGCGCATCGGCTCGCTCCCCTATGATTTATCTCATCAAGAAATTGAATCGATCGATATTCTTCAGTGCGATACCAGCTCCCTTAGCCACACTATGCAAGGGATCTTCGGGCACGTGGAAAGGAATATGCATCTTATCAGTAAGACGACGATCGAGTCCTCTCAGCAGTGCACCACCACCTGAAAGATAAATACCATTCTTTACGATATCAGCATAAAGCTCTGGTGGAGTATTCTCAAGTGCAGAGAGCACAGCATTCTCAATCTTAGCCACAGTCTTATCAAGACAGTGAGCAATCTCCTGATAGCAAACAGGCACCTCCATAGGAAGAGCGGTGATACGGTTAGGTCCGTGAACAATGAAATCCTCAGGAGCTTCGTCACCCAAATCGGTAAGAGCCGAACCTACGTTAATCTTAATACGCTCAGCCATACGCTCACTCACCTTCACATTATGCTGACGATACATGTATTCCTGAATATCGGCCGTCAAGTCGTCACCAGCGGTACGAATCGAGTTATTGGATACGATACCACCCAAAGAGATAACAGCTATCTCGGTAGAACCACCACCAATATCAACAATCATATTACCCTCTGGGGCCTCTACATCAATGCCAATACCGATAGCAGCAGCCATAGGCTCAAAAATAAGATATACATCACGACCATCGGCATGCTCAGCAGAGTCGCGCACAGCACGAAGTTCAACCTCAGTAGAACCAGAAGGCACACCAATAACCATTCTCAGTGAGGGAGAGAACAGACGACTGCCAGTATGCACCATTTTAATCAGGCCACGCATCATCTGCTCGCAAGCAGAGAAGTCTGCAATCACGCCGTCGCGTAATGGACGGATGGTACGGATATTCTCATGAGTTTTCTCATACATCATCTTCGCCTCGTTACCAACAGCGATCATCTTGTCGGTACGGCGGTCAAGAGCAACAACCGATGGTTCATCGACCACAATCTTATCATCACTGATGATAATCGTATTGGCCGTACCAAGGTCCATTGCTATTTCCTGTACGAAACTAAAAAAGCCCATATCTTAATTCTTCAAAATTTCAATTCTTTATTTTTTCTCAAACCAAGCGTTGATAGCTGTATCATAATGGCTGCTAACGCCAAAGGCACGGGTAGCAAACATACGACGATCCTCAATATCAGTCTGAGCACCCTTCTTATTCAGGATATCAAGCAATACTGAATACTCAGCCTTGCTAGGCACGATAACCACATCCTTAAAGTTCTTGGCTCCAGCACGAATGAGCGAAATACCACCGATATCAATTTTCTCAATGATATCTGCCTCATCGGCACCACTGGCAACAGTCTGCTCAAATGGATAAAGATCTACAATAACAAGGTCAATCTCAGGAATCTCGTACTGCTTCATCTGCTCAATATCACCGGCGTTCTCACGACGAGCCAATATGCCACCAAACACTTTTGGATGCAAGGTTTTTACGCGACCACCAAGAATAGATGGATAAGTTGTTACGTCTTCAACCTTCTGGCACTCATAGCCAAGCGATTCAATAAACTGCTGTGTTCCACCTGTTGACAGAAATTTCACGCCCTCAGCATTCAATTTCTTCAAAAGTTCGTCCAGTCCATCCTTGTGGAAAACAGATACCAATGCGGTTTTAATTTTCTTAATTTCAGCCATTTTTTATCCTTATAACGTTATAAAATTAATGCATTCTTAGCCACAACGCGGCTTTTCGGCCGCAAAGGTACAAAAAGAAAACGGATTAACCTTCATTTCTGAACGAAATTTTAGATTAATCCGTGTTAAAAATATGATAGGTCAATTATTTCAGCGTAAAATTCTTTACCCATTCCTTCATCGGCTCTACAGCTTGACTGTGTTCGGGGTTATAACGAAGTAACACAGTTACTAAACGGATGGTATCGTCTTCAAGAACCTTGCCGTAGTAGTCCCAATCTTCGTCAGATCCTTCTTGAATACTATAGTCATCACCTACTTCCACCAAGTCGGCCCCCATGGCCAACATAATCTGACTGGCGGGGTGCCCAGTTCCTGACAAAGAATCTACCATCACCGAGATTGACATCTCGTCGGCCATAAAAACCTCTTGAGCAGGCTCGTGCGGCAATTCTTGACGATAAAAGAACGAAGGATAATTGATGTCTAGACCAAGCTTGTCGCTATGATATTTCAACAGATCCCACTGCCCCATGCGGATAGTCATACTATCATCACTCGATAGCTCAAAACCGCTGTATATCTGGGGTTGTCTTTTTCCACCACAAGCCCCTAAAATCAACAATATCAGTCCAACAACTACGAACGACTTAACTAACCGCATTTCTCCTCTAAATCAAGTTCATGCCCAACTTTTTGCATTGCTTGCGCATATCATCTGGCCAAATAGAAGCCTGAATTTCACCGATATGGCCTTTATGCAACAATACCATACAAAGACGACTTTGACCGATACCGCCACCTATTGAAAGCGGCAACTTATCATTAAGCAACTGTTGGTGGAAGTAAAGCTGTTCGCGTTCTTCTTTGCCCTCCAACTTCAGCTGGCGCACCAAACTCTCCTTATCCACACGAATACCCATGCTCGACAGTTCGAACGAACGCCCAAGCACAGGGTACCATATCAGTATATCACCATTCAGTCCTGCACGACCATCTTCAGCTATGGTACTCCAGTCATCATAGTCAGGAGCACGTCCGTCGTGTTTCTCGCCATTGCTCAGCTTGCCACCTATACCAATCACAAACACGGCACCATACTTCTCACAGATAGCATCCTCGCGCTCTTTCGGAGTTTTATCGGGATACATCTGAAGCAGTTCCTCAGCATGCACGAAGTGTATTTTTTCAGGCAGGAAAGGCTTTATTTGCGGATAAGTTTCACAGGTAAGATACTCTGTACGACGGATGGCTGCATAGATACGCTCTACAATATTCTTCAAAAATACCAAGTTACGGTCTTCAGACTTAATTACAGCCTCCCAATCCCACTGATCAACATAAAGAGAGTGCAGGTTATCAAGCTCCTCGTCGGCACGAATCGCATTCATATCGGTATATATGCCATAACCAGGTTCAATCTTATATTCTGCCAAGCTCAAACGCTTCCATTTGGCCAAAGAATGAACCACTTCGGCTTTAGCATCTCCCAAATCCTTAATCGGGAAGCTTACTGGACGCTCCACTCCATTCAGATCGTCGTTAATACCTAAACCTTTCAATACAAACAGAGGTGCAGTTACACGGCGTAGTCTCAGTTCGGTAGAGAGGTTTTGCTGAAAGAAATCTTTTATCAGTTTGATACCCTGTTCCGTCTGCTTCATATCTAGCAGAGGTTCATACATAACAGGTTTAATTACTTGTCCCATTTTTTATTCGTATTATTTTTGTGTGCAAAGATACACATTTTTATCAATTTTGCAAGCAAAAATGCACTTATTTTTGCAAAATGAAATAAAATCATTGACTTTTACTAACAATTTGCTTTATAGACAATAAAAAAAAGAGGCAGTCACCATCACGGCGCCTGCCCCCCTTCATTATCAAAAAATTAATGGACTGATAGTTCTTTAGAAGTTCAAATACAGACCGAAGGTGAGGTTGTTGCCATCAAGATCGAGTCCAAACTTACTAATATTGTTGTCATCACCATCAGGATTGAGGGTATCATAGCCCAAAAATCCGAAGTGAGATACGAAGCTAACTTTATCCGAAAGAGCTACAGACAGACCTGGCTTGAAACCTACTTGCACCTCAGTCCAGTCGGCATCAGAAGCGGTAGTAAAACCAAGACCACCATCAACAAAGAAATTCACCTTACCGCACTTAGCAAAAGTATAACGGGCATAAGGAGCAAAACTGAAAGCGCTCTCGCTCACGCCAGCCACGCCCTGCCATTTATCGCTCTCATAACCAATAACGGTACCTACTGCCCAAGAGTCGTTAATATTGTAGCCAATTTCTGGCAAAATCTTAAATGTAGTCTCGCTACGGTCACCAGCATTCTTCTGGCTGTTCCATGCGTTAATACCAAAACTTCCTCCTACATAAACTTGTGCACTCATAGCTGTAGCAACGAAAGCAGCAGCAAGAGTCATAACAATCTTTTTCATCATACTAATTTTAACCTTTAAATCAAACATTGTCATTAATGCAGTGCAAAGGTAACCATAAAAACCCAGATACCCGAATGGGTTTCCTTTCTATTTACATATTTTAAAAGATTTATTGATTAATATCATTAAATCGATATTAATTAGGACTATATCGAAAAACATGCATGATATATGAAAAAGAAAAGCTCCGATTACTTTTTCAGCAATCGGAGCCAGTCCATAAATATTCTATTCAAAAAGAAATAGCGACTAAATGGTTGCTGCAGCTATCCACTCATACACACAACTTGCCACACCGAAGAGGGCGATACCTGCAGTACAGATGGCCAGGGCAGCCTTGGTATTCACATCACTCTGGAATGCAGGCAGAGGTGCATCGGTCTTAGTGATGTACATAGCCTTCACAATGAGCAGATAGTAGTAAAGTGACACGACGGTGTTGACAAGGGCAATAAACACAACACCATAAGCCATAGGCTCACCATTCTGCACACCAGCCATGAACACAAAGAACTTTGAGAACATACCTGCAAACGGAGGAATACCAGCCAACGAGAACAGAGCCAGTGTCATAAGGAAGCTCAGCTTGGGGTTGGTCTGATAGAATCCGTTATAGGCAGCCATGTCGGTACGACCACCATTGTTCTGCTCAACCACATTAATCACAGTAAACACAGCCATGTTAGCAACGATGTAAACCAGTACATAGTAAGTCAGTGCAGAAACGCCTAACTCACCATTGCCAACAACCGCCAGCATGATGTAACCAGCCTGCGAGATAGAGCTGAACGCCATGAAGCGCTTCAACTCGTTCTGACGGATGGCAAACAGGTTAGCCACGGTGATTGAGAGTACAATCACGATATACAGCATGTAATCCCAGTACTCAACCATAGGCGCGAAGGCCTTCATCAAGATGGTGCACAGTGTGATAGCGGCAGCACCCTTAGAGATTACGCTCAGGTAACCGGTAACAGGTGTAGGCGCACCCTGATAGGTATCGGCAGTCCAGAAGTGGAAAGGCACCAACGAAATCTTAAAGCCCAGACCACTGAAGAAGAATACCAGACCCATGATGCACAAGGGCGAGTTAGATACTGCAGCACAAACATCATCGAAGTACAGGGTACCTGTAGCAGCGTAGATGAACGAGATACCGAACAGCATCACACCACTCGAGAAAGTAGCTACCAGGATATACTTGGCAGCACCCTCGGCACTCTCCTTACGATGGCGATCGAAAGCCACCATACAAGCCAGGGGCACTGAAGCCATCTCCAAGCCCAGGAAGAACATCAGGAATGAACCGCTTGACATCATCACAAACATACCCAACAGAGTGCTGATAATCAGCATATAGAACTCGCCTGTGAGTTTGCTATTCTTTTCAACCCAAGGTGTAGCCATCACCACAACAATGAGCGAACCAAAAGCTAAGATAGCCTTCATCACATTGATGGCTGCCGAGGTAACATAGATACCACCAAAAGCCTGCGAAGGCTCGCTAGTAGCACTTACAACAGCAGTGCCTGCCATGAGCAGAGCCACTAAAGCACTCATGGTTTTTGTGCGATCGGTGCCACAGCTTGGGCAGCAGAAGTCGGCACAGAAGACAATCAACAGAGATACCACTAAGGCAAACTCTGGAACCATATTCAGAAAATCACTATAATTCATATCTTAAGTCCTCCTATTTTTACATGACACCAATTGACTCCAAAATAGTACCTGCGGCAGGCGAGATCATATCACTTACCCAGAATGGGAAGCTACCTAGACCAGCTACGCAGAAAATCAGGCAGATAACAGCCACGCGCTCATCCCATGTTGCATCGGTGAGCTCCAGGAAGTGCTTGTTCTCTACCTCGCCATACAGAATCTTACCAACCACACGCAGGATGTAAACAGCTGTTACAACAATCGACATACAAGCGATGATGGTAGCCACCATGCGGAACGAGGCGTTGGGGTCGCCACTCAGTGGGTGTGCACCAAACGAACCTACAAAGATGGTCATCTCGGCAATGAATCCAGAGAAACCAGGCAATCCGAGGTTAGCCAAACCGGCAATCACATAACCTACAGCCAGGAAAGGCATAATCTTCATCAGTCCAGCCAGCTCGCGGATGTCACGGGTATGTGTACGACCATAGATCATACCGATGAGGGCAAAGAACAGGGCTGTCATCAGTCCGTGTGAGAGCATCTGCAGTACAGCACCTGTCACAGCAGTCTGACTCATCATCAGCAGAGCAAACAGTACCAGTCCACAGTGCGAAACCGAAGAGTAAGCATTGATATACTTCAGGTCGGTCTGTACACAGGCTGAGAGTGCACCGTAAACTACCGAGATAGTAGTGAGGATGAGGAAGATCCACGAGAGATCCTGAGCAGCCTCAGGGAGCAGGTACATAGCTACACGGAAGCAGCCGTAACCTCCCAGCTTCATCAGTACACCAGCGTGCAGCATTGATACTGCTGTAGGGGCCGAAGCATGACCATCGGGGCTCCATGTATGGAATGGGAACAGCGCACCCAGCACACCGAATCCGATGAAGATGAATGGGAAGAAGATGTTCTGGATATGACCAGGAATGCAGTGGTTAGCAGCAATCGTGGTCAGCTCGAAGGTGTAGTTGCCGCTGTAGATACCGTTAAAGTAGTAGATACCCAGCAGACCAAGGATCAGCAGAGCCGAGCCTCCCATCAGCATCAGGGTCAGCTTCATGGCCGAGTACTCCTTGCGACCCGAACCCCATACACCAATCAGCAGGTACATAGGAATCAGAGCCACCTCGTAGAACATAAACATAGTAAACAGGTCGGTAGAGATAAAGAAGCCATACACACCTGTAGAGAGCAGGGTGAACCACAGGAAGTACTCCTTAGTAAGTGGCTTCAGCTGCCATGAGGCAAAGGTTCCTGTAAACACGATGATACTAGAAAGCAGCAACATCACGACAGAAATACCATCAACACCAACACTGTAAGCGATATTCAGCGGTTTGAACCAAGGCGTGCTATAAGTAAGTAGCATCTCGGCAGTATTACCAGCCGCACGCTCCTGAATAAAGTAGATGGTTAACCAAACAGAGAGGGCCAACAGACACGAAGCTCCCGTTACCATCACACCACGCACCTGATTCACGTTCTTGGCCAGCCAAAGGCCCACCAGCATTAGAGCTGGAATTATTACGAAAATACTTAATATACTCATATCTTTAGATGCATAAAAGGATTAATGTCAGGGCCACAGAACCCGTAATGAACCATACGGCATACTGGCGCACATCGCCACTCTGCCAACCACGGATGCTCTCACCAGCCTCGTTAGCACCCCACGCCATAAAGTTGAAAGTGCCATCCACAACGTGACGATCGAACCAGGCGATAGGTGTAGAAACCAAACGGAAGATGATGCGATGCGTCACAAACTGCCAGATCTCATCCTGATAGAAACGCTTGTAGGCAGCGCGATGCAAACGTGGGAATGTCGCATACAGACGATCGGCAATAGGCTGCTGCTCACCCTTATAGATATAGGTAGCCAGACAGATGCTCAGAATGGCAATTACCGTAGAAGTAGCAGCGATCTGAGTATTGAAGTGGATAGTGTAGTCGGTACCAGCAGCACTCACATAGCTACCGAACGAACCACCCCATCCAGCAAAACCACCGATCGTGGTGTAAACACCAACGCCAACGGTAATCACACAGAGTACGATCAAGGGGATGGTCATAGTCAGAGGAGCCTCATGTGGTGTATGATGCGCATGTGCCTCCTTATTCTCAGTACCCCAGAAGATGCCGTAGTACAGACGGAACATGTAGAAGGCAGTCATGGCAGCGATACCCGTCATAATCCAACCAACCACCGGACTGTACTCCATGCAGGCTGTGATAATCTCATCCTTTGAGCTGAAGCCCGAGAAGAAGGGGATACCAGCGATAGCCAGGCACGAAATCAGAAAGGTGATATGGGTGATAGGCATATACTTGCGCAAGCCACCCATCAGCGCCATCTCATTGCTGTGAACAGCGTGGATGATACATCCGGCACCCAGGAACAGGCAAGCCTTGAACATAGCGTGAGTAAACAGGTGGAACATACCAGCCATATAACCCAGCTGTGCGTGGTTGTCGAGTACAGCACCATGATGACCAGGCAACGATACACCCAGAGCAACCATCATAAAAGCAATCTGCGAGATGGTTGAGAAGGCCAGCACACGCTTGATATCACTCTGGGCACAAGCCACAGCAGCAGCATAGAAAGCGGTAAACACACCCACCCAAACCACGATGCTCATAGCCTGAGGTGCATACTCTATCCAAAGTGGGAACATACGTGCGATCTGGAACACACCAGCTACAACCATGGTAGCTGCGTGAATCAGTGCAGATACTGGTGTAGGACCCTCCATGGCATCTGGCAGCCAGATGTGCAGTGGGAACATAGCACTCTTACCAGCACCACCGATAAACATCAGTACCAATGCAGTAGGAATGATGAAACCACCAGCGGCAACAGCCTTAGCCAAGTTACCCTCGATGAAAGGTGTTGTACCCTGGCCCATCACGATATCGCCAGCAAACGAGAAACTGAACGAGTCGACGAAGTAACCGAAGGTCAGGATACCTACGAGGAAGAACATATCGGCAAAACGTGTCACGATGAATGCCTTCTTCGAAGCAGCGATAGCTGGCTTCAAAGGATAGTAGAAACCAATCAGCAGGTACGAACTAACACCTACCAACTCCCAGAACATATACATCTGGAAGATGTTGGTAGCCAACACCAAACCTAACATCGACATGGTGAACAGTGACAGGAAAGCGTAGTAACGCTGGAATCCTTTCTCACCGTGCATATAGCCGAACGAGTAGATATGAACCATCAGCGAAACGGTTGAGATCACGATCAGCATCATCACGCTGATAGGATCCAACAGGATACCGAGGTCGAAATGCAGATTGCCCAATGGCAACCATGTGAAGTTATACGGAACAAAAGTCTGATACACACCATCTACACGATCCATTCCAAAATACTGGAAGGCAGTGAGGTAAGAGAGTATCGTAACCAATCCCAACGAGCAGGTGCCGATGAGTCCGGCCACCTTATGCTGCATCTTCATGCCAGCCAGTCCAAGAACGATGAACGACAGCAGTGGCAGAAGCATGATAAAAATTGTATATTCAAACATAAATCTTCAATTTTTCAATTATCAATTTACTACTATCGTTTCATATTCTTGATAGCCTCAACACTATCACTCTTGAACTTGCGATACACATTGATGATGATAGCGATAGCCACAGCACTCTCAGCCGCAGCCACACCAATCACGAAGAGTGTCATGAACATACCCTCCATACCGTTTGGATAGAGCAAGCGGTTGATAGCGGCAAAGTTGATATCCACGGCGTTCAGCACCAGCTCAACCGAGATGAGCATGGCAATCAGGTTGCGACGCGTGGTAAAACCATACACACCGATAAAGAATAACAGGGCACTCAGTGCGAAATAACATTCTACTGGAATCATGCTTTATCCTCCTTTCTTGCTACAACCAAGCCACCGATGATACATGCCAGCAGGAATACTGAGATGAACTCGAAAGGCAGTACATACTGATATTTACCCGAACCAACGAGAGCAGTACCAATCTCCTTCATAGGTACCTCTACGCCGGCAATCTCCTGTGTATAGAAACCAGTCTTAAGCAGAATCAGGCCTACTACCACCAGTCCGGCCAGGGCGGCCAGGGCGCCAGTAATCATCTTGCTACTCTTAACTCGCTCCTCCAAACCCTGAAGTGTGCGCTTGCTTACCAACTGGATGGCAAACACATAGATCATCGTAACGCCACCGGCATATACGCTAATCTGAGCGGCTCCAAGGAAGGTGTAATCCAGCAGGAAGTAGATACCTGCCACACCAAAGAGCACAAACAACATGAATGTTGCGGCTCGCATAATCTTCGTCGTGGTCACACACATCAGTGCCGAAGCAATGATGAATACCGCGAGAATGATAAACATAACTGTATTACCCATAATGCGTTACTTGGTTTTAGTGTTAAACTTACCGACCTGCCATTCGGCACCACCCTCAATCAGGTTAGGCAGAGAGCCACCAGCGTAAACCTCCTCGTTCAGGTGCAGCACCAGACGAGAGCGGTCGAACACAGCGTTCTCAAAGTCGTTTGTAAACTCGATGGCGTCAAAGTTGCAGGCGTTGGTACACAACTGGCAGAACATACAGTCGCCCAGGTCGTACGCATAATCGTCCAGCACCTTCTTTTTCTTTCCTGTCTCAGGATCCTCAGCCATGTGGGCAGTAATCTTGATGGTTCCGTTAGGACAGGCCTTTTCGCACAATGTGCAAGCGGTACACTTGTAGCTGCCATCCTCGTTGCGCTTAAAGGTCAAGCGACCACGGTGACGCTTTGATACGTGCAGTGTAGTCTTGCGGTTTTCGGGATACTGCTCTGTCGACTTATTGGTGAAGAAATCCTTGAAATACTCCTTCCAAGTAATCTTCATACCTGTAGCCAAAGTCTTCAGGCCGTGTCCGATTTCTCCGAAATATGTTTTGTTATCTTCCATTGCTATACCTTATTTAATATATAGGCCCAGGGCCACAACAACAGTCATAATTACCAGGTTGATAAGTCCCAGAGGCATCAAGTACTTCCACTCCAGCTTCAGGATCTGGTCGATACGCAAACGTGGGAAAGTCCACTTCACCCACATCAGCAACCAAACCACCAGCAGGGTCTTGCCAAAGAACCATACGATACCGGGGATGTAGTTCATCACGGTATCAAAGGCGTCCACACCAATGTTGATAGGCGCCCAACCACCCAGGAATACAGCCGAAGCCAGTCCAGCGATGATAAAGAGGTTCAGGAACTCAGCCAGATAGAAGAAACCGAAGCCCATACCCGAGTACTCAGTGTGGTGTCCGGCAGTCAGCTCACTCTCAGCCTCAGCCATATCAAACGGACCACGGTTAGCCTCGGCATTACCAGCAATCAGGAATACCACAAAGGCGATGATAGCAGGGATATGACCCTGGAAAATCAACCACTTAAAGGCACCTGTCTGAGCCTCTACGATACCACTCATCTGCATGGTACCTGTCAGGATCACAGCGGTAATCAGACAGAGGCAGAGCGACATCTCGTACGAGATCATCTGAACAGCAGCACGCATGGCCGAAACCACCGAGTACTTGTTGTTCGAACCCCAACCAGCCAGGAAGATACCTACCACACCAATCGATGAGATAGCAGTTACCAGGAAGATACCTACATTAAAGTCAAGCACTTGGGCACCATTGTTCCAAGGCAGGAAGCTGAAGGTTCCTACCGAAGCAATGATCACCAGCAAAGGAGCCACTGCATAGAGCAGCTTATCTGCGCGATCCACGAAGAAGATCTCCTTGACGAGCATCTTCAGTACATCGGCAAAAATCTGCAGGGTACCGTGGAAACCTACACGGGTAGGTCCCAGTCGGCACTGGAAATAAGCGCATACCCAGCGCTCCATCATAATCATCAGCATGGCAATCAGCGCATATCCAGCCAGGATACCAGCGCCAACCAGCACGCACTCAATCAATATCGACCAGAAATCTCCCAAGCCAAGTGTATCGCGCAGGAGAGCGTCGAACCATGTTGTAAATATAGAAAAGTCGAACATAATCTTTACTTTTTACATTATTACATTTTTACATTTCGACTATCTGTCGATATCAGGAATTACAACGTCAATGGCAGCACAGGTGGCAATCAGGTCGGCAATCTTCTGACCACGCAGCATGGGGTCGAAAGCACCAACCAGCGAGAGACCCATTGGACGCATCTTCATGCGGTATGGACTCTTGTCGCCACGCGAGTCGAGATAAACACCAAACTCACCAGCCACACCCTCAACCGAGTAGTACCACTGACCCTCGGGCACCTTGATGATTGGCTTCTGCTTCACGTAGAAGTCACCCTCAGGGATATTGTCGATGAGCTGCTCGATAATGTTCAAGCTCTGGTACATCTCGTTGATATGAACCAGGTAGCGGTCCATAGAGTCACAACCAGTCAGTGTGCACTGCTCCCACTCTACCTTGTCGTACATATCATATGGGTGGTTCTTACGCACATCGCTCTTCCAACCCGAAGCACGTCCGGCAGGACCAGTTACTGCATACGAGATACAGTCCTCCAGGCTCATGGGTCCGCACTTCTCCAGTCGGTTGTGAGTAATCACGTTATCACCAAACACATCCATATACTCCTTGATCATGGGGCGCAGGTACTTCACCAGTGCCTTCACGTTCGATACAAAGTTAGGATCGATATCATCCTGCAGTCCACCTATTCTATAATAGTTCTGAATCAGGCGTCCACCGGTGGTCTCCTCCATGCAGTTCAGCACATGCTCACGATCGCGCATACCATACAGGAAGGCAGTCAGAGCACCCAGGTCCTGAGCCACACACGAGGTGTACAGCAGGTGACTGTCCAAACGCTGCAGCTCATCCATAATGGTACGGATGTACTTGATACGGTCGGTCAGCTCAACCTCCATGGCCTCCTCAATCACACCTACCAATGCATGACGATGCTGCATGGCACCCAGGTAGTTCAGTCGGTCGGTCAGAGCCAGTGTCTGAGGATAGGTCATACCCTCCCACATCTTCTCGATACCACGATGAATATAACCAAAGTGAGGATAGATGCGCTTCACGGTCTCACCGTCCAGCACAGTCTGCAAACGCAGCACACCGTGGGTAGCAGGGTGCTGGGGACCGATGTTAATCACATAGTCGTCGGCCTCAAACAGCTTGTTCTGCTTGCACTGCAGCTTACCGTCCTTATCCAGATAGTACTCCAGACCGTAGTCGGGCTCTACATCATCCTCCAGGGTGTACTTATCGTTAAACTCCCAGTCCTTACGGAAGGGGTGACCCTTAAAGTCGGTACGCAGAAACAGGCGACGCATATCCTTATGACCCAGGAACACGATACCGAAGAAATCGTAAACCTCGCGCTCCAGCAGGTCGGCCACCTTCCAGATATCTGATACAGTAGGGATATAAGGCGTGTCATTCTGAGTCTGGGCCAGCTGCTTCACAGCGCAACGCTCGTGGGTGTTGGTATTCTCAAGGATATACACACAACCCAGACCTTCTTCACCACCAAAATCCTCACCTACAATAGTTACAAGATAGTCAAAGCCTTTCTTGCTCTTCAAGTTCAGCATCTCCGAGGCGAACTTCTCAAAGTCGAATGATAAAAATTCTAATTTCATGCCTTGTCCTCCCCGTTCTTTAATTCTTCTACAAACTCCTGTGGAACATCTGTTACCACGATAGGCTCGCGGCGATGATCACCCAGGTTGTTACGGAATGTCAACTCCTCGTTCGATACACCCAGCTCGCGCTCCTCAGCGTTCTGTTTGTGGTTAGCACCTCCAAAGAATTTCTCTACCTTCACCTTACGCTGCAGCTGCATCATACCATACATGATGGCCTCTGGACGTGGGGGACAGCCAGGGATGAACACATCCACGGGCACAATCTCCTCGATACCCTTTACCACATGGTAGCTCGACTTGAAAGGACCACCGCTGATGGCGCATCCACCAACAGCTACCACATACTTAGGCTCAGCCATCTGGTCGTACAAACGCTTCAGGGCTGGGGCCATCTTGTGGGTGATGGTACCTGCACACATAATCAGGTCGGCCTGTCGTGGTGAGTTACGTGTTACCTCGAAACCAAATCGGGCAAAGTCGTAACGTGAGCAACCACATGCCATAAACTCAATACCACAGCACGATGTAGCAAAGGTGAGCGACCACAGTGAGTTACTACGTCCCCAGTTAATCAACTGGTCGAGCGAACCTGTCACCACGTTCACGCCACCCTCATGCAGCTCGTCGATAATCTTCTCCAACGACTCGTTGTCGTTCCACTCCTCGTAAGGAATGCTCTTGATGTGGGGCTTTCTTACTTCCATTCTAAGTCTCCTTTCCGCCAGGCATAAGCCAAGCCTAATACCAGAACTACTAAGAAGAAGCCGATGCTAAGCAGAGCCATTGCGCCGAACTCCTTCACTACCACAGCCCATGGATACAGAAACACCGTTTCCACATCGAACATGAGGAACAAGATGGCAAAGAGATAGAAACCTACCGAAACAGGCAACCATGAGCTGCCGCGGGTAGGAATACCGCTCTCATACGGCTCACCCTTGACCTTTGCGTAGGACCTTGGTCCCAACAGCTTGGCCATCACGTAAGCCGCTACCACCAATGTAATAGCCGTCACCAAGACGGTAATTAACAAAGTAAAGTTCATAAAAAGCTAACTATAATTATTTATTAATGTTTTAATTATTCCATTATCAAGTAGTTACTCACCCATCACCTCTGTAATAGGCTCACCCACACAGGCGTT
The DNA here is from genome assembly GCF_000619825.1 of Prevotella sp. MA2016. GTDB lineage: Bacteria > Bacteroidota > Bacteroidia > Bacteroidales > Bacteroidaceae > Prevotella. The sequence continues at coordinate 102,284 of NZ_JHUW01000008.1, forward strand.
TGGCTGCTGTATGTGCAGCTTGTGGCACACCGTTGGGGCAATGTCGGTAATGTGTACCTCTCTGCTGGTTTCGCCGTGCTTCACCTTCCAGCCATAGAACAGCAGGGGGATATGGGCATCGTAGGGGTTCCACTCACCATGAGTGGTACCGATGGGCGACGAGCCCTTGCCAAATCCATACCAACCAGGCTCCAGCATAAAGATGATATCACCCGAACGATCGTGATGATACCCCTTCAGGGCACGTTCTTTCAGCATCTCTGGCACGGGAGCTGTGGCAGCCTTCTTGAAATCAAAGGCGAAAGCAACATGTGGTGTCTTCAGCAACTCCTCTACCACCACCTCGCGCACTTTCTCCTCGTCGAGTCCCTGCTCACGGATAGCCTCCTTGTCCAGTACCAGTCGGTAATCCAAACAGTCTTTGATAATATTCTTTGTCAGATGCAGACGCTCTTGCAAACGCTTGGCAGCCTCGCCACCATACAGTTCGTCGAACATAAACGCGCCTCCACCTAGATGGTGGTCCTCCATGAACTTAAAGTTATGCGCAGCGCCATGGTCGGCAGTCAGGAATACCAGGTAGTTACCCTCGCCCACCTGCTCGTCGAAAGCCTTCAGCAGTTTGGCGATATCCTTATCCAGCTCCAGGTAAGCCTCGTCGGTATGTGTTCCACGCGTGCCGAACTCATGTCCGATCACATCCGTCTGCGAGAAGCTCACGCACAGCATGTCGGTAACCTCACCCTTACCAAGCTGTTCGCCTTTTAAAGCAGCAATGGCCATATCAGCAGTGATATGACCACACAATGGATACAGTCCGACGTTCTTACCTACCTTCTGTAGCTCTTTGTTTTTCTTCAACTGGGCGTTATACTCCTTGGCCCATTTAGGCAGTTCCTGCATATACCAGGTACTGCTGATAAACTGTCCGGCCTTGGTATCAATCCAGTAGGCAGCATTGGCACTTCGTCCGGCAGGCAGAATGGCAGCGCGGTCTTTGTAGCTCACGCCAATCACCTTCGACTTGAAGTCGGTATGCAGGCGCAACTGGTCGCCAATGGTCGTGGCCAACAGGTTGACAGGCGACGAAGCCTTCACCTTGTCCGAGCCAACGGTCTTCACGTCGTGATCCTCGCAACTCTCAATCTTCACGCCGTTCTTGTAAAAAGCATTACCGCAGATACCATGAAAAGCAGGTGTTGTTCCCGTGTAAGCACTGGTATGTCCGATGGCAGTTACAGTGGGCAGATAATTAATCAGGCAGTTATCACACGAGTATCCTTGATTGATGAGTCGTTTCAGTCCATTTTCCTGATACTGGTTGTAATACCTGCCGAGATAATCCCAACGCATCTGATCTACTACGATTCCTACCACGAGCTTAGGGCGCTCGTTAAACTGCGTTTGCGCCTGACTGTCAACAACATAGCACAACGCCAATGCAACGAATAGTATCAATCTTTTCATAATTGGTTGCAAAGGTAAGAAAAATCCGCCAAAGTTCCAAATTCTCTGGCGGATTTTTTTATCTCTCTATGATTTCTAGACACATGCGCGAATTGTGATACGGACATTTCCAGAAACCGGCTTTGTCGTCTTTTGTGTTCAGCAAGCCGTTGGCATGCCTGCTCCAGTACCACTCACCGTGTTCGTAATCAATCAGCTGTTTTTTGATATAATGCCAGCATTTTTCAGCACGATTCAGGGCCTCTTCATCGCCGAAATGCTGCCAGATATTATACCAGCCCACCACGTTCTCGGCCTGTACCCACCAGTGCAGATCATCATCCACATAGCCTGTATCCAGATTGGCCTCATGTATCAGCGAGCCGTCGGGTCGCAAACCCTTCGCCGATGCCTGTGCAACCGCTTGTACAATAGGCTCCACCTTGTTCAGCACCTGCTGGTCGCCCAGCACCAGAGCCGCCTCGTGCAACAGCCACGAGCACTCAATATCATGCCCATAGCTCTCCAGATGTCCTGCACCTCGTGTCCAGTCCATACCAAAGAACAAATCCAGGTGATTTGTATCCTTATTCAGAATCTTATCTGTAAAAATATCTACCAAGTTTCTCAGCGCCCCTTCCACCTCGCTGATGGTCTGTGGCGGCACACTGATTCCCACAGGCAGCACAGAGCCGATGGCCGACACATAGTCGCACGACTCCTGCGCCTGCGCCTCTTTCAGACATCTCAGCAGGTTGGTATAAGGCTCGATAATATGCAAGTGGGTGTTTTGCGATTTGGGGTAGTTGGCATCCAGATCCGACAGGCGCATATCCGCAATCTCGCCCCACTCGCGTGTGCAGGCCTCGATATAGCCGTTATGTTCCCTGTCGAAGGCATGTTCCTCGATACAGTCATACAGGTCCAGCGCATAGTCCAGCGCCTCTCTGTCGCCCGTTGCTCGGGCATATTCCGTCAGTCCGTAAATCATAAAGCCGATGGCATAAAACTGCTTCTTGGTGTCCAGTGGGTTCCCCTCGCAATCTACGCTCCAGTACACGCCTCCATACTCCTGATCGATAAAATGCTCAATGATATAGTCCTTGGCTCTGGTAGCCGCCTCCAGGTATTCCGGATGTTTCAGCACCCGAAAAGCCGCCGAGAACGCCCAGAGGATACGAGCATTCAGGATAGCCCCCTTCTCAGCCTCGGGGTGCAGTTCGCCGTCATGGGCCATGCGCCCGTAAAAGCCCCCATGCTCATAGTCCATCATCTGGTTGAGCCAGAAACGCAGGATGTTATTCTCCAGCACGTCCTGCATCTCGCGCTTCATCATATCAACACGTCCGTTCATTTCTTAATCGGATAAATCCAAGTCAGTACAATAATCAATCCTGCGATGATAGCAGGGAATAGCGAGAACAGACTCCATACCATCGAGAGTACCGAACTGGTAATCGAGGCAGGGTCAACCATGGTGTTACCCATCTCATCCGTAATCATACTGGCACCAGCCAGACCTAAGAAGAGGGCTACCAGCGAGCCCGAGATGGCCGTACCGAACTTCTGCGCCATGGTTCCCGACGAGAAGATCAAGCCAGTCGATGACGTACCGTTTTTCTCCGTAGCATAGTCGGCCACATCGGCATACATACTCCACAACAAGGGCGAATACAAGCCGATGCCCACCGATGTGAGCACCACCAGTGCCACCATCACCCAGATATAGGCGGGATCCATGGGCACGAAGAAGAAAGCTACCGAAAAAACCACACAAATCAGCGCAGCCGCCATAAAGGCATTACGCTTCGACCCTATCAGTTGGGTGAACTTTGGCGACACACCACCGAAAATCATGCAAGTCAGCTCACCAAAGGTCATAAACACGGTGTAGTTGATAATCAGTCCACTCACCGTCACATCCCCATGCAGACAGTATTCCAACAGATAGCCAGCCACAGCGTAGCGGAATCCGTTAAAAAAGTTTGTACAAATACCAATCAGTGTCAGGATAATCCAGGGTTTATTCTTAAACAAGTCGCCGAACTGTTTAAACGAGAATTTCTCGGCGCGTACCGGCTTCAGACGCTCCTTGGTCAGGAATCCGCAAGCCAACGTTCCGGCAGCTGCCAGCACACCAAAGAAAGCACCCAGCACCGCATACTGGTGCTGCTCGGTGCCACCCACCAGTCGCTGCAGGTAGGGAAACGACAACAGGGTTACAAATCCCATAGCATAAGCGCCCACCATACGGAAACTCGAGAACTGATTTTTTTCATTGTCGTCATCTGTCATCACACCCAGCAGCGAGCCATAAGGCACGTTCACAGCAGTGTACATCGCCATCATCAGCAGATACAGACTGTAAGCCCAGATGCGCTTGCCCGTCAGTCCGAAGTCAGGCGTATAGAGCAGCAGGGCAAACACTAGTCCGAAGGGGATAGCGCCAAATATCAGCCAGGGGCGATACGTGCCCCATTTGCTCTGTGTACGGTCGGCGAGCGAGCCCATCAACGGGTCGGTCACCACATCAAACATACGTGCTATCAGCATCAGTGTCGCTGCATCAGCAAACGTCAGTCCAAACACATTTGTAAAAAACAGCGGGAAGGCTATCGACATAATTTTCCATGTGATACCCCCAGCAGCTGCATCGCCCAAGGCGTAACCTATTTTCTCCTTTAACGTCGCCATAATGTTATTGTTTTTTCCTACAGATTATCATTCCTCTGTATCTTTGTAACTCTGTGTTTAAAAATTACTTACGATTCTTTGCTATCAGTTTCTTGATGGTCTCTACGCTTGCAGCGGTATAATAGCCATCCTCAGGGGTGTTCATACAGTAATCGATCAGTTTATCGATGGTCGATGTAGCCACGTGCATACGCGTGTCGGCCGAGGCATAGTAAATAAACACCTTTCCATCCTCGTCAGCAATCCAACCATTTGCAAAAGCCACGTTCATTACGTCACCATAGTACTCACTTCCCTCAGGCACTAGGAAGTAGCCACCAGGGCGCGCAATCACCTGCGTGGGGTCATTGAGTGCTGTCATATACATGTACAGCACATAACGTAGTCCGTCGGCCGTAGCACGCACACCATGCGCCAGATGCAGCCAACCTTTGGGCGTTTTGATGGGATGCGGACCCTCGCCATTCTTCACTTCGGTAATCGTATGGTATTTACGCTCGTAGATAATCTTCTCGTCGTGAATTTCAGCATGCGTGATGTCATCCACAAGCGCCCAACCAATACCGCCACCGCTACCAGTATCAATAAAACCATCCTGCGGACGGGTGTAGAACGCATATTTTCCTTTCACAAACTCAGGGTGCAGCACCACGTTACGCTGCTGGCTCTTGGTTTTCAAGTCAGGTAATCGGTACCAGTTTTTCAAATCTTTGGTACGCGCTATACCCGCAGTAGCCGTTGCAGCACTCAGGTCGCCAGGCTGCGAGTCGTCGTGACGCTCAGCACAGAACACGCCGTATATCCAGCCATCCTCATGCTGTGTCAGTCGCATATCATAAACATTGGTAGCAGGCACCACATCATCCGGCATGGTGATAGGCTCATCCCAGAAACGGAAGTTGTCGATACCATTCGGACTCTCAGCCACAGCAAAGTAACTCTTGCGGTCAGCCCCCTCTACACGCACCACCAAACAATACTTTCCCTGCCATTTGATAGCACCTGCGTTCAGTGTGGCATTACACATAATACGCTGCATCAGATAAGGGTTGTCGTGCTCATCAAAGTCGTACTTCCACTCCAGGGGCACATGTTCAGCCGTCACCACCGGGTTCTTGTACTTCTCGTAAATACCATTTCCCCACTCCAGGGGTTCGTTCTTTTTCGCAAGCAGCTCCTCATGATGTTTTCTCAGAGCCGCCACCTTCTGTTCAAACTCGCTCATATTTTATTTTTTATTTTTTTATTCTTTTATTTTTTTATTCTTCCCAAAAACATCACGTTCTGGGCCTCCTTAAACGCTTTGCGGTAGTCATCCCCACAGGGTGTGCCCGGCACTGGTCCGAACCACTCCTTCTCGTAGTTGCGCCACAATAGGAAATAGCTGATGGGATATTTATCCATCTGTGGTTTCAGCACTCTGCTGAACCAGGTGGCGTCAGGGATATTCTTAAAGCCACACTCCGTCATCGCCAACAGTTTACCGTTATTCTTGGCAAACTGTGTCAGGAATGTCAGGTCGCTGTTCACGGCCTTGATAAAATCCTGCTCCGAGCCCCACTGATAGGCATCCTCACCTATCAGCGTCACGCGGTCGTTACCCGGGTAGCGCTGCATAAAGCGCTCCAGCGTCCAGCCACCATCCAGATTGGGCGAGTAGCTCCACAACAGGTTACTGAATCCACGCGCGTTCATTTCATCCTGTAGCAGGTTCCAAAGCGCCTTGAATTCGCTGTCGCTGCACAGTTTCTGTCCCCACCAGAACCACGAGCCGTTGTTCTCATGCCAGGGACGGAAGATGATGGGCACCGGCTGTCCGGCTTCATCCTTCAGACTTTCGAGGAAGTCGGCCAAGCGGGCCATCCACACTTTAAACAGGTCCGCCTTCACACCACCAGGCAGGATACTCTTTACCACCTTGTTGCTGGTCACATCCCAGGCCGTTCCGCCCGTCAGCGGGTTACGTGGATGCCAACTGATAGTCACCACGCCCCCACGCTTCACATGGGCCAGCAGTTCATCGTGTATGCGGGTAAAGGGCACGCTGTCCAGGTTCTTCTCATCCCCCATCTCTATGCCGCCAAGCTCAAAGCCCATCACAGCAGGATAGTCGCCCACGGTCAGTTTCACGTCGCTCTTACCATCCTCGTAGGCCCAACCGATACCGTAGAACGGATCGTCCTGATGCCCAGCCATGTAACCTTTCTGTTGCAGACTCGTCAGTCTGTCGGCCAACTGCGTGGCTGTCGTCTGTTTCAACTCTTTCAGCAACCAAGCCTCCCAAGTGTCCCATTGCTCCTGATGCCAGAAGTGCCATGTTGCCTGATAAGGCTTTATCTCCTTCGGTCCCTTCACACTATTATAAGTAGCCCAGGCACTGGTAGGAGGCACCACGTCGTCGTTATAGCCAAACGAGAACCAACCCTTCTGTCCCCCATCAATCAGTCGCGCAAAATTCACGCCATCATAATATCTCGAGACCTCAATTCTTCCACTCTTCCCTTCTTCCACTCTTCCACTCTTATAAAAGTAATGTGGCCATCCGCAGGCAGCTCCATTCAGCGAGTTCGTATGGTCGCAAAGCGCCGCATGCACAGGTGCATAACAGGTGAAGCGTTTGTCCAAACCAGCAGACGCCAACGTCAGGAATCCTCCTTGACTCGAGCCCGTCACACCAGCTTTCTGCCCATCCCATGGCGTATACTGCTCAATATAGTCCATCGCACGGATACAGCCTATGATAACATGGTGGTAGTAGTGCTTGTCGCGATGGTCCATATTAAACTCCCAGTAGCCCTGCAGCGCACCGTTTCCCAGGTTGTCATACACCCCCTGCTCCATCGTCACAGGAATACCATGAATACCAATCTCCAGGGTAATCACCCCTTGCGAAGCCGTATATACATCCCCCCCATAGGGACGCACACCAGCACCGGGCACACGCAACAAGGCGGGATATTTTCCCTCGCGCACGGGCACGCATAATATGCCATAGGTACGCGAGCCCCAGCGTTCGTTGTTAAAGCTTACTTCATATACGTTTACGTCCTTCGTACAACGCTCAGGCAGCAAACGTTTGGTAGGGTTCAGGTCGGTTTTTCGGGCTGCCGCAATCGACTGCTGCCAGAACTGCTCAAAATCCTGTGGCATCACGGTCGATGGTTGCAGTTTCTCCGGACTAAACGCAGCGCCACATGCCCCGCGGTAATCCTTGCCATTCACATGGGCAGTCACATCCAGTCGGTAGAATCCCGGTTTTGTCATCTTGCCCTGCAGTTTCAGCACGCCATCCTTCAGTACCACGCTTTTGTGGATATCCTGATACATCTCAGGTCCCATGGCATAGTCGATAGCCACATTTTTCACCAGCGCCCCCTCCTGGCGCACCTCTACAGTAAAGGTCACCTTATCACCAGTATCATAGCGCCAATCAGCATGGTCGGGTTCCACAGTCACCACGACACTATTTCCACGTATTTGTGCACACAGATTTATGACTGTTACTAAGCATAATGTGATTAATAATAATTTCTTCATAACTTTTAGCTATTCGATATCGGGTGCAAAGATACGATATCTTTCTGAAACTCCAATACTTTTTTTTGCTCAATCATTATACTTTTTCACCAAGAAAAAAAGTACATCTAACAGAATATCAAAAAATGCGACCACATATCGTTAATTATTCTAAAAACACAAATATGTTTACGCATAATTAGCAATTAAATATGTAATTTTGCAATTTGGAATTAATACATATCACTATATGGAGAAAAAAGATTTTATCTACATTTGTACCAAAGCAGCGGCTGGTATAATAGTGGCGATTGGCTTTTTTGCCGCAGTCCCAATGATTATGCTGGCCATGGAAATTATTGGTGCCAGAATGGCTCCTGAGAACATGGAACTACCATTCACATTAAAACGATTCGGACTTGACGAAATTGAAGCAAACACCCCCGGAATGCTCACAACTTATGTCATATCCTTGTTCATAACCTTATCAGCAGTTTTCTATACTTTGCTACATTCATTGATGCGTTCTGCTTTCCAATTCAAGCCAATGAAGCGAATTGAGCAGATCATTGTAGGAGGTATATTCTTGATATCACTCTTCACACTGGTTTCTACTACTAAAAATATTTTAGAGGCCAGTTCGAAAGCATTATTAGCAGAGGAGGAGAATCGCAACACCTATATGGGAGCTCAGATGGATGAGTTTAGTAAGAATTATCTCATAAAAAATGGTTGGACACTAGTGAAGCATGAGTATTGTAACGACAGCTACGTACGAAAAGGCGAATTCTACACAGGCGACCCAGAACATCCATATCTTGATGCTTGGAATCCTGCTGGACAACAAATTTACCACGCCGAAAAGCGTCAGCCAGTAGAACCAGGTACCTATCGCATTATTTGCAGTGCACGTGCAGAAGGCAACGGATGCTACATTTTTGCGACGACAACCAGTAAGAAGAGTGGCTTAAAACTTGTTGAAGTTCCTCATTACGGCAACACAGGTGGTGAATTGTGGGACAATGCTCCTGAAGGCTCAGACATCAAGGAGGCCAATAACGGCGAAGGATTCGGATGGAGCAAAGTAGTTGTTACAATTGAAGTTAAAGACACCGACACACTGGTGTTTGGTGTAACAACAGACTCCAGCTTCACCGGCAAGCCTTATAATTCTAAGTGGTTCTCTGCTGCCGACTTCGAAGTAGAGCGAATCAATATTGACTAAAGCATTTAAGAGTTCTGATGGTAGGTTATCAAACCTTCCATCGGACTTTTTAATATAGTACCTACACGATAGCCTAGTGTTTGCAGCACTAGGCTTAATTGTGTACGATAATACCAAGCTATACTACCTACAAACGAAACAGGAAGTTCACGACGACCGTAACGTGACAAGTGCAGATTGGCAAAATCACTAAAAGTGCTATAAACCATATCCCGTATCCCATCATCATCAAGATGACGGTAAACAAATTCAGAAAGAGATGCTAAAAAACGATTTGGCTGAGGCTGACGATACACCTTATCAATGATATCCGCCAAATGTAGCCCAGTCTCTTGCTCAAAAAGCATACGCATATGCTGTGACAACACACCAGTATAAATATCATGAACCAAGTGCTTGCCTAATACTGCACCGCTACCCTCATCGCCAATAATATATCCCAAAGCAGGTGTATTATGAACGATGTTCTTTCCGTCGAAAATACAGGAGTTTGCACCTGTACCAAGAATACAAGCTATTCCCCAAGTATGACCACACAAAGCACGTGCAGCCCCTAGCATATCGCTATGAGCTTCAATGGTAGCTGCAGTTGGAAATGCTTCTCGCAGCAAATCTATCATACGCTTCTCAACTTCAGGGCGCACACCACTTCCATAAAAAAATACATCTGTAACCTTGACATCACCCAATTGTGACAACAAATCATGATTAACAACTTCACGAATCTCGTCATCAGACATATGAAACGGATTAAGCCCAACAGTATGGACCTCAATAAGCGGCGTCATGTTATCTGCGTCTATGCAAACCCAATCGGTCTTTGTACTACCACTATCGGCAATGAGAATCATAACTAAACAAATTATATAAAACAATTGATTTTGGTGCAAAAGTAATAAAAAAAAGGAGAATATGCAGAAAATAAAGAAAAAAACAGTATATTTGCAAACAAATTAATGAGCATTTTACCGAATATGAAAAGATTATTGGCATTCTGTTTTTTCGCTCTGGCCTTTGTACTAGACGCCAGTGCTGTACTGAAAGAGAAGGATTTGGAACAGACGTTGGGAATATTGCGCACAGAGTTAAAGCAATACAATAACGAGTTGGACCGTCGTTCAAGTGTACGCAGAGATCGCACAAAACGACTCATACAGCAACTTATGTCGACAATGAAACGAGCAGATCAGAATGCGTTGATGTTATACTCGCAGCAGCAAGACAATGTGTTCGACTTAACTTATGCTTGCCACGAAGCTACTCAACAATATCGTGATTTCCATCGTCAGCAGCTACCTTTCACAAGTTTCTTAGAAAAGACTGAAAGTGAAATTGCCAGGTACGACAGTTTGGTAAACCACCTACAAGGAATACCTACACGTATGATGACAAATTATGGCGCAAAAAATCGCGATTCATGCCTTGTATTAGCACGTAGTATTCGCAACAAGCTGGAAGACAATGCCAGTACTCTGAGACGCAACATATATCTTTACAACAAAGCAGAGAACCGCCTGAGTGAGTTAAACGAATATGCACACAAGCGCTATACCGACATACAGCAGAATATTTTCATTAATGGCGGTGACAGTTACCCTACCCTACTAAAGAACATAGGCCGACGCTGGCAACAAGTTAGCGACAACCTGCGTAAGAAGTATAGTTTTAATGCCAATGCCAACTCGCAATGGAGTCCGCAATGGATATTCGGCATGTTCCTTGGTATCATCTTTTATGTTATTGTCGCCATCATACTCAATTTATTATTTTTTAAATTCTTACTTCCAAGTAGAATCAAGACCGAGGAGTTCAGGAAAAAGCGCTTATGCATTATCATGGCCACTACTACAATTACCTTTGCCATCATTCAGGGTCTGGTAATCAACAACTCCAGTCAAAACTTTCTGATCATGGCATCAAATCTGCTTGTAGAGTATTCATGGCTATTGGCTGTCATCCTCATATCTCTGCTACTACGCGTTAAAGGCGATCAGATCAAGAGTGCCTTCCGTATATATGCGCCACTGATAGCGATAGGATTTATTGTCATAGGATGCCGCATTATACTCATCCCCAACGAGTTGGTCAACTTAACATTGCCACCAGTATTACTATTAAGCGCCCTATGGCAATGGAGCGTCATCAGGCGACACAATCAGAATATTCCACGTAGCGACATCTTTTACACTTACGTATCATTAATTGTTTTCGTAGCATCCGTCATATGTTCTATGGCAGGCTACACACTATTTGCTGTGCAACTCATTATATGGTGGATTATGCAGCTCACGTGTATCCTAACCATCACTTGCATCAGTCGTTACCTAGAGATATATGCAAAGCGTAAACGTTTGACAGTCAAACCAATAACAAAGACATGGGCTTACTATTTGATAGAGAAAGTGATAATCCCTGTTATGGGTGTTCACTCTATCATGCTAAGTGTTTATTGGGCAGCCAAGGTCTTCAATCTTACGGATATGTGCATGCGCATATTTATGTACAACGTCATCGATTTAGAAAACCTCAAGGTATCCATTGCCAAGCTCACCATGGTGGTCACCACATGGTTTATTTTCCGCTACATTTCAAAAACGATATTGTCATTTCTCCGAATGCATTATGAAATCAGCGACCCATCTACAGCTGCCAGCAAAGAAGTCATGGGTCGGAATGTCATTCAAGTGTTGGTATGGGGTATGTGGCTCATGTTTTCACTGTCGTTATTAAACATCAGCCTTGCGTGGTTGCTAGCCATATCGGGAGGTTTGTCAACCGGTATTGGTTTCGCTTCGAAGGATATCATTGAGAATATTTACTATGGCGCCTCGCTGATGGCTGGTCGTATCAAAGTTGGCGACTGGATTGACGTAGACGGCACTATGGGTAAGGTAGTATCAATCAGTTACACTTCAACAGTGGTGGAATCCATTTTGGGGGAAGTTATTACATTCCAAAACGCACAATTGTTTACCAAGAATTACAAAAATCTGACACGCAACCACGGTTACGTTTTGGCAGTTGTTCCATTCGGAGTTGCATATGGCGCGAACCTTAAGGAGGTAACTAACATGATTGAAGAAGCAGTAAACAGCATGCACCATCAGTATCTTGATCCCGAGAAACAGGCAAAGGTAGTTGTATCCGAGATGGCAGATTCCAGCGTGAATTTCAAGTTGACAGTATGGACCGAGGCTCCCAAGCGTTCGGTTGTTGTCAGCGACATGTTAAAATGCATCTATAATACGCTGAATGAACATAATATCTCTATACCATTCCCTCAGCGAGATATACATATCATACAAAATCCACAGTAAAACTGAATTATTTTATAAATAATTTGGCAAATTTATAGAAAATGCGTATTTTTGCAGCATAAATTATGAGCAACATGACAACTATTATAGCAGGTCCATGTGTTATCGAGTCGGCAGAACTGCTTGACACGGTAGCAAAGAAATTGTTGAGTATCAACAAAAAGCATGGCACAGATATTATTTTCAAAGCATCGTTTGATAAGGCTAACCGTACTTCTATCACCTCATTTCGAGGTCCTGGTATTGATCGCGGTCTGCAAATGTTGGCTGACATCAAATCAAAATACGGATTACGCATACTTACAGACATCCATGAGAGTTGGCAGGCACAACCTGTTGGCGAAGTATGCGACGTCATACAAATCCCAGCCTTTCTGTGTCGCCAGACAGACTTGATTGTAGCTGCAGCAAGAACAGGTGCAATAGTAAACATCAAAAAAGCCCAATTCTTGTCAGGAAAAGACATGGTCTATCCAGTTGGCAAGGCTAAAGATGCAGGCGCCAAAGAAGTCTGGTTAACTGAGCGCGGCAATATGATGGGTTACAACAATTTGGTGGTTGATTTCCGCAATATCCCCGATATGTTGGAGATAGTCCCCACAGTTATTATGGACTGTACCCATAGTGTCCAGCGCCCTGGTGGAAGTAACGGCAAAACAGGAGGCGACCGTCGTTTCGTTCCTCAAATGGCCCTGGCAGCCAAAGCATTTGGTGCTACCGGTTATTTCTTCGAAGTACACCCTACTCCTGATCAAGGCCTTAGCGATGCCGCCAACATGTTAGAGCTCGACAAACTCGAGAGTCTAGTACAAAAACTATTAGCATAATGAAGACAATAAGAGATATCGCTATACAATGCATAAAGGATGAAGCGGAAGCTGTATTAAGCCTCATTCCGCAATTGGATGAAAACTTTGACCATGCAGTGGAACTGATTCTGAACTGCAAAGGCAAAGTTATCGTAACAGGTGTGGGCAAAAGTGGCCATATTGGTGCAAAAATTGCCGCAACGTTATCAAGCACTGGTACTCCTTCATTTTTCACCAATCCACTGGACGTGTTCCATGGTGATTTAGGTGTGATGACACAAGATGACGTAGTACTCGCTATATCCAATTCGGGACAGACAGACGAATTGCTACGTTTCATACCAATGGTATTACACATGCAGATTCCTATCATCGGCATGAGTGGCAACCCTAAATCACTACTGGCCAAATACTCAACCTACCACTTAAACGTACAGGTTGAGAAAGAGGCATGCCCCCTGAACCTAGCTCCAACAAGTAGCACCACCGCTCAACTCACGATGGGTGATGCCCTGGCTATTGCTCTGATGGAGAAAAGAAATTTCCAGCCTCGCGACTTTGCCCAGTTCCATCCTGGCGGTGAACTAGGCAAGCGCTTATTAACAACAGCTCAGGATGTAATGCGAACAGAAGACATGCCTGTATTGCCACCAGAGATGCATCTTGGCGAAGCCATTATCTTAGTCAGCAAAGCCAAGTTAGGTCTTGGTATTGCCATGGTGGACGACAAGATTGTAGGCCTCATTACTGATGGTGATATACGCCGTGCTATGGAAAAATGGCAGGCACAATTCTTTGACCGCACTGTCAGCGACATTATGACGCGGACGCCTAAGATGGTAAAACCCGAAACAAAGATTACAGAGATTCAACGCATCATGAACAAGTATAAAGTACACTCGGTATTAGTGACCGATGGCGATAATCATTTATTGGGCGTTGTTGATCATTATTCTTGTATGTTATGAGAACGATAAAAAAACTATTACTTGTGTTACTGCTCACCATACCATTAGCTGTGGTGGCCGACTATCTGTTTAAGACACTGGAAGCCAGAGACGGTCTGACATCCAGCCAAGTAAACTGTATATTAAAAGATTCACGAGGTTATATGTGGTTTGGTACACCAGCAGGCTTATACCGCTTTGATGGCTACCATTTCCGCAATTTCCAAAGCGATTCGCAAAATGGCAGTTCATTAAGTGATAGTTATATCAACTCCATCCAAGAAACACTCGATGGCAATCTGCTCATCGAAACCGCTTCAGGCTATTGCATATACCACCCACAAACAGAGAGTTTCGAACGAGATATGAAACAAGCTTTCGCTCGTATGGGTATTGAGACTATTCCTTCGGTGGTATATGTTGATAAGCATAAAAATCTTTGGGGAGCAATACCCAACAAAGGCGTAGTATGCTATAACCAGCAACAACAAACACTACACGAATTTGGCTATACCGACGACTCAAAAGGTGTACCACAAGGTGTAGTATGCTCTATCAGCGAATGTAAAGAAGGCGCCTTGATTGTTTACGACGATGGAAAGATTGCCTGCTGCGATGTCATGCACCAGCAAAGCACGGTTTGGGTGAAAGAAGGAATCCCAGCCCTGAAAGACCATCGCACCAAATCTCTCCACGCTTTTGCCGATGTCAACGACAATATCTGGTTGTATGGACAAGGTACATTGGTGATGCTCGACAAGCAAAAGGGAATTTGGGACTATACGATGGGCCAGAAACTTGGCGTGACAGGCTTGGGCGTAGATCGTAACATCAACGGTATGGCAGGTAGCGAGGGTAGTATCTGGGTAGGTAGCGACCAGCTTGGCCTTATCCGCTTCAACCCCAACAACTACGAAGAATACGAATCAGTTCAGCCGCGAAACATCAACGACAAGCAATGGATTAAGGACAACATCAGCATACAGAGTATTTACCTTGACGACACTGGCTTGCTTTGGGTTGGAACTGAAAAATCTGGCGTAGCCTATACTGGAAAATATATCTATCGTTTTGGTTCTGACTTAAAAGGAGATATTACCGCTATGGCTCAGCATGCCGATGGCAGTATCTGGTATGGAACAAGCGACAGAGGTGTGATAGGCTTTGATGGCAAACTGGCCAGTCTGAAAGTCTCATGCATGGGCAACACGCCCGATGGTAGCATTTGGATTGGCTCCAAGCGCAATGGTCTCACACGTATCAAGGATGGAGTATCAACCATCTACTCGGTGGCAAAAGACAGCGTTCGCACTATCATTGACGATCATATCAATGCTCTTACCACAGATAAGATTGGCAACCTGTGGATAGCCACCAATGGCGGACTTCAGGTGTATAATCCAAGAATGAACTCATTCTCAAGTTACACCCGCGAGAATGGAAAGCTAAGTACAAACAGTATTACTTGCCTTTTCTACAAACAAGATGGCAATGCCAATAACTTGTTGGTAGGAACCAGTGAAGGTTTGATTATCCTAAACCTTTCTACTACAGAAAAAAAGATATATACTGGAAACAGTACAAATCTAAAGAGTTTTACCAACAATTACATCACACAGATATTCCAGGATTCTCGTGGACTCATCTGGGTTGGTACGCGTGAGGGCTTGAACATTCTGAATTTGGAAACCGATGAGCTTGACTATCTGACAGAGAAGCAGGGATTATGCAACAACAACATCTGCGGTATTGCAGAAGATAAGAATCATTGCATCTGGGTAACCACCAGCCGTGGTGTAAGCCGTATTGTCATCCAGCGTAACCACGAAGATGGTGTTAACAACTATGGACTTTACAACTATAGCACAGCAGATGGTTTACAGAGCAACGAGTTTAATACAGGCTCTATTCTCACAAAACATGATGGCGAAGTTCTGCTAGGTGGACTATATGGTGTGAACTGGGTTTTACACAGGGCTGGCGCTGAAAAGGAGGAGTTGCCACGTGTTATGCTTACACAGCTTTTTATTGGTGAAGAAGAAGTTCTTACGGGTCACGAGTACCATGGAAAGGTGATTCTGAGTCAGGCACTTAATGAGACTAGTCGTATAGACTTGAGCCACAGCCAGAACACATTCACCATCAAATTTGCAGCTGGCAACTACAACCAGAGCGAGCGCCTGCAGTTTATGTATTGGATGGAAGGTAAGGACGAGGACTGGCATCATGGAGACGCTTTGTCGCATGGAGTTACCTTCAATAACCTGAGTGCGGGCAAATACTATCTGCACGTAAAGGCTATCAATGCCGAGGGAGCAGTAAGCAACCAAGAGCGCGTGCTGGAGATAAATGTAGAACGTCATTTCTTGCTGTCGTGGTGGATGATCACTGCTTATATCATCGTACTAGCTGTCATTATCTACTTCTGGCGTATAGGTCTGAACCAGCTGAAAGCCATCAAACACAGGAAAGAGGCTGTCATTAAGGAACTGCAGTTGCAACGTGAAGAGATTAAGGCAGCAAGTGACGATTTGCGTCAGCCAATGGCCCGAATGACTTCTATCATTGGCAATCTGTCGGAAAAGGAGAAGACACTCGAAGAGAAAGAACAGCTCAATGCCCTCCACTCGCAGATGTTGCAGATTATCACCCGTGTGGCTGACATGCAGATGAATCTTGAGCATCCTGAAGAAAGAGCTAAGAACTTGGTTCAGGATAGACTGACAATAAATAGCAAGGGTGAAATTGAGCTGCCAGAAATTGCCAGTGAAGTTCTTACATCAGAATCTACCCACTCACGTGCTGCTATTGATTCGCCTACATCCAAGTTTACTGTTATCATGATTGATGACAACGAGGAATTCCTGGAGTTTGCAGCTGCCAGATTGAGATTTGTGTACAATTTCCATGTATACAATGACATAGAGAAGGCTGCAGAAGACTTGGAGCAGATGAAGTGTGATTTGGTTGTATGTAAGCAGGATATGTTTGGTATGACTGGTAGCGACTTGTGCAACCAGTTGAAGACCAACTATATCACTCAGAACATGAAGTTTATCCTGATGACCGATACCATATTGACACCTCAGGATATGCGTTCGAAGAACATCACTCTCAGCGCCGATGACTATTTAGCTAAGCCATTCAATATGCAAGAGGCCACCACCCGCTTCAACAAAGTACTGGGTCTGGGTGCCGTTCAAATGGACAGCAACCTGATTGAAGGTGCAGAAACACGCCGATTAGAGGGTCAAAGCAGCAGTATGACTACAGCTACCGAAACGATGAATGCAGGCGAAATTGAGACAACAGCTCTGACTGAGGTGAGCGCTGACGACCCAATGAACAAAGTAGATACTGTGGTTAAGAATCCTCGCAGCCAGGTTGTTTCGAACAATCTACCAGAAGGCATCAAGGGCTTTGATGACGACGAAGAAGGCGGCGGCAACGACTTCTCAATGGTAGATGCGATGGACCAGCAGTTACTGAAGAACATCGAGCAATACGTACTACAGAACATGAGCCGTGGACAGATCAGCTTGGAGGAGATGGCCAATGCCATGGGAATGGGTCGCGTACCATTCTTCCACCGTGTGCGTAGTTTAACAAACAAGACGCCTGCAGAGCTCGTAAGAGACATGCGCTTAAAACACGCTTGTATTCTGCTGAAGCGTACTAATATTAATATGAGTGAGTTGGCATCAAATATCGGATTCATGACTGCCGAGAACTTTATCAACATATTTAAGGAGAAGTTCGGCATGACGCCACTCGAATACAGATTGAAACATCGTAAATGATACTAAGCAACAAACATCAGTCAGGAATAGCAATCATGCTATTCCTGCTGATTTCTCTTACTGGAAAAGCTCAGACTAGCGACTCGCTGATAGTGAGCCAAATGAAAAGTGTAGGTATTAACTTCTCCCCCTGCAACGAAGTACAGCTAATCATGTCGGGCAAAGATAAGTTTGCCCTTTTGTTCGACGACATTCGTAAGGCCAAGAGTAGTGTACACCTTGAGTATTTCAACTTCCGCAACGATTCGATAGCATCGCTATTATTCGATATCCTACGCGAGAAGCGCAAGGAGGGTGTAGAGGTGCGCGCGCTCTTTGACGGATTTGGTAATGACTCAAACAACCAGCCATTGAAGAAACACCACATTCGCAGTCTGCGCAACGATAGCATCGACATCCATGAGTTCGACCCAGTTCGTTTTCCATGGGTAAATCATATCTGGCCTCGCGATCACCGTAAGATTGTAGTCATTGATGGGCACATCGCTTATACTGGCGGCATGAACGTGGCCGACTATTATATCGTAGGCACCAAGCAGGTGGGCGAATGGCGCGACATGCACTGCCGCATAGAAGGTCCTGTCGTAAATGAGCTACAGGAAATCTTTGCGCGTATCTGGCAGAAAGTTACCAAGGAGAAACTGCAGGATGCGAAGTATTACCAAGGCACAGAAAAGGGCAACAAGATGGTGGGCATAGCCAATCGTGAGCCCAATAAGACCAACAAGATCATGCGCCAGTTTTACATCTCTGCCCTCGACGATGCACAGGATTCCATCAAGATTATCAATCCTTATTTTACGCTCACTCCATCAGTTAAGAAAGCCATCCATCGGGCTATCAAACGTGGAGTGAAGGTTGACATTCTGGTATCTGCCAAAAGTGATATCCCGCTTACTCCCGATGCAGTATTCTACAATGTACACAAGCTCATGAAGAAAGGCGCTAATATTTGGCTTTACCAGCCCGGATTTCACCACTCCAAAATTATGATGGTAGATGGCCGTTTCTGTACTGTAGGCAGTACCAACCTTGATGCGCGCAGTCTGCGATACGATTACGAAGTGAATGCGCTGATTATCAACAAGCAGGTCACTCAGGAGTTGCAGGATATGTTTATGAGAGACACAAAGAAGAGCATACTGCTCACCCCAGAGGAGTGGGACAAATTCCGCACTGGCTGGCAGAAGTTCCGCGGATGGTTTGCTCAGTTGTTCACCCCATTTATGTAAAATAGCTCATGAATAGAAATACTGTCATATCCATCTGTAAAGGTATTGCCATCATTCTGATGGTGATAGCTCATGCCGAAGCACCTGCGTGGCTATGCAAATTTATCTTCGAGTTTCACATGCCCTTGTTTTTTATCACAGCAGGCTATTTCTTTTCGGTAAAATACCTGAATGATGAGAGCACGTTCATCAAGAAACGCATAAAGGGCCTCTACTTCCCATTCGTAAAATGGAGCGTAGTTTTCCTCATACTCCACAACCTGATGTTCAAGATAGGCATCCTGAACGAGACTTATGGCAATGAGTTGGGAGGCGTTACCCATCCCTATAGCTGGCACCAAATGCAGCAATGTTTATGGAATATAATAACTGCCATGGGAGGCTATGATGCTTTCCTCTGTGGTGCATTCTGGTTTTTCCGTGGATTGTTTGTAGCCAGCATCTTATACCTTATTATATATAAGCTGTTAGACAGCCGTATATCGTCAGCTCGATTCAAGAAGGCCATTCCATATCTCATCTGCGTCATCATGCTATTATTATGCGGATGGAAAACCTATGAAGGTTTGAAGGTGATAACCCTTGTTCAAGGTGGCTATCGCGACATGATGGGCTGTTTCTTTTTCGGATGCGGTTTCATTTTCAAGCAATATGCCGATAGCTATCAGGCTATTATCAAGCGTAACTATGCTGTTATATGGTCTAGCGTGGTGTTTGGCATTGCAGTTTACCTTTTCTCGCAATACCTCACAGCCAATATGAACTGGAGATCAAGTTTCGTTCAGTTCCTGTCTCTGCCAGTGCCAGCATTATTAGGATTCCTGATGACGTATAATATCAGCATGCTACTCGACAGAAAAGAAAACTGGATAAAACGCTTTCTGGTATATACAGGCGACCATACACTCTACATCTTTATCTTCCACATTATTGCTTACAAAGTGGTAAGTCTCATAAAGATCTGGTACTATGGTCTGGACATACGACAGATAGGATGCCACATGGTGGTACACGAACATTCGCAAGAAGATGCCTTTTGGATTCTTTACACCATTGCAGGCGTTGGCATCCCCTTGCTAGGCACCTGGTTGTCAGAGAGATGTACCATCAAAGGCCGTAAACATCAATCCAGTCAATCATCATCCGCATTTCCTCAGAAGTGATGCCTTTTTTCTCTATTAACTGACGTTCTTTGTCAAGAATCTGCAGGAGATCACTCCACCTGTCACCTTTAGGCGAAGCTTTCATCAAATAGGCACGGAAAATGCTAGCAGCCTCGTCTATCTTATTGGAGAACCAAAGGCAGAAGGCATAGTTGATACGGTCTGTATCGGCAGGTTTCTCCTGTTCCAGCAGCTGTTCATACAGTCGGCCAGCCTGGTCATATTTACCATCGCCTGTAAGTGCCCACGCCAAGACGCGAGTCACATTCAAATCGTCAGCATCCTCAAAGCTCAGACGGTACAATATCTGCTCAGCCTCATCATAACGATACAGATTGGTGAGACACACTGCCTTGTTGAGCTGATACGACTTCTTGTCGGGATTCAGTTCCAGCAATTTTCCGTATGCTTCAAGGGCCAGGCTGTATTCTTCCTGCTTAAAATGCATTTTGGCCAAAGCCAATAGTGCGCGTTCGCTCTTTGGATTCAGCTCTAGTGCTTTCTGATAGGCCTCCATAGAATCGCTGTCAAGATACCCCTTCAGCATGTAGTAATCGTAATCGAAAAGTTTCTCGTTAGAGATTACATCCAGCAGTTTTTGGGCATCCCCCTTACGCTTGCGCTTGAGCAGGAACCTTATCACCTCCATGAAATGCGTCTGGATATCGGTATCATCAAATATCGGAGCCCTCATGAACAGGGTATTATAAGTACCACTCTTTGAAAAGATGGAAACAAACTCATTGCAGACGGGATGCAAGCGGAAGAATCTGAACAGATCCTGCAGATAGATTCTACGAATATAGGCAGGTGTTGACATTTCTGATTTTTCCACCTGATGCATCATCATAGCTTCTCCACGATCCAGCATCTGGCGCACATTATCTGGAATCTGATTCAGCACCACATCAAAGGCCAGCATAAACGAATATTTATCACTATCGCAGAAGGGGCCATTCTCCATGATGTTAGTCAGGAACTTTATTTTTTTGAATTTCTCACGAGATGCAGCTATGCCAGGATGGTCCATATAGAAGGGAATGAACCAGTTGGATATTTCGTTGAAAAAGGAAAATCGCTTCATCTGCGAGAAGCCGCCGAAATAGATATCGCTGCCTTGCTTCTGCATGTCAACCATTCTACGGAAACTGCTTTCAAGTCTTTCCAGATTTTCCTCTTCGGCATTAGGATGCAGAATGTCGTTCAGCACGCTCTCTTCATCCTGATCTATGAAACCGGTACGGGTGATGTTCTGCTGATTCTTGATTAAATCAGGCAGTATCTCCTGCTCTATCGTATGGCGATCATCCTCAGCACCCAGACAATAAAATATCTGTTTCTGTAGTTCCACCAGTTCTTTCATACACTTCGGATTCTCGAGAGTTTGCGTCACCAAAGCACGCATCTCTGGATAGAGCGCCTCCTCCAGATCGTTGTTGATGGCAAACACCCACCCTACCAGAGCTCTTTGTCGCACATATTCATCGGTAGCCTGCTGATATACGTGTATCAATGTGCGAAACTTCACCATGTCATAGCAGCCCACAGAGGCCAATGTCATGGCGCTCACAATGAGTTGCTGGTCGATACTGTCGATAGTAGGCGACAGTAACAGTTGTTCAATCTCTTCACCTTGACCTTCTGTCCATAAGTCGGAAGTAAGTATGCGTGCGAACACCTCACTTATCAGTTGGAAGTGCTGCTGATGGAGCGCCTTTCTGCGTTCAGCCACGATATGAGGAGGTTCCAATTCCAGCAAAGCTATATCCGAAACAAACGCCTCGAGCTGCTCTCTGATCACCGATACTGCCCAGTCGCGAGTGCTCATATTCACTTTCATGAAAAGCGAAGCCAGCAAGGGCGATTTCAGTACCTTGGCATTGGTGGCCACATTAGCAGCCAGCACATACATGCGATGCAGCAGTTTATCGTTTAGTTTGGGCAACTGTGGATCTTTGAAACCTTTGCGCCAATAGTCTATCATCATCTGATAATCAGCCTTGATGGTATAAAGCCTATCTGAGTTCACCTGATGTGGGTGTACCAATAGATAGTCTTCCATCTCTTTGATTGCACACAACAGGTCTCTATTCGCAAGGTGCCCAAACACCATGTCTAAATTCATATCGTTCATGCGTCACTTCTTTTTTTCAAGCCAGTTTTTGGCACGGTCAATATCCTTCTGTCTCGTTGCCTCGTAAGTAAACTTCAGCGAATCAGGCAAGGCTTTAATGGTTTGCTCAGTCATGCCATAATACTTCTGCAGCACCTCTTTATAATGAGTCACTCCAAAGCGGTTGATAGAGTCGCAAGCCTGCTTGTAACCTTTCATAAACACCTGCATTTGTTGCTGTCGCGTCTTGTCGCTCATACCTTTGGTACGGAACACAAGTGCGCCCATCTGCATGTCTATCTTGCGTGTATCAAGCATCACGTAGTGTTTCTTCATCAAGGCCTGACTGGCTTGTGGCTCAGTCAACAGTACGGCATCCATCTCGTTGTTCTCAAGCATCTTCAAACGGATATTCACATCGTTAATCTGAATACGGAACACACGTTCTGGAGCCAGTTTGGCACTTTCAACAGCCAAATCACCCAACAGGTCGGTAACCGAATAGCGGGTCATGGCCAGCATCTTGTCGTCCAGATGCTTAAAGTTGGTGATACGCAGCTGTCGCTGACTCAACATAAGCCAATAGGCGTTGGTAGCAGCAGCATAGCGAAGGGATGTGCCCTCTTTCATCATTTTCTCTGCTCTCACCAGATCGGTGATAGCTCCTTCTACACGCCCGTTAATAAGGGCGGTGTCAACATCCATCTGTGCATTGAATCGCTTCAGGCGGATATCTACAACCGAGTCAAACATCTGGCGCTCTTTGGCCACAAATACTGGCAGGCAATCAAGTGTAGGCATTACTGCTATCTTGAGTGCAGCCGAATCCTCACGCCATAGTCTTAATCGCTGCTCGCGTGAGAGGCGTTTGGTCTCTTCGTACGATTGCCCACACGCAGCGAGCACCAGAAGAGCTATGAATCCAATAACTAATTTCTTCATATCGCCTGCAAAGTTACAACTTTTTTTTCAAAATATCAATTATCAATTATCAATTATCAATTATTTATTGTACCTTTGCTGCCATTATGGCAAAAGATAAAACAGCATACGTATGTTCCAACTGCGGCCAAGAGTCGCCAAAGTGGGTGGGCAAATGCCCGGCCTGCGGCCAATGGAACACTTTTAAGGAAATAAAGATTGCTGCCAGTTCACCTACTAAGTCGGTTATGAGCAAGGGTGGACTGCATGCTGGTGCTACAGCCCAGTCGTCAGCTCTTCATGCAGGCAAGGTATTACGTCTTCGCGATATCAGTTCGAAGGACGATCCGCGTATCGACATGCACGATGCTGAGCTGAACCGCGTGCTTGGAGGCGGCTTGGTGCCAGGTAGCATAGTACTGCTGGGTGGCGAACCTGGTATCGGAAAATCCACACTCTCGCTCCAAACCATGCTCAACATGCCTGAGAAGAAGATTCTCTACGTGAGTGGCGAGGAGAGCGCCCACCAGCTGAAGATGCGTGCTGAGCGTCTTGGGGGTGAAAACGATAATTTCCTGTTGCTGACAGAAAACTCACTCGAGAGTATTTTTGACCATATTAAGGAGGTTCAGCCAGAAATGCTCGTTATCGACTCTATACAGACGATATCTACTGAGGATGTAGAATCTAGTGCGGGCTCTATCGCTCAGGTTCGCGAATGCGCCTCTGCCCTACTCCGTTTTGCAAAGATCAGCGGTGTGCCCGTTATCCTGATTGGCCACATCACCAAAGAAGGCACACTGGCCGGCCCTAAGATTCTGGAGCACATCGTGGATACCGTCATCCAGTTTGAAGGCGACCAGCATTATATGTATCGTATTCTGCGCAGCATCAAGAACCGCTTTGGTTCTACAGCCGAACTGGGCATCTACGAGATGCAGCAGAGCGGTTTACGACAGGTGTCAAACCCATCCGAACTGTTGCTAACACAGGATCGCGACGGACTTTCAGGTATTGCTATCACATCTGCCATCGAAGGTATCCGTCCTTTCTTGGTTGAAACACAAGCTCTGGTATCTACAGCAGCTTACGGCACACCTCAGCGTTCGGCCACTGGCTTCGATCAGCGCCGATTGAACATGCTGCTGGCTGTGCTCGAGAAGCGTGTAGGCTTCAAGCTGGCGCAGAAAGATGTGTTTGTAAATATCGCTGGCGGACTGCGAGTTACGGATTTAGCGATGGACTTATCCGTTATCGCAGCAGTATTGTCATCGAATGTTGACACCCCAATCGAGTCAGGCTGGTGCATGGCAGGCGAAGTGGGACTGAGTGGCGAGGTGCGCCCCATCAACCGTATCGAGCAGCGCATAGCCGAGGCTGAGAAGCTGGGATTTACGGATATGATCATCCCAAAATACAACCTACAGGGCTTCGACAAGAATAAATATTCAATCCATTTACACCCTGTTCGAAAGGTAGAAGAAGCCCTGCGTGCATTGTTTGGCTGATATTTGCAAACTCCGCCTTACATTATCAATATTTATACGCAAAAAAGATTTAAATATTCAATGTTCAGTGTTTAATGTTCAATGAATTTTAGTAACTTTGCAATCGTTTTGAAGAGAAGTATTTAACATTATTAATAATATTAAGATTATGACTATCAACGAATTCAACTTTGCCGGTAAGAAGGCAATCGTACGTGTAGACTTCAACGTACCCCTCGATGAGAATGGTAAGATCACAGACGACACCCGTATCCGCGGTGCCCTGCCTACCCTGAAGAAGATTCTGGCCGACGGTGGTGCTACCATCATCATGAGCCACATGGGTAAGCCCAAAGGTAAGGTAGATGCTAAGAAGTCTCTGGGTCAGATCCGCGAGGCTGTTGAGAAGGCACTGGGTGTTCCCGTTGCTTTCGCTCCCGACTGCGCTAAGGCTGCCGACGCTGCCAAGGCTCTGAAGATGGGTGAGGCTCTGCTGCTTGAGAACCTGCGCTTCTATCCTGAGGAAGAGGGTAAGCCCGTAGGTGTAGAGAAGGGTACTCCTGAGTACGACGAGGCTAAGAAGGCTATGAAGGCCAGCCAGAAGGAGTTTGCTAAGACTCTGGCTTCTTATGCAGACTGCTACGTAATGGATGCCTTCGGTACAGCTCACCGCAAGCACGCTTCTACAGCTGTTATCGCCGACTACTTCGACGCTGACAACAAGATGCTGGGCCTGCTGATGGAGAAGGAGGTACAGGCTGTTGACGCCGTACTGTCTAACATCAAGCGTCCTTTCGTTGCCATCATGGGTGGTTCTAAGGTATCTTCTAAGATTGGTATCATCGAGAACCTGCTCGGTAAGGTTGATAAGCTCATCCTCTGCGGTGGTATGACCTACACCTTCGCTAAGGCTCACAACGGTGAGATTGGCGACTCTATCGTAGAGCTCGACAAGCTGGATGTAGCTCTGGGTGTTGAGGAGCTGGCTAAGAAGAATGGTGTAGAGCTCGTTCTGGGTTCTGACTGCACAGCTACCAACGGTCTCGACTTCGGTACAATGACTGTTAAGGATGGTGCTGAGATCATCAACTGCCCTGCCAACAAGGTTCCTGCTGGTTTCGAGGGTGTTGACGCTGGTCCTGAGAGCCAGAAGGCATTTGCCGAGGCTATCAAGGGTGCTAAGACCATCCTGTGGAACGGTCCTGCCGGTGTATTCGAGTGCGACGCCTTCACCGCTGGTTCACGTGCCATCGGCGACGCTATCGCTGAGGCTACCAAGAATGGTGCATTCTCTCTGATTGGTGGTGGCGACTCTGTAGCTTGTGTAAACAAGTTCGGTCTGGCCGACCAGGTATCTTACATCTCAACTGGTGGTGGTGCTCTGCTCGAGGCCATCGAGGGTAAGGTTCTCCCAGGCGTAGCAGCCATAAAGGGTGAGTAAAAAATCTGATACACTCCGATTTTTAAATAACTATCAATGGCCGTTCTGCTTCAGGCAGACGGCCATTGTGCTTTTAACCTTCAAACTAAATTTTTCAAGTATGAAAAAGAAAATCGGCAGTTTTACCAATGTGCAAGGCGACGAACAGGCCGATGGAACCTATAAGTGGGAAGACAACAAACTGGTAATGATCATCGACAATATGCCTTGGTCAGCAATAGTCAAGAAGATTACCGACAAAGAGATGACATGGTACGGTCCCATCACCGGCAAAACCATCAAGCTGAAAAGAAATTGATTACTGCTGCAAAAATATACAACTGAAAGAAATACTGAATGGTAAGCATCCTGTATCTACAGACTTTGCACTCATGGTGGAAGCCGCACTTGGCATTAATCCAGAGCTGCTGATTAACATGCAGGCACGATATAATTTGGCAGTACTCCCCTCCCAGGGTCCCGTTTTTACTTGAAACATCTGTGTTTATGCGGGTTTGAACACGGGAGGGTACTTGATTTCACCCTCCCGTCTACCCTCCCGTTTACCCTCCCCTACAGTCGGTACCCCAGTACTTCATTGGCGTACTGGAGTACTTTAGTAGGCGTACTGGAGTACTTTAGTAGGCGCACTGGAGTGCTCCAATAGGCGTACTGGAGTACTTACATAGGCGTAAACTTCCGAAACCTGTAGCTTAACGATTTTAGTTAAAGTACTATTACCAACGGAAAACTAAGCGGGAGGGCAAACGGGAGCCTAAACGGGAGGGTAGATTGTGGTAGCCTCCCGTACTAAATGCCGTATAAACACAGGCGTTTCAAGTAAAAACGGGACCCTGGGAGGGGGAGAGAAATGTAATGCAATAAATTAAACTAAAAGTTGCCGGGCAATCGCTCGGCAACTTCAATTTAGTATATCTGCGTGTAGTACAATGTAGATACATTATAGCCTGCAACTACACTAGCGACGTTCTTGGCCAAAGGCTTCACAGGGTCGAAATTCTCTCTACCACACAAATCAAATCAGAATAATCGTCCTTACAAGCTTATATCCTTATGAAGGATAATATTATAACATTTTTTATAAAAAAATATGTTTTCTCGTATTTTTTTGCCCAAATATTTGGATTTTTAGGGGATTATTATTATCTTTGCCACGCTAACACTTCTTAAACGGGGTGCAAGCAGCTATAAATGTGTGAAAACTATATGATAGATAAGGTGATTACCTGACTTTGTTCTTTGATGCTTGAGGCGAGAGAGGCGAGTAGCAGGTCAGCTACCCACACTTTATTATATTATGTACATAAACAAATTTAATTTAG
This sequence comes from Prevotella sp. MA2016, assembly GCF_000619825.1. Classification (GTDB taxonomy): domain Bacteria; phylum Bacteroidota; class Bacteroidia; order Bacteroidales; family Bacteroidaceae; genus Prevotella. Next base: position 129,717 of record NZ_JHUW01000008.1, read on the forward strand.
AATTCCTTGGTAGGGGGGCTCCAAGACTTTAGAACAATCAATAATATGAAGAAAGTATTATTATTCTGTTTCGTCTTTACAATGGTTGCGTTGTCTTGTACGAGTCTTGACGACGTAGAAAAACGACTTGACAACCTTGAATCGGCAGTTAAAGAATTGCAATTAGCTCACGACAGAGGCAAATTAGTTGAGCAAATAAATCAATTAGACAACAACGGGGGATGGGAAATCGTGTTCTCAGACAACACCTCGCTTAAAGTTGGTTCAAGTGTGTTAAGCACAATTGATAAGGATAAGGACAATGACTATGTTACGTTTGTTATGCGAGATGGTAGTTCTTTGAAGTTCGCACTTTTCAATCTCAAGTTGCTTTCATTCTCAATTATGGCCAACGACAATCCTATGCAGCTAACTGCAGATGTAAAAGGTGAGATTATTGGCGATAGCGTTGTAGAATGCAGGGTACCAAACATCATGAGCGATAAAGAACTGATACCTTTGGTTGAGTTTACAGGCGAGAGCATCATGTTCGATGATGTACCTGCCACTATCGGTTCGTTGAAACACGACTTTAAAAAACCAGTAAAGATGACTCTCATCAATGGTGGCAAGTCGAAAGACTATACCATATACGTACATTCATATACAGGCCTGCCTGTTATGTGGATAGAAACAGAAGGCAGACAAGACATAACATCGAAAGAGAACTATCTGAAAGCGAGTTTTAAACTTCAAGAAAATGTTACAACGCGTGGCGTCGGCGATGTATTGATTGATAGTGTAAATATCAAAGGAAGAGGAAATACAACATGGAGAAATTTCCCCAAAAAACCATACGCACTGAAATTTGATAAAAAAGTCTCATTACTTAATGAACCTAAAGATAAATCGTGGGTGTTACTAGCTAATTATGGCGACAAATCAATGATGCGTAATAGTATATCTTTTTATTTAGGACATATTAGTAATCTTGATTATACACCAAAATCTCACTTCGTTGAACTTATTTTGAATGGAATGTATAATGGAACATACCTTCTTTGTGAAAAATTAAAAATTAGCAAGGACAGAGTCAATGTAGGCGATGACGGTTTCTTGCTAGAAATAGACGCTTATGCCCCAGAAGAAAGTGATTCTAGAATTTTCTATACTTCACATTTGGAGAAATCGGTTAATATTAAAGATCCAGATGTTGAATACGATGATGATAATTTTAACTATATTAAAGAATACGTTCTGATGTCGGAGAATGCTTTGTATTCTGATAACTTTACAGACCCTGATGATGGATGGCAAAAGTATTTGGATATTAATAGTTTTGTCGATTGGTATTTAATAAACGAAATTATTAAAAATGTAGATGGTGCAAGACATTCTGGATATATGAATATGTCGCGAGGAAAGAAACTAAAAATGGGACCTCTTTGGGATTTTGATATTTCATTAGGAAATTGTAATTATTTAGAATGTGGTTTGCCTGATGGTTTTTTTGTAAAACAATACGGATGGTTTCCTCGCCTTTTTGAAGATCCTGCATTTGTAGCAAAGGTCAAGGAACGCTTTGACTTCTTTTACAGCAAACGTAATGACATTATGCGCGTAATAAACGCGAATGCTACCTATCTGAAATATGCTGTTCAAGAAAACGATAATAAATGGCATACTTTCTACACTCAAACATGGCCTAATTACGATGTATGGGGTAGCTATAACAATGAGGTTCAGTCGATGAAAGAGTGGCTTAATGCCCGCTTTGAATGGTTGAAAGGAGAATTTGACAAAATGTAATAATAAACAATGAAGGTGCCGGGCAATTGCTCGGCACCTTTTTTATTATTAAAATTCCGTAATTTTTTCCTTTCTACGGTGCAAAGGTATGAAGAATAGTGGCAAGCTCAAAATCATTTTCGGCGTTCACCCCATCTTATTCGATGTTCAGACCAAAATGGCCTGCAAACAGTAACATCCAGTGTAGCCCTTGGGCTTGCACTTTTTCCTATTTTCCCTTGTCAGTAAAAAAATAATGCGTAAATTTGCAGTATCGTTTATGAACGTAAAAGCAAAAAAAAGAATAGCCTATGCTAAGATTTAAAGAAAAAACCAGAATTATAGATATTGGCATTACTGCCATAGCGGGGATGGTGTCGGTTGGAGTGATGCTGTATGGTGTCGGACATTTCGGACTGCAAGAGGCGTGGCCCGAACTAGTGCTCAACTTGTTCTACATAGCCTGTCTGACAATGATTGGAATGTACTTCTTCAATCGGCTTAAGCCTCAGCAGTTCAACTATTGGTGCTCGATATGCGTGGGCATCACGGTGTTGCTGCGCGACATTCTATTTCCACCGCCATTGGCTTTCTATTGGTTGCACTTGGTTTGCCTGACGCTCTCGGTGCTGCTCCTCCTCATGCTCACATTCTTCTATGCTCGCAAAGACTGGAAGAGCTACACCAAGCGCAACCTGTGGATGATATGTATCGTGGATATGCTCATAGCTGCCCTCTACAACTACGACATCTATATCGAGCCTATCAACGAATATACCGACTATCTGCTTACAGAAATCTGGATTCGTCCCACCATCACCTACGGTTTGGTGGCCTGCTTCGTGTCGGAAACGGAGCCCAAATCAGTCTAACGGTATCTCCGGATGCTGAACAGCAAGGGGAAGATCTTTCTGTGAGAGGTAGAACATGTAGAGAATGACGGGCTTAGTGCCACGATTCTCGCCATGATGGATGGTATTCACCATCTCAACAACTGCCTCGCCCTCATGCACAGTCTTCTCTTTGCCATCCTGACCAATAATGGTCAACTCGCCTTGTACCAACACACCATAGTTCATCACTGGATGGTGATGCCAGCCTAACTTCTTACCGGCAGGAAACACATACTTCACAGCCACCAACTCAGGCCGTCCCTGCAGATAGTCGGGCAACTCTACCCCATCCCAACTCTGGCTGGTACGTATCAGTTCGGAACTAACAACCTCCTGCGGTGCAGGATTGTCATTGTTGGCATTAGCCCTTGTGCAGGCTGTTAACACAAAAGATGTAGCTCCAGTAAGCAGGAGCGCGCTCATTACGTAAGTTAAAATCTTTTTCATTCGTTCAATTGTTTTAGATTGTTTTGTGCAAAGATACACATTATTTTTTTAACAAACAAAATCATTTCACTTTTTTTATTTACTCAAACGTTTACATAACATTTTTGGGGGTGTGGCGGTACATAGTTGACAGAAAGTACGTATCTTTGCATCACAAACTACAAGTCGAATATATAAAGAGTAACAATTATGAGTCAGAAATTTGTTATCGGAAACCGACTGAAGGATGAGTGGATATCAGTTCTGGATACAGAAAAGAAAGAACTTGTGTTCACTGGCCAGCTTGCTAATGCAAAAGAATATCCACAGGAAGAAGATGCACAGATTAGCTTGGCCGAGATTCAGAAAACAGGTTACTTCAGTGATTTGCAAATCTACGTGAAGGGAGATAACAAAGCTTATAAGATAAACGAGCGCGACTCATTCATGTAAAACATTGCAAAGACAGAAAGAAGAAATCCCAGCCGAACTGGCTGGGATTTTCTTCATTTATATCAATCTTCTTTGTCAAGCAAGATTTTCATCATCTCTACAGCAGCTTTAGCTACCGACGTGCCTGGACCGAAGATGGCAGCTACACCTGCTTTATAAAGGAAGTCGTAGTCCTGAGCTGGGATTACACCACCGGCAATAACCATGATATCCTCACGCCCCAGTTTCTTGAGTTCCTCGATAAGCTGAGGTATCAGCGTCTTGTGACCTGCTGCCAGCGAAGAGGCTCCAACGCAATGCACGTCGTTCTCTACAGCCTCACGGGCAGCCTCGGCAGGCGTCTGGAACAATGGTCCCATATCCACGTCGAAGCCACAGTCGGCATAACCTGTTGCCACTACTTTTGCACCACGGTCGTGTCCATCCTGTCCCATCTTAGCAATGAAGATACGAGGACGGCGACCTTCCTTCTCTGCGAACTCATCAGTCAGCTTGCAAGCCAACTCGAAGTCGCTATCGTTCTTTGATTCTGAACTATACACGCCTGAAATTGTTCTGATTACTGCTTTATAACGACCTACGATCTCCTCGCAGGCATCTGAAATCTCACCTAACGTACAACGCAGCTGGGCTGCCTTGACTGCCAGGTCGAGCAGATTGTTCTCACTCTTACGCCCCTCCTGGAAGTCGCGCACACACTCTGTGATAGCCTTCAGCGCTGCCTGGCATGCAGCTTCGTCGCGCTTGCCGCGCACCTCCTTCAGACTCTCCTCCTGCTGCTTGCGCACAGCGGTGTTGTCCACCTCGAGGATATCGATAGGATCCTCATGCTCAAGGCGATACTTATTGGTACCCACAATGGTCTGCACACCTGAGTCGATACGGGCCTGAGTACGGGCTGCAGCCTCCTCGATACGCATCTTGGGCAGACCAGTCTCGATGGCCTTAGCCATACCACCCAGTTTCTCAATCTCCTGGATGTGCTCCCAAGCCTTGTGAACAAGCTCGTTGGTCAGCGTCTCCACATAGTAAGAGCCAGCCCATGGGTCGATTTGCTTGCACACCTTCGTCTCGTTCTGAATATAGATCTGGGTGTTACGGGCGATACGAGCCGAGAAGTCGGTAGGCAAAGCAATAGCCTCGTCGAGGGCATTGGTGTGCAGCGACTGAGTATGACCCAGCACAGCAGCCATCGCCTCAATACAAGTACGACCTACATTGTTGAATGGATCCTGCTCTGTGAGACTCCAACCAGAGGTCTGCGAGTGTGTACGCAGCGCCAGCGACTTTGGATTCTTGGCACCAAAACTCTTCACGATCTTAGCCCACAGCAGGCGACCTGCACGCATCTTGGCTATCTCCATGAAGTGGTTCATGCCGATAGCCCAGAAGAAGCTGAGACGGGGAGCAAAAGCATCCACATCGATACCGGCATTCACACCTGTACGCAGATAGTCCATACCATCAGCCAATGTATAAGCCAGCTCAATATCAGCGGTAGCACCAGCCTCCTGCATGTGATAGCCTGAGATAGAAATAGAGTTGAACTTAGGCATCTTCTGCGAAGTATATTCGAAGATATCAGCGATAATCTTCATTGAGAATGCTGGTGGATAGATATAAGTGTTACGCACCATGAACTCCTTCAGGATATCGTTCTGGATGGTTCCTGCCATCTCTTCGAGCTGAGCGCCCTGCTCCAGTCCGGCTACGATGTAGAATGCCAGGATAGGCAGCACAGCACCGTTCATGGTCATAGAAACCGACATCTTGTTCAAGGGGATACCACTGAAGAGCACCTTCATATTTTCCTCGTTACAGATACTTACGCCAGCCTTACCTACATCACCCACAACACGAGCATTATCCGGATCATAGCCACGGTGTGTAGGCAGGTCGAAGGCTACAGACAGACCTTTCTGACCTGATGCCAGATTACGACGATAGAAAGCGTTCGACTCCTCGGCGGTAGAGAATCCGGCATACTGACGGATGGTCCATGGACGGAAGGGGTACATCATCGAATAAGGACCACGCAGATAAGGTGGAATACCAGCCGTAAAGTCGAGGTGCTCCATGCCTTCCAGGTCTTCTTTAGTATAAACTGGGCGCACCTCAATATGTTCTGGGGTTTTCCAGTTGGCCTCAATACCATTATCTTTAATCCACTTGGCACCATCTTGAGCCTTGATGCCTGCATAGATATCTATATCTTTAAACTGTTTACGCATAATTCAAGTCTCCTTTCCGTTAAATACCAAGTTTCTGATTATATTCTTTCAAAGTCTCGAGCACATTGCACTTCACGTGGATGTAGTTCTCGATGCCAGCGGCCTTCAGATCTTCCATGCAAGCAGGTGCACCAGCCACAACAAACATGGCTCGACCATTCAGATACTTAAAGGCTGGGATAGCATACTCGGCATACTCGTCGTCAGAAGAACAGATCACCACGATATCAGCCTTAGCCTCCAGCGCAGCATCTACACCCTCTTCAACAGTCTTGAATCCAAGGTTATCAATCACTTTATAGCCTGCACAAGCCAGGAAGTTGCACGAGAACTGTGCACGAGCCTGACGCATGGCCAGATTACCAATAGTAAGCATGAAAGCTGTAGGCACCTTAGTCTCCTCGGTATGGATACGCAGATTCTCGAAGTCGGCAGCCAGACGAGTGGTCTCGATAGCCTTAAAGGCAACATTCTCCTCGCCCTGATGGTGCACGCCGCCACAACCGCAATGATGCTTATAAGCCTTCTTGCCCTCACTCTTCTCAGTGAAATTAGGGAACTGGTTGGTGCCCAACAGGAACTCCTTGCGCTTGGCAGCATCGCCGTGGCGCTTTATGTTGGTAGCGTTGATATCATCCTGGATGGTTCCAGCCTTGATAGCTGCCAGGAAGCCACCTTCCTCTTCCACCTTCAGGAATATCTTCCAAGCCTCCTGCGCCAGTGCATCAGTCAGATGCTCAATATAATAAGAGCCAGCAGAAGGATCGACGATACGGTCGAAGTGGCTCTCCTCCTTAATCAGCAGCTGCTGGTTGCGAGCGATACGCTCAGAGAAATCGGTAGCCTCCTCGTAAGGTGCATCAAATGGGGTCACCACCATCGAGTGCACACTGCCCAGCGCAGCACTCATAGCCTCAGTCTGCGAACGCAACAGGTTCACATAACTATCAAAAAGCGTCTGATTATAGGTAGAAGTGGTGGCGTTGACAATCATCTTGCAAGCACAGTCGCACTTAGGCTCATACTGCTTCACTATCTGAGCCCAGAGCAGGCGGGCTGCACGAAACTTAGCAATCTCCATGAAGTAGTTCTCGCTGACGCCCATATTAAACTTGATACTCTTGGCAGCGATGTCAACATCTACGCCAGCATCCGTCAGCTGCTGCAGATACTCATTACCCCAAGCCAGCGCATAGCCCAACTCCTGAACGATGTAGGCTCCAGCATTGTTGAGTGCATCACTATGAACAGCGATGCCACGGAAGTTTGGATATTCCTTAAGCGACTCAGCCAACTTAGGCCCGAAAGCCAGCACAGCCGACACATCCTTGCCCTTAAGGAGCATTTTCTTCATGGGGTCCCACTCTATCGAGCCCACAATCTTCTCCTTATCATAGCCCTTCTTCTGCCAGTAGCTTTTCAGAATCTCAGCCAACTCGAGCGAGTGGCGCTGACAGGTAGAGAAGTTCACCTCGATAATATCGCAATAAATACCCTCAAGCAGTGTCTCGATTGTCTCCATCGACACAGCCTTTCCTGGAATATGGAATCCCAGCGAGTCGATACCTTTATTCAGGATATCAAGCGCTTTGGCATTCGCAGCCTTAGCATCGCTGGCCTCAATATTCTGACGAACATACCACTCATTAGAATTCTTCTTATTGCCACGTACGAAAGGAAATTCGCCAGGCAGTGCGTCTGGTGTTTTCAGGTTAGCCAGATCTTCTCGGCGATAAAAGGGCTGTACGTTAAAACCCTCGTTTGTCCTCCATACCAAGCGCTTCTGGAAGTCGGCACCCTTCAAATCAACCTGAATCTTATCAAGCCATTCCTGGGTTGTCGGAGCTACGAACTCGGTAAAGAGTTTCTCTTTGTTTGCCATAGATTTAATACGTTTTAATTATTATATAAGTAATATTTTAAGTTGCTATTATCAGCTGACAAAGTTACAACTTTTTTGCACAAAACATCATTTTGAAGTGTGAAAGAAATAAAAAAACACTATTTATGCGAAATTTGATGCACAAAAATGATAAAGATGAGCATTTTTTAACTACCTTTGCACCGAAATTTGAGAAATTTTAAAGAATAGGTATTATTTAGAATTATTTATGGAATCATTTCAGTGGTTAAGTGACCTTTTTACGACGACAGACTCGGTAGCACATATTGCGCTGCTCTATGCTATTGTGATAGCAATTGGAGTCTATTTAGGAAAAATTAAGTTTTTTGGAGTATCATTAGGAGTAACCTTTGTTTTGTTTGCCGGAATCCTTGCTGGACACATCGGCTTTACCGCTCCAACTCCCATTCTTACATTCGTACAGGATTTCGGACTGATCCTATTTGTATTTATGATTGGTCTGCAGGTTGGTCCTGGATTCTTTGAGAGTTTTGGCACACAGGGCATCAAACTTAACGCAGTGGCTGCAACAGCCATCCTGCTCAACATCCTCGTGATGTTTGGATGCTACTACATCTTCTTCGACACCAGCAACATCAACAATCTGCCTATGATGGTTGGTACGCTGTATGGTGCTGTAACTAACACGCCAGGACTTGGTGCTGCCAACGAAGCCCTTACAACAGTTTTCGGCAGCAATGCTCCACAGATTGCATCGGCCTATGCCTGTGCCTACCCACTCGGTGTGCTCGGCATTATCGGCGCTATTATATTAGTAAGGTACATCTGCAAGGTTAAGCTCGACAACGAGGAAAAGCAGCTTGAGGCTCTCGACGAGACCAACGCCAACAAGAAGCCATACAAGATGCACCTCGAAGTAACCAACAAGTATCTTGAGGGCAAGACCCTGCTTCAGGTTCACGACTTCTTGAATCGCGACTTTGTAGTATCTCGTCTGGTTTCTAACGGAGAACTTTGCATACCTAACCGCGACACCATCTTCCACTTAGGCGACCAGATGCTGATTGTATGTGCCGAGGCCGACCAGGAGGCTATCACCGCCTTCATCGGACCAAAACTCGACATCGACTTTGAGCAGCAGGATCAGCCAATGGTATCTAAGCGTATCGTCATCACCAATCCAAAGGTGAACGGTAAGACACTGGCTTCGCTCCACTTCTCAAGTGTACATGGTGTAAACGTTACTCGCGTCACCCGTCATGGCATGGACATCTTCGCTTCTCCCACACTGCCCCTGCAGGTTGGCGACCGCATTATGGTAGTTGGTCCTGAGGACGCTGTAGATCGTGTGGCAGGAAAAATGGGTAACTCTATCCGCCGTCTGGATGCACCTAACATCGCTACTATCTTCGTAGGCATCTTCATTGGTCTTATCTTTGGTATGTTCCCATTGGCCATCCCAGGCATGCCTGTTCCCGTGAAGTTAGGTTTGGCAGGTGGTCCACTTATTATCGCCATTCTCATCGGCCGATACGGTTATAAGATACATCTGGTAACCTATACCACCACTTCGGCTAACATGATGTTACGCGAAATTGGACTGGTGCTCTTCTTGGCATCTGTAGGTATCAAGGCTGGTGCAGGATTCTTTGAGACAGTAGTTCAGGGCGACGGTCTGCTCTATGTGCTCACAGGTTTCCTGATTACTATTATTCCTATCCTGATTGTAGGTCCTATCGCCCGCTTGAAGTTTGGTTTCAACTACTTTACTCTGGCAGGTATGATAGCTGGTACCTATACCGATCCCCCCGCACTGGCTTATGCTAACAGCATCTGCTCTAAAGAAGCTCCTGCTCTGGGCTACTCAACAGTTTATCCGCTGGCGATGTTCCTACGCATCTTTACAGCCCAGATAGTAGTACTCTTCTTCTGCGGCTAATTCCGCAGCCAACTAGGAATACTAGTAAAACTAGTAATACTAGATTATCTAGAATTATCTAGAAACAATATAATAATACACCAACTAAAAATGAAGAAAACCAAAATCCTGCTCAGCGGACTATTGCTGGCTGGCACCACGGCGATGATGGCTCAAGGAGCCAAGAACATTCGCATTAACGAGGTGCTGACCAACAATAGCGCCAGCATCCAGGATGACTACGGACAGAACCACGCATGGATAGAGTTGGAGAACACCTCGTTCACTACCTATAACGTGCGTGGTATGTATTTTACTACTGACCGCTCCGTACTCAATCCCAAAATGAGTGTGCCTGAACGTATCAAGCGCATGAGTGTCATCCCCAGTGGCGACCCTCGTACGCAGATAGGCGGGCGCCAGCATCTGATCTTCTATTGCAACTCTAACCCAACACAGAGTAAGTTGCATCTCTCACTCAACGTCCCCATGTCGGAGCCTATCTGGCTGGGATTCTACAATGGTAATGCCACAGAACTTATCGACTCAGTCACCATCCCAGCATTGGCTGCTGATCAGAGCTATGCCCGACAGAATGCCAAGGCATGGGCTGTAAAATCGGCTGAGAACGTAACACCAGGCATTGAGAACTTCATTAAGACCGATGAGACAAAAGACGCTTATCTGAAGCGCGAAGACCCACATGGCTTCGGCATTACCCTGCTAGCCATGGGCATCGTATTCTTCTGTCTGTTAGTGCTCTTTTTGTTCTTCTGGATTTTCGGACTTGTGATGCGTAATATCGAGATGGCGAAGAAAGTGGCCAACACCCAACCCATCAAGCCCATCACCAAAACTGTCGAAGTTACCCACGATCTGGCTCATGCCACAGGTAACATTCTGCAGGATGGTCTGAAAACCAAGGGTATAGACAAGGAGGTTTACATCGCCGTCATCTCTATGGCTTTGAAGCAGTATCAAGACGATGTTCACGATGTAGAGAGTGGTATCATCACTATCAAAGCCCGTGAAACGGGATGGGCCGACGAAGGCAGTCAGATGACGCACTTCTCAAAACCCATTATTCCCACATCACACAATGCACCTAAAATCCCAACAACCCCAGAAATACGATAGAACATTATGAACAAGTATCAATATAAAGTACAAGGCGTTGATTACGACGTAGAGATAGAAGAAGTGGAGGGCAACGTAGCCAAAGTAGTAGTGAATGGCGTGCGTTTCGACGTAGAGTTGAAACAGCCCATCAACCCCACAAGCACCCTGAAGAAAGTACATGTAGAGGCCCCCAAAGTTGTGGCTCGTCCATCTGTAGCTCCAGCAGCTGCTCCAGCCGCCGCCGCGCCCGCAGCAGCAAGCACTGGTTCAGCCATCAAGGCCCCGCTGCCTGGTACCATCATTGATGTGAAGGTGAACGTAGGCGACACGGTAAAGCAGGGCGACGTGGTTCTGGTGCTCGAAGCAATGAAGATGCAGAACAACATCGAATCTGAGTACGCTGGCACCGTTACATCTATCACCGTGAAACAAGGTGAAAGCGTCATGGAAGGCTCTGTTCTACTCACCATAGGTTAGTTGACAATTGATAATTGATAATTATGGATTTAGGACAGTTTATCATACAGAACTTTCATGAGTTTCTTACCTATACCGCTTTTGCCAATGCGACGGTAGGAAATCTTATCATGATTGCCGTGGGAGCCTTCTTCATCTGGCTTGCCATCAAGAAAGACTTTGAGCCACTGCTTCTCGTCCCCATCGGACTAGGCATCATTCTTGGCAATATCCCCTTCCGTGCAGACGCAGGACTGGAGATTGGACTTTATGAGGACAACTCTGTGCTCAACATCTTCTACCAAGGTGTGCGCCAGGGTTGGTATCCACCACTTATTTTCCTGGGTATCGGTGCTATGACCGACTTTACAGCTCTGCTGGCCAACCCCAAGCTGATGCTGATTGGTGCCGCCGCCCAGTTCGGTATCTTTGGAGCTTATATGGTTGCACTGGCTATGGGTTTCGAGCCTTCGCAGGCTGCAGGTATCGCCATCATCGGTGGTGCCGATGGTCCTACTGCCATCTTCCTGAGTTCTAAACTCTCACCCAACCTGATGGGAGCCATCGCTGTTTGTGCTTATTCATACATGGCGTTGGTACCCGTTATCCAGCCATTCATCATGCGCCTGCTCACTACCGATAAGGAGCGCGTCATCAAGATGAAGCCAGGTAGAGAGGTATCGCAGACTGAGCGCATCCTGTTCCCTATCATCGGACTGCTGCTCACCACCTTCATCGTACCATCGGGCCTGCCCTTGCTGGGTATGCTGTTCTTTGGCAACCTGCTGAAGGAGAGTGGCAAGACCACCCGTTTGGCTAAGACTGCAGGTGCAGCACTCAACGATATCGTAGTGATGTTACTAGGTTTGACCGTTGGCTGCTCTACTCAGGCCAGTGAGTTTCTCACCTTTAACACCATCAAGATTTTCGCCTTAGGTGCCATGGCCTTTATGATTGCCACTGCATCGGGTGTATGCTTTGTTAAGCTGATGAACCTCTTCCTGCCTGAAGGCAAGAAACTGAACCCGCTGATTGGTAACGCCGGCGTAAGTGCCGTACCAATGGCAGCACGTATATCTAACAACCTCGGTCTGGAGTACGACCGTCACAACTTCTTGCTCATGCATGCCATGGGACCAAACGTAGCAGGTGTGATTGGATCGGCTGTAGCCGCTGGTGCATTATTAGGATTCTTATCATGAACAATAGACCCAAGATAGCTATCATCGACCCCAATACCCTCTCGGCATTGGGGTTGAAGGCTATTCTCCAGAATGTCATGCCTATCATGACAGTAGATGTATATGGATCGCTGACGGAGCTTGAAGCCAACGATCCCGACAGCTACTTCCACTATTTCACAGCGATGGCTGTGGTATTGGAGAATATGCCATTCTTCATAGAGCGCAAACGCAAAACCATCGTCCTGACACTATCACTCGACACCATGTCGCAGTTGTCAGAGTTCCATAGCCTATGCGTGAACGTACCAGAGAAAGAGTTGGTTCGTTCGTTGCTGATGCTTGAGCAGCATGCTCACGGTGGCGGCAAGAACATGCCTCCTATGCCAGCTATCTTGAATCAGAAAATCCTGTCTGATCGCGAAATCGAGGTGATGTCGCTGATTGCACAAGGATTAATCAATAAAGAAATCGCCGACAAACTGAACATCGGACTGGCAACTGTCATCACTCATCGCAAGAATATCATGGATAAACTGGGCTTCAAAAGCGTGTCAGCCCTCACCATTTATGCTGTGATGCATGGTTATGTTGACATCAACAAAATTTAGCGCAAAGGTTTTCGTGTTTTTTTATGCATTTCGGTTCTTTAAATTTGGAAGTATCACAAAATTCGTCTATCTTTGCAGTCGAAATGAGTAACAATTAAAACAATATTTAAAAATGAAACCACTAAACAAACAGTTTGCTCCTAAGAGCGTAATGCCTGAAAAGGTTATTCAGTTTGGCGAAGGAAACTTCCTCCGCGCTTTCGTTGATTGGATTATCTGGAACATGGACCAGAAGACCGATTTCAATGGTTCGGTTGTAGTTGTTCAGCCTATCGAGAAAGGTATGGTTGACTGGCTTAATGCTCAGGACTGTCTGTACCACGTAAATCTGCAGGGCCGCGAGAACGGTAAACCTGTAAACACATTGGAGCGAATTGATGTTATCAGCCGCGCGCTGAATCCATATACACAAAATGCCGCCTTCATGGCTTTGGCCGATCAGCCAGAGATTCGTTTCGTTATCTCAAATACCACTGAGGCTGGTATCGCTTTCGATCCTTCTTGCAAGCTCGAGGATGCACCTGCTAGCAGCTATCCCGGAAAGTTGGTTCAGCTGTTGTATCGCCGCTATCAGACTTTCAATGGCGACAAGACTAAAGGTCTTATCATCTTCCCATGTGAACTTATTTTCCTGAACGGACACGTTCTGAAGGATTGCATCTATAAGTATATTGAGCTGTGGAACCTTGGCGCCGACTTCAAGCAGTGGTTCGAAGAGGCATGTGGTGTTTATGCCACTCTCGTTGACCGCATTGTACCAGGATTCCCACGCAAAGAGATTGCAGAGATTCAGGAAAAGATTTCTTATCGTGATAATCTGGTTGTACAGGCCGAGAACTTCCACCTTTGGGTTATCGAGGCTCCAAAAGAAGTTGAAAAGGAGTTCCCTGCCGACAAAGCAGGTCTGCACGTACTGTTCGTACCTTCAGAGGAGCCCTACCACAAGCGTAAGGTTACCCTGCTCAATGGTCCTCACACCGTGCTGAGCCCTGTAGCATTCCTGAGTGGTGTTAACATTGTTCGTGATGCTTGCAACCATGAGGTTATCAGCCAATATATCCACAAAGTTCAGTTTGACGAGCTGATGCAGACCCTCGACCTGCCAATGGACGAGCTCGAGAAGTTTGCCGGCGACGTGCTGGAGCGTTTCGACAACCCATACGTTGACCACCAGGTTACCAGCATCATGCTTAATTCATTCCCCAAGTTCCAGGCTCGCGACCTGCCCGGTGTGAAGACCTATCTGGAGCGCAAAGGCGAGTTGCCTAAGGGATTGGTATTCGGTTTGGCTGCTATCATCACCTATTATAAGGGTGGCAAGCGCGAGGATGGTGTTGAGATCGTACCTAACGACGACCAGAAGATTATGGACCTGCTGAAGGAGCTCTGGGCAACAGGCGACACACAGAAGGTTACCGATGGTGTATTGGGTGCTGAATTCATCTGGCAGGAAGATTTGAATAAGATTCCTGGTCTGAACGCTATGGTGAAGCAGGATCTCGACCTCATTAAGAGCGTAGGCATGCTCGAGGCCGTGAAGAGTATTCTTTAATAATGAATGAGTGATTCAATAGAGATAAAAGGGGCAAGAGTCAATAACCTTAAGAATATTGACGTCAAGATACCCCGAAACCAATTTGTAGTGATTGCCGGAGTCAGTGGCTCCGGTAAATCATCTTTGGCCTTCGACACCTTGTATGCCGAAGGCCAACGCCGTTATGTAGAGAGTTTGTCGAGCTACGCCCGACAATTCCTTGGCAGAATGAACAAGCCAGAGTGTGACTTTATCCGTGGCATACCGCCTGCCATCGCTATCGAGCAGAAAGTGATATCACGCAATCCACGAAGCACTGTGGGCACCAGCACAGAGATTTACGAGTATCTGCGTCTGCTGTTTGCCCGCATCGGCCATACCTATTCACCCATTAGTGGTTGCGAGGTAAAGAAGCATTCTACCGAGGATGTGGTACAGAAGATGCTGGAGTTTTCTAAAGGAACAAGATTTGTGGTTATGGCACCCATCCATTTACGCGAAGGGCGCACCATGGAGCAGCAACTCAAGACCTACCAGCTAGAAGGCTATGCCCGCATTTACATGAATGGCGATTTCCAAAGAATCGATGATTATCTGGCTAGTAATCCTAGTCAGGCTAGCCAGGCTAGTGAGGCTAGCATCTACCTAGTCATCGACCGCCTATCGGTTGATGACAGCAAAGATGTTATCGCCCGACTGGTCGATTCTGCCGAGACGGCTTTCTATGAAGGTCACGGCGAATTGCGCTTGCTCTTCCCACCCACCATCTTCTACGATTTCTCTATGAAGTTCGAGGCCGATGGAATGACCTTCGAAGAGCCTACCGACCAGATGTTCTCATTCAACTCGCCAGCAGGCGCCTGCCCCGAATGCCAGGGATTTGGGAAAATTATTGGTATCGATGAGAAATTAGTGATACCCAATACAACCCTTTCTGTTTACGATGGTTGCGTGGTTTGTTGGCATGGTGATAAGATGAAGCAGTGGCAAGATTGGTTCTGTCGCAATGCCGCAAAAGACGATTTCCCCATCTTTGAACCATACATGAACCTCAGTCAGAAGCAAAAAGACTGGTTATGGCATGGTCTGCCATCCGACAATGGAAAGGCAGAGCGCCCCTGTATCGACAGTTTCTTCGAGATGGTGAAAGAGAACCAGTACAAAATACAATATCGTGTGATGCTGGCACGCTATCGTGGCAAGACTACTTGTCCGAAGTGTCATGGCACACGCTTGAAACCAGAAGCCGACTATGTAAAGATAGGTGGACGCAGTATCACCGATCTGGTTCAGATGCCAGTCATAAAAGTAAAGGAATGGTTCGAGCATCTGGAACTCGATGCCCACGATGCAGAAGTAGGTAAGCGACTGCTGGTAGAAATCAAAAGCCGCCTCCAATTCCTGTTGGATGTCGGTTTGGGCTATCTCACGCTTAACCGTCTCTCTAACACCCTTTCAGGTGGAGAGAGTCAGCGCATCAACCTCTGTACATCACTAGGCAGTTCGTTGGTTGGTTCATTGTATATTCTTGATGAGCCCAGCATCGGCTTGCACTCTAGAGATACCGACCGTTTGATTCATGTACTGAAGGAACTACAGTCGTTAGGCAATACCGTTGTAGTGGTTGAGCATGATGAGGAGATTATGCGCGCCGCCGACCATCTGATTGATATTGGTCCCGATGCAGGTCGCTTGGGTGGTGAGGTTGTTTTTGATGGCGATGCCAAGGAAGTAGAACCCGCCTCTCTCAAGAAGTGGCCCAAGAGTTATACGGTCAAATACCTGTTACACCAGGAAGAGATACCCGTACCAGCATCCCGACGCCCTTGGAACAGATTCATCACCATCAAAGGTGCACGCATGAACAACCTGAAAGGAATTGATGTAAAGATTCCTCTCAACGTGATGACTGTAGTAACAGGCGTTTCAGGTTCTGGCAAGTCCAGCCTCATCAAAGGTATTCTCTATCCTGCTATACGCAGGCGTCTGGGAGATGCTTGTGATGCGCCAGGCGAATATCTCGGACTTGACGGCGATATTGAAGCTATCAAGCACATTGAGTTTGTGGATCAGAACCCGATAGGTAAGAGTAGCCGTTCAAACCCTGCTACCTATGTAAAAGCCTACGATGCTATTCGTGAACTTTATGCTCAGCAGCCACTTGCCAAGCAGATGGGCTTTACCCCACAGTACTTCTCATTTAACGCTGATGGCGGTCGATGCGAAGAGTGTAAGGGAGCAGGTACCATTACTGTTGAGATGCAGTTTATGGCCGACTTGGTGTTGGAATGCGAAGCCTGTCATGGTCACCGATTCAAGAAAGAGATTCTGGATGTGAACTATCATGGCAAGAGTGTAGATGATGTATTAAATATGACCATCTCGGAAGCCATCACATTCTTCCAGGAAGGTGGTGAGACAACCATCGTGAAGCGCCTGAAGACACTTGAGGATGTTGGTTTGGGATACATTAAACTTGGTCAGAACTCATCATCGCTGTCAGGTGGTGAGAACCAGCGTGTAAAGCTGGCATACTTCATTGGTCAGGAGAAACAGGAGCCCACACTCTTTATCTTCGACGAGCCTACCACTGGTCTTCACTTCCACGACATCCAACGCCTGCTTAAAGCCTTCGAAGCGCTGATAGCAAGAGGTCACACCATCTTGATTATCGAGCATAATATGGAGGTAATAAAATGCGCCGACCACGTGATTGATTTAGGTCCTGACGGAGGCGACAAAGGTGGTAATCTGGTAGTAGCGGGCACACCTGAAGAGGTTGTAGCATGCAAAGGAAGTCTGACAGGTAAATACCTGAAAGAGAAACTGGAATAAAATAATATCAATAACTTTGAGATACGATCAACTATTCACCAAGACACTACTGAGCGCCATACTTCTGAGTATGGCCATCAGAGTATCAGCGGGCAACAAGCGTGACTCGCTGGTTGTCTTGAATCGTATCTATAACTATCAGAAGACCCATACACCAGCCATCGACAGTCTCGAGGATCAGGTGTATGCAAAGTTTCTCTACCATGTTGACAAGCGCAATTCCATATTGAAGCTTATCCCTTCGATGTATGTGTTGACCAAGGAGCCGAAAGACTACATCCGCGAATCATACAGTAAGGTGGTATTTAAGGATGCCCACAATTACAACATCTCAAACCAGATACTATCAGGTACGATACAGCAGAATCGCAAAGCCCTGCCCACCCTACTTGATTATATGACTCCAAACATTTATGATATTGCGCTCTACGATGGACATATGCTCTCGCCTTTCAACAAGACCAATCGCAGATATTACCATTTCAACCAGAAGTCGCAGCATGATGGCACCACGCGTTTGGAGTTCCGTCCGAAGATATATAACACCCAGCTACTGAATGGTTATGCAATCGTAGAAACAGAGACAGGCCGCATCATCCGTACCCTACTGAATGGTGAATTCGACATGATCACTTTCCGTACTGAGGTTACTCAGGGCAAAGAAGGCGGACGCTCTGTGATGCCAGCCAAATGCACCACAGCAGCCACATTCAGGTTTATGGGCAACAGAATTTCAGCGCTCTTCGATGCCAGCTACAACTGCAACGAAATGCTTCCCGACTCCATCGACAAGCTTGATAGCAGGAGTGCGATGGCAAAGGTTCGACCTACTCCTCTTTCAGAGACAGACAAGCAGATTTACGATGCCTACGACCAGCAATTACTTCATGACAGCTTGGACCAGGACACCATTCCAAAGAAAGAGCGCTTTTGGAAAAAGATCTTCTGGGATACCATTGGTGAGAATCTCGTGACACCTATCAGCGCAGAATCAGATGATGCCAATTTCAAGATGTCGCCCATCATCAACCCGCTATACATCAGCTATAGTCACAATCGTGGTGTACGTTACAAAATGCGTTTTCGTTCGCAATACAATTTCTCACCACACCGGTATCTGACACTTAATCCCACTTTCGGTTACACATTCAGAGACCATCAGTTCTACTTCACAGCACCATTACGCATGACGTATAACCCTAAGCGAAATGGTTTTGTTGAGTTGATATATGGTAATGGCAACCGCATCAGTAATTCGAGTGTCATGAACGTGATAAACAAAGCACATCAAGACACTATCAACTTCGACAATACAAACATTGACAAATTCAAGGACAGGTATCTCAGCATCACGAATAACATCATGGTGTTCAGTTGGCTTGATATCGAGACTGGATTCATCTACCATTGCCGCTCGGCTGTCAACAAGGAGATTATGCAATCCTATGATATGCCCACCAAGTATCGCAGTTTTGCACCTATCATCGGCTTGAAGTTCTCACCTTGGTTAAATCGCGGTCCTGTATTAACAGCCAACTATGAACGAGGCATCAAGGATGTCAACAAGTCAGATTTGGAGTACGAGCGCTGGGAGTTTGATGCTCAGTGGAAGAAGAAGATTCCAGGACTGCGACTGCTCAACCTCCGAGCAGGTGCAGGTTTCTATACCAATAAGAAGGATAACCTGTTTGTAGATTTCGCAAACTTCCACGACGAGAATCTGCCAGAAGGCTGGGATGACGACTGGAGTGGTAACTTTCAACTGCTCAGAAGTCGTGTTTACAACGAGTCTGATTATTATCTCCGTGGCAATGTGTCATACGAGTCACCTATGCTGGTGGCCACTTGGATTCCCTATCTGGGAAAATATATAGAGAAAGAGCGATTCTATCTGAGTTCCGTATTGTTGCAAAACTCTCGCCCTTACTACGAGTTGGGCTATGGTTTCACCAACAGATACATCTCAGTAGGCGCTTTTGCCAGTTTCCGTAACACCCATTTCGACCGCATAGGCGTAGAAGTAGAATTTGAACTATTCAGAAGATGGTAAACGAATCAATAAAACCACTCACCGTATATAAAGCCAGTGCAGGCAGCGGCAAGACGTTCACACTGGCCACCGAATACATACGCTTGCTGGTGGAGAATCCACAAAGCTATCGCAACATCTTGGCTGTAACCTTTACCAACAAGGCCACAGAGGAGATGAAGATGCGTATCCTCAGTCAGTTGTATGGCATCTGGAAGCAACTGCCAGAATCAGACAACTATCTCTCCGTTATCCAGTCCAAGACAAGTCTCGAGCCTCACGTCATCAGTGAGCGTGCAGGTATTGCGCTCAATAATCTTACACATAACTACAACTATTTCCGTGTAGAAACCATCGACACCTTCTTTCAGAGTGTGCTACGCAATATGGCACGCGAGCTCGACTTGACCACCAATCTGCGCATTGGATTGAATGACTATCAGGTGGAAGAACTTGCCGTAGATCAGTTGATAGAAGACTTGACCACTGAAGATGTCATGCTGCAATGGATTCTGAAGTATATCATGGAGAATATTTCAGACGACAAGTCGTGGAACGTTATAGCCCAGATTAAGAAGTTTGGTCAGCACATCTTTAAGGACTATTATAAAGAAGTAAGCAGCACGCTTAATCAGAAGATGAGCGAAGAAGGCTTCTTTGAGCACTACACCAGAAATCTGCGCGAACTTCGCAAGGCTGCCGAGGACCACATGAAGGAGATAGGTGTGAGTTTCTTTGACACTCTCGAAGGCGAAGGGCTCAGCGTTGACGACCTGTCGAAGAAGAAAACGGGCATTGCCAGTTTCTTCAATAAGCTCTGTAGAGGCACTTTCGACCCCTCCATCATCACATCTACAGTGACCACTCACTTGGAGGATCCTGGGAAATGGTGCACCAAGACCCATCCACAGCGCGATATGGTGCTGCAGGTGGTAGAATCATCGCTGCTGCAGATACTACGCTATGCCTATGATTCACTACCCACACAGTGGAAAATCTACAAGTCGGCCGACCTCACCCTGCGCCATCTTAATCAGTTGCGCCTGCTGAGTAGTATTGAGAAGAAGGTGCACGACTTGAATGCAACAGAGAATAGATTCCTGCTGAGCGATACACAGCAACTGCTCCACGCACTGATTGATGGCAGCGACTCACCTTTTATCTTCGAGAAGATTGGCACCCAACTTAAGCACGTGATGATTGATGAGTTTCAGGACACTTCAACCATTCAGTGGCAGAACTTCAAGGTGCTCCTTTCAGAGACGATGAGTCATGATGATGGCAGCAACCTGATTGTGGGCGACGTGAAGCAGAGCATCTATCGCTGGCGCTCAGGCGACTGGCGATTGTTGAATGGCATCGAGCAGCAGTTTAATTCGATGCTGATAGACATCAAGTCGCTCTCTACCAACTACCGCTCTACCCGCAATGTCATCGACTTCAATAATCAGTTCTTCACCCATGCGGCTCAATCAGAATACAAAGAGCTCGAAGAATTGAATAGCATCGAGCGCGAACAACTACAGAAAGCCTATGCCGACGTAACCCAACAGGTGCCTGAAAAGCGCCAGCAAGAAGGTAAGATAGAAATCAAACTGCTACCTAACGACGATTATCAGGAGCAGGTATTGCAACAGCTCACAGAGAACGTGAGCGAACTGATAGCAAAGGGTGTCAGTCAGAAAGACATTGCTATCCTGGTACGTTTCAATTTCCAGATACCCATCATCGCCCAGTATTTCCTGGAGCATCTGCCCACAGTGAGTATTGTTAGCGACGAAGCCTTCCGCTTAGATGCCTCAAGCGCAGTATGCCTGATCATTCAGGCCTTGCAGCTTTTGCTCACTCCCACAGATAGTCTCACCAAGGCCTCCATTGTGAAGACCTGGCTTTGCACAGTGCAAGGCAAGGAAGAGTTGGGCGACGATGAATTTATGATAGCCGGCACAGATCTCGACAGCTATCTGCCTGAGGCCTATATCAAGCATTTCGACGATTTGCTCACCCTACCACTCTATGAACTTGCCGAGAAGATCTACGCCATCTTCGAGTTGCATCGCCTGGAGGGTCAGGGAGCCTATCTGTGCGCCTTCTATGATCAGTTGGCCAGTTATGTCAATGAGAACACCACCGACATCCAGTCATTCCTCACCGAGTGGGAAGAGTCGCTTTGCAAGAAAACCATACAGAGCGACGAGACCAATGGCATCCGTCTTATCTCCATCCATAAGTCAAAGGGGTTGGAGTACGACCATGTACTCATCCCCTTCTGCGACTGGACCTTGGAGAAGAATACCGACAACACTATCTGGTGCCATCCTCAAGAAGCCCCATTCAGCGACCTCCCTATCGTACCCATCGATTACAACAAGCAACTGATGGGCACCATCTACGAGGCCGACTATCTGCATGAGCACCTGCAAAACACAGTAGATAATCTGAATCTGCTCTATGTGGCTTTTACTCGTGCTGCCAAGAGTCTCTATGTCATTGGCAAGCGTGGCGCCAAAGGTTCTCGCTCCGCACTGATTGAGCAGTGCTTGCCATTAGTGGCAGGCGATATGCCTACAGCTCAATTGGAAGGGATGGAAGATGATCAGGCTGCCATTGTGTTTTCATACGGCACCGATGCTGCCACACCTACTAAGGCAGCCAGTTCATCTACCCCCATTAGCAAGAATCCGTTCCTGCAAAAGGCCGAGAGCGTGAACGTATCTATCCGCACCTTTGACAGCAAGATCAACTTCCGTCAGAGTAATCGTAGTCGCGACTTTATCGAGGGCGACGAGACAGACCAACAACGTCGTTATATTCAGGCAGGTAGTGTGCTCCATGAGATATTCTCAACTATCCAAACAGAAAAGGACATTCCAGAAGCCCTGCAACGCCTTCAATTCGAGGGTATTCTCTACGACGAAGAGATGACAGCCGAGAAGATTACAACCATGCTGCGCAAACGTCTTGCCGACCCACGTGTAGCCTCTTGGTTCTCCCCTCACTGGACTCTTTTTAATGAGTGTACCATTCTCTCAGTAGAAGATGGCGAAGTGAAGGAACATCGTCCTGACCGTGTGATGACAGATGGTAAAGAGTGGATAGTAGTAGATTTTAAATTTGGTCATCCCGCCCCAGAATATCATGCACAGGTTCACCAATATATGAACCTGCTGGCATCCATGGGGCATCAGAATATCAAAGGCTACCTTTGGTATGTTTACAGCAATAAAATAGAAGAAGTATGAAGAGTTTCCTCGAACATGTAGCAGAAGATCTGCTTTCAAGATATGGTACCAACCTCTCGCGCGTAGCCGTGGTATTCCCCAACAAGCGAGCCTCGCTATTTCTTAACGAGCACTTGGCACGCCTGGCTGGCAAACCCATCTGGAGCCCTGCCTATATCACCATCAGCGATTTGTTTCGTTCGCACTCCCAACTTCAGGTTGCCGACCCTATCCTATTGATATGCGAACTGCATCGTGTGTTCTTAGCCTGCACAGGCACCGACGAACCACTCGACCATTTCTATGGATGGGGCCAACTGCTATTGGCCGATTTTGATGATTTGGATAAGAATATGGCCCCCGCCGATAAGGTGCTTGCCAATCTGCGCGACATCCATGAACTCGACGACACCTCGTATCTCACCCCCGAGCAGCGCGAGATGATCAAACGCTTCTTCAGCAATTTCTCTGACGAGCATAACACGGAGCTCAAAGAGCGTTTCCTGCGCCTCTGGAGTCATCTCGCCGAGATATACCACACCTTCAATCAGAAGTTGGCCGAGAAACAACTGGCTTACGAGGGTGCCCTCTATCGCCAGGTGGCCACCGACGAAACGATTGAGTTTGAATACGACACCTACGTATTTATTGGCTTCAACCTCCTGCAACAAGTAGAGCAAACACTCTTCAGTCGCTTGGAGAAACAAGGCAAGGCACTGTTCTATCAGGACACTGACGAGATACCCCCTCGCCACCTTCATTTCATCTCTGCCCCTACAGAAAACATTCAGGCACGTTATATTGGCGATTGGCTGAACAACGAGCGCATCCAAGGTGGGCGCCATACCGCCATCGTACTTTGCAACGAGGGATTGCTGCAGACGGTCATCCACTGTCTGCCCGAACAAGTAGATAAAGTGAACATCACCACTGGTTACCCACTCGGTCAGACGTCGATAGCTTCACTCATCAACACGCTTCTGAACATGCAGGTTCATGGCTACTCACTGCGCAAGCAGCAGTTTGCCCGCCGTTGGGTAGAGAGCATCAAGCGCCATCCCTATGCCAGCATCATGCCCGACGACTTTGCCTCGCAACGGTATCAAGATATCCAGTCCATGCTGCATTGGCTCATTCATATCACACAGACCATTGCCACCTCCAAGAGTCCTATCATCGACTCACCTTTGGATACAGAAAGTCTGTTCCGCATGTACACCTTACTCAACCGTCTGAGTGGTTTGGTAGATAGCGGTGTGCTGTGCGTAAATGTCGTTACACTTCAGCACCTGATAGGTCAGTTGATAACCTCCACCTCCATCCCCTTCCATGGCGAACCGGCAGAAGGCATCCAGGTGATGGGCGTGCTTGAAACACGTAACCTTGACTTCGACCATGTTCTACTGCTATCGTGCAACGAGGGCAACATGCCACGTGGCGTCAACGACACCTCGTTTATCCCCTATGCACTTCGTAAAGCCTACGGACTGACCACTGTAGATTATAAGGTGTCTATCTATGAGCACTATTTCCATCGCCTGCTGCAACGTGCCAGCGATGTAACTATTTTGTATAACAATGCCACCAGTGATGGTCAGGCAGCCGAGATGTCGCGCTTTATGCTGCAACTGATGGTCGACAATAAGATACCCATCACGTTTCAGACCCTCAAGGCAGGTCAGATGCCACAGTTGCACGCGCCCAAAGTGATTGTCAAAACGCCAGAAGTAATGACCCAGTTGCAGAAACGCTTCAGCAAAGATGCAGGTGGTATTAGTCCTACAGCCATCAACACCTATCTGCGCTGCCAGCTCCGCTTCTTCTACCGTTTTGTATGCGAACTAAAAGAACCCGACAATACCGACGACGACCTGATAGACAATCGCCTGTTTGGTAACATTTTCCACAAGGCAGCCCAGTTGGTTTACCAATACCTGTCTCAAACCCATAACACCATCACCACAATGGCGCTCGATGATCTATTAAAAGACGCAGTGACCATAGTGCACATGGTGGATGAAGGCATCAAACAAGAGTTCTTCCATATCGATGATGCCTCGCGCCCCCTCCCCCCACTTGATGGTCTGCAACTCATCAACCGTGAGGTTATCATCAAGTACCTGCGCCAGCTATTAGAATGCGACAGGGGCCTGACCCCCTTCCGTATTCTTGGACTTGAGAAATGGGTCAACATCACGCTAGGCGATAAGTATATAGCAGGTATCATCGACCGTTTAGACAGCATTACCGATCCCGAAACAGGTCTGGAGCGCATTCGTGTTGTCGATTACAAGACAGGATCTCGCAACGTCAAAGCTATGCCCCATGTAGCCGCCATTTTTTCGCAAGAAGCTATCAAGGAGCATAGTGACTATTTCCTGCAGACGTTCCTTTATGCGCACATCGTACGCTCCAACACGCCAGAGATGGTGTCGCCTTGCCTGCTGTTCATTCAGCATGCAGGTGGTGATGGCTATGACCCGACATTAAAGATAGGAAAAGAAAAAGTAACTGATATAGCTACCTATTCCGAGGAGTTTATCGAGTTGCTCAATCAACTGTTGGCCGACATCTTCAATGCCCAGATAGCATTTGTACCAACTGATGATCAGCATCGTTGTGAAACATGTCCTTATGCCTCACTCTGCCGAGGCTAAGGACATGTTCCTATTTTATCTGTTTTTATTATTTGTAAACCAATTGTGTGTAAAGTGATACATAACCGAAGCCACTATCACCAGCACCAAAGCAGCAACCAAGCCAGAGAGCACATCCCCTTTCAGCACGGCCAGTCCGATGCCCACACCCCATGCTATGCCACTCTCCCATCCCAGTAGGAAAGTACTCTGTGAGGTGCCTCGCTGGCAGTGGCGACTCAGTTTGATGAAGAACAGCAGGAAGCGCGCTCCTATCAGTCCTACTCCCATACCAATAAACAATGGTGCTGCAAGCAGTACGATAGGCAGATGGCGTGTTATCAGCATCAGCAGGGCAACCCCCATCAGGATGAGTCCTGTCACCACCTCGCTCTTCAGTTCAGCATTTTTAAACACAAAGCGCTGCGACAAGATGGCCACAGCAAATCCCACCATCATCATCGAGTAAAACTGCTCTACATGCACTACCGACAAGATGATGCCCACAGCCAGCGTTACCAGCTGCAGATTAAGGAACAAAGGGAATCCATGAGGCAGGAAGAAGCGATCCAGACTCACTGTCGGGATATCATCCTGCGGAGCTCTGAATGGGAAGTTCACCATCAGCACCATTAAGATCACAGCCAGTGCACATCCCAAAGTACCCAACAACACGTATTGGAAACCAAGCTGCCTGCCGATGACCAGTCCAGCCATTGGTCCCATCGAGAGGGCAAACCTTGAGAACCAAGCAGCCGAATGATTAGCTTCTGTGCGCTGGAAGGATTCGCTCGTGTCGATAATCAATGTACTCGTCAGCACCATCTGCGCCAATCCGAAAGCGGCTCCCATAGCAAAGCGCTGCACATAGATAATAATCGGACTGGCCACACGCATGTGCAACCCATCCAGATAATACAATGCACCAATCAGCAGTGCCTCCATAAGCACAGCATAGATACACACCAAGTTACGACGATAGTGCTGAACCAGGTATGATATAAAAGCCCCAAGGGCAAACAATCCTACACCAAAAGCAGCCATGGCTATGCCAGCATTCTGAACAGAAAACTCCTGGGTCTCCATCAGCCAAGCAGGCATGGTAGGTACCAACATATAGACAGACATGGCCAACAAGAAGTTGGCAATTGCCATGAGCCAAAAATCCTTATGCCACAATCTGATATGTACGGGCGTACTCTGAGAATTCATTCGGGTTGTAATGATTCTGTTAATATTCGGCTGCAAAATTAGTAATTTTTTATGAGAAATTTGCTATTTTCGAGATTTTAGTGTAATTTTGCACAGAAATTAGAGCAAAAATATGGCAAACCAACTCAAATATGCACTTTTTTTCGCTATTCTCACCTTTTTTACTGGTTGCAGGAATGAGGACGAAGGCAAACTGACGTTCGAAATGCTTCAGGCCGAAAAAACTGTACGTCTCTCTAATGAGGAACAGTCACCATTGTGCAGTGTCAGTCTGAAGATGGCTAGTGCTACCAAAGAGAGCGGTGAGGCAGGTAAGAGAATAAATGAAGCTGTGGTCTATCGCTTTTTCAACCAGGAAGACATGAGCATTCAGGGCGCTATGGATCGCTTTACAGAGGGCTATACGATGAGCTACAAGAGCAATATGCTCCCCCTGTACAACGAAGATCGTGGCGACACCACCAAGCGCTCATGGTATGAGTTTCACTACATCATCAATTCCACCACCGAGCAAACCTCACGCCGCACCCTGGCCTATCTGGCCACCATTGATTACAGCGAGGGGCATGCCAACAGCATCCACCAGCTTATTCCCCTTAATTTCTATAGTGAGACAGGCAAGGAAATCGGCATAAAAGACATTTTTGTGTCGGGCTATGAAACCCAACTGCCCCCACTGCTGCTCAAGGCTCTCATGGAGAAGACAGAGTCAGAGAATCTGAGTCAGCTTAAGGAAAAGGGGTATCTGGACCAGGTGGATATCTACGTACCCGAAAACTTTATTGTAGGTGACAACACCATCACCTTTATCTATAATCCTTCTGAGATTGCCTCGCTCGAGTTGGGCACTATCGAGCTGATACTTACCTTTGCACAATTACAGAAATTCGTAAAACCCGCATTTATCAAATCAGTACAATGACAGCAGATATTATACAGAAATACTTTCCACAGCTTAGCACAGAGCAGCGCCAGCAGTTTGATGCCCTCGACGCACTCTATCGCGATTGGAATACCAAGATCAACGTTATTTCACGCAAGGATATCGATCAGCTCTACGAGCACCATGTGCTCCACTCGCTGGCCATCGCCAAGATGATCAACTTCCGTCCAGGCACACGCATTCTCGACTTTGGCACAGGCGGAGGTTTTCCTGGTGTGCCCCTCAGCATCCTGTTTCCTGAGTGCCAGTTCAAACTCATCGACGGCACAGGCAAGAAGATTCGCGTGGCCCAGGAAGTATGTAACGCCATCGGTCTGAAGAACTGCCAGCCCACCCATCTGCGTGGTGAGGACGAAAAAGATAAGTACGACTTTATTGTGAGCCGTGCTGTGATGCCTCTGCCCGATTTGGTAAAGCTGATGCGAAAGAATATCTCAAAGACGCAACAAAACGCACTGCCTAATGGCATCATCTGCCTGAAGGGTGGCGACTTGCAGGCCGAACTGCAACCCTATCGTAACATTGTAGAGACCACCGACATCTCGCAGTTCTTCAGCGAGGATTGGTTCAAGGAGAAATACGTTATCTATTTGCCACTATAATGCTTAATATCAAGACATTCAGTTTCAACCTGCTCGACGAGAACACCTACGTTGTGAGCGACGACAGTCAGGAGTGTGTCATCATTGATTGTGGAGCCTTCTATCCAGAGGAGCGCCAGGCGCTGGTCAACTATATCAACACCAACCAGCTCAAACCTGTCCACCTATTGAGCACCCATGGTCATTTTGACCATAACTTTGGCATCAACACCGTTTACGACACATGGGGACTGAAGCCAGAGATAGCCGCAGAAGACGAGTGGCTTATTACCGACATTCCAGGACAGTTCGAAGCTATGGCTGGTGTCAAGCTCGACTGGACCTTCCCCCAGCCTGGTCATTATTTCGTTAAAGGCGAAATCATCCGTTTTGGTAACCATGCTTTTGAGGTTCTTCCCACTCCAGGTCATACTCCTGGTGGCGTCACCTTCTATTGTGCCGAAGAGAAAGTGGCCTTTACAGGCGATACACTGTTCCGCATGAGTATAGGTCGCACCGACTTTGAGCGCGGCAGCTATACTGAAATGATGAACAGTCTGAAGACAGTTATAGCTCAGCTCCCCACCGACACCGCTGTTTATTGCGGCCATGGCCCCAAGACAACCATCGGCGACGAAAAGCTTTACAATCCTTATTTTAGAAGTTAAAGGGAATAGAAGGGGAAGTTAAGTTAAAACTTCCCTTTCACTTAGACGAGCTTCTTGGCTCGTTCTAAGGCAACGTTGATGTGCGAGCAGATATTATCCTCGCCCAGCATCTGATCGAAACCAGCTCTGTGAAGTACAGCCTGCACCTTAGGATTCACACCCGAGAGCACTACCTGTATGCCTTCCTGCTGACTCATCAAGCAGAGGTTAGTCAGGTTGTGGATACCAGTAGAATCCACAAAAGGCACCTTACGCATACGTATGATACGCACCTTAGGACGCTGATGCCCCATAGTACTCATCAAGTCTTCAAACTTATTTCCTGCACCAAAGAAGTAAGGACCGTTAATCTCATAAACCTCTACGCCTTCAGGGATAGTCAGGTGCTCCAGGTTGCCCAACTGGAAGTCGCTCTGCTCTTCAGCAGGGTCAATCTCATCACTGATCACCTTCACATCGGTAGTCTCAGCCATTCGGCGCATAAACAGTAAGCAAGCACATATCAGCCCCACCTCGATAGCGATGGTAAGATCGAAGATAACAGTCAGAAGGAATGTTACGCAGAGCACGATGACATCGCTCTTTGGGTTCTTCATGATAGATGCAAACGAGCGCCATCCACTCATGTTGTAGCTCACAATCACCAGCACACCAGCCAGACAAGCCATTGGGATATACTTAGCCAGTGGCATGAGGAAAAGGAAGATGAGCAGCAGCACGGCAGCATGCACGATACCAGCCACAGGTGTACGTCCACCATTATTAATATTGGTCATTGTACGCGCAATAGCACCCGTTGCAGGGATACCACCAAAGATAGGACTTGCCAGGTTGGCCACACCCTGAGCGATGAGCTCCGTATTAGAGTCGTGGCGATCGCCAATCACACCGTCGGCCACCGTGGCTGAAAGCAAAGATTCTATGGCACCCAGGATGGCGATAGTGATAGCTGGCGATACCAAACCCTTAATCACATCCCATGACAAAGCGGGCATTTCAGCCTCAGGCAACTGGTTCGAGATTGAGAATCTGTCGCCAATGGTTTCTATACTCATAACGCCTGCATACTGTTTGAGCAGCAGCACAGCGACAGTCATCACGATAATGGCAATCAGTGATCCTGGCAACTTCTTCAGGATACTGTTATACTTGGCCACCATAGGCCATGCCGCAATCACTGCTACAGATCCGATACCCACCAAAGCGCTCCAAGGGTCGATGGTACCAAAGTCTCTGAAATAGGCCATCCACTTCTCCACGAAGTCGCTTGGTACGCTCTCCATGGTCAGTCCAAAGAGGTCTTTCACCTGTGTGGTGAAGATGGTGAGAGCAATACCGCTGGTGAAACCCACCACAATCGGGTAAGGAATATATTTGATGATGGTTCCCAGATGCAGCACACCAAACATGATGAGGAATACACCAGCCATCAGTGTGGCGATGGTCAGTCCCTCAAATCCGTACTGCTGGATAATGCCATAGATAATAATGATAAACGCACCAGTAGGTCCGCCAATCTGTACTTTCGAACCACCCAGCACACTCACGATGAGTCCAGCCACGATGGCCGTGATGATACCTTTCTCAGGGGTTACGCCCGAAGCAATACCAAAGGCGATGGCCAGTGGCAGTGCCACGATACCTACGATGATACCAGCCAGCAGGTCGGTGGTAAACTGTTGTTTGTTGTAGTGCCGAAGTGTCGACAAAAGTTTCGGCTTGAATGCAAATGTTGTCATCATCTTCTATAAAACTTGTTATCTTGAAAAAAACGTGTGCAAAAGTATAAAAAAAATAAAAAAAACAGCCTATTTGAGCCACCATATTGCAAAAAAATGTATTTTTGTTGCCACATATCAAGTCACTTTTATTGTTTTACTTAAAATTCAAAAGCATGATGAAAAAAATTCTTTTCGCAGTAGTGGCCTGTGTGGCCATGGGTTTTGCATCTTGTGGTAACAAGACTCAGACTTCCGCTGATGCCACAGACAGCACAGTAGTAGCCGAACAGAATGTTGACGAAGCCGTAACCGCCATCACCAGTGCTCTGAGCGAGCAGATCGAGGCTAAGGATGCCAACAAATTCCAGGAGACCCTCGCCACCGTTCAGGAGCAGGTGAAGGAGTTCCTTACCACCAACCCCGAACTGGCCGCCGAGTATGTCACCAAGATTCAGGAGTTCCTGAAGACCAATGCCGAGCAGATCAAGGCCTTTGCAGGCGATAATGCTGCTGTTGCAGCTGCCGTAGAGAGCCTCACTGCAGCCCCTGCCGATGCCGTTGTTAACACCCTTGCCAGTGCAGTAGGTGGTGTACAGCAGGCTGGTCAGGCCGTTGCCGATAGCACCAAGAAAGCTGTTGAGGATGCAGCAACCGCAGCCAAGGAAGACGCCAAGAAGAAGGCCAATGAGGCCATCGATGGTGCAGCCGACAAGCTGAAGAAAGGTCTTGGTATCTAATCTATCAAAGATCTATTTTGAGTTCTACTGGGCAGTGATCGCTGCCCAGTATTTCTGTATATATATGGGCATCCTCCATGCGCTCACGCAGGCTGTTGCTAATCACGAAGTAATCGATACGCCATCCTGCATTCTTCTGTCGCGCCTGGAAACGATAGCTCCACCAGGAATAAGTCACCTGCTCTGGATATTTATAGCGGAACGAGTCTGTAAAACCTGCAGCCAAGAGGTTTGAGAATTGCTCGCGTTCCTGGTCGGTAAAGCCCGCGTTCATGCGGTTGGTCTTAGGGTTCTTCAAGTCAATCTCCTGGTGTGCCACGTTCAGGTCGCCACACAATATCACAGGTTTCTTGGCGTCCAACTGCAAGAGATAGGCTCGAAAATCGTTCTCCCACTGCATGCGATAGTCCAGACGCTTCAATCCGTCCTGCGAGTTTGGTGTATAGCAGGTCACGAGGTAGAAGTTATCCATTTCCAATGTAATCACACGCCCTTCGTGGTCGTGTTCATCGATGCCGATACCATAGCTCACGCTCAGCGGGTGGTGCTTGGTAAAGATGGCCGTACCGCTATAACCTTTCTTGTCGGCATAGTTCCAGTAGCTCTCATAGCCCTCAAAAGCCAAGTCCAACTGTCCTGCCTGCATTTTTGTTTCCTGCAGACAGAAGAAATCAGCATCCAACTCGCGAAAGGCATCACTGAATCCTTTACCCTCACATGCCCTCAGGCCGTTCACATTCCAACTTATTAATTTCATTTTTTATTCTATCTTCTGTTCTTAAATAAATAATCACTACAATCACCAATAGCAGCAATCCCAGGAAGAATATGCCTATCAATCGCAGCACATACATCGTGCCCAGCATATCCAATTGCCGGCATGGCACCACCGTTACCATGATCCAATTGGTGTATTTCATTGGGGTATAGAAGAAGTAGCTCTCCACGCCATTAAACAGGTAGCGTTCGTTGGTCTCCATGCCACTCATCCTACCCTGTTTCATTTTTCTCTCCAGCAAGGTAGTCCTACCTTTCTCACCTCCCATCACGTGGTTAAAGAAGTTGCTTTCCAGCTTTTTCTCGGCCTTAGGATGGGTGATAAACTTTCCATCATAGTTGATAATAAAGCTTTCTGATCTCAGTCCAAACATATATGCAGCAAAGGGTGAGTGCGCATTATAGGCACTATCCGTCTCCTCCAGTTTGCTGGTCAACCAGTCGAGCGAAATGTCGGCTCCCAACACAGCCACAGGCTTTCCCTCGGCATCATGAATGGGCACCATATAGGCAACTAGTTCTGTTGTGTTGTCATAGCCATCATAGAAGGGGTCGCTCCATTGGCAGGTATCACCTTCGATGACACTTCTGAACCAGCGGTCGTTCAGGTAGTCAAAATCCTTATCCCCCTTCTCCTCTGTCAGAATCTCTTTGGGATTCTTAGGGTTTCGCCATGCAAAGGGACAATGGCGTTCGCCTTTCTCCGGGTAATAGTTTCTGATGAAGTTCATGCCACAGCTGTGCACGCGATTACCATTGTGCACGATGCGCTCCATCACCTCCAGGTGGCTATCGGGTTTATCAAGCATGTGCTCGATATAGGTCACATTGTTTACCACCTGTACATACACGTCAGACAGCACGCGGCGTGTATATTCATAGTTAATCTGCATTCTGATGTGAAAGTTCTCAGCATACAGCGCCGTTATCTCCTTGCGCGTGTAGTGATAGAAAAAGCACCCCACACTCACTGTGATGGCCAGTCCCCACAACGCGAGCCGCAGTGCCATCTTCGAAGCAAAAGATCTATTTTTCCCTTTCATAATCAAAACTATTAAATCAGAAGGGGCAGCCGTTAAAAGCTGCCCCCTGAACAATTATTTAGCCTCTTGCTCGGCCGTTGGTTTGGCAGGCTCCTTTTTGGCTGCTGTTTTCTTAGCTGTAGGTTTCTTTGCAGCAGGTTTCTTTGCAGCTGTCTTCTTTTTCTCGGTGCCTTCCATTTTTTCAATCTTCGCCTTCAGTCGGATAATCTCCTTATCCTTCATTTCAATCTCGTCGCCCTGATTCTTGATAGTGGTGAGCAATCCTTCCAGCTCATCATTGTCGATATCAAGCGGATAAAGCGCATTCACACGGTTGATAAAGTCGCCCAGGATATTCATATAGTTGGTGAAGGCGTCAAATGGTCCGCTGTAGATGCCACGATCCAGTCCTACGTTCGAAGGTTTGGTAGTCATGAAACGGAAGTTGTTTGAGGCCTGCAGATAATCCCAGTCCTGATTGATGCGCGGATCGTTGGCGATACGCAGGCGGTCGGCCACGCTATAAAGCTTTGTGAAAGCCTCACGCTGCATGGCATTACCCAACCAGCAACTTACATCGCGCTCCTCGTCCACCCATGAGAGTGTGTCGGGCACGTCGAGCTGACTGACGCTCTTGCAGGCTTTGCAAATTTCTGTAGGTGTAGAGAATGTGATACCCTTGGCCTTAGCCTGAGCAGGCAGTGCCTTCAGGAAGTCGAGGATATTGCTCGACAAGGGCTGTGCGATGCCAATGGCCGACAGTTCCATGAAGATATTGATAATCTGCTCCTCTTCTGGCAGACGTGCGATGCGATCGATATAGGCATCAGCAAAGAGCGGATAGCCCTCCCACTCTGAATTATTGAAGCGCAGTGAAATATCGTCAGAGAGTTCGATGTCGCGCAACAGCAACTTCAGGTTGGGCGCCAAGTTACAGTGGTAAACATAGTGTGGACTCTTCCATCCCAGCACATGCTTGGCCCCCTCAGTAAGCATACCCTTGAAGCCCATCGATGCCACCTGTGCACCAATATCGTCGCTATAGATAAGCGAAGAGTTGCGCAGCACGGTTGGCTTCTTGCCAAAGAGTTCCTCAATCTTAGCGCACTGTTTCTTCACATCCACAGCAAATGAGTCGGGATTGGCCAGCGACGACAGTCCGTGGCTGTAGGGCTCTGCCAGGAACTCCACGCAACCTGTTTCGTTGAGGGCCTGCAGTTTCTCCAGCACCTGTGGTGCATGCATCTCCAACTGCTCGATACCAGTACCTGAGAGACTGAAAGCCACCTTGAAGAACTTACCATGCTCAAGAATCATCTCATGCAATGCATTGAGAGCAGGCATGTAAGAACGCTCGGCGATGTCGCTGATGCTACGCTCATTCTCGTAGTCATCATAGTAATAATGATCGGTACCGATATCAAAGAAACGGTAACGCTTCAGATGAATAATCTGGTGTATCTCGAAATATAAACAAATCGTTTTCATAAACTTTGAACTTTGAATTTTGAACTTTGAACTTTATGATCACTCTTCCCATCCTAGGGTGCGGAGATAGAGTGTACGGATCCAGCGCCCCACTTTCTCCCATGTAATCTGGTCCACCTCCTTCTTTCCCTCTTCCTTGAGGTACTGGAAGAGCGAGTCGTTATGACAGATGGAGTAGATGGCATCGGCCAGTGCGTGGATATCCCAGTAGTCAACCTTGATACAGTTGTCGAGAATCTCAGCACAACCACTCTGCTTAGAGATGATAGAGGGCGTGCCACACTGCATAGCCTCAAGTGGCGAGATGCCGAATGGCTCACTCACAGAAGGCATGACATACACATCAGAGTCTTTCAAGCACTCATACACCTGCTTGCCTCGCATAAATCCTGGGAAGTGGAATCTGTCGGCAATGCCACGCTCAGCAGCCAACTGAATCATAGCATCCATCATATCGCCCGATCCTGCCATACAGAAGCGCACGTTGCGTGTACGATGCAGCACCATGGTAGCAGCCTCCACGAAATACTCAGGACCTTTCTGCATGGTGATACGTCCTAAGAAGGTTACTACCTTCTCCTTGCCGGTATGGTCAGGACGTGGTATATCCTGATACTCCTGTGGCAGCGGATACACAGCATTGTGAACGGTGAAACACTTGCGTGGGTCCTGATGATACTGGTTGATAACCGTTTGTCGTGTCAGTTCGGATACACACATAATACAATCAGCCCAGTCCATACCATTCTTCTCGATCGAATATACAGTAGGATTCACCTTACCTCTCGAACGGTCGAAGTCGGTGGCATGCACATGGATGCACAGCGGCTTTCCACTCACCTGCTTGGCATGGATACCAGCGGGGAATGTGAGCCAGTCGTGAGCGTGAATGATATCAAACTCCTCTGTTCGGGCCACCTGACCGGCAATGATCGAGTAGTTATTGATTTCCTCGTGCAGGTTACTGGGATATCCCCCAGCAAACTCCAAGGCACCAAGGTCGTTCACGTTCATATAGTTAAAGTCGGCGTAGATATGCTCGCGCAACTTGAAATAGTAGTCGGGATCCATGATGTTACCCACACGCTGCTTCACGTAGTCGTAGTCCACGTCGCGCCAAGCGATGGGCACAGCATTCATAGCAACGATACGACAGGCATGCTGACTCTCATCTCCAAACGGACGAGGCAAGCACAACACCGTCTCAATATCACCCTGAGCCTTCAAGCCCTCAGAGATTCCGTAGTTGGCAGTAGCAAGTCCACCAAACACATGAGGAGGATACTCCCATCCAAACATTAATACCTTCATAGCAGCTCCTCCTTATTTTTGATATGAATACTTTTCCATCAACTTAAGCGTGCGCAGAATCTCTGCCACGTTCATAGCAAACGACATGGCGCCACGTCCGTGGAATGGTGGGTTACCATCAAACAACTCTGATATGGTGCCAATGGCATGATAATCCATCTCATCTTCATACCCCACCATCTGTCGCTCAACGAAGCTCAGGCGCGAGCGCTTGTACAGTTTCAGACAAGCCTCCAAATAGAATCCGCCCAGCCAAGGCCAAGCCGTACCTTGATGGTAGGCATAGTCACGCTGTGCCTGCGGTCCTACATATATAGGATTATAACCACCGCTCTTTGGTGAGAGCGAGCGCAGTCCCTTAGGCGTGAGCAATTCACGCGTACAGATGTCCACAACACTCTTCATCTGCTGCTGTGAAAGTGGTGAATAGTCGAATGCCACAGCGAATATCATGTTGGGGCGAACGCTCCAGTCCATCATCGGTCCATCCACATAATCCAGCAGATAGCCATATTCATTGACAAAGGTCTCAACGAATGATTCCTTCACCTTGGCAGCCAACTCTTCCACCCTGGCAGCCCCCTCGACATCCCCCTTTTCGGCAGCCATCAAGGCTGTAAACTTCAGGGCGTTATACCATAGTGCATTAAACTCCACGATATAACCCGAACGAGGCACTACAGGCTTGCCGTTGGCAGTAGAGTTCATCCAGGTCACAGCCTTGTCTCTACCGTTTGAGTAGAGCAGTCCGTTATCGTCAATTCTCAAGTTTGGATGCTTACCGTCCAAGATAAACTTCACAATCTTATGCAGGAGCATGCCATACATCTCGAAGCACTTGTCGCGCCCCACCTCCTTGGCATACTGCTGCATGGCCCATACTGCCCAAAGGGGCACATCAGGCTGTTCTATCTCATAGATCTTGCCATTACCAGGCTTGCCATCCATAAAGTCGCACAAAGCCTTTTCAGCGGTTTTCATCACCTTCTCAAAGTAGTCCACCTCGCCAATAGCCAGCGTCAGTCCTGGCAGTGCGATGAATGTATCTCTTGCACGCACTTTAAACCAAGGATAGCCCGCCATCAGATAGCGGTCGTGGTTTTTCTCCTTGCGGTGGAACTGATGCGCAGCCGTCACCAGACAATGATAGAAGTTGTCGCGAGGCACACGGTCGGCCACCTCATCAACAAACAGCTTCTTCATGCTAGCTGGTTTGATGGCCGATGTAGAGGCCGAGAAGATAATGCTCTCACCCTTCTTAATAGGCATCTCGAAATATCCAGGCACGTACAGGTCTTCATTGGATGCGTAGCCACGTTCCTGCTCCTTAGGATACTCAATGCCACGATACCAGTCGGGCTGGAAGATAAACTCATTTTTCTTAGAGAACTGCATATAGAGATCGGGATAACCGGCATACATACAAGTCTTGATACCATTATCCACCAGACTGTAGTCTCTGCTAGCAGTAGCGTTCTCGTGTGTAAACTGTCTCACACTGCGAAAAGCCAGGAAGGGGCGGAAGCGCAGTGTTGTAGCCGAATGGGCATCATCAAGTGTGTAACGAATCAAGATGCGGTCCTCATAGTGCTGGAAGATTACTTCCTTCTTCAAGATCACACCACCCACACGGTAGGTAGTAGTGGGCACTGTGGTTGCATCGAATTCACGAATGTACTTGTGTCCGTTCGGACTAAAATTGTTGCCCTGATACTTATGCAGTCCGAGGTTAAACTCAGCTCCATGCTGGATCACCGTACAGTCGAGCGACGATAGCAACACATGGTTTTCATCGTCCAACTCAGGCACGGGCACAACCAGCAATCCATGATACTTTCGCGTATTGCAATCAACCAATGTTGAGCTGCTATAGGCACCCGAACGGTTGGTTCGGAGGAACTCACGGACCAGACTCTCCTGCAAGTTAGTCATCACGGCTTTTTCTAAACGTAGATAGCTCATTGTTCCTGTCTAAAAGGTGTTTATTAGTAAATATTCAAGTTTGATGTTTCAAAGGTAGGCATTTTTATGCATAGTTCAAAGAAACGCGAACTACATTTAACAATTATTGATAATTCAACAAAAAGGGTGCACCATCCGGCACACCCTCTATTCTCAACTTGGTATCAAGAAATTTACAACTTCTTGTTCCACCGTAATTCTGTACGACCCTACTGGTGTTTTCATCATACGCCCGTCGATGCCTACGATAGCTTTCTTGGCATACTCCACCTCAATCTCTTTGGTACGATAGGGGTGCACACTGCGATGATTCAGGAATCGTCCAGCCACCAGCAGCCACAAGCCCTCAATGAGTTGCACCACCTCAGGATGATACACCACACTCACATCGAGCATACCGTTATAGGGCACGGCATTAGGTGTTTGTCCATACCCAGGCCCTGATCCTATACACACCGTCATCACCTTGCGCTCCACCACCTCGCTGTTGATTTTCAACTTCATCTTATACTCCATGCGGTGGAACAGCATCACGAAGAGCGACACCAGGAATGAGAGTGTATGCGAACCGAAGAGCCTACGTGTCTGTCGGCGCAGGTTCATGATGTCGGCAGTCAGTCCGATGTTAATACAATTCAAGAAGTAGCGATGACATTTAGCACCATGCTTGTTGGTATAGCGTATGCATCCCAGATCTATCTTGCGAATGCGCCGCTGTATCAGCCAGTCGATGGTTTGTTCTATCTCATCATCATCGAAATCCCAGAACTTAGCAAAGTCGTTCAGCACGCCATTGGGTATCACGCCCAAAGCTATCTCGTCGCGCACGGCTTTCTCCTCCATCATCAAGCAGTTCACTGCGTCGTTCAGGGCCGAGTCGCCGCCCACTATCACAATGGTCTTATAGCCATTCTGAATCAGCATTTTCGCCAGTCGTTCCACACTGTCGGCCGTCTCGCTCTGTACAAAGTCGTAGAGCACATGACGCTCGTCCAGCACCCTTTGAATCTTCTCCCAGCGTTTGCGCGAGTTGAAGAGTCCTGTCTTTGGGCAATACAGTATGCCCCATCTTGTCGTTTCTACCATATTTCAAGTATTTTTTCTATTTTTTCGTCCATAGGCATGGTAGCGTCAATCCAGTGGATGGTAAAACCACGCCGCTCCATACCCCGGAACCAGGTCATCTGACGCTTGGCAAACTGGTGAATGGCTATCTCCAGTCGCTCAAACATCTCATCGTATGTCAGCACTCCAGTGATGTATTCTGTCAGGAATTTATACTCCAATCCGTAGTAAATCAGGTCGTCGGGCTGGATTCCTTCGTCGAGCAAATGGCGCACTTCGTCCACCATACCTTCATCCAGTCTGGTCTTCAGTCGGCGTGTAATTTTCTCACGTCGCAACTCACGGTCAATGTCGATACCGATAATCAAGGAATCGATCGGAGGTACGGTGGTGCGGAGGAGCGGGGGTTCGAGATTACTATTCTCTCGCCCTCGAGAATCGGCAATAGCCGTCTCTATCTCGATGGCCCGGATGGCACGCTGACACGAGTCCACATCCGTCTTGTTGTGCATGTTCGAGCCGTTCTTAGCCTTCAGTTCCTGCAGTAT
This sequence comes from Prevotella sp. MA2016, assembly GCF_000619825.1. GTDB lineage: Bacteria > Bacteroidota > Bacteroidia > Bacteroidales > Bacteroidaceae > Prevotella. The sequence continues at coordinate 168,926 of NZ_JHUW01000008.1, forward strand.
CTGCGTCAGCTCAGGCAGACTTTTACCCTCCAGACTATCGCGCAGGGGCTGGTTCTGAGGCACTGGCGACAGTTGGTAGCCTTTCAGCACAGCCTCGATATAGAGGCCCGTACCACCACAGAGGATGGGCACAGCCTCCCTACTCCTGATAGCCTGATAAGCGTCAAAGAAGTCCTGCTGATACTGGAAGAGGTTGTACTTGGTTCCAGGTTCGCAGATATCTATCAGGTGGTAAGGGATAGGCTCTCCATCCACCTGATAATCCTTCAGGTCTTTTCCTGTTCCTATATCCATACGACGATACACCTGGCGCGAGTCGGCCGAGATAACCTCGCCTCCGATGGCTTTTGCCAGGTGGGCTGCCACAGGTGTCTTACCTGAGGCTGTAGGCCCTAATATCGTGATCATTTTCTTCATATCAAATTCTATTATTCGCTATTATCTTACGCCTCCTCCGCCGCCGAAGCCTGAGAAACCGCCTCCTCCGCCACCCCATGAAGAGTGACCGCCACCACCATTGGCTCTCATCTCACGTGCAGCCTTGTCGGAAACAGCACGCGAGGTGCTGCGATGCAGGGTTGAATAGATGATGGGCAGCGTCATGTCGTCGGCCATCTGACTGGCCACCTGGTCCATATTAAAGTACTCAGGATTTATCTTCTTCATGTCGCGTATCACCTGGTCGGCTATACCAAAGAGGGTGGCATAGATCATATAGTCCTTCCACAACTTCACTTCGCCCACGCCTCGCTCGTTCATCAGTGTAAACTCTTTCAGGAACTTGCGCAGTCCATACAGCTGGCGCACCTCTTCCTCCCGGTTCTTATAGGCGCTCAACTTGGTGCTGCTGTGCAGTGTGCTCACAAAGTTGTCGGTTATACCCTGGTTCTTGTTGCTGCTCATAAACTGTTTCAGTTCCTTGGGCTCCAGCACGGTATCGTCACCAGCAGCCTGCTTGAATATGCTGTAAATATGGCGCATCAGCACGGGCTGTTTCTCTTGGTTTTTCAGCTCGTGTATCACGAAATTGGGCTCCATCTTCCCCTTTTTGTTGGGGCGGGTTTCGATGGTGATAGCCCCCTGGTTTATTAGTTTCAGGATGCAGGCCGACATCAGGTTGTTGTAGTCGCTGCCAAAGTAGCGATGGGCATTCAGCACATCGTTAGCCTGCTGCAGGTTGCCATTCATCGGGATGTCGCGATACCACAGCAGATCCTTGTTTATCCTGCGACGTGCACGCCACACACTCACCATGCGCCATATCCAACAAACTATAGGCACCAGGACAACAACAATAAACGAGCCTATCATCACCAGGTAGTCAAACCATGATAGCTCCTCCTCGTCGTCACTCGTGTAGTCGCTGCCCTCCAGCGCCTCGGCCTTTTTATCTTCGAAGGTACCATCTTCTGTAACAGATGGTTCAAACATCCCTTGTGGGAACCGGGCCATCACAAAGAGTGCCGCCTCGCTGTTCATGGGTTGCGCTGTTTCTACCACGATAGTGCCATTCTCAAACCACAGATTACCGTCGAAACGGAATCCCCAGATACCACAACTGTCAGCTGCAAACACCATGGTCGAATCCTCACCCACGATGGTTATCTTGGCATGTTCAGGTTTTGGGTTTACACTAGCATTCAGAAACACGTGGCGCATGGCGTTAGCATCACTGTAGCCACGCACTAGTCCTGTTATCGTATAGCTGGTGGTGTAGGTACGTTCGCCCTCGCTGCCCAAGCCCCAGCACAGTTCGTAGCCCTTGCTGGTGGTGAGTATGCCGCAGCGCTGGTTCTTCCAACTGCGACTCTCGTCCACGTCCCAGTCCACATAAGCATACTGTGCCCCTGTCTCGTCACTCACGTTCATGTCCAGAATCTGACTGGCCCCTAAGTTTGCCAATCCGATATAACACTCTGTCCCCTCATCGTCTATGGTCATTTGTCTAGTTTCGGTGATGCGGGCATCACCATTCTTACTGAGCACAACCCTGATGTCGAGGTTGTGCAACTGCGGGCGTGCCAGTCCTTCCATGGCTATACCCAGCAGCATGATAGTGGTTAACAGTTTATATTTCATATCCGGGTGCAAAGATAATAAAAATAATCAATTATCCACTCGGCTTTGCCGCTTTTTTCACAAAAAAAGCCACCCGAAGAAATCGAGTGGCTTAAAATATGTCAAACTAAGAATAAATCTTATTTGAGCTCTGCGAGGTACTTGATAGTACGAACCATCTGAGAAGTGTAAGAGTTCTCATTGTCGTACCAAGAAACAACCTGTACGAGTGAGTTGCCGTCCTCCATCTTGCTTACCATTGTCTGGTTAGCGTCGAAGAGTGAACCGAACTTCATACCGATGATGTCGCTAGAAACGAGCTTCTCCTCAGTGTAACCGAAGCTCTCGTTAGCAGCAGCCTTCATGGCAGCGTTGATGCTCTCAACAGTTACATCACCCTTAACAACAGCGTGCAGGATAGTTGTAGAACCAGTTGGAGTTGGAACGCGCTGAGCAGCACCGATCAGCTTACCGTTGAGCTCAGGGATAACGAGACCGATAGCCTTAGCAGCACCAGTTGAGTTAGGAACGATGTTCTGAGCACCAGCACGAGCGCGCTGAACATCACCCTTGCGCTGAGGACCGTCGAGGATCATCTGGTCGCCAGTGTAAGCGTGTACTGTTGTCATGATACCGCTCTGGATTGGAGCCAGGTCGTTCAGGGCCTTTGTCATAGGAGCCAGGCAGTTTGTTGTGCAAGAAGCAGCTGAGATAACAGTGTCAGCAGGAGTCAGAGTCTTGTGGTTTACATTGTAAACGATAGTAGGCAGATCGTTACCAGCAGGAGCAGAGATAACAACCTTCTTAGCACCAGCAGTGAGGTGAGCAGAAGCCTTCTCCTTAGATGTGTAGAAACCTGTGCACTCCAGTACAACGTCTACATCCAGCTTGCCCCAAGGCAGCTCAGCAGCGTTAGGAATAGCATAGATAGTGATCTTCTGACCATCAACTACGATGTAATCCTCACCAGCCTCTACAGTGTGCTTGTTCTCACCAATCTTGCCACAGAAACCACCCTGAGCGGTATCGTACTTCAGCAGGTGAGCGAGCATCTTAGGACTTGTCAAGTCGTTGATAGCTACTACTTCATAACCTTCAGCCTCGAACATCTGACGGAATGCGAGACGACCAATACGGCCAAAACCGTTAATTGCTACTTTTGTCATTTTCTTAATTATTTAATTGGGTTATACCTAAATTACTAACTTTTTTCGCTTAAAAAACGAACTTTTTTTTGATTTCGGATGCAAAGTTACAAATTATTTCCTATATTTGCACCATAAATCACTTAAAAATAAAGTGAAAAGCGAAGTGCGAAAAGTGAAAAGAGCAAAAATCTGAGGCCTAAGACCAATGATTGCAAAATACAGATTACAATTCGAACATTGCACATTAAACATTAAACATTAAACATTATATCTAACAATTAAAAATTTAAAGCTTATGGGATTAATCAAGGAATTCAAGGAGTTTGCCGTTAAGGGCAATGTGATGGACATGGCTGTCGGTGTAATCATCGGTGGTGCGTTTGGAAAGATCGTTAGTTCGCTGGTTGACGATGTGCTGATGCCATTAGTAGGCATGCTGACAGGCAATGTTGACTTTACCAGCCTGGCATTCCAGATTGGCGAAGGCGAGGGAGCTGCCGTACTGAAGTATGGTACGTTTATCCAGAACGTGGTTGACTTTGTGATTGTGGCTTTCTGCATTTTCCTGATGCTGAAGGGTATCAACAAGTTGAACCGCAAGAAGGAAGCACCCGCTCCAGAGCCTGAGGCACCTAAGGGTCCCACGCAGGAAGAGCTGCTGGCCGAGATCAGAGATCTTCTTAAGAACAAATAAAAAAATTCCCCGCCGGTTGGCGGGGATTTTTTTACTTAAACTTATAGGGCAGGTCGCCTTTTGCCCAGTTGGTGCCATCGCCCCATCCTGGGTTCTGCTCCAAAACGCCATCCGACAGCGTTACCTGGTCCTCTGGAATCTTGAAGAATCCACCACCTGTCTCATTGTAGCGCTGCATATAATCGTTGGTAAAGGCATACTCTCCAGGAATACCCTGATTTGTAATCTTGTTGCCCACCTGATTCTTTACTTTTTGTGCCACATCGCCCCAGCGTCGCAGGTCGTTCCAGCGCAGTGCCTCGAAGCACAGCTCATAGCGGCGCTCCTTTTTCAGGGCATCAAGACTGTAAGTCACATCATTCAATCCAGCACGCTGGCGAACGGCATTCAAACCACTCTTTCCATTGTAAACAGCCTTGCCATCAGTCAGCTCTGAGTGCATGAGCAGCACATCGGCAAAACGCAACCAAACGAGCGACTGTGTAAGACCCGACTGACGGTTGTTTTCCGAACCATAGAAATAGCCATAGCTCAACATGCGCTGCCCTGTCTCTGGGTCATACGCCTCGCAACCTATATACTTCTTAGCCAGCAGGTTAGTGTTCTCCACCTCCTTGGCAGGATCACCCTTATACTTAGGTATCTCAACAGCACGATCGCAGATAGAACCCTCGCGACGATAGTCGCCTGCATAGTCAGGATCTTCAGCCCAGTCGGTCCACAGTTTCAAGCACACAGGTCCATTAGAATAGCCCTGTACTGAGAATGGGAAGGCGTCAGCCGTGGTCTTGCGCAAGCTATAGAACTCCACGATACGGTTATGCCTCAACTGCGAGTCGGCACTCCATCCTGGTTTGTTACTCATCTTGACAGCAAACATATTCTCCATATTCTCGTCGGTAACCCAGTTCAAGCCATTGGTAGAGGCATACGGATAATCCTTAGCAGTATAAGGATTGGTGTAAGGCCAGAGGTTACGCTGGTCGGCCACCAGTCCAAAGCCACTGTTCTGTATGCAGTCTTCCAGCCATGCAACCACCTGTGCCTTCGACACGCTACCACCTTCTGCCAGAGGCAGTTCGCTCTTACCATAGAAGCCAGTATAGAACAGCCACACGCGTGCCATCATACCTTCAGCAGCCCACTTGCTCACGCGTCCGTCTCCAAAGCTAGGATACTTGGTCGAGGGACCGTTCTCGATAGCCGTTTTCAGGTCGCTAGCTATCTGTGCATACACCTCGTCGGGAGTAGCTCGAGGCAGGTTCTGAGGCTCAGTAGAGAGAACCAGCGGCACGCCGTTGAACACCTGCACCAGATTGAAATAGTACCATGCACGCAGGAAATAAATCTCGCAGAGCAACTGTTTCTTCTTGTCAGGCGAGCTCCATTCCGTCACGTTGTCGATGGTTTCAAGCGCATTGTTCGCACGGTTGATACCCGCATAGCGCTGCTGCCATAGTGGCTTCATCCAGTCCACATAGGCATTCATCAAGCGATCCACGCCCTGCGCACCGATATTACTCTGAGAGCCACCACCCAGTCGGTCATCGCTGGCGATATCAAACACGAAGAAGGGGTCTTCCTCCGGGTCAGCCAGGTTGCGGTTCATCACAGAGTAGATACCATTCACCATCTGTATGGCATCTGTCTCGTTGACAGGGAAGTTGGATGTATCCTTCATCTTGAGGTTCTTCGTATCCAGGAAGTCGTCGCAGCCTGCCACCATCAGCATGGCCGATACTGCAATGCAAAAATTAAATAATTTAAGCATGAAAGAATTATAGTGTTTCATAATCGAATCTTTAGAAGTTAATGTTCAGGCCCACCTGCCATGATCTGGCAGAAGGATAGTAACCACAGTCGATACCCGAAGCCCAGCTGGCGCCATTGCCGAAGCCTACCTCTGGGTCCATACCCGAGTAGCCGGTGAAGGTAAAGAAATTGCTGAGGGCCACATAGAGTCTGCACTTCTGCAGTGGCAACTTTTTATAGAGCCGTTTGAAGTCATAGCCAAATGCGATACGCGAGATTTTGAAGAAGTCGGCATCCTCTACCCACACCTTCGATATCTCACTCATGTTCACATTCTTACCATCCGAGAAGCGTGGATACTTGTTGGTGCTTCCCTCACCTGTCCAGTATTTGGTATATACATCCGTACAGTAGTTATCATCAGGATGGTCAGAGAACTGTCGATAGCTCTTAGCCACCTGCTGTCCGAACGAGCCATAGCCATTCAGTGCCAGGTCGAATCCCTTATAAGCCAGGTTGATGTTCAAGCCCACGGTATAGTCGGGGTTAGGATCACCAATCATGGTCTTGTCAGCATCCCCCGTATCCACCTTTCCATTGCCGTTCACATCCACAAACTTCACATCTCCAGGCTGCAACGACTCTCCCTGCAGCGAGTTTTTCTTGTCGCCGCCACAGTTGCGGTTGATATAATCCTGCAGGTCAGCCTCGTTCTGGATGATACCCTCCATGGCATAGCCCCAGAAGTAGCCGATAGGATAGCCCACCTGCAAGCGGTAGAGCTCAGCCGTGTTCTGAGCGATGGCATTCGATCCACCATGGATGATACCCTCAGAGTTGGCCAGACGTGTCACCTCGTTCTTGTTATGTGAGAAGTTGAAGGTGACGCCATACACGAAGTCCTTTCCTATCTTATCGTTCCAGGTGAGCTGCACCTCGTAACCCTTGTTCTGGATGTCACCACCATTCACATAGGGGGCACCTGTACCATACGACAGCAGCATAGGCGCACGCACCAGCCAGTCCTTCGTGGTCTTGTTATACCAGTCGAAAGCCACGCCCAGTCGGTTGTTCAGGAATCGGGCATCAAATCCCAGGTCAAGCTGTTCCGATGTCTCCCACTTCACATCCTTGTTTGGCAGGATGTTCGGATAGGCGCCAATGCCAGGATTATCCTTGCTGTCGAAGTAGTAAGGATCGTCGAAAGCGATGGTACCCACATACTGGAAGTTAGAGATATTACAGTTACCGTTCTGTCCCCAGCTGGCACGAATCTTCAGGAAGTCGAGCCACGACTTGGTCTTCTCCATAAACGTCTCGTTGGTGATCACCCAACCAGCACTCACTGATGGGAAGTAACCCCATCGCTTGCCACGTGCAAAGTTTGAAGAGCCATCAGCACGCAACACAAGCGATAGCAGATAGGTCTCATCATAGTTGTAGTTGACACGACCGAAGAACGACGACAGGGCACCCTGATCCTCAGGCTGACCATTGATAGAGGTGTAGGCAGGGTCCACCACGTTGGCATTCACAATATAGGCATGGTCGAACGAGCCTGGGAAGAGCGAGTTGGAGTTGGTCACGCTCACGCTGTTACCATAGCCCCATTTCTCGATACTCTGCCCCACCAGCATATCGAGATTGTGCAGCCCGAACGACTTCACGTAGTTGATGGTGTTCTCCAGCGACCAACGGATGTTATACGACTGATTCTGACTCACGTCGTCGTTAGGGTTCGACTTTTTCGAACTGAGCTCATACACAGGCTTGTAGCTTCGACCTTCGCGATGACGATACAACCATCCTGCACTGGCACGATAGGTGAGCTCCTTGATAGGTGCAAACTCCAGGAAGAAGTTGCTCTGCAGTCGCCAGCCCTTGGTATAGCCATAACCCTCGTCATACTTCATCTGTGCCAGGGGGTTAGCCATCTCAGCACTGAAGTCCCACTCATCTGCCTGAATATCCTTGTATTCATAGAAGCTACCATCCTCATTATAGGCAGGCAGCAGCGGACTCATAGCCAGCAGGTTGCGGATGCTGTTACCATAGATACCTCCGATGCTTACACCTTTCTTATTAGTAGAAGAGAAGGTGATGTTCTCGCCAAACTTCAGCACGTCGCGTCCTTTTTTGCGCAGGAGCGAATAGTCAGAGTTCAGTCTCACGGTATATCTGTCATACTTCGGGTCGGCAGGATAGCCGATGGTACCCGTCTGGTGATACTTACTGAATCCCAGTGAGAAGCGCGACACGTCGCTACCACCAGTGATGTTGAGCGAGGCGTTATGCATAGGCGCATCATGTATGGTGGTCTCCTCCAGCCAGTTGGTACCATTCCAGGTGCCATTCATGATCTGTGCATACTGTTTTGGTATCAGCTTCTGCCAGTCGTAGGTAGCCACACCCTGTATCTGATAAGCCTTATCGTTGATTTCCATATACTGTTTGGCGTTGAGCGGCTTCACACCATTGGTATTAGGATTCTGCCATCCCATATAGCCGTCGAAGGTCACCTGCACCTTACCACTCTTACCCTTCTTGGTAGTAACGAGAATCACACCGTTTGAAGCACGTGCACCATAGATGGCACTCGAGGCAGCATCCTTCAGCACGTCGATACTCTCGATATCATTAGGCGAAAGGTCGGTGATAGAACCACCAGGCACACCATCAATGACATATAGCGGTGTGTTAGAACCGGCAGTACCCATACCACGAATCACCACCTTGTAGCTCTCACCAGGCTGACCAGAGTTCATCACGATGTTCATACCAGCTGCCTGACTCTGCAGAGCACCAAAGGCATCCACCGCATTGATAGCCGCGATATTGTCAGATGTCACGTGAACGGTAGATCCTGTCACCAGCTTCTTGCGCTGCGTACCATACCCCACTACCACCACATCATTCAGCACCTCAGAATCCTCTTCGATGGTGACGTTCACATTCTTGCCTGCTTGAGGCTTCACAGTTACATTCTTGTAACCCACAAAAGAGATACGGATACTGGCCCCCTTTGTAATGGTGAAGCTGAACGAACCATCAGCTCCAGTAAGTGTTCCATTACTTGGTGTGCCCAACTCGATGACACTGGCTCCGATAACAGGTTCGCCACTTGTGTCGAGGACAACGCCTTTCACCTGCATGGTAGACTTAGTTTGGGAGATGCTTTGGCTGGCACGAGCCGTGGCCACAGGCATGGTAGCCCCCAACACCAACATTCCCGCACAGACTGCGGAAAGGACTTTTCGTAAGTTGTACATAATAGAAATAAATTAGTTAGAAAAAAATAACCTTATCAATAGGTTTTTAGCAAGTTCCTCAGGTTTTATAGTGGCGCAAATATACGATATATATATGATAATTGCAAGTGGCATGGTTGTTTTTTAACCTATATTAAACAATACAGCCCCGCTGCGAGGCGAGGCTGTATTTTGTTGGTATTTTTATTCCCACTCGATGGTTGCGGGTGGTTTCGACGAGATGTCGTAGCAAACGCGATTCACGCCACGCACCTTGTTGATAATCTCATTACTTACCTTGGCCATAAACTCGTAAGGCAGATGCGCCCAGTCGGCCGTCATGGCATCTGTACTGGTCACAGCGCGCAGTGCCACTGGATGCTCGTAGGTACGCTCATCCCCCATCACACCTACACTGCGAACAGTAGAGAGTAGGATGGCACCAGCCTGCCAGATCTGATCGTAAAGTGAAACCTCAATCTCACCATCCTTCATATCTGCAGGAATACCTGCTGCCAGCACCTTACGTGCATCTTCGCCAGAGAGTTTCACCTTGTAGTCACGCAATCCGCGGATATAGATATCATCTGCATCCTGCAGGATACGCACCTTCTCTGGGGTGATGTCACCCAGAATACGAACAGCCAGTCCAGGACCGGGGAAAGGATGACGGGTAATCAGGTGCTCGGGCATGCCCAACTGGCGCCCTACTCGACGCACCTCGTCCTTAAACAGCCACTGCAGAGGCTCACAAAGCTGCAGATGCATCTCCTTGGGCAGACCACCTACGTTATGATGACTTTTAATCACCTTACCTGTAATATTCAAGCTCTCGATACGGTCGGGATAGATAGTACCCTGAGCCAACCACTTGGCATCAGTGATCTTCTTAGCCTCGGCATTAAACACCTCCACAAAGTCGCGACCAATAATCTTACGCTTCTGCTCAGGATCGGTCACGCCAGCCAGGTCGGCAAAAAACTTCTCGCTGGCATCCACGCCAATCACGTTCAGTCCCAGCACCTTGTAGTCGTCCATCACCTGCTGGAACTCGTTCTTGCGCAGCATACCGTGATCCACAAAGATACAGGTGAGGCGGTTGCCGATAGCCTTGTTGAGCAGTACAGCAGCAACTGATGAGTCAACACCACCTGAGAGACCCAGGATGACGCGGTCGTTGCCCAACTGCTGCTTCAGTTCAGCCACTGTTGAATCCACAAACGAGGCTGCACTCCACTCCTGCTTTGAGCCGCAGATGTCAACCACGAAGTTCTTCAGCAGCTGTGTGCCCTGCAGACTGTGGAACACCTCTGGGTGGAACTGCACAGCCCATACATCCTTCTGATTCCAGAAGGCGGCGTTCGTTACATCCTTGGTCGAACCAATCACCTTGAAATTCTCAGGGATGGCGGTGATGGTGTCACCATGACTCATCCACACCTGCGAGTGCTGCTCAAAACCTTTGAACAGGGGGTTCGTGGTGTCAACAGTTTCAAGATTGGCACGTCCATACTCGCGAGAGTCGGCTTTTTCAACCTTTCCTCCCAGTGTGTGACTGATAAACTGAGCACCATAGCAGATACCCAGCACAGGCACACGTCCAACAAATTGCGACAGATCAACCTTGAAAGCCTCAGGATCGTGCACTGAGTAGGGTGACCCACTCAGAATAACACCAATCACCGATGGGTCGTCATTGGGGAATTTGTTGTAGGGCATAATCTCGCAGAAGGTGTCCAGCTCGCGCACACGACGGCCGATAAGCTGTGTGGTCTGCGAACCGAAATCTAGAATAATAATCTTCTGTGTCATACTTATATTTAAAATTGAATATTGATCATTAAAAATTGAAGATTAGAGGCTTTCTATGAAGGCTTCGGCATCGTGAAGGGTATTCAGTTTGCCTACGTCCATCAGTCTGAGGTTCTTAGCCTCGTAGCCACGAATCAGATGATCGCCACAGGCCTTCAAGTAGAAGTCCATGATAGGGAAGCGCTCTGGCCAGTCGGCCAATAGGGGTACCAATGATGGATGGAACACGTGAATGCCGGAAAAAGCGAGGTTTCGCAATTGACCATTAGAAATGGGGCCTTTTTGTTCGCCGGTTTCGATGTTGATCCAGCCTTGCAGACGCATGGTGTCGTCGAACTGCAGATAGCGCTTGGTCTTTCGCTCACTCACCACCAGCAGAGGTGCATCCATAGGCAGCGCCTCCAGGTCGAGATTGCTCAGGATATCCACATTATGAATCAGGATGGGCTCAGCAGGGTCGAACAGAGGCATGGCTTTCTTGATGCCGCCACCTGTCTCCAGGAGCTCACTCGTCTCATCGCTGATGCGTATGTCGATATCAAAATAATTGTTTGCTTTGAGATAATCCACTATCTGCTCTGCAAAATGGTGCACATTCACCACGATTCGCTCATATCCAGATAGTTTCAGTTTCTGTATCACGTGCCAAAGAAGCGGCTGCCCCCCTACCCTCACCAGTGCTTTTGGCATGGTGTCGGTCAGCGGCTTGAGCCTTGTGCCAAGCCCGGCGGCAAATATCATCGCTTGCTTCATTGGTGCACTATGCTTTATTTGGGTTGCAAAGGTAGCAAAATTTTCGGAGATAAAAGAAAGATTGCCCCAAAATATTTCATTTGGAGCAATCTTTCTCTTTTTTAATATTATTTTCAGATTAGAACATGCGTGGACCGCCGAAGCCACCGCCACGTGGGCGTCCGCCACCGAAGCCACCGCCAAAGCCTCCACGTCCGCGACCAGGACCACCAGGACCGCCAAAGCCACCTTGGCGTCCAGCCTTACCTCCAAACAGGTTCAGACGATAGATCACATGAACCATGCCATAGCTGGTGATGGCGTTATATTCTGTATCGCTACGCATCATGGCTGATACAGTGCTTGAGATGGTCGACTGGTTGTGCAGGATATCATAGAGCTGCAGTGAGATGGTGAGTGGTTTGCCGCGCAGGAAGCTCTGTGAGAGCTGGGCATTCCAGATCAGCTCGTTGGTGTTCATCGAGGCATCATAGTAACCACGACGACTCTGCATATTCATGTTGGTGGTGAGCGATGTGCCCCAAGGAGCCGTCACGCCAATCATACCGCCATAAGAGAACTGCCAGGTGTCCAGGTTGTTGTTGGTCTGCAGCTCACTGCGGTTGCGGTTGTAGTTCACCGATCCGTTGAGCTCAATCTCCAACCAGTCGTTACGATAGCTGGCAGCCAGTCGCTCCATCACTGTGGTAGTCTTGGTCACCGACTTCGCATCACTCTTACCATCGTTCACAAAACCTACGTTGTGCACATAACCGAAGTTGGTAAAGGTGTTCACGTTGAAGTAGCCAGCCGAGTCGATGGCAGTGTTAAACATAAAGCCCACGTTGGCATTCCAGTTACCGTTCACGTTCTCAGGGCGCGACATACGACCACCACCTTCCAGCAGGGTTATCTTGTTGGCAATAGAGTTTGAGGTCGTTGTGAAGTTTACAAACGTCATCACCGCACGCTGATGCTTCTGGAAATAGTCATTATAGAAGAGGTTGAAATTCTGACGGAACGAAGGCTTCAGTCCGGGGTTACCTCGTGTAATGTTCAGGGGGTCGGTGTTGTCTTCAATATCCAGCAGATCACTCATCGATGGCTGCGAGGTGTTGGCACGATAGGTGAAGCGCAACTGACCAGTCTGCGACTTCTTCCAGCGGAAGTCCATCGTAGGTGCAAAGTTGGTCACTGTGCGGGTGGTATCAGCATGGATACCCTTGAAATTCTGAATGAAGTGCGACTTCTGAGGCACCATCTGCACACCCACGTTGAAGGTGTATGAGTTGCGAACGATGCGCAGCATCAACTCAGCAGTATGGATATAGTTCTGGTATTCCGAATAGCGGCTCTGGCTATCATCGCGATAAGGATCGAGCGAAGTGATACGGCCGAACTGGTTCAGATACTCATCCCATGAGCGATAACCGCCATACCAGTCTGCCACTGGGTCGATCATGCTGAAATCATAAGTGCCGCGATCGCTCTTCTGGAAGCGATACTGATACTGGTAGCTGAACTGCAGATAGGTGCGAGGCAGAATAGGCTCGCTATAAGTGATGCGTGCGCTATAGTTCCAGTTCTTGGTAGGCGTGATAGAATAGCGACGGGTGGTAGAATCGTTTGAGAGAACACCCAGAGTATAATACTGGATCAAGCTGTTAGATATCTGCTTGCTGGTGCCATCACTCCAACCGGCATTCAACTGCACAGTGATGTTACGACCATTGTTACTGAGACGACGGTTGAACTGCAACATACCATTCAGATTCTTTGAGTCGCTATACGACACATTGGTCTGACTGCGGTCGTTCAACAGGATATTGGTGAGTTCGTCCAACTGATCCAGTGGGTTCACAATCGCTTTGTTATCATAAGGATTGGCATTGAACGAAGCCTCCGTGCTGCCGTTATCGCCATCGTTGCTATTGAAGCGCAGGTTCGGTCGGAACATGATGTTAGTCATCGAGTCGGGTGTCCACTCCAGTCGCATCTGTGCATTCCAGTTGTTAGAACGTGTGAAGTTCTGCGAGATGCTATTACCAAACTGCGAGTTTGTAGCACTGAACATGGTTTCACTGGTACGCTTTGAGAAGGCATCGCCATCGCTGTGGTTCCAGCGCACGCTTCCATCCAGCTTCAGCTTACCAGTATTTTCATAGTTCAGGTTCACACCTGTCATCTTATTGGCAGTCAGTCCCTGGCGTCCACCGCCCCAACGGCCACCACCGCCACCACCGGGGAATCCCATGTCGTTGGTGTTGTTGGCATTGGTCATCAGGAACACCTTGAAGTCGTTCTGCATCACACCACCGAAGATACGTCCGGCATAGCGGTTCTTAGTACCAGCAGCCAGGTCGGCATTCACCATGACGCCCTTGTTCATACCTGCCTTGATACCAAAGTCGAGCACAGTCTCCTCCTCACCATCGTCGATACCACTCACGCGAGCCAGATCACTCTTCTGGTCGTATGCCTTAATGCGGTCGATGATGTTGGTAGGCAGGTTCTTCATGGCAGTTTTGGTGTCGCCCACCATAAACTCCTTACCATCCACCAGGATCTTCTTCACCTCCTTACCATTGATTTTGATGGTACCATCGTCGCTCACCTCAGCACCGGGCAGTCGCTTCACCAGCTCCTCTACTACCGATCCCTCAGGTGTGCGAAAGGCAGTGGCATTATATACAAAGGTGTCGGCCTTCAGCGTCACCTTCGAGGCGCGTGCTGTCACTGTGGCCCCCTTCAGCATGATGGCATCCGGAGCCAGCGAGATGGTGCCGGCATTATAGCCCTTACCATCCTTCAGCGTAAACTTCTTGGTATAGGTTTTAAAACCCACGTATGTAATCTTCAGGGTGAAAGAGCCATCATTAGGCACAGAGATACGGAAAGCACCATCTGTATTGGTGACAGCGTTGGCCACTACTTTCTCTCCAGCGAGAATAGAGGCTGTAGCCTGAATCACGGCATCCTGCGTATCCTGCTCAATCACTTTACCTGAAACCACGCGCTGCGCGTGTACTGACAAAACCGTTAACATCACGGTGATTACGATTAGCAATAATCTTCTCATTGTTACTTTTTTCTATGTTTTTTTGAATGTTTGACGCGGTTTTAGAAAAAAAGTTTAACCTAGTGAGTTAATTTTTCACGATTATTGTAACGTTTTTAAAAAAAAGTGTTATCTTTGCATCCGAAATAAAAAAATTAAAGGTCAACTTTGGCACCAACAATGAATCTACAGAAAGTGATCATATCCGAACACTTGGACCGCGCACTCACCGAGTCCATCTCAGAGTGCGAGCCTGACAAGGTATTTGTCTTAGCCGACGATACCACCGCGCGTTGCTGTCTGCCAGTAGTAGAGCGTTTTGAGTGCTTGCGCGATGCTCATCGCATTGTGATAATGCCCACTGATAGCCACAAGGACCTTACATCACTGAGCCACGTATGGCAGTCGCTGAGCGAAGGCGGCGCCACCCGTCACACCTTACTTATTAATATAGGCGGTGGCATGGTCACCGATCTGGGTGGTTTTGCAGCCTCAACCTTCAAGCGTGGCATCAACTACATCAATATCCCCACCACCCTGCTGTCGATGGTCGATGCATCGGTAGGTGGCAAGACAGGCATCAATTTCTTAGGTCTGAAAAACGAGATTGGCGTGTTCAACAATGCCAAGAGCGTGATTCTCGACACAGAATTTCTAAAAACCCTCGACACTGAGAATTTGCTATCCGGCTATGCCGAAATGCTGAAGCATGGCCTTATCTCCGACGAGCACATGCTGGGCCAACTGCTGTCGTTCGACATCGAGCAGCCCAACCTGGAGCTGTTGAAGCAGATGGTAGCCGACTCAGTAGCTGTCAAGCAGCGCATCGTGACCGACGACCCTACCGAGAAGGGCATCCGCAAGGCACTTAACCTGGGGCACACCGCAGGTCACGCTTTCGAATCCTTTGCGCTGAAGCATCAACCTGTGCTGCATGGCTATGCAGTGGCATGGGGTCTGATTGTAGAGCTCTATCTGAGCGTCATCAAGACAGGCTTCCCCACCAGTAAGATGCGCCAAACCGTCAGATTCATTCTCGACCACTATGGTAAAATGAATATCACGTGCGATGACTATCCAATCCTATTGGAATTCATGACGCACGACAAAAAGAATATAGCCGGCATCATCAATTTCACGCTGCTGGAAAGTGTAGGAGGTATCCGCATCGACCAGACGGCTACAAGAGATGAGATCTATGAAGCATTCGACTTCTATAGAGAGAGCTAGCTGTAATATGTGTTATCCAAGAACCAATTCAACTTAATAGACCTAATCGTATTACTAACTAATCAGGGTGGGGCCGCTCGAGAGAGTAGCCCCATCTACTTTTATCTATACTATGTCTTTAATAATACTATGTCTTGAGCTTTTTGGCGGGCAGGCTTGCCGGTCTCTGTCAGTGGAATCTGTGCCACATGCACATAGTCCTTGGGTTGATGGTATTTCTGCAGATGGGCCTCGCAGATGGCTTTGGCCTCAGCTGTGCTGCCCTCAGTCAGCAGCACCACCACCTCGCCAAACTTCTCATCCCGTCGCTTCGTAATTATATAAGGTACGCGCATGTGAGGTTTCAACTGTCGCTCCACCTCCTCTATCTGTATTTTGATGCCCCCCGAACAAATCACGTTGTCCTTTCTGCCCACGATACGGAACTGTCCTGTAGGCGAGAAGGTCACGATATCATTGGTGATGAGCGTCTGCGCACATACCTCAGGAGCATCAATCACCAGACAGCCCTCGGCCGTCTGACTCAACTTCACTGTCGGGAAAGGCGTGTACCACTCCGAGGCCTCAGGTCCGCTGATGCGCCGTAGTGCGATATGCGATAAAGTCTCTGTCATGCCATAGGTGCTCCACACTGCATGGGGAAATGTGCGCAACTCTTTTTCCATAGCTTCGTCGATGGCGCCACCACCGATAATCAGATGACGTATCTGCTTCAGGCGCTCCTTCTCCTCAGGCACCTGCAGTGAGTTATACACCTGCATGGGCACCATGGCGGCGAAAGAGAGTGGAGAGTGGAGAGTGGAGAGTTGGGAGTTATTTAGTGGATGACCCGTGGGGGGTACTTCGATGAGTTTCAGTCCACGCTCTATGGCGCGCACCACCATCATCTTTCCAGCGATATAGTCTGTGCTCATGCAGAGCAAGGCCGTGTCGCCCGGCTTCAGTCCCAGGAAGTCACAGGTGATACGGGCAGAGTTCAGCATCCTGCGTTTCTCCACCAGCATCCGTTTCGGTTCCCCCGTACTCCCCGACGTCTTCACCTCCACATACGCCGACTCATTATTCCACTCGTCTAAAAAATTACTCATCTTCTTTTTATTTTGATAATAAGAACAAAAGAACATATTTTTCGCACCATATGCAGCGCAGCCTTATTATGTCCTTATGTTCTTTTTATCTAAGAATATCTTATGTTCTTTTTATCTAAGAAACATTTTATCTAAGAAACAACATGTCGCCTTGGATAGTGAGGGGCATGGGGATGTTATCCGTGAAGAGTTGTCCTGTGCCCAGGCCCTGCGGCATGGTGATGTTATCGCCATACACATCCGACGCAAACTGTGCGATAGCATTCAGTCCGATGTTACTCTCAAGCGCCGATGTGATCCACGAGCCGATGCCCATCTCACGCGCCGTGTCTATCCACTCCCTGCATCCGCTCATACCACCATGCAGCGATGGCTTCAGGATGATATAGCGTGGTTTGATCATAGACAGCATGTGCTGTTTCATCTCAGGGTTGTTCACCCCTATCAGCTCCTCGTCGAGGGCGATAGGCAGTGGCGACTCTCTGCAGAGGTCAGCCATATAGGCCCATTGTCCCTGTTTGATAGGTTGTTCGATAGAATGGATATTATATTGCGACAGCAGTTCAAGCTTATACAGCGCCTCGTCATACGTGAATCCGCCATTAGCATCCAGTCGCAGCTCCACCTCATGATGCGAGAAGCGATCGCGGATACGCTTCACCAAGTCGAGTTCCTTGTCAAAGTCGATAGCACCAATCTTCAGTTTCACACAACGGAAGCCCAGCTTCAGTTTCTCCTCCATGCGCTGCAGCATCTCCTCGTAGTTGCCCATCCACACCAGTCCGTTGATGGGGATACCCACCTCGCCACGTGCAAAAGCGGTATCAAAGAGTATATCACCCTTACCACCCTGTTTGGCAGCTTGTAGCGAAAGCGCAGCCGACTCCAATCCAAACAACATCGAAGGATAGTCGCGCATGGCATCGATATCTATCTCACCTTTGGTGCAGAATGCCTCGCAGAACGCATTCAGTTTAGCCTCATACTGCTCATCAGGCATGGCATCGCAACTCAAATCAGGCAGTGGAGCACACTCCCCCACGCCATGCCAATCACCATCCGAAAGATGAATGAGCCAAATCTTACGTGTTAAATACACCCCACGCGAAGTCCCCGCCGGCTGTTTAAAATGGAGCACTTTCGCAGACACATTAACTTTTATAGACATAATATCTTTAACATGTTAATTTGTTACTCTGTCTTTAAAATAATACTATGTCTTTTCCTATGGCAGTTTCGGGTACTTTTTAAAGTTGGGTTTACGCTTTTCCAGGAACGCTTTGCCACCCTCTTGTGCTTCGTCTAGGAAGTAATAGAGCATCGTGCAGTCGCCTGCCAACTCCTGGATACCAGCCTGACCATCCAACTCTGCGTTGAGACCAGCCTTGATCATGCGCAGTGCCAGTGGCGAGCGTTCCATCATGGTCTCAGCCCATTCCACACACTCATCCTCCAGTCGTTCGATAGGCACCACCTTGTTCACCATCCCCATATCCTCAGCCTCCTTGGCCGAATACTGGCGACACATGAACCATATCTCTCGCGCCTTTTTCTGTCCCACGATACGCGCCAGATACGACGATCCGAAGCCCGCATCAAACGAGCCCACCTTAGGCCCAGTCTGTCCGAAGATAGCATTCTCCGAAGCAATGGTCAGGTCGCACACCAGGTGCAACACATGTCCACCACCGATGGCATAACCATTCACCATGGCAATCACCGGTTTGGGCAGACGTCTTATCTGCATCTGCACGTCGAGCACGCTCAGTCGCGGCACACCTGCTTCATCCACATAGCCGCCACGCCCTTTCACGTGCATGTCGCCTCCCGAGCAGAAGGCATGCTTCACGTCGGCCAGCGTCTTTCCTTCGGGCACCTCACTCATGGCACCCGTCAGCAGCACCACGCTGATGTTCTGCATCTCGCGCGCCATAGCAAAAGCCTGACTCAGCTCCCAAGTGGTCTTGGGGGTGAAAGCGTTGCGATAACGCGGACGGTTGATGGTTATCTTAGCGATACCATTATACTCTTCGAATAAAATCTCCTCAAACTTTCTTATCGTTTGCCAATTTCTCATTTTTCAACAGATTATAATATGATTTGATAACACGCTCGTCCTCCTCAGAGTCGGTAAACACCTCCAGCAGCACTGGGCGTGTTGATTTCTTGTTCAGCAGAGAGTCGATACCCTTTTTCATCTCCTCCATATTCGTAGCCTTCATATAGCGGATATTGTTTTCCTTGCAGATACCCTGTGCCGTGGTCTGATGCTGAGCTGCCACAAACTTATCGCGCGCCGGACTCTTCTCCAGTCCCTTCAGCATGTTGAAGATAGCTCCCTTGCCATTATTCAGCAGCACGATATGCAGGTTACCATTCAGGTTCTGGTTCCACAGCGCGTTCTGGTCGTAGAAGAAACTCAGGTCGCCCAGCACGCACAGCACCTTCTCGTCGCCAGTCACCACCGAACATCCAGCCGCTGTAGAGAGCGAGCCGTCGATACCGTTCACACCACGGTTGCAGAACACATAGTGATGTGCAAAGATGTTAGCCATTCGGATAGGACTGCTGTTACCATAGTGGATATAGCGATAGATAGCCTTGCCCAGTTTCTCCTCCAGGTATTTCACGGTAGCCATCTGCGAGTATTCAGGTTGGAATTTCATGGCCCGATAGGCAGCCAGACGTGTGGCCTGATCCCAGCGCGCCTTGAAGGTAGCTGTAGAGCTGATGGCCTTATAGCGCACTGCGTCCACCAGGTCGTCGATCACATCCGCCGGACTACCCTCAATCACGCCATACAGCTGCATCGAGGTGTCGTGGATGCTACCATCCTCAGTAATCGCCCACACATGCACATCCTTCAATCCGCGCAACCATTGCTTGAAACGTTTGCTCACCAGCGTGTCGCCCACGTAGAGCACAAAGTCAGGCTGATAGGCAGGGTTATCCCCCAGCACATGTATCACCTCATCAAAGTTGGTACTGCCGTTACCCACGCTCAGTGCCTCGTGCACCACCACCGCACACTGCGATAGCATGAACAGTTCCTGCGGAATCAGCTCACCTGTTGACAGCTGTCCTATCACCACCATCGGCTTCTTGGCCACCGCAAACTGCCCGGCACACTCCAGTGCTATCAGCGACTGGTTGCTGCGTGGTGGCAGCAACTGTATCACGCGCTCCTTAGGCAACTCCTTGACATTATATTCAAACAATGGCTCAGAGATGGGCACATTGATATGCACAGGTCCGTTTCCATGATGACTTGTCTCGTTCAGCGCCTCGTTCACCAGTCGATTGCAATACCAGTGCATCTCGTCGTTGTTATCTACCTCAGGCAGCGACACGGCTTTTTTCACAAATCGTCCCAGTGCATCCCGCTGTGGCAGCGTCTGCCCATCCAACTGGTCGATCCACTGTTCAGGTCTGTCGCCAGATATCACCACCAGCGGCATGTGCTGATAGTAAGCCTCAGCCACCGCCGGTGCCAGATTCAGCAGCGCCGTACCACTGGTGACGCACACCACCACCGGGCGATGCACCACCTGCGCGATACCCAAGGCATAAAAGCCAGCACTACGCTCATCCGTCACGGGATAGCATGTGATGTCAGGGCACTCATTCAGGTTATGAACTATAGCCGAGTTACGACTACCGGGACATACCACGGCATATCTCACGCCATGCGCTACCAACAAGCTTGTCAGTATGTTTACGTTTTCTTTACTACTATACATATAAAAGTTTTTTCATTGTTTCCATTTTTGCTTCCGTTTCCTGCCACTCCTGCAGCTCCACACTGTCCTTCAACAGTCCTCCGCCCGCATAGAGATGACACGTGCCGCCCTCGATGTTCATGCATCTCAGCGACACATAGAGATGAGTTTCCTCCTGTCCCAGAGGTCCCATAAACCCGCTGTAATATCTGCGCGGCGTATGCTCGTTTTTCACGATAAAGCTAAACGTCTCGCGCTTAGGCAGTCCGCACACAGCAGGTGTGGGATGCAGCACCTGTAGCACGTCGCCCACCCGTGTATTCTGATTAAGTTTGAATGTGAAGTCGCTCCTCAGGTGCACCAGGTTGGCAGCCCTCACTGTGCGGGGCCCCTCCTCCTTAAAGTCACCTGTAAACTGCTCCAGGCATTCCGTGATATATGTAGCCACGATGCGCTGTTCCTGAATATTCTTGGTACTCCAAGTCAGCGTTTCTCCTTCCCCGTTCAGCTGTTCGCCCTCCAGTTTCATGGTACCAGCCAGTGCGATGGTTCTCCAGTCGTTGCCATGTCCATCCAGCAGAATCTCAGGCGTAGCTGTCAGCCAGCATCCACTCTGTGGTGTGTCCACCAGTGCGATAAACAAGCGTGGGTAGCGCTGGCAAGCCCTATAAAACAGGTCCATAGGCGTCACGCCGCCCGGCATCTTCTCGTCTGCGCATCGTGCCAGCACGATCTTGCGGAACTTATCAGCCTCCAGCTGGGAGTGATAGTTAGCAAAATCCACCCGATAATAATCAGCCCCCTTATTTTTGTTTCTTATGTTCTTATTATCAAAAAAAACGTTCTTATTATCTAAAGAAACCTTATCATCTAAAGAAACCTGCTCCGGCTCACCCTGTATCAAAACCACAGGCTGATCAGCCTTTATCTCGAACGGAGCCACCACAAATCCCTGCTTGCCGTTCAGCTCAGCCAGCGACTGCAGTTCTATGGGGTCTCCTTCCGATTGTTTAATCAGAGTAGCGTGATCTTCATGGGGTAATCGGTATATTGCGTATGCGCTCATTATTTCTTCTGCTTTATTACGTAGTTAGTCACTCGCACGCTCGATATCAGTTCACCTGCAGTGTCTTTGATATCCACATTCCACACGTGCAATGTTTTTCCTTTGTGCAACATTTTAGCGTAGGCAGTCACGGTATCCCCCTCTGCCACCGCTTTCACATGGCTTCCACTCACCTCAATACCCACACAGGCACATCCAGGGCAGAGTGCCGACGATGCCACCCCAGCCAGATTCTCAGCCAGAGCCAGCGACGCGCCCCCACTCAAAAAACCAAAAGGTTGGCGATTTCGCTCGTCAACTTTCATTTTTGCCAAACAAGTATCAGCCTCGGGAGTAGAAATAAATTCCATCCCGAGGGCCGTACTTAAATTTGGTTTCTCATTAATTATTTCCTTAATCTTATCTATATTCAATTTTTTATTCTTTTATTTTTTTATTTTTACTTAAACAGCGAGTACTCCGCCACGCTCCATGCCAAAGCACTTGCGCCCAGCACGTCTCTCTCTCTGTTATCAAGTTTCGAAATAAGAATCTTCACCTTACCTCTCAGATTGCCAAACACATGTTTCTCAAACGCTTCGCAGGTGGGGTCCAGCAGCCATTTGCCAGCTCGCGAGATACCCCCCGTCAGGATGATAGCCTCAGGGTCCACTATCGAGGCATAGTTAGCCAGCGCCAGTCCCAATATCTCACCCGTACGTTTATACACCTCTATAGCCATCTCGTCGCCCACATCGCAGCACTCTTTGATGGTGCGTGGCGACAACTTTTCCAGCGATCTCATCATCGAAGGCGCATCACTCTCAGCCATCAGCTCCTTAGCGGTATTAATGATACCTGCTGCACCAGCATACGCCTCCAGACATCCCTCTTGTCCACAGCCACATTTGCGTCCGTGACTCACCACACAGGTATGTCCAAACTCACCTGCATAGCCGTTATGCCCCTGGTGGTCGCTGCCAGCCGAGAAGAAGCAGCTACCCAGCCCCACGCCCATACTCAGGATGATAAAGTTCTTCATACCATGCGCACATCCGAAGGTAAATTCACCCAGGGCCGACACATGCGCATCGTTCGACAATCCCACAGCCAGTCCGATACGATCTCTCAGCATGGCCGACAGGGGGACGATGCCTTTCCAAGGCAGGTTAGCAGCATTCTCGATACAGCCCGACACCGGACTCGCACTTGGCGAGCTCACGCCGATAGAGCGGATGGTTTCGTATCCCCCGTTAGCCTCCACCAGCTTCACGATCTTATCGCTCAGGGCTGTCACATAGTTGTTCACATCTTGATAGTCCGAAGTCAGAAACGACTCCTCAGCAAGAATATTACCACGAATATCCACGATGGCATAAGTAGTCATCTCATTGCTGATGTCAACACCTACCACTTTTGTTTTAATCTGATACTCCTCCATATTTCAGTTCTTGATTGTTTCTTGTTCCATCCAAGTGTTCTCAGTTATCAGCCACAAATATATACTTTTTTCTGAGACTGAGCAAATCTTTCCCACTTTTTTTGCAAATATTTACCCTAATCTTGCATTTTTCGCGAGAAATTTGTAACTTTGCACCCATAAAATTGAAATATTCGAATATTAAAGATGAACATTTTAGAGTTAAGCGAACAAGAAATCGGAAGGCGTCAGAGCCTTCAGGAGTTGCGTGCTATGGGCATCAACCCATATCCCGCCGCCGAATATCCTGTCAATGCGTGGAGTACAGATATCATTGAAAACTTTGAAGACCTGCCCGAGGAAGTGGCAGCCACACCCGAGAACAGCCGCATGGTGAGCATCGCCGGTCGTATCATGAGCAAGAGCATCATGGGTAAGGCCGCATTTGCCAAGCTGCAGGATTCTAAAGGCCGCATTCAGGTTTACGTACAGCGCGATTCTATTTGCCCCGACGAGAATAAGGACTTATATAATATAGTATTTAAGAAGCTGTTGGACCTTGGCGACTTCATTGGCGTGAAGGGTTACGTGTTCCGCACCAAGACTGGTGAGATCAGTGTTCACGTGATGGAGCTTACTGTGCTCAGCAAGAGTCTGAAGCCCCTGCCAGTGGTTAAGACCGATGCCGACGGCAAGGTATATGATGCCTTCGACGACCCCGAGCTGCGCTATCGTCAGCGCTATGTCGACCTTATCGTCAACGCCGGCGTCAAGGACACCTTCCTCAAGCGTGCCACCATCATCCGCACCCTGCGCAGCATTCTCGACAATGCTGGCTATACTGAGGTTGACACCCCTATCCTGCAGAACATTGCCGGTGGTGCTTCGGCCCGTCCGTTCATTACCCACTTCAATGCCCTCAATCAGGACATGTACATGCGTATCGCCACCGAGCTTTACCTGAAGCGCCTTATCGTAGGTGGTTTCGAGGGTGTGTATGAGATGGGTAAGAACTTCCGCAACGAGGGTATGGACAAGACCCACAACCCCGAGTTCACCTGCATGGAGCTCTACGTGAGCTATAAGGACCTGCTGTGGGGTATGACCTTCACTGAGAACATGCTCGAGCAGATCTGTACCGCTGTGAATGGCAAGCCCGAGGTAGAGATTGATGGCAATGTCATCTCTTTCCGCGCCCCATTCCGCCGCCTGCCTATCCTTGATGCTATTAAGGAGAAGACCGGTTTCGACTGCGATGGCAAGAGCGAGGATGAGATTCGCGCCTTCTGCCTCTCTAAGGGTATGGATGTAGATGAGACCATGGGTAAGGGTAAGCTGATCGACGAGCTCTTCGGTGAGTTCTGCGAGGGCACCTTCATCCAGCCCACCTTCATCACCGACTATCCCGTTGAGATGAGCCCCCTCACCAAGATGCACCGTTCTAAGCCCGGCCTTACCGAGCGTTTCGAGCTGATGGTGAATGGTAAGGAGCTGGCCAACGCCTACTCAGAGCTCAACGATCCTATCGATCAGGAGGAGCGTTTCATCGAGCAGATGAAGCTTGCCGACAAGGGCGACGACGAGGCGATGATTATCGACCAGGACTTCCTGCGCGCTCTGCAATATGGTATGCCACCAACCTTTGGTATCGGTATCGGTATCGACCGTCTGGTGATGCTGCTCACTGGTAAGTTTGCCATTGGCGAGGTGATGCTGTTCCCTCAGATGAAGCCCGAGAAGAAGATGCCTCAGTCGTCAGTAGCCGAGTGGGCCGAGATTGGTGTTCCCGAGGATATTGTGCCAGTACTCCGCAAGGCCGGTTTCAATCTGGTTCAGAACATCAAGGACGAGAAGCCCCAGGGCCTGCAGCAGAAGATAGGCGAAATCTTCAAGAAGTACAAGCTCGAGTTCCAGAAGCCTTCGGTAGATGAAGTAGCCGCCTGGATCGAAAAAGCAAACGTATAGTATTTAGATAAAATGTACGACTGCGGTAAGATAGCGATTATCGGAGGAGGCAGCTGGGCAACAGCCATTGCCAAGATTGTGGTGAGCCACACTCATCACATAGGTTGGTATATGCGTCGCGACGACCGTATCGAAGATTTCCGTCGCATGGGTCACAACCCCGCCTACCTCACCAGTGTCCATTTCAACATCGATGAGATCTATTTCGATAGCGATCTCAACCGTATTGCGCAGCAGTACGACACACTGGTGTTCGTCACCCCCTCTCCTTACCTCAAGAGTCACCTTAAGAAACTCAAGACGCGCATTCGCGACAAGTTTATATTGACAGCTATCAAAGGTATCGTACCTGATGAGAATCTCGTATGTAGCGAGTATTTTCATCAGGTTTACGACGTACCTTACGAGAATCTCGCTTGCATTGGCGGTCCTTCTCATGCCGAGGAGGTAGCCCTCGAGCGCCTCAGCTACCTCACTGTGGGCTGTGCCGACCGTGAGAAAGCCCAGGCCTTCTGTGATGTTTTGTCCAGCGAGTATATCAAGACCAAGACCTCTACCGATGTTGTCGGCATCGAATATTCTTCCGTTCTGAAGAATGTCTATGCCATCGCCGCAGGTATCTGCAGCGGTTTGAAGTATGGTGATAACTTCCAGGCCGTGTTGATGGCCAACGCCGTGCAGGAGATGAACCGCTTCCTTACAGCCGTTTATCCCCTCGACCGCAACGCTTACGACAGTGTTTATCTAGGCGATTTGTTGGTTACGGGTTACAGTAATTTCTCCCGCAACCGCACGTTTGGTACGATGATTGGTAAGGGTTATAGTGTCAAGTCAGCTCAGATAGAGATGGAGATGATAGCCGAGGGCTATTTCGGCACCAAGTGCATGAAAGAGATCAATCGCCATTGCCACGTCAACATGCCCATCCTCGATGCCGTATATAACATCCTCTACGAGCGCATCGCCCCCCAGATCGAAATCAAGCTCCTCACCGACTCCTTCCGCTAGGAATGATCACTCAAACGGACCACCTAACGCTCATAACGCTTCTCAATAACGCCCCAATCCACTATCTGCCACAAGGCAGCGAGATGATCGGGCCGACGGTTCTGATAATCGAGATAGTAGGCATGCTCCCAGACATCAAAAGTTAGCAACGGTTTCAAGCCCTTCTGCACAGGGTTGGCCGCATTCGTTTCCTGCGTGACAACCAACTTACCGTCTTTGTCAGCAGAGAGCCACACCCATCCAGAACCAAACAACGTAGCCCCAGCTTTCTGGAATGTCTCCTTGAAAGCCTCAAACGAACCAAAGTCACGCACGATTGCCTCTGCCACCTTTCCGACAGGCTGATTGTCAGCCTTTGGCGCAGCAAACTGTCCGAAGTACAACTCATGATTCAGGATCTGCCCAGCATTGTTAAGGATACCCCCCGTTGCCTGACAAACGATTTCTTCTAATGCCAGGTCGGCCATCGGATTTCCTTCCAGCAAACCATTCAGGTTATTCACATAAGCCGCCAAGTGCTTCCCGTGATGAAAAGCAATCGTTTCGCGACTAATCACTGGCTCCAATGCATCTGGAGCATACGGCAATGCCATCAATTCAAACTTTCCCATATCGTTTCCATTTATTGGTTTCGGTTGCAAATATACGAATTAATTTCTATCCACCAAGAGATTTAAGAAAACTTATAAAAAAAAATGAGCCGTAAGCATTTCTGCCTGCAGCTCAATTCCTTTTTCCGCGAAACAGGAACCCGTCCCGGTGTTTCTGTCCCGGTGTTTCACTCATTTTCGCATTTCTATATTGCTTTCAGCGAGAAGGCCATTTCAAAACTGATAAGTCTGTCACTGTTTAGGTATTTCTTCCAAGCCTCCTCATGATGGCTTGTTTCCGAGATTTTCGCCGGTGTTTCCTTCTTGAATCTCTGGTAAACATATTCCAGCATCTCCTTTTCATCCTCACTGAAATAAGTCATGTCTGGAGACAGATTTGAAACCAACTTAGTACCAGCTCTTCCATCAGAATATTGCACTATCTCCTGGTTAATATCGTTATAGAAACTATATACACGATCCCAATGCAAGGGCACAGGGCCATGAGTAATGGCTTTGTAGCACAAGCCGGTCATTCCTTTGCCCGTCAAGCGGTATGCTAAGAAGTCCGTATAGAACAGGAGCTTGTTCATTTTAGTAAAGAAAACGCCATCACCCCTCTCTATGTAATATAATAGGATGTTCTTCAACTTATCTATCGACTGTGCAGCAAAACCATTATAGATAGTTCTACGACAGATGTTAAACACATGTTCTATCTCAAACTCCGAATGCTTCGCGCTCTTCCACGACCTGGTTTTCTCCATCAATTTGGAAAAATCGTCTTCAGAGAACTGTTCACGAGAATTAAGCACAAAAGCAAGGAAGAAGTCAGGATTCATGATCGACATCAGCACCTTTCCGTTTGCCTCACTGGGCATGTCACCATTCTCATACAAGCGATACTGGTTCTCGCCAAACCCAAGGATTGCCGACATTTTTGTAGCCGAAAGACCATAATGCTGGCGAATGCGCTTGATTTCCTCTGGGAACGGGATGCCATATTTTGCACGATATTTGTTATACACCTGAGCTAAATTTGCCTCGTCCAGTTCCGTTGTAGTAAATCGCTCATGAGTATTCTGGCACTCGTAAAACTGGTGAACATAACAGAATTGTTCCTTGCGGAAAGTCAACACAGAGGACTCATGGCATAGTTTCGCATCACCTCCAGCGAAAGGGCTCTTCATTGTCTGCTTAATCATAATCATCAGTTTTTAAATGGATATTTCATCGGATGTTCAGCTATATGGAAAGAAATGCAGATGGTGCTGTTGTTCGGTTGCCCAAACGTGATTTTGATATACACCTCATGACCTTTCATTTGCAATGCAAAGATAGTGCATTTTCAACGAAAAAGTTCTTTATTCACAGTTTTCAACCCAAATATCTAACTAAAAAGTTGCCATCATATCAGAAAAGAAGCAGAAAAAGAAAGAAATGCGAAAAAAGGGCGTTAGACCCTCATTTCCACTGATTCTTCCTCCTATATTGCTCCATCATCTCCATCAGCCTCTTAAAAGCCTCCACCCGCTCCAGCTTCAGCCTCCCTGCATTAAGCGCCTTTCTATTCGCTTTCAACCAATTCAGCATATCATGCTCCTCTATCCTATGCTTTGAAGGATTCCGCTTATTCTCGAGAATAAACATCCTCACCTCCTCGTATCTTAATTTCCAGCGAGACTCTTGATCCATCATTCTTTAGCCATCAACCATCTCACACCTTTCAAGCTATACGAACACTTTTGATGGGTTTCAGAAAAGAGGCAGAATCGATATACAATCCGTCGAGGATTGGCTTCAGGTCGATGTACTCTTCCTCTGGCTCAGCATTATGTCTGTATTTAGCCAACACCACCAGATAGCCATCATCCCACCTCACAACATCCACATACCGCTCCAAGCTATATGGCGCTTTGAAACGGATATGACGCCCACCAAAACTAAAAGTAGTAAAGCCATCCAAACTACTAAGTACTGCTTCATTACTACTATCGGTAGAGTTCTTTGACATATCTTGTATGTTTAGATAACGAATAATATCTATATTTCTTTCGATATTTAAGTAATATCTAGTTTTTTATATTCGGGAAATTCTTCCACCGAACCACCGGGACGGGTTCCTGTTTCATCACATGCGATAAATCATGCTTTTACTGATTCCTGTCAATCTCTCCATGTTCTGGTGATTTATACCACGCATCATCACATGATATATACCAGTTCCCGATGATTTTCTGGATTGCCTTGGCATAGCTTATTATTGATTATTGATGACACACATTATTCGTGAAACAGGAACCCGTCCCGGTGTTTCTTCACTCACCGACTCCTTCCGCTAGGAATGTCCCGGTGTTTCTCGCCTAACACGAGGGCTTCCAAAGGTGCCTCTGCATATCCACATGGCCGTTACTTTTGAAGACAACGCCCTCTGCTTCTAACAGCGCGCGTTGCTGACTCCACCCTGGAGCCGTACGACCGTCTTTGTTCACGACCCGATAACAAGGCAGTTTCTCCGCCCCAGGTGTATATCTCAGCGTTCTCCCCACCATCCTTGAATGACTCGGCCATCCAGCCAATGCGGCAATATTTCCGTACGTCGTCACCTGGCCATGAGGAATCTGCGCAACGATGTTCAGCACATTCTCACCAAACACCCTCGCCTCTTCCGCTGTCATCCTATCTGGGTAGTCCTTCATCACACTTAATTTCGTGAAACAGGAACCCGTCCCGGTGTTTCTCCATCCTTGAATGACTCGGCCATCCAGCCAATGCGGCAATATTTCCGTACGTCGTCACCTGGCCATGAGGAATCTGCGCAACGATGTTCAGCACATTCTCACCAAACACCCTCGCCTCTTCCGCTGTCATCCTATCTGGGTAGTCCTTCATCACACTTAATTTCGTGAAACAGGAACCCGTCCCGGTGTTTCTGGAACCTGTCCCGGTGTTTCTCGTTTCTTTGGATGAACATCACAGTTTCTCTATAAGCTGGGTAGCGTGGTTTTTGGTGTCTATTTGTCTGCCAGCGAAGATCTGTTCGATGATACCCTCCTCGTTGATTACAAAAGTCGTACGGATGGTCCCCATCGTTTTCTTCCCATACATCGTCTTCTCACCCCAAGCCCCCATCGCTTCCAGCAACGTATGATCCACATCAGCAATCAGCGGAAACGGCAATTGGTTCTTCTCCTTAAACTTAACGTGCGAGGCCGCAGAGTCCTTGCTCACGCCAACCACCTCATAGCCCATACCCTGCAGTTCGCTGTAGTGGTCACGCAGACTGCATGCCTCAGCCGTACAACCGCTGGTATGGTCTTTCGGATAGAAATACAACACCAACTTTCGGCCCTTAAAATCACTCAAACAGATTTCCCGTCCCAGTTCGTCCTTGCCCAATACCTCAGGCGCTCTATCTCCAATTTTCATATCATTCCATATTAAATTTCAACCACCTAGCGCTCATAACGCTTCTCAATAATACATAATTATCTACAATTATTTCAACAACATGCTTGCCCAGGCGGGAATATCATCCACATACTGTTTAAACAGCCGTCCATCATAATTTAGCACTCTTTTTCCATGCCTCGGCCTCGTTGGCTACAGCTTGTAAGCGACGCATTTTTTCTGCCTCAGCCTTGGCACTCGACTCCCTGGCAGCCTTCGCTACCCCCTCCATCAGTTCCTGCAGCATTTCGTCTGTAGGTTCCTCCATCGAAGTCAACCTGTATTTTTTGTTTACTTCAGTCATAACAGCATCATTTTATATTCTAGCGTTGCAAAGATAGTATTTTTTTAGTGATTAAACCCCAAAAGATGAAAATATCTTCATCTTCTATGAAAGATTTCCTCCAACAGCCCATATCAAGTACACCCAACTTAGTCCCAACTTGATCTTTCTTCGCTTCAAAGAACCACCGAAGAACCACCGGGACGGGTTCCTGTTTCATCACATGCGATAAATCATGCTTTTACTGATTCCTGTCAATCTCTCCAACTGACGCAATGATGCTCTTTTACCCTTCAATTCTATTAATACAGACTTCTTTATATCTGCAGGCAATTGTTGAAAAGCGCTGCTATTCGTTGCGCCAGTCTTTTCTTTTATCAGCATCATAACCTGATCATCCGAAGGACGTCCTTTCGAGGCATCCTCTATATCAAGACACGCAACTTCATCAGAAATAGGCTCATTTACAAGCTCACTCAACTCATTTAATGGTAATCTGTTCAAAACAGTGCGAGTATCACACAACGGGAACAAAGTACTATTCTTATCCATGTATTCACCCCAACTACTGAACTCATAATCCTTAACCTCACTAACCATCTCTGCCTTCACTGGGTTTTGGTGTATATACCTCAAAAGTGTCACGAAATAAGCCATATCGTTCACAGGCTCACTTTTAAAACGCTCACGGAACAGATGACCGTCTCTTGAATACTTGTGATTATAATAGTACACATATGAGGAAGCAATCCTTTTTATAGCCATTCCAATTGTGTTCTCGCGTTCACGAATGAGAAGATGAATATGATTAGACATCAGGCAATAAGCATATAGGATATAGTTTCTTCCAGAGGGGGTACCATCAGGCTCGTACGACTGAGCCATCATGTCCAAGGTATTGAGAAACTGGTAATAGTCCTCCTGCTCCTCAAAAATGTTCTGGTGATTTATACCACGCATCATCACGTGATATATACCAGTTCCCGATGATTTTCTGGATTGCCTTGGCATAGCTTATTATTGATTATTGATGACACACATTATTCGTGAAACAGGAACCCGTCCCGGTGTTTCACGGTGGTTCGTTAGTCCTTTGACATATAAAAGGATGCGTACCACTCTGCAAACTTCCTCAATCCTTCTCTCAACGTTATCTTTGGTGTAAACCCGAAGTCACGTTCAAGGGCTGTGGCATCGGCGTAGGTGGTGGGAACATCACCTGGCTGCATGGGGACGAGCTTCTTATGGGCCTCGAAGTCGAAGTCTGCGGGAAGGACACCGGCACGAACCAACTCCTCTTGCAGGATGTTCACGAAGTCGAGTAGGTTCTCTGGCTGACCACCACCGATGTTGTAAACAGCGTATGGAGGGATGGGCAGGCCATCTTCACCCTTCTTGCGCTCGGGAGCGCCTTGCATCACACGATACACGCCCTCTACGATATCATCGACGTAAGTAAAGTCACGACGGCAGTTGCCATAGTTGAATATCTGGATGGTCTCGCCTTTCAGCAGTTTGTTGGTAAAACCAAAGTATGCCATATCTGGACGACCAGCAGGACCATAAACGGTAAAGAAGCGCAAGCCTGTTGTAGGGATGTCATACAGTTTTGAATAACAGTGGGCAAACAACTCATTGCTCTTCTTGGTAGCTGCATACAGGCTCACAGGATTATCCACTCTGTCATCCGTCGAGAATGGCACCTTCTTATTACCACCATATACAGAGCTTGAAGAAGCATATACCAGATGCTCCACGGGGTTGTGACGACATGCTTCAAGGATGTTATAGAAACCTATCATGTTACTCATGATATAGGCATCAGGATTGGTGATGCTATAGCGCACACCTGCCTGTGCTGCAAGGTTTACCACCACCTGCGGCTTATACTCCTCAAAGATGCTGTCAATGGTCTGCTTGTCTGCGATATCACCCTTGACAAACTTCCATGTAGTGCCTTCAGTAACTGCAGTGTTCAGCTCGTTCAAGCGATACTCCTTCAGTGCCACATCATAGTAGTCGTTCATATTGTCGATACCAATGATGGTAGCACCCTTCACGTCCTTAAACAGTCGCTTCACCAGGTTCGATCCAATAAACCCAGCAGCCCCTGTTACAAATATCGTCTTATTATTCAGTTCAATTTTCTCCATATCAATTATATATTATAAAAAAATCTGCCAGGTTCTCATATTTTGCCTGTTCTAGCTAGCTCGACGGCTTCGTAATAGGTATCTAACGAACCTATATCGAATCGTCCGGCACTCATAGGCCAAGCATGCATAGTGGTATGCTCTACCATATAGTGCGCCAAATTACCTGGCGCATCCTTACCACACCCATTCTCAACTGAATGTCGTACCAAGTCCAGGTCTTTCTTCAGATAGATATAGAAAGGTGGTACAGCCCAATGGCTCTTCGGCACCTGTGGCTTCTCCTCCATGCCTAGCACACGATGGTTCTCATCCAGTTCCACGACACCCGTACGCTGCAGTTTCTCTATCGATGGCTGCTCATGGCACATGATACAACTCGTTCCCTTCTCACGAGCAAAGTCCACAAACTCCTGAAATGAGAAGAACAGCAGATTATCTGCTGCCACTACCAACAAATCATCATCTATGTGCAGCTTATCCATCGCAAACAGCAAGTCGCACACAGCACCAAGACGAGTCTCGTTTGTCTCTGTTCCATCATCCACAATGGTAACCGGCTTGCTATAGTGCAAATCCTTCTTCCATTCTTCGAAGATGCCTGCAAACTTATGGTTCGTGATGATAATGTGTTCATCCACATCATCTATCTTATCGATGTCATCTAACATACGACCAAGTATCGTACTATTCCCTATTTTAAGCAGGGGTTTGGGGAAATTCTTGGTCAGTTCCCCAAGTCTGGTAGCATACCCAGCAGCTATAACAATATTCTTCATACTTCAACGAATCTAGCTCCATCATCCGGTTTTACCCAGAACACTTGGAATGTCTTTTCATATTCAGGAAACTGCTCCAGATATTTCTCTGTGAGCACTTTCTGAATCTCTTCCTTATATGCAGGATCAACAAGCGCGATACAAGCACCCTTAAAGCCTGCTCCACTGAACCTACCACCATACACCCCTGGCAGACGCCGCATAATCTCATAGATAGCTATCAACTCTGGCGAGCCACACTCATAGTTGTGGATACTACTCTCGCAGGAGTCAAACGACAACTTGCCGAATAATTTCATATTGCCTGTTTCCCAAGCGGTCACACCCTGACGCACACGGCGATACTCACTATAGAAGTGTTCTGCACGCCTGGCAAACCTTGCAGGCATCGCAATGCGCGTCTTTTCAAACGTCGCCTTCGGAATATCACGCAGGAAAGTTTTATCAAACGTCTTCAGTGGCTGATCCATATAAGCCAACATATTCCACGCTGCTGTCTTACACTCATACACACGGAGGTTGTAATCTGAATTCACCAGCGAGCGAGTCAGGCCCGAAAAGAAAATACCAATCTCAAACTCTGGCATCTCAGGATTACGCTTGATGATGCGCCAATCATTACTGTCGCAGTCCAGAAACAGCAGTCCATCCTTCTTACCCAGAGCGATACATGCTTGGTCAAGCAGTCCGTTGTTCAGTCCTATGTACTCACGTTCTGCCTCCGATGCTATCTTCACCACCTCAAACGGTTGAAGTGTAATATCGTTCGCCTTAGCAAACGCCATCACATACGCTATCAGCACAGCAGCCGACGACGACAAGCCACCCACAGGCAACGAACCCTGTATCACACCAGTGATACCCCTCCGGAGTTCAAACCGCTTCTGCAAGGCATACTTCGCACCCCGGGCATAGTCTCCCCAGTGGTGCTCTCTCACCTGTGTAGGCGCATCAATATCAAAGTCCACCGTACCTTCAAACGTCCTCGACTCCAGATGCACATGATTCTCCGGCCACGACCTTTGACCTTCGACCTTTGACTTTTGACTGTCATTTACATCGAAGTAAAGGTCCACCCCCTTATCTATCGCAAACCCCGTCACCAGTCCATGCTGATGATCCACATGCGCCCCAAGAGGGCAAACCCTATACGGGCTAAAAATATGATATTGGTATTCCATAATATCTATTATTTATACATCGATTATGTTATTCTTTACGGCTTTTCACATAACATTATACACCTCGCTTCCATCCTCGCCGTATTTGCCATCCTTACCTTCGTAGATAACCGATGGCTCCAGCACTTCTACAGTATGCCACACACCTTTGGGCACTTGGCAGCCGTAAGCGCCCTCCTCTGGGCACAGATGTATGCGCTCAGCCTCTTTTAGTATTACCCCACCATCAGCAGAAGGCAACTCCTCATACAGCACCTCGTCCATACGTCCTTTTAACAGAATCACATTCTCAGTGCTCATAGGATGCCGATGGATAGCCACTTGCGTACCTGGGAGCATGGCGTTCAACATACGCTGCGAGCCATCCTCTGCAGATGTCCTCAAGTCCAAGTTTGTTCTCAGACGAGGATTCACCTTTGCATCTTCAAACAGTTTATCCAGTAATTCTTGATTAATTTTCATAACTTTAATGAGGCGGTATCTATACCTCCGTCCACAATAATTTTCCGCGCCTCAACCATAAATAATTAGGAATCAGCGCTTTACAAAACAATTAACTTTTATTATATCGAGTACTCGGGATAATTTAGTTCTTTATACACCCCTTTCCGTTGGCAAATATAGTAAAATAGTTTTATCCAGCCAAATTAAAAAGAAAAAACTTACAAAAAAACGCCAGTCGGCTCATCACCTCCCAGCGTTCTTTATCCCTTCATTCATATTGGTTTTTGCGTCTATATAGCTCCATCAAAGCTAATAGTTTCTTAAATGGCTCCACCCTTTCCGGCTTCATCTTCCCAGCATTCAGTGCTTTTCGATTCGCCTTCAGCCATCAACCATCTCACACCTTTCAAGCTATACGAACACTTTTGATGGGTTTCAGAAAAGAGGCAGAATCGATATACAATCCGTCGAGGATTGGCTTCAGGTCGATGTACTCTTCCTCTGGCTCAGCATTATGTCTGTATTTAGCCAACACCACCAGATAGCCATCATCCCACCTCACAACATCCACATACCGCTCCAAGCTATATGGTGCTTTGAAACGGATATGACGCCCACCAAAACTAAAAGTAGTAAAGCCATCCGAACTACTAAGTACCGCTTCATTACTACTATCGGTAGAGTTATTTGACATATCTTGTATGTTTAGATAACGAATAATATCTATATTTCTTTCAATATTTAAGTAATATCTAGTTTTTTAGGAACCACCGGGACAGAAGAACCACCGGGACGGGTTCCTGTTTCATCACATGCGATAAATCATGCTTTTACTGATTCCTGTCAATCTCTCTAACTGACGCAATGATGCTCTTTTACCCTTCAATTCTATTAATACAGACTTCTTTATATCTGCAGGCAATTGTTGTAAAGGGAACAACGTACTATTCTTATCAATGTACTCATCCCTTGGTGCCACTTGTATTATTTTTGCATCACCAACTGCGCCCCGTATGTCTGGTATGATATTCACATCGGCAATGCCCGTCGTCAAATAGTTTTCTATAACATATAACCAGTCATAGCCATCTATCTGGGGTAACACCACATTCTTTATTTTATATTTCCTGGAAAGCAGTTTCAACCCATTGACATGGTCGGCATGAAAGTGCGAAATGAACATGATGTCTATTGTGGAGCCATCTGGAAGAAAGTTCTTTATCTCCTCTTCCAGTCTGCTGCTATAAGGCAACACCCCACAATCATAAACTATATGCTTGTCATCGTTTATTCCTGGCCTATGAAGAGTTTCAGAATAAAACGCCCCTTGCCCAACTGGATGTATAGTCCTTACTACTTGTAATTCTTTTCGCAAATTCATACCTATCTATCCTCTAATCATCAGTTCCGATTGTATCTTCAACAGCACGCATACCAGCACTATCAGAAGGTAGTTATATGCTGCTTCGTGTGCCTCTTCTGCAACGTTGGGGGTGTCCCCATGCGCGTATGCATTTCTAATCGCTGGCCCATTGGTAAACTGCTTGTCGTTAAGCAAGAAGTTCAAGTATTCTTGCTCTGGCTTGCTAAAGAGTTTGTCCTCGGTATAGAGCAGACCTTGCCCCAACATTACATCAATCTCATCCTGAACCACTTTTGGATGAGTCCAGTATGAAATTGCTCTGTCATGGTGTATGTCGTAGAGTACAGCCACCCTTGCCTCGTTTACCAATTTCAATACGTCGTTTACATCTTTGCCTATCAGTCCTTGGTCAATCAAATAATCTAAGTTCTCCCGTTGCCACTCACGGTAGTCATCATATTTCACCCTACAATGGCGAATGGTATTAAACAGATTGCGTTCTCCGTCAAATCCGTCTGGAAGTCTGTCCATAACTGCACCAGGTTGGAACAATAATCTGATTGGCAAGAATACATCGCGGCTTCCATCTACACCATAGGCATACTTTTTTGCTAATACGCTCTTTGTCTCTGTGAAATGCACTCCCTTATAGTAGTCAAGCAGCCCCTCATCAACCCTACCTTTATTGGCATACAGGTCATATCGTTTAAGCACGGCTTCTATCTCCGGTATCAATGTTCTTATTTTCTCCACTACTGTCACCCCTTCAGCCGCCAGTCTCATCTTACCTGATGGATACCCATACTTGTTTTTCAGGCTTTCTTCATAAAACCATACCAGTAAATTCTCCAATCGCTTTCCCCGGCCTTTCAAGTACTGCCTGTGAAACGACATCTGCATCACTGCCATCTGTTGCTTGAAATTAAAAGCAGAAGTAATCGGATAATCTCTTTTACCATGATAACCAGACAAGAACTCTAGCAATACCATATCCGTGACATAGTTGAACGGCATAGTAAGTTGCATTGTCTTATCTATATACTCATAGTGGTCTGCAAACATAGTTATCAGCCGCTCGTCATCATATTCTTTCAATAGTCGCTCATTATAGCATAGCTTATAGTCATTGTTGACTCCAGTCATGAGCCTCACAGCCCAGTCTTTTGGCGAGTTCTGCAATTCTATGGATATAAAGTATGGAAATCTTATGGCCTTTTCCATCATCTGCCCATACTGGTTCTCAGCTTTCCGTTTTGCCTTAAGTCTGTTCTCTGCTGATATTTGCAGGTCATTGCTGTCCTTTGCCTGCTCTATGATTCTCAACAGGCTGATATTCGGCGTGCTACTATCCACAAATGCCGTTATCAGTTCATCTCGGTCTTTCAGCGTCAGACTTGATGGTACGTAGGGCTTTTTATCGGGGTTGTCAAGTTGCAACAAGAAGGCAGACAATAGAAGTTCTATACAGTCTCTGTTACCACGCATATAATCTCCAAGCACCTTGTCATAGGCTTTAACGATTACCTGATGTTCCAAGAGCATATCAATCACTCCGCTTTCCTTTTTCAATACATATTCTATCTGTTCTGGAGAAACTCTTTCATATGCTCTATACATTGCAAACACCTTCCAAAAAGATGACTTCAGTGCTTCCTCCACCTGTTCATATTCAGCAGTGAAGTTATCATCGTTCAGACCGTTTACATAAGCTACGATGAAAGGTTTAAACGTCTTAACAGTTTCCTTGAAGGTATTCTTATCATCATCCGTCCACGTCCTGAGTGCACATCCTACTTCAAAATATAGCTGGATATTGTACATCTCCAATACCTCATTAACCTCATCATGTGGCTTCCCTGTGTCAAATCCTCTCAGAATTGGCTCTGCATCCTGCAAATGGCCTGTAGTCGAAAGGTCACTGGCGGTATAGAACACCACGCGTCCCATGATTCTGTTCATTTTTTCTTTCCTTCCGTAATAATGGCTTTCAGTTTTTCTTGCATCATTTTGGCTGTTGCCTGCACACTCTCCAGTTTGCAGATTTCTCCTATTCCTTGCGTATCGCAATGTCTGTAAATCAGCGTCCACAGATAGATATAGGCGAATTCTAATAAATAATACGAGAAGGCGTAAGTGTCCAACGTAGCCCTGTCGCTCTTGAATGGCGAGAAATAGTCGCCATGAAATCGTTCACACCGGTTCGCATACAGCACACAACTCAAAACATATTCCATCCGGTTTTCAAATGCCATTTGATATCTGTGTCCGTTCACTTCTACCTCTTCTCCCCTCAGTATTTTTTGCAGTAGCAAGGATGATCTGCGCAGCACATCAGCTGTTGGCTTAACATTTTCCTCAAACACATACTTTTTCTTGATGTCATCATACAATGCCTTGGTTAGTGTCTTCTCCGCTCTTTCAGACACCCTCTCCAATTGCTCGTTGATGGCAAGGTCGTGCTCAATATAACTCCGCATAATGGCATAACGTAGTGTTGACAAGGGAATGTCAGCCAGGAAATCCTCCCACATATCCTTCACTCCTGCTTCAACATCGATAAGAGGCATCACCATATCATTGATGGTGCGTTTTATCAGGTGGGGTGTCTTATCACTATCATTTTTCCATGCAATGTTCCGTTGGTGGTTCATAAATATCTCCAACGAACGCCATGCTATATCAAAACCTTGGTCTGGCCTATAGGGCAACTCATCGTATATATCCACGACTCCTGATAACAGCTTATTAAGTTTTGGTTGACGGAATAAGATTTCTTGGGCTTCATCAGTCAGTTTGACGGTCTCAAACAGCTGTGACACGCCTTGGTTCTTCAACCAATCATCCAACACTTGCTGATTATCACTATTCCATTCCCCCTGAGTAGGCCACGAATTGTTGTAGTCAATACGTTTCTTCGTCCACGCAAGTTCCCTCTTATTAGCTTCTTCTATCAAGCGTTCTTCCTGCTCTTTAGTCATACTCAAAAGATATTTTCCACTGCCCAAATACTATTTACGATTTCTTCCAGTCTCCGCTGCCTCGTTGTCAAAAATTCAAAGGGAGAACCATTCCAATCTGTATCTTCCATTTCTGGCAAAGGAACCACCGGGGAACCACCGGGACGGGTTCCTGTTTCATCACAGGAACCACCGGTGTCCCGGTGTTTCCCGGTGTTTCCTCGAGGCTTAAAGCATTGACTGAAGAATATTATTCTCCGCCTGCTGTTCAACCTCTAAACTATCCTCTTTAAGATGTTTCATTATTTCATTAAGTTTATCCTTTTCAAAATCATCACCAGAATATACTCTCTCTGTTTCAACAAACGTCAGATTATTACGAGCCATCAATTCCCTCAGGCCAATCCCTGCATTTCTGAAGTTATTACGAATCTGCTGATCAGCGTAATTATCATATGTAAAAATAGTGATAGTCTTTCTTTTAAAACCTTCCATGGGCTGAGACTGCTTTATAAAGAAATCCTTAAAATACGGAAAATCCATACCATTAATAGAATGTCCGAAAAAGATAATCTCATCTGATTTTTCCATGCTCTCTATCAAATTATTGTATCTGTAATACCTACTATTAGTCTTAAACATAAACTGGCAAGACGGATGGATTGCTTTATCCGTCTCAATTCCTAACACAATGTTGTCATGTTCTTTTAAAGAACCATGCATATACGTAATAGGTATAGAACAATTGACACCTGCTTGCGCTAGCGTCCTATTAATATCGGTATAGTTAAAGGTAAATATCTCATCAAAGAAGCCATTTTCAACAACTGCCCTCATCACTCTCACGGCAACAGGGTCCTGATTCAACTTATAGTTTTCCTGTTCTTGTCTAAGATACCTCTTTAAATAATATAACAGAATATCAAAACCCATCCTATCATCTTCTTGCGGAGAACGATAGGTCCCTTCTGTTATCTCCAGAGCATAGTTAAGTAATTCAGATTCAAGATCAAACCATGCCTCTTTATTCTTTTTCTCTTCGAGATAATATATTAGATTACAGAAAGTAAATGCAGCACCGTCCTTAGCCTTTGTCCAAGTTTTGCTTGACATAAAGTCGCTATATTTTGTCTTCATGCCAAGATCCAAATCAAAGCCATTACCTAATATCAGTATTTTCTTTCCCATAAATAAACCTTTTCGACGATTATAATACTCCCTGATTGTTTTTATACACTTCAACGCATCCATTTACGGCATTATATACCATCTCAGGAAGTTTACTCATTAATGTACTGATAAGTTCACTACGATTCATCCGAGTATTAAATTTGTTTGTCTCGCAACGGCATATCGCCCCAGCACTTCTCCGAAATTGCACCTGCCTGTCCATAGCACTCTTCCACGCCATAATCTTCCGCAAACGGTTACTTCCTATATAATAGAGATTATGGATAACTAGCAGATGATTGTCTGCCAGCCTTTGCAGGAACCGTTCTAATTCAACTTCTTCAGGTAACCGTTCAGAAGCAATATCTGATAAACTATAAAATTTCAAACCACCTGCTTGATGCTTTTTCTTATAGCTTTCTGCATATTCTGCCTGATATTCTAGGAATTTTTCCACATCTTTTTTGGCATCTTCATATTGCTCTATGAAAAGATTTCCGAGTTGCTCATCATCATTCCAATAGATTTGATCTTCCCATTGTCCCACCAAATTATCTACTTTATCCATACATTCCTCCATGTAGTCATGTAGTATTCTTATGTCAAGACGTTTTGATTTTGTTTCTAGAGCATTGCCTTTCATATCTATAGGATAGCGCATTCTCATCGAACTTTCATCATAACGTTGAAACTCGCTAACATAATGCCCAAAAGCTTTAATATCAAACTTATTTTCCAATCTATTAGATAGTTCAAACAATATCGGATTCAACCTTTGCCATATTCTATGCAGATTATGACCAGTGTCCTTAATAAAGCGAACAATTTCCTCTTCGCTTAACCGCCGTCCATAAACATAAGGCCAAAATTTCATATAAAGAAACTTAGTCGTCAGCTCCATATAATGGCGATACATAAACACCAGTGTAATACCCATCGGGTCTTTTATGGCATAATCACCATTATGCCTTTTGAATTGTTCATAGAGAGCTTCGGCTGCTTGCCTGTAAGCAAAGCAATAATTCGAGAAATTGAACACAGAATCCTCTGACCACATAATATATGCTATATCGTCTAGGTTCTCAGGCGACTCACCTTGTTCATAGATTTTGAAAAGTTTATCTTTTGGTTTCATATTGAACGTTTATCATACTACAGACCTGCCCCGATGGCATCTTTGCAATGGGTATGCACCTGTCCGCTGTATGTTGTGTAGTAAAACATAACCAAGAACTTTCAAGCACTTCCTAATTTTGCGAAGCACTGCCCTTCTATAGCCTTATAGCAACTAATTGAAACACACGCCATTAATTATCAAGTTTCTCAAAATACAATCGTTTTACCCTCATCACGCACTTTGCATTTCAACTTTTCCAATCCAAGTTCGCATAAGTCGTTCTTGACAGGTTTAATAGGTTCAGCAATTAGCACATACTCGTTCCCATTTGCATCTTCTCGTCTTGCAAAGGATCGGAACCCTCTCCGCGCCTTTTCCACAAAAGTAGAGGCAAATAGTCTAATAGGAAGAGGATGTTCCTTAAGGTATTCCAAACCCGGATGATGCCTGTTTGCCTCCTCTATAGCATTACTTATCATTTGATCGGCAAGGTATTCGTATCCATTTTCCGTAATGCTATCAATTAGCTTCATATTCAGTTTAATCTCAGCAGACGGAAGCAAATGTGCCACTAAGTCTTGATGTCTCCTTAACTTCACCCTATCACGAAACTTGGCAGGAATCAATCCACCCATTGATGCGATATGGGTAGGTGCACCTTTAACAAGGCAATACCAGTCAATATCCATCTCCTTCACCTGTCGTTCAGATAATTCAGCCATAATCAGTCAAACATTGTACGACAATTAGCACACCACTCTCTATTCTTCCATGTTCTGGGTTGGAATGCTTTTGTAAATGCCATATCACTTAACACGTGATTATCTTGATTTTTCTCCTGTGGATCTATTCTTTTCAGAGCAATTGAAGCTGCATAGTTCTCTGCACAATGCCCCACGCAATTCGGACATGCAGGATTGGTATCACTTTGCTTGTTAAGATCCCCAAGCCGCTCTAACAGTTCATGTAAAATCAGAGGATGGAAATCCTTTTCGTTAGAGTAGTCATGATGATGTCCTACTCCTGTTGCGTCATCAATCTCGGCGCCCACAGAAACGGCAGGAAAATCTTTCCGTTTCCCTCTCCGTCCTTGATAGTCGTTCAGATGCTTCCTATAAGACACCTCATCATGCATCCGAGCAATCTGCATGAACAACTCGTCGTATAAATCTCTATTATGTGAAAGATTCATTGTTATCTCATTAAAACACGAACAGATAACTCTCTTCGTGCGTCATTTAACCTAACATATTTGTTACACTTAGAAAACTGTATCATAAACTCAGGTCGGATTGGGAAATGCCTGCTGTCTAAATTACTAATTTTGCAAGGAATTTAATTTAAACATACTTTACAGACGAAGGCTATCTTCTGAAGTGGAAGTTCAAAAACCTTTATGTACTTAACAATGAAGTTAATATTTAGATGAATACAGAGTATGACAAAGAAGCAATTCTTCGGGAAAGCTCTCAGGATACTGAGAATTCTCAATACGGTAATGGCTCTTATCAATTGGTTTTTCTAATTCTAAGAAAAGACCTTGGCTTAACCAAGATTAGTGTAAATTGAGTATTGCTCTTTGCGAGCCTTATAACGCTCCTTGATGGTCTTTCTATCAAGGAGCATTTTCTAAAGCCCAAAAGTGGCCACGTCACTATCGGATTCTTGGACGAATCAAAGCTTCAGTATATCCTCCTCCCTTGCAGGCACATATTTCCCATTCTTCATTTCCAGAATCACGGTGCCTGATTCTAATGCCTGCACTGTGTGCCATTGGCCGGCGGGGATATTGAGAGCCATAACAGGGCCGTTGGGTGACAGTTCTATGCGGTCGGTGCAAATTCGTTCTCGCTCATCATAATATTCTTCCACCAATCTGCCTCGCAGGCATACCACTGTTTCCGAAGTCGTCTGATGTCTGTGAATAGGCAATGGCGAACCTGGTTCTATGGCGTTCAGCATTCTCTGAGATGTATCCTCAGCAGAGTCACGCAAATCCAGATTCATGCGAAGCCTTGGCGATGCCTTTGCCTTAGCAGTAAGGTCATCCAATATTTCTTGATTAATTTTCATATTCTTAATGAGACGGTATCTATACCTCCGTCCACAATAAATTTCCGCGCCTCAACCATAAATAATTAGGAATCAGCGCTTTACACAACAATTAACTTTTATTATATCGAGTACT
The DNA here is from genome assembly GCF_000619825.1 of Prevotella sp. MA2016. GTDB lineage: Bacteria > Bacteroidota > Bacteroidia > Bacteroidales > Bacteroidaceae > Prevotella. The sequence goes on from NZ_JHUW01000008.1 coordinate 212,578, forward strand.
CGGGATAATTTAGTTCTTTATACACCCCTTTCCGTTGGCAAATATAGTAAAATAGTTTTTACCAACCAAATCAAAATGTAAAAACTTACAAAAAAAACATTTCAATCCTCCCCACTCCACCCCTATTTTCGGTTAATCCGCCCCGGATAAACCAAAGCAACTTACTCATTTCGTATTTGTCGAGTGCAGCCGAGGCAGTGCTTGTTGAAGGTCATTGACGAGATAAAGGAGAAAATTAACTCAAATGTATTCAGTGAGATGGTTGAGGTAACTGAAAGGGTGTTTGAGAGGAAAAAGAGAGAAAATCGAGAAAAATCAGGGTTCCAAACTGTTCTAAGAAAATCCGAGAGAAGTTGAAAAGACTCTTGTTTGACTAGAAGACAAAAATCCACAATAATAAACCTTCTTTAACAAAAGCAATGGTAAAATGACAGGAGCTTGGCTTCTGGCTAATGACTTGAAACAAATATCTGATTGCACAGGTGGTCGCATAGGTGATGCAGTTCGATACTGCCAGTCAGAACAAATAATCAGTTTTCACAGAGTCAACAGGCTTTTACGCGCAACCTGTAGCTCTTAACGAAGGCAGGAAGGTGAGGGTATCCGCACGACTGTACCACCTGATAGTTTGGCCGCAAGAACAGAATACAATATTGCTATCATAGCTTTTATGCGCTAAAAAGTTAGACAATAATTATAATGCAAGATAGTACTGTAAACCACAAAAGAATTGCAAAGAACACAGTTTTCCTTTACATAAGGATGATTGTCGTGATGGGTATCGGACTGTATACAGTTCGTGCCATTCTAGATTTGTTAGGAGTAGTTGACTATGGTATATATAATGTTGTGGGCGGTGTTGTTGCTATGTTCTCGTTTGTTAATGGAACGTTGGCAACCTCTTCTCAAAGGTATTTCTCTATAGAATTAGCAAAGGGGGATTTAAATAGGTTAAATAAATGGTTTTGCCTTAACATTACTGTCTTTTCTGTTTTTATCTTAATATTTGTCGTCATTGCTGAGTCTATTGGCCTGTGGTTCGTAAATACTCAGATGACAATACCACCAGAGAGGATGTCTGCTGCAAATTGTGTTTATCAATTTTCAATACTCTCTTTTTGTATAAGTTTTATCTCAATACCCTATAATGCTTTGATTATAGCTCATGAACGTATGAGCGCTTTTGCCTATATAAGCATAATTGAAGCGTTAATGAAATTAGGTATTGTTTTTGTCTTAATGTATATATCATGGGATAAGTTAATAACGTATAGCATTCTTATGCTCATTACATCGATAAGTATAACTCTTTCATATGTTGTTTACTGCCATAGGAAATTTATAGAGTCCAAATTTGCTCTTTATTGGGACAAAAGTGAAATAAGGGAGCTACTAAGTTTCTCTGGATGGCATTTGTTCGGTACTTTTTCTGTTGTGGTGAGAAGCCAGGGGATTAATATATTAATCAATATGTTTTTTAATCCGGCAATTAATGCAGCAAGAGCAATTGCATATCAAATCTATGGTGCTGTAACACAATTTTCTGAAAACTTTCTTGTAGCAGTCAAACCTCAAATTTACAAAGGATATGCTCAAAATGATTACATTGCCTTAAATAAACTTATTATTCGTAGCACTTATTTATGCACTTTTCTGATGGCCATATTGGTCTTTCCTATTCTTGCGAACAGTTCATTTGTTTTAGAATTATGGCTCAAAGAAGTACCAAATTATGCTATAGCTTTTACACAGTTGGTTTTAATTAATGGGATTATTGATTCTGCGAGTGGTCCACTTACTGTATCAATATTAGCAACAGGGAGGATCAGAAAATACGAGTTGACTGTAGCAACTCTATTTATATTGAACCTACCTCTTTCATATATATTTCTAAAATTAGGCGCTGAACCAACTACAACAATGTTGGTTTCCATTTTTATTTCGCTTGTGGTATTTTTTGCAAGAGCGTACATTTTAAGTAAAAAACTAAACCTTCCGCTTAGTAAGTATTTTATAATATTTTTAAGGATAACCTTTGGTTTAATAGTTATTTGGGTGAGTATTTATTATACCATATATGATACTGCTTATAGTTTTTTGACATTGGTTTATCAATCAATAATTGTAGTTATTTTAACGACATTAGTATATACAATGTTCGTTTTTGATAAAAACGATGTGAAGTACATTTTTTCTCTCATTAAAAGTAAGATAAAAAAATGAACATCTATACAGTTACATATCTTCACAGAAATTATGGTTCTGCTTTACAAGCATTTGCGTTACAAACCATTTTAAAAGAAATGGGTGTAACCCCTGTTGTAATACAGAAAATACCAACAAAGAAGCATTCGATCTTTTACCAGTGGTTACTCAAAATATGGTACATATTGCTTCCTCAGAAAGATTATAGTCTCGCAAAAAGGATACAATTAGCAATAGAAGATAGAAAATCAAGGATTAAGTATAAAAAAATAGATTCTTTTATTTTGGATAGAATACAAACTCTCAATATCATAGATGAAAAAGAGTTTTTAAGAACAGTTGATGGTAATGATATCTTTTTAGCAGGAAGCGACCAAATATGGGGGACGGCTGATAAAAAGTTGTCCTCATGGTATACGTTTCAATGGCTCGAGGATTCTCATATACGGTATAGTTATGCGGCCAGCATAGGACAGTCTGTTTTAACGGATAATCAAATAGAGAACTACGTAAAGGGGTTAGCCTTATTTAAAACAATTTCTTTAAGGGAAAAACAAGCAGTAGAATTATTGACCCCTCTCTTTAAAGACTCGATTCGTCAAGATTTGGATCCAACTCTATTATGTGATGGTGCCTTTTGGAAAAGTATAGCCTCACCTCGTTTAGTACGTGAACCGTATATATTTGTTTATAGACTAAGACCAAATGAAGATGTTATTGATATTTCGCGTAAGTTGGCAAAAGAGAAGGGGTTTAAAATTGTCTATGTCGGGTTGTACTCAAGCTCCGAAGAAGATGTAGAATGTGTTTATGATGCAGGAGTAGAGGATTTTCTTTCCTATATTTTGTATGCAGAAGCAGTTGTAACTAATTCTTTTCATGGTACAGTTTTTTCTATTTTGATGGAAAAACCTTTTTTGTCGGTTAAAATTGATACAACTGGTTCACGGGTTGAAAGTCTTTTAGAATTGTTGGGGTTAAAATCGCAGCACATTTCTACTATAGCGAGCAACTATAGTTTAAATATTGACTACTCAAAAGTGAATTCAATTTTGAGAACTGAAAGAGAAAAGTCTATTAATTATCTTAGAAGTGTTTGTTGTTGCGAGAAAGAACAATGACTGTAGAAATAATAGAATCTGAACAATGCTGTGGATGTGCAGCTTGTGTGGATAGATGTCCTGTACATGCTATTGACATGACAATTGATATAAATGGTACTCGAAGGCCATCCGTTAATCAAACAAAATGTGTTGACTGTGGGCTTTGTGTCAAAACGTGTCCTCAGTTATCGCCCATGAACGATGATACGGGTAAAGCATTTCTAAAGCAGGCCTTTGTTGGTTTTTATAACAATATAGTAGCCAATAACTCTTCATCTGGTGGTATTTTCATTGCAATTGCGGATTATTTCATCAAAGAACTAGGGGGGATCGTATATGGCGCAATGATGAGCTTTGAGGATAATGAATTAAAATGTAGACATGCAAGAGTAGACGATGTAAAGGATTTGCATTTACTTCAAGGCAGTAAATATGTACAAAGTAAAACCGATGGTATTTATTCCTTAGTTAAGTCGGATCTAAACAGAGGTAAATTGTGCCTGTTTTCTGGGACTTCTTGCCAAGTAGCAGCTCTAAAAAAAATAGTCGGGAATCATCAAAATCTTTTTACTATTGATTTGGTTTGTCATGGTGTTCCTAAGGATTCCATTTTTGACAGTTATATAAGATTTGTTGAAAATAGGAAAAAATGTAAGATCGTTGATGTTTCATTTAGGAAAAAGGGTATAAAGATAAACGGGAAAGAAGATACATATATATTGTCCTTTAAATGCAAAAAAGATAATGGCGAATTATTTAATTTGACAATACCTAAAAGGAAATCGCCATTTTTTAAATTGTTTATTACAAGAGCAGGATATAGGGAATCTTGCTATAATTGTGTATACGCAACAATTAATAAGCCAAGTGACATAACACTGGGTGATTTCTGTCCGAACGAAGAAGAGGTAGTTAACTATAATTTTTCACTTCAAAATCATTATTCAACAATAATTGCACATACTTCAAGAGGGGAGAAACTACTAACGGATGTTTCATGTAGTTGTGTGTTGGTTAAATTTCCACAGGAAACAATTCTAAGTCACCACCATAATCTGCAATATCCTAGTGAAATTACAGCTGAAGGTAAGATATTGTTGAAGGAATATGAAGAGAATGGTTATGTTGGGTTACAAAAAATAAATGATTGGGATTATATGAAAGAGCTAATTAAGTATAATTTAAAAAAACTCTCTCATTTATTCTTTTATTACAAATAATAAAAAAGTCAAGAATATGGTAATTCGTCATAATATACCAGTTTATGAAATCTGTTGGCTTAATTATGCTCAGGGGGGAGTAATTGGAACTCTTTATGAGCCAGAGAATAAGGAAGAATTGCATCGCCTTTGCTGTATGCTATATTCTGAGCATAAATCTTTCGAGATAATTGGCCATACAAGTAATGTATATTTTACCCCATCTTTTAATGCCAATATAATAGTTTCAACTAGAAAAGTTCGTTTCTGGCAAATATATGATGATTATATTTATGCAGAGTGTGGGGTTAGTGTTCGTCAGCTATCACGCGAAATGGTTGAAAAAGGAATACAAGGTTTCGAAGGGTTGGTAGATTTGCCAGGCACTGTTGCGGCTTCAGTGTACGGTAATGCTTCTTGTTTTGCTTGTAGCATTAATTCACTTCTGAAGACTGCGGAGATATTATTGCCAAGTGGGGATGTTGTTGAAATGAGTCCGGAAGAGTTGAAATTAGAGCAACGTTCGTCAGCAATAAAAAGGGGAGAAGTGGAGGGAGTTATCTTGTCTGTTAGGTTGAAAAAAGAAGTTGGAGATCCCCTTTCATTAAAAAGGCTTGCTGAAGTCAATCACATTAAACGAAAGACCACACAGCCATCACCTAAAGATAATTTGGGCAGTATATATAAGGGGGAACAAAAAAGGACTATTCTTGGCTATGTTATTTTTGCTGCTGCAAAAATATACAGGGGAATATTGAAAACTTTCGGAATAGATTTACCCAGTATAAGTATAGTTTTATTTATGCTTGGGAAGAAAAGTCTAATTCCTTATGTCAGTGACTGGAATAGATTTATATGGAAGGACAAGGAATCTCACGATGCTTTTTGGGAGTATCATAGGATTCATCAGTTACTATTTACGAATAATGAATTTGAAATAGAAATTAAATAATGCGAATATGAAAATAGGAACATTAACTTTTCATCGTGCACAGAATTATGGCGGGGTGTTACAATGTTATGCCCTTTTAAAATTTCTTCAAAATCAAGGATACGATGTTGAAGTAGTAGATTACCGTTGCCCTAAGATTGAAAGAGCATATAGGATTATTGATACATACTCGTTTAAATCCATTTTGGCATCTCTTCTTTATTTAGCTAAAAGGATAAAAGCCAAAAAGAATTTCGCTAGTTTTAGAAAAAAATATTTAAAGATTAGTGATAAGAAATTCAAAAGCCCTGGTGATTTTAGTGGCCAATACGACATATGTATTATGGGTAGTGATCAGGTTTGGACTTTGAGATTAGTAGGAGGATTTAATCCTATATTTTATGGAGATTTCTCCCCTTCTATAAGGAAAATAGGTTATGCTGTTAGCATAGCTGAGATCAATCATTTCAGTGTGGAAGAACGAAACGTAATGGCAAAACATATAGATAATTTCACCCGTTTTTCTACTCGAGAAGACTCTTTTAGAGATGAGATGATACGCTTATCAGGGAAAAAAGTATATTCGGTATTAGACCCCTCGCTACTTCTTTCTATGAACGAATATGATCCTATTCTTGAATTACCTCAAGAAGAGAATTATATTCTCTATTATCAGCAAGAGTACCACCCATTGACAAAGAATCTGATAGTTGATATTGCACATCAAGTGGGCGCAAAAATGGTTGTGGTCGTAACGGGAACTAAAGAGCATTATGATATCCCCTGTCATTATTATGACACAGATAGTCTTTCCGTTCCAAAATTTCTTGGATTATTCAAGAAAGCAAAAGTAGTCTTCACATCTTCTTTTCATGGAACGGCATACTCCATAGTCTTCAGAAAGGATTTTTATTTTGTGGCGAATTATGCTCCAGATCGAGCAAGAAATTTATTAGTGAAATGTGGTGCTGAAGATAGGTTGGTATATTCAACTGATAAAGTCGCATTCTCAAAAGTTGATTACTCTAAAGTTGAACCATGTCTTGAGAATCACAGAAAAGAATCGATGCAGTTCCTGATAAGTGCGATAGAGAATAAATAAGTATTTTTAAAATGAGAAATAAGGTTATTATTATTGGGATTAATCATTTCAACACATTAGGGCTGATTCGCTCTTTTGGAGTAAATAGTATTAAACCCCATGTTATTATTGTTAATCCCGATAACTACAAAAACTTTTGTGTCAAATCAAAATATGTAGGCGGGTATCATATTGTTCATTCTGACGAAGAAGCATTACGCATTTTAGTTGAAAATTTTCATGACGAACCCTGTAAACCAGTTTTAGTCCCCTCTTCCGATGGCGCAGTTTATATGATAGATAATAATCATGATATTTTAGAGAGTCGTTATTATTTGCCACATATTAATCATAAAAATGGCGAGATTGCAAGGTTAATGAATAAGTTCAATCAGGCATTATGGGCACAAGAGTTAGGCATACCTACGGCCAAAACTTTTCTCATTAACTTTGATAATGGTGAGGAATTATATAACAGGGATTTTCCCATGCCATGCATAGTAAAGCCGGTATTAAGTCATGAAGGTTGTAAGGCAGATATTAAACGCTGTGATTCAAGAGAAGAATTATTGTCTTACTGTGAAGAATTAAAGACAAAAGGCTACTTTAGAATTCTATTACAGGAGTTCCTTATAAAGGACTATGAGATGGAACTCTTTGGCGCAGTATTGGAACGGGAGGGCGTTGTCCCCTATATCTTAACGAAACACGTTCGTGAATGGCCAGTTGTAGGCGGGTCTGTTTGTTGTCACAAGTTTATTATTGACGAGTCATACCATAAGCAAGCAAGAATTATTCTCAAAAAGATTCAAGACTATGGTTTTGTAGGGAATTTTGATATTGAGATTATTAATGTTGCTGGAAAGATTTATCTAAATGAAATTAACTTCCGTAATAGTGGAGACATTTATGCTTGCTTTAACAATAAGTTGTTTTACTCATACTACAGTTATCTGGATATGATAGGAGATGACCTTCCCACTATGAATATGACATATACTGAAAACTATTATGCGATGTGTGAGGATAGAGATTTTTTATGGGTGAAAGAAGGTCTTATTCCTTTTAAGGAATGGTATGGTTATTTCCGACGGACTAAAGATTTTGCTTATCTCTCATGGAATGATATGAGGCCGTGTATTGCATTTTATTATATGATTCTATCAGGTTTTGTGATGAATAGAATTAAAAGATTGTTTAAGAAAAATAGCATTACTAACTAATTGCTACAATTCATGCATGGTTATGGACTATTTGGTCATGTTATAATATCGGATGGAATAAAGCGAAGTTTATAAATACTGTACTTGTTAGGATATTAAAACCGTAAACGCCAGTTGCTTATATATGCTTTTTAGTGACTGTGGCTTTTAAGATAATATGAGGGTTCTACATATAATTCCAGATATGCCTACTGGGGGCGCGGAGATGGTCATCTTAAGTTACCTTCGATTTTTTAAAGATGATAGAGATATTCAAATGCATTTAATATCATTATCATCTAATAAAAATAGATTATATGAGCGGATGGCTCAAAGTGAAGGATTGTCCATTTCTTACCTTAATCAAGATATTATGGACAATACGATTGTTTCGCGTATAAAACAGATTATTCAACTAAGGCATGCAATAAAAGCCTTTTCGCCAGACATAATTCATATCCATCTTTCAATTCTATGGATGGTCTGTTTTGCGGCAATAGGAACAGGGACAAAGAAAAAATTCCATACGCTTCATTCCAATCCTGAAAAGACTTCATATGGCAAACATGTGTATGTGGATAGGTTTTGCTATGTCTTTTTCAAAGTGAGAACAATAGCGCTGAATAAAGAAATGGCTGAAAAAACAAACCAATTGTTTCATATTAATAACACATTAGTTTTAAGAAATGGAATTAATTTGGATAGTTATCATAACCAACCGAGGAGTGAATTAAGACGTAAATATGGTATTCCAGATGATTGTTTTGTTTTGGGCCATGTTGGTCGATTTAATAAAGTGAAGAATCATAGGAGAATAATCGAAATATTCAAAATAGTAAAACTGCGACATCCTAATTCGAAGCTATTATTTGTGGGAGATGGTGAAGAGGAATCATTGATTCAACAACGTGTGGAAGAAATTCAGTTGAAAGAAGAAGTGATATTTATGGGCGCCAGAAATGATGTGCCTTCAATGATGGCGATGATGGATTGTTTCATATTTCCATCACTATATGAGGGGCTGGGAATAGTACTCATTGAAGCCCAAGCGGCTGGCCTTAAATGTGTTGTGTCTGATACTGTACCCAAAGAAACTACGGTTACTGACAAAGTGTATAGATTGCCACTTGCCAGTGATTCAGAGATATGGGCAAGCGTTGTTTTAGGTAATAATGATTTTAAGCCCGCTCCTATAACTCAGCCAATTGAGCAGTATGATATTAGTAATGTAATAGCAATCTTGAAAGAGTATTATGAATGTGAATAATTTAGTAAAGGTTAATAGCGGAGAAAGGCATAATAAAGATTTGGTTCTGAACCTTTTTGTGTTATATGTGACTCCTCTCTGTGTTTATTTACAAAGCATGTTTTTTGCAACTACCAATATATGGGCCGCTGCTTATATTTCTTTATTGTGCGGCTTGATGTTGACAAGTAGGAAATTTAATTTTAGTGTAAATAAATGGGATTCTCTTTTCTTTCTCTTTTTACTATATGCTTGTTATGCTTCTTTGAGGACAGAGGGCGGTTTGTTGTATTTTATGCAAACTTTCCTTATTATTTTTTTTGTATTCGGTTACACAAAATATCAGATAAGTGATTTATATCGTAGTCTTGATATATTATTTGTCTTTGGAAGTATATGTGCTGTTGGTTGTATTATTCAAGAATTGTGGAATGGTTTCTATACAGATATTGTAGCCCATTTGTTCAAATCAGAAGATGTTGATGTCATATTGAGGCTTGAGGAGGAGGAGATGGGTAATTGCGGGTTAATGCCGCAAACTGGCTCGGCGGCCGAGTGTATTCTAAATGCTTTATATATCTTGTTATTGAAACACAATCCCCGAAAGAAAAAGGTAATATGGGGGAGTATCTTGTTTCTTGGCCTTCTTTTAACAGGCAAACGAGCTCATCTATTTATGGGTATGTTCGCGTTGTTCTTGAGCTTCTTTGTTGGTTTCGAAGGGAAGAGGCGGACTAATAAAGCATTGGCGTCTGTGATCACTGCCGTTGTATTGGTAGGGGGCCTTTTACTTGTAGCTCCTTTCTTGCCTGAAGACAATACAATTGCAAAGGTTGTTAATACTTTCAGGCATTTTGATTTAGCGGATGAGGACATCATGCACGGACGCGCTCTTTTGTTCACAGAAGCAATATTAATGGGTAATTCAGCTCCTTTAATCGGTCATGGTTGGGGTAGTTATAAGAAAACTGTTGATTATCATGGCCTTAGTACAGATGCTCATAATATCTACCTACAATTATACGCTGAAGTAGGACTGATTGTACTTTCAATATTTGTTTTGGCCGCAGTTCTTGTAATTATTAATAATATAAAGACACTTAAGCAATTAAGACGCCTCTATCCCGAGAATTCACAGGAGGTAATTTTGGCAAAGTTAGCCTTCTGCTTCATTTTATTTTTCTACTTATATGGATTATCAGGTAATGGCTTATATAATATTGAATGTTTGATTACATTGGCATTAGGTGTTTCAATTAATAAGAGATTACAACAAGTTGTTGAAGCGAAAACAATATGAAATCATTTATAGTAACAATTGATACTGAAGGTGATAACCTTTGGACATGGAGAGCCGGTAGGTCAATAACTACTGAAAATGTAAAATACCTTCCACGTTTTCAAAATCTTTGCGACAAATATGGCTTTAAACCAGTATGGTTAACAAATTTTGAAATGGTCTCTGACCCTGAATTTGTTGCTTTTACGAAGGCAAAATTACACGAAGGCTGTTGTGAGATAGGTATGCATCTTCATGCTGTGAATAATCCTCCTCTATGTGATTTAGATGTTAAGTATCCTGCAAACTTCCCATATTTAATTGAGTATCCAGAAGAAACAATTTCTCAGAAGGTACAATGGCTCCATAATTTACTGGAGAATACTTATGAGGGACCTGTTGTGTCTCATCGTGCTGGGCGCTGGGCTATGAATAAGTATTATATGAATTGTTTGATTGAAAAGGGATTGAAAATTGATTGTTCTGTAACCCCTGGCATCAATTGGTATTCAACGATGGGAATTACAGAAGGCAGTCATGGTAGTGATTATAGTAAAGCTCCTGAAATCCCATTCTATGTAGATGAGAATAAAAGAATGCTTGAATTTCCGGTCTCAATAAGGACAATACACTATTCGGAACACAGTTTTGGAAGTGTTCATTCTCTTTTAAGTGGTATCAAGCATCATGTGTTAGGATACAAAGCCTGGTTGCGCCCCAATGGACATAACCTTCACGAGATGTTACATCTGGTAAATAAACTAAAAGAAGAGAATACGGATTATTTGATGTTTATGCTCCATTCATCAGAGCTAATGCCCGGAGGAAGCCCAACGTTCAGAACTAATGAAGATATAGAAAAATTATATAGTGATCTCGAAACACTATTTGCATATATCTCAGGTTTTTGTGAAGGAAAGACTTTAAAAGAGTATGCCAGCGAGACTTTGAACAACAAGGATAAGATAATGTACCAGCCTTTGTTTGAATACTAAATGAGAAGATGCGCTGATACCTTTTTAAAGGTTATTCTTATATTTGCCTGGACTAGTTTTGTCTCATGCTCTTCTGCCAAAAACGCTATGTCTGACAAAACATATGTTGTGTCCAAGATAACTGATTTAAATGGCGATACTTTGTTTTTACCCCGTAAAGTGACTTTGGTCTTTAGTGGGAATGGCTGTTTGAAGAATGGGACAATCGTAGGAAATGATACAAAGATCAAAAGTGCTTCAGCTCCTATTTTTGATCATGTTCAAATAAAAGGAGAATGGGTGGTTCCTGTGATAAAAAGCAATTACTTCAAGAATATTACTGATGATGACGTCTTGAAACAAGTATTTGCATTAACATCAGAAAACGTGCATAATGTTATTAAATTGGAGAGTAGGGATTATTGGGTGACGGCTAGTCCTTCTGACAAATTTGCCTTAATATTGAAGAGTAAAACTGTACTGCAGAATAATGGTGTAATCAGAATGCGCCCCAATAATTTGATAAGTTATGCTATAGTTGCAACAACGGGGCATAATATAACGATAAAAGGAGGTTCTTACATTGGGGAAAGGGAACAACATCAAGGCAGCATAGGACAATGGGGGCATGGTATTCGTGTGACGGATGGATCAAGGAATGTTTCTATCAGTAATGTGAATGTCAAAAAATGCTGGGGAGATGGAATTGCTGTTGATGGTAATGTAGTCAATACGAATGTTAGTATAACAGGTTTTACTATTGATAATTGTCGTCGTCAAGGTATAAGTGTTATATATGCGGACAATTGTTCCATCTCGAATGGGGTGATTACTAATATCCAAGGTACTGAACCTTATTTGGGGATAGATATTGAACCTAATTCAAATGGTTATTGTCATAATATCACAATAGATAATGTGACTATAGAATCAGAAAAGGGGATAGGTATTTTTACAGCAACTAAAGATTATCAAGTAAAAAATGTTACGATAAAAAACTGTGATATTGGTACAACTGGCTATTCGTCTTTGTATGTTGGAAGATGTGATGGTTTGCTAATAATCAATAACCATCTACGTAGTGCCGCCTCAGGTGTTGTTGTAATTAATAACGGAGTAAAGAATTGTCAAATATCATCTAATAAAGTTATCTATACAGGAAATGAAAGTTCTGGTTGTTGCGTCTTTAATTCTGCAGAGAAAACATCAATTAAAAGTAATTCAATAAAAGGTGCAGCAGGATTTGCTTTTTATACAAACGATGCTTTGATTTGTGAGAATATAATTGAAACACCAGAATTTATGACCTCTGCTCATAATGCAACAGGAAATACAATTGAAACAAATAGAATTTATGGTAATTTAAGTTGTACTGCAAGTAACAATACCTTCAGGAAAAATAATATTAAGGGCAATGTCAAACTAAATGGAAGTGATTGTACGTTCGACAACAATGAAATTCTTGGAAATACTTTAAGTGGCACGCCTTACAACGGACAGTTTAATAATAATAAGGTGATTGTTGAAAAACTATTCGAGCTCAATGGTAATGTAAGTATAAAATCAAATAATATTCAAACGCCTAAAGTGATGTTGAAAACGAAAACAAGAACGTCACACAATACATTTGTACAAACAAAAGAAAATGACACAGATTCCTTTATAGCGTTATATGGCGGTTCTTTTGAAGATAATATCGTTCGAATAAAGGTGTCAAAAGGAAGTCATACAGTAAAGTATATCTATTGCACCTCGGATGGTGCTTCAATCAAAAATAACAAGTTCGGATCAGCCCCTGGAATCAAATATTGGCTATATAGTTCAAAGAATCTGAAATTGAATAATAATCGCCCTGCTAAGAGGCAAATTTTTCAGGCAGGTGAGAAAACAATAATAGAATAGATGATGAAGGTATCTATCATTATTCCAGTATATAAAGTCGAAAAATATCTTTGTAGATGCGTTGATTCAGTACTGAGTCAGAACTACAATGATATTGAAGTAGTTCTTGTTGATGATGGGTCACCGGATAATTGTCCGGCCATTTGTGACGAGTATTCAAAAAAAGATTCTCGAGTTAAGGTTATACATAAACCAAATGGAGGTCTGTCAAGTGCCAGAAATGCGGCTCTGGATAGTGTGTTAGAAGGTGATTATATAACATTTCTTGATAGTGATGATTGGATTGAAAATGATACTATAGATTATTGTGTGAATACTCTATGCGAAAATAAAGCAGATGCAATAGAGTTTTGTTGTGAAGAAACAAAGGAGTTTAAAGAACATACGCGCCAACCAAAGGAAATTATCTCAATCTTGGAAGGTAAGACGATATTGGAAGAGTATTTGAGGAAAGAGGCGTATAGCGTATGCATGTGTCTGTTTAAGAAAGAACTCTTTGAGGGTCTAAGATTTAGGGAGGGGAAGATTAATGAAGACATCGACCTGAAATATAAAGTCCTCCAACGTTGCAAAAAAATGGTGTACTCTAATCAAATTAAGTATTTCTATTTCCAGGCTGGAGATAGTATCTCGATGGGGGGGCTTAAGAAAAAGGATTTTGACCTGTATGAGGCTGCTGAAGAATTAAATAAAATGACATCAGTGGAAGATTACGGACAAATTCGATTTTTGGGTGAGGTAAAAAAGAGACGCACTGCATTCTCTCTATTATGTAAGATTGCATATTATGGTATCGCAGATCCGAGTTTAAATAAAGATGAGTTGGTTAAATCATTGACTAAAGAACATATGGGTAATGTAAAAACATTATTAAACTCTCCTATGTCTTTGAGTCGCAAAGGACTTGCTGTCTTATTCGCAATTAATTATCAGATTGCTGAGGTTGCAGTAAAAGTTTTGAAAAGATTTTTGGTTTATTAATTATGAAGATTGTTACAGTAGGTTATCTGCATGGAGCGGGTGGAGCAGAGCGCCAAATCATACTTCTTTCTAATCAGCTGGCTTTGCGAGGGCATGAAGTGGTTCTTTGTGTACTGGCTGAAAATAAATCCCCATATCCCATCGATAATAAGGTGCGGATTGTGGATGTCTCAGATGTTGAAAATGGTACCAAAAGCTCTATAGGTAAAATCTATAAGAGATTGGTCGCTTTTCGTAAAGTCATTAAGCAGGAGAGACCTGATGTCATTATTCATTATAATCTTCAGTCGGCATATTTTTGCTTGACTCTTTCAAGCAAAAAACGAGGCAAAGTCATATATTCAGAGAGAGGTGATCCATATGATGCAGAGTATAGTGGTTTGTTAGGCAAGATAAGAGATTATACTATCAAAAGAATGGATGGATTGGTTTTTCAATCAGAAGGCGCCAGAGATTTCTTTTCCGATGATGTGATTAGAAAATCTATAGTAATTCATAATTCTGTGAATGTTCCTCAAGATAAGTACCCTATTCCTAAAATTCGCGAGAAACGTATAATAAACGTTGGGAGATTTCACCCTCAGAAAAACCAAAAATTGCTGATTAATGCATTCTCTAAGATATCGAAGTCGTTTCCGGACTATGTACTTGAAATGTATGGCGATGGAGATTTGTATGATGAACTTAAAAAGCAGGTAGGCGATCTCGGGTTGGATGAAAAGGTCTTTTTTCATCCAAGTAGGAAAGATTTGTGGGACTGTATATATAAAGCTTCATTGTTTGTACTTTCATCTGACTTTGAAGGTATGCCAAATGCTTTGATGGAGGCCATGGCGTTAGGACTCCCATGTATTTCTACAGATTGTCGTCCAGGTGGTGCACGTTCTCTAATACAAGATGGTGTTAACGGTATGATAGTACCTGTAGGAAATGTTGATGAACTTGCAAAGGCTATGACGCTATGTCTATCAAAAAAGGATATCAGCGAAAAAATAGCCAAGAACGCGCGGACTATTATGGAAACTCATTGTGAGAAGGCATTATTTGACAAATGGTCAGACTATTTGAAACTAGTACTTTTGCGATAACGGAAAGACTAATCAGATGTAAGGAGATTACACAGATGTAAGGAGATTACACAGATGTAAGGAGATTACATATAGTAACAAATGACATTAAATATATGATGAAAATAGCAGTAATAGGAGCTGGAGTATCCGGCTTAAGTGTAGCACATTTTTTAGGTGAAAACAATCGTGTGGTTGTTTTTGAAAAAGAAAGCCAACCTGGAGGCCTTATTAAATGTCGTAGAGTTAATGGCAGCCTTTTCCATACATGTGGGGGCCATGTGTTTAATTCAAAGCGCCAGGATGTACTTGACTGGTTCTGGTCAAAGTTCGTAAAGGAAGAGGAATTCTCAAAAACAGATCGAAACTCCTGTGTTTTTATGGACAAGAATGGAACTTCACTAGAACATGACAATATACCATACCCCATAGAAAACCATATGTACCTCTTTGATGAGGAGACACAGAAGGCTTTCTATGAAGATTTGGAGGAAATTGATAAGGTAAAAGGCCTTAATGCCAAATTCACAGACTATGATAGCTTTGGTAATTTCCTTCGCTGGCGTTTTGGTAAGACTCTATATAATCTTTATTTCCAGCCCTATAACGAAAAGGTATGGAGGCGAGACTTGACCACAGTGCCTATGTCATGGATGGAGGGCAAACTCCCGATGCCAACCACTCAGGAAATGCGTGATAATAATGCTAATAAGGTCGAGGAGAAGGCATTTGTCCATTCCACTTTCTGGTATGAAAAGAAAGATGGTTCACAGTATATTGCAGATAAACTTGCAGAAGGGTTAGATATAAAGTACAATTCAGATATTGATTGTATAGAATACAAAAATGGTCATTGGATTGTATGTGGTGAAGACTTTGACAAGGTTGTGTTCTGCGGCAATATCAAGGACATGGTGAAGATAATTAAAGGAGTTGATGTGGAGGCACACAAAGCGCCAGTCGATGCCTTGGAGTATCATGGAACCACTGCAGTGTTTTGTGAAATAGATAAGAATCCATATTCCTGGATTTATCAGCCTTCTCGTCGCCATGAGAGTCACCGTATCATTTGTACCGGTAATTTCTCACAAACGAATAATGATGCCTCCGTTCCAGAAGGGCGTATTACTGCTACCATTGAGTTTACGGATGAAATAAGCAAGAAAGATATTCTTGAGAACCTGAAACGCATTCCACTCAGTCCAAAGTATATTGATCATAAGTATAATAAATATACTTATCCTATTCAGGATGCAAATACGCGAACAATGATTCAGAATTTAAAAGCAACACTCTCTCCTTTTGGTTTTTACTTTACAGGACGCTTTGCAGACTGGGAGTATTATAATATGGATGTAGCGATGGGTGCAGCAATGGATTTGTGTAAAATAATTAGCCAAAAATGATTCATATGGAAACGAAGGTCGCTCTATTAGTTATTTATAATCATAGGTTTGACAAGAATATAAAGCGAGTTCAAGAATTATATTCAAAAAAGTTCAGTTACATATACCATGTCGTTCCTTTTTATGATGGCAAAATTGAAGGTGTAGATGTAATTCCTGTTTATGAATCATCATATAATTTTCAGGGTTATATAAGCCAGGCATATACGCATATAAAAGATAATGGGTTTACGCATTATCTTGTTATAGCAGATGACATGATTGTTAATCCCGAGGTGGATGAGCAGAATATCTGGGATTTGGTTGGCATAAATAAAGATGAATGCTTTATTCCAGCAAATTTGAAAGTGTTCCAAACGATGAAGATTTTTTGGAGTCCAATTTGGGATGCTCTTACATATAGAATAAATATTCCTGGAGTGGAAATAGAAAAGATTCTACCAAGTAAGGATTTTGCCATAGAAAGATTTCACTATTATAATTTGCCTACAGGCCCCATACCTTTTTCTGTATTGCTACCTCATTATCAGAATTATGTTTTGGCTATAAAAAAACTACCATGGTATAGAAAACTTAATTATCCTTTAGTAGGCTGTTATAGTGATTCTTTGTTTATAACATCAGATGCAATGAGCAGTTTCTGTACTTATTGTGGCGCTTTTGCGGCAACAAATTTATTTGTCGAAGTTGCAATTCCCACAGCGTTAATACTCTCCACGAAAAAACTTAAATTTGACAAGGATATTAAATTGCATAATGGGGCTTTATGGACTAAGTCGATTCACTTGTTGGATAAATATGGTTATAGTCTAGAAAAACTCATAAACGATTTCCCAAAGGATAAGTTTTTTTTACATCCAGTTAAATTGTCAAAATGGAAATAACAAGAGAGAACATTCAAAAACCGAAAACACTTGCTGTGATTATGTCACTTTACAAGAGTGATGTATTAGAATATGTAAAACTTGCCACAGAAAGCATCCTTAATCAAAGTTATTCTGACTTTGATTTCTATATTCAATATGATGGATACGTTCAAAAGGATGTAGATGATTATCTATCTGGGCTGAAGGATGAGCGCATCCATATTAATAGAAGAGACGAGAACAAGGGGTTAGCGTATTCCTTGAATGAATTGCTCAGAATAGTAATGCCAAAGAATTATGACTTTATAGCCCGAATGGATGCAGATGATATATCTATGCCGGAGAGGTTTGAGAAGCAGATTGCTTATATGGAGTCACATCCTGAAACGGAGTGCTTAGGTACCTGGGCTATAGAAATAAAGTCTGACGGTAGTGAGTACTACCGCAAGCAGATGCCTGAAAAACATGAGGGATGCTGGAAGCAGTTTATGATTAGGGACTGTATGATTCATCCCACAGTGATGTTCCGCAGAAGCTACATAGAGAAGGCTGGTTTGTATTCGTTGGATACCTACTTTGGCGAGGATACAATGATGTGGGCACAAGGCTTTGCAGCCGGTTGTAAGTTTGCCAATGTGCCAGAATATTTATTCAAATTCCGTTTGAATGACGACTTCTTCAATCGTCGCAGAGGATGGAAACATGCAAAAGGCATCTTGACCCTTCGCTGGAAAGTGAATAATATGTTGCACTATCCTTTGAAGGCATATCTGTATGCAATGGCGTATGCAGGGGCGAAGATGATGCCTACAACTATTCTAAATTTGATTTATAAGACTGCAAGGTAAGATCTCAACGAAAGCCTTAACGATAACGATTGATAATGCTTTCAGAAAATATACAGAAATTCTTCTTGATACTGCAGTTGGCAGTAGGCAAGCAAATAAAGCCCCCCCTTCATTTAAGTGAGAATGGTTGGCACTCAATATATGATATTGCTTCTAAGCAAAGTCTGGTTGGAGTAATGATAGAAGGGATTCAGAGACTATCAGAGATAGATACTAGCCAGAAGCCCCCATTAACGTTGTTATACGAATGGATAGGAATAGCAGAACACATAAAGCGTCAGAATAAACTGATGGATGAGAGATCTGAAATGCTAACAAGAATCCTGAAAAGTTGGGGATATGATAGCTGTATATTAAAAGGGCAGGGTGTTGCTAGACTATATCCTAAACCGGAACTGAGACAAAGTGGAGACATTGACATTTGGGTGAATGGTTTTAGGAATGATGTTGTAAAAGTACTAAAGAAGCAATATATAGGTCTTTCCGATATTGACTACGTTAACTGTCATGTGGGATTCTTTACTGATGCAGAAGTGGAGGCTCATTTCAAGCCAACCTGGATGTATAATCCGTTTACTGATAGGAAGCTCCAGAAATGGATAGAAGCAAACAAGGCTGCCCAGATGGCTAACTATGACAAAGAGGTAAAGTTCTGCTATCCTACTATAGAGTTCAACCTCGTGTTCTCTCTGATCCATATCTATCGTCATGTGTTTCAAGAGGGTATTGGTCTGAGGCAGTTAATGGATTACTATTATATTCTTATTCATAGCAGCAATGAAGAAAGAGTAAAAGCTTTTGCTACATTGTGCTCTTTTGGAATGAAAAAGTTCATCGGAGCTGTGATGTATGTGCTACGTATAGTATTTGATATTGATGAGACATTGCTCCTTTGCGAGCCAAACAACAGGGAAGGTAAGTTCCTGCTTGATGAAATATTGCGAGGAGGTAACTTTGGCAAGTATGATGATAGAAACGAAGCTATTCCTGTAGATAACAAGATACAGCATGGTTTGTTTAATATAAAGCGCAATCTTCGCTATCTCAAGCACTATCCTAGCGAAGTTCTTTGGATGCCACTATGGAGAGTCTGGCACTGGAGTTGGAGAATGAGTAAGGGGTATTTATAGATTTTAAGATGATTAATGATATAAGAATTATGAACATGAAATTAAGAAACATACCTTTCTCTCCGCCGGATATGACGGAGGGAGAGGCAAAAGAGGTACGTGAGGCTATTCTTTCGGGATGGATTACAACAGGCCCGCGTACAAAAAAACTGGAACAGCAGATTTCTGATTATGTACACACAGAGAATACTGTATGCCTGAACTCTGCTACAGCAGCACTGGAGATGGTGTTGCATCTGCTGGATATTCAGCCTGACGATGAGGTGATAGTACCGGCATATACCTATACGGCAACGGCCTCTGTAACACAGCATGTGGGCTGCAAACTGGTGCTGGTGGATAGCCAGAAGGACAATGTGGAGATGGACTACGACAAACTGGCTGATGCCATCACGGAAAAGACTAAGGTGATTGCACCTGTGGATCTGGGTGGTATCGTAGCTGACTATGATCGTGTGTTTGAGATTGTAGAAGCAAAGAAGGGACTGTTCAAGCCTAACAATGCTTTGCAGGCTAAGATAGGCAGAATAGTTATCTCTGCAGATTGTGCCCACTCCTTTGGTGCCCAGTGGCATGGGAAAATGGCTGGAGCAATTGCAGATTTTTCTTCGTTCAGCTTCCATGCGGTGAAGAACTTCACTACTGCTGAAGGAGGCGCACTGACTTGGAACCTGCCCTTTGGCAATGAGGTTGTTCCTACGGATGCTGATTATATGCCTACTGTACCTAAGAAAGAGGGTGAAACTTGGAATGAGATGTTGTATCGCATTTCGCAGTTGTTCTCTCTGCATGGCCAGAACAAGGATGCATTGGCAAAGACGAAGTTGGGAGCCTGGGAGTATGACATCATCGGTCCTTGGTATAAATGCAATATGACGGACATTATGGCCGCCATGGGATTGGTTCAGATGAAGCGTTATGATGGCATGTTGAAACGCCGCCAGGAGATTGTGGCAAAGTATGATGCTGCATTAAAGGACTTGAATGTGGCTGTGCTGAATCATAAGGGGGCTGACCATTGCAGTTCGCATCATCTGTATCTGGTACGCTTGCTAGGTAAGACGCGTGAGGATACCAATAAGGTGATTGAACAGATGGCTGAGCGTGGTATTGCCTGCAATGTGCACTACAAGCCGCTGCCTATGATGACGGCATACAAGGCACTGGGATTCGACATCAAGGATTATCCCAATGCTTATCATCTGTTTGAGAATGAGGTGACACTGCCGTTGCACACAAAACTGACGGATGAGGACGTAGAGTATGTCATCTCTAATTTTGTAGAAATCATAAAGAATCTTTAATGAAGAGGATTTTCGACGTAGTAGCTAGTGGGCTTGGCTTGATTGTGCTGAGTCCACTATTCATAATACTTGCTATATGGATAAAGTTGGATAGCAAAGGCCCGGTGTTCTATCGCCAGGTGCGTGTGGGTTTTAAGAACAAGGACTTCCGCATCTTTAAGTTCCGCTCGATGAGAGTTGGGGCTGATAAAGGTAGTCTGGTAACCATTGGTGGGCATGACCCTCGTGTCACTCGTTCTGGCTACTTTATCCGTAAGTTCAAGTTTGATGAACTGCCACAGCTCATTAACGTATTCTTGGGAGATATGTCGTTGGTTGGTCCTCGGCCGGAGGTACGTCATTATGTGGACTACTGGACACCTGAGCAGATGCATGTGCTGGATGTACGTCCTGGTATTACAGATCCAGCGTCTATTAAGTTCAGGAATGAGAATGAGCTGATGGAAAAAGCAGAAGACCCTGAGAAATATTATATCGAGGTCATTATGCAGGAGAAAATTAAGTTGTATCTTGAATATGTGGAGAAGCACAACTTCCTATACGACTTGGGATTGATATTCAAGACCTTCTGGGTGATTGTGAAGGAAAGGTAGTTGACTACTCCTTAATAAAAAATACAATAAAATCCCCTTTTCTCCGTTTGTTTAAAAGAAAGCCATGGAGAAAAGATTAACTATTTTAAGCAGATGCTTTCACGTTTTTAGCGAATTACCACTATGTAAGAAATCAGAAACCATGTATCAGCGACTGCTGCGATACATCAACGAGGCGCACCGCGATGGGGTGATGGGCGACGGACGTTATGCTGTGGCCTTGGGAAAGGCCGAGAAGCTGCACCGGTTCCTCATCATTAGTGGCAAACCGAAGATATCCGCCAGCAAGTTTACAACCGACATGGTGCTGCAATATCGGCAGTTTATCTACGACGAATACACCTACGTACCGCTACATCCCGATCTCTATCCTTGCTCGTCAGGTCATCGTCCACCCCGAAAACGCATGCGCGACACCACGGTGGTGCACGACCTGAAACTGCTTCAGGCATTCTTTGCCGAGCTTGAGAATACAAACGAAATACGCCGCTCTCCGTTTCGAAATATTTCGATGGAGAAGCGGCGTATTATGATGCATGTGATGTATGATGCACCAATATACTTGCGGGCCGAGGAGTTGAAACGGGTGATAGATACGAAGGTGCCTAAGGAATTGCAGTGGGCTAAGGATCTATTTGTACTAAACTGTGCTATAGGTTGTCGTATCAGCGACCTGCTTCGACTCACGCCTGAAAAGATAGCTGTTTCCGACGAGGGCATCCCTTACGTACATTATATCCCCCATAAGACGATGCGGTTTCAGACGTCGAATCGAGAGGTGACCACACCGCTGATAGAGCCTGCCTTAGAGATTATCCAGCGCACCCAACTGCGGTTTTTCGACAAGGATCTGAACTACGCCAAGCAGCGCTACAACAAGACGTTGCGACAGCTATTGGCGTTTTGCGGCATTACCCGTCGCGTAAGTATCTATTGCCCCGAGACAGGCGACAATGTGTATAAGCCCATCTGCGGGATTGCGACATCCAAACTGGCGCGAAAGACGCATATCGACATGCTCAACAAAGTGCAGATAAACTACTATGCGGCAGGCCTGCACCGAAATGGTTCCGAAGCCGTGTTTCGCTATACCAATCTGGAACTGTCAGACCGCTACCGCCTGATGCAAGCCGCGTTTAGGGGATGAGGGGATTAGGCTAGGATATTACCTTTTATGGTTTCAACGATGTACTTCACATCATCATCGCTGACGTATGGACCAGCGGGCAGGCACATGCCAACTTTAAAGACGGCCTCTGATACACCATTCACATAGGCGGGGGCATCCTTATATACAGGCTGCTTGTGCATGGGCTTCCACACTGGGCGAGCCTCGATGCCTGCAGCATCCAAAGCCACACGCATTGCCTCTACGTTTTCATTTGGCTGACAGTCTGTAGTAGCAGATTCTGCTGCATGGATAACACCAGCTGCACCACCTACAGCACCTGTTACGATGGTCTTGTATGCATTCTCCTGACCTTTCACCTTCACATTCTCATTGATAGTGATGGTGCAAAGCCAATAGTTAGAATCATAATCACCATTGTTTGGCTGTTTATGCACGGTTATACCAGGCACATCAGCAAGCAGCTCCTCATACATCTTCTGCACATGCTTATGATGTGCAATATGGTCATTCGCCACAGTCATCTGTCCGCGACCAATACCTGCACAGATATTACTCATACGGTAGTTGTAGCCTATCTTCTCATGCTGATAGTACGGATAGCTCTCACGATACTGTGTAGCATACATCATAATCTCGCGCCAGTGCTCTTCATCCTCTGTAATCAGCGCACCACCGCCTGAGGTCGTAATCATCTTGTTGCCGTTGAAGCTCAGTACACCATACTTACCGAAAGTGCCCAGCACCTGTCCTTTATATTTAGAGCCAAATCCCTCAGCAGCATCCTCCACTACTGGGATTCCGTATTTGTTCGCAATCTCCATGATGCGGTCAATCTTGTATGGCATACCATAAAGAGCAACAGGCACGATAGCCTTAGGAGTCTTTCCAGTCTTGGCAACACGGTCTTTGATTGCCTCCTCCATCAACTCAGGATCCATATTCCAGGTATCCTTCTCAGAATCCACAAACACAGGTGTAGCGCCCAGATATGTTATAGGATGACTTGAAGCACAGAATGTAAAGCTCTGCACAACCACCTCATCCCCAGGCTTCACGCCACAGTTCAGCAGTGCCAGATGCACCGCAGCCGTACCAGCACTCAGTGCCACCACACGCTTAGAAAGACTTCCATTCTTCAATCCTTCCCTTTTTTCATTTTGGTTCACGAATTCTTCCAGGTCTTTTTCAAACCCATTCACGTTGGGACCCAGGGGTACTACCCAGTTTGTATCAAATGCTTCTTTTACGTACTTCTGTTCTATTCCGTCCTCGCTCATATGAGCCAGACAGAGGTAAATTCTTTTTCTTTCAGACATATTGCATTCTTAAATTAGTTCTCCATTATATTCCATTTTCTTACCAAGTACAGTACATAATATCATTTGTATATCCTTCACAAACGAATAATGTCTGTAGTAATAGCAATTCAGTCGCACCTTATCTGGATAGATAACCGTATCATTGTACTCTACGGCTATCTCCTGCATAGGCCGATTATCACCAGCCTTCTGTTTCTGAGCCACATACTCAGAAATCATTTCATCTTCCAACCGGTATTTCAATGTCGCTGGCCCTGTGATACCTGGGCGAAGCTTCAGCACATCCCTATCCGAACCTTGGAGATTATCTGCATAACCTGGAACATCAGGGCGTGGCCCCACGAAGCTCATCTTGCCCCGCAGTACATCCCAAAGTCCAGGAAGTTCATCTATCTTGTAATGCCGTAAAGTTGAGCCAAAAGGAGTGATGCGACTATCCCCAGCTACGCTCACAGTCGAACCATTGTGTTTCACAGTCATCGTGCGGAATTTATGGCAGTTAAACAACTTGCCATTCTTTCCCACTCTCTTCTGCACAAAGAACGCAGGTCCTCCCGGCATTTTTACTTTCACCAATATCGCCACAACCAGCAGCACAGGCCATAGGAACAACAATCCTATCAATGCGACCAGACGGTCGAAAACAAATTTTAGTATCATAACAAGATCTCTTATCCTTTAACTGAAAGTATCCCTTCCAGCTCATGTGGGACAAATGGCCCTTCCTTACATTCAAAGAAGACACTTCCAGGCTCCAAGCATTCCACATTATGCCAGACATTCTTGGGGATATCTACCCCGTAGAGTCCTTCCTCCGGGCAGAGAACAACGCTCTCTAGCACTGTACCGTCGTCATTGTATGTATTTACTCGAACTCTACCACGAAGTAGCACAAACGACTCGTCTTTCGTTGGATGGCAATGTATCTCAACCACAGTTCCAGGCTCCACAGCATTCAAAAATCTATGGCACTTATCATCAAGACTCTGATGAAAATTACAGTTCATCCTCAAACGAGGTGACTCCTTCGCCAAAGAGGTAATCTTATCTAACAACGTGGTATCAATTATCTTCATACTCTTTTCTTAATATAATCCCAAACAAGTGCTACAGGCCTCCATAGTGGTTCTGATGGAAACTCTTTGATGAACCTCAATCTATATAACATTTGTTTTGAATATACATACAGAATATCTCCTTTATTGTGACCATAGTTTTTACCGAAATTGCCACCTGCCATCATTTCTTGCAAGACCATTTTTCCAGCCTTCTCATTAACAGGTGCAATATCAAGATTCATTCGTAATCCAAATATCTCCTTTTCAATCCACATCAATGCACAAAGGAATTTGTACATGCCGCACCTTTTCATGACACAAACCGTTTCTTTCTTTTCAGAAACAGTTATATTCTGAGAAAGCAAATAATAATAATCAATCGCATGTCTCAAACCTATTCCTTGAGTAAAGAAGTGCCGCATCATATGTGACAATTGGAATACCAGGTAAAATGATAAAGTTGGTACACAAATCATTTCTTCTGAATCATTCCACTTAACTTGATGTCCAAATTGTTCCACACTATGTTCCATGAAATACTGCTGAAGTCTTCTATTATGAATCTTATTATAACAAAACGAAGGAAAAAAATGAACTTCAACCTCTACATCCCTAAAGATTGGAAAGTCCATGTGATGATACTGGACATTAATATCAGGAAATAAGCTATAAACAAACTCAACAATCTTTTTTTTACCACCGTCTAACCATACATCAATATCACCTGCATTTCGACTACAAGGATCAACATACATCATCGCATTACCTTGTCCTTTTAGAAGACAGTACCGTTCATTTGATTCTGTCAATAACTTAATAAGTTCACGACAGCGCTTATTAACTAACTTGTTGTGCTGGCGTATCACTTCTCCAATTCCTATCCAATTCAACAATAACTCTTTTGGTGGTCTTTGATTATCTGGTAATCTTTCAAGCCCCAAAAGTATAACACCAAGTATAGCCTGCCTTTCAGATTCTTTATATAAGGCAGACCATTCCTGTGAAGATGGAGTTCGCGAGAGAAATTCTCGACGACCTAACGACATCTGTATTAGTTCATAGAACAAGTCCATCTCTATGTCACCGCTATTTACTTTTTTCTTGCAAAAGTTCTGAATACCCAACCTCGTACACTATTAGGCAGCATCAACTGAATGATGAAACGTTGAACATAGTTAACAATATACTCCTTACGGGTTATCATACCCTTCTCTAGCATCAATTTCTTAATGCCTATCTCACTATCGAAATACTTCTTGCCACCTCGTCTACCATATTGGTCAAGGCCAGAACGCATATTAACAAGGACATCCGGCAAATTAGCAAACACACAATCTCTCTCCATCATACGTATCCACATATAGTAGTCTTCGTTCCAGAACCAATCTTGATAATTACCTGCATCCAGGACAGCCTTCTTCTTGAACATTACCGTGGGATGATTCAGTGCACAGCGGCTACGCATATAATGGTATATTGCCTCATTATCACATGGTACCTCACGTTTCCCTACTATGTTATCAGGAGTATCAATAAATTCAGTAATCTGCCCGCCTACTATATCGCATTCCGGATGAGATTCTAGATAAGCAAGTTGTTTTTCAAACCTATCAGGCGCACAAATATCATCACTATCCATTCGAGCAACAATATCATACTTAGCATTCTCCACGCCAAGCATTAGAGCATTGCCAAGCCCCTTGTTCTGTGTAAGCTTGATAACATTCAGCTTCTCGCCATAATTGTCCTTGTATTCAAGTAACAGCCTTGATGTCTCGTGTGACACCGGCCCATCCTGTACTAATACAATTTCATCAGGCTTAACAGTCTGCTGTACAAGTAAACTGTCAAGAGCTACCCGGATATACTCTGGTTTATCGTTTTTATATACTGATGTAATAACTGAAAACTGCAAACTCATCGCTTTAGAGATTACTCTTCAAATAATCAATAGATTTTATATGCTCTTTCTTTAGCAAATCATTTACGGGATTATAATCGATGTCTCTATCAACAATCGCTCCAATTTGAGTTATATCATGACACGCTCTTTCACTTAATCCAAACTGGTCCAGCAGTGAGTTCATCTTTTGCAAATTACTTTCCCTAACAAGAGCTGCAAACTTCTTGTTAAACTTGATTGACATAACACAACCATGAAAGGTGTCCGTAATTATATAATCAGCATTCTTCATGTATCCTAATACTTCAAAAGGATGCGGAATAACAGTCTCATCACACCAGGGGAAATAAAAACATATAGATATAAGCTTCTTCCCTTTTATTTTTGCGAATGACCGAATAGCATTTATCTCGTCTTTTCCTTTAATTCTGTTAGGATATGAATACACTACAATATAATCTTTCTCTTTAGGATCTTTCGCATATTTATGATAATCAAACATCAACACAGGGTCAATGTTAAAGGAAGGATCTTTGTGCAACAAATCCTTTACCACAGACAACGAATTTGTGTCACGGACTGAGATTGCCGTCAACTTGCTCATTGCAGCAACAAGCCGGTCTCTTACCCCGAACTTGTCTATCACATCAATGGTCGTAGTGCCAAACGAGCCTGCGTATGATATCACTTTTTTGGCATTTCTCACATCTCCATACAACTGCGGGGTAAAACCATAACTAGTGTGTTGATTGAAGTTGAACACTTCGTCGCTACCTATAACCACCAGATCATACTTCTCAAAAGTGTGTTTATTAATACCTAGTTCTGGCAGAAATTCGTTATCAAAACGTTTCTGATAGATCTTTGTATATTTTCTTCTTGGGAGGAGTGTTTTGACCGTACTCCAATTAAAATAGCGTTTAAATGCCATCCCTACTAGATATCTCATATTCCTTTCCAGTCCTGGCAAAGGAACGCCCTGTTCAATATCAACGAACTCACACTGATGTCCAAATGACTCAAGTGTCGTTTTAAGTGCGTATGCTTGGAGGAATGATCCATAATTCCTCACATGTTGCATGGACAAAATACCTATTTTCATTTATTATCTAATCTTGTAAACTAATCGTTTGATACTATCTGATAAGGGCGATGGCAAATAAGAGAGAATTAATTTTATGGTTCTAATTATTGATTTTGTAACACCCTGGTTAGAACGCAGCACCTCTATCACATCATCAATAGTGGTACCTTCATTTTTTAGTGCATTAAAAACAACCTCTCTACCATCTTTGTAAATGGGGTACTGTTTGTTCCAGCCTTGATTTGGCAAAAAATCTATTAATTTGCACTCGCGATATTCAATCGAGTTATCAATCTCATCAAATATTGTCTTACCTATTGGCGAAGAAATAGTCACTGCAGAGACACCACGGCGATTCCCTATATATTTGCTACCCCAGAAATCTCCTAAACGAATGTCGCTATATTCAAATGAACTCCTAAAGTTACAATTATAACATGAATCGTTTAACACGTAATCGGAGAAAAAAAGTTCAAAGAACTTATCATTCTTCTTACTCAAATAAACAGATTCTCCGTTTACCATTGCCTCAATACAATATGTGCCCCAGCCTTTTTTCTTACTACGAAAAGTTAAACTATCAAATGTGGAATATCCACTGCTTTTTTTTATATCATCTAAATATTTATTCCAGACAAGACTGGATGGACAGCCGTGACAATATATATCCACAAAAAAGAAATTCTCTTTAAGGTGGCGCTTATCTGCCCATCTGCTTAGAGCATATATTTGACATGGTGTACCGAATACCGCATATTTTGCGTAGCGACAGTTTTTTATAACTTCTCTAAAAGCATCAATGGTATAGCTCTGAATATATTTTGAGCCCCTAAAAGGAATTAGTTGTTCCGGTTGTTCCGCGACATGATGCTCTGCTCTTTTTTTCTTATCGTTATATAATACACCAACAACTTTATATCCTTTCTGTAGCAAATGGTGTGCTAATATATCTGCGATACCACCAGATGTAGTAGACATCAACACTTTTTCGTCACGTGCCCAAGCAGAAAAGAGTTTATTATCCTTTAACGACTCTGCAGTTGATGTAAGGAAATCTTTATCATATTTGTAACAGATGGACATACATATTCCACAGTTAACGCACAATGAATCATCAATCAATGGTCTATAATACCCGTCAGGATTTAATTTAATGGTAATGGCATTATGGGGACATACGGCTGCACATACCTGGCAACTTGTGCAACTTCGAAGAGCAGAAGGATTGGAAATATTCATAATCTAATCCAATTATCACAAATAGGGTCATTTACAATAGGCTTTTTGCACCAAACCTTAGGTGCTATAACCATCTTTCCTTCTCGCTGTCCTAGCCAAGCTCCCCACCAAGAGAATGATGAATTAGCAATAATATTGTGTTTGCAATATGTCATTAGTTGCATATCGCGATATGATTCATACCCTTTATTCCAATCCACATATTCTATCTCTACATCTCCAGATATACTTTGCAGGTTCTCCTTGCACCATTGTATATCATCACTAAATACACAAAGGAAATTCACATTATCCTTAGATAAAACATATTTTATGCTTCTCTCATAATAATCCTGGTCACATACGCACCAGATAGGCTCCTTAAGATAGTCACCTCTTCTAATATGAATTGAAACCGAATTGCTTCTTATAAGTTTTCCAGCTAATTGTTCATTCTTTACATCTTTAAAGATAGGGAAAGAGTAAGTATTTAGAACCTGTTCCCGAATATGCTTGAAGAACCCTTCGTTTTGCCAATAACCATCATAAAATGCCGAATCATTTCGAGTGACTTCTCCAAAATCAAATGGGATTTGCGTTGTTCCTGATGTCATTGATTTTCTTTGTGGTAAATAATGAATCATTACCTGCCACATCTTATAGTTAAATATTGGATAAACAACCTTACATAATTCACTCAATGAAGCTTCATTAACTCTCACATTAAAAATACGATCTAATTCGAGACCATTATGAAGTCCATAACCATTAAAGCTACGAGTACAAACCTTTATAACTTCATCCGGGTGCGCATCTTTTAGGGCTAAGTACAAAGCATACTCAAACATTTGATTCCCTAAACCGCCTATAATATTGACTATTTTCATTTCCTTTAAATTTTACCAAGTAAATATCTTGCCGCATATTTATTCTTCATCAACACGTATACAAAGACAATTGATAACAAATAAACGAGTAATGCAGATATTACTATATATATCATACTTCCCATAGAAAAATCAAGAGATTGCAGAAACCCTGTGACAAATCCTAACAAAATTAAATGAACGACGTAAATACCCAGCGATACTTTTCCAGACCATGCGATAAGCCTATGGAAGCCGCAAGTTCTTATCAATATTTGCGGGCAGTAATACAAAAGCACTATTATTGCAAAAGTAGCAGTAATCCCTCTGTATGAATATTGCACCAATGAAGATGGAACATAAGGAAAGGAGGGGATCCACGAAGGCAGAGAATGCATATTCCAACCCCATGCAAGACATAACCATATTAAAAAGAACAACAATACTAACTTATCATTTAAACTAGCTAATAAGTCAAATCGATTTAACATGTAGCCTAATATGTAAAATATAAAATAATAAGCTATAAATTGGAAACCAAAGTATCTCAATTCATATAATGCCATCCCGCCCATTAATAATATAGACATGACTAAAAGGACTATAAGTTCATCGACACAAATTAATTTGGAGACATTTTGCCCCAAAGTAAATATTAGCCATATCCAAAACAAAACCCATAAAAACCAGAATGATGTATCAGGATATAAAACACTATCTAACATCCTATTAATAGTAAAACCACCTGCAAACAAAAATTTAATAATTGACCACAAGAAATAGGGTGTCATAAGTTGGAAGAATCGCCTCTTAACAAGTTTAAAGTACCCCCCCCCAGACAGGCTCACCATATACATTTTTCTTATACATCAGCCATCCACTTAATGCTACAAAAGCAGGCATATGGAAAGAATAAATAACGTTCCACACTTGATTGTCGTAACAGCCATCTTTTAGAACACTTTGAATAGCATGACCTATAACGACCAGAACCATAAGCCATCCTTTCGAAGAATCAATCCAAATCAATCTATGCTGATAATCCATTTATTTTCTATTTTTATATTTTTCAATTAGCTTTGAAATATATAATATTACCTTCATATAACAACTCGAATACTTGCCTCTTAAATACTCTATATCCTTTATGGAACTTTTATATACATCAATGGTTCCTGTTATTTGCCCGTTATGGCCATGGGTTGAGTAAACACAGACTTCTTTTAAGTATATCCTCTTATTTTTTCGAAATATTCTATAATACCATTCCGAATCAACCTTCCATACTAAATTTGTATCAAAAAATTGAGATATTTCCTTTTTAAATGCAACACATGCACATGGCCCAATAAGATTATTAATAAGAAGAAGTGAAGGAATTCTAATAAATATGCATTTCAACCAATTTGGTACACTTAGATAATTATATCCTTCACCTCTATCAACCTTAATGTTGGTAATTACAACATCATTAGAATTAAGGGCATTAATAACATTTTGCAAATAGCCTTCATCTTTCAAGTACTCATCATGATGATGCAATATGATATATTGTCCCCGCGCCAAAGAAATACCATAATTCCAATTTTTTACTGCACCCAATGATGGTTTATTATGAAAGTATCTCAAATCATGATTATTACTAACATAATTTGAAATCTCGTCATTTGGTGAATCGTCAACAACTATCACTTCATACTCTACACCCTGTTGAGATTTAATACCCTCGAGTGCTTGTTGCAATAAAGCCAAATTACAATAGGTAGGAATAATAATCGATACCATATTAAAACTTATTAAAAAGTATCATAGAAATGAATTTAAATTTTCGCTCAAGACTAAGCCCTTTATAATGTTTAGTGTTAATTAAAATTTTAAATCGGTTTTTGAGCAGTCTATTATTTGAAATAAGAGTCAATTCATTTAAAACATCTTTAGACATGTCATCGGCATATCCGCTTATTAATTCTTTTGCCAATTTACTTCGCAAATACTCCCCCTCAGTAAAGAGCTTTCTCAATCGGACTTTATTCTTCTTTACAAAAGAATCCTTAATACCACCAACAACATTATTTGAGTGTTGACGATAAAATATATGTGGCTTAGTATCAAAAACTACAATACCTCCAATAGAAATACAAACATTATATATCCAATCATCATGCATACTTATAAATTCAGGGTTATATGTATTTATGATGTCGCGTAATGCTTTATTTATAATCAATGTACACCCAGTCACTTCATTTGAAATAATTGAATGATAAATATCTGGATAAATTATGTCCTTCAATGGCGTTTCTATTTTATTTAAATTAGAGTCAACCATCTGGTAATTGGAAAAATACAAAGAGGGTTTTTCTTCCAACTGTATTTCAAGCTTTTGTATACCAGATATCAGTTTATCCTCTAACCAAACGTCATCTTGATCGCAAAATGCATAAAAATCAGAATCTCCAGAATTTTTCAAGAGATCCAAAAAACTTCTTGCACTTTTTAAATTACGACCTCTATACCAAGTCAGATAGTCTTTCTCGTGCCATTCTTCAAGTATTTTGCAAGTATTATCACTAGAGCCATCATCTCTAACAACAATTTGAATATTAACACCTTTCTGATTCCTGACGGATACCAACTGTTCCTCTATGTATTTTTCCCCATTAAAGGTGGATAATAGAACTGTAACTCTTTTCATAGTACGATAATTCTATTTTTCAAAACAGAATTTATATGGCATAACATTATCAACAAAATCAATATCCAAATTTTGAATATATAATGTGTACATATAAAACAAAACATAGAAAAAAATCACAAACGTTATAGCAACTTTAGATATTGTCAATCCTTTTGAAAGGCAATTTGCTACTATAAAGATTTGACTTACTGTAAAATAAGAGGCTATTCTATCACAATATACGTTGGACATCAGTAAATTTGTAATTATCGCGCCAACAAAAAGCATATTATAAAGCATATTATATAGATTACTTGCTTTTGACTTCCGATATCCGAATATGCATACAACTGTAACTGGAAACCAATGAGATAATACTTCAGCAGCACTCCATTTAGAATTTAACTCATGAATATTAACATAATTGCCCAGTGAAGCAACATTATATGCGGATTCGCTGCCATAACTACTAAGACCAACTAGAAATTCAGTTAAGAAATCTAATGTACCTATATATCCTAATATTACCGAAATAGTAATTAAGCATAAAATTACAGGAAAAGGTATTCTTCTACGCAAAAATGGCAGAACAAGAATAACAAAAAATGCAAATTTATGGGCCAAAAATGCCAAAATAAGGAAACAGCAGGCCCATAAATATTTTTTTTGAAAATAATAATAAATGAATAAATATACGAAAACTACAGACAAAAGCTGTCTGATAATATTAAAGCACTCCAAATAGTAATGACTTGATGCAACCATAAACACCAGCAAAGAAACCGCCGGTAAAGGTGATTTTTTTATGATAAGCCATAATAAGGGGACAAAAGTTAATAATGCAATGACAAAAATGAATACCTGTGGATTATCAAAAATACCACATAATAACCTTAATGAGAGATATAATATACCAAAACGTTCGCTAGACTCTTCACTCGTTGCGAAATCTGCAAACCTAAAATAACCATCAGTATCAGCACCGACTGTATTTGCTCTTAAACCACATAAGAGCATCATAATACCGCCCAATACAATTACGCCAACTCTTTGTTTTTTTTCAGATAAAAAACAAATTACAATAGTGGCGGCTAAAACTGCTAAAAAGATAAACATATTACGCAGATAATCTCTTTGCTAGTTCGTAAATAAAGCTCATATGATATAAAGCACAAAGAAAAAGTATTTTCCTACTAGTCGGGAAGGGGTATTTAAATAAATACTTGTTAGATTCCGGGTATTTCTCTCTCCAGCTTTTATATGATGAATTGTCGCCTGCAATTAAAGCCCACTTGGCGTAAAATTTCAAATAATTCATAGACAGAGAATACTCTCCATTACTTCTATTCTCAACAAAAGATGTTACATGATCTGTAACTCGAAGCATATCCTCAATTCTTTTGGGTGTTAATTTTCTACTTACAGAATTAATATTACCTACGTTATAATGATATAAAGCTTTATCTGTCGATGAAACCTTGTTCGCCATGAAACGCAATGGGATTACCTGACCGACATCAACCCAATTATTAGTTCCTTCGAGACAATAAATATTATTATCACGAATCAACGATAATTTAATCAATTTGTTCCAATGAGCTGAGTTTTCAAGAAGAATTTTAAAATTCATCAATCCCTCCTTCCCTACATTCTCCGAATAGACCTTGCAATATGTTTGGCTTTCGCCTTCCCAATAGAAACTACAGCAGGTAATATCAGAATTATTGGTTTCTGCTATCGGAACCAATACTTCCAAAAGGTCTTTTTCGACCCAATCATCTGCATCTATTTGAATGACATATTTACCAGATGCTTGTTTTAAAGCAACGTTTCTAGCATAGGCATGGCCTTTATTTGATTCAAAATTGATAATATTGACATTTTTTTCTCTCTCTGGATATGCTTTTATTGTCTCAACTAACGACTCTACACTATTATCAGGGGTACAGTCATTGACAAAAAAATATTCAATGTTATCGTAGGTTTGACCCAACAAAGATTTTGCACAACGAGCAATATAATTCTCTGCTTTATATACAGGAACTATTATTGTTACAAGAGGATTTATCATTTTTTAATTATTTTAAGTTTGTTCAAAAACTGCGCTATTAATTCTCGATTTATTATAATAGCAATCACCATAGCGACACTAGTTGTAAGTATTAGTTTAGAAAGATTCATCTTGCAATAGTGGCAGCAAACTGAAACCAATGCTATAATTAGTAACAATACAATAATACTATGATAATCAATTCGAAGAGTAATTCTTTTGTTCAATATAGGTATTCGAATTAAGAAGTTAAAAATATTACCTATCAGCATAGATATCGCCACACCAATTAAGCCTAAAGGATAAACAAGGAAAAGTGCTAACAATAGCGAAATTATGCCACCAGACAACGTTGTATAAAACATTATACCGCTTTCCTTTCTTGCTAGAAGGGCACTCCCTAAATGACACGACAAAGCATTAAATACAGCCGAAGTATATATGAATGAAACTAAATATACACCAATCACATAATCACCAAAAACGAAATATTTATATAAAATATAAGTGGCTGGAGTCAATACAAGCACTCCACCCAACAATGACTTAGTAAGCAATGAAAGTACTTTGTTAAAGTAAGAATCTTGTTCCTTTTCGCCATACGTTCTAAATGCTTCTTCTTGCCATGCTAATGTAACAATTGAAGTAAATATAGATAGAATTGATCCAAAACGTAATGCCATAGAATATATTCCATTATTTTCGACTCCAACCGTTGTTGTTATAATAATACTGTTACATGAGCTCATAAGCCACCATGATATGGTATTTATTGCCAAAGGTATTGAATATTTAATAATTTGTTTTAAAAGAGTCTTGTCAAAATCATATCGGGATATATCTTTTAAAAGTCTCAATTTACTCTCCATTACAGCAACCATTACTAATGTACCGGTTATGGTTGCAATAAAAAGCGCATCAATACCTAAATGGAAAACTAGTATTAGAACAAAGTTCAAAACTATCGATACGCTGGAACTTATAAGCGATGATGCAGCATACAATTTATTCTCTTTCAAAGCCCTTGCAGAGAACAGCCAATACGAGGAAGCGACTTGACCTATTCCGTAAAGCAATATATAAATAGCATATTGGGTATGAAAAAAGAACGCAATAATACAAAATATAAACGTATATCCTACGGTTAACGCAAGAAGATATTTTGAGCACGTTGACAATGTGGCCCTTTCCTGCCCCTTTGCCTCAATGACAAAACGGAAAGAACCTTCCCATATTGATTGAAATAATACAGGGAGAGCTACGGATACACAAGCCAATATATAATCATACGTTCCCATATCGCCCGTGGATATAAACTTCGTATATAAAGGAACGAATAGAAATTGAAGAAGCCTTGTTGCAAAGGTTCCCAAAGTATAATATCCAATATTTTTTGCAAATCGTTTAGTTGATGGCATATTTCCAGTCTTTTAATAAGTATAATCGTCTTTCACCCTTAACATTTGCATCATAGCATATTATAGATTTATCCACATTAAACCTTGGATGCATATCTGTTCTAAACACCTCGTTTTTTACAGGCACACTATAGGAATATACTAATTTATGTTTAACGCCCTTCTCCTTATCATACAAGAACAATAACTGATAAGAGTAAATATCAGGATACGTATCTGTCAAAAAAATAGTATCTTTAAAAAGCGTAGGATGACCATCTCGAAGTAAATCATTTTGTCCTACAACCCGTCTTTCTTTACCAGCCTCATACAAATAATATCGACATTCCATATCGTTTATAGAGCTACCAGAGATAGCAGTACACATAATCACATTATTATTTATCCATGTATAATGCGACACACGTAATTCATTTTCTAATATAATTATATCTTTGCTATCAAAGTTATATTGTAACATACTAGCTTTAGCCCAATTTTTTTCATTCTTGAGCCAGAAGAACAAGAATTTTTCACCATTTGGAGAAAACGATAGGTGGTTAATATAGTTTAAATCATAATCTCCATCATTCTCACCCATAACCTTAGCAATTTCCTTGTAAGTGATTATGGGGCTGATGTTATAGGTAGACATATCTACCAATGATATACTCTCATTGCTTAAATCATCCTCTGGTACATATGGTTTATTTGTATATCCATAACCTGGTCTTAGAACCCCAAGCCTTTCAAAATTCAATGTGATAGCATATTTGCCATCTGGGGATATATCATATAAAGGATATGGAATTAGCTCTTGTTCTTGTGTTCTAACATTCACTTTGCGGCTAACATATTTTCCATTTATATAATCATTAAAAATGACGATATCATTTGAACCAGGATACCATCTGAGCCTTGATCCTTGCTGAGTATTAAATGCATTCGTTGTAGTTATGACTTTTTTGTTGGAACCAGAAATATCATTCAATATTACCTTGGCACATTGCCCCCCCCTTGGTACTTCCAAATACAATATTTCATTCTTATCATTGAAAGGAGAAATATCATAATAACCGAAGAAAGTGTCTGTTCCTTTTTCTCCAATTTCTGATACATGATATGGAGTATTAATAAGTTTGAGACCATTCCGTTTTTTATATAAATAAAGTCTACCTCTTTTAAGTAGCGTAATAATCCACTTTGGTAATATCCTTCTAATAATCCTTTTATTCATAAAAATTTTACTTAATTAGACCTCTCTACTATATTAAGTTTGTTTTACTCTAGTCAGTTGAATAAAACAATTTGTTGAAAGAATTGTTATCTGTGATTATACTGCAAGTCATAATATTTTTGGTAATCGCCTGATGTAACATTATCGAGCCATTCCTGATTATCTAAATACCACTTTACTGTTTTCTCAATGCCTTCCTCAAACTGTAGACTTGGTTCCCAACCTAGTTCTTTCTGAAGCTTTGTGCTATCAATTGCATATCTCAAATCGTGTCCTGCACGATCTGTAACATAGGTTATCAAATCCATGTCAGCCCCTTCAGGACGTCCAAGGAGTCTATCTACGGTATTGATGAGCACTTTAATAATATCAATGTTTTTCCACTCATTAAAACCACCAATATTGTAAGTCTCAGCAATCTTGCCATTATGGAAAATAGTGTCAATAGCACGGGCATGGTCAACAACATACAGCCAATCGCGCACGTTTTCGCCCTTACCATATACCGGCAGCGGCTTGCGGTGGCGGATATTGTTGATGAACAATGGTATCAGCTTCTCTGGGAACTGGTAAGGACCATAGTTGTTAGAGCAGTTAGTCACAATGGTAGGCATACCAAAGGTATCATGGAATGCACGAACAAAATGGTCACTACTAGCCTTAGCGGCACTATACGGGCTATGAGGCTGGTACTTCAAATCCTCAGTAAAGAACTTCTCACCATAAGCCAAATGATGCTTGCCGCTTGATGCCTTGGTTGTAAACGGAGGCTCAATACCTTCAGGGTGTGTCATCTGCAAAGCTCCATATACCTCATCAGTACTGATGTGGTAGAAGCGTTTGCCTTCATACTTCTCAGGTAGGCTCTCCCAATATGCCTTTGTTGCTTGCAGCAAGCTCAGAGTACCCATCACATTAGTCTGAGCAAATGTGAAAGGGTCTTTGATAGAGCGATCAACATGACTCTCTGCTGCCAGGTGTATGATGCCATCAACCTTTTCATCCTGCATTAACTTCAACACTCCGTCAAAGTCGCAAATATCCATCTTGACAAACTTGTAATTAGGTTTGTCTTCAATGTCCTTCAAATTTGCCAAATTACCGGCATAGGTCAACTTATCCAGATTGATAATCTTATAATCCGGATATTTGTTCACGAACAGGCGCACAACATGACTTCCAATAAAGCCTGCGCCACCTGTTATAACAATATTTCGTTTCATTATGTTATACGTGTTGTAATGTGTTTGAATTAATTTCTTCTTTCATCTCGTCAATTACCTTCAGCAGGTACTGACCATACTGATTCTTTAGCATTGGCTTGGCAATCTCTCGCATGCGCTCTTCAGAAATCCAGCCATTACGATATGCAATACCCTCCAAACAAGCCACCTTCAGGCCCTGGCGTTTTTCGATCACTTCAACGAAAGTAGATGCTTCCGCCAAGCTATCATGAGTGCCAGTATCCAACCATGCAAAGCCACGGCCAAAGACTTGAACCTTTAGTTCTCCATCCTTAAGGAACTCTTGGTTGACCGTTGTGATTTCCAGTTCACCACGTGCAGAAGGCTTGATGTGCTTAGCCACATCCACCACTTTGTTGGGGTAAAAATACAAACCAACCACAGCATAATTGCTCTTAGGTTCTTTCGGTTTTTCCTCAATGCTTAAGCAGTTGCCCTGCTTGTCAAATTCTGCTACGCCATAGCGTTCAGGATCACTGACCCAATAGCCAAATACTGATGCTTTACAATTGACCTCTGCATCTTCTACTGCCTTACGAAGCAATGCTGTAAAACCTGCACCATAGAAGATGTTGTCACCCAGTACCAGACATGCACTGTCATTACCTATGAACCTCTCACCAATAATGAAAGCTTGAGCTAGACCATCTGGAGAAGGCTGCTCTGCATACTCAAAGTGTACACCATAATCAGAACCGTCTCCCAACAGACGTTTAAAGCCAGGGAGGTCATAAGGAGTAGAGATAATGAGTATATCTCTAATCCCCGCCAACATAAGTGCAGAGATAGGATAATAAACCATAGGTTTATCATAAATAGGGAGCAACTGTTTGCTTACACCCTTTGTGATAGGGTAAAGTCTGGTGCCAGATCCTCCGGCTAATACTATTCCTTTCATATTGGTTATTATTTTATTTGTATAAATCTACTGTAACATCAAATGGACTTTTAAAATCTTTCAACAAAAAGTGCTTAGTATCCTTATCACTTAGATTAGCTTTTTCTGTTGGGATTTTCCAGTCAATGCCAAGGCTTTCATCCAAAATACTGATGCCGCCATCAACTTCTGGGTGATAGAACTCATCACACTTATACTGAAACACAGCCGTTTCGCTAAGTACTGCAAAGCCGTGAGCAAAACCTCTTGGCACAAAGAATTGGCGGTGGTTTTCCTCGGTCAATTCTACTGCCACGTGTTGACCATAAGTGGGGCTTCCTTTACGAATATCTACAGCAACATCAAGCACTGCGCCTTTGACACAACGCACCAGTTTGCTCTGAGTGTATGGAGGGCGCTGGAAATGCAATCCTCGCATCACACCATAGGTGGACATACTTTCGTTGTCCTGCACAAAGTTAATGGTATGTCCCAGAATTGGAGATACTTTCTCATCAAATTCTCTCTGTGAGAAGCTTTCAAAAAAATAACCACGCTTATCACCAAATACTTTGGGCTCAATAATCAGTACATCCTCAATCGCTGTTTTTATAACCTCCATATATTATGCGTTCTTTATATTGTTAATACAGATTTTCAGTGAGTCTGTCCAATAAGGAATCTTGATTCCAAATGTCTCTTTAATCTTGGTTTTGTCTAAAACAGAATAACTCGGGCGTGTAACAGGAGAAGGGAATTCACTTGAGTGGCATGGTTGAATATCACACTCTTTTTGGCCAGCGTATTCCGCTATCATTTTCGTGAAGTCATACCATGAGCAAACTCCTTCGTTACTATAGTGATATATTCCTTCTACAGGTTTATTCAATGCAGCAACAATAGCAGATGCAAGATCCCATGCATAGGTAGGCGTTCCAGCTTGGTCAAAAACAACTTTTAATTGGGGTTTTGTTGCTGTGAGGTTAAGCATGGTTTTACAGAAGTTCTTACCATACTCAGAATACAACCAAGCTGTACGAAGAATCATATATTTGCATCCTGTGGCAATGATTTTCTGCTCTCCAAGGAGCTTAGTGGCTCCATATACACCAGTAGGAGTACCCTTTTGATCTTCTTTACACGGAGTGTTATAAGGCTCTTTACCAAATACGTAATCTGTTGAGATTTGAACAAGCCAGCCGTCAACCTCTTTCATTGCCTTTGCAAGATTCTCTGGAGCTGTAGCATTCAGCTTCTCA
Source organism: Prevotella sp. MA2016 (assembly GCF_000619825.1). Taxonomy (GTDB): domain Bacteria; phylum Bacteroidota; class Bacteroidia; order Bacteroidales; family Bacteroidaceae; genus Prevotella. The sequence goes on from NZ_JHUW01000008.1 coordinate 253,216, forward strand.
ACTATAGCATATTTCTCAGGATCTTCAGCGCCATCTACATTTGTCCATGCCGCACAATTCACAATAGCCTGAACTTTATTCTCTGCGACTATCTTTCGTATAGCTTCAAGATCAGTTATATCCAAGAACCTAGTTTTCACTCCTTCAACCTGATTAACATCAGTGAAGATGTAATTGTCATTTGAATTCTTCGAGATTATTCGCATCTCGTTGCCAAGCTGACCGTTGGCACCTGTTACAAGTATATTCATATCTTCTCTATTTAGCTTCTAAAAAGTGGGGCAAGATTATCAGGTTATTAAACCTTTATGTCTTATGAGAGACCCTGATAAGAGCTAGCCCCTTCATTACGGGTTATATAGTTTCTCACGACATAATTTCAGATTATCTATCTATGTATAAAGGACAGCCATAATCACTCGTAGGATTAAAATGTATTCATTTACAATCCGGGGCGGATTAACCGATCAACGCAAGCAATCTCGCATTATTTTCATTTGAATTGATTCACTCTCCGATATTTTTCATCCAGAGCCATCAAAGCCTTAAATTTCTCCTTTCTCTCAATAGGAAGATCGCCTTTCGACATGAGTTTGATGTTTCTACGAAGCCAATTCCACAGCAATCGCTCCTCAGCATAGTATTTTGATGGACGTCGGTGATTGGTTGCAATGAATGCCATCACCTGCTCGTACTGCATCTGCCAGCGCTCGGATTGGGTCATTAGGCACACCTCAGCCATTTTTGACACAGGTACCTGGCCCTGTGTTTCTTCGCTGCGTATCAGAAAGAACAGCACCTTTTGCTCGGTCGCAAACAAGGCTGTCAATAAGCATAATATCGTTTTTTGCCATATTATAATCTGCCAAGTGACCTTATTAACTGAAGATCTCTAATATTATTTTTCAGTCATTTAGAATCCCATGAGCGAACTCAAGAACCGATAAACTTTTTGGTAAATACTAGTATTTCTGTAACAGTTCTTTCTGCGTCTTCTTTACTCATATCCATTTCGGTATGAACTAGCCTATTACGAAGGTTTGTCCATTCCCTTGTTTTAACAAGGTCTTCTTCCTTTATTATTTTGTGTTCAAACGCGATTCTCACCAGTTCAAAGAATCCTTTTGCAAATACGCTATCATTTGTCTTTTTCTTTATTGCATGTCGTAAAGCCACCTCAAGCTGTACAACTGCAGAAATAACCGCAGCCTTATATTCACTTTTCTTAAGTAGTCGCTCTGGTTCTGCAACAGCCGTCTTTGAGGTCAACTTTTCAGCCATTGTTGAAAACCATTTCTCTGCAACCTCTACAACAGGCAAAGGGTTGTCAATAAAATCTTCGGGCTTATAGCAAGTATAAAAAGAATTACTATTAGACAAACCAACATCGAGAGTTCTAAGAATGAACATGTTTGACTTAAGCTTTCCTTGTGACAATATTTGCCCCCAATCATAAGCAGCGTTTTTAGCTTCTAAATCGAGAAAGAAATACTCTGACTTGGATATAATGGATGAAATATTTGCCATAATATTATCACCGACAGACATTACAGAATCTGCCGTAATTGGAACAAAGCCATAACGGACTGCCAATGGGAAGAAATAGTCTTTGTAGATAGACAATTGTTGGAATGGAACAGAAAAATAGCACAATCGAGTCTGATAATCAGATGGCATTGCCAACTCAGACATAGCAGTATTATCACTATATGTCTTTACGTTATCATCCCAATATGCCTTTATCTCTTTAAACAATTTTGTCAATATCTGAGGATAATCTTTTGGATCACCTTCAATATTTACAACCTTTACACCCCTGCGTTCATATCGAGATTTTTCCGTATCAGAGCAATTTACTTTAATAACATAACCTTGACGCGTCATTTTTCCTAGACGACTCTTGATAACTTGCCATATTTGGCGAAAGTCATCATCATCTAGACTATAACCAATAAACAGAGGTGTTCTTGTAATAAGAAGATTTGATAAGTATGTTGCCAACATTGGATTTTGGTCTAGAAACTTATCGTAATCTTCTTCTGTAGCAACCATCCTATCTGGATGGTCTATATCTCCATGAAATTTTAATAATGTTAGTTCATCCTTCATCGGAGCCACAGACAACTGGCTTTCACTGATGATAGCACGGCATGGCTTTGATATCTTTCGGTAACCATCTTCAAGAAGGTGATCGAAATTAGTAGTACAGACAATATCAAACTGTAATCTACAGAATGCTTCATGAGTAGAAGCAGGTCTTATCTGCCCTGACAATAAGAAATCCTTCATCTTCTCGGCCATAACTGGACGAGAATAAGCGTGCTCATAGGCAGATATTGCATCTATCGTATTGCTATAAACATATCCTGGCATTTCATTGGCAAAAGCCCTGCCCAAAGCTTCCCAAGCAAGCATACGCTTTCCTTCTGGTATTTCTGCGTTCAAAGAAAAACCAGAACCAATAATCGGGAGGCATCTGTTTTGAATGATGCTCTCCTTTAATGGTTGTGGAAACTGATCCAAGAATTTATAGCTAGACATACCTTACTTAATTTTAAAGTATTTATTACCTTTAAACGACTTCTTTAGCATCGAGGCAAACTAAATTTCCAATTTACTTTGATAGGCATTATTGAACTGCATTTCTATGCGCTCTTACATGTAGTCATTGATCTACCCTAAATAAACTCCCCTCCCTTTACGGAGGAATCTCGATGTCGAGGGTTTTGCGGAGGGCGGTTAGGAGTTCGTGCTCCCATCGCTGGCGCTCCTGGGGGCGGGATTGGTAGTGCTGGCAGATGTCGCGGTGGATAGCCAGCAGCTGGGCCAGATCAAGAACATCACTTGCCGCAAGATTGTGGTCTTAGGCTCGTTTAAAGATACCATGGCGAAGATGGTACCTACTCTCCATTGAGCGATGGCTGTTGTCGAAGACTCTTTCGGCCTTTGCCAACACCAACTCTGATAAAAGCTGAGCTTCTGTCAGAGTTTCTAAGACTTTCTTCATCTTTTTTGAATTGTTTGAAATGTAAATAAATTATAATTACGTCCCCGTGGGGACAGATAGTTGCGTATCAACCGAAATGGCCGTATCTTTACAGCGTGTAAATCACAACCATTATATTAATCATATTATTTAAAAAAGTAATGACAAACCAAGATCCAATTGAAAAGGAGATTGCACAGGCAGATGCAGTTCCTTCGGTGGCACCAGAGGTGCTGCAGTTAGACAAGTGCAGAATCATGACCGACACCAATGTTCCGTCGGAAGACTTCCTGATGCGTATGTATGGTAAACCATGCTTTCCGCGGCGCGATATCTCTGCCATCACTGGTACTGAGAAATGTGGTAAAACTTTCTTTACATCTATGCTGATGGCCTGCTGCGCTACCAGGAACGTGCTGGAACTGGAACGCATCCAGGAGAGTCCGCTGAAGGTGATGTGGTATGATACGGAGCAGAGCCGACAATCTACCAAAAGTATTCTTACCGACAGGGTGTTCAAACTGGGTGATGCGGATGAATCAAACTTCTTTGTGTTTAACGTCAGGTCATGCAGTTGCCAGGAGCGCATCAACTACCTGGTGGCAGGTATTGAGACTTACAAGCCTGATATGGTGATCATCGACAACGTGAGCGACTTGCTGCCTAGCATCAACGATCCAGAGGCATCGGCGCAGGTTATCGACCAGCTGATGCAGCTATCTACTGAGAACGATTGTAACATCACGATTGTGATACATCTGAACCGTACTGGTGAGAAGCGTGGGCTGCGCGGTTGGCTGGGTACCGAGATTCTGCATAAAGCCTTCGACGTGTATTACTGTGAACAGATAGAGAAAACGGATGTGTTCTCGGTAGAACAGACATTTACCCGCAAATACCGTATCCCAGAACTGATGTACTACAAGATTGATGAGAAAGGTCTGCCTGAGATTACTACGAAACCTAACTTCCAGCCGCGCAACCAGAATGGCCAGTATATGACCAACAAGCCTGAGGCCTACCAGATTAAGAGCGACAAGGTGGCTACCTTCAATCAGAAGTATATCATCCACCACGACGGTAGTGCGTCATATCCTTGGGAATGGGCCCTGCGCCCGCTGTTTACCGATGCCTTTGGCAATATCCCATCGCTGCCGCTGGAAAACCTGCAGAACGCGGTGATGAAGCTGAGCGAGATAAAACAGCCGAAATACTACGAGAAGGTATTCAACATGGCCGTGGGGCAACGGGTGATCAGTACGACGATGGACAAGCGGGGCCGCGTGGTGGCTATTCTTATTCCCTCGTAACCCCCTCTCTATATAGTCCCCACCCTCTCTCATAGAGAGGTGGGGCTATAGTAAGAGGGGTGTAGAGGAATATGTTACGCCATAAACGAATTATTCAATGAAACTGAGCGAAATATTTAAAAATACATTCAGAGCGCAAGGGCTCTTTATGCCTGCACCGCCTTTATGGGCGCGACCGCTATCAGCGAAAAGCTGCTTCTGCAGGGCGGTGGTGGCCAATGGGATGCTGAGCAAACGGCAGATGGTGCATGCGGCACTGCGATACCGGCTAGGCCGCTCGAAGGATGATGCCGTGATATACTGGCAGATTGACCGGATGGGCCGTGTGCATGATGGCAAGCTGATGTGGTATGGCGCCGACTGCCACCGGCTGAAGAACCGCAACGCCACCTGGGCGATGTATCTGATGAAGCAGCACTTCAATCTGGCACCTGACAGCTTTCATGTGGATCATGTATTCTTCGGTTTGCACCTGGTGACGGATGCCTGCACGGTTTGTATCGTAGAAGCCGAGAAATCGGCGGTTATCTTATCGGAGCTGTATCCGCAGTATGTGTGGCTAGCAGCAGGCGGACTGGGTGAGTTGCAGCTTGAGAAATTCTGGCCGCTACGGCACTGCCGGATTATCTTACTGCCTGACACGGATGAGGAGCTAAGGGCTTACACGCTGTGGTATGAAGCGGCGCAACGGGTGATGCAATCATTTCTGTGGCCCAAGCAGAACCGTATCTACGTATCGGACCTCTTAGAGCGTCACGCCACAGCCAACCAGAAACGCCGGAAGATAGACCTTGTGGATTACATCCTGGAATCAAGTTAGTTTTGCTCCACCATCAACTTACTTTTTATCTCAAATCAAATTACTTTTCAACCACAATCAATATGGTAAATTACTACAATAAGCATCTATTTATCAGTAAAGCTCAGTTGGCCAAGTTGGCTGGTGTGTCAGAGCGAACCTTTAGCCGCTATCTCAGTAGTAGGCTGCATATCCTTGAAAGGATGGGGGTGAGCCGAAAAGCTCAATTGCTGCCGCCACAAGCGGTGAAATATGTTTGTGAGGATTACTGCATCGATCTGCCCGAAGCGCTGCAAGACCGGCGTGTACTGCAGAGTCATGAGCTGTACAGGAAGGTGGTGCGCGAGCTGCAACTGACTACGTTTTTTGATGGGAAATGGACGAAAATCACAGAAATTCCACCTGATTTCTAATTATTTTTTCCGAAGTCCGCCAAAGTCCGCCAACGCCCTTGCCAAAAGTAGTACCTTTGCCAACGCTAAGGAGCTGCAGCACTTCCCGATGCACCAATTTTTAAATTTTTAAATTTTTTAATTTTTCTATTATGGTACGTTACATTTTAAAGCAAATCAAAATCACTGGTAACAAGTGTTTTGGAAAGTGGTTCGCCAAGAACGTGGTGGAAGAGACTATCGACCTGGACGGTCTGGCTGAGCACATGAGTAATCACAATTCGCCTTATTCTAAGGGCGTCATCAAGGGCTTGCTCACTGATATGATCAGTTGTATCAAGGAGCTCCTGCTGGAGGGCAAGAACGTGAAGGTTGACGACCTGGCCATTTTCTCACTTGGCATCAAGAACAAGGAGATGGCGGAGAAGGAAGAGGACTTCACGGTGACTAAGAACATCAGCGGTGTGAAGCTGAAGGCTCGTGCCACTGGCGACCTGATGAGTAAGAGTCTTAATCTGGAGGCGACGCTGAAGAAAGCGAGCCTGCTCACCCCAGGAACCTCCCCTGACCCCGGCACCTCTCCTAGCCCCTCCCAGGGCGGTGGCCAGCAGCCTAGCGGCGGGCAGCAGCCAAGTGGCGGCGGTAATGTCGAGGGCAATGATCCCATCGATGAGCCGAATGGAGACTAAGGGTTGGAAACATTCTTGCGTCCCTTCGGTAGCAAGCCAGCAAAGCTGGAGCGAAACACTCAACATTAAACATTAAAAATTATGTTCAAAGTAAACTGGACCAAGGTTGCTAGGGTCCTTAAATTTATTGCAACAGTGATCACCTCGATTCTTGGAACCATAGCCGTACAGTCATGCGCCGGATAGACTTGATTGTCATTCACTGTAGCGCGACGCGATGCAACAGGCGATTCACTGTAGAGATGCTCAAGGCGTGTCACAATGCCCGGTTTGGCAACAAGGGTATTGGCTACCACTATTACATTGAGCGTGACGGGCATTTGTATCAAACGCGTGATGAAAGCGAGGTGGGCATGCATGCCCGGCACTACAATGCGCACTCTATTGGCATTTGCTACGAAGGAGGCTTGGATGAGAAGGGGCGTACTGCTGATACGCGAACGCCCGAACAGCGTGCAGCGCTTATTGCCTTGCTTCGGAGTCTGAAAGAGGATTATCCGAATGCCGAGATTCTAGGGCATCGAGAACTCGAAGGGGTTCACAAAGACTGTCCGTCGTTTGAATGCCGGGAGTATAGGGATTATTTTCTAAAAAATAATTCGGATTAAAAGTCCTCTTTTGGGGAAGGAATGACAGAGGTTTCTGTCGTTCCTTCTTATTTTATTATTACTTATTTTATTATTACTTATTTATAATATTCTCAACTGTTCGCTTCTTAACTGTCCTTTTTTCTCTGTCCTTTTCTTCGGCGCGAAGAAAAGAACTAAAAGAAGCATCCACCCTAACCAAGCCTTCCCCTATATGGGAAGGATGTAGTTGATTCCGAGGGAAAACCCTCTCCATCAAAATTTTGGTATGGCTCTCCAGCCTTTGCCCCTTCGGGGTTCGCCATGTTTCTTTCGGCGACTACGCGTAGCTGGTCGCTTTTTTCTGTGAGCGAATGCGAATCTTTTCTAATACCATGCTAAAACACCGAGGGGGGATGCCGCGCGGCTGGGGGGCGAGCAGCCACCCTAAGAGCGAGGGTGGGTGGAGCGAGCCTCAAGCGAGCGGGGGCCTAGAAGGTGATTTCTTCGTCGGGGAGCCAGGCGTCATTTAGAAGGAAGGTGAAGGATGAGGTACCTGGAGTGAAGAGAGCACCTGTGGCCTTGGTAATCTGATTGCGTTTGAAATGTACGTTTGGTAAACGCTTATTTATCAGAACATTCTCATCCTTGTCAAGCACATCTATCGTAACATCCATCACCTCTTCATCAGCCGCTAAGAACAACAAACTATAGATTATCATTACGCCGCTATCCTTCTGCGGTCTGCCTGAGTTCGTGAGCCAAAAGCCATTATCATCAGTAGCTAAACCTGTAGTAGGATTAAAACTCTTGCTACCAGCCGAATAGGTGGTTCGGATTTTATTCACGCCCTCCATCATCTTATCTGTAGTAGTTAACATGAATTGTGCCACCACACGATCCATAATAGGAGTAATATCTACAGGTTCTACTCCCTTAATGGATATTTCCTTTGTATAACAGAAGGTTTCGCGCGCACGTTCAGATGCATAGGTTGCCAATACCGGACTTTGAATGGTGAACTTATCACCATCTGACATATTACGAGCTACTGCCACTAATTTGTAATCGCCTGCAGACAAACTGCACTCAAACTCACCGAACTTTTCATAAGTAGTGGCATCATCCCTGAGTTGGGTTGCGCCAAATACTTTTTTGTCTCCCGAGAAAATCGCCAAATCAATAGCCTTAATCTGAGAAACTTTCTCGAGTGACTCTGCTGCACGCGTGTGGCCACCAGGGAATCCTTCGTAAGAAAACGAGAATTCGTTGACGTGGACGCTGACTTTGGTTTTGGGTGCTACAGCAGCGGTGTCGCTGGTGCAGCTGGTGTAAGCGAAGAGGACGGCGAGGGCCATGAGGATGGCGATGATGACAAGGGCGAGTTTGAGCACGCGCTCCAGCACCTTCTTGCGGCGGATAGCCGCGAAGCTGCGCTCCTTGAACAGACTGGCACCGTCCTTCTTATGATTCTTTTTCATTACTTCAAGATGTTGTAGAGCAATGAGGTGAGAGAGATAAGAATGCTGGTGGCGGAGAACCAGAGGGTGGTGGTTTGACCTACCTTAGAGTTCTGGGCCTTGATCTTATTGGGCTCTACATATACCACATCGTTCTGCTGCAGATAATAATATGGTGAGTTGACGATATTGGCATCGTTGAGGTTCAACGTGACAATAGACTTCTTACCTGTGGCATCCTCACGGATGAGCTTCACACGGTCGCGCACACCATAGATGGTGAGGTCGCCTGCCTGTGCCAATGCCTCGAGGATGGTAATCTTCTCGCGTGACACCTGGAAGCTGCCAGGACGGTTGACTTCGCCCAATACTGATACAGAATAGCTGGCCATGGTGACAGTGACCACAGGCTTCTCAGTCTCCGCCATATAAGGACGGATCCTCTCGGTGACAAGCTGCTCGGCCTCTGACTTGGTGAGACCACCCACCTTGAGACGACCGATGATGGGGAAGTTGATATAACCATCGTTATCTACCAGATAGGGCATGAGGGTGCCGCTAGCACCACTGCTAATGCTACGACCCTGCTGATAGGCATTCTGCAACAGCAGATTGAAGGGTAATGACACCTCGGGGGTAGTGGTGTTGACCGAGATGGTAATCTGATCTTTCGGCATGATGCGAGCATCATAGAGAAAACGCGATTTCTCGAAATTGATACTGTCGCTATTCTGCAGATAAGCTACATTCTGGGCAGAGCCGCAACTGGTGAGCAGCGCTGCTGCTGACAATGTAAACACTATACCATGTAAAAATGTAAAAAATGAGAACTTTTTCATTTTTGATTGAAGTTAAAGGGAAGTTAAAGGGAAGTTAAAGGGACATTACCGAGGGTAACACCTCATGACTAGAACTGCCACCAGTGTTTTTTCTTGGGGGGTGTGACCGGCTGCGACGGGGTCTCGTCGATGAGGTCTTCCCACTTCTGGTGATGCTTAATCATCTTATAGATGGTGCCCCAATCGGGCAGGCCGCCCAGGTTGCGATCGTCGATAAACAGATCGACCTTGAGCTTGCGCGAGAAATGGGGGTTGTTATCGGTGGTCTCCTCGGGGTAGTCGCGATTCACGGCATAGAACTCAAGTCCACGCTGGCGGCACCACTCCACGGCCTCGTCGAGCAGATGACCTTCGCGCACAGACCAGAGAATCAGACGATGACCATCCTGGCGCAACATCTTCAGAGTATCGACGGCAAAGGGTATCTCCTCGCCTATCTTTGGGTATTCATGGGTAACTATCGTCCCATCAAAATCTACTGCGATCAACATATAGAAAAGTTGAAGAGTTGAAGACTATTTTTTGATGCTGTTGTCATCTTTGCTTGAGTAGCGGGACTCGGCATAGCTGCCGTAGCTACCGTAGTTGCCATAGCCGTATTTGCCATAACCATACTTACCATAGCCATAACGACCGTACTTGCCATACTTGCCATAGCCATAGTAGTAGCCATACTTCTTCTTCGACATATCCACACCATTCAGGATCACGCAGGCGTTGGTGAGCTTCTTCTCGTTAACCAGTGTGTTGAGCAATCCGACATTAGCCTTTGGTGTGTAGTCGGCACGGCATACGTAACAGTTGACGCTGGCATAGCGGGCTATCTGAAGGGTATCGGTGACGAGACCTACTGGCGCGGTATCGAGAATGATATAATCGTACTGCTGCTTGAGCAGTTCGATGGCCTGATGCAGGTTCTCGCGTGCCAACAGCTCGGTGGGGTTAGGCGGTGTAGGACCAGCCAGCAGCAGGTCGAGATGATCGTTGACTCCTGATGGGCAGATGGCGGTGCGCAGGTCGGCATCGGTGACATGATCCTTCACCAGCAGCTGGGTGATACCAGCAGTACGGTCTTTCACACCAAACAGACGGCCCAGGGCAGGCTTACGGATATCAAGACCGCAGAGCACTACCTTCTTGCCCAGCAGCGCGAACGACACAGCCAGGTTGGCTGCCAGGAAGGTCTTACCCTCGCCAGAGGTGCTGGAGGTGAAGAGGATCACCTGGTCGGTCTCCTTCATCATAAACTGGATATTGGTACGCATAGCGCGGAATATCTCGTCAATCTGATTGTTCTTATTGGCCTGTACCACAATGCCCGCCACACTCTTGACAGAGTCGCTGGCCACTGGCACGTCGGCCACGATTGGCATGCGGGTGAGGTGCTCCAGGTCGTCGTGACCTTCGACACGATAGCTGAACAGCTGGATGATATAGAGCACAGCGAAAGGCAGACCTAAGCCGAGCATCAAGGCTACCAGCAGGATGATGGCTTTCTTAGGACTCACCTGACCCATGGCCAATGGCTCGTCGATCAGCTTTCCCTTATCGGCTGTAGCTGCCAGAGAGATAGAGTTCTCCTCACGCTTCTGCAACAGCAACAGGTAAAGACCTGACTTCACCTCCTGCTGACGACCAATCTGATTGAGCACACGCTCCTGTTCAGGGGTGTTGCCGATACGGCTCTGGTATTTGGCCAACTGGCGCTGCAAGCTCTGACGCTGGATGTCGGCAGTGCGGCGTGCCTGCAACAGGGCTGTGCGAATAGAGGCCTGCAGATCGTCGAGGGTTGAGGTGAGGGCTACTACCTGTGGGGCCTGCGAGCTGGCAGTCTTCAGATAGCGGTTGCGCTCCTGAACAGCCTGGTTATACGAAACAATCAGCGCGGTAGAAGCCTGGTCGGTCATACCGATATTAGAAGGGATAATCTTATACTGGTTGACAGGATTATCCACAAACTCACGCAGATAGTCCATCAGCTGTATCTGAGCTGACTGCTCAGAGAGTTTGGTCTCGTACTGAGAGGTCTGAGCCAACGACTGGGTGGCATCCATAGTCAGCTCGGTCACGGTGTTGCGCTTCTTATAGCTCTCGAGGGCGCTCTCGGTAGATCCGAGCTCGGCGTCAATCTTCTCCAAACGGGCATTGATAAACTCCTCGGTCTTCATGGCTATCTCGTTCTTATCGGTGTTGGCCTGGCGGTTGTAGCAGATGGCCAACTGGCGCAGATAGTCGAGACCACGACGGGTGTTACGGTCGGTGAGGGTGAGCTCAGCAATAGAGGTCTGCTTAGAAGTAGGCGCAATATTGATGGCCTTGGCATAGCTTGTGGCCACTGCCATTGGTGGCAGGATATTGATGATATATTTATCGCCATCTTCCATCACCTGCTTGGGGTCGCTCTCGGTCAGAGTGAGCACACCATAGTCGGTGCGCACCGGTGCAGGCAGTTTGGGGCACTGCTGAGAGAAGTTGCCAATAGTTTCTCCTTTGTACTGCAGTTCGCCCGTCACCTCATAGCCTTTGCCACGCTTGGTGATGGTGAGCTGGATAGACTTGGCGCCCTCCAGCAGATCGCGGTCCCAAGCCTCGAGTGACAGGGAGTCGAGATCGACACATACTGGCTGTGACTTATACACCAGCTGACGCCTCAAGCGGCCAGAGGTGTAGTATTGCACATAGAGTTTCAGATCTTTCACGGCATCACGGGCCAAGATGCGCGACTTCAGGATCTCCATCTCGTTCTCGATACCGGCCGAGTTACTCATAAATCCGAAATCTTGCATGTTGGCCAGCATCTGATTAGCAGAGCTGCGACGGCGGTTGTCATCATCCTTGATCAGCATCCTGGCCGACACCTGATAGGTGGGCGTGGCATAGCGCAGATAAAGGAGTGCACCGCACAAGCAGATGAACAACGACAACAGAAACCACTGCCAGTTGAGTATCAACATGGCATACAGATTCTGAAAACTAAAAATGGACTGTTCTTCCTGGAGCTCAGATGATTCCAAGCTTTCAGCCGTCAATTTTGATTCGTCTATCATATTTAATATTTTAAAAATATACTATTTGTTCGCCCTCCCACTCGGCATCGATACCGATGACGATGTTGACAGAGGTGTTGCCTGAGAAATAAGGACCGCTCAAGCGGGTGATCATGCGCTGCTTCATGGGCACCTGAAACGTACGCCCGTAGCGCTCATTGCCGTTTTCATCCTGTGCCGAAGCCATCAACTGGAGCGTGCCTTCGGTATCGCGGAGGATGGTGTAGAGGTCGAAAGTGCAGTCCTGCTGTCCTGGTTCAACGGCGAAAGTCATCTTTTGCGTGCTGTTGACCGAACCCAGACCGGTGGCTGCATCGAAAGCGCCCGAACCGCCTTTATACTCGAAGTGCATCTGGGTGACGCCTGCGGGAATAGCATCGGTGAAAACCACGCGACAGAGCGATGTGATACGCTTGAGATGGGCCTGAACGACGTTTTCTTCTTCCTCAGCGGATATCTGTACGGTAGCGCTGTGCAGGAAGGTGTCGGTAAAGCCATCGCTATTATCAAACTTGATCTTCGCAGGATCGGTCATCGTGGGGTTGCCACTGCTATGGCCTATGACTACTATCCGATAAGTGCCGGGATCGAGGGAGAAAGCTGCTGAACCGAAACTGGCATCGCCAACCGACTGATGGACTTGCTTGACAAGACTGCCCTTGGCATCGTAAACCGCCATACTTAAACGACTGCAATAATCGGTAAGCATTGCGCGGGTGAGTGGAACGGCAAACGACTGCTGCTCAATCTGGAAAACGCTCACAATGAGATTGCCATCGGCATCACCACCTGTGCTATTCTCATCAGGAAGGAGCGGTTGCTCGCAAGATGCAAAGACCATCAGGAGCAGGAAAAAAGAAAGAAATTGCCGTTTCATTTTAGCAAGTAATGCGTTCCCTATCTTCCGCACTGACTGTTCAAAATGTTTATAGTCAGTACGTTACGCTAATTTTAAGTTTTCTTCACACTAGGGTTATCAAATACTAAAGAAATCGATTTCCCCGGTTTTCGCCGACAAAGATAGGGGATTTTTCCGATACTACCAAATAAAAATGCAAAAAAAGACAATAATTGCATGTTTTCTTCGTCAATTCGATTTTTTTGCTTACTTTTGTAGCCGAAATAAGCAAAAGATGACAGAAGCTGATAATAACATAGAAAAATGGTATGTGCTGGGATGCCTGAGCGCGCGCCACGAAGAGAAAGTGAGAGACGCGCTGAGAAAAGCAGGCTTCAGAAGTCACGTACCTATGAAATACGAAGTAAAGACCGTGCGCCGACAGCAACAGCGCACCATGGTTCCTGCCATCTCAGGACTGATATTCGCGCGGGGTACGCGCGATGCCCTGATGGAGTTTATCAATCACCAGTGCCGAGAAAGCGTCTATTTACGCAAATCTACCTTTAGTAATAAAAAGGACTACCTGACGGTGGGCGACGGGGTGATGGAACGGTTTATCGAACTGACCAACCTCAGACAGGAGAACATCACCTACTTCAAACCGGAGGAGCTGAACCTGAAACCGGGTGAGGCGATACGTATCAAAGGTGGTATCTACGACGGCTACGAGGGTGTGGTGCTGCGCATCAAGGGTAAGAAGAAAAAGCATATCGTGGTACAGATACCTGGGGTGATCATTGCGGCTGTGGAGATAGAGCCCGACCTGATAGAACTGAAGGAGCCGGAGATCAGGGAGCTGCCTTCAAAGGATGTGGACGGCGACAAGAAATATCTGCTGGAGACAGCGGAATGGCTGTTGGACTTTCAGCACGACAAGGATGTGCCCAAGGTGGAGTACAACCTGAAGTTGCTAGAGCTGAAGCGCACGCGGGCACGACTACAGAAGTATAAGGGCGTCACGCCCCTGACTGAAGCAGAGCTGGCGCTACCGATGTATCTGGCAGCAGTGATTCTGCAGCAAGACGTGGAAGCATGCCGGGAACGCTTGGAGAAAGCAACGGAGAAGCTGAAGGACTGCTGCAAGTTTAAGGCAAAATGCCAGGAAAAATTGAAAAATGTAAAAATGTAAAAATTTAAAATATATCATATTTTAACTGATTTATGGAAATGATTAAGCTTGACATTACTAAGGCTGCTTGCTTCTTGAAAGAAGGGGCAGTGGAGAGTTTTGAACCAAAAGTAGCTGAGGCACAGAAGGCACTGGAGGCCGGTACATGCCCTGGCAATGACTTCCTGGGATGGTTGCACCTGCCCAGCAGCATCACACCTGCTTTCATCGACGAACTGCAGGCTTGTGCCGACACCCTGCGCGCTAACTGCGAGGCTATCGTAGTGGCTGGTATCGGTGGTTCGTACCTGGGCGCTCGTGCCGTGATCGAGGCGCTGAGCAACAGCTTCGCATGGCTGGTGAAGGACCAGAAGAATCCTACCATCCTCTTTGCTGGTAACAACATCGGTGAGGATTATCTCTTCGAGCTCACTGAGTATCTGAAGGATAAGAAATTCGGTGTGATCAACATCTCAAAGAGTGGTACTACTACTGAGACTGCCTTGACATTCCGCTTGCTGAAGAAGCAGTGCGAGGCTCAGCGTGGTAAGGAAGAGGCTAAGAAGGTGATCGTGGCTGTGACTGACGCTAAGAAGGGTGCTGCACGTACCTGCGCCGACAAGGAGGGATACAAGAGCTTTATCATTCCTGACAACGTGGGCGGACGTTTCTCTGTGCTCACTCCAGTAGGACTGCTGCCTATCGCCTGCGCTGGCTTCAGCATCAAGGAGCTGGTGGCTGGTGCTCAGGAGATGGAGAAGGCTTGCGCGCCTAGCGTACCTTTCGCTGAGAACCCTGCTGCACAGTATGCTGCCGTACGCAACGGACTCTATCAGAGTGGTAAGAAAATCGAGATCATGGTGAACTTCCAGCCTAAGCTGCACTTCTTCTCTGAGTGGTGGAAGCAGCTCTACGGCGAGAGCGAGGGTAAGGACCTGAAGGGTATTTTCCCTGCCAGCGTGGATTTCACTACCGACCTGCACTCTATGGGTCAGTGGATTCAGGAGGGTGAGCGCACTATCTTCGAGACTGTGATCAGCATCGAGGAGCCTGAGAAGAAACTGCTCTTCCCTGCCGACGAGGAGAACCTGGACGGTCTGAACTTCCTGGCTGGCAAGCGTGTGGATGAGGTGAACAAGATGGCTGAGCTGGGTACACAGCTGGCTCACGTGGATGGTGGTGTGCCCAACATGCGCATCAGCGTACCTCGCCTGAACGAGTACTACCTGGGACAGCTCATCTACTTCTTCGAGATTGCCTGTGGTATCAGTGGTAACGTACTGGGTGTGAACCCATTCAACCAGCCTGGTGTAGAGGCCTACAAGAAGAATATGTTTGCGCTGCTCGACAAGCCCGGCTACGAGGCAGAGAGCGCTGCGATCAAGGCTCGCCTGAAGTAATTTTTAGATAAAAAGAACAGAAGGACTATTATTCTTTAGATAAAAAGAACAGAAGGACATAATAAGGCTATGCAGAAAGGTGGCATAAAAAAATATGTTCTTATGTTCTTATTATCAAAATAATATGAAGAGAGCAGTGCTATTTGATATGGACGGGGTGCTGTATGATTCCATGGGGAATCATGCAGTAGCCTGGGTCCAGTCGATGAAGAAATTCGGTATCACTATGACGACTGATGATGCCTACGCCACTGAGGGTGCTCGTGGCGTAGACACCATTCGTTATATGGTAAAACAGCAACAGGGGCGTGAGATCACAGAGGAAGAGAGTCAGCTGATGTATGATGAGAAGACGCGCATTTTTCATTCTCTGCCAGAGGCGCCTATCATGCCGGGGATTCTATCGCTCATGGAACAGATAGATGCTGCAGGCATTGGTATCGGGGTTGTCACGGGTTCGGGACAACGACCGCTGATACAACGTATCCTGAGGGATTTTGGCAAATATGTGTCGCCGGAGCATATCGTCACAGCGTATGATGTGAAGCGGGGGAAGCCCCATCCGGATCCTTATCTGATGGGATTGCAAAAGGCTGGGCATCTTCAGCCTTCTGAAGCGATTGTTGTGGAGAATGCACCGCTCGGTGTGCGCGCTGGTGTGGCAGCTGGCATCTATACCATAGCGGTAAATACTGGTCCGTTAGCGGACAAGGTGCTCCTTGATGCAGGGGCAAACATTCTTTTTCCAACGATGATCGCTCTTAGTGATTCTTGGAAAGAGGTTCTTTCTAAATTATAATCCTTTTTTTTGGTCTTTCGACCAATGGGGGATGCTCCCCCACGGTGTTGAGCGTTCAACCCAAAAACGTCCTGAGCTCGGAGGCCGGAACACAAATTCTTTAAATCACTCAAAGAACTCGCTACGCTCAAACAGCTTTTCGTATTTCGTTGTTCAGATTGCGTACCGCAATCCGAAACTCAATGTTGATTCAAAGAATTTGCATTCCTCTAAAGACCTCCTCGTGCGGAATGTTTTTGTGTTCGAACTCTCAACACCGTCCCCTATTCGTCCTCACAACTACCGACTGCCATCAAAGGCATCTTAAGTGAGGCAAAGATAAAACAAATAAATTTTCAAGGGCTGTATCCCTAAGAAAACATTCCGCACGAGGAGGCATTTATAGGATGTACTATTATCGGAATCTTCTTCGATTCTTGTGTCGCGTAAGCGAGACAAGCAAATCGACATGAGAAGCTGTTTGAGCGGAGCGAGTTCTTCGAATGATTACGATAATATTACATCCGGCCTCTGAGCTCAGGACGTTTTATTAGGGATATAGCCCTTGCAGTTGATATAAGAGGACACTACTCGAAGTGGAGGGTGATGGTTTTGTAGCCCAATTGGGTGAAGAGGTTGGTGAGTTGAGACTCGGCGTTGGATTGGGCGGAGGTGAGGTTTTCTTTGGTGAGGCAGTGGTGAAGCATCTGGCGGTGGGCCTTTTGGTAGAGGGCCTGGTGGGCTTGGGGTGTCCATTTGCCGGATTCGTAGAACGACTTGGTCTTGGCTTCGTCGATGAAGTCGTTATCCAAGAGGGTGACTTTGGGGAACGTGGCCTGGACGCTGTCGCCTTGGATGGTGATGGCATCATCACGCAACTGCTGCATGTCGATGCCCAAACGTAAAGTGCCATAATAAATCCTTACCAACTCATCGTCGGTAAAGAAACCCTTACGAACAGTGTCAACCATCTCCTCGGCTGAGATAGACAGGAACTCCCATTCACCGATATCACGAATGGACTGTATCTGCGTGGGCGTGGGGTCGATGGCCTCGTCGGCGGCTAGTTGGATATAGTTGTCCTTGAAGGCACTCTTCACCCAAAAGAACAACGCTACAACAGCGATGACTGCAACGGCACCTATAACTATCTTATATTGCTTCATCCTTATTCCTCCATCCGAATTAATCCTTTGAATGCGTGCTGAAAATCCAGATCCTTACGGAACGCGATGGTGATATCCTGCTCCTCATAACCCAACTGGGTGAGCATGGGCACCAGCACCTTGGCGGCATTGGCACGCGCTGTCTCCTCAATACCCATCTCGGGGATGCTCTGCAGGATGGCCTCCCTACCCTGCTGCTGATAGCCAGCCAACTCCTCATCACTGAAATGAGCACGGGTGAGACCGACATACTGTTTGACGTTCTTCTGATCAATCTTTGAACTGGTCATCACCACCTGCGGGTCGGGCAGGATGATGGTGATATGACGGCCCTGGCGCTCGATGTTCTGTTCGGAGAAGGTACTGAAATCAATATACGCCTTGATCTTGGCATCCATGGGGATGGCAATCTTCCTGTCGGCCAAGGGCACCTTGAGGTTGAACGACTTGCTCATCACCTGCCCTTTGAGGCGCAAGGCATCATCATGGGTGATAATCTTATGCACACGATACTCGGCCGTGTAGAGCTTGGAGCACTGTTGCACCTGCATGATGAGCATGGGCACCGTGTCGATGCCCTGTGCGATGCCGGCGGGCACACTGGCGGGCTTCTCCTGACGATGACAGCCAAACACCAGGCTTATCAGGATGAACAGTGCCAACAGACCTGCACCAATGCCGATGAGCAAACGCTTATTCTTCATTGTCGCGCGAGATGCCTACCTCACCAAAATTGCTGAGGGTGACCTTAAGAGGGATATATTCATCGGTTTGAGGATGACACACACTGGCTGCAAAAAACAGTTGGTTGCCCTCGACCTTATCAAACACAAAGCCTTCGAGGATGCCCGTCTTGCGGTAGTCGTCGTCCAAGCAGGCATCAAAGGCCGACTTGGTGAACGTCTTGCTGCAGAACACACTACCATCGGCACGGATGACCTTCAGCGTGATGCGGTTATCAACAAACTTCTGACCAGTCTCGTCTTTCACCATCCCCAAGGAATCATCGGACTGGCGTGACACTTCAACCTGATACTGCTTACCCAACCACTGCACATCCTTCACATCCTTATAATCCTGCATCTTGATGGGTGCCAGGGGTTTAGGGGCTTCGGTGTGCTGCACGATGATGTCGTCGTGCTGTTTCTTCTTACCGCAACTGACAGTGAGAAGCCCTACTAAAGAGAGGGCGATTATTGCTTTGTGACTCATATTCTGTTAAATTTTGGTGCAAAGATAATAATTTTTATCGATTTTATTTGTTAATTATGAAAATATTACTATTTTTGTACCATGAAAATAGCTAGAATCCTATTGGCCTTTGCACTATTGTTAACTACTACCGCCACACAAGCACAAGTAGATTACAAAAAAGACGCTAAGTATCTTGAACTTCGCGACTCGATGACGCATGCCTTTAATGATGGCGACAGCGCACGTTTCTATACACATCTGAACAACCTGCAGAACTACCTGCTGGAGCAGAACGACCTGCATGCCTACTACACGCAGCGCTGCAACGACATTGTGTTTGAAATGAACCGGCAGAAGATTTTTGAGGCTTACAGCAAAGCCATGCAACTGTCGAAGGAGCTGCGCGAGAAGAAGCTCTATAAAGAGATGTATATGGCCGTGAACATGATGGGTCATATCAACCGCTACTGCGGTAATAAAGAGGCTGCCAAGAAATGCTTCTACGAGGTGATAGAGCTGATGAAGAAGAACGGCTATTACGAGAGCATCCCGCCCATCTACATGAATATCATCAATGTAGCCATAGACGATGACGCTCAGGAGGCATTAGACCTGATGGACAAGGCCAAGGAGATAGCCGAGAAATACTCGCCCGACCGCGTGTTTGACATCGAGACACGTAAGATTCTGACCTACTATAACAGTGGCGACATAGATAAGTTTATGGAGGGCTACAAATGGTATAAGGCCGGTGAGGCGAAAGGTAAATCGTCGGTTCACGGGCGCAGCATGGAGGCCTACTATCTGGCATGTCTCGGTAAGGTGGATGAAGCTGTGGCCTATGCCAAGCGGGAGCTGGGCGACGAGGGTGCCGAAGCCATACCACTGATATACGAAAGGGCAGGCAGATGGAAGGAGGCCTACGAATCGTTTAAGAAGGAATCGCTGCTGAGCGACTCGATAGACAACGTGGTGCTGACCAACAGTATGCGAGGCATACAAGACCAGTTGGCACTGTATGAAACAGAGAAGCAGGCTGCCAAAGACCGCACCTACACCATGCTGGGCGCCATCTTCATGCTGACACTGCTCATCGTGGCACTGACCTATATCATGATCAGTAGGAGAAAGCACATGAAGCAGTTGCGCGTGGCCTACAACAAGGCTATGGAGTCGGAGAAGATGAAGACGGCCTTTATCCAGAACGTGAGTCATGAGGTGCGCACGCCACTGAACATCATCACGGGATTTGCACAGGTGATATCAGACCCCGACCTGGCCTGCAGTGCTGATGAGCGCAAGCATATCTCGACGATGATGCAGCGCAGCACCCGACAGGTGACGATACTGATAGACGAGATACTGGGACTGTCGCTGATAGAATCGACAGAGAAAATACATAAGGACGACACGGTGCACGTGAACCAGACGCTGCACACCCTGCGCGACGAATATCAGGAATACGTGAACAACGACACGCGCATAGAGGTGGCCTCGGAACTGTCGGACAACTATGCAGTGAAGACCAACGAGAGTATGCTGCGACGCATCCTGATCTGTCTGCTTGACAATGCCGTGAAATACACGGAAAAAGGTACGATCACCCTGAGAGTAAAACAAGCCGCTGAGGAGCTGCAGTTGGTAGTGGAAGATACGGGTAGCGGTGTGCCTGAGGCAGAGGCTGAACGCATCTTCGACCGGTTTGTGAAACTGGATAAGTTTAAGGAAGGTATCGGTCTGGGACTGTCACTCAGCAGGAAACTGGCCGAACAGCTAGGTGGAAAAATAAAACTGGACACCACCTATACAGATGGTGCCCGGTTTATTGTTACACTGCCTGCTAGAGGCGAATGATTTAACCTAAGTATTTCATCAGGATACGAGCATAACCGCTGTCGTGCAGCTTGGTGATGCTCTTCTCACGGATCTGGCGCACACGCTCACGGGTGAGACCCATCTCAGCACCAATCTCCTCGAGACCACGCTCCTGGCAACCAATGCCGAAGCACTCCTTGACAATCTTCAGCTCACGATCCTTCAACACGTTGCGCAGCACGTTGTCGAGGTCGGAAGTGAGCGACTCATAATCCACCAGCTTATCAGTACGGGTATCCTCGCCACTGCTCAGCATGTCGGCCATAGAGTTGTCATCGTCCTCACCGAAGGGGGCATCGATACTCATGTGGTGACTATCAGCCTTGGCTGTCTGCTCAATCTTCGACTCCTCAATCTGGGTGAGCTCGGCCAGCTCGGTAACTGATGGGCGGCGCTGGTGCTGCTGCTCAAACTTATTGATTTCCTGATTAATCTTGCTCAGAGCGCCACTCTGGTTCAGTGGCAGGCGCACAATACGGCTCTGCTCTGCAATAGCCTGCAGAATGCTCTGACGAATCCACCATACGGCATAAGAGATAAACTTAAAACCACGTGTCTCGTCGAACTTCTCGGCGGCTTTCACCAAACCAATATTACCCTCATCGATCAGGTCGGTAAGCGTCAAGCCCTGGTGCTGATACTGCTTGGCTACTGACACCACGAAGCGCAGATTGGCAGTGACAAGACGCTCCTTGGCCTTCTCACCCTCAGGACCGCCACGACGGATGGCCTGAGCCAGCTCTATCTCTTCATCAATAGTGACAAGGGGTTGACGACCGATTTCTACAAGATACTTGTCGAGTGCCTCACTTGATCGGTTGGTAATGCTTTTTTGAATCTTTAATTGCCTCATATTTTTATCGTTACTCTGAAAAAGTGTGCAAAGGTACTAAAAAAAGCGATACGTTGCAACCAACATATCGCTTTTTTAATCTATTTTAACTAGAAATCAGGTGTCTTCCTTACAGTTTGACAACGGTTTGTTTGCCATCATACTGAACCAGCTTTCCAGCGGGGTTGTCGAGGTTGAGCGGCTGGGGCGCCTCGTTTGTAATAAGTACTACATTGAAGCGACGGCTCTTGAGCATGCCAGGGAACTGACCCTTGCGGGCACCAAAGGTGACAGTGCGGGTGGCATCGTCGTAGGTGATGTCGATGGTGGCATACTTGCCTTTCTCATAGTTGTAGTTGGTGCCTTCGTCTTCGTAGAGCTGGAAACTACCGTTCTGTCCGGCATAGACATAGAGGTGGATGAGCTCGGCGGGTTTCTCGTCGCTCCACTCCATCTCAGGACCGAAGGGGATGATAGCACCCTCGCGCACAAAGACTGGAATCTGCTCGTAAGGAGCATCGACGACAAGCCTGCGGCCCCCCTCCAGTTTTTCTCCGGTGTAGAGGTTGTACCAACCACACTGAGCGGGGAAATAGACACTGCGGTTGCGGGCCTTGTAATAGCCTACAGGACAGGCCATGAGGGCTGGACCAAGCATCCACTGATTGCCCACATTCTCTACTTCCTTATCGCCATTGAAGTCCATCACCAAGGGGCGCATCAGGGTGTAGTCCTTGAAGTGGGCCCAACCAGCCAGTGAATAGAGGTATGGCATGAGGCGATAACGCAGTTTGTCGTAATATACAAACGACTTATAAGCGGGATGATCCTCGGGGGCGATATTCCAGATTTCACGCAGTGGCCACTGCCCATGCGAACGGAACAATGGAATAAACGTGCCGAACTGGTTCCAACGGGTCTGCAGCTCGCGCCACTCCTTCAGGTCTTCATTCTCAACCTTGGTGCGGTCGTAGAGTTGCTGGGCTGCCACATAACGGTTTTCTACACAGAAGCCACCCTGGTCCATACCCCAGAAGGGAACACCAGAGATAGAATAGTTCAAGCCGGCTGTCATCTGGGCGCGCATGTCCTCCCAACGGGTGCCGATATCACCACTCCAGGTGGCAGTGGAATAACGCTGCTCACCGGCAAAGCCGCTACGGGTGAGCAGGAACACACGGGGCTCGTTCTGCTTGCCCTTCCATACACCACGCTGACCATTGTAGATGGCGTCGGCATTGACGGTGCTATAGGCATTGAAATACTCGGTTGAGGTGCCTAATGCGGTAGGACCGCTGAGGGCCTTGCGATACCACATCGGGGTGCAGTCGCGCACGTTGGGCTCTGAGGCATCCATCCACCAAGCGTCGACTCCCCGTCCTAGGCCACTATAGAGAGCCTTGTCCATTTGGTGCCAGAAGAGTTTGCGGGCATCGGGGTCGTAGGCATCGTAGAAACCATTCTTATAGCCAGGACCAACCCAGTCGTGGATATCATCGGTAGGCGACTGGACGTACATCCACCCCTTGGCATCGAGCTCCTTGTAGTTATCGGTATTGCAATAGAACTTAGGCCATACAGAGATCATGAAACGACCATGCATCTTGTGCACGTTCTCGAGCATCTGCTGGGGATTGGGATAGCGGGAAGCCTCGAACTGATGTGAGCCCCACTGATCCTCGGGCCAGTAGTTCCAGTCTTGTACAATATTGTCGATAGGGATATGGCGCTTGCGGAACTCGGCGAGGGTGCCCTCAATCTCATCCTGGGTCTTATAGCGCTCACGACTCTGCCAGAAGCCGAGCACCCACTTGGGATAGAGTGATGCCTTGCCGGTGAGGGTGCGATAGCCTGACACCACCTGGTCGAGGTTCTCGCCAGCAATGAAGTAATAGTCCATATCCTTGGCCATCTCGCTCCAGATAGAGAGCTGTTCGCGCTCCTGTTTGCTGCGGGGCTCAGCCACACGCAGACCGCAGTAGGCCTCGCCACCATCGGGGCGCCACTCTACACGCAACTGTACGCGGCGACCGGGCTGCAAATCAACCTGGAACTTATAGGCATTGGGGTTCCAGGCGGTGCGCCAGCGCTCAGTCACTACTTCCTGACCATCGATATATACCTTGATGTAGCCGGAGTAATACAGAATGAACTCATATAGTTGAGAGCGGAGCGTTGAAAATGGCTCGAGGTAGCCTTCGTAGGTGACGGTGGCGCCCATGAGGTTGATATCCTTGGGAAAATTGCGAATGCCACCATTGTCGGTCTTACGGGCTATCTCTGACTTCTCGGGCGTACCATATTCATAATAGAGACTGTCCTCAGGGTGCACCAGCGTCTTGCCATGGGCATCGACATAGGTGCCGGTGAGATGGCCTGCACGACCCTGTTTGTCGTAGAGCTTGAACGCACGATTGAGCTGCAGATAGTCGTGGGGATTGCCAAAACGGCAGTAGCTGTAGGAATCCCACAGCAGACCATAGTTCTTATTAGAAAGCACAAATGGAATAGACACCTTGGTGTTATACTGGAACAGGTCTTCGTTCTTACCTTTCATATTAAACTCCTCGCTCTGATGCTGACCCAGACCATAGAAAGCCTCATCATCGGGCGAGTTGAACTTCATCTGCCATGACAGACCGTGCTTCTGTTCCTCGGGCACGGTATAGCCGGTTTTCATACCCAACTCACGCTCGGGCACAGTGAAATCGCTGAACTGCTTACCATCCTGCGCCTCCTGCAGCAGTTGGTTGCCAGCGGCATCGAAGAAGGTGATCTGACCGGTAGATTTCTGTACCACAGCCTTTACCTTCTGGGTTTTCACGACCACGGTGGCACCCTCGTCGGTGATGGCATAGCTGCCTTTGGCAGGGGCTGCCTGTGGCACAATCATGAGCGAGGCTAGTTTGACAGGCAACTCGGCTTTTGAGGTGGCGCGCACGCGGATAATCTGATTGTTCATCACCTCCAGGCGGATGACCTGTGCCTGACCTCCGTCAGGACGAATTGTTACTTTGTTTCCGTTAGTTTGTACGGTGGCTGCCAGCGATGCTGTGGAGAACAGCAAGGCCGACAGCAAGGTTTTAATCTGTTTCATCTTCTATTGTTATTGAATTTACGGGCAGGGTAATGGTAAAGATAGAACCGCCACTGGGGTTGTTCTCGGCGGTGATGGTGCCACCATGCATCTCGACAATGGCCTTGACAAAGAACAGGCTGATGCCAGAGTCGTCGTCGCTCACCATCGGGTCGAAGACAGACTCCTCGCCACCTTCGGGCAGGCCCACACCATTATCAGAGATACGGATGGTGCCGGTAGTGGAGGTCTTATCAACAAACACCTTGATCTTACACTCGGTGGGCGAGAACAGGGCACAGCTGTTGAGCAGCATCTGAATGGCCTGTGCCATCTGATCCTGATCGAAATCGACAACGAGGTCTTCGGCCAAGGGGAAGAACGAGAACTTGACATGCTTGCCAAGAGGGGCCTTGAACTTGGCGCACTGATCCTTCATGAAGCGCTGCAGATCGTGCGGTTTCTTCACGGTCTCCTCGATGCTCCAAGCAGCATTGTAGAGCTCTTCGGCCTGTGCTTTCTGGTCGCTCTCCTGCTGGCGCTGCAGTTCGGCGCGCATCTCGCTCATCCACTGTTTCTTCATCACCTCCAGGCGCAGGTAGTTGCGCTCGTCTTTCTCAGCCTGGCGCTTCAGGAACAGGCGGCGCCAGAGCAGCACTGCTAGGAACACCACAGACAGGAAGGTGACCAGGAGCCAACGGTTGCGCAGCAACGGTGGGGTGACGGTAATCTTCAGTGTGGCCTCGTGCTCGCCCATGGTGCCATCCTCATTGAGCATGCGCACATGGAGGATATAGTCGCCATGATGGAGTGACATATAGGTGATGTTAGGATCGTTCTCCTCGGTCTTGATCCACTTATCGCTGAAGCCTTCCAACTGGTAGATGAAGCGCGAGTCGTTGTTGATCTCGCCCTTATCGGTGGCCAACTGGATGGTGAACTGACTCTCGTAATGGCGCAGCACCAGCTCGCCACTGACATTGAGGTCTTCCTCGAGGATGACACGACCATCGTAGGCCTCGCCAATGCGCAGCTCATGACCGAAGAGTTTGAGACCGCTGAAAAGGGGTGTCTCACTGTTGTCGATACGGGTGACGAGACTGGGGTTGATGACATCCACGCCATTGACACCACCTATCAGGATCAGACCATCGGGGGTGACGCTGATGGAACGCTGGTTGTAAGGACCTTGCTGCAGACCATCCTTGGTACTGAAACTACGCACGTTGAAGGTCCACTGCCCCTGCTCATCCTTCTTAGGCACCACATTGGAGACGCCATACTCGGTGACCACCCACATGGTATGCTGCTTATCCTCGGCCAGACCAACCACGCTGGAGCCTATCAGACCGCTGTTCATATCGAGCAAGGTCTGACGGTTGGTCTTCCAATCCACCACACAACAGCCGGAGGTGGAGCCATGCCATACCAAACCACGACTATCCTCCATGACACACGTGGTGGTGGCCATAGCGGCATTCTGACCGGGCACAGCCGGAATCTTCATACTCATCACCTTCTTGCTGACGGGGTTGACGAGCGAATAGAACTGCGAGTGACCCACCATGAGCCAGCCTTTGGCTGTCCAGCAGGCAGAGGAGATGAAATCTTCGGGCAAAGCTGAGTTATGTGAGTTGACGCTACTGAACTGGCCCGACTTGGGTGACAGGCGCTGCACGCCACTGCCCAAGGTGCCCATCCAAATGTCGCCTTTCTTATCTTCGGTGATAGACCAGATATTATTGTTGAGCAACTGTCCGTTGGTGTTGACCATGGTGTAGTTGTGGGTATGACCATTGGCAATATGTATCAAACCACCATTATAGGTACCAAACCACACGGAACCATCCTTGGCGCCATAGCTGGACACCATCACATCGGAAGTGAAACCACAACGAGCCTTGTCATAGACCTCGGTCTCGCCAGTGGCAGGCATATACTTGATGATACCACGGTTGTCGGTACCAAACCACCAGTTGCCTGCAGTATCGAAGGTGGTGGTGTTGACATCGCCCAGTTCGAGGGTGTTGAAACCTAAGAGTTTCTCGATATACTGATTCAAACCATTGCGGTAGCAACCTATCCACATATTGCCCGAGCGGTCGAGCATGAGTTTCTTCACGGTGTTCTCGCTGATAGAGGTGGCGTCGTACTTATTGGTGACGAAATTCTTCACTTCGCCCGTCTTGAGGTCGATGACATACAGACCATAGTGGTCGGTGCCCAGCCACATCCATCCGCGCTGGTCCATACAGGCATCCCACACCTGCAGGTCGGCAGGCAGCGGCGCGATACCATAGTGGGCGAGATAGTCGTTGATAGACTTATACCATATCTTATCCTTCTGGTCGAACACAAACTGCTTGCCGGCTGTGAGCACCCAGAAATTGCTGTGCTTATCCACATAGCAGTAGTAGCCCTGACTGTTGGGACTGCCATTGACGCGCATGAAATCATCTTTCCACAGCACCTGACCCTTATCGCCATCGATACACATCAGGTCGCCATCGCTCGAGGTGACGAGCAGATAACCATTCCACTCGGCAAAGTTGGAGAAGTTGAACTCCTTGGGGAACTGATCCTTCTCATAGCCGTATTTAATGAGGGTGTAAGACTGTTTGCGGGGATTATAGCAGTAGAGACCCTCGTCGTAGGTCTTCACCCAGAAGCGCTTCTGCGAGTCGATATAGAAACGGTCGATATTGCCCTTGATGCCCCATTTAGACAGGATGGTGATGGGGTTGCGGTTGACTTGCTCGGTGAAGGGATTGAGCAGACTGTAGTTCATACCCTGCTTGAGCCAGAGCATGCCCTGACCATCCTCCCAGATCTGATCTACGTAATTGTTACGTAACGTGGTGCTATCAGTAGGATCGGAATAATAGATACGGAAGCGATAGCCATCATAGCGGTTGAGACCATAGGCGGTGGCAATCCAGATGAAGCCGCGCGAGTCCTGATACAGATAGTTGATCTGCGAGTTGGACAAGCCATTGCGGGCATCCATGCGACGGAACTTCATGTCGGGGATGACAGCGGTGGCAGCACCGGCCGTGAGACAGCATAAGCAGAGGATATAGATAAGTAGTCGTTTCATATACTCAAAATCGGGGGGTTATCTTTTAGCTGAGGTTTCGCGAATGACCAGTTTCTGAGGCACAATCTTCTTGCAGATCTTATCATCGCCATTGATGTTACTGAGCAACAGCTTGCAGGCCTCGATGCCCATCTCGTGACTCTGATCGACGATGGCCGAGAGCTGCGGGGTGACATAGCTGGCATGCACATCATCAGTGAAGCCGATGAGCGCCACATCGTCGGGGATGCGCAGACCTAACTGCTTGATGGCAGTGAAGGCGGCAAAGGTGATGATATCATTGAAGGCCAGAATGGCATCGGGGCGATTGTCCATCGTGAGCAGACGGGTGGCAGCAGCCAGCGCCCAGTCGTAATCAATCTTATCGCACACCACCAGCTCGCGCTCGATGGGGATGCGGTTCTCGCGCAAAGCCTCTAAATAGCCATGCTTGCGACGGATGACCATGTCGAGATGGTTAGGACCACCAATGAAGGCGATACGGCGACTGCCAGTATCGATGAGGTGCTGGGTGGCCTCCTGGGCTGCCACATCACCATTGGCGGTGACACATGAGAACTTATCGGGCAGACAGGTGCGACCGAAGAATACCATGGGTATCTGCATGTTGTAGATCTCTTCGAAATGACTGTAGTCGCGGGTGTTCTGCGACAGGCAGGCGATGATACCCTCTACATGCAGGTTGATAAAGTTGTCGATGGCCTGCACCTCTATCTCACTGTCTTCATGGGTGTTGGCACTGACCACGGAATAGCCGGCCTTACGGGCCTCATCCTCAATACCATCCAAAACGGCTGCATAGTAGTGGGTGACAAGATTGGGAACCACCACACCTATCACACGGGGAGCCTCCTTACGTAAACTCTGCGCAAAAGGATTGGGACGGTAGTTCATCTTACGTGCCAATTCCTTTACTTTTTCCTGCATGGCCTGCCCTATCTCGGGCGAGCTACGCAAAGCACGGCTGACAGTAGCAATACTGACACCCAACTCCTGAGCAATATCCTTTAACGAGGTGCGATGTTTATTTGTTATCATATCGTTAATAGTACATGTGACGATGCAAAGGTACATATTTTTTTGAAAATCGCAAACGTTTACGTGTGTTTTTTTGTGTTAAATACTTGATTTTAAGCATTTTTCTTCGTACCTTTGCACCAGCAAAATCAGAAATGAGTAATGAATAGTTGATAATAAGTTAGTTAGAAAATCGAAAAAAGCAAGACTGTCGTGATGACACTCTTGCTTTTGTTTTTTTTCATTAGAATGTGGCTCGCACCATGAACCTCACTCCATGCTTATGCGCCGTGGGCAGTTCGTTATAGTTCAAACGACGTATATACTCCACATGAATAATCTTGAAGATATTATGCAGACCTAAGCTCAACTCCATGTAGGGGCGCTTGGGGTCGATGACGTAGCAACCCTCGGGGAAATACATCAGGATGGGGTTGCCCTCATTATGCGCCAGATAAGGATTGTTCTTATCACTGAGCTCGCCCCAGAGCACACGGAAACCTATCCACTCACGCCATTTGAGTTTACGCAGCAGTGGGATGCGGTTGAGGATCTTACCATTCAAATCCCAGTTGACCTGTCCTGACAGGAAGCGGTCGGTGGGGAACTCCATGTTGTTGATGGCTTCGAAGGTGTAGTCCTGTACGATGTAAGAGAGGTTGGTCTCAGGCATGATGAGCAAGGGGAAGGGCACCTTCTCCCACTGCACGCCACCCTTGACAAGCCAGTCCATCTTTCCCCACGACTTGAGCCAGAAACGCTTATAGATAGAGGCCTCGGTGTAGTTATAGCTATAATCGCCACCCAGCACATTCTTCAAACCCAGGGTATGACTGACGGTGAGCACAGGTGCATCGAGGTTGATGGGCAGGCGGCGCTGCTTGGTGTTGATAAAGGTCTCGCCAGGTGCAAAGCGCAACTCGGCACGCAGCTCGGTGGTACGGATCTTCTGACTAGGACCATCAGCCGGACTTGACAAGGGGACGAAATGCAGGTTGCCGCAGGCTTCGTTCTCCTCGAGCTTCATCTGCAGCGTGGTGCGGAAGCCCCAGTCTTCCTCGCGCTCGAAGGTGAGCGACTGGCGGTTGTAGAACATCATCTTATCAACCTTGCTCCACTTGAAGGCGGTGAACACATTATCCTTATCGGTATGCATGAACTTATCGGATGGCGACATGACATCGTAGGTGGACGAGAAGGTGAGCGTGCGCTGAGGGAACTCGCGCGGCAGATACTCCTTCTTATTGAACGACCAGATGACATCGCCCTTATAATACCACTTCTTGGAATCCCAACCACGGGCCACATAGCCACGCAGGAAGAAATTGGAATCGAGATTGGCAGTGGTCTGTGCCGACAAGCGGGTACGGATACCATCCACAAAGTTGCTGGTGATCATGGTGTTGACAGGACCGATATCCACCTTGCTGGGGTGCTTCTTAGAACCTGTCTCCACGAAGTTCTCAACCAAGGCCTTCAGACCGAAGATGATATACTTGAAGCCCTTGACATTCTGCAGATTCGTGATAAAGTCGCCCATGCCGCTCTCACCCTTGGTGAGCTCTACCTGGCGATACTGGTTCCAGAAATCGTCGCCACGCATCATGGCGTTGACATCCTTCACCTCCTTCTTCGTACCCTTGAAGAGCTGCTTGGGCAACTCGTCGAAGGCATAGTCGGTGAGACGGGTGTTACGGATGACGGCAAACTCATTGAGGAAGCTGGCCAAACGGAGTTCGGTGAACATATCATCGACACTGAGCACCCACTCGCCATCAGGCAACTGTGTGAACTCCTGCACCACCTGCATATTCTCTACGAAGTTGACATCACTCTTCTTGGGGATGGTCATCTCGCAGCGCTTCACCTGCCAACTGGAGTCGGCCAGGATATACAGGTCGCCACGGAAACCAAAGTCCTGCTGGTTGTTGGGCAGGAAGTGGAGGTGGTAGCACAGGTCTTTGTCCACCATCAGCGTGTCTTCGATATAATAGCGGTAGAACCCGATGGCATCCTTACCGATAGGTGAGGTGAACGGATACTGCAACATACGAATCTGATCATCGTAGATGTTGACATCGGTAAACACATCCTTCATCACAGTATTGAGGATATCACCCGTCTGGAACAGGTCGTTGATACCCTGGGTGTTGATACCCTTGATGATGGTCTTCTCATCATGCGGTTTCTTACGATAGATCTTCTGTGAGACCGTCTCATCGACACTGACCGGCAGGATGAGTTTATTGTTATAAGGGCAGGCCTCAATCTGATCGATGAGCCACTGCTTCTTCTTATATTTCGGAGAGTCGAGTACCTCGGGCTTGAAGTTGTTGAGTGCCAACGTGAGCTTCTGGTACTTGTTGTACTGGTAATAGTCGCGATTGTCCAGATCGGTACGTTTCTTAGCGGCTATCACCTTGCGCATCATCTCGACGGCAGGGTTGTTCTTACGACTGTAGCGGCCACGCTTGGTCTTGATGGTGACCTCCTTCAGCATCTTGTTGTCGGTCTTCAGACCAATCTTCAGCACACTCTTGATGGCAGAGTTGATCTGCACCGTGTGGGACACATAGCCCACAGAGGTGAACGTGAGTTGCCAGCCATTATGGCGGGCGATGGTGAAGTTACCATCCACATCAGACGCCACACCCACACCATGACCCAGATACTGGGCACTGGCAAACGGGATAGGCTCACCGGTCTTGGCATCTACTATCTGACCGCTGATGACATGCTGCGCCCACACACCCAGTGCCAGCAACAGCATACTGAATAATACTGTTATCCTTTTATTCACTATTTATAATATTTCGTTTAAATGTGTAATCACCTTATCTGCCTGTGACTCATCCACAGGATCGTTAGTCCAGCCTTCGCCTTTGAACCATATCGTGTGGCAGCCTGCTTTCCC
Source organism: Prevotella sp. MA2016 (assembly GCF_000619825.1). Classification (GTDB taxonomy): domain Bacteria; phylum Bacteroidota; class Bacteroidia; order Bacteroidales; family Bacteroidaceae; genus Prevotella. The sequence continues at coordinate 284,662 of NZ_JHUW01000008.1, forward strand.
GGCTGGCACGATATCCTTATCCATACTGTCGCCTACTACCATCACCTCGTCGGGCTGCAAGCCCAGGGCCTCAACACCCAGTGTAAAAATCTGTGGGTCGGGCTTGCGAACGCCTACCACAGCACTCTCGATGATGGTATCAAAAATACCATCCAACTTGAACTCCTGGAGAACGGTAGCGATGTTGCCATAGAAATTGCTGACCAGCACCATGGGATAACGGCCCTTGAGCTGCAGCAACACCTCGCGGCTGCGCGCTGTCTCCTCGCAAGTGCGGGCGTAGAGATCATCCGTGAGTTTTTTTAGATAATAAGAGACAGAAGAAACATAGTTCTGTTCTTTTAAGAACTCCAGCTGGATGCGGATTTTGGTTTCTATCGTCTTATAGAACGTAAAATCGGGCTTGATGATGGGATTCTTTCCCAGGGTGCGCTCGGCATGCACATAGGCATCGCGAAACTGCGGTTCACTGACGGGCACCTGCTGGCGCTCGTAGGCATGCCAGATGACTTTGCCCCAGTGCTGACCGCCCGTATCGAGCGTACCACCATAATCAAAAATATAACCCTTGAGCATTTTAAAATGTAAAAATTATAAAATTATAAAATGTAAAAATTATAATTTAGCACAGAGCGCCTCGTGCTTGGCATGCATATACATATACATGGCCTGGAAGACGGTGATTTCGACCAGTGGATAAACCCATGGACAACCCAACAGACAGGTGACATAGATGGTGATGGCACGGGCATTGAATGTCAACAGGTTGGTGTACTTCATGAGCGGACGACTACCCTCGAGCAGGCGCTGACGGATGGCTTCAGAGGGATTCTGCTTCCATGCCGCAAAGAACTGCTGGAACTGTGGGGTGCGCTGCTCCTGACTCTTGCAGTAGTTGGCATAATTATAATAGAACACGCGCGAGAGGAGTTCGCTCTTAGGCAGCGCCTCATAGGTGGCACGCTGCTGCTTGTAGTTATCCAGTTCGCTACCCTCCTTACCCAACAGGAAGAACAGGTGGATCTGACGATAGTAGTCGGCCAGAGAACTCTGACGAGAGTGCATGCCAAAACCGGCGATGGCACAGAGCACAAAGCCCCAGATGCCCCACTCGATGTCGGTGCCAGGGATGGTCTGATACCACAGACGGGCTACGATACCCAGATAGATGCTGAGGAACCACAGATCGCCTGAGAAACCATCAAGCATACGACCAATGAGGGTTTTCTTACCAGTGATACGTGCCATCTGACCATCGGTAGAGTCGCAGAAATTGGCAAACATCAGCAACAACACACCATAGACATTGTGCAACAGGTCGGTGTAATGGAACATCCAACCGGCGCCAACACCTAAAAATATCGACAGGATGGTGATGACATTGGGATGCACATCAAACTTATTCCAAAACAATGCAAACACCAAACCAATAGGACGGGTGAAATGCACGTCCAACCACTCTTCAGTATCCTCCGACTTAAATGATAATCTTAGTAATTCCTTAAATGTTGCCATTGTATAATTACAATTTTTAATTTTTAAATTTTTAAATTTTAAATTTTTAAATTGTTCCCGCCAGGGAACCAATCGCTCTTGCGGCCTCGTCGCGACAGCGCGAAAAGCTGGGCCAATCGTTGAAATCGATGACACAATAGGTGCCATCCTCACGGATGATGGCATCACCACCATAGACGCTGATGCCTACGGTCTGGGCCAGTGTCTCTACATCCTGCTGCAGCGCCTCAACGCTGAAAGCATAATGGTGGGCAGTGCCATTGCGCTGCTCATCACCAAACTTAGACTGTCCGTCGTCGGTGGGATAATAATAGCGGAAGAATCCGGTACCTGCTACCCCATAGAACTTCACCAGGTCGCCAGGCACATGCGCACTGACTGTATAGCTGGTGATGCCACGCTGCTGGAACGCAGCTATCTTGGCATCCAGTTCCTGACGGTCGGCAGCAAACTGCACATCACTCTTGCTCTGTGCAGCAGCATCGCCACGCTTGAGCCAGTAGCCATGCGCACCCTCACGAGGGGGCACGGGTGTGCCAACCTGTTGCATGATGCTTTCCAACTGGCAGCGCGCGCAGTTGCGGATGCCAGTGGCGCTGTTGACAACCTTCAGATGCTGCAAGGCATCGAGCGTTTCAGGCAGGCGACCCATAGAGAAGATGAGGTCGTAAGAAGCCAGCGACTGTGCCTCACGACCCAGTTGCTGCTCGCTCACCAGCTGCACCTCATGACCAGCCATACGGAGCTGAGCGCCTACTGCCTGCAGTATCGCCAAGTCCTTCTCCACCGAATTAGGCGAGAACACCTCCGCCCGCTGTATTAATAGTATCTTCACCCCTTCAAAAACTCTTCTGCCTTTTCGATGTCGCTGGCGTGATCGATATCGAGCACCTTGGTGAAAGGATAAGCCTTCAGTTTCAAGCCCTCGGCCACCAGTGCACGCTGGAAATTGCGCATACGACTCTCGCCGCGCTCAATGCAACGCTGCAATACGGGGATGGCCTTTGGTGTGAGACCATAGATACCACCACTGATAAACTTTGGATGCTCGTCGGTATCGAAGAAACCCGTAATCTGCAGCGCATCATCGGTGCCCACATACAATGGTTTCTCATCATCGATATAGTCGGTGACGCCCATCAATCCATCAATCTCACCACTCTCAGCCATCAGCTCGAACGACTTGGCATAGGTAGCAAACTCCTTCTCACGGAAGATAGTATCTACCGTGGTGAGCACGAAAGGCTCGTCTTTCAGCCACTGACTCAGGGCCCAAGCACTGTGCATGGAACTGGGCGTGCTCTTCACTAAAAACTTCAGGGGCACTTGCTGCGCCTCTGCAATCGACTGCAGATGGCTGGCAACAGCCGTCATCTGCTCATTACAAATCACACATATCTCGCTGGCGCCATTGGCCATAAACACACGTATCAATCGGTCAATCAGCTGCTCGCCTCCCACTTCAACCAGTGGTTTTGGGGCTTGTACGCCCTCTTGTGCTAATCGCGATCCCTCGCCAGCTGCAATTATTGCATATTTCATCCCGAACGTCTATATTATTAGTTTCAGGTTGCAAAGATACGCAATTTTACTGAATACACGAAAACTATCGCTATATATTTAGGTTTTATTTACGAAAAAAGGCAGGAAAATCAATTTCCTACCTTTAATCTATCGGTATCGATATCACCCGAACCATGCTTCTGTATGGTGGAGGTACGGACGCGACCACTGAGACTGATATCGCCAGAACCATGCAACTCGGCATCGACAGAGCCACAGCCAGTACCAAAGTTGACATCCACATCACCAGAGCCACGAAGGCTGATACGGGTGGCAACGGCATTGATCTGACTGACATCCACATCGCCTGAGCCCGTGAGCGCAATATCCGTCTGACGGGTATCGAGATGATGGATAGTGGCATCGCCTGAGCCTACCAACTCAAGATTGCAGCGGTCGCAAAGCAGTTGGGCGAACTCGACATCGCCTGAGCCCTTCAGACTGATGTCCATCACATCGGTATCGACAGGATGTTGACTGATGAATTCGCCGGAACCACCGACACGTACCGACACCAGGTCGGGTGAGGTGACATAGACTGCCAGATGGGTATCGTCGCCCCAGTGGATATTGAACACGCCCACCTTACCACGATTACGGATGGAGAGGGTGCCTGAAGACACGTCGGTGATGATGCAATCAACCAACTCCTGAGGCCCTTTCACCTTGACAGAGAAGGAGTCGGCCTGCTGGTAATAAACGGTGGGCGAACCTGCGATCTCGATGGCCTCGAAACCTTTCAGGGCACGCTGCTCGGTGACCACCTGACGGTTGTCGCTGAGCGAGAACTTCATATTTTCACGACTGCAAGTGCACGAGGCAAACAGCAGGACGGAAGCTAACAATAACATATTTTTCATTGTCTCCAGAATTTTAAAAATTACACCATGTGATTCTATTTTCTGGCTATTTGACGTAACCAGAGGAAGAAAAGTTGCACAAGCGAGAAAAAAAATCAACTTAACGGCAGTTCCACCCAGAAACGAGAACCCTCGCCCAGGACTGACTCGACACCAATCTTACCGCCTAAGCTCTCAGCATGACTCTTGGCTACTGACAATCCAAGACCTGTGCCTGGCACATACTCATCCACTTTGAAGAAACGTTCAAAGATGCGTTGCTGATCGGCTGTGGCGATACCCTTACCGGTATCAAGCACCCAGACCAGCAGATGCTCGCCCTGCAACAGATCGAAGCCCAGCGTGATAGAGCCTTGGGCGGTGAACTTGACGGCATTCTGCATGAGGTTGTTGACAATCTCCTTGACCTTGCCGATATCGGTATTCATCAGAATCTCGGGATATGGGAACTGGGTGGCGAGCATCACCGTGGTGCCATCCACCATGGTTGAGAAATGATTGGCTATCTCCTGCAGCACTGGCACCACATTGACCTGCTGCTTGACCAGGCTCTTGGCCTCGGCCTCGACCTTAGACATGCTCACCAGACCATCAATGATATTCAGCAACTTATAGTTGTTCTTCTGAATCTCAGAGATGAGTTGGTTACGGTCTTCCTCACTCTCAACCACAGGCAGCAAGTCGGCAAAACCCACAATGGCATTGAGCGGCGTACGGATCTCATGACCCATATTGGCCAGGAAGGCGGTCTTCAGACGGTCGCTCTCCTCAGCCTTGTTACGTGCAGCAATCAGGTCGGCCTCCATCTGCTTCTGGGCATCGATACGCATCGAGGTACCAACGATACGCGTGGGGTTTCCATCGCCATCACGGGCAGCCACAGTGCCATAGCTCTCCTCCCAATAATAAAGCGTGCCCTTACCCAGCGACACACGATAGGTTTCGTGATACGACGGACTCTTGCCCTGGCAGATAGCGTCGATGGCCATGCGCACACGCTGACAGTCCGACTTATCAATGATCTCATAGAAAGCCTCGACGGGGAACTCGGGCGGACCCACCAGACCACCTTTGGTGTCGCGATAATCAGCATCTACATAGAGCTTCATGGTGGGCACATCAATATGCCAGGTGCTGAGCTTCATCGCCCTGAGCACAAACTCAGACTCCACATTGTTCTGGCGCACCTTCTCAAGCTCAACCAACTCGTCACTGAGCCGGCGACCTGTGCGTCGCTGAAGGAAGATCATGATGATCATCCATACGACCAACAATGCGCCGCCTATCCAAAGCGACGGAACAAGTAACGAATTTTCCGTTTGGGTGTATAGCAGTAAATTATACATCTTGGGTCTGAATTACGTCGCAAAAGTATATAAATATTTTGGAAAACAATGATTTTTTTGCCGTTTTTTGTAAAAAACGAAGATTTTTTGTTAGATTAACAGTAAAAAAGTGCATTTTTGAGCGAACTTTCATTAACTTTGCAAGCTGTAAACTAAAAGAAATGGAGCAAAAGTTTGAATTGATCGCCAAAACGTTTATGGGACTGGAACCTGTACTGGCGAAAGAGCTGACCCAATTGGGAGCTAACGATGTTGAAATCGGTAGACGAATGGTTTCGTTTACGGGTGATAAGGAAATGATGTATCGTGCCAACTTTCAGTTGCACACGGCTATCAGAATTCTGAAGCCAATACGTCATTTTAAAGCAAAGAGCGCAGACGATGTATATGATGAGATCAAGAAAATCGACTGGACTGAATATCTGGGTACAGACAAGACTTTCACTGTAGATTCAGTGGTCTTCTCTGAGGAATTCCGACACTCTAAATTTGTTTCGTATAAGGTTAAGGATGCCATCGTGGACCAGTTCCGCGAGAAGACAGGTAAGCGACCCAACATCTCGGTGGCTAACCCTGACGTCCGACTGAACATGCACATTGCTGAAGATAAATGTACACTGAGCTTGGACTCAAGCGGTGAGTCACTGCACCGTCGTGGCTATCGCCAGGAGAGCGTAGAGGCACCACTGAACGAGGTGCTGGCAGCAGGTATGATTCTGCTGTCGGGCTGGCAGGCTGATACCGACTTCATCGATCCGATGTGCGGTAGCGGTACACTGCTGATCGAGGCTGCCCTCATCGCCAAGAACATGGCACCAGGACTGTTCCGCAAGGAGTTTGCCTTTGAGAAATGGCCCGACTTTGATGCCGACTTGTTTGACGAGATCTATAACGACGAGAGTCAGGAGCGTGAGTTCAATCACAAGATCTATGGCTACGATATCGACATGAAGGCTGTGAACACTGCCCGCATGAACGTGAAGGCAGCCGGACTGAGTGATATCATCACGATAGAGCAGCAGGACTTCAAGAACTTCACACAGCCTGCTAACAAGAGTATCCTGATTTCTAACCCTCCTTATGGTGAGCGCATCTCGACACCCGACCTGCTGGGCACTTACAGAATGATTGGTGAGCGCCTGAAGCATCAGTTCAAGGGTAACGACGCCTGGATTCTGAGCTACCGCGAGGAGTGCTTCGAGCAGATTGGTCTGAAGCCCAGCATCAAGATTCCACTCTACAACGGTAGTCTGGAGTGCGAGTTCCGCAAGTACCAGATGTTTGATGGTAAGTTGAAGGACTTCCGCTCGGAAGGTGGTATCGTGAAGACCGAAGAGGAGAAGCGCCAGATGGCTGAGAAGCACCGCTTCAAGAAGGAGCGCGAATTCAAGAAGCGTCTGGAAGAGAAAGAGGAGAACGAAGAGGCCGACATCCTATCGTTTACCTTCCACAAGCATGATATCAGCAAGAACCGTGGTGGTCATGAGAGTTTCGACCGCAGTGGCAAAGGTCGCAAGGACCGTAAGGACTTTGACGGCAAGGGCAGAGACGGTAAGAACAGAGACCGCAAGGACTTCAAGCGCGGTGGCAAGAGAGACTTCGGCAAAGGCAAGGACTTCGGAAAGAAAAGGAGATTCGATGATGACGAAGATTAAACTGATGCTGGCCGCTATGACCATGATGATGACAGCCACCACCTTAAACGCTCAGGATAAGAAACTCTTTTCACTCGAAGACTTGAACTTCGGTGGAAAGAACTATGCCAACCTGCGACCACAGAACATGTGGCTGACCTGGTGGGGCGAGCAGTTGATACAGACAGAAGTAGAGGCATGCTACACCATTGATACCAAGACGGGTAAGAAAACCCAGTTGTTCACCCTCGACGAGGTGAACCAATGGGCTGGTAGCGACGACACCAAATTCGTGCGCCACCTGATGAATGCCTCGTTCCCCTACCCTAACAAATCGATTGTGAAGTTAGGCAACAGAAAAGCAGTGATCCTGCTCGACTTCAAGAAGAAACAGATCGTATGGCAGGACAGTCTCTCAGGACAGTTGGCCAACGACTGGCATGCCACCTCGCGTGCAACAGCTTATGTAGAGGACGATCAACTCTACGTGGTGGATGGCGCAGGCAAGAAGCACCAGCTATCTGTAGATGGTAGTCGTGAGATTGTATATGGTCAGAGCGTACACCGCAATGAGTTCGGTATCAGCAAAGGCACCTTCTGGAGTCCTGACGGTGAGAAGTTGGCCTTCTACCGCATGGACCAGCGCATGGTGACCGACTATCCACAGGTGGACATATTCCCACGCAATGCCCAGAATGAGCCTGACAAATATCCAATGGCTGGCATGACCAGTCATGTGGTGACTGTGGGTGTGTACGACCTGAAGACGGATAACATCGTGTATCTGCAGGCTGGTGATCCTACCAACCGCTATTTCACCAACATCAGTTGGGCACCCGACGCCAAGACGGTGTATATGTTTGAACTGAACCGCAAGCAGAACGACTGTCGCCTGGTGGCATACGACGCTACCACTGGCGCCAAGATAGCAGAGCTGTACAGAGAGACATCCGACAAATATGTGGAGCCACAGAACCCTATCGTGTTCCTGCCTTGGGACAACACGAAGTTTGTGATGCAGAGTCAGAAGGATGGCTATAACCACCTGTACCTGTTTGACAAGAATGGTAAGGAGCTGAAGCAGATTACCAGTGGCAAATGGGTAGTGATGGAGGTGCTTGGCTTCAACCAGAAAGACAAATCGGTTGTCATCGCCTCTAACGAACTGAACCCACTGCAGTGCAACCTCTGGGCTGTGAACATCAACACGGGTAAGCGCACCCTGCTGGACAATGGTAAGGGCGTGCATCACGGTGTACTGTCGGCATCTGGTGCTTATCTCTACGACAAGCGTCAGGAGCCCACTATCTCCAACGCCATCGAAGTAACCAACACCCATCACCCTACACCCATCACCCTACTGAAAGCTGCCGACCCCTGGGAGGCATTCCAGCAGCCTATCTTTGAGAACGGAAGCATCAAAGCTGCTGACGGCACCACCGATTTATATTATAGAATGGTGAAGCCACACGACTTTGACCCCAATAAGAAATATCCGACCGTGGTTTATGTGTATGGCGGGCCTCACGCCCACAACGTGGATGCCTCATGGCACTGGGCCAGCAGATCATGGGAGACCTATATGGCACAGAAAGGCTATATCGTGTTTATCCTGGATAACCGTGGATCAGAGAATCGTGGTAGAGACTTCGAACAGGCTACCTTCCATCAGCTGGGACAGATTGAGATGCAAGACCAAATGATGGGTGTGGCATTCCTGAAGACACAACCCTATGTAGATATGAACCGACTGGGTGTGCATGGCTGGAGCTTCGGTGGTTTTATGACCATCTCGCTGATTACCAACTACCCAGATGTATTTAAGGTAGGTGTGGCAGGCGGTCCGGTGATCGACTGGAAATGGTATGAGGTGATGTATGGTGAGCGCTATATGGGCACCCCACAGGACAACCCTGAGGGCTACGCCAAGAGCAGTCTGATCAGCAAAGCCAAGGACCTGAAAGGCAAACTGCAGATTATCACGGGTTATAACGACAACACCGTGGTGCCACAGCACTGTCTGAGTTTCCTGGATGCCTGCATCAAAGCTGGCACACAGCCCGACTTCTTTGCTTACCCTGGCGAGGAGCACAACATGCGCGGACATGCCTCGGTACATCTGCATGAGAGAATCACGCAGTACTTTGAGGACTACCTGAAGTGAAGGCGAGAATTGAAGAATTAAAGAATTGAAGACATGAAGATATTACTATTAGGAAGTGGCGGACGTGAGCACGCCCTGGCTTGGAAAATTGCTCAGAGTGACAAATGCGAAAAGCTCTATATCGCCCCAGGTAATGCCGGTACAGGCAACTGTGGTGAGAACGTGGCCATGAAGGCTGATGACTTTGAGGCCATCAAGAACTTTGTGGTAGAGAAAGGTATCCAGATGGTAGTGGTTGGTCCTGAGGACCCACTGGTGAAGGGTATCTACGATGAGTTGAAAGCTGACGAACGCACCAAGAACGTTCCTGTGATTGGTCCTTCAAAGGCTGGTGCCGTGCTCGAAGGCTCAAAGGACTTTGCCAAGGGTTTCATGCAGCGCCATAACATCCCTACTGCCCGCTATGCCACTTTCGATGGTGAGCATCTGCAGGAGGGTCTGAAATATCTGGAGACACTGGAGGCACCTTATGTGCTGAAGGCTGACGGTCTGTGCGCTGGTAAGGGTGTGCTGATACTGCCTACCCTCGAAGAGGCTCAGAAAGAGTTGAAGGAGATGCTGGGCGGCATGTTCGGCAATGCCTCATCACAGGTGGTCATCGAGGAGTTCCTGAGTGGTATCGAGTGCTCGGTATTCGTACTGACTGATGGTGAGCACTATAAGATCCTGCCTGAAGCAAAAGACTACAAGCGCATTGGTGAGCACGACACAGGTCTGAACACCGGTGGTATGGGTAGTGTGACACCTGTGCCTTTCGCTACCAAGGAGTGGATGCAGAAGGTGGAAGACCGCATCATCCGTCCTACCGTAGAAGGACTGGCTGCAGAGGGTATCGACTACAAAGGCTTTATCTTCTTCGGACTGATCAACGTGAAGGGTGAGCCTATGGTGATTGAATATAACTGTCGTATGGGCGACCCAGAGACAGAGAGCGTGATGCTGCGCCTGAAGAGCGACATCGTGGATCTGTTTGAGGGTGTGGCCGAGGGTAATCTGGACCAGCGCGCCATTGAGTTTGATGAGCGTGCAGCTGTCTGCGTGATGCTGGTATCAGGAGGTTATCCTCAGGAATACAAGAAGGGTTATCCCATCAAGGGTATCGAAAACGTGGAAGGCTCTATCGTGTTCCACAGTGGTACTGCCATGAAAGACGGTGAGGTGGTGACTGCCGGCGGACGCGTGATTGCTGTATCATCATATGGCAAGGACAAGGCAGAAGCCCTGCAGAAATCATTTGAAGAAGCGCAGAAGATACAGTTTACCGATAAATACTTCCGTAGAGATATCGGAGCCGACCTGTAACAGTGCATGGATAAGAAACGTACACAGAATATCATCGCTGAAAGCCGACGCACGTTGCCGGTTGCCATCACCTATGGCACCGGCATCTGGCTTTTGGCGGGAGCACTACAGCATGGCTGGTGGTTGCAGTTCATTTGTTTCTTCGCATCGGTTTACACCATCATACATCTGAACAACATCAACCTGCTGATACGTATCTACAGTCGTTCTGTGTCGGTATTCTTCATTCTCCTGGGATGTGCAGCCACATGGCTGTTTCCTTCCATACAGACAGGGATGACATCGCTCTTTTCGGCCTTATCACTGTTGCTACTGTTTTCATGCTATCAGGATAAGACGAGTACAGGGCGCACCTTCTACATGTTCCTGCTGCTGAGCAGTATGAGCTTGTATGACCCCTATCTCCTGCTGTTTATTCCGATGTATCTGATCCTGATGGCTATCACCATCTACTCGCTGACCTTCCGCACCTTTTTTGCGGCACTCATCGGACTGATCACCCCTTATTGGCTCTTTACGGGGTGGCAACTGTACTTCTACAGGCATCAACCAGAGAAATCCATCGAATATCTGGCGCAACTGACCCACATGCAATGGATAGCTGACTACACGGCAGTTAGTACCGCACAATGGTGCTATCTCGGACTGTTGACCGTGCTCTTCGTTGTGGGAGCCATACACTTCTGGCTGACCAGCTATATGGATAAGATACGTGTGCGACAGATATACAGCAGTCTGATTATCTTAACCATCTATGCCATCGTATGGGTGGCCATCCTACCCCAGAAATGCGATACGTTTATCTGTATGCTAACGATAACGGTGAGTCCGATTGCTGCGCATTTCTTCACTTTGACACGCACCCGACTCAGCAATATCTTCTATCTGGTGACGATGACGGCTATCGTCGCCTTAACAGCGATGAACCTATGGATTTTGTAATCAGTTTCTTAACACAATACGGCTATTGGGGTATGATGCTGGCTGCCTTTCTGGCTGGTAGCTTCTTCCCTTTCTCGAGCGAGGCTGTCATGGTGGCACTGATGGCTACTGGCTTGAATCCATGGACGCTCATGATTTATGGCACCATCGGCAATGTGCTGGGATCGGTGTTCAACTATGGCGTGGGAAGGATGGGAAGGATAGAATGGATAGAGAAATACCTGCACGTGAAGAAACAAGACCTGGACAAGGCACACCGGTTTCTGGCCGGGCGTGGTGCCTGGATGGGATTCTTTGCCTTCCTGCCAGTATTAGGCAGTGCCATCACCATCGCCTTAGGACTGATGCGCTCGAACGTGGTCATCACGTTTATTGCCATCACAATAGGCAAACTATTCCGTTATATTATCTTAATTTACGGAGCAGGTTTGTTTATATAAAAAGTTTTGTGTAACTTTGCACCACCAAAAGCGAATTTTAACGTTAAAGATATAAATAATAATTTGTAATGAAACAATTCTTTGCAGAGCAAAGCGGTAAAGCCGGTTACAGATTAGTGGACAACACATTAGGATGGCTCACTTTTTTGATTGCCGCCTTTGTCTATTGCTCTACCATCGAACCGACAGCCAGCTTCTGGGACTGTCCCGAATTTATCACCACTGGTTATAAACTGGAGATCGGTCACCCACCTGGGGCACCTTTCTTTATGCTGACAGCCAACCTCTTCTCGCACTTTGCCAGTGATGCCACACAGGTGGCACGCATGGTGAACACGATGAGTGCACTGCTGTCGGCAACCTGTATTCTGTTCTTGTTCTGGACCATCACACACCTGACACGACGCTTGCTTATCAGCAACTGGAATGAGTTGACCACAACCAAGCTGGTAGCTATCGAAGCATCTGGTTTGGTGGGCGCCCTCATCTACACCTTCAGCGACACCTTCTGGTTCTCGGCTGTTGAGGGTGAGGTATATGCTTACTCTTCGGCTTTTACTGCCGTGGTATTCTGGCTGATACTGAAATGGGAAGACCAGGCCGACGAGCCACATAGTGACCGTTGGCTCATCCTGATTATGTATATGACCGGTCTTTCGATTGGCGTACACCTGCTGAACCTGTTGTGTGTGCCTGCCATCGTGCTGGTTTACTACTACCGCCGTTTCCCTGAGGCCAACCTGAAAGGTTCGCTGATTGCACTGGGTGTATCAGTGGTTATCCTGGCAGCTGTGCTCTATGGCGTGGTGCCTGGTATCATCACTGTAGGCGGCTGGTTCGAGCTGTTCTTCGTGAACACCCTGGGCATGCCATTCAATACGGGTGAGATTATCTATATCATCCTGCTGGTATCATGTGTGATCTGGGCTGTGTATGAGACACAGACACAGAAGCACTCGCTCACCATACAGAACCTGGCGTTCCTGCTGTCGGTAGGTATGCTGGGTGTACCCTTCTACGGTTGGGGATGGTCGGCATTCTTCATTGGTATCGTGGTACTGGCTGTGCTGTGGTTCCTGCTTAAGTACACCATCGACAAGCAGTTGCTGATCACTGCACGCATGAAGAACACCATGCTGCTGTGCATGCTGATGCTGATGATTGGTTATTCAAGCTATGCACTGATAGTAATCCGTTCTTCGGCCAACCCACCAATGGACCAGAACTCACCTGAGGACATTTTTACACTGGGCGACTATCTGGGACGTGAGCAGTATGGTCAGCGCCCGCTGTTCTATGGTCCTGCCTACACCTCACAGGTGGCTCTGACACAGGAAGGCAACTACTGCAAGCCTGTGATGACAAAGGGTAAGCCTGTATATCAGCGCAAGGAGAAGGCTTCGGCCGACGAGAAGGACTCTTACTTCGTAGTACGCACCAAAGACGAATATAAGTATGCACAGAACATGCTGTTCCCACGCATGTATGACGCTGGTCATGCTGCTGCTTATGAGTCGTGGATGGGTGGCGTAGATGGTACACAGGTGCCCTACGACCGCTGCGGCGAACAGATGATGGTGAAAGTGCCATCGCAACTGGAGAATATCCGCTTCTTCCTGAGCTATCAGTGCAACTTTATGTACTGGCGCTACTTCATGTGGAACTTTGCCGGACGACAGAACGACATTCAGGGTAATGGCGAACTGGAGCATGGTAACTGGATCACTGGATTCTCGTTTATCGACAACGCACGCCTGGGCGATCAGGATATGCTGCCAACTGACCTGAAGGAGAACAAGGGTCATAACGTGTTCTACTGCATGCCACTGATACTGGGTCTGCTGGGATTATTCTGGCAAGCCTGGTACACCCGCAAGCGCAAAGCACTGGTGAACGGCATTGAGAAGACGGTTGAGGAGCCTATCGGCATACAGCAGTTCTGGATAGTGTTCTTCCTATTCTTCATGACCGGATTGGCCATCGTGATCTATCTGAACCAGACACCTATGCAGCCTCGTGAGCGCGACTATGCCTACGCTGGTTCATTCTATGCCTTTGCCATCTGGTGTGGTATGGGTGTGGCTGCCATCATCGACTGGGTAAACAAGAAGTTGAAGAAAGAAAACCTGGTACTGGCCAGTGTGATTGGTCTGGTATGCTTGGCTGTTCCTGTACAGATGGCCAGTCAGACTTGGGACGATCACGATCGCTCAGGACGCTACTGCTGTCGCGACTTCGGTCAGAACTACCTGATGACCTTGCAGGAGCAGGGCAATCCTATCATCTTCACCAATGGTGATAACGACACCTTCCCACTGTGGTACAACCAGGATACGGAAGGATTCCGTACTGATGCACGCGTATGTAACCTCTCATATCTGCAGACTGACTGGTATATCGACCAGATGCGCCGTCAGGCTTACGACTCACCTTCTGTGCCCATCACCTGGAGCCGACTGGAGTATTGTGCCGGCACCAACGAGTATGTGCAGGTGGATCCATCACTGAAGGCTGAGGTAGAGAAGTTGTATCGCGAAAACCCAGAGGAGGCCAAGAAGAACTTTGGCGACGAGCCTTTCGAGCTGAAGAATATCCTGAAAAACTGGGTACGCACCACCAACAAGGATCTGCATGTGATTCCTACCGACACTGTATATGTGACCATCGACAAGGAAGCTGTTCGTAAGAGCGGCATGATGATGGCTGCTGATACCATCCCCGACAGAATGGTTATCTCGCTGAAGGGTAAGAGCGCACTCTATAAGGGCGACCTGATGATGCTGGAGATGATAGCACAGTGCAACTGGACACGTCCTATCTATGTGGCTACCACTGTTGGCGCAGAAAACTATATGAACCTGGGCGACAACTTTGTTCAGGAGGGTCTGGCTAATCGTATCACCCCATTCACCACCAACGCTCCTGGTGCCAAGAACTTCGACACCGAGAAGACGTATAACAACGTGATGAACAAGTTTAAGTTTGGTGGTGTGGACAAACCAGGCATCTATCTCGATGAGACGGTGATGCGCATGTGCTATACCCATCGCCGACTGCTGTCGCTGTTGGCCATGAACCTGGTTCAGGAAGGCAAGGGCAAGCAGGCTAAGGCTGTGCTTGACAAGGCAGCGAAGGCACTGCCCGACTATAACATCCCACACGACTATCAGAGTGGTTCACTGGATCTGGCCAAAGCTTACGCGCTGACAGGACAGACACAGAAAGCCCAGCAGATTATCGAGAAACTGTGGAAGAAGTCGGCTGAATATATGCTGTGGTACTGCTCACTGAGCAGCGATCGCTTTGGCATGTCGCAGCAGGAGTGCATGGTTCACATGTATATCCTGAACCAGATTCTCAACCTGCAGTCGGCTGTAGATGAGAAGAAGGCCAAGGAGAAGGAACAGCAGTTCAGTGCAATCAGCAAACTCTACGAAACTAAAGGTGGAACCTACGGAGAATAATTTATGTTCATAGAGCAACCAGCCATTTATCTACGCTGGCTCTACCCAAGAGCATACTGGCGAATGGACCGTCGAGAGAAGGCAGTGTACCTGACCTTCGACGACGGTCCTATCCCAGAGGCTACACCATTTATACTCGACACGCTGAAACAGTTTGGCGTGCGCGCCACCTTCTTCATGGTGGGCGACAACGTGAGAAAATACCCCGACCTCTACAAACGTATTCTGGCAGAGGGGCATCAAGTAGGCAACCATACCCATAACCATATCGGCGGACTACGCCATACCATCAAGGAATACAGCTATAATGTAGAAAAGGCCAATGCCTATATCCACAGTCACTACGTGCGCCCACCACACGGATGGATGCGCATGGCTCAGTATGCATGGCTGAGCAGAAAATACAAGATTGTGATGTGGGACCTGGTGACACGCGACTACTCTAAGTGGATGACAGCAGAGGATGTGGTTAATAATATAAAAAGGTACGCGCGTAACGGCTCTATCATCACCTTCCACGACTCGCTGAAGAGTATCGACAAACTGAAAACCGCCTTACCAGAGTCGATACAATGGCTCAAAGACCAGGGGTACGACTTCAGAATATTTCCCTAAAATTTATAATAATGAAAAGATTACTAACAATTTGCTTATTAGCAACATCATTCACAATGACAACAAATGCGCAAAACAGCCAACAGAATGCTTCGCCTATCCTCACGGAGAACAACATCGACGAAGTGCTGAAGGCCATGACACTGGAAGAGAAAGCCAAGCTACTGGTTGGCGGTGCAAACAATTTCTTTGCTGCCGACGCCGTGGTTGGCGGTGAAGCTGACCTGGTGGCAGGTGCAGCAGGTACATCACCCGCTATCCCACGCCTGGGTATTCCGGCCACTGTGCTGACAGACGGACCTGCCGGCGTGCGTATCGACCCAACACGCAAAGGTACTACCAAGACCTACTATGCCACTGCCTTCCCTATCGGCTCATGCTTAGCTTCAACATGGAACACCGAACTGGTGAACCGCGTAGGACAGGCTATCGGTAACGAAACAAAAGAATATCGCTGCGACGTGATTCTGGGACCAGGTATGAACCTGCATCGCAACCCACTGTGCGGACGCAACTTCGAATACTACTCGGAAGACCCACTGCTGACAGGAAAGATTGCCACAGCCTATATCAAGGGTGTACAGAGTCAGGGGGCTGGCGTGAGCGCCAAGCACTTTGCCATCAACTCACAGGAGACAGACCGTACAGCTGTAGATGAACGCGTGAGTCAGCGCGCTGCACGCGAACTGTATCTGCGCGGATTTGAGATTGCCGTTCGTGAGAGTGATCCCTGGACTATCATGTCGTCGTATAACCAGATCAACGGCCAGTACTCGATGGGTAACCACGACCTGCTGACCAAGATTCTGCGTAATGACTGGGGGTATAAAGGTATCGTGATGACCGACTGGATTGGTATTCGCGAAGGACTGCCCACCATCACTGAGGTACAGGCAGGCAACGACCTGATGGAACCCGGACAGCCAGCACAGGTGAACGAGATTATCGAGGGTGTGAAGAACGGAAAACTCAGCATCGCCGATGTGGATCGCAACGTGCGCCGCATGCTGGAATATATCGTTAAGACACCAAGCTTCCACAAATATCCAGCATCCAACAATCCTGACTTCAAAGCACATGCTGCCATCACCCGACAGACTGCTGCTGAGGGCATCGTACTGCTGAAGAACAACGGAACACTGCCTTGGAAGAAGGATGCCATCAAGACCGTGTCACTGTTTG
The DNA here is from genome assembly GCF_000619825.1 of Prevotella sp. MA2016. Taxonomy (GTDB): domain Bacteria; phylum Bacteroidota; class Bacteroidia; order Bacteroidales; family Bacteroidaceae; genus Prevotella. Next base: position 301,689 of record NZ_JHUW01000008.1, read on the forward strand.
GCGAGAACTCTTACGACTTCCTCTCTGGTGGTACCGGATCTGGTTGTGTGCACCCACCTTACGTGGTTGACATGCTGGAAGGTCTGAAGAACGCAGGTATCAGTTCATCAGCCACACTCACTGACATCTATAGAAAGTATATTGAATTTGCACGTGCGAAATTCCAGGCTGAGCGCCATCCTGCAAAATGGTATCAGAATGAGTATTTCGGACAGCAGAAATATCCAGAGATTGGAATCGACCCCATCTGTATCAATAAGGAGGTACAGGGAAGCGATGCTGCTATCATCACTATCGGCAGACAGGCCGGTGAGGGTGTGGACCGCGATATCCAGACAGAATTCAACCTCATCCCTGAGGAGCGTGCACTTATCATCGATGTGTGCAATGCCTTCCACGCTGCTGGCAAGCCTGTGATTGTGATTATCAACTCGGGAAGTGTGATTGAGACTGCCTCATGGAACGGCTATCCCGACGCTATCCTGTGCGCCTGGCAGCCTGGTATGGAAGGTGGTAACTCGATTGCCGACCTGTTGACAGGTAAGGTGAATCCTTCAGGTAAGCTCACCATGACATGGCCTATCGCTGCCACAGATCATGCCTCGACCAAGAACTTCCCTGGTCAGATTGACGACTACTCGCTGCAACAGATGATTGGTAGCAAGACCCCTATCCCTGGTCATGCCTATACCAACCACGAGGAGGATATCTACGTGGGCTATCGCTATTTCGACACCTTCGGACGCGACGTGGCTTACCCATTCGGATTCGGTCTGAGCTACACCACCTTCAGTTTCTCTAAGCCTGTGGTTAAGGCCAAGGGCAAGGACGCTGTTGAAGTGAGCATCACTGTGAAGAATACTGGTAGCGTAAGCGGTAAGGAAGTGGCACAGGTGTATGTGCAGGCTCCTAACGGTAAGCTTGAGAAGCCTGCTCAGGAGTTGAAGGCCTTTGCCAAGACACGTGAGCTGCAGCCTGGCGAGAGCGAGGTGCTCACCATGACCATACCTGTACGCATGCTGGCCAGCTTTGATGAAGCAGACAGTCAGTGGCTGACAGAGGCTGGCACCTACACATTCCGTATAGGTAACAGCAGTCGCAACATCGCTGCAACAGCAACATTGAAACTGGCAGAATACACAGAAAAGACCAGTAACGCACTTGCTCCTCAGCATAAACTGAAGCTGCTCAAGAAGTAAGTTGCCAAGACGGATATCAGTATAACAATTGAGGGGCGCGCATTCGCTGCGGGCCCCTCAATTCTTTACTATTCGTTTAACATCTACTAACAAAGTTGTTTAAAAACCAACTACTAACTAAATTCGGGTGCAAATATACAATATTGTATGACACTTTGCAAGTTTTTTAACAATAATTACTGCCAATCATCAAAAAAGTATGCATCTTTGCTAACAGATGATATAAATACGCTAATTATTCATATCACATGAAAACGAGAAATGAAATATTATAAATTATGTTAATTATTCGACAAGAAAAACAACTAATCGAAAAATATCGTATATTTGCAGCAGAAAGTCCAGAACAAGAATAAAAAAGAACTGGGAGGAGCAATTAAACGAATGAAAGAAAACAAAAGGGGGAGGCACTGTCATCGCGACGGGGTCTCCCCCAAACTTATATAATAATACACGTATGATCGCCTCCACACTCTTACATCGAGAGTGCATCGGCAAACAAATCTACGAAGGCAGGTCTTCAGACTTTCCTCCACTGTACGACGGCCTTCTCGCCCAAACGGACAATGGCTTTCTAATGGTCGGACAGCCATAATGGAGTTCACTGCTGCGGGACAGTCGGAGATTCACACTCACATTCCCATTTAAGCGCAGCTAAGCGCACCTTCGCGGGCAATATTAGTTATATTGCCTATTAACCCTCGACCGACGCTTCGGTCTCGGTATTCTCTGACAACAAGTCGGCAATGGGCAGCTGACGGTCGATACCTGTATGGAAAGATATCAGCGTCTGACTGCTCGACAGACCGAGCGGTTGCAACTTGTCATGAATGATGGTCAGCAAGTGGTGGTTGTTGCGGGCATAGATCTTGATAAACATATCAAAGTTACCCGTGGTGTAGTGACACTCCACCACCTCTGGGATTTGTCTCAGTTGCTCGAGTACTTCATCAAACTTAGCGGGGTCTTTCAGGTTCAGACCGATAAAAGCACAGGTCTCATAACCCACGCTCTCAGGATCAATCAGGTACTGTGTGCCCTTGAGGACACCTAAATTGTTCATTTTTTGAATGTGCTGATGAATGGCAGCACCACTTACATTACACGCACGTGCCACTTCAAGAAATGGAATACGGGCATCGGCGGCTATCAGACTCAGAATCTGCTTGTCGAGTTCATCAATTTTCACCATAGCAGTTATTAATTTTTGATTTCTGTTGCACTATAATTTATCTTCAGGGCATAAGCTTGTTGCAGGTGCTTCTTCACCTCACTAACCAAACCCATAGGCGCCTGTTTATCAACACGCAGACTAACGGTGAGTCGCTGCTGATTTTCTTGAGAGAGTCCGCCACGTATATCCTCTATACGAGCGGGGATGTCGGCAGGTTGCACAAGGTCGCCATTCAACTGGACTGCCCAGCGGTCGGTCTGTGACTGCTGCTTCATACCTGCACGACCAATATATATATTCACTAAGGCTTGCTTATTAGCCAGTTTCTGCACCTCACGTCCTTGCGGTACCTGCAAGCGCACTTTTACTTCGTCGCTACGCATATGGGTGACAATCATAAAGAAGAACAGCACCGTGAAGATCAGGTCGGGCATGGAAGCCACATTGAGTTGCGGCACACCACGATGCTGCTGACTGAACATGCTGCGCATAGGTCTCATCGGGCACCTCCTTCCTCTGTAATCTCACCTTCACTGATGCGCTGCGGATAGTACTCGTTCATCAGCGTACGCTGCTCGGCAGTACATAACTCATAGGCATGACCATAGTGCTTACGGGCATACGCCTCGCGCAAGGCATGATAGGCACCCACAATGGCATCCTGCATATGGAAATAGGCATCGTAGGTGGACTTGGCATCGGCTTGTATCTGTACCACATGACCAGTGCGGTTGACAGATGCCAGTGAGCGTACCTCATCAGTGAGTTGTGCCAGTGTCACCACTTTGCCATCACACGTCAACTGGTTATTAGCATCCAGTCGCACCTGCATCACACTCTCACGATTGATATCTTTCGGTGTCTCATGCTCCAGAGGTGGCGGCGCCATCTGACGCATCAACCCCTTCTCCGTGTCCATCGACGAGGTCACGAGGAAGAAGATCAGCAACATAAAGGATATGTCGGCTGTCGAGGTGGTGTTCAGCTCCGGAATCTGCTGACGATAGCGCTTACGAAACATCCGATAATCAATATGATAGAAGTGTAGATAAACATGTCGGCCAAACGCAACCAGAATGTGTCGATAAGGAGCGTGCCATTGGTGAGGATAGGTTGAGTGGAACCTAAGGCATAGGTAACCACCATGAGGAGTACGAAACCTATGGCCACCATCCAACCGATACGTCCGGCAGGCACCCCATTGACCACATCGCTACCCTTACGCCTATTACGCAACCCATGCCACACAGAATAGGCTGTCACGCCCATGGCAACGGCTAATGTGATGTACATCAGCCAGAGCATGAAATCGGCAATGGCGGGTGAGATGAAACTATTCATGATGCGCGTGTTTGTATTCGGCAATCAGGTCGAGCAGAGTGATAGCAGCTTCTTCCATCTGCGCTGTGAGACGTTCAATCTTTGAGAGAATATAGCTGTAGAACAGCTGTAATACCAATGCTACTACAATACCAAAGATAGTGGTGATAAGGGCCACCTTCATACCTTGCGCTACGATGGTTGGACCGATGTCGCCCACCTGCTGTATCTGGTCGAAAGCCATCACCATACCAATCACAGTGCCTAAGAAGCCAAGCGATGGTGCCATGGCAATGAACAGTTTGATCCACGAACAACCCTTCTCAAGGTTGGCGGTTTGCAAACCACCGAAATTAGTGATGCTACGCTCAATGGCATCCATGGGCTGCTTGATATGCAACAAACCCTGATAGCACACAGAAGCAACAGGACCACGGGTGTTACGACAAAGCGTTTTGGCGCCCTCTACATCATCTGCCTTCAGGCGCTGTTCGATATCGGTCATCAGTTGATGACTCTTGATCTCACTCAGGGTCAGATAGATAATGCGCTCAATGCAGAAGGCCAAACCAAGCACCAGTGCCAAAGCAACAAGTGACATGAAGGCCACATTACCATCTACAAACTTTGTCTTGAGCTGCTTATGCAGACTGCCACCCTCTTCAGCCTCATCGTCATCAAGGGCCTCAAGTTCACCATCAAGCACCGTCAACGAATCGGTAGCTGCAGCAGCAACAGTATCAGTCACTGCCACTGTATCAGGCTTTACCTGGGGCTCAGCAAAACTGGTTTGCGTAAAACTGAGCAAACCTATCAGTGTAAATAGAAATAACAGTCGTTTCATATTTCAAGGAAAATGCGGAGAGAACAGGATACCTCGGCACTTTGCCTCGGAGCTTTGAATCCTGAATCTGCCTAGCGGAGAGAACAGGATTCGAACCTGCGAACCGGTTTTGCCGGTTACACGCTTTCCAGGCGTGCCTCTTCAACCACTCGAGCACCTCTCCTATTATTTCGCGGATGCAAAGGTAAGATTTTTACCGCACAATCCACTGGTTAAACATTTATATTTAATACTTTTTTACAGTTATCATTGGTGATTCTCTCAACGGTTTCCTCACTCACCCCATAGGCCTCGGCCAACTTCTTCTGCACATAGGCCACAAAGGCTGGTTCGTTTCGTTCACCTCGTTTGGGAACAGGAGCCATATAAGGGGCATCGGTCTCAAGCACGATACGCTCCAAAGGAACCACTGCGGGTAATACTTCGGGGAGATGCGACTTCTTGAAAGTGGACACACCACCGATACCCAGCACAAAGCCATCAAACAGCAACAACTCCTTAGCCTCGAGCTCATTGCCAGTGAAACAGTGGAACACACCACCGGGCAACTGACTCTTGTAGCGCTTGAGGATGGCAATCATCTCATTCTGCGCCTTACGACAGTGAATCATCAGAGGCAACTGCAACTCAACCGACCAGCGGACTTGCTCCTCGAATGCCAACAGCTGCTCTTGCTCGAACTCTCTACTCCAGTAGAAATCAAGACCAACCTCACCAATCGCGATAGCCTGCGACAACCGAGGCTTGATAGCCACCAGGACATCCTGCCAATCAGACTTCACATCCTCGGGATGCAAACCTAACATGGGATAGCAGAAGCCCGGATAGCGCTGACACACGCTGACTACAGTATCGAGCGACTGAAGATTGATGCCTGGAACACCGATGGCCTGCACCCCAGCCTCACGTGCTCGGGTTATAACCGCATCGATATCCTCGACGAACTCCTCTCCATCAATATGGCAGTGTGTATCTATCATCAGCTCTGACGCTTCATCATCTCAGCAGCATAAGCCTTCAGATAAGTCTTACGCTCCTCGCTCACATGTACCTTGTCCAGGAAAACCAAACTCTCCTGATAATACTGCTCTATCTTCTGCTCGCACAACTGACGAATGCCAATAACATTATACAATTCAGTGACTGCTGCCACCTTCTCGTTGCGATCGAAATCAGTAGCCTCAACCCACTTGGTAAGAGTAGCACGCTGAGCATCGTCGGCACGATTAAAGGCATTGATAAGCATATAGGTCTTCTTGTTAGAAGTGATGTCGCCACCAATATTCTTACCAAACACAGCTGGGTCGCCATATACATCAAGCAGGTCGTCCTGCAACTGGAAGGCCAAGCCCAACTTCTCGCCAAACTTATACATATTCTCAATGTCATCGGCGGGCGCATCGGCCATGATAGCACCAACCTTACAAGCACAAGCCAAGAGCACACTGGTCTTCAGACGAATCATCTCAATATACTCATCCTCGGTAACATCGTTGCGCTGCTCAAACTCTACATCTAACTGCTGACCTTCACCAATCTCAAGGGTGGTCTGAATGAACACCTGGAACACGGCTGGCAACTTAGAAGGATCACAATCCTCTACACGCTCGAAGGCCTGCAGCAACATGGTATCACCCGACAGGATGGCACGGTTGGCATCCCACTTCTTGTGAACAGTAGCATGGCCACGACGCATATCAGCATGGTCCATCAGGTCGTCGTGCAACAAGGTAAAATTATGATAGGTCTCCAGACCAATAGCCTGAGGCATAATACGCAGGGGGTCCTCTTTATAGAGATTATATGACAACAAGGTGAGTACTGGGCGTACACGCTTGCCACCAATAGACAGTACATACTTGATAGGCTCGTACAATGAAGCTGGCTGGCGATCGTAAACCAGATTATCGAGCGCCTCATTCACTTTCTTCAGTAATTCTTCTGATGTAAACATATCTTCTTATAAATTAAATACAATTGGGATACACACCATGGTGCGACAGGGTTTGGCATTCATCATACCAGCCTTCCACTGTGGCATGGTCTTGAGCACACGCATCACTTCAGCATCGCATGCAGGCTCTAACGGCTGCACCACCTGCAGATCGCTCAGAGAGCCATCCTTGTTGACAATGAACTGAGCTACAACCTTACCTCTTATCTTGCGCTGCTGGGCAGAGGGGGGATATTTCAAGTTCTGCGTAAGCCATTTCATGAATTCTACAGCACCACCAGGAAACTGCGGCAAGTCTTCAACCACACGGAAATCGATGGGTTCGTCATACATATCTACCACCTGAGGCTTCTCTTCTTCAGCCTTCTCAGTGGGCTCTTCCTGTTCGGTCTCCTCTTGCAAGATGGGTTCGGGAGGAAGCTCCACATCATGATCAACCAAATGAAGCTGCTCCGACTCTTGCTTCTCAACCTTCTTCTCTTGAGGGATCATCATTGGCACCTCATCCTTATCACGCTTCAGTGGCGATAATTCCACCTCTGCTTCCAAAGAGTCGTCATCATCGAAGAGCGCCCACCCGGTATCACCACTGTTCCACTCAAGCAGGACAAACAGTGCGGCCAACACCACAATAAGTCCTAGCAGGAACCCTTGTGTGCGTTTCTGTTCTAAATCAGCCTCACTACTCTTCTTGACTTCCATCTACAGTTTTCATTAAACCGAGTGCAAAGATAGTTATTTTTTCTATATTAATAGGTATATATTAAGTTTTTTTGCTAACTTTGCGACCAAATTAGGAGAAATGAACATTCGGAACGGCGTTATCACAAGCATACTCACGCTTTGGACCTGTGCCATCGGCGCACAGGAGAGCGAGACAACCTACAACTTCCTGAGGTTGCCTGTCAGTGCACATGTAGCTGCCTTAGGTGGCGAGAACATCACACTGACCGATGACGATGCCACCCAGATTTTCCACAACCCTGCACTCATCAGTGGCGTCAGTGACAAAACGCTGAACCTGAATTACATGACTTACATGGAGGGCGCCAAGACCGTGAGCGCCTCATTTGTACGCTTGGCAGGAGAACGCGCCTCATGGGGTGTATCGGCACTGATGATGGACTATGGACATATCAAGCAGACCTCATTTGCCAACGAAGACCTTGGGGATTTTACGGCACGCGATATTGCCATCGGCGGGTCGTTTGCCTATGAACTCAGCGAACGTGTCAGTGGTGGTATCACAGCCAAGTTCATCACCTCCAGCATTGCAGGCTACAACTCATTAGGTGTTGGCGTTGACTTAGGATTGAACTATCTCGACGTGGAACGTGGTTGGAGTCTGTCGGCAGTAGCACGCAATCTGGGTGGACAGATAAAGGCTTATGACGACGAGTTTGAGGATATCCCGTTTGACCTGCAGATTGGTGCCAGCAAACGATTATTAAACGCTCCCCTGAGATTTCATGCTACCATGAGCCGACTGACAGATTGGAGTGAGGGTATCGGGCGCCATCTGGCTATCGGTACCGACATCCTGTTGGGCGAGAATATCTACTTGGCAGCAGGCTACAATTTCCGGAAAGCCAATCAGATGAAGATTACCGACAGTGAAGGCTCATCTGCTCACGGGGCAGGACTAACACTTGGTGCCGGCATTTCGCTACAACGATTCAAGCTCCATCTGGGTTGGGGGAAATATCATGTCAGCACATCATCACTACTGATTAATATATCATACACATTATGAAGAAAATAACAATTGCAATCGATGGTCATAGCTCGTGCGGTAAAAGCACGATGGCTAAGGACTTGGCCCGCGAGGTGGGCTATGTATATGTTGACACAGGTGCTATGTATCGCAGCGTAACGCTCTATGCCCTGCGTCATAATCTGTTTAATGCCGACGGCAGCGTGAAAATAGCCGAACTGGAGCAGCAGATGCCACAAATACAGATTTCATTCAAGTTTAATGCCGAGACAGGTCGCCCTGACACATACCTGAATGGCGAATGCGTGGAAAAGGAGATACGCTCACTTGAAGTAAGTAGTCATGTGAGTCCCATTGCAGCAGTAGGTTTTGTACGCACCGCCATGGTAGCACAACAGCAGCAGATGGGTAAGGACAAAGGCGTGGTTATGGATGGTCGCGACATTGGCACTACGGTGTTTCCTGATGCAGAACTGAAGATTTTCGTGACTGCATCGGCAGAGGTACGTGCCCAGCGCCGCTTCGACGAGCTCAAAGCCAAAGGAATGCCAGCCGATTTCGATGATATCCTGAAGAACGTACAGGAGCGCGATTATATCGATTCGCACCGCGAGGTGAGTCCGTTGCGCAAGGCTGATGACGCCCTTGAACTCGACAACAGCAACCTGACAATCGCGGAACAAAAGCAATGGTTGATGGATCGTTTTAATGAAAGAATAAAATAATATTGTTCTTTTTCTGCATTTTTCTCGTCATTTTTTCGCTTCTTTCTGATTTTTTGGCTACCTTTGCAGCCGAAATTCATTAGAATCTAAAAAAAATGACGAGAAAATTAATTGTTTCAGGCTTACTGGCAATAGCCACGACAGCCACCGTCCACGCTGGTGGACTGATGACCAACACAAACTATCACATAGCATTCGACCGTATGTTTGCGCGCGGTGCTTCTACCGAAATCGACGCAGCCTACAGTAACCCCGCAGGACTGGCTTGGGGTCACGAGGGATTCCAGTTTTCATTGAACTTCCAGAAGCCATGGCAGAATCGTGACATCGAGACAACAGTACCTGGTTTCCTGGGTACAGGATTCCAGCAGAAGTACAATGGTAAGGCTTCGGCCCCTATCGTACCTGCTCTGTTTGCTTCGTATAAAAAGGATCGCGTAGCCCTGTCGGCCATGATTGGCATTGTAGGCAGCGGCGGTTTCGTAAAATATGCTGACGGCATTCCCATGTTTGAGGTGCCCCTCAAGGCCATGCTGGCACAGGCAGGTATGATGCCCGACGTATACCGCTTCGACTCGGAGATGAAAGGTAAGCAGTACATCTATGGCGGACAGGTGAATCTGACCTACAAGGTAACCGACAATTTTGCAGCAGCCATCGGTGTGCGTGCCAACTATTACGATGGTTACAACCGCGGTCATGTAGTAGCCGACCTACCCAATTACGCTTCATCATCTATCCCTGCAGCACCCATCGATCTGATTAATCTGCAGCTCGACTGTATTCAGCGTGGTTGGGGATTTGCACCTATCGTGAGCTTTGACTACCACGAGGGCCCACTCACCATTGCCGCCCGATACGAGTTCCGCACCAAGATCTCAACCGAGAATGATACCAAAACACTTTCGGCTCGTATCAAGAACACCGACCCTGCCACAGCTGGCATCATGCCTTATATCGAGGGTAACATGGCATTGGCACAGTTCGGCGATAAGGTAGCTGCCTATCAGGATGGTGCCGAGACCCGTTACGACATGCCATCGCTGTTTGTGGCAGCCGTAGGCTATGAGTTCACCGACAAGTTGCGCGCCACCTTGGAGTATCACTTCTTCGACGACAAGCACGCCAAGATGGCAGGCGACCGCCAGAAGGAGCTCACCCACGGCACACACGAAATCCTGGCCGGTGTAGAGTACGACATCAACAAAAAATTCACTGTTAGCTGCGGTGGACAGCGCACCGACTATGGTTTGGCCGACGGATATCAGCAGAACACCTCGTTTGCCTGCGACAGCTATTCAGTTGGTTTGGGTGGTGCCTGGAACATCAACGACAAGATGCGCCTCAACGTCAGCTACTTCTGCTCGCTCTACAGCGACTTCACCAAGAATCAGCAGCAGTATCAGGGTCTGCCATACGCTGGTAGTGACACATACAGCCGCACCAACCACGTGATTGGTGTAGGTTTGGATTATAAATTCTAAATATCAAATTCAATCTCTAATTTCACCGAGCGGGATCATCACAAAATCGCGCTCAAACATCAGAGGGTGGGGAATCTGCAAGTCGGGTTCATCCACCCTCAGATCGTCATATAGCAGAATGTCTATATCTATCAGGCGGTCGGCATAATGACCACCTACCGACTTATGTTTACGTCCCAGCTCGCGCTCAATCTTCTGAGTGGCGCTGAGTACCTGACGTGGTGTAAGTGTGGTTTCGCAAAGCACAGCAGCATTCACAAAACGATGGTCAGACTCGAACCCCCAAGGTTCGGTCGAAATAAGAGAGGACTGGCGTACTACCAGTCCTACTCTTTCGCCGATAAGCGATATAGCGTTGCGGATATTTGCCTCCTTATCGCCAAGATTACTACCTAGCCCAAGGAATACCCGATGTAACTTTTCACTATTCACTTTTCACTGTTCACTTTTCACTCATTAATCGTCGAGCATCAGCAGGGCATCGCCGTAGCATCCAAACTTGTAACCCTCCTTCAGCGCACGCTGATAACCCTCATACAGCAGGTCGTAACCCACAAACGAAGCCTCGGTCATCATCATAGGCGACTCAGGATGATAGAAATTACCAATCAGGGCATTACACAGTCCGAACTCGTATGGAGGGAAGATAAACTTATTGGTCCATCCCTCAAACTCCTTCAGCATACCATCGGTACCTACAGCACTCTCGGTGGCACGGGCGGTGCTCACACCTACGCAGCACACACGATGACCATTCTCTTTAGCAGTATTAACAGTCTCGCAAGCCTCAGCAGTTACAAACATCTGCTCACTCGACATTTTGTGCTTGGTAAGGTCTTCAACCTCAATAGCATCAAAGTTGCCCAAACCACAGTGCAGGGTGATGAATGCGAAGTTAATACCTTTGATCTCCATACGCTTCATGAGCTCACGACTGAAATGGAGACCAGTGGCAGGAGCGGTGACAGCACCCTCATTCTTGGCATAGATAGTCTGGAAGTTTGTCATATCCTCCTCGTTAGCAGGACGACGATCGATGATGTAACGTGGCAGAGGAGCCTCACCTAAATCGAACAGCATCTGCTTGAACTCGTCGTGAGGACAATCGTAGAGGAAACGAAGCGTACGGCCACGGCTGGTAGTGTTATCAATCACCTCAGCCACCATAGGACCGTCTTCTTCGAAAAAGAGTTTGTTGCCGATACGAATCTTTCGGGCTGGCTCAACAAGCACATCCCACAAACGCTGGTCGGCATTCAACTCACGCAGCAAGAACACCTCAATCTTTGCATCGGTCTTTTCCTTGGTACCATACAAACGAGCAGGGAAAACCTTTGTATCGTTAAAGATAAAGACATCATCCTCATCAAAGTAGTTGAGGATAGCACGGAAGTCGAGTCCCGACTCAATGCGCTTACTCTTACGATGCAACACCATCAGCTTGCACTCATCACGATGGAAAGGAGGTTCGAGTGCAACCTGCTCTTCAGGTAACTTAAATTTAAACTGTGATAACTTCATATATAAAAAACTTCAACTCTTCAATTTTTCAATTCTTCCGTCCTTCAACTTTTCCTCCAACCATTCGGGGAAACTATCGAACGTCAGACAGTCCTCAATACGAACATCCCCCACACGGGTGCGGCATAAGGCTGTGAGGTGTGCACCACTACCCAGCGCCTCGCCAATGTCGCGAGCCAACGAGCGGATGTATGTACCTTTACCACAGGCCACACGAATCTGCAACTGCATCTTCTCGGGATCGAAATCCATGATTTCTATCTCATCGATACGCACAGGTTTCTCGGCCAACTGATGGTCGCTACCCTTACGAGCCAGTTCATAAGCACGGTCGCCACCAACCTTACAGGCTGAAAACAGTGGCGGGCGCTGCATAATATCACCTACGAAACGAGGCAGTGTCTGCTCTATCAACTCGCGGGTGATATGACTGGTAGGATAGGTCTGATCTACCTCATGCTCCAGATCATAGCTGGGGGTGGTAGCACCCAACTGCAGGGTAGCAGTATATTCCTTAGAGTGCTGCTGCAGGGCCTCAATCTGCTTGGTGGCCTTACCGGTGCAGAGCACCAGCACACCTGTTGCCAAGGGGTCGAGGGTACCAGCATGACCCATCTTCACACGCTTCACATGGAGGCGTTTGCTGAGCACATAGCGGATATGTGCCAATGCCCCAAAGCTACTCATGCGATAGGGCTTATTGATATAGATATATGCGCCTTCCTGGAAATTCATCGAGTCAGCTGATAAATGAGCACTGTTACACCGATGATGGCGCAATAAATTCCAAAGTAAACAAGCTTACCTTTCTTAACCAGGTTAATCATCAGCTTGCAAGCAAAGCAACCCGACAGGAATGCAGCTACAAAACCGATGATCATGGGGAAGATACCAATGCTCTCGTTCACCACCTCGTCGCCCTTCATGGCTTTCAGCACATCGAGCAACGCCTCGCCCAAGATGGGAGGGATAACCATCAGGAATGAGAACTGAGCCAGCTTTTCTTTCTTATCACCCAGCATCAAACCGGTAGCGATAGTAGAGCCCGAACGAGACAGTCCTGGCAGTACGGCACAAGCCTGAGCCACACCAATCACAAAGGCATCCCACAGTGAGATATGCTCTTTCACACGTGGCTTGGCATAGTATGAGAAGATGAGCAGGATAGAAGTTACAATCAGCATCACGCCCACTATCAGCAGACCAGCACCGAAAGCTTCTTCTACCTTATCCTTAAAGAATACACCTACAATGCCAACAGGAATCATCGACACCAAGATGTTCAAGGCATATTTCGTCTCGTCGTTCATCTTAAACTTAAACAATCCCATCAGTATCCAGTCAATCTCCTTCCACAGCACCACCAGTGTACTGAGCACAGTAGCCACGTGTACAGCAACGGTAAACTGCAGGTTGTCGGCACCATCAATGCCAAAGAAGTTTGAAAGGATAGTCAGATGTCCACTCGAACTAACAGGCAGATACTCTGTGAGTCCCTGCACCAAACCAAGAATCAATGCTTGTATCCAATCCATATCTTATTTCTCCAAATCTTTTGGTTTACGAACTACGGCATAAATCATCGACACAAAACCGAAAAGACATACCACAGGAGCCACCTTGGTGCGGCGCACACTGAAGATGTCGGGTTCGAACGCTGTATCGGTAGAGTTAGGACCTACCATCAGCAAAAAGCCAATCACCACAATGGCCATGCTGATTGCCAACAATATAAAGTTGGTCTTATCGAATGCAAAATTCTTCTTATCCATTATAATTGTCAATTTTCAATTCTCAATTATCAATTCAAAATCATCAGATTTTATACAGCTCTCCTGCCGACATGCGGAGGAATTTGTTTACGGAGATATATGAGCAAGCAGCTGTGATGATAATGCCAAACAGTAGCACTGCCACTGCAGTGATCACCAACTCGCGCCAGGTGATAATGCTCACAATATTGGGCTCATAATAGTAAAGACCATACACACAACCGCCCAGCACCGCAATGGCTATCAACGCCGCAAGCACACCCACTAGCAATGCCTGCTTCATGAACGGACGACGGATGAAACCCCACGAGGCTCCCACCAGTTTCATGGTATGGATGAGGAATCGGCGTGAATAAACACTCAAGCGAACAGTGTTGTTGATAAGCGAGAACGACACAAACGTAAGCAGAACAGCCAGTGCCAACAGCACCAGGTTGACTTTCGTCAGGTTGCGGTTCACACTGTCCATCAGATCCACCTGATAAGCCACATCGGTAATCTTAGGATTCTTCTGCAGTTCACGAGCTATCCATCTAAGCGAATCGCTGTTGGCATAGTCGGAATGCAACTGCAGTTCGAGCGTGGCTGGGAAGGGGTTTACACCCAGGAACTCCGATGGATCGGAACCCATAGCATCACTCTGCTCCTTAAGCGCCTGTTCCTTACTGATGTAATCAATGTTTCGCGAATAAGGACGATGATAGAGGTCACGGCATAACAATTTGGCGCCGTTTACGGTAACGTCGTCACTCAACATCACTGTCACTGTAAGGTTTTCCTTTACCCACTGCGACAAATTACGAGAGATTTGGACTGAAAATACCAACAGTCCAAGCAAAACCAGCACCATCGCCGTACTGATGCAAAGGGTCACCAACTGCACACCACGACGGTTGCCAGCATATTTCTTGCGTCTTTTCATTTATTTACGTACGTAAAAATTCGAATTCGGCTGCAAAGTTACACAAAAAATTAGACATAAGCACATAAGAACATATATTTTTTGCTTCTTTTGTTCTTTTTTATCTCATAAAAAGCGTAACTTTGCACCCGTTATGAGTACAATTATTTATCCTTCGCCCATTTTCGGGCCCGTACACAGTCGCAGACTAGGCATTTCGCTTGGCATCAATCTTATGCCTGCAGACGGTAAAGTGTGCAGTTTCGACTGCATCTACTGTGAATGTGGTTTCAACGAAGATCATCGCCCCACCCTACCTCTACCTACACGTGAGGAGGTAGCCAGAAAGTTGGAGGCAACACTTCAGCAGATGAAAGAAGATGGACAGTTGCCTGATGTACTCACCTTTGCCGGCAATGGCGAGCCTACCTGTCACCCACACTTTGCCGAAATTATCGATGATGTCATCAGCCTCCGCAATCAGTATTGCCCCCAAGCCAAAGTGTCGGTACTCAGCAATTCTACCATGATTCATCGACCAGCAGTGCACGATGCCCTGATGAAGGTTGATAATAACATCCTGAAACTGGACACGATCGACCCCGTATATATTAACAAGGTAGATCGTCCTAATGGCACCTACGATGTAAATCAGATCATCGAACGCCTCAAAGCCTTCAACGGTCATGTCATTATCCAAACCATGTTTATGCGCGGACAGTGCCAAGGCGAGAGCGTAGATAACACCGGCGAGGAATATGTTGCCACGTGGTTAGAAGCCGTAAAGGACATCAAGCCACAGCAGGTAATGATATACACCATCGACCGCGAGACACCCGCTCAAGGCCTAGAGAAAGCCACCCACGAGCAACTCGATCAGATACGCGATCGCGTCATCGCTGCAGGCATCCCATGCACGGCATCATATTAATGATAGCACATGCATAAACCATAAACAATTTATCGACCATACCATCGTTTTTATACACAAAACATAATATGTTGCGCAATGGTTAACTTTTATTAACTACCATTTTCTAGCAACATATCTACTTTTTTCATATATTTGCAGCAAATATATCCTATGTTTCAACAAATTACTAATCTAACCTTTTACAATTATGAATAAAGACTATCATTTCGGAATTATAGCTATCGTAGCCATCATAATGGGTACGGTGGTACTCTCGTCATGTAGTCATAATGAATATTACTACAACGAGGAGAAAGTTGAGAAGAATGCAGGCGAAACGTATGCTGCAGCTTTTGAGAGAACGTTTGGTAAGGTTGCGCCCAATGTTGATTGGGGCTTCAGCAGCAAGAAAGCCAATACGCGTGCCGTTACACGTGCTCTGGGCACTTATGCTTCGTATAAAGGCAACCTACAGCCTACGATTTCTTTCCCGACAGACTGTGATGCGAACAAGTTGCAGGATGCCGTACCTGAAGGTGTCAACAGACTGCCAACAGGGGGAGGTGGCGCAGGCACTTATTTCATTGATGCAGAAACACAAGCTGTTTCTACATGGTCGGGTGCTAGTACAATTTACGTAACAGGTTCTGTTGATCTATCTAATGGAGACACCAACGCCGCGACACCCAAATTTGCCCCAGACTACCGTTCGGAGATCTATCTGACTCAAGGAGCGACCTTAAGACTAGGCGAAGCCAGCGCCACCACACTCAACGTTGCTGCCATTTACATTGCAGAAGGTGCAACTCTGGAAACCACAGGCGTATTAACAGCCAACAACAATACCGGTATTTTTAATCACGGAACCATCAGAGCGGGCTCTTTTGCAACAAACATGTCTGGATCGCTCTATAATGCGGGCACGCTGCAAGCTGCAAACGTGAATGCCGAAAGCAACAATTCCAGAATCGTCAACGATGGCACCATCAACGTGATAACGGTTTCTGTGAATGCAGGTGCTGTACTGAATAACGCCGAGTGGACCGTCGCTGGTACTACTAAGGTCAACTCCAACAACTCGGGATGGGTGAACAACGGTCATTGGACAACATATGATTTCGCCTATATCGGCGGAAGCGAGAACGTAATCAACAACTGTTTCCTTGAGGTGACCCACGACTTTGAGATGAACATCTCATCTGCCGAAGGTGCCTTCAAGATTGATGCTGGTTGCGGTGTAGTAACAGAGAATTTCTATGGAGGTAGAGACTCAAGCTCTGACGCCGTTTCTGGTCCATTTAAGATCGTGATGGGAGAGAACGCCGTATTCCTAGTTGAGGAGACAGCTCAGTTTGAGTGCGGAAGAAGCGGTGATACAGGATATGGCATCTATGGTATATCTCCAAATGGATATGCAGTATTCCAGGCTAAGGATATTGTCAGAGACCCATCTCTTGCTAGTACCAACAGTCATGGTGCCATCATCTACGGCGGCAACCTATATGTTTCGGCAGAGACACACTTTGCACAAGGCGACAGCGGTGCCGGCAGAACGGTTATCTACGCAGTAGATGGTTTCAGTATTGATGATAACATCTTTGCAGCAGGTTTCAAATCGGGCAAGCCAGACATCAACATTCCTGAAACGGTATGTAACCCAGGCTTTGCAGGTGGTAGTCCGCTCTATCGTGTGATTGCTGAAGACCTGTCGGCTTCGGAAGCTGGCGACTTCGACTTTAACGATGTTGTATTCGACGTAGTGAAGGCAGAAGGCGGAAGGACCACCCTGAGACTGATCTGTGCAGGCGGTGTACTTCCACTGAGAGTGATGGGTATAGAGGTACACGGCATATTCGGCGAAACAACTCCCAACGAAAAAGGCGAATATAGGATGTATAACACTGGTGCAGGTCCGAATGTAGATCCTGTGGAATTCCAGATTAACGGTGAGTTCATCACTCCCGAACAGATCAAGAATATCAGGATCGAGGTTTCAAAGAACGGTGCATGGATGGAGCTCTACGCCACAAGAGGTGAAGCAGCATGCAAGATACTGGTTGACGACACATTCGTACCAGTGCCCGAAAGAAGAAATATCGCTAATGAGAACAAAAAATTCACGAGCTATGTACAAGGTACATTCGTGGATGACTTCTGGTGGAAATAATCCCATCAGGTACCAGAAAAACGCATAGGGCTCGCTTTTCAGCGGGCCCTTACTTATTAAAAAGTAAGGTTTTTCCATCTCTGTTTAGTAAGAAATGTGTATCTTTGCAAGCAAAAATAGAAAGAACATGGATGCAAAAAGAATTTTAGACTATCTGAAGCAGTTAATGGCGAACAACAATCGCGATTGGTATTGGGAACACAAGGCTGAGTATGATGCTGTGAGGGCAGAATTCGAAGCGGGCATTGCACAGGCCATCAACAGGATTGCGACTTTCGACCCATCGATAGCACATCTCACAGTCAAGGATTGCACTTACCGCTTTAATCGCGACACGCGTTTCTCACCCGACAAGTCGCCCTACAAGAACCACTTCGGTGCTTATATCGCAGCGCATGGCAAGAAAGCATTGCACGGCGGCTACTACCTACATCTGGAGCCCGGACATTGTATGGTGGCATGCGGCAACTACTGGTTGCCCACAAACATTCTGACTTCATGCCGCAATGAGATAATGGGCAACACGGAAGAATGGTTGAAGTGTGTAGAAAACAAAGAGTTCAAGAAATATTATGGCAGTCAGGTAGCCAGCAGTTTCTCGGCACCAACGGATGTATCGAGTTGGGACCAGCCACAAGGCTTTGGATTAGAGAAACTGAAGAAATGTCCTGTAGGATTCCCCAAGGACTGGCCTCACGTGGAGTACCTGCGCATGAAAGACTATTGCTGCTGGCATCAGGTGGCAGATGACTTTTATGAAGGCGAAAAATGGCTCGACGAGATTGAACGTATGTTCAAAGCCGCCAAGCCAATGATGGATTTCACCAACTCTGTAATTGATGATTATGAGTAACGCCTACTCGTAATGACGTATTCTCACATCGATACCTGTTCCTTCAAGCTGAGCAGGTATCGAACTCAGATCAGTCTGTCCGTAGTGATAAGGGAACAGCACTTTTGGCTTGATCACCTTAGCTGCACGCACCAGTTGCTCAGGCGTCATCGTATAAGGCTGGTTGCACGGCAGGAAAGCTATGTCGATATCCTTGATTTGCGACATCTCGGGAATATCCTCGGTATCGCCAGCAATATAGATACGCAAGCCATCGATGGTTAGGATATAACCATTATCGCGCCCCTTGGGATGAAACTGCTCGCGACCTGCCGTAGCATTATAAGCAGGCACAGCCTCAACACTTACATCAGTCAACTGCAACTTATCACCATTCACCATCACTTTTCCTGCACCATACATATCGCCACAGCGCTTATTCAGCACCAACTGCGTTTTATCAGTTGCAAGTGACTGAAGTGCAGCAGCATCATAATGATCGGCATGTTCATGGGTGACAAAGATGTAGTCAGCCTTAGGCATAGCAGCATAGCTGACTGTACGATTACCCAACTTCGACACAGGATCAATCTGTATCTCCTTGCCATCATACTGAATACGGATACAAGCATGCATCAGCGCATGAAACTTAATGGTTTTGCCACTAGCAGTGGTAAACTCATCTACCTCAAAAGTCTGCTGACCACAGGCTGTGTTAAGACCTAAAACGGTCATTAGTAACAAGAATAGTTTTTTCATACCTTATTATATATATATAGAACTGGGACAAAAATACAATAAATATACGAAAGTGCCAAACCATTTAAATAAAATACACATTTTTGATACCACTTTTTTGGTTGGTTCAAAAAAATGCGCTATCTTTGTGGCCGTAAAGTACATATAATCAACGACAAGAAACAGACATGATTTGGAATGAAACAATGGAGTGTATGGACCGCGAACAGCTTCGCGAGATCCAGAGTCAACGCCTAGTAAAGATGGCAGAGTATGTATATTACAACACCCCCTTCTACCGAAAGAAGTTTCAGGAGATGGGGTTGGAACCTGGCGATATCAAAAGTATCGACGACATCACCAAACTGCCTTTTACCAATAAGCTCGACCTCCGCGACAACTATCCCTTTGGACTGGCCGCCGTGCCCATGAGTCAGATTGTTAGAATCCACGCCTCATCGGGAACCACCGGCAAACCAGTTGTAGTACTTTACACCCGCAAAGACCTTGCCATGTGGAGCGAAGCCATCAGTCGCGCCTTTACCGCCTATGGTGCAGGAAAAGACGACATCTTCCAGGTGGCTTACGGCTACGGCCTGTTTACCGGAGGTCTTGGCGCTCACGACGGAGCTACCAACATCGGCGCATCGGTGATTCCTATCTCATCAGGAAACACCCAGAAACAGATGACCCTGATGCACGATTTTGGCACCACCATTCTTTGTTGCACCCCCAGCTACGCCATGTTCCTGGGCGAAGCTATGAAAGAGTGCGAATGGAGCCGCGACGAATTTAAGTTGAAGGTTGGCGTTTTCGGCGCTGAGCCTTGGACTGAGAAAATGCGTAAGAAACTGGAGGAGAGTCTGGGCATTAAGGCTTATGACATCTACGGACTGAGCGAGATAGCCGGTCCTGGTGTAGGCTATGAGTGCGAGCACCAGTGTGGCACCCACCTGAACGAGGACCTGTTCTATCCAGAAATCCTGGATCCAAAGACAGGAGAGCCAATGCCCGAAGGACAACTGGGCGAGCTGACCTTTACGCACCTGACAAAGGAGGGTATGCCCCTACTCCGCTATCGCACCCACGACCTGACAGCCCTGCACTACGACAAGTGTAAGTGCGGACGCACGCTGGTACGCATGGACCGTATCCTGGGACGTTGCGACGACATGCTCATTATCCGCGGTGTAAACGTATTCCCATCACAGATAGAAGACGTTATCCTAAAGTTGCCAGAATACGAGCCTCACTTCCTACTGACCGTTGACCGCGTGAACAACACCGACACCTCGGAACTGAAGGTAGAGGTGAAGGAAGAGTACTTTACCGACGATATGGCTACCATGGTTGGCCTGCAGAAGAAATTGGAGGGTGAACTGCGCAGTGTCATCGGTCTGGGCTTCAAGGTAAAACTGGTAGAGCCAAAGGGTATTGAGCGCTCTGAAGGCAAAGCCAAACGTGTGATTGACAAACGTAGTATTTAAAACAATAATCTTATGAAGACAAAGCAACTTTCCATTTTCCTTGAGAACAAGTCAGGCCGACTGACCGAAGTGACTGAAGTGCTTGGTAAGGCAGGCATCAACCTCACAGCAATGAGTATTGCCGACAATAGCGATTTCGGTATTCTACGCTGCATCGTTTCTGACCCCGACAAAGCCTACCAGGTTCTGAAAGAGGCTCACTTTGCAGTAAAGATCACAGATGTTATCGGATTCACATGCCCCAACATCAGTGGCTCGCTAGCCATCGTACTCCAGCACCTCTCGAAAAACGGTATCTTTATTGAATATATGTATTCGTTTGCCAATGGCGATGCTGCTACAGTCGTCATCCGCCCCACTGATCTGGACACCTGCGAGAAGATCTTAGCAGAGAAAAAAGTAGAGTTGATGGGCGCAAACGACCTCTATCAACTATAAAAATGCAAGAAACTGCAAAATTTTCGCTCAGAAATTTTGCAGTTTCAATTTTTCTTTGTACCTTTGCACCCGCAAATGAGACAAAAACGACATCAAGTCGCTTTACATGTTGAAAAGGGCGTTTAGCTCAGCTGGTTTAGAGCATCTGCCTTACAAGCAGAGGGTCGGCGGTTCGAATCCGTCAACGCCCACGACACAAATTCCGCTTTCCGCAGCCGATGAGGTTGCGGTTTTGGGTTAAAAAGGATATTGTAGAAATAGAAAATTATCGATAATTTACAGGAATTAATTTAAAACATGGATTTAAGTTTATTGACAGCCATCTCGCCTATTGATGGCCGTTACAGAAGTAAGACCGAACCATTGGCAGAATACTTTTCAGAGTATGCTCTGATACGTTACAGAGTGCGCGTTGAAATAGAGTATTTCATTGCCTTGTGTGAATTGCCATTACCTCAACTTCAGGGTATCAACCACTCATTATTCGATCAACTTCGTGACATCTATCGCCAGTTCACTCTCGCTGATGCTCAGCGAGTGAAGGACATTGAGTCAATTACTAACCACGACGTAAAAGCCGTTGAGTATTTTATCAAAGAGAAACTTGACGCTATGGGCGGTTTTGAAAGCTACAAGGAGTTTATCCACTTCGGCCTCACCTCGCAGGACATTAACAACACCAGCGTACCTCTTTCTATTAAGGAGGCTCTGGAGCAGGTTTACTATCCTATGGTTGAGGAGCTGATTGAGCAACTGCATGACTATGCTGAGCAGTGGAAGAACATCCCCATGCTGGCCAAGACCCACGGACAGCCTGCATCACCTACCCGTCTGGGCAAGGAGGTCATGGTGTACGTATATCGTCTGGAAGAGCAGTTGCGCGGTCTGAAGGCTACTCCTATCACTGCCAAGTTCGGTGGTGCTACAGGTAACTACAATGCGCACCACGTGGCTTATCCACAGTACGACTGGCGTGAGTTTGGTAATCAGTTTGTAAGCGAAAAACTGGGACTGGAACGCGAACAGTACACCACTCAGATTTCAAACTACGACTGGTTGGGCGCTATCTTCGATGCGATGCGCCGTATCAACACCATCGTCATCGATCTGGATCGTGACTTCTGGATGTATATCTCTATGGACTACTTCAAACAGAAGATCAAGAAGGGTGAAGTTGGATCAAGTGCTATGCCACATAAGGTGAACCCCATCGACTACGAGAACTCTGAGGGCAACCTGGGTGTCGCCAATGCTATTCTGCAGTTCCTGGCAGCTAAGTTGCCAGTGAGCCGTTTGCAGCGCGACCTGACCGACTCTACCGTTCTGCGCAACGTGGGTGTCCCCATGGGTCATGCCGTTATTGCTTTCCAAAGCACACTGAAGGGACTTCGCAAGCTCATTCTGAATGAGGAGAAGTTGCAGGAGGATCTTGACAACACATGGGCAGTGGTGGCCGAGGCCATCCAGACCATTCTGCGTCGTGAGGCCTACCCTAACCCCTATGAGACGCTAAAAGCGCTCACACGTACCAATGAGAAGCTTACTGGCGAGAAGATCAAGAACTTTATAGAAACACTCGAGGTGAGTGAAGAAGTAAAAGAAGAGCTTCGCGCTATTACACCAGCAACCTATACAGGTATTTAATTACACATTTATTTATTTTATTTCATCTTAAAAGAAAACAACTCATGGATTTCGAAAACAACGAGAAGAAACAGGAAGAAACTGCACAGGATGGCGCTCAGAGAGAGTATCGTCCAGGTCGTTCACCACGTCCACGCATTCACGCCACTGCTGTGCGTCCAGGCAACTACGAGCGCAACAGCTATCGCAATAACAATGATGAAGGCGAGTTCCGTCCAGAGGGATTCGGTGCTGGTTTGCAGAGCAACGCACCTCAGCGCCCTCAGGGAGGCTATCGCCCACGTAATAACTACAACAACGAGGGTGGCTACGACCAGCAGCGCCAGGGTGGCTACGGTCAGCGTCAGGGTGGCTACGGTCAGCGCCAGGGTGGTTATGGCCAGCGTCCTCAGCAGGGTGGCTATGGTCGTCCTCAGCAGGGTGGCTATGGTCAGCGTCCTCAGCAGGGTGGCTACGGTCGTCCTCAGCAGGGTGGCTACGGTCGTCCTCAGCAGGGTGGTTACGGTCGTCCTCAGCAGGGTGGTTACGGTCGTCCTCAGCAGGGTGGCTACGGTCGTCCTCAGCAGGGTGGCTATGGCAAACCATATGGTGCCGCTCCTTACAAGAAGGGTCCACGTCAGCGTACAGCCGACTATGATCCAAATGCAAAGTATTCAATGAAGAAGCGCATCGAGTACAAGGAGATCAACTACGATCCAAACGAGCCACTGCGCTTGAACAAGTTCCTGGCTAATGCAGGTGTCTGCAGCCGTCGCGAGGCCGATGAGTTCATCCAGGCAGGTGTAGTATCAGTTAACGGCGAGATTGTAACCGAGCTGGGAACAAAGATTCTGCGTACCGACTTGGTGAAGTTCCACGATCAGCCTGTAAACATCGAAAAGAAGGTTTACGTACTGCTCAATAAGCCAAAGGATTATGTAACAACCAGCGACGATCCACAGCAGCGTAAGACTGTTATGGACCTCGTGAAGAATGCCTGCCCAGAGCGCATCTATCCTGTAGGTCGTCTGGACCGCAACACCACAGGTGTACTGCTGCTCACCAACGATGGTGACCTGGCTTCTAAACTTACTCATCCAAAGTATCTGAAGAAGAAGATCTATCACGTTTACCTCGATAAGAACGTAACCGCTCACGATCTGGCTCAGATTGCCGAGGGTATCCAGCTGGAGGACGGTGAGATCAAGGCAGACGACGTACAGTATGCTCACCCAACCGACAAGAAGCAGGTAGGTATCGAGATTCACTCTGGTAAGAACCGTATCGTTCGCCGAATCTTCGAGAGCCTGGGCTATCGCGTTCAGAAGCTCGACCGCGTACAGTTTGCCGGTCTGACCAAGAAGAACCTGAAGCGTGGTGACTGGCGCTACCTCACCGAGGAGGAGGTTGACCGTCTGCGTATGGGCGCTTATGAGTAATTGACAATTCTTGCTTAAGCAAGCGTACTAAAGAAACGATCAGACAATTGATAATGAAAAGAACAAAGATTATTGATGTGCTGAAAAGCACAGAATATGGCAAGGAAGTATGCGTAAAGGGTTGGGTGCGTACGCACCGCAGCTCTAAGGCCGTTGACTTCATTGCTCTCAACGACGGTTCTACTATTAAGAATATACAGATTGTCGTTGACCCTACTAAGTTCGACGAGCAAGTACTGAAGGATATCACCACTGGTGCATGTATCAGTGCTGAGGGTACTTTAGTAGAGAGTCAGGGTGCCGGTCAGTCATCAGAGATCCAGGCCACAAAACTTGAGGTGTATGGTCTCTGCGGCAACGACTACCCCATGCAGAAGAAGGGACAGAGCTTCGAGGTGATGCGCAAGAATGCTCACATGCGCTTGCGTACCAACACCTTTGGTGCCGTGATGCGCATTCGCCACAACATGGCAATGGCCATCCACACCTACTTCCATGAGCATGGATTCTTCTACTTCCATACACCACTGATCACTGCATCTGACTGTGAGGGAGCAGGTAACATGTTCCAGGTTACTACCAAGAACCTGTACGACCTGAAGAAGGATGAGAATGGTAAGATCATATACGATGACGACTTCTTCGGCGAGCAGACATCTCTCACAGTATCTGGTCAGCTGGAGGGTGAGCTAGGTGCTACCGCACTGGGTTCTATCTACACCTTCGGTCCTACCTTCCGTGCAGAGAACAGTAATACACCTCGCCACCTGGCTGAGTTCTGGATGGTTGAGCCTGAGGTTGCTTTCCTGGATCAGGAAGAGCTGATGGATCTTGAGGAAGACTTCATCAAGTATTGCGTGCGTTGGGCTCTCGACAACTGTAAGGACGATCTGGAGTTCCTGAACAAGATGATCGACAAGACACTGATCGAGCGCTTGGAGGGTGTACTCAAGGAAACCTTCGTTCGTCTGCCTTACACTGAGGGTATCAACATCCTGCAGGAGGCTATCAAGAACGGCAAGAAGTTTGAGTTCCCCTGCAACTGGGGCGACGACCTGGCCAGCGAGCACGAGCGCTATCTGGTTGAGGAGCACTTCAAGAAGCCAGTTATCATGACCGACTACCCACGTGCGTTCAAGTCGTTCTACATGAAGCAGAACCAGGATACTGCCGATGGCGGTTCAGTAGGTTACAAGGGTGCTGTTGCCCCTGGTCCTACCATGCAGGGTACCGATGTACTCTTCCCACAGATTGGTGAGATCATCGGTGGTAGTGTTCGTGAAGAGAGCTACGACAAACTGATGGGCGAGATTAATCGCCGCGAAATGGACCAGACCCACCTCTGGTGGTATATCGACACCCGCAAATGGGGTTCATGCCCACACGCAGGTTTCGGTCTTGGTTTCGAGCGTCTCATCCTGTTCGTAACAGGTATGCAGAACATCCGCGACGTGATTCCTTTCCCACGTACTCCGAAATCAGCAGAGTTCTAAATACAAAAAAGCCTCGCCAACCGGCGAGGTTTTTTATTGTCTTTATTTTACTAAACGAATGCCATCAGGCTCAATCGTGATAAGCCGACGTTTATAGAGATCACCCACGGCTTTCTTATAAGCTTTCTTAGAAACCTGGAAACGGTCGTAGATAAGCTCGGCGGCCGACTTATCGCCCAAGTTGCAATAACCATCATTCTCATAGAGATAGCGAAGCAAGGTCTCTGCAAAGTCGAGTGTCTGCTGGCGACCTGTGGGCTGCAGCACAATATCTATCTTTCCATCCTGTCGTACATGGTCAACATACGCCTTGAGTTTCAAGCCACTGTGCAAGGGCTGGAAGATCTGATTTTCGAATATCAACCCCTGGAACTTATTATTAATAATCACCTTAAAACCCAGGTCGGTCTTCTGCCAAACCAAGATATCCACCTCTGCACCATGCTGCAGTGAGGGCAGATCCTTAACGGTGGGAGTGCTGAGATATTTCTCCACTTTAGCAGTAGCCATCAAGCGGTAGCTATCCTCATCTACCTTAATATAAACGATGTGACGCTGACCTTGCTCCATACGCTTCTTCTGCTCACGGAATGGGCAGAAGATGTCCTTCATCAAACCCCAGTTGAGGAAGGCACCGAACTGATTAACCCAGGCAACCTCAAGACTGGCAAACTCGCCAACCTTGGCATAGGGATGCTCGGTTGTTGCCACAGGACGCTCCTCCTGATCCAGATAGATAAACACAGAGATTTCGTCACCAATGTGCATATCTTTAGTTACATAACGCTGGGGAAGCAGGATTTCGCCTTCTTCGCCACCATCCAAGTAAAGTCCGAAATCTACCGACTTTACAATCTTTAAAGTGTTGTAGTCTCCGAGGGTAAGCATATTTGTCCGTCTTTAAGGTGAATAGTACGATCGGTGATAGAGGCCAATTGCTCATCATGCGTCACGATGACAAAGGTCTGTCCGAACTGATTACGAAGGTCGAAGAACAACTGATGTAACTCTTCCTTGTTCTTCGTGTCGAGAGAGCCAGAGGGCTCGTCGGCCAGGATCACTGCTGGGTTGTTGACTAACGCACGGGCCACAGCCACACGCTGTTTCTCACCACCCGAAAGCTCGTTAGGCTTATGAGTGGCACGATCAGTCAGCCCCATAAACTCGAGCAACTCCTTGGCTCGCTGACGCGCCTGACGCTGCGAGGTGCCTGCAATGTAAGCAGGAATCATGATATTCTCAATAGCGGTAAACTCTGGCAACAGCTGATGGAACTGGAACACAAAGCCCAGATGTCTGTTGCGGAAATCTGACAGATGTTTCTGAGACAGGGATGTCGTGTCGATGCCATCAACAACCACACTCCCCGTGTCGGGTCTGTCAAGGGTTCCAATAATTTGCAGCAGAGTGGTCTTACCAGCACCGCTGGGACCAACAATGCTCACCACTTCACCCTTGTCGATGTGAAGGTCGATACCTTTCAACACCTGTAATGAGCCGAAACTCTTGGTTATATTCTTTATATCAATCATTATCAATCTTCAATTTTCAATTTTCAATCTTCAATTACTCTTATGTATCCACCTCAGAATGGTATCATAGATACTCTTCTCCTCATGGTGTTGTGCCTCAGTGAAGCTCATGCGCTCATCCTTGGTATCACCATGCTGATCGGGGAAGATGATCACAAGATTCTTGCCCGAGAAGTGCGCCTGCAGTTCATCAGGCAAACGCTCTAAGGCTGTCTTATAAGAGATGGTACCCTTACGGGCGGTTACTACCACAAACAGATGGTCGTCGGCGATGTCGGCAGCCAACTGGGGCAGTTCGTTCCAATGGGCCATATAGGTATATTCGGCACGCACACTGGCATGACGATTATTGATGTACTGCTTGATGAGATCAAGACTCTCATGACGCCCGTGGAACTGGATGCGGCAATCCAACTGACCGGCCAGACGACTCAGACGTTCCAGCCAACGGTGGAAACCTGGTTCAAACTCTGCACGTGATGGCACTGCCACACGGATGCGCCGCAAGGTGGTCATAGGCTGCACAAATCGCACCAGGAAAATCTGACGGTTCAAACCGTTATACAGACTCTGGATAAAATCACCCCAGAATCGTGGACTGATATCGGTATGCACGTGCATACCCATCACAATCTCGCTACAACCAAACTCACGGAAAGCATGCTTGATACCATTAGCAATGTTGGTGGCCAGGCGCACCTGCGTCTGCACCGTCACCTCACTGGCACTGGCCATCTGCTGCAGTTTTTCCAAGAGTCGGATACCCTCCTCGCGCGCTACATTGCTCTTCTGGTCATCATACACCACATTAAGTGCCACGAGATCGCGATTCAACCGCTGGTTGCGCATGAACATAGAGAGATAAAGCAGATGAGGAGCTATCTCAGGATATTTTACGCAAAGCAGAATCTTCTCGTCATCATCTTTTGGCAGGTCGCTCCGCAGATGAGCCTTCTCGTGGATGATAATCTTCTTGGCTGCATGCTCGGTCATCACCGAACTGATGATACATGTGAACAGAATCATCATCACCACAGCATTCAACATGTCGTTGCTCACCAGATATTCACCCGGAGCTACTTCCAGTCGGATGCCCACCATCACCATAGCAATGGCACCTGCTGCATGAGCCGAGGTAAGACCAAACATCATATGACCATCTGATTTCGACAATTTGAATAGCAGACTGCATACATAGGCTGCCACTGCTTTTCCTAAGGTACCGAAGAATACGATAAGCAATACTATCCATACCACCTGCACACTCGAGAAGAGCGCACTCAGATTGATAAGCATACCTACACCTATCAGGAAATAGGGGATGAACAGGGCGTTACCGATAAACTCAATACGGTTCATCAGAGGCGACACACGGGGGATATATCTGTTTAATATCAGACCAGAAAAGAATGCGCCAAACACACCCTCGATGCCAATGAGCGATGAGAGCGCTGCACTAAGGAACATCACCGCCATAACGAATGTGTACTGCATCACGGCATCACTGTATCGGCGCAAGAAATAACGCGTGAGCTTAGGAATAAGGATGATGCTACCCACACAGAAAGCAGCAAACTTAACCACGAACAACACCCAGAACAACCAGTTGCTATCCTTGCTGAACGAACCTGAGATGGCAGCCAACATAACGAGTGCAAAAAATAGCGCTATCATCGAGGAGCCTACACTGAGCGCTACACTGGGATGTTTCTGCAAACCGTATCTGCCTACTATAGGATAGGCAATAAGCGTATTCGACGCCATGATACACCCTAACAGAAACGAGGCTGCAGTAGAATACCCCAGGATGGTGACCGACATGACATAGGTGAGGAGAAGCGGCACAAGACACGTGAGGAGACCGAACAACAGGAACTGGCGCGAATGTTTCTTCACGCCCTCCACATCCATCTCAAGACCAGCCAGAAACATAATGTAGTACAACCCCACCTTACCAAAGAGTTCAAACGAGTTGTCGCGCACCAGAATATTAAAACCATATTGACCGATAGCGATACCTGCCAGCACCATTCCGATGATATGCGGAATACGCAGTTTACTCATCACGATAGGAGCAAACAGAATAATCATCAGCACCACAAAAAAGATAAAAGTTGGGTCTGTAATCGGCAAATATGATAATAATAATGTCATTTTGGGTACAAAGGTAGGCATTTTTTTGGTAAAATGAAAAAAAAAACATAATTTTGCGGCCAAATTGTAACCATTTAAAGGATAAACAAGATGAAAGTAGCAATTGTAGGTGCGAGTGGAGCCGTAGGACAAGAGTTTCTGCGCATCCTCGCTGAGAGAAATTTCCCAATGGACGAACTGGTACTGTTTGGCTCAGAGCGCAGTGCCGGAACGAAGTACAATTTTAAAGGTAAGGAGATTGAGGTAAAACTGCTTCAGCACAACGACGACTTTAAGGATGTCGATATCGCCTTCACCTCGGCAGGTGCAGGCACATCGAAGGAGTTTGCCGAGACTATCACTAAGTATGGTGCTGTGATGATTGATAACTCGAGTGCTTTCCGTATGGACGACGATGTACCCTTGGTAGTGCCCGAGTGTAATGCCGAGGACGCCCTGAACCGCCCACGCGGCATTATCGCCAATCCTAACTGTACCACTATCATGATGGTAGTAGTGCTCCAGCCTCTGGAAAAGATTTCTCACATAAAACGCATCCACGTTGCATCATACCAGAGTGCCTCTGGTGCTGGTGCCGCCGCCATGGCCGAACTGCAGCAGCAGTACAAGGAGATGGTAGAGGATGGTGAGGTAAAGACCATCAAGAAGTTTGCCCACCAACTGGCTTACAACGTCATCCCACAGATCGACGTGTTCCAGCCTAACGGCTACACCAAAGAGGAGATGAAGATGTTTAACGAGACACGCAAGATTATGCACACCGATGCTAAATGCTCTGCTATGTGCGTACGCGTAAGCTCGCTCCGCTCACACTCTGAGAGTGTTTGGATTGAGACCGAGAAGCCCATCAGCGTAGAGGAGGCTCAGAAAGCCATCGCTGCTGCGCCTGGATGCACACTGAAGGATGATCCTGCCACACTGACCTACCCCATGCCACTGGAGACAGCCGGTAAGGATGATGTTTACGTAGGACGTGTACGCAAGGACCTGAGCGATGACTGCGGACTGACCTTCTGGCTCAGTGGCGACCAGATACGTAAGGGTGCCGCCCTGAACGCTGTTCAGATTGCAGAATACCTGGTTAAGGTAGGAAACGTAAAATAAGTCATTGTGAAAAAACTGCTGATATTATTGTTACCGCTAATGCTGATGGCTTGCGGAACAGGTGACGATGATGGCCGCCGACTGGGCGAGATCATCGTGGGCACCTGGCAACGCGGCTGGGGCGAAGGCGATGTGGTGATTGATGGCGATACCGATCTGGAGCCCGACAATTTCACCTATGATCAGTTTGTGTTCCGTGGCGATGGCAGCTACAACGGTATGGTGCGTAAAGGCACCTTCACTGCCTATGACACTGAAGGCAAAGTGATCTACGAAGGCGACTATCAGTGTGACAATAATAATCTGAAGCTGACATATCTTGACGAAAGCAGTGTTAAGCGCTCACTGCTGGCACAGGTGGTTTCATTCACCGAAAACACCATCCGTATCAGATATGATTATGACCAAAAAGGCATAACCGTTACTTTCATTATTCGCAAAAAAGAATAGTGAAAGTGACGGTTATTCGTCCTTATCATCTTCTACAACATCGTTGTAGCTGAACTCCTGATAATATTCTATCTCACTATTGGCTGAGAAATAGCCCAAGCAGCCACCAGTAAAGTTATCAATAGGATTGGTAGCTGTACTCGACATCTGTTGCATGGAGTAGAGATAGTCGTAGGCACGCTGGTCGATAGCTCGAATCACAATACGCAGTTCGTCGCCATCATGCAGCACGTCGTTATCGTGCGCACCATCACGGAAAAAGGTAAAGAGTTGCTGCAACTCCTTATTAGGATTCTTATCATCCTTCATCACAGCCCAACGATAACCCAGCCCATTGCGATAGATATGCAAGAAGTACCAGTTGCTTTCGTTGGGAATATCTTGCAGTCGGAGATCACCAAAGAGATAACGCTCCGTCAGCATCTTCTTCCATACCAGTTTAAACTCCTTCATCACAGGTGTACGTTGCATGATTGATGTTGAGGTGAAATGATGCCCATCAACCTCTACATCCAACTGATATTGTGTGCCCGGTATGCCATGAAGTTTGGAACGGTAATAGCCATTACGAGCCAAAGGAATGGTAACATCGGTACCATCATCACCAGTAATCCTGACTACTGCATTGTTCACATCACTAACTGTGGTGTTATCTTCCACATTGTTGGTGGTACTCACGCGCACCTCTGTACCATCACCATTGATATGGCCCTCAACCACATAGCGCTTGGCAGCCTGGTGATAGTCCATCGTTATCTCCTTTTCACAGGCTGTCAACCCTAAAGCCATCAGTAGATATATCAATCGACGCATAATCTTCAGAATTTGATATTAAAACTTACACTGGGCACAATGCCGAACAATGAGAACTGCTTTGCCTTAGTGCCTGCACCATAATCACCATCCTCAAAATTGATAAGGAAGGGATTATAGCGATTATACAGATTATAGATACCAAACACCAGTTGGTGGGTACGATTGCGATAACGCTTTGTCCACGTGGCACTCACATCCAGATGGTGCATATCAGGCGCACGATAGCCATTACGCTCTGTATAGTAGTAAACCCAGTTGTCTTCAACCATATACTTACCACTAGGAGCAGTAAAGGCCTGACCACTATTGAATACCCACGAGGCACTCAGGTTCCAGCGCTTATTCAGATGATACATGGCCACAATATTAATATCGTGACGACGGTCGTTATTGGCATCATACCAGCGTCCCTGGTTGATGCCATCTATCTGGGTCTTGCTCCACGACAGCGTGTATCCTATCCAACCCGTCAACTTACCGTTGTTCTTGCGTGCACTCATCTCGATACCATAGCCCTTTCCCTTACCGGCCAGCATCAGACGCTCAATTTCAATCTCACTGGCAAATGATTTGCCATCACGATAATCAAGCACGTTGTCTATCTGACGATAATATGCCTCTGCCGAGAAATCATAGTCTTGGTTGGGCGTCATCACAAAGACACCACCGCTCACCTGATCAGCCACCTCGGGCTCAACGATATTACTACTCATCGTATAACGGTCGAAAGGAGTCGAGGTGCTCTGGTTGCGCAAGGCATGCACATTCTGTGAGGTACGAGTATAGCCTAGTTTGATAGAGACGATGGGTGATAGTTGATAGTTGATAGACAAACGGGGCTCCAGCTTTGTATGAGTCTTCACAATCTGATTCTTACCATAGTTGTAATACCAGGCTATGTCACCATTGTCTTCTATATCATAGTAGAGCGAACCTCCTAAAGGTGAGAAACTACTTAAGCGCAAACCGGCCGACACATCAAGATGCTTACCTATAGGTGCAGTCAAATTAACCCACGCTGCATTATCCCAAGCGCGCCGCTGCTCCTTCTCATGCAGCGACACCTGTTTCCACTCGGCCGATGTCACATTGTACAAGGCTGTCTGAAAACCTGCGTCCAGCAGACAAGGTCCCAGTCCGACACGAAAATCCTGACGGAAGCCCGTCTGACGGATATGACCAGAGAACCAGATGTTCATACCTAAGAAGTCGATACCATTGTCGGTCTGATAGCCGCTGTAGTAAGCTGTGGATTGTGCGTATGCATGATCGCTAAAGTGATGCAACCATTTTAAACTGGTAGAGAGGTTGTTCCATCGGATATCCACCATATCCTCAAGTGCCGTACGGTCATGACCTGTAAAGAAACTTAGAAAGAGTTGGTTGCGCTCATTGATGATCCAGTCGGCCTTGGCATTGATATCATAGAAATACAAAGTATTACCTCTGAAATCGGGCGAGAGCTTCAAAAACATATCCATATACGAGCGTCGTGCCGTAATCAGGAAGCCTGCTTTATTCTTCACGATAGGTCCTTCGAGTGTACCTTTCGCAGCCAGCAATCCGATGCTGGCACCACCATGCAGTTCGTTTTTATTACCTGTCTTACCAACAATATCGAGTACTGCCGAAGAGGCACCACCATATTGCGCCGGCAACAATCCCTTATAGAGAGTGGCTGAAACAAGCGCATCGCTGTTGAATGCCGAGAAGAGTCCTGCCAGATGCCCCACATTATACACCGGTGCCACATCTACCAGAATCTGGTTCTGGGCCGACGTTCCGCCACGAACCTGAAAAGAACTAGAGGCGTCACTCTCACTCTTCACGCCCGTCAGCAGTTGCATAGAGCGCATAATATCCTGTTCACCAAATAGTTGTGGCGATGTGGTCAGATCCTTCAACTGCACCTGTTCGACACCAGTCTGTATATGACGCAAACGCTGGCGAGCCGAATTCGACTTCACCACCACCTCGTCAAGTTGTTCCTGTCGCAGGGTGTCAGGTGTTGTAGGCATAGAAATGATTGCCGAAAGTAGTAATGTTGATAAAAACATGTTGCAAAGTTAATAGATTTTTTGGAAACTCCAAAAAAATTATCTATCTTTGCCACCGATTATTACAAAAAACTAATTGTTATGAAAAAATTATTTGTTGCCGTAGTGGCTATTGCAGCACTCTGTGCTTGTGGAAATGGTGAAAAAAAGTTTCTCTCTTATCGTGGTTTGTCAATGGGCATGCCTTTCAAGACTTTCTGCGATTCGCTTAGCGCGCGTGGATTTGCCATCGATTCGGCTAAGAGCGACTCCGACTTTGCCAAGGTATCAATGTACAATCCTGCGCTGAACTATCGCCTCATGCTTGCTCAGAAGAACGATTCGCTGGTAGCACTGCAGGAGAACTACTCTATTTCAACCAACGACAGCACCCGCAAGATGTGGCAACAGATGCACGACGATTTCGAGAAGCAGTTGGGTGCATGGCCAAACATGCTCAAGGACGGAAAAGACCACCGCATAGCAAAATTCGAGGATGAAGGTGGTTTCATCACCCTCACCCTCGAAAACACATATAAACCTACACTAAGTGTACTCTATCAATCAAAATAACATAATGGTATAGAGATAAACAACTGCTGCGGGAATGGCAAGCAGCGAAGAATCGAAACGATCCAGCATGCCACCATGACCAGGCAGGATGTTACCACTATCCTTAATGCCTAGCGTACGCTTCAGCAAACTCTCTACCAGATCACCCCAGGTGCCAAACACCACCACGGTGAGACCAAGACCTACCCACTCTATGGCAGTAAGTCCCAGCATGTTGAGTTGATACTGGTCAGTGAGATACCATACCAGCATGGCCACAGCCATCACCAAGATGCCACCGCCAATGCTGCCTTCCCAACTCTTTCCTGGCGAAATGCGAGGAAAGAGTTTATGTTTACCCAGCAACGAACCACACAGGTAGGCACCAGTATCATTCATCCACAGGAACACGAATACCGACAATGGTAGCGCCGCATCGTAAACCACAAATCCCTGAGGGGCCGTGTGGAAGGCCAATGTATTGAGCAGCGATAAAGGCAGAGCTACATATAGCTGCGCCATCATCGTATAAGCCCAATCATGAATAGGATCTTCATTCTTCAGATACAACTCGGCCACCATCAAATAGATAATCGACACGAGATAAGGCACAAACACTGCCGATGGAGTGAGCTCGCTGCAGAAACCTGCCATGGCAAGAAACAGATATACACCTGCCACAGTAGATATCAGACGGTTCACCATCACACCAGCACGCTCGTTTACCAAACCAGTAAACTCCCATACACTCAGTCCTGTGATGAGTGCAAACAGCAGTACCATGGCTTGCGGGCGCAAGAAACTGCACACCAGTACAGCCACAAACAGTACGCCGGTGATAGCTCTGACGATAAAATTATGCATCCTTATCCTCCTTTTCTTCTGTTGGTTTGCTCTCCAATGCTTTCTGAGCCTCAGCTTCCGCCTCCAACTCCTTGGCACGCTCTTCGGCCATGCGCTCAGCATCGGCCTTCATCTGTGCCTCAAGCAACTCCTCTGCACGACTGGTCCATGGACGCTTGCCAAAGATCTTTTCTACATCCTCGGCAAAGATTACCTCTCTATCTATCAGCAACTGTGCCAGTTTAGCATGCCCTTCCTTATGCTCGGTCAGAATCTGCTTGGCACGCTCATACTGCTCGGCAATCATCGCACGCACCTCCTCATCAATGAGCTTAGCAGTAGTCTCTGAGTAAGGACGCTGGAATTGATATTCCATATTGCTATAGTAGCAGAGGTTAGGCAACTTATCACTCATACCTGCATAGGCTATCATACCATAAGCCTGCTTGGTAGTACGCTCCAAATCATTCATCGCCCCTGTAGAGATATGGCCTACAAACAGCTCCTCGGCTGCACGTCCACCTAATAGTGAACACATCTCATCAAGCATAGCCTCCTTGGTTTGCAACACGCGCTCCTCGGGCAGATACCAAGCTGCGCCTAAGGCCTGTCCACGAGGCACAATGCTCACTTTCACCAATGGGTTGGCAAACTCTGTAAACCATGAGATAGTGGCATGGCCAGCCTCATGAATGGCGATAGAACGCTTCTCAGCCTGTGTCATCACCTTGGTTTTCTTCTCCAATCCACCAATGATACGGTCCACAGCATCCAGGAAATTCTGCTTGCTAACCGTCTGGTTATTATGACGGGCTGCTATCAAAGCGGCCTCATTACATACGTTGGCAATATCTGCACCCGAGAAACCTGGGGTTTGACGAGCCAGGAAGTCTATATCCACG
Organism: Prevotella sp. MA2016; assembly: GCF_000619825.1. GTDB lineage: Bacteria > Bacteroidota > Bacteroidia > Bacteroidales > Bacteroidaceae > Prevotella. The sequence goes on from NZ_JHUW01000008.1 coordinate 337,816, forward strand.
CTATCATCAATCTTCACTGGTTTCAGATGCACTTTGAACACTTCTTTACGCTCGTTCAGGTCAGGAAGATCCACATGGATCTGACGGTCGAAACGACCTGCTCGCAACAAGGCAGAGTCAAGCATATCTGCACGGTTTGTTGCCGCCAAGATAATCACACCACTATTAGTACCAAATCCATCCATCTCTGTCAGCAGCGCATTCAGGGTGTTCTCACGCTCATCATTACCACCCATAGCAGGATTCTTACTGCGAGCACGGCCCACAGCATCAATCTCGTCGATAAAGATGATACAAGGACTCTTCTGCTTGGCCTGCTGGAACAAGTCACGCACACGACTGGCACCTACACCCACAAACATCTCAACGAAATCTGATCCACTCATTGAGAAGAAGGGCACACCAGCTTCGCCTGCCACAGCCTTTGCCAACAGGGTCTTACCTGTTCCTGGAGGACCAACCAACAGGGCTCCCTTGGGTATCTTACCACCCAAATCGGTATATTTCTGGGGATTCTTCAAGAAATCCACAATCTCCTGTATCTCCTGTTTGGCACCAGCCTGACCGGCCACATCCTTAAACGTGATACCTAATTCACCTCCCTTTTCATACATCTTGGCTTTGCTCTTGCCGACATTGAACACGCCGCCACCAACACCGCCGCCTCCGCCGCCCATGCGACGCATAAAAAATATCCAGAGACCTACGATAAACAGGATAGGCAACAGATTCGTAATGATCAGCGAGAAGAACTCGTTATCGCGACGGTTATCAAAAGCAAGATCGCCAGTAAAAACCTTATTGTCCTTGGCCTTAGCCACAAACTGCTCTACCTGGTCCACACTGCCGAACTCCACCTCCAGATAAGGTTCTGCGCCTGTCTGCTGGGCACTCTGATGGAACACATCGCGAATATGCTCTGGTTTCACATACATACGCAGCGTACTCTGGGGCTTGTTCACCACAATCTTCTTGGCGTAGCCGCGCTCCACCATCTGTCGGAATTCGCTATAAGAGGCCGTTTTAGCCACACTACTGTTAGAGGGGCCACCTCCAGTAAAATACAATAGTCCTAATGCAAGTATTGAGATGAAGTATATCCAGTTCATATTAAACCTGGGCATATTCATCTTCGGACCGTTTGTACCATTATTCTTGTTTGGTTTTTGATTATTCTCCATATACCTTATTATATATATAATTAATCCAAATCGGGTATTCTGGTCAGCGGAGCGTCCTCCCACAGATGCTCCAAATCGTAATAGTCACGCACATCGGGCAGGAAAACGTGAACCAACACGTCGGTATAGTCCATTGCCACCCACTGGGCATTCTCCAATCCTACCACATGAGTAGGCTTCTCACCCAAATGCTCACGCACCATATCACCTACCGACTCGGCAATAGCTTCAACCTGAGTAGGCGAATTGCCGGTACAGATAATGAAATACTGACAGATTGTTCCTTCTATTTTTGTCAGGTCGGCTACAACAATGTTACAGCCCTTTTTCTCCTGAATTGCTTCTTTAATCGTTTCTACAAGTTGTATCATTCAAAAATTATCTATTATTTGTGCACAAAGGTACGCTAAATTGCCAAAAAAACAAAGAAAAAGTGGAAAATTTGCGGTTTTTTATAATTTTTCCCCAAAAAATTTTGGTAGTTCAAGAAAAAGTAGTACCTTTGCACCCGCAAAACAGAAACAAGCGCGTTTCTAAGCAAAAACATTTTGGGGTATGGTGTAATGGTAACACTGCAGATTCTGGTCCTGCCTTTCCTGGTTCGAGTCCGGGTACCCCAACTAAAAAGAGTCGCTAAGCACAATGCTTAGCGACTCTTTTTCTATAAGCTCATTTTTGACAATGAGTTAATTCAGAAAGTGAATTGAGTTAAATGAGTGTTTTGAGTTAACTCAAGGTTTTTGAGAGGTATGATTACTATATCTTCAAATTTCTTGATAATCAACCGATGGTCTGCTTATAGGTGGTAGGTGTCATGCCGTACTTAGCACGGAAGTTACGGGTGAAGGTGTCGGCACTGGTGAAACCACTGGCCTGACTCACCTGCTCCACTGTTATGTCGGGCTGACTGTTCATCATACGTACAGCATAATCCAAACGCAACTCACGGATATAGGCTGGCAGTGAAAGACTGTCGCTGCCCTGCGAAAAAGCCGCACCAATGCGCTCCTTAGAAAGACCGGTACGATCGATAAGGGTTTGACGACCGAAGTCGGCCTGCAGGAACAGTTGCTCGTTCTCAATCAAATCGCGAAGCGAATTAAAGAGCTCCACCTCGCCTGCTTCGGAAAGGAGATGGGGATTACCTGCCGAAGGCAGACTCTCCTCCTTAGCGGGAGCTGCCTTCAGTTCTCGAATCTGATCCTTATACCCTACTGCCTCGGTAATCTGACGGGCCAGAATACGATTGCGATGCTGGGTGATACGCCATTGACGATACACATAGAAAGCAAAAACCAATGCCAACAGCGCCATAAAGCTGATGGCTATGCTGACTGCAGATACAAAGCGATTCTGTGCACGCTGTTCAGCTATCTGGCGCTCTTTGCCCTGAGTATCGTAGATAGCAGCCAACTGCGCACTCTCACTACGCTTCTGGCGCACAAGCGCTGTATCGTAAACCTCGGCTATCTGCAAAGCCACCTGCAAAGCAGAATCCTTACGCCCCGCATAGAAGTTGGAGCGCAACTTAGGCAGCAGATTATTACCAATCGTTTCAAGATCATAATCATAGCCCCACTCACTGATAAAGCGGTCTAGCTCTGTATAGTTATCAGCAGCCTCAGCATAACGATGGGCTGCCACTAGATACTCGCAACCATTGATGCGCCCCTCAATGCTCTTACCATAGTCGCTAGCCGCAAAGTGGGCGTAATAACGGGCAGCATCGGCCGTTTGTCCACGCATCTGGCACACCTGCGAACGATGCAGAGCAACCAAAGCACGGAATATCTTCACCTCCTTGGGATCGGCCTTGGGCTGCTTCTCATAGACTGCACGCAGCGAGTCCATACGGTCAACCCATACGCCGGCACCATCCATCTGATGATTGAGGTGGGTGACAGCAATATTCTCCAAGGTCTCAAAACTGGCTGCCAGCGGTCTGCTGGTAGGATCGTTTGGGGTGTTGAGCACCCACTGATAGGCCTCATTGTAACTTTTCACAGCATCAGCATGACGTTCAAGCATCATCTGAGTATCACCCAAGCACAGATAAAGGGTTTGCATCTCGCGGGCGCGCAAGGGATTATCCACCTGCTTGAGCATGTCAATCAAGCGAAGGGCAGTACGCATGGCCGTATCATAGTTGCGCTGACTATTCAAGATGATAACCAGATTGGTTCCGGCATGTATATACTCCCAGAAATCACGGGCAGGCGGATTTTCGATGGCGAGAACACGACGTAAACAGGCCACGCTGTTCTCAATATCACCCAACTGGAAAAAAGCCACACCTCGGTAACCTTCGGCACGTATCATCGAAAGCTCACCTGCAGCAGCCAGACTGTCGGTAACAGAAAGGAAGTGCTTAAAGTCGCCAGTAAACCTGGCATCAAGGGCCAGACTGTCACCATGAGTGCGTATCATCGCCTCAGGGATATCATCACTATTCGTACGATCCTTTCCGCCACAACCTGTGAACACCGAAAGGACAACCATTACACCTATTATATATATATAACTAACAACTCTCATGACAAATAGTTTGCGGATGCAAAGATACACAATATATTAAAAACCCGAAAATAAAAACAGGTTTTATTGTTATCTACACCCCCATTTTCTTGATGTTACCACCGAAAAGGAGGACGATTTGTCCGACATCGTGTCGGATTGTACGACCGATTGTCATTATCATCCGACTATTTGTCTGAAACCATCCGACCATTTGTCTAACCCCTTGTGGGAATGGATTTTTTGCTTTATCTTTGCACTCAGAAAATTCAAACACGAGTTGAACCTAATAATCGATTACCTTTTGACAATACCTGTAGCAGACGCGTATTGGAACGAAGCGCAACTGCCGAACTGGTCCCCAGGCTACTGCCTTGCAAAAGACAGAAAGCTGGGGACCAATCGTTTTTTTTGCATAGTTAACACCATTTCTAAATTTTAATGTGTACCTTTGCACACAAAACAAATAAAGAGAGGATATGGCAAAGGAACAATCGGCAATAAAAGAACGGCAGCGCACCGACCTGCGAGAGCCAAGACGTTATAAGGTGACCATCTATAACGACGACTTTACAACGATGGAGTTTGTGGTGAAGATTCTCACAGAGATATTCTTCAAGAGCGAGGCCGAAGCAGAGACACTGATGCTAAAAGTACACCATGCCGACAAAGCTGTGGTAGGCATATATAGTTACGACGTGGCAACATCAAAGGTTCGAAAGGCCACTGCTATGGCAAGAGAAGAAGGATTTCCACTAAGATTAACGGTTGAGCCCGAGGAAGATTAATTTTTATGGCAGAGATAAAACAAACTAAACGCGCAGCCAAGATACTGAGCGAGACAATGAAATACTGCAAGGAATGGCGCCACGAATTTGTGATGCCAGAACACCTGCTGCAGGTTATAACAGACGAGTTTAACTTCAGACGTATATACTGCGAATATGGGGATCTGCAGATACTGATAGACCAGTTGGATGAGAAACTGGAGGAGACAGAACAGATTCCTGACGACACAGAGTATGAACCTGAGGCCTCGGTACAGATGCAACAGGTGATACAGGTGGCTTGTGCACAGGTTCTTAACAGTAGCGCCACGGCACTCGACCTTCCACACCTGATAGTGGGCATACTACAGCTGGAGGAGTCATGGGCATGCTATCTGCTCAAGGAGACACTGGGCAACATGGAGAGCGAGTTTATCAGCGACTTGATTAGCGCTTGCGAGTTTGAAGACCATTTAGAAGAAGACACTAACGAGCACAAACCAGAACAGGCTTGGCGCCGACTGGTATCTTGCATGAACGACCACTATCAGGAGCACAACCCATTGATAGGACGCGAACAGGAACTGACACGCACCATACAAGTGCTATGCCGACGCGACAAGAACAATCCGCTACACGTGGGTGAACCTGGTGTTGGTAAAACGGCACTGGTATGGGGACTAGCACGACTGATAGACGAAGGCAACGTGCCCAAACGCCTGATAGGCAGCAAAATCTATCAACTGGACTTAGGCACTCTGTTGGCTGGCACACAATATAGAGGCGACTTTGAGAACCGCATCAAACAAATTATGGAGGGTATCAAAGAGGAGAGCGACAAAAACATTGTATATATCGACGAGATACATACCCTGGTAGGCGCTGGCGCAACTGGCGAAGGGGCCATGGACGCATCAAACATGCTGAAACCCTACCTGGAGGCAGGCAGCATCAGATTCATCGGATCAACAACCTACGAGGAGTACAACCGCCACTTCGCACGCTCGAAAGGACTGGTACGACGATTCCAACAGATAGACATCCCAGAGCCTACACCTGACGAAACAAAACATATCGTACGACAACTGCGACAGCAGTACGAACAGTTTCACCACGTGACCTACGACGAGACGGCTCTGGACTTTGCCGTAGAGGCCAGCTACAAATTCGTCAACGAGCGCTTTCTGCCCGACAAAGCCATCGACCTGATAGACGAGGCTGGCGCCAACTGCCAACTTGCATCCAACAGCATAAGCATCGTAACCAAGGCGATGATAGCCGAGGTGCTTGCTAAGACATGCAAGGTAGATACCATGGCCATGAATGATGACGACGACAACGAGAAACTCTCAACACTCAATACGAATCTCTCATCAAAGATTTATGGACAAGACGAGGCTATACGACAGGTTGTAGAGGCTGTCCTGATGGCTAAGGCCGGTCTGATGGACGACAACAAGCCACTGGCATCATTGCTGTTCGTGGGTCCTACTGGCGTGGGTAAGACTGAGGTAGCACGCGTACTTGCCAAGGAACTGAGCATACCCCTTCTGCGTTTCGACATGAGTGAATATACCGAGAAACATACCGTGGCCAAGTTGATTGGTTCGCCTGCAGGATATGTGGGCTATGAAGACGGCGGCCTACTCACCGATGCTATACGTAAGAGTCCCAACTGCGTGCTACTGCTCGACGAGATAGAAAAAGCACATCAGGATATCTATAATATACTGCTACAGGTGATGGATTACGCCCGACTGACAGACAACAAGGGTCATAAGGCTGATTTCCGCAATGTCATCCTGATTATGACATCTAACGCCGGTGCACAGTTTGCCTCACAAGCCAACATAGGCTTTACGGGTAATACCACACGCGGCGAGGCGATGTTGCAACAGGTGAAAAAGACATTTAAACCAGAATTTATCAACCGCCTGTCGGGTACGGTAGTATTCAACGATATGAACAAGTCAATGGCAACGCTCATACTGAAGAAGAAACTGAATGAGCTGCAGGAGAAACTGAAGGCTAAGCAGGTGGAGATGACATTGAGCGACACGGCCTTCAACTTATTGCTGAAGGAAGGCTACACCCGCGAATATGGAGCACGAGAGATGGACCGCGTTATAGGACAACGACTGAAACCGCTCCTGACACGCGAGATTCTATTTGGGAAACTGAAACATGGCGGCAACATTTTAATAGATACGCACGATGGCTGTTTATCAATTGGATGACGAACTGTGGTTTCCCGACCCTCACCTGGGCGAGGAGGATGGACTGGTGGCTGTTGGCGGCGATCTGTCAATAGACCGTCTGCTATTGGCCTACAGCAACGGCTTTTTCCCCTGGTTTGCCTACCGCCACCAGCAGGAACCGCTATGGTACTGTCCGCTACAGCGCTTCGTCATCTTTCCTGACGAGATACACATCAGTCACTCGATGAAACAGCTCATGAAAAGACATGAGTTCGAACTGACTATCAACCAAGATTTTGAAGGTGTGATAAGAGGCTGCGCCACCGCTCAGAACCGTAATCGCGACGAGGGAGCATGGCTGGGCCCTGAGATGATAGAGGCTTATACCGAAATGCATAAACAGGGATTTGCTGCGAGCGTTGAGGTATGGGATGCCGACAAACTGGTGGGCGGACTATACGGTATATGCTTCGGACCGGTATTTTTTGGCGAAAGCATGTTCTCACTCGTTCCAAATGCATCCAAACTGGCTCTAATACATCTGGCTCAGACATTCCAGAACCTGGGAGGCAGAATGATTGACTGTCAATTTGAAACGCCTCATCTCAAGACGATGGGAGGAAGATATATACCCTACAAGGACTATATCAACCTCATCAAGAAGTGAAAATCAGTATGACGATGTAAAAAAGTGTAAAAATACACTGTCTTCGCACACAATTCGGCTGTGTTCGCACACAACGGGTTGATGTATATCAAAAGAAATGCACTTTTTTGAGGAAAGTATAGGGTTATTCTTGCAAGATAACCAAAATCGTCGTACCTTTGCAACGTCAAAAGACAAAAGTTCTTCAATAGAAAGCATAGAAATGCAATACAGAGGTATTAGTTAAGGTAATATAAAGATTGATTGATTTAGGTTTTAGTTAGAGTTAATAGTTAGTTAGAATTTGGTTTTAGGTTTATTAGTTAATTTGGAGATAGGTATTTCTAAGGTGTTAGAAAAAAGATTAGTTAGTAAGGATAACAAAGACGCAGTGGTGACACTCCGTTTTTTCTCAGAAAAAGGTTTTTAGTTATTCATAGATTGTTGGTGCCGCCCTCGAGTCGTTGATGACCCTTGAGCGGCTTTTTTTATGTTCACTCTTTAATCTGTAATGTTTAATGCTTAATGTTTAATCTTCAGCTTTTCAGCCCATCCTCCTTTAAACAAGCGTACAAGGAAGATAAAGCCACGGAATGACAGTTCTATAGCCATAGCCGTCCACACGCCACGTAATCCCCACTTGGGCGCCAACGTGGCTGCCAACGACAGGCGTACTGCCCACATAGAACCCAGACTCATCACAGCAGGAATAATGGTGTCGCCAGCACCAACGAAAATACCATTGGTGACAATAGCTGCAGCAAACATAGGCTCAGCCCATGCCTCAATACGCAGCACCTGAGCACCCAGCGCTATCACCTCATCAACAGGCGACATGATAGACATCAGCTGTGGTGCAAAAATCCACATGAGCACACCCATCAGTGTCATGACAACAATACCAAGCCCTACCGACATGCGGGCAAACGAACGGGTAAGCGACTTCTGACCAGCTCCTATACCCTGCCCCACCAGTGTGGTAGCAGCCTCAGCTATACCAAAACCTGGCATATAACAGAGACTCTCGACAGTGATGGCCAACGAATGCGCAGCAATGGCGATGGTTCCCAATGGCGCCACAATAAGCGTACTCACCATCTGTGCTGAGCCCATCAGCAGATGCTGCAACCCCATAGGAGCACCTATCTTGAAAGCAGTACCAACGGTATCCGACTTAGGCCGGAAAGACCCCGGACGCCCCACCAAGGAAAGCATCTTCGACTTGACAAGCAGGAAATAAAGCATCAGACTGGCTGTTACCAGCATAGCCATACCCGTGCCAAGAGCGGCACCCATCACACCTAAACCCAGGATATAGATAAAAAGGTAGTTGAACACAACATCCATCACACACATGCCAATATTGAGCATGGAGGGGATCTTCATGTTGCCCGAACATTTGAGCATGGAACCAGCTAAACCTTCCATCTGGAAGAATACACCGCAGGCACCAAATATGCCAAAGTAGAGCGATGCATCACGGGCTATCTCTGCCGTACCTCCCATCCAAAATGGTAAGAAGGGACTAATAAGTACAGAGATCAAAGATATAAGTAACGACCATACAAGACAGCACACCAACGACTGGCGCAACACCCTACGTGCCGCCTCAAAATCGTTGGCACCAATAAAATGGGCCACCTGTACAGAAAATCCCATATTAGCCGCCGAAGCCAAACCACCTAGCAGCCAACCAGTAGTCTCCACCAAACCGATAGAAGCTGATGCCTTGGCACCAAGATGGCCTACCATGGAGGCATCAATAAAGAACATAATGGTGGCTGAGATTTGCGCTAAAATAGAAGGAATACTCAAACTGACAATAAGCCATAGTTTCTCTCTCTGACTCATCATACGCCCTTCACGAATATATGATAGGAGCTGTTCGCTATTCTTCACCTTCTTCATGCGCTAGTTTTATTGAAAAGAAAAAGGATGTGACTTAAAAAATCACATCCTCATTTTGTTTTAGTGGGCGTTGACGGATTCGAACCGCCGACCCTCTGCTTGTAAGGCAGATGCTCTAAACCAGCTGAGCTAAACGCCCTCATTTCTTGTAAGCGGGTGCAAAGGTAAGAAGATTTTTTGAGAACGCTGCAAGTTTCTTCAAAAAACTATCAAAATTTAACTCTTATTCACACTTCAGCCTAACAAACGCTCAATATCGCCCTGTGGAAGGATACAAAGTATGGCTTTTCCATCAGGTGTGTAGTTGACATTCGAGCACGAGAAAAGATCGTTGATAATACTCTCTATCTCGTCATTAGTGAGCAACTGTCCATAGGGAATGGCTGCACGCTGGGCCAACCTTAAAGCCAATGAGGACTGAATGGATACCAACGTGTCGGCTGCATTGGCAGATGAAATCATATCGTGCAACAAGTTTTGTGGATTAACCCCTTCCAAACCTGCCGGGATACCATTCACGGCATAAGTATTACCACCCAGATCGCTGAGATCGAAACCATAAGCCATCAGTTCTGGCAACAGTTGCTGCATGTTCACAGCCTCTGATGGGGAGAGCGTAATGGTTTCTGGGAACAACAGTTTCTGAGTACTGATAACATGACCATCATGCTCCTTCAGATAACGGTCGTAGAGCACACGCACACTGGCACGATGCTGGTCGATAATCATCAAGCCCGACTTAACGGCCGTCATGAGATATTTTCCTTTATACTGATAGTGGGCAGGCGATTTCTCCGACAGAATCTCACTAGCCGTCTGAGGCTCTACAATGTTATCATCGTCGAACAGTGAAGGCTGCTGGGGGAAAGAATCTTGGGGAAAAGAATCTTGTTTCAAACCCTCATACAGACTCTCCCACTGGTTGGGCGTATTACTACTATGCCCACCACTACTCTGCTTGAAGGGATTGTAATCGGGGTTATAGTTAACCTTTGGCGCAGTGTAGCTGCTCTCCTGTAGCATGTCTTGATTGAATACAGGAATATCAGGCTGCCCTTGGGTATCAAAATCTATCGATGGCACCTCACAATACTTGCCGATACCATCACGCACAGCGGCAGACAGAATCTGCCAGATGGCCTGTTCATTCTCAAACTTTATCTCTGTCTTGGTAGGATGGATATTCACATCAATCTCGCCAGGCGCCACTTCCAGATACAAGAAATAAGGTATAGCCATACCTTCTGGCACCAAACGGTCATAGGCTTTCATCACAGCCTTATGAAAATAAGGATGCTTCATAAATCTACCATTGACAAAGAAATAGTCGCAACCACTCTTCTTACGGGCAGCCTCTGGCTTACCCACAAATCCCGTTACAGTACACATGGCTGTGTGAACCTCGACAGGCACCAGATCCTGGTTATACTGCTTACCAAACACATCGGCAATACGCTGACGTACTGACCCGGCACGCAGATTGAGCATCTCTACGCCGTTATGATGCAGTGTAAAGTGGATGGCAGGATAGACAAGCACAATACGTTCAAAAGCAGTCAGGATGTTATTCAGCTCAGTAGCATTGGTCTTCAGGAACTTACGACGGGCAGGCACGTTGAAAAACAAGTTGTCAACCTTAAAGTTACTACCTACCGGACATGACACGGGTTCCTGTCCAACTACCTTCGAACCAGCAATAGATATTTTGGTACCAATCTCATCTTCTTGACGACGCGTCTGCAACTCTACCTGTGCTACAGCAGCTATCGAAGCCAATGCCTCACCACGGAAACCCATCGTATTCAAGGCAAACAGATCATCTGCCTGGAGAATCTTTGAGGTGGCATGACGCTCAAACGACAAACGAGCATCTGTCTCGCTCATGCCTTTACCATCATCGATAACTTGAATGGATGTACGACCTGCATCCACCACAATAACGTGAATGGTAGCAGCACCAGCATCAACAGAATTCTCTACCAGCTCCTTGATGACAGAAGCCGGACGCTGTATCACCTCACCAGCTGCTATCTGGTTGGCAACACTATCTGGAAGAAGATGTATTAAGTCACTCATTGTTTTTTAGAACGCCAAATAAAAATATCGTAGCGATCGCGTGGGCGCACATAATCGTACCAGGCAAAACCTGGCAGATGTTTCCTTTCAAGGGGTATCTGGTTGAGCGGATACATCGTACCGCTACTTTTAGGAGTCCACACTTTCTGCAGTTTGCGATCTTTCAGGAACATGCGCAATTCGGCTGTTTCCTGATAATTATAGATGATGGCCACACTGTCGCCTTCCTCAAAATAATAGCCTATGAGCACATTGCCCTTAGCCTGAGTCTCACGGATAGCACCATCCAGGAAATAGGCAAACATCTCTTTCGACGAAACCTGATTAAACAAGGTGGAGTCACTGCGCAACTGCTGAATAGAGAAACAATTGTTGATGACATGGGCATGATCGATAAGTGAGTCTTTCATAAACACCTCGATACGATCACCCACCAACTGTTGGTTATTGTTCCACACAATAGGATCGTGATAGAGCGTCATGCATGAGTCGAGCGAGTTATAGATAAGTGAGTCGCAAACAGCCTGCACATCGGTGCGATAAGCACGTACATGATGGAAAGCAAAGATTTTACGATACACTGAGTCGGTCTCTATATTATATGTCACAACCTTAAAGGTGTCGGCATGCATATAGAGCGAGTCGCCTTGCGAATAATCGATAGCCACTGCACTGTCAGTACACAGCGCAAATCCTGTGTGCTCATAATACTCGCCGTAATTGCCTGTGAGCTTATTCTTGTTGACAGAATCAACATACACCACATTTCTGAAGGCCTGACTGAAACCTTCTTTTGAATCATAGTACACGCTGTCGCCCACCAGCATCTTACCCTGATTTGAGAGCACAGATCGGTTCATCAGGCGCGCACGGTCGTTCTTTGTATCGTAGTAACCTTGTTCTGAATAGATATGACTATCGCCCGAGGTAATGTTCGAAGGGCCCACGATATGCGCCATAGAGAGGCGCGTGTCGTAATAAAGGGTGTCGGTAGTAAGGAAGAACTTTGGACTCTTCATCTTCACATCATAGTTGAATACCGACATTTTACTTTTCGTATTATATTCACCCCAGTCTGAGGTCAAGGTAGTCTTACCATCAACCATCTTTCCGCCCTCAAAGAAATAAGCATTATCATAAAGACGGTCGAAATCAAGACTATCGGTATAGAGTGTGGTCTTCTTATGCTTGAGCACTACATTATAACGGGCACGGGCCATTTGCTCGTTACCATCGTAAAAGGCATAGTCGCTAAACAGTGAGAGGGTATCACCTTGATACATCTTCACGTGTCCAAAAGCCTCAAACGAATTGCTGCCCTCATAGAAATAAGCACTGTCGCAATAGAGGCGGGCTCCCTGATGAGTAAAGTGAACCTTACCATTCAGGATAGAGGCATCGGCATTCTTCGCCTGGTCGTAGTGCAGCACATCGGCATGCACCAGATACACACGCGAATCCTTCACCTGTGCTTTACGAGCAGCCACAGGACGACGACGTTGCTGCTTTTTCTGTGCAAAAGCAGACATCAGACCCACTAAGAGAGTCAGCGATAATGCAATGACAAACGATTTTCTCACTTAATCCAACCTTCGTATTCAAATGTACAATCCTTATAATCGTCGTTCAAACGGGTATAGGTACTCTTAATTTTATCTACTACCCACTGATGGATACGCTCTTCGCGACGCTTGTTAAGCACCACATCTTTCATGATCTGGAAATCCTCTGTTACAGAAGCTCTGTGACCATCAGTACGACTCTTCAACTTTGCAATCACGCATACGGTCTTACCACGCTGGTTAATCATCTGGAAGGCATGCGAGATCTCACCTACCTTCAGTGTGTCAACAGCCTTGGCTATCTCTGCTGGCAGGTCTTGCATACGGAACTTCGACGATGTCTTACCAGTACGCATCTGGTCGGTACTCAACAAGCCTTTGGCATTACGGGTGTCCTTATCATCAGAGATGAGTGAGGCAGCATCCTCAAAGCTGAACTTCTCGGCACGGATATCAGCCGCAATAGAGTCCAGACGACCGATAGCACGATCCACCGCATCCTGAGATACAACAGGCTTACGCAGGATATGGCGCACGTTAACCTTGTCGCCACGCTTCTCGATCAACTGAATAATATGGAAACCAAACTCCGACTCTACAATCTTCGACACCTTTTTGGGGTCAGTCAGATTGAATGCCACAGCCGCAAAGGCAGGATCAAGCGTTCCACGACCCATCAGACCGAGCTCACCACCACGACGGGCCGAACCGGGGTCTTCTGAGTACAACTGGGCCAGAGTCTGGAAACGTGTCTCACCTTTATTCACGCGCTCTGTATAGTTACGCAACTCTTCTTTTACACGGTTCAACTCTTCCTGCTCGATTTTTGGAGTCAACTGCACAATCTGCACCTCTACTTCTGTAGGTACAAAAGGCAGACTATCCTGCGGAAGAGCACTGAAATAACGACGCACCTCGGCAGGTGTTACAGAAATATCCTCAACAAGACTCTGCTTCATCTTCTGCACCATCTGACGATCTTTCATCTCCTCGCGCAGATCAGCACGAATCTGGGTCAGATTCTGATGTTTGTATTCCTCCAGGCGCTCACGCGAACCATCTACCATCTCGAGCCAGTAGGCAATCTGCTGCTCTACCTCCTGTGCCACGTCGGCATCGGTAACTTCGATACTGTCTATTTGCGCTTGATGCTTGAACAATTTCTGAACGGCAATCTGCTCTGGTATGGTGCAGTCGGGATTACCACTCCATTTCACACCTTCCATGGCCGACTGCATGCGCAGCGCTTCAACATCCGAACGCAGGATGGCTTCATCACCAACCACCCATACCACCTCATCAACGATGGTACCAATAGAATCCTTCTTCTGGGCAGTTGCTATCAAAGGCAAAGCCAGAAGGGCCAGTGTCATAACTTTCTTTATACTACTCATAGATGCTTATTTACTGATTTTAATACTTCTTGATTCACCTCTACCTGATAACGGTTTCGCAATGATTCCACCCATTCCGACTCCAGATAGTCCTGCAGATCTTCTATCACCTGTTGGCGCACATCCAGATAACTGTCCGGACGCTTCAGTTTTTTTCCAAGCACCGCCTCGAAAGGATAACTAGCTTCCTTAACCGAAGTAGAATTACCAGTCTTAAAAACCAGTCTATCCACGGTCTCATTATCCCCAAGCTTAAACAGTCCCATCTCTGCTTTCACACGGATCACAGAGTCTGAATTGAAGGTGGTGCGCAGAGCCTCTGTCCATTCTTCAAAGGGCAGCTTCTTCACACATTTTTTTACTGCCTTCAGGTCTTTTTTGTCTTTTACATGATAGGCCATACCTCTATAACGAGGTTCCTTCCATGTATAATTCTTCTTATGGGTATCGAACCAGGCCTTCTGTGCAATCTCGTCATTCTGGGCCTTATTCCATACCTCACGACTGCTGATTTCATAGAGCAACAGTCCATCGTGGTATTCTTTGAACAGATACTTCAGCGAGCTATTCACAGCTGCTACTGAGTCGGCTTGCTGCTGCATCACCTGTGCAGCATTCATCTTACCTGCCGAGGCTTCTACCTTGCCATGTAACTTCATCTCAGCTATCTCATGGCGGATACCACTACGCTCCAACTGGGATACTAGGGTTTGCCGCAACGCATCGAAAGACTCCAGCGGTTTACGTTCCTTCATCAAGATGATGTGATAGCCTAATGGACTCAGAAATGGTTCACTCAACTGACCGGGTGCCAGCGAATAGGCCACATCTTCAAACTCTTTCATGGCCTGACCAGGCGCTATCCATGGCAACTCGCCACCTCTGATAGCCGAACCTTTATCGTCAGACACTTGCTTGGCTAACTCGGCGAAGTCGGCACCAGCCTTCAAGGCACGATACACAGAGTCTATACGCTGATGTATTTTCTCCTGTTGCTGTCTGGTGGCTTGTGTTGACAATCTCAACAAAATATGTGCTGGACGCACCAAACCTTTCTGACCGATCATCGTTTTGGTGCGCTCATACATCCTACGTGCCTCTGCCAATACCTCAGCATCTGTAACCATCGTCGGACGCACCTGCTGGTCGCGATACATCTTATATTCCTGCTGGAACGACGATAGCGTGTCAAGTCTCGCATCGAGCGCAGCAGCCACCTTCAGCTTATAATTTATAAATAAGGTGAGATACTCATCCACCGACAACTTGTCGATAACGCCCTCACCATTATTCTTATTGTACGAATATTCGAACTCAGAACGAGGTACAGCCACCCCGTTGATAATCATCACAACAGGGTCGGCTGCCTGTGCCAATGTTTGCTGCGAAAAAATCGCAGCAAACAAGGAAAGGGCTATGGTGAGCTTTCTCATCATTAATCGTTTGGACGACTGTAGTTAGGAGCCTCACTGGTGATAGTGATATCATGTGGGTGAGACTCGTTCACACCGGCATTAGTGATACGAGTGAACTTGGCATCGTGGAGTTTCTCGATAGTCTGAGCACCACAGTATCCCATACCAGAACGCAAACCACCTACCATCTGGTAGATCACCTCCTGAACAGTTCCCTTATAAGGTACACGACCAGCGATTCCCTCTGGCACGAGCTTCTTCACATCCTTGGTATCAGCCTGGAAATAACGATCCTTAGAACCGTGCTCCATGGCCTCGAGCGAACCCATACCACGGTAACTCTTGAACTTACGACCGTTATAGATAATGGTGTCGCCAGGACTCTCCTCTGTACCAGCTACAAGTGAGCCGATCATCACACAGCTTCCACCAGCAGCCAAGGCCTTCACGATATCACCTGAGTAGCGCAGACCACCATCAGCGATGAGGGGCACGCCTGTTCCTTTCAGAGCGCTGAACACATCATAGACAGCACTCAACTGGGGTACACCAACACCAGCAACCACACGAGTGGTACAGATACTACCAGGACCGATACCAACCTTTACTGCGTCGGCACCATTCTCAACCAGCATCTTTGCTGCTGCTCCTGTAGCAATATTTCCAACCACGATATCGATATTGGGGAACGAAGCCTTGGCCTCGCGCAGTTTCTCGATAACACTCTTAGAGTGACCGTGGGCTGTATCAATTACAATGGCATCAACACCTGCATTTACCAAAGCCTGCATACGGTCGAGGGTATCAACTGTTACACCTACACCGGCAGCAACACGCAGACGTCCCTTCTCGTCCTTACATGCCATGGGCTTATCCTTAGCCTTGGTGATATCCTTATAGGTAATCAATCCAATCAGATGGTTATCCTTATCCACAACAGGCAGCTTCTCAATCTTGTTCTCCTGCAGGATCTGTGCAGCAGCTGTCAGATCGGTCTGCTGATGGGTAGTTACCAGATTCTCCTTCGACATGATTTCCTCAACGGGACGGTCTAAGCGACGCTCAAAGCGCAGGTCGCGATTAGTGACAATACCCACCAGGCGACGGTCGTCATCAACCACGGGGATACCACCGATATGGTACTCCGACATGATGGCGAGAGCCTGAGCCACAGTGCTTCCCAATGGAATTGTGATGGGGTCGTAGATCATACCATTCTCAGCACGCTTTACAATCGCCACCTCGCGTGCCTGGTTGTCTATCGACATGTTCTTGTGAATTACTCCGATACCTCCCTCACGGGCGATGGCAATGGCCATCTGACTCTCAGTCACCGTATCCATAGCTGCTGTTACAAAAGGAACATTCAGCTCAATGTGCTTAGAAAAACGGGTTTTCAGCTCCACCGTTTTTGGCAGCACCTCGGAATAAGCGGGAATCAACAGGACGTCGTCAAATGTCAAGCCGTCCATCACAATCTTGTCTTCAATAAATGATGCCATAATCTTTCTTATCTATTAATTCTTCAAATATTCAATCTCTCTAGTTAGCCATTTCCGAAATGAACTTAATACGTACCAGGCGGATCTCATCCTCCGAGTAGTCTTCGCCGAGCTCTTTCTCTGCCTCACTCAACTTATCGGTCTCACTTTCGGAAAAGTAATCATAGATATCGTCAATATGATCTTCATCCATTACCTCTTCAAGGAAATAGTCGATATCCAGTTTGGTGCCACTGTAAACAATAGCCTCAACCTCATCGAGCAGTTCCTCAAACTCAATACCCTGAGCTTCAGCAATATCATCGAGGGCTATCTGACGGTCGATACTCTGGATAATCTTCACCTTCAGCATCGACTTCTTAGCCACTGTGCGCACACGCATGTCAACCTGGCGCTCAATCTCGTTCTCTTCACAGTACTTGGCAATGAGGTCAACAAACTGCTTAGCATAGGGTTGCTTTACTTTTCCTTCGCCTACACCCTGGATATTCTTCAGCTCCTCGAGGGTGATAGGATAGTCGGTAGCCATCTGGTCGATAGACACATCCTGGAAAATGACGTAAGGTGGACGACCAAGCTGCTTTGACACCTTCTTACGCAAGTCGTGCAGCATGGCTGTGAGCACAGGGTCGAGCGAACCGATGTTACCATCATGCTCACCGGCATCGTAGTCATCAAACTCTACATCTTTCACAATCATAAAGGTATGGGGGGCTTTCAGGAATTTCTTTCCTGCAGCAGTCAACTTCAGCAGTCCGTAGTTCTCTACCTCTTTGCGCAGATAGCCGGCTAACAACGCCTGACGGATTACTGGGTTCCATATCTTCTCATCGTCATCGGCACCAGCCCCAAAAAGTTCCTGCTCCTCGTGGTGATGAGCCAGAATCTCTTCAGTAGGCTTACCAGTAATAAAATCAATCACATAGTCCGAACGGAAGTTCTCTTTTATAACCTGTATAGACTTCAGCACAGTCACCAACTGGTCTTTGGCTTCAATCTTGGTCTTTGGATGCAGACAGTTATCGCAGTTTCCACAGTTATCCTTCTCGTAGGTCTCACCGAAATAGTGCAACAGCATCTTTCGGCGACATACGCTGGTCTCGGCATAAGCTGCAGTCTCTGTCAACAACTGTCGACCGATATCCTGCTCGGCAACAGGTTTGCCTTCCATAAACTTATCAAGTTTCTGCAAGTCCTTATATGAATAGAAGGCCAGACAGATACCTTCGCCACCGTCACGACCAGCGCGACCTGTCTCTTGATAGTAACCTTCCAACGACTTAGGGATGTCATAGTGGATAACAAAACGCACATCGGGTTTGTCAATACCCATACCAAAGGCAATGGTGGCCACAATCACATCTATATTCTCCATCAAGAACTCATCCTGGGTATTAGAACGGGTGTTACTGTCTAATCCGGCATGATAGGCTGCAGCCTTGATGTCATTAGCACGCAAGATAGCAGCCAACTCTTCCACCTTCTTTCTCGACAGGCAATAGATGATACCGCTCTTACCAGAATGCTGCTTGATAAACTTGATGATATCCTTATCTACATTGACAGTCTTTGGACGTACCTCGTAGTACAGGTTAGGACGGTTGAACGAGCTTTTGAACTCAGCTGCATCTACTATCCCAAGATTTTTCTTGATGTCTGTACGTACCTTGTCGGTAGCAGTAGCTGTCAGTGCAATGATAGGAGCCTTACCTATTTCATTAACGATAGGACGTATCTTACGATACTCAGGACGGAAGTCATGTCCCCACTCAGATATACAGTGAGCCTCGTCGATGGCATAGAATGATATCTTAACAGAACGGAGGAACTCCACATTCTCTTCCTTTGTAAGCGATTCTGGTGCCACATACAGCAACTTAGTTCTTCCTGCCAGCACATCACTCTTCACCTGGTCTATAGCAGCCTTATTCAACGATGAGTTCAGGTAGTGGGCAGTACCCTCTGTTTCACTCATACTGGAAATCACATCCACCTGGTTCTTCATCAGCGCAATCAGCGGCGATATCACGATGGCCGTACCCTCCATGAGTAGCGAGGGCAACTGGTAACACAACGACTTGCCACCACCGGTAGGCATCAGCACGAAGGTATCGTTACCATCCATCAGGTTTTGTATAATACGTTCCTGATCACCTTTGAATGTATCAAATCCAAAGTATTTCTTCAGGGCTGCTGTAAGATTCATCTTTTCGCTCATAAAATATTAGTTAGTTTAGGCTTCTACACTAGGGAAATGCGACTTATCCAACTGTTTCGTCACATAGTCGGCGGTCACATTAAATTTCTTCGTTCTTTTCGATGGCATGTCATACATCGCATCCATCATGACATTCTCTACAATTGAACGCAAACCACGGGCGCCCAACTTATACTCCACGGCTTTGTCAACCAGTGTTTCAAGTGCCTCCTTATCAAAAGTCAGCTCAACGCCATCCATTTCAAACAGTTTCTTATACTGACGGATGATAGAGTTCTTGGGCTCAATCAGTATTTTCTCCAACGCCTCACGATCCAGTGGATTGAGATGCGTAAGCACTGGCAGACGTCCAATAATCTCAGGAATCAAGCCAAACGACTTCAAATCCTGAGGAACGATGTATTTCATCAGGTCGTTCTTATCAATCTTTCTGACGTTGGTTACCGAGTTATAACCTACCACGTGGGTATTCATACGCTGCGCGATCTTACGCTCAATGCCATCGAAAGCACCACCACAAATGAATAGGATATTACGGGTGTCAACATGGATATAATCCTGATCGGGATGCTTACGTCCACCCTTGGGAGGAACATTCACCATCGTGCCTTCTAATAATTTCAACAATCCTTGCTGAACACCTTCACCACTAACATCGCGCGTGATAGATGGGTTGTCACTCTTTCGGGCGATCTTATCAATCTCATCGATGAACACGATACCACGCTGAGCAGCCTCCACATTATAATCGGCCACCTGCAACAGACGTGACAAGATGCTCTCCACATCCTCACCTACATAACCTGCCTCAGTAAACACGGTGGCATCCACAATGGTGAAAGGCACATCAAGCAACTTGGCGATAGTACGTGCCAACAGGGTTTTTCCTGTGCCGGTGCTACCTACCATGATGATATTACTCTTCTCGATCTCTACATCATCATCTGTGGGTTGCTGCAGACGCTTGTAATGGTTATAGACAGCCACTGCCAAATAGCGCTTGGCATCGTCCTGACCAATAACATACTGATCCAGATAAGCTTTTATCTCTTTAGGCTTAGGCACCTTCAATGGTGCATCAGATGCTGCGCCCTTCTTATCCTTCGCAGTTGCCTTGGCATTTTCTTTCAGATTATCCTGCACGATCTGATAAGCCTGAACAGCACACTCATTACAGATATGACCATTCAAACCACTAATCAGCAGTGTTACCTCTTGATCACTTCTTCCACAAAAACTACAAACATTCTTCATGCCACTCATCACTTCTTTCTAATGAGTACCTCGTCAATCATACCGTAAGCCTTAGCTTCCTCAGCCGTCATCCAGTAGTTACGATCTGAATCAGCATAAACCTTATCATATGGTGTATGCGAATGTTCCGAGATAATGGTATATAACTCCTTCTTGAATTTCAGGATCTCCTTAGCTTCAATCTCAATATCCGAAGCCTGACCCTGTACACCACCTAATGGCTGATGGATCATGACACGACTATGAGGCAGAGCCGAACGCTTTCCTTCAGCACCAGCCACAAGCAGCACTGCGCCCATAGATGCAGCCATACCAGTGCAGATGGTAGCCACATCGCTGGTGATAAACTGCATGGTATCATAGATTCCCAGACCAGCGGTTACACTACCACCAGGCGAATTGATATAGATAGAGATGTCCTTACCAGGATCTGTTGAGTCCAGGAACAGCAGCTGTGCCTGCAGTGTGTTGGCGGTATAATCGTCTATCTGTGTACCAAGGAAAATGATACGATCCATCATCAAACGAGAGAAAACGTCCATCTGAGTTACATTCAACTGGCGCTCCTCCAAGATATAGGGATTCAAATACTGATTCTGAGCCTTCATCACGTCATCAACGACCAGACCGTTCATCCCTAAATGCTGTACAGCGTACTTTCTGAATTCATTATTCATACTATCAAATCCTTTCTTTTAAATATAGAGAAAAGGTTATCGACCTTCCTCATCTTGCGTTTGGGACACAAAGATAATACAAAAAGTCGATAACCCTTCTATTTTAGGGGTTATTTTTTCCTAAAAAAGCTTATTTTTCTGTCATAAGCTTATTAAACTCCTCAAATGTGACCTCTTTTGTATTCAGCTTAACCACATTTTTGAGGGCTTCAGTAAGCTTAACATCAACAGCACGATCTACGAAGTTGTCGATATTCTCACGCTTCTTCAACTGCTCGTTAGCATAGTTCTCCAGAACATCCTCGGGAACGTTGCTCATACCATACTGAGCAAACTGAGCACGCATAGCCTCCTTGGCTACGTTCTTAATGTCAGCCTCCTCAACCTTGATGTTCTGAGCAGCAACCAACTGCTCCTTGATCAGGTGCCAAGCCAGCTCCTTGATGCTGCCCTCGAAGTTCTTCTCAACGAAGTCGGCACCCTTATCCTGGTTGTTCTGCAGCATCACACGCTTCAGCAGAGCCTCTGGGAACTCCAGCTTACCAACCTTCTTCTCCATGTGCTTGCGTACATCGAGCAGGAACTTATAGTCGCTGTTCTGCTGCAACTGTGGAGCGATGCTCTCAGCAATCTTCTCACGGAAGGCCTTCTCGTCCTTCACCTCACCCTCGCCGAACACACGGTCAAAGAGCTTCTGATCAACCTCTGCAGGCTGGAAGTGACGAATCTCAGTAATCTGATAGCTGAAGTCAGCATTCAGATCCTTCACGTCTTCCTTCTTAACCTTCAGCAGGGCAGCAACCTCTGCATCGTTATCGGGATAAGCCTTCTTAGGATTGAAGGTGATGATATCTCCAGCCTTAGCACCATCGAAGAGCTTCTTCTGATCGTCGGCCTTGATATATGCAGGCATTACCATAGCGCCCTCGGTAGTGATACCACCTTCCTTGGTGTTACCATTCTCATCGAGCTCACGCATGTCACCTGTCAGAGTATCGTTACCGCTGAACACCTCAGCCTTTACGAACTCACCAGCCTGAGAAGCATACATCTGTACCTGCTCGTCAAGCATCTTATCGTCAACCTTGATGGTGTAATAATCAACCTTATCTCTACCAGTCAGCTCAGCCTTGAACTCGGGAGCGACAGCAATGTCGAACACAAATGTCAGATCATCTGCATTCTCAAAGTCCTGAGGAACCTGCTTCTCCTGATTTGGAAGGGGCTCACCCAGCATCTGGATCTTGTTCTCACGAACATACTCATACAACTTCTCACCCAGCAGCTTGTTAACCTCGTCAACCTTCACTGCTGTGCCATACTGCTTCTTAATCATTCCCATGGGAACCATACCTGGACGGAATCCGGGAACCTGTGCTTTCTTACGATAATTTTTCAGCTGCTTCTCTACTGCATCCTGATAATCTGCCTTCTCAACGGTCATAGTAAGCAGACCATTGATCTTGTCGGCGCACTCAAACGAAATTTTCATCTTTTTATGTACTTATTTATAATATATATTCAAATATTGGGGTGCAAAAGTACAAATAATCAGCGTAATATTTGCAGTTTTTCCATTTTTTAACTTTTGCTAGCCCACTATTTTAGCTTGTCGTTCTTCCTCAATTTGTTGGAAGTTTTTCTTTCTCAACTCAAACGATTCTGTGAGGTATTTTTCACGAACTATCTGATTAGTAGCCAACTCCTCAGGCGTGCCCTGGAAGAGGATTCTGCCTTCAAACAGCAAATAAGCACGGTCTGTAATGGCCAATGTCTCATCCACATTATGGTCTGTAATTAGGATGCCAATGTTCAGGTATTTCAACTTATAAACAATCTGCTGAATATCTTCTACAGCGATAGGATCGACACCTGCGAAAGGTTCGTCAAGCATAATAAACTTGGGTTCAATAGCCAGACAACGGGCAATCTCTGTACGACGACGCTCACCGCCCGACAGACGGTCACCAAGGTTCTTACGGACTTTCTCCAGACGAAACTCACGAATCAGCTCTTCCAACTTATTCAACTGGTAGTCGCGCGGCTTACCAGTCATCTCGAGCACTGAGAGGATATTATCCTCTACCGTCATCTTACGGAACACACTGGCTTCCTGAGCCAGATAGCCGATACCGGCACGAGCACGCTTGTAAACAGGGAATTTCGTTACATCTTCGTCGCCCAGATAGATATGACCGCCATTAGGAACAATCAGTCCTGTTGTCATATAGAACGAGGTGGTCTTACCAGCACCGTTAGGTCCTAATAGTCCCACAATCTCTCCCTGCTTCACATCGAAGCTCACATCGTTAACCACCGTACGCTTACCATAGCGCTTCACGAGGCCTTCAGTTCGTAATACAATACGTTCTTCTTCCATAATCGGCTGCAAAGTTAATTATTTTTTGGCACGAATTACGCGAATTTCACAAAAAATAATCTCAAATAGAAATAATTCGTGTTAATTCACGCAATTCGTGCCTTATTTTTAGTATCTTTGCACCCAAATAAAAATAGTTAGCTGGCGATGTTATTATATAAATGGCTGACCACCTTCGGTCGATATTTGATGCTGATGGGCCGTGTATTCTCACGCCCCGAGCGCATGAGAATGTTTCTGAAACAGTATGTCACCGAGATGACACAGTTGGGTATCAACTCTATCGGTATCGTACTCATCATCTCATTCTTCATCGGAGCCGTCATCTGTATTCAGATGAAACTCAACATCCAGAGTCCATGGATGCCACGATGGGTTGCAGGCTACACCACCCGAGAAATCCTACTTCTGGAGTTCTCGAGTTCTATCATGTGTCTGATCTTAGCAGGAAAGGTAGGCTCAAACATTGCCTCCGAACTGGGCACCATGCGCGTCACCCAACAGATTGATGCACTCGAGATCATGGGTATCAACTCTGCCTGCTATCTCATTCTGCCCAAAATCATCGGCCTTCTCACCATCATGCCGTTCCTGGTCATCTTTTCATCGGCCACAGGTATCATCGGTGCATACGGAACGGCCTACATCGGACATATCATCGCCCCAGATGATCTCACACAAGGTCTGCAACACGCTTTCATACCCTGGTTCGTATGGATGAGCATCATCAAAAGTCAGTTTTTTGCTTTCATCATCTCCAGTGTTCCTGCCTTCTGCGGCTATACCGTCGAGGGTGGTAGCGTAAACGTAGGAAAGGCATCTACCGACGCCGTTGTCACATCAAGTGTGCTTATTCTTTTTTCAGATGTATTCCTAACACAGTTACTGTCATGATCGAAGTTAAACAATTATATAAGAGTTTTGAGGACAAAGAGGTCCTGATAGATATCAACACTGTCTTTGAAGATGGGAAAACAAATCTCATCATCGGACAGAGTGGCTCCGGCAAGACGGTTCTAATGAAAAATCTTGTCGGTCTCATCGAACCTACCAGCGGTGAGATCCTTTACGACGGTCGCAACTTCGTGAGCTTGAGCAAACAGGAGAAAGTGATGATGCGCCGCGAGATGGGTATGATATTCCAGAGCGCAGCTCTCTTCGACTCAATGACAGTACTAGAGAACGTCATGTTTCCACTCGACATGTTCTCTTCAATGACACTTCGCGAACGCATCCATCGCGCCCAAGAGTGCCTGGACCGTGTAAACCTGAAGGGTGCCGACGAGAAATTCCCTGGCGAGATATCTGGCGGTATGCAGAAACGCGTAGCTATTGCGCGCGCCATCGCCCTCAACCCCAAATACCTATTCTGCGACGAGCCCAACTCCGGCCTCGACCCAAAAACATCGCTTGTCATCGACGAGTTGTTGCACTCCATCACTCAGGAGTATAATATGACTACAATCATCAATACCCACGACATGAACTCTGTGATGGGAATTGGAGAAAATATTATTTTTATTTACGAAGGTCACAAGGAGTGGCAGGGTGTCAGCAGTCAGGTTATGAGCGCAAACAATGCGCGCCTTACTGACTTCATCTTTGCCAGCGATTTGCTCAAAAACATGCGACGAATTGTCATCGACAACGGACTGTCACTCTAATCGCGCGCATATAAAATACCTTATTATTAAATAAAATTTTCTTAAAAGTTTGTACGATTCAGTTTTTTTACTTACTTTTGCACCAATAATGCGAATTATAACTTCCAATTTTAGCAATTTTATATGAAAAAAGAAATTAAGATTAAGAATCAGGTAGGCGAGTTAGAGAAAGTCAATGCCTTCATTGAGGAGATTGGTGAAGAGTTGCAGCTTGACATGGAGCTACTGATGAATTTGAATCTGGTAATGGAGGAGATGGTGTCTAACGTTATCTTCTACGCTTATCCAGAAGGAAAGACTGCCGACATTGAGCTTTCTGCCGAATTGGTTGGCCATCAGCTCACTTTCGTTCTTAGCGACAAGGGTCGCGAGTTTGATCCTACCATGAAGGAGGACATCGACACAGAAACTGACCCAGCCGACCGCGATCTTGGTGGTCTGGGAATCTACATCGTCAAGAACATCATGAACGAAGTTACCTACCAGCGACTGGAGGGTAAGAACTTGCTTACAATGAGAAAAGATTTAGAGGATTAATTACAAAACACAGCATTATGACACAGATTATCAAAGAAGGTGGAAAAACGATTATCAAGACTGGTTCACGCATCGACACTATGAACGCCAACCAGTTTGAGCAGGACATCCAGCCCGCACTGAAAGAAGGTGGTGTTGACTTGGAGATGGACTGCACAGAGCTTACTTATATGGCCAGCTCTGGTCTGCGTATTATCCAGAAGACCATGCGCACTGTTACCCAGTTGAAGGGACAGTTCAAGATTACCAACGTGTCGCCTGAGATCTACAAGATCTTGGCCATGACGGGATTCACCAAGTTTATGAAGGTTGAACAGAAAAATTAATATATTATGATCTGGTTGGTTGTCATACTTGCCATTACGCTCTTTGCCGTCTGCATTGTTCTGCAGATGAAGATTAAACACAGTCGCGAACAGGAGGCTGAAGGCCAGCAGCTGCTCGAAGATTACCAGAAGCGTGTCAACGAGATGGAGAAACTGCTCAAGGACTATCGTTCTCTCGAGCAGAATTTCGACAATGTTGGTCAGGGCTATGAAGAGGCCCTGATGGCTTTCGACAAGATGGAAGAGGAGAAACAGAAAGTACTGAAAGTAAAAGATGCTATCGAGAAGCAGTCTAATGAGATCATGGCCGCCAAGCAAAAGCTTGAGGAGACCATGCTCAAGAAGACAAGCATCATCGAGAAATATGCCGAGAGTATCCGACAGAAGCTCGATTATACGCATCCTAACGCAGGCCTCATCGCACTGACAACCCACCAGATTTTAAATGTGATTGAAGTCGAGAATGAACACCCCATTCAGAGCGAGGATAATGTGATGGCTCAGGACATAGCCGCTATGGCTATCCAGGAGTCGGGCATACAGTTCTTCCAAAAGGCAGAATTCAAGTGCCAGATGGTAGAGGAAGCTCAAGCCACAATGGTGTTCACCAACAGCAAATATGCTGTACGCGCACTGGTAGCACTGCTCGACAACGCTATGAAGTTCACTGCTCAGGGCGAGATTCTCCTGCTTATCAACATCGCAGGTTCAAATCTCGAGTTCTGCGTTGAGGACACCGGAACAGGCGTGTTGTCTGATTATGCCGAGAAGATTTTCGAGCCCTATACCAAACTGAACGATTTCTTCGAAGGAGATGGTATCGGTCTTACCGTAGCACGAAGCATTGCCCGCCGTCTGGGTGGCGACATCCAGCTTGACACCAACTACCGTGGAGGCGCTCGCTTTGTATTCTCGCTGCCAATCTAATTAATTAAACAACAAAACAGTAAGCCCCTCGCACTTCTGGTGTGAGGGGCTTTTCTATATATAATAAGGTGTCAACGTCGTTTAAAAGTTGTCTCCTGATAGACACCCGCTTGCACTTGCTGCCGCAGCAGCATCTGCCGTCGGGTCAGTGTCACCACCTCACACGCCTTGCGACCGTCAATATTCAAGCGCCGACCATCAAAGCTATAACCAACTGGCTGACCAGCGGCATCATCCATCCTGTTATACTCTGTGATAGTACGAGCCGTTATCACCCAATAAGCACCTCCTGCACCCGGTCGACTATAGCCAACCTCTTCGGTATAATACTGACTACTAACAGCATCCCATGTACCAATCAACTCGGCATCACCGCTGCTATCATTACCATCAGAATCTACGCTACAGGCACTTATACTAAAACCAAATAATAGAGCCATCATAGTGGCCATACCATACTTCATTCGTTCTGTCATAGGCTAACTTGTTTTAGGTTCTGTAGTATTTTCCTATGGCAAAAATAAAAAAAAGATGGCAAACTTGCAAGTATTTTGCCATCTTTTTTTCCACTCGGGTGATTTCATCGAGTCACCCGGGTGCCCTTAGAAGTTCCATTTAACGGCCAATGTGGGGTTAATAAAGAACTTCTTATCGCTTGTTGGATCAGTATTAAATACGAAGTTATTGCTAACCTCAACCTCTGTACCCAAACTGAAGTGATCGGTCACATTATACCAAAGCTGTGGCTCTGTCAGAATCACCAACTGTCCATGACCATTGGCCTTCTCGCCACGCCAGAAATCAATGAAGCCAGAGAAGCGGCACTTTTTATCCGCGAAGTCAAGGCCCCATACACCAGTCAACTGGAAAGAGTGATAGGCATTGGTATAGTCGTAACTCTTAAAATAACGCTTATACATGAGCTGTACCGAATAGGTCTTTGAGAAGTCGGCACTGTGACCATTCCAAGCACCACCCAACAAAGCTGCCTGCTGAAAACTCATACTACGATTCAAACCACCATTATACTCCACATGAGCAGCAAAACCCTTGTTGCCGATATTGAACTCACGCGAAATCTCGGCATAGGCACTCTCAGTAAACTTACGGCTGAAGTCGATATCCACGAAATAGAACCACGAACCCCATTTGTCGGCCTTAAACTGCTCAAGGGTCATCGTCACCTTCTGTCGACCATCTTCTTCATTCGAATAGATATTGCGACCGAAATCATAATGCAACTGCACATTCTGCGCATTTACACTCACGGCTGCTACAGCCATCAATACCAAACAAAATAACTTTTTCATATAACGCTTAATTAAATAATGTATTTCAGAATAAAGAATATAGCAAGGACATACATCACTGGCGACACTTCCTTATAACGGAAGGTGCATATCTTAATGGCCACAAACGATAGTAATCCGAGTACAATACCATCAGAGATACTGGCCGTAAACGGCATCGTGATAATCAGGATAAAGCAAGGGGCCACCTCCGAGAAATCACTGAAGTCAATCTTTGTGATGGTCTTCATCATCAGTGCTCCCACCAGCACCAGCGCTGAAGTGGTTGCTGCGGATGGGATAACCAGGAATACAGGTGAGAAGAACAAAGCCACAAGGAACAGGATAGCCACCGAGAAAGAGGTAAGACCTGTGCGCCCACCCTCGGCAACACCTGCCGAACTCTCCACGTAAGTGGTAACGGTTGAGGTACCGCACAAAGCACCTGCGGTAGTACCGATAGCATCGGCCATAAGGGCCTTACTCAAACCATGAATATGTCCGGTCTTAGGATCTGCCATACCTGCGCTGGTAGAAGTACCGATCAGTGTACCTAACGTATCAAGCAGATCCATAAACAACAGGGCGAACACAACAACGTAGTAGTTGAAGTCAAGCGAGATAAAACGCGAGAAGTCAAGTTGCAGCGCGATAGGAGCTATCGACGATGGCAAACTGACTATAGAGAAATTCTCAGGCAACTGCGTCACACCAAGAGGCACACCAACAGCTGTAATAATCAGAATCGTGTAGAACAGGGCACCACGCACATTCTGCGACATCAGGATGGCACCAAGCACGATACCTGCAAAAGCCAGCACCGATGCATTCGTCCAAGCGCCCAAGGTGGTCACCGTGGCAGCACTCGACACAATAAGACCACCATTCTTCATGCCGATATAGGCGATAAAAAGACCGATACCCACACTGATACTATAACGCAGATTCAGAGGAATAGCATTGACAATAGCCTCACGCACACGGAAAAAAGTCAGAAGGATAAATACAACACCTTCGAAGAACACCGCAGCCAGCGCCTCTTGCCAGGTGTAGCCCATCGTGAGCACTAAGGTGTAGGCAAAAAAGGCATTGATACCCATACCTGGTGCCAAAGCAAATGGCATCTTGGCATAGAAAGCCATCACAAGCGTAGCTACAGCGGCAGAGAGTACAGTGGCAGAGAATAGCGCACCCTTATCCATACCCGTCTCACCCATAATCTGTGGGTTGACAGCCAGGATATACGACATCGTGAGGAAGGTCGTCAGACCTGCCAGCACCTCGATCTTGACGGAATGCTTAGACGCATCAAATCCAAGCAATAACAATAGTTTATTCATAACTTTTATTTTAAGTAAGTTTTCAATCTATCAATCATTAACCTAGCCGCATTATCTGGTGCCTTTTCATCGCCTAAGGCACGTTTCACATCCTGATAACCTGACAGCATGCGTTCGCGGGCCTCACCTGCCAGAATCTTATCAAGCTCGCAGCGGATATTGGCAACGGTGAAAGAACGACCGAGCAGTTCGGTCACCACCTCTCGTCCTGCCACGAGGTTCACCAACGAAACATATTTTACCTTTAGGAAATGCTTTCTCACAAAGTCTGCTACCGGAGGGATGGGCAGCTTATAGCAAACCACCTGTGGCACACCAAACAGACAGGTCTCAAGAGTAGCCGTACCACTGGTCACCAGCGCGGCATGGGCGCGAGAGAGCAACTGATAGGTTTGTCCAAACACCAGTTTTACTTCCGAGCCTTGCACAAACTGCTGGTAATAGGCTGCTTCTATACCAGGAGCGCCTGCCACCACGATTTGGTAATCATTTTCATATTTTTTAGCCGCCTCAAGCATCGCAGGCAGATTGTCCTTGATTTCCTGCTTTCTAGAACCAGCCAACAAGGCAATAATCTTCAAAGAAGAGTCCTCCTTCGTCGAAGAATCCTTCAAGAACTCACGCACCTCATCAGCCGTGGGATTACCTACGTAGTGTATAGGATAATGGTGTTTCTTCTCAAAGAAATCCACCTCAAACGGCAGGATCGAGAACAGTTCATCCACATCGCGCTTGATATTCTTAATACGATATTCCTTCCAAGCCCATATCTTCGGCGAAATGTAATAATAAACAGGAATGCTTGTATTACTTTTTACATACTTCGCAATCTGAAGATTAAAACCTGGATAATCCACCAATATCAAGCAGTCAGGCTGCCAATCTACAATATCCTGCTTACACATCTTCATGTTACGAAGAATTGTAGGCAGGTGCAACAGCACTGGAATAAAGCCCATATAGGCCAACTCTTTATAATGCCGCACGCGTTCACCACCTACGGCAGTCATCAGGTCACCACCAAAGAAACGAAATTTAGCCTCAGTGTCAATATCTTTCAATGCACGCATCAAATGAGATGCATGCAGATCACCTGAAGCCTCGCCAACTATCAAATAATATTTCATAACTGCCAGTCAGCTATCTGTTTTATGGCTTGATAAGCCGTCACATCTATCTGCGTAGGAGTGATAGCAATATAGCCATGCTCCAATGCCCATCTATCGGTATCTTCGGCATCGGGCTCATCATTACGATAATGCCCCACCATCCACCAATAATCGTAGCCTCGGGGATGATGGCATTTGGTGCACTCATTATACCAAGTTCCAAAAGCCATTCGGCAAACTTTTATCCCATTATAACTAGCCAAACTAGGAAAATTCACATTCAAGCACACGCCTTTGGGCAAACCCTCGGCCAGCACACGCTGGGTAATCTTCCTCACATAAGGGCGCAGCGGTTCAAAATCGGCATCAGCATGCTGGTCGCACAGAGAAAATGCCAACGAGGGGATATACTTCAGACAGCCCTCAATGGTCACACCCATCGTACCACTGTAATGGGTATTAACCGAAGCGTTATCACCATGGTTAATACCTCCTATCACCATATCTGGCTGGCGCGGACAGATATTTGCCAACGCCATTTTCACACAATCCACCGGTGTACCATTACAGCTCCATATCTCTACACCTTCCTCTTTCCGCTGCAGATTCAGACGCAATGGGATGCCTGCAGAAAATGCACACGAAAAACCACTGCGAGCATCATCAGGCGCACAGACTATAATATCAGCTACATCTCTCAACATCTCAACCAAACAATTAATACCTTTTGCCTGGAAGCCGTCATCGTTCGAAATGAGCAACAATGGTCGTTTAATTTCCATAAAATATCAACGATTTGGCTGCAAAGTTACAAAAATCTCTTAATTCTTAACGATTAATTCTCTTTTTTTTAGTAACTTTGTGCCCAAATTTCTTATTTTTATCAAGATTAAGTCAAATCAAATGGGAAAGATTATTGCTTTAGCAAACCAAAAAGGCGGTGTAGGCAAAACCACTACAACCATCAACTTGGCAGCATCACTGGCCACGTTGGAGAAGACCGTATTGGTAGTCGATGCCGACCCTCAGGCCAACGCATCGAGCGGCTTAGGCGTTGACATAAAGGATGTAGAGTGCTCACTTTACGAATGCATCATCAACAAAGCCGATGTGCGCGATGCCATCTACACCACCGACATTGATGGACTGGACATTATCCCCAGCCATATCGACCTGGTAGGTGCCGAGATTGAGATGCTGAACCTGAACGACCGCGAAAAAGTCATTAAGAACATGCTCGCACCCATCCGCAACGAGTACGACTTTATCCTTATCGACTGTTCGCCTTCATTAGGACTCATCACCGTCAACTCACTGACAGCAGCCGATTCTGTGATCATTCCCGTACAGTGCGAGTATTTTGCCTTGGAGGGTATCAGCAAACTGCTCAACACCATCAAGATTATTAAGAACAAATTAAACCCAATGCTTGAAATAGAGGGATTCCTGCTGACGATGTACGACAGCCGTCTGCGCTTGGCCAACCAGATTTATGACGAAGTGAAACGCCACTTCCAGGAGCTGGTCTTCAAGACCGTTATCCAGCGCAATGTCAAACTGAGTGAGGCCCCAAGCCACGGATTACCCGTTATCCTCTATGATGCCGACTCAACAGGTGCGAAGAACCATCTGGCACTGGCACAGGAAATCATCTATAAGAACAAAAAGTAATTATGGCAGTAAGAAAGAAATACGACCACAATGTACTTGGTCGCGGACTTGATAACATCGGCACAGGCAGAGGCATGGGGCTCGATGCACTTATTAACACTAATGACATCAACACCAAAGGTACATCCAACCTCAACGAGATAGCTATAGAACTCATCGAGCCCAACCCCGACCAGCCTCGACACGAGTTTGATGAGAATGCACTCAACGAACTGGCTGCTAGCATCCGCGAGATTGGCATCATCACCCCTATCACAGTTCGCGAGATGCCTACAGGGCACTATCAGATCATTGCCGGTGAACGCCGTTGGCGCGCATCTCAGATTGCTGGACTGACCACCATGCCTGCTTACATCAAGACTACGGATGACAAGCTGACAATGGAGATGGCACTGGTTGAGAACATCCAGCGCGAAGACTTGAATGCCATAGAGATAGCTCTGGCCTATCAGCGACTGGCCGAATCTACTGGCATGACTCAGGAGCGCATGTCAGAACGTCTGGGTAAGAGCCGCGCCTCCATCACCAACTACATGCGACTGCTCAAGCTACCCGCACAGATACAAATGGCACTGAAAAACCGCGATATCGACATGGGCCACGCTCGTGCATTGCTTTCACTCGAAAGCCCATCAGCACAGCTCAAACTGTTTAAGGATGTGCACCGCAATGGCTATTCGGTACGTAAGGTAGAAGAAATGGTGCAAATGGTGAAGAACGGAAACTCTCTGCAGAATGCCCGTAAGACGATAGCTCCCAACCAGCTGCCACTGGAATACAGCATCCTGAGGGATCGCCTGTCAGAGCTGTTCCAAGTAAAGGTACAGATGACCTGCACTCCACAATCAAAAGGGCGCATTAGTATTCCCTTTACCAACGAGGATGAACTGGAGAATATCCTGAACATCTTCGACAAACTGAAGAAGAAATGAGAAAAAGATGTAAGCTATTGATAACGGGCTGGTTGCTGTTTACCGGCTTCGCCACCACCCACGCACAAGATGAGGTGGTGACCGAACACGACTCGTTATCACGAGCCATCAACAACGAGGTTTCGGTACTGGTAGATTCTGCCAGAATACCACAAAAGCCAATCAAGGATATGAGCACCTGGCGCCCCGACCCTAAACGGGCATTATGGCTGGCCCTGGTCATTCCTGGCGGCGGTCAGATCTATAACCGCAAATACTGGAAACTGCCACTGGTATATGGTGGATTCATCGGCTGTCTGTATGCTATGAACTGGAACAACACCATGTACAAGGACTATTCACAGGCCTATATCGACCTGATGGACAACGATCCAGGCACACAGAGCTACAACCAGTTTCTGCATAATGGCGCTAAAATCGACAGCGGAAATGAGGAACGTTATAAGAAACTCTTCAAACAGCGTAAAGACCGCTACCGCCGCTGGCGCGACATGAGCTTCTTTGTACTGGTAGGCGTCTATGCCCTCTCGGTAGTGGATGCCTATGTGGATGCCGAACTGTCGGTATTCGACATCTCTAAGGACCTGAGTCTGCGCATCGAGCCGACCATCCTTGACACCCACACATCCAAGAACCCGATCAACGCATCGGCTGTGGGATTACAATGTAGTATCAATTTTTAATGGAATATGATAAAGAATTATATAAAGGTTTTTAGTTTAACAACTCTACTATGCTGCTGTACACCATTGTACGCACAGTCTATTCTGGACGATCCCGAAGATGAGACGGAAGACGTCGATACCCTATTCGTCCCCATCGAGGACGAGATCTCTGTAGTCGATTATCAAGGAAACGAAGAACTCATCGAGTTCCCTGAGGCCATGACATTCAATCTCGATAGTCTGCTGGGCCTCTATATGACCAAGACTTATCTGAGTCCTGGTGATTGTCAGATGAAAGATGAGAACCCGACATTCACACCTGAGGAGTATATGGAGCGACTTCGCCGTATGCCAACCGTCATGGAGATGGCCTACAACGATATTGTTCAGCGCTTCATCGACCGTTATATGGGACGCCTGCGCCACTCTGTCAGTCTGATGCTGGGCGCATCCAACTTCTATATCCCCATCTTCGAAGAGGCGCTCGAGGCTTACCAGGTACCACTGGAGCTCAAATATCTGCCGGTCATTGAGAGTGCACTCAACCCCAAGGCGGTATCGCGCGTTGGAGCCACTGGTCTGTGGCAGTTCATGCTGACCACCGGTAAACAATATGGACTGGAGGTCAACTCATTGGTTGACGAGCGCCGCGACCCGGTGAAAGCATCTTATGCGGCAGCACGCTACCTGCGCGACCTCTACCGGGTGTTTGGCGATTGGAACTTGGTGATTGCAGCATACAACTGCGGACCAGGCAACATCAACAAGGCTATTCATCGTGCCGGTGGCGAGAAAGACTACTGGCGCCTGTACCCCTATCTGCCAGCAGAGACTCGTGGTTATGTGCCGGCTTTCATCGCCGCCAACTATGCCATGACTTATTACTGCGAGCATAACATCTGCCCCATGACCACACGTCTGCCACTGCAGACCGACACCGTTGTGGTGGACCGCGATGTACACCTGCAACAGGTGGCCGCCGTGCTCGACCTCGACATCGAGATGCTACGCTCGCTGAACCCTGAATACCGTCGCGACATCGTACCTGGTACCAATAAGAAACACGCCATCCGACTGCCTATGGCAGATGCCGTTCGTTTCATCGATATGCAGGATTCTATCTATAGCTATCGTGCCGACGAACTACTCACCAAACGTACTGTGGTTGATGCCAACGACGATCAGCCCACGTATCGCAGCAGTAAGAGCAGTCGTCGTGGTCGCAGCGCCCGCGGCAGTCGCAAATCGCGCCGTGGCGGCTCTAGCGTAACCATCCGCTCTGGTCAGACCCTGGGCGAGATTGCCCGTCGTAATGGCACCACCGTGGCTAAGCTGAAGAAGCTGAACGGCCTTCGTGGTAACAACATCCGAGCAGGCAAGAAACTGCGCGTAAGATAAAGAAGATTGACGTTTTAATGAAAGTGAAAGAGGTATGACAGAAGAGAAGCAGTTAACCCAAGAGGAGAAAGACGACCAGATGATCAACGCAGCGTTCGAGAAGCTGCTCAACGACTATATTTCATCGCGTCATCGCAAGAAAGTCGACCTTATCACCAAGGCCTTCAATTTTGCACGTCAGGCACACAAAGGCGTACGCCGCCTCTCTGGCGAGCCATATATCATGCACCCCATCGCCGTGGCACAGATAGCCTGCGGCGAGGTTGGACTGGGCTCTACCAGCATCTGCGCCGCCCTCTTGCACGATGTAGTGGAAGACACCGATTACACCGTCGAGGATATAGAGAACATCTTTGGTGCCAAGATTGCACAGATTGTAGATGGACTGACCAAGATCAGCGGCGGCATCTTCGGCGAACAGGCTTCGGCACAAGCCGAGAACTTCAAGAAACTGCTTCTCACCATGAGCGATGACATCCGTGTCATCATCATCAAAATCTGCGACCGTCTGCATAACATGCGTACACTCGACAGTCAACCTGCCAACAAGCAGTACAAAATTGCGGGCGAGACGCTATATATTTATGCACCACTGGCCAACCGTCTGGGATTGAATAAGATCAAGACAGAACTGGAGAACCTCAGTTTCAAGTTCGAACATCCCGACGCTTACGCCAAGATTGAAGCGAAACTGAAACAAACGCGTGAGGATCGCGACGAACTGTTCTCGCAGTTCACCTCACCCATCGAGTCGGCATTGCAACAGATGGGTATCAAATATGAGATTAAGGAGCGCGTCAAGACACCTTATTCTATATGGAACAAGATGCAGCACAAGCACGTTAGCTTCGAGGAGATCTATGACATCCTGGCTGTACGCATCATCTTTACACCCAACAACCGCGAAGATGAGGTTAACGAGTGCTTCAAGATCTACGTGGCCATCTCCAAAATCTATAAGTCACACCCCGACCGCTTGCGCGACTGGCTCTCGCAGCCAAAGGCCAACGGCTATCAGGCTCTGCACGTGACACTGATGTCGAAGACAGGTCAGTGGATAGAGGTACAGATACGTTCCGACCGCATGAACGAGATAGCCGAACAGGGCTTTGCCGCTCATTGGAAATACAAGGATGGTGTAGGCGAGGAATATACTGAGGATGAGAACGAGCTGAACGAGTGGTTACGCACCATCAAAGAGATTCTGGACGACCCTCAGCCCGACGCCATGGACTTCCTCGACACCATCAAGCTGAACCTCTTCGCCAGCGAGATTTTCGTGTTCACGCCCAAGGGCGAGATCCGCACCCTTCCCGCAGGTTGTACGGCACTCGACTTTGCCTTCTCTATCCACACGTTCTTAGGTAGCCATTGCATCGGTGCCAAGGTGAACCACAAACTGGTGCCACTGAGCTATAAGTTGCAGAGTGGCGACCAGGTAGAGATCCTTACTTCCAAGTCACAGCATGTCAACCCTGCGTGGATATCTTTTGTATCCACAGCCAAGGCCAAAGCTAAGATTCAGGCCATCCTGCGCCGCGACAACCGTGAGATGCAACGCGAAGGCGAGGATATCCTGACGAAATTCTTGAATAAGAATGGCTTTGAACCCACCGTGGCTATCATCAACAAACTGGCCGAATATCATGAATATAGTAAGCGTACGGAGTTTCTCCAGGCTTTAGGTGAGAAGATTGTATTGCTGGGCGAGAAGGATATCGACGAACTGAATGGTAAGAACAAGGAGAACGATGGCAACTCGGGCTGGCGTAAGTTTGTACCTTTCGTAGGCAAGAAGAAGAAAGAGGAGACTACCAAACAAGAGCTGTTTGTGATACCTGACAAGTTCAACCGCAAAAAGCCCATCTATATCTCCGAAGAGAATATCAACAAGTTCAAGTTCATGGGTTGTTGTCATCCTATCCCTGGCGACGACGCATTGGGCTACATCAACAACAAGAACCAGATAGAGATACACAAACGTGCCTGCCCGGTGGCCGACAAGCTGAAGACCAGTTATGGCAACCGTATCATCGACATCAAATGGGACATGCACAAGCGTCTCTATTTCGATGCCACCATCCGCATCAGCGGTATCGACCGTCTGGGTATGCTCAATGAGATAACACAGGTCATCTCATCGCAGATGAGTGTCAACATCCACAAGGTTCTCATCACCTGCGAGGAGGGTATCTTCGAGGGCACTATCGAGATGCGTGTTCACGACCGTGAGGACGTGCGCGCCATCATGGAAAACCTCAAGAAGATACAGGACATCAAGGAAATAAGTGAAATAATGTAATAACAAACAATGAAAAAACTACTACTATCATTAGCCCTACTGGCTAGTTACACTAGCCTGGCAAAAAATCTTAGTCCGGCTAGCTACGACTCCCCCGACACCATCGTGGTTTCCCGCGATGGCACCGGACAGTTCCGCACCATCGACGAGGCCATCGAGGTATGCCGCGCGTTCATGGATTACCACAAGGTTATCTTCGTTAAGAACGGCACCTACAAAGAGAAACTCATCATCCCCTCATGGCTGCAGAATATCGAGATATGCGGCGAGGATGCCGAGAAGACCATCATCACCTATGATGATCATGCCAACATCCCCCGCCCCAACGTTTCTCCAAACAAACCTATGGGTACCTTCCGTACCTACACCCTGAAGATAGAAGGCAACGATATCACACTCAAGAACATCACCATCGAGAACAATGCCGCCCGATTAGGACAGGCCGTAGCGCTACATACTGAGGGCGACCGCCTGGTGTTCATCGGCTGCCGTTTTCTCGGTCATCAGGACACGGTCTATACAGGAGTAGCAGGCACACGTCTCTTCTTCAAGGACTGTTTCATCTGTGGCACTACCGACTTTATCTTCGGACCTTCTACAGCTTGGTTCGAGGGATGCACCATCGAGAGTCGTATCAACTCCTATGTCACCGCAGCCTCAACACCTGCCGACCAGCCTTATGGCTACATCTTCAATAATTGTCGCCTCACCGCTACCCCCGAGGCCACAAAGGTTTATCTGGGTCGCCCTTGGCGCGACTATGGCTACACACTCTTCATGAACTGTGAACTGGGTGGTCATATCCGTCCCGAGGGATGGCATCATTGGGAGAAGCATCGCGAGCAGACAGCCCGCTATCTGGAATATAACAACCGGGGAGCCGGTGCCAATACAAAAGAACGCGTAAGTTGGAGCCGCCAACTTACCAAAAAAGAGGCTGCTAAGATAACACTCTCCAACGTCTTTGCACGCAACGATGGTTGGATTCCTAATAATAAATAATAAGGTATAAATATATGAAGAAACTACTCTTAACACTTATCACTGCAACCCTGTCCCTCGCCGCTATGGCTCAGGAGCGCCCACTCTGGATGCGCTTCTGCACCATTTCACCCGACGGACAGATGATTGCTTTTTCGTATAAGGGTGACCTGTTCACAGTGCCTGTCACTGGCGGCACTGCTAAACAGCTCACTACCAACCCTTCCTACGATTATTGTCCCGTTTGGAGCCCCGACGGTAGTAAGATAGCTTTCGCTTCTGACCGTGAGAATGGCATCAACGTGTGGATTATACCCAGTCAGGGCGGAACGCCACGACAGATCACTACCAGCAGCCATCATAAGAACCTCATGACGTTCACCGATAATGAGCACCTGCTGTTCAGTATGGCCGACATGCCCACGCGCCAGTCTATCATCCCCAGCCTGGGAAAATTCCCACAGGTCTATGAGGTCAGCATCAAGGGCGGACGCCCACAGCTGTACTCTGGATTGATGATGGCGGATGTCAACATCAATCGCGCCACAGGTGATGTATTGTATCACGACATCAAGGGCAGCGAGGATATGTACCGCAAGCACCACCAGTCGGCCATCTGTCGCGACATCTGGTTGCTGTCAAAAGGTAAATATACCAAGCTCACTGATTTTGCCGGCGAAGATCGCACACCCGTATGGACTGCCGACGGCAAGGGCTATTACTACCTGAGCGAGCAGGATGGCAACTTCAATGTGTGGTATCGCAGTCTGGATGGCAAACAGAACCAGCAGATCACACGTCACAAGACCAATCCCGTTCGTTTCCTCTCTGCTGCTGCCAACGGCACACTGTGCTATGGCTACGACGGCGAGATATACACCGTACGCCCGGGCAGTCAGCCTCAGCGTGTGAACATCAACATCATCAGCGATAACAGCGATCGCATGCTTACTCGCCAGATTCTCACAAAGGGGGCTACCGAGGTGGTGGCTTCACCCAGTGGCAAAGAGGTAGCCTTCATCATCCACGGTGAGGTTTATGTCACCTCTACCGAGTATAAGACCACGCGTCGCATCACCGACACACCTGAGCTGGAGCGCAACCTGTGCTTCTCGCCTGATGGTCGTTCATTGGCTTATGCCTCTGAGCGCAACGGTTGCTGGAACATCTACCAGACCACCATCGTAAACAAGGGAGAAAAGCAGTTTGCTTATGCTACAGAACTGAAAGAGGAACAGCTCACCAAACAGAACCACACCTCGTTCTATCCCCGCTACAGCCCTGATGGAAAAGAACTGGCATTCTTCCAGGATCGTGGTGCCATCCGCATCATCAACCTGGCGTCGAAACAGATTCGTACCGTGATGGACGGCAAGGACCTCTTCTCGTATGCCGATGGCGACATCGACTTTGAGTGGAGCCCCGACAGTCGTTGGCTACTGTCCACATACTATGGCGACGGCGGCTACCACCACGACGACATCGCCCTCATCGATGCCTCAGGCAAGCAGAAGCCTTACAATCTCACCAACAGCTCATACTACGATATGAACCCGCATTGGGTAATGGGGGGTAAGGCCATGCTGTTCACAAGCAATCGTCGCGGCTTCAAGAATCACGGCGGCCATGGCTGGCAGAACGACTTCTTCCTGATGTTCTTCGACATCGATGCCTACGAGCGTTTCCTGATGTCGAAGGAGGAGAAGGCTATCTACGACGAGGCGCATAAGCCTGCAAAGAAAGAGGATACTAATGATAAGAATAAAAAGCCAGCCATCGAACCGCTGAAGTTTGATCTGGAGAATGCGCACGACCGCATCGTTCGCCTCACCACCCACTCTACCCGTCTGGGCGATGCTTATCTCACACCGAAGGGCGATACACTGTTCTACCAGGCAGCCTACGAGGATGCTCACGACCTGTGGAAGTACAACCTGCTGGAGGATAAAAATGAGCTGGTGGTTCGTGGCGTGGGCAGTAACCGTCTTACCACTGATAAGAAGGGTAAATACCTGTTCTTCATGAACAAGGGTTCACTGCGCCGTATCGATATGGCAAAAGGTAGTCGCAACGCTATTGATTTCGAAGCCGACTTCAACAACCGTTCTTTTGCTGAGCGTGAGTATCTGTTCAACCATATCTGGCGACAGGTGGCAGACAAGTTCTACCGCGCCGACCTGCATGGTGTGGACTGGGCTGGCTATAAGAAGATTTATGAGAAGTTCCTGCCCTACATCAACAATGAGTACGACTTCCGTGATATGTTGGCTGAGATGTTAGGCGAGCTCAATGCTTCGCATACCGGTGCCCGCTATCAGACACCTGTAGAGTTCCGCACCGCTTCACTCGGTCTGTTCTTCGACGACAGCTATAAAGGTGATGGTTTGAAGATTGCCGAGATTCCAAAGGGTTCGCCATTGGCCATCCGTAACACAGGCGTCAAAGCTGGCGACATCATCGAGGCCATCGACGGCACCTTTATCAAGAAGGGCGACGACTACTACCCACTGCTGGCTGGCAAGACCGACAAGGTGGTTCGTCTCACCATCAGCGGTCGTACCATCAACATCAAGGCCATCTCTCTCTCTGCTTACAACAATCTGTTGTACAACCGCTGGGTGGAGCGCAACCGCAAGCTGGTAGATAGTCTGTCTCACGGACGTCTGGCTTATGTACATATCTCATCCATGAACGGCGATAAGTTCCGTAAGCTGTATGAAGAGATTCTGAATGAGACCAATCGCGAGCGCGAGGCAGTCATCGTGGATGAGCGC
This sequence comes from Prevotella sp. MA2016, assembly GCF_000619825.1. Lineage (GTDB taxonomy): Bacteria > Bacteroidota > Bacteroidia > Bacteroidales > Bacteroidaceae > Prevotella. Next base: position 379,423 of record NZ_JHUW01000008.1, read on the forward strand.
CATAATGGTGGTGGTTATCTGCACGACGACCTGTGCCATCTGCTCAACGGCAAACAGCACTCTCACTTCATGGCTCACGGCAAGTATCTGGGCATCGAGCCATCAGCACAGTGGAACAAACCATCATGTGTGGTACTCTGCGAGGACGACTACAGCAATGCCTGCGGATTCCCCCGCCAGTATCAGGATATGAAAATAGGAAAACTCATCGGTACCCCTGTGGCAGGTACTTCCACCAGCGTGTGGTGGGAGACACTCATCAATGGTGTGATATTCGGCATCCCACAGGTAGGCCGTATCGATATCCGTGGCGACTATGGTGAGAACACCCCACTCCGTCCTGATATCGAGGTTTACAACACCCCTGAGGATTACCTCACTGGTCACGACCGCCAATTGGAGCGTGCCATTCAGGAAATGCTCAAGGAAGGTGCAGCCTTCAAGGAAAAGACAAAGAATGACTTCGGAGGTCACAAAAAATAACGAAAAAAGCTCTCGTTTCGTACGAGAGCTTTTTTTATAACATATCAAGATTACCTTTCAGCGCCTGCAGGTCTTCCCGCAACTCAAGCAGCGACTGTAAGGCATCTGCTTTTTTCTGTACGCCTTGCCGGTTTTTGGTCAGCATCTCACGTGCCGCAGCAATCTTAAAGCCACGCACTTTCACCAGATTATGTATCAGTCTGACCTGCTCCAAATCCTTCTCCTGATACTGACGTATTTTAGCTGTACCAGAGGTTTTTGGCTTCAGAAAAGGGAACTCCTGTTCCCAGTAGCGCAATGTACTCTCAGGCAGGTCGAACATCTCGCCCACTTCCTTGATAGAATAGTACATCTTCAGTCTTTTATTCAAATTCAATGCCATAAACATTACTATTTTGCCGCAAAGATAAACTTTTTCACTGAATTCACAAAACATTTACGAAAAAATGTGTAACTTTGCAGCCAAATTTATAAAAGGTAAATTGTAAATTGTCAAATAGAAAATTAAGATGATGACAGCAAATGAGATTCGCGACTCATTCAAGAAGTTTTTCGAGTCGAAGCAACACGCTATCGTGCCATCAGCTCCTATGGTTATCAAAGATGACCCAACACTGATGTTCACGAACGCAGGTATGAACCAATGGAAAGATATCATTCTGGGCACTCGCGACCCAGAGCCACGCCGTCGAGCGGATACACAGAAATGCCTGCGTGTATCAGGAAAACACAACGACCTCGAGGAGGTTGGCCACGATACTTATCACCACACCATGTTCGAGATGCTGGGCAACTGGAGTTTTGGCGACTATTTTAAGGAGGGCGCCATCGATATGGCTTGGGAGTATCTGGTAGATGTACTGAAGTTGAATCCTGAGGATCTCTATGTAACGGTGTTCGAGGGTTCTCCTGAGGAGAACATCCCACGTGATGACGAAGCCGCCAAGTACTGGGCTAAGCACGTGCCCGAAGACCACATCATCAATGGTAACAAGCACGATAACTTTTGGGAGATGGGCGATACAGGTCCTTGCGGTCCTTGCTCTGAGATCCATGTAGATAGTCGTACCCCTGAGCAGAAGGCTGCCAGCGGTAAGAGCGGTCGTGAACTGGTGAACCAGGACGACCCACAGGTGATTGAGATTTGGAACCTTGTGTTCATGCAGTTCAACCGTAAGGCCGATGGCTCTCTGGAGAAACTGAGCATGAACGTGATTGATACAGGTATGGGCTTTGAGCGCTTGGTACGCATGATGCAGGGCAAGCACTCTAACTACGACACCGATGTGTTCCAGCCCATCATCAAGGCCGAGCAGCAGCTCACCGGTCTGAAATACCTCACCTTCGAGGAAGAAACTAGCCAAGCTAGTAAGCCCAGTGATACTAGTTCGACTAGCCAAGCTAACCAATCTAGCATCAATGTAGCCATGCGCGTTTGCGCCGACCACCTGCGTGCTGTCGCATTCTCTATCGCCGATGGTCAGCTGCCTTCAAATGCCAAGGCAGGTTATGTCATTCGTCGTATCTTGCGCCGTGCAGTGCGCTATGCTTACACCTTCCTGGGACAGAAAGAAGGTTTCCTCTATAAACTCGTGCCTACACTAGTGGCCGAAATGGGCGATGCCTTCCCTGAGTTGAAGGCTCAGCAGCAACTCATCACCAAGGTTATCAAGGAAGAGGAAGAATCATTCCTCCGCACCCTGGAGAAGGGTATCGGCATGCTGAATGATGCCATGAGCGCCCTGAAGGCTGAGGGCAAGACCGAATTGGATGGTGTACAGGCATTCCGTCTGTTTGACACCTACGGTTTCCCACTCGACCTCACAGAGCTTATCTGCCGTGAGAATGGCTTCACCGTCAACGAGGAGCAGTTCAACGTAGAGATGCAGAAACAGAAAGACCGCGCCCGCAATGCCGCTGCTGTTGAGAACAGCGACTGGGTAGAGCTGGCCGCCGGTGAAAGGCTACGGGTAGGCGACGATGAGTCGGGAATGCAGCAGTTCGTCGGCTACGACTACACCGAATACGAGTGCCACATCATCCGCTACCGCAAGGTAACTCAGAAGAAGAACGAGTTCTATGAGCTGGTACTCGACTACACCCCATTCTATGGTGAGATGGGTGGTCAGGTAGGTGATCAGGGTGTGCTTGTCAATGAGACGGAAACCATCAACATCATCGATACCAAGCGTGAGAACGGACAGAGTGTCCATATCGTAAAGCAGTTGCCTAAGGATCCAACAGCCCAGTTCATGGCTTGCGTGGATACCGACAAACGTAACGCCTCTGCCGCCAACCATACAGCTACTCACCTGCTCGATTATGCTCTGAAGCAGATTCTGGGCGACCATGTAGAGCAGAAGGGTTCATTTGTTTCTCCCGACACACTGCGTTTCGACTTCTCACATTTCGAGAAGGTTACTGATGAGCAGTTACGTGAGGTAGAGCGTATGGTGAACGATATGATCCGTCAGGATATTCAGCTTGATGAGCACCGTGACGTACCATTCGACGAAGCAAAGAAGCTTGGCGCCATCGCCCTCTTCGGCGAGAAATATGGCGATAAGGTACGTGTGGTTCGCTTCGGTCCTTCTTGTGAGTTCTGTGGTGGTATCCACGCTTCAAGCACCGGTCGCATCGGTTTCTTCAAGATTATCTCTGAGAGCAGTGTTGCTGCCGGCATCCGTCGTATCGAGGCCAAGACCGGTCAGGAGTGCGAGGAGTTGCTGTATCAGACCGAGGATATCCTGAAGGCTGTGAAGGCATTCTTCAACAATGCCAAGGATTTGCAGGGTGTCATCAAGAAGTATATCGAGGAGCACGACTCCATGAAGAAAGAGATCGAGGCTTTCCAGGCTCAGGCTGTAGAGCGTGCCGCCAAGCAGTTGGTTGAGAAAGCCCGCGAGGTGAATGGCGTGAAGGTTGTTACCGCTGTATTGCCAATGAACCCAGCAGCAGCCAAGGATCTGGCCTTTAAGATTCGTGCCGCCGTAGAAGGTTCATTGCTGTGTGTACTCGGAACCCACGAGAATAACAAGCCTCAGCTCTCTATCATGATGAGCGACGACATGGTAAGCGACCATGGTCTTAACGCTGGTCAGATGGTGCGCGAGGCAGCCAAGCTCATCCAGGGCGGTGGTGGCGGTCAGCCACATTTCGCTCAGGCTGGAGGTAAGAACGCCGATGGTCTCAGCGCTGCTGTTGACAAAGTGCTCGAGCTGGCAAAGTTGTAACAAACGGCATTTGCAAGTACACATAAAAAGAAAAGGACAAAAAAACTTTGTTCTTTTCTTTTTTTTTTGTAACTTTGCAGGCAAACTGGAAACCCCATAAAAGATAATGGACGACGAGATAAAAGAAGTACAAGAATCGGCACAACACTCCGATTATAAACCAAGCAACCGCTTCGATGCCGCAGCGGTTCATCATCTTAGCGGTATGTATCAGAACTGGTTTCTGGATTACGCCAGCTATGTAATCCTGGAGCGCGCCGTGCCCCATCTGGGCGACGGTCTGAAACCCGTGCAGCGCCGCATCCTGCACTCTATGAAGCGCATGGACGACGGTCGCTACAACAAAGTGGCCAACATCGTTGGTCATACCATGCAGTTCCACCCCCATGGCGATGCCTCTATCGGCGACGCCCTGGTACAGCTGGGACAGAAAGACCTGCTCATCGATACACAGGGTAACTGGGGAAACATTCTCACCGGTTCTTCTGCAGCCGCCCCACGTTATATCGAGGCCCGACTCTCTAAGTTCGCCCTCGACACCGTCTTCAACCCCAAGACCACGGAGTGGAAGATGTCATACGACGGTCGTAACAAGGAACCAATCACACTACCTGTCAAATTCCCTTTGTTGTTGGCACAGGGTGCTGAGGGTATCGCCGTAGGACTGAGTTCAAAAATCCTGCCACATAACTTCTGTGAGATCTGCGATGCAGCCATCAGCTATCTGCACCAGCAGCCATTCACCCTCTACCCCGACTTCCCTACCAGCGGTAGTATCGACGTATCGAAATACAACGACGGTCAGCGAGGTGGCGTAGTAAAGGTGCGCGCTAAGATCGAGAAGATCGACCAGAAGACATTGGTCATCCGCGAGATTCCATTCTCCAAGACTTCCGAGACCCTGCAGGACTCTATCGTCAAAGCTATCGAGAAAGGCAAGATCAAGGCCCGCAAGGTGGAAGACCTGACAGCTGCCGAGGTAGAGATACAGGTACACCTGGCACCAGGCGTATCGAGCGATAAGACCATCGATGCCCTTTATGCCTTTACCGACTGTGAAGTGAGCATCTCGCCCAACTGCTGTGTCATCGAAGACAACAAACCGCAGTTCCTCACCGTAAGTGATGTGCTGCGCCACTCTGTCGATCGCACCAAGGACCTCATCCGTCAGGAACTGGAGATTCGTAAGGGCGAACTGCTTGAACAGTTGCATTTCCAGAGCTTAGAGCGCATCTTCATCGAGGAGCGCATCTATAAAGATAAGAAATTTGAACAGGCCCCCAACGTTGATGCCGTTTGCGAACATATCGACGAGCGTCTGACACCATATTATCCACAGTTTATCCGCGAGGTCACCAAGGAAGATATCCTGAAACTGCTTGAAATCAAGATGCAGCGCATCCTGAAGTTCAATAAGGACAAGGCAGACGAGCTGATGGCACGCCTGAAGGCTGAGATCGAGGAGATAGACCACGACCTGGCCAACCTCGTAGAGGTGACAGCCAACTGGTTCCAGTTCCTCAAGGATAAGTATGGCAAGGAACATCCCCGTCTCACCGAGATACGCAACTTCGACACCATCGAAGCCTCAAAGGTGGCCGAGGCCAACCAGAAGCTGTATATCAACCGCAGCGACGGCTTCATCGGCACGGGTTTGAAAAAAGACGAGTTTGTGTGCAACTGCTCCGACCTCGACGATATTATTATTTTTTACAAAGATGGTAAGTATAAGGTTGTACGCGTGGCCGAGAAGTTGTTCGTAGGTAAGAACATCCTCTATGTCAACGTGTTCAAGAAGAACGACCAGCGCACCATCTATAATGCCGTCTATCGTGATGGCCGTAAGGGTGCTTGCTATATCAAGCGCTTCAACGTGACGAGTATGACACGTGAGAAAGAGTACGACCTGACACAAGGCACCGAGGGCAGTCGCGTGATGTACTTCACCGCCAATCCTAATGGCGAGGCAGAAGTCATCAAGGTAACCCTCGACCCCTCACAGAACATCAAACGTGTGTTCCTCATCAAGGACTTCTCAGACATTATGATTAAGGGCCGCGCCTCGAAGGGTAACCTGCTCACCAAATATCAGGTGACACGCATCGGCTTGAAGAGCCATGGCCACTCTACACTGGGTGGACGAAAAGTCTGGTTCGACCCCGATGTGAACCGTCTTAACTACGACGACCACGGCAAGATGCTGGGTGAGTTCTACGACGACGACCAGATACTGGTAGTGCTGGACAACGGCGACTACTATCTCACCAACTTCGACCTGAACAACCACTATGAGTCGAACATCCTGTGCATCGAGAAATACGATGCCGACAAGGTGTGGACAGCCGTGCTCTATGATGCCGACAACCAGGGCTATCCCTATCTGAAGCGCTTCCAGATGGACGCTAGCAAGAAGAAACAGAACTGGCTGTCGGAGAACCCCTCATCACAGCTCATCCTGCTCACCGACACCCCCTACCCCCGCCTGCAGGTAACCTATGGCGGTGCAGATGCCTTCCGCGGCACAGAGGAGATTGATGCCGAGCAGTTTATTGCCATCAAGGGCTTCAAGGCCAAAGGTAAGCGCCTCACCACCTATCAGATAGAGTCACTCACCGAGCTGGATCCCCAGCTAGACCCTAGAAACACTAGCCCAGCTAGTGATACTAGTGAGCCTAACCTCTCGGCCGAATCGGCCGAGGACCTAGACCAAGAAGACCCCCGCCAGCTAAACCTCTTCGATGATGAGAATTTTAAATAGTATTATCTGTTTGTGCTTTGCAGCCACTGCTGCAAATGCACAAACAACTACTACTCATATGCTCGGCGTTGGTCCGAGCAAAATCCTCGACACCTATCTCACGCCCGAACATTTCAGCGGCATCGGCTTCACCTATCTTTATTTAAGAGAGCAGCAGCCCGATTCCATCCGTCGCTTCACCAACACCATCGAGCATGAGGTAGATTTCGCCAACACCCACGACCGCAGCCACAACGCCAACGATCTGGAACTCACCTATAATCTTTATTGGGGGCGCTACTATAATTTCCGCCCCATTGCAGACGGTCTGCGCCTGCAAGTCGGACTGGCAGCCAATCTATGCGCTGGCGCCATCTACAATATGACCAGTAGTAACAACCCCGCACAGGCACGCGCCGCGCTCAACATCATGCCCAGTGCCACCGCAGCCTACGATCTCTGCATCGGCAATCAGCGCTTCAGCCTGCGCTATGAACTCAACCTGCCTTTGGTAGGGGTGATGTTCAGTCCTAACTACGGACAGAGCTATTATGAGATCTTCTCGCTCGGCAACTACGACCATAACGTAGTGCCCACCACCTTTATCTCAGCCCCCACCTTCCGCCAGATGGCCACTATCCAGTGGCATTACAGCAGTAAGTGGTCGCTCCGCCTGGGCTATCTAGGCAACTACCAGCAGGCCGCAGTAAATAACCTCAAGCAGCACACCTACACCCACCGTGTGCTCCTTGGCATAACCCGCAGCCTATGAAAAAGCCAGAAAGCCTAGTATCCCTAGTTTTCCTAGCCGGGCCAGGCCGGCTAGAAAGCCTAGCCCCACTAGTTCGGCTAGCCAGGCAAGTCAGCCTGGCACTGCTAGCACTACTAGTGCTCCTAGCACCCACAGCCTGCGTTGATGAGCAAGCGCACGATGACACCCCTCAGGGCAACTTCGAAGCCCTCTGGCAGATTATCGACGAACACTACTGCTTCTTCGACTACAAAGATATCGATTGGAACGCCCTCTATAATATATATAAGGTACGCGTGAACGACAACATGACCCGCGAGCAACTGTTCGAAGTGCTCACCGACATGCTCGCAGAGCTACGCGACGGACATGTAAACCTCTACACCGCCTTCGACAGCGGACGCTACTGGAGTTGGCACGAAGACTATCCCACCAACTTCAGCGATACCCTGCAGCGCCGCTACCTGGGCACCGACTACCGCATTGCCGGCGGTCTGCGCTATAAAATTCTCGACGATAATATCGGATATGTCTATTATGGCAGCTTCGCCAGTCCTGTGGGCGAAGGCAACCTCGATGAGGTGATACAACACCTGCTGTTCTGCCGCGGCATGATTCTCGACATCCGTAGTAATGGCGGTGGCGACCTGACCAATGCCGAAAAACTCGCCGCCCGTTTCTGCAACGAAAAGACCCTTGTGGGCTACATACAGCACAAAACTGGTCACGGACATAACAACTTCTCCAGCCCCAAAGCCCTCTACCTGGAGCCTAGCAGCAACCTGCGCTGGCAGAAACCCGTGGTGCTACTCACCAACCGGGGCGTATATAGCGCTGCCAACGAGTTTACTGCCTATATGAAATGCCTTCCCCAGGTAACCGTGGTGGGCGATCACACCGGCGGAGGCGGCGGACTGCCTTTTACCGCCACCCTACCCAACGGCTGGACAGTACGTTTCTCGGCCTGCCCCACCTACGACCGTAATCACAACCAGATAGAGTTTGGCATTGCGCCCGACTATAACGTGGCGCTAAAAAACGAAGATTTTTTACTCGGACGTGACACCATGATTGAATTTTCAAGAAAAATCTTGGTGGAATAAAATAAAAGTGTTACCTTTGCACCCGAAATACGCATAAAAAAGCGCCTGTGGCGGAATTGGTAGACGCGCTAGACTTAGGATCTAGTGTTTACGACGTGCAGGTTCGAGTCCTGTCAGGCGCACCTAAGATATAATAGCATTACAACAACTATAAATGAAGAAAACTACCACAATGCAGGTATTTAAGCAGAAATTTGCGGTTTTTTGAAAAAAAAACCAAATATTTCTTGGAAGTATGGAATTAATTTCCTACTTTTGTCACCGATTTATATAAATTAACGTACGATATTTGTTTTATTTATTTGTTTAATTATAATTTTTAAGTTCAATGAAAAAGAAATTTATCAATGGTATTCTGATGGTAGCCCTCGTAGGTGCTACATCAACATCATTCGTTTCTTGTAAGGACACAAGCGAGGATGTAAAGACAGACTTGATGGCACAGGTAAATGCCGTTAAGGCTAACCTCGAGCCACGCGTACAGCAGGCAGAGAATGACATCAACAATCTGCAGGGCCGTATGTCTACCGCTGAGGGTGACATCGCTACTCTGAAGACCGACGTTACAAGCCTGAAGACCGACGTTACAAGCCTGAAGAATCGTGTTGCTACTCTCGAGACCGAGAAGGACAGCCTGGCTCAGGTAACAAAGACTATCGAGGGTCAGCTCACAAAGGTTGAGTCTAAGATCAGCACTATCGTTGAGTCACTCAAGAACATGGTTACAAGTGTAACTGTTAATGCTACATCTACAAGCATCCTCGACAATAGCAAGGTATTCCCTGGTCTGAACGTCCAGTTCCTGGGTGCTGCTATGGGTAAGGCTACCACAACTGGTAAGTTCCCATCAACAACAACTCTGACTGGTCACGGCACAAAGCTTGAGGCTGCTGACTTCGCAGGTGTTGAGCAGTACAGCTGGAGCAATGGCGACATTCTGCCAAAGGCTGACGAGGACACCGAGCTGGCTGATGCTGGTACAGTTTGGTTCACTCTGAACCCATCTAACGTTGACGTTAAGAACCTGAAGGCTCTTCGTCTGGTTGATAGCCAGGGTAACGAGAGCTTCGTAACTATCGATAAGAACGCTGCCGTTCAGGATGATGAGACAGTTCTTTCTTGGGGTATTACACGTGCTGAGGAGTTCAAGCCCGTTCTGTGGAAGGCTCAGGCTGGTATCAATCTCGAGGCTGAAGACCTCGCTACTATCGCTCCTGCCGAGATCATCGACTACAAGGCTATTGCTTCTGATGTTCGCGCTATGATGGACGACCTTAAGGCTGCTGCTCAGGCTGCTAATCGTAACAACTACGAAGAAGTAACAAAGGCTACTGCTAAGGGTGCTCTTCAGAGCTCAGCTCAGATTGTAGCTTCTCTGCTGCAGGCTAAGGTTCCTTCTCTGCCCGCTCTGGCTCTCGAGGCTCAGTGGGAGGATACAGTAGGTGTTCGTAGCGTACTGTCTGACTACTCTATCGCTGCTACAGCTTACAAGCCACTGTCATTCGACTTCGGTAAGGACCTCGTTGAGGGCCGTCAGGTTAACCTCGACAAGATCGATCGCCTCGTTGCTCGCATTCTGAACAAGATCGCTAACAAGGTTAACAGCATTGGTATCAACAATATCACTATTGCTGACATTGACTTCTCTGGTATCGACTTCACAGCATTCAATCAGGCTAAGACTCTGTATGTCTTCCAGAATGGCACTACAGGCGAGGTTGTACTTAACACAACAGGTATTGCCCCTGCTCCTACAGGATGGACTCAGAAAGCTGCGGAGGGTGTAGGTGCTAACTTGGCAACTGACATCACTAATCTGATCAATACTCTCGAGAACCGTGTTAACACTTCACTGGGCGGTGCTAACGCTGACATCCAGTCAATCATCAACGAGATCAAGAGCCTGCAGGCTAACGTTACAAGCTACGCTGATCGCACAAAGACCTTCGAGGTTCGCGTAAGCAACTTCTTGGAGCGTGAGATCAACCGTGTTATCACAAAGGTTGCTAACGATGGTCTGACACGTATTCTCGAGCCAATCATCCTGTTCCAGGCTGGTGACAACTTCAACGTAACTCGCTTCTATGAGGGTCAGGTTATTCCTGCTGGTAAGATCACTCTCGTTCCTACCACAATGACCAACGAGCTCCTCGCTCCTGCATTCAAGAAGTACGTTGCTATTAAGAACAAAGACACTAAGAGCTTCGAGTTCCAGGAAGTCCTGACAAAGGGTGTTAAGAGCGAGAACGAGGCTGTCAAGAACTTCAAGAACATTGAGTTGAACCTGAAGCCAGGTGAGTACACTGTAATCTACAGCGCTCTCGACTACTATGGCAACCAGGTATCTAAGAAGTACGACGTAACTGTGAAGTAATTAACATTCGCGAATTAAATAATTAGTAAACAGAATATGAAAATGAAGAAAACAATATTGTCTTGCCTGATGCTGTTGGCTGGTATTTCAGCAAATGCACAGGAGCAGAAGGGCACGACTGAATACGTCTTCGAGCCACACTGGTATGTACAGATTCAGCCTCTGGGCGCACAGTACACACTTGGTGAGGTTGGCTTCGGCGATCTGCTGTCATACAATGTTCAGGCTACTGTAGGCCGTCAGTTCTCAAAGCTGTGGGGTGCTCGTTTGTCTGTTAACGCATGGCAGAGCAAGGCCGGTAGCAAGTTCGACATTTCTAACAAGGAATTCAAGTGGAAGTGGAACTACGTAGCTCCTACAATCGACGCTACATTCAATGTTTCTAACGCATTGTTCGGTTTCAATCCTAACCGTGTATTCAACCTGGGCGCATTCGCTGGTCTCGGTCTGAACATCGGCTTCTCTAACGACGAGGCTGCTAACGCTGACAAGGGCATCCGCGATATGGGTACTATCGGTACCTACAGCACCAACCAGGGTCTGGATTACCTCTGGGATGGTACAAAGGTTCGCCTCGTTGGTCAGTTCGGTTTGACCGGTGACTTCAAGGTTAGCGATAAGGTTAGCATCGGTCTCGAGCTGAGCGCTAACACTCTGAACGACAAGTACAACTCAAAGAAGGCAAAGAACTGGGATTGGTACTTCAACGCACTGGCTGGTGTGAAGATCGCCCTCGGTAACACTTATTCTACACGCTTCATCCCTGCTCCAGAGCCAGAGATCCGCTACGTAGAGAAGATCGTCGAGAAGATCGTTGAGGTTCCTGCCAAGGTTGAGGAGCCTGCAGCACCTGTTGCTGAGCCACTCCGCCGCGATATCTTCTTCCAGATTGGTCGCACTGCTATCCGCAAGACCGAGCAGCAGAAGGTTAACGAGGTTGTTGAGTACCTGAAGGCTAATCCTGAGGCTAAGGTTAACGTAACTGGTTACGCTGACGCTGGTACAGGTAACGATCGCATCAACGATCGCCTGGCTGCTGGTCGTGCCGACGTTGTTGTTAAGGCTCTGAAGAAGGCTGGCATCGCTGCAAGCCGCATCAGCTACGACAGCAAGGGTGCTCGTGTTCAGCCATTCGCTGATAACGACAGCAACCGTGTATCTATCGTAATCGCAGAGTAATCTAAAGATTAAGATAAAACGATGAGCCCAGTCCCATTTGGGGCTGGGCTTTTATTTTGAAACTAATAACGGATAAGCCGATGAAAAGAATAGTTCTAATCACCCTCGTAAGCATCCTTACAGCGATTGAAGCTATCGCACAGATAGCTAATGGTTATTATCGTGTACAAAACAATGCCAGTTCTCGCTACATCACCATTAGAGATAATCAAGTTGGCACAGTAGATTACTCAAGCACCAATGTAGATTTGAGTAACATCGTTACTTGGCGCGGGTTTGACTACGTGAAGAGCGCCCCAAGTTCTATCGTGTATGTGGAGCAGCATGGTTCACAATACGACCTAAAAACACAGGGCACCAGCCTTTACGATATTACTAGTAAAAGAACTTATATCGATTTGTTACCACGCGATGGCGGTACATATGTGATATCAGTATCCTATGGCGGCGTAACAGGACGTCTTTATGATAGCGAAGAGGATGAAGACGAAGGCTATGTAAAGCGTACCGGTAATGCGGCTTATCAGAACTGGAAATTTGTGAAAGTTGATACTGATAATAACTATATCGGCTTGCAGCCCACCGTACAGATTGGCGACAGCTATTATGGCACACTATATGCTAGCTACCCTTTTAAAGCATCATCAAAGGGACTCAAGTTCTATTATATTGATGCCGTAGCCGAAGGTCAGTGCCGCCTGCAAGAGATTACCAGCGAGGTGATTCCTGCTGCCACGCCAGTGATATTTATGTGCAGCAGCAATAATCCTGCCAACAACAAGGTGACTCCTGTAACCGACAAAACAACTGCTCTTGAAAACAATCTACTGAGCGGCACTTATTTCGCCCGTACTTCTGGACATAAGGTAAACGTTCGCTACGACGAGGCTACAATGCGCGTGTTAGGCAAGAATGAAGCTGGCGAGCTGGCATTCGTAAAAGGCACTAAAGCAAACCTCACTAGTAGCCACTATATACCTGCAAACACCTGTTGGCTGAACATCCCCAGCGAGTACACAGGCAATTTCAAAGTCCTGAGCAGCGGTGATTATACTGGCATCCGCAACATCAATGCTGATACCAAAACAACCAAAGCCGACGGCACCATCTACACCCTTACCGGCACTAAGGCCAATGCCAAGGCACTCCGTCCCGGGCTCTACATCAAAGATGGCAAGAAAGTTGTGATTAAGTAATCCCCTAGAAATAGATATTTATCCCCAACAAACGCCGCCAAAAATAGTATATTTGGCGGCGTTTAATATTAATTAACCAATAAAAGCACACAAGCAAACAGATTTTTACTTAAATTTGCGAAAACAAAAAATCTAAAAGCATTATTATTAACCCTTTAACACAATAGGCTTATGAAAAAACTATTTTTATTTGCAGCCATGCTGATGACAGGCTTTGCATTTTACTCATGCGACGACGTAGTTGACAACCCAGCACAGGATCCCGCTCAGTCGTGGAACTACTCAGTAAGCGTTAAACTCGCAGATTTTGATTTTTCGGCACAACCAACTGACCCAGTAACAGGCGAGCCCAATGCCTATGTTGCGCCCACAACCCTCTATGTACTTAACGAGCAGAATACCCTCATGGGTACGATTACAACCGATGCAGCCCCTGCTGCTGGTGATTATGCTACATACGCAGGCACACTGACTGGTTCTATTGGTAATAACCTGATTATTACCACTAAGATTGGCAACGATCTGGCCAAGCAGGATGGTACATTAGCATCAGCCATCAAGAATGGTATCGTTCAGACAGCCGAAGTTCCCATCAAGATTTATAATGCCAACTCAGGTACTCTAACCACCGCCGCTGCCAAGTTGGAAAACAATACAGCTATTGCCCATACAGCATCTGGGCAAATTGAAGGTGGTGACAAGATTGCAGTTGTAGCTGATGATCAAGCATTCGAATGGACAGTTTATAAAGAGTTTGATCCAAGCAAATCTGCAGATTTGTATATTGCTATCCCAACAAATACAAATCCAGAAGCAGAATATACAATTTCTTCAGATAGCGAGGATGGATATAGCCGTGGTGCCTCTTTCAAATTAGCAGATTGGCCCGCATTAGTAACAGGTAAAGTATCAACATGGTTAGGATGGCTTCCTTTGAATGATATAGGTATTGATTTGACTAAATGGGATGCATATCAACGAGAAACGAATAAAGCTACAGGAACTTTATACTTTAATCAGTGGATTAATGACGACCAAACATTTATTATCAAACAGTCTGGTGAAAAAGCAATAAATGTAAATGTAAGTATTGGGGGAAACGCTACAAAAGATGTAGCTGCTACGCTTAACAATATTAGACTGGAGAAGAATAATTACTTTGAAATTTCAAATGGTGCTAATTTCGCCATCACACTCATTGGAGAGAATAAATTTGAGATGCTGAATTTAAATAGCCCATTCACCAAGAAAGGTGATGGAACTTGGAAATTCAATCAGCTGAATATTGGTGGTGGTCAATACTGGGATGGCACAAAAGATATTCCTTATGCAGCAGAGTACACCATTAATGAAGATATCGACCTGAAGCATCTCTCTTCATCAAATGGGGCAAAACTGACCATTGCCGATGGCAAGAAAGTGAATGTTATCAACGAAGAAGGCCTAGCTGTTTCTATCTATGAAGCAACGCTCAACATCGGAAAAGGTGCTATTCTCAAAGCAGAGAGTAAGGAGAAGGAATCATCAGTAATCAATTTAAATGGAGCCGAATTAAATGTTGGAGAGAACGCAGAAGTTAGTGCTCAGGGTGCAAAAGCAGGTATAGCGTTAACTATCTTTAATTACAATTACGGTGAAAACAAAATTAAGAGTGCCTTGAATATTGGCAAGAATGCAAAAGTAAATCTTGTAGGTGGCCCAGAGGGTATATTAGGAACAGGAATGGACATTCAAAATAGTTACAATGCAACTACTGATATCACACTTGCCGAAGGTGCCATACTCACCACAATAGGAATAGATAGGGCTGGTATCAATTGCTACAGCTACAATGACAACAATTATTCTGGAACAATCAATTTCAATATTGCTAAAAATGCTAAGATAACAGCAAAAGATATTGAAGGAGGCATTGGTCTCCAGGCTCAAGGAGGCGATATCGAACTTAACATTGATGGTGAAGGCACATTCGAAGCCATATCTGATAGTGGCTTCGGTATGAGTCTTGACGGTTGGAGCAACTACAACTCTCCATCCATCAATTTCAAGGGAGGCAAAATCTCTGCAACCAGCGGAGCTGACAAGCCTGCCATTAATAGTTATATGACACTCACCATTGATTCAAAGATTAAGAGCTTCAAGGCTACTAAGGGCGCGAATGCTACACTCTACATCTCACAGTACGGCAACGAGGCAAATCTCGAGAATCTCGTAGCCGAAAAAGACAAGTTCAACGACGCTATAGCTGATGGTACACGTACCATCACTCCAAAGCCCGCAAAAAAGTAGTAGTAACAGATTCAGAACAATAAGAATCTATAATAAACGCAATCAGGGCAGCCTATTGGCTGCCCTGATTATTTCGTTCTTTTAAAAAGTAAAAAGACTTAGAAAATAGACTTGGTGAAACGAACCTGAAGGACAGGATAAACCTTGATGCCTCCGAGGAAATCTGCCCAATCACCAACCTTACCAGTGATATTCTCAACATCATGAGTCAGGTCGGTACCATCGTGGGTATAGAGATGTGGTGTGCCGCCCCAGAACATCATACCGGCATCAAAAGACACCTTCCAGTCGTCGCGGCTCTTCATCAACTTGCCACCATAACCAAAACCTAAGTAAGGCTTAAAGCTGTTGCTCTTGGCACGCACCTTCACCATACCGCTCTCGGCATCAGGCTCCATGATATAAGGTTCGCCAGAATCTTTATTATCGCCTACATGGAAGCCCATGCGACCATAGTTGACAATCTTCTGGCGATAGGCCTCGGTGAGGAACACATTCATACCAGGATTCTGAGCTGTGCCATCGCCTTCGATAGAGATAATTGGCTCATCAGCTACACACTTCTCATAAATCTGATTATACATGCTCACAGCCAGCAATGAGGTCATGGCCTGTGTAGAATTCTCGGCATAAGCAAACTGCGAGGCCCCCCAATAGAAACCACCAGTAATATGCCAGTGCTTATTCTTAAAGGGGAACACATCCACCAAAAACTTGAAGTTGTTGACAGTTGGTTTGCCCACCATCTTCACCTCGTCTTCAACCTTGAAACCGGTCAGTTCAGTGAGCATCTTCGACAAGCGGTCGAATCTGGTCTCTACACGATTGCCCTGCTCATCATAAGCCACAGCTGGCTCGCCACCTACCTCTACAGGGAAATAGATGCCTGCTTTGAAACGGGGCATATACTCATAACCCATACGAAGCTGTACGTTCTCGTGAACACGTGAAGCTACATCGATACCGATACCAGTAGTACCAACAGTGAGAGACACGTCGAGATTTTGAAACACGCCATTATCCTTCCTCCACTGAGAACCACGCTGAGCAGCACTCTGCGCATAAGTCAGATTCACTGTCACGGCTGCTATTACTGCTAAAACTATCTTTTTCATTTTTATGGTCATTTGTTATTTCATAATCATTTCATTCTCCATCGGCCGTTATGTTCCACCATCGGCACCACCACCTCTTCGGTGGTAGAGTCACCATAGCAGAGCATCAACAGCACGTTGGTATAGTGAGCCAGGCTATCGGTGTAAGCGCGCGATACGCGCACCTCACAGATGCCCTGGCGGTCTTGCTGCTGAGCCATATACTGCTTGTAGCCCTCTATCAGCTGCGAGCGATAATCAGCAGGCAGCGAATCGGCCATAAAACGGCCCTCAACAAACTGCTCGTACTCGCCCTGAACTAAATGGGTATAGTAGCCTTTAGCAGCCAAAGCCGCTTGTTCTTCGCGACTTACACCGGTGCTACAGGCTACTACTATAACTATCAATATAAGATAGACGAGCTTACGCATTACTTCTGGCGGATAAACACGTTGATAGGGCTACCGGTGAGTTCCCAGTTCTCACGAATCTTATTCTCCAGGAAGCGCTTATAAGGCTCCTTGACGTACTGTGGCAGGTTAGCATAGAACACGAAAGTTGGAATCTGCGTGTCGGGCACCTGAGCCACATACTTAATCTTGATATATTTACCCTTAACCGATGGTGGTGGGAAAGCCTCGATAAGCGGCAGCATCACCTCGTTGAGCTTAGAGGTACCAATCTTGGCCTTGCGGTTCAGATAAACCTGCTTAGCTGTCTCGAGTACCTTGAAGATACGCTGCTTGGTGAGAGCCGAACCGAAGATGATGGGGAAGTCAACAAACGGAGCCATACGCTTGCGGATGGCATTCTCGAAGGTCTTGATAACCTCCTGCGACTTATCCTCTACCAAATCCCACTTATTGACAACCACAACCAGTGATTTATTGTTCTTCTGAATAAGCTGGAAGATATTCATATCCTGTGCCTCGATACCACGGGTAGCATCGAGCATGAGGATACACACATCGCTATTCTCGATGGCGCGGATAGAACGCATCACCGAGTAGAACTCCAGATCTTCAGTCACCTTGTTCTTACGACGGATACCTGCGGTATCTACCAGATAGAAGTCGAAACCAAACTTATCGTAACGTGTGTAGATAGAGTCGCGGGTGGTACCGGCGATATCTGTCACAATGTTACGGTCTTCGCCAATGAAGGCGTTGATGATGCTCGACTTACCTGCATTTGGACGTCCCACCACAGCAAAGCGGGGGATGCCATCCTCCAGGTCGTCCTTAGGCTTATTGGGCAACATCTCGAGCACTTTGTCGAGCAGGTCGCCAGTTCCGCTACCAGTGGCTGCAGAGATGCACCAAGGATCACCAAGTCCCAGCTTATAGAACTCATACTGGTCGTAGAGGTTCTTGCCGTCGTCGGCCTTATTAGCCACCAGCAGTACAGGCAGTTTGGCGCGGCGCAGAATCTGCGCTACATCCATATCCCAACCAGTGACACCATTATTAATATCGCAGAGGAAGAGAACGAGATCGGCTTCTTCGGTGGCGATAATCACCTGCTTGCGGATCTCCTCTTCGAAAACATCGTCGCTGTTGACGACCCAGCCGCCGGTATCGACAACTGAGAACTCACGACCATTCCACTCACACTTGCCATATTGGCGGTCACGGGTGGTACCAGCCTCGTCGCTCACGATGGCATGACGAGTTTTGGTGAGTCGGTTGAACAGTGTAGACTTTCCCACATTGGGGCGTCCTACGATTGCTACTAAATTTCCCATAATTATTCTGGATTATAACCAAAATGTTCTAATTCTCTATCAGAGCTGCGCCAGTCCTTATCTACCTTTACGAATATCTCCAGGAAGATAGGCTTAGCAAAAAATTTCTCAAGCGACTTGCGGGCCTCGGTGCTCACCTTTTTGAGGGCTACGCCCTGGTGACCGATGATGATACCCTTCTGTGAGTCGCGCTCCACATAAATAATGGCATTAATGTGAATATGCTTATCATCCTCCTTAAAACGCTCCACAGCCACCTCTACACTGTAAGGAATCTCCTTATCGTAGTAGAGCAGTATCTTTTCGCGGATAATCTCCGACACGAAGAATCGTGCAGGCTTATCTGTCAGCTGGTCTTTATCGAAATAAGCCGGACTCTCGGGCAGAAGCTCCTGGATACGCTTCAGCAGGATATCCACGCCAAACTTATTTTTAGCTGAGATGGGCAGAATCTCTGCCTTAGGCAGCAAAGCGTGCCAGCGCTCTACAATGGTGGCTAGTCTAGCCTGGCTAGTGGTGCTAGCATTTCTAGTAGGGCTAGGTTGGGCAGCCAGCTCATCAATTTTGTTGATGAGCAGGATTACTGGCAAGTCCAGCTTCTGAACCTTCTCAAGAAAGTCCATATTCTTTTCGGGATTCTCTACCACGTCGGTCACGTAGAGCAGCACATCCGCATCCTGGAGGGCCGACTCAGAGAACGCTAACATAGACTCCTGTAACTTATAATTGGGCTTAAGCACACCTGGAGTATCGGAAAACACAATCTGCATCTCAGGGGTATTCACAATACCCATGATGCGATGACGGGTGGTCTGAGCCTTGAAAGTGGCAATAGAAATACGCTCACCAACCAGCTGGTTCATGAGCGTACTTTTGCCTACGTTGGGATTTCCAACAATATTTACGAATCCTGCTTTATGCATTAATTCAATTGTCAATTGTCCATTGTCAATTACTTTGCTGCGCCATCATAAGCCCACTTGTAATAAGAAGCTCCATGAACGAAACCAGCACCAAAGGCGGTGAGGATCATGTTGTCGCCCTTCTTCAACTTCTTCTCGTATTCCCAGATGGCCAACGGTATCGTAGCGGCACTCGTATTTCCGTAGTGTTCAATGTTCACCATCACCTGCTCCATAGGCAGCTCCAAGCGCTTGGCCACGGCTTCTATGATACGCATGTTAGCCTGATGAGGAACCACCCACTGGATGTTGTCCTTGTTCAGACCGTTGCGCTCGGCAATCAGAGCACAGTCGTTACTCATATTTGTAACCGCATAGCGGAACACGGTACGACCTTCCTGATAGAGGTAGTGCAGACGATGATCGACAGTGAAATGAGACGGTGGGCAGACGGAACCTCCGGCCTTCAGATGCAGGAACGGCAGTCCCTTACCATCAGTACGGAAATATGAATCCATCACTCCGATATTCTGTTCTTCAGTAGCCTCGAGGAGAACGGCAGCTGCACCATCTCCGAAGAGAGGACAAGTCTGACGGTCCTTATAGTCAACCACCGACGACATCTTATCGGCACCAATGACGATGATTTTCTTGTAGCGTCCGCTCTGAATCATCGTAGCTGCCACATCGAGTGTGTAGAGGAATCCACAGCATGCGCCCCAGAAATCAAATGCGAAAGCATTCTTCAGTCCAAGTTTTCCCAGCACGATAGAAGCTGTGGAAGGGAACTTATAATCAGCTGTAGAAGTGGTAACGATGAGTGCGTCGATAGAGTCGGGATCGGCTCCGGTCTTCTGCATCAGCTGCTTGGCAGCCTTACGGGCCATGTAGCTGGTGCCGAGACCTTCCTCCGTAAGAATGTGACGCTCCTTGATACCAACGCGCGTCATGATCCACTCATCATTGGTGTCCACCATACGAGACAACTCATCGTTGTTCAGGATATAGTCGGGCACATAGCCACCCACACCAGTGATTATCGCATTAATTCTATCCATTACTCAGCTACGCTTTCCTCAATCTTGACAGCTACCTTACCACGATAGTAACCACAGGTGGGGCATACAGTGTGATAAACATAATATGCACCACAGTTAGGACATACTGCCAATGTGGGAGCTACTGCCTTGTCATGAGTACGACGCTTGAGTGTACGAGTCTTTGACTGTCTTCTTTTAGGATGTGCCATAATTCTATAAATTTTTTAATTGTTACATTTTTAATTTTTTCAGTTTCTCCCAGCGGGGGTCGATGGGCTGGGCGGACTCCTCATCGCTGCTTCGGTCAGCTGACAGCTCTTCCAGAGCTTTCGTCATGGCAGAGTTGCACTTGCCAGGTGCATGCACATGCCTGATGGGTATAACCAACACCACTAACTCATAGATGATCCACGACATGTCGAGTATTCCTTCGTCCTCAGGCACTACGATAACATCATCTTCCTCTGAGTATTCGCTTCCGAACTTGACAATCAAACGATTCTCGGTTTCAACCGGCTGTTCCATATCGTCAAGACAACGGTCGCAAGGTACAACAACGGTGCCATCAGCATGAAACAGGAGTTCGAAAAAGCCGGTAACCTTGCGTATAGACACCGACACGTGCAAAGAGCCCCTCTTCACTTCAGCACCATCCAAAGCCTCGAAGTATGTATCATCCAAGTCGTAAGCCAAGGTTGTTTCCTCGCTCACCAGACCTTTCAGATCAATCTTCAATGACTCCAGACTATTCATTATTATACACTTTTAAGCGCAATAATGCGCTATACGGGCTGCAAAGTTACAACTTTTTTTTCAATGAAAGCACGGTTATTTCGTTTTTTTATCATTTTAATGCAAAATCGTTGACCTACAGACGCTTATATTACACAAAACAAGGGTTATTTGTGCAATTCAATGCGAAAAGTTGTACCTTTTCCCTGCTCAGACGACTTAACATAAATTCTCCCTTTGTGATACTCTTCAACAATACGTCGAGCCAGTGAGAGACCGAGCCCCCATCCACGCTGCTTGGTTGTAAAACCAGGCGTGAAGACATGATAAAGATCTTTCTTACGAATACCTTTACCTGTATCCGTTACCTCTATAAAGGTCTGGTCGTATGCTTCTTCGAGCAGCAGCGTAATCGTACCACTACCTTCCATGGCATCAACAGCATTCTTACACAGGTTCTCTATCACCCACTCAAACAACGATGCATTCATATTTACAATGACATCATGATCAGGCAGAATCGTCTTTATCTCAATTTTATTAGATGTTCTGCGCCGCATATAGTCAACCACATGAATGATAACCTCATTCATCGAGGCAGGCACAGGTTCGGGTAATGAACCTATCTTCGAGAAACGTTCAGCAATACGCTCCAGGCGTTTCACGTCTTTATCCATCTCAGGTATCAGATCGTCGTCAGGATGATTCTCCTTCAGTATCTCCACCCATGCCATCAGACTAGAAATAGGCGTGCCCAATTGGTGAGCTGTCTCTTTCGACAGTCCAACCCATACTTTGTTCTGTTCAGCTTTCTTTGATGATAGCAAAGCAAATATTGCAACCACCACAAAAATCATGACAATACCTAATTGCCAATACGGATACTGTGACAGACGTTTCAGGAGTATCGACTCGTCGTAACACACTATCTGCGACCCCACAACAATCGTATCGCCAGACCTAAACATACGTTGGGCGTAGCTTTGCAAATTTAAAGTATCATCGATATTCCTATAATCATCAATACCACCCTTCTCATTCATTACGATGACAGGTATAGTGGTGTTACCCTGCATCACATCAAGCACCAAAGAGAGATCGGTACTCTCATCGGCATGGTTCAGGGCGTGTAAAGCCTGAGCCCATATCTCCATTTTCTTCCGCTCTTCGTTAGAGAGATCTTTAACTAAGAGATGAGATACGAATAGTGAGGTGATAGCGATGATGATGGCCGCTATCACCAGGATAATCTTGGTTTGTCTGATTCTGTCTGTCCACTGCATACATATATAAAACGAAAAAGCCCCGAAGATATTGTATCCTCGAGGCTTTTCTTTAAAAAAAGACGGCGGCTTCCTACTCTCCCGCATTGCATTGCAGTACCATCGGCGCAGGTGGGCTTAACTTCTCTGTTCGGAATGGGAAGAGGTGGGACCCCACTGCAATAACCACCTAATATAGGTTATTGACATTGTCGACACAAGAAAACTGGGTAGAAGTTCGTTCTTGAAACAACTACATCTGATAATATCAGCATGAAGCGAAAGAGTTCGGGCAATTAGTAGTGCTCGGCTTTGACGTCACCGTCTTTACACCTGCACCCTATCAACGTCATCGTCTATGACGACCCTCAATGGAGTCCTCATCTTGCGGCTGGCTTCGCACTTA
>NZ_JHUW01000009.1 GCF_000619825.1 Prevotella sp. MA2016
CAAAGCAAGCTTCGATCATGCTGCCCCTCGACTTGCATGTGTTAAGCCTGTAGCTAGCGTTCATCCTGAGCCAGGATCAAACTCTTCATTGTATAAAATATCTTCGATATTTTCTACGAGTCTTCGTCGTCGCTCGGAAATTGAAAGCAAGCTTTCATTTCTCTCGCTCCTAGAAGCCTTGTAAAAATAACCATTTGTCTCTGATTCAGAACGACTATCCTTCAAGAAATTGAAACGGTTTGTTTCTCTTTTACCCAAGAGCATTTCTGCTCTCGCTTCTTGTACTACTTCTGTCTATGTAAATCTTTCAAAGAACTCTTTCTTTTGTTGCTTGTCAGGTGGTGTTCCTGATTTGCGGGTGCAAAGGTACGGCTTTTTTTGGAACTACCAAAACTTTTCGAGAGAAATTTTCATTTTTCATGCATTTTTTTAGTCACTCTTGATATGCATCAATCGCGAATATTCATTCACATTATAATATTATATATAAGACCAAGAAGACCTGCTCCCAAAAACCGTGAGTTAACTCAAAAGTCTTTCTGAGCTAATTCAAAAGTCTTTTTGAGTTAACTCACGTCATTTTGAGGGTTGATTCGGAGAGAAAAACAAGCGAGCCATACGTATGCGTTAATTTCTGATAATTATTTTGCGATTTAAGAGAATTCGTTTATCTTTGCATCCCAATAGAAACAATAACCATCAATAAACATTTATTAGAAATGAGGAAAGTCATAGTAGGATTTGCAATTTTGTCATGCATCGCAATGACAAGTTGTGGTAATATGGGACAAGTTTTAGGAGCGATGACTAATGGTACTGGATTGACAAACGCAATAACGAGCGTTATCGGTCTCGACAAGATAAAGGCAAAAAACCTAATCGCCACTTGGAAATACGAAGGACCAGGCTGTGCATTCACCAGCGAGAATCTTTTAGCGAAAGCAGGTGGAGAAGTTGCTGCCGTACAAATTGAAGAAAAACTGCTACCCTATTATCAGCAAGTTGGTCTGTCGGCAAGCAACACATTCATCACCTTCAACGAAGACGGCACTTTTACATCCAAGATAGCAGGCACTCCCTTTAGTGGGAAATATACTTTCGACGAACCTTCGCAGAAAATAACTCTAAAGGGACTGCTGCTCAGTATGAACTGTTATGCCAAAAAGGAAGCAAATGGCATTTCAATCCTATTTGAATCCAAGAAACTGCTGACAGTTCTCCAGACCATGGCCGCCATGAGCGGAAACAAAGATTTGCAAACCATCGGTGATTTAAGCAAAAATTACGATGGCGTACGCGTTGGATTCGATATGAAACGGTAAAATTTGCAAATATATGCAGAAATATTTGGTTGGTTGCGAAATTTTGTATAATTTTGCAACCGATTTCTGAATAAATATACTGCGATGAAAGTAAAGACCAACAGATTAGAAGCGCTGAGACTGATCATATCAAGTCAGCAGTTAGGAAGCCAAGACGAATTATTGAATGCCCTTCAGAAAGAAGGCTTCAAACTAACGCAAGCCACCCTGAGTCGTGACCTGAAACAACTAAAGGTTGCCAAAGCTGCCTCTATGAGTGGCAACTACGTGTACGTTCTCCCCAACGAGACGATGTACAAACGAGTTAGCACCCCCAACAGCATCCGCGAGATGATGAAGGTTCCAGGCTTTATCAGTATCAACTTTTCAGGCAACATGGGTATCATCAAGACCCGTCCTGGTTATGCCAGTTCGATTGCCTGGAACATCGACAACAGCGACGTACCCGAGATATTAGGTACCATCGCTGGCGACGACACCATATTCATAGTAATTAAAGAAGGTGTGAAACATCAGGATGTGGTAGAAGCCCTGACTGACGTGGTACCAAACATGAAATAAAGTAGATAGAAATGGAAGAAGAAATTGAAGTCTTGGTAGCAGGACCTGAACACGAGAAGTATGTAGATACTATTCTCGACACCATTGCAGAGGCAGCAAAGGTGCGCGGTACAGGTATAGCCAAGAGAACGCATGAGTATCTGGCCAAGAAGATGATGGAGGCCAAAGCCGTCATTGCCCTGACCAAGGAAGGCCGTTTTGCCGGATTCAGTTATATTGAGACGTGGGAAAACCAGCAATATGTCACCACCTCGGGATTGATAGTTCATCCCGACTTCAGAGGCAAGCATATTGCCAAGCGTATCAAGGATATGACTTTCACACTAGCCAGAACCAGATGGCCACACGCCAAGATTTTCTCACTGACAAGCGGTGCCGCAGTAATGGCAATGAACACCGCACTGGGCTATCAACCAGTAACTTTCGCCAACTTAACTGATGACGAAGCTTTCTGGAAAGGTTGTGAAGGCTGCTGCAATGTTGATGTACTGCATCGTACAGGTCGTAAATATTGCATCTGCACAGCTATGCTCTACGATCCCACAGAGCATCTTCCTGCAAAAATCTCAGACGACGTATTGGCACGCATCCGCAAGATTGACGGGAAAGAAGAATAGCGTATAAGGTAAAAAAGTAAAAAGGTTAAAAAATAAAAAGCAACAAAGATATGGCAAACAAGAAAGTAGTAGTCGCATTTTCAGGAGGTCTCGACACCTCTTACACAGTAATGAAGCTCACCCAGGATGGTTGGGATGTCTATGCAGCATGCGCCAACACCGGTGGTTTCAGCGACGAGCAGTTGAAGAAAAACGAGGAAAACGCCTTTAAACTCGGCGCAAAAGCATACGTAACCCTCGATGTTACTCACGAGTATTATGAGAAATCACTGAAGTACATGATCTTCGGCAATGTATTGCGAAACAACTGCTATCCGATTTCCGTATCTAGCGAGCGTATTTTCCAGGCTATCGCCATTGCCCGTTATGCAAAGGAGATTGGTGCCGATGCCATCGCTCACGGATCTACTGGAGCCGGCAACGACCAGATTCGTTTCGACATGACCTTTCTTGTAATGGCCCCCGGTGTTGAGATTATTACCCTGACGCGCGATAAGAAACTGACCCGTAAGGAAGAGGTTGATTATCTGAACGAGCACGGTTTCTTTGCCGATTTCACCAAGCTGAAGTACTCATACAATGTAGGTATTTGGGGCACCAGTATCTGCGGTGGCGAACTGCTCGATCCTACTCAAGGACTACCTGAAGAGGCTTATTTGAAGCACGTAACTGCCAAGGAACAGGAGACACTGTTGAAGATACAGTTCGACAAGGGTGAAATTGTTGCTGTTAACGGCGAAAAGTTTGATGATAAGGTGAAGGCCATCCAAAAAATCGAAGAGATTGGTGCCAGCTATGCCATCGGTCGTGATGCCAACGTGGGCGACACCATCATCGGTATCAAAGGCCGTGTAGGTTTCGAGGCAGCAGCTCCGAAGCTCATCATCGAAGCTCACCGCCTGTTGGAGAAGTCAACCCTCTCTAAGTGGCAGCAGTATTGGAAGGATCAGGTTGCCAACTGGTATGGTATGTTCCTGCACGAGAGTCAATATCTGGAGCCAGTGATGCCAGATATTGAGGCTATGCTCACCAGCAGTCAGCGCCATGTAACAGGTACCGCTATTCTGAAGCTCCGTCCCTTCGGATTCGAAACAGTAGGTATTGACAGCGCCAACGATTTGACAAAAAGCAAGCTTGGCGAGTATGGTGAGACACAGACAGGCTGGACAGCCGATGAAGCAAAGGGCTTTATCAAGGTATCTAGCACACCACTGCGTGTTTACTACGGAATCCATAAAGACGAACAAAGATGATAAAAGTTGGTATATTAGGTGCAGCCGGTTACACAGGCGGAGAGTTGATTCGTCTGCTATTGAACCACCCCGATGCAAAGATTGTGTTTGCTAACTCAGAGAGTAATGCAGGCAATCTGGTATCGGATGTGCACGAAGGTCTGATTGGTGACACCGATTTGAAGTTCACCAGCGAGATGCCATTTGATCAGGTTGATGTGATATTCTTCTGTTTCGGTCACGGTAAGAGCGAAGCATTCTTGAAAGAGCATACCATTCCTGATAACGTAAAGATCATCGATCTGGCACAGGACTTCCGCATCAAAGGTAATCATGACTATGTGTATGGTCTGCCGGAGATTAACAAGGAAGAGATCATGAAGGCTCAGCATCTGGCCAACCCAGGCTGCTTTGCCACCTGTATCCAAGTAGCCTTGCTACCAGCAGCCCATCTCAACCTACTGAAAGAAGATGTAGCCGTCAATGCCATTACCGGTTCTACTGGTGCTGGTCAGAAGCCAGGAGCTACGACCCATTTCTCGTGGCGCAACAACAACTTGAGCATCTACAAGCCCTTCCAGCATCAGCATATAGCCGAGATTCGTCAGTCGCTGAAACAAATTCAGGGTTATCTGGATGCAGATATCGACTTCATCCCCTATCGCGGCGACTTTGCTCGTGGCATTTTCTGCACTGCAGTCATCAAGACAGCAGCTCCAGTAGAGGATGTTATCGAGGCTTATAAGGACTTCTACAAAGACGCAGCCTTTACGCACTATAGCGACAAAGCCATCGACCTGAAGCAGGTAGTAAACACCAACAAAGCTTTGGTACATGTAGAGAAATACGGCAATAAGCTACTGGTTACCTCTGCTATCGACAACCTACTGAAAGGTGCTGTAGGTCAGGCTGTACAAAACATGAATATCATGTTCGGTATCGACGAGACTGCCGGACTGAAGCTAAAGGCAAGTGCATTCTAAAAGAATTGAAGAGTTGAAAAATTGTAAAATTGAAGCTTATGAAACTGTTCGACGTATATCCGTTATTCGATGTAAACATCGTAAAAGGAAAAGGTTGTAAAGTATGGGACGACAAAGGTCAGGAATATCTCGACCTCTATGGTGGACATGCAGTCATCAGTATCGGCCACTCTCATCCCCATTATATAAATAAGGTAACAGAACAGCTGCAGAACCTCGGGTTCTATTCAAATTCTGTTATCAACAAGCTGCAAGTACAGTTGGCCGAACGTTTAGGCAAGATCTCTGGTTACGATGATTATCAGTTATTCTTGATTAATTCTGGTGCCGAGGCTAACGAGAATGCCTTGAAGCTGGCTTCGTTTAAAACAGGCAACACCCGTGTGCTGAGTTGCGAGAAAGCATTCCATGGACGTACAAGTCTGGCTGTTGAGGTAACCAACAATCCTAAGATTGTGGCTCCTATCAACGACAACCACCATGCCCGTTTTCTGCCTCTCAACGACTTGGAGCCATGGGTTCGCGAATTGTCGAAAGGCGGTGTGGCAGCTGTTATTCTAGAGTGCATCCAGGGTGTTGGTGGTATCCAGATGGCCACACCAGAGTTTGCGCAAGGGCTGGCTTATGCTTGTAAACGTTATGGTGCAGTGCTCATTTGTGATGAGATTCAGTGCGGCTATGGTCGTAGCGGAAAGTTCTTTGCCCACCAGTGGTTAGGCATCAAACCCGACATTATCACTGTTGCCAAGGGTATCGCAAACGGATTCCCTATGGGCGGCGTGCTGATTTCGCCAGAATTCGAGCCTGTTTACGGACAGTTAGGAACCACTTTTGGTGGTAACCACTTGGCTTGTGCAGCAGCATTGGCTACACTCGATGTATTTGAGGACGAGGGATTGGTAGAGAATGCCCGCGAGGTTGGCGACTACCTGATGGAAGGTATCCGCAACATTGGCAGTTCACACATCAAGGAAGTGCGCGGTCGCGGTTTGATGATTGGTATCGAACTCGACATGCCGCATGCGATGGTTCGCAAGCCACTCATCAAGCACGAGCATTGCTTCACTGGCTGTGCAGGTCAGAACATTCTGCGTCTGCTACCACCATTGTGCCTCACCAAGAAAGAGGCCGACGACTTTATCGAAAGACTGATTAGAGTTAAACCCGAAGAATTATGAAGATATCTGTAATAGGAGCTGGTGCCATGGGCGGCGCCACTGTTGAAGGCCTTATCAAAGGTCAGCAGTTCAAGAACGAAGATATTACCGTAAGCGATCCCTCGCAGGCGGTTGTTGATAAGTTTGCCAAGTTAGGCGTAAACGTCACGACCGACAACCACCAGGCAGCCAGTTCAGCTGATATTGTTTGCGTGGTGGTGAAACCTTGGTTGGTAGAACGTGTACTCACCGACATCAAAGCCGAACTCAATCCTAACAAACAACTTCTGATTGTGATCGCCGCAGGCGTTCCTTCTACAAGCATTAAGGAATGGTTGGGTGCCAACTGCCCCCCACTCTTCCTGGTGATTCCCAATATTGCCATTGCCGAACTGGCCTCGATGACATTCATTGTGCCATGCGACAATACCAAGAAAGAGCAAACAGATTTGATACAGGGCATCTTCAATGACATGGGAACCTCGCTCCTCACCGACGAGCAGCACCTGGCATCAGGCACCACCCTTGCCAGTTGTGGCATCGCTTATGCCATGCGCTACATCCGTGCAGCAGCTGAAGGTGGTGTAGAATTAGGCTTCAAGGCCGACGACGCCAAGAAGATTGTGATGCAAACCATGAAGGGAGCTGTAGAACTACTCGAAGCCAGCGGCATGCATCCCGAAGCCGCCATCGATTTGGTTACCACCCCTGGCGGACTTACCATCAAAGGCCTCAATGAGATGGAGCATGCTGGTTTCACCTCAGCAGTTATCCGAGGACTAAAAGCAGGACTGAAATGATACGAAAGCTATTGTTACTCTTGACATTCTTCTGTCTGACAGCATCGGCACAAGATACGCCCAATGCGCGTCAGGCCAAACGTGTATTCAACACGGCATGGAACCATATCTATGGTCAGGAGGGTGTTAAGTTTAACTATAAGCTCAACATCCTTAGCTTATATAAGGAAGAAGGCTATTCATGCAACAAAGGCAAAAAGAGTATATCAGAACATAAGAACACCATCATCTATGACGATGGAGATTTGAAACATATCGTACGCACCAACAAGAAAATTGTGGAACTCCACGACCCCAAGGTAAACAAGAAGGACGAGAAGTTACAGATGTTCAAGTTTGAGCCCGACAGCTATAACTACGCTATTGCAAAGGATCCAGAAGGTTTGCTAGTCACCCTCGAAGCCAAACCAGGCACAAAAGTCAAGATGAAGAAAATCATTGCCCTACTCACGCCTGGCAACTATTATCCCAAGAAGTTGCGTATCAAGGTAAGTCTATTCTGGGCAACCATCACCTTCTCAAACTTTCAAGCTGGCAATATAGATGATAATCTCTTCATCTTCCCTAAAGAAAAATATGCAAATTACAAAATTATTGATGAACGATAAATAACATAGAAAATATGGATGAGCAATTAAAACAAATAGGAGAACGCCTTCGCGGATTGCGCGATGTTCTCGACATTCCAGTCAGTGAGATGGCCGAGACCATCGGCATCGACTCAGAAAAGTACGAGAAGATTGAGAAGGGTGAACTTGACATCACCATCTCAAACCTCATGAAGATAGCCCATAAGTACGGTGTATCAGCTGAAGAGCTGATGTTTGCCGAGGCACCTCATATGAAATCATATTTCGTGGTTCGTAAAGGTCAGGGCATGAGTGTTGAACGTACCAAAGCTTACAAGTACCAGAGCTTGGTTAGCGGTTTTGTAAACCACAATGCCGATGTATTCATTGTAACAGTTGAACCCAAACCAGGTGCACGCACCATATATAAGAACACTCACCCCGGTCAGGAGTTCAATATGGTACTCGAGGGCAAGATGGAGCTTTTTATTGGTGGCAAGACCATCATTCTTGACGAAGGCGACAGCATCTACTTCGACTCATCAAAGCCCCACGGCATGCTGGCAGTAGGCGACAAGCCCGTGAAATTCCTCGCCTTCACCGTCGAGTAAAGTTGAAGGATTATATTATTGAAAAATTGAATTTATGGTAGAAAGATTTTTAAAGCAGACACATTTCGAGTCTGTAGAGGATTACAATAAGAATCTGGAATTCATCATTCCAGAAAACTTTAACTTTGCCTACGATGTCATGGATGCGTGGGCAGAGGAAGCACCCGAGAAGTTAGCATTGCTCTGGACCAACGACCAGGGCGAGGAGATACGTGCCACCTATCAGCAGTTGAAAGAACAGAGCGACCAGGCTGCCGCCTACCTCATGTCGATTGGTATCGGCAAGGGCGACCCTGTGATGCTGATTCTGAAGCGCCGCTACGAGTGGTGGATTGTGATGCTGGCCCTTTGCAAGATTGGCGCCATCGTCATCCCTGCAACCCACATGCTCACCAAACACGATATTGTGTATCGTAATACCCGTGCCTCTATCAAGGCCATCATCTGTGTGGATGATGCTTATGTTTGCGAACAAATTCGCCTGGCCATGCCAGAGAGTCCTACGGTAAAACAATATATCACCATTACTGATCATGGTAAGCCCATCCCCGAAGGATTCCGCGATTATCAGACTGAGGTAGTAAAAGCGCCTAAGTTTGAGCGTCCTGCTTTCGTTAATAACAACGAAGACACCATGATTATGTACTTTACCTCTGGAACCAGTGGCGAACCAAAGATGGTAGCCCACGATTACCTGTATGCGATGGGACACCTCACCACCGGTGTTTTCTGGCATAACCTGCATGAGGGCTCACTCCACCTCACTGTTGCCGATACCGGTTGGGGTAAAGCTGTGTGGGGCAAGTTCTATGGTCAGTGGTTTGCCGGTGCAACTGTGTTTGTTTTCGACCATGAGAAGTTTAATGCCGACACCCTGCTACGCCAGATGGAGAAATATAAGGTTACCAGTTTCTGTGCTCCCCCCACTATCTACCGTTTTATGATTCGTGAGGATTTGAGCAAGTACGACCTAAGCAGTCTCCAGTATTGCTGTACTGCAGGCGAAGCCTTAAACCCTGCCGTCTATGATAAGTTCTACGAGAAAACCGGCATCCGCATGATGGAGGGCTTTGGTCAGACAGAGACAACCATGACGCTCGGCACCTTCCCTTGGATGACCCCGAAACCCGGTTCGATGGGTATCCCCAACGCCCAGTATGATATCGATCTGCTTCGTGCCGATGGTACCAGTTGTGAGGATGGTGAGAAAGGTGAGATTGTGGTACGCGTAGGCGACAAGAAGCCTATTGGCTTGTTCAAGGGTTACTACCGTGATGAAGAGAAGACCCGCGAGGCATGGCACGACGGCATTTATCATACTGGTGACATGGCCTGGCGTGACGAAGATGGTTACTACTGGTTCGAAGGACGTATCGACGATGTTATCAAGTCGTCGGGTTACCGCATCGGTCCGTTCGAAGTAGAGAGCGCCCTGATGACTCACCCTGCCGTGGTTGAGTGCGCCATTACTGGTGTGCCAGATGATATCCGTGGCATGGTGGTGAAGGCCACTGTTGTACTCGGCAAGGAATGGAAAGACAAAGCGGGTGAAGACCTTGTAAAGGAACTTCAGCAGCATGTCAAGAAGGAGACGGCTCCTTATAAGTATCCTCGCATTGTGGAATTTGTTGATGAGTTGCCCAAGACCATCAGCGGTAAGATCCGCCGTGTAGAGATTCGCAAGAAAGACGCTGAGAAATAGGTTTGATTGAAGATTGAACATTGAACATTGATAATTAGTGATGGCTGCACATAATGAGTTAGGGAAATGGGGCGAAGATAAAGCCGCAGAATATCTACGACAAAATGGCTATCAGATTATTGAACGCGACTGGAAATCGGGGCGTCGGGATATCGACATCATCGCCACAGACGGCAATAGTATGGTATTTGTCGAAGTAAAGACCCGTCGCAACCGATTATTCGGTGAACCGGAAGAGGCTGTTGATTACCGCAAGTTGCAAAGCCTGCGTCTGGCCATCAACCACTACATCAAGTTTCGCCGCATCAACAGTGAGATAAGGTTCGACATCATCTCTGTAGTAGGCATGATAGGCGGAAAGCCCGAAATCGATCATATCAAAGATGTACCATTATATTAGAAGATGAAAAGAAGAATTGTTATCAAAGTAGGTTCGAATGTACTAACGCGTGCCGATGGCAAATTAGACGTTACCCGTATGTCAGGTCTTGTAGATCAGATAGCCTGGTTACGCAAGCAGGACATTGAGGTCATACTCGTCACCTCAGGTGCCGTAGCCTGTGGCCGACGCGAACTGACAGTCGATCACTCGCTCGACAGCGTAGAGCAGCGTCAGCTGTTTTCAGCTGTTGGTCAGGTTAAGCTTGTAGGTCTCTACTATGACTTATTCCGCGAGTTTGGCATTCATGTTGGTCAGGTACTCACCATGAAGGAAAATTTCCAGCCCGGCGAGCAGTATCGCAATCAACAGGCTTGTATGACGGTCATGCTTGAGAACGATGTGCTCCCTATCGTCAATGAGAACGACACCGTTTCGGTAACCGAGCTGATGTTTACGGATAACGATGAACTATCGGGCCTCATCGCACAGATGATGAAGGCTGATTCACTCATCTTGCTATCAAACATTGACGGCATCTATACAGGTCATCCCGACGACCCAACTTCAGAACTGATACAGAAAGTTGCTCCCTGCACTGACCTCTCCAAATATATCAAGGAAGAAAAGAGCGCCTTCGGTCGAGGTGGCATGCACTCAAAGTACCACACGGCTAGCAATATCCAGTCGGCAGGCATACATGTCATCATCGCCAATGGCACCCGTGATGATATCCTGATCGACCTGATAGAGAGACCAGAGTCAACACCTCATACAGAATTCCTAACCTAATAGAGCTATGCAACTTAAAGATACATTCGAGCGTGTAAAACGTGCCAGCAAGAGTCTGGCTTTGCTTACCGATAAGCAACGCAACGAAATACTCCATGCCGTTGCCGATGCCATCGTCAAGAATAAGGAGAGAATACTGAAGGCCAACGCCCAGGATTTGGCTAAGATGGATAAAGCCAACCCACTATACGACCGTCTGCAACTCACAGACAGTCGTTTGGAGGATATTGCTTCCGACATGCGTAACGTAGCCACCCTACCCTCGCCATTAGGCCATATCACCAAACAAAAAACGCTACCCAACGGTCTTCGTCTTTGCCGTGTCAGCGTGCCCTTTGGTGTGATTGGCATGATTTACGAGGCACGCCCAAATGTTACCTTTGATGTTTTCTCGCTCTGCTTCAAAAGCGGCAATGCCTGTGTTCTAAAGGGCGGTAAGGATGCTGACTGCAGCAACCAAGAAGAGGTTGCTTTGATTCATGAGGTATTACAGCAATATGGCGTATCTAAAGATGTGGTAGCCCTGTTGCCTGCCACCCACGAAGCTACTGGCGAGATGCTGAATGCAGTAGGATATGTAGATCTTTGTATTCCACGCGGCGGTCGTAAACTCATCGACTTTGTACGCGATACAGCCCGCATCCCGGTCATCGAGACTGGTGCAGGCGTGGTAAACACTTATTTCGATAAAGATGGCGACCTTGAGATGGGTCGAGCCATCATCCTGAATGCCAAGACACGCCGTGTGTCGGTTTGCAATGCGCTGGATTGCCTGTTAGTACATCGAGATAGATTAGATATATTATCAGAGTTAGTAAGTCCGTTGGCCGAAAAGCAGGTGATCATCTATGCCGACGACCAGGCTTATGCTGCTATCGATGGCAAGTATCCTTATCTGGAGCATGCCACTGAGGAGAGTTTTGGAACCGAGTTTATGGACTATAAACTTGCCATCAAGACCGTAGCCAACCTTGACGAGGCATTAGCCCATATAGACCAGAACGGTAGCGGCCATAGCGAGGCCATCATCACCAAGAACGAGCAAACGGCACGTATATTCCAGGCCCATGTTGATGCAGCCTGTGTTTATTGGAATGCCCCTACTTCGTTTACCGATGGTGCCCAGTTCGGTCTTGGCGCCGAGATTGGCATCTCCACTCAGAAGCTCGGTCCGCGCGGTCCTATGGCACTCGAGGAGATAACCACTTACAAGTGGCTCATCGAAGGCGAAGGACAGGTGCGACCATAAGAAATAATTAAGGAGGGAACGATATGAAAAAAACAATTACTATATACCTATTATTCCTTTTGCTGCCACTTGCAGTGGCTGCCCAAAGTCATCAGGCCGAACTTGATCGACTGACAAAAGAAATGTACCGCCTGTATTCCTCACACGAGGTTGAGCAATTCATGAATGTCACCGACCAACTGAAAGAGGCATGTCTGAAAGCAAAAGACGAGAATCTCTTCTTTAGAACCTGGGCCAATCAGGCCTCCTTCGCATTCTCAAAAGTCAGCAGAGACAAAGGCATCGAGATAGCCAAGGCTCTGAACGAGTATAGCCAGCAACACGACAGTAAACTGGGTATTTATTATTCATCACTTACCACTGCCAGTCAATCAAGCATACTAAGAATGGAAATACAAGCTGAGCAGAATTACTTAAAAGCCTTAAAATATAAACAATCATTTTTGCCCCATATCAATGCCGCTCCGGCCTATTTGGGACTAGCAAAAATCTATCACAATCGCAGAGACCAGAAGAAGGTACTTGAAATGGCCGACAAAGCCCTTAAAGAGCCCAACCTCTCCGGACCTTCGATAGTAGATGCATGGAGTTACCGATGCATTGCAGCAATGTATTATCAAGGGGCCGAACAAAAGACAGAGTTGAACAAGGCCTATACGGAATGGAAGAAAGTATCAGAGAAATACAACTACCGTTCCCTCTTTGCTAGCGATATAGAAATCTACCATGCCCGTATCAATGGCGACTACGAGAAGATGCTTGAATTAGCCAAAAAGGTGAAGTTTCCCCAAGAAAGAGCCCAGCTCATCTCTTATGCTTACGAATGGATGGGGAAATGGGAAGATGCCCTACAATACTTCAAGGAATATAAAAGGGTTAGCGACTCTATCAACACGGCCGACATACGCAAACAATCGGCAGAGCACACCATGCAGATGGACATCATCCGAGCCGAAAACGAAGCCAAGAAGTTGAAGCTGCGCAACCAGGAACTACTTCTGGAACGCCAGGCAAACGAACTGGAACAAGAACGTTTGGAGAAAGAAGCATTAGACCTGACGCTGAAGAATCGCGAGATAGAACTGAGTCACGCCTCGATAAAACTTAAGAACGACAGTCTGGATCGACATGCACAGCAGCTGCAACTAAGCGAGTACCAGTCAAAACTCGAGTTGGAACAGAACAAGGAGAAGACAGAACGCATCACCCTTTGGACAGCCTTAGGCGTGGGCCTGCTCATCATCTCCTTCCTCTGCATCTACCTATACCGCCGTAGTTGCCACATGAAAGATCTGACCGCGGCCTACGATAAGTTAGAGACAGCCTACGATCAGCTTGAACAAACCACTGCTGCCAAAGAGCGTATCGAGAGCGAGCTGCGCATTGCCCGCGAAATCCAGATGTCGATGGTACCACATGAGTTCCCCGAACGTACCGACCTGGACCTCTACGCATCGATGACTCCAGCCAAAGAGGTTGGTGGCGACCTTTACGATTATCTGCTCGAGGATGACATCTTGTATTTCTGCTTAGGCGACGTATCTGGAAAAGGAGTACCCGCATCATTGTTCATGGCACAAACCACACGCCTGTTCCGTGCTCTGGCCAAACAGCACCTGATGCCAGCTGCAATAGCCACCCGACTGAACAATGAACTGACAGAGAAAAACGACAATGGCATGTTTGTCACCATGTTCATCGGACAGCTGAATCTTATCTCAGGCCAGTTCTACTTCTGCAATGCCGGTCATAATCCCCCTGTGATTGGAGGTGACGAGCTACGTGGTTCGTTCCTTGAGATGGAACCGAATGCACCTATCGGTCTGTGGCCAGAACTTGACTATATCGGCGAGGAGATAGCATCCATCAAGGGGCGTCCTCTCTTCATTTATTCCGACGGACTAAATGAAGCCGAGAATCTTAAACAAGAACAGTTCGGCGATGACCACATGCTCGACATACTACGACATACGAAATTCAAAGATGCACGCCATGTAGTAGAACTGATGGAAGCAGAGGTGGAGCGCCATCGCAACGGTGCAGAACCTAACGACGACATGACCATCATGTGCCTCAAGACATTGAACATTGAAGATTGAACATTAAAAAATAAAAAACAAAATATGAAATCATTTATCAACGTAGAAGACCTCGGTCCATTGGACAAAGCCATGGCCGAAGCATTTGAGATTAAGAACGACCGTTTTAAATACCAGCATCTGGGCAAGAACAAAACCCTGATGATGATATTCTTTAATAACTCACTGCGCACACGCCTCAGCACCCAGAAGGCCGCCATGAACCTGGGCATGAATGTCATCGTGCTCGACGTGAATGCCGGTGCCTGGAAGCTGGAGACAGAGCGTGGCGTCATCATGGATGGCGACAAGAGCGAACACCTGTTGGAAGCCATCCCTGTCATGGGATGCTACTGCGACCTGATTGGTGTGCGTAGCTTTGCCGGACTTAGCGATCGCGAATATGACTATGCTGAGACCGTACTCCAGCAATTCATCAAATACAGCGGTCGCCCCGTGTTTGCCATGGAGACAGCCACTGTTCATCCATTGCAGGCCTTTGCCGACCTTATCACCATCGAGGAGCACAAGGTAGTTGAGCGCCCGAAGGTAGTGCTTACATGGGCACCTCACTGCCGTGCTTTGCCCCAGGCAGTACCCAACTCATTTGCTCAGTGGATGAATGCAGCTCCCGATGTAGATTTGGTTATCACCCACCCCGAAGGCTATGAGCTCGATCCAAAGTTCGTAGGTAATGCACGCGTGGAGTACGATCAGAAGAAAGCCTTCGAAGGTGCCGACTTCATCTATGCCAAGAACTGGAGTAATCCTGGAGTAACCAATCCTGCCGACTATGGCAAGATAACCTGTGACGACCGCTCATGGACCGTAGACACCGAACACATGTCGTGGACCAACAATGGTAAGTTTATGCATTGTCTGCCCGTACGTCGCAATCTGATTGTTAGCGACGATGTCATCGAGAGCCCCAACAGTTTGGTTATCCCCGAGGCAGCCAACCGTGAAATCAGTTGTTCAGTAGTCATCAAACGTATGCTCGAAGCACTTTAAACAACCAATAACTCATGAGGAAAAAACTTCTAAAGTTATTAATTGTTATAGCTGCATTCATCTTTGGCAGCACAATAAAAGCGTATGCTGATGACTCAAAACCGGAGGATTTGAGCAAGTACTACCACTCACAGATGATAGAAGTCATTAACGACGTTAATCAAAAGCATTTCCACCCTGCTTTTATCAAGATTCATCGTATGACCGATGAAATCCGTGAGCATCATCATGAACAGTATCTCTATGTGCCGAACATGTGTCTGGGATTCTTCTATACCGGCAGAAACCAGCCCGAGATGGGAGAGACCTACTTCCGTAAGGCACTCCAGACTGTAGATCGGAAAAAGAACGATGTGGCCGTATTCAATTGCTACCTATCCTTAGCTCAGGTGATGAGTTTCAACAAACCTGCCGAGGCCATGGCTTGTCTCGACAGTCTGCCACAGCACATGCTGCAGAACCCCATGTACGATAGTGGCGTGCTCGGCTTTCGCTGTATTCTGGCTAGTAAGATGGGCGACAATAAAGCCTTTAAACACTATTTTGCCCGATACGACAGCATACGCCAGAATCTCCCTCAGCAGTTTAATAGTGCCAACCTTTTCCAGGTGATGGTGTGCCACGCGCTCATGAACAAGGACTACAAGCTAGCCTTGGCCTGGAGCGACTCTACTGATGTAGAACTGATGGCCACAGAGTTACGCAGAGACATCTACGACCAAATGGGCGATTGGAAGAAAGCATACGAAGCAGCAGAACTGAAAGACAGTCTGCAGCAACTAGACGAGCGCGAGGTGCTGGAAGAATTGCTGATGGATGCCTCACGCGACATCAACCTGTTGCAGGCAGAACAAGACAAAGCTGAACTTAGAAAAAAGCAGTTGCTGACAGTAGGCTTTATGTCACTAATCATTATTGCGCTGCTGATAGCCGTTCTCATCTACCGCTATTTAAAAAACCATCGCCTTAAAGAGCAATTCCAGCAACTGCAGGAAGCTCGCCGAAAAACTGAGGCAGGTCAGGCCATCCGTCGTGCTTTCGTTACCACGATATTGGAGAAGCTCAAGTCGCCCATCAACGTACTGATGAACTATTCACGCATCTTCAACGATCCACAGTTTAATCTGAAGCCCGAAGAACGCATCAAGCGATACAGTGATATCGTGGCCGCAGCGCGTAATATAGAGTCTATGATGGATCCTGTACTCAACTCGTATGCCCAAGGCACCATTAGCATCTCCGAAGAAGAAAGACGCACCTGTATGGATGCTATCCGTTCACCGCTGCTCTCGCTCATTGGTACAGCAGAGATGATTATCGAAGCCAATGGTCAGATTCCTCACGAAGAATATCAGGTACTCCGCTCGGAAGTATGCCGCAATGCATACAATGTGGCTACATCAACCCACAAGCTGGTACTATATAGCCTCTATGGCGACGGTGCACCACTATTAAAAAATGTCGACCTGCATCTGAACGAGTCGCTACGTTCTATTCTCAACAGTTACGACCTGCAGCATACTGGTCCGGATCTTAATGCTGAGAAAGAGCGTAAACTGACACTTGAGTATAAGACCGACATAAGTGATGATGTCATCATCCGCACCAATCCGCTGTTTGAGGTCATCATAAATTGTCTGCTGAGCAATGTCAACAAGTATGCCACTGGCGGTACAGTATTGCTGAACTGCCATAAGGAGCCCAACGGTACTTACACCGTATCGTTAAGCAATGAAGGACCTACGATTTCTGATGCCGATGCTGAGCGTATCTTTGAGCCTTACGTTCGTCTCAATGCCAATGAACATAGTCTGGGCATCGGTTTAGCCTTGGCACGAAGTCTGGCCACCTCAATGGGCTACACCCTTTACCTTGACACAACCTTCACGCAAGGTGCCCGCTTTGTCATCGCATTAAATGCGGAGTAGCATTCTCCAATTCCACAAACTCTGCCTCACCTTCTATATTGAAAGTGAGCAGAGTTCTGTTTGCAGTCACATCCAGCACACATGGTGCACCTTCGATCATTGGCATACAAGTATTACTACCAAACGGGAAACCGCAGGCTATAGGAATATCAAGATCGTTAAGGTGAGCTATCAGCATCTGCTCTACGCTACCATACTGCAAATCGAACTTAATAGAACTGAACGAACCAAATATGATACCTTTTACGCGTTCAAAATCCAATTGTAAACGCAACATATAAAACAAGCGGTCAATATCGTGAAGCGTCTCTTCTACCTCTTCAAGAAACAGAATAATATCTTTACCAGGAGGTAAGTTAAACCGTGACCCCGCAATAGCCGAATAGCTGGAAAGGTTGCCACCGATAAGAATGCCCTCAGCATGACCGCACTGATTGTGCGAGCTACTGACAAGTCCATACTGTGGCACTTTACCGAAAAGGATATTGCGCAGCACTGAGGATGCTGGTTCCTGTTTGGCACTGATCTGATATGCCATTGGTCCGTGCAGACTCATCACACCAGCACCAGCCACAGCATACAGCAAGGTGGTAACGTCGCCATGACCAATCAGCCATTTCGGATGCTTTCTATACATATCCTGACTGACACGATTTAGCAAGTGAATAGAACCATAACCGCCACGCGTACAGATAATGGCCTTGATGCTGTCATCTTCAAGCGCCCAAATAAGGTCGGACGCCCTTTCATTGGCAGTACCTGCATAAACATCAACATTCAAGCAGTTTGTGTGTTCGCCTATAACAGGCTGCAGCCCCCAGCTTTCAACTACGGCAGCTGCTTCCATAATAGCCTCTTGCGCCACCCAATAAGCTGGCGATATAAGAGCAACCTTATCGCCAGGTTTCAAAAATGGCGGAAGGATCATGTTTTCCATTTCGTCCTTGTTTTAGTTACCTCGTTAATAAATCAGATATCGATTGCAAATATAATTAAATTCTGTGAATATAAGTAAGAAAAAATATTAATTAACAGTTTTCTTCTATTAAAAACGCCAAAACAGATGCACACACTTGGCTAGAAAGTCAAGTGCGTGCATATATAGAAGAAGCAATGCTTACTTTGTCGTGATGGCTGTGGCTATGATTTCTGCCATCTTTTTGGCGCCCTTCTCATTGGGGTGAATACCATCTTCCACAACCTTATCACCATCGTTAAGCATCAGCGTGTGCAGATCGATTACCTGAAGACCATACTGCTGAGCCACTTCTTGCTGAATGGGGATAATCTCATCTGTAATCACCTTGTCATTGATATTCCAACTAGGTTTGAATGCCGGAATAGGGGTACAAAGCAGAATCTTTGGACCTACAGGTTGCTGAGCAGCCTTCACCTTTTTCTTACCTTTCTTAGCTGGTTGAGCCAGATCTGGGCGCAGCGTCTTAATCATCTGTTCCAAATCCTGCTTAAACTCTGCACCATACTTCCAGTTCTCGGGTTTCGAGTCGTTAGTGCCAAGTTTTATCACAACCACATCGGGTTTAAATGCCAGGGCATCCTGCCAAGCCATTTCGTTCATATAAGGGAAATCGCCCTTATTCAACATCGTACGAGCCGAAACGCCAAAGTTCTTCACCCAATAGCCATCGCCAAGGATGCCTTGCAACTGTGCAGGATAGCCATACTTAGCACGCATATCTATTCCAAAACCATCTGTGATACTATTGCCAATGCAAGCCACACGGATAGCATTCTCCTTGGGAGCAGGAATCGACTTCAACCAATTGCCCAGGTCTTGGAGCAACTGGTCGTGATACTTAAACCAAGTACCGAACCCAAAGCCATGATCGCCCGACGGATAGATAAACAGACTACACTCATTGCCAGCATTACGCATGGCAGAATAATACTGTATGCCGTTAGTCACCACAGGCACCAAGCGGTCATCGTTGGCACTGATGATACAGGCAGGTGGTGTGAGATGACTACGCACCGCATTCTGGGTAGAAAAGGCTTGTACCATCTGCTTATCCTTGTGCCCCTCTTCGCCCAAGAAGTTGATACACGACCACTTATGCGACACACGCTCATCCATCGAGATCACAGGATAGAAAAGTATCGAGAAATTGGGGCGCACCTCAAAAGGCGCCATCGTTGAAATAACCGACGACAGGTGACCCCCCGCCGAGAAGCCCATGATGCCCACATCATTAGGATTGACATGCCACACCTTGGCAGAATCGCGAACAATGCGGATACCATGCTCCACATCGCCCACGGGGATAGTACGATCACCATGAGGCAGGCGATAGTTCACTACAAAATAAGCGATACCCTGCTGATTCAACCAGTCGGATGCCAGATAGCCCTCATGGGTATTTGAAAGCATCGAGTAGCCACCTCCAGGTACACCAACAATGGCTCTGCCCGAAGGATTCTCCGGCAGATAACACACCATCTGAGCCTTACCGTCATCAGTCAGGTTCAGCGTAAACTTCCTTGCGGTTTGTGCCTGCATGCTCATTGCAAGCATCAACAGGCCTGTCATGAATAGTTTTCTGTTCATAGTTACAGCTTTATGTATTAATTTGTGTGCAAAAATACAAATATTAGTCGAGGTAAGCAAACAATTATCAGATTTTTTATTTATCTTTGCACGCAAAATAAACTGATTACAAAATATGATATCATTTGAATGCGACTACAACAACGGGGCTCATCCAAAAGTTTTGGAGAACCTCATTAAATATAACGATGCCAAACCAACACCTTATGGCTTCGATGAGTTCAGCGAACGTGCTAAAGAGCGCATCCGTGTAGCCTGTGGTCTGCCCGATGCTCAGATATTCTTTCTGACAGGC
Organism: Prevotella sp. MA2016; assembly: GCF_000619825.1. Taxonomy (GTDB): domain Bacteria; phylum Bacteroidota; class Bacteroidia; order Bacteroidales; family Bacteroidaceae; genus Prevotella. Next base: position 19,853 of record NZ_JHUW01000009.1, read on the forward strand.
GGCACACAGACCAATGCCACCACCATCGACTCCATGCTGTATCAGTATGAGGGTGTCATCTGTGTGGGCAGTGGCCATATCAATGTGCATGAGGCAGGTGCCGTGGAGTTCACCGAGCATAAGATTATCACCATCGCCGACAACAATGGCAAGATGGAGGCCGCTACACTCGACAAGTATTTGGACGACTATATGCACGATGGCAACAAAGACCACGCTGTGCATCCTGGTTTGGTTTACATCACTTTCCCCACAGAGTTCGGTACGCTCTACAGCGCTAAAGAGCTGAACGACATCTATCAGGTATGTCAGCATTACGAGATACCTCTTTATATCGATGGTGCGCGTTTGGGCTATGGTCTGATGGCAGAGGATAACGACATCACCTTACCCTATCTGGCTCGCCACTGCGACGTATTCTATATCGGTGGCACCAAGATAGGTGCACTATGTGGTGAAGCTGTCGTGTTCACTCACCAGAATGCACATAAGCACTTCTTCTCTATCCAGAAGCAGCATGGTGCCGTGATTGCCAAAGGTGCTCTGATTGGCTTGCAGTTTGACGCGTTGTTCACTGACGACCTCTACTTTAAGCTCTCCGAGCATGCCATCAAGATGGCGATGCGCATGAAGGAGATCTTTATCCGCAAAGATTTCAAGTTCTACGTCGATTCACCCACCAACCAACAGTTTGTGATTATCGACAACGAACAGGTTGACAAACTGGAACAGAAGATGAGGTTCACCCACTTTGGTCAAGCCGATAAATATCACACCATCTGTAGATTTGTTACCAGTTGGGCCACTACCGAAGAAGAACTTGACGAGCTGGAAAGATTATTAGACTAAACTCAAAACATATACCAAACTAAAAACGATGAAAAAACTATTTTCAACCCTGCTCACAGGCATGTTCCTGATAACAGCAACACCAGCTGATGCCACCAAGTTATTGGGCATCAAAGTGATCGACAAGGATTATCTGATGCTGCACTTCCGCGATGGCGAAGTACATTATCGTGATAATGGTACAGGACCGAGTGCCTATCTTGGACACTCATTTGCCGAGGGCGACGACACCCTTCTGGTTTTCGGCGAGAGACTGAAAGTCGCCGAAGCCCAGAAGGCAGGTCTGTGGCGGCTCAGCTCGCCCGACGACAAAGCCTTCGGCCAAGCCCAGCCATTGGCAGTATGGCGAAAGTCGAAGCCTATGAATTTCGACCACACACTGACGAGCGAACTCGACCATTGGCTATTCATCCAAATGCCCCAATCAATGAAGCAGGGATGCACCTACAAGGTAGCCATCCCCACAGGTATCGGTGCCGACAAAGCCGAAGCCTCTATACGTTTTGATGTATGGAATAACCAGTCAGAGGCAGTCCACGTCAATATCATCGGTTATTCACCACAGGAGGCTATACATGCTGCCGATCTGTATCAGTGGTTAGGTGATGGCGGTCAGCGCGACTATAAGGCACTGGAAGGTCGCCGTGTCTGGCTCTATAATGTCAACACCAAGAAGAAACAACAGGTGGGTGTCGTGAAGTTCTGGCAGCCAGCCTCAGCTTCCTCCAAAGAAGCCGGAGGTAAAAGTCTTATCAGCACCGATGTGTGGAACATCGACTTCAGTGCCAACAAGCCTGGCTGCTACCGATTGGTAGTTGAGGATGTAGGATGCAGCATGGACTTTGAAGTGGCTGATGACATCTATTATGAACCCTATCGTTACTCAGTACGCGGTTACTACTATATGCGCCTGGGCGAACCTATCGACACCGGACACGTGTTCCCTGCACCCCGACAGCCTCAGTTCATTCCTGAGACCGATCCAAAGGGCTTCACTGTTTACAAAACCGATTTCCACCCTTGGAGCCCCGGTTGGCGCGAGTTGCACACCGATGTCTGGGATGAGCCCCACTTCAAGCAACTCAAGCAGTCTATCTTCTGGCAACACCGTCTGCCTGGAAACCCTGTTAACACCGAGGTGAAAGGCGGCCACTCCGATGCCTTCGACTGGGATCGCCATCTGGCTCATGTCAGCAATATCTATGATATGCTCCTGCCTTATGTCCTCTCTGGTGGGAAACTGAATGAGGATGCCCTTGGTATCCGTGAGAGTGGTAATGGTATCCCCGACCTGATCGACGAGGCACGCAACGAGGTTGACTTCTTCCTCTCTATCCGTGACGGCGAAGCCTACTCGCAGGGTGTCACCAACCCATGCGCCGATTGGAGCGTCATGTTCCAGGCAGGCTGTACTACCATGGCTGCTTGGGCCAATTCAGCCAACTGCGCTATCTTGGCCGAGGCTTTCCGTCAGAACAAGAACGACTCATTGTGCCAATACTATACCGCGGAAGCCATCAAGGCCTTCCGTTTTGCTGAGCGCCAAGAGAACCAGCAGCTCGACGACCGCCAGGACATCGGTTCGATGCAGATGCGCGGTCGCGACTTCCGCCAGATGGCTGCCGCTTACCTCTATAATGTAACGGGCGACGAACAGTGGGAGAAGATCTTTGCTGAGGAGAAATACAAGGTAAGCATTGCTACGGTTTGGACAGCAGCAGCCTATATGACCTGTCCTCACACCCGCCATTATTCCGAGCTGTATCAGGACATAAAGGCCGCCATCAATGCCGAGGCCGAGAAGTATAATATCTCGCACGTACAGCAGCGCCCATCACGCCGCGCCGCCAACGATGGTCGCTGGCAGACCTCCCAGAACCTGCAACTGGTAATGCTGGCTCACTATCTGGGTGACAAAGCTAAACGCAAGCAACTGGAGCATATCATGTTTATCGAAGCTGGCTGGGCGCTCGGTCGCAACCCCGGCAATATCGTAGAGATGACGGGACTAGGTGAGCGCCATATCACCGATGTCTATTCTACAGGACGCAACGATGGTGCCCCTGGCACTCATCCAGGTCAGACACCATTCAATGGCACCGAAACATGGTCGCCAGGACATAACGGCGGTGATGCCCGGATCATCTTAGCCTACTGTTATCCCGACTGGAACAATGGCGGGTGGCCACGCCAGGAGTCATATTTCAACCAGCGTTACTTCTGGGTAAATGGTGAGTTCACGCCGCGTGAAACCATGCGCGGCAAGATGGCTCTCTTAGCTTACCTCTACGCCATCAGATAAAAATAAGAATGGGAGCTCGTGGCTCCCATTCTTATTTGCGTACGCCGAAATCCTTCCTGGATTTAGCGTTGATAATCTGACTGGCCTTATGCCCATCGAAATGTGTCGGAGCGATGACAAAATCTGGCACATTATAAGAAAGGAAACGCTCACGATAGAATCGGCGTGGGTTGCGTTGTGGCAACATAAATGCCTTGCTCACAGTGCCTTTATCATCGATATGACAGAAATAAGGACGTGTATAAAGACCATCATCGCGACGCGAGCTAAACACCAGCCAGCGTGAATTGGTGCTCCAGTTATGGAAAGACTCAGTATCCTCAGAGTTAGCCTCAATCATAGGCCGACTCTGATTGGTTTTAAAGTCAAGCAGATAGAGGTCGGCCTCATGATGCCAGATACTGAACTGGCCGTAATCAGAAATTGTGTAGCAAAGATATCGGCCATCGTAAGACGGACGAGGGAAAGACACCGACTTATGAAGCGCCTCGGCATCAACAACCACTTCTATCTTATCACCAAACTTACCTGTTTCAGGGTCGAAGTCTATCCGGCAGAGATTATAACGAATTGAGTCTAACTGATGGTTATCCTCTGGCAGTGCCCGAGCCGCACAGAAATAGAGCGAACGCCCATCGGCAGAGAACACTGGATAGGTTTCATAAATAGAGTCTTGCTTGACGAGTGGCGAAAGTATCAGTTCATTCTTCTCCACATCATACACCTGAAGGTCGGAAGCCTCATCAAACACCTCTATCAGGTTGCGATGAGCACTATGAAACGTCTGTTTAGTCACATTAGTAGAATAGGCCACATAACGCCCGGAAGGGTGCCAATAGGGATACACACACAAGCCCAGTGTTTGGTCTGTCTTAGTGTTATAAGCAGTGATAGGTCCGTTGCCCTTGCGCAGTAAGGTAGCACCATGAGGACCACGGATATGCAGACTCATATCTGCGGGATTAGCCCGGTTGAAGCTATGGCAATTCACACACCCCTCAAACTGGGTATTCTCAATGAGTGCATGTTCCTCGAACGTAGAGAGATCACGCTCGTAAATACCCATCTTACTCCACACTTCATGACCTGGTGCTATCAGTCGGTAGCAGATACCATAGTCGATACTGTCCGAACTGACATAGATAGAAAAGGGGCTATAGGTATGCCAGCCTTCATCATACTTAGCAGACACGGTGACGCTCAGTGAGTCGCCACGGTTCTGTTGTAGCATTTGATGCCAGTCGTCAAGATCAAAGTCAACAGTCTCATCACCTTGTCCACGCAAACTGTTACCATGACGGTCGGTGATGACAGCATCAACAAACAAGGCCCCTTCATCAGCCATATTAAAATTAAGGGGAGCTATATTCACAGGTATGGTCACCCCGACATAATCCGGATAGATATGAGGCAACGACACCTCCTGCTTGGCATTTTCAGGTGTCACTGTGCAAGATGCCAACATCCAACACCCAACACCCAACATCCAACACCTAACACCTAATAATATCTTTCTCATCATTTAATGGAATGAAGTAATAATTTGGTATAGTTATCACGATCGCCTGTCAGCAAGTAGTAAGCCTTCAGATATTCAAAAGCCAAGCGATTATTGGCATTGCTCGCTACTAGTTTCTGAAGCATCTCTGCTGTAACATGATCGCCGAAGAAGAAATTCTCTTGGTAGCCCATCTGGCGCAAACGTCCGTATTCGGGATGCTTGGCTATCGCCTTCTCATCACCTAATAATGGGAGTGTCTTCGTGGCCCAATCACGATAGAAGAGTGTTTTTTGCAAGGCTAAGAGGTACTTACGTGCAACCTCATAGTTGCCGAGAATCAGATTGGTCTGCGCCAAACGTTTGTAGCAGCGTCCGCTCTTCTGGAAATCAAGAATCGCTTCTTGTGCCTCGAACACCGTGCGCTGAGCAACAGTAATCATACCTAACTGATAGAAGGCCTCGGCTGTTGGCAAAGGACTGATGGCATCGGTGCCGACATCAGGCAACAAACCAGCAAGGCCATTCTGATTATAGGCAAAAAGATGCTCGGCCAGAAGACCATGCATACCTAACGCCAGATTCTGCACCGTCACACCAATCTGATTGTTAGGTTTCTCTTTATTGATGGTCTCAATAATACGATTCCACTGCTGATAGCGGGCCATAAAATCGTATTGCATCACCTTCTCGGCCTTGAAATTGCTATTCTTCCACACCACGTTTCCCATCACAACAGCCACCACTGCGAAAGAAATCAGTGTAACGATGGGCTTTTTCAAAGTATTGGTCCATTTATGGAAGATGCGCACCATCAGCACAAGCATGAAAACTGACAGAGCAGCACTCCAGAGTATCACGGGGAATTCGGCAGGATAACGATAATAATGCACGCCATGCCACAACTCACTAAATGGAAGCGGAAGAGACACGGGCCCAACCAGCCAATAGAGCACTGGGATGGCTACCACTATCGCAGCGTATTGCTTCCATCCACGTGGCAGTCGGAATAATCCCCATGCTACAAGCAACGTTATCAATACTGCCCAGACACCACTCATCAGTGCATTCTCGTCAAGCAAGAACAACCAAAGCAGGAATGAAGGCACATAACTCAATCCATAGAGCCAGCCCCAACGAGCCACGCGACACATCAGAAGCTGTACTGCTGAGAGAAGCACACCAATAATAATCGCCCCTACCCAGGCATACAGAAAAAACTGTGTACAGAACCGCCCCAGCAAGTCGGCCACGCCACCTGGCTGTTTGACGATATCCCACACATAGTTGCTATCGAAGAGAAAGAGCTGGAACTGCTCCTGATAATGGAGATGATGCGGATAGGCCAGTCCAAAGAAAAGCACTACCGCTACACCAAAAAGGAGCGTATATAATACTTGTAAGTTCTTCATCTGAACACATTATTAGAAAAACACTCTACTAAATTCATCCACTCCTATCTTAACAGGTTCTATCATGAACTCAGGACGATTATAACTTTTCAGTCGGGTGATGTTTTGTTCTGGGTCTTCCTGCGGCAGCATAAAGGCCTTCCCCACTTTTCCCTTATTAAAATAGGCAATATAGACGCGACTGTAGTTGCCATCATCACGACGACTGGCACACATGATCCAGTGACCATTGCTCGACCAAGTGGGATAGCTCTCGGCAAAGCCTTTACTGTTCAGTCGATTCAGATTGAGGCGTGGGTTACCCTCTTCATGAAGTGGCAAACAAACGATATCGGCATCATGATGCCAGATATGGAAACAGCCATACTGCCCTTCAGCAAAGAGCAGATAACGCCCATCAGGACTGATACGAGGCAAGGTAGCACTCTTGTCATGTGAAGCAGCGTCATACAACAGTTCTTCATCACCAAAAGCATGCGAAGCCACATCAAACGCACGGCGATATACATTGTATTGCACTTTTTGGAAGGTTGTCCTGATATCCTTATCGTGCATCTCTTCGGGGAGGGGAACCGATTTGCAGTAATAAAGGTATTTTCCATCAGGCGACCAGGTTGGGAACACCTCTAACAACGTTGAATCATTACTGATAATGCTTACAGAATCTGTTGCCACATCATAAAGCACCAGATCGCTTGCCGTATCAAACACCTCCACTTTGTTGGCATTTGCCGTATGGAATACCTGATGCGTCTCATTGGTAGAGAATGCGATAAGCTTAGCTGTAGGATGCCATGCCGGATATACACCAGCGGATATCGTATAATCGCGCTTCAGGTCCACCTTCGATATCTTGCCATCATTTACGATAACAGTTCCTCCACGAGTAGCACGGGCATGAAACAGCATGTTATCAGTCTTATAGTTCTGATAACTATGACAGTTGATACACTGCCCCTTTGGATTGTCGCACGCCACTTTATTATTAAAAATCTGCTTCTCCTCGAACGAAGAAAGGTTGCGCTGAGCTATCTCCATATAGTCATAAACAATATACGATGGCTCTATCAGACGGTATGACAGATATTCATCTATAGGCTGTTCAGCAATATGTATCTCAAAGGGCGTGAAAGCCAACCATTCATCAGCCTTTTTACCCCATACTTCCACTTTGATGCTTCTGCCCTTTGCCGCCAGAAGCATAGCATGCCATTCCTCTTCAGGGATAAGCACCTTCACACCATCGCCATACGTCTGTTGCATGCCATCAGGCGTACTGATTCGTGCCACACATGCCTCATACTCATCAGCAGACAACATAAAGTTAAGCGGCGCAATATTACAAGGCACGGTAACGTCATTATAATCAGGAAATATCGTAGGCCAGCATTTTGCATCACGACTTGACGCAGGCACATCAGGGTGATTCACACACGATGCCAGAAGCAATATCCCCCACGCCAGCAATATTATTCTTAATCTTTTCATATACGTCATTACAATTTTCGTCCAAAGATATTATACCACCAATAGGTATCGGCCCATTCTGCTTGCATCTTCACACCTACATCTTCTAGTTTCACGCCAGTTTTTACATGACTTCCAAGTGCTTCCCAGAACAGCTTATAGCGGTCATAGACCTCTTGCTCTACAGGGAGCATCATACGCTTCTCTTCGGGGGCTTTATCAAGATACATGATATATGCCTCCTGAGCATGCAACGGGAATTTGCCGCCAGGGTGCAGTTTCACAAACTTGCGCAACGATGCCCAGAAACAACGTGAGTCGCGACGTATCATGGAATAGAACAAAGCCTGTTCAGAAGCCACCTGACTGACTGTATCCGCAGAATGACTAAAGCTATTGATAATATAGCGCTCACTATCATTCTCAACACCATTAATCTCGTCATCGAACGAGTTGTTTAACTCTTTTACAGTATTTGTAATTGGAGCAGGATGCCAATGCTCATAAAACAGGTTATGCTGCAGCATCTTACGATAGCGTCCGGCCAAATTCTTTTCACCTGTTGCATCAGCACAACGCCATAAGAGCTTCATATAGAAAGGCGACAGTCCTGTGGCTACAGTATTTTCAAAACTCAACCGCGTAGCATAATTCATCTTACCATAGTTATAATAAACCAGCGGTGCCGCAATGTTCATCATACTGATATGGAGTGTATCAGGCTGATATACATCTACCCCACTATTGCCAAGTTTAAACGAACGGTCAAGCAGTCCGCCTTCGTTCATCAGCGCAATATTCCGGAGCATAACCATCGTTGTTGTAGGTTTATGATTTTCTGTGGCCACCTGGAGCACTCCTTTCCAGTCGTCGCTCTCGGCATAGCGCACCATACGCATCTCGTCAATATAACGAGGCTCATTAAACATGAATACATGGCAGAAAGCTATAGCCGATACAGCACAAAGCACTGGAACAATCCCATGGTTCAGGTAGTAACGGAATAAAGGAATCAGTATAGAAATAGCGCCCAGCACCCAGAATGGGATAGACAACTGGTCACTATGTTCCACCGGTGTCACAAATTGTGGGAAGCCAGCCAATGCCACATCGGCCAGTTTTTGATCGGAATATAGTAACGCACGCCAGATAGCAGCGGTAAAGAGCACCAGGATGATAGCTAATAATTCACGCCAGGTAGGTTTACCGGTAACCACCAGACAAATTACAAAGAGCAAGGCGAACCACCCCAAAACAGGGTACAAAGCAAAGCCCACCAGATACCAAACAAGGTGCCACTTTCTAGGTGTACTGCTTGCAGCCCATAGCAGCAGAAGCATCAAGAGATAGCCTACTGACTGCGAGAACCAGTAGCCACGAATAGAAAAGATGTAGATCCAGTAACCCAGGTCAACAATAGAAGTAAGCAGACAGGCAACAGGCAAGAGCATCAATGCCGAGGCGCTTCCCTGTAGCCGGAACGCTTTGGTCCCTACATAGAAGATGACCCCCCAGATAAGAATCAGGATACATGTACCTAAGGTTGGATAATAACAGAGCTGTGTGAGCCACGCGCCCACATATTGCATCAAACCAAAAGGTTTTGATAGTAACGAACAGTAAAAAGGCGCTCCATAAAGAAATTCAGAGCGATCATGTGCCGTATATAATACCTCTTGATTAAGATAAAGCAGATATACAGCAAATGAAATAAAAGCCAACATACTTACATAGAGGATGGCTCTGGAGATATTAGTTTTTTTAGTCATTTTTGGGCTATAAAAGGCTGGCTCACTGATTGAGCCAGCCTCATTTTAGTTATAACAACAAGGAACGATTATTCCTCATAGTAAACACTTGTGAATGTTGCAGAACCATTTGTAATCAGCAGGTTCAGGTCCTTACCAGCACCACCATTACCCTTAGCACACTCCTTAGCAATCTGCTCAGTAATGGTAACCTCCCACTTCATACCTGAAGTCAATGGAATATTATCTGCATAAGTAGAGCTCCACCAACCGTTCATGACACGAGCAGTACAGCCATCGCTGGCCTCCTTAACGTCAAGAATCAGGGTCTTCAAACCGAAGTAGAAGTCGTCGGTAAGAGTTGGGAAATTCTGACCTTCAGAATCGCTGAAACGCAGAGGAGCAGCATCCCAACCGCCAACAGTGAATTCACCTTCCCAGAGGGTGTACTTGGTCAGAGGATCGGTGATCTCGTCGCAAGTTACAGGATATTCAGCTGTAAGCTGTGTACCATCAGGACAAAGAGCTGTAAGAACTACAGTATAAGCACCGAGCTTCATCTTTTTCTTAGCGAAATTGCTAACGAAATCCTTACCTCCAATAGACCACTTGGCATTAACAGGAGCCGAAGTTGAGCAGGTAATAACGTTTCCGTTCTGACCACTGGCTGCCTTATCTACAGAAACAGTAGTCATTGCCTTGAGCTCATCAACAGTGATGTGACCGGCATTGCTGATATCCTCATGAACGGGATCGCATGCTGCAAAGGCACATACTGCGAATAACATCAAAAATATCTTTTTCATATTGATTACGATTTTATTACATTAATAAAGAACTTTATACTGAGTCTTAGCATCAGCTGCATCCCAACCTGGGTTCTGCTCAATCTTACCATTCATCAGAGTAATCTGAGTCTGTGGCTTTGCCAAGAATCCATTAGTAGCGGCATAACGCTCAGCCCAAGAGCAAGTCATGTGCTCCATTGTACGCTTGTTAGACTTGTCGCCGAGGCAAACAATCTTCTTACCAGCCTGAGCCTGAAGAGCTTTAGCTGCGATTGAGCTCTCGCCTGCATCCTTACCAGACCAACGACGCAAATCGTTGAAACGCAGACCCTCGAATGCGAACTCCCAACGGCGCTCGTTCTGAACGGCCTTCAGAGAGTATGGAGTCTCAGGAACACCAGCACGCTTCTGAACCAGGTTCATATAAGAAGCATCACCAGTAAGCTCGGTAGCCATCAGAAGCACGTCAGCATAACGCATCAGATAGAAATCCTCGAAGTGGTCGCCCTGCATCTTGTTGTCAAGAGAGCTGCTGGTATAACCAGGAGCCTGAGACCACCATGTGTCGTTGTTTGCACCGCATGCATCGAGGTTAACCTCAGCATACTTCTTCACAGAATAACCAGACTCTTCACAGTCATCCTTCTCATAGGTGTACTTAGCGAGTTCATTATCGAGATCAATCAGAGAAGCCTTCTTACGGAGGTCAGTATATTCACCAGATCTCTCAGCATCTGTCCAGTCGTCCCAGATGTTGCAAGAAGGAGTACCCTGACCCCAACCCTGGTTGAATGGATAAGTATTGTTGCGGTCACCATTCTGGTTAGAAGCACCATTACGCAGACCCCAGAATACAGAGATGTAGTTAGAATACATACGCTGAGCGTTGTAAGTACCACCGATGTTCCAGCTTGAAGCATTCATAAACTGGATCTGGAAGAGCTCCTCAGTGTTACCATTACCCATACCAGGCATATCGAAGCAGTTTTCGCGCTTCATATCCTTGATGAAGGCATAACCATGATCTGCATCATCCTGAGCCTCAGCCCACAGCAAGCTGTTAGAATACTGCCAGAGTGAACGGTAGTCCTCACAGAGCTTGTAAGCACCACTGCCAATGATCTCCTTCAGACCGCTGACAACATCAGCCTGAGAAAGAGAACCTGAGCAACCTTCCTGCTCTACCAGTGTGATAGCAGGAGCAGAACCTGTAGCGAGCTCACCTACCTTCTTATAGAAGCCAGCCCAGAACATGTAAGCACGAGCAATGAATGCCTCGGCAACATACTTGTTGGCATGACCATCACCAAAGCCCTTATCAGTACCCATCAAGCTCTTTGCAGAAACAAAGTCAGAGAGAATCTGTGGATAGATTACATCCTCAGCACTTACCTGCTCCTCCATCTCAGGAGTAATAGTGGTAGAAGTGATTAGGGGCACATCACCAAACAGCTGTGTGAGCCACAAGGTGTAGAGACCACGCATGAAGTAAGCCTCACCAAGCAACTGGTTACGCTGAGCCTGCTGCTTATCTGTCCAGGGCACATTATCAATAGTCTCAATCTGGTTGTTAGCACGTGAGATACCACCATACAGGAGGATGAATGGAGTCTCAAACTGGCTTGTACTCATCTCTACAAGGTGATGAAGTGACTTTACCTTGTTGTCCTGCAAACCGCCACTTCCGTAGCAGTCATCTGACATAACTTCCCACCAGAAGAAGATATTCTGGTTATCTGAGTCGCCGCCACCCATGGTATTCATGATACTATAGGTTGCTGCATTCAAGGCCTCAACATCGGCAGGCTTACCAGGGAAAGTAGCCTGTGTCATCTCAGTAACACGTGGATCTGTATCCAGCATGTCGTTACAAGATGTAAACGCTGCTGCTGACAAAACAGCTAACGATGATAAAATATATTTTTTCATATCTTAAATATCGAATTAGAATTTAATACTTGCACCAACCAAGAATGTGCGTGCGGTTGGGTAAAGACCCAGGTCGATACCAGATGCCCAACCATTACCACCACCGGCTGAACCAACCTCAGGATCGAGACCAGTGTAGCTTGTGAAGGTGTGGAGGTTCTGAGCCTGTACATAGAAACGGAGCTGCTGGAATGGGCAAGACTTCCAGATGTTCTTAAAGTCGTAACCGAGAGTTACAGTCTTAATCTTGAAGTAGTCTGCATCCTCCATATAGCGGTTAGATACCCAGATAGTATTCTGGTGACCTGTAGCAGAGATACGTGGCTGACTGTTAGAAGTGCCCTCACCATGCCAACGATTCAGGATAGTAGTATCGTAGTTCTGGTCGGGGTCGTCACCGTATGAACGGTAAGAACGCATGATCTGCTGACCGAATGCACCTGCACCGTTAACACCGAAGTCGAAGCCCTTATAGTTCAAACCGAGGTTGATACCAAGGGTGAAGTCTGGGTTAGGATTACCAATCTCATGACGGTCGCAAAGATCGCCTTCAGCATAAGTAATCACGCCATCGTTGTTCCAGTCATCCCAGATGCAGTCACCAGGCTGAGCATTGTCAAGAACGGCCTTACCAGCAGCGCGAGCTGCATCGATCTGCTCCTGATTCTGCCAGATACCGCTGTAAGACATACCATAGAAGTAGCCGATAGGCTTGCCTTCCTCAGCACGGTAGATATACTCAGTACCCTGTGAAAGCAGGTTACCAGCACCATTCAGATAGTGGTTCTCGTTAGCAATACGAGTTACCTTATTCTTATTGGTAGCCAGGTTCACGCCAATGTTATAGCTGAAGTCCTTACCAATATTGTCGTTCCAAGTAAGAGCGAGCTCAAAACCAGTGTTCTCTACGTCACCACCATTGATAGCAGCAGGATTGGTACCCTGGATAGCAATCATTGGACCTGTGATCAACCAGTCCTTAGTGGTCTTCTTATACCAGTCGAAGTTTACACCCAGACGGCTGTTGAGGAAACGAGCGTCGAAACCTAAGTCGAGCTGCTCAGAAGTCTCCCAAGTAAGGTCAGGGTTAGGAACGATGTTAGCATAAGCACCGGTGTTAGGAGTACCGCTTGTAGAAGTCTCCATGTCCGAACCGAACTTATAACCACTGTCGTTAGCATCACCAGACATAGCGATAGTAGCCAGATACTGATACTTAGAAATAGCGCAGTTACCGTTCTGACCCCAAGAAGCACGGAGTTTGAAGAAGTCCATCCAGCTCTTAGTGCTCTGCATAAATTTCTCGTTGGTGAGTACCCAACCAGCAGATACTGATGGGAAGAAGCCCCAGCGCTTACCATCGTTAAAGATACTTGAACCATCATAACGCATGGTTACGGTAGCCATATAAGTCTCGTTCCAGTCCCAAGTTACACGACCGAACCAAGAAGCAAGATACTCTTCGTCATTAGGGTTACCAGTGAGCGAAGCATCGGTAGCACTTGTCAGTTTCAGGTTAGACAGCCAAGCTGAATCCCAGTTCTTCAGGGTAGCAAGCTGCTCGCCGAACTTAACCTTGTTAGAACCGCTGAGGTTTGTACCCCAAGCACTGCTCTGGTAACTCTGACCAACCATAGCGCTAATCTTATGACCAGCAATAATAGGAAGATCGTAAGTAAGTGTATTTTCTACAGAGAATGAAGAGTTCATCCAAGAGCTCTGGCTAACGTTATATGAGTCAACGATAGCAGAACCTTCTGCTGGAGCACGAGGAATACCAAAGTTACGGTAAGCACCAGAACCCCAGTTATAGTTGAACTGTGAGCGGAATCTCAGGCCCTTGATAGGCTGGATGGTGATGAAACCAGTAGCACTGGCATTGAAGTTACGGCTCTCAGCCATTGAGTTGAAGCCACCTTTAGACAGATTCTCCCATGGGTTGCTGAACATAGAAGGATTCCAGCCCTGTCCATAAGCAGGTGTACCATCAGGATTCTGATAAGCGTAGATATCGCCATTGTCAGCAAACTGTGGAACCAGTGGAGAAGTCTGAAGCAGACTGTGGATATAGCTCCAGTACATACCGTCCTCAGCCAGGTCGTGATTCTTGTTATAGCCGATAGAGATGTTCTCACCGATGGTGATAGCATCGAAATCCTTGACCTTCAAGAGCACATGATCACTGTTGATACGGATAGTGTGACGATTGTAGTAAGAAGCTCTGTCAGCACCCATGATACCTTCGTTACCAGTATAGGTGTAAGACATAGCAAACTTAGAACGGTCAGTACCACCAGTCAGTGTTACTGAATGGTTCTGCTGAACTGCATTGTTATTCTCGAATGCACCCCACCAGTCGGTACCTTCCCAACCATTGTTCACCTTGTTGAGAATATCCTGTGGAACATAGTCAGCCCAATTAATCTTTGCACCAGAAGTATTGAAATTATACTCGTCAAAGATGGTCATGTACTGCTGTGCATTGAGCAGCTGTGGACGCTTATAAGCCTTTGACCAACCCATAGCACCATTATAGCTGAGTTCGATCTTACCGGCCTTACCCTGCTTAGTAGTAACAAGGATTACACCGTTGGCAGCACGGGCACCATAGATGGCAGCCGATGCAGCATCCTTCAATACGTCGATGCTCTCAATATCGTTAGGGTTAATACCGTCAAGGTTTCCACCAGCTACACCGTCGATAACATACAGAGGTGAAGCAGAACCTGTGGTACCGATACCACGGATGTAAACCTTGTAACCCTTACCTGGCTGAGCAGAAGACTGGGTGATCTGTACACCAGGAGTGCTTGACTGCATAGCCTCAAGTGCGTTGGTTGTGTTCAGCTTGGCGATTTCCTCACCCTTTACCTGAACTGTAGCACCGGTAACCAGCTTCTTCTTCATGGTACCGTAACCAACAACTACAACTTCGTCCAACAAGGCGTCATCGTCAACCAGTGTGATGTTGAAGTTTGACTGATTACCAACCTTGATTTCCTGAGTAACATAGCCGATGTACGATACAACGATCGTAGCACCTGGCGAAACGTTGAGAGTAAAGTTTCCGTCGAAATCGGTAATGGCACCGTTTCCGGATTTACCTTTTTCAACTACGCTAGCTCCGATAACGGGGCCCTGAGCGTCGACTACAGTACCTGTAATCTTCTTCGTTGCCTGCTGGATCTCCTGAGGAGCTCCTGCGGCGTAGGCATTCGAAGAGTAACCAAGGCCGAACATAGCCATGGCACTCATCAGCAGCGCTGTCTTTCTAAAATTTCGATTCATACTTAAGTTTTAAACTATAGATAATTGGTTTGAAATAAGCTAGTGGTACAAAGGGATACCATAAAGGATTCCTAAGATCTACCCCTCATATATCAGATATACAAGGAGCACAAAATCACACGCTAAGACGAATTTTTACTGGTCATAAGTTTGATTTTAAGTTTTTACTAATTGGAATAGTTGAATTTGTACACTCCTATATTCGGTGGCAAAGGTAATGAATTATTTAGAAACTATATAAAGATTGGTTGACAAAAACTGATACTTTTTTGCTCAAACCACATTTTTAACATTTAAAATACGTAAAAACTATCAAAAAGAGGGTAAAAGTGTGACCTAAACACCACCAAAAACGGGGTTTTTACTAAATTAATGTGAATAACTTGTAAGATTTCTAATAATATAATAAGGTACGCGTACGAGAAAATTTTCTGAAAAATCCTTGTTTATGTCGATAAAAGTACATATCTTTGCGGGCGAATTATCAATCTAAAACTAATATGAACAAGAAAGTTTGTACATTTTTGTCTTTGCTGCTGCTCCTAGGCATGCAGGCAAAAGCACAAGAGTTTGAGGCTGCCAGCAAAGCAGTAGTTAACATGGGTGTAGGCTGGAACTTAGGCAACACCCTTGAGGCCAACAACCAGAACTACCACGATTTTACAAAAGATAGCTACTGGGGCCAGCAAGGACTGGAATCGGAAACCTGTTGGGGACAAGCCAAGGCCAAGCCAGAACTGATCAAGATGATGAAGGATGCTGGTTTTGGTGCCATCCGTGTACCTGTGACCTGGTATAACCACATGGATAAAGACGGCAAGGTAAATGCCGAATGGATGAAACGTGTACACGAAGTGGTGGACTATGTGATAGACCAAGGACTGTACTGTATCGTTAACGTGCACCACGATACTGGAGCCGATAGAGACAGTTTTAAGTCATGGATCAAAGCCGACGAGGCCAACTATAAGCAGAACAAAACCAAATATGAGAACCTCTGGAAACAGATAGCAGAGGAATTCAAGGACTACGATGAGCACCTGCTGTTTGAGAGCTACAACGAAATGCTCGACAAGTTGAACTCATGGTGCTTTGCCTCATACGCTGCGAAAGGGCAATACGATGCAACTGTTGCCACATCGGCTTATAATGCCATCAACAGCTATGCCCAGAGTTTTGTGACTACCGTGCGTGCCACCGGCGGCAATAATGCCACGCGCAATCTGGTAGTGAACACTTATGCCGCCTGCTGCGGTAGCGGTACCTGGAACAACCACTTGAAAGAACCGCTGACACAACTCACCCTCCCCAAAGACCCTGCCAGCAACGCAGAGAAACACCTGATTGTTCAGGTACACGACTATCCTAATATTGCCAATGGTATAAACAACGTCAAGAAAGAGATTGACGACATGGTAGCAGCCTGGAAGAAGACCTTCATTTCGAAAGGCGTCCCTATGATTCTTGGTGAATGGGGCACAGCCAATGTGGATGAAGGCGACGGCAAGACAGACTATGACGTACGCAGAAAAGTGATGTTCGAGTTTGTGGAATACATGATTAAGAAATGTAAGGAAAACAACGTAGCCACCTTCTACTGGATGGGACTTTCGGATGGTGCCTTTCGTTCTCTGCCCGCCTTCAACCAGCCCGACCTGGCCGAATGCATCACTAAAGCCTATCATGGCAGCGACTTTGTAGGCGCTTATCCTACCGAGAACGATTTCGACATCAATTATATCGTGGACTACGAGAAAGAGTGGTCAGAGTTGTTCCTCTATGGTAATTACAACGGCGTAACGCCTCTGAAACTGGAAGAATACAAGGCCATCCGCGTAGAAACAGATGAGGCCTACGGCAACAAACTGCAAGTGAAAGTATATGGCGACAAAGACTCATCAAAAGATTCAGGCTTCAAGGAAGGCTACTATCCCCTGTCGGAAGACTCGAAGACAACCACCGTCAATTTCGAGAGTTCTACAACAGGCTCTACGGTATCGCGCATCACTCTACAAACCAATGTTGGAGCCACCAAAGCCAAAATCACAAAGGTTTGTTTTATCAAGAGCGATGACACAGAAGTGAAACTGACCCCAACTACTGCTTGGGGCTGCACACTCAGCACCGAGGCCACTCCTACTGCTGGCATACAGAGCATCAAGCTGAAACCTCAGCATGATGATAGATTATTCAATCTGCAAGGTCAGCGGATAAGCCTTCCCAAGAAAGGTCTCTACATCCAAAACGGCAAAAAGTATATCGGCAGATAAGAAAGACTGCCAATAACAATAAAAAGAAGAGCGCTTACTGTAATACGTAAGCGCTCTTCTTGATGATTATTTCGGTGCGTTGTTGTAAATCGATTCCAATGTATAGCCTGCTTCATCCGACGTAGCAGCTTTAATCATTGTCTTTATCAACGCCTCCATCCCGCTCTGATAGGAGCCGTCATTGTGGTTAAAATAGCCATGATGCTCATTGCCTCCTCCAGTCTGGTTGTTATCCCAGATGCATAGCGGCATATGATAAGTATGGGCAGCACGACAAACATACTCTAAGTAATAGTTGCGGAAGCGGTTGGAGCGATCCGACTTATGCATCACGCATCCATACTCACCGATATAGACAGGAATATTATTGGCAACAAACTTATCCTGCAGGTTCTGGAACACCTCAACAACATGATCTTCGTTGCTGGAAGCCTGATATTTGCCTTCTGCGGCTGTATGGCCCCATTCCGACTTACCATCGCTGTTCTCTGGTGTCAGCGTAAAGGTATTAGGATCGTAGAAATGCACACTTACCATCACACGGTTGGCAGCATCGGCAGGCAGGACAAACGAGTTGTCAATAGCATATACAGGACTCGATGCATAGGCAGGCACACCTATCCAGCGTGTCGCGTTATTACCACCAGTAGCACGAATAGTATTTACTACCAACTGGTTCCACTCGTTCAGCGTTCTATACTGCTTGCCACCATCTGTACGGTTGTCGCCCCAGCCCCATTTGCCATCTTGTATCTCATTGAACGACTCAAAGAACAAGAAGTCCCCCTTATCCTTGAAAGCCTCAGCAATCTGTTTCCAGGTCTTCTCAATTCGTGTCTTGATGCCGTCGTTGATGAGGTTATTGTTTGCGGCACCCTTGATGTCGAGCCAGTATTCATCGTGGTGCAGGTTCAGAATTACATTCAGTCCTGCTGCCTCAGCCCACTCCACATTCTGTCGCACCTCAGCCATATACTCGGCTTCAATCTCCCATGTGCTGGTGTTCTGGTAGTTACCCCAAGTCACGCCGATACGCACGGTACTGACGCCAGCATTCTTCAGATTGGTATAGAGGGCTGCTGTTGGAGTGGCATTATCCCAGTATCCCCATTGCGGATGTTTACCATCTTCGCCCGAGCTGGTATCGAAGTGGTTACCCAGGTTCCAGCCCCAACCGAGTTTCTGAGCCAGGGCCGTAGCATCGTTATTGATAGGTTTTGCGCCTCCTTTTGTGGTGAAGCTCACCTTATAGGCAGGTGCCTTTACACTGTTGTCCGCCTTGCTCACGATAGCCCCTTCGGGTATGGTTAAAACATAGGTCTTACCTGCTTCCAATGTAGGCAGTGTGATGACGACGTCCATCGCAGTGGTGGCACTCGACTTAGCTGTACATTTTGTGTCGTTCAGTGTGATATTAGCATTAGAGCTGACTGCCACCACATTATTGTAAGAGACGGTTACCTCTTTCAGTGACGTGGCAGTATATTCTTGTCCCTCCGTTATACTGCATGAACGCAAATTGATAGTTACTTGAGGCGCGGGTTCCTCACCACTACTACTGCCGCAAGCTATAAACGCGAAACATGAGAATAACAAACAAGCAAGATAACAAAAAACAATTCTCTTCATTGTCACATTATTATATTAGTAAAAAAAAGAAAGCAGAGTGCCCCTACTATTCATGGGCACTCTGCTCTTTGAGTATTATTGAAGAACTACCTTCTTACAAATAACACCTGCACCGCAGATAACCAAACCACCAGCGTTTACAAGCTGATCAAGATCGTCGGCTGTAAGAACAGTCTTGATAGATGTCTCAGAAGGATCTGGTGTTGCATTTCCGTCATTGCCCCAACTGAGTGTGCTTGGCAGTGCTGCCCAAGAGCCATTACCGAAACGGATATTAATATATCCAACCGATGGGTCAACTTCATAATAAAGCTTAAGGGTTGTACCCACGGCTACCTGACTCCAGTCATAGCCACCCCACGACAGATCACCGACATTGCCAGACCAGTTTCCTAATGCTGTAGATCCACTCCAGATGGTCTCCTCGAGGATAGAGAGAGTCACCTTGGTTACAGTGAAGTAAGCACCACAGAGCACGAGACCACCATTGGCAGTGAGTTCGTCGATCATTGCCTGAGTCAGTGTGACAGAGAACTTCGTATCACCAGCCGTCAAGTCATTGGTATCAGCAGTTCCTGGCAATGCAGCCCATGAGCCATTACCAACACGGATCTGCGACCAACCAGCAGACATATCAGGAGTCAGGTAAATAGTCAGCACCTGTCCGGGCTTAACTGTTGACCAGTCATAGCCACCCCATGACAAATCACCCATGGAGCCGTCCCAGTTGCCAATCGTCTTATTACCAGACCAGATAGTAGTCTCAGGAGCCTCGCTATACATCGAGATCTTATCCGACTCTACGCTGTAGTTAGCATGCTGAACAAGCACTACCTTACCATCGCCCATGCCTTCTGGAACCACGAAACTGATTTGGGTAGCACTCTGGGTGAACTCACCCTTCTTCAGAGGGGTATCCAGACCAGGCAATACCAGCTCTACGATACGGTCGAGCTTCTCACCAGTGATTGTAATTGTATTACCCACCTTCACATCCTTTGTAGGATTAATGCTGCTGACAGTTGCCTGTGGCACGGTGATATCAACAGAAGTGGTCAGACCAGA
Organism: Prevotella sp. MA2016; assembly: GCF_000619825.1. GTDB lineage: Bacteria > Bacteroidota > Bacteroidia > Bacteroidales > Bacteroidaceae > Prevotella. Next base: position 40,098 of record NZ_JHUW01000009.1, read on the forward strand.
AGCAGAATTCAGAGTTACCGTACCTGACACACATGTTGCAGGAACCTTCACCTTGAGCGACTTACCATCTGCGCTTACAGAGAAGTCTTTAACATCATCTACAGCAGGGAAGTCAATATCTGTAACGAGATCGAGGTTTTCACCAGTGATGGTGATCTCGTCGCCAAACTCAGGAGTAGCATTCGACACAGCAGTAGCCTTAGCCGCATCCACACTCAGGTTGGCTAAAACAATATTCTCTGCACCTTCTGAACCATCGTTATAAGCCACCTCACCAGATTTTGCTTCCATAGGCACACGAACCTGAATTTCATTGCGCGTATTCACAACAAAGTTCTCCGCATCAACGACGACATGGTCAAAGAATACAACCTGTCCGATATTCCATACATATTCACCTTTGATTGTCAGAATGTCACCTGGATGAATAGGATTAGGATCAATAGATGAAACCTTGATTTCCTCTGCGAAAGTAATAAAAGTCTTCGATTCTACGACATCGCCACTTTTAGTTACCAAACGCAGTTTTCCTGGCACACACTGATCGGGAATAGTAACCGTCATCTCCTGTGAGTTCTGAAGTTGGAACTCGCCATTGATGGTTGTTGAAGATGGTGTAACCTTCTGGTTGCCGCCAGGGAAGAGCACCTCCTGAACCTCGTTCAGTTTGGTACCCGTGACACGCATGGTTGCACCACGGGTGATAGGCATGGGACCAAATCCCAAAATATTCACGCCGCTTTTGTTGTACTGGTTGGTATCGAGTTCGTCATTACTGCAACTGGTAAAACCCGAAGCAAGCACCAGTGCAGCCATGGCCAATACTGATATTTTACGATATATTTTCATTGTCTTCATGTTTTTATGAGTTTAGTATGCTACCGCACGGATATTATCGATACGGATGATAGGATGGCAAGTGGTGCCACTGGTTACACCGCTCCAAACAAAGAGTGTGAGACCTGTGAAGCAGTCTGCTGTCAGTGGTGTACCGGCAGGTGTACCATCGTTCTTATACTTAAAGGTAGAGAATGGCAGTGTTACTGTCACCCATTTGCCACCAGTGTCGTACGAACCGGTCTTGCTCCATGGTGTCCAGAGTCCGCGTGGATAGTCGGTACCATTGAAGAAGGTGTTATTAGCAGTAGGCAATGTCACCTGAGCATCACCAGAGAAGATACACTGCATAGAGAGGTTAGTCCAAGGATTACTTGCTGGGATGTTCACCTCAAACTTCAGTGCCATATTAGCGAAGTCGGCAAAGCTCACAAGGTCAGACAGGCGTGAGTTAACACCAGTGAATGTGCCATCCCAATCGCCAGGCCAATACTCGAACGAGAGATTGCCATCTGCCCATGTACCATCTTCCACATCGCAGTCACCAAGCAGCAAGTAGCTACCATCGAGAGAGTTCTCGTCACTCACAATCTTCTGTCCATGCCAACCATGATTGGTAAGACCAGTAGAAAGAGTGCCAGCATCGTAGGTACCGAAGTCATTAAACATCATACCGCGCGTATCGTGGTAGTAGAACTTTGCCTTCTGCTTACCATATACGGTTGCAACCTCGATAGGACCTTCCTTCATCCCTTCTGGGATAGTGAATGTAAGGTGGCTGATGTCATAATCCTCAATGGCCACTTTAGTACCGTTGATGGTCAGCGTCAGTGGTGTATTAGGATCATCCACGAAATAGTTTCCATAGATGGTAGCCTGCTCACCGGCTTTAGCCCACTCATTGCTCATGTTGTTGATGCTTGGTCCAGGCACCAGAACCTTGAAGTCATAAGTGGTGGTATCGTTGTCGTTGTTGACCATAAAGATCTTATTAAACACCTCACCAGGAATCTGACCAGGCACGGTCACGATCATGGTATTGTCGGTAATCAAGCTTGGCACCAACTTGGCCTCCTGATCATTGAAAAGCATCTTGGTGATGCTTCGCAGATTCTCACCAACTATGCAGATATTATTGTCCATGTAAGCACCCGTTAGGATAGAGTCTGCAGTCTCCACATTTACAGGGCGTATATAGCGAATGGTTGGATTGCCATCGCTAATCTTGTACTTATCAGGCTCGTCTTCGCAGGCTGTGAATACAGATGTGACAGCGACAGCCGACAGCAGCAAGAAACTATTGAATAATCTTTTCATGATTTGATATGTCTATTAAATGATTAATACTGATATGCCTCACGTACATCCACATGGATCGCATCCTCCTTCAGCAGTGGGTTGAAGGTGAGATCCTCCATTGGGAATGGGATGGTGAAACTGTTGACAGTTACGTTTGGAGCAGGAGTATCCTCGTCGTAAGTAGTATTCTGGGCATTACCATCGTCATCTTTGTTCTCAAGCAGCCACTGACCAGTCTGGTAGTAGTTCTTGAATGTCAGATTAAGATTCCAGTACTGGTTACGACGCTGAGATTTCAGCTCTGAGATAGCACGGTCTGGGTTATAATAGGCCAGACGAACGAAGTCGTACCAGCGGTCGCCCTCGCAGGCCAGCTCAAGACGGCGCTCTTTCCATACGTCATCAAATGTCAATGATGTTGCAGCCAGTGCATTAGGAATAGCACGCTGACGAACGGCATTGAAAGCCTTCAGAGCGTCGGCATCGGTACCCTGTCCCTGCAGCACCTTTGCTTCAGCAAACACCAGATAGATATCAGCTAGGCGCAGTATTGGTGTGCACAGAGAACTGGCCATACGGGCAGCAGATGTACCAAGCACAGTCACGTGGTCAGCATTGTTACCATAGAGATGCTTCACTACGTTACAACCTGTTGGTGAACGATGCTCACCCCATGCTGCTGAATTGTAGTCTTTGTCGTACTCAAAACGCATGTAGTCGAAACCACCCTTATCGCGCCAGAGATATGGAATCACATCGCCTACAGTCATCATTGTGGCCTTACGACGGGTGTCCACGTCAGGACGTGTAGAAGGGTCGTCGAGCACATTGAATCCGAAAGCATCCTGGAGGTCAACAGATGGACCACCCCATTCACCCCAGACGTCACCATATTCGTCCATACCGGTCATACCGAGGTCAGACTGGAACGTGTTCTGAGATGTCCACTGACTGCTGACAACCCAACGCCAGGCAATCATGTTCTCAGGCGACTTATTGCCTTCGAGTTTAAAGATGTCGGCATAGTTTTTCTCCAGTGAGCGACCAGAGTTGTCGATAACGTCCTTAGCCAGCGTTGCTGCCATCTGAAGATCATTACTGTTCAGCTGTCCGCTGACACCAGCCTTGGTCAGATAGACTTTAGCCAACAGTCCTTTTGCGCAGTACTTGTCAAGACGACCTTCTGTGCAATGCTCTGGGAGCAGTTCGATGGCCTTCTCCAGTGTCATCACGATATACTCATAAACGTCGGCCTTCTGTACTTTTGGCTGTTCATTGTATGTACCACTTGAAATCATGTCGGCATTATCATGCACGATGGGCACATCACCGAAAGTACGTACCAGATAGAAGTAAGCCATCGCCTTCCAAAGCAGGCACTCACCCATCGTCTGGTTCTTGATGGCTTGTGAAGCGCCACCACCTTCAATATATTTACGCACTACGTTTGAGTGACCGTTGACAGCCCACAGTGAATACGACATGTTTCTCAGGTCCTCGTCATTAGAGTTCAGCGAGAAGTTCAAGTAAGGGCTTGAACCCCAATAGTAGTTACCTGAAAGTACCTCACCCACCTTGAAGAATCCACGCTGGAAATCATACCAGGGTGAGTTATATAGATAGTCAACGGCAGCGATACACTCGGCATCGGTCTTATAATAGCCGCCAGCCACATAACTGTCTTCTGTTGGACGATCCAGGAAGTCCTCACACGAGGTCAGTCCCAGACCAATGACAGAGGCAGCCATCAATATTTTAATCTTATTTATTTTCATAATGTTTGTCCTCCTATTATTAGAATGATATGTTTACACCAAATGTGCATGTGAATGGTGAAGGATAACGTCCGTTATCAAGACCGAACACATAACCGTTAGCATCAGTAGTAGAAGCTCCGATTTCTGGGTCGTAGCCATCATAGCCTGTGATGGTCAGTACATTCTGCAGGTTGCAGTACAGGCGCAGATTCTCCAGATACAGCTTGTTCACCAGTTTCTTGGGGAAGGTATAGCCCAGCGAGATGTTCTTCAAGCGGATATAGCTTCCATCCTCGATATAGCGACTAGAGATATTCTGGTTGTAGGTATTACCGATAGCCACACGTGGTGTGCTGGTGCCAGGGTTGGTCACATAAACATTAGTGATGTCATTGTACCACTGACCACCGTCTGCGTAAACCTTAGCAGGGTCGATGGCAGCCAACTGTGCACGGTCGGCAATCTTCTCCTGAATCTGGTTGTTCCATGTACTGGTCATAGAAGTCAGAGGAATAGAGGTGTAGTTCATCACCTTATTGCCAACAGAACCATTGATGAAGATTGACAAGTCGAAGTTCTTATAATTGAAGGTGTTGTTGAAACCGAAAGTAAACTTAGGCAGTGGTGAACCGATGTTGGTCTTATCGTTCTCATCGATCTTACCATCGTCGTTCACATCCTTGAACTTCAGATCGCCAGGCCATACGGTATTGCTCTTGCTATACTTAGAAGGATCGGTCACATGACTGAAGGTACCGTCGCCATTGTCGATACATGACTGAGCATAGAGTGTGTTAACAGGTGAGTTCAGGATATCGTCGAAATCCTTATAGACACCTTCAACCTCATAGCCATAGAAGTCGTACATAGGACGACCAACAGAAGAAACAGCTACAACGTCACTCCACTGACCATAACCGATGATAGCAGCCGATGTTGTTCCCTGAAGGGCTACCAGTTTGTTCTTATTGAACGAGAACTGCAGGTCGGTCTCCCAACTGAAGTCATTGGTGATAACGGGAGTAGCCTTCACCTCGATCTCAAGACCGGTGTTACGCATGGTGCCGTAGTTTCCATAAGGTGCAGAGAGTGCAGAAGAACCGTTACCCTGTGTACCCAGGTATGAAGGCAACTGCATCTTCATCAGCATATCCTTCGACTCCTTCTTATACCAGTCGATAGTCAGGTTGACGCGGTTGTTGAAGAAGCCAAGGTCGAGTCCTAAGTCAATCTGCTCCTGGGTCTCCCACTGGATAGACTCATTGGGCAGACCAGTAGGACGATATGACTGTCCGAGTGCAGAAGGCATGACGCCCAGGGCGACACCCCATTTATAGCCACCAATATTGGCATTACCTGTCTGTCCCCAGCCTACACGAACCTTACCATTGCTCAACCATTTAACGTTCTTCATGAATTGCTCGTTGGTGAATCGCCAGCTAGCAGCAACAGAGTGGAAGCCTGCCCAGCGGTTGTTAGGTCCGAAGTTTGACGAGCCATCATAACGGAAGGTGTAAGTGGCATAATAGCGATCATCATAATTATAGGTTTCGCGCGTGAAGAACGAAGCCATTGATGCACTTCCGAATCCTGATGTGAAATCACGATCGGTCTTCTCTGCCAGCGATGGGTTGCGCACATCATTACGTGGCAGGTTCTGACCAGTGATGCCCTGATACTTCCATGTTGACTCCCAGCACTCCTGACCGAGCATCGCTGTGAAGTGGTGCTTATCGAAGTTGCCAGAATAGGTGATATAGTTCTTCAGCTGCCAGAACTTATTATTGTTGCTCTGCCAGTGATCCTGGTTTGCTGGTTTCTGCCAACCACCCAAGTCAACCGATGGTTCCCATGTCTCAGCATTTGAGTCGGAGATATCATAACCCAGCTCAGCATGCCATACCAGATTCTTGATGGGGGTAATCTCAGCAAAGATGTTACCAGTGAGCTTACGGCGCTCCAAGGTGTATGAGTTCATGTTGGCCAGGGCCACAGGGTTGGGGTTGGTATAACCCTCACGCACCTCAGCATAGTAATTGCCGAATACATCGTAGATGGGAATATCAGGCAGCGTAGTCAATGAATAGGTAATAATACCCTCGTTACCATCAGCCTTCTTCAGGTCATCATTGGTGGTAGAGAAAGTGGTTGACATACCCAGTTTCAACCATGACTTCAGCTGTGCATCGAGGTTAGCACGAACCGAATAGCGCTTGAAGTTTGAACCGATGATGGTACCCTCCTGATTCATGAAGTTACCTGATACATAGTACTTGATCTTATCCGTACCGCCCTGGGCAGACAGCTGGTGCTGATGCTGGATGGCAGTCTGGAAAATAGCATCCTGCCAGTTGGTACCATTACCCAGAATAGAAGGATCAGAATAGTTCTGGTTGGCCTGACTCTTGACGATCCAACCATCGTTGACGAAGTCCTGATAGTACTCTGAATACTCACGGAGATTCATCATATCAAGACGTTTCATCTGGCGGTTTACAGCCAGCATACCATCATAACTGAACTTTGCCTCACCGGCCACACCACGCTTTGTGGTAATCAGCACGACACCATTGGCTCCCTGGGCACCATAGATGGCTGTGGCAGAAGCATCCTTCAGGATTTCCATCGACACGATATCCGATGGGTTAAGAGTTGACAGTGGAGAGATGGTTGACACTTTACCGTTACCCAGACGGTCGGCCAATCCATAGTCGGCACCCGACTGACCGCCACTCTGAACGATGACACCGTCGATGACATAAAGAGGTTCCTGATTGGCATTGATAGAACCGATACCACGCACACGAATAGACGAGCTTGAGCCTGGAGCACCCGAGGTAGTAACAGCTGTCACACCAGTAGCACGTCCCTGAAGGGACTGGTCGAGCGAGGTGATGACCGAACCTTTCAGTGCCTGCTCGCCAAGAGATACCGAAGCACCAGAGAGGTCACTCTTCTTCATCGTACCATAACCCACGACAACCACTTCGTCAAGCAGTTGCTTGTCCTCCTCAAGAGTGATCTGGATGTTTGTCTGGTTAGCAGTAACCTTTACCTCTTTTTTAAGGTAACCAACGTAAGAAACGACCAGGGTTTGTCCTGGGCTTGCGTTCAGTTGGAAGTTACCATCGAAGTCGGTGACTACACCGTTCGACGTGCCTTTCACAACCACACTGGCTCCAATAATGGGGCCCGAAGCATCGACTACAGTACCTGTAATCTTCTTCGTTGCCTGCTGAATCTCCTGAGGAGAAGCGGCGGCGTAGGCGTTTGAAGAGTATCCAAGCCCGATAAAGGCCATGGTACTCAACAGCAGCGCTGTCTTTCCAAAATTGCGATTCATAATTAGTGTTAATATTAATAACTTGGTTTTCTTTTGAGTCAATACAAATCTTCAGTTTGTAGTTTTGATCTAACAATTTCTGGGTGCAAAGTTAAGCAAAACGAAACAAATCATGATACTTTTGTTTGATAAATACTAATACTTTTCTGCCTAATACTTTCTTTTTGATGATAACCCCCTCAAATAATCCGAAAAAAGCGTCATTTTTCCAAAACCTTTTGTACCTTTGCACCACTGACAAAAAAGTATAAATATGAAACGCCTATTATCAATCATGTGTGCTGCCTGGCTGACAGGGGTCGCCTCGGCACAGATCCAAACCAACGCAGGGGTACAATACCTGCAGTGTATGCAAAAAGACATGTCGACCGACTTCTACGACCTGTCGAACACCTATTTCTTTGCCGACTCATTGGTGAGCTTCGATGCCGCCAAGGGCGAAGGACTGGTGCAGTGGAAACGCTACCGCCTGTCGCCGCGCCAGGCATTCAATCTCAACGGCTATTGGCCTGTACGCATGCAGATGCTCGACTTCCCCGATGCGGCATACGACAATGATCCCAACCTGAAACTCAAGATTGAGTTTATCTCACCCCGAACAGCACGCATCCGCATGCTGACATCACCTGTTGAACCAAAGAACAGCGACCAGGAGGATGTGATGTTCTGCGATGGATTCAAGACCAAAGGGGCAGGCGCCATGTGGAAGACCTCACAGACAGCTGATGCCATCACCTACCAGTCACAATACGGCAGTATAGAAATTAAGCAGTATCCCTGGCGACTGGTGATTAAGGATGCCAACGGCAAGGTGCTGACCCAGACGCGCCACAGCATCGATAACGACTCTTCACAGGTGAAACTGCAGCCCTTCTCGTTTATCAAACGTGGTTCAGACAACTCACGCAGCATCAACCCCGTGCTCACATTGGCGCCAGGCGAGCGTATCTATGGCTGCGGTGAGTCGTTCACCTCTCTTAATAAGGTGGGCCAGAAGGTTCATCTGAGCGTTACCGACCCACAGGGACCAGAGACCGACGGACAGTATAAGCCCGTGCCCTTCTTCTTCTCGAATCGCGGCTACGGTATCTTTATGCACACCTCAGCACCCGTCACCTGCGATTTCGGTGCTTCGTATATCGGTGCCGACCGCCTGTTTATGGCCGATGAGCAGATGGACTTCTTCGTGTTCTTTGGTGAGCCGAAGGATATCCTTTATGAATATACCGAGATTACCGGCAAGTCGCCCCTACCCCCACTGTGGAGTTTCGGCACCTGGATGAGTCGTATCACCTATTTCTCTCAGGAAGAGGGTCTGGAGATAGCACGTCAGCTCAGAGCTAACCGCATCCCAGCCGATGTGATACATTTTGATACGGGTTGGTTTGGTACCGACTGGCAGTGCGACTACCAGTTTGCCAAAGATCGTTTTAAGGACCCGGTAAAGATGCTGAAGCAACTCTCCAAGGATGGTTTCCACACCTGTTTGTGGCAGTTGCCCTACTTCACGCCCAAGAACCGTTTCTTTAACGAGATTATCGACAAGGGCATACACGTAAAGAATGCCACTGGCGGCATGCCTGTCGAAGATGCCATCCTCGACTTCTCGAACCCAGAGACTATCGATTGGTACCAGCAGAAGATAGAAGGCTTGATGAAACAAGGAGTCTCTACCATCAAGTGCGACTTTGGTGAGGCAGCTCCTTACAACGGTTTCTACCATAGCGGCAAGGGTGGTCTCTACGAGCATAACCTCTATCCACTGCGCTACAACAAAGCCCTGTGGGAGGTGGTAGAGCGCAATCATCCCGGCGAAGGTATCATCTGGGCCCGCTCGGCTTGGGCAGGCAGTCAGCGCTATGCCCTGCACTGGGGAGGCGATGCTGCCACCACCAACACCGGCATGCTGGGCGACCTGCGAGGCGGACTGAGTTTCGGCCTGAGCGGCTTCTCGTTCTGGAGCCATGATATGGGCGGCTTCGTCACAGCCTCGCCCGAGGATATCTATCGCCGTTGGCTACCCTTCGGATTCCTGAGCAGTCACACCCGTGCCCACGGTGCCCCTCCCACCGAGCCATGGCTCATCTCCGAGTCGTTTACCGATGCTTTCCGTGCCTGCGCTGAGATGAAATATAAGCTGATGCCATACGTTTGGGAGCAGGCCAAGGAGTGTTCACAGCTCGGCCTACCGATGGTGCGTGCCCTGCTGGTAGAGTTCCCACACGATCAGGGAGCCTGGTATGTAGAGGATGAATATATGTTCGGCTCGAAGATGCTGGTAGCACCCTTGTTAGAAAGTGGCAACAGTCGCAACGTCTATCTGCCGAAGGGCAAGTGGATTGACTATCAGACGGGTAAGGTTTACGAGGGTGGCTATCAAACCATCGAGGCAGGTGCTATCCCCTGCATCATACTGGTGAAGGATGGCAGCGTGATACCACACGTCCCACTGGCACAGCGCACCGACCAGATAGACTGGAACGCTATATATAATAAGGTATATAAGGCGAACTAACGAATACGGTGCTTGGTGATGACCTCACCGTCGTAGGAGTTGATGCTGATTCTAACGGAGTCGGCATCAATTCTGTTTGTAGGGATACTCATGTACACCTTGGTAGAATAATATTCTGGCACGTTACCCTGGTCGTGATACAGGATGAGATGGCGGATCTGCTTACCATCATGATGCCTGATCAGCGTATCACTGACAATAGCCAGACTCTGGGCGGCAGTAGAATCATCACTCACCCCCGTCTTGAGCAGCAGACCCATATTCAGATATTTGCCCGACTTGCTCATCCAGGTGCTTTCAAACTTCACCGGATCAGTTAGCAAGGGGGTATTGAGATCCTTTAAGAGCGTAATCGCAGCACAAGGCACCTGCCTCATTGAGAGCACTTCGGCCTGATTCTTCACCTTATTATAATAAAGCATACAGCGATAGGTGGTATCGGCCTTCATAATCCATTTGGCTTCGTAGGGTTTAACAAGCGGCAACTCATCACCGTCGTCAGTCTCTATCTTCGTCACCTGCTGGTTGCTGTTCACAACAGCCTCGGCAAAGTCGCCACGCAGCCATGAGTACTGTCCCTCACCCTTATCGTAGGCATCTTGCGAGCAAGAACTGAGAAGTGAGAGGTGAGAGGTGAGAACGATGATGGCTATGAGTTGCAGAAACTTTCTCATTGGGCGGCCATTAAGTTGCGTACTGGGTTGGCATACATGGTGAGCATGCGCTCGCGGAGGAATGCCTCATCCTTATTGGGCAGATTAATCTTGGCCATCTGACCGGCCAGATACTGATTGAAACGCTTCACATCAGCCTCGGTATAGTGAGCAGCGTTGGCCTGATTGCCATTCAACTCATCCAGGGCGATGTAATTACAAGGGTAAAGCTCGTAACCACGATGTATCTCGCGATCCATCAGCTCTGCCAAGGCTTTAAACCACTCTGTCTTAGGCAAGCCTGAGAGTGTATCAATCCAGGTGTTGATAGGAACAGCAGGGCGATAAGTCACACGACCCTTATAACCAAAAATACCCGTCTTCATATTGTCGAGATCGTCCTGCTTACTCTTCTTAAAGGCGGGATTATCACGCTTCTGCTGAAACTCTTGTGCTTTCAGATAGTCGCAGGGATCATACTCGTAGCTGATGGTGAGCGGTACGATATTCAGTTCTTTCAGGTCGCCCCCCATCGCCAGCATCTTGAGCACAGCATCCTGGGTATGGTCACTCGAATCCTTGGCCCTACCCTCGCGCTGTGCAATCCAGATATTCTCCTTTTTCTGCGTCACGGCATAGTGGATATAGCGACTCATGAGCTGCGAGGCAGCCAATGTCTCGCGCAACGACAAGCCACGGCGCACGGTAAAAGCCTTGTTCATGCGCACCAGACGCTTGATCCAAGGATAAATCAGCAGGTTATCGCCAATACCAATCTCAACGGTAGTGGGATAACCAGCCTCAACCAGTTTGACATCGAGAAATGCTGAGTCGAGCACGATATCACGATGATTACTGACGAACGTGAAACGGGCGTCAAGGTGAGAACTGAGAGGTGAGAGTTGAGAGGTATGATTACTCTCCACTAACTGTCTGTCGTCGAAGACGCAGCCGTCGGTATGTTTGCGGATGATGTAGTTTACCACCGGCTTCATGAATCGCTTCTGGAAGTCGAGTGGCGTTTTGATACCAGCAAAAGCCAGGCGCAACAAGCCATTACGCACCACTTTAGGCAACCAAGGGGCAAAGCCCTTCATCACCAGATTAAACTGTCGGTCGGCAAGCAGTTCTTCGAACGCCTGCTTCATCTCCCCTGCCTCATAGGGCCTAATCGCATCAAACTCCGCTCTCTCCGTCATCATAACTGTCAACTCTCCACTTTCAACTGTCCACTAGAATTGATTCTCCACGATCTCTGTCAGCACATCAGTCATCGACAGGCCTGCAGCACGCACCTGCTGAGGAATAAAGCTGGTAGCTGTCATACCAGGTGTGGTGTTCACCTCAAGCATCGAGATGTCACCCTCCTTCGAGATGATATAGTCGATACGGATGATACCATTGCAATGCAGGATATCGTAGATGTGCGAAGTAATCTGGCGAACGCGCTCTGTGACATCCTCGGGCAAACGGGCTGGGGTGATTTCCAGAACCTGACCGTTGTACTTGGCGTCATAGTCGAAGAACTCGTTAGTGGTAACCACCTCGGTGGCAGGCAGAACCACTGCCTTCTCCTTGGTTTTATATACACCGATTGAAATCTCGGTACCTTCGAGGTAGCTCTCAACCATAATCTCAGGACTCTCCAGCATGGCCTTACGGATGGCAGGAGCCAGCATATCCTTCTCTTTAACCTTCGACACACCGAAAGATGAACCATCGGCAGCAGGCTTCACGAAACAAGGCATGCCGATACGCTCTTCAATCTCGTCGTCGCTCACCAGCTCCTCGTAGCCCTGACGAATCAGCAGTGAGTCGGCCACCTTGACGCCATAGCCACGCAGATACTGATTCAGCACAAACTTATCAAAAGTCATAGCCTCAACCAATACGCCACTGGTGCTGTAAGGCAGACCAATCAGATCGAAATAGCCCTGCAGCAGACCGTTCTCGCCTGGGGTGCCATGAATGGTGATATAAGCATAGTCGAAAACCTTAGCCTCGCCATTTTCCATAAACGAGAAATCGTTTCGATCAATCTTAGCTGTAGTTCCATCTGACAACTCCACATGCCAGTCCTGTCCTTTGATATCTACGATATACACATCGTAGCGTTCCTTATCAAAAAATGAATAAAGTCCCTGTGCCGAGCGCAGAGAAACGTCGTGTTCTGATGAGTCACCACCACAAACGATGGCAATAGTTCTCTTCAAGTTTTTCATATCTATATTTTTTTAACTCTTAATTCTTAACTCTTAACTTTCAAATACTTTCTCCACTTATCAATCAGGGCCGTCATATCAGCAGGCCACTCCGATGTGAAGTCCATCTGTTCACCTGTTCGTGGGTGCACAAAACCTAAGGTCTTGGCATGCAGCACCTGACGCGGACAGAGCTTAAAGCAGTTCTGGATATAAGCCTTGTAGCTGGCAGTGCGCTCGCCACGCAGTATTTCTGTTCCGCCATAGCGCTCATCGGCAAACAAGGGGTGACCGATATGCTTCATGTGAGCACGTATCTGGTGGGTGCGCCCAGTCTCGAGGATACACTCCACCAGCGTTACATAGCCATAACGCTCCATCACCCGGTAATGGGTCACGGCTGGTTTACCTATCTCTGAATCGGGTGGGAACACCTCCATACGCAGACGGTCCTTAGGGTCGCGACCGATATTACCTTCGATACGACCTTCATCCTCTACAAAGTTACCCCACACCAGGGCATTATAGCTGCGATGGGTGGTCTTATTAAAGAATTGTTTTCCTAATGACGTTTTGGCATCGGGCGTTTTGGCCACTACCAGCAGTCCACTGGTATCCTTATCGATACGATGCACCAAACCAACTTCGGGATCGTTAGGGTCATAGCTGGCCAGATCCTTCAGATGCCAGGCGATGGCATTGACCAGTGTACCGTTGAAGTTGCCACAACCAGGATGCACCACCATACCTGCCGGTTTGTTGATCACCATCAGGTCGTCATCCTCGTAAACCACTTCCAGCGGGATATCCTCAGGTTCTATCGTGGTATCATAATGCGGACGATCGAGCATCAGTGTGATGACATCGCCTGGGCGCACCTTATAGTTGCTCTTCACAGGTTTGTCGTTCACATGAATAAAACCTGCGTCGGCAGCCTGCTGGATGCGGTTGCGACTAGAGTGTGGCTGATGCTCCACCAGATATTTGTCGATACGTATGGGCACCTGCCCTTTATCCACCTCCATTCGGAAGTGTTCGTACAACAAATCCTCCTGTTCCTGCTCCTGTTCTTCTATATCGATATTGTCGTCAATCATTCTTTCACCTCTTCAAAATCATCCACATCGCCGTCGCCTCCAGACACGCCAAGCTCATCTGAGCCAACCACGTTCAGTTCTTCATCCAAGCCATATCGACCAGAGCCAATCTGCAAAGTGATCGGCTGCTCAATAGACACGCGCTCGCCTGCCGACACACGGCGACCATTGCATGTCACGCCATAAACCCAGTCTTTCTCTCCAGTAACATACTGAGGTGGCAGCACCTTGAATCCTAATGATATCAGTTTTGCCTCAGCCTCACGATAGCTGCTGTTGTCCACCACATCGGGGATGGCCACCGATGGTGAGTTCGAAGAGTTGATTGTCACATAAATGGTATGGCCTGCTTTCACAGTCAATCCTGCATCAGGACTCTGTGTCAGTATGCAGTCGGCTGGCAGGCGTTTATTATAGCCCGAGTCGGTAACCACGATTTCAAGTCCCTTCTCTTCCATCATCTCGCGGGCCTTGGTAATATTCACACCTTCAATATTCGGCACTCGGATACCCTCACCATGGTGGGTGTACCAGTCGAGTCCGTAGTTCACGCCTACTATCAGCAATACGACGACGAGCGCCATCGCTACGAGGTTCCAAATCAGGAACTTACTACAGAACTTGCCGAAGAATTCTTTTGTTTTCATCTTCTACTTCTCTATTTCGGCACAAAAGTACATAAAAAAACAGAAAGAAGCAAAGAATTCACTCTACTTCTTTCTATTTTAACTCATTTTCTAAGTTCCTCTCGGATTACTTTCCGTGATTCTCGTCAGAAACTGTCAACTTCTTGCGGCCCTTAGCACGACGAGCAGCCAATACTCGACGACCGTTCTTTGTGGCCATTCTCTCACGGAAGCCGTGCTTGTTTACGCGACGGCGATTGTGTGGCTGAAATGTTCTCTTCATTGTGATATACTTATTTAATTTTGTTATTTATTTACCGATTTGGGGTGCAAAAGTACTCATTTCTTTTGAAATACGCAAATTTTATACGATTTTTAGCTAAACTTTTTATGTTTTTTTCCAAAAAAGCAGTACCTTTGCACCCGAAAACGATATAAAAGTAACATATTAAAGGTTTATGATTAATTCACAAGACATTAAAAAAGGCACCGCCATTCGCATGGACGGTGGCATCTGGGTGTGTATCGATTTCCAGCACCGCAAGCCAGGTAAGGGTAACACCATCATGATTATCAAAGTTAAGAACGTTTCAGACGGTCGCGTACTGGAGCGTCGCTTCAACATCGGTGAGAAGCTCGAGGATGTGATCATCGAGCGTCGTCCTTACCAGTACCTCTATGAGGATCAGTCTGGTCGTATCTTCATGAATCAGGAGACATTCGAGCAGATCCCCATCGACAACGAGCTCGTAATCGGTCATGAGTACATGAAGGAGAGCGACATCGTGGAGGTTGTTTCTGACACTACCGATGGTACTATCCTTTACGCTGAGATGCCTGTTAAGACCGTTCTCCGCGTTACTCACTCTGAGCCAGGTGTAAAGGGCGACACTGCTACCAACACTCTGAAGCCAGCTACTCTGGAGACAGGTGTTGAGATTCGTGTTCCTCTGTTCATCAACGAGGGCGACCTGATTCAGGTTGACACTCGCGACGGTTCTTACCTGCAGCGTGTAAAGGAGTAAATCCTAATAAAGATTGAAGAATTGAAGTATTCGATCATCGTCCCCGTCTATAATCGTCCTGATGAAGTGGACGAATTACTCGAAAGCCTGACCCAACAAGCTTTTAAGGATTTCGAGGTAATTATTGTTGAAGACGGTTCAATAAAACCATGCAAGGATGTTTGCGACAAGTACGCAAGCATCCTTGATTTGCATTATTACGCCAAGGAGAACAGCGGCCCTGGTCAGAGTCGCAACTACGGCGTCGAGCGTGCTAGCGGTGAATATGTCATCATTCTGGATAGCGACGTAGTGCTGCCACAAGGCTACCTGCAAAGCATAGTGGATAGTTTACAGTTGACAGTGGACAGTTATGATCACTGTACACTCTCCACTGTACACTCTCAACTTGTCGCCTGGGGCGGCCCCGATGCAGCCCATCCTTCGTTTACACCGGTACAGAAGGCCATCAGCTATTCGATGACCTCATTCTTTACCACAGGTGGCATCCGTGGAGGAGGAAAAGCCAAGCTCGACAAGTTCTATCCTCGTTCGTTCAACATGGGCATCCGTCGCGATGTGTATCAGCAGTTGGGCGGTTTTAGCAAGATGCGTTTTGGCGAGGATATCGACTTCTCGTACCGTATTGTCGAGGCAGGCTACATGCCACGCCTCATCCCCGAGGCTTGGGTATGGCACAAGCGCCGTACCGACTTCCGCAAGTTCTTCCGTCAGGTGTATAACAGCGGTATCGCCCGCATCAATCTTGAGAAGCGCCATCCAGGCACTATGAAGTTAGTACATCTGTTACCAACAGTTTTTACACTGGGGGTCATCGGTTTGCTGCTCATCTCACTCTTCTGGCCACTCGCGTGCGTTCCTATTATATTATATAGCCTACTCCTCTTCATCGACTCAAGCATCCAGAACAAGAGCTTGTGGGTGGGGTTGCTCAGCATCCCTGCCGCCTTCGTACAGTTGATGGGCTATGGCTTCGGTTTCATCGAATCATGGTGGAAACGCTGCGTACTGAAACAAGACGAATTTACCGCCTTCGAAAAAAACTTCTACAAGTGAGTGAGAAACTGAACATCAATCAGTGGGCTGAGGAGGACCGTCCTCGTGAAAAAATGGCAGCGCAGGGTGCCGACACACTCAGCAGCGCCGAGCTGTTGGCCATACTGATAGGCTCTGGCTCTACCAAAGAGAGCGCTGTGGATTTGATGAAGCGCATTCTGGCCGACTGCAACAACAGTCTGAATGCCTTAGGCAAGAAATCCATCCACGACCTATGCCAGTATAACGGTGTTGGACCAGCCAAGGCCATCACCATCCTGGCAGCCTGCGAACTGGGCAAGCGCCGACAGATGGAGACACCCGAGGAGCGCCCCGACCTGGGCACTGCCACTCGTATCTACAACCACATGCGCCCTGTGATGCAGGACCTGGATGCAGAAGAGTTCTGGGTACTGCTGCTCAACCAGCAATACCGACTCATCAAAAAACTGCGTATTGCCCGTGGCGGCATTACTGCAACAACAGTAGATATACGCCTCATCATTCGCGAGGCAGTACTCTGCAACGCCACACAGTTGGTGGCATGCCACAACCACCCATCGGGCGGTATCATGCCCAGCCGACAAGACAACGAGCTAACCATCAGCATCATCAATGCCTGCAAGCTGATGAATATTCACTTTGTAGATCACGTCATCGTTACCGATGGTCACTACTACAGCTACCACGAACAAGGGAAATGCTAACAAACAAAGATATACAGCTATGACACAAGAAGAGAAAACACAGATAGAAGAGCGGATTGTAGATGTACTGAAGACCGTTTACGATCCAGAGATTCCCGTCAACATCTACGACCTGGGAATGATTTACAAGATAGATGTACAGGACGACAGTTCTGTTGAGTTGGACATGACCTTTACAGCCCCCAACTGTCCGGCTGCCGACTTTATCCTGGAGGATGTGCGCACCAAGATAGAGAGTGTAGAGGGTGTGAAAGGTTCAAATGTAAACCTCGTGTTCGAGCCCGCCTGGGACCAGTCGATGATGAGCGAAGAAGCAAGAGTCGAGCTCGGATTTGATTAACCATACCTCTCAGTTCTTAACTCTCAGTTCTCAGTTATGAAAAATATCTATTTTTTATCCGATGCCCATTTAGGCTCGTTGGCCATTCCGCACCAGCGCATGCAGGAGCGCCGACTGGTTCGTTTCCTCGATAGTATCAAGGAGAAGGCTGCCGCCATCTATCTGTTGGGCGACATGTTCGACTTCTGGTACGAATACAAATATGTGGTGCCCAAGGGCTACACCCGTTTTTTAGGCAAACTGTCGGAACTCACCGACATGGGTGTCGAGGTGCACTATTTCACCGGCAACCACGACATCTGGGCCTACGAGTATCTGGAAAAGGAGTGCGGCGTGATTCTGCACAAGAAGCCTGAGACTACTGAGATATACGGAAAGATGTTCTTCCTGGCGCATGGCGACGGACTGGGCGACCCCGACAAGAAGTTCAAGCTTATCAAGAGCATCTTCCACAACAAGCTCTGCCAGTGGGCCTTCTCGTCATTACATCCCCGTTGGGGCATGTGGTTTGGATTGAACTGGGCCAAGCACAGCCGCATGAAGCGTCCTAACGGCGAAGAGCCTGCCTATATGGGCGAGAACCGCGAGCATCTGGTACTGTTCACCAAAAAGTACATCCAGTACCACTCTAACGTAGATTATTTCATCTACGGTCATCGTCACATCGAAGTAGATCTGCAGCTCACCAAGAAAGCCCGCATGATCATCCTCGGCGACTGGATAACCCACTTCACCTATGTCGTCTTCGACGGCGAGCACCTACTCCTCTCCCAATACATCGAAGGCGAGAGTCGCCCTTAAAATAAAAATTTCTAAAATTATCTACCACTCTACCACCAAGGGGCTAAAACGCCCTGTTTATACGGGTTTGCGGGGTGGTGGTAGATAGGTGGTAGAGTGGTAGCAAATAGACAAGGTATTTTTAATATGCAAAAATGCTGTTTTCTACGGCAGAAAATGATGTTTTCGCACTGAGAAAACAGTGTTTTCTCTGGACAAAAGCACTGCGACCTTCCAACAAAAAAGACGGTATCTCAAAGCGAAAATAGTGGTATCTCTACCACCATCTACCACCTATCTATCACCTATCTACCACCTCGGAAACCCGCATAAAATAAGACTTTTCAGCTGATTGATGGTAGAGTGGTAGATAACTTTAAAAAAGAATTTCAGAATTGAGTTTCAGTTACTTTTGGGGTGCCTTTAGGGCATCCCATTTGGCTTCGTATTCCTGCTCTTTTTGGCGGACTTCCTTGAGGGCTTTCTTTCGGCGCTGTTTGGCCTCAAGTGTTGGGGCTATGGTCTTGTCGAACAGCCAGACCATCATGGCCAACACGTTGGGACCGGCGGGTACGACTTGTGGCAACGGCACTTCTTTGGGCGTGACAGGCCTCATGATGCCAGCCATCATCGACTTACGGCGATCCTGGCCATACACCACCACCTCGTCAATGGCATGCAACGCGGGGATGAGATAGATGGTATCGCTATGCAGCTCGTTGGCCAGCACATAGCGATGCTGGAACCTGGGATGGCTGAGGGTGATGCGCTTAAAACTGTCGGGCACCTCTATCTCGCCACTCCATGGGGTCACAAACTCGTCACCATTATCCACACGGACCTTGATATCGCGTTGCGGCACCTTTGTGCCCAAGCTGGCCACCACCAGTTTGCGCTGTGCTAACACCCCAGAGCACCACAGTATGAGCACTATGCTTAGATACAGTTTCATCATTTAGTCTTTTCAATACGGGTGCAAATGTAATACTTTCCTGCATATCTTTCCAAAATGGAATATTATATTATCTTACAGATATAAAAATTAATGTAACATTAAGTTTTTTTGAATTAAAATATGTATCTTTGCAGCGAAGTTTACAGATAATGACCAACATGAATAGAAAGAAAATTGTAACTTTCGGCGAGTTGTTGCTCAGGTTTTCGAAACCCGGGCAGTTGCGACTGACTCAGGGCGACCTGTTTACCAGTAAATATGGTGGTAGCGAGGCTAACGTGGCCGTATCATTAGCTACCCAAGGCGAAGATGTAACCTATATCACCCGACTGCCCGACACGCCAGTGGGCCACGCAGGTGCCATGAGTCTGGCCGAGCTGGGTGTAGATACCAGTCGCGTGCTTTATGGCGGACAGCGCATAGGTACCTACTACTTTGAGCCTGCTGCCGGCATGCGTGCTGCCAAGGTGATCTACGACCGTAACGGCTCGGCTTATTCCGACCTGAAACCCGGCATGATTCCCTGGCTCGAGATACTGAAGGATTGTAACTACTTCCATGTGTCGGGCATCACAGCTGCCATCTCGCAACAGGCTGCCGACGCCACCTTCGAGGCCCTCGACGTGGCCGACGAGTTAGGTATTACTGTCTGCTTCGACATCAACTACCGTAAGAACCTGTGGAAGTACGAAGGTGCTGAACCACGTAAAACCCTGAGCCGCATGCTGTCGCGATGCGACATGATGTTTGGCGATGCCATCGAGTTCGACTGGCTGTCGCAGCATCCACAGCCACCATTCACGGCCACCGACTCTCACTTCACCATGCAGATGAAAGAATATGGCGAATGGTTCGAAGAGCTGCATGCTGCCTACCCCCGTGTAAAACACTGGATGATGGGTATGCGTAATATCGTAAGCTCGAACCATCACACCCTGACAGCCCTGCTTTATACCGACAATAAACTGTTGCAGGCACCTATCATGGATATCCCTGATGTGGTGGAGCCTGTAGGTGTGGGCGATGCCTTTATGGGTGGTTGGCTGCACGCCATCAGCCTGTTTCCCGACGACATGCAGAAGCAGTTGAATTACTCATTGGCTGCCGCGGCCCTCAAGAACACCATCCCAGGCGATTTCAACCTCTCGACCGAAGAAGAGATTCTGGAAGTGAATATTTAACATTTCTTCATGCAGTATTTGGTCTTCTTCATCGTTTTATGGATAAAGAAGCAACGAAACGTGTACAATGATGAAGCGAATATTACCATTTTTTATCGTATTGGTCACGCTGATATCATGCAGTATCAGTGGCGATGAGCTGATAACAGGTGACCCACAGCTGGAGCCAAGTAACCAACCGGCGCTCGACTACACCTTCAAAGGAGTATGGACTGTTGACGACATCAAGGGCATCGAGACCTATGCTCGCACCCTCATCGACTTTAAGGGCAGTAACTACGTAGCCTGCGCGACATTCCCCTTCGCTGCTATTATGGAGCAACTGCTCCCTGATGTAAAGGTGGCCAAGATTAGCGATAGTGCACCTAGCAGCTCGACACCGACGCCCGAAGAAGAGCTCTGGATACAGACGCTGATGGACCACGGCAGCGACCGCTGTTTGGAGGCAAACCTGGGTGTGCCTTATCGCTGCATCGGCCTCTCAGAGCAGTCGATCTATCTGGAGATGATGCCCAACGTGACCTATGGCACACTCTACCTGCCGTTTATCGTAACCAAGGACGACGGCAAGCTGATGGCAGTGGTGCTGACAGTAGCCCCTACCCAATCTACCGCCCTGCTGGACAGAACAGGCGCATCATTCTCAAGCCGACTAACGGTGACACAGATAGAGACCATCGTCGATGGCCAGTCGGAAACCAGGACGCTGAATCCCACCATGCAACTCAACTTCACCAGTATCGAAAGAGTCAAGTAACAAGAAGTGGAGAACGAACAGCAACTGCTTTCAGCCATCAACCAAGGCGATCGTGCTGCCATGAAGCAACTCTACGAACGCTACAAGGGTTATGCCATGTCCATCGGACTAAGGTATATACCCGAAGTGAGCGATGTGGAGGACGTGGTGCAGGATAGCTTTGTCACCATCCTGACCTCTATCGGCAAGTTCTGCTACCGGGGCGAGGGGTCACTGAAAGGGTGGATAGGCAGGATTGTTGCTAATAAGGCGCTGGATTTCGTGAAACAGCATGAGCGCATCACGTTCACCACCGCCATCCCGGATACACAGGACGAAGAACCGGAGATAGAACGGATACCGCCCAACGTGCTGACGGCGATGATAGCCCAACTGCCTTCGGGCTACAGGATGGTGCTGAACCTATATGTGTTCGAGCATTGCTCCCATCGCGAGATTGCCCAGAAGTTGGGCATCAAAGAGAGTTCATCCTCCTCACAACTATCGAGAGCGCGACAGCTACTCACCCACATGATAACAGATTACATCAAACAACACGAGATATGAAGCAAGAAGCATGGGCCGAAAGGCTTAACAACCATCTAAAGGACTACCACCAGGAGCCATCGCGCGACTTGTGGGAGGGCATCGAGGCTTCGCTCGACAAGCAGGTTCAAGGTCAGGTGCGCCATGTTGCCCTGCGACGTTGGTTGATGGCTGCCGCTATCATCGGTGTGCTCTTTGGCGGTGCCTGTCTGATGTGGCACAACGCCCCCGAACAGCCACAGCTGGCACAGGCAGATGCCACGCCACAAGCTGCAGCCTCCCCTAACCCAGAGAAATTAACAGCTGAGGCTCCTGCAGCAGCACCTGAGGTTAGCACAACTAAGGTGGTTGCCCCTGAAGTGATTGTTCCAGAACCCACAGAGACGGCAACACTGCCCGAAGAGACGACAGCACAGCCCGACGAGACGGCCGTCAAGCCCAAGAAGGACACACCCAGTCCTCAGGTTCACCGTCCCCAGCCAACCGAGCCCAAGGCATATCCCCAAGCAGAGCATCACCAGCAAAAACCGTTGCGTCTCACCATGGGACTGTATGCCCAAGGCAACACCAACGAGATGAACAACAGGAATGCGGTGATGATGAACCCGCAGATGATGCAACGTGCAGCGGCCACACGTGCTTTTCTGATAGACTACGAAGAGCGTGAGAGTCACAACCATCCCATCTCGTTCGGTCTTACCGTTGGCTATCCGATCAACTCGTGGCTGTCGCTCAGTTCTGGTTTGGTTTATACCAAGCTGAGTTCCACCTTTACCACCCTGATGCCCAACCATCAGATACAGCGCCATCAGAAACTCCATTATATCGGCGTGCCCCTCAACCTGCAGGCCCATCTGCTGCAATGGCATGGTTTCAGTCTCTATCTTTCTGCAGGTGCTCAGGCCGACTGGAATGTCAAGGCCGAATCCAACACCGATGGCATCAATCAGGTGATGGATAAGGACCGCATGCAGTGGTCGGTAGGCAGCAGTCTGGGATTGGCCTACCATATCATCCCACAGCTGAGCCTGTATGCCGAGCCAGGAGTCAGACATTATATAGATAATGGTAGCACTATCAATAATTATTTCAAGGATAAACCAACAAGCTTCAACCTACAGCTGGGCCTCAGGTTCGACCTAAGCCCAACAAAATGAAAGGACAAAACCCATATGAGTTTTGTCCTTTCTTATTTAATAGACAAAATGCTTACTTCAGCAGATTCATTGTGTCGGTAGCAATCATCAGCTCCTCGTCGGTTGGGATGACAACCACCTTCACCTTTGAGTCGTCGGCTGAGATAATGGCCTCTTCGCCACGAACGTTGTTCTTCTCGTCGTCGAACTTCACGCCCAGGAACTCCAAGCCCTTGCAAACCTCAGAACGCATAGAAATCTGGTTCTCGCCCACACCGGCGGTGAACACAATCACATCTACACCACCCATGGCAGCTGCATAAGCACCGATATACTTCTTGATACGATAGAAATACATCTGCTGTGCCAGTACAGCCTTAGGCTCACCAGCCTTGGCAGCATTCTCTACGTCGCGCATATCGCTCGAGCCACCAGTAATACCGGCTACACCACTCTTCTTGTTGAGCAGGTTGCTCATGCCATCGGCATCGAGACCCAGCTTCTTCTCCAAGAAGGTGACAGCACCACCGTCGATATCTCCAGCACGAGTACCCATGACCAGACCCTCAAGTGGAGTGAGACCCATTGAGGTATCAATACACTTGCCATCCAGAACAGCAGCGATAGAACCACCATTACCGATGTGACAGGTAATCATCTTGGTACCCTCGGCCTTGATACCCAGGAACTCGCAAGCACGAGCTGATACGTAACGGTGAGAGGTGCCGTGGAAACCATAGCGACGCACACCGTACTTCTCGTACAGATCGTAAGGGATAGCGTACATATAAGCCTTAGCAGGCATGGTCTGATGGAAGGCGGTGTCGAACACACCTACCTGAGGCAGACCTGGCATCAGCTCCTTAACAGCGTTAACACCCTTCAGGTTAGCAGGGTTGTGCAGGGGAGCCAAATCAGAGCACTCCTCGAAGGCCTTCAGAACCTCGTCGGTGAGCACTACTGACTTATTGAACTTCTCGCCGCCGTGCACCATACGGTGACCTACAGCGTCGATCTCGTCGAGACTCTTAATCACACCAATCTCGGGATCGGTGAGCAGAGAGAAGATAAACTTCACACCCTCGGTATGCTCGGGGATATCGTGCATAATCTGCTTCTTCTCGCCATTGGCCAGCTTCACCTTGACGAAGGCATTGTCCAAGCCTACACGCTCGGCACCACCGCTGGTCATCACGCTCTTATCGTCCATATTGTACAGGGCGTACTTGATTGACGAAGAGCCACAATTCAATACAAGAATCTTCATATTTAATGTTTAATCTTTAATGTTTAATGTATTACTTCTTTGCATCCATAGCCTGACAAGCGGTGATGGCAATCATATAGTAGATATCATCAACAGAGCAGCCACGCGACAGATCGTTGACAGGACGTGCGATACCCTGCAGGATAGGACCGATGGCGATAGCATCACCCAGGCGCTGAACCATCTTATAACCGATGTTACCTACCTCGAGGTTAGGGAATACCAGTACGTTGGCCTTACCAGCGATATCAGAACCAGGAGCTTTCTTAGCACCTACTGATGGTACCAGAGCAGCATCGGCCTGCAGCTCACCGTCGATCTTCAGAGCTGGATCGAGCTCCTTAGCCAGACGAGTAGCCTCAACCACCTTATCTACTACCTCGTGCTTAGCTGAACCCTTGGTAGAGAAGCTGAGCATAGCTACGCGAGGCTCTGCGAAACCAGCCACACTCTTAGCAGTCTGAGCGGTGCAGACAGCAATCTGAGACAGCTGAGCAGCATCGGGCATAGGTGTAACAGCCACGTCGCCAACTACAAGCACGCCATCCTCGCCATACTGCTTCTGCTTAGAGATGAGCAGCAGTCCACCGCTGACGCAGGTGATACCAGGCTGGCACTTGATAATCTGCAGAGCTGGGCGCAGTGTATCGCCTGTTGTAGAGAGAGCACCCGAAATCTGACCATCGGCACCCTCGGTCTTGATAATCATACAACCCAGATAGAGCGGGTTCTTGATGAGCTTACGAGCCTCCTCGATAGTCATACCCTTGCTCTTGCGAATCTCGGCCAACTTCTCAGCCAACTCTTCGCTCTTGTCGTAGTTTTCAGGGTCGATCAAGGTTGCCTTACCAATGTTTGTCAAGCCTTTCTCCTTGGCCAGAGCCTCAACCTTAGCAGGGTTACCAATCAGGACAATCTCTGCGAGGTCGTCGGCCAAAGCCTTATCGGCTGCACACAGTGTACGCTCCTCTTCTGCCTCGGGGAGCACAATGCGCTGCTTGTTACTCTTAGCACGCGCTACAATCGAACTTAATAGATCCATAACTTTGATTTGTTTTAAAAATGTTATTTATATATTTTTTTATTGTTCTAACTCCTTGGTGAGGATACTCTCCAGTTCCTCGGCCGACAGGCGAAGACGGAACTCTCCCCGCACAGCTATAGAGATGCCACCCGTCTCTTCCGACACTACTACTGCCAGCGCATCGCTCTCTTGCGACACGCCCATGGCGGCACGGTGTCGCAAACCCAAATCCTTGGGGATATCCATATCGTGACTCACGGGCAAGATACAGCCTGCTGCCTTGATGCGCTTCTTGGATATGATCATCGCACCATCGTGCAATGGTGAGTTCTTAAAGAAGATATTCTCTATCAGACGCTGATTGATGTTCGAGTCGATCTGATCGCCCGTCACAGCAATCTCATCGAGCGGCATGGTACGCTCTATGACAATCAGTGCGCCCACCTTACCACGACTCATATTCATTGATGCCATCACGATAGGCATGATGACCTCCTTCAGTTCTTTCTTGCTCTCCTCGTCGTTGGTATTCGACACAAACAACTTGGCAAAAGCACGCATACGGCGATGAGCGCCCACGTTATAGAGGAACTTACGAATCTCGTCCTGGAAAAGCACAATGAGTGCTATCACACCCACGCTCACCAACTTATCGAGTATCGAGCCCAGCAACTTCATCTCGACCACCTGCGACACGAACAGCCACGTGATTACAAACACCAGAATGCCCATAAACACGTTGAGCGAACGTGATTCGCGCATCAGCCTGTAGATGTAATAGAGTATCAAAGCTACAAGCAGGATATCGATGAAGTCTTTTATTCCGAACTCGAAGAACATTGTCTAACTATTTTTACGCACTCTACAGCTTGCTTCACATCGTGAACGCGCAGGATATGAGCGCCTTTCATCAGTGAGATGGTGTTAAGAACAGTAGTACCGTTGAGAGACTCCATAGGCGTGGTGCCCAGGAGTTTAAAAATCATCGACTTGCGCGAGATGCCTACCAATAGCGGCAGCTCCATTACATGCAGGCACTCCATCTGGTTCATAATCTCGTAGTTCTGCTCTAACGTCTTACCAAAGCCGAAACCAGGATCAAGAATGATATCGCAGGCACCACAATCACGCAACTGCTGCACCTGACGGGCAAACGACATCATCATGGTTTTCAGCGTGGGCTGCTGCGACATTAATATATAAGGTACGCGCAAACGAGACACCAAACGATACATCGTCTCGTTGCCCTCACTCACATCATTGATGATATCGGCACCAAACTCCTCGACTGTCATTCGGGCCACATCCGGGCGGAACGTATCTACCGAGACAATCGCTTCGGGCAGTTCGCGACGGATAATCTTCAAGCCAAAGCGCAGGCGCTCCATCTCCTCGGCCTCCGACACCTCAGTGCCACCAGGTCGGGTAGAATAGCCACCCACATCAATCATGCTACCGCCTTGGTCGATAATCTGGTGACAACGCTGCACAATTTCAGCCTCAGTCTGCACTCGGCTCCCTGCATAAAAAGAGTCGGGCGTCACGTTCAGAATGCCCATCACCTGAGGAGTGCTGAGATCCACTAATTTGCCTCGAATTTGAATCGTTTCGCTCATATCGCCCACAAAGATACAAATTAATTATGAATTAAGAGTTAAGAGTTAAGAAAAACATACTCTATCATACATTTTTTCTTAATTCTTAACTCTTAACTCTTAACTTTTCCTTATCTTTGCACCAAAAATAACGAAGTTTATGGATATTAAGGAACTATACAAGCTGTATGAACAGCATCCGTGCATCACAACTGACAGTCGTGACTGCCCCGAAGGAAGCATCTTTCTGGCACTGAAAGGTGAGTCGTTTAATGGCAATAAGTTCGCCCTGCAAGCCCTTGAAAAAGGCTGCAGCTACGCCATCGTAGACGAAGACCTAGCCGGGCCAGAGGAACTGGCCCAGCGCATCATCAAAGTTGATGATGCTTTGCAGACTTTCAAGGATCTGGCTCGCGAGCATCGCCGCCAGTTCGACATCCCTGTGATCGGCATCACGGGCACCAACGGCAAGACCACTACCAAGGAGCTCATTGCCGCCGTGCTCTCACAGAAATACAATGTGCTCTACACCCAGGGCAATTTTAATAATGATGTGGGTGTGCCTAAGACGCTGTTCCGACTGAACAAGGAGCACGAGATCGCTGTGATTGAGATGGGTGCCAGTCATCCTGGCGACATCAAAACCCTGGCCGAGACTGCCGAGCCTACCTGCGGACTGATCACCAATGTGGGGCGTGCCCACCTGCAGGGCTTCGGTTCGTTCGAGGGTGTGATCAAAACCAAGTGCGAGCTTTACGATTTCCTGCGCAGTCGCGAAGACAGTCTGATTTTCATCAACGCCGACAATGAGCATCTGATAGATCAGATTGGCGACGACGAAGAGCTATGGCTTTCGCCCTACTCTACCGATCCCGACAACCAGTACTCGTGCATCAGCGGCGAGGTGTTAGAGTGCAGCCCCTTCCTGAAGTTCCGTTGGCGCGAGCCATTAATGGTACTCGAAGAAGAGGGACGCAGCACCAAGTGGCACAAGGTACAGACCAAGCTGATTGGCGCATATAATATCGACAACCTGCTGGCTGCCATTGCCGTAGGTATCAACTTCGGTGTCGATCGCAAAAAAATCTGCGCTGCCCTCGAAGCCTATGAGCCATCCAACAACCGCAGTCAGATGACCGTCACCGAAAAGAACCACCTGATTGTGGATGCCTATAATGCTAACCCCTCGTCGATGCAGGCCGCCCTGGAGAACTTCAAGATTATGCAGGCCGACAACAAGATGGTCATCCTCGGTGCCATGCGCGAACTGGGCGAGGTATCGGCCGAGGAGCACCAGCATGTGGTTGACTATCTGAAGACATCAGACATCAAGACCGTATGGCTGGTAGGCGAAGAGTTCGAGGCCACCCAGTGCGACTTCCGTAAGTTCAAGGACGTGGAAGAGGTAAAAGCTGCCATCGCAGCTGAACAGCCTGCCGGGCACTATATTCTTATCAAAGGTTCGAACAGTACCAAACTCTATCAACTGCCAGAACTTTTGTGAACTGAGAACTGAGAGGTGAGAACTGAGAGGTTTATACTCATCATGCTGCTGACTACATTATTGATAGGTTGTAGTCGGCAGCAATCTCAAGACGAGAGCCTTGAACAGAGTAATGGTGTGTACTACTGGCGCACCGACCTGCGGCTGGATTCTACCGAACGCACCTTTTTACAGCAGCACCATATAAATAAGGTGTATTGTCGCTATTTTGATGTCGTGATGAGCGATGATGGCTCTGAGCCTATCCCCAATGCCACCATCACTTTTACCGACACATTGCCCTCCGGCATCGAGCTCATCCCTACCATCTACATCACCGAGGACTGTATGCACCAATCGCACCCCGACCTGGCCGAGAAGATAGTGGGCCGCATCCTACAGATGAACGAGACCAACGGCATCAAAGGCATTCACGAGATACAGATAGACTGCGACTACACATCGCGAAGCCGTCAGACCTATTACAATTTTCTGAAAGCCATCAAATCACAACTGTCCACTTTCCACTATACACTCTCCACTACCATCCGACTGCACCAGCTCTCGATGCCGGCACCACCAGTGGATTACGGTGTGCTGATGGTTTATAACACCGGCGACCCGCGCAAGTGGCAGGAGCGCAACCCCATTCTCGACTATCGTGATGTGCATCCCTACCTCGACAAACTCCCGCAGTATCCGTTACCGCTTGCTACTGCCTATCCTGTTTACCAGTGGATACGCAACATTCAGAACGTCAGGGTGGAACATACCGTCGAGGCTGCCGAGATTCTGAAAGTAAAGAAGGCATTGGAAAAAGAGCGCCCTGGCTTGAGTCGTGCGCTCATCACCTATCATTTAGAAAAAGATAACATTAACAGATATAAAACCGAGACCTATGAAGAGATTTATCATCATTAGCCTGCTGACAGTGCTTTCGCTGCCCATCCTCGCTTGTGCCTGGAGCGATCCCACCAACCCCTACCTGTTCAGCATGTATCAGCAAAACGATTTCAAGAACCGTGTAGAACGCATCTGCAACGACAATTGGAAAGCCTATCTGGGTTCTACCGAAGAGTACTTCTGGTTTAATGCCGACGATGCCATCAAAGCTGCCCGCAAAAAGGGCGATGTGCTGATGGTGAGCTACCTGCAGAACCTGAAGAAATACCTGAACTGTGTGGACATCGAACAGCGCAAGCAGTACGAGTGGGACTATCCCACCAAGCAAGCCATCACCACGCAGCAGCGTAACCTGCAAGCCGTCCGCACCTATGCCTTAGGCAAAACCAAGAGTAAGCTACGCTCACAGCATGCCTTGCTGTATATGCGTTGTAACATGATGCTGGGTCGCCATCAGGACAATATCAACTTCTGGCAGCAGACTGCCAGCAAATATATCGAGACCGTATATAAGGAGATGATGAAGAACATCTATGCCGGCGCTCTCTATAAGACTGGTCGCACAGCCGAAGCTGGCGAACTGTTTGCCGAGATGGACGACTACGAGAGTCTGATGACCATCTACTACCAGAAACGCTCGTTCCAGGCTATCAGACAGCAGTACCAGCAGCATCCTAATGCCAAGGTTCTGCCATTCCTGCTACAGGACTTTGTGAACAACGCCCAGGAAGCCGAAGATGCCAAGAACGAAGGCAACATCGGCGGCAAACTCTTTATCCGCGATATCAACCAGCAGGAGTCGCAGCAGATGCAACAGTTCTGCGAACAGGTGGTGCGCGAGGGCAAGACCGAAAGTCCCATCATGTGGCAGAGCGCCAAAGCCTGGCTCGAATATCTGGCTGGTCAGCAGCAAGCCGCGCTGAAGGATATCAATGCTGCCATGAAGTTGGATGGCACCGACCGTATGAAAGACAATGCCCGCGTGCTGAAGTTGTTTATCACCACCGCCACCACCAAACCCAGCGACAGCTTTGATGCCTACTTTGCCGAAGAACTGGCATGGCTCCTGTCGAAACAGCAGACTGCCGATGGTTTCTTCGACCATGCGATGCGCCGACTCTCACATCAGGCCATCGTGCCTCACTATCAGCACAAGCCCGAACAGCAATTAGCGCTGATGATCATCACGGGTAATAACGATTACCTTGAGCGCATCGACACCATGCCAGTGGCCCACCTGGAGAAATTCTATCACTACACCAAGGCTGCAGGCAAAAAAGCATTCGACCAGTTCCTGCTGCGCCAGCTACATCTCAACGACACATCGCTGGTTGAGCTTATTGGTACCAAATATATGCGACTGGCCCAATGGGACAAAGCCATCGAATGGCTCAGTCCCCTGCCTGTCAGCTACTTCAATCAGCAGCACAGCAACGAATACCGCTACTATTCGCTCATGCGCCGATACGATATAGAGCCCTGGATAACCCGTCAGTGGCTGGACACCAACAAGGCCTACGAGCATACCTACACTTGGAAAAAGAATATCAAGCTCGACTTCTGCCAAGAGATGCAGTCGTTAGAGAGTGCTCTGAACCTGCTGCAGGGGCAGGCCTACGAACAGCGCTGCTATGAGTTGGCCGTGAGATATGCCCAGGCCAGCATCAAGGGCGACTGCTGGTGGTTGTTGCGAGATGCCAAAAGTGCTTACGATTCGGTACGTGTCAACGAGGCCGATTTCGGTGCCAAGGCCGTAGAGCTATTACAGCGCACAGCCTCGTCGGCGAATAAGGACCTGAAACTGAAGGCCCTGTTTGCCATGGGCTGGCAGGAACTCTACAATGCCACCCCCGGCGCCAAGTTATGGCGCGCCGACGAATGGGACGACCAGCAAGCCGACTATGTACGTAAGTACTACAGTGAGTCGGCTCAGTTCCGTGCCTACCAAAGTGTGTACACTCTCACCGCCCCATCTGCCAGTAAACCAACCTACATCAGCAAGTGCGATGAGTACCAACAGTTCCGCAAATACTACACTAAGCATAAAACGGGGATTTAGTAAAAATTATCCCTTTTTATGCTTATAATTAAAAAAAATGAACTACCTTTGCAGGCGATTTTTAGAATCGGGATGTAGCGCAGTTGGTAGCGCACTACGTTCGGGACGTAGGGGTCGGGCGTTCGAGTCGCCTCATCCCGACCTAGAGCAAGAGAGGTGACTGTGTAAAAACAGGCACCTTTTTTCTGCTTTATGTATATAATTTCATTCAGAACTGCATTTTTTTGCGTTTTTGTTTGGTTATTACGCCAAAATTGAATAAATTTGCACCCCGTAAGTTAGAAACGTTAGAAACAAAACTGATTATTATGGCAGAAACATTGGAAGTGAAGGAGCTTGACCAAGTGGTTGTACGCTTCTCAGGTGACTCCGGCGACGGTATGCAGCTTGCTGGAAACATCTTCTCTACGGTCAGTGCCACCGTTGGTAACGGCATTTCAACATTCCCCGACTATCCAGCCGACATCCGCGCCCCGCAAGGTTCGCTCACTGGTGTATCAGGTTTCCAGGTACACATCGGTGCTGGTAAGGTTTACACCCCTGGTGATAAGTGCGACGTGCTCGTAGCCATGAACGCAGCCGCATTGAAGACACAGTATCGTTACGCCAAGCCAGGTGCAACGATTATCATCGACACCGACTCATTCGGTCCTAAGGATCTGGAGAAAGCCCAGTTTACTACCGAGGATTACCTCGGCGAGATGGGTATCGACCCCGACCGCGTGATTCAGTGCCCACTCACCACCATGGTGAAAGATTGTCTGGCCGACAGCGGCATGGACAACAAGGCGATGCTGAAGTGCCGTAACATGTTTGCACTGGGACTGGTTTGCTGGTTGTTCGACCGCGACCTGAACCTCGTAGCCAACTTCCTGCGTGAAAAGTTTGCCAAAAAGCCCGCTATCGCCGAGGCTAACATCAAGGTGATTCAGGCTGGTTGGGACTACGGTCACAACACCCACTCAAGCGCTATCAATGTTTATCGCGTAGAAACCAAGGAGAAGACTCCTGGACGCTATATGGATATCACTGGTAACAAGGCCACTGCTTACGGCTTCATCGCTGCTGCCGAGAAGGCTGGTCTGCGCCTTTACCTAGGTTCATATCCTATCACCCCTGCAACCGACGTGCTGCATGAGCTCAGTAAGCACAAGTCGTGCGGTGTTATCACCGTTCAGTGCGAAGACGAGATCTCTGGCTGTGCCTCTGCCCTCGGTGCTTCGTTCGCTGGTGCACTGGGCGTTACCTCAACCTCTGGTCCTGGCGTCTGCTTGAAGAGCGAGGCTATGAACCTGGCTGTGATTATGGAGCTGCCACTCGTGGTGCTCGACGTACAGCGTGGTGGTCCTGCTACCGGTCTGCCAACCAAGAGCGAGCAGACCGACCTGCTGCAGGCCCTCTTCGGCCGTAACGGCGAGAGCCCCATGCCAGTGCTGGCTGCCACCAGTCCTGCCGACTGTTTCGACGCTGCTTACCAGGCTGCTAAGATGGCCCTTGAGCACATGACACCTGTGGTGCTGCTCACCGATGCTTATATCGCTAATGGTTCTGGTGCTTTCAAACTGCCAGAGATGGCCAAGCTCGATGCCATTAATCCTCCTTATGTTCCTGAGGAGCTGAAGGGTAAGTGGACACCTTACATGCGTGCCGAGAATGGCACCCGCTACTGGGCTGTTCCTGGTCGTGAGGGATTCGCTCATATCCTGGGTGGACTGGAGAAAGACTCTAACACAGGTGCTATCTCTACCAACCCTGAGAACCACGATCTGATGACTCGTCTGCGCCAGCAGAAGATTGACAATATCCAGGTGCCCGACCTTGAAGTTGAGGGCGACGCCGATGCCGACCTGCTGATTGTTGGTTTCGGTTCAACCTATGGTCACCTGCACTCTGCCATGGATGAGCTGAAGGCTAAGGGCTATAAGGTAGCTCAGGCTCAGTTCAAGTATCTGAACCCACTGCCAAAGAATACTGCCGAGGTACTGAAGAAGTACAAGAAGGTGGTGGTAGCCGAGCAGAACATGGGACAGTTGGCCGCTTACCTCCGTATGAAGGTGGATGGCTTTGTACCTTACCAGTTCAATCAGGTCAAGGGCCAACCCTTCGTTGTAGAGGAGTTAGTAAACGCATTCGAGGAAATTATTAAGTAACCGCTTTAGCGCTTTTACAAAGCGTAGCGACTAAAAGAAGTAAAGCATTATGAGTTATACAGCACAAGATTTTAAGAAAGGTCAGCCTCGTTGGTGCCCTGGTTGTGGCGACCACTTCTTCCTGGCCTCACTCCATAAGGCTATGGCCGAGATTGGCGTAGCTCCCGAAAACGTAGCGGTCATCTCTGGTATCGGTTGTTCAAGCCGTCTGCCACACTATATGGCTACCTATGGTATGAACACCATCCACGGTCGTGCCGCTGCTATTGCAACTGGTGCAAAGGTTGCCAATCCCAACCTGACAGTATGGCAGGTATCAGGCGATGGTGACGGACTGGCTATCGGTGGTAACCACTTTATCCATGCCAACCGTCGTAACATCGACCTGAACATGATTCTCTTGAACAACCGCATCTATGGTCTGACCAAGGGACAGTACTCTCCTACCTCACCACGCGGTTTCGTGTCTAAGTCGAGCCCTTATGGAACCGTTGAAGATCCCTTCCGTCCTGCCGAGCTTTGCTTCGGTGCCCGCGGACATTTCTTTGCCCGTTGCGTGGCTACCGACGCCAAGGGTACAGTAGAGGTTCTGAAGGCTGCTTATGAGCACAAGGGCGCCAGCGTAACTGAGGTTCTGCAGAACTGCGTCATCTTCAACGACCACTGCCACGACGTGGTTTACAACAACGAGGGACGTAAGAAGAACGCTATCTACGTGAAGCACGGTGAGAAACTCGTGTTCGGTGAGAACAACGAGTTCGGACTCGTACAGCAGGGCTTCGGACTGAAGGTGGTAGAGATTGGTAAGGATGGCTATACCATCGACGATGTACTGGTGCACGATGCTCACTGCGAGGACAACACCCTGCAGCTGAAACTCGCCATGATGACACCTGAGGATGGATTCCCCATCGCACTCGGTGTGATTCGCGACGTTGAGGCTCCAACCTACAATGATGCCGTTCACGCACAGTTGGCAGAGGTTTCTGCACAGAAGAAGTATCATAATTTTGAAGAGTTGCTTGAAACCAACGATATCTGGGAGGTAAAATAAGTTTCATTTGCAAACTCCACATATCAATCATCCCCATGGCAAATCGCCGTGGGGATGATTTTTGTGTAAAAATACACTCAATCATTCAATTTTCTCTTAACTATTAATTCTTAATTCTTAATTTCTTATTACCTTTGCGCTCGAAATTTTTCACTTAAAACCAAATATTAAATAATAACTTTATAACAATATGTTTCACATTTACGAAGGATTTAACCTCGTTGAGACGTATCACAAAATGCGTCACGACCGCAAGTATCATCCTGCCGATGGTACCAAACGAGCTATCAAGATTGCACTGGTAGCCCTCGTCACTCTCTTACTTTGGAATATGCCTGCCGACTGGTTTGGCATCCAGAACCTGACAGTTATTCAGCAGCGTGTCATCGCTATCTTTGCGTTTGCAACATTGATGTGGATCCTCGAGATTGTTTCATCGTGGGCAACATCTATTGCAATTATCGTATTGATGCTGCTATTCTGCTCCGACAGCGGAATCAAACCGATGGTAGACCCCGAAGTTGTAGGAAAATTGCTCTCTTATAAAGGAGTGATGGCATCATTTGCCGACCCTATCATCATGCTGTTTATCGGTGGATTCGTACTGGCTATCGCCGCCACCAAGACCGGTCTCGACGCCCAGTTGGCCAAGGTGCTGCTGCGCCCATTCGGTACACGTAGTGAGATGGTGCTCTTAGGATTCCTGCTCATCACGGGTCTGTTCTCTATGTTTGTATCAAACACTGCTACAGCAGCTATGATGCTCACATTCCTCACCCCTGTATTCCACCAGTTGCCTCCCGAAGGTAAAGGACGCATGGCGCTGGCCATGAGTATCCCTGTGGCTGCCAACCTGGGTGGTATGGGTACCCCTATCGGTACACCTCCAAACTCTATTGCACTGAAGTATCTGAACGATCCTGAGGGATTGAATATGGAACTTGGTTTCGGACAGTGGATGATGTTCATGTTCCCACTGGTTATCCTGCTGCTGTTTATCAGCTGGCGCCTGCTGCTCAAGCTCTTCCCATTCAGTCAGAAGACGATTGAACTGAAGATTGATGGTGGCATGCAGAAGGGTTTCCAGACCACTGTAGTTATCGTCACCTTTATCATCACCGTACTGCTCTGGCTGTCGGACCGCGTTACTGGCATCAATGCCAACACCGTAGCTCTGATACCATTCTGTGTTTTTGCACTCACAGGTGTGATCAACAAGCGCGACTTGGAGCAGATCAACTGGAGTGTAATCTGGATGGTAGCCGGTGGTTTCGCACTGGGTTACGGACTGAATTCTTCAGGTTTGGCAGCCAATGCCGTAGAGAGCATCCCATTCGGCGAGTTCTCACCACTGCTTATCCTGCTTATCGGCGGTGCTATCTGCTATCTGCTGTCGAACTTCATCTCTAACTCGGCTACAGCCGCTCTGCTGATGCCTATCCTAGCAATTGTATGTACCGCTATGGGCGACAAGCTGGCTCCTATCGGTGGTACCCCAACCATCCTTATCGGCGTGGCCATCGCAGCATCAAGCGCTATGATTCTGCCTATCTCTACCCCACCAAACGCACTGGCATTTGCTACGGGCTATGTAAAGCAGAACGACATGGCTAAGATTGGTATCATCATGGGTATTGTTTCAATGGTATTAGGCTTCGGTCTGGTTTACCTGATGGGAACACTCCATTTGATATAAAAGAGAAAGCCCGCCGGTTGGCGGGCTTTTCTTTTATAACTTTTCGCCGTAGCACAGGTCGCCACAGTCGCCGAATCCTGGCACGATATACTTATGCTCATTCATACCTGGGTCGATAGCAGCACACCAGATGGTGCTATCCTCAGGCAATACGCTCTTGATGACCTCAAGACCCTCAGGAACGGCAATCACGCAAGCGATATGGATCTTCTTGGGTTTGCCGGTCTTTACCAGTGCCTCGATACTAGCAGCCATAGAGCCACCTGTAGCCAGCATAGGATCAACAATCACCAGCGTCTTACCCTTAGCACTTGGAGTGGCCAGATACTCTGTATGCACACCTACCTCAGTGTGCTCACGGTTGGTGTACATGCGATAAGCCGATACGAAAGCATTATCAGCATGGTCGAACACATTGATAAAGCCCTCATGGAAAGGCAGTCCTGCTCTGAGCACAGTGGCTATCAGCAGATCTTCCTTAGGCAACTGCATGTCAAGGGTTCCTAAAGGAGTGGTCACTGTCTTTGTGCGATATTCCAGTGTTTTCGACAGTTCGTAAGCCATCATCTCGCCCACACGCTTGATGTTATGGCGGAACAGCAGGCGGTTCTTCTGATAGTTCTTGTCTCTCAGCTCTGACATATACAGGTTAATGACAGAGTTTGTCTTGCTAAAATCTACAACTTCAATCATATGCTCTCATTTTTGTGGCAAAAGTACAAATTTAAAATGACAGATACAAGTTTTCATGGAAAAATATACATATAATAATCGTTCATTACTACCAAAATTGTTACATTGAACGATTTTTATTTGTCGTTGAAACATAAGTTATATTTATATAGAAAAAATACAGCTATCTTTGCAGCAGAAAAGTTTAGAGAATGACATTGTTATTGTTTTTAGTTAAGTTTTAGTTAGGTTTTAGTCAGGTTTTTAGTTAGGTTTTTAGAGTTATAAGATTTAGAGTTAGTAGTAATTGGTTTGGTTTTAGGAAACAACAAAAAAGAAAGACGGTGCAGCTCGTGAGAGTAGCACCGTTATTTTTTGCATCAAGCAGGAACAGGCATCAAGCCAGATCGGAAGGACTGATACCAAACTCATCCTTAAAGCACTTGGTAAAATAGCTTGGTGCCGTAAAGCCCACCTCGTAGGCCACCTCAGAGATATTCTTATCGCCTTTCACCAACAGCTGGTAGCCACGATTGAGGCGCGCAGAACGCAACAGCTCTACAGGCGAAGAACCAGAGACAGCCTTGACCTTGCGATACAACTGTACACGGCTCAAATTCATGGCTGCAGCCAGATCATCGACAGTCAGATCACTATCAGACAAGCGAGCCTCAACCACATCCTTAAACCGAATGATAAAAAGAGATTCCTTTGCAGCCACATCTTCTTCGGGCGAATGTGGTTCTTCTACTTGTTGCTGACTGACTGCCTCCTCGGTATGTTCCATGGCAGGCACATCCATATTCCACAGGTTGTTGACAACACGCTCGCGCTGAGCCGATATCTTACCTCTATGGTACAGGATATACAATACTAATGTAAGCATCAGCAAGGCCAGGAGTATAAGCGCCAGCAATGTGATGACACGCTGAGTGGCCAACTGCTCCAGATAGCTGTGAGCTTTTTCCTGCAACTTACCGAGATTATCAGCCTGACGTGCTACCTCAGTACTCTCAAGCATCAGAACCATCGCGTTTTCATGAGTAACAAGAGCCGAAGTAAGCATCGTCTCCTTAGAGAAGGGCTTGCCATCTAAGATGTCGAGTGCCAACTGCAATAACTGATCACCACGCGTAGGATAGATATATGTGGCATCGAGCAACGAATCACGCACCTGCTGAATGCCACCATCTTTACCTGGCAGGCCATCAATACCACAGAACATAGGCAGCTTAGCGCCACGCTCCTCAAAAACCTTACGGGCAGCAATGGCCGAGCGATCATTATGACCAAACACTAAATCAATGGTGTTCAGATCACCTTTCCATTTCTTTACTGCCTGATAGGCGGAAGGCCCACTCCAGTCGCCCTGCAACTTTGCCACAACTTTGATACCGGGATAAGCCGCAATAGCATCATCAAAACCACGACTGCGCTCATCGGCAGGCGACGAACCTTTCAGTCCAAGCACCTCCATCACCCGACCTTCACCATGAAGGCGCGCTGCCACATACTCGCCTATGACACGACCCATCTCATAATTATCGGCACTTACAAAGGCGGTATATTTCTGGGAATCGGTCTTACGCTCAAACACAATAACGGGAATACCTTTATCAAAAGCGCGATCGATAGCAGGTGTAACAGACGAGAACTGGTTGGGGGCAACAATCAATAAATTAATACCACTATCCACCAAACTATCAATCTGATGAATCTGCCGCTGAGAATTATCATTAGCAGCAGCAAAACGCAACTCCACACCTTCATGGAAGTTGGCCTCCATCTCCATCTCAGAATTCTGCCAATTACGCCAGATATCCTCAGAGCATTGAGCCACACCTATTATATATTTAGGATGCTCTTTGACACATGAACTTAAAAGTACCGCGATTATGAGTGGTAATAGATAAAACAGTAGTCTTTTCATCATCTTAGTCGGTTTTACTTTTGCAAAGTTAAGAAGATTTTTTTAATAATGCACATTTTTTAGCTTTTTTTGTGTAATTGAGTATAACTACTAATAATAATCGTTCATTTGATAGCAAAAATGTTTCATTGAAACAAATTTGGTACGGGATGAACGATATTTTTATGCCACATGATGCATCTGACCGTACTTTTGCGAAAAAATAATTCACGGAAGTACTAACCAAATTTTAAAGTCAACAATGGAAAAACTAAGAAAACAGTTTCTGAGTTTTGCACTCATGCTTGTGAGTACTATGATGTACGCACAAACTGTGATCAGTGGTACGGTGATAGATGCTACAGGCGAAGCTGTCATCGGTGCTACAGTAAAGGAGAAGGGGACCACGAACGGTACAGTAACCGATTTCGATGGAGCCTTCACCATCAAAGTGAACGAGAATGCCACTCTGGTTATCTCGTACATCGGCTACCAGACACAAGAGGTACCTGCGAAACAAGGTATGAAGGTAACTATGAAAGACGACAGCGAACTTCTGAAGGAGGTTGTGGTAACAGGTTATACCACCCAGCGCAAGGCCGATCTGACGGGTGCCATCTCGACCGTAAGCGTAGACGAGATTGCCAAGCAGAACGAGAACAACCCAATGAAGGCACTGCAGGGTCGTGTACCAGGCATGAATATCACAGCCGATGGTAATCCTTCGGGTGCTGCAACGGTCCGTATCCGTGGTGTAGGAACCCTGAACGACAACGATCCACTTTACATCATCGACGGTGTGCCCACAAAGGCTGGTATGCATGAGTTGAACGGTAACGATATCGAGAGCATCCAGGTGCTGAAGGATGCAGCCTCTGCCAGTATCTATGGTAGCCGCGCTGCCAACGGTGTGATTATCATCACCACTAAGAAGGGTAAGGATGGCAAGGTGAAGGTAAACTTCGACGGTAGTGTTGCCACCTCATTCTACACCAACAAAATTGAAACCATGAACGCCAGCGAGTGGGGTCGCGCTTACTGGCAGGCTTGTGTGAACGATGGTGTGAACCCAAGCAACAATAATCTGGGTTATAACTACGACTGGAGCTACGATGCCAAGGGCAACCCCGTACTGAACCGTATGACTATGAATATGTATCTGGACGAGAACGCCACCGTTCGTACAGGCGATACCGACTGGTTCGATGAGATTACGCGCACAGGCGTGGTACAGCAGTACAACCTCTCGGTAAGCAACGGCTCGGAGAAGGGCAGTTCATTCTTCAGCATTGGCTACTACGACAACCAGGGTACCATTAAGAAGAGTAACTTCAACCGTCTGTCGGCTCGTGCTAATGCAGACTATAAGCTGTTCGATGGCAAGGTAGTGATTGGTGAGAACTTCACCATGAACCGTACCAAGGGCAATGACGCTCCTGGCGGAGTGCTGGAGCACGCACTTGAGTTTAACCCTAACTTCCCTATATGGGCAGAGAACGGTAAATATGCTCAGGCACTGGGAGCTTACTCAGAGCGCGAGAATCCACTGAGCATGATCGACAATGCAAAGGACAACGAATATACACAATGGCGCTCATTCGGCGATGTACACCTGAGCATCACGCCATTCAAGAACTTCATGGTTCGCACTACTCTTGGTATGGACTACACACAGAAGGAGCAGCGTTTCTTTACCTACCCTATCGAAAATGGTAAGGTTAAGCGTACCGATAGCGCTGTTGAAAGCAAGCAGGAACACTGGATGCGCTGGATGTGGAACGCCATCGCTACCTATAATCTCGAAATTGGCAAGCATCGTGGAGATGCTATGGTTGGTGTAGAGCTGAACCGTCAGGACTATAAATGGAACAGCGCCAAGCGCTACGAACTGGCAATTCTGAACACCGACTATATGTGGCCAAGTGCAGGTGCAGGCAAACAGTTGGCCGAAGGTTCTGGCGAAGGCTTCAGTCTGTTGTCTTTCTTCGGTAAGGTTAACTACACTTATAATGATAAGTATCTGGCCAGCGTAACTATCCGTCGAGATGGTTCAAGCCGATTTGGTACCAACAAACAATATGGTACATTCCCATCTGTATCAGCCGGTTGGCGCCTCTCAGAAGAGAAGTTTATGGCTAAAACCAAGAGCTGGCTCGACAATCTGAAGTTGCGCTACTCTTGGGGACAGACTGGTAACCAAGAAATCTCAAACACTTCACGATACACCCTTTACAAGTCGGTAGTATCTACTGGACTATGGGGCAGCGGACAGGCAGGTTCTTCATACGACATCAGTGGTAAGAACGGTGGTTACGACCTGGCTAACGGTTATGTACGCAATCAGCGCGGTAACGACGACATCAAGTGGGAAACCACCACACAGCATAATATAGGTATTGATTTCGCTATCCTGCGAAGCGAAATCTACGGTAGTTTCGACTGGTTCAACAAGAAGACCACCGACATTCTGCTCTTCATGGAAGGTATCGCTGCTATGGGTGAAGGATCTGGTCAGTGGATCAATGCCGGCGAGGTTAAGAACAACGGTTGGGAACTGAGCATTGGCTATCGCCACCAGTTGGAGAACGGTTTTTCGTGGGATATCAACGGAAACATCAGTAAGTATGTGAACGAGATTACCAAGTTGCCAGAGACAGTGGCTGCTAACGGTAAGTATGGTGGTAACGGCGTGAAGAGTGTTGTAGGTCATCCTATGTTTTCACAGGTTGGCTACATCTACGACGGCATCTTCAAGAGTCAGGAGGAGATTGACAATCATGCCACACAGGAAGGTGCAGGACTGGGCCGCATCCGTTATAAGGATCTTAACGGCGATGGCATCATCACAGAGGCCGATCAGGACTGGATATATGACCCAACACCCGACTTCACTTGGGGTCTGAACATCTACCTGCAGTACAAGGACTGGGATATGACCATGTTCTGGCAGGGCGTACAGGGTGTAGATGTAGATTGTCGCGGCTACAAGTCGCAGACCGACTTCTGGGCAAACTCTGCCATCAACGTTCCTTATCTGAACAAGGGTAAGCGTGCACTCGACGCTTGGAGTCCAGCTAATCCTGGCAGCAATATCCCTGCCCTCACCACATCAGATACCAACAACGAGGGTCGTGTATCATCTTACTACATTGAGAACGGTTCGTATGCCAAGCTGCGCACCATACAGCTGGGCTACAACCTGCCCAAGAAGGTTACAGAGAAACTACACATGGACCGCATCCGTGTATATGCCTCGGCTCAGAACCTCATTACCATCAAGAGCGGCAAGTTTACTGGTGCCGATCCTGAGAACCCTGGATTCAACTATCCTATACCTCTCAACCTTACATTTGGTGTGAACGTAGGATTCTAATTGAATTGATAAATGAAAATTGATAATTGAAAATTGATGATTATGAAAACAATATATAGATCAATCTGCGCAATCTGCGTCATCTGTGGTTTCATGAGCTGCTCCAACTTCCTGGAAGAGCAGGTACCACAGGCCACACTGACACAGGACGAGGTGAAGAACCCAGAATATATAGACAATGTGCTGATATCAGCATACGCCGGACTGGTTTCGATCGAAGACATGAACGCTTCGTTCTCGCTCTGGAACTATGATACACGCTCGGACGATGCATACGTAGGCGGTTCCGACTTCTCGGATGGTGAACCATTCCACCGCTTGGAAAAGAGCACTGGCGTGATGACTACCGACTGGCCTTTCAGCTCGATTTGGACACGTTTCTACAATTATCTGAGCCGCGTAAGTCTGTCGCTCGACATTCTGGCCAGCGCCGATCAGGAGAACGCCACCATCAAGCAGCGTACTGCCGAGATGAAGTTCCTGCGTGCTTACGGACACTTCCAGCTGAAGCGCCTGTTCAAGAAGATTCCATTCGTGAACAAGCCCAACATGACGGAAGAGGACTACAACAACCTTTCGAACACGGAATACACCAACGACGAGGGCTGGCAGCAGATTATCAACGATCTGGAGGATGCCTACGCCGTACTGCCTGTTACCCAGGCCGACAAGGGACGCCCCACAAAGGCTGCATGTGCCGCATTCCTGGCTAAGGTTTATCTCTATAAGGCTTATCATCAGGACGATGCCAACAGCAATCAGGTGACATCTATCAGCGATGCCGACCTACAGAAGGTGGTAGAATACACCAATCCATCCATCTACACTGCTGCCGGCTATGGTCTGGAGCCCGACCTGCACAACAATTTCCGCCCTGAGGAGCAGTATGAGAACGGCAAGGAGAGTATCTGGGCCATCCAGTACTCAAGAAACGATGGTACCGTATATGGTAACCTGAACTTCTCATACCGTCTGATTGTACCATGTATTCCAAAGGTACACGACTCTGGTTGCGATTTCTACAAGCCCTCTCACAATCTGGTAAGCGCCTATCGCACCAACAGCGACGGTCTGCCCATGCTCGACACATTTGCTGATGCAGAATACACCGTAGGTTCAGCACAGACTGTAGATCCAAGATTGTTTGTAACAGTAGGCGTACCAGGTACCCCTTATATGTTCAATACAAGCTTTATGATTGCAGAGAGCAATGCTTGGAGCCGCTCAGGTGGCACATTCGGATACTTTGTATCGCTGAAGCAGAATGTTGATCCTGCGCTGACAGACAGCTATCTATATCTGTGCGACTCGCAGTGGGCAAGTTCGATGAACCGCATCGTTCTTCGCTATGCCGACGTACTATTGATGCGCGCTGAGGCTCAGGCACAGTTAGGGCAGACATCTGAGGCTATTGCACTGGTTAATCAGGTTCGTGAGCGTGCTGCAGGCATGATTACAAGCAGTGTGGTATCAAACTACCAGACCAAGTATGGCGTACACTACTCTGTAGGCAAGTACAACGGAACCTACACTAAGGACGAGGCCATGAAGATCATTAAGATGGAACGCCGACTGGAGTTGGCTATGGAGAGTGAGCGTTTCTTCGACCTGGTACGCTGGGGCGATGCGGCTACAGTACTTAACAAGTACTACTCTACAGAGAGTGAGAAGATGAACTTCCTGAGCGGATCGCAGTTTACTGCCAACAAGAATGAGTACCTACCCGTACCATTCGAACAGATGGCTGCATCTAACGGACACTACACCCAGAACTGTGGACAGTGGTAAGAAACGAATTGATAATTGAAAATTGATAATTATATGAAAACGATATATAGCATTATCTGCGCAATATGCATCGTATGCGGGTTTACTGCTTGCAACGATGATCATACAGGCAGCATCGACGTGAGCGGTTCATGCCTCGTGGAGAAGTTTGTCCTGAACGGACAATATGAAGGTACCATTAATACTGAGAAGCGCCTGGTGAAAGTAAAGGTGCCCGTAGATTTCGCCCAGAAGGGTGATATGGAGATAACCAGTCTGACCGTATCAGCTGGTGCACAGACCAATATGAAGGTAGGTGACCACATCAACTTTGATGCCGATCGCAATCTTCACATCAGCAATGGCGACTTGGTGATGGACTATCAGGTAAGCGTAAGAAACGACGAGGCTCTGATGTCGCTCTTTATCCTTGAGGGTGTGAAAGGTGCCATCAACCAGCAAGACAAGACTATCACAGTAAGCGTGATGGCTAACAGCGGTATCGACCTGAGCAATGCAACATTCGAGGTTGAATGCAGCGAGGATGCCACATGTAGTCCAGCAAGCGGCACTAAGGGCAACTTCACTGAGCCATTCCAGATTACACTCAACGATAATACTGCTACCACAGTTTATACGGTTTACGTAACACTGATTGAGGATCCTATCGCACTGTTCGTTGGTGATGCTGAGAACATCGAACTGCTGAACGATGAGGAGAAGGCCGCTGCCAAGTGGCTCACTGGTAACATCGCAAGCGCTGCCTACGCATCGTGGAGCGACGTGGCCAGCGGTAACATCTCGCTCGAGAAGTGTAAGCTGATATTCTTCCACCGTCATTGCTCTTCATACGGCAACTACAACGGATTTGCAGAGGCCGAGCAGGGTGCCATGACAGCC
This sequence comes from Prevotella sp. MA2016, assembly GCF_000619825.1. GTDB lineage: Bacteria > Bacteroidota > Bacteroidia > Bacteroidales > Bacteroidaceae > Prevotella. Next base: position 84,719 of record NZ_JHUW01000009.1, read on the forward strand.
CTCTCTAAGATGAAGGAACTCTGGCAGCGCGGCGTAGGATTCGTATTGGGACGTTCGGCTGTGAACTATGCCATTGCTCTGGGCGCTATGCCTGAGGACGCTTATCCAAACAATGTTTGGGGCGGCGGAGGCGGCGAAGGCTCCGACCTGATGGGCGACGATCCTTGGCACACATGGGCCTACGACGCTGCTCACCCACTATGGAAAGGACTCACCACCTATCCAGGAGCACCTGAAAACGCCATCTACACACTCGACAATGGCTACACCATCTGTAACACCACATCACAGTACGGATTCTGGGATACCTATCAGGATGGTAAGGATGCATTCGAGGCCAAGACTGGTGGACGCGCACTGACTGGCGACAACAGCGTGAACGCCTGGGAGTTGAAGAGTGCTAACGGCGAATTTGGCAAGGGTGGTATCATCTGTCTGGGCTCAGGCCTCTACGACTGGAACTCTCCTACTCCATACGAGTCGATCTATCACGAAAACATGGGCAAGATTATGCTCAACGCATTTGATTATCTAACAAAATAAAAACAGAAAGTTATGAAGACAATGATATATTCAGTATTCGCACTCATGCTGTCAGCCTCTGCGCTGACGGCGTGCAGCGATGACGAGTTCAGCGGCGACCCCGCTAAGGACTGGAGCGGCACTACCGCATTCTTCGCTTCGACAGATGCACAGGGCTTTGGCACCTACTACACACCGGCCGTGGGACGCGTTGGCGACCCTATGCCATTCTACGATCAGAAGGCTGGCGACTTCAAGGTGCTCTACCTACAGGAGTTCACTAACAATATGGCTTACCGCTTCCACCCCATCTGGGCAGTATCTACCAAGGATGGCGCCAACTACGAGTCGATGGGCGAGCTGATTCCATTCGGAGCCAACGACTACCAGCAGGATGCGGCACTGGGTACAGGTTGCGCCTACGAGAAAGACGGCACCTACTACATCTATTACACAGGTCACAATGGTAACTGCAAGAATCGCGAGGTAGTAATGCGTGCTACATCAACAGATTTCAAGAGCTGGACCAAGGATGAGCTCTGGACACTGAAAGGAACTGACTATGGCTACTCGGCCAATGACTTCCGCGACCCACAGATATTCATTGCTGACGACAATCTCTATCACATGGTGATTGCGACCTATCCAGAATGGGGAGGCGATCCCTGTTTTGCAGAGTTCAAGTCGAGCGACCTGAAGAACTGGGAGCATGTAGGACGCTTCAAGATGATATGGGACCGTATGCTGGAGTGCCCTGATATCTTCAAGATAGGTAATTACTGGTATCTGGTTTACAGCGAGAGTTTCCGTGCTTCATGGAGCCGCGTAGTTAAATATATGATGGCCAAGAGCTACGACGAGTTAAAGAACTGTTTCAACGATGGTCCTAAGTGGCCTGCAGACGGTCCACTGTGGCGCGAGGGCAAGCTCAGCACACGTGCCTTCTATGCTGCCAAGACTGCCTCTAACGGAACAGACCGCTACATATGGGGATGGTGCCCCTTCCGTTCTGGTGCTGACATCCATGAGAAGAACACCAACGTAGGTGCCGGCGATGGCAACGAGCCTAACTGGAGTGGAGCACTGGTATGCCACAAGCTGATTCAGCATGACGACGGCACACTGTCGCTAGGTGCTGTGCCAGCAATGGCTGCTAAATACAACAAGACTGCAGATATAAGAGTTATGGACTCAAATGGCTATAGTGATGGTGCCTTGACTGGTGATGATGCATTCGTTCTCTTTAACCGTCTGGGTGAGTGCAACCACATCTCGTTTACCGTGAAAACGTCGAACAACTGGGATAAGTTTGGAATCTCGTTTGTACGCGGCACCGACTCGAAGAAATACTACACCATGGTTGTTAATCCTGAAGGCGAGAATGAGCGCAAGGTGAACTTTGAGCAGGAAGGCGAAGAAGGTAAAGGATTCATCGAGGCTGCCGACGGCTATGGATTCTATCGTCCTGCCGACAACACTTACAATATTGATATCTACACCGACAATAGCGTGATTGTCATGTATATCAACGACACAGTATGCTATACCCAGCGCATCTATGGTATCCAAAAGAACTGCTGGAGTATCAACAACTACGGCGGGTCAATCACCGTCAGTGATGTAAAGGTTACACAGCAATAATCAATAGTATCCTAAAAAAAGCTGTTATCTTTTTCATCTTTCACAAAAAAAGTGCTATATTTGCAGAATTAAATGTGTAAAAGATGAAAAAGATAACGGCTTTTTTGATGCTCATGGTCTTGCTGACAGCATGCTCTAAGCCAGACCATGTCTACAAAATAGGTGTATCGCAATGTTCAATAGGCTACTGGCGCTCAAAGGTGAACAATGAGATGCTGGCTGCACAGCACCTCTTCGACCAGGACGTGAAAGTGGAAATCGTAGACTGCTACGACCAGTCGGACGACCAGATACGACAGATAGATAGTCTGGTGACCAGCGGTATTGACCTGCTGGTAGTAGCCCCCAACGACTATAAGATAGCCCCAGCTCTGAAGCGTGCTAAGGACAAGGGCATCCCCATAGTGCTCTTCGATCGCATGGTGGAGAGCAACGACTACACAGCCTTTATTGGCGGCAGCAATGTGGCCATAGGCGAGATGGCAGCAAACTATGCTGTACAGCTGGCGGCTGAATCGGAGGGGCACAACGTACTGGAGATTGCCGCCCTGCAAAACACATCGCCAGCACGCGAGCGCCACCAAGGTTTTGAGCGTGTAATGAAGCAGCACCAAGACGCGAACTATCACTACGTCATAGGCAACTGGGACGACAACGACACTCATGACATTCTGAAGAAAGAAATAGAAGCAGGCCGTATACCCGATGTAGTATTCTGCCACAGCGATTTCATGGCTCTGGGTGCCCACCGCGCTACCGTTGAGGCACGACTTGAAAACAAGATTAAGGTGATAGGCGTTGACGGACTGCCCATCGAAGGCATAAAATATGTGCAGAAAGGCTGGCTGGCCGGCACCTGCGTCTACCCCACCCACGGTGAAGAAATCGTGCGGCTAGCTCTCGACATCCTGAACAGGAAACCTTACGAACGTATCAACTACCTGAACAGTCTGATAATCACGCCCCAAAATGTGGACATGATATCCCGCTATGCCACAGAGTTGATGCACCAGAACGAAGACCTGGTGGTGATACAAGAGAAACTAGACAACTACTTCGGGCTCTACCATGTGCAGAGCAAGATTATCTGGGCCAGCGTGTTTGCCATCGTGCTGCTGGTGGTGGCCATCGCGATTACATGGCTTGCAGTAAAGCAGATACGTAAGGCACATCGCAAACAGAAAGCGCTCAACAAGGAACAGACACAATTCTATACCAATGCCAGCCACCAGCTGAAGACACCATTGACGCTCATCACAGGGCCACTGAAACAGTTGTTGAAGCGAAACACGCTCAAAGACAGCGATAAAGAACTGCTGGAGATAGTTGACCGCAATGTTTCGCAACTGGAGTCGCTGGTGTCGGATGTACTAAACTTCCGACGTGAAGTTCAAAACACCGTCAGCGATAATAGTGTGCCCGACGAAAAGAGCCTGGCGGGATCGAAAGACATTGTCCACGAATCGCATCTCAACATGCTGAATCAGACAGATGCCGAAGAACTGCCCAATATACTGATTGTGGAGGACAACGATGACATGCGCCGCTATCTGCGCACGCTGCTAGCCGAGAGATTCTACGTGTTGGAGGCCAGCGACGGACTGAGCGGACTCAAACTGGCCCGTGAGAGCGTGCCCGACCTAATAGTAAGCGACGTGATGATGCCAGTGATGGACGGTCTGCAACTCTGTAAACAGCTGAAAGAAGATTTAATCACCAGCCACATACCAGTAATCCTGCTGACGGCCCGCAGCGAAGAGCACCAACAGATGGAAGGCTATGAGAGTGGTGCTGATGCCTACCTCACCAAGCCCTTCAGCGCCGAGTTGCTGGTGAGCCGCATCTACAATCTGCTGTCATCGAGAAGAAAACTGCGCAACCTGTTTGACGACAAACTAGAGAAAGCGCCAGCAGATGTAAAGCTGACAACACAGGACAAACTGTTTATGAACCAACTGAAGGAAGCCATCAACCAGAGCATGGCCAATCCCAACCTAAAGATGGACGAGCTGGGCGAGCAGTTGGGCATCAGTCGTGTGCAGCTGTACCGCAAGGTGAAGACACTGACAGGCCTCTCACCAGTAGAACTGCTACGACAGATGCGACTACAGAAAGGCAAGATACTACTGAACACCACAACCAAGACAGTAGCTGAAATAGCATACGAGGTAGGTTTCAGTTCGTCGAGCTACTTCTCGAATTGTTTCAAGAAGCAGTTCGGCAAATTGCCGATGGAATTAAGAGAATAGCCTAAAATACACTTGAAAACGCAACGATAACAAATATTATAAAAAGCATCGCAATATTGATACATGCAACATTTTTTATGGCGGTTTGAACGTTTTTTTAAAGGTTCAAGCCGCTTTTGTTAGTACTTTTGCGACAAATATTTTAATTCACAGAGTACTAACCAAATTTAAACGATCAACAATGGAACAACTAAAGAAAATGTTTCTGAGTTTAGTTTTCATCTTTACGAGTACACTTATGTACGCGCAAAGTGAGATTCGTGGTACGGTGGTTGACGCTACAGGCGAACCAATCATTGGTGCCACAGTGATGGAGAAAGGGACTTCGAATGGTACGATTACCGATTTTGATGGTAACTTTAGTGTAAAGGTGATTGAGGGTGCCCCCCTCGTATTCTCGTACATTGGTTTTGAGACACAGGAGCATCCCGCCAAGAATGGCATGAAGGTTACACTGAAAGACAATGCCAAGGAACTGGCAGAGGTGGTAGTAACCGGTTACCAGACCCAGCGTAAGGCCGATCTGACTGGTTCGGTATCAGTAGTAGAGACCAAGGACCTCAAGACCTCGTCGGACACCGACCCCATGCGAGCACTGCAGGGTAAGGTGCCAGGTATGACCATCACCAGCAATGGTTCACCTGTAGGTGCAGGTACCGTACGTATCCGTGGTATTGGTTCGTTCAACTCATCACAGGACCCACTCTTCGTTATCGACGGTGTGCCCACAACGACCAATCTGAACACCCTGAACATGAACGACATCGAGTCGATGCAGGTCTTGAAGGATGCTGCCTCGGCCTCTATCTATGGTAGCCGCGCTGCCAATGGTGTGATCATCATCACAACCCGTAGCGGTAAGAAGGGCGACAAAGTAAAAGTTGACTTCTCGGCCAACCTGACAGCACAGTTCTACAATAAGCAGAGCATGATGAAACTGTCGAATACTGCCGAATATGCTACTGCTATGGCTCAGGCAGCCATGAACGACGGACTGAATCCTGAGGCTTATGCCAACAACTACGGTCTGACACTGCATGCCGGTAGCGGCACACCAATCTCGGCTTACAACCCCGCCACAGGACAGATGGAGAGTTTCACCGTGAACGGTTTGTACGACGGATTTATGAACGCTAAGAGAACCATGCGTTTCAGCAATACCGACTGGTTGAAGGAGATTTCGCGCACCGGTTTCTCACAGAACTACGACCTTTCTATCTCGAACGCTACCGAGAAGTCGTCGGCACTGTTCTCATTCGGATACAAGAAAAACATGGGTATTTTGAAATACACTGATTTTGAGAGTTTCTCAGCCCGTATCAACACCAGCTTCAAGCTCAACAAATTGGTGACCATCGGTGAGAATGCTACGGTCACATATTCTAACCAGGTTGACTGTCAGCCTCTGGAGAATGCCTTGAAGATGTCGCCAACACTGCCTGTTTATGAAGAGGACGGTGTAACATTCTCGGGACCAGTAGGTGGTATGAGCGACCGTCAGAACCCACTTCGTGAGTTGTATCACAACCGCGACAACCGCCTGAAGATGTGGCGTATCTTTGGCAACGCCTACGTCAACGTGGAGCCTATCAAGGGACTGCTGTTACGTTCTAACTTCGGTCTCGACCTCTGGTCGGAGAATATCCACAGCGTAACATACACCTGGCACTCTGACGTGGTAAACAACTCTACCCCATCAGCCAACATGGGTGCTAAGACATCGGTTAAGTGGACCTGGTCGAACACTGCCAACTATAACTTCACACTTGGTACCGACCATTCGTTCATCGTACTGGGTGGTATGGAGCTCCACAGAGATATCAATGACTGGTCGAATGCCTACGCACAGATGTTTGCCATTGAGAACTACGACTATATGTATCCCGACGCAGCCACCGGTACACAGCGTGCAACTGGTATGCAGGAGGGCTACAATCTGGTATCATTCTTCGGCAAGCTCGATTATAACTTCAAGGATCTGGTACTGGCTTCGTTCACTATCCGTCATGACGGTTCAAGCCGCTTTGGTGAGAACAACCGCTACGGTACCTTCCCTGCTGCCACACTCGGTTATCGTATCTCACAGCACTTGAAACAGAGTTGGATTGACGATCTGAAGATTCGTGCATCATGGGGACAGACTGGTAACCAGGCTATCTCGAACTATGCACGCTACGGTCTTTATGCTGCTACCTACGGTGGTGGACGTAACGAATCGACTGCCTACGACCTGAATCTGGCCGGCAGCGGCATCTTCCCTTCAGGATTCCGTGCCACACAGGCCCAGAACAACAACCTGAAATGGGAGACTACCGAGCAGTGGAACGCTGGTCTCGACTTCCGTTTCTTCGGCAGCTCACTCTATGGTACATTCGATACCTATATTAAAAAGGTGAAAGATATGCTGATCAACCCTGCCTATCTGGGTTCGATGGGTGAAGGTGGAGCCAGCTGGCTGAACGGACCAAGTCTGCAGAACTGGGGTATGGAGTTGGCACTCGGCTACCGTCATACGACACAATACGGTTTGCAGTACAATATCAATGGAAACATCGATTTCTACCGTTCAAAGGTGACCTATCTGCCTGAGACCACTACCGGTTCATATGTTCACACAGCCAAGCAGAACCTGGTAGAATCAAAGAAGCCTTACGGCTCTATCGTAGGTTACGTTGTTGACGGATTATTCCAGAACCGTGAAGAGGTTATCGCAAGCGGTCAGGACAATGCCCGTGTAGGTGGTTTGAAGTATGCCGACCTGGATGGTAACGGTGTTATCAACGAACAGGACCAGACATGGATCTTCAATCCAGTACCCAACTACTCTTGGGGTTTGAATGTTGACCTGAGCTATAAGAACTTTGACTTCAATATGTTCTGGCAGGGCGTTGCTGGTCAGGATGTTTATAACGACCAGAAATTCCAGACCGACTTCTACAGTCTGACAGACGCTGGCTCAAACAAGGGTAACCGTATGCTGAAAGCATGGACTACTGCTAACACCAGCAGCACCATCCCAGCCTTGACAACCAACAACACTGGTAATGAGAACCGCACCTCGACCTACTTTGTAGAGAATGGTTCTTACGCCAAATTACGTCAGGTACAGTTGGGTTACAATCTGCCAAAGAGTTTTATCAACAAGCTGAACATGTCGAGCGCTCGTGTATATGTTTCAGGTCATAACCTGCTGACTATCAAGAGCAGCTCACTGACCTGTTCAGATCCAGAGAACCCACGCTGGATGTATCCTAACAGTACCAGCATCTCACTTGGACTCCAGGCAAGCTTCTAAGGATTGAAGAACTGAAGGATTAAAGAATTGAAGGATTAAAGAATTGAAGGATTAAAGTTTTTAATAGCAATACAATTATGAAGACAATATATCAAGCAATCTGCGCAGGTCTGATCGTTTGCGGTACGCTCACATCGTGCAACGATTTCATCGACGTAACTCCAAAGGGTGTTATCAATGAAGACATTGCCATGAGTCAGCCCGAAGAGATGGTGACTGCTGCTTACGCCAAATTGGGCGACGACTGGTACACCTATCCGTTTAACCTCTGGCCTTATGGCGACGTATCATCAGACGATGCCATGAAAGGCGGTTCGGGTACTACAGATACAAACTACCACCCAGTAGAGGTATGGTCAACCCTGACAGCTTCTACGCCCGATCATATGGACGAATTGTGGTATCACTTCTACTGCTCCATCAGCCGTTGTAACCGTGCATTGGTATCACTGGCCAACAGTACGACTATGGACGAACAAACAAAGGCCATCCGCGAAGGCGAGGTTCGTTTCCTCCGTGCCCACTTCTATTTCAAACTGGTGCAGCTTTGGAATCAGGTGCCCTGGATTGACGAAGAGGTTTACAAGGTTCACTCTGAGGAGCAGACACGTAACGATGAGTTCTCGCACGAGGAATTGATGCAGAAGATTGTAGCCGACTTCAAAGCTGCCTATGATGTACTGCCAGTACAACAGGCACAAGGAGGACGCGCCAACAAGATTGCTGCTGCTGCCTACCTGGCCAAATGTTACCTGACGATGGCATGGGGCGATGGTTACGAGGCCAATACAGGCACAAGCCATATCAACAGTCAGTATATGCAGGAAGTGCTGAAATATACACAGGAGGTTGCCAACTCACAGTATGGCTATCTGGAGGACTTCGGCGATATCTTCCTGCCTGAGTACAAGAATTCAAAAGAGAGCATCTTCGCTGTCCAGCATTCTGACTATCAGGACGACAACACCCTGTATGGACGCGCCAACTGGAGTAACATGCTGAATGGCTGCTGGGGTATCTGGTCGTGCGGTTGGGACTTCCACAAGCCCACACAGAACCTGGTGAACGCATTCAAGACCAAGGACGGTCTGCCCATGTTTGATAATTATAACGATCAGATCGACTATCCTATCAACGGTGTGCCAACAGCCCAGAAGTGGGATCCACGTTTGTTCCACACAGTAGGTATGCCTACATTCCCATACAAATACGAGGCTCAGTACACCATGACTACCGACAACTCTCGTACACCAAACACCTATGGCTACTATGCCTCTCTGAAGGAAGTGCCACAGCGTTCTAAGGGAGAGACATTCGACAACCCATGGCAAGCATTCGCCATGAACGACTATGTACTGCGCTATACCGACGTGATGCTGATGCGTGCAGAGGCACTGATTGAAACAGGCTCACTGGAAGAGGCTCGTACCATCATAAACAATATCCGTCAGCGTGCTAAGAATTCTGTAGCCAAGCACATTGCCTACGCTGCCGACCAGTGCGAGATTGCCCTCTATCCCACCTCGTATTTCCAAGATAAGGAGACTGCCCGTAAGTGTCTGCAGTGGGAGCGCCGCTTGGAGATGGCCATGGAGAGCAACCGCTTCTTCGACCTGCGCCGCTGGGGTATCGCCTCGAAGACACTGAATGCATTCTTTGAGACTGAGAAGGACGTGGTTTACGGTAAACAGACATACGCACAGTACTATAAGGATGCGCACTTCACACCTGGTAAGAACGAGTACTTCCCACTGCCTTACATCCAGCTGTACTACGTACCTGGTCTTTACACTCAGAACAAGGGATACAATTAAAGAATTGACAATGGATAATTGATAATTAAGAACTATAATTATAACGTTATGAAAAAGCTATCATTCATTATAATGGCGATGTTTGCCTTAGTCCTGACCGCTTGTCAGGACAAGGACATCGACCGCGAGGCTATGAAGCTCAGCGCTCCTGATGCATCACAGATTACTGGACAGCTGTCGGGCGACGACTATATCTGGTCATGGCCTGCCCAAAATGCCCAGATGCGTGTTTCTATCTATCGCAACGGTACTATCTCATCTTCAGAGACCGTTAGCGGTAATACCTTTACACATCATGGAGTGCCCACCAATGTGGCTTTCGAGTATGTGTTTAAGCTCACCGACGGCACCAACACATCAACAGGTGTTGTCAAGAACTACATCCGTGAAGGTGCTACCAGCATCAGCGGTTTGCAGATGAGTCAGCTTGACAAGGATGGCGGCTATGATGCAAAGGTGGAGTGGAACAAGGCTGCTGATGCCACAAGCATCCTGCTGACAGCCACCAACGGTGTAAGAACCATCAACGAGACTCTCGCCGGCTCAGCCACATCATATCTCATCAAGGACGTAGAGACTGGTGAGGAATGGGAGGTAACACTGGTGGCCCAGAATGAGAAGGGCGCATCACTCTCTACCAAGGCGTCGCTCCGCATCGGTAAGACTGCCATCGGATTCCTGAGCATCTACAACACACCAGAGGAGTTGGTTGAGAATGGCGACGATGATGAGGCTTCAGCATGGCTCTGGTTGCACGAGACATACCCAACAGCTCAGTTCGTACCTTTCAAGGACATCACTTCAATAGATGTTATCGATCCATTCCGCGTACTGTTCTGGATGCGCGACCTGGAAGGTGTTGGCGAAAGCGAAGTATTTGCCATGCCAGAGGTGGTAGAGGCTGCCACGCCATTCATCCAGCAGTGGTATAAGGATGGTGGAAGCATGCTGCTGTGGAGCCACGCTACGGTATATGCCGGACATCTGGGACGTATTAATCTGGATGAGTGGAAGAGTAACGATCGCACCATCGGCACCGGTTTCGGCGGCATCAACAACGATGTCTGGAAGATGGCTGTTGAGCTGAATCCTGACCACAAGTTCAAGAAAGACCACTCATCTCATCCTATCTACAAGGGACTTGAGGTAGAGACCACACCTGACACGAAGCTGATAGCCTTCAAGGGTCCAGGTTGGACTGAGGACCACAACTGTCTGGTATTCAACCTGCCTAGTCTGTGGACTGGCATCGGCAACCAGGAAGAGGCCTGCTACACACAGTGCACACAGACCTTTGGTATCTATCCTCTCGGCACATGGGACAGCCAGATATGGTGGGTTAGTCAGATGAACGTATGGGAGGCCCAGCAGGGTAACACCGAGTTCAAGGGCACACTGCTCTGTATCGGCAACGGCGGCTGCGAGTTCTCGATGAAGAACGCCGATGGCACACCAGACAAGAGTGCACATCCTAAGAACAACATCTATCAGGAGAATGTACTCACACTGGCTAAGAACTCTCTGGAATATTTGAAGACAAGATAACACCGTTTTACTCTCAACGACAAAACGATGCGAATGCTAAAGAACTTATCAATGATGTTGGTAACCGCCCTGATGGCGGTTACCTTCATTGGTTGTTCGAGCGACGATCCGAAGCAGACACCGGCGCCTCCGACACCACCACCAACCCCCGAGGAACCTGTTACGCCTCCAGCACCTACTGCCGACAGTTATAACGAATTATATCGTCCGCAGATACACTTCACGCCAGCCAGAAACTGGATGAACGACCCGAATGGGATGGTATATGCAGATGGCGTCTATCACCTGTTTTATCAGTATAACCCACAAGGTAACAGCTGGGGAAACATGTCGTGGGGGCATGCCACCAGTACCGACATGATTCACTGGACAGAGCAAGCAGTTGCACTGACCCGCGATGCATTGGGTGACATTTTTTCTGGCTCAGCAGTCATTGATCATGACAACACCGCTGGTTTCGGCGCAGATGCCATGGTAGCATTCTACACCTCGGCCAGCGAAGCCGGACAACAGCAAAGCATGGCCTACTCTACTGATGGTGGAAAGAACTTCACACGCTACACTGCCAACCCCATTATCAAGAATAATGACGACAGGCAGCGCGACCCAAAGGTATTCTGGCATGCTGACTCCAAACAATGGATTATGTCGCTAGCCAAGGGCTGGAGCAAAGGCATAGAATTCTTCGGCTCTACCGACATGAAGACATGGAACAAGTTAAGCACGTTTGTTGTTGAACTGCCCGGTCGTCCAGAAATACAATGGGAATGTCCTGATTTGATACAGTTTGGCAACAAGTGGGTGCTCATAGTCAGTGTAAACCCAGGTGGACCGATATTGGGCTCTGGAACCATGTACTTCGTCGGCCAGTTCGACGGCAAGGAGTTCAAAGCTGACGCCCTTGACTATCCGCTGTGGCTGGACTATGGTATGGACAACTATGCTGGTGTGACCTGGAGCAACACTGGTAACAGAAAGTTACTGATAGGTTGGATGAACAACTGGAGCTATGCCGGCGATGTACCTTGCTCGCCTTGGCGTTCGGCCATGACACTGCCTCGCGAGTTAAAACTCACAGAATTTGCAGGCAAGCCATTACTCTGTTGTCCGGTAGTTAGCGAGATAGATAAGATAGCCAGTCAGTGGCAGGAAGTCAGCACAGAGGCGCTACCTCTTGATACGCAGAAATCGGCCTATCAGCTACGCCTCACCGTGAACACGGACAAAAACACCACCATCACGCTGAGCAACAGTAGCGAAGAGAAATTTGTAATCGACATCTACGCAGCAACACGCACGCTGGCAGCCAAGAGATCGGGTGCTACAGGAAAAACCTTTGGAACATTCTCTATACCATCTATGCAGGCTCCGCTCAATGTTGAAGGCAAGGATGTCATCATAGACCTGTTTGTTGACCAATCATCAATAGAGATTCTCACCAAAGACGGTGCTATGTCGATGACAAATCTGGTGTTTCCGAAGTCTATCTACGACCATCTGTTTATCAATGGTAACGCTTCTGCTCAGTTGCGTAACCTGACAAGAATTTGGTAAAAATAATCGTTCATTGCACAGAAAAATGTTGCAATGAACGATTTTTCGTAGGAAATGTAACATAAATTATAGGGTATAAATATGATTTATAGTACATTTGCAGCAAAAATCTAAAATCGTACAACAAATAATGAATAGCAAAATGAGAAAAACAGTACTCATGACAGTTGCCACAGTACTGACTTATGTATCGGCAATGGCACAGGTAACACCTATGGTGCTTGGCGAAAAGCATACGATGATACGAGTGGAACAACCAAGCAAATACTTGCTGCTGCCTGTACAGGAGACAGAAGACATTGCAGCGATTGCCGTACTGAACGGGAAGAACGAGATGATGCAACGCATCAATGTGAAACTGGCAGTTGACCGTGTTGACTATTATGTGCCCTACGAGTTGCGAGATGCCAAGCTGCTTGACATCGAGTTTCATGGCGATCGCCGACTCAAAGGTGCTGTTGCTGAGTTTGCCTGTTGGAAGGAAATCAAATACTCCGATACATATGACACCACAAACCGTGAGCATTTCCGTCCGGTATATCACCACACCCCCGCATATGGTTGGATGAACGACCCCAATGGTATGTTCTATAAGGATGGCGTATGGCACCTGTATTATCAGTACAACCCCTACGGTTCACAGTGGGAGAACATGCACTGGGGGCACTCTACGTCGAAAGACCTGGTGCATTGGGAAGCACAGCCACTGACTTTCGAGCCCGACTGGTTAGGCAGCATCTTCAGTGGCTCATGTATCACCAACGGAGATGATGTCGTAGCCTTCTACACCTCAGCCGGTCACCACCAGACACAGTCGATGGCTATCTCTAACGACGGTGGAATGACGTTTAAGAAATATGAAGGAAACCCTATACTGACCAGTGACAAGCCCGACTTCCGCGACCCCAATGTATTCTGGTTTGAGGGCACCAAACGTTGGATCATGATTCTGGCAGTAGGTCAGGAGATGCAGCTCTACTCGTCAGAGAACCTGAAAGACTGGAAATACGAGTCAGCTTTCGGTCAGGAGTATGGCAATCACGGTGGCGTTTGGGAGTGTCCCGACCTGATTCAGATTGGCGACAAGTGGGTGCTTATCTGCAACATCAACCCCGGAGGCCCCTTCGGCGGCAGCGCCACACAGTATTTTGTCGGACAGTTTGATGGTCATAAGTTCACTTGCGAGTCGATGCCAAAGGTTACTAAATGGCTCGACTATGGTAAAGACCACTATGCCACGGTATCGTTCTATAATGCCCCAGAGAAGCGGCATGTAGTGCTGGCATGGATGAGCAACTGGCAGTATGCCAATCAAGTACCCACCAAGCAATATCGCTCAGCCAACTCTATTCCCCGCGACTTAGGTCTCTTTACCTGCGGCGAAGAAACCTACGTCAGTGTGACGCCATCAAAAGAGATGCTGGCCGTTCGTGGCGCAAAGATAAAGAAACCGACAGATGCCTGTGAAATAGTGATCGACCTCAAGAACCAGGCAGAAATCATACTGTCGAACGCTAAAGGTGAGCAGGTAGTGATGACCTACGACACTCCCAAGCAGTCGTTCAAGATGGACCGTACCAAGAGCGGTATCGTTAACTTTAGCGAAGCATTCCCTTGCGTGACCACAGCCCCGACATACGGCACCATCAAGCAGTTGCGCCTGTTTATCGACCGCTGCAGCATTGAAGCTTTCGATGCCGAGGGCAAAATGGCTATGACCAATTTAGTATTCCCATCCGAGCCTTATAATAATATTAAGGTAAAAGGTGGCAAAGTAACAATCTACGAAATAAAGTAAAGACATATGAAGAAATTTGCGCTTATCCCTGTGATGTTCTGCTTCTTTGCCATGGGCTTTGTTGACCTGGTTGGCATCGCATCGAACTATGTAAAAGAAGACCTCCAACTGAGTGACTCTGTAGCCAATGTGTTTCCATCACTCGTCTTTTTCTGGTTTCTGATCTTCAGCGTGCCCACAGGAATGCTGATGAACAAAATAGGCAGAAAAAACACCGTACTGCTATCACTTGCAGTAACGATCATATCACTACTGCTACCCCTATTTGGCGAGACTTTCGCTATCATGCTCTGTGCCTTCTCGCTGTTAGGCATCGGTAATGCATTGATGCAAACATCGCTGAACCCGCTGGTATCAACCGTGATGAGAGGTGGCAACCTGGCATCGACACTCACCTTTGGGCAGTTCATCAAAGCCATCGCCTCGTTCCTGGCACCATATTTGGCCATGTGGGGTGCCACACAAGTTCTACCCTCATTCGGATATGACTGGCGCGTACTCTTTGCCATCTACTTCATCGTAGGTATTATGGCAGCAGCGCTGTTGGCAGTAACCCCAATTGAGGAAGAGGAGAAGAGCGAAGGTAAGGCTTCGACATTCACCGAGTGCCTGAAACTACTGGGTACCCCTATCGTACTGCTGTCATTCTTCGGTATCATGTGCCATGTGGGTATTGATGTGGGTACCAACACCACTGCACCAAAGATTCTGATGGAGCGATTAGGTCTGACCTTGAACGACGCAGCCTTTGCTACCAGTCTCTACTTCATATTCCGTACAATTGGTTGTCTGACAGGTTCTTTCTTCCTGCGAGTACTACCCAATCGCACGTTCTTTGTTATCAGCGTTATCATGATGGCCCTGTCGATGTGTGGTCTGTTTATTGGCACCGAGAAGTGGATACTCTATACAGCTATCGCCCTGGTGGGCTACGGCAACTCAAATATCTTCTCTATCTGTTTTGCACAGGCACTCACAGCCATGCCACAGAAGCAGAACGAGGTGTCGGGTTTGATGATTATGGGCTTGTTCGGAGGCACGATTTTCCCACTGATGATGGGATTTGCCAGCGATGCCATCGGACAGGCTGGAGCAGTAGCAGTCATGGCTATCGGCGTGATTTATCTGTTTACCTACGTTGGAAAGGTAAAAAAATAAAAAGGTAAAAAAGTAAAAAGGTAAGAATTTAAAATCATAAGTATTATGAAGAGATATATCGTTGGCCTCGGCGAGGCTTTATGGGATGTTCTGCCAGAAGGCAAGAAACTGGGTGGTGCACCAGCAAATTTCGCCTATCATACAGCACAGTTCGGATTGGACACTATTGCCATCAGCGCACTTGGCGACGACGCGCTGGCCGAGGAGACCATTGAGGCGCTGAAAGAGCACAACCTCAACTACCTGATGCCCCAGGTACCCTATCCTACCGGTACGGTACAAGTGACGCTAACGGGCGACGGCATACCCACCTATGACATTAAGGAAAACGTAGCATGGGACAATATCCCCTTTACCAATGAGATGCAGGAGATAGCCAAGAATGCCCGTGCCGTTTGTTTCGGATCACTGGCACAACGCAACGTAGTAAGCCGAGAGAACATCCGTAAATTCCTGGACGCCACGCCAGAAGACTGTTTAAAAATCTGCGACATCAACCTGCGTCAGCAGTTCTACTCGAAAGAGATTCTCGAGGACTCGTTCTGCATCTGTAACATCCTGAAGATTAACGACGAAGAACTGATAGTTGTCAACCGGATGTTTGGCTATGACAGCTTAGATATGCGCGACACCTGCCAAAAGATTGTGCAAGACTATCACCTGAAGATGCTGGTACTGACGTGTGGCACCAATGGCTCATACGTCTTCACCGACGACGGTCTGTGCTCATTCCAAGAAACACCTAAGGTAGAGGTAGCCGACACTGTAGGTGCCGGCGACTCGTTTACAGGTTCGTTCTGCGCCTCGATCATCAACGGTCTGCCTGTTCAGGAAGCCCATAAAATCGCTGTCAGAGTAAGTGCCTTTGTATGCACCCAGAACGGAGCTATGCCCGTAATTCCTGAAGAACTGAAGAAGTAAAAAGAGGTTGAAGAAAATGATATGTCGGAGTGGCAAAAGCACTGCTCCGGCATTTTTTTTTAATTTCTTTAACCTAAAAAGAATTGTGTGCGCACAAAATAATGCAAAATGACACTTGCAATTCAATAATAATTTGTAACTTTGCAGGCGATTTATAACAAAGGATAATATTCACAACTTAAAATAAGATTAGAAATATGGCAAAGTTAGATTTGACTCAGTATGGCATCACCGGTTCTACCGTGATTGCTCACAATCCATCGTATGAGACTCTCTTCGCCGAGGAGACAAAGGCTGGTCTGACAGGTTTCGACAAGGGTCAGAACACAGAGCTCAACGCAGTAAACGTTATGACTGGTATCTACACTGGTCGTTCACCTAAGGACAAGTACATCGTATGCGACGAGCAGAGCAAGGATAAGGTATGGTGGACTACAGAGGAGTACAAGAACGACAACCACCCCATGTCTGAGGAGGTTTGGGCTAACGTAAAGGATATCGCCGTTAAGGAGCTTTGCAACAAGAACCTCTATGTTGTTGACGCATTCTGCGGTGCTAACGAGGCTACTCGTCTTGCTGTTCGCTTCATCGTTGAGGTAGCTTGGCAGGCACACTTCGTTACAAACATGTTCATTCAGCCAACAGCTGAGGAGCTGGAGAAGTTCGAGCCTAACTTCGTCATCTACAACGCTTCTAAGGCCAAGGTTGAGAACTACAAGGAGCTGGGTCTGAACTCAGAGACTTGTGTTGCCTTCAACACAACAAGCCGCGAGCAGGTTATCATTAACACATGGTACGGTGGTGAGATGAAGAAGGGTATGTTCTCAATGCAGAACTACTATCTGCCTCTGCAGGGTATCGCTTCAATGCACTGCTCTGCTAACACCGACATGGAGGGTAAGAACACCGCTATCTTCTTCGGTCTGTCTGGTACAGGTAAGACCACTCTGTCAACCGATCCAAAGCGTCTGCTGATTGGTGACGACGAGCACGGATGGGACGATGAGGGTGTATTCAACCTCGAGGGCGGTTGCTACGCTAAGGTTATCAACCTGAGCAAGGAGAACGAGCCTGACATCTACGGCGCTATCAAGCGTAACGCTCTTCTGGAGAACGTAACTGTTGCCGAGGATGGTAAGATCGACTTCGCTGATAAGACTGTTACAGAGAACACTCGTGTATCTTATCCTATCGACCACATCGAGAAGATCGCTCAGAAGGTTAACGGTAAGAGCGCAGGTCCTGACGCTAAGAACGTAATCTTCCTGTCAGCTGATGCTTTCGGCGTACTGCCTCCAGTATCTATCCTGACTCCTGAGCAGACCAAGTACTACTTCCTGTCTGGTTTCACAGCTAAGCTGGCTGGTACAGAGCGTGGTATCACTGAGCCTACTCCTACTTTCTCTGCTTGCTTCGGTCAGGCATTCCTCGAGCTGCACCCAACAAAGTATGCTGAGGAGCTGGTTAAAAAGATGGAGAAGAGCGGTGCTAAGGCTTACCTCGTTAACACTGGTTGGAACGGTACCGGCAAGCGTATCTCTATCCCCGATACACGTGGTATCATCGACGCTATCCTGGACGGAAGCATCCTGAAGGCTCCTACAAAGAAGGTTCCTTTCTTCGACTTCGAGGTTCCAACAGAGCTGCCTAACGTAAATCCTGCTATCCTTGATCCTCGCGACACTTACGCTACTGCTGCTGAGTGGGAGGAGAAGGCTAAGGATCTGGCTGCCCGCTTCATCAAGAACTTCAAGAAGTACGAGGGCAACGAGGCTGGTAAGGCACTTGTAGCTGCTGGACCAAAGCTTTAAGAAATTGACAATTGACAATTGATAATTGACAATTAGATATAGCGAATTGGCTGCGCCGAAAGGCGTGGCCAATTTTTTTTGATTTAAATCAATAAGCAATAAAAAGCCCCCCAAATTATCAACCACCCATTTTTGATTATCGATTAATATTAGTACCTTTGCAGTTGTAATCGCGAGATTACTTCTTTTTCATTAGGTATTATTTTAAGGTATAAAGATTATGTTATTAGATTTTCAAACAACTGTTATGTTGGTAACGGTTGCATTGTCTGCCGGCCTGAGCATCTATACGCTCATGCATACCAACATTCGTTGAAATGAGTGCGGGGTGAGTGATTCATACCGCGCTCTTTTTGGTATCAAAAACCTAAACTAACTTAAAATCGGTCAAATTATAGCATTTTTTCATTAATTTAAGCCGAAATGTGCTCATTTTTGCAGAAATGTGCGTAAATTTGCAGCCAAATTGGATTAAATAGAGATTATTGACTCAATGAAAAGATATATTTCTACGCTCTGTATGATGCTGGCGGGCGCTTTGCTGATGACTTCATGCTTGAAGGATAAAGAAGAAGACACCACCCAGTATTACGAGAACACGGCTATTACTGCATTCAAGTTGTCGTGTGTAAATCGTTATGTACATACCACAACATCCAAAGGTGCAGACTCTGTTTATAAGAAGGCATTAACAGACCCTGTAGTGTTCACAATCGACCAGGCGCAGCACAAGATTTATAATACCGACTCG
This sequence comes from Prevotella sp. MA2016, assembly GCF_000619825.1. Classification (GTDB taxonomy): domain Bacteria; phylum Bacteroidota; class Bacteroidia; order Bacteroidales; family Bacteroidaceae; genus Prevotella. The sequence continues at coordinate 103,778 of NZ_JHUW01000009.1, forward strand.
CTGCCCTCTGATTGCGACCTGACACGTATCTTGGCCACTATCAGCAGTATTAATGCTGGTACTATAGTGGTTAACTACCCTGATAAGAATGGCAACGACTCATTGCTCTACTATAATAGCAGCGACTCGATAGACTTCACCAAAATGAGAGACTTGCGTGTGTACGCACAGTCGGGTGCTTCCTATCGTAGCTATGACGTAAAGATCAACGTACACCAGGCAGAAACCGGTAAGATGATCTGGGAGCAGAAGACGATAGCCGATGTGCCTACCGATGCCAAGAGAGCGCTTTGGGAAGAAAAAGCTGCATCTGCAGGCATGAAGCAGTGGATAGGCTATGGCTCGGCTGAAGGCTATGCCCTTGCTACCGACGGCATGCTGATGACAAGCAAAGACAATGGAGAAACATGGGCTGCCGACGATATCGACGAGGATGCCTCATGGCTGCCCGCAGACAATATCGCATTTGCCTCATGGCCATTTACTGCCAACGACTCTACCGACTATCAACTGCTGATTGGCACCAACGACAAGAGCGACAAAGCTTGTGTTGTATGGCGCAAGATTGCAGAATACGCCAAGAACAGTTTGCCATCGAAGTGGATACTTATTCCTTTTGAGTCACAACAAGGTTACTACCTGCCCAAGATGGAGAATCTGAATCTGGTGCGTTTCAACAACCAGGTGATGGCCATCGGCAACGACAAGAAGATTTACGTAAGTCGCGATCAGGGTATCACCTGGAAAACGACTACGAAATATACATTACCCGAAGCATTGGGCACCAATAATCTCAGCGCCACAACCGACGAAAACGGTTATCTCTGGCTGATAGGCAAAGATACCGGTGAAGTTTGGCGAGGCCTTATCATTGAGTAACAGTGAGAAAGCTTCTGACAGTCATCTTCGCCATGACCATAACGATGGTCGCCAATGCTCAGGCTGAGCCTGAGTACAAGATGGAGATAGGTGCAGGAGCTGGATTGGCAAGCTATGTAGGTGACTACAACAGCAACCCACTAAAAGGCATGCAACCCTGGTTGGCACTTGTGGCCAAATACCGCCTTGATCCACGTGTGGCTTTAGCATTCGACTTAGGTACAGCTAAACTGAAGGGGGAAGCAGCCAATGAAGAATATCAGTTCAGTCACCAGATGACAGAAGCTGATGTACGGTTAGAGTACAACTTTTGGCCATACGGCACTGGACTGGAATATCGCGGCGCACAGCGCTTTACGCCTTTCATCACTCTGGGCTTGGGAACCACCCTCTATGGCGGACCAGAAGATGGCGCTACAATGAACCTGCCAATAGGCGCAGGCATTAAATACAAAATAGGTAATCGTCTGAACCTGACAGCAGAATGGGCTATGCGCTTTACGCTGAGCGACAAGCTGGACGGCAGAAAAGATCCCTTAGGCATTAAGAGCAGCGGCCTGTTTAAGAACACCGATGGCTACAGCGTGCTACAAATAGCACTAACCTACGACCTCTGGGAGAAATGCAAAACGTGTAACAACGATAGATATTAAGAATATGAAGGAGCTTTTAGACATGAACAGGATTCCCCAGCATATTGCTATTATCATGGATGGCAATGGACGTTGGGCTATGGAGCGTGGTAAAGACCGTAGTTTTGGTCATCAGGCTGGTGTTGACGCTGTACGCCGCATCACCTCTGAGTGTACCCGACTGGGAGTGAAGTTCTTAACACTATACACCTTCTCTACTGAGAACTGGAATCGTCCAGCTGATGAAGTGGCAGCCCTGATGGGACTGGTACTCACATCGCTTGAGGATGAGATTTTCATGAAGAACAACGTACGTTTCCGTGTGATTGGTGATCGCTCACGCATCCCAGAAGCAGTAAACAAGAAGCTGGCCGAGACAGAGGAGCATACAGCCAAGAATGACAGCATGACCATGGTTGTGGCTTTGAGCTACTCATCGAAATTAGAGATGACCACTGCTGCCAAGCAGATTGCTCAGGAGGTGAAAGAAGGTAAACTGGATGTGAACAGCATCACCGAGGACACAATCACCGAGCGTTTGTGGACCAACTTCATGCCCGATCCCGACCTATTGATACGCACTGGTGGCGAGGTTCGTATATCTAACTATCTGCTGTGGCAGATTGCTTACTCGGAACTTTACTTCTGCGACACATACTGGCCCGACTTTATGGAGGACGACCTGCATAAAGCCATCTACAGCTATCAGAACCGTCAGCGCAGATTTGGTAAGACCGAGGCACAGGTAGAGGCCGAAGAGAAAGAGTAAAAAGATAAGAAAATAGAAAGTAAAAAAAATAGAAGAAGGAAGTGGCTTGTATATATATTATTAATAAGGTGAAAAGAATGGTAAGGGGAGTGTTATCTTTTTACCTTCTTATCTTTTTCCCCTTAATGGCTTCTGCTCAGGATAAGATTGTAAACCCAGATATCTCGTATGCCGGTACGCCACGTACCTGTGAAATCGGTGGTATCGCAGTAGAGGGTGTAGAAGGATATGAGGACTATGTATTGGCAGGTCTCTCGGGACTGACGGTAGGTCAGGAGATTGAGTTGCCAGGCTCACAGATAACCGAAGCCGTAAAGCGCTACTGGCGTAATGGATTGTTCTCAAAGGTTCAGATTACAGCCGACTCTATCGTAGGAAGCAAGGTGTATCTGTGCATCCACCTGGGCTTGCGTCCACGTATCAAGGACATCAAATACAACGGAATCAAGAAGGCCGAGCGCGAGGATATGGAGGCTAAGCTGGGTATGGTAAAAGGCATGAGTCTCACTCGTAATATCATCGACCGTGCTAAGATTCTGGCTAAGAAATACTTCGACGACAAGGGATACAAGAATGCTGAGATCGATATTGTGCAGCATGAGGATGCCTCAGGACAGGTAACACTGGATGTAAATATCGACAAAAAGGACAAGATGAAGGTGCGCAACCTGATTTTCGAAGGCAACGATAAGTTGAAGACGAGCAAGATTAAAGGCTCGCTGTTTGGCAAGGGTGCTTTCGGTAAGATTCATGAAGCAGGCAAGCTCACCAACTTCTTCAAAGCCAAGAAGTTTACCGACGAACGTTACAAGGAGGCCAAACAGGCTCTTATCGAGAAATATAACGAGTTAGGTTTCCGCGACGCTACCATCATCGAAGATTCGGTTTACGCATTCGACGACAAGCACGTGAACGTGTTTGTGAAGATTGACGAAGGAGAAAAATACTTTGTACGCAATATCACATGGGTAGGAAACACCGTGGTTACTACCGACTATCTGAATGCCGTTCTTGGTATGAAGAAGGGTGATGTATATAACCAGAAGCATATCGACAAACGTTTGAAGGAGGATGAGGATGCCGCAGGCAACTATTACTACAACAATGGTTATGTATTCTCGAATATCGACCCCGTCGAAGTGAACATCGACGGCGACTCTATCGACATTGAGATGCGCGTTACCGAGGGTCCTCAGGCTCACCTCAACCACGTTCGCATCTACGGTAACGACCGTCTTTACGAAGAGGTTGTACGCCGTGAGCTGCGCACCAAGCCAGGCGACCTGTTCAATAAGGAAGCTCTGACACGTTCGGTTCGTGATATCGCCTCTATGGGATTCTTCGATCCTGAGAAGGTGGTACCCGATATCAAGCCAAACGTTGAGGATGGTTCGGTTGACGTGAATTGGCGCCTGGAGCAGAAGAGCAACGACCAGCTGGAGTTCTCACTCGGATGGGGACAGACAGGTATCATCGGTAAGATTGGTATCAAGTTCAACAACTTCTCTATCCGCAACCTGTTTGGTAAGAACAAGCTGCACCGTGGTATCCTGCCTTATGGTGATGGCGAGCAGCTCGGCTTCAGTTTCCAGACCAACGGTTCGTACTACAGCTCGCTGAGTGCAAACTATGGTACCAACTGGTTTGGCGGAAAGCGTCCTAACAGCCTCAATGTAGGTGTGTTCTACTCTAAGCAGAGCGATATCTCTAGTTATTATCGTAACAACGCGTTCTACAACAACTATTCGATGTACACCTATGGTATGGGAAGCTACAACCCCTACTACATGAACTATGAGTCAATGCTTGATGATGACAAGACCATGACCGTGTTCGGAGCATCACTTGGTTGGGGTAAGCGTCTGCGCTGGCCAGATGACTACTTCCAGTTGTCGGCACAGCTCGGTTTCTCACGCTATATGCTGCGCGATTGGAGCTACTTCTATATCCACAACGGTAACTGTAACAACATCAACATCGGTCTCACTCTGAGCCGTACTTCTACCGACAACCAGCTCTTCCCACGCCGTGGTTCAGAGTTCATGGCATCGGTAACCGTTACACCACCTTGGTCGCTGTTCGACAATAAGGACTATAAGAATCTGGCCAAGAACTCTAACTCATCTACCTACGAGGACGAGTTGCAGGATGTTTACCGCTGGATTGAGTATCACAAATGGAAGTTCAAGAGCCGCACCTTTACAGCCCTCACAAACGGTCAGAAGTGCTTCGTGCTGATGACTCGTGTAGAGATGGGACTGCTGGGCAGCTACAACAAGGATAAGCGCTCACCATTCGAGACCTTCTATGTGGGTGGTGATGGTATGAGTGGCTATTCATACGGCTATTCTGAGGAGACCATCGGTCTGCGTGGTTACGAAAATGGTTCGCTCTCTTACTCTTCGGCCTACGAGACCATGATGAAGGGCGGCACCATCTCATCTTACAACTCATACGCCTACGACCGATTCACCCTGGAACTGCGCTACCCCTTCATGCTGGGTAACACCACCATCTATGGTCTTGGATTCCTGGAGGGTGGTAATGCATGGGCCAGCGCTAAAGACTTCAACCCATTCAAGATGAAGCGTTCTGCAGGTATCGGTGTACGTATCTTCCTGCCAATGGTAGGTTTGATGGGTATCGACTGGGCATACGGTTTCGACAATGTATATACCAGCCAGTATGGCGCTCAGAAGCGAGGCGGAAGCAACTTCCACTTCATTCTCGGACAGGAATTCTAAGTGTAATTAAAAGTGTAGATAGTTATGAAGAAATTGATTATTTGTGCACTTTGTGCCATCTGCGGTTTCACAAGCATCAGCGCCCAGAAGGTGGCTGTGATCGACATGGAGTATATCCTGAAGAATATACCAGCCTACGAGCGTGCTAACGAACAGTTAGGTCAGGTATCTAAGCAGTGGCAGGCAGAGGTGGACGCCTTGAATGCCGAGGCTCAAACCCTCTACAAGAACTATCAGAACGAAGTGGTATTCCTCTCAAAAGAGCAGAAGAAGACTAAGCAGGATGCTATCGTCAACAAGGAGAAGCAGGCTGCCGAACTGAAGAAGCACTACTTCGGTCCAGAAGGTGAACTCTTCAAGAAGCGCACAGCCTTGATGACCCCTATCCAGGAAGAGGTTTACAATGCCGTAAAAGACATTGCCGATCTGCGTGGTTATCAGCTTGTACTCGATCGTACCAGTGAGGCTGGCATCATCTTCAGCTCACCCAAGATCGACATCTCATCTGAGGTGCTCCGCAAACTGGGATACACAAATTGATAATTGATAATTGACAATTGATAATTTAAAAACTTATAATAATATGAAGAAATTTATCATCTGCGCAATTTGCGCACTTTGCGGTATCAGCACCGCTAATGCACAGGGCAAGTTCGGCCATGTGAACACCCAGGAGATCATGCAGGCCATGCCTGAGTTCACCAAAGCCCAGAACGAGATCAAAGCCCTGCAGGACCAGTATGAGGCCGACCTGAAGAGCATGCAGGACGAGCTGCAGAAAAAGGGTGAGGCTTTCGAGAAAGAGCAGGCTTCTCTGCCCGAGAACATCAAGCAGCGCCGCCAGCAGGAGCTCCAGGACATGTATCAGAAGATTCAGCAGAGCTATCAGGACAACCAGCAGGCACTGCAGAAAGCTTCAGCTGAGAAGATGCAGGCCATCCAGACCAAGATTCTCGATGCCATCAAGGCTGTAGGTCAGACTGGTCAGTATGTTTACATTATGGAGAACAACTCGCTGCCTTACATCAGCACTACCCTCTCTACTGATGTAACTGCTCAGGTTAAGACCAAACTCGGTCTGAAGTAATCAAACGAATAGTATAATAACAAAATCACACCACCATGAAACGATTCCTCGTACTTCTTGTGGCATTCGTATCGCTCCACGCTTTTGCACAGGACGATGCCACACCATCTGTTAAGTTTGGCTACCTTAGCTATCAGGCTGCCATCCAGTCGATGGCTGATTACAACTTGGTACAGCAAAGACTGACCGACTTGAAGAATCAGTATCAGGCTGAAGCCAAGCGCGTAGAAGACGAATTCAACAGGAAGTACGAGGAGTTTCTTGATGGACAGCGCGACTTCCCAAAGAGTATTCTGCAGAAACGTCAGAGTGAACTGCAGGAACTGATGGAGAAGAACATCAACTTTAAGAACAGCAGTCGCCAACAGCTGGCCGAAGCCGAAACAGAGGCTTTTTCACCACTCTATGCCAAGCTTAATGCCGTACTTGCTGCAATCGGACAAGATAGGGGCTATGCATTCATTCTCGACACCGATGTAAAGGCCTTACCTTTTATCAACCCCGACATGGGCGAAGACATCAATGATATCGTAAAGGATGCTCTCAAGTAATCCCGGACCAATTGGAATCTTCGACAGTGGTTACGGCGGACTCACCATCCTACATGGAATCCGTCAGCTGCTACCCGAATACGATTATCTTTATTTGGGCGACAATGCCCGTGCACCTTATGGACCACGTTCGTTTGATGTGGTCTATGAGTTTACACGACAGGCTGTAGTCAAACTCTTCGAGATGGGTTGCCACCTCGTCATTCTGGGCTGTAATACAGCCTCAGCCAAAGCATTGCGCACCATACAGCAGAACGACCTGCCACAGATAGACCCTGAGCGCCGTGTGCTGGGCGTCATCCGTCCTACTGCCGAAATTATCGGTTCGCTCACCACCTCACGCCATGTGGGCGTATTAGCCACCGAAGGTACTATCAAGAGCGAGAGCTACGACCTGGAGATACGCAAGCTCAGTCCTGACATTCAGGTATCGGGTGTGGCCTGTCCGTTCTGGGTACCGCTGGTAGAGTACAACGAGGCCGATTCGCCTGGTGCCGACTACTTCGTAAAAAAACGCATCGATGAAATCATGCGCAAGGACCCAGCCATCGACACCATTATCCTGGGCTGCACCCACTATCCCCTACTCATGCCTAAGATACTGAAGTATCTGCCAGCAGGCGTACGGGTTGTTCCGCAGGGTGAATATGTGGCTGAGAGTCTGAAAAACTATCTCGAACGCCACCCCAACATGGAGCAGCATTGCTCAAAGCATGCAAGCGTTCATTACCTGACAACAGAGAACCCACAGAAGTTCCAGGAACAAGCCCAGATATTCCTCCACGAGCCCGTAGAGGTAGAGAACATCACACTAGGATAGACGAAGATGAAACGAGTTATCCAAACCATACTCTTACTGCTACTGGTTGTCAGCGCTGCTGCTGATGACAGTATCAGATTGCGCAGTTGCAACATCCGCAATAACACACAACGCGCCTTAACACGTAGTGTAAAGCAAAACAGAAGCGTCTCATATATTGGCCATAAAAGACAACTGGTAGTTCTGGCAGCTTTTGCTGACGTAAGTTTTGTAGACCCGAATCCACTACAGCTTTGGGGCAGGATCTTTAATGAAGAGGGATTTGCTGAGGACCAATTTATAGGTTCTGTACACGATTATTTCTACGATCAGAGCTACGGAAAGTTAAATTTACAGTTCGACCTGCAATATGTGAGGTTAAACAGCAAGTGTGCGAAATATGCCAGTACAGCTAAAAACGATGATAATTCACAATATCTTGTTTACGACATTGTGGATTCTCTAACCAACAGAGGGAATATAGACTGGTCAACATACGACTGGGATGATGATGGAAATATCGACCAGATTATCATCATCTATGCTGGCAAAGGACAGAATGATGGTGGTGGCACGAATACCATCTGGCCGCACCATAGTTTCCTGACTTGGCACACTGGAGGTCACACAAAAAACGTAACCAGCGGTGGGAAAGACTACATAATAAACAGATACTGCTGTATTCAGGAAAGAAAAAACACGAATAGCTACGGTTCCTTTGGCACAATATGTCATGAATACAGCCACTGTTTCAATTTGCCAGATATATATGCAGGCAAGAGCATCATAGAATATTGGGACCTGATGGATGCTGGCAACTATAATGCCGACGGATTCAAGCCATGCAACTACTCTGCTTTCGAACGAATGCTTATGGGATGGATAGATATTCAAGAGCTGACGACCGCTGAAGAGATCAATAACATACCAGCCTTGTCTGATGAACCCAAGGCCTATCTCGTGCGCAATGACGGTTACTCTAATGAATTCTATATCATAGAAAACCGCCAAAAGAAAGGTTGGGATGCAAATCTGCCAGGAAGCGGCCTCGTCATATTCCACATCGATTATGATAAGACACTCTGGGATAATTTAGCAAACATAAATGCAAATTATCTGCGCTACACGATTATCCCAGCCAACAACAATAGTAATGTATCAGGACAAAGTGGATGGGCGTACCCTTATGTAGCCAACGACTCGCTAACAAACCTGTCGGTGCCCGCAGCAGAACTAATCCATCCAAACACCGACAACTCACTACTGATGTCGAAACCTATTACCAAGATGCGTGTAGTGAACGGACTGGCAAGTTTCCATTTCATGGACAGCACACCAACGGGCATCAGTACCACGACGCCACAATCAGACAAACCAGAAGCTATCTACGATCTATATGGCCGACGAATCAACGCTAGCGAAGTAAAGTCGGGCCTATATATCATCAAATACAAAAACGGAGAAACGAAGAAAGTGGTTTTCAACTAAACCTCAGTCTTGCTGATGCTTCATGTTTCTAGGGTGGTGCTCCAAGATTTCTTGGCGCAGGGTTGAGGTATCTATATGGGTATAGATTTCTGTGGTGCCAATATTCTCATGTCCTAAAAGGGCTTGAATAAAACGCAAGTCGGCACCACCCTCAAGCAGAGCAGTAGCAAAAGAGTGGCGAAGTGTGTGAGGCGAGATAGTCTTCTGTATGCCAGCCTCCTTAGCCTGAGCTTTAATCATAATCAGAATCATAGTACGCGTAAGATGAGCCCCACGGCGATTCAGAAACACATAATCCTCCTCGCCTGGTTTGATATTCATCAGTTGGCGATCATCAAACCAGTAACCCAGTTCTTGAATGGCCTTTGGCGAGATGGGTACTAAACGTTCCTTAGAGCCTTTACCCAATACACGGACATACTCCTCGTCGAGATATAAATCGGACAACTTCAAGTTTACAAGTTCACTAACACGAAGTCCACACGAAAAGAGCACCTCAATGATAGCACGATTACGATGTCCCTCCCACTTAGAGAGATCGATACTAGCTTTGAGAGATTCTCTTTATCCCTCCCTTCATCCCTCCAATTAGTACCATCTGAATCATTGTGAAGTGGAGACCACATGAGAGATTAGGGAGAGATAAGGGAGGGATGCGGAGAATCTCTCAGTCCGGTAAACGACTATGTATAAAGCACTTACATAAAATTATTGAGAGATGAGAGTTTTTTCGCTTGTGTCTATCGATTCAGTACGACAACAGAATTATCGTCTACTTTTTCAGTTAATAAAGAGAAAAAATGTCTAGTGAAATCAGGAAAAGTCAACCAACAAGGGTGCGAAAAATGTTCCCAAGTTGGGAACATTTGCTTCCCAGGTTGGGAACGAAACATTCCCAACCTGGGAATAATACAGAAGAAAAACTGTTTGTCAGACTTAAGCCAAATCAATTATACGCCATTCATTTTAACATTAGTTATTAAATAATCCAAAAAATTAGTAGTTTTCCAAGAAATAAATTGATATTATGAGAAAATTACGTATATTTGCAGTTGACTACTTGTTGTCTGACGCCAAATGATATAGCCGAACGTATTCAGCAAATCACATCGCAAAAGACAAACCACACCAAGCCAAGAGAGGCCTGCATCCCCAAATGGAACGTAGCAGGTGTGGTACGAGATAGTCACGACATATTAAAAAAGGCGTTTGCAAAGCGCTTTGTTTTGACGTGTAGAAACTTCGCAACTTTCTGGAATTGTCAGAACACAGCAACAGCAGATGTCCTCGGGATTGTATATAGGAATCCCCTATTTTCTTTCGTCTCAAGTAAATTGAGGTGATTGAGAAGGGGAGGATTATATTCATATCGGCGTGGGCTTCAGCGTTGCTCGTTCAACAATTCCGGGCAATGCGAAGGCCTCTACACGTGGGACGAGCGACATGCAGAGTTCCCACGCTTTCTTTTTATGTCGAAAATAGTCAATAGTAACGATTTTAAAGCAGTCGAATCTGGGACTATAGACTGGTAGACAAAAATTATGAACCTAAAACAACTTCTATGTTTAGCAGGTCTTGTACTATCTATGAATGTGCAAGCTCAACCTATGAATGTGCAAGCTCAACAATTAAAGATTCATGTTGACAAGAAAGGTAAAATTGGTTATGTTGACCAAGATGGTAATGAAGTCATCAAATGTCAATATGAATCTGCCCAACCTTTTAATGACGGTATTGCAATTGTTACGAAGGGTGGAAAGTCAGGCATAATCGACACTAAAGGAACTGTTTTGCTTCCATTGAAATACACTCAGATATTCCCATGGAACAAGAACCTTTACCTTATCAAATCAGGAAAATTAATGGGACTTGCGAACCATGAAGGCAAAGAAATGCTACCAGCTAAGTACTCATTCATTTCGCGTCCAAATTGCTATGGTAAAGCAATAATTGCATTAGGTGGTAAAGCTACACCCTCCGACAAAAAGACATACATGGCAAAAGCAAAGTATGGTATTATCAATGCAAATGGAGACATATTAGTAGAACCAAAATACAAAGGACTATATGAATTTGCATATGATGGAGCAAATGAAGTAAAATACTACGAGGGGAAACGTCTTTTGTTCAGCTACCATTGCACAGCAGACACCTTAGTTACTGATTGTACTTATTTGGGATTCAGCGGGAATAACCTTGGGATTTATAATGCCGGCATCATTGATAGTAAAGGAAAAGAAATCTTAAAACCAGGTTTGTACTACTTTGTTATGCAACCACAGAGTGGTATGGTAAGATACTATAATGTTACAAAGAAACAAACAATATGCGGTTATCACAATCTAAGCACTGGTAAAGGATTTGAAGCAGCCAAATTCGACACAAAGTTCGATGACATCAAATTCTGGACTCATGGAGATTTTATCGGCGAAGTTGCACCTGTTAATGGCAGCACATGGTCATTCATCAACAATAGCGGGACAACAGTCAGAACAGGATATTCTTCATTAAAGCATAGCATTGCAAGTGGATTATGGGCTGCAAAGAACAATTCTGGAAAGTGGGAAGTTTTTAATGATCATAACAATGACATCGCACCACTATCTGGATATGATGAAATCGAATTTCCTAGATTCAAAGAAGATCAACAAGTGTTTTCTGTCTTAAAAGAAGGAAAATATGGTTGTATCACTCGCTCTGGTGACATCAGAGTTCCTTTCGAATTCGAGAAAGCTTACGGCAACATATACGACATGATTGCTGTTATGAAAGATGGAAAATGGGGAATGGTTTCACCCGAGAACTCAGAACTCATCCCTACAGCTTTCGCAAACGTTGTTTTCCCATCGGAGCGTAACACAAAACACATGTGGGTAACGAAAGAGGATTCACTATTCTATCACTATAATCTGCAAACTAATCAGATATCTACCACTGGTTATAAAAGAGTTGACAACTTCAAAGAAGGTATCGCCCATGTTGCACCAACGGACATGATAGTCGACAACACGCCATTGAATCGCGCACAAATATTTCTTCCAAATGCAGTCAAAACAGATATCGACAATGTTGATGTAGCAAAGAACATTGATAAATTCGGCTATCTCATAAATACCAATGATGAAGTACTGATGGATATGCCTGTTTCTGTAGCATATAAAGACCTGATAGTAAAAGAAATCCAAAAGCGTAATGGACGCGCTTTAACATCCATGGAGAAGAAGAATATACTATTAGAGGCCACACGTGAGAATCGTTCTTACGATTTGAATGCAACACTAAGTAAAAATGAATGGAATTATTAACTTCAAAGAAAGACGGTTATGAAGATGCGATATATCATATTAGGACTTGCAGTAGCAACAGTTTCTAACACACTTGCCCAAGAAACAGAATCAAATTATCGACGCAGTTCGATATATTCAATTTTAGTTAATCACACAGACCAAAAGTTTGCAGGTGAAATCAAAGAAGCTTTCTTGCAGATTCCTGTTCCAGACAAGTTTAACGATCACAATCTGAGCGTCAAAGTCCTCACCATGGACAAAAAGCTATCTGGAGCTGGTAGTGAAAAGGAGAATACTGAGATTACTTCATTCCTTAATAATAATAAGGTTGCAAGTCGCCTAGTTGGACGCTGGTTCAATAGAGATTTCTTCACTGGGAAATGCGACATGGAATTGATAAAAGAGCGTGGTCTCTATAACGCGACAGAGTTTGATAAGCAATTGGCAGATCGTTCAGCTCGCGGCATTGCTATGCTCCAGGATGCAGGTGAAGATCTAATAGGTAACACTTTTGTCATTGTGAACGATATACGTTACGTAGACAAGAATAAAGGTGCAAAAACAGGAGCTGCGATAATTAAGATTCTAGGAGCAGTTGCTGCGGCAGCAACAGGAAGCAATATCGACGATTTGACGGACAATATCGGAGATATGGTTGAAACTATTAAAGGTTTTAAAGTAAAAATCAACACCTTCCTCTACCAACTGGAATGGTCGGATGATATTGCTAACCTATTCTATCAGGAGCAATACTCTGGCACACCAAATCATGAGAAATGGGCTACCTTTGAGGCTGCGCGAGGAGACTACAAGCTGAAGTATGTTGGCAAAGTTGAGAGTAGTGGTGGTACAACGTCATTCTTAGGCATTAACGAAAACGAGCCGATTGTAATGGTACGCAAAGCTTGTCAGCGAGCTATTGACGAAAATGTTGTCGACCTGCAACGAAATTACATCGAATTCAGAACAAAGACACCATTAGTGAGCGTTGAGCCACTCACTGCCTTTATTGGAATGAAGGAGGGGGTTAGTTCGAAGAGCAAATTCGAAGTACTAGAAGTTGTTGAGAAAGAGAATGGGAAACATGAATATAATCGTGTAGGAGTTATTGAACCCATTGATAATCTTATTTGGGACAATCGTTACATGGCCGTTGAAGAGGGGGCCACAGGCGCCACACTTGGCTATACTACTTTCCGCAAAGTCAGTGGCAAAGATTTTGCCAAGGGCATGCTAATACGTGAAATGTCAAACAAATAATTTCAAAACAGAAAAGAAAGAAATGACAATGAAAAGAACTGTTAGTTTATTATTCCTGCTATTCACAATGATACTTGGTGTAGCAGCGAAAGGTGATAAAATGCCTCAATATGATATTACTGGGGCTGGATCAGGTACAGAAGGAACTCTTCTCGTAAAAGTATACGTCTATGCTAAAAGCGTAAAAGATGAAGACCTAAAGCGAGCAGCTGTTCATGGAGTGGTATTCCGGGGCTGTAGTGGTAATGCAAGCGGTGCACGGCAACCAGCCATGGCATCACCAACAGCAGAAATCGACAATGCCGCTTTCTGTGAAGCATTTTTCGCAAAAGATGGTCAATGTCAGAATTTTGCAAGCATCGTTACAGGATCATACGATCGTGTAAAAACACAAAAGGGGTATAAATGCGGTGCTATACTTCAAATAGACAAGACTGCTCTCCGCAAAACACTTGAACAAGCAGGTGTAGTTCGTTCTCTATCATCTGGTTTCTAACCCATAATTCACAAAACATGAAGAAAGTATTATTATCATTATTACTTTGCACATTTACTGCAACTGGCTACGCACAGTACCGTGATGTAAAACTTCCCGAAGCACCCAAGCATACAAACTATAGAGATTACGAGACACAGGACAATGGTTTCTGGTTTGCCGCTGAAGCAGAGGGTGCCAGCAGCGCTATGCCAGTACGCAGGAACATGCAATTTGCCAGTGCGACATTTACAACAGGATATCGTTTCAACGAGTTTCTGCGTCTGGGTGTTGGACTCGGCACGCGTATTTATGTCAACAATGCCGACGTAAGAGATACTGAAAACAGATTTGCATTTCCTGTATTTGCAAATATGCGTGGTAATTTTATTTCAGCTTATGATCGCGATGGTGTTCCTTTCTGGTCAATTAATGCCGGCTATGCCGTCAATGATGGAGTATTTGCCAGTCCTACTATCGGATATAGTTTCGGCGGACTACGTAACAACTTCCTGATAGGTATTAGTTATACAATCAGTCGTTTTAAAGATTACAAGAAAGAGAATACGACTTTCAGCTATTTCGGTTTAAAACTAGGATATGAATTCTAAAACTAAAAATCGTCTGATATGAAAAAATTAGTATTAATCATAATAGCGAGCATATCGCTGACGTGTGTCCATGCGCAGAATAAAGCTATCTATGCCCGAACTTCCATCAGATGTCTTGGTGTAGAGTTAGATGGATCGCAAACTCTCCGTGTACAAGGATACGGCCGAAATCGTACAGATGCAAAGGAGCAGGCAAAGAAAAACGCGGTATGGGCAGTCATCTTTGAAGGTATACGCGATGGCGTACAAGGGTGTAACAATCGTCCACTCGTAACAGAAGTGAATGCAAAAGAACGCTACGAGAACTACTTTAACATTTTCTTTGCCGATGATGGCGAATACCAGAAATATGTATTGCTACGCGATACCAAGAAACGCTCAGGTGGTAGATCTAAAGACAAATTAGGTTATGCTTATGATCTAACCATTCGCGTACTGAGGGCTGAATTAAAAGCACGCCTAAAGGCCGACAATGTTATAGACTAAAAAGGAACAAATTATGAAAATAAAAACATTATTATCCATCATGATGCTGACAGCATTTTCACTGTCAGCAATGGCGCAAGCAAAGAAACCAACTCTAATGGTAGTGCCAAGTGAAGCTTGGTGTAAAGCTCATGGCTACGAACAGACTTTCGACAACCAAGGCATGATTGAGGAAATTCCAGATTACAAAGCTGCAGTATCTTCTGACCAACAGCTAAATGCAATCATCTCTAAGATTAATACCCTTATGGCAGATCGAGGATTCCCTCTTAAAGATCTTCAGCAGAATCTGAGAAGTATCTCTAACCTCTCGGCAGAGGATAGACTGATTACTAGTAAGACCAGCGGTTCAAACATACAGGAAAGTCCATTAGATCGTTTACGCCGTACAGCAAAAGCTGACATTTTACTGGAAATAGACTGGATGGTCAATACTGTAGGACCAAAGAGTAGCATCACTTACAATCTGCGTGCCATCGATGCATATAGTAATAAGCAAGTTGCAGGTGCACAAGGAACAGGAAAGGGTTCCTTCTCTGCAGAAATACCAGTATTATTGGAAGAAGCGGTTCAAGACCATATGGACAGCTTTGTTGAACGTTTGCAATCTCATTTCGATGATCTGCTAACCAACGGCCGTGAAGTTGTACTCGATATGCGTGTATTTGATATCGGGACAATCGACTTTGAAAAAATGTATGGTGACTTAGAACTCAGTGAAGTTATAGACAATTGGCTATCGGACAACTGCGTGAACCATCGATTCAGCAAATCAGATGCCACTGAATCAATGATACTATATGAACAGGTACGCATTCCGCTATACAAAGCTAACGGATCAGCTCAAGACACTTATGGTTTTGCCCGCGAACTAGCTCGTTTCTTAGGCGCATCACCATACAACATCACAGTAAAGACTGTTAATCGCGGTCTTGGGCGATGTCTTTTAATTTTAGGAGAAAAGTAGAAAGGAGGATTTGAATTATGAAAATGAAGAATATTCTGGCAATAATATGCCTTATGGCTTCTGCGAACACTTTTGCTCAAGACTGCGTATTGCCCATTTCCATCCAGCTTGATGAAGATTTTTCCAATGTTCCAACCGCAGCAAGTAACATCTTGTATCAGTCACTACTTCGTGTAGCGACAGAAAATGGCCTTACGACAGAAGCTCCAACTACTCCCTTCGTGCTAACAGCACATTGTGATGTACTTGATAAGAGTAATTTACCTGGACCACCTATTCAGACGGTGTATAATTTTGGTGTAACATTTTATATGGCTGACACCTATAGCCAGAAGAAATTCGGAACAGCATATATTACACTTGATGGCGTAGGCACAGGTGAAGTTAAGAGCTACATCAACGCATTCCGTCGAATTAATACCCGAAATAGTGAGATCATCAATCTCATAAATCGAGGGAAAAAGAACATGTTGAACTATTACGATTCACAGTACCGTAACATCATTAAGGAGGCTAAGAGGCTTGTAGGTCTTCAGAAATACGAAGAGGCACTAACAATGGTATTAGCAATACCTCTCTGTTCGAAAGGTGGTGAAGAGGCTACGCGCTACGGGCTTGAACTCTACACGAAGTATCTTGATAGAATGAATCTCTATCTACTTAATCAAGCAAAAGCGCTATGGGCTGCTGGTCAGGATCAAGAAACGGCCTACGAAGTGTGTTCTATGTTAGCACAGATTGACCCAGATGCTGCCTGTTACAACGAAGCCTGGAAACTTATGAAAGAAGTTAAAGCACAGGTTCGTAGTGACATCGACTTTGAGATGCGCGAGAAGTATCATGATCAAATCAAATTGGAGAAAGACCGTATTCAAGCCGCCAAAGCTGTAGGCGTAGCATTTGGTAATAATCAGAAACCCACAACAACCAATTTAATGTGGCTAAGATAAAAACTGAATCTTAATAATGGTCGTATCCTGACCTAATCTATTAACTACGTACCAAAGGATACTTGGTGCAATCTAAAAACAAAAACTGTATGAAAAGAACATTACTGATGGTTGTTCTCGCACTCACAACCTTTACAATGAGCGCACAGGAAGACTCAAAGCTGACATTAAAAGTTGGAGCCGGTTTTTCTTCTGTTGTTGGTAGCGATGCAGATACAAAGTTAAACTTTGCATACAAAGCAGGTTTCGCTTACGATTTAAGTGTTTCTGAAAATTTCTCTATTATTCCTGGTATTGAGTTTGTAACAAAAGGATTCAAGTCTGATGCTGTTGACGGCAAAATAAGCATGTCATACCTAGAAGTTCCTATTTTTGCAGCATACAAGATACCTGTTTCTGACGGCATGAAACTCGCCATTAAGGCTGGTCCATACGTTGCTTACGGTCTTTTCGGCAGTGAGATTGAATGGTACGGCGGTGGCAAGACAAAGGTTTTCGACAAAGACGGTGGATATGACCGTTTTGATGTTGGTGCTATTGCAGGCTTATCACTAGAATTTGAACAGTTCAATATTGGTTTAGAGTATAGCCGCGGGCTCAAGAAATTAGATTCGAACTTTAGCCAATTTAACCAAGCTTTTGGCGTCGTCTTTGGATATAAGTTCTAATTGATAGGATTCCGATAAAGGACTTCCACTTGGTTACTAAACCTAAGTGGAAGTTCTTGTTTTTTAGAGTAATGAGAACGATGTGCGCATATTATTTATCACACAATTATTCAAAGCGGATTATTTAAGTTAAATTATTCAAAATGAATAATTAATTTCAAATAATTTGTTGGTGGTTTCATGGAAATAACCTATCTTTGCCGAAAAATAAACGAGTTATGAGCATAGTTACAAATCCATTTATCGCGTCGGGCAAGATTCCTGCAGAGCTTTTTTGCGACAGGAAGGACGAGTCGAAACGCCTCATCCAAAGTTTAACTAATGGTGCCAACGTTGTATTAATGTCGCCACGACGAGTTGGTAAAACACAGCTCATATACCACTGTTTTGATAAACCTGAGATAAAAGACCACTATATTACCATATTTGTGGATATACTCCGAACATCATCATTCCAGGAGTTTACCTATGAATTTGGTAAAGCTGTATTCAACACTCTCGCCACAAAGGGGCAAAAGATGCAGAAACTGGCTATCGCTACCATGAAATCGTTGATGGGTAACATCACCATCGATCCAGCTACCATGCTACCTACATTCGGACTTGCCATAGGAAATATACAAAACCCAGCCTATTCGTTAGAGGAAATATTCCGCACACTCGAACTGGCAGGCAAGAAATGTATTGTCGCAATCGATGAGTTCCAACAGATAACTAACTACCCAGAGAAAAATATCGAGGCTATTCTGCGTACGCATATACAAGAACTAAGTAACTCAGTATTTATTTTTGCAGGTAGTGAGCGACAGCTACTTGAAGAAATGTTCTTAGAATCAAGCAGACCTTTTTATAATAGTGCAGACATACAGAGTATTGACATTATTGCTGAGGAGAAATATAGTGAGTTTGTACAATATCATTTTAATAAGAATGACAAGAAGATTGCAAACGATACCATCAGCCATGTTTATCACCTCTTTGAGGGCAACACCTATTATAATCAGAAAACATTCAGAGAGGCGTTTGCGCAAACCGCTCAAGGCGAAACTTGTTCACTGGAGACAGTTGATAACAGCATCAACCTAATGATTAAAGAAGCAGACCATCTTTATAGCGAGAAACTCTCAAGACTCTCTCTCCCACAAAAAGAACTGCTATATGCCATTGCTAACGAAGGCCGAGCACAGAAAATTACATCAGGTGCATTCATCCGCAAGCATCAGCTCAGCTCTACCAGTAGTGTCCAGCAAGCTATTAAGAAATTGCTCGCACTTGGACTCGTTTCAACATCATCAAGCGAATACTTTATAGCTGACCAACTGATGTATCTTTGGCTAAGGAAATAAAGACATTCACTCTACGACCGTTTCAAATTCCTCGGGTGGTGCTCCAAGATTTCTTGGCGCAGGGTTGAGGTATCTATATGGGTATAGATTTCTGTGGTGCCAATATTCTCATGTCCTAAAAGGGCTTGAATAAAACGCAAGTCGGCACCACCCTCAAGCAGAGCAGTAGCAAAAGAGTGGCGAAGTGTGTGAGGCGAGATAGTCTTCTGTATGCCAGCCTCCTTAGCCTGAGCTTTAATCATAATCAGAATCATAGTACGCGTAAGATGAGCTCCACGGCGATTCAGAAACACATAATCCTCCTCGCCTGGTTTGATATTCATCAGTTGGCGATCATCAAACCAATAATGCAGTTCTTGGATAGCTCTGGGTGATATCGGCACCAACCGTTCCTTGGAGCCTTTACCTAACACCCGCACATATTCCTCTTCGAGATAAAGATCTGACAGTTTGAGGTTTACAAGTTCGCTCACACGCAATCCACACGAGAAGAGCACCTCGATGATAGCGCGATTGCGATGCCCCTCCCACTTGGATAGGTCGATGCTAGCTTCCAGTCGGTCCACCTCGGCAGTAGAGAGCACTTCTGGCAGGTGGTCGCCAATCTGAGGCGACTCCAAGAGTTCGGTAGGATCATCATCACGATAGCCATCCAATTGCACAAACTTAAAAAAGCTTCGAATGCCACTAAGTATGCGGCATTGCGAACGTGGATGGATACCGATGTCATGCAAACCGGCAGAGAAATGTTCCAAATCTGCCAGGGTTACATCTGCCACACCAAGCTGCTCCCGCTCAAGGTAGTCGAGCAGCTTTCGCAGGTCACGCTGATAAGCATCGAGCGTATTACCCGACATATTTCGTTGCAGCTTCAAATACCGCACATAAGCCTTTACAATGTCCTTTTGGACTACCATTTGTATATTTTTGGTGCAAAGTTAATGCATTTTTTCTATATTTCAGAAAAAATTTGTACCTTTGCAGCCGTATTAATACATTTTATAAAAGAAAAATGAAGATTCTGATTATCAATGGTCCGAACTTGAACCTGTTGGGCCAGAGAGAACCTGGTATCTATGGTTCGTCGTCTTTTGACACGTACCTGCCAGAGTTGCGCAAGCGTTTTGCCGACATCGACATCGAGTATTTTCAGAGCAACATCGAAGGAGCGCTGATAGACAAGATGCAGGAGGTGGGCTTCAGCTATGATGGTATCGTGCTGAACGCCGGTGCCTACACCCACACCTCGATTGCCCTGCAGGACTGCATACGCTCACTGAAGGCACCTGTAATCGAGGTTCACATTTCGAATGTGCACCAGCGCGAGGAATTCCGTCACAAGTCGATGATTTCATGTGCCTGCAAAGGCGTGATTCTCGGCTTCGGTCTCGACTCGTACCGACTGGCCATTGAAGCGCTGAAAGGATGACGCTCGACGAATACATCCTGCAGCACACGGAGCCAGAGCCCGACTATCTGTACCAGCTGTGGCGAGCCACCAACATACACACCATTCATGGGCGTATGGCAAGTGGTCATCTGCAAGGCAGGCTGCTCAAAATGCTGGTCAGAATGATACGTCCCAAGAACATCCTGGAGATAGGCACATTCAGTGGATATAGTGCCATCTCAATGGCTGAGGGGCTGAATGAAGGTGGAAAGCTTTACACCTTTGAGATTAACGACGAGATGGAGGACTTTACTCGCCCCTGGATAGAAGGTTCGCCAGTGGCCGACAAGATAGAGTTCATCATCGGCGACGCATTAGAAGAGGCGCCCAAATTAGGCATCGCATTCGATCTGGCGTTTATGGATGGCGACAAGCGCACCTATCGCGATTGCTATGAGATGGTGATGAAGCTGATGAAGCCAGGAGGGTTTATCCTGGCCGACAATACATTATGGGACGGACATGTGGTGGACCATGCCTACGACAAGGACCGACAGACTCAGGGCATCGAGACATTTAATGACTACATAGCCCGAGACCCCCGCGTAGAGCAGGTGATACTGCCACTTAGAGACGGTCTGACACTGATAAGAAGAATTGATGATTGAAATTGATAATTGACAATTAAGAGATGCAAGAAACAAGACAAAACAAGATTGCGAGATTGCTGCAGAAGGAGCTCTCGCTGATATTCCAACAGCAGACACGCGCCACTCACGGCGTGATGATATCGGTAACGCGTACCAAGATATCACCCGACCTGAGTATCTGTACAGCTTATCTGAGCGTATTCCCCAGCGAGAAGGGCGAGGAGATCCTGGCCAACATCAATGCCAACGCCAAGCAGATACGCTACGAACTGGGCACACGTGTGAGAAACCAGATGCGCATCATCCCTGAGCTGCGATTCTTTATCGACGACTCACTCGATTACATTGAGCGTATCGACGAACTTTTGAAAAAGTAAAAAAGGTGAATTTCCCCTTCTTCATAGCTCGTAGGTATCTGTTCTCGAAGAAATCCACTCATGCCATCAACGTCATCAGTGGTATTTCGGTCGTGGGGGTAGCTGTAGCCACGATGGCACTGGTAGTAACACTATCGGTGTTCAATGGGTTTCACGACCTGGTGGCATCGTTCTTCACCAGCTTCGACCCGCAGCTCAAAGTCATGCCTGTAGAAGGCAAAACGGTAGCTGCTGACGACCCTATACTGACAGAGATAAAAGCGCTGCCAGAGATAGAAGTAGCAACAGAAAGTGTGGAAGATATGGCATTGGCCATATACCGAGGTCGACAGGCTATGGTCGTGATAAAAGGTGTGGACGACAACTTTAGCGAGCTAACGCATATCAATGAGATTCTGGTGGGCGACGGCGACTTTAGTCTGCACGCCGCAGAAATGGACTACGGCACATTAGGAATCAGACTAGCTGAAACACTCGGCACTGGCTATACCTACGAGGAACCGATACATATCTATGCGCCCAAACGGGAAGGACAATTAGACATGACCAACCCCGACGATGCTTTCGAAGAGGACGAACTCTACTCACCAGGCGTACTGTTCAGTGTCAAACAGGCACGCTACGACAAGAACTACATCCTGACCAGCATCAGTTTCGCACGCCGCATCTTCGGACAACAAGGCATGCTGTCGTCGCTCGAGTTACGACTGAAGCCAGGCAGTAACTTTGAAAGCACGAAAAGTAAAATACAGAAGGTGTGCGGCAAGAAGTTTGTAGTAAAAGACCGATTTGAACAACAGGACGACACCTTCAAGATTATGAAGATAGAAAAGCTGATAGCTTACATCTTCTTGACATTCATCCTGATGGTGGCCTGCTTCAATATCATAGGTTCGCTTTCGATGCTCATCATCGATAAGAAGGACGACGTGGTAACCCTGCGTAACTTAGGTGCGAGCGACAAGCAGATTGTGCGCATCTTCCTCTTTGAAGGACGTATGATTTCGGCCATAGGCGCCATTCTTGGCATCCTAATAGGTCTGACCCTGTGCTGGCTGCAGCAACGCTATGGCATAGTGGCTTTAGGCTCGTCGAGCGGCACATTTGTGATCAACGCCTACCCAGTGAGTGTACATCCGGAAGACATCGTATTGGTGTTCTGTACGGTACTCATCGTTGGCTTCCTCTCAGTATGGTATCCAGTTCGCTATTTTGCAAAGCGACTATTAGTGTGACAGTTTACATTATAAAAGCAACCAAATCTTTAGATAAAAATGAGAAAGATTCTTTCAACCATTCTGCTGGCTTTTGCCGGCACAGTAATGATGATGGCACAAGCACAAATGCCATCTATCCCCGTTGATCCTGATGTGCGCATTGGCAAACTGGACAACGGCCTGACCTATTATATCCGTCACAACAACTGGCCAGAGAACCGTGCTGAGTTCTATATCGCCCAGAAAGTTGGCTCTATTCAGGAAAACGACGACCAGCGTGGTCTGGCTCACTTCCTAGAGCACATGGCATTCAATGGCTCGAAACATTTTAAAGGGAACGAACTGCTGCGCTGGTGCGAAAGTATCGGTGTGAAGTTTGGTACTGATCTCAATGCCTATACCTCTGTCGAAGAGACTGTATATAACATCAGCAATGTACCCACCACACGCGAGAGTATCGTAGATTCTTGTCTGCTCATTCTCTATGACTGGGCCGACGGACTGCTGTTAGAGCAGGAGGAGATAGAGAAAGAGCGTGGTGTTATCCATGAGGAATGGCGCCTGAGCAGCAGTGCCCAGCAGCGTATTCTGGAGCGCAACCTGCCCAAACTCTTCCCCAACTCAAAATACGGCTACCGCATGCCTATCGGTTTGATGGAGATTATCGACAATTTTGAGCGTCCTTTCCTGCAGGCTTACTATGAGAAGTGGTATCGCCCAGACAACCAGGGTATCATCGTGGTTGGCGATATAGATGTGGATAAGGTAGAACAGAAAATCAAAGAACAGTTCTCTACCATCAAAATGCCAGAGAATGCAGAGAAGGTGACGCAGTATCCCATCCCCGACAATGCTGAGCCTATTATCGTCATCGACAAAGACAAGGAGCAGCAGTTCAACATCATTCAAGTGATGATGAAACATGAAGCGTTCCCCGACTCACTGAAAGGCACAATGGCTTATCTAATAACCGACTACATCAAAAATGCAGCCCTCTCTATGCTGAATGATCGACTGAAGGAATACAGCCAGAAGCCAGAATGCCCATTCCTTCAGGCATTTGTAAACGACGGAAATTATCTTACGCTCACAAGAGCTATCAATACCTTCCAGTCATCATTCCTGCCTAAAGAAGGACAGGGCGAAGCAGCCCTTACTGCCGTGTTGACCGAGGCTCGCAGAGCCGCTGAGTTCGGTTTCACTCCAACAGAGTACAGCCGCTTCAAAGCCGACTATCTGAGCAGTCTCGACAAACAGTATTCTAACAAGGATAAGCGTTTCAATCGCCAGTTTGTCAATCAGTATGTACAGAACTTCCTGGCCAACGAGCCTATCCCCAACATCGAATACACTTACGAGACGATGAAACAGGTAGTACCTGTCATCCCCCTCGATGCCATCAATGGTGTCATCAAGCAATTGGTTTCAGAGAAAGACGAGAATCTGGTAGTCCTGAGTTTAAACAGTGAGAAGGAAGGCGCTACTTATCCTACCGAAGAGGGAATCAAGAAGGCCGTTGCTGCTGCACGTGCCGCACAGATTGAGGCTTATGTGGACAATACAAAGAACGAGCCACTGATGACCACACTGCCTAAGAAGGGTTCTATCAAGAAGGAGACCAAGAACGACAAGTTCGGATATACCGAGCTTGAGCTCTCGAACGGCGTGAAAGTTATATTGAAGAAGACCGATCTGAAAAAGGATCAGGTGATACTCAGTGCAGAAGGATTTGGCGGTTCTTCGCTGTATGGCGAGAAAGACCTTACAAACATCAAACTGTTTAACGACATCGTCAACATCAGCGGACTTGGCAATTTCTCTCACACAGAGTTGGAGAAGGCACTCGCTGGCAAGATTGCCAGTGCATCGTTCTCGATGGGCGACAACCGTCAATACATTAACGGAAGCTCTACCCCCAAGGATGTTGAGACCATGCTGCAATTGGTATACCTCAACTTCACCAATATCAGCAAGGACCAGAAGTCGTACGACAACATTATGAGCATCGTGGAGACAGTTCTGAAGAATCGACTGCTGCAGCCAGAGGCTGTATTCAGCGACTCTCTGAACGCCACTCTCAACTGTCATAACGCACGTGAGAAAGCACCAACAGTAGAGGAACTGAAGGACGTAAGCTACGATCGTATCCTACAGATAGCCAAGGAGCGTACAGCAAATGCTGCCGCTTATACCTTCACTATCATTGGCAACTTCGACGAGACTACCATTCGTCCGCTTATCGAGCAGTATATTGCCTCGCTGCCTGCACAGAAGAAAATTGTGAAAGGCAAGGATGTATCTACCGACTTCACCGGAAAGGTTGTCAACAACTTCAAGCATAAGGCAGAAACACCTAAAGCCATTGCCAACATGTATTGGTATAGCAATGATGTTCCCTATACGCTTGAGAACAACATCAAGGCAAACATGGTTGGTCAGCTCCTCATGATGGAATATCTGAAGAAGATACGTGAGGATGCCAGTGCTGCCTACACCGTGAGCGCAAACGGCGGCATCAGCCGTGATGACTTCCGCACACAGACATTCATCACAGCAGAATGCCCCATGAAACCTGAAAAGGCCGACATTGCCCTTCAGATTTTGCGCGAAGAGGTGAATAACCTTACCAAGACCTGCAACGCAGACAACCTGCAGAAGGTTAAGGAGTATATCCTGAAGAGTCTGGCCGACCAGAAGAAACAGAACAACTATTGGCTGAACCGTATCAGCATCTGGCGCCAGTATGGTCTGGATTTTGATACCGACTATGAGAAGCTGGTAAATGCACAGACACCTGAGAGTATCAGTACATTCGTGCAGGAAATCCTGAAAGCAGGCAATACTGCCGAAGTGATTATGCTGCCAGCAGAAGAAAAATAAAAAGTAAAAAATAAAAATAGTAAAGAATGAGTTATTTATTTTCGTCAGAATCAGTTTCTGAGGGCCATCCCGACAAGGTAGCCGATCAGATTTCTGATGCAATACTCGACCAGTTCCTGGCATACGACCCAAAGGCACGCTGCGCCATCGAGTCGTTTGTTACCACTGGTCAGGTAGTAATCATGGGTGAGGTCCGCAGTGATGTGTACATCGACCTGCAGACAATGGCCCGCAAGACAATTAAGCGCATTGGTTATACCAAGGCAGAGTATCAATTCGACGGCGATTCATGCGGAATCCTAAGCGCCATTCACGAGCAGAGTGCCGACATCAACCGTGGTGTTGACAACGGCAACGAAGACGAACAAGGAGCAGGCGACCAGGGTATGATGTTCGGCTATGCCACCAACGAGACAGAGAGCTACATGCCCGTAAGTCTTGACTTGGCACACCTCATCATGCGTACACTTGCCGACATCCGTAAGGAAGGCAAGGAGATGACCTACCTGCGCCCAGACTCAAAGAGTCAGGTGACAGTACAGTACTCAGACGAAGGCATCCCCGAGCGTATCGATACCATCGTCGTATCAACTCAGCACGATGAGTTTGACGAGGACGAGAAGATGCTGGCCAAGATTAAAGATGACGTCATCAACATCCTCATACCACGAGTAAAGAAGCAAATCCACTCACAGAAAGTGCTCGACCTGTTTGGTCTCGACATCAAGTACTACGTAAACCCAACAGGTAAGTTCGTGATCGGTGGTCCTCACGGAGATACTGGTCTGACAGGACGTAAGATCATCGTTGACACCTATGGCGGCAAGGGCGCCCATGGAGGTGGAGCTTTCTCAGGTAAAGACTCGTCGAAGGTTGACCGCAGTGCAGCTTATGCCGCACGCCACATTGCCAAGAACATGGTAGCCGCAGGCGTTGCAGATGAGATGCTGGTACAGATTAGTTACGCTATTGGCGTGGCTAAACCCATGAACATCTACGTGAACACCTATGGTCGCAGCAATGTACAGATGAGCGACAGTGAAATCGCACAGAAGATTGAGAAGCTGTTCGACCTGCGCCCAAAAGCTATCGAACGTACCCTGAAGCTTCGCCAGCCTATGTACAGCGAAACAGCAGCCTACGGACACATGGGACGCAAGTGCGAGGTCGTGACAAAGACTTTCACCAGTCATTATCACGAAACTAAAACAATGGAAGTAGAACTGTTTACATGGGAGAAACTAGACCGTGTAGATGATATCCGCAAAGAGTTCGGACTATAATCTGATATGCTCAATAACGATAGCATCCCTACTCCCATAACAACAGCTGTAACAAGAGATACAGCCATCATACATTCGGCAAAACCGCAGACACCCTATCAGGTGCTGCGGTTATTGCCTAAAGATGCTACGCCTGCACAACAAGACTCAGCCATACAAGAGTGGTTCGAACCTAAGGAGATACACTATAGTAGTCGGCCCGACACACTGCACCTTCCAGGTCAGGAGATTCCTCGCGACCTGAAGGAAGTGAACCTGCCACACTATTATCGTGAGAACTTCTTCTCGAACAACACCATGTATCATCCTGAGCTGAACATAGAGCGCATCGGTGTTTCGGGGGCTCCTATACCCTACACCATTCAGAACGACAGTTTTGCCACAGGCATGCTGATTCTTTGTTTCTTGCTCATCACCTTCACGCTTTCACGCATATCAGATTTCATTATTCGACAGGCCAAGCATTTCTTCTCACCAACAAAGAGCAAACAGATACTAGACGAGACTGGTAGTGAAATCAAATTCCAGTTCCTATTCGTAGGCATCACCTGTCTGCTCTATGCCTTACTATACTATTTCTATACGAATCACTTCGTAGCCAATACGTTCGTTTTTTCGTCAGAATACATACTACTATTTATCTACGGCATAACTATCTTCGCATCGATGATAGGTAGAATGGGCCTTTATTGGATAGTAAACAGCGTATTCTTCACAAAGAGAAATAATTTACAATTTCAAGGAGCATTACTCCTTATAACATCCCTCGAAGGGGTGGTATTATTTCCATTGGTTTTACTACTGGCTTATTTTCAATTTTCGGTGCAAAATGCAATTTTTTATACCGCAACTATAGTATTTTTGGCCAAAATTCTCACATTTTATAAGTCTTATACTATCTTTTTTAGTCAAAAAGGAGGTTTTTTGCAAAATATTTTGTACTTTTGTGCCCTCGAAATGATACCTTTAATTTCGCTTTGGAGCGGATTGCTGGTTATAACTGAGAATTTGAAAATAAATATTTAGGACACATATGATCAAAAAGATTTTGGTTTCACAACCCAAGCCAACAAGTGAGAAATCGCCATATTTCGATATTGCGAACAAGTTTGGTGTTGAATTGGTCTTTCGCCCATTCATCAAGGTCGAAGCAATCAGTTCGAAAGATTTCCGTGCACAGAAAGTGAACATCCTGGATCATACAGCGATTGTATTCACCTCACGCCATGCTATTGACCATTTCTTCAACATGGCCAAAGAACTCAGAATCAATATTCCTGAGGACATGAAGTATTTCTGTGTTACCGAGACGATTGCATTGTATATCCAAAAATATGTGCAGTACAGAAAACGCAAGATCTTCTTTGGAGAGACTGGTCGTATTGACGACTTGATCCCAACAATGGTAAAGCATAAGACAGAGAAGTACCTCGTTCCACTGAGCGATGTACATACCGACAGTCTGGCCAACCTGCTCGACTCA
Organism: Prevotella sp. MA2016; assembly: GCF_000619825.1. GTDB lineage: Bacteria > Bacteroidota > Bacteroidia > Bacteroidales > Bacteroidaceae > Prevotella. Next base: position 132,057 of record NZ_JHUW01000009.1, read on the forward strand.
AAGAAGTTGCAGCACACTGAGTGTGTGATGTACAAGACTGTAAGTAACGACTTTACAGAAGAAGAGGTTAAGAACTTCGACTACGATATGCTGATTTTCTTCAGCCCCGCAGGTATCGAGTCGCTGACCAAGAACTTCCCCAACTTCAAGCAGGACAATATTGCTATAGCAACCTTTGGTCCAGCTACCGCAAAGGCTGCCAAGGAGGCAGGTTTGCGTTTGGACATCGAGGCACCCAATGAGAAATATCCATCTATGACAGGTGCCTTGCAACATTACCTGTTTGAAATACAAGATTAAGAATTGATGACGACAGCGCCTACCTTCAGCAAAGAGGAGCGCATCGTCAGCAATCAGCTGATAGAAACGCTCTTTGAGAAAAGCAATAGTCACTCAGTGACTGCTTATCCTCTAAGGGCTGTTTTTCTTAAAACAGAACGCCATGAGGGTTCAGCACCTGTACAACTGCTTATCAGTGTGCCCAAAAAACGATTCAAGCATGCTGTTGACAGGAACAGAGTAAAACGCCAGATTCGCGAAGCATATCGCAAAAACAAATCGTTACTAGCCAGTACGGTGGAAGATGGCAAAATGCTGCTGATAGCTATCATCTGGTTGACAGACAGGCATTTCGCTACGGCCGATGTAGAGAAGAAGGTAATAAGCCTGCTGAAACAGATAGCCAAAGACAAATCATGAAAAGGCTGACAAAGTTCATCTCATGGTTGCTGATACTCCCTATCAGATTCTATCAGATAGGTATCTCACCGCTTTTAGGGCCCTCCTGCCGATTCACCCCTACTTGTAGCGAATATGCGAAACAGGCCATCATGAAACACGGCCCTATCAAAGGCCTGGGGCTGGCCATTTGGCGAATACTAAGATGCAACCCATGGGGCGGCAGCGGATATGACCCAGTACCCTAGTTTTTTTCAGCCTAGATAATCTAGGAGAGCTAGTAATACTAGCCATACTAGAAATACTAGGGATACTAGCAATACTAGAAAACAAAAAATAACAAATAAAAAAATGAAAAACTTTGTAGAAGAACTGAAATGGCGCGGTATGCTGGCACAGATGATGCCAGGTACAGAAGAACTGCTCCAGAAAGAAATGGTAACTGCTTACCTCGGTACCGATCCTACAGCCGACTCACTGCATATCGGACACCTCTGCGGTATCATGATGCTCCGCCACCTTCAGCGTTGCGGCCACCGCCCTATCATCTTGGTAGGTGGCGCCACAGGTATGATTGGCGACCCTTCAGGCAAGAGCCAGGAGCGCAACTTGCTGAACGACGAGACACTCCGTCATAACCAGGAGTGCATCAAGAAACAGGTGGCTAAGTTCCTCGACTTCGATTCGAAAGAGCCAAATGCAGCTCTCATGGTAAACAACTATGATTGGATGAAGAACTTCACCTTCCTTGATTTTGCACGCGAGGTTGGTAAGCATATCACAGTAAACTACATGATGGCCAAAGAGAGTGTTCAGCAGCGCTTGAACGGTACTGCTCGCGATGGTCTTTCATTCACAGAATTCACATACCAGTTGCTTCAGGGCTACGACTTCCTGTATCTCTATCAGCACTATGGCGTAAAACTGCAGTTAGGCGGTAACGACCAGTGGGGTAACATGACTACAGGTACAGAGCTTATCCGCCGTACATTGGGCAATGAGGTTGAGACCTTCGCTCTTACATGCCCTCTGATCACAAAGAGCGATGGCAAGAAATTCGGTAAGACCGAAAGCGGCAACATCTGGCTCGATCCAGTCCGCACTACACCATATAAGTTCTACCAGTTCTGGTTGAACGTCAGCGACGATGATGCAGAGCGCTACATCAAGATCTTCACATCACTCGAAAAGGATGTGATTGATGCACTTGTTGAGGAGCACAAGCAGGATCCTGGTCGCCGTGTGCTGCAGAAGCGCTTGGCCGAGGAGGTAACCGTCATGGTACACTCACAGGAGGCACTCGATACAGCTATCGAGGCTTCTAACATCCTGTTTGGTAAGTCAACCAAGGAAGGCCTGGAGAAGCTTGATGAGCAGACACTGCTCGACGTATTCGACGGCGTTCCTCAGTTCGAGATTTCAAAAGATCAGCTTGGCCAGCCCGCTATCGAGCTGCTCACAACTGTAGCACCCGTATTCCCATCAAAGGGCGAAATGCGCAAGATGGTTCAGGGTGGCGGCGTGTCTTTGAACAAAGAGAAGATTACCGATCAGAACCGTGCTATCACAGCCGACGACCTGATTGACGGCAAGTATCTTTTGGCTCAAAAGGGTAAAAAGAACTATTACTTGCTGATTGTAAAGTAATAATTTGGCTGCAAAATTTGGTACTTAGAAAAAAACTTTGTACCTTTGCAGCCAAATCCTCTTGGACGATGGTGTAATGGTAACACTACAGGTTTTGGTTCTGTCATTCCCGGTTCGAATCCGAGTCGTCCAACTACTAAAGAATAACTTCTAAAACAAACGAATTATGGCAAATCTTTTTTCATTAGAGGGTAAGAACGCTTGGATTACAGGTGCATCTTACGGAATTGGTTTTAACATTGCCAAGGCATTTGTTGCTGCTGGCATCAAGACCATCATCTTCAACGACATTAACGAAGCAGCTCTGCAGCGCGGTCTTGACAACTACAAAGAGGCAGGTATCGAGAACGTGAAGGGTTATGTGTGTGACGTGACTGACGAGAACGCTGTAAAAGCACTCGTTGAAAAGATTCATGCAGAAGTTGGTCAGATTGATATTCTGGTAAACAATGCAGGTATCATCAAGCGTATCCCAATGCATGAAATGAAGCGTGCCGAGTTCCAGCAGGTGATCGATATCGACTTGGTAGGTCCATTCATCTGTTCTTCAGCCGTTATCCCAGAAATGATGGAGCGCCGCGAGGGTAAGATTATCAATATCTGCTCTATGATGTCAGAGCTGGGTCGTGAGACTGTATCAGCCTACGCAGCTGCCAAGGGTGGCTTGAAGATGCTTACACGCAACATCTGCTCTGAGTATGGCGAGTATAACATCCAGTGTAATGGTATTGGCCCAGGTTATATTGCAACCCCACAGACAGCCCCATTGCGTGAGCGTCAGGCCGACGGAAGTCGTCATCCATTCGATTCATTCATCTGCGCAAAGACCCCTGCCGGTCGCTGGCTCGATCCTTCTGAGTTAGGTGGTCCTGCAGTGTTCTTGGCTTCTCATGCTTCAGATGCTGTAAATGGACATGTGCTCTATGTTGATGGCGGTATCCTGGCCTACATTGGCAAACAGCCCAAATAAGCACATCACGCATATAAAATAATAATGGGGACCTCAAAAAGGCCCCCATTGATTTTTTATTTACACTAAAATTACTTGATAGCGTCAGCAAGCTCAGCACCAGCCTTGAACTTAGCAACCTTCTTAGCAGCAATAGTAATCTTCTGCTTTGTCAGAGGATTGATACCCTCACGAGCAGGGCGCTCGTTTACGCTGAATGTACCGAAACCAACGAGAGCAACCTTGTCACCCTTTACGAGAGCGTCCTTAATAGCTACTACAGCTGCATCGAGAGCCTTCTTAGCGTCAACCTTAGAGATGCCAGCATTTGCTGCAATCTTCTCTACCAATTCTGTTTTGTTCATAATCTTAAAATTTTAAAATAAAATATTTAATAGTAATAACTGTATGTATAGCCGAATTCTTTGGCAAATATAAGGGAAAGTATTTAAAGAAACAACAAAAAAACAGAAAAAATTCACTTTTTAATAAAAAATAGTTGTTATCACGGTCATTTTGAGCTAAAAAAGAGATAATTTTAGTATTTTTGCAGTCGAAAGATGCCTAGAGGCAACACTTAGAAAAATGTAAAATAGATAAATAACAAACGATATGATGTTCCGTATCCCCCCTATTACAAAGAATTTGCTCATCATTAACTTGATAGCGTTCTTAGCAACAAAGGTCTTACTGCTACACGGTTTTGACCTATCCGATATCGGTGGCCTGCATTTTTTCATGGCCAACGACTTCCATCTTTATCAACTCATAACATACCTTTTCTTGCATGCCAATTTCATGCATATTCTAAGTAATATGTTTGGCTTGTGGATGTTTGGTTGCGTCATAGAAAACGTATGGGGACCCAAGAAGTTCCTTTTTTATTACATTACTTGTGGTATCGGAGCCGGATTATTGCAGGAAATAGCACAGTTAGGACAGTTCTACATGACCATTCATGCCCAAGATCCAACGGTTACTTTCGGTGAGATATTTGCTATCGGACAGCAACTCAGTTGGCAGCTGAATGCCTGGACAACAATTGGAGCCTCTGGTGCTGTCTATGCCGTCATCCTAGCTTTCGGTATGACATTTCCTAACGAGCGCCTGTTCATCATCCCTTTCCCCTTCCCCATCAAGGCCAAGTGGTTTGTTTTGGGTTATGTGGCCATTGAGTTCTTCTCTGCGTTGGGAACAAGTGGTGATGGTGTGGCACATACGGCCCACTTAGGTGGTATGCTTTTCGGTTTCTTGATGATACGTTATTGGAACCGTCACCCCAACTCTGGTTTCGATCGCGGACGGGGCATGCAGTTCTTCGACAACCTGAAACGCAACTTTGAGCAGCGCCAGCATCGTCAAGGCAGCGGATACAACAATCCCAATATGCATGTGAACAGAGGCACCAACTCAAAGGATGCTGATATGGATTACAATGCCCGTAAACGCCAGAACCAAGAAGAGATAGATGCCATTCTTGACAAGATTCGCAAGAGTGGTTATGATAGTCTGACTAAAGAAGAGAAGAAAAAACTCTTCGATGCTAGCAACCAGTCATGATAAAGCAACTCAAGGCCATCACAGTCAACCTGATTGCAGGAGCCAATATGGCCACTGTACTACTGTTAATATTGTCGGGCTACTCCGACCGTATTAACCCAGTAGAGCACCCTCTACTATCTTGTATGGGCATGACCTTCCCTGGATTCTTGATTGCCAACCTTCTTTTCCTGTTCTTTTGGTTGACGTTTAAATGGCGCAAGGCTTGGATACCCATTCTCGGCTTCGCAATAGTATATGGCCCCATCACGCTATATATGCCACTGCACACCTCGCAGACGCCACCAGAAGGAACCATCAAACTGATATCTTACAACGTATGCCAGTATGGTGGCAACTACAAATATGAGCAAGGTTTTGAGAAGGTATATGAATATCTGAAGGAACAGAATGCCGACATTGTCTGTCTGCAAGAAGATGTAGATACATGGCGCCGATACGTGAAGCAATGGTACGAGAAGATATACCCCTATAACGACACCACTATCTTTAATCCTCAAGATGCCAGCATCAATGGTGTTGGCATTCACACTAAGTTCCCCATTATCAAGAAAGAGCGCATACAATACGAGTCGGCCGGCAATGGCTCTGTGGCTTATTATCTCAAGGTGGATGCTGACACTGTACTGGTCATCAACAACCATTTAGAAGGCACGCATCTATCGACCGAAGACCGCAACAAATACAAACAGATGATAAGCGGCAAAATGGAGCAAGATACTGCTAAGGCAGAGACGCTGTTCCTGATAGAGAAATTGGGCAAATATGCCGCTAAACGAGCCCCTGAGGCAGAGGCTGTACACGATTATATCGAAGCGCACAGACAATACCCGATTATTGTTTGCGGTGACTTCAATGACAACCCCATTTCCTACTCTCGACGCACGATTGCCCAGGGACTGACAGACTGCTATCAAGAGACAGGAAAAGGCATCGGTTTGTCATATAATCAGAAAGGATTTTTCGTACGAATAGACCATATACTGGCATCAGAGCAGTTTGTGCCATACAACTGCTATGTGGATGATAAAATGGATGCAAGTGACCATAATCCCATCATCTGCACCTTAAAAATGGAAGGTAATACACAAAAATGAGTGAAAATATGCCAATAAATTTTTCCTTGTGTAAAAAAATGCCTATATTTGCACGCTATTTTATACGCGAAAAGAAAATAATATAAATATATAATAATTTAAAACAAAATGCAAAACAAAGGAATTGTAAAATTTATCGCAGTGCTTTTGATTCTCGTGTGCTGCTTCTACCTTTCCTTCTCGTTCGTAACACGCCATTACGAAAGTAAGGCTGCTGCCATGGGCGAAGAGGCTGGTGCGGAGTACCTCGATTCAATCAACAACGAGAAAGTGTACATGGGCATCTATTCTCTGAAGCAGTGCCGTGAGATGGAGATTGGCCTGGGTCTTGACCTGAAGGGCGGTATGAACGTTATTCTTGAGGTATCAGTACCTGATGTGGTTGACGTACTTGCTGACCACAAGACTGATGCTGCCTACAAGAAGGCAATGGAGCTTGCCAAGAAAGAAGAGGAGACCAGTCAGAACGACTTTATCTCACTGTTCATTAAGTATTGGAAACAGGAGGGCAACGGTCGTCCACTTGCTGCCATTTTTGCTACTCAGCAGATGAAGGGCAAGGTTAGCACACAGTCAAGCGACTCAGAAGTTGAGAACGCACTGCGTGTAGAGGTACAGAGTGCCGTTGACAACTCATTCAACGTAGTTCGTAACCGTATCGATAAGTTCGGCGTTGTTCAGCCCAACATCCAGAAGCTCGAAGGCCAGAGCGGTCGTATCATGGTAGAGATGCCTGGTATCAAGGAGCCTGAGCGTGTTCGTAAGCTGCTTCAGGGTTCAGCCAACCTCGAGTTCTGGGAGACCTACAACTCACAGGAGATCACTCCTCTGCTGGCTCAGCTGAATCAGCGCTGGGGTGCTCAGGGTGCCGAGGCTGCCGACACAACAGCTGTTGACAGCGTAGCTACTGCTGCTGCAGATAGCGCTAAGGCTGCTACTGGCGACCTGGCTGCCAAGCTGGCTAAGAAGGACAACACCAAGGATAACAAGGCTATTGAGATGGCTAAGAAGCAGAACCCATTGTTCTCTATCTTCCAGCCTACTCAGGGTAACACCCTCGCTGTAGTTGGTTATGCTAATGCTCGTGATACCGCAGAGATCAACAAGATGATCTACTCTGATCTGGCAAGCCGCATCTTCCCTGCCGAGCTGAAACTCCGTTGGGGTGCTAAAGCCGAGGACTTCGGTGGTCAGAACACCAAGGGTGACATCTTTGAGCTCTACGCTCTGAAGATTACTGAGCCTTCAGGTCGTGCTCCACTGGAAGGTGATGTGATCACCAGCTCTAAGGACGACTTCGACCAGATGGGTCACCCATCAGTATCTATGCAGATGAACTCTGACGGTGCTCGTCGTTGGAGCCAGATCACCAAGCAGAACATTGGTAAGGCTGTAGCTATCGTACTCGACGACGCAGTTTATTCTGCTCCACGTATCCTCACTCAGATCGACGGCGGTAACTCTCAGATCACTGGTAACTTCACCATCGAGGATACTAAGGACCTGGCTAACACACTGAACTCAGGTAAGATGCCTGCTCCAACCCGCATCGTACAGGAAGAGGTTGTTGGTCCTTCACTGGGTGCTCAGTCTATCCAGCAGGGTATCATCTCATTCATCGTAGCCTTCGTGCTCCTGATGATCTACATGATTATGCTTTACGGTTTCGTACCAGGATTGCTCTCAGATATTGCTCTGCTGTTCAACCTGTTCTTCACACTGGGTATCCTGACATCGTTCCAGGCAGCTCTGACAATGCCTGGTATCGCCGGTATCGTACTGACTCTGGGTACTGCTGTGGATGCCAACGTGCTTATCTACGAGCGTATCAAGGAGGAGCTGAAGAAAGGTCTGGGTGTGAAAGAAGCACTTAACAAGGGTTACTCTAACGCTTTCAGCGCTATCTTCGACTCTAACTTCACTTCGCTGATTACAGGTATCATTCTGCTCTACTTCGGTACTGGTCCTGTAAAGGGCTTCGCTACCACTTGGATCATTGGTATCGTTATCTCATTCTTCACAGCCGTTTACCTCACTCGTGTGGTTTACGATGCTATGCTGAGCAAGGATAAGTGGACTAACCTGACCTTCGTAACAGGTTACTCAAAGAACCTGATGCAGAATGCCAAGTTCAACTTCATGGGATCTTACAAGAAGACCTACGCTATCTGGGCTGTATTCGCTGTAGTTTGCATTGGTTCATTCTTCGTTCGTGGTCTGAGCCAGAGCATCGACTTCACTGGTGGTCGCAACTATGTTGTAACTCTCGATAAGCAGACTCCTGTTGAGGAGGTTCGTAAGGCTATGACAGGTGCCTTCATCAACACTATCGGTGAGAAGGCAAACCAGGAGGCTAACACCTCTGTTATCGCTCTGGGTACTGATGGTAAGACCGTTCGTATCTCTACCAACTGGGATATCGAGTCAAACAATCCTGAGGTTGACGACAAGGCTGAGAACATCCTGTTCGGTGCTCTGAAGAAAGCTGGTCTCGTAAGTCAGGAGAGCGTTGAGGCATTCAAGAATCCTGATGTTCGTGAGGGTGGTTCAATCATCAGCTCTGCAAAGGTAGGTCCTTCTGTAGCTAAGGATATCACTCATGGTGCTATCATCAGCGTATGTATCGCTCTGATTGCTATCTTCCTCTACATCCTGCTGCGTTTCCGCAACCTGGCATTCTCTGTAGGTGCTGTTGTAGCTCTGGCTCTCGATGCCCTGCTCGTAATCGGTGTTTACTCACTGTGCTGGGGTTGGGTTCCAATGTCGCTCGAGATCGACCAGGTATTTATCGGTGCTATCCTGACCGTTATCGGTTACTCTATCAACGATAAGGTGGTTGTATTCGACCGTATCCGTGAGAACATCGGTCTGTATGGCAAGCGTGACCGTCAGCAGTTGTTCAACGACTCGCTGAACCAGACACTGGCTCGTACCATCAACACCTCTGTAACCACTCTGATCGTGCTGTTGGCTATCTTCATCCTTGGTGGTGATAGCATCCGCTCGTTCTCTCTGGCTATGATCCTGGGTGTTGTATTCGGTACTCTGAGTTCACTCTTCATCGCTGCTCCTACAGCCTTCCTTTGGATGGGCCGTACTATCAAGGAGGACGACGTAGAGGTTGCTGAGAAGAAGTAATCATACACTCGTATAACAAAAAGAGCTGCGTTCCGCTATGGAATGCAGCTCTTTTTTCGTACCCCGACCGCGAATCGAACGCGGAACTAAGTCTTAGGAGGACCTTGTTATATCCATTTAACTATCAGGGCGCGTGTTCTTTCGTGTGCAAAGGTACGAGATTTTTAGCAATCAACCAAACTATTGAGCGTATTTTTGATTGAAATAGTCGAATTGGGCACACGATGATATCTGACTCTTTACCTTTATCTTGCCTGTAGGAATATAGTCAAACAGCCCCACACGGATACCTTTCCAATAGCCCCCTTGCATAGCAAATGGCCTACCTGCGGGCTGATAATGCTGCCCATCTATACTATAATAAAATAGGTGGCGATTCTGTTGACAATCGTTGATGACCTTAAGCCAAACCTCTCGAAAGCTACCCTTGGCTACAAGTTCACGCTGACCACCGAACTCGGTAAACACGCCATCCTTACAGAGGCCCACGCCACAGAACCGTTTACCAGAACAGAAAAGACCAGCATAGCTGTTACCTGTGATGCTGACTTTGGTTACACTCTCGCTCTGATAGCCAATCACTTTCTGCGTAAGCATATTGCGCACCTGCTTCAGACTGTCTGCTGGCATCGCCTTGAGTGTGAGCCAACCTTTGCGTTCAGTGAGATTCCAATGCGTATCCACCGGATTATGATTCCATTGCCATTGCAATCCTAAAGGACCAGAGAAATCGTCACAGGCAGGGAAACTGACTACTGATGTGGATGAAATAGGCTTTTTCCATGCAACCACAGGCTCGCCTACTCCATTCTTGTCATAATCGACACCCATCACAGGCCAGTCGGCCTCCCAACGGGCCGGTTGCAGATGAACGACGCGTCCTAACACTGGCGTCTCCTGAAAGTGATAGAACCACCACGAACCGTCAGGTGCATCAACTAAAGCACCTTGGTGAGGACCGTTGATGTTGGTTGAACCTTGTTCTAACACCACACGGCGCTCGTAAGGACCATAGATGTTACGTGATCGCAACACCGTTTGCCAGCCTGTTCCTACTCCACCCTCAGGGATAATGAGATAGTACCAGCCATGACGCTTCATAAATTTAGTACCTTCAGCTACAGGTCCTTCATATACCGTTTTACCTTCATCGAGCAGCGTCCTGCCGTCGGCCGACATACGATGCACAATGATGGGACCTGCACCATGCTGACTACGCCCCAGATAAGCCAGACCATCTTCGTCCCAAAACGGACATGGGTCTTCCCATTTTGCCACACGCTTTACAAGGTGCAGCGGTGCCCAGGGACCATGAGGATTGCTGGCTGTCGACATATAGAGGCCTTCATCGGGGGTGCAGAAATAAACGTAGAACAGGCCGTTATGATAACGGATGCTGGGCGCCCAGGAGCCACCGGCATAGTGCTGATTGGCATCCCAACCGGGCTCATCAAGACGGCGATAAATCTGACTAACATAGTGCCAGTTAACCATATCATCACTCTCCAGCACCTGCATACCCATAAAATGGAAATCAGAAGCCACCATATAGAACTTATTACCCACGCGAATCACATCAGGATCGGAGAAATCGGCATTCAATACTGGGTTACGATATGTACCATCGCCCTGGTCGCCCCAACCTTCGGTATCAACTTCCACGAAATCCGGACGTGCGTCCTCTTCTATTGTTGACACATGTACATTTGAGAACTGCACACCACGAGCATGACGTACAAAGAAACCTTTGGCTGGCAGATTTCCCCACATCGTTGCTTCAGGATAGCTAGCAGCCTTTTCATCAGCAATAGAATCAGCAATTTCGGTTAACTGTTCCGCCTTCACCCCACCTTTATGATGCAAAGAGATATTGGATAGATACACATGGCGAACAGGATGACCAGGCAGTCCGGTTATAGAGCAGCCCATAGAACCGGCATTGCGAATCTGGATATTATTGATATGCACCCCATCTATGGAGCCTACATGACTGATATGCTGCCCGGCTTTATAACCACGTCCGCGATGACCTAAGCGTACAAAGATAGGCGATTCAGTTCCATCGACGGTGAAATCGGCTATCATTACATTCTCCAGTACACCACCATCAACGATCTCAAGCGAGATAGCCGACGAGCCAATCCACTGTCCGAAGAACTTCTCCTGCTGGTCGTAGCTGGGTTTAACCACGATGCCACTGATATTGATATTGCGGAAGCCGCCATTCGTCTCAGTTCCAAGTTTAACGGCATTACAATGGCTCGACACCACACAATCGCTGATGCGTATATTCTCGCAAAGACGAGGCGAGGTACTCTTCAGCGTTATACCATCATCGTCGCTATCGGCCATCATACCACGCACAATCACCTCATGACAACCATCAATATCCAGTGCATCGTTATTATAGTTGTTGCGATTAAAAACCTTGATCCCATCGATAGTCAAACGGTCGCAAGCCAGATAGTGCTGCATCCAGCAGCCCGAATTGCGTAAAGTGATGCCACGCACAAAGATATCCTGGCTCTGGATAAACCGAAGCAGATGCGGACGGGTGATACCCTCATCATTCCATGACAGTTTTTTAAAGGCGCGCCCTCGTCCGTCTATCGTACCCAAACCATCTATCGACACATCCTGCACACCATCAGCATAGATAAGTTGAATGGTGGTAGTTTGAGTACGAAGCGACAAATAGTCTGATTTCATCGGTATATAATCCTCTAAACGCGTACTGCCATAGAGCGTAGCACCTTGTTCGAGATAAAGGTGAACATGACTCTTTAGCTGTATCGTACCTATCTTATATATACCGGCAGGCACCACCACACGCCCACCACCAGCATCAGCACAAGCATCAATGGCCTGTTGTAAAGCATGTGTAGAGAGTACTGTGGTGTCGTTTTTGGCACCATAACTTTTAATGTTAAAGTCGGCTGAGCGCATTGGCAATACACACAAAAACGCTGCAAAAGTTACAATTACTTTCATATATGTTGCAAAGATAAATAATTCTTTCAAAAATAACGTTATCGAATTAGATTATTTGCTAATTTTGCAAGCAAGTTATCACTAAACTCAACTCATATTCAAATGAAAAGACTTTTAATGTTACCCCTTCTGTTGCTAGCCGTACTGTCGGCAAAGGCACAGAATCCCTACCTCCCGCTTTGGGAACATCTGCCTGATGGCGAACCCCGTGTCTTTGAAGACCCCGACCGCCCCGGCAAGTACCGTGCTTACATTATTGGTTCGCACGACACCAACTACACAGCCTACTGCGGTAGCGATATTCGCATGTGGTCGGCCCCCGTTGAAGACTTAAGTCAATGGCGCGACGAAGGCCCTATCTTTACCCATTACGTAGATGGCCAATGGGACACTATGTTTGCACCCGATTTGGTAGAGGTAAAAGACAAGGCTACAGGCAAGAAGACCTACTATCTGTATCCCCACTCTCGCGGTTGGCAGCGCGTGGCTATGGTTTGTAAGGGCGACCGTCCTAACGGTCCGTTCACACCTATCAACCTCACAGAGGATGGCAGAAAATGCCTACCTGGCTCGCTCATCGACTTCGACCCCAGCGTGTTTATTGAGAACATCACCAACAAGAAAGACAAGGACTACAATAAGGGGTTCCGTGCCTACGTATTCTATGGTTTCCAGCACTCTACTGCCTGCGAGTTGGATCAGAACACAATGTACTCTCAGCGCGAGGGAACCGAACTTATCGATCCCTTTATCCCCGCCAGCAGCGCTGGAGGAAAACTACTCGACAAGCCAGGCTCTGAATACAAGGCACTTTATGAAGGTCAAGATCCACTCGACTTCAACTTCTTTGAAGCTTCAAGCATCCGTCAGGTTGGCAACAAATACGTGATGGTGTTCTCGGGCTATAGCGGCAAGGAATACGGACAGAGCAACACCAACTCGGCTCTGCGCTATGCCTTTGGTGATTCGCCTCTCGGTCCTTGGCGCTCAGGTGGTGTGCTGGTTGACTCTCGCGGCATTGTAGCAGGTCAGGATGGTGGCAAACTCATCACCACCAATGCAGCCCACAACACGCATGGTTCTATTCAGGAGATCAATGGTCAGTGGTACGTGTTCTATCACCGTCCACCACGCGGCTTTGGCTATGCCCGTCAGGCAATGGTTGCACCTGTAAAAATCACTTGGGACAAGAAACCTGTAGCCAAAGGTGGTACTGTAAAGATTACAGGCTACGACCCATACGCCACAGACAACAGCTGGACAGCCAAAGCTACCGATGGTACAGAATATACAGGTGCCGAGGTCACCTCTGAAGGTTTCCAGATTTTCGGTTTGCCTCCTTATCAGTACTATTCGGCTGGTATCGCCTGCTTCATGACTGGCGGCACCAATAGCAACGAGTGGATGCAGGACAACCACGATATCTGGAACAACTCGATGGATTTGGCAGGTATCACCAACACCGGCATCGTAGGCTTTAAGTACTTTGGCTTTGGTGGATTAACTACCGATACCAAGGGTATCAAGGCCTTTAAGGGCATCAGCAAAGGTGATGGCGCCACACTGAACCTAAACCTGACACCTGGCGGACATGGTGCCTTTAAGATTCATGTACGTCTGGATAATCCATGGGAAGGTGAAGATATTGCCGTTTTGGATATTCCTGCCGATGCACCACGCGCAGCACGTATCTACTCTGTAAACGCTCCTGCCGTAGAAGGATTGCAGGGTAAGCATGCTATCTATCTGGTAGCCGAGGGTGCTGAGATAGCTGCTCCAACGCGCCCACAGTGGGGTCCTCGCAGACCTCAGCGCCCACAGGGGTTATTCGACCTACACGGTATTGGTTTCTCAAAGGCTGGCGAAAAGTTTGAAGCGCCTGTTGTGCCTCAGATTAACATTGAGGTTGATGGCGAAAAGTTAGTCATGCCCACAACGCCCATCCGCTTTACTAATCTGAACGGCTATACCGACCAGACCCGCTACCAGGTATATGGCAAAGTGAGCGACAACTCAAAGATTGTAGCCACATCTGATGTACCTGAAGTAAAGTTTGAATTAAGCAAAATTGTAGAAGGCCGTGCTACCATCAAGGCAACCTACAATGGTCTTACCAAGGTATTCCTGATTAACTAATCGCATTAAGCTAATATCTTTAATAGCAAATTCACTGAATTTGGTCATCAAATTCAGTGAATTTGTTTTGCGATTTCACTGAATTTACTTTTCATCCAGAAAGCACTTGATTCTTTCCAGAGCTTCTTTCAGACGCGAACGCTGCGTAGCAATGTTGAATCGCACATAGCCTTCGCCCGTCTGAGGGCCATACATCGTACCTGGATTCAACCATACTTTAGCTTCAGTAAGCAGCTTATCACAGAGTGCCTGCGACGTGATGTTCATGGCCGAGATATCTACCCAAGGCAGATAGGTGCCCTCGAGTTTACAAACCTTCCACTGGGGGATGTTAGCCTCAACAAACTCGCAAAGCAGCTGATAGTTTCCCCAGAGATACTGGTTCAGCTCATCTATCCAGTCTTCGCTCTCGTTGTAAGCCGCTTTCAGAGCTACAGGACCAAAGGGATTCAGGTCGCATACCTCGTTGATATTGATAGCGCGATCCAATCTGCGGCGCCATGAAGGCTGTGAACAGATGATGTTGGCAGCCTGCAAGCCTGCGATATTAAACGACTTTGAAGGTGAGTTAAGAACAACGCTATTCTGGCGACAAGCCTCGCTCACAGCGGCAAACGGCTGGAACTTATAACCAGGCATCATCAGTTCGCAATGGATCTCATCGCTCACCACCTTCACACCATATTTCAGACAGATATCGTTCATCTGCATCAGCTCGGTCTTGCTCCACACACGTCCTGTGGGGTTGTGAGGATTGCACAGCAGAAATACTGTGGTCTTCTCGTCGGCACATTTCGCCTCGAAATCCTCCCAATCCACCTCGAAGGTATCACCTACGCGCTTCAGTCCTGATTCCAGCACCTCGCATCCGTTATTCTTAACAGATGAGAAGAAGCAGTTGTAGTCGGGCGAGAGAATCAGCACCTTCTCACCAGGCATAGCAAGCGCCTTGATAGCTACCGACATGGCAGGCACCACACCTGTAGTATAGAGGATCTCCTCGCGCTGTATGGTCCAGTCGTGGCGACGCTGGAACCAAGAGATAACAGCCTCGTAGTAGTCGTCCTCTACCACCGTATAGCCAAACACGCCATGCTCGGCACGCTTACGAACGGCTTCCTGAATGGCAGGAGCGGCCTTGAAGTCCATATCGGCCACCCAAAGGGGGATGACATCAGAAAGAGTTGTCATTCCCGCGCTCTGCTCGCCTACCTGTGGCCTTTCATCCCACTTCACGCAGCCGGTGCCACGTCGTTCTATCAATTCATCGAAGTTGTATTTCATTTTCTAGTCTCAATCACACAGTTATTAGGCTGGCGCACGTTCTCATCGATGGTGATAGAACCAATCGAATCTGCAACGATATGTCCGCTGGTTGGGTTCTTGATGTTCTCAATATGTCCCTTGATATCAGCCTCAACCTCAGAATACTCAAACACACGGTCGCAAGCGGCATCGAAAGTACAGTTCTCGAGCACCAGGTTCTTAGCATAGCACAGCAGCTGCTCGCCAGCCAAGTGACAGTTAACCAAGCGCACATTCTTAGAGTGCCAAGCCAGATACTCGCCATCAAGTGTAGAATCATAGACAGTGATATTCTCGCACTCCCAGAACGAATCCTTTGTCAGGATCTTAGCGTTGTGAATCTCTACATTCTCACAGTATTGGAATACGTATTTTGCATCACTCTCCAAGCCATCTACATAGATATTCTTAGAGAACATGAAGGGATAGGTTCCCTCGTGCAGCTTCACATTCTTCAGTTTCAAGCCATCCACCTTCCAGAAGGTCTCATCGGCATCGTTAATCACCACGTTCTCCAGTTCTACGTTCTTCATCTCGCGGAAGAACTTAGGACCATCGATAGTACAATCCTTCATCACCAGATCGTTGGTGTACCAGATGGCCGAACGTGAACCTGGTGCGAAATAGCAACGTTCAATCTTGGCGCCATCAACATGCCACCAAGGATACTTACCATAAAATTTACTGTCGAAACATTCCATGTTCTGGCATTGTTTGATACCAGACTCTCCATCTACAATTGTAATCTCTTCTAATCTCAAATCATGAGTGGCAAACAGAGGCCTCTCGCCTCCAAATTCCTTACCTTTAATCAGTTCCATTGTTTTTGTATCATTAAAAACCGTGTGCAAAGTTACAAAAAAAATCCGTAATCAGCATCTCGCGATCACGGATTCTGTCACCCTTTAAGGGTTTTTATAATTTTAAGAGAGAGAATTTACTTAATTGCAAGCAAATTGGTGTCTAAAGGCTCCATCACAACCATACGACTGGTGAGGTACATATTGTCGCGGGTCTCATTCATCTTATAGGTCTTAACCGTTGTAAGATTTGGAGCCTGAGAACGATAGAGTGTTACTTCTGAGGGCAGGTCGTAGGCTTGCTTCTTGGCATTCCACTGGCTAACCTCAACGTTATAGCCATTCTTATAGTACTTATAAGTCAAGCGTGAACTCTTCTGCCACGTTTTCTTGGCTTCATCCCAGCTCAGCATCTCCTTGTTGGCAAGTCGACCCTTTTCATCGTATTCATAACGATATTCCATTTTCTGAGCCATTGGGTGCTCAGCGTTCTGCTCGTAGACCTCAATCTTGTTCACTACGCCATCCTCCATATCTGCATTATACAGATAGTTAGCATCGTTGCTGTTGATAGCGTTGAAGTACATGGTGAGTACCGTTGCTGCTGTGATGATTGCTTCCATACCGTTTACAGTTTAAATTGTTATTTTATCTGTTTGACGTTGCAAAGGTACGAAAAACTACACGAGCATTAAGTTATTTGAATGTTATCATTAGGTTAAATCTGTTTGGCCTCCGAAAAATAGTACTTTCTCAGAGGCTTTTTAACGAGCTCACCACTCACGTTTATCTCCTGCTGCAGCTTGATATCCTGCGACGAAGCACCTACCTTAATGAGATACTTACCAGGCTGGATGTTCCACTGGCGCTGGCCATCATTACTATAATAACCTAACTGCTCGGTGTACATCTTCACGCTGATTTTCTTGGTTTCACCAGGTTTGAGCGACACACGGGCAAAGCCCTGCAACTGAATAGGACGAATCTGCTGACTCTTATCAGTTGGCGAGAGGTAGATCTGTGCCACCTCATCGGCAGCCATCTTTCCTGTATTCTTCACATCAAAGGTCACAGTAAAGTTTTCATCCTTGGTTGTCACCTCTGTAGTAGCCTCTAAGTTAGCATACTCAAAGGTGGTATAGCTCAAGCCATAGCCGAAAGGCCACTGGATACGAGGATCCTTCTCAGCCGAATAATTATAGCAGATAGGCTCATTGATCTCTACGTTAGGATAGCTGACAGACAGCTTAGCCGATGGCGACACTTTGCCGCAAAGGATATCGGCTACAGCGTTACCGCCCTCCTCGCCGGGATACCAGGCCTGGATAATGGCAGCACACTTCTCGGCCAGGCCAGAAATCACCTGGGCACGTCCGCCAAACATCACCAGCACGATAGGTTTGCCTGTCTGGATCAGCTCCTCTACAAACTGCTCTTGCTGCCCTGGCAGGCGCAACCCTTGACGATCGCGGTTCTCACCACAAAGCATCACATTCTCGCCTACGGCTGCAATGATCACATCAGCATCCTTGGCCATCTTCAGGGCTTCGGCTTTATCTGCCTTTTCACCTGAGTCAACCTTACGGTGCAGCAACTCGTACTCCCAGGCACGTGCATCGCCCAGTTCGCCGTATTTGGTTTCAATCTCCTCCGTCCAGTCGCAACCACGCGAGTACATCACATTTAGTTGAGAGCGTTTCATACCTTCTAAGAGGGTGACGATATGGGGATTCTCCGACTTATAATCCACCTTCTTCCAGAAGTACGACATGGCAGGATAGGTATAGTCGCCACACATGGCCCAGATAGAGTTGGCGTTAGGACCAGTCAGGAGTACGTTCTTCACATCCTTCAATGGCAGCACACCATTGTTTTCGAGCAGTACTACACTCTGAGCTGCGATATCGTAGGCTGTCTGTCGTTCCTCGGGGGTGTCAAGCTTGATGTTCTCTTTCGAATAGAGGTAAGCATCCTTATCAAAAAGTCCCATACGGAACTTGGTGCGCAGCACATTCTTGACGGCGCGCTCCAGCACCTCGGGCTTCACCAGCCCCTTATCGATAGCCTCCTGCAGAAGCTGATAGTTGGCACCAAAGGGGAAATCGACATCGTTACCACCGTTGATGGCAGCGGCTGCCTTCTCTACGGCGCTGTCGATATTCGGAATCTGGTCGATAGCGGTATAGTCGCTCACCACCATACCATCAAAACCCACGTAGCCACGCAGGATATCCTGCAGTATCTCGCTGTTAGCCACGCACTTGGTGCCATGCACCTCGTGATAGCCGGGCATCACAGCCACACTACCAGCCAATCGGATCATGGTCTCGTGAGGCAACAGAATCTCTTCCATCATCTCCTTTTCTTCGGCATCGCCACCACCGCCATAACCCAGATAGTGTTTAGAGCAGGCACCCACACCTTTCTTCAGATCGCCTTGCTGCAGACCGTCGACAAAGGCGGTACCCATCACAGCCGACAGATAACCATCCTCGCCATACGACTCTTCCAAACGATTAAAACTGGGTGTGCGACACACATCCACCATGGGCGAGAGGGCAAAGATACCACCCATCTTGCGCAATTGGGTACTGGTCTGACGAGTTTTCAGCGCAGCCAACTCGGGGTTGAACGAGCCTGCCTGACCTATCTGCTGGGGATAGATGGTAGAACCTAAGGTATTGATACCCGAGAGCACCTCTTCGTGCAAGAGGGCTGGGATACCGTTGGGCGTATGGTGCATCAGCCAGTCCTGAATGGCCACAGCGCGATCACGCAATTCATTTGGATCGCGAGGCTGCTGCATGCAGAACTGCGAGAAATGACCGATGCCATAAGGTATCAGCTGCTTGCACTTGACTGTATCTAACTTGCCATCAGCATCAAAGAGTTCGTCCATATACATACTCTTGAGCTGAGCGATGCGCTCCTCCTGAGGCATCTTCTGGTAGAGTTCATCTATTTGCTGTTCCATATCAGGTGTGGTGTTACAACTTGAAATAATTGCAGCGCATGTCATCAAAACGCCACTGCCTATAGTCTTTAGATTCTTTTTCATTGGTTTATACCTTATATAATATTACTTTGATTCGTACCACTTTTTGAGCACATAGAAGGCCAGTTTCTTCTCGCCCTTATCGCTCAGCAAGCCCTTGCGGTTGTAGTAGTCCTGCACCCCAGGCAGCACACGACGAGGCGAACGGAAGTCCTTCAGAATCCAAGGAGTGGTACCTGCCAGTCCGTCAATCTTATCAAGCATAGCAGTATTCTCCTTATAGAGGTTCTCCTGGAACTCCTCGGTCCAGCGCTGGTTCTTGGCACCATGATAGCCGTAACGGGCGCCACCGCCGAACTCACTGATAATCACTGGTTTATTATAGGGAATCTCCCATTTCATCTTAGGCGCATCATTCACGTCGCGATACCAACCGATATACTGGTTGAAGCTCACCACATCCACATACTCGTTCATATTATCGTTCAGGCGGTTCACATAGTTCGAAGCACCTGTCACCTCCATAGCCATCGAGATAAGACGGGTGTTGTCGAGTGTGCGGGCATACTTAGCCAAGCCACCTAAGAACTTATCACGTTCAGCAGAGTGTGGGGTCTCATTGGCAATACTCCAGATAATGACGTTGGCGCGATTATGGTCGCGAGCAATCATATCGGTAAGCTGCTGCTTAGCATTCTCGAAGGTAGCCTGATTGGTCCATGCGATGGTCCAATAGACAGGAATCTCGCTCCACACCAGAATACCCATTCGCTCAGCCTCGCGCACCATTTCCTCGTGGTGAGGATAGTGGGCCAGACGCACAAAGTTACAGCCCAATTCCTTGGCCCACGACAGCAATGTATGAGCATCCTCAACACTGTTGGCACGTCCGCCGCCATTGGGTTTCTCGTTATGAATAGAGATACCCTTCAGGAAGATGGGTTTACCATTGAGCAAGATCTGCTTGTCGCGGGTCTCGATGGTACGGAAACCAATAGAATCAGCTGTCATGCCTGTATCGAGTGTGATCTGCACGTCATAGCGCTTAGGGTTCTCTGGGCACCAGAGCTGCAGTTTCTTAGCAGCCACTTTCACGATACCGCTTACACAACCTTCGGCATCGGTAGTGAACTGCTGCTTCAATTTCAGTTCAGGGATATACAACTCTACCTGATGACCAGCCTCCTTGGTATTCATCTGAGCAGAGAAAGCGAGCTCTCTCACCTTAGCCTTGTCGGCGGCCTTTTTCAGCTGCAGATCGTAATTCTCCAGATAGTTCATAGGCACTTTGACCAGCTTCACATCGCGGGTGATGCCACCATAGTTCCACCAGTCGAAGATCTGTGTGGGCACATCCTCGGCATGGCGCTTGTTATCTACCTTGACGATGACAGTGTTCTCACCCTGCTTCAACAGGTTACTGATATCGAAGTTGAAAGCGGTGAAGCCACCCACATGATGACCAGCTTTCTTGCCGTTCACCCACACATGACAGTCGTAGTTGACAGCACCAAAATACAGCAGGGTGCGGCACTCGTTCATAGGCACAGCCTGGAAACTCTTCTTAAACCACACCGTTCCCTCGTAGAAGAACAGGCGCTCGTCCTGCGTGTTCCAGTCAGAAGGAATCTTCATCGTGGGTGATTTATCGAAGTCGTACTCTATCAAATCCTCAGGCTTCTGGGGTTTGGCATTGATAAAGAATCCGTTGCGCATGGGGTTCATACGATAGTCGTAGTAACCCTCTTCCTGCACATCAACAATATAGTTCCAATCGCCGTTGAGCGAACAAGTCTCGTAGGCATTCACATTCTGGATTAATGGCAATGCCAACTCTGCAGCGACAGCTGTGAACACACCGCTCACAGCCAGCAACATAGTAGTTAGTAATTTCTTCATATCACTTATTATTTGATGATTAGTCCTCCGTTAGGCTGGATGGTAACCTTAGCCTTACCTTTCTTATCCACCTTCAAGATGCCCATGGTGGGCTCGCCTTTCTGGTTATCCACATAGATGGTTGATGTCTTGCCAGCTAGCATGCTGAGATCGAGTGTGAGCTTGATGGGCTCTTTCTGGGCATTCAAGCCTGCGATATACCAGTCGGCACCATGGCGACGGGCCAGCACAACATACTTGCCAGGATAACCATCAATAAAGTGTGTCTCATCCCATGTGGTAGGCAACGCCTTCAGGAAATCGAGCTCGAACTGTGGCAGTTCCTGCAGGTTGTTGGGATACATGGCCACACACTGGATAGATGTCTGGTTGGTGATGCCCGAAGCTATCTCGAAGATATCGGTGGTTTTACGAGAGTGACGACTCTTGTTGTCGCGACTCAGATACTTATTCATGATCACACCCCCCCAGTCCATCGAGGCTACAGCATTACGACAGAAGGGATGCAGGGTGAGGTCGAAGGGCTCGTGGATGGCAGCACCCTCGCCGAAGAATACGTTCTCGCTGGCCAGCACAGCCTCGGAAGCCACAAAGTTGGGGAACATGCGCTCCCAACCGCGAGGCAGGGTGCAACCGTGGAAGATGACCTGAATGCCGTAACGGTTGGCATCCACCATGATATCCTCATAGAGCTGCAGTGTTTCCTGCTTGTCGCCACCAAAGAAATCTACCTTGATGCCCTTGACACCAATCTGCTGCAACCACTTGAACTCGCGATTGCGTGCCAGCGAGGTGTTCAGACAGTTACGCGGTCCTTGAGGGGCATCGTTCCAATAACCATTAGAGTTGTACCACAGCATCAGACTCACCCCCTTCGACTGGGCATACTGCGACAGCTCTACCATCTTTTCGCGTCCTATCTGGGTATCCCAAAGGGCATCTACCAAGCAGTACTCATAACCCATGGTCGATGCCAAGTCGATCAGCTTCACCTGATCAGCATAGTTGGTAGCCCCATCCTGCCAGATAAGCCAGCTCCAGGTGTAACGTCCTTCCTTATAATCATAGGCTGGCTCATAGAGCGGATCAACCACATCGTAGCTGACGGTCGTCTCAACAATTGGCTTCAGGGTTGAACCCACGGTGATGGTGCGCCAAGGGGTCTCGGCTGGCAGCGACTGCGCTACAAACTCGGAACCGAAGCCACCATTCTCGCCCTTATCGGGGAAGGCAATAGTATAGCCTACACCTGGCTGATAATCAGAAATATGGGTACCGCAGTAAGCACCGGTAGTACCTGTCTCGCTCACCAGCGCCCAACCATCCTGCAAGTGGAACAAGCAGGGGAAGGTATAGCCGTGACCATACTGCGACTTCTCATTCAGTTGTCCGTCAACACTGTAACCCTCCTCGTAACTGGGTTTGGTTTGCGACCAACCTGTCTTGGGACCAATCTGTGGCGAAATAAAGGTGGTCGTACCATCAGGGAAGTTAAAACTGGTGGCCTCGCCAAATATCAGCGTGCGCTGCATGCCACGTGGGGCTTTGGCAATACCATATTTAAAAGCCACATCATTGTCGGCTACCATAAAGGTAACGGTCATCTGCAGCTTCTGTGCGTTCTCAAGCGTCAGCGTGAGCTTATTGGCTTTATAGTTGATGTGCGAAGCCTTAACGGTACGGATATCGTACTGCTTTTCCACAGCCTCGGTCTTGTTGGCAACAATTTTTAAACCTTGGGTCAAATCACCGATACTCGTATTCAAGCCTAAGTTCGACTTGCTTACCATCTGCTTACCATCGAGCAGCACCTGATACGTGGCCTTGCCACCCTCATCGCTCACAGCAACTTCCAGATTTCCACTTGGTGATTTCACCGTTACCTCCTCTGCACGGCAGAGGCTTACCGACAGCAATGCTGCCATCAAAAACACATTTCTGATCATAGTTCGTTAGAAAAGTTGATATTTTGGTTGCAAAGATACGAATTATCTACCAACGCCAAAAGCTCCCTAACGTTAACAAATTGTAAAAAGCACACTTCACCATACAAGATTTTGACCTGTTTTGCGTTTTAAGAGAAAAACGTCATTGACTAACCATCACTTGAATAATAAAATGAAAAAGAGCCTTATTTTGTGGGTATGCCCACTACTTTTCCTATCTGTAGCTCTGAGCAGTTGTAGCAGCGGGGATGGCTATGGCTATTATTTGGATAAGGTAGATAAACTTCAAATTGTATATGGCAGCAGAAAAACCACTTGTAAAGCATATGATCCATTCTGTTATACAAGCGGTTCTATTTATTCTTATGCAGGAAATCCTGTATTCACCTGCCTATTTGAAGACTGTACCGACTTTTCGGGGCTACATATCATTTTATTGGCTCAACCATCTGTAATAAGGTATAGCATTGATGATCTTAAAGTTGGCGACACATTCAAAACGGATCAATTTGACTGCTTATTAACGCCCCAATTTCGACAAGGGGATTGGCGGAATCCGGAGTTCGAATACTTAGAGGCTAATGACGGAAAGATTACGGTTATCGACAAATACACTGACGATGACAATAAATTATCCATAACCCTCAAACTGGATGGATTAAAATTCAACACAGACAGTAAAGGCATGCCAATACTTGTCAACGGGTTTGTTAAATTCAAAGAAGCCGTAGTGTACTATTAACTTATATAATAAAAAGTTGTCAACTAGCCGTCTATTATTAAAGTTAGTTAAAATCAAGGGGGTGTCATAAAACATTTGATGCTTTAATACATTTAATAAATAGAACTGAGTTCTGAATAGATCCAACCTAACAATTATAAGTGTACCCATAAGACGTGAAAAAAAGTTTATTACTATTGGCCTGTATGACTTTGGTTGCACAGCACACCGAAGCTCAGGACTATTTCGCTACTGCTTCCGACTACGCACGCCTGTATGTTGGGCCAGTAGAACCACAGTACCAACTATCAAAGTGGTACAACCTGCCATTTTATAAAGGCAATATGAATATGTATAAAGGTCGGATAAGCTATTATGGTGTGGTTTACGACCATGTAGAGTTACGTTTCGACCTCATGAAACAGCATGTGGCCGTGCTGTCGCCCCAGGCAGGCATCTGCTGTCTGTCCGACCAGCAGCATATCGACTGGTTTGAGATGGATGGCTACCGGTTTGTTCACGACCCGGAGGACAGCACACGCTATGCAGCCCAACTCTGCGACGGAAGCACCAATGGCGTGCAGCTTTATCATAGCATGTGGAAGACCTACAATGGCGAGAGAACCTTCGGAGAAAGAAAACTACTGAAGAGCCTTAGTGATTACGAACACTATACGCTCATCACGTCGGATGGAAAAACATATCATGTAAAACGCGCCAAAGATGTGGCAGCATTGTTTCCTGAACAGAAAAAGCGAATCAAGCAGTTTGCCAGGCAGCAGCATCTATCATTCTCGAAACATAAACGTGAACAGAGTCTGGCACAAGTAGTGGCAACTGTGACAGGAGAAAGAAGAGTCGAGAGTGCTGACAGAAATGAGGACATCTCAGCAACAGGCATCTCACATATCGCCTTCCACACACCAACATCAATAGAAGGCATCCCAGTGGATTCGCTCATCGCTGGCATCCCTGTGCTGGATAGCGACACCATCTCGATAACAGCAGGCTCAGCAAATACCCGAACCTATATCATACCGGGTGCCAAGAAAGCAAGAGCAAGCCTTGCCGACGATCAGGAGCTGGCCGAGATTGTGGTTGTGGCAGGAAGACAGTCGGTAGTTCAAAGCACCACGATGGGAGCCGAGAAGTTTAAGCCTCAACTGCTGAAGAACATCCCATCGGCCTTTGGCGAATCGGACATCATGAAGGTAGTGCTGACGCTACCTGGTGTGACAACCGTAGGCGAGGCGTCGAGCGGCTACAACGTGCGAGGCGGTGCTACCGACCAGAATCTGATCGTGTTTAATGGCGGTACCGTTTACAACCCCACCCATCTGTTCGGTCTGTTCACATCATTCAATTCAGAAGCTGTAGAGGATGTGGAACTGTTCAAATCGAGCATCCCTGCAGAATATGGCGGCAGAATCAGTAGCGTGCTGAAGGTGAACTCGAAGGAGGCCAACATGCAGAAGTTTACAGGCTCAGCCAGTATCGGCGCACTTACCAGCAAGGCCAACCTGGAGATACCTATCGTGAAGGATCATCTATCGTTATTACTGAACGCCCGCACCACGTACAGCGACTGGATGCTGCACCACTTGTCAGAAGACAGCGGCTATAAGGATGGTAAGGCCAACTTCTACGACTTTAACGGCGTGCTCACCTGGAAGATTAACAACATGCACCGCCTGAAGCTCTTTGGCTATTTGAGCAATGATAAGTTCTCGTTTAGCACCGACGACAATTACGGCTATCAGAACCGCAACTTCTCAGCCGAATGGCGATCAATCCTAAACGAAAAGATCACTGCCACTCTCACAGCCGGATTAGACCATTACGACTATTTCAACGACGAAAATACTCGACGAGCGATGGCAGCCCGACTGAGTTTCGGCATCGACCAGGCATGGGCCAAACTGCACATCCGCCACCGTTTGACAGAAAAGCAGAGCCTGTCATACGGTCTCTCAGTCCAGCATTATAACATACAAGCAGGCAAATATGAGCCTTTAAGTGACGAATCGTGGGTTGATTCCCAAGAGTTGCAAAAAGAAAAAGCACTTGAAAGCGCTGCCTATATCGACTATGAGCATACACTGACCGAAAAACTATCAGTTTCGGCAGGCTTACGCTACTCGATGTTCAATGCTTTGGGGCCTCGCGATGTGAATATCTATATCGACAACGAGCTGCCATCAGAAGAAACGCTGTTGGAGACACAACATAAAACGGGCATCATCAAGACCTATCAGGCACCTGAGCTCCGTGTATCAGCACGCTATTCCTTGCAAGACAACCTATCGCTGAAAGCTGGTCTCAACACCATGCACCAGTATATCCATAAGGTATCTAACACATCCATCATGTCGCCTACCGATATGTGGAAGCTGTCAGACCTGAACATCAAACCCCAAAGTGGTTGGCAGATAGCTGCAGGCATCTATTACGAGACACCCGACAAGAACTACGAGTTCTCGGCTGAGACTTACTACAAGCACATTAGCGATTATCTGAACTACCGTAGTTCGGCTGTATTACTGATGAATCCTCATCTTGAAACCGATGTGATTTCCACCAAGGGAAGGGCTTACGGTGTGGAACTGCAAGCCAAGAAACCTTATGGAAAGCTGAACGGATGGGTAAGTTACACTTACTCGCGCTCACAGCTACGACAGGATGATAAACGTGTAGCAGCACCCTTGAATAACGGCAACTGGTATCCATCGGAATACGACAGACCACATGAGGTGAAAGCCGTATTAAACTACAAGATTACAGAGCGATACAGTTTCTCGAGCAACTTCAATTATGCCACAGGTAGGCCCACTACGGTTCCTGCAGGTAAATACTTCAACCCCTATCTAGGTTACTACCTGCCATACTATACCGATCGCAACAACTATCGCATTCCCGACTACACCCGTCTGGACCTTGCATTCAACATCGAGCCTACCCACAAGCTAACAGCCTTTTTCCACACCTCGTTCTCAATCGGTGTGTATAATGCCCTTGCCCGCAAAAATGCCTACAACATCTATTACGTAGCCGAAGGCGAAAACATCAAAGGCTACAAGCTGTCGGTATTCGGCACAGCTATCCCTTATATCTCACTTAACATACGCTTCAACTAATATGAAAAGAATAGCATCATTTATAAAAAAGGCCCATTTCATCGCACTTTGCACCTTTATGCTGACAGGATGCATAGAGGAGTACAACGCCGATCTGCCTGAGGGCGAGACAAACTTGCTGGTGGTGAGCGGCACCATCCTTTCTAACGGAAAGAGCGAATTCTTTATCACAAGGTCTGTTCCACTCAAGGAATCAGGTTATGAAGATTACCATACGTATGGTTCCAATCACACATATAGGCCAAATATCGTATATAATGCCAAGGTAACCATCTGCGGCACAGACGGAACGGAATACGAATGCAGATACCAAAATGGGAATTATTCTTACACTACCCCATCGCTGAACACTGACGTATCTTATTATATAAGGATAGAATGCGAAGGCGACGTCTATGAGTCGAAACCAGAGAAACCCATCCGCACACCTGACATCAAGGAACTGGAGTACTATCAGAAGGGCGACGGGGCAAACATCGAGATACTGCTGTCGACAGCCGAACCCGACGATCCCAGCAAGACCACTTACTACACCTGGAATTATACCGAGACCTGGGAAGTGAGACCCACCCGCCATACTGAGATATACTACGATGTAGAAGCAAAGAAATCAATGCCCATACCCTTATCTAGACAGTATCCTGAACGCGGATGGAAAACTCAGAAAAACACAACCATCCTGACAGAATCTACGGCCCATTATGCTGACGGGCAGTTTACTAAATACCAGATACTTGACATTCCATATATCAGCGAACGCGTGTCGTGGAACTATTGTAATGAGTTAACCCAACGCGCCATCAGCAAAGGCGAATACGAATACAACAAAGCCTGCCTCCAGGCTGGATGGGAGATGGGTGGCTTATTTACGCCTCAACCATCGGCCCTACCTAGCAATATCCACTGCACCACTTCCAAGAAAAGAGCTTTAGGGTACATCGGTTGCGCACAGAATGTGGTAAGTAAGCGCCTCTACATTGATGGCACTAAGATATACAGAGAACTACCCAGACCAGGAGGGTATACAAAATTAACCGATTGCATCGAAGCAGATTGCGAAAAAATGGTGTATCGAGGAATGGTACTTTATATCTGGGAAGACTCGCGACTCACACAAGGAACGCTGACCACATATTGGGGTTATCCTGAGGACTTCGACGTACGCTTGAATGGCGCTACAACTGAGAAGCCATATTACATGCCACCTTTCGATTAATCATTACACATCAAGAAATATGAAAAGGATCATATCATTCATAGCAGTTATCCTACTGTCGCGCAGCGCTTTTGCTACCGACTTCAAAGCCGATCAGGCCTGGTATCTAGCTGGCGAAGCTATGACGATAAACGTAACAGCTCCCGATGCCCGGATAGCTTACGCCGAACTATGCGATACACAGGGACTGGCTGCCGGCACCAGCATCAGCATCAATCAACAAAAAGGTACGGGCATCATCGAACTGCCTGCCAACCTACATAGCGGTTTTTACGTATTATCAGTTTATACCCGCCACAGCGCTCAAGTATCCAACCAATTGGTGGCCATCATTAATCCGCTCCACAAAAGCAAAGCCGATGATATCGAGTGGATAGCTAGCGACAGTTGCTGGGTAGAGGCAAATGGCAAGGCGAAACTGACAAGCAGAAAAGGCAGCGACGTCCGCGAAACTGAAGGTCACATCATCCGAGCCCGAATCAAAAACGCCTATAATGGTAGCATCTTCAATGGTCAGCAGATACGTCCATCACTAAGTATCGTTGGCAAACAGATACACTATTTTGAGGGACAGATGGAGAACGACTCCACAGCCGTATTCTACACATATGACATTTACGGCAAGCAGCCACTAGTACTCTCTGCCGCATCGCTCACAGGCACGAGTCTGCCCATAGAGATGATCAGTCCGTTTGCGACGCTACTGCCCAAGGAATTGCCACATCTCGTATTCCATTACAAACGCAGTGAGGTAGAAGCCCGTTCACTGGCCATGCAGCAACATCAGAAGGCCATTGCTCCTGCCAAGCGCGAACTGCAGTTGGGCGACTATTCTGACGAGACAGCAGAAGACGGCGTACCCATGGACTATGACGACACCGTGCTTGGCACCAAACCTTACCTCAGTTACAATCTGGACGAATACCGACAATTCCTCACTATTAAAGAGGTGCTGACTGAATACGTGCAATGCGCCAGTAGTAGAAAGGTAAATGGCGTGCCACAGCTGTTTGTTCGCGGAGATGAGCAATATAATCATGCATGGCCAGCAATGGTGCTAATAGACGGCATGCCCGTCATCGACATAGAACGCCTGCTGAAATATGATGCCCGCCGCATCCACCATATTAATATCTACAGTAGCATGTACACTTTTGGTAATTCGGTTTATAACGGCATTCTGTCATTTATCACACGCTCTGGTCGCCTCACAAACTATCCTACAGAGCCTAACACGCAATATCTGGTGTACGAATTTCCAAAATAAATTTGGCAGTTCACGTATTTTACACTACCTTTGCAGGCAGTTATGCATAAGAATAGGTATAAATACGTATCGATAGTAAGTGCTGTAGCAGTTTTACTGTTGCTGACACTTTATATGTGGATGACCTATCACTCGGCTACCAAGGACCTGACGGAAAGGGCTGAAAACCAGCTCACCTGGGCCATGTTTTATGAAAGCTATACACGTGCAGACATCGTTACAAAAGGCGACACACTGCACCTGCCCCAATCTCGCGGTAACCTATCGCTGGCTTCGTCGGTAGAAGGCATGAACGATGCACTCAGCAAGAACTTCCATTCAGAGGCATCACTCGATACCATTGCCATCTTTGTAGATTCACTGCTGAATGTAGCAGACATCAACCGCAACGTAACCATTCTGGAAATTGACTCCAACAGAAATGTACTCAGGAGCAACAATGAACATAACACCTCATGGTCGCTGCTCACACGGCCCGTCAGCATCCGCAGAGACCAATCGAGAGCCATACAGTTAGCACTCAACAATCCCTATCCCGAGTTGGTACAGAAACTGAGTCCACTCTTCCTGCTGAGTGCCTTTATCCTTGGTTTCTTTGCCATTATCATTGTTCAGCTGTTGAAGTTTATTACTGAGCAAGAACAGATGGCCGAACTGCGCAACGACTTCTCTTACGCCATGGTTCACGACATGAAATCGCCGCTTTCATCGATCATTATGGGTGCTCATTTCCTGCATAGCGGCAAGGTGGACGATAAGCCACAGATTAAAGAGAAATACTATACTATCATAGAAGAAGAGGCTGAACACTTGCTGGCACTCGTCAACAAACTGCTCACCATCTCAAAACTCGAAAACAAGAAGCTTATCCTGAACAAGTGGGACATAGACATCGAGCCAATAATTACCGATTTAATCGAGAAAATGAAGGCCAAAGCCGACAAGCCACTTGAGATTGTCACCGACCTGAAAATAAGAAACGTTCTGGCCGACGAGCAGTACCTGACTGAAGCGATAGCCAACTTGCTTGACAACGCTATCAAATACTCGAAAGACGAGATAAAAATCAAGATTTCAACGATAGATACCGACAAAAATGTACTCTTAAAGGTACGCGACAACGGCATCGGCATCACCAAGGAAGAGCAACAGATTATCTTCGACAAGTTCGGTCGTGCAGCCATCCACGAGAAAAACCGCAAGGGCGGTGTGTCTGGCTTCGGCTTAGGACTGAACTACGTCGATCAGGTGATGCAAGCCCATGGCGGAAAAGTGACGGTATCAAGTGAGAAAGATAAATATTCAGAGTTTACACTTTATATTCCAAAGAACGTATGATTAAGTTATTGTTAGTTGAAGACGACGAATCGCTCGCATACATCGAGAAAACAGGTCTGGAAGACATTATTGGCGGCTACGAGGTATCGACAGCCAAGAATGGTAAAGAAGGTGTGAAGGCATGGGAAGAAACCCACCCTGACGTCATCATCTCAGATATCGACATGCCTGTCATGAACGGCTTTGAGATGGTAGAACGTATCCGCGAGACTGATGGCGACGTGATTATCATTTTTACTTCAGCCCTCACCTCGCCTAACGATGTAAAGGCCGGCTATCGGTTAGGCATCAATAACTACGTCAAGAAGCCATTTGTGCCAGAAGAGTTGGACGCCCACATCCAGGCACTCATGAAGATGCGCGGTGGCGCCAAGACTCAGAATGAGACTAGTCATTACAAACTAGGCAAATATACGCTGGATGCCAATCATGCCACACTTCGTAACGATGAAACCGGTGTTTCTCAGACTATCACCCAGCGAGAGGCGCAGATACTGCAACTCCTGGCAGAGAACAAGAACAACGTGGTGCGCAGAGAAGCTATCCTGAGCCGATTCTGGAATACCGAAGACGACTACTTCGCCAGCCGCTCACTCGATGTATTCGTGAACAAACTCAGAAAAGTATTAGCCGACGAACCTAAGATTAATCTCAAAACCATTCGTGGCATAGGATTACAACTGATTGTTGAAAGCTAGTCGATGGGGCGATAGCCTTCAGTTGCCTTCCAGGCGCCCCAGCCCCCCACAAACATCAATACGGAAGCAGGAAGGAAGTACCAGCCATTCAAATCGACACCAAAGAAAGCGATGTAAAGAACATCTGCCAGCGTGCCACCAATCAGAATAGGCCAAACGCTACGCGTACATTGATATAACATACATGACACAGTGATAGACATATAGGAAGTCAATATTGTACGCAAAAACATTTCCTCCTCAAAAATGAAACTAATGACAAACACAGGGATTATCAGGGAAATAGAAAAGGTTACTTGCAACAAATTAGGCTCAGCATTTGGTTTCCACTCCATGACGGCACGAAACACAGCCCCATAAATCACCAATACGCCTGTAAATTCAAGAAATGCATACAATATTGCTGATATACCGCGATGATCAGCTACCCACTGCCAGAATTCAAGAGTTGAAGGATTCTTATCTGTCAGGGGATTATAACAAATCAACTCCAACAAATTGATACCTAGAAAACACAAGAAAGACATCAGAGATACTGACCACAGACGACTAACAGGAATCAAACCAAGGGAATACGACGCAAAGCGATTACGAAGAAACGCCCATTGCATAGCTATCGTCCAAAGCACTACGAACACCACAGCAGCAATGCCTATAATACGTGAGGGAGAAGAATTTTGGATAGAAGAATTATTGATTCCATCGAGAAAACCTGCGATGAAACCACAAATAGCCCCACCTACGAATAGCACTCCTAAAGTGATACCCAGCGCCAATAGCAAATACATCACTACCTTATTCATCGTCTTTGCAATTCATTTACTGAGTGCAAAGATACGATGAATTTCTTAAAGAAAGATAAAACTGTACGTTATCTTTAGGTTAAAACTTTTCCTACCTACTTTTCCTTATAAATCACATTATTGGCACCACTAGTAATCTTCAGAGCCTCAGGATGTTCCTTGATAAACGAATCGATATGGCGAACTCGCTTCTCTTCAAAGATTTCTTCCATCGCAATCAGAATACCAGTTTCCTCTACATCACCAAAACCATAATTGATGGCTGTACCAAACAGCTTCATCGTTGGCGAGAGACTCATATAGGCATTTACCAATGGAGGGATATTATATCCCAGTTTGCGGATTTCACCGTTAAGGATCTTATAATCCTCTTTAAACGAATGACCAGAGAAAAGCGCCTCTAATTCCTTGGGATCAGTCTCCAATTCAAGCGGTTTCATCGGTATAATCAGCTTATCCTTATCGTCGAAATGCTTCTTCAGAAAATAAAGAATCATATCGCGGCCCTTACGGATATAAGATGGATACATCGTCATCTTACCAAAGAAGTATTTCACGTTGGGCTTGATAACCGTCAGCGCGCCCAGACCATCCCACAGATTGTCTAGAGCAAACAAACTCTTGGCACCCATACGCGAGCTCTGATATGGAAGAGAAACAAACGAACGTCCCAGCTCGATAGTCCAGGGGGCATACTCCTTGATAAAGCGGTCGGAAAAATGGAACATGTGACTGGTGGCCAAGATTGGCTGCCCCTTATCATCATAATCCCAATCAGTTCCACACAGATAGCGGTAGCCTCCAATAATCTCCTCAGCCTCAGGATTCCACACAATCAACTGCTTGTAACAGTTATCACAGGTATCGAATTCATCGATATCCATCGACTTGCCTGTACCACCACCAGCTTCGCGGAAAGCAATCTCACGCAAACGCCCAATCTCTTTCATCACATTAGGCGCATTATGTGCTGTAATAATATAAATCTCGTTGTGACTCTTGTTAGTCATACGGAGCTGACGGTCGGGAGTTAGTTCACTCTTGAGTACCTCTTTGGCAATTGGCTGGATAATTTCCTGTTCCATTCTCTTCTCTTTCCTTTTTAGTTATAGTTTATAGATTTGTTCTCGTACAAATTCTGCCCATTCCATCGGCGTTTTTGACTTATCAAATGTTTGCCAGGGGATAGGCTTTCCGATCTTAACTTCGAATGTTTTATGCACGTTTTTATACATTTCATCAACAAGAAACAGCATGGCCAAGTTAAAAGGCAGATACTTATCGCTGAAGTTAGCCAAGCGATAGAAGAACTTGCTGTTCTCGCCACTGAAGTGAATAGGCACTACGTCGCGCTGATATTCCACGCTCTTTGAGATAAAAGTCTTCTTCCAAGGCAAATCCTGAATAACGCCATGACGCTTTCGAGAGCATATGCCTGCGGGGAACATCAGCATGTGATGATCACTCTGAAAACCAGCCTCAACCATCGCTGGGAAGTTACGACTCTGATTACCCGTTTTATTAATAGGGATACACAGCGGTGCCAAACCAGGAAGATTCATCAGCAGGTCGTTAACCAAATAACGGAAATGACCATCGTAAAAACGACCGATGATAGCACCCAGTGCCACACCATCTTCGCCACCCAAAGGATGATTACTTACAAAAGTGTAAAGTTTGCCATCGTTAGGATCGGGCAAATTCTCCTTACCAACAATGTTCAGGGTCATGTCGAGGTATCTCACACATTCCTCCAACCACTCAACACCAACTTTATCACGACTCTCCCAAAGGAAAGCGTTTACCTGTTCCTGATGGGCTATCTTCTTCAGCCAATTAATTAATGGCTTGGGTACAAATTTTGCATTCGCACCCATCTTCCCTTTCAGGATTTTCTCTATATCAATTGTATGCTCCGTTACGGTTGCCATTTCTCTCATTCACTAACAAGTTGCAAAAATAGCACATTTCTTTGAATAATGAGCAAAAAATGAAGAAAAAACTTTGTTTTTAAAAGTATTTAGGATACAAAGGGGCCTAAAATCAACAAAAAAAGGTTAAAATCAAAAAAAAGTGGGGAAATGTGGTGGAGAGTGGGGAAAAATGAGTATCTTTGCGGCTGAATAATTATTAAATATGTACGCATGCGTTTTATAGGAAATATAGAGGCTAAAATCGACGCTAAAGGAAGAGCTTTCCTTCCAGCGTTTTTCCGCAAGGTGCTACAAGCATCTGGCGAAGAAACGTTGGTACTCAGAAAGGACATCTTTCAGAATTGCCTTGTACTCTATCCTGAAAGCGTATGGAACGAGCGTCTCGACCTTTTGAAGTCTCAATTACACCCATGGAAACACGCTCATCAACAACTATTCCGTCAGTTTGTATCAGAGGCAGAAGTTGTAACTCTTGATGGCAACGGCCGATTCCTGATTTCTAAGCGGCTGATGAAGATAGCTGAGATAGAGCAGGAAATCCAGTTTATTGGAATGGACGACACCATTGAGCTTTGGGCTCCAGAGTGTCTGAAGCAAACATTGAAGACAGAAGAAGAATTTGGAATTGAATTTGAGAACATAATGAATAACTGTGAGGCTTTATGATTACCACAGCTGAGACATATCATGTACCTGTGCTACTCCATGAGAGCATCGACGGACTTGCCATCAAGTCTGGCGGCATCTATGTAGATGTCACCTTCGGAGGTGGTGGCCACAGTAAGGAGATTTTGCGCAGGCTCGATGGAAAGGCACATTTATACAGTTTTGATCAAGACCCTGATGCCGAGAAGAACATCGTAAATGACGACCGTTTTACTTTTGTAAGAAGTAATTTCAGATATCTGAAGAACTGGATGCGTTATTATGGTGTAGATCATATCGACGGATTGCTGGCCGACTTAGGCGTGTCGAGCCATCATTTCGACGACGAGACACGCGGATTCTCATTCCGCTTTGACGCACCGCTGGACATGCGAATGAACAAACGAGCAGGAGTTACTGCTGCAGAGATTCTGAATGGTTACGACGAAGAGCAACTGGCCGACATTTTCTTTCTCTACGGAGAGCTGAAGAATGCCCGGAAAATAGCATCCGTCATTGTTAAGACCCGTAATGACAAGAAAATAGAGACTACTGGCGACCTGATGAACGCCACCGAAAAGTTTTTTCAACGCGAACGCGAGAAAAAAGAGATGGCCAAGATGTTCCAAGCGCTCCGCATAGAAGTAAACCACGAGATGGACGCACTGAAGGAGATGCTGAATGGCGCCAAAGACCTGCTTGGTGAAGGCGGACGCCTATCTGTCATCACCTACCACTCACTAGAAGACCGCATCGTAAAAAACATGATGAAGGCCGGTAATGTGGAAGGTAAGATAAAACAAGATTTCTTTGGACGCATCGAAGCACCTTTCCGTTTGATCAACAATAAGGTGATAGTGCCCAGCGACGAGGAGCAGCAGCAGAACCCTCGTAGCAGAAGTGCCAAGCTGCGAATAGCCGAAAAGATATAGTAACAGAATGAAGATGGATAAAAAAGAAGATACAGAATTCCAGGTTGAAGCCTCTGAGATGAAAGAGCAGGCCAAGAAGACCATCCAAAAGATCAAGGAGAAGGTACAGGAAGAAGATACCAAACCTACCGCATCCTTGAATCTGAGGACAATTCTTGGTGGCGATTTTCTGACTGCCGACATGGTACGCCGTCAGATCTGGCTGATTGTACTCATGGTTATCTTCACCATCATTTACGTTGCATCAAGATATCAATGCCAACAAGATCTAATAGCCATTGACAAGTTGGAGAAAGAATTGCTGCATGCCAAATACAAGGCATTGTCAAGTTCAAGTACACTCACGGAGAAATGCCGTGAGAGCCATGTACTGGAAGCCTTAAAACAAAACAAAGATTCGCTGCTCCACATATCGGACCAGCCACCTTATATTATTAACATACCTGAATAAGAAAAGAGATGAGTAGGTTCAATAGCGATAAAGTCATGCCACGCTACTTCTTCATAGCAGTAGTGCTCACATTGATTGGTTTTGCCGTAGTGGGCAAAGCCATGTATATCATGACTGCCAAGAAAGATTATTGGACTCAAGTGGCATCACGACTGAAGCGCGACAGCGTGACCGTGAAGCCCAACCGTGGAAACATCCTGAGTTGCGACGGTCAACTCATGGCCAGCAGCATTCCTGAATATAAAGTATTCATGGACTTCCAAGCTGGTGCCGAGGATTCTGTAGGCCGCCATAAGCGCGACTCTGTATGGGAAGCAAATATTGACACTATCTGTTACGGGTTGAATCAAATATTCCCGAAGAAAACAGCAGCTGAATTTAAAGCTCATCTGCTGGAAGGTAAGCGTAAAGTCATGAAAAATGGCACCGTTGGCGCACGCCATTGGCCCATCTGGCCTCGCAGAATCGATTACAACACATTCTGTGAAGTTCACGACCTGCCTATTTTCAGAGAGAAACTATACAAAGGAGGTTTTCACTGGGAGACCTTCAACTCGCGCCGTAAACCTTTCGGCACCCTTGCACAGCGCACCATTGGTGAGTTGTATGGTGCAAAAGACAGTGCCAAGAACGGTTTGGAGCTGTCATTAGACACGCTTTTGAGAGGTAAGAACGGTTTGATGCACAGAAGAAAAATCCTGAGCAAGTATCTCGACATCCCTGTGCTCTCACCAGAAGATGGCGTGGATGTTGTAACAACTATCGACGTCGGCATGCAAGACCTTGCTGAGCGCGCACTCGTTGACGAGCTGAAGGAGATTAATGGTGAGATGGGTGTCGCCATTCTGATGGAAGTGAAGACAGGTGATGTAAAAGCCATTGTTAATATGACCAGAGGCATGGATGGCAACTATTATGAGATGGTGAACAATGCCATCAGCTACCGTTGCGAACCCGGTTCGGTATTCAAGGTAGCCTCGTTCCTTGTAGCACTCGACGATGGCGTCATCGACACCACGATGACTATTCCTACAGGCTGCGGTGTCATGGAGATGCATGGTCGTCCGATGAAGGACCACAACTGGCGCCGTGGAGGTTATGGCACCATCAACGTAGCTCGCGCTTTGGAGGTAAGTTCAAATATCGGTGTAAGCTACCTCATTGACAAGTACTATGGTCGCAACCCAAAAAGATATGTGGAGGGACTCTATCGCGTTGGTATCCATGAAGATTTGAAGCTGCCACTGGTAGGCTATCACACGCCAATAATACGTATGCCTGACACCAAGACTAACGACAGAACGAAATACTGGAGTAAGACCACCCTACCCTGGATGAGTATCGGTTACGAAACCCAGATAGCCCCTATCAATACCGTGGCCTTCTATAATGCTATTGCTAATAACGGCAAGATGATGCAGCCTCGTTTTGTCAAGCAACTGGTAAAAAACGGCGAAGTGATCAAGGAATTCGAGCCTGTTGTGCTGAAAGAACGCATTGCCAAACCCCAGGCCATCAAAACCATGCAGACCATCTTGGAACACGTGGTGAGTCAGGGACTGGGAAAGAAAGCTGGCTCAAAGTCGTTTAAGGTTGCTGGAAAGACAGGTACAGCTCAGGTAGCCGACCAATATGGAGGCTATCATACTGGCGTAACACGCTATTGGCTGAGTTTCGCTGGATTCTTCCCTGCCGACAACCCCCGATACACCTGTATTGTCTGCCTAAAGAAGTCGGGACTTCCCGCTTCAGGTGGTGGTATGAGCGGTGTGGTATTCCATCATATTGCCGAAGGTGTGATGGCCCAAAACCTGAAGCGCAGTGTTGATGATGCACGCGATGCAGGATCAGTATTAACACCCAGCGTCAAGAGAGGCGATAACACAGCAGCCAATTTCGTACTGGCCAGTCTTAAGACCAAAGCATCTGCCTCAAGTAGCGTTAACTACCACGAGAGTAGCAAGCACGTAGTGCCTGATGTCACAGGAATGGGTGCTAAAGATGCTGTCTTTCTGTTAGAAAGTCGCCGCATCAAAGCCCGCCTGAAGGGTAGAGGAAAAGTTAAATCACAAAGTATCCACGCCGGATCGGCTGTCAAGCATGGCATGGTGTGCGAACTCGTTTTAGATTAATATATATAATAAGGTATAAGGATATGAAATTAAATGAACTGCTCAAGCATGTAGAAGTACTCAACATCCTCGGTGATGCTGAAGCAGAGATTACTGGTGTGAATATCGACTCACGCCGCATCGAGAAAGGTCATCTGTTTATTGCCATTCCAGGCACCGTCACAGATGGTCACAAGTTCATCCCCAAAGCTATTGAGCTGGGAGCTGCAGCAGTATTATGCGAGAAGATGCCAGAGGAACAGGCCTCTGGAGTAACATATATTCAGGTAGCCTCAACTGAGGATGCCGTAGGAAAGGTAGCCACACTGTTTTATGGCGACCCTTCGAGAAAGCTTAAACTGGTAGGTGTAACAGGTACTAATGGTAAGACCACTATTGCCACCTTATTATATAATATGTTCCGCAAGTTTGGTCACAAATGCGGACTCCTGTCAACAGTGTGCAACTACATAGAAGACGAAGCGATACCTGCCGACCACACAACCCCCGACCCCATCGAACTGAATCGTTTGTTGGCGCAGATGGTAGCAGCAGGATGCGAGTATGCCTTCATGGAATGCTCTAGTCATGCCATTGCACAGAAGCGCATCGGTGGTTTAAAGTTTGCTGGAGGATTGTTCACCAACCTGACACGCGACCACCTGGACTACCATAAGACTTTCGAGAACTATCGCGATGCCAAAAAGGCATTCTTCGATGGTCTGGATAAGGATGCCTTTGCTATTACCAATGCCGACGACAAGAATGGCATGGTGATGGTTCAGAACTGCAAAGCCCAGATCAAGACCTACTCTACCCGCACCATGGCCGATTTCAAGGCTAAGATTATCGAATGCCATTTCGAGGGTATGTATCTTGATATCAACGGCAAGGAAGTAGGCGTACAGTTCATTGGTAAATTTAATGTCAGCAACCTGCTGGCTGTTTATGGTGCCGCCGTCATGTTAGGCAAGAAGCCAGAAGATATCCTCCTGATACTCAGCACACTAAAGAGCGTAAATGGTCGTTTGGAACCAATCCACTCACCAGAAGGCTACACAGCTATTGTTGACTATGCCCATACCCCTGATGCCCTTGAGAATGTGCTGAACGCCATTCATGAGGTTCTGAACGGCAAAGGAAAGGTTATCACCGTATGTGGTGCTGGCGGCAACCGCGACAAGGGTAAGCGCCCCATCATGGCACAGGAAGCTGTCAAGCAGAGCGACAAAGTGATTATCACCTCTGATAACCCACGTTTCGAGGAGCCCCAGGATATCATCAACGATATGTTGGCCGGCCTCGACCAGAAACAGATGAAGAAAGTACTGAGCATCGTTGACCGTCGCGAAGCTATCCGCACCGCCTGCATGCTGGCAGAGAAGGGCGACGTGATACTGATTGCTGGCAAAGGCCATGAAGACTATCAAGAGATCAAGGGTGTCAAGCACCATTTCGACGACAAGGAAGTAGTAAAAGAAATTTTTAATTCATAATACCCAAACATATGTTATACTATCTGTTCAGATTCCTCGACCAGTATGATATACCAGGATCACACATGTGGGCCTACATCTCGTTTCGCTCACTACTCACTCTCATCCTCTCTCTGCTCCTTTCAGCATGGTTTGGTGAGAAGTTCATCAAATGGATGAAGCGTAGAAGTATTTTTGAAACAGAGCGCGACCCAAGTATCGACCCATTCGGAGTAGAGAAGAAGGGCGTCCCCACGATGGGTGGAATCATCATTATCATCAGCATACTCGTCCCCGTATTGCTCTTCGGTCGCATCCGTAATATTTACCTGATCCTGATGGTTGTCACAACCCTCTGGTTAGGTTTCTTGGGATTTTTGGACGACTACATCAAGATATTCAAACGCAATAAAGAGGGTTTGAAAGGCAAGTACAAGATTGTGGGCCAAGTGAGCATTGGCTTCATCGTCGGTCTGACCCTGTGGCTTAGTCCAGATGTAGTCGTTCGCGAGAACATCAATGTCAAGCAGCAGAACCAGGAAATTGTGGTGAAGCATAAGGCACAAGCAGTCAAATCACTTCACACCACTATCCCATTCATCAAGAACCACAACCTGAACTACTCGAATATCATGTCGTTCTGCGGTAAATACAAGGTAGCAGCGGGTTGGATTCTGTTTGTCATGATGACCATTCTAGTTGTAACAGCCGTATCGAATGGTGCAAACCTGAATGATGGTATGGATGGCATGTGTGCCGGAAACTCAGCCATCATTGGTGTGGCATTAGGCATCCTAGCCTACGTGTCATCACACATTGGCTATGCATCCTATTTCGATATTATGTATATTCCTCATTCTGAGGAACTTGTGGTATTCCTTTGCGCCTTCATTGGTGCAATGATAGGTTTCCTTTGGTACAATGCCTATCCCGCTCAGGTGTTCATGGGCGATACCGGTTCACTTACCATCGGTGGCATCATCGGCGTAGCAGCTATTATCATCCACAAAGAGCTGTTGCTCCCCATCCTCTGCGGCATCTTCTTCGTTGAGAGTCTGAGTGTGATTATCCAGACCCAATGGTTCAAGATACAAAAGCGTAAGGGTAAGCGTGTTCGCGTATTTCGCGCCACACCAATCCACGACAATTTCCGCAAGCTCGACTCACAGCTCGATGCTACAAGTAAATATATTCTGAAAGGTTGGCCTCATCGTCCATTCCATGAGTCAAAGATCACAATCCGATTCTGGATTACCACGATCATTCTGGCTGCACTCACAATCATAACATTAAAGATGCGTTAAACAAAGATATGAAAAGAATCGTTATATTAGGAGCAGGAGAAAGTGGCGCAGGAGCCGCTGTACTCGCCAAGAAAGAAGGTTTCGATGTGTTTGTTTCAGACATGTCGAAGATTGCAGACAAGTATAAGAAGTTATTGGACGACCATCAGATAGAATGGGAGGAGGGGCAGCATACAGAAGAGAAGATTCTGAATGCCGACGAGATTATCAAGAGTCCAGGCATTCCTGACAATGCCCCAATGATACAGAAGGTCATCGCTAAGGGTATCCACATCATCAGCGAGATAGAGTTCGCTGGACGTTACACCAACTCTAAGATGATCTGCATTACCGGTTCTAACGGTAAGACCACCACCACCTCGCTGATTTATCATATTTTCAAAGAGGCAGGCTATGATGCTGGATTGGCAGGAAATATCGGAAACTCACTGGCACTTCAAGTAGCAGAGGATCCACACGAATACTACATCATTGAGCTCAGTTCATTCCAGCTCGACAACATGTACGATTTCCGCGCTGATATAGCTATTCTGCTGAATATCACCCCCGACCATCTGGATCGTTACAACTTCGAGATGCAGAACTACGTGGATGCCAAGATGCGTATCATACAGAATCAGACACCCAAGGATGCCTTTATCTATTGGGCCGACGACCCCATCATTAAGCGCGAACTGGAGAAATACGACATCCACTCTATCCAATATCCCTTCTCTGAACTGAAAGAGAGAGGAGTGATTGGTTACATCGAAGAAGGACAGTATAAGATTGAGAAGCCCGAACCATTCAACATGGAGCAGGAGAGTCTCAGTCTTACAGGCAAGCATAATATCTACAACTCTCTCGCAGCAGGTATCGCCGCCGACATCGCTGGTATCAAGAAAGAAGAAATCAGAAAGAGCTTGAGCGACTTCCCTGGCGTGGAGCACCGTCTGGAGAAAGTATGTACTGTGCGTGGTGTACAGTATATCAACGACTCAAAAGCCACAAATGTGGACGCCTGCTGGTATGCACTCGAAGCCATGAAGACCAAGGTAGTCTTGATTATTGGTGGTAAGGATAAAGGCAACGATTACGAACCTATCAAGTCATTGGTAAAAGAGAAATGCTCTGGTATCGTGTACTTAGGTGCCGACAACCAGAAGTTGCACGACAACTTTGACAATCTGGGCATTCCCGTACGCGACACCCACTCTATGAAGGAGTGTATGGAAGCTTGCTATGAGATGGCACAGCCCGGCG
Source organism: Prevotella sp. MA2016 (assembly GCF_000619825.1). GTDB lineage: Bacteria > Bacteroidota > Bacteroidia > Bacteroidales > Bacteroidaceae > Prevotella. The sequence continues at coordinate 174,469 of NZ_JHUW01000009.1, forward strand.
AGACCGTACTATTGAGCCCTTGCTGCGCTTCGTTCGACCTCTTTAAGAACATGGAGGATCGCGGTGAGCAGTTTAAGGCCATAGCAAGAAGTCTCTAAAAGGCTAAAACACTAGAAGTACCAGAAAAAAATGAATAAGAAAATAGGCAACATCTTCAAAGGAGACAAGGTCATCTGGATGGTATTCTTCTTTCTCTGTATGATCAGTATTGTCGAGGTATTCTCTGCTTCGAGCAATCTGACATACAAGAGTCAGAACTATATGGGTCCTATCGTCTTCCATACTGTCACCATCATCCTTGGTGCAGTAGTAGCGGTAGTAACACTAAATATCCCATGCCGATACTTCAAGTTGATGACGCCTTTCTTACTGATTATCACCATCGTGCTGCTACTATGGGTACTGGCAGCAGGTGAGAGGACAGGCGATGCCAGTCGTTGGATCAACATCTTCGGACTGACCTTCCAACCTTCTGAAATCGCCAAAGGCACCATTGTATTGGCAACGGCACAGATTCTCAGTGCCATGCAACGAGAGAACGGAGCCGATAAGAAGGCTTTCAAATACATCCTTTTTATCGTGGTTCCTATTGCGTTCCTCATCATGATTGAGAACCTCTCAACAGCAGCATTGCTGTGCTCGGTTGTATATCTGATGATGATTATCGGACGCGTACCTGCCATACAACTAGCCAAATTGGCTGGCGTGGTGGCTGGTCTTGGTCTGGTGGGCTTGCTCTTCATCATGGCTATAGGTAACGACAACAACGTCACCGTTGACAAGGCAACAACCGAACAAGTGGCTAGCGCCCCCAAGGAGAAAAACAAGATTGAAAAGTTGCTACACCGTGCCGACACTTGGAAATCGCGTATCAAGAAGTTTACAAACAAGCAAGAGATAACCCCCGATCAGTACGACCTTGATAAAGATGCCCAGGTGGCACATGCCAACATCGCTATTGTGTCGAGCAACATTATCGGCAAGGGCCCTGGCCAGTCGGTAGAGCGTGATTTCCTGTCACAGGCATTCTCTGACTTCATCTTTGCCATTGTCATCGAGGAGTTAGGCATCATAGGCGCTACATTCGTTGTGTTCCTTTATATTGTCTTACTCTATCGCACAGCCCGTATCGCCAGCAGGTGTGAGAACAATTTCCCTGCGTTCCTAGCGATGGGTCTGGCATTATTGCTGGTGATTCAGGCGTCATTCAACATGCTTGTAGCCGTTGGTATCGCTCCTGTTACAGGACAGCCACTGCCACTCATCAGCAAAGGTGGTACTTCTACCATCATTAACTGTGCCTATATCGGAGTTATATTAAGTGTTAGCCGTTCTGCGAAAAAAAGGGAAGCAAAAATAGCAGAATAAGAAATTAAATTTGTAATTTTGCACGCAAAAGGAAATAAGATATGGAAGAACTGAGAGTCATCATTAGCGGAGGAGGAACTGGAGGACACATTTTCCCAGCAGTTTCAATAGCGAATGCCATAAAAGCACTTCGTCCAGAAGCCAAGATACTGTTTGTTGGTGCACTTGGTCGCATGGAGATGCAACGTGTACCCGCTGCAGGTTATGAAATCAAAGGCTTACCTATCTGCGGTTTTGATCGTAAGAACTTACTGAAGAACTTTAAGGTTCTTTACAAGATATGGAAGAGTCAGCGCATGGCCAAGAAGATTATCAAGGACTTCAAGCCTCAGGCAGCTGTAGGTGTTGGTGGTTATGCCAGTGGCCCTACACTGAACCAGGCCGCTGCCATGGGTATTCCCTGCCTGATTCAGGAGCAGAACTCCTATGCTGGTGTCACCAACAAGCTGCTGGCAAAGAAAGCCGAGAAGATCTGCGTGGCTTATGAAGGCATGGAGCGTTTCTTCCCAAGCGAGAAGATTATCCTGACTGGCAACCCAGTACGTCAGGCACTCCTCGACACTCAGATTTCGCACGAAGATGCCATCAAAGCGTTCAACTTGGATCCAGCCAAGAAGACCATTCTGCTGGTAGGCGGAAGTCTGGGTGCACGCACCATCAACGAGAGCGTACTTCAGCATCTCGACCTGATAAAAGCCGCCGATGCGCAGTTTATCTGGCAGACAGGCAAGTACTATAGTGCCGAAATTGCAGAACGCCTGAAAGGTGAGCATATCCCCAACCTGGTGGTAACCGACTTTATCACCGACATGGGTGCAGCCTACAAAGCTGCTGACCTGGTTATCAGCCGTGCTGGTGCCAGCAGCATCTCTGAGTTCTGCCTGATTGGAAAACCAGTCATCCTGGTACCAAGTCCGAACGTGGCCGAAGACCATCAGACCAAGAATGCATTGGCACTGGCAAATCGCGATGCCGCCATATACGTGAAGGATGCCGAAGCACCAGCAATGCTGCTAGAGCTGGCTATCAAGACCGTTGCCGACGAGCAGAAGCTCAAGTCGCTCAGCGAGAATGTTCTGAAACTTGCCCTACCAGATTCAGCCGATATTATTGCAAAAGAAGTCATCAAACTGGCAGAAAAGAAATAAACAGATTATGGATTTAAAAGATATAAAAGCAGTATATTTTGTAGGAGCCGGTGGCATCGGTATGAGCGCCATCGCTCGCTACTTTATTAAGAAGGGACTTGTGGTAGCCGGCTACGACAAGACCCCATCCGACCTCACTAAGCATCTTGAATCAGAAGGAATGCTGATTCATTACCATGAAAGTATAGACGACATCCCCCACGAGTGCAAGAAAAAGGAGTCGTGCCTGGTTATCTACACACCAGCGATTCCCGCTGAGCATCAAGAGCTGAAGTTCTTCCGCGAGAATGGTTTCGAGATTCAGAAGCGCGCTCAGGTACTCGGTACACTTACCGAGAGCCACAAAGGTCTCTGTGTTGCAGGAACTCATGGCAAGACCACCACTTCTACGATGTGCGCTCATATCATGCACCAGAGCCACCTGGACTGCAATGCCTTCTTAGGTGGTATCTCCAAGAACTATGGCACCAACTATATCTTGTCTGATTCAGACTATGTAGTCATTGAGGCTGACGAATTCGACCGCTCATTCCATTGGCTTCGCCCTTGGATGACAGTCATCACTGCCACCGACCCAGACCACTTGGATATCTATGGCACCAAAGAGGCCTACTTAGAGAGTTTCCGTCATTATACAGAACTTATCCAACCAGGTGGCGCACTCATCATCCATCGCGGATTGGAGATGCAGGAAAACATACAGGCTGACGTACGCCGTTACGACTACAGTCTGACAGAAGGAGACTTTCACGCAGAGAACATCTGCATTGAGAATGGCGAGATAATCTTCGATTTCATTTCGCCTATCGAGAGCATTAAAGGCGTACAACTGGGACAGCCTGTGCCCATCAACATCGAGAATGGTATTGCCGCTATGGCCATGGCGCAACTGAATGGTTGCACCGCCGAGGAGCTCAAATACGGCATGCAGACATACGGTGGTGTTGACCGTCGCTTCGACTTTAAGATCAAGAACAACAAAATGGTTTTCTTGAGCGACTATGCCCACCATCCAAAAGAAATCTACCAAAGTGCGAAGAGCATTCGTGAGCTGTATAAAGATAAGCACATCACAGCCATCTTCCAGCCACACCTCTATACCCGTACGCGCGATTTCTATAAGGATTTTGCCGACGCCCTTAGTCAGCTCGACGAGGTGATACTCACAGAGATATACCCCGCCCGCGAACTACCTATCGAGGGTGTAACCTCAAAACTCATCTATGACAACCTGAAACCAGGTGTCAAAAAAGAGATGATTCAGAAGGCAGAGGTGCTCGACTATATCAAGAGCCACGACTTCGAAGTGCTGATTGTACTTGGAGCTGGCGACCTTGACAATCAGGTGCCTCAGATAACCACTATATTAAATAGCAAATTATAACATAACTCAATGTCCTTCAATTGGAAACAGATCCTCATCGTAGTTTGCAACATTCTCGTTGGCATCTACCTGGTATTGGCCGTCACAGCTTTCAATAGCCCCGACGAAGCCATGGCCAAGGAGTGCACCGAGGTGAAAATCGACATCGAAAAAGAGTCGATGGAGGGATTCTTGAATCCAGGCGAAGTCAAAAAGTTACTCTCTCAGCATAAGTTATACCCACTCTCCCAGCCTATGAGCACCATTTCGCCAAGAAAGATGGAGGAGAACTTAATGAAAAGTCCTTTCATCGAGAAGGCAGAATGCTACAAGACATTGAGTGGACATGTATGCATCGGTATCAAGCAGCGCATACCTGTCATCCGTGTGATGGCGGATAATGGCGACAGCTACTATCTCGACAATCATGGCAACATCATGCCACAGGCAGGCTATGCTACCGACATTCTGATAGCAACGGGTCATATCTCCAAGAAATACGCTCAGAACACCTTGTCAAAGGTAGCCAACCACATTGTCGGCAGCAGTTTCTGGCGCAATCAGACCGTGCAGTTGAACGTACTGCCCAACGGCACCCTTGAGATGGTACCGCGTGTTGGCGAGCATATCGTCTTTCTTGGTTCACCGACACATATCGACAACAAGCTTGAACGCCTACGCAAGTTCTACATCTATGGTTTGAACAAGGCCGGTTGGAACAAGTATAACTATATCAATATGGAGTTCAACAACCAGATTATATGTAAAAGGAATAACAGATAAATGATTAAATAAGAGATGGCAGCAAAGGATTTTATTGTAGCAATTGAACTCGGTTCATCCAAAGTAACCGGAATCGCGGGACAGAAGAATCTCGACGGCAGCATCAACGTGCTTGCAGTAGTCAAAGAGAATTCTTCGTCATTCATCCGCAAAGGTGTGGTTTACAACATCGACAAGACCGCACAGTGCCTTACCAGTATCATCAAGAAACTGGAGAATCAGCTCAAGACGCAAATCACTCAGGTCTATGTTGGCGTTGGCGGACAGTCAATCCGTAGCGTCAGAAACGTTGTAACTAAGGATCTTCCCGGCGAAACCATCATCACACAAGACATGGTGATAGAGTTGATGGATGCCAACCGCAATATGACCTACCAAGACCAAGAGATTCTCGACGCTGCCGTACAGGAATACAAGGTGGGCACTCAGTTCCAGCTCGACCCTGTTGGTATTCAGTCCACCCACCTCGAGGGTCACTTCCTTAACATCTTAGAGCGCAAGGCCTTCTATCGCAACCTGAATGTGTGCTTCGAGACAGCAGGCATCAACGTTGCCGAGATGTATCTGGCACCTTTAGCGCTGGCCGATAGCGTACTGACAGAAGTTGAGAAACGTTCTGGCTGTGCACTCGTTGATATCGGTTCCGACACCACGACAGTATCTGTTTATTCTAAGAACATCCTTCGCCATCTCGCTGTCATTCCTCTTGGAAGCAACAATATCACTAAGGATATTGCCACCCTCCAGATGGAGGAGAGTGATGCCGAAAAGATGAAATTGAAATACGGCTCGGCTTATACCGACAATAACGACATCGACAATGAACTTAAATACTCTATCGACCCAGAACGCCAGATAGAGAGCCGGAAGTTTATAGAGATTGTTGAAGGTCGTATGGAAGAAATCATTGAGAATGTATGGTATCAGATTCCTTCTGATTACTACGACAAGTTACTTGGCGGTATCATCCTGACTGGTGGTGGCTCTAACATGAAGAATATTGAGAAAGCCTTCATCAACCACACCCACGTTGATAAGATTCGCATTGCCAAGTTCGTAACCCAGACCATACAGACCACCAACGAGGATATCAAGGCCCGCAACGGCATGATGAACACCGTATTAGGTCTGTTGGCCAAAGGCGATATTAACTGCGCCGGCGATGCCTTTGATCCTAACGGCGATCTGTTCGCCAGTCAGAGACCTCAGCCCAGTCATCCTACTAACGACCAGCGCCCAGCACGCCAAGCTACCGACATCCCTGCCGGTGTGATCCGCACCGAAGCCGAGAAGCAGAAGGCCGAGGAGGAGCGCCGCCGCCAGCAAGAGGAGGAAGAGCGTGCACGCCTGGAAGAGGAGCGCCGCCAGCAGGAGGAGCAGGCACGCATCCGTAAGGAGAACAGCTTCTGGAACAAAGCCCTGAAGGGTATCAAGAAGTTTGGAAAACAAATCGTTGAAGAAGAAGATTAATTAGAAGAGCATTATGGAGAACAATATGAATATGGATATTCTGGACTTCGGATCACCGGAGAAGGAGCACAGCATTATCAAAGTGATTGGTGTTGGCGGTGGCGGCGGCAATGCAGTAAACCACATGTACCGTGAGGGTATTCACGACGTTACATTCGTACTTTGCAACACCGACAACCAGGCACTTAACGACTCACCCGTACCCGTACATCTCCAGTTGGGTAAGGAAGGATTAGGTGCAGGCAACAAGCCGGAGAAGGCCCGTCAGGCAGCCGAGGAGAGTATTGAAGATATACGCGCCATGCTGAACGACGGCACTCGTATGGCATTCATTACTGCAGGTATGGGTGGCGGCACAGGAACTGGAGCTGCCCCTGTCATCGCTCGTGTATCTAAGGAGTTGGGCATACTTACCGTAGGTATTGTCACCATCCCCTTCCGCTTTGAGGGCGACCGTAAGATCGACCAAGCGCTCGACGGTGTTGAAGAGATGTCAAAACATGTTGACGCCCTGCTGGTGATCAATAATGAACGCCTGCGTGAGATATACCCCGAGCTCTCTGTTCTCGATGCATTCGGCAAAGCCGATGACACCCTGAGTGTGGCAGCCAAGTCAATTGCAGAGATCATCACTGTACATGGTTTGATCAACCTCGACTTCAACGACGTGAAGACCGTACTGAAGGATGGTGGTGTAGCCATCATGTCAACAGGTTATGGCGAAGGCGAAGGCCGTGTCAAGAAAGCCATCGAAGATGCCCTGAACTCACCACTGCTCAACGACAACGATATCTTCAACTCTAAGAAGATTCTGCTTTCTATCTCGTTTGCAGGCTCTAAGGACGGACAGTCATCACTGATGATGGAAGAGATGAACGATGTAAACGACTTCATGGCTAAGTTTGGCAACGACTTTGAAATCAAGTGGGGACTTGCCACCGACCTCGAACTGGGCAAGAAGGTAAAGGTAACCATCTTGGCAACAGGTTTCGGCATCGAGAATGTAGATGGTATGAACGGACACTTGAAGAAGCACAGTCAGGAGGACATCAACCGTATCGCTGCCGAACAGGAGAAAGCTGCCGAGCGCCAAGACCGCCGCAACCGCTATTATGGCGGCGAGGGAGCCACAAGACGCTACAAGCGCCGCCCCAACATCTACCTGTTCCGTCCGGAAGATCTGGACAACGATGATGTCATCTCAGCAGTAGAGCAGACTCCTACCTACAAGCGTACACGAGAGATCCTTGACAGCATCAACTCTCAGGCCAGCAATATCAGCGAAGTAACAACCTTCGATGAGCCCGCTCAGGATTCACAGGAGCCCATCCAAGGCACCATCAAATTTATGTAAGAAACGCCTATTGATATAAGGCTTGCAATACTTCTATCGACTTCATCTCTGGGAAATCCGGCAGATGGAGTCGATAATATTTTAGCGACACTTCCAACAAGCGGTTGCGCTCCTGGTGCGACATGCGGAACAGATGCATGGTAGGAAAGTCCATGCGCATCATCAACTGCACTTTTCGCGATTCGTCGGGGAAAAGGAAATCACGATGCACAGGAGGGTGCCCTACAAAAACACTCTCACGCAAATCAAAATAATCACCATCCTTGTAGTCATCAAGATTCGGATAAAAGCCCAGGAATCGCGTCAGTCGCAACAAAAACACCAGATGGAAATTAGCAAATCTATCTTGCTGACCGTCTAGCCACAGGATACTATTCTCCAGATAGTCGTAGAGCAATTCATTATGCTGTTCCGAACGGAGCGCATAGTACAGAAACTCGGCCACAAACAACGAGATAGCCAACTTATCTGCCTCAAAAGGGATGGATGTAAACGGGCTCATCAATCTCACATCATGCAGTTTCTGCAATTGCAATCTCGGCCGGATATCAGTTTCAATCTCCAGGAGGGTGAGAGGCTGAAAGAACTGCTTCTTCATTCTGCCATTTGGCGACTTAGGAATGCTGACAATAAAAGACTGCCTACCAAACACTCTGGTAAACATATCTACTATCAATCTGGTCTCGCCATACTTGATAGCATGCAACACAATTGCCTGCGATTTCGTCAACATTTGGTGCAAAGGTACATAAAATATTCGAAAAATGTTATTTTTTACTAAAAAGATTTGGTAGAATAAAAAAATAATAGTACTTTTGCACCCGCATTTTACGCGATGGTCCCTTCGTCTATCGGTTAGGACGAGAGATTTTCATTCTCTAAAGAGGAGTTCGACTCTCCTAGGGACTACAAAATTTAAATCTGTCATCTGCACAGCCATGTGCTACCAGCCTTCCGGATGGGATAAGGTGGCGGAGGGCTTGGAAAATTAAAGAATTGAAAGATTCAAAAACTGAAGAGCCCGCCTAGGGCAGCCTATATGACGTAAGACCCATAAGCTTTATAATTAACAATTAAAAAACATTCAAAAACATGGCAAATCACAAGTCATCAGTGAAGAGAATCCGTCAGGAGAAGAAAAGAGCCCTTCACAACCACTACTACGCAAAGACAATGCGTAACGCAGTTCGCAAGCTCCGTGCTACCACAAACAAGGAAGAGGCAGTAGCTCTGTTCCCAAAAGTTCAGAAGATGCTGGACAAGTTGGCTAAGACCAACATTATCCACAAGAACAAGGCAGCCAACTTGAAGTCAAGCCTTGCACTGCACGTAAACAAGCTGGGATAATAAAACACCCAACAATAAGAACAAGCCGTAGCCCCTCTGGGGTTGCGGCTTTCTTTTTTCAGTTTTTTAGCAGATAAACTACGTTTATCTGAAGTTTTTTTTGTACCTTTGCCCAAAATTATGCAATTAATAACAAAATGACAGAAGAACAACTGAATCAAGAACAGAACCTTCAGTCGCAGGCTGAAGGGGAAAGCAACTACTCGGCGAGTAACATTCAGGTACTCGAGGGTCTGGAAGCTGTACGTAAGCGCCCTGCTATGTACATCGGCGACATCAGTGAAAAGGGTCTCCACCATCTTGTAAACGAAACCGTTGATAACTCTATCGACGAGGCGATGGCAGGCTATTGCACCCACATCGAAGTAACAATCAATGAAGATAACTCTATCACCGTTCAAGATAATGGACGTGGTATCCCTGTAGATGAGCATGAGAAGATGCACAAGAGCGCACTTGAAGTAGTTATGACAGTGCTTCATGCCGGCGGTAAGTTCGACAAAGGCTCTTATAAGGTTTCAGGCGGTCTGCATGGTGTAGGTGTCAGTTGTGTTAACGCCCTCTCTACCCATATGATGTCTCAGGTATTCCGCAATGGTCACATCTATCAGCAGGAATACGAAAAGGGTAAGCCTCTTTACGATGTAAAGATTGTAGGCGACACCGACAAGACAGGAACACGCCAGCAGTTCTGGCCCGATGGCAGTATCTTTACTACTACCGAATACAAGTATGACATCATCGCTAAGCGTATGCGTGAGTTGGCTTACCTCAATGCCGGTATCACCATCACACTGAGCGACTTGCGTCCTGACGACGAGGGTAACATCCGTCAGCCCGAGGTATTCCACGCCAAAGAAGGCTTGAAGGAGTTTGTGCGCTACGTGGATCGTCACCGCACATCTATCATCGGTGATCCCATCTGTCTGAAGACCGAGAAGGATGGCGTACCCATCGAGGTTGCATTGCTTTACAACAGCGACTATTCAGAGAACATCCACTCTTACGTTAACAATATCAACACCATCGAGGGTGGTACCCACCTCACAGGTTTCCGCATTGCCTTGGCTCGTGCCTTGAAGAAGTATGCTGACGAAGACGATCAGTTGCGCAAGCAGATTGAAAAGGCCAAGATTGAGGTTGCTCAGGACGACTTCCGCGAGGGTCTTACCGCCATCATCTCAGTAAAAGTTGCTGAGCCTCAGTTCGAGGGTCAGACCAAGACTAAGCTTGGTAACAGCGAGGTAAATGGTGCTGTACAGAAGGCTGTTGGTGAGGCTATGAACAACTACCTGGAGGAGCATCCAAAAGAGGCTCACACCATCTGTGAGAAGGTTATCTTGGCTGCTACAGCACGCATCGCTGCCCGCAAGGCTCGCGAGAGTGTTCAGCGCAAGAATCCTATGAGCGGTGGTGGCCTGCCCGGTAAGTTGGCCGACTGTTCCAACAAAGATCCTAAGGAGTGTGAGATTTTCCTCGTCGAGGGAGACTCGGCCGGTGGTTCCGCCAAGCAGGGTCGCGACCGTCACTTCCAGGCCATCCTGCCTCTGCGTGGTAAGATTCTGAACGTAGAGAAGGTTCAGTGGCACCGCGTATTCGAAGCAGAGTCAGTCATGAACATCATTCAGAGTATCGGCGTACGCTTCGGTGTTGACGGCGAAGACTCAAAGGATGCCAATATCGACAAGTTGCGTTACGATAAGATTATCATCATGACCGACGCCGATGTCGATGGTTCTCACATCGACACACTGATCATGACACTCTTCTATCGCTTTATGCCACAGGTTATTCAGGGAGGTCACCTCTATATCGCTACTCCACCACTCTACAAATGTACTTATAAGAAGACCTCTGAGTACTGCTACACCGAGCAGCAGCGCCAAGCCTTTATCGATAAGTATGTAGCTGGTAATGGCGACGACAAGGCCCTGCACACCCAGCGTTACAAAGGTCTTGGTGAGATGAACCCAGAGCAACTTTGGGAGACTACTATGAACCCAGAGAATCGCTTGCTCAAGCAGGTTACCATCGAGAATGCAGCCGAGGCCGACGAGATCTTCTCAATGCTGATGGGCGACGACGTAGAACCACGCCGTGAGTTCATCGAGAAGAACGCCACATACGCCAATATCGACGCATAAAAATACGTCAGACACAATAGCAAAACAACTTGTTTTGTAGCGTAAAAGATAGTCTTTTTCTATTCAAGAAGCTATCTCTTACAAAGCAAAACAAGTTGTTTTGTTTTTATACATGTATCATATTAGAAGTGATACTTTACGTATTCTACCACATCATCATGCGAAGGTTGCGCTGGGCAGCGGAGCGCATATCCTTTATCTTATCGTTATACTCTTTGTTTTCGGTAGCTTCCAGGAATCGGTTGAAATAGTCTTTAGCCTTGTCGCGTTGCTTTAGTTGGAAGTAACACTGTCCCATCAGGTAGGTGAGCTCGTTTACATCTTTCTCCTCGGCATAACGCATACACTCCTGTAACTCCTCCAAACGGAAATCGGGCTCTGACTTTAGTTTAAAAGCCTCAGCCAATTCCTTATGCAAACGGAATAGGGTCTGACGATCGGGCATAAGTAGTTTCTTAGCCTCATCGAGATACGACAAAGCCTCAGCACCAAGGCCTACCCTGTTGCTGACAATTCCTAATATAAAAAGGCAATAGGGATGATGGTCGTTCTTATCATAGGCACGATACAGATAATCGTAGGCTGTAGAGTTATCGCCCATGCGCTGATAAGTTAAGCCTAAGGTATAGAGCGTACCAAAACAGGTATCGCCAACAGCCTCGAGTTTTTTCAGCTCCTGTAGGGCAAGGTCATAATTACCTATATTATAATAGGCCTCGGCCAGCTGACGGTTAATCAGGATGTGAGTTGAATCGCGTTCAACGTACTTCTTGCAGATGTCGATAACCTTCTTTGGGAAAGTTTTACGTCCCATATCGCCCTGCCAACCATTGTTCAGTCTAGGCGTATAATCTACAATCAACTGTGCATCGTAAGGATTGCTCTTCAGCATCTCGTCAGCCCAATAGGCCAAGGAATCGTTCTGACCAAGCTGAGCAAAATTGCTGTAGTAAAGGTGCATATCATCTGCGTTTAGGCTATCAGTAGGAATCTGTCGCAGACAATTGATACTCTTGTTAAAGTACCCACGCGATGCCAAGCGTACGGCATTAGTGCGTAACTCGTCGGCTGTTTGTGCTGAGATGGTGGATAGCGAACAGAGGATAGTGAATAATGCTATAACGAATCTTTTCATTGTTGTTTCTCCTTTTCTAATAATGTTTTAAGTTTATCGATAGCCAGCGTGATGCTGATATTCTTAGCGATGATGCGACCAGAGCGGTCAACGAGATAGTTATGGGGAATGGTTTGGATATCAAGAGCCTGATACTCGGGATACATTGCTCTCTTCTTATCATCGTAGGCATAATAATTGTAAATCTTGTAGGGGCGATCGGTTTGGGTGGCATCTTTGTTGCGCAGATCTTTCTCCTTTACGGTGCTCCACCACTGTTTGCGATTCTCGTCTATACCTATCAGGCACACAGCCAAGTCATCGCTAAACTCCTGTGCAGCATAGCGGATATTGGGCATCTGAGCCATACAAGGCTGGCACCACGATGCCCAGAAATCTACCAAAACGTATTTCCCACGAAATTCATTAACGTTAGGCTTCGCCCCGTTATAAAGGCGCAAGTTCATGTAGTCGCCAACCTTCAAAGGCCTTACTTTTACTTTTTCTTCTTCTTTCTGGAATCGCTCACTATACGTTCGTAGTTGCATACCAGCCCATATCTCAAAACTCTGTGCCGACATATATGTCCCCATCGTGCTATCGTTTACAAAGGCTTTCATAGGTGGATAATCAGGGAATCGCACTAACAGCGAGTTCATCATATCGTCAACCTCCTTCTCGGTATAAGGATAAAGCGTTGGATTCCTGCGGAAAGAGTAGAACACATCACCTGCAGCCTCAATCACACTATACGGACTTTTACCAGTACAGGCATAATCCAGGATATAGCGTTCAAGCTTATTTTTCTCCTGTTTGGCTATGGCGCGGATAGAATCACACTGGGCGTCGGAAAGGTTATAGAGCTGCGACATGTTATTCTGATTGAGATATACCTGACGAAGACTATCGTACCTACATTGATAATGTACCATTTCGAGTGTTGATGGCGAACCCTGCACCTTATCGATATAGCGAAGACCAAATCCATCATCTTCATCACCAATGCGAATACTCAGACTATCGCCACCCTTTACAACGATAGGCACACACTGCGGCCCGCGCCGTTGAAGCATCAGGTTTACGTTATACTCATAAGGCACATAGCCGTGCATGGTGCCCTCGCGATGCAACGAGTCGAAACTGATAGAGTCGTGCAGTTGCATCTCGCGTTCAATCATCGAGTACATATACATTTTTTGTGGTTCGCTGGCGATGGCCGAATCAATCTTCACCGTTACCGCAAACCTATTCTCAGGCACTCCCACCCACTTCTGGGCCGAAACGCCTATGGCCTCAAATGCCATCAATGTCACTAATACAAACTTTTTCATTCTAACATGATTTTGGTTTATCGGTGGCAAAGGTATATAAAAACTCCGATAGCCTGATGCTACCGGAGTTTGCAAATAGTTTGCATTTGGAGTTTAGAGGGTGCGAATTACTTCGTCCCAGTCTTTTGCACTAGCTTTTTTGCCAAATGTCTTTTCGTATAGACGACTGCGAACGGTTGAGATGGCAGCCTTGCTGCGGAGGGTGAGCGTGGCAATTCTAACAGGTTCGAAACCTGCTTTGAGTAGCAGACTGACGTGCAGCTCGTGGGTAGATGGATGACACAGATGCATCAACCTGCCTGTGAATCCATCATATACCTCATCGATGGCCTCCGACAGATTTATCCAATCCTCATCTGTTGGGTGCTCACTATCAGGCAGCGTTGTCAGGCGTTGCCATATCTCAGTACTCTCTATCGTTTGTTCAGCTCGTTTTATCTCTTCAACGTCGGTCTTGGCATAGTTCTTTTTCAACTGTTGCAGGTGCTGGATACGCATCTCCATCAGTTCCTGGCGGCGGCGATGGCGCTGGATATAGGTAGCAAAGAGCACTACGATAATCACCACCACAGCAATACCTATTATAATAATAGACAGTTTAAAGTTGTTGTCGGCTTTCAGCTGCACGTTTTCTTCGGCCTGTTTCTGATTGTTGTAGAAAGCGTCGGCTTGGGCGATGGCCTCGTTGTTGGCAATAAAGTTCAGCTCATCGTTCAAATCCTTGTAACGTGTGAAATGATCCTCGGCCTCGGCAGCTTTGCCTTGTTGGATAGCGATATGAGCTAGAATCTCATGCACATCACGCTTACTTACCGAGTTGCCCTCTTCCATCACTCGCTGACCAAAATAGAGTGCAGAATCAATCCTGCCAGTGTGGTAATATACGCTTGCTAACAAGGCATCAACCTTATGACGCCCGCCTTGCATATGCTTATCCTTCAGGGGCAGAGCCAATCCCTTAGCAGCACTATACTGTCCGCTTTCGCAGTAATAGGTAGCCATGTCGAGCCTCAGCTCGTCCTGCTCGTTAATCAGTCCTGCTTTTGTAGCCAACACGTAGGCATCGTTCAGATTCGACAGCATTCCTCGTGGCACACGTTGCACCTTGAACGACTGACTGATATAGCGCATAGCCTGTATCATGTTAAGCGTGTCGCCCTGATTTTCGGCATAGTGCAGAATGTAATTAGCATAGCGATTGGCCACATCGGGCATATTCTGGCGCAGCAGCAGTTTCACCATCCTTTCGTATAAATCGATATGCTGAGGCGTGATTTCGGTTGGCAACAGCTCTTCGGCCTTATGATAATAGGCGATTGCCTTAGGACCATCGCTGCAGTTAGCTGCTATTGAACCAGCTATGATATAACTACGTATCAGTTTTTTCTTATCGCCTACCTCCTCGTAATAATCCACTATTTCGTCAGCTGCCTTGAAGTTGCGTTCGGGCGACAGCTCGTTGTTCATCTCAAGTGCCAACAGCATATAATAATGCTTCACATAATCGGCACAATTATCCGTCTGTCCCTTCAGTTGGGCCAGTTCTTTTCGAGCTAAGTCGCGATTATGCCGATGATCAATCTTGTCGAGCTCGTGGTAATAATATTTGTTGCCGGTATAATGGCAACCCGATAAGAGCGTGATGGCAAACATTACCATCAATCCTTGAAAACATATCTTTTTCACTATTCTTTAATTTGTATTTGGGATGGTGAGGATGAAGCGACAGCCAGAGTGGTAGGTGGTGTCGAGAACGACATCGCCGCCTAGGTTCTGGGCGTGGCGCTTGGCCAGAGGGAGGCCCAATCCGAGACCCTCGGAGAGGTCGTCGACTTTGGTGAAAAACTTAAACATGTGCTCTATCTCATCTTCTGAGATACCTTTGCCCTGGTCCTCTATAATATAAGTCACAAAAGCGTCGGTGGCTGATATACGCACTACAACATGCTGCCCATCTGAATACTTAACTGCATTGAAAAGCAACTCAAGTAAGCTGTGCATAAAATAGATACGGTTGGTATTCACACGGAAGTCATCAGCCAACTCTGTCTCAACACGAATCCCAACACCAGAATTGCGTTGTAGCACTACAGCCACAGAATCGCGCGCCAACTGGTTACAATAAACGATATCGTTCTTATGACTGTTCAACTCTTCAGAGAGACCTGAATCAGAGCTATCAAAAAGCATCAGAACCATACGCTTCAGTTGGGTAGCATTATAATTCATCGTGTCGGCCACGTTCTTCATATCATCTTCCGGAAGACTGCTTCCGCCGGCATCGCTCAGCACCTGAGCAAAGCCCATGATAATATTGAGCGGTGTACGGATCTGGTGAGTCACATTCTGAATGAAAGTTGTCTTCTGCTGATCAGCCTCCTTAGCTAAGAGTGCAGCTTGTAGCAGTTCCTCGTTGCGCTGCCTGGTCTGATCGCTTATAAAACGTACACTCTTCATGTGCTTATTGAGCGACTCAAGCATCGTGGCAAAACTGTTCTGCAAGCGCCCTATCACATCTATGCGCTCACTATGCGGTATGGATACTTCCATGTTTCCGGCAGCCACACTTTGCACCTTGAGCAGCAACTGGTCTAATGGCCTGATAGTATGCGACATCATCCTGTAACACAAGAGGATAATGACCAATAAGCCCAAGACGAGCAACGACAACACCAGATAGATCAGCTTATGATAGCCAGCCATCACGTCGCTATCCGGGCAAACGATAGCCAGGCTCCATGATGTGCCAGGCACTGGCTTGTAGCATACGATACTGTTGGTACCACCGATATTCATCAACTTACTTCCCTGTTTGCCATTAATCATCTCATGCCCCAACACTATCTGGTCGGCCATCTCGCGGGTATCAGCACCAGTGAAGATGGTCTGCTTGAAGAGCATGGTTGAATCAGGATGTACGAAGTAACGCCCATCCTCATCAATCATCATGAAATAAGAGTTGGGATAGGGTTTCAGCTCCAGCATATCCTTAGATAGTCGTAAGAGCGACAAATCGGTAGAGATGATGCCTACAAAGGTGCTATCGGCATTATAAAGTGGTTTACCATATGAGGCCACCATACCATCGATGGTAAGCTCCAGCGAGTCGGCCTCATCATAGTAGGCCACCCAGCATGGTCCGTGCTTCTCGTATGGCGCCTTATACCAGCGTTTATGGAAGTAATCGTAAGGCTCCTCTATCACGGTAGTCACCGAATCAGTACTACCCTCTCTGACGGAGTAGGCAGAGAAATTGCGACCATAGGCAGAGAAGGCATACGGCTCGGCACTGATGGAACAGCCATCGATATGCGGATTAAGCGATACGATACGATTGGTGAATTGCATCAGCGTGTCGGGATAAAAGCCCTGCTCCACCTGCCAGCTATAGGCATTAGTAGCCGTCTCGATAAAGAGCAGATGGCGCGAGAGTTGCTGCATGGCCAAATTCAGCGCACTGCTGGCATGGCCGATAGCCTCATTGCGGATGATATGTCGCGACTGCGTGAAGAGCACGCCCAGCGATACCATAAAGATAGGGGCAGCCAGTATGAGCAGCGCCACAGTGAGCTTGGTAGAGAATGATTTGCGGATATTAATCATGGCCGGCCTCCTTTCTTATATCATCGTCCGACATCGAAATCAGATTCTTCAGCAGTTCGGTAATAGCCTTACCATTCTTCTGGATATCAGCAATCAGCACGGGTGCATCCTGTGTCGATTTTTCACATAACTGGTTCACATCCTCCTCGATGGCAGCAGCAGGGGCCATCATCTGGTTGGTCATATTGTGCAGGAAAGCCGTCTTCATGCGGTCGGCCTTCTTAGCCTTATCATAGGTCACGCGCAACTCATCACAGCGTTCATACAGCGTTGTCTTGAGCTTCTCCAGTTCATCAATCTTGGTGGCCAGTGAGCGCTGCATGATCTGGAAATTATCCTGCAATCGTCCCACCTCATCTATATGCTTACTATCGGGAATAGCTTCATTGAAATGTCCTGCCGCTATATGCTGTGCTTTAGTGGTAAGCATTAGCAATGGTTTCAGGCGACTCTTGATAACCACATAACTAAGCAGAAACATCACCAGCAAGCCCACTATAGCAATGGCTAGCACATAGTATAGCAAGTCGTTGTAGTCGCCAAAGATATCGTCCTCAGGATAAACGATGCCAGCACTCCATCCGAGATGCCACGTAGTACGACTTCGCAAGCTGTCGCGATTGAAAGGCTTAAAGAACACATAATAGTCGTTACCCCACAATTCGAAGGAGCGATAGCTTGCTTGTCCGGCTATCATGGCCTCTAAGGCCTCACTCATATCAGGACTGGCTATGTTTTCAGACAACTCGAAAGCCGACTGCTGCATCAGGCGTTCACTATAAGGATGCACGATAAACGAGCCCAAGCTGTCTATCAGCACACAGAACGAATTGGCAGATGGCTTGGCTTGAGCCACAATGCGTGAGAGCTGCCTCATCGACACATCCACACAGATAGCACCGATATGCTTACCTGCCCCATCTTCGATAGGGATACTGAAGCAGATGAGCGAGTCCTTATCAGATTCATCAGTTTTCACTGACCATTTGGGCTCCATATATGCACTATCGCTAAACAGGATAGTACAATCGGCTACGTAAGGATTACTCTTTATCAGCTTACGTCGATAATAGTCGATAGCCTTAGGGTCGCCAAGGTGAGGCACCATACTATAATAAACATTACCGGCCATTTGCTCAACACTCAGCAGAATATTATCGATATTCTTCATAGTGGCATCGAGCGTCAAGTCAACACGTGCCAGCGTTTCCTCCTTCACTTTTTTTCGTGAGTATTCAAGCATAACGACCAATGAGACTATGAGCAGAACAGCCATAGCCAAGACAGCCATCAGACTAATCTTGACCGACAACCGTCCTTTTATAGACCTCACAAGTCTAGTCATACCTACCTTTTTTTTATTTATATTCCTTTGCTTTACGTTTGCCGCGCAATACTGCCAGCGCATTCAGAGCCAGCGCTTCCATTTCGTCTTCGCCTGGGAAACAATGTACAGGCGCCAAAAAGCCAACACGCTCGCGCAGACGATTCACGATATACTCACTTCGGGCCAGACCTCCTGTCAGCAGTATCGCATCTATCTTTCCACAGAGTACAGCCGATTCTGAGGCGATATTCTTGGCCACATGATAGATCATCGCATCAAGAATCAGTTTGGCATGTTGATCACCATAGTCTTCGATACGGCGCAGGATTTCACGCACGTCGTTGGTACCAAGATGCGCATTCAGTCCGGCCTTGCCGGCAATGCGCTTCAGCAGCTGCTTCTCGTTATATTTTCCACTGAAACAGAGACGAATCAAGTCTGACGCCGGCAGCGATCCTGCCCGTTCGGGCGAGAATGGGCCCTCGCCATCCAGGGCGTTGTTAGCATCAACCGCACGACCTTTCTCATGAGCTGCTATAGAAATGCCACCACCCATGTGGCAGATAATCAGATTCAGATCCTCATATTCCTTACCTATCTCAGATGCATATCTGCGGGCAATGGCGCGCTGGTTAAGCGCATGCCAGATACAGATACGGTTCATCAGTGGCGAACCAGAGATACGGGCATAATCGTTCAACTCATCCACCACACCAGGGTCGGCAATAAACGAGCGACAATGAGGAATAGCAGATGCTATCTCGTGCGCTATCAGGCAACCTAAGTTGCAGGCGTGGTTATGCAGAGCTATACCGCTATGTGTATCCTGTATCATCAGATCATTAATCTCGTAAACACCACCTTCGAGTGGTTTAACCAGTCCGCCTCGACCTATCACAGCATCAAACTCTACAGGAATATCGGCCTGGCGCAACTCGTCGAGCACCAACTGCTTACGGAAATCCTGCTGCTCGATAACATCGTCGAAACGGGCCAGTTCATCGGCACTATGAGCGATGGTGCGGACCAGTATAGGCGATTCGTCGTCGAAGACGGCTATCTTAGTAGATGTTGAACCAGGATTAATTACTAATATCTTCATCAAATTGCTGCTAAAGCCAATGAGTAATACTTAGAATCAGGACTGTCGGCACGCGATGGGAGCACGCAACAGCACTGTGTGCCCTGCAGCACACCCGCCGTCTTGGCATAGCCAAACAGGGTGATAGCTTTATAGAACACATTACCAGCCACGATATCCGGGAAGATCAAGGCATCGGCCTGACCATCGATAACAGAGTGGATACCCTTTTCGCGCAGACTGACGGAATCGAGCGATGTCTTCAGGTCGAGCGGACCATCTATGATGCAACGCCCGAACTTACCCGTCTGAGCCTCGGCAATAATCTCCAGATAATCCACTGTATAAGGGAACACCTTGGCACTCACCTTCTCAGCACAGTGGATGAGCGAGATGCGGGGCTCCTCGATACCTAAGGCGTGGCACACATAGTTCATATAGTGTATCTGCTGGCGGCGCTGGGCCTCGGTGGGCACAGGTATCACAGCCGCATCGGTAAAGAACAGCAACTTCTCATATTTAGGGATCTCTGCCATCGCCACATGAGTGAGCACATGCCCTGGGCGCAGAATGCCGTTCTCCTTATCAAGGATAGCCTTCAACAATACATCGGTATTCACAAGACCTTTCATCAGGATGTCGGCCTCGCCATTCTTGCACATAGCAACCGCCCTGCGCGCACATTCTTCCTTATCGTCACCATCCACATAGATGGGCTCTATAAATCCCATCTCCTTACCTTTCTCTACAGCATAACGGGTACTGGCGTCGCTGGCGCATACTACTGCCACACGCTTCTTATCACCTCGCTGCTGGAGGAAAACAATCATATCGTTTAGGGTTCTTATAGCCTGCATAGGTTTATTATTTTATTGCTTTAATGCTGCAAATATACGAACTTTTTTGTATCTTTGCAAACAGAATCGAATAAAAACAAGAAAATGAATAAAAAATATCTGATATTGTCGGCATTTTCCTGCCTGACAAGTATGGCTCAGGAACAAGCGCCGATGGTGCTGCAGTACAACAAACCCGCCACCTTCTTCGAAGAGTCGCTACCTATCGGTAACGGAAAGATGGGCGCACTCATCTATGGCGGCAGCGATGACAACGTGATCTATCTGAACGACATCACGCTATGGACGGGCAAGCCTGTGAATCGCAACCTGGATGCCGATGCCCACAAGTGGATACCAGAGATTCGCAAGGCGCTGTTTAACGAGAACTATGCCCTAGCCGACTCGCTGCAACTGCACGTTCAGGGTCCCAACTCGCAGTACTACCAGCCTTTGGGCACACTGCATATCAAGGACTTAGGTTTGGGCGAGATCAAGGATTACCAGCGCACGCTGAATATCGACTCGGCCATCGTTCGCGATAGCTACAAGCGCGATGGGCGCCTCATCACCCGCGAATATTTCGCCTCGAACCCCGACAAACTGATGGCTATCCGCCTGCGCGGCGACATCAACTGTCAGATAGCGCTCACCGCCCAAGTGCCTCATAAGGTGAAGAGCACGCTGGGACAGCTCACGATGACAGGTCATGCCACAGGCGACCCTCAGGAGAGCACCCATTTCTGCACCATGCTGCGCGTGCAGACCGATGGCGAGATGGCAGCCAGCGACTCATCGCTCACCATCACCAAGGCCAAAGAGGCTATCATCTATATCGTCAACGAGACCAGTTTTAACGGTTTCGACAAGCATCCTGTTCGCGAGGGAGCCAACTATCTGGAGATGGCAGCCAACGACCTCTGGCACACGCAGAACCTGAGCTACGATGAGTTCTACGCCCGCCATCTGGCTGACTACAAAGCTATCTACGACCGCGTGAAAATCTGTCTGAACAAGGACCGCCGCAACCCCAATGACCTGCCTGGCGCCAAAGAGCGCCGCACTACCGACGAGCTGCTGCTGGCCTATACCAATGGCAACGAGCCGACACCCTATCTCGAGGAACTCTACTTCCAGTTCGGTCGCTATCTGCTGATTTCCTGCTCGCGCACTAAGAATGTGCCTGCTAATCTGCAGGGACTCTGGGCACCACAGCTGTGGTCGCCTTGGCGTGGCAATTATACGGTGAACATCAATCTCGAAGAGAACTACTGGCCTGCCTTTGTGGCTAATATGGCCGAGATGGCAGAGCCGCTGGATGGTTTTATAGCTGGTCTGGCTGCCAATGGAGCCTACACCGCCAAGAACTATTACAACATAGGTAAAGGTTGGTGCTCGAGCCACAACAGCGATATCTGGGCTATGACCAACCCCGTAGGCGAAAAGAACGAGAGCCCCGAATGGAGCAACTGGAACCTGGGCGGTGCTTGGCTGGTGAACACCCTCTGGGAGCGCTATCAGTTCACACAGGATAAGACCTACCTGAAGAATATTGCCTATCCGCTGATGAAAGGCGCTGCCGACTTCTGTCTGAACTGGCTCATCGAGAATCCCAAGCAGCCAGGCGAGCTGATTACAGCCCCCAGCACATCGCCTGAGAACGAGTATAAGAATGACAAGGGCTATCACGGCACCACCTGCTATGGCGGTACTGCCGATCTGGCCATCATCCGCGAGCTGTTTATCAACACCATCGCTGCCGGTAAGGTGCTCGGACTGAAGAACAAGGAGATGGAGCAGGCCCTAGCCAAGCTGCATCCCTACACCATCGGTCATATGGGCGACCTGAACGAGTGGTATTACGACTGGGATGATTGGGACTTCCAGCACCGCCACCAGAGCCACCTCATCGGGCTGTATCCTGGTAACCACATTGTCAGTGGACAGTTTACAGTTGAATTACTAAAGGCTTGCGAGCGTTCGCTGGAGATTAAGGGCGACAAGACCACAGGCTGGAGCACCGGCTGGCGCATCAACCTCTGGGCCCGTCTGCATAATGCTGAGCAGGCCTACCATATCTATCAGAAGCTGCTCACGCCTATTGCCCCACGCGGATCGAAGAAGACCGACTGGAAGGAATGGCACAAAGGCGGTGGCACCTACCCCAACCTGTTTGATGCCCACCCACCTTTCCAGATTGATGGTAACTTTGGTGGCACAGCAGGCGTGTGCGAGATGCTGATGCAATCTACACTGAACGGCAACAAAGCCACTATCGAGCTGCTGCCCGCCTGTCCTGAACAGTGGAGCGAAGGTGCCGTCAGCGGTCTTTGCGCCCGTGGCGGTTTTGAAGTATCGTTTGAGTGGAAGGGCCGCAAGGTGCGCTCATGCAGCATCACAGCCAAGAAAACAGGCACCATCAGCCTATTGTATAATGGTCAGCAAAAGACGGTGAAGATCAAAGCCGGTCAGACCCAAAACATCAAGACATGGTAAAGAAACAAAAGCCAGAAATTCAAAGTACCGACTGGGAGAAGGCCAAGCGCTGGGAAGGGTCGGTAACACTCGACAACGACCTGCTGTTGTCTGATCAGATACACTTGGCGCCGATGCCCAGTGAACCCAGAAAGATGAACTTCATCCTGATAGGCCTTTGCACCAAGGGCACTATCAGATACACCATGGACACCAAAGAGCTGATTGTGCATGCAGGCGAGATGCTGGTGGCCAGCGAGCGCCACATCATCGATGAGTATCAACCTTCGCCCGATATGGAAGGACTATGCATCATGATGAGCGTCGACTTCTTTCACGAGATAATCAAGAGTGTACACGACGTGACTTCGCTGTTTGTGTTTGCCCGCATGCAACCCGTGATGAAACTTAATAAGGATGAGATTACCACCTTTAAGGAGTATTTTCAGGTTATCAAACAGAAGATTAACGACAACCACAACCACTTCCGCAAGGACCTGATTCGCACGCTGATGCTAGCCATGTTCTACGATGTGGGCAATGTGATATATCGCGTGAAGGACTTCGACGAGTCGCTGCTACGCTCGGAAAAGGTGTTCACCAAGTTCCTGAAGATGGTGGAAGAGAATTGTAAGCGTGAGCGCCGCGTCAGCTGGTATGCTCAGCAACAGTGCATCACACCCAAATACCTGTCACAGGCTGTGAAGCGCATCAGCGACCGCACAGCTGTAGAGTGGATAGAAGACTACGTTACGATGGAGCTGCGCGTGATGCTAAAGAACACGAGCAAAACCATCAAGGAAATCACCGAGGAGATGAACTTCCCCAATCAGAGTTTCTTAGGTAAATACTTTAAAGAGCATGTGGGCATGACGCCCTCGGCCTATCGCAAATTATAGGTAGCCCTGCTCTTTCAGCTGGCTCACGGTATCCAGCAACTCCTGATACCACGCCTCACCAAACCGACGAATGAGTGGATCGCGCAGAAACTGATAGAGCAGCAGATTCTCCTGGATGCCTTTGGCAATGGCCATCTTGCACACGTTCCAGCGGTTGTAGTTCAGACCCACGAGACCGCCGCCCAGCTTCTTTTCGCGGATGGGATAGAGCGCACAACTGATAGGCTTGCAGAATTGGGTACGCCCAGCTCTGTAAGCCTTTTCTAATGCACACAGGCAGCAGTTCTTAATGGGCAGATGGGTATTCCAGTCCTCTATATCGCCATAGTAAGTAAACACACAGTCTTTACCGCCTACGATACTCGTCACCAGGTCACCCTCTTGATCGGTATAGGCCACACCTTGTTTATCTATCACAGCTTGGGCCGATGCCGAGAGGTCGTCCCAAACGGTATCTACACATGTTTCGATGGCAGCAATCTCATCCATCGTTACAGGGGCGCCAGCGTCGCCCTCTACACAGCATTCACCTTTGCAAACGCTCAGGTCGCAACAGAACTTCTCCGTCAGGATCTCTGACGAGAGCAATACGTCGCCTACTTGTATGATTGGAGGAAGAGTATTCAATTTATTAAGAGTTAAATATTGAGAACTGAGAACTGAGAGGTATGATTACCAGGTTATGGGAGTCATACCGTTTTGTTCGAGATAGGCATTGCAGCGGGAGAACTGATGCTGACCGAACCAGCCACCACGATTGGCGCTCAGGGGCGATGGGTGCACACTCTCCAGCACCAGATTGTTCTGCTTGTCTATCATATACGCCTTACTGCGGGCATAACCGCCCCACAGCATATACACCAGATGCTGGCGGTTCTGAGCCAACACCTGTATAGCGGCATCGGTAAACTTCTGCCAACCCAGCTGCGAGTGACTGTTAGCCTGATGGGCTCGCACCGTCAGCGACGCATTCAGCAGTAGCACACCTTGCTCGGCCCAGCGGGAAAGATTGCCCGATGTAGGGATAGGCGTACCCAGGTCGGCCTGAATCTCCTTAAAGATATTCTGCAGCGATGGCGGAAAGGGAATGCCGTCCTGCACCGAGAAACTCAGTCCGTGGGCCTGTCCTGGCTCATGATAAGGGTCCTGACCGATAATCACCACTTTCACCTGGTCGAACGGACACAGGTTGAAGGCATTAAAAATCAGTTTGCCCGGCGGATAGCAGGTATATTGCTGATACTCTGCACGAACAGAATTGGTGAGCCCGACAAAATAGTCTTTGTCGAACTCACCAAGTAAATACTGCTTCCAGCTTGGTTCTATCTGAACATTCATTATTTATTGTCGCAGATCAGGTTCTCACCAGTCATGTCGGCAGGCTGCTCCAGACCCATGATATGCAGGATTGAAGGAGCCACGTCGGCCAGACGACCGTCCTTAACAGTAGCCGAGTTGTTGTTGGTTACGTAGATGAAAGGCACGGGGTTCAGTGAGTGAGCGGTGTTTGGAGTACCATCGGCATTGATAGCGTTGTCGGCATTACCGTGGTCGGCAATGATGATAGCCTCGTAGTCGTTGGCCTTAGCAGCCTCGATCACGTCCTTCACGCAGTTGTCAACAGCCCAAACGGCCTTGGCAATAGCGTTGTAGATACCAGTGTGGCCCACCATATCACCGTTAGCGAAGTTCACCACGATGAAGTCGTACTTAGCCTCGTTGATAGCAGCCACCAGCTTATCCTTCACCTCGAAGGCGCTCATCTCAGGCTTCAGGTCGTAGGTAGCCACCTTTGGACTTGGCACCAGGATGCGGTCCTCACCCTCGTAAGGCTGCTCGCGACCACCGTTGAAGAAGAAGGTTACGTGCGCATACTTCTCAGTCTCGGCAGTGTGCAACTGCTTCTTACCCTGCTGTGAGAGATACTCACCCAGGGTGTTCTCTACGTTCTCCTTAGGGAAGAGAATGTTCACGCCAGTGAAGCTAGCGTCGTATGGAGTCATGCAGTAGTACTGCAGACCGGGGATAGTCTTCATGCCCTGCTCTGGCATATCCTGCTGTGTGAGCACGATGGTGAGCTCCTTGGCACGGTCGTTACGGAAGTTGATGAAGATCACCACGTCGCCCTCCTCGATGCAGCCGTTCACGCTGCTGTTGTGGATTGGCTTGATAAACTCGTCGGTCACGCCGTCGGCATAGCTCTCCTCTACGGCCTTCACCATATCAGTAGCCTGCTTACCAGTACCGTTCACGA
Source organism: Prevotella sp. MA2016 (assembly GCF_000619825.1). Classification (GTDB taxonomy): domain Bacteria; phylum Bacteroidota; class Bacteroidia; order Bacteroidales; family Bacteroidaceae; genus Prevotella. The sequence goes on from NZ_JHUW01000009.1 coordinate 200,366, forward strand.
TCAGGTCATAGCCCTCCTTCACGCGCTCCCAGCGCTTGTCGCGGTCCATAGCGTAGAAACGACCTACGATGCTGGCGATGGCAGCGTCGTTGTCGGCACAAACCTTTGTCACCTGCTCGATGAAGCCCTTACCGCTCTTGGGGTCGGTATCACGACCGTCCATGAAGCAGTGAACGAAGGTCTGGTTCTTCAGACCGTAGTGCTTACCCACCTCGATGAGTTTGAACAGGTGGTCGAGGCTAGAGTGCACACCACCGTCAGAGCAAAGACCCATCAGGTGCAGTTTCTTATTATTTTCCTTGGCATAGGTATAAGCAGCCTTTACCTGAGGATTCTCAACGATAGAACCGTCCTTGCAGGCGCGGTTGATCTTTACGAGGTCCTGATACACGATGCGACCGGCACCGATGTTCAGGTGACCCACCTCAGAGTTACCCATCTGTCCGTCGGGCAGACCAACGTCCTCACCAGAAGCCTGGAGCTGAGAGTGAGCTGATGTAGCTGTCAACAAATCGAGGTAAGGAGTAGGTGTATTGTAGATCACGTCACCCTTACCATGCTTACCGATTCCCCATCCATCGAGAATCATCAAAAGTGCTTTCTTTGCCATAATCATATTACTTTTTAAACGTACGTTCTATAAATCGCGTGCAAAGTTACAAAAAAATTTGCAATTCATATTTCATATTCATATTAAATTTTACCTTTGTCGCCAATAATTAATCAAATCATTGAGTATGAGATGTTTTTCATAAATAGAATAGTAAGGGCAAAACCCATATGAGTTTTGCCCTTTCACAATAATTATCCGAGGACGTCATTGTAATCCGATATATATTTATCATCGGTGGGATCGGCATTACCACCTTTACTACTGCCTACCAATAGGTTTGCCTGATGCTGCAGAATAACTACTTGCATCTCTGGCTTCTTATATACTTTCTTTTTCATTGCTTTATTTACATTTTCTCATTTTTACATTTTTACATTTACTTCACTACGACTTTGCGTCCATTATTGATATAGATACCCTTCTTAGTGGGCTTGCCGCTGAGCTTATGGCCGCTCATGTCGTACCAGCCGCTAAAGTCTATCTCACCTGTTTCGGTGTCGAGCGTGCCGATAGCTGTGGTCTGCTCGTCATCGCCACCTACTGAGCCTACCAAGCGCACGGTGATGCTCTTTGGCAGTTCCTCATCCGTGTCAGCTGCGCCACGGGTGAAGGCTCGGTTCGAATTCGACTTGCCGTTCCATATCAGATATGCTCTCATCGGGAGAATCTTAGCACCGCTAGCCACTCTTACGAAGTCGCCTACATCAATGTCATCTTTCGCCACACCCGCAAAGCCGTAGGCACGGCCTATCTCCTCAGCGTTTGCACCGCCGGATATCCATTCCTTATATTCATACGTTCCCTTGAAGGTCCAGTGGCAGCCCTCATCAGCTGTCTCACATTTGCCGCCCTCTTCTGTGCAGAGCGTCACACCTTTGGAAGGGATATTGGGGAACGTCATTTCTGTTGCTATAGGCATAAACAGATACGGTGTATTCGCAATCAGCTTGCCCTCTTTATTTGCGTCATTGCCTGTCTCCTGCATCGTAGCAACCCACTGATTGTTTACTTTCTTTACGTCTACAAACTTATAGAACGTGCCACCCTCTTCGCCATTGCAGGTATAGTTGAATGGCAGCATCACCGTAGATGCCTTGCCAGGAGTGAATGTGCGGTTGCTGGTCACGTGATTCACGGTTATGTAATCATCAGAAGGAATATCGACTGGATCTACCGATGTGCCGTCTAATAACGCCGTTTGTCCGTTCTGGTCTTCATAAAGATATACTGCACCATATTGTCTTGCTAAGCGGGGTGTGATGGTAAACATCGCTTCTCTTGAGCCAGCATAATTGCCCTGACCGGTGATGGTATAGGTATAGTTGCCAGAATCCTGGATTGGGCCACTCGGAGCAGTCACGGTGTAGTCGGTATTCTCAGTGAGCTCGGTCTCGCCATCCTTTACGACAACAGCTGTTCCATCAAAGGATATCTCGCCGCCCGTATAGGTCTGCGATGGAATGGTAATGGTGATGTCATCACTAGTCACGGCCTTCTGGGCGATGGTCACCTCGATAGAACCAGAAACATCGTTATGATTGGCATCGCCTGCCACCTTATAATATACGGTATAAGTTCCAGCATTCGTTGCTGTTGGGATGTCCTTTGAATAATTATTGCCGTCGGTGCTGTAAAGCAATGTGCCGAAGTCGGTTGTGCCAGCATTTACAAGCGCCAGTGCCGAGCCATCATATACAAGGTTTTCAACAGCCGCCGGAGCTGAGACTGTGGGCGTAGCTTTTACGATATTGAATGTTTTTGATGTCGTTTTAGCATAATTCCCCTTACCGGTAATAGTGATGGTTGCTGTACCAACTATCGTATTGGCGCTGTAAGTCACCTCATAATCCACATCCTTCACAAGTGCCGATCCCTCATACGTAATCACCACAGCAGGCTCGAATGCAGAACCTGTATAAGGCTGGTCATCTATATTAGCGATGTCACAACTTCTGATGTCTCTCTTCAGCGTAGCCGTCAGGTCGAGGCCATCTTTTGGTCCGTTGTTGTCACTATGGAAGGTGAGTGTCATCTGCGTGCCGCTGCTGATGAGCGTGCCGATGTTCTCTCCTGACTCACTACCATACTTGTCGCCAATCTTTTGTGCAGAGGTAGAGCCGCCATCATACACCATCAAGTAGTCATATAGTTTATTTTCCACCACTTCCGCCGTCACCGTGCCGGTGAGCTGCAGGACGTGGTTATCGGGAGCAATCAGAACGAGACCGCCATTACAAGAGTTGCTATATTTGGCCTTAGCGCCGCCATCATCATACACTTTAAACGAGCTTACGCCCGAGGGGATGGTAGCATTTTTTATGCCGTTCTTTGGCATGTTGATGTAGTCAACACCATTGGCATCTTTCTTGAAGCCGATGGAAATAACCTCGAAGTCGATGGACTTCGAACCTGTGTACGAGCCCTTGCCATTGATGGTCAGCGTGTATTTGCCCCCTTCGGTGATATGGATGGTGGTCGATTCCTGCGATGTCGTACCGAGCGTGGCAGTATAGTCAGTGCCCAGTGTGAGCGTATTTTTTTTGGCATCACTCACGCTAAAGGAGATGTAGAGGTCGCTGCCCGTCAAATTGTACGAGGCGCTGATGCCCGAAATGGTGGCAACAGAAAGCTGGTATTGTTCACTGCCCTTAGGAATGAGTTTTAAGCTCACCTTGTTCTTGATATTATCGGTGGTAGCCTCCTCATCACCACCTGAAAGATTGAACTTTTTGCCATCGGCGATGCTGATGCTTTTAAGACGGTGGCTGAAGCCATAAGCTGTTACGTTGGACTTCACGCCTGTGACCTGGATGATATCCGAAGTGTTGGTCCAGCCAAGGACCAGCGAGCCGCTGGTGTTATCGTCTACGTCTTTGCCCGGACCTATACCAGGACCATCGCCGCCACCGGTAGCAGTCACCTGTCCACCATTGATAACGATGGCACCACAGCCGCCATAGGCACCAGTCTTAGAGCCACAGCCACCACCAATACCAGCAGCCCCGGTACCACCCGTGGCGTTGACGACGCCGCCGTTGATGGTGATGGTGCCGTTGTCGGTGAGTTCGCTATTAAAATCACCACCGATACCAGCGCACTGATTAGCGCCCTGAACGTTGACAATACCGCCGTTGATGGTGATATCGCCGTATTGGGTTAGATATGTAACTGAATAGGTTGACTTTTTATAGCCACCTCCGATACCGGCTCTTGTTCCTCCTTCAATGGTCAGCGTGCCAGTGCCGTTAGTGCCACCTTCGATGGTCAGAGAGTTACCTTTTCTCACCTCGATGCCATTCGGTGCAGTGAGGGTGTAGCCGTCGGTGAGTTTGAGCGTCACATTGCCCGTGACGGTAATACGATCTGCGATGTTCACGTCGCCGTTGGTCACGTAAGTGTTGCCGCCCGTCCACGACGTGGTGGATGATGTCAGCGTCACGTTGTCGGCCCACGCCGTAGAGGTAGTGAGTAGCATCAAGAGCAGGGTTAATAACAATCGCCCTATATGGGCGGTGGGTGGGGCAATTTTTGCAAGGTGCGTCATTGCCCGGAATGAATTTTGAAATAGTTGAGTAAAGTGATACATATAGTGATATTTGTTAAAAAAATAAAACTTAAACACATACTAATGAACAATCCGAGCGCAAATCTATAAAAAAATATCAAATTAGAGGTTGGCAGGGCCCCTAAAAAGGTTGGCAGGGCCCCCATTTTTTTAAAAAATACCACATTTTAGGTATGTTTTTAACAAAACAAGGTGTTATTGTGCTCAAAAAATTTGTTAACAAACTATATCTAAATCGCATTTTATTTGGATTTTCGTATCCGGATTGATCAGGGGGTCGGTTCTCGTGATCACTAAAAAGCAGGACCTGCAGTTGGGACTCAGATTCAACCTAAATTCATCAAAATAAAAAATCGCAACAATCCTATACTGTTGCGATTTTCTTGTATAAGCTCATTTTTAGCGATGAGTTAACTCAGAAAGGGTATTGAGTTAACTCAATGAGAGTTTTGAGTTAACTCACGGTTTCTGAGGGGTATAGTTACTGACTTTTCAAACATCTTAACATGATCACTTTATGGCAGCGTTGTGAAGCTCTTGATTTCTGATTTATACCATTCGCCCCACCCTTCTTTGAGAATACAGATGGCTGAACCTCGATAATAATAAGTGGTGTTGGGCTTCAGCTTCTCTAGGGTGACAACCATCTTATCACCATCCTGCTTTTTGAAAGCACTGGCACTAAACAGCAGGTTGTTTTTGTCCTCACCATAGTTGATAGTGCACCACTGCTCGGCGGCATAGCCCTCGCCTTCGAGCACGCAACTCAAGGTAGCTGTGGTAGAGGTGACGTCAGTGGCATCGCCCAACTTGATGTCATCGGCAGGATTGCGTGTCGAGAACTCCTTCACTTCGCTTTCGGCCACAGTCTTATCACCCTGCATGGCCACAATCCAACATTTGTAAGGTGTGTTGGGATACAGGTTCTGAAGCAGCGCCGACAGTTTGTCGCCACTGAGTGTCATATCTACCTTATCCCTTAACGGCCAGTTTTCAATCATTCGCTCATACATCAGAACATATCGCAGTCCGGGCTTAGATGCAGCAATCTTGGATGTACCAGTCACCTCGGCCCAAACAAACTTCGGATTCACCTCATCCACAGTCATCAATCCATCGCGATTGCCGGTAGCGAAACTCTTGACAGGTCCGAACTGGCAGGCATAGGCATTACCCACCGAGATATAGGCACAATAATAATAGGTGGTGTTAGACTGAAGATTGCCAACATGAGCGGTCATATCCTGGAAGCTAAAGGGCACTGATACAAACTGGATGCCCTTCACAGACTCACCATTTGCATCCACCATGCTTTGCGTCTTGGCAAAGATATCCTTATCGGTGCTGCAAGCCACACCATAGCTGATGAACTCCATCGCCGACGTGGGAGGCTGCTGCGTGAACTTCACAGGCACCTCGGCCGAATCGAAATCGATCTCAGTCACATCGCCAACGGTGCAAGGCAACTCTACCGACAGGGTAGTGAACGACTGCTTGTCAGCATAATAGCGCATCTCGCCCACCTCTACAAACATGCGGTAATAGTACTGCGTAGCGGGCAGCAAACCATAGGCTGTGGCCACCAGATGACTATTTTCCATCTCATTGATATAGGTAGCCATCGATTGGTCCTTGGCGAAGTTCTCTGAGAGCGAGAGTTCGATACCAGGACGCATCTCGTAGCCATGCGTGTTGAGATAGGCGGGCACCCTGTCGGGATAGAACTCACCGCTCAGCTCAGCATAAGTAGCACCTACGGTCTTAGGACTGTTGGTCACAATATATTTACCGAAGTTCGGGTCATCATCATGATCGTTCTTACAAGATGTAGTTACACCAAGCAGCAAGGCTGCAAAGAGGCACATGGTGCTCAGCGCTGTTGAGAAATAATTGTTTTTTAAGTTCATCATCATATTATTTTGGCCACAAAAATAAGCATAAAATCACGAATCACCAAATAATATCCGATAAATCTGCACAGGAATTGCCATATCTCTCACAACAAAACAATTTGTTTTGTTGTTAAGAGTGATACTTTTGAAACATCCATCACCCTACTTATATTATTGGTTTTAAACTTGTTACGGCAAAAAGTGACACTTTTTGAATTTTTTAGCACTTTAAAATAAAATCAGCCAGCAGGAATTAACCTACAGACCTCAACCGAGCAGGCAGCAACAGAGCAGATAGCCGACTCCGATAGAGACAAAGGTGGTGATAAAACCGGATAACTGGAAGGAGTGATTGATGACGTATTTGCCAACAGAAGTGGTGCCGGTACGGTCGAAACCGATAGCCGCAACCTCAGTCGGGTAGTTGGGCAGGAAGAAATAGCCGTTGACAGCAGGGAAGAGGGCCAGCAGCACCTGTGGCGGCACACCCAGCGCCAAGCCCACCGGATAGAGGGTCTTGACCGTAGCCGCCTGCGAGAACAGCATGATACTGAACACAAACAGCGGAATACCGAACAGGACAGGATAAGACGTAAAGAGCCCCTTCACCGAACCCATGATAGCCTCGTGATTGCCTAGGAAGAACGTGCTGCCCATCCATGCCACACCGAAAATAGCCACCATGGCATTCATGCCCGAGGCAAACACATTACCCTTAACGGCCACGCTCACTTCGGCCTTGCCCACCAGCAGGATCAGCGCAGCGATGCCCATCATCACAATCTCAATGATATAGCTCATACTCATAGCTTCGCCGTGGAAGTGCGGACGGAACGAAGGGATAGAGCCGAATAGCACCACCAGCAGCACACCAAACAGAAAAGCAAGCACAGCCCATCGGCTCCGCTTCTCATGTTCGCAGTCTGAGGCGGGGTCATCCTCATGATGGTCTATATCCATCAGGCCCTCACGCACGCGACGCTGGTACTCAGGGTCTTCCTCCATCGGTTTACCTACAAAGTTCTGCACGAAAGCGGCCACGAAGATGGCAATGAGCGACGAGGGCACCGTGATAAGCATAATCTCGCGGATGCCGATGCCTGCACCGCCGAGCAGCGACTGCGACAGGATGGCTGCCGTAGCTGCCGACACCGGCGAACTCGTAATACCCAGCGAGGCTGCCACCGTAGCCACACTCAGCGGCCGTTCGGGGCGCACCTTCTCCTTATATGCTATCTCAGAGATAATCGGCAGCAGCGCGTAGCAGGTATGTGCCGTTCCGGCTAAGAAACAGAACAGCCACGTTACGAACGGCGCAAAGAAGGTGATACGACTAGGATGACGCTTCAGGAACTTAGCGGCCACGTTAACCATATAATCCAGTCCGCCAGCAGCCTGCAACGCCGATGATGCCGTGATAACGCTTACAATAATCAGCATCACATCCACAGGAATCACACCAGGCTCCAGCCCGAAGAAAAACACGAGTATGAACACTCCCACCATGCCATAGATACCCAGACCGATAGATCCTACCTTAGCACCGACGAAAATCATCGCCAGCACCACAGCCAATTGTGCAAGAATCAAAAGCGTTGCCATAATCAGGTTAATATATTTCCTCTGCAAAGATACGTCGTTTACAGGAAAACTCCAAATATTTTGTAGGTTTTTTGAAACCTTTGGAAATTGTAAGAAACTAAATAACTATGTAGACCATAGAGAAATACTTGATGGTTCCTTCTGATTCCATGCTTAGGAATGGGAAGCTGGTTTCACCTTTTTCCGCTCCATTTGTGTCATACTGCAGATGTCGGCTAAGGATATGATTGTCACTTTTCTCTATATCCTCAATACCCAAGTCGGCAAACTTGGAGAACTCCACGATTCTCGACCGCATTTCCACATCGTCAAGATGGTTTACGGCCATATTCCACATCCTTTCTTCGTCAGAGCATGTAAGGATGGTTTAGCCCCAACCACAAGAGGACCGACATTCACAACGAATGCCGGTCCTCTCGCTTCTAACTCATTATAACATATTTGATAAACACCAGTATCAGCATCATGAAGGAAAAGGCGAAAGCCCAATATTTACTGGCGCACTTTAGCAATGCGGTCGAAAAATGCATCTGCTCGTTGGATGCGGCATACTGAATTAAGACAACTGCCATGGTGAACAACAATGCTACATAGAATGCGCTGCCTACCATATAGCCCCACCCCATAAACTGGAGGTTACGAAGCATGTTGAGGAATGGCACACTAAGGAATACGCATGCAATAATAATCGATTGTTTATCCGTTGCTTTCATCATTTTATATCTCTTATTTATTGATTGACGGTGCAAAGATAACTACTTTCGATGGCAAAAAGGGTTAACCGAACGTTATTTTTTTGTTAAATACAAAAAAGTCCCAACCTTGAGGTGAACAAACTTATGAAAGGCTGCTGAAGAAGAAAAAGGATAGCATCAAGTTCACGGAAAACGAACGCAAATGGTTCCACAAACTGGATAGGGTTGCTAAGTTGCGCAATGGTTCTCCTCTTTGGGAACGGAACAAGATACATACGCATAGGTATATCTGAGCAGGCCCAAAGAGTCGGTGACAAAATTAAGGCTGCAAGAGAAGCAATGAAAAAACAGGTTGACAAGTAGAAATCTCTAAGGGCTTTCAACTGTCAACAACGACACTGCCAGCACCTTCAGAATCTACAAAAGACAGAAAAGGACACAAAATGAAAGTTTTTATCCCATTTTGCTTGTTGGTATGAATAATTTTTGTACCTTTGCAAAAGTAATGACGGTTACAGTAACAACAAATACTATTTTAAGATATGAAGTTCTACGATAGGGAAAACGAACGGCATGTGCTTGACGAGGTTTTGCAGCAGAGCCGACACGAAGCACGAATGACGGTGCTGATGGGACGCAGACGTATTGGAAAGACAGAGCTCTCACAGCGATGCGGTGACGACACCGTACTTTATTTCTTTGTGGGAAAGAAGGCTGAAACGCTACTGTGCCAGGACTATGTACGTGAGATACGCGAGAAGCTGGATGCACCAATTCTTGGCACACCAAGTACTTTTTCTGAGATATTTCGCTTCGTACTCCAGTTGTCAGAGAGTCGTCCGTTCACACTCGTTATCGACGAATTCCAGAACTTCCTAAAGATAAACCCTGCCATCTTCAGCGACATTCAGCGTGACTGGGACTTACACAAACGCACCAGTCACCTAAACCTAATCATCAGCGGCTCGGTATTCACGCTGATGACGAAGATCTTCGAAGACAAGGAAGAACCATTGTTCGGACGTGCCGACGAGAAGATGACCCTTGAGCCGTTTACTACCGATGTGCTGAAGCAGATTCTGGCAGACTTCAATCCGAAATATACGCCGGAGGACTTGTTGGCTTTGTATAGCATTACAGGCGGTGTACCCTGGTATGTCACGCTGCTGCTTGACAAGGACAAGACCACCAAAAACAAAATGCTGGCAGCACTGACTGAGGAAAACTCACCCTTTATCAATGAGGGAAGAAATATCCTCATCGAGGAGTTCGGCACAGATTATGTCACTTATTTCTCTATTCTGACTTGTATAGCCAGCGGTATGAAAACCCGGGCGGAGATAGAGAACGAGCTTCAGAATAACAACATTGGTTCCTATTTGGTGAAGCTGGAGGAATATTATAAGGTAATCACCAAGTCGCTGCCCATCTTTGCCAAGGAGAACAGTAAGAAGGTACGATATGTGCTGAACGACTGCTTCCTGATATTCTGGTTCCGCTTCTTCTACAAGTATCAGGCATTGGTTGAGAACAAGGCTCTGAAGGCACTTGGCGATATTATCAAGCGCGACTACAGCGGAGTGTCAGGCCTGATGATGGAGCGTTACTTCACGAAGAAATTCCAGGAAGAAGGCCGCTATATCGTCGGAAAATGGTGGGACAGGAAAGGCGATAACGAAATCGACCTCATAGTCGTTGACATCATCGAGAAAGAGGCGTGGATCTATGAATTAAAAAAACAAGGCTACCGCTACAAAGAAGATGCCTTCCGCGAAAAGGTTGACAAGGTTTTGGAACAGACACCCGAACTTCGTAAGATGACGATTCATATCGGGTCATTGTCTCTTGAAGATATGTAAGGACAAAAGACATGAACTATCGAGTTTCATTGGAAGAAAACAAACAGTTAAACGAATTACATGGCCTACTATTCACGACATTCCATTTTTCTATACGATAACGACAAACAGAAACTTTTATACCTTCAATCCCTTATTGAAGAAGAGAAACTGTCTTTTGAGTTGAGAGAGGAAACCGTCTATCAGTACGATGGGGAACCTCTCAACATACTGTGTATAAGCGATGCCAATTATGACCCAGAAATTGGATGTTCATGGTATAGTTTTGATCATGACATGGAACGCATCTCTGAGAAATTCAATCAGAAATACCCTGATGACCTAATCGCTGTATATGTAAAAACCGAAGACGGCTACGAGATTCTATATGAATTTCACGATGGTGTGAGCAACTATACTGACATCATTCACTTTCAAACCGAGCTCAACAAAGTCTGCGAGGAGTTAAATCAGAAAAATGCAGAAGTGCCCGTCCCGCTTTTTGAAGTCATTGATATAGCACATCATCCAACAGTTCTTTTTCACTTTGGGGCTTATACTTTCATTGGATATAACGTTTTCGAACTTCATAGCGAGGACAATCGAACTTATGGAGCTGTTGCATCATTTGGCCATTCGAGTCGAAACTACAATCATCTTCCCTATAGAGCCAAAGCCCAACAGATACTCTATGACTATCTGTTGGAGATACGAAAGGCAGGAAAATTAAGACCGTGATAATTTTTATGCATTATTCGTGTAACAAATGAAATCAAAAGCTATTCAATTCCTTGAAGCCAATCAGTCAGGTGATCGCTCCACGCTTGTTGATGATGCCAAGTGGAGGCGTGATAATGCAGCGTGGCTTAAATTGTCCCATAGGATATCCTATGCCATTATGGATTATATGCAGGATAACCACAAAACACGTAACGACGTTGCAGAGGAACTTGGAGTTAGCCCTCAGTTTGTGAGTAAGATTCTTTCTGGCAGTCATTATATGGACTTAAAGGAGTTTGTGAAATGGGTCTTATGAATTTTCAAGACTGGGCTGTAGAGCGACAACGGCTTCTTAACCGGATCAAGGAGCTTGAGGCAGAGAATACTGAGTTAAAGAAACGGCTTGGTGAAGACATTATTCCTGTAGTGCAAGTGCCAACAGCTATGCAAACACTGTCACTTCAGGAGAAAGTGAATTTGTTTCGAAGCTTATTCAAAGGTCGTGAAGATGTTTTTGCCAGAAGATGGTACAGCAAGGCAACAGGTAAGGCTGGATATCAGCAGATATCCAAAGCCAGGCAATCCTTTCTATTATATGTTGCGCATACGTAAAGAAGATGGTACTGACGAATCAAAAGGTGTTTGATTTGAAGAACACACCTGCCATCGTTTGGGGGACACCCCAAATGCCCTTCTATTTCGTAAGGTTGAAAGATCTGAATGCGAAAGAGTAGTGTGCATTGAGCCCCGTATGACTAACTATAAATCCCCTAATATTGCATTGCATTTTTTTCAAGAATATAATACCCCGCCGTTGGCAAAGAGCAGACTGCCAAGGGCGGAGTATTGTATGATGGGAGGATGTTCAGCCGTTGGCTATAAGTCGATTGCCGGTCATGTCGTACCTGACAGGATAAGCAAATGATATGGCCCTGCCATCATATACGGCAGAAGTATCAATGCCGCGACGCTGGAACTCGTCAAGGAGTGCTTGGTCGTGATAGGCTCGCATAGAGGACCAGCCTCTGTTCTGCACCTGGGCGTTGAAAACGGTTATTAACTCGGGAATCTGCATGTCTACGAAACGCAGAGCAAACTTGATGTAATAAATGTGCTGTTGCATAACTTGGAATTTTTTGAAGTGAATAATATTGCTTCCGCATCGTACTGACCACCGTGGTTTCCAAAACTCGGTTGGCGAGTTAACCTCAAAAGGCTACTGCTCTTGATGCTTTCGGGTGCAAAATTACAAAGAATTCGTGAGATAGCAAATCGAAAGAAGGCAAATATTGGCTGAAAATACAAAAAAGATACGAAAATGTTTGGTGGTTTGTGAAAATATGTATAATTTTGCCGCCGTTTTTCAAATTTATGTAAATTAAAAGCAATGCTGCAACAAAGAATGAACATATCAACACTGTTACCACTCCAGGGCAAAGAATGCTTTGGAGGCTTCTGCTATGTTCATACGACAAACTCGATGAGTATTGCAGCACGTGACTGGTACACGAATACTTTCCAACGAACATCATCAGATAGAGAGTCTGACCGGACGGCATAGATGCAGCCGACCATCAGAGTATAGAAGAAAACGAGACCGTTGGAAAGAGCTTACCAAACTTTCCAACGGTTTTTCGTTATCTGTGTGTCCATTTCCCGTACTTCTCCGCGGCCTTAGCAGCTGGGCACAACCTAAACATCAAAAAAAGTATTAACCGCGCAGCGATGCGCACAAAAGAAGAAAAAGAAAATGTTAGAATTCAAGAAGTACAGCTCTATCGAAAACTCCTTTAGCCGTGAGTTCATGGAGCACGTGGTGGCAGAGATGCCACAGGATTTGGAATATGTGGTGCAGGAGAAGGTACATGGTGCCAATACCAGCTTCCTCTGCGATGGTGAGATCGTGAGGTTCGCCAAGCGTACGTCAATGCTGGAGGACGGAGAGCAGTTCTATGACTATCCTGAGTTGCTCGAAAGATACCGGGACAGAGTGCTGAAGCTATTCGGTGGCATCAAGGCTAAGTATCCAGAGGTAACTCACATCTCCGTGTTCGGCGAGATGTTTGGTGGTCTGTATCCTCATGATGGTGTCAAGGCAAGGCAGAAAGTCGGCCTAATCCAAAGAGGTGTCTGTTATACTCCTGACCATGAGTTTTATGGCTTCGACATCTACCTCTTCACTGAGGAGGGTGGAAGATTCCTCCCTGTTGATGAAGTCAACGAGCTCTTCGAGACCTATAGTTTCTTTTATGCCAAGACTCTCTTCAGAGGGACTTTGACTGAGTGCCTGAAGCAGCCCAACGCTTTCCAGAGCAAGATTGCTGAATGGTTAGGCCTGCCAGCTATCGAGGACAACATCTGCGAGGGTATCGTTATCCGTCCTGTCACTCCAATGTATCTGAGGAACGGCTCTCGAGTGCTTATCAAGAGTAAGAACGAGCGGTTCGCAGAGCGGAAAAGCGCAAAGCGCCGCACCAAACTCTTTGTCGAGCCTGTGCCTTATAGCGAGGAGTTGAAGGCACTGATTGTCGAGGGTGAAACCTACGTCACCGAGAACCGTCTGGCAAACGTTGTGAGCCATATCGGTGAAGTGCATTTCCCCAAGGACTTCGGCAAAGTGATGGGCTTGTTCTTCAAGGATGTGCTCGAAGACTTTCTCAAGGAGCATGGCAATTTGTATACTGCACTTGAAAAGAGCGAGCAGAAACTATTGAACAAGGAACTCAACAAATTCAGTACTGCCCTTGTGAAGCAGGTCTATATGAGCCAGGCTTATATCATGGAATAGTCATTCGTCTCTCCCAGCAAAAGGCTGGGGGAGACTTAATAAGAGTTTTATTCTCTTCTGCAATGTAACATTTCATATTTATCCCTACTTATAGGTAGAAATTTTAAATAGAATAGAACAATGAACAATATTTATTTTACGGCCGACTTGCATTTCGGCCATTCGAACATATTGAAGCATTCACCTAAGCGCCCGTTTTCGGATACGGTGGATATCGTGGCACACGACGAATGGTTGCTTGACCTTTGGAAGAGCACGGTTGACAAGCGTGATACGGTATATATTCTGGGCGATCTGACATTCCTGAAGAGTGAGAATGCCCGCCATCTGTTGGAGAAACTGCCTGGGCAGAAGTTCCTGATTGAGGGGAACCACGATGGCTCGATTCGGGCTTACAAGAACTATTTCAAGGAGGTCTATCAGATCAAGGAGATGCGTTTCAAACCATCTGTGGCACCGTTCTTGAAAGAGGATCTCTGTGTGGTGATGTGCCACTATCCTATGGTGACATGGAACCAAAAGCCACGAGGATCTATAATGCTTCATGGTCATAGTCATGGCAAACTCGACGACTATAATGCACTGTCGATGGACCTACGCTTTGATGTTGGTATAGACGGCTCTCTCGCCAATCTGCACTTCCTGACATTGGAGGATATCTATAACGTAGCCATAGAGAAGATTAAGCAGTACGATTGCAACACCTTCATGGAGTATGCACAGAACAACTATCGTAGTGAAGTGAGGTAAACAAATGGTAATGAATTAACAAAAAACAAACAATATGGGAACTTATAGCAGTATTTTTATCGAATTCAAGAAAAAGGATCAGTGGCATTTGCTTGAAGGAATTGTGCCCCTCGATTATAAAGAATGGAGATTTTTTGGCGAAGGCCCCTCTCCCGACGATAATCACCCCATAGAGATTGGCGGAGTGAAGATGGGTTGTATGTTTACTCTTGTACGCCAAGGATGCGTTAGAGACCTGTTGGTTGGTCACGATGCGCCATTCAATGACAGGGGCTTTCCAAACGACTTGAGCCCTGAGTTGAAAGAGATGTTTGACAAGGTTCAGGAAAGAATAGATTCGAAGAAGGATGTCGGCGTATTTGGCGGAGACTGGCGATGGGGCAAGTCGTGGTGCTACTTGACAGAACTGCAGTCATATTTGGATGAGCAGTTGGAGAAATGTAAGTCGGCTATACTGACGGAGCACTCCAAACAACTCTCTTATGGCATCTCAGAGAAACTCGATACGATTCTTGCGGCTGTCAATGGGAAAAAGATTGAAACTAAAAAGAAGCAGCAGGAAGACGAGGACGACTACATTGACCAGGGAGAAATGCTAGAGTATTACTTGGGGGAAGAACTGAACGAAATCATCTGGTTGAAGGAATTTGCTGCAGGCATCGCCCTCATCCATGAGTTTTTGACTGATGAATGGTGCTCAGAGGATTCTATCCGACTCGTATTTTATGCCAGTTAGGCCATACGAATAATTAACTGATTTGATATGAACAACATATATTTAAGAGCAATGAGAATACAATACATGAGTGATCTCCATATGGAGTTATATGACAATTCGCGGTATATAAAGGCGAATGAGTTTGAAGTTGTAGGCGATGTTCTGGTCCTCGCAGGTGACACGTTTTACCTGCGGGACATCATTGCCCCTCAGAAGCGATTTTGGAACTGGGCATCAAAGAACTTCCAGCAAGTGCTATTAGTACCTGGTAATCACGAGTTCTACAGCAATGGCGACGTAACAGCACGTGGCGACAGTTGGCAATGGATGATACGTGAGAATGTGGGCTATTATTATAATAAGGTGGTGCGCATAGACGATACGGACTTCATTCTGACTACGCTGTGGTCGAGAATACCAGAGCAGGATATGTTCCATGTTCAGCGTGGCATGAACGACTTCCGCCAGATAATGTATGATGGCAGACGCTTCACACCTGATGATTTCAATCTGGAGCATGAGAAATGCCTGACTTTCTTGAAACAAGCAGTAAAGGAAAGTACCGCCAAGCATATCGTTGTGGTTACACATCATCTTCCGACATTATCAGTGGTGGCAGCCCAGCACATGGGTTCCGTTCTAAACGGAGCCTTTGCTACAGAACTGGGAAACTATATTGCCGACAGTCGCATTGATGCCTGGATTTATGGGCACTCGCATACCAACATTGACACCATGATAGGCAATACAAAAATAATATGTAACCAGATGGGATATATATACTACAATGAACATCTGACAAACGGATTTGAACCAAACAAAACAATTGTAATAGAATGAACAATAACAAGAAGCAAAGCGAAAGGGAAATCTTGGAAGAAATTCTGCAGACCCTAACTGAACAGAAAAAGACTCTAGAAATGATAGTTCCAAATCCTTTGAGGATATACAACAATAAGGAAATCATGGAATTATTGGGAGTTAAGGATAAATATCTCAAGAAGTTGAGAGATAACGGCTACCTTGGCTTTTCAAGGGAGGGCGACAAGTATTGGTATACGCAGAAAGATGTAGATTGTTTTCTGCACAGTTTTCATTATGAACCATTTAATAGCGATAAAAATTGATTATGGACTTTTTAGATTATAAATACAAACATGCCAGTAAACAAAAACGCATTATTGCGTTACAAGATAATAGACAGAAGCCTGCGCAACAGGTACAGAAGATGGACGATAGAGGACCTGGTTGATGAAGTATCTGATGCGCTGTACGATATGGAAGGGATTCGCAAAGGGATCTCTCTTAGAACAGTTCAGAACGATATTCAGATTATGCGTTCTGACAAACTCGGATACAATGCGCCCATAGAGGTTTACGATCAGAAGTACTACAGGTACGCTGATCCTGACTACTCTATCACTGAACTGCCTCTGACAGCTGATGATTTCAAACTTATCACGAAGGCAGTAAAGATGTTAGGAAAGACAGAGGGGAAACCTGAACTTCAGCAGATGGGTAGAGTACTTGCGAGAGTTAAGAAAAGGCTAACAGCCATTCTGAACTATGGATAAAGGAAGGACTCCGGTTTCCTGTTTGGGGAAATCGGAGTCTTTAATGATTGAGTGAGGAATCGGATTCGAACCGATGAATGACGGTTTTGCAGACCGCCCCCTTAAACCACTCGGGCATCCTCACATTGTAGGGAGTTTGACAGGTTTCGAACCTGTGACCACCAGAGCCACAATCTGGTGCTCTACCTACTGAGCTACAAACTCCATTTATTTAGCAGAAGCAGAAGGGCTCGAACCTCCGACCTTCGGTTTTGGAGACCGACATTCTACCAACTGAACTATGCTCCCATCGTTGAGGTGGCGGGACTCGAACCCACGAAGCCGAATGGCGGCAGATTTACAGTCTGCTCTCGTTGCCGCTGGAGAACACCTCATTATATTCTTGTGGAACCTCGTGGAGTCGAACCACGTTCTCAGGATTTTCAGTCCTGCGCATACACCAAGTCTGCCAAAGTTCCATCAGAGGAGGCTAAGGGATTCGAACCCTTGGGACGTTTGACCGCCCTCTAGTTTTCAAGACTAGTGCAATAGACCAACTCTGCCAAACCTCCAATTTGTGCGGAAGCAGAAGGATTCGAACCTTCGGAGCCTTGCGGCTCGGCACGTTAGCAATGTGCTGGTATCAACCGCTCACCCATACTTCCGTTGGATTTCGGGTGCAAAGGTACAATAGCCCTATGCAGCCTTTCTGCGTAGCAAGAATTATTTTGCAAGAAATCATCAAAAAAGGTTGTTGACAGTTGAAATACCCTAATGATTTTCAACTTGTCAACGTTAGAACTTGACAACGGTTCGCAATTATTATTCTTTGCAGGATCTTGGATTGTTAATTCTGCAAAGGAGAAACACAAATTGGCTACAACAAAACAAAATTGGCTACAAATTGGCTACAATTTTGAAATGTATAAAAAAGAAAAATCCCGTAAGTCATTGACTTACAGGACTCTTTCTAAGGCGCTTCAGGATGGGCTTGAACCAACGACCCCCTGATTAACAGTCAGGTGCTCTAACCAACTGAGCTACTGAAGCAGTTTGCGCGTCATTTCTGATTTGCGGGTGCAAAAGTACGGAGATTTTTTGAAACCACCAAACTTTTTGGCGAAAAAATTAATAGAAACCTTAAATTTTTGCATTTTTCGACCAAAAAAGCACGTTTTTCAACAAGAATCATGTAAATTTGCACCATCAAACTATAATAATAAGGATTATGAAGAAACAGTTCATCATAGCTCTTTGCACAATAGCCATGACTGCCGGTACGGCAATGGCACAGAAACAGAGCGATCATAACTTTGAGGTGGCCAAGCAGCTGGACATACTGAACCACGTGTATAAGAACCTCGACTTGCTGTATGTGGACACGCTGAACCCTAAGACCACCGTGGGCACAGCCATCAACGCTATGCTGCGCAGTCTGGACCCCTATACCGAGTACTATGCTCAGGAGGACACCAAGAACCTGCGACAGATGCTGACAGGAAAGTATGCGGGCATTGGCGCCATCGTTCGCAAGCACCAGAAACTGAACCGCGTGGTGATCGATGAACCCTATGAGAACATGCCTGCCGCAGAGGCCGGACTAAAGAAGGGCGACGTAATACTGAGTATAGACAACGAGACGATGACCGACAAGGAGGTGGACTACGTGAGCAGTCATCTGCGCGGCGAGCCTGGCACCAGCTTCCTGCTGAAAGCCATGCGCCCATCTACCGGCAAGCTGATGAACTTTAAGATTACACGCCGCAACATCAAACTGCCTGAGCTGCCCTACTACGGTGTGAAAGACGGTGTGGGATATATCAACCTGAACCAGTTTACTGAGGGCTGCGCCAAGGACGTGCGCCGAGCATTTGTTGACCTGAAGAAACAGGGAGCCACATCGCTCATCTTCGACCTGCGCAGCAATGGTGGCGGATCAGAGCAAGAGGCTGTTGACATCCTGAACATCTGGTTGCCAAAAGGACTGAAGGTGGTAGAGAACCGCGGCAAGATAAGTCAGGCCAACAAGGCTTACGAGACACGTATGGAACCCGTTGACACGCTGATGCCACTGGTGGTGCTGGTGAACAGCGAAACGGCGTCGGCAAGCGAGATCACCAGCGGTGCCCTGCAGGATTTGGACCGCGCTATTATATTAGGTACGCGCACATACGGAAAGGGATTGGTGCAGATACCTATCGACCTACCCTACAACACCAACATGAAGGTGACAACCTCGAAATACTACATCCCCAGCGGTCGCTGCATCCAGGCTTACAACTACAAGCGCGGCATGGGCTATCAGGAGCATATCCCCGACTCGCTGACAAAGGTGTTCTACACCCGCAACGGGCGTGAGGTGCGCGATGGCGGTGGCATCATGCCCGACGTGGAGATAAAAGGCGACACCATTCCAAATATCGCTTTCTACCTCTCAGCCAGTGGCCAGGACTCTACCGAGGTGATGTTCGACTATGTGGTGGAATACGTGGCTAAGCACCCACAGATAGCACCCGCTGCCGAGTTCCACATCAGCGATGCCGACTGGCAGGAGTTTAAATCTCGCGTGATTAAGAGCGGATTCACCTACGACCCAGTGAGCAAGAAGCAGTTGGCCGAGTTGGTAAAGACAGCTAAGTTTGAGGGCTATTACGATGATGCCAAAGGCACCTTCGACGAGCTGGAGAAGCAGCTGAACCACAACGTGGCCACCGACCTGGACAAGCACGAGAAGGTGCTGCGCCAGGTGCTGGAGCAAGACATCATTGCCGCCTACCACTATCAGCGAGGCACCATCGAAGCCGGCATGAACTACGACAAACAGGTGAAAGAGGCCATCAGACTTTTGAAGTCGGTTGATGAATATAAGAAATTGCTGGAACCCAAGAAACCGAAGGAGACTGCCCAGGTGATAAAACTGCAACCAAAAACGCCTATCAGCATCACCAAAAACACCCCTAAACCCATGATTTTTAGTGAATTGGCATAAAAAAGCAGTAAAAAATTTGGAGGATTGCAGAATTATTCGTAAATTTGCACCCGTTCAGCGGAATGAGAGGCTCGAAAGAGTCTCTCATTTCACATTTTAATAACTGATAGATGATAAATAAAGAGATTATTACAACATTGACGGAAGAGTGGTTGCAGGGCAACGAGTACTTCCTGGTAGACGTAAACTTTGCGGCTGATGACCGCATCGTGATTGAAATCGACCACGCCGATGGCGTATGGATCGAAGATTGTGCTGAATTGAGCCGATTCCTCCAGGAGCGCCTGGGTGAGGAACTCGGAGAATACGAATTGGAAGTGGGCAGCGCCGGACTCGGACAGCCTTTCAAGGTGCCACAGCAATACCAGAATCACATTGGCGACACCCTCGAGGTGCTGCAGGCCGACGGCAAAAAGGTGCAGGGCGTGCTGAAATCTGTAGAAGGCACCAGCTTCACCATCACCACACAGGAAAAGCAAAAGCAGGAAGGCAAGAAGCGCCCCGTACTGGTTGATATCGACAAGACCTACCAGATGGACGAGGTGAAATACGCCAAGTACCTGCTGGCCTTTAAGTAGAATTTAAAAATTAAAAAATTCAAGAATTGAAAATTAAAAAATTCAAGAATTGAAGATTAGAAAGAAATTAAAAAATTAAGATAATGGCAGTAAAAAAAGAAGAGAAGGGCCCCTCAATGATTGAGACCTTCCAGGAATTCAAGGAAACCAAGAACATCGATCGTACCACACTGGTAAGCGTGCTGGAAGAAAGCTTCCGCAACGTTATCGCTAAGATCTTTGGTTCTGATGAGAATTTTGACGTAATCGTTAACCCCGACAAGGGCGACTTTGAGATTCACCGCAACCGCGTGGTAGTACCCGACGGCGAGGTGGTAGATGAGAACAAGGAAATCGAACTGAGCGAGGCTCAGAAGATTGAGCCTGACTACGAAGTTGGCGAGGAGGTATCAGAAGAGGTACAGTTTGCCAAGTTCGGCCGTCGCGCCATCCTGAACCTGCGTCAGACACTGGCTTCGAAGATTCTGGAGCTGGAGCACGACTCACTCTATCAGAAGTATAAGGACAAGGTGCATCAGGTGGTTAGCGGTGAGGTTTACCAGATCTGGAAGCGTGAGGTGCTGCTGATCGACGATGAGGGCAACGAGCTTCATCTGCCAAAGCAGGAGCAGATTCCTGCCGACAACTACCGTAAGGGTGAGACCGTACGTGCCGTTGTGAAAGAGGTACAGAACGAGAACAATAATCCTCGCATCATCCTCTCACGTACAAGCCCCGTCTTCCTGGAGCGTCTGCTCGAAGCCGAGGTGCCTGAGATCCAGGACGGTCTGATCACTATCAAGCGCGTGGCTCGCATCCCTGGCGACCGTGCCAAGGTGGCTGTTGAGAGCTACGACGACCGTATCGACCCAGTAGGAGCCTGCGTAGGTGTGAAGGGTAGCCGTGTACACGGTATCGTTCATGAGCTTTGCAACGAGAACATCGACGTCATCAACTACTCGGCCAACACTCAGCTGTTTATCCAGCGCGCCCTGAGCCCAGCCAAGATCTCAAGCATCAATCTGGATGAGGAGAACCACAAGGCTGAGGTTTACCTGCAGCCAGAGGAGGTATCACTGGCTATCGGTCGTGGCGGTATGAACATCAAGCTGGCATCTATGCTCACTGAATATACTATCGACGTATTCCGTGTGCTGAACGAAGGCGAGGCCGATGAAGATATCTATCTGGATGAGTTCTCTGACGAGATCGACCAGTGGGTTATCGATGCTATCAAGGCTATCGGTCTGGATACTGCCAAGGCTGTGCTCAATGCACCACGTGAGATGTTGATTGAAAAGGCCGATCTCGAGGAAGAGACCGTTGACCAGCTTCTGGATGTGCTCCGTGCGGAGTTTGAGTAATTATCAATTGTAAATCATCAATTATCAATTTGAATTAGATGGGTGTAAGATTAAATAAAGTATTAACAGAATTGAATATCGGACTTCAGACAGCCGTTGACTATCTGAAGAAAAAGAACCTGGGCGAAATCAGCGACGCCACTATGAACACTAAGATCACCGACGAGCAGTATAACGCGCTTGTCAAGGAATTCAAGGGCGACAAAGATGTCAAGAATCAGGCTGCTATGATATTCCCCAAAAAGGAGAAAAAAGGAAAGCCTGACACAAAATCTGAGACCATCGAGGTTAAGGAGGAAATCAAGCAGACCTTCACTCCATTAGGAAAGATTGACCTGAACAATGTTGGCAAACCTGCCAAGCATCAGGAGGAAAAGAAGGCACAGGCACCAGCTGCGCCTAAGGCAGAACCCAAACCAGAGCCAAAGCCTCAGCCCAAGCCTGAAGTGAAGCCCGAGCCCAAAGCCGAGCCAAAGCCAGAGCCAAAGCCCGAGCCCAAACCCGAGCCAAAGCCTGAGGTAAAGCCCGAGGTGAAAGCTGAACCAAAGCCTGAGGTGAAAGCCGAAGTGAAGCCAGAAGTGAAGCCCGATCCCGCAAAGGAGGCACCTGCTGCTACTGAGCAGAAGAGCATCTTCACACTGAAGAGCGAAAAGAAGATGGCGCCAAACTTCAATGTGGTTGGTAAGATCGACCTCGACTCGCTGAACCAGAGCACTCGTCCTAAAAAGAAATCAAAGGAAGAGCGCCGCAAAGAGCGTGAGGAGAAACAGGCTCAGATGCACGGAAACGGCGAGAAGAAGAAGCGCGAGCGCATTCACGGAGGAAAAGAGCGTGTAGATATTGAGGCTGCTGCTAAGGAGAACAAGAACGGCGGCAACCAGAACAATAATAACCGCAAGAACAAGGGCGGCAACCAGAATTTTCAGGACGGCAACAATGGCGGCGGAAAGAGAAACAAGAAGAATCGCCCCATCCAGAAGCCACTGGAGGTTGACGACGAGGCTGTAGCACGCCAGGTAAAAGAGACGCTGGCCCGACTCACCTCAAAGAACCAGAATAAGAAAGGTGCCAAATATCGTCGTGAGAAGCGTGACGCTGTGGCTGAGCGCATGAACGAGGAGATGGCAGCAGAGGCAGCACAGAGCAAGGTACTGAAGCTGACCGAGTTTGTAACCGTTTCTGAGCTGGCCACCATGATGAATGTTGGTGTGAACCAGGTTATCGGTACCTGCATGAGCATCGGTATCATGGTGTCTATCAACCAGCGTCTGGATGCTGAGACCATCAACATCGTGGCCGAAGAGTTCGGATTCACCACAGAATATGTATCTGCCGAGGTACAGAACGCTATCACAGAGGAGGAGGATGATGAGAACGATCTGATCAGTCGCGCTCCAATCGTAACCGTGATGGGACACGTTGACCATGGTAAGACATCACTGCTCGACCACATCCGCAACACCAACGTGATTGCCGGCGAGGCCGGTGGTATCACACAGCACATTGGTGCCTACAACGTGAAACTGAAGGATGGTCGACAGATTACTTTCCTCGACACCCCAGGTCACGAGGCATTTACCGCCATGCGTGCTCGTGGTGCTCAGGTGACGGATATCGCCATCATCATCGTAGCTGCCGACGACTCGGTGATGCCTACCACCAAGGAGGCCATCGCTCACGCTCAGGCTGCTAACGTACCAATGGTATTCGCTATCAACAAGATTGATAAGCCAGGCGCTAACCCCGATAAGATTCGTGAGGACCTGGCCAATATGAACCTGCTCGTTGAGGAGTGGGGCGGTAAGTACCAGTGCCAGGAGATTAGTGCCAAGAAGGGTATCGGCGTAGACGAGCTGCTTGAGAAAGTGCTGCTCGAGGCTGAGATGCTCGACCTGAAGGCTAATCCTAACCGTAAGGCTACTGGTAGCATCATCGAGAGTTCGCTCGACAAGGGTCGTGGATATGTTTCTACCGTACTCGTTTCTAATGGTACACTGAAGGTAGGCGACGTAGTTATCGCAGGTACTGCCTGGGGTAAGGTGAAGGCCATGTTCAATGAGCGTAACCAGCGCATTGAGAAGGCCGGTCCTGCCGAGCCAGCTATCATCCTGGGTCTGAACGGTGCTCCTACTGCTGGTGACTCATTCCACGTGATGGAGAGTGAGCAGGAGGCCCGCGAAATCGCTAACAAGCGTATCCAGCTGCAGCGTGAGCAGAGCTTGCGTACCACTACCAAGCTTGGTCTCGACGAGCTGTCGCACCGTATCGCTCTGGGTGAGTTCCACGAGTTGAACATCATCGTGAAGGGTGATACCGACGGATCTATCGAGGCACTGTCTGACTCGTTCATCAAGCTCTCTACCGAGAAGGTTCAGGTGAACGTCATCAACAAGGCTGTGGGTCAGATTTCTGAGAACGACGTCATGCTAGCATCTGCTTCTGAGGCCATCATCATCGGATTCCAGGTTCGTCCTTCTGCCGATGCCCGTCGTGCTGCCGACCGCGAGGGTGTAGAAATCAACACCTACTCTATCATCTACGATGCTATCGACGATGTGAAGAGCACCATGCAGGGTATGCTCGACAAGGTGAAGAAAGAGATCATCTCTGGTGAAATCGAGGTTAAGCAGGTATTCAAGATCTCTAAGGTTGGTACCGTTGCCGGTGGTCTGGTTACTGATGGTAAGGTTCACAACAAGGACAAGGCCCGCGTTATCCGCGATGGTATCGTGATCCACACCGCTCCTATCGACGCACTGAAGCGTTACAAGGACGACGCCAAGGAAGTGGCAACCGGACTGGAGTGTGGTATCTCACTGGTTAACTTCAACGATATCCAGGTAGGTGATATCATCGAGACCTTCACAGAGATTGAGGTAGAACAGAAACTTTAAAAATGTCAGAACAAAAGAATGAATTTGTACGTCAGGTGGCTGAGCAGAAGTATGAATTTGGCTTCACCACCGACGTACATACTGAGATAATTGAGAAGGGGCTGAACGAGGATATCGTTCGGCTCATCTCGGCTAAGAAAGGGGAGCCTGAGTGGATGCTCGAGTTCCGCCTCAAAGCGTTCCGCTACTGGAAAGAGCAGCAGGAACCTAAATGGGGTCATGTGCATGTGCCTGAGATTGATTATCAGGCCATTAGCTATTATGCCGATCCGCTGGCCAAGAAGCCTGAGGGGGATGGTAAGATCGACCCAGAGCTTGAGAAGACCTTCGACAAACTGGGTATCCCTCTGGAGGAGCGACTGGCGCTGAGCGGCAACACCGCCGTGGATGCCATCATGGACTCAGTAAGCGTGAAGACCACCTTCAAGGAGAAGCTCCGCGAGAAGGGGGTTATCTTCTGCTCTATCGGTGAGGCCATCAAAGAGCATAGCGATCTGGTGCGCCAGTATCTGGGCACCGTGGTTCCTTACAAGGATAACTTCTTTGCAGCCCTTAACTCAGCCGTATTCAGCGATGGTTCATTTGTGTATATCCCCAAAGGCGTTCGCTGCCCTATGGAGCTCAGCTCGTATTTCCGCATCAACGCCAGAAATACCGGACAGTTTGAGCGCACTCTGATCATTGCCGACGACGACAGCTATGTGAGCTATCTGGAAGGCTGTACAGCGCCTATGCGCGATGAGAACCAATTGCACGCCGCCATCGTAGAGATTATCGTGATGGACCGTGCTGAGGTGAAATACTCTACGGTACAGAACTGGTATCCTGGCGATGAGAATGGTAAGGGCGGTGTGCTGAATCTGGTGACCAAGCGCGGCGACTTGCGCGGTGTTGACTCAAAACTGTCATGGACACAGGTGGAGACGGGTTCGGCCATCACTTGGAAATACCCATCATGCATCCTGCGTGGCGACAACAGCGTGGCTGAGTTCTACAGCGTGGCTGTGACCAACAACTACCAAGAGGCCGACACCGGCACCAAGATGATTCATATTGGTAAGAACACCAAGAGCACCATCATCTCAAAGGGTATCTCGGCCGGACATTCGCAGAACTCTTATCGCGGACTGGTACGTGCAGCCTCAACAGCCGACAACGCCCGCAACTACTCTAGCTGCGACTCGCTGCTACTGGGATCAGACTGCGGTGCGCACACCTTCCCTTATATGGATGTACACAACGACACGGCTATCTTCGAGCACGAGGCTACCACCTCGAAGATCTCGGAAGATCAGCTGTTCTATTGCAATCAGCGCGGTATCCCCACTGAGCAGGCTGTAGGACTCATCGTCAACGGCTATGCCAAGGAGGTGCTGCAGAAGCTGCCTATGGAGTTTGCCGTGGAGGCACAGAAACTATTATCAGTATCATTAGAAGGAACTGTAGGATAAAAAATTATGTTAGAAGTAAAGAACTTACACGCCAAGATTGGCGAAAAAGAGATATTAAAGGGCATCGACCTGGTGATTCGCGATGGCGAAACCCACGCCATCATGGGTCCTAACGGCTCTGGTAAGAGCACACTAAGCGCCGTACTCGTAGGCAACCCTCTCTATGAAGTGACCGAGGGCGAGGCTTGGTTCAATGGTAAAAACCTATTGGAGATGAAGCCTGAGGACCGTGCCCACGAGGGCCTGTTCCTGTCGTTCCAGTATCCCGTAGAGATTCCTGGTGTATCGATGACCAACTTCATGAAGGCCGCTATCAACGAGAAGCGTAAGTATCAGGGACTGGAGCCTATGAACGCTGCCGAATTCCTGAAGCTGCAGCGCGAGAAGCGTAAGATTGTGGAGCTCGACTCTAAGTTGGCCAACCGCTCGGTAAACGAAGGTTTCAGTGGTGGTGAGAAGAAGCGTAACGAGATATTCCAGATGGCTATGCTGGAGCCCAAGCTGAGCATCCTCGACGAGACCGACTCTGGTTTGGATGTGGATGCCATGCGCATCGTGGCTGAGGGTGTGAACAAACTCCAGACGCCCGAGACATCGTGCATCGTCATCACCCACTACGACCGTCTGCTCGAGATGATTAAGCCTCAGTTTGTACATGTGCTCTACAAAGGACGCATCGTAAAGACTGGCGGCCCAGAGCTTGCTGTGCAGATTCAGGAGCACGGTTACGATTGGATCAAGGAAGAAATTGGAGAAGAGTGATTGTAATTAAATTGATAATTGACAATTGATAATTGATAATTATGATTACTTCCAGTGAGAAACAATATATAGACCTCTATGAGCAGGCCAGGCAGATGATCATGGATCATGCGCCTGAGGCGATGAACGCCGTTCGCGATCAGGCTTTTGAGGATTTCCGCAATCAGGGATTCCCCACCAAAAAGGTGGAGCGCTACAAATATACTGATGTGCAGAAGCTCTTTGAGCCCGACTATGGCGTCAACATCAACCGCCTGCAGATACCGGTAGATCCCTATGAGGCCTTTCATTGCGATGTGCCCAATCTGAGCACAAGCCTCTATTTCGTGGTGAACGATATGTTCTATCACGATGAGAAGCCCAAGGGGCATCTCCCCGAAGGTGTTATCATCGGTTCTATGCGCGACTATCCTGAGCTCGTGGCTAAATACTACGCTCAGCTGGCAAAGACCGATGGAGATGCCATCACTGCCCTGAACACCATGCTTGCGCAGGATGGTATGCTGGTTTATGTGCCAAAGAACGTAAAGGTGGATCGTGCCATCCAGGTGATAAACATCCTCAAGGCAACCCCAAAGAACGCTCAGCGCGTGGTGCCCGACCTGATGGTGAACCGCCGTGTGCTTATCATCCTTGAAGAGGGTGCAGAGATAAAAATGCTGTTCTGTGATCATGCTGCCGACGATCGTGGCTTCTTGGCTACACAGATTATCGAGGCCTATGTGGGTGAGAACGCATCGCTCGACCTGTATTGCATGGAGGAGACGCACCATAAGAACATCCGCCTAAGCAATGTGTATATCGACCAGCAGGCTAACAGTCGAGTAAACCACAATGTGATTACCCTGCACAACGGTATCACTCGCAACCGTCTCGACCTCACCTTCAGCGGCGAGGGCGCTGAATGCCAGTGCTACGGATGCGTGATTGCCGACAAACAACAGCATGTGGATAACAACACGCTTATCACACATAAAGTGCCTCATTGCAACAGTCAGGAGTTATATAAATATGTGCTCGATGAAAAGGCTACAGGCGCTTTTGCCGGTCGTGTGCTGGTAGAGCATGGCGCTCAGAAGACCACCTCGCAGATGACGAATCAGAACCTGACAACCACCAAAGAGGCGCGTATGTACACCCAACCCATGCTGGAGATTTACGCCGACGACGTGAAGTGTGCCCATGGTTCTACCGTGGGGCAGCTCAACGATGCTGCACTCTTCTATATGCGCCAGCGTGGTATCTCGCTGAAGGAGGCCAAGGTACTGCTGCAGAATGCATTCATCAACGAGGTTATCGACAAGATGCAGTTGGAACCACTGCGCGACCGTTTACATTATCTGGTAGAGAAACGCTTCCGTGGCGAACTGAACAAATGCGCCGGTTGCAAACTCTGTAAATAATGAATGTTCAATTTTCAATCTTCAATCTTCAATGTTCAATATAAATAAGGTACGCGAAGATTTCCCCATTCTGGGACGTGAAGTATATAAGAAGCCATTGGTCTATCTAGACAATGCTGCTACCACTCAGAAGCCACTCATGGTACTTGATGCCATGAGGGATGAGTATCTCAACGTGAATGCCAACGTGCATCGTGGTGTGCACTACCTGAGTCAGCAGGCCACCGACCTGCACGAGGCGGCTCGTGAGGCGGTGCGTGGTTTCATCAATGCCAGCAAAATAGAGGAGATTATCTTTACTCGCGGCACCACCGAGGCCATCAACCTGGTAGCCAGCTCGTTCTGCGAAAGTCAGATGAAGGAAGGCGACGAGGTGATTGTGACCGAGATGGAGCACCACTCAAACATCGTTTCATGGCAGTTGCAAGCCATGAAACGCGGTATCGTGGTGAAGCATATCCCCATCACCGACGATGGCATCCTGTGTATCGACCAGTTGGAACATCTCATCACACCACGCACCAAGATGGTTAGCGTGGCCCACGTAAGCAACGTGCTGGGAACAATCAATCCGGTAGAACAGATTATCAAGACGGCCCATGCCCACGGCATCCCTGTATTGGTGGACGGCGCACAGAGCACTCCCCACTTCAAGGTGGATGTACAGGCGATGGATTGCGACTTTTTTGCTTTCAGTGGCCACAAGATGTATGGTCCTACCGGCATCGGCGTGCTCTATGGTAAAGAGGAGTGGCTCGAAAAACTGCCTCCTTATCAGGGTGGTGGCGAGATGATCGACAAGGTGACTTGGGAAAAGACCACTTTCGAGCGCCTGCCATTTAAGTTTGAGGCCGGAACGCCCGACTATGTAGCTACTCACGGACTGGCTAAAGCCATCGAATATATCGAAGCCATCGGTTTTGATGCTATCCAGCAGCATGAGCAAGCTCTTACCCGCTACTGCATGGAACAGTTGATGACCATCGATGGCATGAAGATTTATGGTCCGCAGGATGCTTCGAAAAAAGATGCCGTAGTAAGCTTCAACGTAGGCGATATCCATCATCTGGATTTGGGTACCCTACTCGACCGCTTAGGTATTGCAGTACGCACCGGACATCATTGTGCACAGCCACTCATGGACCGTTTGGGTATCAATGGTACAGTTCGTGCTTCATTCGCACTCTATAACACAAAAGAAGAGATTGATGCCCTTGTAGCGGGTATCCGTCGCGTCAGTCAGATGTTCTAATAAAGATGCTGTTAAGTCATTATTACGAAGGTAAAATAGAAGCAGGTTGCGACGAGGCTGGGCGTGGTTGTCTGGCAGGTAGTGTGTATGCTGCCGCTGTCATACTGCCAGAAGCTTATCAGAACGAGTTGCTCAACGACTCCAAACAACTGTCGGAAAAGAAGCGCTATCAGTTGCGCGAGATGATAGAACGTGATGCAGTAGCCTGGGCTGTTGGCATTGTGACACCTGAAGAGATAGACAAAATCAATATTCTGAATGCCTCTATCTTAGCAATGCACCGGGCACTCGACCAACTCAAGGTGCGCCCAGAGGCTGTTATCGTAGATGGCAACCGTTTTAAGGCCTATAAAGAGCCTGCTAACGGCGAAACACTCCCCCACACTACCATAGTCAAGGGTGACGGTAAATATCTCGCCATAGCAGCTGCTAGCATTCTGGCCAAGACGTATCGTGACGACTATATGAACCAGTTGGCTGAGGAATACCCTCAATACGACTGGCTCTCGAACAAGGGCTATCCCACCAAGAAGCATCGCGAAGCCATCAAGCAATTTGGCATCACACCCTACCATCGCCGCAGCTATAACCTGCTTGGCGATGGCCAACTCAGTATTGATTTCGGGGAGTTTTAGCCTAAGAAGAACAGGCTAACACCTACTACAGAAATAACAGCACCCACAACGGCACGCAGGGTTATCTTCTGCTTAAACAACCAATACGACGGCAGCAAGATAATAATAGGTGTCATCGCCATGAGGGTGCTGGCAATGCCTGCTGCGGTATATTGTACAGCCATCAGCGAGAAGCCTACACCAACAAATGGGCCAAACATGGTGGTAGCGGTGGCAACTGCCAATCCCTTACGATCGTGCATTGCCTCGCGCAGAGGCTCTAAACCTTTGCGGAAGTATAATAACAAGGAGAAACCGATGATACCCGCTACACAGCGATAGAAATTGGCGCTAAAGGGCACCAGCCATTCGGGCATACCTGCCAGCGAAGCCTCATAGTGGTCCATACCAATCTTACTGAGCACCAAACCAATACCCTGGCACATTGCCGCACCTATAGCAAACAACACACCGTTAAGGGGCAGTTTCAATCCTACTTTATGATGCTCACCGCGCCCCAATACTGAGATACTGATACCAACCAATGTAATCAGCATAGCCAGAATGCTCATCGCATTCATTTGCTGACCGAGCGTTATCCAAGCCATCAGGGCTGCAGAAAGTGGTGCCAGCGTCATAAACAATTGACCATAGCGCGAACCAATGATAATATAACACTGAAACAGACAGAAGTCGCCTATCACATAGCCAACCACACCCGACAGTAACATCCATCCCGCCGCCTCGGCCGAAGCACCTGGGGGCATCATACTACCTGTCACCACAA
Organism: Prevotella sp. MA2016; assembly: GCF_000619825.1. Classification (GTDB taxonomy): domain Bacteria; phylum Bacteroidota; class Bacteroidia; order Bacteroidales; family Bacteroidaceae; genus Prevotella. Next base: position 231,173 of record NZ_JHUW01000009.1, read on the forward strand.
AAAATAGCACCAACGAAAACACCAAAGCCATACCCATACGCAGCACATTCAGCGTCAGGTTGCCCAGTCGTTTACTACCAAATTCACTTAAAAGCGCCGTAGCGGTCCATGAAAAAGCTACGCCAATCGAAATCAACTCTCCTATGTAAGTCATTGCTTAGTACACACCTAATTTTAAATATCGACTGCAAAATTATACAAAAATTCGTTAAATCAATATCTTTTCATGCAAGATTTTCTGTTTGTTCAAGTTATTTAAGAAAAAAGCATATTTTTGTAAACACTTTAAACGAAAAAGCAAAATGAAAGTAAGAATCAACCACTGGTATCAGACTGTTCTGACGGTATTACTATCGATGTTAGGTTTCGAATCGTGTTCAACGGAAGAAAACGGAACTGTGGAATATGGTACTCCGTATGTGAATTATATCATAAAGGGTACCGTAACCGACGAGGCTGGCACGCCTATCCCTGGCATCCAGATTACTGCCCCAGCGCCACTTCATTCAAGTCAGGGCAATCAACTCACGCGTACCGACGACTCTGGCGCCTTCGAATTAGGTGAATTCACATTATATGGAGAAGGTTTGATCATAGCCGAAGACATAGACGGCGAAACCAATGGTGGCGAATTTAAAAACGACACGCTGGATATAGCCAATCTGACCTGCAAGAAAATCGAAGACGGCAAGAGCTGGTACGAAGGCAAATTCGAGGCCTACGCCAAATTTAAACTCCAGAAGAAATGAAGCCTACCCCACTTAGTCTCCGCAAAAAGTTAGCACTCGAACTCTGGCGGCAGCAGGAGAAGATGGTCCGCAAGGAGCATCCTTTGAAACAACTCTTCTGGGAGTGCACGTTGCGCTGTGACTTGAGGTGTCGGCATTGCGGTAGCGACTGTAAGATGAAGTCGGAAAGCCAAGATATGCCTAAAGAGGATTTCCTGCGTGTGCTCGATGGAATCGCCAAAAAAGCAGATCCACACAAGGTCTTTGTAGTTATATCGGGCGGCGAACCGCTGATGCGGCACGATATTGAGGAGTGTGGCCGCGCTATCTACGAAAAAGGATTCCCATGGGGCATGGTCACAAATGCGCTGCACCTTACTCCCCAGCGATGGCAAGGTCTGCTCAAGGCTGGCATCCACTCTATGGCCATCAGTTTGGATGGACTAGAGGACGACCACAACTGGATGCGAGGCAACGATAACAGTTTCAAGATGGTAAGCCAGGCTATCGACATGCTGGTAGCTACTGAGGGGTTCGTGTTCGACATCGTGACCTGCGTCAACCATCGCAATTACACCAAACTCAACGCTATCAAAGAGTTTCTAATCTCAAAGGGCGTAAAGCGTTGGCGACTTTTTACGGTATTCCCTGTAGGGCGAGCTGCCCTCGACCCGATGATGAAGCTATCAGGCGAGGAGTTCCGTGGGGTGTTCGACTTTATTCGCGAAACCCGCAAAGAAGGCAAGATAATGGCTGATTATGGTTGCGAGGGATTCCTTGGTAATTATGAGGGTGAGGCCCGCAGCCGATTCTTTGCTTGTCAGGCTGGCATTACCGTAGGTTCTGTAATGGCCGATGGCTCGATAGCTGCTTGCGCCAGCATACGTGCCGACTACAAGCAGGGCAACATCTATGAGGACGATTTTATGGAAGTGTGGGAAAACAAATACGCGCCCTATCGCCAACGCGATTGGATGCGTAAGGATGAATGTGCCAATTGCAAATACTTCCGTTATTGTCAGGGCAACGGCATGCACCTACGCGATGCTAAAGGACGTCTGCTGTTTTGTCACTTAAAACGATTACAACAACAAGAGTAATATGAAATATATAAAAACCAAAATCATCACCAAAATGCTCACTTTGCTGGGATTTAGCTCTGTAGCATTCGTATTTACAGCATGCTACGGCACGGTGCCTTACGATTTTGATGAAGACTATCAAGATAGTCTGAGTGTATCCTTCAGTCAAACTGTAGCCGACTCCACTACCTTATCTACGCTACCAGCTTCGAGCAAACGCTGACGGGCTTCGTCGTATGAGATTCCTAACGACTCTTGAATCATGCGTGTGCCACGATCTATGAGTTTCTCGTTGGTGAGTTGCATCTTCACCATGCGATTACCTTTCACTCGCCCCATACGAATCATCAGCGCCGTCGAAATCATGTTCAGTACCATTTTCTGTGCCGTACCGCTCTTCATACGGCTGGAGCCCGTTACAAACTCAGGACCAACTATCGTTTCAATGGAGTATTCCGCGGCAGCAGCAAGCGGTGTATGAGGATTACTGGTCATACACCCCGTTAGCAACCCCAGCTTGCGTGCATGCTCTATAGCGCCAATCACGTAGGGTGTGGTGCCCGATGCTGCAATACCAATCACACAGTCGTCGGCTGTAGGAAGATAGTGCTCTAAGTCCTTCCAACCCTGCTCGGCATCGTCCTCAGCATGCTCAACAGCCCGTTTCAAGGCCACATCGCCTCCAGCAATAACACCTATCACCCAATCGGGCTGCACGCCAAAGGTTGGCGGCAGTTCGCTGGCATCCAGCACTCCTAAACGACCGCTGGTACCTGCGCCTACATAAAACACACGTCCACCTCGCTTCATGCGTGGTTCAATGGCTTTTACTAATGCTTCTACCTGCGGTAGCGCACGCTCTACAGCCTCGGCTACCAACATATCCTCTTGATTCATTGCTCGAAGCAGCTCGCCCACCTCCATATCTTCCAGATGGTCGTAGTGCGAAGGTTGTTCAGTAATCTTATCCTCTATATTCATAGGCAAACCTATATAGGGTTACTTTTTCTGGTACACGCGAACGTAATCTATTTCATAACGCATCGGTAAGGCTGCATCATCAATAGTACCGCCGTTATCACCACCAAGCGCCAGGTTAAGCAGGATATACTGCGGGCGGGTAAATGGATTCGTATACTGTCCGATAGAGCCATTCTTGGTGTTACATAGCGGAATCTCGTTCAGTAGCTCATCATCTAGAAACAGTCGGATTGCTGTTTCGTCCCAATCCATACGCCATACATGAAAGTGCTGTGTCCATGCCGCATCTTTCTCGATGAAATGAGTAAAATCAATCTTCTTACTATTCCAAACAGCCCTGTAAGGCTGATCGTTCCCCCAACAAGCATTAGCCAAAATATGGGGCACACCATTGATACGATAGTACTCCATCAAATCAATCTCACCACATGAGGGCCAAGGCATATCGTTACCCAATGTCCAGATAGCAGGCCAGGCCCCTCCAGCTGTTGGAATGCGTGCACAAACCTCCAATCTACCATACAGGAAACTATACTTACCTCTGGTGTTCAGACTGGCAGAAGTATAGGGAATATTCTCACGACTGTTTTCCTTGCGAGCCTCGATAACAAGCATTCCTTCGTGGAGGTAAGCATTATCAGCCTGGTACCATTGTGCTTCATGATTGCGCACAAAACCATACTCATAGCCCCAGATAGTACTATCAGGGCGACCGTTTCCGTCGAATTCATCGAAAAAAACAAGCTGATACTGCTGTGCTGATAGAGACAAGCAACACCAGCAGGCACACAACACAACAAACAGTTTCCTCATATTCAGATAAAGTCTTTGAAAGCCTCGTCGTATTCAGGACTTGGGGCCAGCCGCCCATTCACGATGCACACCAGTTCGAAATCACCCTTGAAACATAATTTTTCGTCGCTGACACGGAAGATGGCCTGATGGAACACATACTTTATGCCCTCCTTGGTAAGTGCCAGACGAGAGATGAACTCATCGTCGCAGCGCAGAGGAGTTTTAAACTGCAGATTCATACGAGCCACAACAGCATCAATACCCTGCTCGTGCAATGCAGCAAAGCTCGCACCTAAGCTACGTAGGAACAGGTGACGGGTATGTTCAGCATAATGCAGATAATTGGCATTATTTACGATGCCTTCGATGTCGCACTCATAGTCGCGAACTTCCATACGGGTTTCGAAAATATAATTCATAAATGCTTCAATATTTCGTTGAAATGGGTTATTTTTATCAAACGCTCATGCTCTATATCCTCAGCATGCTCTAGCTGCCAGGTAACATGAAAGGGAATATGGATGGCCCAGGCACCGATGTTCAGGGCTGGAGCGATATCACTCTTCAGAGAGTTGCCTACCATCAGCAGCTGTGAAGGCAGAACATCCAGATGCTCACAAAGCTGTGAGAATTCGGTCTCTGTCTTATTAGAGGTAATCTCTACATGCGAGAAATAACGGCCTAAACGGCTACGATTGAGCTTGTTCTCCTGGTCCTGCAATTCACCCTTAGTGAATACCACCAGACGATAAGGATAGGCCTGCAGGCGCTGCAAGGTATCCTCAACCTCTGGGAGAGGTGTGGCAGGAAGATGGAGTAACGACTTGCTATGCACTAGCAATTCACTCAGTTCAACATCCGTCAGATGACTACCACCCACGCGGAGTGCTGTTTCTATGATTGAGATGGTGAAAGCCTTGCAACCATAACCCAAGTCGGCCATGTTGCCCGACTCTGTTATGAACAACTCGCGAGCAGGATCATCACAGTAAGGCGCAATGAGGCGGTAGAGATGCTGCTCTACTTCCTCAAAATGACTCTGACAATCCCACAGGGTGTCATCAGCATCGAAGGCTATCACACGAAGGTTGCTAACGTCTATCTTCATCTTTACAATGTGGACAAGTTCCTTTTATAATATAATTACTCGAATGAGCCTCAAAGCCTTCAGGCAGTACGATTTCAGGCATTTCAACGCCATCCATACAGTAGGTTTGCTGGCATGACTCGCAATAGAAATGCGGATGTAAATCATCGTCATAATGCTCATCATGACTATGGCATAATTCAAAACGTGTACCGTCGACAGCCCCCTCTATGGCATGCACTAAATGATGCTCACGAAACAAGGTGAGTGTACGGAATATATTAGATTTGTCGATAGAATCGATCTTTCTTTCCAATTCTGCCATTGACAGAGGAAGCATGGATGACTCTAATGCCTTCACCACCATGATGCGATTGGCCGTAGGCTTGATGCCATGTTCTAACAATAATGTCTCGCAATTTTTAGTGTCCATAAGCGCTATATCATAAAAAACTTCATATCATCTATCACTCCAATCGCCACGATCCAAGCTGCGATAGCCTATTGCTTCGGCAATATGCTGCAACTGAATCTGCTCTGTCCCCTCTATATCGGCAATGGTGCGTGCAACTTTTAGAATACGGTTATAAGCACGGGCACTCAGATGCAATTTCTCCATGGCCATACGCAGCATGTTCAGACTCTGCTCATCTGGTTCAGCAAACTGATGGATCATGCGCTCCGTCATCTGAGCATTGCAGTGGATACCTTTAAAGTCTTTATAACGCTCCTCCTGACGCTTGCGGGCAGCTATCACACGTGTTCTAATCACTGCGCTCGACTCTCCCTGCTGCATCTGCGACAACTGATTGAAAGGTACCACAGGCACCTCGATATGCAAATCCATACGATCGAGTAGCGGACCAGAAATCTTATTCATATAACGCTGTATCTGACCAGGCGTGCACACACAGTGATGTGTGGGGTCGCCATAATAGCCACAAGGACAAGGATTCATTGAGGCCACAAACATGAACGAACAAGGATACTCGATGGTGTATTTGGCACGACTGATTGTAATCTTACGGTCTTCTAACGGTTGGCGCAATACCTCGAGTGTGGCACGACTAAATTCTGGTAATTCATCACAGAACGACACGAAACAACCATAGTTTGTCAACCTTCTGTTTCTTAGGTGTTTATAATCACTTTTTACTACCTTTTTGGCTACAAATTTCTTATTAGTAACACCCCCAATAATAGTCAAAAAGAGATTATTACTACCCCTAATACTACTATTTGGTATATCTATACTACTCTTCATAACCATAAATTTCCTAGAAATTAATCGTAAACTCACCATTCCATGCAGTATCTACTGATATTGCAATACGAAACGATGCTGCCTTAATATTCTCAACTATCTGTGCATAACGTTTATGTTGCTTAGCTTGAGGAAACTTTGCCACATATCCATCAACCTTGCATGAGAACTTCTTAACGCTGTCCGTGGTAACTGTAGGCAGTTTTATTGATTCGGTATAGAAATCCTCCATAATAGGACAATCGTCCATTAGCGTGGACTTTTCACATGATGGCAGAATAATACCAACCATCATACACATAATTATAATGAAGAATACCTTTTTCATATTCTGTTGAAAGTTTCTGGCTGCAAAAATACAAAAATGTTTCGAACTGCCCAAACAATACCTTAAATTACTATAGTATTGGCTTCTAATTTTATAGTTGTTTCATTTCTTAATATAATCAATTGAATATGATTAGAGCCTCAACAAAAAAGCCCCCCCATAAACAGAGGGTTTTCCAGTGATTCTTATATTCTTTTAGATTCAAAATTGAATATAGGGTTTCATTTATGCACGAAGTGATAGGTTTTATAAGTTGCTATACTACGAACATTGGCGGTAATTCAAAGCGTGGGTCATTTATGTGTGCTGAATGATAAACACCTAATTTGTGTTCGTCATAAAAGAAATCTTTAGAAATCGAGTTTTGATTTATTTCAGACATAACAACTGGAGCACCCTTTACTATTCGCTTAATTGCATCTATTTCTTTTGATGCCTTTTGCATAAAATCATTAAGTGATAGTCTTTTGTTTTCATAATCATAGACAAGCGTACCAAACATAATATCCGATTTCATAAGAAGATATGTACTACTAAAATCCATCCTAACGATGCTGTTAAAATATTCTATTGCATCATCAAGCTGATTAGAAATGGATTGTCTATCACTATCATTTATATAGTCTGCTTTAAGAATAAGTGTTTTTTTGATGTAATACATCTTACTAATCAGTTTGTTGACCTTCTTATAGCAGTCAATAGGTTTGTTTTTTGTAAATAATCCCATAAGCAATGTTTATTTTTTAATTATTTATCTGCTGCAAATTTAGACAATCCTTTTCAAAGTTCCAACAATAAACATGAAAATTAGCGTTTTAAACATCAAATCCTTGGCTAATTCATCTATTATGTCTACCTTTGCACCACTTATGGGGGATTGAGGGTGTACCCCATGCATCAGATGCATTCCTAGCTAGCAACATCCTTGTTCTCCTTTACCATAAGAGGATGCCCCATATCGTAAGGCATGGGAGAATAAGAAGACGGACATTTGACACAAATGATTCCCTAGAGAACTGCGACATCCTTATCTCCTTTTAATAGCATGAGGACGGCTGCAACCGTCCTCATTTTAATTTTACGAATAAGTAATCTGGTTTAGTAGAAAGGAGACCAATCACCTCCCTCAAAAAAGCTGTTATGGAATGATGCAGTTCCACTTACTTTGTGTGTTGTTGGATTCTGAGGGTCATAATCTTCACCATAAATATTAGTGGAACTTTCCAAAGAAAACATCAAATCGTTAAACCTCACCTTAACCTTATATCTATCTATTGATTGAATTGAAATACTTCCACTAGTAATCTCATATTGCTTCTCATAAAGCCCAATTGTCCCAAAATTCTCAATGTTGATTTTGGCTATGTCGTCACCGTAGAAAGTATCTCCTTCCCCTAAATCAGTAACCTTTTTAATTCCTATGATGTAAAAATCCAATTCCTTAACTGGTATAGAATTTGGATTCTCCATACAACTAATGGAAAGGTGCAATCCCCTACTGGTATTCTCAGTAAGGCTTGCGTCTGCGTAATATGCAACTTTATCAACTACTAGACTTTTCTCACCACCACCATTTTCACCATCATCACTTTTGCTGCATGATGAAAAATTCAATGCTGCAACAATCACTGACAACATCATAATTGAAAAATAGAATCTCTTCATAAGCTTATTATCTTATCATAGCACAAACATTCTCAGATTATTTAGTTTGTTTTCTGAAGTACGAATTATTTAACTACTTGCTTTTTCTTATTCTGTATATATACTCCCTTTGGTAATCCTTCAAGGCTATTACCAACCTTTCTGCCTTGGAGATTATAAACTTGATGTTTTGCTCCTTCTTCCTCGATAGGATTAATGTCCGTCCATCCATCTGGCATGATGATGACAGTGAAGAACGGTGAATTTAATCTATTCAAAACATCATTTATCATTTCTCCTGCCATAAGTAATTCTTGCGACATGATATAATAGCCATTGCTTGAACCATCCCAGCCACAATTAACATGATATCGTCCTGTATCATCACGACCATCTACGATATGAGTATGTAGACTATTTCCTTCTTTATTATTAGAAATCAATATTAGAGGTCTGCCTTTCTCCAGTGCATTATCCATAAATGCTTCTAACTCTTTATCTGAGAATTGGGTAAAAACAAGAGAATTGCCAACTTCTGTATATGATTGATAACTCTCATCTGATATATCAAAGCATTTTTTTATAAGGTACAAATCCACAAATGCGGCAGTACTGTGAAGCCCATAACCAGCACGTATTGAATAACCGCAATATTTCATTAATTTTGCTACAGCTTGTCCTTGCTCTTCCGTATATTCACCTGATATGTATTTTGGAAGTATAGCGTTCCATTCAAAGCTGGTTTCAGGTAGAGCATCTAACTTCTTAACTCCATTATAAACAAATTCATTTATCGCCTTACATTTTTCCATTTTATAATAATACATTACTTGGGCAAGAGCGGTTGGGCTACATCCAGTTAATGCATGCCTATAGGCTCCAGTTTGTTCATCTAAGAACAATGGGGTTTGCCAATTATATGGTTCTCCTTGACCCCACTCACATTTCACCATATACTCAATTGGCGTTTTAGGAGTAAGCTGAAAACCTCTAGTGCTTGCTGCAGATGGAAATGGGTATTCGTCACAAGTATTCTCTGTTGAATAACCAATTACAATACCATTAGAAACTATAGCGAAACCCTTTCCATCCTCTGCATTGAAGATGCTGTATGGTTTATTCTCACCTCTTGTACTAGCCTTGTTTTCCTTTGACAAGGAAACTCCTTTCTTTGACATAAATTCCTGTGCAATGTCAAAGTCACTCTGTGCTGATACTGTCAGTGAAAAGAGCAACATTAATAACGTACCAAGTTGTTTCATGGGCTAAATAGATTGTTTTAGACCGCAAATATAGACAATCTTTCTTAAAGTTGCAACAAAAAACAGAAAAATCCTTGAATTATATTTCACATACAAAGATTCTTCTGCTCAAAACACTGTAACTGTGCAATATATTCACCTTCCTTGATTCTTCATCCTTTCATAATTACACATTACCAACTTTAGTATATATCCTGCTAGCATACCAAGGGTGAATATCAATACTACCCACGCTACATCATGTATATAACTCATTGTTGTTGCTTCCATTAATACAAATAATAGTATATATAAACGTTCAAAATGCACATTAATCAATTTTACTCAAGAAGTCTATTGTTTGTTGTTTATTCTTGAAATGACAGTCAATGTGTGAGCCGTTTGTATATCGGACAATGATTTCTATATATTGTAATTCTGCTTCTTGGGGTATTGATTCATAATCATTGATATATTTGATTGCTGAATCAACAGATGACAGCAAAATACTTGACCCATGCAATGGCAATATATGTATGCTTTCTATCCTCCTATTTACACTTACTGAAAGTTCCTCGATAAACGTATTAATTTTGGTAGCACATCTCCTAAGAAGATTATCTCGTATTTCTGCAAGAACGCTATCAGGAGTTGCTTTCCAATTATCAACGATTCTACTTAGTTCTTCGCTGCTCGTATCTTCATCAAAGAAAATATCCAACCCTTTTGCTCTGAAAGATGATACCAAGTCATTGAATGATATATAGAGTACTGAGAAACCTTGACTTCTCAATTGTTCAAGTGAGTTACTTGTAAATTCTCCACTCAGAATTGCTCCTTTGAATGGCTGTGTTTTTTTGAATCGTTCAACTATTGGATTTATTGCACCAGATATCTCTTGTGCTTTGTTCTTGGAATGTTTGGTATATCTTCTCCATGCCAATTCTATGAAGGCAACTGGTAATCCTATGTTTGCTTCTGTTCCACCTCTTTCAAGAACGTAATCAAGGTCATGGTGATTGCCATCGGCATCTTCCCATGTGACTTTAATCCCTTTTCTGGCCTTTCTATAGCCAATCGTGTCGAAATACAAATCGTTCTCAACTGAAAATTTCTCTATAGGCTTTTTCATTGCATTCTCAAAGAAATTGCCTATGAGTTCACCAAGAATGTGCGATGGAGATTTTGCCATAATATTACTTGTTAATCCATAATCTACCTTCTTTAAGAGGAACACGGTGCTTCCTGTTTTTCCACTTAACATTTCTGTCTCTCAATTTCTCAAAGGTATAATCTTTGAATCCTGCAGAAACAGCCAACTTTCCTAACCATTCGTCAACTGGAATATATATACCATAGGGTGCAGAATCACCAATAACGAAGCACATCTTGCATTTATCACTCGTAACTTCATACAAAGAATGAAAAACATTAGCCATATCGTAGAAATATGCTGTAATCATAAGGTGATAGTTCTTTTTGCCTCCATGATTTTCCTTTTCTTTATCAAGCAATTCGTATTTTTCCTTTAGTTCATCTGCGATAGGTGACAATATCTCTGAATCCAATATATTCCTAATTTCTGCTTTCTGTCCCCCTACATGCTGAGTGCATGCCCTTATCAAATTTACACGCACTTTACTTTGCAAATCCTTCCATCCTTTAATATCATTCCAAAAACACATTTCCAATCTTAGAGCATCTGCATAATCGTAATTGTTAGCATATGGAGGTGAAGTGATAACCAAATCACCCCATCCCTTTGGAATTGAACTTATATTCCTTGCATCCTCCTGGAATATGGCTAATTCAGATTCCTTACCAACCTTTTTTTCGGAACTATCTATATCATGTTCTATGTCCCTTACTTTTTGCAAATAAGCATCATATGGGTCAAGAACCTTTGATTTAGTTTTATTTGGCAGCACATATTGCCATTGGGCTGTACCAACAGGTGATACTGAACGCAAAATAGAGGTTATTATGAACCATACGAAATTTTGTATCTTTTCATTATCTATCTCAAGGCATGCTAACTTGAGAGATTCTAGTTTCTGCAATGTATCTATTGGATAGCACTTGGTAACAAGTGGTGGGTACTCCACATTACCAACCTGTTTTTGTTTTGCACGTTCCAAAACTGCAAGACACTCTGAGATTAGTTTTTCTTTGTCTAATTCTCTCCATTGCAGCTTGGCTTGAGCAATCTTATATACGTATGGATGGGATTCAATACCATAGGCATTAACATTGTGGAATCCACTTTCGACAACAACAGTTCCGGAGCCGACAAAAGGGTCTATAATGTTCTTTCTTCCATTTGCCTTTTCTTCTTCAATAAGTTTTCCTACCCACGATGCAGAAAAACCTGCCGTGTATCGATACCAACGATGAATAGGGAGTTTCATGTTATCTTGAAATGTAGAAGATTTGCTATCATCTACATTGTCAAAGAATCCATCAAACATATCTTGTTCTATGTAATTATCTTTTGTTTCCATGCTGCAAAGATACTAAATTATTCTTTAATATTGAATGGTTTGAGAGATTTTTTTATTAAGATTACGTTTTTAATGTGTTCTTTATATGTAGAGTGCTATTAATCTTTGAACTTGTACTGTCTGCCACTGTTTGCCATTGGGTGTTTTGTATCCGTTCTCATTCAATTCTCTGCAAACCTCTGTTATTGTCTTGCCTTGAGCGACCAACAGACTAGCTAACTTATATGCCTTGCGGTTATTCTCATTCAACTGTGCATCCTTACGTCTGGATGCAATGCTATTGGCTCTCATGGTTTCTGATATGGTAGCATTGGGATTGCCGATAGTTTCACCCCTATCTCTTTTGGCTGCTAACGCCTGCTTGGTTCTAAGGCTTGTTATTGCTGCCTCACGCTCTGCCAATGACCAACTGAGGGAAAGCATGAACTTATACGTTGCAGCATCCTCTGCCATTGGTACGTCACAGAAATAGATGCTGCCATCCATGAGTCGGTACACCTCTAAGGCTTGCTCAAGGTTGCGGAAGCGGTCTGTCTTTGCCACCACCAATGTTGCACCATTCTTTTTTGCGCACTCCATTGCCTTTTGTAATTCCACACATCCATGCAGATTCTTTCCAGTATATACCTCATGGAAATCTGCTATCAACTCTCCTTTAGCCTCAGCAACGAAATAATTGATGATACTCATTTGTGCTTCCAACCCTAATCCACTTTTACCTTGCTTCTGGGTGCTGCACCTCCTCCAACTTACGAATTTTCTTGTTTCCATACCCTAATTTACATCTGTGATACGACCATTTGACTAACGTAATCTATGTTAATAAATCTTAATTGAGAAGAAATAATGGGGATTACTCCCCATTACTTTAGTTTTCGATACAACCAATGAAACGCTCTTCCTTGAAGCCTCGCCATTCCAAATTGCATAGGAGGTCTTGATATACAAACATCCCGTAGAAGCGTTTTGGCAGACCATTGCCATTGATGCTTGCCTCAACACTATCTTTCTGCAATGTGCCTACTGCGATTCGTACTTCACCATTCAATTTCATATATGCAAATTTGACACACTCACCTCGCATCATTCTTGCTTTCAATGTTGCAAGTTCCATAGCCTTTGCTGTAGCCGTGATTGAATCACTACCATTCATTATAACGTTCTTACTTGCGTAACGTACAATCTCGCTCTGCTTTACTACTAACTCCTTCATAACTAAATCTCCTATATGATTAAATTGTTAAACTTCTCATTTCTTATGCTGCCATCGTGATGATTGTCATTAACTCAGCCTCCTTTGCCTTGAATGTCTCTATATCGCATCTGTTGTGTACATACTGATACTTAGCACTCCAAAGGTCTCTCATTGCCTTTATGACAGCAGAATTATTGATGCTGGCAACCAACTCTACAAATGCTCTCATATTGCCTCTTGCATTGAAATATGCGTTGTTACTATCACACATCATCCAATACCAATCGTGCTGACTGAGGATTGCAAGAGCCTTTTCGATTTTGTTTATTGTTGCCATAACTGTTATAATTTAATTGTTACTTCTTTTGTTTCTTATTCACATTGCAAAGATACGAAATAATTTTGAAATAATATAATAATATATCAAAAACGTTTCGTTTCTTAACTAAGTTTAACTTTGATTTGTTATAATATTAAATCAAACTTTTTATCTTTGCACAAAAATTAGGAATTATGGAAGAAATAAAAAAATCTGGTAGAGGTGGAAGGCGTGAAGGTGCTGGTCGCCACAAAAGGGTTGAGTCACAAAAGGTTTTGTTCTATTTTGAAAAGGAATTGTATGATGCCTTTCCTAAATCTATCAATAGAAATGCATACATTAATGATGCAGTGAGGGCTAAAATGAAAGAAGATGGTTACATCTGACTATTGATGATTCTGGGAAAAATTTTGGATTTTTTTCGGCGAAACGCACGCCAAACAGATGTTTTTGGCGATTTCTGACTATATAAAATCTCTCAAAACCCTTTATTTATGGGGATTTTAAGGAAATAAGCGTGTGTTTACTGCCTTTTGAAAGTCCATACGTACGGTGCCGGTCATGTCCCCAAATTCCATATTTTTAATAAGGTGTAGGAGGGTTTAGATTTATATTTTTGGGGGGAGGAGTGAAAAAAGTTGCCCAAAAACTTCTTTAATTTAACATTTTTTTGTATATTTGCAATATGACCTTCATTTAAGAAGGCAAGTCATAAGGAACAAAATGAAATATGGGAATACGTTAATCATAAAGAGGCTGCATTAGCAGCTGTATAAGCAATTGGGGAATGGTATCTGCCATTCCCTTTTTCGCAATACGAATCAATAGGTATATTTGGGAATATCATCACAATCAACCTGGGTAATGTTTTCTTGTAAAAAATCCTTTTCGTTATCTGTTAATTCGTCATGATGATTTCTGAACCATGAAACGAAATCCATCATCATCTTGGTTCTCTTTACGCTTTTCCAAGGTTGTGCTTTGTACCTTTCCGCTAAAGCCAAATATTTAGGGGCAATTGCTTTGGCTTGTTCTGTTTGCATTCCGTCCATATAAATTTATCAATTTGTTCCTTTACCAAGGTCTTGATGTATTCTTCGACCGTTGGATTATTATTTAGAAATTCGTCCATCGTCAAATGATGCTGAGCATCCAACGCTTTCTTGTATTGCTGGTTTCTGCGTATGGCAGCATCGGATTGTTTCTGACGTGTAACACTTGAATGGTGTCTGCCCCACATAGGATTATTGACCCCATGTCTATCTGGGCGATTGCTTGTTTGATTAACATTTGTGTTATCCATTTTACTTTTATGTTGCTTCGTTATATTTATCTTATGAATTGGTATGGATTAAATTCATATATAAATATTTGATACTCTTTGAAAATATAACTCAATGATTATATTTTATAAAACAAGGGGATGCGGTTCGCTACCGTCAAGTTAGTCACGTCTTCAATATCTTAGACTAGCAATCCCCTTTTTATGAATAATAAAAGATATTGGACTTGTAATAAAGATATTGATATATGAAAACAACTACTGATTACAAATTTGATGTCTGCATTTCAGACCAAACATTTGACCATAAGCCAAATAGAGATACAGAGGTACCAAAACTTACGTTTCATCAGTCTATAACAAATGTTGAAGGATTGGTTAACGCTGTTAGCAAGGGACATTGCTATGCACCAATATTTGAACAGCCTTCTATTGATATGTACCATAAACACGCAAAGGACTTTCGTTATTCTTACTTCATATCAATTGACGTTGACCATAATAAAGTTGAAATGAACTCCATGATTGACAATATGGAATACAAACCAACCTTTGCCTATACGTCATGTTCCAATGGAGAGAATGGTGAATATAGTTACAGATTGGTATATTGCTTCTCAGAGAAAATAGAAGGTGTAGATGAATATTATAGTTTTGTATATGCAATTATGACCTCAAATGGATTAGCCATAAAGGATATAGACTATAGATGCAGAGAGGCAGAACGTTATTATAATGGAAATGGATGTGGTAATATCGAACCGTATATTACTAATATCATTTATGATAAAGAGGATTACAAAGATTATTATAAACAATATCATAGACCTATAGAGGATAAAAGTGTCAATGAGAATCATACATACAACAACAACTACAATATACATCTGAATGATACTTTTGAGAATGACTATAGAAACATGAAGATGGAAGATATATTAGCGAAATACATAGACGTATTCCCAAATATTGAACACACTCCACTTGAAATACCAGACGATGACACACCATATATAATATATCCAATTGGTCATACTGAGATTCGTAGATGGTGGCGAAAAAGGTTGGATGGTAAGCCAATAAAGATTAAGGATGGTGAAGGTCGTAGAAGGAAACTATTCATCAATGGAATCATAAGACGGCTTATAAACCCTAATATCACCTTTGACAATCTCTTATATAACCTCCTATATGAACTTGTCTACTATATGTCAAACTATGATGCTGATAATGTCATAGATAAAAAGGTAATATATAATATTGCTACAGACGTAATGAATAAAGACATGGCAAAATATGAACGTCTGAGGGGGACACATAAGAAGTTTATGGTTAATCCCAACTTCTGTATTAAGTATGGCCTTTCCAAGAATGAGGTGAAGAATATTGCTGCCAAGATGATAAGACACAACCAAATTGGCGAATTATACGATTGTAGCAAAACGGATAAGAAGAATATAGAGATTATGAAGGAGAATGGTTTGGACATTTCCATTAGCACACTGAAAAGATGGAGGAAAGAGAATGGAATTGCCAAGTACAAAAGTTGAAATTTGTTAAATATTATTTATGACATACTTGCATTTTGTGTGAGTTTTAACACTTCTATTTAATAGAGAATACTGATAAATAGAGGCGATTGCAAATTTCAAATTAACTAAAATTTATCAAGTTTTTTGAAAAAGTTAAATATGGATTATTTCTTGCGTATGTCAAATAAATAATGTACCTTTGCACTACCATTGAAAATCATGGCAGACCCTCTATAAACGGTCTTTTTTCGTCACATAAGGTTCATCCCTTGACGTCTGGCTGCGTAGCCATTATTTCTTCTACTTTAGAAGATTGTTAGCATACTTCTTTTTTCATGCTATCATTGATGATAACTTCATCAATATAGATAGTGTGTCTCTCAAAAAGATTCATCTGTACCAAGTACTGGTCAATTGATGCATCATTAATACATATTATTTTTTATTTTAATTTTAAGTTTCTAATGTTATGATTAATAATAACGAGATTACTAAGTTTAATTTATCAAAGAAAATTAAGATGATTTACGATGCACGCCTCAGCGTTGAAGAGAATGCAGATAAATGCGGCGTGAGTGTTCCAACACTTTATTTATGGCTTAGAATGAATCATGTGGATAGAAAATATGATTCAATGTTTCTTAGGTATAAGGCTATCAAGAATGCCCAAAAGCAGCATCCTTCATGGTCAATAAGAAAAGTTGCCCAAGAAACTGGTTACGCAATCAATACGGTTAGAAAGTATTGGGAGATGGATAAATTTGAAATGGAAAAGTCTCAAGATAAAAAATCAACTCTTGATACATCAAATTCCCAATTCATAATAAAGAGCGTTTCAGATGACCAACAAGAGATATTGAATAATATCATTAAGTTGTATATTAAGGAAGGTTATATTGAGGCAGACTTCACATTTTCGATTGGAGCAATGTATGCTGATAATAAAGTTCCCATTCCTATTTGGCGCTTTGACAAATACCCAAAACAATGTGAAGGTGTTATCAATTTGAAGAGGGCAGATAAACTGATAGAAGATGGCACACTACATTCTTGTATTGTAGATTTACCTTTTCTGGTTACCAAAAAGGAATGGACTGAAAACTGCAAGATGCACCAACGCTTCAACTCATTCAATGATATGGAAGAGGCTACAGAGGCTAATAAGAATATGTTGAGGCTGTCTTATGATAAGTTGGAGAAGAAGGGCATAATGATAATGAAAACGCAAGATATATATACTGCAGGTCGTCAAATATGGTTTAGCCATTTGGTTCATCAATGGGCTGTTGAGCAAGGCTTTAGTGTCATTGATAAATTCATTCTGACTTCCAATGTGCGAATGCTTAGTGCTGGAATGAAACAGAAATGCGCACGAAAATATCATTCGTATTTCTTTGTATTCAGAAAATAATATGAAAGGACTGATGACTATTCATCAGTCCTTTTCTAATATATAAAAATGATACACCACCCCTCAATATTTCCAATATTTGACTCCGGAAATTTTTTCTACTGTTCCCAATGAATTGGGTGAATTGACAATTCACAAAATCTGTTAGGGATATATTGAAAGACCTTAATCCACAGGCTCAAAAGTCACATCTTCACTTGTTCTTCTGCTGCTTCTCGTACTCTCTCAAAGCCTCATCTCTATTCATATATTTAACCTTGGCAGACAATAAAGCTAATTCTTTGTCTATTTCATCCATCTTTTGTTTCTTTTCATCATCAGTTAGTTTCTTATGTTTCTTGATTTTGTTCTTTCTATTATACAAATATTTTCTCCTCTTGGAGACTTCCTCATAAGTAGTATCTTTCACCACATAAGGAACACAAGTTGGTAATCCAGTATTATACTTCTTTCTCCACTTCTTATACTTGGTATTTTGCTCTATAGCCTCTGAAGACAAACCTTCAAGTCTCTCAAATGAGTGGGCAACAGATGGTTGATTCGCACAATATTTAACGAATTCTTTTGCGGATACGATTTCATCACTTATAACAAAATAATCCACACCTCCTTTTCCCATTTGTTCAATTACACTTGGCTGCTTCTTCATAAAATCCTCATAAGGGAAATAATTAGCGCCATGATAAATAACGGCTTTCCCCCTTTTGCATTTTAATATATTCTTTTCTTCGTCATAATAGATTAAATCGTAAACATTGAAAGCATCATGTAAGGAGATTGTACTTTGCTTTAGAAGCCTATAAGCATAAATCCAATCCCTTGTGACACCGTCGGAGAATCGTATTCTAATAACATCTATGCTGGGTGTTAAGTTATAAACATAGATATTATCAATCACTGCCAAAAACAACTCTCTTAATGTTATAAGATTCTTCTCTTCAACAACTTTTTTAATAACAGCACCAATATTGGATTTTGCATTAAGCCTTTTGTTATTAAGAATATTCTTCTGAGTTAATTCTTCTTTTAGTTTAATATGTTTTATTTTCTCTTCTTCAAGTTCCTCAATAATTTGGTCATATACAGATTTTCTTTCTTTATTATCTGCACTAGAAATACTCTCTCTTATTGCCGTCTTATAATCTATAGCATTTTTTTCCAATTCCTTCTCAATTTCTACAATATGCAAATTGTTTATCCTTATTTCCTCTCTTAACTTTTTTTCTACTTTCGGATTCAAATCGAAGAAATCTCCAACAGCACTTTGAGAACCATCATACAAATCTAAAATCCCTCTAGCTTTTGTTGCCAACGCAACAATCGCTTCTATGTTTTCTTTATTAACACCTCGGAGTCCACACTTTCCACCTTCATCATAGGAACTACAGTAATAGTGGTTGTTTAACCCAGTATAATGACCATACATCTTTTTTCCACATTTACCACAATATATCAGTCTTGATAAAAGATAAGTGTGCTTTGAACTTTCCCTTTTAGAACGGAAATTAGCTTTGTTATCTTCTAACATGGAACTAACTAAACCCCATTGCTCTTTTTTTACAATAGGGTCAATACTATAAGATTGTTTATTATATTGCCGTTCACCTATATACCATCTATTATTTAAGTATGCAGCAATAACAGCACCTTGCCATTTTGTTTTATCTCTACTGATTGGTACATCTGTTGATTTTTTACGGTAGGTTTCTTGATAACCTTTAAACAAAGGTGAATGTAGTCTGTATTTACTTGCTGTCGGCACACCTTCCAAATTGAGTATTTCAGCAATCTTATCAGTGGAATATCCATGCTCATACAAGTTGAAAATTCTTTCAATAACTCCCCTTCTTGAATTATCTACCTTGATTTCCTTTCCCTTTTCAGTTTCAACTACATAGTAACCATCTGACAAATGACCAACGTACAAACCTTTTTGGGCAGCTTCGTTCCGCCCTCTCATGGTACGTATTCTCATCTTTTCCGCTTCTTTTTCACCATACGTTGCCGCACCAAATAAGTAATCCTTTGTTTTGGTAATTTCCTCTTTGGTTACTCTATCTAAAGTCCAAGAATCAATGTCCTTTATAAATATGGGGATTTTATGGTCATTAAACCATCTAACTCGGTCTATAAGATTATATGGATTTCTTGAAATTCTTGTCCATTCAAAAATATAACACACATCTACTTTATGTGCCTCAACTGCATCCATAAGGTCTTGCAGACTTTTACGAATTGGCTTGTTGGCATCAAGACCTGAGATTTGTTCTTGGAAAATCAATTCATTGGGCACTTCATAACCGTCCTCTATGGCTTGCTTTTTTAACACTGCCACTTGACTCTCCAAACCCAACTTAATCTGTTGGGGGGTTGATACTCTTGCCAGCAAGGCTGCACGTTGTTTCTTTGCCATCTTCTATCAAGTTAGATTACGGATGCAAAGATACAAAAAAGAAAAAAACGATAGTAAATTCTTTATGTAATTATTGTTAATATATTCCATTCCAGAACAGTACGCCATTATGCGCTAAACTCACCTCACCGGGCTGCGCTTTCTGCGTGCCACCTGTCATAGCCACCTGAGAAATGGTGTGATGCGGACTACGGAAAGGACGCTGAGATATCAGCGATGTGCCACTGGGAAGGATGCCTGCCACCGAATGTATCTGGGTGGTTTCCAAACTCTCTGCTAACGACAATGGTGGCAAAATGCTTGGTAAACGTTTAGCCATCATCGACTTACCACTACCTGGAGGACCTATCAGAATCACGTTATGACCACCAGCGGCAGCTACCTCTAAGGCACGTTTCACACTTTCCTGCCCGCGCACATCAGCAAAGTCGAGATCAAACGCATACTGATGATCATAAAACTCCTTACGAGTGTCAACAACCGTAGGTTCACAAGTATTACAGCCGTTCAGGAAGCCAATCACATCTGCCAGATTATCCATTCCCAAGACATCCAGCTGATTCACAACAGCGGCTTCACGCACATTCTCCTTGGGTACTATCAAGCCCTTAAACTTCTCCTTTCGTGCACGGATAGCAATTGACAATACACCGCTGACAGGCTTTATCTTGCCATCCAGGCCTAATTCGCCAACCATCATATACTGCGAAAGGAGTGTTTCGCTGACCTTACTATAAGCCGCCAAAATACCAATAGCCAAAGGTAAGTCATAGCTGCTACCCTCCTTACGGATGTCGGCAGGACTCATATTAATTGTCAGGTCGGCTGTTGGGGCTTTAAAACCATTATTCTCGATAGCAGCGCGAATACGGTCATAACTCTCTTTGACTGCAGTATCGGCTAAGCCCGACAAATGGAACATTGTACCTCTAGTGAGATTAACCTCAATGGTTATGGTAGTAGCTTCAAGTGCTGTAACGGCTGCGCAATAGGTTTTTACAAGCATGATGATTCTAGTTGATTAATTCTTGTATCTTTTTGTCCAAATCTTGATAATTTAATGAGTGACCCACAATCTTACCTTGGGCATCGATAACAATATTATCAGGCAAATAAGTTAGTCCAATCTGTTGTAAAACAGGCGTTTCCCACATGCGACCATCGCAAATAACTGGCCATTTAATGGAGTCGCGCTCAACAATCTGTCGGCAATCCTTCACGCTACCATCAACACTGATACTCAGCATCTTGAATACGCCTGGGTGCTGCTTACTGAGGCGTGCCAACTGATTCTGGATGCTTATACTTTCATAATTCCACGAAGCCCACAAAGTAATCACATTCACCTTGGCATTCAAATCTGCAGATGAAACGCTCTCACCATTCAGTCCTCTACTGCTGAACGACGGCAAACGATTACCAACTTTAATAGCTTTGAGCGCATCAAGTTGACGACTGATGGCAGATAAAGACGTGTTTTCAGGCTGTGCGGCCTGAACAGTACGAATCAACTGCTGAATCTTAGCGTAATCGGGATTGGGAGTTTGTATAAAATATCTATTCAACAGATAAATAGAAATAGGAGATGATGGCTTTTCGTTGATAAACGCGGCAGCTTCCTTGATAACCTCAGGAGGCGTCATATTATTGGTTTTCAAACGGAAAGCTGTCATCTCCTTATTTGTATCAGTGCCCTTTACCTCTGCTTCCTTCAGATGCGAAGCATCGCCCTCTAAAGTAAGGGTAACGCCTGGCTCTGCAAATACAGGAATCTCAGAGAAGTTTGGGAACACCAACACAAGAGTAACAGGCTCGGTGATGGGTGCCTGATAAGTAAACTCAGCCCGGTTTACACCGATGGTATCGAGTTTATGAGCACCATTCAAGCCATAGACATAGAGTTCCCCTTGATTAAAGCCCTTGAAACTACCCTCTATCTTGAATTTCTTCTGGCCATTGCCACAAGAGAGCAGAAAAAGTGCTACCAAACAAGTAAGGAACCCCGACTTCTTCATCTTCTTATTTCTCTATCTTCTCAAGTTCGATATCGTTAGCTGCATACTTAGCAAAAGCAGGATCCTTTTTAATGGCCTCCTTCAAAGCCTCAGCAGCATCGCTGTTGTTACCCATACGAGCACTCATCAAAGCCTTCAGATACTCAGAAGTAGCATCAGGGTTCTGAATATACTTCAGTGTAACAGCAGCTGATACATAGTCATGATTCAAGATCTGAGCCAACACTGCACTGTTAGAGTAAACCTCAGCAAAGTTCTCCTCAGCCTGAGCATAGTTACCCTTTGCCAGATTCAGGTTACCCATAATCTCTGCCAGTCCGTTAGCATCAGTAGCGCTGGCGATATAACGCTCAGCAGTAGCTACGTCACCATCTTTCAGAGCCAGCAGACCAAGGTTGGCATTAGCCTCAGGCACATTCTTAGCCTTCTCCAGATACTGCTTGGCAGCCTCATAGTTACCCTGCTTGTACTCTACAGTAGCCAGGTTGTTATAAGCACGGTAGTCGTTAGGATAAACCTGAGCGGCAGTCAGATAAACCTGCTTTGCCTCGTCGGGTGTTGACTTCAGGGTTGCACCATACAGAATTTCCTCGATACTCAGCTTGGTAGGATCGGCAGCCAACTGCTCCAGGATCTGTTCGTCGCTACGACCGATTGTCTCGTAATTAATAGTGAGACGAGCACGGCGCAACTCGGGCAGAACACCATCAGCCAACTCACGGAAAGCGGTAGAGATATTCTTAATCTGCTGCTCACGCTCCTGAGGATCCTTATACATAGAAAGAACGCGCAGGATAACCTCCTTGTCCTGAATATTGCTTGCCTTTACCAACTCCTGGAAGCCCTCCCAGTCCTGAGCTGTGTACTTAGCGTCAACAGGTGCATCGAGCTTAATCTTCTTCAGCTCCTGGTTTACATACTTCTCAGAAACCTTCTGACGCTCACCAGCCAACTTATCGTTGATGCTGAAACCACCATCAGGTGAAGCATAGGCAGAAACCTCAATATTGTCGAGATTCAACTTCTCACGATCATTGTTGATCTGCTTAAGCATACGAACGAACTCCTGAACAGAATTATTCTTCAACTCACTCTTACGGAGTTTAGCCTGCTGAATCAGGAACTTGATGTTTGCATCAAGCTTCTTCTTAGTGATACGCTGATAAGCATCAGGAGCAACTGCAGCCTGAGCAGTAAGAATGGTACGCTTATACAGCTCTGAAGTAGCAATAATACCATTTGCTACCTTAACAGCAGGAACCTCCATCTTCTTATTACCAATACGGGCATCGAATGTAAGGAACATCTCAGCCTTGTTATCACCAGCATAAGCAAAGCTAGTCTTCATGGTGTAGTTACCACCCATGCGATAGTTGATAGTCTGGTCGTTACCACGAACACTCTCACCCTGGAAAGTAGCGGTGGTACCCTTTTCAACTACGCCGTTAGAATAGCGCAACTCGGGCACGACTGTAACTACAGCCTTTTTCTTCATATACTTCTCAGGAAAGTGGCCATTGATAGTAGCTGGAACAACGCCCTTCTGAGTCTCAAGCGGATTTGGGGTTACGGTGAAATTATCTGCTGATAACTCGCCGAGTTTAGAACACGATGTAAACATCATCAGCGTAGCTGCTGACAGTAGTAGAATTTCTTTTTTTTGCATAAAATAAAGTTTCAGTATTTTTGTGTGCCACGAGCGGGACTCGAACCCGCACAACCTTTTATGGTCAAGGGATTTTAAGTCCCTCGTGTCTACCATTCCACCATCGTGGCTCCATTTAGCGGTGCAAAGGTAAGTCTAATTATTGGAATGACCAAACTTTTTATCTTTTTTTAATTCCAAACCCTCAGAATACTACCATCAAAGCCAACTTTATACCTATAAAGTCCGATTCCAGGGGTGCCTTCAGCCAAAACACCATTATTTACGTTATAACTACGCTTGCATTTATCACAATGTAGATATACGCCATTATTCTGCCAAACAAGGGGGTAACGACGACCTCCTGAATCCTTCAGACAATTAGAGCACTGTCCTTCGTAGGCCACAAGGATATTGTCGTAACTGCTTAAACCCACAATAATACAGTTGTTTGCTCCAAGTGCATAAGTCAGGCGTGACTCACGGTCTGTATTCAAACGTATGTCTTCTACTGCACCATCAAAGTTTCGTGTAGTTTTCAAATGTCGCACCCCTTGCTCCATGCTCGTTTCTATCTTTATAAACTGCCCGGGGTTTGTGAGCATAGCCGTTAACTGACAAGGTAAGGGATGCAGCGTGGAATCAAACACAAAACGGCATTCATATTCACGATATATATTCTCGTCACCTACACAAGCCATCAACAGGCAACAGAGCAGGAAGGAGAGCCAACGTTTCATGCCAACAGTTTCTTTTCAGCCTCGGTCATGCGCTCAAAATGGAATCCATCAAGCGTCAGTTGCATCAAAGCTTCAATCTTGTCGTTGCACAGATTGCCTATACTACCCTCGTGGGTGTGATGAATATCATGACTGGCCTTGAAAGTGCCGGCTTCGATATCAAGACCCACCTTTTTATAGGCATCGCGGAACGGCATACCATCAGCAGCTAAGCGATTCACCTCCTCGACTGAGAACATCGGATCATACATAGGATTGTCGAGGATGTGCTCATTTACTTCTATCTTATTAATAATGTAGGCACACATCTGCAGACAATCCTTCAATTCGCCAAAAGCAGGCAAGAACACCTCCTTGATAATTTGCAGGTCGCGGAAATATCCAACAGGCAGATTATTCATCATCAGAGTAATCTGCTGAGGTAGCGACTGCAGTTTATTAGACTTGGCACGGATAAGTTCGAACACATCCGGGTTTTTCTTGTGAGGCATGATACTCGAGCCTGTTGTACACTCCTTCGGCAGTTTTACAAACGAGAAATTCTGCGAGTTAAACAAGCAGGCATCGAAAGCCATCTTAGCAATGGTACCAGCGATAGTCGCGATAGCAAAACCTACATTACGCTCCATCTTGCCACGACCCATCTGAGCATAAACCACATTATAATCCATAGAATCAAACCCTAACAGATTGGTAGTCATGGTACGATTCAGGGGGAATGAGCTACCATAACCAGCTGCACTTCCTAATGGATTGCGATTGGTCATCTTGTAAGCAGCCTGCAGGAACAGCATGTCATCAGCAAGACTCTCGGCATAAGCGCCAAACCAGAGTCCGAAGCTGGAGGGCATAGCAATCTGCAAATGGGTATATCCTGGCATCAGTACATCCTTATACTGATTACTCTTCTGAATCAACTCATCAAAAAGAATCTTCACCTCTTCGGCTATCTCCATCAACTCGTGGCGGGTAAACAGTTTCAAATCCACCAGCACCTGATCGTTACGCGAACGACCAGAATGAATCTTCTTACCGATATCTCCCAGCTTGCGTGTCAGCAGCATCTCGACCTGCGAATGCACATCTTCCACATCATCCTCAATGACGAACTCACCTCGTTCGCAAAGCTGATAGATATTCTTCAACTCAGCCAAAAGCAGGGTTAACTCATCCTTCTCAAGCAAACCAATACTTTCCAACATGGTGATATGGGCCATTGAACCAAGTACATCATACTTGGCCAGATAGAGATCCATTTCGCGATCACGACCTACGGTAAAACGCTCAATCTCCTTGTTGATCTCAAAATTCTTCTCCCAGAGTTTCATCTCATTTATCGATTATCAATTACTCATAGCGCACAAGCGACAAGGCTTCTGCAATCTTCTCCACACCTTCCTGGAGAGGCTTTTCTACCATTCCTTTGATAAAAGGATTAAGCTCTGCCTTTACAGTCACCTTCATTTTTGAAGAGTTCTCATCCACAGGCAGTACCTGCACCCAGACATTAAAAGGAACAGGACTCTGCACCGTCTCGAACTTCACACACTTTGGCTCTTCACGATCGCAAATACGAAGTTTCAGTTCGCCTACGGGAGCCACATTAATGCTCACGGTATCCTGATCGAAACTGAAATCCTGAACCTTATCCTGAGGCACACGATCACGAACTTTCTCCAGATTTGTCAAATCGCTGATATTATTGTAAACAGCCTGCTGAGAGTAGGGAACATGCTTCACACTACTTTCAAACTTACTTTCTCCTCCGAATAATCCCATTTTAATATTGAGTTTTAAATTGTGAGATTTAATCCTGCTTCCAGGTATCAGGACTCTTACGCCATTCTGCCAGAACAGCCTTATCCTCTTCCTTAATGTAGCCTGTCTTGGCGGCCTCTTCGATGACAGCCTCGTAGTTACTCAGCGTAATCAGTTTTACACCAGCATCAGCAAAAGCCTTTTCGGCAACAGGGAATCCGTAAGTGAATGAAGCAACCATACCAATCACTTCAACACCATAGTCACGAAGTGCCTGAACAGCTTTCAAGCTGCTACCACCAGTAGAAATCAGATCTTCCACCACAACAACTTTGGCACCTTTCTTAATCTCACCTTCAACCTGGTTACCCATGCCATGATCTTTTGGCTTAGGACGAACATAGCTGTAAGGCAAACCTAATTCGTCAGCAACCAAAGCACCCTGTGCAATTGCACCAGTAGCTACACCCGCTACAGCCTCAGCCTCAGGAAAGTTCTCCTGAATGGCATGACATAATTCCAATTTTACGAAAGAACGTAAACGGGGGAACGATAATGTCTTACGATTATCTGTGTAAATAGGCGACTTCCAGCCAGAAGCCCAAGTAAATGGGTCATTTGGTTGTAACTTGATGGCCTCAATCTCCATCAGTTTCTGAGCAAATTGATTCTTGATTTCCATAACGTTATTCTGTATTTTGGGTGCAAAGATACGAATAAGCGAGCGAATAACCAAACAATTACCTATCTTTTTGTAAAGCCAAGTGACAAAACGCTTATCTTAACGTTGGCTTCTTGAGCCAAATGCTTGGCACATGCCATGACAGTAGAACCTGTGGTAACCACATCATCAATAAGCAGCACATGTTTTACATCTGCCGGCAAGCGATTAAACTGAAAAGCTTTCTCTACATTTTCGGTTCGCGCCCATCGTCCTTTTTTTGTCTGACTAGCAGCAAAAAGCACTCGTTTCACCGCATCTGAGTAGATAGGGATACCTGTCTCCTCACTGACACCCTTGGCTATTTCCTCACTCTGGTTATAGCCACGCTGGCGATAACGCTTCTTAGTCAACGGGACAGGCACTATTCCATCGATTTCATCGAAGAAACCTGCACTTTTAATCTCCATAGCCATCATACGTCCCATCGCAGAGCCTACCTCAGGATGATCCTTATATTTAAGCTGATAGATAATATTTGCTGTTTCCGCATGAGACTCATAATAAAAGAAAGCTGCAGCTCGCTCAATAGGAATCAGGTGCCAAAAGGCCTTGGCCATCACATTGTCGTAGGGATGGAGCCAAAACTCTGTTCGAGGCAGATGGAAATAACACTTATTGCAAATCACCTCTTCTGTTGGGGCCAAGCGCTTGCCGCACATCACACACACACGAGGCGATATCAAATCAAGCAGTCTGCGCCAGAAACTAATCGGTTTCATCGTCGAAATCCATATCCTCTTCAACGTCCAGACATTGGCGAATAACCCCATAGTCGAAGCCACGGCTTAAAGCAAAGCGCACCAATTTCTGGTTTAATTCATAATCACTATTGGCTTTCACACTCTTACGCTTCTGCTTCAACAATGGTACAAGCACATCCAGATACTCTTTATCGTCGATTTCATCGAGCACACGTTGCTGGATATCGTCGTCAATGCGCTTCATCCAAAGAGCCTGTTGAACCTTGCGCCTGCCCCATTTATTGTAACGCACTTTATCTTTAACAAAAGCCCGGGCAAATCGTTCGTTATCAATATAGCGCTCCTTGACGAGCCGACTAACAACATTGTCCTGCGTCTGAGGAGTCATTCCCCATCGTTTCATCTTGTCGCGCATCTCCTGTTCACAATGTTCTGCCTGCGCACATAAAGCAGCCAACTGCAGATAAGCTTCCTGCTCTGTCTTTTCCTTTGTCATGGTTTGATTGCTTTTATAAAACGAATTTTATCAAACTGATCATTCACTTTCGTCACATCAATAAAGCCGAGCGTCAATAATTGCTCCACGATAGAATCAGCATAAATGGGATTAATCTCAAAGTAAAGCTTTCCTTTTGGTCTCAAGGCCTTAGCTGCATAATTCATAATGTGCCGGTAGAACAGCAGCGGATCGTCATCTGATACAAACAATGCTATATCCGGCTCATATTTCAGCACATTATTCTCCATTTCACCGGCTTCTTTCCTACAAATATAAGGCGGATTACTAACAATCACATCCCACATCTCGGGAGAAGAGGGCATGTCTAAAGCATCCTGATGCACAAACTCCACCTCTGCTCCTAATGCCTTAGCATTGCTACGTGCTATAGCAAGCGCTTCATCAGAAACATCCCATGCGGTCACCTTGGCATCTGCAATATCAAGCGACAAAGTAATAGCTATGCAGCCACTACCAGTACCAACATCCAATATATCATGCCCACCATCTTCCACGATGAAACGGCATAATTCTGCCGTTTCCGGTCGAGGGATAAGAACGCCAGGAGCCACATGGAACTGGCGCCCACAGAATTCTGCCACCCCCAAAACATACTGTACTGGTTCGGCTTCTTCAAGTCTTTGCATGATTTTTTCGAGTTCTGCTTGGTCATTTGATGATAATTGTGTAACTTTGCCACAATAAATATCGGCAGTCGATAAGCCAAAACGCACATCGAGCACCAAGCGGACAATGGCTTTCGCCTCGCCAGCATCATAAATCCTGCTCAGTCTTTGACAGAGTTGTTCGTAATTCATGCTGCAAAAGTAAGTAAAATAATTGAGAATAGACAAGATAAGAATTAATAATTATATGAGTATCGACGAAAAATTCATGCAACGCTGCATCCAGTTGGCCAAGAACGGACAGCAAAACGCCAAACCCAACCCTATGGTAGGCGCAGTGATAGTGTATCAAGACCAGATTATCGGCGAGGGGTATCATGTACGTTGCGGTTTGGCCCATGCTGAGGTAAACGCCTTTGCCTCGGTACGAGCCGAGGATGAAGTTCTGCTACCTCAGTCAACCATCTATGTCTCGTTAGAGCCCTGTTCACACTATGGCAAGACGCCTCCTTGTGCCGATCTGATTATCAAGAAGGGGGTGCGCCGTGTTGTTGTAGGTTGTATCGATGAATTCGCCGAAGTTCAAGGTCGCGGTATTCAGAAATTACGCGATGCCGGCATAGAGGTTAAGGTTGGAGTACTCGAAGAAGAATGCAAAGCCTTGAACCGCAGATTCTTCACATTTCATCAGGAACATCGTCCATACATCATCTTAAAATGGGCTCAAACAGCTAATGGATTTATCGATGATCATTTCCAGGCTGTTCAAATCTCTAACGACTTCACCAAGATGCTCTCCCACAAGCTTCGCTCCGAAGAAGACGCTATATTAGTAGGCCGAATTACTGACGAACGGGAGCATCCTCAATTAAATGTTCGCGAATGGTATGGCCACGACCCAAAACGAATGGTGATAGATCATGCTCATCCACTCAATCTGGAGAGTCTGCATGCCCAAAATATACAATCACTGATTGTAGAGGGCGGCGCAGAAACGCTACGCTCTTTCTTGAACCAAGAATTATGGGACGAAATCCGTTTAGAGATAAACACCGTGATGACCACTGATGGCGGCACACAGGCACCAAAAGTACCTGCCAACGCAAAGGTGGTTAGCAGTGAAAAATACGGTAATAATATTATTCTTATCTTCAGAAGAGAAGGATAATCTATTTTCTTCCGAAATCGGCAGGAACTTCTCCCCATTTCTGAGTCTCCCATTTGATAATGGGATTCCTATAATCATGGGTCTGCAGCCACCTCTCTGCCCTGGCGATAATTTGATATAGCTGCTCCGTTTTAGGAGTTCGCTCCAGATTGGTCTTACATTTACGCTTTGATACCCACAGAATGGCATTATAGCTATCGGAGTAAATCGTTTTGTTGTGCAATCCTTTCTGCCAACAAAGCGCCAAAGCATGCACAATGGCCAAGAATTCACCTATATTGTTAGTGCCATGTACAGGACCAAAGTGAAATACCTGAGCCCCCGTCTGCAGGTCAATAGCCTGATACTCCATAGGTCCGGGATTACCAGAGCAGGCTGCATCAACAGCCCACGCGTCTGCCCTTACCTCCATGGGCAAGGGCAGTACGGTGTCGTGTCTATAATCAGGAGGGTTCTGCATTACATACGCTCTGGGACTTCAATTCCCAGCAGAGCCATACCATTCTTAATAATCTTAGCCACATTCTGAGCCAGCATCAAACGCACAGCTTTCTTCTGCTCATCGGCTTCATTCAGAATGCTATAGTCATGATAGAACTGATTGAACACTTTTGTGAGCTCATAGCAGTAGTTGGCAATACCCGATGGCGAGTAATCCTTGCCAGCCTGCTCTACGGCTGCACCAAACTCATTCATCTTCTGGATCAGTTCAACTTCTTTGTCTGCGAGACTTGTAGTACTAATAGTGGTAGATATACCAGCTGCTTTACGCAGGATAGAACGGATGCGGGCATAAGTGTACTGGATGAAAGGACCTGTATTCCCGTTGAAATCGATACTCTCCTCGGGGTTGAAGAGCATGTTCTTGCGAGCATCAACCTTCAGGATAAAGTATTTCAGTGCGCCCATACCAACCACGCGGGCAATCTCACGGCGCTCTTCCTCAGTCATATCATCGAATTTGCCCAGCTCCATTGATGTCTTATAAGCATCTTCTACCATCAGTGCCATCAAGTCGTCGGCATCAACCACTGTTCCTTCACGGCTCTTCATCTTACCATTTGGCAGTTCTACCATACCGTAAGAGAAATGGGTGAGTTCCTTACCCCACTTGAATCCTAAGCGATCCAGAAGGATAGAGAGCACCTGGAAGTGATAGTTCTGTTCGTTACCTACCACATAGATCATCTTATCGATGGGATAATCCTTAAAGCGCATCTCGGCAGTACCGATGTCCTGAGTCATATAAACACTTGTTCCATCGCTACGCAGCAGCAGCTTCTGGTCCAGGCCTTCATTAGTAAGATCGGCCCAAACAGAATTATCCTCATGGCGCTCGAACAAGCCCTTGGCCAATCCTTCTTCAACCTTTGCCTTACCTTTTAGGTAAGTCTGGCTCTCATAATAGATCTTGTCGAACGACACGCCCATCTTCTTGTATGTCTCATCGAAACCGGCATAAACCCAGTTGTTCATTTTCTCCCAGAGAGCACGAACCTCGGGATCATTCTGTTCCCATTTCACCAGCATCTCGTGAGCTTCCTTAATCAATGGAGCCTCCTGCTTGGCTTTCTCTTCGTCCATACCCTGAGCTACCAGCTCCTTTACCTCCTCACGATAGTGCTTATCGAAGGCTACATAGTAATCACCAATCAGGTGGTCACCCTTCTTGCCACTTGTCTCAGGTGTCTCTCCGTTGCCATACTTCAACCAAGCCAGCATCGACTTACAGATATGAATACCACGGTCGTTCACGATGTTGGTCTTCACCACCTTGTTGCCATTGGCCTCCATAATCTGTGCCAAGCTCCAACCCAGCAGGTTGTTGCGCACATGACCTAAATGCAGAGGTTTGTTGGTGTTTGGAGATGAATATTCAATCATCACAAGAGGACTTTCATCGGTAACCGGCTTCATACCAAAGCGTTCATCCTTGTCGATAGCCTCGAGCAACTGCAGCCAAGCGCCATCGCCAATACTCAGGTTCAGGAAACCCTTTACGACATTAAACTTCTCTACAGCAGCACAGTTGGCAACCAGATACTCACCAATCTCCTGTGCTGTCTGCTCCGGACTCTTCTTGGCAGCCTTTACAAAGGGGAAAACTACCAAGGTAAGGTTACCCTCGAACTCACTTCTTGTCTTCTGTAACTGCAGCATCTTCTCTGTGGCATCCATACCATAGAGAGCCTTTACGGCTTCGCCTGCAGCCTTGCTGATTAATGCTTCAATATTCATATCTTCCGATTTTTGGGTGCAAAATTAATAAAAATATGTGGAAATTAGATACTTAGAGCACAAAAAATTGTACCTTTGCCCCCGAAAATGAATCATAGAGACCGACAGATACTTCAAATAGCCCTGCCGAGCATCGTCTCGAATATCACCGTACCACTGCTTGGCATGATTGATGTGGCCATCGTAGGTCACATGGGTAGCGCAGCCTATATTGGTGCCGTTGCCGTGGGCTCAATGATATTCAATCTTGTTTACTGGCTGTTCGGTTTTTTACGTATGGGGACGAGTGGCACCACCTCGCAAGCTTTAGGAAGAAGAGACTTTGCCGAGATAACACACTTGTTGGTGCGCTCCATCAGCATTTCATTTGGTATTGCCTTTGGATTGATTATATGCCAGGCACCCCTTAAATGGCTTATGTTCTGGCTTATCAGCCCCACTGCCGACGTCATACCTTTTGCAAGTACCTACTTCAACATTGTCATCTGGGGAGCACCCGCCATGCTTGGACTTTACAGTCTGATGGGTTGGTATATTGGCATGCAGAACACACGCATTCCAATGCTTATATCCATCATGCAGAATGTAGTTAATATCCTGTCAAGTCTCTCGTTGGTTTATGTTTTTGGCATGAAGATGGAGGGGGTGGCATTAGGTACACTCATCGCACAATATAGCGGTTTTATCTTAGCGATAGTGCTACTGCTACGCTATTACCGCCGTATGCTAAAAGCCCAATACTTACGTGGCCCCATCTTTCAGAAGAGCCAAATGCTGAAGTTCTTTCAGATCAATCGCGACATCTTTCTTCGCACGCTCTGCCTCGTAGCAGTCAATCTATTCTTCACCGCAGCAGGCGCCCGCAACGGCGCGATTATATTATCTACCAACGCTGTCATGATGCAGTTATACCTGTTTTTCTCTTATTTCATGGATGGTTTTGCTTATGCCGGTGAGGCTCTTTGCGGAAGAATGTATGGCGCCCGTAACCGCGAAGGCTTCTCAGAAACGCTACGCCGCTTGTTCCGATGGGCCACCGCTGTAACTATGATATTCAGCGCAGTATATATAGTGGCCAGTTTGCCGATTGTAGAAATACTCACCAACGAGCCCGAGGTGATATCAACAGCCCATACTTTCATTTCCTGGGTTTGGCTACTGCCCATATCAGGTGCATTGGCATTCATCTGGGATGGCGTTTTCATTGGCATCACCGCCACGCGCGGAATGCTGGTGTCGTCATTTATCTCCTCCCTACTCTTTTTTATTGTCTATATAGCACTTTCCTCTTACCTCGGCAACCATGCCTTATGGCTTGCTCAGATTATCTATCTGCTGTCAAGAGGCATTATTCAATCTTTTTGGTTTAAGAATCTGATTTATCATACATACAGGTTTTAATTACATTTTTGCAAAGATAAGTATTTTCTTGATAAAATACAAAAATAGTAACAAAAAGAGCAAAAAAAATAGAGAAAAAGATTGTATCTTTGCAGCCGAAAATAAGAAATATAATGATACACAGCCTTAAACATGTTTTCATCGTCTTTGCTGTTATACTCTTTTTCCCAACAACAGCAAAGGGTGAAAGATTTGTGTTTACTACCGCTTGGACTGCTCAGGCAGAGTTTGCTGGCTACTATGTAGCTAAAGAGCTAGGATTTTATGACGAGATGGACTTGGATGTGGTGATACAGCATCCGTCACTAACCAGTTCGGCATTAAACCGCATCAAAAGCGACGAGTGCGATGCTGCTATGTTTTCGATGATGTCGGCCATAGACTTCATATCACAAGGTTTTGCCATAGTCAACATTTTCCAGGACTCCATGAATAGCAGCAATATCCTTGTATCGCGCTGGGGAGCTGACCCCTTGAAGATGAAAGGTCAGCGTGTGGCCATCTTTAATTCAGACCCTAACTACCTAGCGCTGATTATGAGCAAACATGAAGGGATGGACTATGAATGGGTGCGCTTCACCAGCCATATCAATCTGTTTTTATCGGGTGCTGTAGATGCAACCATGGTAGTAAGCTACAATGAATTGTGCCAACTGAAGCAGGCTGGTTTCAACTTGCCTGAACAGGGGATGTACCGTTTTAGCGAGCATAATTACAACATACAGGAGAATGGTATCTATGTAAAACGCCAATATTTTTTAAAGCATCGCAATACGGTCTCTAAGTTTGCCGCAGCCAGCCGCCGTGGTTGGGAATGGGTAGCAGCTCACCCCGACAAGGCACTGGAAATCGTCATGAAGTATGTCAGGAACAACGGTGTACACACCAACCGGATCATGCAGAAGATGATGCTTGAAGAGGTATTGCGCTTGCAGATAGACCAGGATTCAAAACGCCGCGAATTCCGTGTGCGAGCCGACATGGTGCAGAAGGCCAACAAACTCATGCTTGAAGCAGGAATGCTGAAACGCGAAGTAACTTATAAAGAACTGATAGGACTATGATACGGAAACATCCATGGATAACTGCAGGCTTAGGCACAATTCTTCTGATATTATTGTGCCTCTTGTTACGCTATAGTCGTCAGACTATCCAACAGCAGGCCATGAATGAAGCCGTAGAGTCGCTAAGACAAGTGATGGAGGATACAGATCGGCGCATGCATAAGATAGAAGTTGCAGCAGACAGTTTAATTCCACAAATCGAACAACACATCGATCAGCCAGAAAAAATGTTTGCCTATAGCCGCCAATTTGTTAAAGAAAACCCCGATATAAAAGGCTGCAGCATAGCATTCGACCCTCATTTTTTTAAAAACCAGGGCCAATATTTCTCAGCCTACTCGTATGATAACGGCGACAGTATAGCCACCGAACAAGAAGGTAGCGACCGCTATCAGTATTACTGTATGGACTGGTATCTGATACCACGCCTGTTATACCATTCATACTGGGTTGAGCCCTTTGTAGAGCAGAATACAGGTGGAATCATAGTGAGTGATATCATGACTTCATACTGCCAACCCATACAGGGCAGCCCCGACCACACCGTTGGCGTACTCTCTGTTGATATGCCGTTACAATGGTTTACCGACCAGATTTCCAACTATCATCCCATGCCGAAATCTTACTGCATGCTACTGGGATTAGGCGGCACATATATCGTTCACCCCGACAGCACCCGACTGCTATACGAAACCATCTTCACTTCTACACTCGAACATCCCGACACAGCACTCACCTCTCTGGGACGGGCTATGACTAATGGCGAAACAGGCTATAAGTCGCTCATGCTCGACAGCATTCAGAGCCATGTATTCTATATGCCCTTCCGCCAAACAGGATGGAGCATAGCTCTGGTTTGCCCCGACGAGGTGATTCTAAGCAATTACTACACGTTATTCTATTTCGTATTGCCACTTCTATTTATATCCATTATGCTTATACTCATGCCCATCTGGCGCAGCTTATACCGCCGCCGACACTTTGCAGCCGTTTTCCTGACACTGCTCGTATTAACCAGTACTTCGTGCCAAAAGCGACAACCACAAACCTCGGCACAGGCATCGGAACCACAAGAACAGGCAACAAGTAAAGTAACCAATATATTAGCTAACTACGAGGGCGAACGCTGGTTCCAAGTTCTTGACAGTTTAGAAGATGCCGGCGCAGTAGCTACCTGCCAGGCCGACTATCTCCGTGCACGCCATTACGACGACATGGAGCAGGCTCGTTCGGCCCTCATGTTTTATAAGAAGGCTACTGATACCGATAAATTGATGCGAATAGACAAGGCGCAATACTATTACGCTTTCAAGGCCATGAGCACAGCCTACTTGAATAACAATAACATCGACATGGCACTTGAATCTGCCAAAAGAGGCTATGAAGTGGCTAGCAAAGACACCACCATTATCGGACGCGACAACACCAATAATTTTCTCTTGAATATAGGTTTATGCCAATTAAGACTTAGCCATATCGACGAAGCAACGAAAACTTTTGAGCAGGCTCGAAAAGGTGCTGAAGAGCTAGCACATAGCTTCCCCTATAATGCAAGTTGCCAGCAAAGCAGCTTCCTGATAGCCTTGAATATTGCCAACTACTACATGAATCTCAACATGTTTGACCACATAGAACCATGGATCAACATGATGGAGCGCGCCCTACAGCAATATGGCGCCAACAATGTGTCTATGAAAGACTATGCCACCTATCTAGCCATGCTTACTTGCAATAAAGCCATCATGTGGATAAAAACCGGCCATCCGGAAGAAGCCGAAGCTGCCTACCAGAATTATCTGGCAACCGACTATGCCAAGACCCTACGCGGCGTGTATTCTCAGGCCTATTTCCTGCAAACAACCGAGCAATGGGATAAACTACTCAATATCACACTACGCATAGACTCAGCCGAAGTTGCGGCCGGTGTACCCCCTACCCTCGACTATCTCATAGACAGTCCGGCAACCATTTTTAAGGCAATGCTGAAGACAGGTCGCAAAGAAGAGGCACTGGCCAAAGCCGAAGAAATTATCAATCTACTCGACTCGGTAAAAGAATACCAGCATCGCAACGATGCAGAAGAACTGGCTGTTATCTATGAGACAGAACAGAAAGAGCAGCAGATAGCAGCGCAACAAGCCTCGATGAACAGACAACGAATGATAGGCACCGCTATCATCGTATTACTACTCGTCATCTTCTTAGGCATATTGTTTGAGTTCTACCGCCGTCTACGCCGCGCCCATGCCTTGCTGGAGGTGAGCTATAATAAACTGGTGATAGCCAACGCAAAGGCAGAGGAATCATCAAAGATGAAAACCAATTTCATCCGACAGATTTCGCATGAGATACGTACACCACTGAATATCCTGAGCGGCTTTACACAAATTATCACCACACCCGACATGGCTATCAATGAAGCCACACGCAGAGACATCAATCAGAAGATAGTGGATAACACCAATCGTATCACCGGACTGGTAAATAAGATGCTGGAATTGAGCGATGCCAACAGCCAGACAGTCATAGAACGCCAGGATAAAATTCCTGCCGTTCAGATTGCAGCGCAAGCCATTGATGCCAGTTGTGTTTGCCAGGCACCACATCTGGTGTTCGACATGCAGGCTGACGACAAAGAGAGTCAAACCATACTTTCCACCGACGATAAGGCAGCCACCCGGGCACTCACGATGCTACTCGACAATGCATGTAAGTTTACCCGCCCAGCTGAAACAGATACTGACGTAGTCAGCCAACAGCAGCACGTAACGCTCAGCATAAGTCTCAACGAAGGCAACATGCTGTTTACTGTAGAGGATACAGGCATTGGCATCCCTGCGGAAGCAGCAGACCGTATCTTTGACGAGTTTGTACAGTTGGATGAACACTACGACGGCACAGGCATCGGTCTCACAGTGGCACGCTCATTGGCACGCCGATTGGGTGGCGACGTGATA
Source organism: Prevotella sp. MA2016 (assembly GCF_000619825.1). GTDB lineage: Bacteria > Bacteroidota > Bacteroidia > Bacteroidales > Bacteroidaceae > Prevotella. The sequence goes on from NZ_JHUW01000009.1 coordinate 268,512, forward strand.
CTCGACACCTCTTACAAAGATGGTGCACGCTTTGTGATGTTGCTACCGCTGAACTGATTTTTTCAGATGAGTCCGAAGTGCTGCAATGCTTTGCGAACACCTTCGTCATCAACACTGGTAGTAATGTAGTCGGCCTCTTGCTTCAGCTCTTCTATCGCGTTGCCCATAGCCACACCTATTCCTGCTATACGTATCATCGTGGTATCATTTCCACCATCACCAAAAGCCATGGTGTGTTTCGCATTCAGCCCCAGATGCTGCGCCATAGCCAACACACCCTCACCCTTATCGGCACCCAGTGCAGTCACATCGGTAAAGGCCGGATGCCATCGCCCGGAGGTACAGCCAGGCAACTGCTGCATCATCTGCGCTTCGTAGTCTTTACTGAAAAATGGTGTTATCTGCATGATTCGCTGCTGCAGAACATGCTCTATAGGTTTGGCTTTATCCAGATTCTCTACAGCTAGATGCTGACGGAATATCTCATCCACCTGTCCATGAGGGTCGAGCACAGCCACATCCCGTTCGCCTACCACAATGATACCATACTGCTTCTCAATGGCATCATCAACCAAAAAGCGGGCCTCGTTAGCGGGGATACATTTACAAGCCACCACCTCGTCGCCCACAAAGCAGTAAGCGCCATTTGTAGTCACATAACCATCTATCAGATGATCGATAGCACTAAGGTTAGTAATAATAATAGGTGGACGCCCTGTAGCAATAAATACCTTATGCCCGTTGGCCTTGGCCTGTGTGAGAGCCAGAATAGTAGATGCTGGAATCTGGTGCGTTTCAAAACTCACCAATGTGCCGTCGATATCAAAAAATAATGCGTAATTAGTATTTGTTTCCATTGCTTTGTTATCACTTTTTAGCCCTTAACGCCCGGTGAGTTTGCAGGAGCACACTGAGCAGAATGAGGGCAATGCCAATATAAAAAGAAAAATTAATCTCACGAGCCTCGCCGAAAATCAGAAAGGCCAGCATAATGGTATAGCAAGGCTCAAGGTTGTACGTCAGATTGACGGTAAAAGCCGATAAGCGTTTGAGCGCCTGAATCTGCAGGAGATACATGCCTACCGTACAAAACAGGGCATGACAGAGCATCAACCACAGATTTGTGCCTTCAGGAATAACCACTACAGGCTGCTGACTGGGGAAGAATGTCAGATACACAGGAATTATCATCGACACCAGAACGATGCCACCAGACATCTGATACATCAATACAGTACGACTACGCACATCCACACTGGCTTTCTTGTTGCAGATAGCATAGAGTGCACACACGGCCGATGACACCACGCCAATACCGATACCATAGCGATAGCGGGCATCAAGCGAGAAGATACACAGCACTCCCAGCACGGTAATGAGCGAGAATAGCAGCTCTGTCCACGACAGGCGGCGGTGGTAGATAAGCGGTTCGAAGATGGCCGTAAAGAAACCAACCAGCGAAAAACAAATCACACCGATAGACACGTTTGAGGCTTTAATGCTGCTATAGAACAGTATCCAGTGCAGTCCCAAGAGTGCACCACAACCGCACAGTTGCAAGAACTTGCGCCATCCTACACGAGGCAGACCGGTAAAAACCAGCAGTATAGCACTTGTAAACAGCATGCGATACCACACGATGTCCACCTCATTCAGGGTTATCAGACGTCCGAACAAGCCTGTAAAACCAGCCAACAGCACACTCAGGTGCAGCTGCACAAATCCACGTTTAGTCTCGTCCATCACTCCCAGCACTCTAATTCGTTCTGTATTTCAGGGAACTGACTGCGATGGAACACGGGTTCCTTGATGCCTGCACGTTTCTGCTGGCGATAGTCATCGAGCAAGCGGAACGCGTAGCGGCCCAGTAACACGATGGCTATCAGGTTGCAAGCTGTCAGGAATGCCATGAAGAAATCCACAATATTCCACACCAACTCAAAACTAGCCAGCGCGCCAAACATCACCATCACCCCAGCCGAGCAGATGCGATAGGTGGTCATTACACGGGGATTAGAGGTGATGAATCGAACGTTAGCCTCGCCATAGTAATAGTTACCGATGATACTCGAGAAAGCGAACAGGAAGATGGCAATAGCCACAAACACAGGTCCTGCAGAACCTACCTCACTCTGCAGAGCCGACTGAGTGAGTGCGATACCATTGAGCTCGGGAACAGAGTAAAGACCACTGATCAGGATGATGAATGCGGTGCAAGAACAAACTAGCAAGGTATCGGTGAAAACGCCTAAGGCCTGAATCAATCCCTGCTTCACGGGGTGCGACACAGCAGCCGTTGCAGCCACATTGGGCGCACTACCCTCACCAGCCTCGTTCGAGAATAAACCACGCTTCACACCGTTCATGATAGTTGCACCTATGCCACCACCCGCTATTTGGTGGATGCCGAATGCATCGTCAACAATCACCTTAAACACATGAGGGATATGCTCTATGTTAAGTGCAATAATCACAATGGCCAGACCAACGTAGCCAATAGCCATCACAGGCACCAGCACCGCACTTACATGAGCAATACGCTGTATACCGCCAAAGGCGATGAAAAGCGCCAAGACTGCCAATGCCACGCCCACCCAGACAGGCGACCATCCGAAGGCTTCCTGCAGGGCACCACAAATGGTGTTAGACTGAATAGAATTGTTGGAAAGACCGAACTGGCAGGTAATGAGAATAGCAAAGGTAACTGCCATCCACCGCTGATGCAAACCACGCTGAATATAGTAGGCCGGACCACCAATAAAAGAGTCCTTATGCTTCAGTTTGAACAGCTGGGCCAATGTTGATTCTACAAACGCTGTAGCCGAACCGATGATGGCTATCAGCCACATCCAGAACACTGCACCAGGGCCACCTACGGCGATAGCTGATGCCACACCAGCCAAATTGCCCGTGCCAACGCGAGTGGCCACACTCACAGCAAAGGCCTGAAACGAAGATATATGCTTTCGTTTGGGTTCGCCATCTTTGTTCTTCACCTGGTCGCCCACGGTATCAACAGCCGAATCAGTCAACAGGCGCACCATCTCTCCCACCATACGAAACTGTACGAAGCGCGTCTTGATCGTAAACCACAGTCCACAACCCACAAGAGCAGCTATCAGCACATAGCCCCACACAGCATCGTTTATCTGAGTTATCAATTCGTTCATAAAAAAATACTATTTTGGGCGCAAAGTTACTAATTTTCGGATAAAAATACTACCTTTGCAGCAAAAATAATGAATTCAATAGCATTATGAAACGATTATTACCACATATCGTTGCGTTTTTGGTAGTCTGCATTTGGGGAACCACATTTGTTTATACCAAGCTACTACTGCTGGCTGGTTTTACTGCAGCCCAGATATTCATGCTGCGCTTTGCCATTGCCTATGTGCTGCTACTGGGCTATTGCATTGCTAAAGGCATACGCTGGAGGGCTGATTCCTGGCGCGACGAATTGGTAATGGTTGCATTAGGCATATTTGGTGGCTCGCTATACTTCCTGACAGAGAATACTGCCATGAACTACACCACAACCACCAACACCAGTATCATCGTGAGCATGTGTCCACTCTTCACATCAGCCTTCATCGGCTTATTCTATAAGTCGGAAAGACTGAACCGATGGCAGACAGTAGGTACGCTAATGGCTGCATCAGGCACTATCGCTGTGATTATGAACGGTCATTTTGTGCTGCATCTCTCACCTTTGGGCGACTCGCTGGCTTTCTGTGCCTGCCTATGCTGGGCATTCTACAGTCTGTTTATCACTTCTGTCAAGGACCGCTACAACATTGTGTTTATCACCCGAAAAGTGTTTTTCTACGGATTGCTATCTATGATTCCCTATCTGATAGTACACCCCGAGTTAAACATCCATCTGCTGGAAGGCCATCCCGAATTGGTATGGAATCTGCTGTTCTTGGGCTGCATAGCCTCAATGCTCTGCTTCGTGGCCTGGAACTGGGCTCTCAAGCGCATTGGCTCTATTGTAGCCACCAACTATGCTTATCTAAACCCCGTCACCACCATATTCTTTGCCTGGATGATACTCTCAGAGCATATCACAATATGGTTTATACTGGGCACCATACTCATTCTATCAGGTATGGGTATAGTTGAGAAACTGCGTAAAAAGGAGTAACCTATATGTTGACAGAGAAGACCATGGAGAAGCTGCGAATCCTCGCAGAGTCGGCTAAGTATGATGTATCATGCTCGTCGAGCGGCACTGTGCGCAAAGGCAAGCAAGGCATGGTAGGCTCTACTGTTGGCGGTGTTGGCATCTGCCACTCGTTTGCCGATGATGGTCGATGCATCTCTTTACTCAAAGTGATGCTCACCAACTACTGCATGTACGATTGTGCCTACTGCATCAACCGCCGCTCTAACGATATCAAACGCGCCACACTCTCTGTTTCTGAGCTCGAGGAGATTGTGATGGAGTTCTACCGTCGCAACTATATCGAAGGATTGTTTCTCAGCAGTGGCGTAGTGCGCAATCCGGATTATACGATGGAGCGCCTCACGGCCATTGCACGCGATTTGCGACTGGTTCACCGTTTCAATGGCTATATTCACCTGAAGAGTATTCCTGGTTGTTCGCAGGAGCTACTGAACGAGGCAGGCCGCTATGCCGACCGCATGAGTGTGAACATCGAGATTCCCAAAGAAGAGTCGTTGAAACTCTTGGCACCCGAGAAGGACCATAAAAGCGTGTTCCAGCCCATGCAGATGATACAGCTGGGTGTACTGGAGAATAAGGAAGACCGCAAGAAGTATCGCCATACACCACGATTTGTACCGGCTGGCCAATCCACACAGATGATAGTGGGCGCCACCAAGGAGACCGACCGCGACATTTTGCAGATGTCGTCTAAGCTCTATGGTCAGCCCACCATGCGCCGTGTGTATTATTCTGGCTACGTAAGTGTAAACACCTACGACCCCCGACTGCCCATCCTGAAACAGCCTCCATTGGTGCGTGAGAACCGACTATATCAGGCAGACTGGCTGTTGCGATTCTATCACTTCAAAGTAGAAGAAATCGTGGACGATATGCATACTAACCTCGACCTGGAGGTTGACCCCAAGTTGGCTTGGGCCTTGAGGCACCCAGAGGCTTTCCCTGTGGATATCAATACTGCAGACTACGAGCAGCTACTGCGCGTGCCGGGACTGGGCACAAAGTCGGCTTGGCTCATCGTCAATTCGCGCCGGTTCAACCGCCTCACCTCGTTCGATCTGAAGAAGATGGGTGTTGTGATGAAGAAGGCCAAGTATTTTATCACCTGCAACGAGCTCTCCTCTCAGTTCTCGCAGCCCATTGTGGGTATCAACGAGCTGCATCCTGAGCGCCTGCGCCCATTGCTTATATCAAAGGCCCAACAGAAACGGGCAGCAGACGAAAGACAACTGAAACTGGATTTTGGAGAGTGACAGTTTACACATTTGATGGAACCATGGACGGACTGCTGACAGCGGTGTTTGACGCCTTCAGTCTGAAAGACCAACCAGAGGAGCTTCTGGCTGAGGGAGACGCGCTACCCCTCTTTTGCGACCACACCTATCAGGTATCAACCGACGAGGAGAAAGCTCGCCGCGTGTGGGCTGGGCTGGAGAAAAAACTGTCTCGTGAAGCCATGAAACTGATATCCGTCAGCTGGCTGTCGGAGCTCAGAGAACTCAACAATCCGTTGTTCTCATATATATGTAAAGTGTTTAGGCAGGGCGACATCTCGAGAAACTTTGCCGACCAAGATGTGCTGTCGGTAACCAATATCGCCCGCCGGGTGCTGCATGAGCAACTGCGCATGAAGCAATTCATCCGATTCCAGAAAGCCAAAGATGGAACCTATCTGGCAGTGATAGCCCCCGACCATAATGTGCTACCCATCATCACCGACCATTTTCAGGACCGATTTAATGATCAGCCTTGGCTCATCTATGATGCCAAACGGCATTATGGCTACTTCTACGATGGTAGTAACGATGCCATTCGTATCACTTTCGAGAACGAAACTGCCCTACCATTCGATTTAAGCAACGGCAAGCTTAACGACGATGTCATCAGCAACGATGACCAACTGCTGCAGGACCTCTGGCGCACCTACTTCAAAGCCATCTGCATCAAGGAGCGCATGAATCCACGCAAGCAGCTGAACGACATGCCCCGCCGCTACTGGAAGTACATGACCGAGAAGAACGGCAAGTAAAAACTTAAAAGTTAGGGAAAAAATCCGCAAAAATAGGGATTTTCCCCATTGCTATCTGAATTTTTATTCTCATCTTTGCAACGTTGAACAATTAAAATAGATAAACGTATGAAAGAGAATCGTATTATTGCATCGGCCCTTATAGCACTGGGAATCCTCTGCATGGGAGGGTTTATCAAAGCAGGAATAGACAATTTTGCAAGCAAAGACCGCAAAGTAACAGTAAAGGGATTGGCTGAGCGCGAAGTGCCTGCCGATAAGGTGACATGGAGCATTGGCACCAAGGTGACTGGCAACGACCTGCCCCTGCTCTACGAGAGTATTAACAAGCAGACGGACAAGATTAAGCTGTTCTTAAAACAGAACGGACTTGAGGAGAAGGAGATAACGGTGAACCCACCATCAATCAGCGACCTGGAGGCACGCGAATGGGGCGACAACCAGAAGAACTTCCGCTATATCGTCACCACCACCATCACGGTGGCCACCAACAAAGTGACAGAGGTGAACAAAGCCATCTTCAAACAGGCTGAACTGCTGAAACAGGGTGTAGCCATAGAGAACAGTAATGCTGACTATGAATATGCATCGTTCCAACAGATGAAACCAGAGATGATGGCCGAGGCTATCAAGAATGCCCAAAAAACTGCCGAACAGTTTGCTGAAGCCAGCAAATCAGAACTGGGACAGATACAAACTGCAGGCCAAGGACAGTTTGAAATAGAAGACCGCGACCAGAACACCCCCTATATCAAGAAACTACGCGTAGTGACCACACTGGTCTATTCGCTGAAGGACTGATTAAACATTGATAGAAAAAAAGAGCGCCGCAGACATAGCATCTGCGGCGCTCCTATTATATATAAGGTGAATTCCTTAGTCGGCGAGTTTAGCCTTAATCAGCTCACGGTTCAGGCGAGCGATGTTAGCGATAGTCTCGTTCTTAGGACATACAGCCTCGCAAGCGCGGGTGTTGGTACAGTTACCGAAACCAAGCTCATCCATCTTGGCAACCATGTTCTTCACACGGCGGGCAGCCTCAACCTTACCCTGTGGGAGCAGAGCCAGCTGGCTTACCTTAGATGAAACGAACAGCATGGCAGAACCATTCTTACAAGCTGCTACGCAAGCGCCACAGCCGATGCAAGAAGCGCAGTCCATAGCCTCGTCGGCATCCTCCTTTGGAATGAGGATAGCGTTGGCATCCTGAGCCTGACCTGTGCGGATAGTGGTATAACCACCTGCCTGGATAATCTTATCGAAAGCAGTACGGTCAACCATGCAGTCCTTGATTACAGGGAAAGCAGCTGAACGCCAAGGCTCTACGGTAATCACGTCACCATCGTTAAAGCGACGCATGTAGAGCTGACAAGTGGTAGCGCCACGCTCGGTAAGACCGTGAGGTGTACCATTGATATAGAGTGAGCACATACCGCAGATACCCTCGCGGCAGTCGTGGTCGAATACGAATGGCTCCTTGCCTTCGTTGATGAGCTCCTCGTTCAGGATGTCGAGCATCTCGAGGAACGAGGTATCATCGGGAATATCGTGCATCTCGTGGGTGTCGAAATGACCTGCGTCCTTGGGGCCGTTCTGGCGCCAGAACTTTATAGTAAATGAAATATTCTTAGCCATACCTAATTAATTTTTATAGTTACGTGTCTGTACCTTGATTGCCTCGTACTCCAGTGGCTCCTTTGAGAGCTCAGGCTCTACGCCCTTACCCTTGTACTCCCAGCAACCTACATAGAAGTAGTTCTCATCGTCGCGCTTTGCCTCGCCTTCCTCGGTCTGATACTCCTCGCGGAAGTGACCACCGCAAGACTCATTACGAGAGAGAGCGTCGAAGGCAACGAGCTGACCCATGGTGAAGAAGTCACGCAGGTGGATAGCCTTGTCGAGCTCCACATTGAGCCCCTCCTTAGTGCCAGGAACGAAGAGGTTGGTGTCGAACTCCTTCTCGAGCTCGTGCATCTTCTTCAGACCTTCCTTCAGGCCCTCAGCGGTGCGACCCATACCTACATACTCCCACATGATGTGACCCAGCTCCTTGTGGATAGAGTCAACAGAGCGCTTACCCTTGATGTTGAGCAGACGTGTCAGCTCAGCGTCAACAGCCTTCTCAGCCTCGTCGAACTCAGGACGATCGGTAGAAACCTTACCCCAGATAGACTGGTCGGCCAGATAGTTCTGGATAGTGTAAGGCAGAACGAAGTAACCATCGGCCAGACCCTGCATCAGAGCAGAAGCACCCAGACGGTTAGCACCGTGGTCAGAGAAGTTACACTCACCGATAGCGAACAGACCAGGAATAGTAGTCTGCAGCTCGTAGTCAACCCAGATACCACCCATAGTGTAGTGGATAGCAGGATAGATCATCATTGGCTTGTAGTACTTCACGCCATTGATCTCGTTAGCAACATCGCCAGGGAATACGTCGGTAATCTCCTCGTACATCTCGAACAGGTTACCATAACGCTGCATGATAACATCCAGCCCCAGACGGTTGATAGACTCAGAGAAATCCAAGAATACAGCCAGACCAGTGTTGTTTACGCCGAAGCCCTTGTCGCAACGCTCCTTAGCGGCACGAGAGGCAACGTCACGTGGTACGAGGTTACCGAATGCAGGATAGCGACGCTCCAAATAGTAGTCGCGATCCTCCTCGGGAATCTCCCAACCCTGCTTGGTACCAGCCTGAAGAGCCTTGGCATCCTCGATCTTCTTTGGAACCCAGATACGACCATCGTTACGCAGAGACTCTGACATCAGTGTCAGCTTAGACTGCTTGTCGCCATGAACTGGGATACAGGTGGGGTGAATCTGAACGTAAGAAGGGTTAGCAAAGAAAGCACCCTTACGGTAGCACTGAACAGCGGCTGTACAGTTACATCCCATAGCGTTGGTAGAGAGGAAATAAGTGTTTCCATAACCACCAGTAGCGATTACTACTGCATTGGCAGAGAAACGCTCCAGTTTACCTGTTACGAGGTTCTTGGCAATGATACCACGAGCGCGGCCATCAACGATAACCACATCCTCCATCTCATAACGAGTGTAAAGCTTTACCTTACCAGCATTTACCTGGCAGCTCAGTGAAGAGTAAGCACCCAGCAGCAGCTGCTGACCGGTCTGACCCTTAGCGTAGAATGTACGGCTTACCTGAGCACCACCGAACGAACGGTTGGCCAGCATACCACCATACTCACGAGCAAAGGGAACACCCTGAGCTACGCACTGGTCGATAATATTGTTTGATACCTCAGCCAGACGATATACGTTAGCCTCGCGAGCACGATAGTCACCACCCTTTACGGTATCGTAGAACAGACGATAAACAGAGTCACCATCGTTCTGATAGCACTTAGCGGCGTTGATACCACCCTGAGCAGCGATAGAGTGAGCACGACGAGGAGAGTCCTGAATACACAGGTTGATAACGTTGAAGCCCATCTCACCGAGTGAAGCAGCTGCAGAAGCACCAGCCAAACCGGTACCTACAACAATCACATCGAGCTTCAGCTTATTCTTTGGATTAACCAGTCGCTGATGAGCCTTATATTCCTTCCATTTCTCAGGTACTGGACCTGCAGGAATCTTTGAATCTAATACTTTAGCCATAATGTTTTTCAATTTAAATGTTCATAATTAGCAGCAACCCAGTGAAGGAGCACATCCAAACCAGAAAGCGAGAACTACAACGGCAAAGCCAAGCATAAGCAAGCTTACATAGATAAGACCGATGCACTGCATGCGCTTCTGCCAAATCTTACCACTGGCACCCAGTGTGTGCATAGCCGACCAGAATCCATGAGCAATATGGAACCAAATGGCGCAGAACCATACCAGATACAGGATTGAGATGACTGGATTTGAAAATGTGTCAACGATGTAAGCAAAACCGTCGGCAGGATGGTGAGTTCCAAGAATACCGAAAATCTCGGCAAACATCATGTTGTACCAGAAATCCTTCAGGTGCATAATCAAACCGAAAAGGATGATAAGACCCAGCACAAGCATGTTGCTTGAAGCCCATCGCTCGGCTACATCAAACAGACCGTTGTTGTTGGTCGTTGTTGACACCTCATAACGATTTTCGCCACGTGCCTTGCGGTTCTGAGCTGTCAGAATGAAGGCATAGACAATGTGAATCACTGCCAAGGCAGCCAAACCAAGTGTTGCTACAACAGCATACCAGTTGGCACCCAGGAATTCGCAAATCATGTTGTAACCCTCTTCAGAGAACAGCGCGACCAGGTTCATGCAGCAATGGAATGTCAAGAACAAGATCAGCGCAATGCCCGTTACAGACATTACAACTTTTCTACCAATTGATGAATTGAATAACCACATAAGTTGTTGAGTTTTTAATGAATTATTGAATGTTATATACTTACTTGTTAGTACCTGCTCACTCGATTAGGGGACAAAGTTAGTCAAAAATTGCGATTTCAGCAAGTGTTTTTGGGAAAAAGTGCGTTTTTTTAGTAAATCAATCCCATTTTCGTGTAGTTTTTCATATCTTTGCTGCGTCTAATGGGCAAAAAGATTCAATTAACAGACGAAACAATGAACGCATTAGAAAAGCAATTTGCGCAAACCGCAGCAGAACACAAAAGCACCATCTACACCGTGTGCTACATGTTCTCGCAAGATGCCGACGAGGTGAACGACCTGTTCCAGGAAGTACTAGTGAATCTGTGGAAAGGATACGAGAACTTTGAGCATCGGAGTGATATCAAAACGTGGATTTACCGCGTGGCGCTGAACACCTGTATATCGATCGATAGGAGGAAGCGCCGCCAGGCCACCGAACGCCTAACCATGGACATCAACCTGTTTGAAGATCGCGACGAGGACACACGCCAGGTGGACATGCTCCACAAGCGTATTGCCAAGCTCCAGCCTTTCGACCGCGCCATCGTCCTGCTCTGGCTCGAAAACCTCAGCTATGAGGAGATCGGACAGATAGTAGGCATCACGACCAAAAACGTCAGTGTACGTCTGTTTAGAATCCGTGAACAGTTAAAACAAATGTCGAACGATTAAAATGATCCCATTATGAACAACGAGAATTTTGAATTAGAGAATATGCGTGAGCAGATGAACACGCTGAAGAGTAAGCTTGACAAGCAGACGATTGTGAACGAGCGCTTCATCCGCCAATCGATGAACAAAACTGCAAGTTCTATCAGCCGCAGATACTATGTGATTATGGCGCTGAGCGTGCTAATGGTACCCTATGGCTACTGGGTGTTCTACAAGATGTGCGGTTTTTCACTCGCCTTTTGGATTATCACCAGCATCTTTATGCTAATATGCGGTGGAGCTACCTACTACAACAGCCGCAACGTGAACGATACTAACCTGATGCGTAGCAACCTAGTTGAGGCAAGCCGGAAAATGGCCCGTGCCAAGAAGTTCGAGGCCAACTGGCTTTTCTTCGGAATCCCGGCAGTCATTCTGTGGTTCAGCTGGTTCATGTACAACATGTATGTAGTCAACAACGACGCACTGCACGAAGGCATCTTCTGGGGTGGCTGCATCGGCGGTATAATCGGATCCATCATGGGGGTGCGCATACACATCAAAACACAGCGAGAGTATCAGGAGATTATAGATACTATCGAGGATATCACTGCCGAAGACTGATCATCCGGCAATATTAAGTGACTACAGTTCGGCATCTTGCATCAGGTATTCACTGGGCAACATGCCGAACTCTTTCTTAAAGCATTTTGTGAAATACTTAGGCGTATTGAATCCCACTGCCATTGAGAGCTCTGTCATTTTAATATTGGGTTTCTGCCTAAGTATGCTACATGCCTCCTTCAAACGGATACTGTTGATAAATGCTGTTACATTCTCGCCTGTGAGCGCACGCAACTTGTTATACAGAGTTGAAGAAGACACACACATGTCGGAGGCAAACTGCTCGCGATCATAATCAGCATCATCCAGATGCTGTTTCACACAATCGATAGCTTTCTGCAGGAACAACTCATCTGGCGACGAATGCTGTTGCTCCTCTACCTCAAGAACTTTGCGGGCTCCCTCAAACTGCTTCATCACCATCATCTCACGATAATGCAGCAGTTCATTCACACGCTGCTGCAACCGAGCTTTGCGGTTGACACGCGCCTTATACCACTCTTTCACACCATAAGCTGCTGCTGCCATAAGTATCACATAGATAAGATAGGCCCACCATGTAAGATACCATGGTGGCAGCACACACACCTCGATGGAATATGGCATCTCAACAAGACGGCCATAGCTATCAACGGCACGGAGGTTCAGCTGATAAGTGCCTGCAGGAAGATTCTGATAAGTGGCCAGACGATTCTGGGCATCAGTATGATGCCAATCCAGATCATATCCTTCAAGGAAATAAGAATACTGACACTGCTCTTGACTCTGATAGGCCAACAACGCAAACTCTACAGAGAATTTCCTTGTATCTGCTGGTATCGTAATCTTACGTGTATAGAAAGGCTGCTCGCGTGAGATGACACGACGCTGCAAAGAGTCGCTCCATTGATAAGACTGATCATCCAAAAGCAGATCGGTAACCACCAACGACGGAGAAGCTCCCTGTTGCCAGCGTTCTATCTCGGCAGCATCAAATGAGAAAAAGCCCTTGGCACTACCATAAAACAACTCCTTGCCATATCTGAAGGCGCCATTAGAAGAGAAACTGATGGCCTCTATACCATCCTCCATATTATAATAAGTAGGTGTTACTTGCTGGCTGGATGACGAAAAGCACACCAAACCTTTGTCGGTAGATAACCACACCTTTCCATTACCATCACCTTGGATAGAGTAAATACTACCCACCCCGAAAGAATAATGATGATTCACAGGAATGAATGCATCCGATTCGCTATCATACTGAAAGATGTCACCGCTGTTAGAAATGGCCCATAACTGATGGGCAGAATTTTCGTAAATAGCAATGGCCTCATCAAGCGGATAGTTATTGGAAACAGGAGCATATTGATGATAAACAAACGACTGAGGCTTGTCGGGATTGCCTGTAACACGGATGATTCCATGCCCCTCTGTGGCAACCCACAAGCGGTGCTGATGATCTTCGAATATGGACAGAACATGACTATTACTGAAATCACGCTTGTCTTCGCTCATCCTAAGCATCCGACCTTTTGTTTCAGAAAAGGCAATACCAATACCATTATGCGAACCAACCAGTATGGCACCATTGGACAAGGCATGAAGGGCACTCACGTCACTATCACTAATAAAGGGCGTGCTACCACGAAGTAGCAAACGAGTGGTTTCACCTTCTTTCCAAATCAGAACACCACGCGAACTGGCTAGCCAAAGCGATCCGTCGGGACGCCCCAGCATATCTGAGATAATCTGCACATAAATACCTTGCAACCCAGTCTCGTTCTCAAATCCAGGAATCATATTGTTATAGAGAACCTGATTAGTGCGCCTATCGTAAAACGCTAAGCCATAGGGTTGCAAGCCTAACCAGAAACGGTTGCCATCAATCGTAAACACCTTCTGGATGCGATTTACTGGTAGCTCAAGGCCTGCAGGATCGAGATGATAGAAATGAAAAGGCGAGGGTTTTGTACTCAAGTGGACAATACCATTATTTCGCGTCAGAGCCCAAAGATTACCCATTCCATCGGTCACCATATCGTAACAAAAAGTTAGTATGGGATAGTTCTCTACATCTGTCTCATCATCTAAATCTACACGTGTAAGACCTTCTATACAACAGCCCCAAACCGAATGACTAATCGAATCTTCTACCAAGCAGTGGAATGTTCGGAAGTCGGTTCTACCATCATTCATCTTATGCATGCCGGGATTGGCAACATTCTCTGGATGATCCAAGCGCACAATACCGTGCTCCCAAGTACCAACCCACAAGCGGCCTCGTCTGTCCATCAGCATCGCCTGGGCTGTATTACGCGCACTAAGAGGCGGATAGCTAACCATCTTACCCGTCTTCTTATTGAGGCGCAGCAATCCGCCTTCCCACGTGCCTATATAAAGATTGCCTTGAGCGTCGCCAGTAAGCGAGATAACACCTACGGACAGATTTATATCGATGAAATCGTCTTTTTCAGAATCATAACGCGACACGCCTGCATTGGTTCCTGCCCATACAGTGCCCGACTGATCGGTGAAAAGTGTATTGACCAATCCTGCATTATCGCCACGCAGGTGATAAGTCTTAAACGTGCCATATTTCCTGTTGTAGTGAGTCAGTCCGTCGCGGGTTCCTATCCAAAGACCATCATGCTTATCCTCAGTTATTGAACGAACATAATTATTTGGAAGGATGCCTGGCATATAGGCATTATTACGATAGGTCTGGAACTTGTATCCATCAAACGAACGAAGCCCTTGATCGGTGCCCACCCACATCATACCATAGTGATCGAACACCAGTTTTCGCGCCTCCTCGATGCCCTGAACAGGGGTCTGCGACATGATTCTGAGTGACACATGCCTACCCCAGACCATCTGACAGAATGCTAAGAATACTATTGGTAGTAAAAGTACACGTTTCATTAGTTAGGTATTTTATGCCTGCAAAGATACGAAACTTTTATTAATCATCCAAAAAAATCGCAAAAATAACATTTTGTTCCCGACAAATAATGATGATGGGACGTTGATATAAATCAATAATCGTACCTTTGCACCTGATAATTCCAAATACTAACTCAAGAAAAATGAAGAAGATTCTATTCATCGCATCAATGCTTCTGGCCTTAACTGTCCAGACCGATGCAAAAACAAAAAAGACACTTACAGAAAAGGACATGGGTGCCTATCTGTTTACGTATTTCAACGACCCCACCCACTCGTTGTTCATGGCCATCAGCTATGACGGCTATACGTTTACTGCAGTTAACAATGGTGAGCCCATCATTTCCGGCGATTCCATCGCAGACCAACATGGTATCCGCGACCCACACATCTATCGTGCACCTAATGGCAAGTTCTACATCGCCATGACCGATCTGCATGTATTTGGTCGAGAAATGGGATTGCGTGCCACACAATGGGAGCGTCCCGACGAGTATGGCTGGGGGAACAACCGCGGATTGGTACTGATGGCCAGTGACGACCTGATTCATTGGACTCACCACGAGGCACATATTGACCAGCTCTTCCCAGAAAAATTCGGCAAGATTGGTTGCGCTTGGGCTCCACAAACTATTTGGGACCCAGCAGTGGGCAAACCAATGGTTTACTTCACCATCCGCCAGCAGGCCGGTGGCAGAACCAAGTTGTATTACAGCTATGCCGACGAAGCATTTACCACATTGGAAACAGAGCCTCAGCTATTGTTTGAATATCCTGACGAGAAGATACAGGTGCTTGATGCTGACATCTGCCGCATGCCTGACGGACGTTATTTCATGAGTTATGTGGCACAGGAGAATCCTGGCGGCATCAAATATATGATTAGCGATAAAATCAACCATTTCAACGACTATCATGCTGAACAGATAGATAGTGAAAATTGTGGCTGCGAGGCTCCAAACGTATGGAAACGCATTGGTCAGAAGAAATGGGTGCTGATGTACGACATTTATAGTGTAAATCCTCATAACTTCGGTTTTGTGGAGACAAGCGACTTCAAGACATTCAAGCCATTGGGCCGTTTCAACGAAGGTGTGATGAAAGCCACAAATTTCTCTTCGCCCAAACACGGAAGCGTGATTCATATCACCAAAGCCGAGGCTAAACGTATTGAGAACTATTGGAACAACCAGCAGAAGAAAGTCAAGATGATCCGTTCTGGTGAGATTTGGCCAGATGTGAGCGGGCGCCATATCAATGCCCATGGAGGTGGCATCATGAAGTATGGCGACACCTACTACTGGTTTGGCGAGAACAAATGCGACACCACCTCATCGGCTATGATTGGCGTACAATGCTATTCATCGAAAGACTTGATGAACTGGCAGAACCGTGGTGTAGCCCTCTACGTGAGCGATGACCGACGTAGCGATATCACACGCGGCTGCGTGCTGGAACGCCCAAAAGTTATATATAATAAGGTAACAAAGAAATTCTGCATGTGGTTTCATCTGGAGCTGAAAGGCAAAGGTTACAGTGCAGCCCGCTATGGTGTAGCAGTAAGCGATAAGCCAGAAGGACCTTATAAGTTTCTCTATTCTCAGCGTGCCAATGCAGGCACTTATCCAGTTGAGTTCGGAAAAGAAGAATTAGCCACTCTCGACACACTGAACAACGACAACTTCAAAGAATGGTGGACACCTACATGGCGCGAAGCTATCAAAAAGGGTCTCTTCTTGAAACGCGATTTCGGTACTGGACAGATGGCACGCGACATGACGCTTTATGTAGATGATGACGGCAAAGCTTATCATATATTCTCGTCAGAAGACAACCTGACACTGCACATTGCAGAGCTGACCAACGACTACCTGCATCACTCTGGTCGTTACACCCGTGTGGCTCCTGGCGGACAGAATGAGGCACCAGCCATCTTCAAAAAAGACGGCACATACTGGATGATTACCTCAGGATGCACAGGCTGGGCACCAAACGAGGCACGTATGTTCTCCGCTCCAAGTATCTGGGGACCTTGGACCCAGCATCCCACACCATGTGTAGGACCTAAGTCGGAGATCACGTTCGAAGGACAGTCAACTTTCATCCTGCCTTATGGTGACAACTTCATTTTTATGGCAGATATCTGGCGCCCTAAGCACCCAAGCGACGCCCGTTATATTTGGTTGCCCATAGAATTTGAGGGTGGCAAACCTGTAATCAGGTGGCGCGATGCGTGGAATCTCGGTGAATTGGGGAAGAAATAACGATTTGTTCCCCAAAATTCACTGATTGTTACCCTTGATTTATATCAATCAACGTATCTTTGCAACCAGATTTCGAAGAGAAAATACTTATCATTAACAATTATACAATAAACTTAAAACAGTAACAAATGAAGTATGCTAAACTAAATCTTCCATCAAAGAAGCTGTGCTTTGTGATGGCGTTGGCAGCCGGAATGGTATCGTTCCCAATGCCAACAATGGCAGAA
Organism: Prevotella sp. MA2016; assembly: GCF_000619825.1. Taxonomy (GTDB): domain Bacteria; phylum Bacteroidota; class Bacteroidia; order Bacteroidales; family Bacteroidaceae; genus Prevotella. The sequence goes on from NZ_JHUW01000009.1 coordinate 285,798, forward strand.
CAAATTGTTCAGAACATCCAGCAAAATGGTGTTGTGAAAGGTCAAGTGACTGACAAGTATGGTGAACCCGTCATCGGTGCCACCGTAAAAGTCAAAAATGCTAAAGCAGGAACAGTAACTGATTACGATGGAAACTTTGTTCTTAATGTACAAAACTCTGGTACGCTGGTTGTGACCTATATCGGCTACCTGACAAAGGAAATCCCCTTTACCATCGGTCAAACATTAAACATCTCCATTGAAGAAGATGCTACTGCACTCGACGAAGTTGTTGTAGTAGGTTATGGTGTTCAGAAGAAATCAGATGTAACAGGTTCTGTTACCTCTATTAATAAAGATCGCCTGAGCAAGCTGCCTGTAACCAACGTTCTGCAAGCCGTTCAGGGTGCTGCAGCTGGCGTAACCATTTCTCAGGGTTCATCTATCCCTGGTGATGCACCTTCTGCACTTATACGTGGACGTAACTCAATCAATGCAGGTACTGGTCCATACATTGTAGTGGACGGTATCCCCATCTCAAAAAGTGGCGGTTCACTCAACGATATCAACCCAGCTGATATCGAGTCAATGGAAATCTTGAAGGACGCTTCAGCTACAGCTATCTATGGTACCAATGGTGCTAATGGTGTTATCCTGATTACTACTAAGCATGGTAAGGATGGTAAACCTACAGTGAGCTACAATGGCTACATCGGTATTGAGGATTTTGCTAAGAAGATGGACTTCTGTAACGGTGCCCAGATTACTCAGCGCTATAAAGACTATGTAGCACAGAACCCAGGAGAGACCATGTATAATGACTTCGTAAAGAACCAGAACGAGGCTGCAGCTCAGGCTGCTGGTCAAGAGACTGACTGGATTTACGATATGGTTTCGCAAACAGGTATCATTCAGGATCATAACGTAACCGTGAATGGAGGTGCTGAAAAAATCAAGTACTTCATCTCAGGCGACTATATGAACCAGAAGGGTGTGCTGAAAGGCTTCAACTACAAGCGCTATTCTATGCGTATGAATATTGATGCTGATGTAACAGACTACTTGAAGATTGGTACTAACAGCTATATCGTATCACACAACCGCGACGGAGGTCGTGTAAACTTCCTGATGGCCGAGGCTATGTCACCTTACGGACAGGTTTACAACGAGGATGGCAGCTACTGCATCTATCCAATGTACACCGAGAGTCTGTTCTTCAACCCAATGCGTGATGTAAACCAGGATCATGAGCGCCGCCAGTGGAATATCAACCTGAACTCTTATGCCGAAATGGACTTTGGTAAGATTTGGGCTCCTCTGGCAGGTTTGCGTTACAAATTCAACTTCGGTTATTCATTTGTTCCACGCCGTGAGAACTATTACAATGGTGCTGAGCAGAACGACCAGAATGGTTACGGCTATATCTTCAATGCAGAAACTCAGAGCCGCACTGTAGAGAACATTCTTACATACGCTAAGGATATCCAGAAGCATCACTTCGACATTACTTTGCTATATGCATCTTCTCGCAAAAAGTATCACGACAACACAGCAACTGGTGCTAAGTTCATCAACGACGAGCTCTCTTGGCACAACCTTGGTGGTGGTGGCACACAGACAGCAAAGTCATATACCGACCTGTATAAGACTGTTTCTCAGATGGGACGTCTGAACTACTCTTATGACAGCCGCTACCTTTTCACCTTCACAGTACGTCGCGACGGTTCTTCTGTATTCGGTAACGACAATAAGTATGGTGTATTCCCATCAGTAGCTCTTGGTTGGAACATTGCCAACGAGAAATTCATGGAGAAAACACAGAACTGGCTGAACAACCTGAAGTTGCGCCTCTCTTACGGTAAGGCTGGTAATGAGGCTATCGGCGTGTACGAGACACTTGCCAAGATGTCGAACAATGCTCTGACCATGGACGGCCAGTCGGCTACAGCTCTGTATCCAAGCAGCCGCATGGGTAACAGCGGTCTGGGTTGGGAGACTACCAAGACCTTCAACATCGGTCTTGACTTCGGATTCCTGAACAACCGCATCAATGGTAACATCGACTTCTACACATCTTCTACCTCTGACCTGCTTTTGCAGCGCAACCTGCCAAAGGTTTCTGGTTACTCTAATGTATATATGAACATGGGTAAGACTGCCAACAAGGGTCTTGAGGTTACCATCAACTCTAAGAATATTGTAACCAAGGACTTTACATGGGGCACCTCACTTGTATGGTCATGGAATAAAAACGAAATCAAGGACCTCTATGGTGACAAGCAGGATGACCTGGGTAACCGTTGGTTCATCGGCGAGCCTATCAGCGTGATCTACGATTATGTTATGGAAGGCATCTGGCAGAAAGACGAAATTGAGCGTGGCGACCATCTGAAGCAGGATCCACAGGCTCAGGCAGGTGACGTGAAACTGGCCGACCTCGATGGTGATGGCAAGATCACACCAGAAGGCGACAAGAAGATTCAAGGCCAGACTACTCCAAAGTGGATTGGTGGTTTGACAAATACCTTCACCTACAAAAATCTCACACTGAGTGTATTCATCCAGACAGTACAGGGTTTGAAGCGTAACAACTCACTGTTGGCTATGGCCAGCGATGAAATGGGTCGCCGCAACTCTACCACAGAGATTGGCTACTGGACAGAGAGCAACCCAAGCAACGAGTATCGCTCACTGAGCAAGACTTCAAACCGTTGGGGATATGGATTCCCACGCAGTGCCGCATTCACTCGCGTAAAGGATATCACACTGAGCTACCAGTTCCCTGCACAGATCTGCAACATGCTGCACCTGAGCGCTCTGACAGTTTACGCCAGTGGTCGTAACCTCTGGACTATCACAAGCTGGAAGGGATGGGACCCAGAGTCAGACATCACACAGCGCGGATGGGGTGGCTATGAGAACAACTACCCCATGACGAAGAGCATGGTATTCGGTCTTAACGTTACATTCTAAATTCAAGGAGATACAATTATGAAACTAAAAAACATTATATATTCAGCATTGGCTGTCAGCGCACTCACTTTGACTTCTTGCAGCGACAGCTATTTGGATGAGAAGATGTACTCAAACTACGGCACCGACGTTGCCGATGTTGAGGCAAAGCTCATAGGTCTGCATTACAAATATGCCGCAATCTGGGGTATGTCTAGCCGTCAGGGATTCACTGGAATCTGGCAGGACGGTACCGATGTAGGTGCTCCTGGCGACACAGAAGGTGTAGAGGTTCCATTCTTTCAGTATGGCTCACTGGTATCAGACAATGGCGGTGTAAGCTTCCTTTGGGAGAATCTGTACAGCATTATCAATAGTGCAAATATCGTCATTAACACAGAAGGTGTTGACCCTGCAGCCAAGGGCGAAGCCGAGTTCTTCCGTGCATATGCTTATAATCTGCTTGTAACCCTTTGGGGACCAGTACCCCTCATCACCGAGAGCAAGGCAGAGCCTCGCACCGATTTCACTCGTAATGCTGTAGCAGAGGTTGACGCTGTGATCGCAGCCGACTTGAACGATGCTATTGCCAATCTTCCTGAGGTTGGAAAGACAAAGACACAGAACCGTATCAACAAAGACTGTGCACGCATTCTGGCTGGTGAAGCATTCAACCGCATGGGCAAATATGCCGAAGCTGAGGCAGCTGTAACAGCCACCATCAGCAGTGGTAACTATAAACTCATCTCTGAGCGTTATGGAAAATATCTAGGTGAGGCAGGCGACTACTACAGCGATATGTTCCGCTGGCACAATCAGCGCCGTTCAGAGGGCAACACTGAGGGTATCTGGGTATTCCAGATGGAGTATAATCGCGACGTAACAGGTGGTACCATCGACAACCCACAGCAGCGCCGTAACTGGGTAGCCGCATTCCACAAAATCGATGGTATGCAGAATGCAGACTCTATTGGTGGTCGTGGAAATGGCCGTCTGCGTTTGAGCAACTATGTGAAATACGGTGTTTATGAGAAGGGCGATATTCGCAACTCTAATCACAATATCCGCCGTGTGCTTTATTACAACAAGCCCAATTGGAGCAGCAAGATTTGGGTAAAGGACGGATTCAAGGTTGATGAGGGCACAGCAGGTGCTACACAACTGAGCGTTAAGACTGGCGATAGAGCATATTGGACTGTTAAGGATACGTTGAATGTTATGTATCCACACACCACTAAGTGGGGTGGCTACGATCCAACAGATGACTTTGGTTATGCGCTTGTTAAAGACTGGCCTTTGATGCGTCTGGCAGATGCATATCTGCTCCGTGCCGAGGCACGCGTTATGCAGAACAATACAGCTGGTGCTGCTGAGGATATCAATGTGCTGCGCGACCGTGCATTCAAGGCTTATCGTGCTGAGACTGGTAATGCAGAAGCCGGTAAGGTAACAGCTGCACAGATGAACCTCGACTTTATCCTCGACGAGCGCATCCGCGAGTTGGTTGGCGAGGAAAATCGCCGCTACACACTGTGCCGTACAGGTAAGCTAGCTGAGCGCGTAAAGATGATCATGGATAAGTGGGCCGAGGGAACCGACAGCAAGAAGATTACCGGTTTCGATGCATCTAAGCACACGCTGCTGCCTATTCCTCTGTCAGAGATTCAGCTCAACAAGGATGCTGACCTGCAGCAGAATCCAGGCTATTAATATGTATCGATTGTTCATACTTAAATAGTTATTTGTTAGTATTTCTAAGGTGGAGGGGCGGCCTAAATCCATTAGGCTGCCCCCTTTTATTAAGAATTAACGGATATACGCATTCATTTATAAAATGATATTCGTATCTTTGCAACCCAAACTGAAACAAACAAAGATGAGAAAATTAGTATTATTCATGTGTTTACTTGCCGCAACAGCCAGTCAAGCAAAGCGCTGGACGGTTGGAGAGGTGAAAGACGTGATACGCCAGGTGAACACCTATTGGCAGGCAAACAATCCTGCAGAGGTACGATCTTTCTGGGATAATGCTGCCTACCACACAGGCAACATGGAAGTTTACAAACTGCTAAAAGATCAGCAGATGCTTGATTATAGCATACGCTGGGCAGAGTACAATCAATGGAAAGGGGCTACCGAAGCTGATCCAGCAAAATGGAAGTACAAGAATTATGGCGAAGGGCAGGATTATGTACTTTTTGGCGACTGGCAGATATGCTTCCAGACGTATATCGATTTGTACAACCTAGCCCCCGACAAGAAGAAAGTAGCTCGCGCCAAGGAGGTCTTGGGTTACGAGGCCGACTCAAAGGTGCACGACTATTGGTGGTGGGCTGATGCTCTCTACATGGTGATGCCTGCTCTGACCAAAATGTACAAACTGACCGGAGATACTAAGTATCTACGCAAACTATACGAGAATATCCTCTATAGTGACAGTATCATGCTCGACAAAGAGACAGGACTCTACTTCCGTGATGGCAAGTATATCTATCCGAAACACAAAACAGCCAAGGGCAAGAAGGACTTTTGGGCACGTGGAGACGGATGGGTTTTAGCAGGACTAGCTAAGGTTTTGCAGGATATGCCTGAGACCTACGCACGCCAGCCATTCTTCGTAGAGAAATATGTGAATCTGGCTCGTGGTGTAAAGAAACTGCAGCAGCCACAAGGCCACTGGACCCGTTCGATGATGGATCCAGAGCAGGCTCCTGGCTATGAGACCAGCGGCACAGCCTTCTTCTGCTATGGTTTGCTGTGGGGCGTCAATCATGGTTACCTGTCAAAAAAGGAGTTTGCTCCTACCATTGATAAAGCTTGGAACTACCTCACCACCATTGCTCTGCAAAAAGACGGTAAGGTGGGATATGTGCAGCCCATCGGTGAGCGTGCCATTCCTGGTCAGACCGTTGATGCCAACTCACAAGCCAATTTTGGAGTAGGCGCTTTCTTGCTTGCTGCATGTGAATACGTAAACTATATCAGTCGATGAATATACTGTTGACGATAGCTATCAGTCTTTCAAGTCTGTTACCAAAGGCTGAGGATTCCTTCTGGCGCGACTCCATCCCGCAGGAGATGAAGCAGAGTTACGTAAGTTATGGTGAACAATATCAGGGCAAAGCATGGACAGCTTTGCCCTGGACCGTTTTTGCGGAGAACAAGATAACTGGCAATCGCGTGAACTACGAAGCTATCTGTTTCGAAAAGCGCCGCCATCTGGCTGCACTTGTGATGGCAGAGATTGCAGAAGGAAAAGGCCGATTTATAAACGATATCATCGATGGAATCGGCAGCTTCTGCGAGGAAACCTGGTGGGGTATTCCTGCCCATTACGGCAAACGCATTCCTCTACAGGAGATACAGGAGGTTGACTTGTTTAATGCAGAAACAGCCAGTTTGATTGTATGGACTCGCTACATGCTGGAGAAACAGTTGGATGCTTTCTCGCCTGATATCTGCCAGCGCATAGACCGAGAGATAGAGCAACGAATCTTAAAGCCTGCAGTAGCCAACAACTACTGGTGGAAGACTGCAGGTATGAATTGGAACCCATGGATATGTAGCAACTGGCTGGCCTGTGTGCTGGTTTGCGAGAAAGACGAGACCCGCAAGGCCGAAGCTATCGCTCAGATAGAGAAAGCCACCTTAGCTTTTATAGATGCCTATCCCGAGGATGGTGGTTGCGATGAGGGCCCTGGCTATTGGGACAGAGCTGCCGCCTCGATGTTTGAGGTGCTCAGGCTGTTGCCTGAGGATTCTAGTCTAGCTAGATTAACTAGGAGGGCTAGTAGTGCTAGTAATACTAGCATCTCTAGGAAGATTGGGGCGATGGCTGCTTATTGCTACAAAACCTATATCGGGCACGACTACTGCATGAACTTTGCTGATGCGCACGAGAACAAGTCTGTTCAGCAAGTAAACATCGTGTATCCGTTCGGTCATTGGCTGAACGATAAAACCATGCGCGAATTTGGTGCTTACTTAGGACGAACCAAGCAGGTACTAACCCAGCCCGCTAAACTTTACGACAAGAGCGGTAACTTCCCCACATTGGGACGCGAGCTGTTCTTCTTGCGAAATATTCGCGATTTCATAGCAGAAAAGCCTCAGGAGCCGCTGATTAAGGATACGTGGTTACCTGACCTACAGATTATGGCAGCGCGCCGTGGTGACCATTTTACGGCCTTTAAGGGCGGGAACAACGGTGAGAGTCACAATCACAACGACGTGGGTTCATTCTTGGTTTATGTTAATAACGAACCGCTGTTCATAGATCCGGGTGTAGGCGAATATACCGCCAGGACCTTCAGCAACAGTCGTTATGAGATATGGACCATGCAGTCGGGCTATCATAATCTGCCACAGATTAACGGGACCGACCAACAGGATGGTAAGGCGTTTGGCGCCAAAATCGTAAGGCATCAAAACGGGCAGCTGACACTCGACATAGCAGGTGCCTACCCAAAAGAGGCTGATGTAAAAACATGGAAGCGCACCGTTGCAGCCACCAAATCGAGGGTAACAGTTACAGAGGATTTTGAACTTAACTCCTACAAAGCCCCTACCCGTCTGATGCTGATGACCACCAACCCCGAAGCGCTGAAACACATCAGCTACAACGCTAACCAAATGGAAGCTTCTATCGAGGATATCAGCAATCTGCTTGACCCACTGCTGCAAAACATTTGGGGACCGAAGATGTACCGCGTAGTGCTGACGGTGAAATCGACTAAGACTAAGCAACAAATTAAATATTATATCAGATGAATAGACTACTATTTACTATAGCTTTGTTGGCTGCATTAACGACTCGACTCTGTGCTCAGCACTCAACCCTTTCAGTAACCAACCCTAGCGATCACCAACGCCAAGAAGTGGTAGCATTCAACCTACAGGCTGTATATAGCAAATCAGGCCTAGCTGCTGGCGAACCATTCGTTATTAAAAATGGTTTCGGCCAGGAACAAACTTATCAGCTATCGCATGATGGCAAGTTGCTGATGTATGTATCGGTTCTGCCTCATAGCAAGGCCGTGTTCACCATCACCAAAGGTCAGCCAGCTGCGATGAAATCGTATGTTTATGGCAGACTGTTCCCTGAACGTGCCGATGATATGACATGGGAAAACGATTGTGGTATCTATCGCGTTTACGGCCCTGCCCTACAGCGTAGTGGCGAGAAATCATTTGGTACCGATGTATGGACCAAGAGCACCTCAGAGCTGGTGCTTGAGAAACGCTACAAACAGCATTTGTGGGGTGTGGGACAGAGAGACTCGCTAAAAAGAGCAGGCTACCCCAAGGAGAGCAACGATATCTACGTAGCTACCTCGTTCCACCACGATCATGGTGAGGGAATGGACGTGTATTCCGTTGGTCCTAGCTTAGGCTGTGGCGCTCCAGCGCTGATGAAGAATGGCGAACTGGTATTTCCTTATTGCTTTAAAAACTACAAGATATTAGATAACGGTCCGCTGCGTTTCACCGTTGAGCTCACCTACCATCCCAATAGCGATGGCGTAACTGAGCACCGACTGATCAGTCTGGACCGAGGTTCACATTATAACAAGACAACTGTTTGGTACGATGATTTGAAACAGCCTACAGCATGGGCTACAGGCGTGGTACTGAATGGTGAGGGCGAACTAGCACTTGGCAAAGACTATGTGCTGTATGCCGACCCAACAGATAATCCTAAAATAAACCAGTCGCAGATATACGTAGGCACCTTGTTTCCTGAAGGCGTAGATGAAACCACCAAGCTAAGCGGCAACAAGAACCACGCTATAGGTATCGTGCACCAATATGCCGGTAAGCCCTATACCTATTACTTCGGCTCTGCCTGGAGCAAATACGACGTGAAGACAATGGCTGAGTGGCAGCTACTGGCCAGCAGCTATCTGTACAATATCAAGAATCCATTAATAACAGACGTACAATGAAAAGAACAACAACCCTGTTGGTATTAGCCTTCATGCTGGTGATACCAACGCAAGCCAAAAAGACAAAAACGGTAGTACAAACCGATCGCCAGTATTGGTGCTCATTGGCCTACAAGATGGCTCAACCCGTATTGGAGAATATGTCAAAAGGTGAACTACAGAAGAACATGAAAACAGAGTTCTCGCCATCGTTTGATAATCGCGATCGCTCGGTAGTGTATATGGAGACCTTCGGTCGCCTGATGGCAGGCGTGGCTCCTTGGCTTTCTCTGCCCGACGACAACACCGCAGAGAGCCAGCAGCGCCACCAGTTACGCGAATGGGCATTGGCAGCCTATAAGAACGCTGTTGACCCTGCATCGCCCGACTATCTGTGCTGGGGCAAGGCTGGACAGAACTTAGTAGATGCTGCTTATATCGCCGAATCGTTTCTGCGCGCCTGGGACACCCTGTGGCAACCATTAGACGAGGTAACCAAGCAGCGTTACATCAAAGAGTTTCAGGCTTTAAGAAAAATCGACCCACCCTACACCAACTGGTTCCTGTTCTCATCTACCATCGAGAGCCTGCTGGCCAAGGCTGGTGCACAGTACGACGAGTTTCGTGTGAACACCACCTGTCGTAAGGTAGAAGAGTGGTATGTAGGTGATGGTTGGTATGCCGACGGACCTGTGTTTGCTTTCGACTATTACAGTAGCTATGTGTTCCACGCTATGTATCTGGAAACCCTGCAGGCTATGGTAGATGCTAAGGCCAACACCCGCATCGACTATCAGAAGTACTACGATCGCGCCCTGAAGCGTGCGCAGAAGCATGCTATCATCCTGGAGCGTTTCATCTCGCCAGAGGGCACTTTTCCTGTAGTTGGTCGCTCTATCCCCTATCGTACAGCAGCTATGCAGACATTAGCCCTGATTGCCTGGTACCAGAAACTGCCCAAGGAACTGAGCAACGGACAGGTGCGCGCTGCCCTCACCAAGGTACATCATCGCATGTTCGACTATCAGCAGAACTTTAACGATGCCGGCTATCTGACTATCGGTTTCTGCGGACATCAGCCTGAGGTAGCCGATTGGTACACCAACAATGGCTCGCTCTATCTTACGAGCCTCAGCTTTATGCCACTTGGTTTGCCTGCCGATCATCCTTTCTGGACCGATGCAGCAGAGCCTTGGACACAAGTAAAAGCCTGGAACGGACAATCGTTCCCTAAGGACCACCGATGGGGTGATGACATCCGCACTCATGATAAATGGTAGAAGTATTAGAACTATAAGCAACAAAAGAAACACGGGTCGCCTAGAAATGGGCGGCCCGTGCTGATAAAAGAGGATACTAACTAATTAACTTCTTTATGCGAACTAATTAATTTCTATAAGCAGGGTTCTGATAAGCATCCTTCTCCTCCTTCGACATGATCAGACCATCAAGCTGACCCTGTGGGATAGGACGGATGTAGTAACCAGCAGGAATATCACGCTTATACTCCTTCAGATCCTTATCGGTGTAACCATCACCAGCGATGTGGTAGGTTCCGGCACGCTCGGCCCACTTCTGAGTACGAACGAGGTCGAACCAACGGTATCCCTCACCCCAGTACTCACGGCTACGCTCGTCGAGGATAAAGTCGATATCAATAACAGCAGGTGTAGCAGCAACCATCTCAGCACTCTTATCAACAGAAACAACCTTATTGTCGTTCTGAGAGAAAGTCTGCTTACCGGCACGGGCGCGGAGCACGTTAACCAGTGTCTTAGCCTCAGCCTGCTTGTTCAACTTAACGGCAGCCTCAGCACCAATCAGATAGAACTCAGAGAACTTAGCTACGTTCCAAGGACGTGGGCTACCACCGTTAACCTTTGAACCCAGACCACCTTCGTTGTCGGTACGATAGATACCAATCTTCCAGTTGATGGGGTACTTCTTACGACTGATGTGATTTACAGCCACTACGAAGTCGGCACGACCAGGCATCTCACCAAATCCGAGCTTGCCATCAGCACCAGTGTAGTTAATCTTGCTGTCCTCGCTCTCAGGAACCCAGCTGAAGTAAACCTCATTTGGATAAACCTTCTCGCCATTAGCACCGATTACATAAGGCTCAGTGTTACCACTCTTCTGCCAGTTGGTGTGATAGCGGAGTGTGAAGGTTGCATCGTAACGAGAGTCGATAGCCTTAACAGCATCTTCCCAAACACCACCTTCCATGAAGTTGTCGGCGATAGGTGCCATACGAGTCCAAGGACGACCGAGTGCCTGAACAGCCTCACGCTGGATGGGGTTGATAGTGTTACCCGAAGCAGCCTTGGCAATCATCTCGGTATAGTTCCAGGTCTCCATCCAGTAAGCGAAGTTCTCAGGAGAACCACCGCTACCCCATCCGTAGCCAGCACCGCCGTTACCAAACTTCTCGTCCTCATCATGATCGGCATAGAGCATGATCTCAGAGTTACGATCGTTGGTAGCCACGTTTACATCGTAGAATGTAGGCTGCAGCGCGTATGGGCCAGGATTGTTGATGGCAGCCATAGCTGTGTCGTAAGCCTTCTGGAAGTAGCTGTTAGCCTGACTGGCATCGCGGCTGCATTCAGGATAGGTAGGAATGTTATTAGGATTCTCCAACCACCAACCATATGTCAGATAAGCCTTAGCTAGGAACAGACGAGCCAGATTCTTGGTAGCAGTACCTGTCATACGTGGGTTCTCGGGCAGGTCGGCAACAGCCTTCTCAAGGTCAGCAAAGATAGCAGCATAAACCTCAGGAACAGTGTTACGAACAGAAGTACGAGTGGTAGAAGTGTTGAACTTCAGCTCGCCGGCACCCAGGTCGAGGGGCACACCACCGTAAGACTGAACGAGGATGAAGTAGTCGAAAGCACGGAAGAAGTGTGCCTCAGCCAGCAGAGCAGGGTCGATACCAGCCTCACCACCGTTCTCGATGATACCACTAGCAGTATTGATATTAGCGAATGCAGTTCCCCAGCATCCACCAGCGATGGTGTTAGTAGGAACCATCTGACCAACGCCAGAGAGGTCGGCATCCTTAAAGTTACCATCAGCACTCTGTGCATAGGTATATTCATCGGTACCAGTCTCAACGCTATTCAGATAGTAACCATTACCATAGAAATAGCGCAAGTGAGCATACAGTGAGGTCAGACCGCCCTCAATACCCGCCTTCGTAGTGAAGAATGTTGGGTCGAACTGGCTGCGAGGCTGCTCATCGAGCACGTCGCCGCAAGAAGTGAATGTTGTGGTAAGTCCACAGCAAACCAAGCCAGCAGCAAGGAAATATTTTATACTTTTAGTTTTCATAATTCTTTATTCTTTAATGATCATTAGAATGTAACGTTGACACCAACCAGGAAGTTGCGAGTAGCAGGTGTGTTGTAACCAATGATAGGCAGTCTGTGGCTACCAAACTCATAATTTACAGCAGTATTCTCGTTTGACCAAGAGTTTGTCTCAGGATCGAGACCGCTCTCGTTGTTGTATGGCGAGAACAGAACAAATGGGTTCTGAACAGTAGCGTAGAGACGCAGACGGCTGATGCCGAGGTCCTTCACAGCCTTCAGTTTGTCGAAGTTGTAACCCAGTGTGATGGCACGAATCTTCAGGTAGCTAGCATTGAAGTAACCCAGTGTAGAACCGTACTTAGGGTTATCACCGCTCTGGATACCGCCTGGTTTTGGATACTTAGCGCCAGTGTTCTGCTCAGTCCAGTAGTCAACATCGAGGTTGTTACGACGACCAGTCAGCATGTTCAGGTAACCATTTGAAGAGTGGATGGCAGAAATCAGCTTACCGCCAATCTGGAAGGCACCGATAACAGTCAGGTCGAAGTTCTTGTAACCAACAGTAGTGTTGAAACCTCCAACGAGGTCTGGCTCCATATCCATCACCTGCATATCAGCATCGCCGATAGCGCGTGTAGGCATGCCATTAGCATCGTAGTCGCCAGTGTACTTAACCTTGATCATACCCAGATTTCCACCTGGCTCCAGGATGTCGAGGTTAGTCTTTCCGTCAGGACCAGTTACGATATCGCTCTGGTTCCACAGACCCTGATACTCATAGTCATAGATCACGTCGATAGGATGACCAACGAACCAACGGTTACCCTTATCAGGAACAGGATTACCATTCTCATCGAGTGCACCAGTCAGCTTGGTCAGTTTGTTGTGGTTAGCATAGATGTTGACACCAGCCTCCCAGTTCCAACCATTCTTGTTGTCGATGATGATACCATTCAGAGTGAGCTCGAATCCCTTGTTCTCTGTGTTACCGATGTTACCAGTGTAACCGCTTACACCAGATGTATCAGGCAGCTTCACGCCGAGCAGGATATCGTTAGTCTTCTGAGTATAGTACTCGAACGATCCAGACAGACGACCATTGAACAGAGAGAAGTCAACACCGAAGTTCCAAGTCTTAGAGTACTCCCATCCCAGCTCTGGGTTAGGCAGAGAGTTTACATAGTAACCAGCCTTGTAGTTAGTACCGTTACCGAAGTTGTAGTTACGGATACCCAGACCACCAAGAGTAGAGTAAGGATTGATACTCTGGTTAGAAGTCTCACCATAACCTACACGGAGCTTCAAGTTGTCGATCCAAGTGAGGTTCTCCATGAAGTTTTCACGAGCAATGTTCCAACCAGCACTAACTGCAGGATATGTGTGCCACTGATGACCCTTAGCCAGACGTGAAGAAGCGTCAGAACGGAGGGCTACAGAGAGCATATACTTATTATCATAAGAGTACATCACACGACCCATCCAAGAGATGAGACCGCTCTGATTGTAGCCATAACCAGTGAGGTTAGCCTGACCGGTAGCCTTGTCGAGTGCATAGTACTGGAAGTAGTCAGCAGGAATATCCTGTGCTGAAGCACCACTCTGCTCATAAGTGGTCTGCTCAGCTGAGTACATAGCTACAGCGTTGATGTTGTGCTTACCGAATGTGCGATCGTAAGTCAGCATGTTCTCAACAGCCCAGTTACGAGTCTGGTTCTCATATACAGAACCGCTGTTAACAGCATTGGCATCCTTATTATTTACACCTGTACCTGTGAAGCCTCCCTGCTTAGAAGAACGGAAGTTCAGACCTACGTTAATACGATAGGTAAGACCCTCGATCCAAGGGCACTTCAACTCAGCGAACAGCGTGTTGTAAGTACCGATACCCTTGTTCTCGCTCAACCATACGCTCTTATCGCGCTTTACAGTCTCCTTGGTTACAACAATCTGATCATCTGCAGGCAGTGTGTTGTAACGCTTCAGGTTACCATCAGCATCGTATGGGCTTGACAGAGGAGATGAACCCAGCACAGCATACATCTGGTTAACACCAGAGGTCTTGCGATAGCTGTTGTTGGTGCTCAAACCGAAACGGAAGTACTCACCCACCTTCTGGTCGAAGTTACCACGAACAGAGATACGGTCGTAGCCCTCAGTAGGTACTACAGCCTCATCCTTGTAGTAACCAGCGCCGAAGCTGTAGCTACCACCGTTGGTACCACCAGCTACGCTGATATCGTGGTTGTGGCTGATACCAGTCTGATAGTACAGATCCTGCCAGTCGGTATTGGTATTCTCGTTCTCATCGAGTGAGTTCTGATACTTACCAGCATACTGACGGAACTTGTTGAACGTAGGTCCATCCATCATAGGATACTTCTTGAATACCTTCTTGAAGCTTACATATCCATTATATGTAACCTTGGCAGGAGCACCCTGAGCACCCTTAACAGTAGTGATGATGATAACACCGTTAGCACCACGCGAACCATAGATAGCGGTAGCAGAGGCATCCTTCAGGATATCCATAGACTTGATGTCGGCAGGATTGATATCCGACAGCTGACCCATGAATGGGATTCCATCGAGCACGATCAGAGGGTCGTTACTAGCAGTCAGTGAGCGCTGACCACGAATACGAATCTGCATCTCGGCACCAGGCTTAGATGAAGTCTGTGTCATGAGCACACCAGCTACACGACCCTGCAGAGCCTGAGCGGCGTTGGTGGCAGCCACCTGATTCAGTTTCTCACCACCGATGTTGGCTACAGAACCAGTAACAGCCTCGCGGCGCTGTGTACCGTAACCGATAACAACCACCTCGTTAACAACGTGGCCGTCTTCCTTAAGGTTTACTTTTGTGTTGTCGCCGGCTTTGATTTCCTGCGAAACGTAACCTACATAAGATACAACAAGAGTTGCACCTGGTTTAACATTAAGCGTGAAGAAGCCGTTGAAGTCGGTAACTGTACCATTGTTGGTACCCTTCTCCATAACCGTGGCACCAATCAGTGGACCCTGAGAGTCAGACACATAACCGGTGGCCTGCTTCGTTTGCTGAACGGAAGCTACTGCTGCGGTAGCTGCCGAAGCCTGCTGTGCTGGAATCATGCCCAAAAAGCACAATCCTGCAACTAAGGCTGTTTTCTTTGCTTTGAAACTCATACGTTTGGTTTGTTAGTTAATAATTAATTGATAAAAAAAAATCTGCCGCAAAGGTAGGCAGATTCTTTTTACGTGGCTTCCACGTATGTTTCGTTTCATTTCATTTTTGTATCAACCTGGATTTTTAAGGCCTTTTTGCTCCATATAGTCGGTTGGAGACACGCCAAACTGCTTGCGAAATACGGTTGAGAAGTGAGCCAAATTACTAAAGCCAACAGAGTAAGCCACCTGTGTGATATTGATTTTTTGCTCCTCCAGAAGACGTATCGCTTGCTCCAGACGTATGTTTCGGATGAACTCGCTAACGGGCAGACCTGTGAGCTCTTTCATCTTTCGATGCAGCTGGGCACGACTGAGACCAATCTCGTTGGTGAGCATCTCTACATTGAAGTCGCTATCGTCCAGATGATCGTTTACGGCCTTCATGATGCGTTCCATCAGCAACTCGTCGTTGCCCTTGATCTTCTTCTGCTCTACCTTATCCTTCTGTTGCTGCGAACCTGAGTATTTGCCTTTCAGGCGCAGGTTCTTACTTATCAGATTGTTGATGACCATGTGCAACTCGTCCATATCGAATGGTTTTGCCAGGAAGGCATCAGCACCTTTCTCCAATCCTTCCAGACGATTGGCCACAGCAGCCTTAGAGGTTAGCATCACCACTGGAATATGATTGATGTTCATATTGGTCTTGATCATACGCAGCAGCGTGAAGCCGTCCATCACAGGCATCATCACATCACTTATCACCACATCAAACTGCTTGTCGGGCTCGGCTCCAAGCAGGGCATGCATGGCAGCACCACCGCTGGTAACGGCAGTAATATGATAATAGCTTCCCAACTCCTGTGAGATGTATGCGCCTATCTCCTCGTCGTCGTCAACTATCAGCACGCGATAGCGGGTCTGGGCTTTAGGACGGTTTGGCTTCTCTGTCTGTTCCACAACCATCATCTCCTCCTTTTTCAGATGGTCGGCTCCTAATGGCAGATGCACGGTAAAAACGCTGCCCTGTCCATCAGTACGATTGGCAGCCACAACAGTACCATGATGCATCTCAACCACCATCTTACACAGATTCAGTCCGATGCCGGTGCCCTCAATATGCATGCTGCGCGAACTGGCTCCCTGATAGAAGCGATCGAAGAGTTTGCGGGGGTCGCCCTTAATACCCATGCCATTGTCGATAACCTGCAGCACGGCCTTATCACCATCCTGAGCCACCTTTACTTCTATTTCACCATTGTCGAAAGTATATTTAAAGGCATTCGACAGCAGATTGTCAACCACCTTGTCGATGGCCTTACGATCAAACCACACTTTGAGCTGATCGAGCGCTGGGGCATAGCGGAAGGCGATGTTACGCTCCTTGGCTGTATATTCATAAGACTTCAGCAGGTTGCCCACATACTGCACCATATCCGTCTCCTGGCATTGCAACTTCATCTGCTGCCTATCGAGTTTTCGGATATCAAGAATCTGGTTTACAAGATTCTGCACGCGCTGCGCGTTGTGCTCTATCGTCTTCAAGTCATTCATCGCCTCAGCATCAAGGTCACGCCTGAGCAGCTTGTGCAGCGGACTCATGATGAGTGTGAGCGGCGAACGGATGTCGTGAGTAGCATTGATCAGGAACTTCATCTTCTCCTCATCCAGCTCCTGTCTGCGCTTGCGTACGTAGCTCCAAACCAATGTGCCGATAATCAGCAATGCTATACATATATATAATAGGTATGCCCACGACGATTTGTACCAAGGGGCATGCACGATGATGTGATACACCTCGGTATCGGTATAGATACCATTATCGTAGGCTCTCACTTCGAGGATATAGGATCCTGCCTGCATGTGGGTGAACGACACCACATTACGACCGGCATCCGTCTGCCCCCAATCGCGATTGCCATTCAGGCGATATTCATAAATCACATTCTCGGCATTGGCAAAGTTGAGCGATGAGAACTCAAGCGAGAAGGTATTGTCGATGAAATCGAGCTCTATATGCTTGGTGCTTGGGCGCGCTGTACCTCCCACATAGATGCCAGTAAGCAGCACCTTACCGATATCGGTATTCTGCAGCTGCAGGTCGGATGGATTGAAGGATGTGATACCATCGCTGAAGCCGAACCAGACTCTGCCATCAATCGTACGCATGGCAACGCCGCTGACATACTCACGACTAGCCAATCCGTTGCCATAAAGATAGCCCACAAACTGCTTATCTACGTGCTTATACTGCCAGATACCCATCGTGGTACTAAACCAGAGGTCGCCTGTCAAGTCCTCGATGATACCACCAACAATCTTGTTGCTCAGCACCTTTGCCTCGGGGAAAGGCTTGGCAGTCTTCTCTTTGGCATCATAGACATATAAGCCTGTATAGGTGCCAAACAGTATCTGATGATCATGGGTTTCGCAAACCGACTCTACGGCATTATAGTCGAGCAGTACTTCCCATCCGTGCGGGTGGAAATGGTCTTCTACAGGGTCGTAGCAGTTGACACCTGAGGCTGTACAGATCCATAGCAGGCCCTTGCTGTCGAGCATGAGTTTTCTGATCCAGTCATTATGCAGTCGGCCCTTCGGTCCGTTTTTATCATACATGCTGAAACGGCGCAGCTCTTCAGTCTGCGTGTTGTACATAAAGAGACCTTGCGAGTAAACAGAGAAGAAGAGTTTTCCCTTGCCATCGTCGATGATAGCGTTGACGAAACCACTCTTGAATGTAGATTTCAGCTGATATTTCCCTGTATTCGGGTCGTAGGCATAAAGTCCGGCGTTAGTACCAATCCAGAATCGGCCCCAGCTATCACGGTATATCAGATAGGTGCCCTCAGGCGATGCGGGATGCGCTACCACACGCCCCAGCGCATCAAAGCCGAAGATACCATTATTCTGCACGGCACACCAGGTCATACCATTATCACCCGTACAGATAGAGGTGAGCGATCCACCTGTTGTGATGTGCTGATCAACGAACTTCCATGAGCGGAAAGGCGACTGGTGCTGCGGAATGAGCAGCAATCCGCGATTCTGACATCCCACCCAGAGGTTTTCCTGATTATCCTCGAACAGCGTCCAGATGGTGGCTGTATTCAGGTCGATAGAGGCATTCTGATACACGTAGCGCTGCATCTGTTTCTCGCCACGAGGCACCCACCACAGACCGTTACCCATGGTGCCAATAAACAAGTTGCCCTTCTTATCACACTTAGCTGTGCGCAGCAGCAGGTCTTTACCACGCATCTCGCCTGGATCGATGAAATCGTTCATCAGCTGTCCATCACGATAGTAGAGCAGTCCGTGGTTGCAAACGATGAGCACGCCGCCCTCGTAGCCTACGAAGCCTGTCACCATACCATAAGGCGACTGAAACTCTTCTATCTTGCCCTTAGGCGAACGACGGATGATGGAATTGCCATGACCCGACTTCCAGAAATAGCCCTTTTCATCGATAAAGATATAGCTGAAGTAGTTGATGTCGGCTTTGGCATAGCCTTCCACCTTCTGCGATGCGTTGGTACGGGTATCTACTCTGAAGAGTCCGTAGCCAGCAGTACCAATGAGCAGGTGATTGGCATCTTCCTGAATGATGGCGTTGATACGCGGCACACTGGTGGCACCCTTCATCTCAACGGACACAAACTGGTTTGTGGCAGGATCATAGCGATCCAAGCCCAACTGCGTGCCCACCCAGAGTGTTCCGTTGGCATCAGAGAACAGCTGGGAGATGACGTTGCTGCTTACAGAATTACTATTACCGTTTTCATGCAGATAGTTAGTAAAACGGTAGCCATCATACTTATTCAGTCCAAACTCTGTGCCTATCCAGATGTAGCCATCCTTATCCTGACAAATCTGGGTGATCTGGTTGCTCGACAATTTCTCAGATGTGTAGAAATGCGACTGACCAGAGGCAAGGATTGTGACAGTTGATAAAAAAATAATAAGTAGTAGTTTACGACACATGGTTATTGGGATATTACGTGTTACAAATAGTAAATACTTTCGGGGCCCATATTGAATAGCAGGTCGAGCACCGATAGATTGGGCAGAAAACCGTGCTTAGAGGCATAAACCTGATAGTAAGGCTTTGCAGTAAACAGATCATCTGGAACAGGATGCTTGGGATTGATGGCTGCGCGGAGGTCGGTCTGTGCTTCAGGCTCGGCCACGAAATCCGTAGTAAGCTCCACCTGCGGCTGGATGTCGATGAGTTCGCACATTTTCTCTCGTATGGCCTCATTGAAGTCAAGCAGATACTGCCATCGCTGCTCAAAAAATGGACGTATGTCGTCCTGATAATACTCGAAGAAAGGCGATTCGCCATAAGCGCTCTGCAGGGCCATCCAGTGCAGATGTCGCCAGTTGCCATGATCGCTGATGCGAATATCCTTGATTGTTGGTGCCGAGGTGATGCGCTCTACTGGTACGGTTAGCGCCTGCACCCCGTTTGTGGTGGCTATCATACAGCGGTTGCGATAGGTTTGCTTCTGAAAGCTCTCCCACTGTTCTATCATTACATGGTCAGCCCGATGCAGTTTTTGATACCACTGCACCGGGCCGAAATAGGTTGTACTGAGCAAAACCTGCATGGTTCTACCTTATTTAATATTGTCAACAATGTTGCCGATACGGTTCCAGCGTATGCCGGCGAATCCTCTACGATCGGGATCGCTGCTCCACCAGATGAAGATGGGCTTACCCACGATATGATCCTCGGGCACAAATCCCCAGTAGCGTGAGTCGGCTGAGTTATGACGATTGTCGCCCATCATCCAATAGTAGTCCATCTTAAAGGTGTACTTATTGGTAGCCTCGCCGTTGATATAGATTTTGCCATCGCGCACCTGCAGGTCGTTACCCTCGTAGGCACGGATACAGCGCTCGTACATGGGCAGGTTCTCAAAGGTGAGATTGATAGAGGCACCCTTCTTCGGAATCCAGATAGGTCCGTAGTTATCGCGAGTCCAATGGTAGTTACCGTTCTGTGGATACAGGCTCCATGTTTCGGTATCATAGTGGAAGGCGATACTCTCCAGCAGGTCGGTGCGCTTCTTCAGCGCTTCAACCACACGACCAGTAAGCGGCATATAGCCATTATTGTTGAGCGAAACGAGCTCCTCGCTGGTGATATTCCACTCTTCCAACTCCTCTTCGGTGAAGTGGCGCTTCAGCTTCAGGTCGTAAGTGTACTGCACGTTGTCGGGCTCCTTGTTGGCCTTGCCATCCAGATAAACCACGTGGTCTTTGATCTGGAGTGTCTGTCCGGGCAGACCCACGCAGCGCTTCACGTAGTTCTCACGACGATCGGTAGGACGGGTGTCGATATCTCCAAACTCCTGACGGTTCTGCTTGATAACGTTCTTACCAGCCTCATAGATCTCGCTGAACACCTTCAGGCGTTTTTCGGCCGACAGGGAATCAAGCTCTGGCAGATTGGGATAGCTGGGATAGCCATAGCCGTAACACAGATTATAGTATTCGGTCTGATACT
This sequence comes from Prevotella sp. MA2016, assembly GCF_000619825.1. Lineage (GTDB taxonomy): Bacteria > Bacteroidota > Bacteroidia > Bacteroidales > Bacteroidaceae > Prevotella. The sequence continues at coordinate 306,629 of NZ_JHUW01000009.1, forward strand.
GCAGGGCTGTACAGATAGTGTCGCCAGCAGGATAGTTGAACACCACGATATCGTTGAGCTGCACCTGGCCCAGGCCTTTCACACGGCGGTAGTCCCAATGTGGCCATTCGATATAGCTCTTGCACTCTACCACGGGCAGGGTGTGCTGTGTAAGGGGCATGGTGAGTGGTGTCTGCGGGATGCGCGGACCGTAGCTCACTTTTGATACGAAGAGATAGTCGCCTGTGAGCAGCGATTTCTCGAGCGAGCTTGATGGGATGACGTAGTTCTGGAAGAAGAACTGGTTGATGAAATAGACAGCCACAAGGGCGAACACGAGGGCGTCTATCCACGACATCACAAACTTAACGGGCTTCTCGGCCTCTTTCCACCATTGCCACTTGATTTTCTTGGTGATATACACATCATAGATAAAAGGTATCACCAGCAGTCCCCACCAGCTGCCAACCCAATAGAGGAAGAGCAGATAGAGCGCCAGCGCACCAATAAACTTGGCCCACTGCACCTTGGGGTCGAATTGTTGCTTCTTTACCATTGCTGCTAAGGCTTAGAATTTAAACATATCTGATATGGTGAGCAGTCCCTGATGCTCCTTGGTGTACTCGGCAGCCAGCACAGCACCCAGGGCAAATCCCTTACGACTGTGTGCATCGTGAGTGATGGTAATCAGGTCGGCATCGCTATCATAACGGATGGTGTGGATGCCAGGCACCTCACCACGACGGATATGATCCACGCGCAGATATTTCTTGTCGGTAGTATCTTCCTTCCAAGCCTCCTTGCGATCGATATTGTCAACAATCTCTTCGGCCAGTGTGATGGCAGTTCCGCTGGGATGGTCGAGTTTGTGCACGTGGTGTGTCTCCTCCATCTCCACATCATACTGTGGGAACTGGTTCATAATCTTGGCCAGATAACGGTTTACAGCCGAGAAGATGGCCACACCGATAGAGAAGTTGGATGCCCAGAAGAGTGTTTTACCCTCCTCGTTGCAAGCCTTGCGCACTTCGTCGCCATGCTCGGTCATCCATCCGGTTGAGCCACTCACCACTTTCACGCCCTTAGCCCACGCCTTCAGGTAGTTGCCATAGGCAGCCTGTGGGGCAGTAAACTCGATGGCCACATCGGCCGATGCGAACTCAGGTGAATCGAAATCCTGCTGATTATCGATGTCGATAATACTTACAATCTCATGACCACGGTCGCGGGCTATCTGCTCGATCATCTTGCCCATCTTGCCGTAGCCGATTAAAGCTATTTTCATAATTAATTCGAATTAAAACGCCGCAAAGATACTACTTTTTAGCCAACAATCACCCATTTTCAACAGAAAATAACTAAAAAATTTGCTGATATTAAAATAAAGTCATACTTTTGCACCCTCGAAGAGAGTATAGAATTCTATTTCAGGAAATGAGAAAATCTATTTTTGACTTACTAGAACGTAAGGGAAAGCAGCCGATCAGCATGCTGACGGCTTACGACTATCATACAGCCTGCACCATGGATGAGGCTGGAATCGACATGATACTGGTTGGCGATTCGCTTGGCAACGTGATGCTGGGTTATGAGAATACACTCGCTGTGACTGTAGAGGATATGATTCATCATGGCGCCGCAGTGGTGCGTGGTGCCAAGCAGGCTATGGTTGTGATCGACATGCCGTTTATGTCGTACCAGGCATCGGTAGAGGATGCTGTGCGCAATGCAGGCCGCATTATGAAGGAGACAAACTGCCAGGCCGTGAAGCTTGAGGGCGGTGCCGAATATGCCGACCGCATCAGAGCCATCGTGAATGCCGGCATCCCCGTAGTGGCTCATATCGGCCTCACCCCTCAGTCGGTTAACGCGCTGGGTGGATTCAAGGTTCAGGGCAAATCGCTCGAACAGGCTCAGAAACTGCTGGCTGATGCCAAAGCTGTGGAAGAGGCTGGCGCGTTTGCCATCACGCTGGAGTGCGTGCCTGCCGAACTGGCCAAGTTGGTGACAGAGCGCAGCGGAGCGCTCACTATCGGCATTGGCGGTGGTAATGGTTGCGACGGTCAGGTGCTGGTTTATCAGGACATGCTGGGCTACACCAATGGTTTCACACCCAAGTTCGTGAAGAAGTATGCCGACCTGCACAGCGTGATGCTCGAGGCCTTTAAGCAGTATAAGCACGATGTAGAGACGCGCGAATTCCCATCTAAAGAACAAACATTTGCTATCAACGAAGAGGTGATAGAAAAACTATATTGAGATATGAAAGTTGTAAAGACAGTAAAGGAGGTAAGAGAGATTGTAGCTGGTTGGCGTAAAGAGGGCCTGAGCGTAGGACTGGTGCCTACGATGGGATTCCTGCATGAGGGTCATCAGAGCCTGATTAGCAAGTCGGCCAGTCAGAACGACCGTACGGTGGTTTCTGTATTCGTTAACCCCATCCAGTTTGGTCCTAACGAGGATCTGGAGGCTTATCCACGCGACTTGAACCGCGACATGCAGAAGGTGGAAGAGGCAGGTGGCAACCTGATTTTCAACCCCGAGCCTGCCGAGATGTATCCTGGCCACTTTACATCATTCATCGACACCACCGAGACAACCGAGCTGCTTTGTGGTGCTGTGCGCCCTGTTCACTTCCGTGGTGTTTGCACCGTGGTGGGCAAACTGTTCAACATCGTTTGTCCTGATCGTGCTTACTTCGGACAGAAGGATGCCCAGCAGCTGGCTACCGTGAAGCGTTTTGTGCGCGACCTGAACTTCCCCGTGGAGATTGTGCCCTGCCCTATCGTTCGCGAGGACGACGGACTGGCCAAATCGAGCCGTAACACCTACCTGAATGCTGACGAGCGCCAGGCAGCGCTGATTCTTTCTAAGAGTTTGAAGCTGGGAAAGCAGGCTATCGAGGCTGGTGAGCGCGATGCTCAGAAGGTGATCGACATCATCCGCCAGAACCTGCAGACAGAGCCTATGGCACGCATCGACTATGTAGAGGTGGTGGACTTTGAGAATATCCAGCGCACAGCTCGTATCGAAGGTGAGGTGCTGGTGGCTATCGCTGTGTATATCGGTAAGACCCGACTGATTGATAACTTCATCGTAAATATTTAAGCTTGGCATGGATATAACACTACTGAAGGCAAAGATTCATCGTGCCGTGGTGACTCAGGCCGATCTTGACTATGTGGGCAGTATCACTATCGACTCCGACTTGCTGCGCGAGAGTGGCATCATGGAGTATGAAAAGGTGGAAATTGCCGACATCGACAACGGCAACCGCTTTGCCACCTATACCATCGCTGGCGAGGCTGGCTCGGGCATTATCTGCCTGAACGGTGCTGCCGCCAAATGTGTGAACGTGGGCGACAAAGTGATTATCATGGCCTACGCACAGATGACGCCAGAGGAGGCTCGAGAGCACAAGCCTACCGTGCTGTTTGTGGATGAGCACAACAAGGTGGTTCGCAAGGCTAACTACGAGAAGCACGGACTGCTGAAAGAGCAAGAGTGAACTGAGAACTGAGAGGTTATGTTAAAGGGAAAGACGATTGTACTGGGCGTTACGGGCGGAATTGCTGCCTATAAGAGCGCCAATCTGGCTTCGATGCTGATTAAACTGCATGCTGATGTGCATGTGATTATGACGCAGAACGCCACTAAGTTTATCACGCCCATGACGTTCGAGACGCTTACCAACAATAAGTGCATCGTGGATACCTTCGACCGCAATTTCTCGTTCGACGTGAAACACGTGTCGCTGGCCAAGCGTGGCGACTTGTTTGTGGTGGCTCCCTGCACGGCTAATGTCATCGGCAAACTGGCTCACGGCATCTGCGACGATATGCTCACCACCACCATGCTGGCCACACGGGCTCCTAAACTCATCGCTCCGGCTATGAATACCGGCATGTGGGAAAACCCTATCCTGCAGGATAATCTGACGAAGCTGCAGGGCTACGGCTATCACATCATCAGCCCCATCGTGGGCCGACTGGCTTGCGGCGATACGGGCACGGGTAAAATGCAGTCGGAAGAGGTGATCGTGGAGCATATCCTCAGTTATATGGCCAAGGAGAAGGACCTGCAGGGCAAGCGCTATCTGATTACTGCCGGCCCCACTCAGGAGGCTATCGACCCCGTGCGCTATATCACCAACCACTCATCGGGCAAGATGGGCTACGCCATCGCAAAGATGGCCCGCCTGCGTGGCGCTCAGGTCACGCTGGTGTCAGGCCCCGTGGGCATCAAGCCTTTCGAGGGTGTAGAGGTGGTGCCTGTGGTGAGTGCCAAGGAGATGTTCGAGGCCACCACGAGTCGCAGCAGCGAGGCTGATGTCATCATCATGTGCAGCGCTGTGGCCGACTACACACCCGCCGTTTATGCCGACCAAAAGGTGAAAAAGCACGACGGCGAAATGACAATTGAACTCAAACGAACACAAGATATCTTAGGTTGGTTGGGCGAACATAAGCCCACCAACCAAACTCTGGTGGGATTCTCGATGGAAACAGAGAATCTGATTGAGAACTCGCGCGCCAAATTGCTGAAAAAGCATGCCGACCTGATTTGCGCCAACTCGATAGCTGGCGGCAACACGGGCTTTGCTGTTGACACCAACAAGGTGACGCTGATTGGCCCTGAGGCGGTGAAAGAGCTGCCGCTGTGCTCGAAAGAAGAGACGGCCAACCTGATTATCGACCATATCCAAACCCTCTGTTAACCGTATGCATATACTCATAGATATCGGCAATTCAACCGTTGTAGTGGCGCTGGCTGATGCGCAGGGCAACATTGCCCACACGTGGCGTTTCAAGACCAAGAAGGAGGAAACGGCCAGTTTTTATCGCTACGAACTGCGCCAAGGTCTGCGCAAGTATGGTGTTGAAGCGGATGATATCCAGAATATCACTATTTCGTCGGTTGTTCCTGAGGTGAACGACGATATGGCCCAGGCCGTGAGCGACCTGACGGGCTTGCAGCCTCATTTCTTCTCGATTGCTGATGCTGAGAGTATCATCAAAATTGATGTAGAGTCGCCTGCCCAGTTGGGTAAGGACCGCTTGGCCGACGCCATCGGTGCTGCCTGCTGCTATGGTGTGCCCGCCATCGTCATCGACTTTGGCACAGCCACCACTATCGGCGTTATCGACGAAAACCGGGTGTTCCGCGGTGGCATCATCATCCCCGGCGTTAAAACCTCGATGAACGCCCTGAGCGCCCGTGCCTCGCAGCTGCCCGCCATCACCATCGAGAAGCCGCAGCATCTGATAGGTCGCAACACCCTCGAGTGCATGCAGAGCGGCATTGTGAACGGCACAGCAGCCATGATCGACGGTCTTATCGACCAACTGCTGCCCACCCTAAACGGCGAGCCCCACATCATTGCCACTGGCGGCATGTCGCGCACCATCGCCCAGCATTGCCACCACCAAATCATCATCGACCCCTACCTCCTCTTCAAAGGCCTCTTCCAGGCCAAATAACTTAAATCTTGTTAATATTCTAAAGTTTTAGAGTAAAATATTTGTTTGTTCTAAAAACTTAGAGTACATTTGCCAACAGTAATTCTAAAAACTTAGAATATGAAAGAAAAGAAACAATTGACTAAGGCTGAAACGCAAGTGATGAACATACTCTGGTCGTTGCCAGAGAGTAAGGGTTATTCGGCTGAGATTATGGAGAAATTCCCTGAGCCCAAGCCTGCTCTTACCACGCTGCTCACATTCCTGAAGATACTTAAGGAGAAAGGCTTTGTGAGCTCAGAAAAGATAGGAAAAGCCCAGCTTTTCAGCACCACCATCAGCAAGGAAGATTACACACGCGCCTATATGAAAGAGGTGAAGAATACATTCTTTGGTGGCTCGTTCGCCTCGCTCGTTTCGTTCTTTGCCAAGGATGAGCAGCTGAGCGACGATGAGGTTAGTGAGATTATGGAAATCATAAAGAATCGCAAGTAATGACTGAATTTCTGACCTACGACCTGAAGGTAGCCGTATTGATAGCGGTATTCTATTTCTGCTATCGTCTGCTGATGGAGCGCGAAACGTTTCACAGACTTAACCGTATCGTGCTGTTATCGTCCATCGCACTCTCGCTCGTTCTGCCCCTTTGTGTCATCACTTTCCATGAAACGGTAGAGGTAGAACAAACGACAGCAACGTCTAATCCTAACCCACAATCGCCCATTACGGATATGTCAGCCGTAACAGCCGCAGATAGCGTGCAGATGGCTCCTGTTGATCAGTCAGCCGTTATCTTTGCCATCTTTATGATTGGTGTACTTTGTAGATTGTTCTTTATAGCCAACAGTTATCGGCTTTTGCACCGAATTATTAGTGATAGTGAGCAACATACGTTGGAGGATGATGTGACGCTGGCAGTTGTCGACCTGCCTGTTGCACCGTTCTCGTGGATGCGTACCATCGTGTTAAGCCGGATTGACTACGATGAGCGCAACCCTTCGATACTTGCCCACGAGCGTGGACATATCCGCCTGCATCACAGCTGGGATATCGTCTTCGTCGAAATGCTTACGGCCCTGCAATGGTTCAATCCTGTGGTATGGCTCCTGCGTCGCGACCTGCGAACCGTCCATGAGTACGAAGCCGATGCATCCGTCCTCTCGTCAGACTCAGACGTGAGTCAATACATTCAACTACTGATGCGGAAGGCGATGGGTACAAAGGCCAGTATCCTAGCCAACGGCATCAACAACAGCACCATTAAAAAACGAATTTTCATGATGTTAAAACATAAGTCAAACAGGCGAGCATGGCTCAAAGCCCTTTATATCGCCCCCATAGTAGCAGTATCGTTGGTAGCAACGGCAAAGACGGTGACTGAGTTTAAGCCCAAAACTACCAATCCTGTTACGCCCGCCGCTGTCTCGAACGACACTATAAACAAAAGTAACACGCTTGTATGGATTCTTACCCAAGAGCAGTTAAAGAAAGCCAAGACAATAACTCCAGGTGCACCTGGCTCTATCAGTATCAGCGCGGCTATACACGACAATGGCATCGCCATCGATAAGAACAACTCTTTTTTCTATCAGATCCGTGTACCAAAGGGTTGCTGGATAGAAGACGACGAAGATTCTTGGATTGAAGTTAGCTGGGAAAGATTCTTATTCGCTGGCAAGACCACCAAGATACAGCTCGATGGTGTACCTTTCGATGAGAATAGCGCACCCAAATTGCATTATTCTGTCCTCAAGAAAATCGAAAACCACCGCAAAGGCAATGTCAACGTGGTAAATCTGATTACCAAGCCCGTATCCATTCCATCGGGTATAAAGAATAACGCGTCAAAAAAATAACCCCAATCATTACCATGCTTACCCCCTCGCCCGCTGAAGGTTACTCTCTCTCTCCATCAGCAGCGAGGGGCTTAAAATTACACATTTTTGTAGGAATCTCAAAGTTTTTTCGCAGAAATTATGTAGAAATCTCAAAATGTTGACACCAGAAGAGCAATAACCAGCAAAATTTGTCTTTCACAATGAAGTATACAGACTTTGAAAACATTATATCAGCCGACCGCATGAGAAAATATCTCGTGGCCTGCAATAACGATACACGTAGGGCAATGACCCTCTATCGCCATAATCTTAAGCTCTCACAAGAGATGTTTACAATGATTAGCTGTTTCGAGGTAGCACTTCGTAACAGAATCGACATGGAGATGAAACAACATTGGGGTAACGACTGGTTGCGAGATTTTATTATGCCAGGTGGTCCTTTTGCTACTGACGGAAGAGCTGATGGTACAAGGAAAATTATTAAAAAGGCGTATGATGATTTGATGCGCAGCAATACTTATAGTCATTCTAAATTGCTTTCTAAAATGGAATTTGGCATTTGGAAATACATGTTTAATAATGTACAATATAGGTTGGGAGGTAGGTATCTGCTGAAAATTTTTCCCAATAAACCTCGCACTACAAAAAATAACAAGTTTGATAATTCTACAATCTTCTTAGAGTTGGATTATATAAACAATGTTCGTAATAGAATTGCTCACCATGAGCCAATTTGTTTTGGATGTCCGATTTGTATTGATACAACCTATGTTCTACGTAATTATGCCCGCATATTTACCTTGTTTGGTTGGATGGGGATAGATGCACCGCGATTGTTATACGGACTTGATCATGTTGGTGAAGAATGTGGCAAAATCATGTGTGTGTAACGTTCAGAATGTTAATTATTTAGGTAAAATAGAAGAAAAATTGCAAAATATTTGGAGTGTATTAATTAAATTCTTATCTTTGCACCGTTCAGTCCTGGTAGTCCCTGAAGTTTTTCAAACTATCAGGTGTTTTTTTGCTCAAAATTTCACCCTGCCCGTTTTTACAACATACTCAGTACAACGCCAAGTTGCGGGTATACTAAAAATGCCCCGCGTCGTCGTGAAGTGCACCCCGAAAGTTAGACAAAAAACTTTCGGGGTGTATTATGTTAAAGAAAAAGCAAAAGAGGCAAAGCCTATCAGACTATCTCCGTTATATGCATATGCTAGAGGAAGGATATAGTTTCAGGTATATCAGTAACCATTACGGTTCTGATGAGAAATTTCTAAAAGTATTATGGCAAAGATATCAAGAATTAGGTATAGATGGTCTCAAGAAAAGAAGTTATTTTCGCTCTACTCCGGAAATAAAGAGGCAAATAGTTCTTGATATTGAGAAAAATCATTTACCTTTGCACGCAGCTTCGATAAAATA
>NZ_JHUW01000010.1 GCF_000619825.1 Prevotella sp. MA2016
GACCGTATTTTATCGAAGCTGCGTGCAAAGGTAAATGATTTTTCTCAATATCAAGAACTATTTGCCTCTTTATTTCCGGAGTAGAGCGAAAATAACTTCTTTTCTTGAGACCATCTATACCTAATTCTTGATATCTTTGCCATAATACTTTTAGAAATTTCTCATCAGAACCGTAATGGTTACTGATATACCTGAAACTATATCCTTCCTCTAGCATATGCATATAACGGAGATAGTCTGATAGGCTTTGCCTCTTTTGCTTTTTCTTTAACATAATACACCCCGAAAGTTTTTTGTCTAACTTTCGGGGTGCACTTCAAAATGAGGCGGGGTGCTTGTGTATAGAGAGCTAACCCTGTGACTAGTATTGGCGCAGGGCGGCAATCAACTCGCTGTTTTCGGTCTTGGTGCCGATGGTGATACGCAGGCAGTTCTGACAAAGCTGTACGCGGTTGCGGTTGCGAACAATGATGCCCTGATCCACCAGATAGTTGTAAATGCCGGTGGCATCGGTCATCTTGGCCAGGAAGAAGTTGGCATCCGTAGGATAAATCTTCTCGCAGATAGGGAGTATGCTGAAGGCCTGCATCACGCGGCCGCGCTCCTCCTTCAGAATCTTTACCCAACCATCTACTTCGAATGGGTCCTCCAGTGCCTTCAGTGCCTGCTGCTGGGTGAGCAGGTTGACATTGTAGGGATACTTCACCTTGTTAAAAATGTCGATGATACCTTCTGATGCGAAAGCCATACCCAGACGGATGGCAGCGCAGCCCCATGCCTTCGACATGGTGTTGAGCACTATCAGGTTGGGATACTTGGCCAACTCGGCGCGCAGAGGTTTCTGCGATGAGAAATCGCTGTAGGCCTCGTCAACAATCACCAGTCCGTCGAAACCCTCAATAATCTTGATCACCTCTTCGCGGTTCAGGCAGTTGCCTGTAGGGTTGTTAGGTGTGCACAGCCATATCAGTTTGGTATGCTCGTCGGTTGCGGCCAGCACTGCCTCGGCAGTAGTCTGGAAGTGCTCGTCGAGCACTACGGTGCGATACTCAGTATCGTTGATATCGGCACACACTTTATACATGCCGTAGGTGGGCTCGATAGCCACTACGTTATCCTTGCCCGGCTCGCAGAAACAGCGGTAGGGCAGGTCGATAGCCTCGTCGCTACCATTGCCCAGGAAGATGCACTGAGCAGGCACGCCTTTTACTTTAGAGATGGCTTCCTTGAGCTCCAGCTGCAGTGGGTCGGGGTAGCGGTTATAAGGCGTGTTGTATGGATTCTCGTTGGCATCGAGAAACACGCGTGCCTCTCTACCGGCATACTCATTGCGAGCACTGCTGTAAGGCGCCAGGTTCCATATATTCTTTCTTGTTAATTCTTGAAGCGATTTCATAATTGTCAATTATCAATTATCAATTGAGCGCAAGCGTACGCGCATCGCGTTAGCGTGTGCCTCCAGCTGTTCGGCTTCGGCCATGAGTTCTACGGCGCGACCGATGCTGCGGATACCATCCTCTGTGAGGTGCTGGAAGGTAATCTTGCGGCAGTAGCTGTCGAGGTTTACACCGCTGTAGGCAGTGGCATAACCATGTGTGGGCAGGGTGTGATTGGTGCCGCTGGCATAGTCGCCTGCACTCTCACAGGCATACTCGCCCAGGAACACGCTACCAGCATTCACCACCTTATTAGCCAGCTTGGCATAATCCTTCACCTGCAGAATCAGGTGCTCGGGGGCATAGGCATTCGAGAGGTCGATAGCATCCTGCATGCTCTTTACCAGCACCAGACGACTGTTGTCAAGCGCCTTGGCTGCCATCTCCTTACGGGGCAGCAGATCCAGCTGGCGGTTCACCTCGGCCTGTACGTCGAGAATCACCTGCTCGGAGGTGGTGATGAGGAACACCTGCGAGTCGATACCATGTTCGGCCTGCGACAGCAAGTCGGCAGCTACAAACTCGATGTTGGCATTCTTATCAGCAATCACGCAAACCTCAGACGGACCGGCAGGCATGTCGATAGCCACGTCGTGCAGACTAACCTGCTGCTTGGCGGCCATCACATACTGGTTGCCAGGACCGAAAATCTTAAATACCTTGGGCACACTCTCGGTGCCATAAGCCATTGCACCGATGGCCTGTACGCCACCAGCCTTGAATATCTTGCTAACGCCTGCTGTGCGGGCTGCCACCAGGATGGCGGGGTTCACCTTGCCATCGCGGCCTGGAGGGGTGCAGAGCACTATCTCCTGGCAACCGGCTATCTTGGCAGGTGTGGCCAGCATCAGTACGGTAGAGAAGAGTGGGGCAGTGCCGCCAGGAATGTAGAGGCCCACCTTCTCGATGGCTACACTCTTCTGCCAGCAAACCACGCCGGGCTGCGTCTCAATCTTCTTACCCTTGAACTGCTGCGACTCGTGGAAGGCTTTGATATTGCTGTGAGCCACCTGGATGGCAGCTTTCAGATCAGCACTTACCAGCGCCTCGGCCTCGTCCATCTCCTCCTCAGTAACAGCCAGTGTAGGCAGATCTACGTGGTCGAACTTCAGCTCGTAGCCCTTCACGGCATCATCGCCGCGCTTCTTCACGTCGGCCAATACCGAGGCTACGGTGTCGTTCAACTGTGAAACGTCCAAGTGCGGACGCTCTACAATCTTTGCCCACTCGCTTCTTTCAGGAAATCGAATTATATTCATAGAATCATCTTTTCGATTGGGGTAACCAGGATGCCCTGGGCGCCCATCTCCTTCAGTTTGCCAATAATCTCCCAGAACTGCTTCTGGTCGAGCACGGTGTGAACAGAGCACCACTCCTCGTCGGCCAATGGGATGATGGTGGGGCTCTTCAGGCCTGGCAGCACACTGATAATCTCCTGCAGGCGGGCCTTAGGGGCGTTCATACGTACATACTTCTTGTCCTCGGCATCCTTTACGGCTTTAAAACGGAACAGCATCTGCTCGAGGATGGCTTTCTTCTCGTCGCTCATCTGCTTGTTGCCAATCAGCAGAGCCTCACTCTGCATTACAATCTCAACTTCGCGCAGATTATTGCTCACCAGGGTAGAGCCTGATGATACAATATCAAAGATAGCATCGGCCAGACCAATGCCTGGGCTGATTTCTACGCTACCTGTGATGACATGGATTTCGGCATGGATATGATGCTGCTCAAGGAAATGTCGAAGGATTCCGGGGTAGCTGGTGGCAATCTTCTTGCCGTTGAACCACTCTACTCCCTTGTAGTCGATCTCTTTGGGAATGGCCAGCGAGAGGCGGCATTTTGAGAAGCCGAGACGTGAGATGATATCAGCATCTTCGCCACGCTCAACAAACTCGTTTTCGCCCACTACACCGATGTCAGCCACTCCACTGGCTACACTCTGTGGGATGTCATCATCGCGGAGGTAAAGCACCTCCAGCGGAAAGTTGGACGACTGCACCAGCAAGGTGCGTTTTGAGGCACCAACCTTGATGTCTGCTTCCGACAACAGGTTCATTGTGTCCTCGAACAGGCGTCCTTTTGATTGTACTGCAATTCTTAACATATTGTTAAATCTAAAAATATCGGGTGCAAAATTACAAAAAAATTCTCAATTATCAATTGTCAATTATCAATTATTTAGTACCTTTGCACCGTTTTTCTGTCAAAATGCTGCTGAAGCGTGCAAAAATGGTATAAATATGTCGGTTTTGGGGCGGTTTTGCTATCGCTGGTATCGTGTTTCGAAAAGAAGCACGAACCTATTGTGGCGCCCTGGGGCGTGATAGATGATACCGTGGCGGTGACAGACGAGTTCGACCTGCATGATATCCAAACCAGTGGCGAACTGATTATGGCCACGGTGAGTGGTCCGCAGACCTACTATGAGTATCGCGGAAAAAATCTGGGCACTCAGTTTCTGATTTGTCAGCGATTTGCCGACTCGCTGGGTGTGCGACTGCGTGTAGAGGTGTGCCGCGACAGTATGGAGCTGGTGAAGCGTTTTGCCGATGGCGAGGTGGACATCGTGGCATGGCCCACACCCGGACATATCAGTGCCGATACGGCTAAGAACGACTTGGCTAAGGAGCTGCAGGGCTGGTATCGACCGGAGCTGATTGCTGCGGTGCAGAAGGAGGAGAACGACCTGCTGACGGTGCGCAAGGTGCATCGCCGCATCTTCTCGCCTATGCTCGATGCCAAGGGTGGCGTCATCTCGCACTATGATCAGTATTTTATGACTTATGCACGCGATATCCGTTGGGACTGGCGCCTGTTGGCAGCCCAGTGCTATCAGGAATCGACATTCGACCCGCGTGCCGTGTCGTTTGCTGGTGCTAAGGGCCTGATGCAGATTATGCCAGGCACGGCCGACCACTTAGGCGTGTCTCGCGGACAGTTGTACGAGCCCGAGGCCAATATCCGTGCAGCGGTGAAATATATCGGACAGTTGCAGAACACTTTCCGCGATGTGCGCGACCAGTATGAACGCACCAATTTCGTGCTGGCAGCTTATAATGGTGGTGCCCATCATATCCGTGATGCCATGGCCTTGGCCAAGCGTGATGGCAGAAACCCACACCGCTGGAGCGAGGTGTCGCCTTATGTGCTGAAGCTCAGTCAGCCTCAGTATTATAACGACCCTGTGGTGAAGTATGGTTATATGCGTGGTTCTGAGACGGTGGATTACGTGCAGCGCATCCGTCAGCGCCATGCGGGCTATCAGGGTGTGAAATCACCTCACATGGGTTTCCACGGCGTTGGCAAGCCCCGCAAGGCTGATAAGCGAAAAACAAAATATGATATTAAAAATTAGGCACGGATGCGTAATCCGTGCCTAAATATTTATTTCTGTACGGGGATCTTGACCTTCGGTCGAGATCGCTCACGTTCGAAAATGAAAGCGAACTTTCATTTTGCTCACTTAATCGCGATCTTGTCCACGCGCTTCTGATGGCGGCCGCCTTCGAAGCTGGCTGTGAAGAACTCGTCCATGATCTTGCGAGCCATGTTGTTGTCGATGAAACGACCTGGCATTACCAGTACGTTGGCATCGTTGTGCTGACGGATGAGATGTGCAATCTCAGGAATCCAGCACAGTCCGGCGCGCACCTGCTGATGCTTGTTCAGTGTGATAGAGATACCCTCGCCGCTGCCGCAGATGGCAATGCCGGGATAAACCTCGCCACTCTCGATACCCTCGGCCAGCGCGTGTCCGAAGTCGGGATAATCTACACTGGCATCACTCCATGTTCCATAGTCTTTGACAGGATAACCTTTCTCCTCCAGATACTGGAGTACAAACTGCTTTAACGCAAAGCCTGCATGATCGCAAGCCACTCCTACTGTTTTTACTTCCATAGTTTTAAAATTTAAGGCACGAATTACACGAATTTTACGAATTTTACTAGCAATGAGTAAAATAATTCGTGTTAATTCGCGAAATTCGTGCCAGATTATTAATTAAGCAAGCAATTTCTTAACCTGCTTGTACACATTCTCACCGGTGAAGCCGAGCTTCTCGTCGAGCACCTTGTAAGGAGCAGAGAAACCGAAGCTCTCCAAGCCCCAAACAGTACCGTCGGCACCTACCAGACCTTCGAGGTTTACAGGCAGACCAGCGGTGAGACCGAACTTCTTAACACCTGCGGGCAGTACGCTCTGCTGATACTCCTTGCTCTGGCTGCGGAACAATCCCTCAGAAGGAACGCTAACCACGCGAACCTTTACGCCATCCTCGCGGAGCAGCTTAGCACCTGCCTCCAGAGTAGAAACCTCTGAACCAGAAGCCAGCAGAATCACGTCGTAGTTCTCATCACTTCCGGCTACTACATAAGCACCCTTAGTGGCCTGGCTGTAGTCGTTGCCCTCAGGCAGCATATCGATATTCTGACGAGAGAAGATGAGCGCTGTTGGGGTATCAACATTCTCCATGGCCATGCGCCAGCAAACGGTTGTCTCCTCGGCATCGGCAGGACGAACCACCAATACAGAGTTCTTGCCGTGGTGGTTCTTCAGCTTCTCCATCAGGCGGATCTGTGCCTCCTGCTCTACAGGCTCGTGGGTAGGACCATCCTCACCTACACGGAAGGCATCGTGAGTCCAGATGAACTTCACTGGCAGCTCCATCAGGGCAGCCATACGTACGGCGGGCTTCATGTAGTCAGAGAATACGAAGAAGGTACCGCATGCGGGGATTACACCACCGTGCAGAGCCATACCGATGCAGCAGCAAGCCATGGTGAGCTCGGCTACACCAGCCTCGAAGAAGGCACCGCTGAAGTCGCCACGAACCAGGTCGTGAGTCTTCTTCAGGAATCCGTCGGTCTTATCAGAGTTGCTCAGGTCGGCCGAAGCACAGATCATGTTAGGCACCTGCTCAGCCAGGGCTGACAGTACAGTAGCACTTGCACCACGTGTGGCAGCACCAGCCTTCTGCTCAACCTTGCTCCAGTCGATCACAGGAGCCTTGCCGCTGAACCACTCCTCCAGCTGCTTGGCCTGCTCGGGATGACCCTTAGCCCACTCAGCCTTCTCAGCGTAGCGCTCAGCCACAATCTTCTTCAGTTCCTCAGCACGCTTAGCGTACATCTCCTGTACCTCGGGGAATATCTGGAATGGGTTCTCAGGATCAGCACCCAGGTTCTTCATGGTGTTGATGTAAGCGTCGCCACCAAGAGGAGCACCGTGAGTAGCGCAGTTGCTCTCGTAGCTGCTGTTGTCAGCCTTGCGGGCACCCTTACCCATTACGCAGTGACCGATGATGAGTGATGGGCGATCCTTCTCGGCCTGAGCCTTCTTGATGGCCTCGCGAATCTGGTCAACATCGTTACCGTCAATCTTCTGTACAAACCATCCCCAAGCCTCATACTTCTTGGCGGTATCCTCAGAGGTAACCACCTCAGTCTTGGTAGAGAGCTGGATATCGTTAGCGTCGTAGAACATGATGAGGTTGTCGAGTCCCAGGTTTCCGGCGATACGACCTGCACCCTGTGAGATCTCCTCCTGCACGCCACCATCGCTGATGTATGCATAGATAGTCTGGTTCATCACGTTGCCCAGACGAGCCTTCAGGAACTTAGCGGCGATGGCAGCACCAACTGCAAAGCAGTGACCCTGACCCAGAGGACCAGAGGTGTTCTCGATACCGCGCTCAATCTCGCGCTCGGGGTGACCTGGAGTTACTGAGCCCCACTGGCGCAGATTCTTCAAATCCTCGAGTGTATATTTACCGATAAGAGCCAACTGGCTGTAAAGCATAGGAGCCATGTGACCTGGATCGAGGAAGAAACGGTCGCGACCTTCCCATGCGGGATTCTCTGGATCATAAACCAAGAACTCACTGTAAAGGGTGTTGATGAAATCTGCACCACCCATAGCACCGCCGGGGTGTCCCGACTTTGCTTTTTCAACCATCGAAGCAGCGAGGATACGGATATTATCCGCTGCCATGTTCATAACTTTGTTGTCGTACATAATGAATATTTAATAGTAATAAACGTTATTTTTGGGGGCAAAGATACAAAAAAACTTCGAAATAGGTGATGGTTTCTCGATAAATTGTGCGGAATGATAGAAAAATACTATATCTTTGCAACATATAACAAAGTATTTGTAATTATGAAGGTGTCAATTCTACAACATAACATCTTTTCCGGTGCACTCAGCAGCACCCTCAGCAATCTCGAAAATCAGCTTTCGCAGCATCCCGGTGCCGACCTTTATGTGCTGGCCGAAACCTTTGCCACGGGTTTCCTGGCCGAGGGGAGTAGTGCGATGGCTCAGCAGCAGGGTCCTTTGATTCTTTCGTGGATGCAGCAGCAGGCAGCCCGCCTTGATGCTGCCATCGCAGGCAGTGTGGCTGTGAAGGATGATAAGGGCCGACTGCGTAATCGCATGTATTTTGTGCGCCCCGATGGCACCTATGATTATTACGACAAGCGCCATCTGTTTTCGTATGCTGGCGAAACAAAGGAGTATGCAGCTGGCTGCCGGCGTGTGGTGGTCGAATGGCGTGGGGTGAGATTTCTCTTGCAGGTGTGCTATGATTTGCGCTTCCCGGTATTCTCGCGTTCGCGTGGCGATTATGATGCCATCATCTACGTGGCCAACTGGCCCGAGAAGCGTCAGGATGCCTGGACATCGTTGCTCAAGGCCCGCGCTATCGAGAACCAGTGCTATGTGATAGGCGTGAACCGTGTGGGTAGCGATGCTGCTTGTAAGTATATTGGTGGTTCGGTGGTGATTGATGCCTATGGCCGCACCATCGCCCAGTGTGCCGATGGTGAGGAGGGTATTGCTACCGTTGAACTTGATATGGAACAGCTGCAGCGTTTCCGCAAGAAGTTCCCCGTGCTGGACGATGCCGACAAGTTTAATGTTCTCTGATGCTTTTGGGTTCTACGTGTACCGATATGTGGGTTTCCTTGCCGTAGTGTTCGCGTAGGATATTCTCCACTTCTTCGCTTTTGTTGTGAGCCTCGCGCAAACTGATGTCGTCGTCCATCAGTATGTGCAGTTCTATGGCGTAATGATTGCCTATTCGGCGCGTGTGCAGATCGTGTGGCTCTGTAACGCCAGGTATCGATCCTGCCAGCTGCAGAATCTCGCTCTCAACCTCATCGGGCAGCGAATGCTCCATCAGGTCGCCAATGCCATTACGCAGCAGGTCTATCGCCACCTTAATAATAAATAGGCCCACGATGATACCTGCCATGGGATCGAGCACCGTCCATCGTTCACCTAAGAAGATGGCGCCACCAATGCCGATGGCTGTGCCTATACTCGACAGGGCATCGCTGCGGTGGTGCCAGGCGTTGGCCTCTACTGCCTGCGACTTGAGTTTGCGGGCCTGCACCATCGAGTAGTGGAACACCGCCTCTTTCAGAATAATCGAAAGAAGTGCAGCCCATAGCGCCAGCATGCCTGGTGCCTCTAAGGTGCCGCCCTGTGCCCAAGCGATAATCTTGGTGAGTGCGCTGTACACAATGCCTACAGCTACTATCAGTAGTGCCAACCCAATCAGTGTGGTGGCCAGCGTTTCGTATTTACCATGCCCGTACTCGTGCGATTTGTCGGTAGGTTTGCCGCTGATGCGCACAAACACCAGCACGATGATATCTGTAACAAAGTCGGACAGCGAGTGAACCGCGTCGGCCACCATCGCCGCACTATGTCCCACAATGCCCGCCACAAACTTAAACAGCAGCAGCACCACATTCACGGCGCCACCAACCATCGTTACCTTATATATCTCTTTATTTCTTTTCATTGTAGTGCAAAAGTAGTAAATTGATAGCAAATAGCAAAAAAAATCCCGTTTTATTTGTCAGATAGAAATAAAAACATTACTTTTGCAGCGCAATTTTGCAATATTCGGGGTGCTGAGGCATGTGCCAAAGCTGAGAAAATACCCATAGAACCTGATACGGGTAATGCCGTCGGAGGAAAGAAATATGAAAATAAGTATTAACAACAAACAACACGAGTCGCAAGCCGTGACATTGCTTGAGCTTGCCGCAGAGCTGCAGTTGCCCGCCAAAGGTGTGGCAATAGCCATTGATAATGAGTTGAAACCACGTACCACTTGGGGCGAAACCACACTGCAAGAGGGTGCTAGCATCACGATTATCAAAGCAGCATGCGGGGGGTGAGGCAGATGTTACAGTTCATATCACATTTTACGGAGCGTTATAGCTATCTTGACAGTATCCAACTGGCTTTGCAAGGTGGATGCCGCTGGATACAGTTGCGTATGAAGGATGCTACCGACGAGGAGGTGCGCCCTGTAGCCATCGAGGCCTTACGACTGTGCCGTGAGGCGGGTGCTACGTTCATCATCGACGATAGGGTGGAGCTGGTGCGCCAGTTGCAGGCCGACGGTGTGCATCTGGGCAAGAACGATATGCCCATCAGCGAGGCGCGCCGCATCCTGGGGCACGACTATATCATTGGTGGCACAGCCAATACCTTCAGCGATGTGAAAGCGCACTACGAGGCTGGTGCCGACTATATCGGTTGCGGACCATTCCGTTTCACCACCACCAAGCAGAAGCTCTCACCCGTGTTGGGCCTGGATGGCTATCGCCGCATTGTGATAGAGATGCGTGCGGCACATATCGAACTGCCCGTTGTGGCTATCGGCGGTATCACCGATGCCGACATACCTGCTATCCTTGCTACAGGCATTGATGGCATTGCCCTGAGTGGCAGTGTGCTGCGAGCCGAGAATCCGGTAGAAGAAATGAAACATATTATAAAGGTAATCAATCATGAGTAAATTAGTTATTGCAGGACGGGAGTTTGACTCTCGTCTGTTTTTAGGCACGGGTAAGTTCAATAACAATGAACTGATGGCGCGTGCCATCGCAGCCTCTGGCACAGAGATGGTGACAGTGGCTATGAAGCGTGTAGAGCTCGACGACAAGAATGACGACCTGCTCACCCACATCACGCAGAATCAGAACATACAGCTGCTGCCCAATACCTCGGGTGTGCGTAATGCCGAAGAGGCTGTGTTTGCTGCCCAGATGTCGCGTGAGGCTTTTGGTACCAACTGGCTTAAGTTGGAGATTCATCCCGACCCCCGATATCTGTTGCCCGACTCTGTAGAGACCCTGAAGGCCACCGAGCAGTTGGTGAAGATGGGTTTTGTGGTGCTGCCTTATTGCCAGGCCGACCCCACACTGTGCAAACATCTGGAAGAGGCTGGTGCAGCTACTGTGATGCCGCTGGCAGCGCCCATCGGTACCAATAAGGGCTTGCGCATGAAGGACTTCCTGCAGATTATCATCGATCAGGCCACGGTGCCTGTTGTGGTAGATGCCGGTATCGGTGCACCCAGTCATGCGGCTGAGGCGATGGAGATGGGTGCCGACTGTGTGCTGGTGAATACCGCCATTGCCGTGGCAGGCGATCCTGTAGCGATGGCTGATGCCTTCCGCCAAGCGGTGATTGCAGGTCGACACGCCTTTGAGGCTGGTCTTGGAGCCATTGCCGATAGCGCCGAAGCCTCGAGCCCACTCACGGCGTTTTTAAATGTTTAATGTTTAATCTTTCGCTCGGCTTTGCCGCTTTTACAAAGGCGGAACGCCGACTAAAAGAATGTTTGAAATATGATAAACGATCACAAAGCTTACGCACAGCGTGAGAAAGCATATATGCAGGGTAAGATTTACCCCGATATGAAGGTGGGTATGACCAAGGTGAACCTGACACCAACGGTGACGAAGGATGCTGATGGCAAAACCCACGTAGAGAAGAATGAACCGGTATATATCTACGACACCAGCGGTCCTTATACCGACCCTAACTATCAGGTTGACCTGAAAGCTGGTCTGCCCCGCATGCGCCAGCAGTGGATAGAAGACCGTGCGCAGAAAGGGCAGGGCATCACCCAGATGGCCTGCGCCAAGGCTGGTATCATCACCCCCGAAATGGAGTATGTGGCCATTCGTGAGAATATGAACTGCGAGGCATTAGGCATCGAGACGCATATCACCCCCGAATACGTACGTGAGGAGGTGGCACGCGGACGTGCGGTTATTCCTGCCAACATCAACCACCCTGAGAGCGAACCGATGATTATCGGACGCAACTTTGCCGTGAAAATCAATACCAATATCGGCAACTCGGCCACTACTTCGTCGATTGATGAAGAGGTGGACAAGGCCGTATGGTCGTGCAAGTGGGGTGGCGACACGCTGATGGACCTCTCTACTGGTAATAATATTCACGAGACACGCGAGTGGATTCTGCGCAACTGTCCTGTGCCCGTAGGCACCGTGCCCATCTATCAGGCTCTGGAGAAGGTAGATGGCAAGGTGGAAGACCTGACCTGGGAGGTGTATCGCGACACGCTGATAGAGCAGTGCGAGCAGGGTGTGGACTACTTTACCATCCACGCTGGCATCCGTCGCCACAACGTGCATCTGGCCGACAGCAGATTGTGCGGCATCGTGAGTCGTGGCGGTAGCATCATGAGCAAGTGGTGCCTGATTCACGATAAGGAGAGCTTCCTGTATGAGCATTTCGATGATATCTGTGATATCGTAGCCAAATATGATGTAGCGCTGTCGCTGGGCGACGGTCTGCGCCCCGGTTGTACTGCCGATGCCAATGATGCCGCTCAGTTTGCTGAGCTCGACACGATGGGCGAGCTGGTGGTACGTGCCTGGGAGAAGAACGTGCAGGCATTTATCGAAGGTCCTGGTCACGTGCCCATGCATAAGATCAAGGAGAACATGGAGCGCCAGTTGGAGAAGTGCCACGAGGCACCCTTCTACACCCTCGGACCTATCGTCACCGATATCGCTCCTGGCTATGATCACATCACGAGTGCTATTGGTGGAGCCCAGATAGCCTGGCTCGGAACTGCCATGCTTTGCTACGTAACTCCTAAGGAGCACTTGGCGCTGCCTAATAAGGACGATGTGCGTGCGGGTATCATTGCCTATAAGATAGCCGCTCATGCTGCCGACCTGGCTAAGGGGCATCCCGGTGCCTGCATCCGCGACAACGCCCTGTCGAAGGCCCGCTTCGAGTTCCGCTGGCGCGATCAGTTCCACCTGTCGTTAGACCCCGAACTGGCGCTGCAGTACTTCACAGAGGCAGGTCATACTGATGGCGAATACTGCACGATGTGTGGACCAAACTTCTGCGCAGCGAAGTTAACTCACGACTTGAGAAAATTGAAGAGTTGATGGATCTATCTAGCGAACAACGTAGGCGTTATAACCGCCACTTGATATTAGAGGGGTTTGGACACGAGGCGCAAGAGAAATTGCTGCAGGCCAAGGTGCTGCTTGTTGGTGCTGGTGGCCTGGGTTCGCCTGTGGCACTGTATCTGGCTGCTGCCGGCGTGGGCACCATTGGCGTGGTGGATGGTGATACTGTGAGTATCACGAATCTGCAGCGCCAGGTGCTGCATTCTACCAAGGATATCAACCGACCGAAGGTTGAGGTGGCCCGCGAACGCATTGAGGCGATGAATCCCGATGTGAACGTGCGTACCTATGAGCTCTATCTGAACGAGGCCAACGCCATGAAGCTGATAGAGTCGTATGACTTTGTCATCGACGGCACCGACAATTTTGCCACCAAATATCTTGTGAACGATGCCTGCGTGATGCTGGATAAGGCCTTTACGATGGGGGGCATCAGCAAGTATAGCGGACAGGTGATGACCCACCTGCCAGGCACAGCCTGCTACCGCTGTCTGTTTCCCGAACCGCCTGCCAAAGAGGATGTAGAAACCTGCGCCACGGTGGGCGTGCTGGGCTCTATCGCTGGCATGCTTGGCACCGTGCAGGCCACCGAGTGTATCAAATATCTGGCGGGGGTGGGGCAGCCACTCACCAACACCCTTCTCACCTTCGATGCCCTGAGCATGCAGTGGCAGCGCTTCGACTTCGGTCAGCGCTCTGACTGTGCGCTCTGCGGCGAGCACCCTTCAATCCACGAACTGAAGGAATATGCGTTTAAACCCTGCGCGAAGAGAATTTAAGAATTTAAATATTGAAGTTATGTTTTCTGACGAACTAAAAAATATCAGTTGGGACGAGACCACAGAGCGTATTGCTAGCAAGACCGATGCCGACGTGCGCCGCGCACTGGGCAGGAGTCGCTGCGATGTAGATGATTTTATGGCCCTGCTCTCGCCCGCTGCCGAGCCTTACCTTGAAACGATGGCCCGACTGTCACGACGTTATACCGAGGAGCGCTTCGGGCGCACCATGTCGATGTTTATCCCACTTTATATTACCAATTCCTGCTCTAACTCCTGCGTGTATTGCGGGTTCCATCGTGAGAACCCCATGGCACGCACCATCCTCACCCCCGACCAGATTGAGGATGAGTACCGCGCCATCAAGCAGTTGGCACCATTCGAGAATATCCTGCTCGTCACGGGTGAGAATCCCGCCAAGGCTGGCGTGCCCTATCTGGCTAAGGCCATCGACATAGCCAAACGCTATTTCTCGAATATCAAGATTGAGGTGATGCCACTCAAGATGGAGGAGTATCGCGAGCTCACCCATCACGGACTGAACGGTGTGATATGCTTTCAGGAGACCTACAACCGCGAGCACTACCAACTCTACCACCCACGCGGCATGAAGAGCCGTTTTGAATGGCGCTGCGACGGCTTCGACCGTATGGGGCAGGCCGGGGTGCACTCTATTGGCATGGGTGTGCTGATAGGTCTGGAGAAGGAGTGGCGCACCGACGTGACGATGATGGCCCACCACCTGCGCTATCTGCAGAAGCACTATTGGCGCACCAAGTACTCGATCAATTTCCCCCGCATGCGTCCGGCACAGAATGAGGGCTTCCAACCCAACTGTTTCATGACCGACCGCGAGTTGGCTCAGGCTACCTTCGCTATGCGTATCTTCGACCATGATGTGGACATCTCTTATTCTACCCGCGAACCGGCATATATCCGTGACAACATGTGCACGCTGGGCGTCACCACGATGTCGGCAGAGAGCCATGTCAATCCCGGTGGCTACCACACCTATCCGCAGGCGCTCGAACAGTTTACTGTGAGTGATGAGCGAACCGCCAAGGTGATCAACGCCCGTCTGAAAGAGCTGGGCCGTGAGCCGGTTTGGAAAGATTGGGATGCGAGCTTTGATTATACGAATGGAATAGAATGGAAGGGGAATTTAAAGGGAAATGATAATAGTAATCACGAAGCCCGAGTTTTTTGAGGGCGAGGCTGAGCGCATTGTGCAGCTGCTGGACAGCGGCCAGGCCGATATAGTGCATATCCGTAAGCCTGCCCTAGGTTCTCTGGCCGACTCGGCCAGAGGGCTAGAAAAACTCGAGCGCCTGATTCAGGCGCTACCAGCCCGGCTCTACTCGCGGCTGGTGCTGCACGATTGCCACCAGTTGGCCGTCAAATATCAGTTGCGTGGTGTGCATCTCAATAGTCGCAACCCCCAGCCCCCAGCAGGGTGGGGCGGTGCTGTCAGCATCTCGTGCCACTCTCTGAAGGAGTTGGCAGATTGCCTTCATCAACCATACGATTATATGAGTCTTAGCCCCATCTTCGATAGTATCTCGAAGCCCGGCTATTACTCAGCTTTTAGCAAGGAGAAGATAGCTGCAGCTCGCGAGTCGGGATTGATAGGTCCGCGCGTGATGGCGCTGGGCGGTGTGACATTTGATAAAATAAAGGAAGTGGAACAGATGGGCTTTGGAGGAGCCATGATATTAGGCGACGCATGGAAGTAGTATTAAGTATCGCTGGCAGCGACCCCTCGGGTGGTGCCGGCATTCAGCAGGACTTGAAGGTGATAACGGCACATGGTTGCTATGGTGCCACCGTTATCACAGCACTCACCTCACAGAATACACTGGGTGTGCAGGCCTCGATGCCTGTGCCCAAAGCAGTTGTGGCATCGCAGTTGCACGCCGTGCTGAGCGACTTGCAGCCAGCTGCTATCAAGATTGGCATGATACCCGATAAGGCAGTGGCCGAAGCTATTGTCGAGGCGCTGAGTCAGGTTGATGTGCCTGTGGTTTACGATCCCGTGATGATATCCACCAGTGGCTATACGCTGATGCAGCCAGAGGCTATCGACTATATTGCCGACGCGCTTTTCCCGTTGTGCACACTTGTGACGCCTAATCTGCCCGAAGCCGAGCGCCTGAAGAAGCAGGTGGACAGCAGATGCTGTGCCTTCCTGGTGAAAGGCGGTCATGCCGACGACACGCTGATGACTGACAGGCTCCTGATGCCTGATGGACGTATATATGAATATACCACCGAAAAAATTAAGAGCGCCAACCTGCACGGGACAGGATGTACGCTCTCATCTGCTATTGCCTCGAATCTGGCGTTGGGTTATCAGCTGCCAGATGCCGTAGGCCAGGCCAAAAAGTTTATTACCGAAGCCATACGTCGCTCAGTGAGCATCAGCGTAGGTCATGGTAACGGGCCGTTATTTCTTACTTGTTCAGACCGCGGTTGTTAAGTGTTACGTTCAGCAGCATCAAGTACTTACGCATCTGATCTGAGTTAAGCACGTAGCTCATACGCTTTACGTCGGTGTTGATGGCACGCTTTACCATTGCATCGCGATCAGCGCTACCGTACTGAGCAGCATAAGCCATCTCTGTGCTGAATACGTAGTGAATGTTCTCTACAGCTTCCTTCTGGTCGTTGGCCAGGTTCAGCGCGTCAGAGAGTTTGTTGATATTGATATTCATGTTATAAGCCTCTGCGTTGCTTACTGTTGCTGCGTTCTCATTCTCGGCAAATGCGGTTGTCATACTCAACATTGCTACCAGTGTCAAAATCATCTTTTTCATCTTTTTACCCTTTCTTTTCTTTTAATTCAACTTTTATTGTTATCCTTATTGGCGTGCCCTTTTGGCAAGCGCCTTATGTCTTTTGACGATGCAAAGATACGGCGATGTTTTGAACTGAACAAGCATTTTTATCAAATTGTGTGCGAACACAGTGTTTTTATTGATACAAATCAGATGTTTGATTCATATCAATCCTCCAGCCCGCTTATTTGCGGGTTGGAGTGGGAGCAGGGCCGAAGCCGAATGCGGGCAGCTTAGACTTCTCTGGTTCGCCCAGGAATGAAGCCTCGGCATCCTTGTCGTCCAGCTTAAACACCATGAACTTGGTGCTCTTCTCTGTGCAGGGTGTCCATGCGCCACCCTTAGGACCGTTAGGATCGCTGTACTTCACGAAGTTGGTCCAAGCGGTAAGCATCTTCTCCGACAGATCCCAGTCGCCCTTTGTCCAGGGGCGCCAGCAGTGCTTCAGACTCTTGAATACAAACCACAGGTCGCTTGAGTGGAAGGCTCCCTTCAGGCGCTGTGTCACCTCAGGATGACTGCCATCGTCGGGCAGAGGACGTGCAAACTGATAAGCCCAAGCCTTACCGCCCTTCTGTTCGCGCACCTTGCAGAACTCGGCAATGTTGGGTGCCATGTTGCCCATGTCATCCAGTGTGAAACCTATCATATAAGGCACGTCGGCCAGTGTGCCCTGGCGGGTAGCATCGTCGAAGCTCTTCTCGCTTACGTAGCCATCAATCATTGGCATGAAGGGCAGGCCCTGGCGCATGAAAGCCATCGGACCGCTGGCCTGCTGTCCGTCGTTGTTCACCTGATAGTAGAGTGTAGGCAGTGCAAAGATGGTCTCGGTGCTGGCAGCGCGCATCTTCTTCAGGTCGGTCAGTCCGGCCCAGTCGAACACCTTCTTAGCGTTAGCCTCGGCCTCCTTCACGGTACCGCCGCTGTAGCGTGCACCCATGGGGCGACCGTTGGCATCAGGAATGCTCAGTCCCTGGGCACTCATAATCACAGCCTTGTGGAACAAGCCGCGAGCCAATGGGCTCTCGCACAGTGTGCGTACGCTACCGCCACCGGCGCTCTGTCCGAAGATGGTTACGTTATTGGGGTCGCCACCAAACTGGGCGATGTTCTTCTTAATCCACTTCAGCGCCTCTATCTGGTCCAGGATACCGTAGTTGCCCGATACGTGGTTGGGGCTCTCGGCTGCCAGTGCAGGGTGAGTCAGGAATCCGAACACACCTAAGCGGTAGTTGATTGATACCAGCACCACATCCTTGGCACCCCACTCCTGACCGTCGAACTCAGGCTCCGAACCGAAACCCTCGCGATAGCCACCACCGTGAATCCACAGCGCTACGGGCAGTTTCTTGTTAGCCTGTCCGGGAGCTTTGGTCCATACGTTCAGATACAGGCAGTCCTCGCTGAAGGCAGCCTCCTTACCATAACCCCACTCGGTGTAGTAGCCACCGGTGTACTGTATGGCCTGATAGCTGGGCCGGCCAAAGGTGTCGCACACCTTCACACCCTTCCAGGGCAGAACAGGCTGTGGCGCCTTCCAGCGGTTCTCCTTGATAGGAGGCGCAGCATAAGGAATGCCACGATACACAAACACTTCAGGATGATCGTCGGCCAGGATGCCTTGCACCTTACCGCCTTCGATAGTTAGAACTGGGTTTTCTGCAGCACCTGCAGACGCTGCTACTAAGAGCAGGAGAGACATGAATAGTTTTCTCATAATTATTGGTTTTGTTGATAATAACTAATGGTTCCTTATTTATATAATAGGTTAATTAATTGACGCTGGCAGAGGCAAAAGGTTTAAACCGGATGTAAAGTTTGGCGTGTTTTTTGTCGGCCTATGGCGATGATCTTCTCCGATTTGTCGTAGTCGAATCCCCCGTAGCGTGCCATCTGTATGTCCACCAGCACATCCGGTTTGGTAAGCTGAGCCATCAGCAGCGAGTTCTGTCGTATCATCAGCGAGCTTACGCGTGACAGCATGGTGTAGTAGTTGAAGTCCAGATGGTCGGGCAGCAGTCGGTTCAGTATCTGTTGCGATAATGACGTGCTGTGCTTGCGCTTTTCGGTCAGCTCCTGCTGTATCTCCCATTGCGTTTTATAGTCGTGTCCGCTCACGTCGATACCAATCAGCAGGTCGCCCTCGTGGCGCTCCACGCGGTTCAGTGGTATGGGGTTGGTCACGCCGCCGTCTATCAGTATCATGCCGTCGCGCTGCACCGGTTCATAAAAGGTGGGTAGCGATATCGAGGCGCGTATGGCCTCAAACAGGCTGCCTTTGCGAAACACCACTTCCTGGCCCGACACCCAGTCGGTGGCTATGGCGCAGTAGGGGATAGGCAGATCCTCTATCTGCACATCGGGCACAAACTCCATGATAGCCTCGATGATGCGTGTGCCTTTCACCAGATGACTCAGACTGAACGAGAAATCGGTCAGCTCCAGCATCTTTTTGCGGTCGATGGTTTTCATCCACTCTCTGAAGTCCTCCAGCTTGCCTGCAGCATACACGCCACCTATCAGCGCACCCATCGAGCAGCCTGCTATCGAGGTGATATGATAGCCCTCGTTAAGCAGTTCCTCGATGGCACCGATATGTGCCAGTCCGCGGGCACCACCACTCGATAGTACCAGAGCCACATCACGCTTTGTGCTTGTTGCTGTATCCTGTTTGTTCATTGCAATCATTCTAATTTCGCGACAAAAATACAAAAAATTAGGCACGAATTACACGAATTTGCGCGAATTTATTAATTTTTTCGTGTTAATTCGTGAAATTCGTGCCAAAACATTTATCTTTGCATCCTATATGACACAACAAAGTATCTTCCAGCGTCCTGTTTGGGCTGCCCTCATGGCATTCACCGCAGCCTTTCTGTGGGGCTGGGCTTATCCGTTTATCAAACTAGGCTTTGCCGAGCTCGGAATCACCGCCGATATGACGGGCAGTAAGATGCTCTTTGCAGGCATCCGCTTCTGTATCTCCGGACTCATCATCCTTTCGATAGCCCGTTTCACCCATCGCTCGTTCAGCTTCAAGGAGTCGGCCCGTCCGCATCTGCTGGGCAGTGCCCTGTTTCTGTTGGGTTTCACCTTACTCAATACCACGCTGCATTATGCCGCCTTCTATATCGGTTTGTCGCATAGTCAGGGCAGTCGTGCTGCCATCCTCAATTCGCTCAGTGTGTTCACACTGGTGCTTCTGGCCTGCCTGTTTTTCAAGAGCGACAAGCTCACCACGCGCAAAATCCTGGGTTGCACCATCGGCTTTGGTGGTATCCTGTCGCTCAACCTGGGGGGCGAGGGTAGTGGCCAGTTCACCCTGCTGGGCGATGGCATGATCATCCTCAATGCCCTGTGCGGTGCCTTTGCGGGACTGATGACCCGCGGCGTTGGCAAGCGTGTGGACGTGTTTGTGGGCACTGGTTACAGTCTTGGCATTGGTGGTGCCCTACTCATCATCCCCGGTTTGCTGATGGGTGGCACGCTGCCCCATGTCACCCTGCTCGGACTGTTTTATCTGCTCATGCTGATAGGCATCTCCACCATCGGTTTTGCCCTCTACAACAAGCTCCTCACCTGCAACCCTGTGGGTAAGATAGCCATCTGGAATTCGCTCATCCCCGTGGTTGGCGCCGTCACCTCGTGTCTCTGCCTCGGCGAGCCCTTCCTGCCCAAGTACATCCTGGCAGCCACCCTCACCACAGCTGGTATATACATTATTAATAAAGGAAAAGTGTAATATCAAACAATAACAAACAAAACTAATAACCTTATGCCCACAACAGAATATCTACTACTTTTCGCCGTCAACCTGGCGTTTATCCTCACCAACCTGTATGGATGGATTCTGAAATGGTACTATCGTCCGAAAGCCTACGGCGAGCATTTTTATGAACTGTTTCCTGCCCAGCGATCGGTGGGCGTGCTGTATCTGATGCAGATTATGGAGTTGCCCTATCTGGTGCAGGTGGGCGATGCCGATGCCCTGCTGTATGTCAACGCCTTTGCCGTGCTGTTCTTCTCGCTGCAGATGCTGGTGATGTGCCACGGCTATTTCTTTGCGGCAGGCCATTCGTCGTGTAATTGCATGCTTGATAAGAAAGGCTACTGGCTGTTTCTGCCTGGTGCCATCGTGCTGGCTCCCCTGTTGCTACAGGCCCTGGGCATCGTGAAACTGGCTGATGGTTATCGTCCTTTGGCGTTTGTGGCAGTCAGCGTGGTGTTTGCTGCCTATTTCGCCCTGTCGGTGCGCATGGCACTCAAGATAGGACAGGCCGTGCGCCGTGCCAACGAGGACACCTATGCCGATAGCGATGATTTCCCCGTGCGCTTTGCCCAGTACATCCAGTGGTTGCCCACGTTCATCTGTGTGCTGATGGCTATCAACTTCTATGCTGATAATGCCATCGTGAAAGCGGTGCGCGACGTGTTTTTTACGGGTATGAACATCTGGTTCTGCATCTTTACGCTTAACCCTTGGCGACAGCCCTATGCCGACCGTACAGATGAAATCGTTAAGGCTGCAGCCGATGATATGGCTGAACCAGCACCTGTGGCAGGCACGTTCCGTTTAACCGACGAGCGCTTTATGCAGTTGAGCCGTAAGTTGGACGACCTGCTCACCAAGGAGCGTATCTTTACCGAGCAGCACATCACCAGCGACTTGCTGACGGCACGCCTGGGCACCAATGCCACCTATCTGTCGGAGGTGATACGCCGCAGCGGTTACCAGTCGTTCTACGATATGATTTGCCAGCATCGTGTGCGCCATGCCATCAGTTTGATTACTGCCAAGCCCGATGAGCGCTTGCTTGTGATAGCCGAAGAGTGTGGTTTCTCTTCGCCGGCATCAATGACCAAGGCCTTCAAGCAGTTAGGCAAGCAGTCGCCTTCGGCCTATCGCCAACAAGGGTAGGCGGCTTTCCTTTCAGCGTATTTCTTTCCTTTCGACGTATTTTTGCTTTCCTTTCAGCGTATTTTTGCTCAGGGGAAAGGACGTTTGCCGCCATCGGGTGTATATTTGCATCCGCAAACAATAATTCCTACCATTATGATGGCATTAGACATTCTGCTTTTTATTCTTTTCGGAGCCACAGCATTGATTGTTATTTACCTGATATATAAGGTGAACAGTTTCTTTTTACCACCGAACCGCCAAGATTTGACCTCTAAAAACAATAACTGAAAATGAAACAGAACATTCAGAAGACGCTGGTGCTACTGCCTACGAGCGCACTGCTGGTTGGGTGTTTGGATGCGACCGACAACCCCGCAAAAAAGATCACGCCTACGCCTAATGCCGACGGCAAGTACAACATCATTTTTATTACTACCGACCAGGAGTCGTATATGGAACAGTATCCTGCTGGTAGCGACTATGCTGCCCGCGAGCGATTGCGCAAGCTGGGAACCACGTTCGAGAAGCATTACGCCTGTGCTAATGTTTCCACATCAAGCCGATCGGTTATCTATACCGGTCGCCACATCACCGAAACGTGTATGCTCGACAACACCAACTATGCCTTCCAACCCAATATGTCAACCGATCTGACTACTGTAGGCGATATGCTGCGTCAGGCTGGCTACTACACCGCCTTTAAGGGCAAGTGGCACATGTCTGAGGGTGACACCTCGCTCGAGGAATATGGCTTTAGCGACTGGACCGAGGGCGATATGTATGGTGCCGTTTATGAGGGTTATAAAGAGGATGGTACCATCGCTGATAACACCATCGAATGGCTGAACAACAAGGGGAAACAGTTGAATGAGAATGGTCAGAGTTTCTTCCTGGCTGTCAACTTCCTGAACCCACATGATATTATGTACTATAACGAGGATGGTATCGGAGGCCTGGCCGGTGAAGGTGTTCCTGCTCCCGACGATCCTATCTACAAAAAGAGTTATAGCGTGCCCGTTCCTGCCACCTGGAATGAACCATTCGACAAGGAAGGTCGTGTGGCAGCCCATGGCGAGTATGCAGGCAACTGGGAGCGCATGGTGGGGCCATCACCTAAGACAGAGGCTGGATGGAAAACCTTCCGCGACTACTATTTCAACACCATTCGGGATCAGGACAACCATATGCAGAAACTGCTCAACTACCTGGCTGACAATGGTCTGCTGAAGAACACAATCATCATCTATACCAGTGATCATGGTGAGATGCAGGGCGAACACGGTCTGAAGGGTAAGGGAGGCTTTATTTATGACAACAACATCCACGTGCCCCTGATTGTTTATCATCCAGAACTGAAAGGTGGTCGCCATTGCGAGCATATCACGTCGCATCTGGATCTGGCACCTACCTTCGTCGATTTCGCTACTGGCGGAAATACTGCCAAGTTTGCTGAGATCACAAGTGGTTTGCATGGTCACTCGCTGGTGCCTGCCGTGAAGAATCCTACTGTTGATGTGCGCAATGGTGAGGGAGTCCTTTTCTGCTACGATATGTTATCGATGATTGATAGCGAGTTCATCATCGACAAGAGTCTTACACCAGCCTATCGCCTGGATATCAACAAGCGTGGATTTGTGCGTGGCATCGTCACCGAAAGTTATAAGTTTGCCCGCTATTTCGCACCTGTTAATTTCAATAATCCTACCGATATCGATGCCCTCTATGCCAATAACGATGTCGAGATGTTCACCTACGGCAGTTCTGAAACCGAGAATCTGGCATGGCCCAAGGGCAATATGCAGTCGGTGGTAGAGCTGATGAACCAGAAGCTGAACACCCTCATCCAGCACGAGATAGGTACCGACGACGGTAGCGAGACACTGACCTACTCAAAGCTCGGCGTAAAACCATTCGCTAAGCCTACAGAATGATTATTGTATGTCAGCTTGCGGTGACGATTTGAGGCATTATGCCATCGAGGTAAAGCCCATTGGTGCGGCTTGCAACCTGCGATGCCAGTACTGTTATTATTTAGCGAAGGGTAGTGGCCATGCCGCTGGCCCTTCGCTTATGACAGATGAGGTGCTCGAGAACTACATCCGTCAGGTGATAGATATCCACGGACGATATGCCGAGATAGAGTTTGCCTGGCATGGTGGCGAGCCCACTATGTGCGGCATTCCCTTTTTTGAGCGGGCCATGGCGCTGCAACAGAAATACGGCGAGGGCCGCCAAATACTTAACACGCTGCAAACCAACGGTACGCTGCTCACCGACGAGTGGTGCCAGTTCTTCCGCAATCATCAGTTCCGTATCGGCATCAGCATCGATGGTCCCGAACATCTGCACAACATCTATCGCAAGGACGCACGGGGCGAGGGCACCTTCAGTCGCACCATGCATGGCCTCGACCTGCTGCTGAAACACGGTGTCGACTTCAACACCCTTACCACCGTAAATGCCGCCAACGCCACGCATGCTGCCGAGGTATATCAGTTTCTGCGTGGATTCAGCAACTACATGCAGTTTCTGCCAGTGGTAGAAAGTCTGCCGCAGAATGATAGCGGAAAGAATGTGGCTTTGCCCCCTGGCATCTATAGCCATCAGCCCCGCAACCTGGCGCCCTTCTCCGTTCAGCCCGAAGCCTACGGCAAGTTCCTCTGTACCGTTTTCGATGAGTGGAGCCGCCGTGATGTAGGGCGAAAGTTTGTGCAGGTAATCGAGGCAGCCATTGGCAACCTGACCCACCGCCCAGCCGGTTTGTGTGTTCACGAATCCGTTTGCGGCCATTGTGGTGTGATTGAGAAGAATGGCGACCTGTACCGTTGCGACCGCTATGTGTTTCCCGAGTATCGCATTGGCAATATCCTGCAGGGTTCGCTCCATGATATGATGCAAACCAATCGCAAGTTTGGCGAGTATAAACTCGACAGTCTGCCCTCCGCCTGTCTGCATTGCGATGTGGCCCACCTCTGTTTCGGAGGCTGTCCCAAGGATCGCTTGGTAGAGCGCATCACCCTTCGCGGTCCCGAGCGCCGCAACTACCTATGCCCCGGCTATAAAATGTTTTTCCGCTACATCTCGCAGAAAATCAAAAACTGAATGTCTTATACTACAAACAGCGTTCTTATAGTTAATAAGTACTAAATTAATGCGGTTGGAAGAGCAATGAACGGGAAAATTGCCTATATTTGTAACAACTAAAAATCACCAAAAAGGAATGCTTATGACAACTAAGAACGAAACAAAAAACGAAGAATTACAGTTCGACGAGAAAATGGTCGACAACAGTACACCGAAACAAATGCCATCTATATGGTACACTTAAAGAATAAGCGCGGCACCTGCAAAAAGGTGTCGCGCTTCTCTTTTTATTGTATGGTAAGTACGGCTTTCTTCAGATGTTTCAGACTGCTGTCGGGACCAATCATAATCTCAAAGTCGCCTGGTTCCAGCACATATTCCAACTGGCTGTTGTAGAATTTCAGCAGGTCGTCGGTAATCTCGAACTTCACTACCTTGCTTTCGCCCTTCTTCAGGTGAATGCGCTCAAAGCCCTTCAGCTCTTTTACGGGGCGGGTGATGCTGGCCACCACATCGTGGATGTACAGCTGCACAATCTCGTCGGCATCGTAGTTGCCGGTATTGGTAACCGTTACCTGTGCTGTGCGGCCGTTAAGCGTTACATCGCTATAAGCAAAGGTGGTATAGCTCAGACCGTAGCCGAAGGGGTAGAGTGGGTCGTTACGTACATCGAAGTAGTTGCTGCCGAACTTCTGGAACTCCTTGCGATCCTCGCCTACAGGGCGACCGGTGGGTAGATAGTTGTAGTAGAGTGGCTCCTGACCTGTGACCTGAGGCATAGAGGTGGTGAGCTTGCCGCTGGGCACCTTATCACCAAACAGTACGTCGCAGATGGCATCGCCTGCCTCGCTGCCACCAAACCATACCTGCAGGATGGCGGGCACATGGGCCTGCTCCCAGCTGAGCACGGTGGGGCGGCCTGCAAAGTTGAGTACCACTACGGGCTTGTCCAGTTGCAGCAGGGCCTGGAGCAGTTCGCGCTGCACATCAAACATCTCGAGTGTGGCGCGGCTGCTGCTCTCGCCACTCATCTCGGCACTCTCGCCCATAGCGCACACAATCACGTCGGCATCCTTGGCTATGGCCAGTGCCTCGCGCTTCAACAGTTCGCTATCCTTGAACGGGGTGGCGCGATAAAAACCACCATCCTTCTGCAGCGTAGAGTCGCTGGTAAAGTTGCAGCCCTGGGCATAGCTCACGGTGGCCTTACCTGCCAGCGCCTGCTCCATAGCCTCTTTCAGGGTGATGTACTTGCTGTTGTCGGCTGTAGGTGCCCAGGTGCCAGCCATGTTGGCACGGTTGTGGGCCATCGGACCGATAAGGGCTATCTTGCCTTGTTTCTTGAGTGGTAGCAGCTGGTCCTGGTTCTTAAGCAGCACAAAACTCTCGGCTGCCAGATTGCGGGCTGCCTGCTTGTGTTCGGTGGTATAGATGTCGGTGGCGCGGCGTTTCTTATCAAGGAAACGGTAGGGATTCTGGAACAGTCCTAACTTGTATTTCGCCTCCAGCACACGACGGCAGGCCTGGTCGATCTCGGCCATAGTGACCTTACCCTCCTTGAGCGACTGCTCTAAGGTACCGATGAATCCCTCGGCACACATATCCATATCGGTGCCTGCCTTCAGGGCCAGTGCCGATACCTGTGGGAGATTGCCCAGACCGTGTTTCATCATCTCGGCGATGGCGCCGTAGTCGGTAACTACAAAGCCATCCCACTGCCACTGCTTGCGCAGCACATCGTCGATAAGCCAGCGGTTGGCTGTGGCAGGGGTGTAATCTACGATATTAAACGATGTCATGAACGAGCCAGCCCCTGCCTTGGCGGCTGCCTGGTAGGGTGGGAAGAACTGGTTGTACATGCGTATGTGACTCATATCTACGGTGTTGTAGTCGCGACCGGCTTCGGCACCGCCGTACAGGGCGTAGTGCTTTACGCAGGCCATCATGTTCTCAGGACCATAGTTGCCCTGATAGCCGCGTACCAATGCCTCGGCAATGCGTGAGCCTAAGAACGGGTCCTCGCCATTACCCTCGGCAATACGGCCCCAGCGGGCATCGAGGGCGATATCCACCATGGGGCTGTAGGTCCAGCAGATGCCATCGGCTGTGGCTTCCTTGGCTGCGATGCGTGCAGCCTGCTCGATGGCAGCCAGGTCCCAACTGCACGACATGCCCAGGGGAATAGGAAAAATGGTTTCGTAGCCATGAATCACATCCATACCCACCAGCAGGGGAATACCCAGACGGCTCTTCTTGACGGCGGCATCCTGTAGCTGACGGATGCCATCCACACCTTTCTGATTCAGGATGGTGCCCAGCTTGCCCTGGGCTATCAGTTGCATCAGCGGACTGTTCTTCAGTTCGCCTGTGGTTGCCGATGTGCCTGGCAGCAGGTTCATCTGTCCTAACTTCTCCTCGACGGTCATCCTGGCCATCAGCTGGCTGATAAAATCATTCATTTTGGTGTCCTGAGCCGTAACGTGCAGCCCAGAGAGGAGCAGCAGGGCTCCTACAAGTAGTCTTTTTAGTTTCATAAATGGGTTTAATTAAAGATTTTGGGGCAAAGGTACATAAAGGGCACGAGCGCTTGGCCCGTACCCTTTATCTTTATTTCAGCGTTACCACAACAATCGACTTAGCTGGCACCTTCATGGTAAGCACGCCCTTCTTAATCTTAGCGTCCTTGTACTCCTTTGGAGCAACCACGTTAGGATGATTGAAGTCGTTGAAGTCGGCTACGTTCTTTGAGGTGAGGATGCGACCGCTAACCTGCTTGGCGTTGAAACCGGCGAAGTTGAAATCTACGGTCTGATCCTTATCCAGACTAACGTTGGTGATGGCCAGAACGATGCTGCCATCCTTGGTCTTTGCAGCTGATGCTGAGAGCACGGGGCAGGGACGTGTGGTGTTGTCGCTGGTCTTCTGCTTCTCCTTCCAGTACTCTGTGCTGCACTGGATGGTCTCACTCTGCAAATCTACAGGCAGATAAGTAGCCTCCTGGAATGGGGTGTACATCTGGAACACGTGATAGGTTGGGGTGAGAACCATGTGGCCTGTGCCCTCCTGATCGGTGAGGATCATAGACTGCAGCACGTTGACTACTTGAGCAATGTTGGCCATCTTTACACGGTCGGTGTACTTATGGAAAACATTGAGGCTCAGCGCAGCTACGAAGGCGTCGCGCAGGGCGTTCTGCTGATACAGGTGGCCAGGGATGGTACCGGGCTCTTCGTCCCACCAGGTTCCCCACTCATCAACCAGCAGGCCGATGCTGTTCTTGGGGTCCTTCTCGTCCATGATGGCCTTGTGCTTCTTGATCACCTCTTCAATCTCCAAGCACTTGCCCAGTGCCCAGTAGTACTGGTCGGTGTCGAAGTTCAGGGCAGAACCCTTAGGACCGGTCCAACCGGTGCAGGTGTAGTAGTGGAGAGAGATGCCCTGCATGCGGCCACCAATCTTATCCATACAAACCTTGGTCCAGTTGTAGTCGTAGTCGCTGGCACCTGACGCAATGCGATAGAGGCGGTTGGCACCCTGATCGCGCAGGTAGGTGTTGAACTTGCGGAACTCGTCAGAGTAGTACTCGGGGCTCATGTTACCACCGCAGCCCCAGGCCTCGTTACCAATACCGAAGTACTTCACCTTCCAAGCCTTGTCGCGTCCGTTCTGGCGGCGCAGGCGGGCCATAGGTGTGTCGCCATCGCTGGTCATATACTCCACCCACTGGGCCATCTCCTTGACGGTACCAGAACCTACGTTACCTGAGATATAAGGCTCGCAGCCCAGCATCTCGCACAGGTTCAGGAACTCATGGGTACCAAACGAGTTGTCCTCGATGGTGCCACCCCAGTTGTTGTTACGCAGTGAGGGGCGCTGCTCTTTGGGACCGATACCGTCCATCCAGTGGTAGTCGTCGGCAAAGCAGCCGCCAGGCCAGCGCAGTACAGGAATCTGCAGTGCTTTCAGAGCCTCGAACACATCCTTGCGGTAACCGTTGATGTTGGGAATCTGTGAGTTCTCACCCACCCAGAGACCGCCGTAGATACAGCAGCCCAGGTGCTCGGAGAACTGTCCGTAGATCTCCTTGTTGATTTTGGCTCCAGCCTGATCGGCATGAACCGTAGCTTTCACATTTTCAGCGGCTGTTGCCGATGTGGCAAAAGCCATTGCGATAGTCGCGGTAAAAATAAATTTCTTCATGTCGTTGATAAAATGTTACTTATTATCTACAGCGGCCTGCTCGATGGGGAGGCAGCGCTTGTAGTTCTCGATATACTTCTCGAAACCAGCTACATCCTCGGCGGTTGGAGCTACTGAGGTGCCAGTGTTGCCAGCGAAGACAACATCCTCGAGGTAGTCGGCCAGGTTCTTACCGTTGTTCTTAACCAGGTAAGCAGCCAGCAGGGCGATACCCCATGCACCACCTTCGCCTGCAGTCTCCATCACAGAGATAGGAGAGTTGAGGGCAGCAGCCAGCATGCGCTGACCTACTACTGGTGTCTTGAAGTAACCACCGTGACCGGTGATGCGATCTACCTTAATCTTCTCTTCCTTTAGCAGGATGTCGTTACCAATCTTCAGTACGCCGATGGCACCATAGAGGTGGGCACGCATAAAGTTGGCCAGGTTGAACTTGTCGCCGGCAGAGCGCACGAACATAGGACGACCCTCAGCCAGACCTGTTACAGGCTCGCCTGATACGTAGTTATAAGCCATCAGACCACCGCAGTCGGTATCGCCTTCGAGGGCCTTGTTAAACAGCTTGCCGTAGAGCTCGTTCATATCCACGGGCACACCCAGCAGCTGCTGATACTCCTTGAACAGACCTACCCAGGCGTTGATGTCGCTGGTGCAGTTGTTGCAGTGTACCATGGCTACAAGCGAACCGTCAGGGGTGGTAACCATATCAATCATCTCGTAAGGCTTAGAGAGAGGTTTCTCAAGCACAATCATTGAGAATGATGAGGTACCGGCTGACACGTTACCTGTGCGCTGCTTAACGGCGTTGGTGGCTACCATACCGGTGCCAGCGTCGCCCTCAGGAGGACATACGGGGCAGCCTGGCTTCAGGTGGCCTGATACGTCGAGCTTCATGGCACCCTCGGGGGTGAGGAAACCGGCATTCTCGCCTGCGTTCAATGACTTAGGCAGAATGTCGAGCAACTTCCATGAGAAACCCTTTGGAGCGATGAGCTCGTCGAACTTACGAACCATCTCGGCATCGTAGGTCTTGGTAGCGGGGTCAACAGGAATCATACCTGACGCATCGCCTACGCCGAGTACGAACTCGCCTGTTACCTGCCAGTGTACATAACCAGCCAGGGTGGTGAGGTACTTGATGTCGGCTACGTGCTCCTCATTGTCGAGAATGCACTGATAGAGGTGCGAGATGCTCCAACGCAGGGGGATATTGTAGTTGAAAAGCTGAGAGAGCTCGGCAGCGGCCTTACCGGTGTTGGTGTTACGCCAGGTGCGGAAAGGTACCAAAATCTGCTGGTCCTTGTTGAAGGCCATATAGCCGTGCATCATGGCGCTGAAGCCGATGGCTGCCAGCGACTCAATCTCGCAGTCGTACTGCTTCTGTACATCCTTGCGCAGTTCGGCATAGCAGTCCTGCAGTCCATACCATACAGCCTCGGTAGAGTAGGTCCAGAGACCATCTACCAACTGATTTTCCCACTCGTGTGAACCCTGTGCGATGGGCTCGTTGTCCTCGTCGATGAGGACAGCCTTAATGCGGGTAGAGCCAAACTCGATACCGAGAATGGCTTTACCTGCTTCTATAGTTTGCTTAGCATTCATAATTATCAATTATCAATTTTCAATTGTCAATTACAATTAGCGCAGCGCTTTGTTAAGCATGAAGAAAACCTCGTTGTTGCGGAGGGTCTGCTTGAAGTCGGCGATGTTGGTCTGCTTGTTGATGCGAACATACTCGATGCCCAGCATCTCGGCGAAATCCTCCCAGTACTCCTCGTTGATGTCGTAAGAGAAGGCACTGTGGTGTGTACCACCAGCCAGAATCCATGCGGCAGCACCTACCTCGAACGAAGGCTGAGGAATCCACAGAGCTGAAGCTACAGGCAGCTTTGGCATTGGTTTTGGCTCGATGCACTCAACCTCCTGAGAGATGAGGCGGAAGCGGTTGCCAAGGTCAACAACGGTAGCCTTGATACCAGCACCGGTCTTAGAGGTGAATACCAGACGGGCTGTCTGCTGCTTGCGGATACCGATGCCCAGGAAGTGTACCTCGAGCTTTGGCTTGTCGGTAGCAATCAGAGGACAAACCTCAAGCATGTGGCTCTGCAGACAAGAACTCTTGTCGCCGGCGAAGTTCAGGGTGTAGTCCTCCAGGAATGAGCAACCAGTAGGCATGCCCTGCTGGATAACCCACAGTGTGCGATAGAGGCAGGCTGTCTTCCAGTCACCCTCGGCACCGAAACCATAACCCTCCTGCATCAGGCGCTGTGAAGCCAGACCAGGAATCTGGTCGAAACCGCAGAAGTTTGGATCGTCGATGTTGGCATCACCCAGGTCGTCGAAGTTGGTAGTGAAAGCGGTAGCGCCCTCGTCCTTCAATACGCGGCGCAGAGCAATCTCGGCCTTGGCAGCATTCTTCACCTTCTCCCAGTAAACCTGCTCGCCACTCTCATCAATCTTGATGGTGTAGAGCTTCTTGTACTCCTCAACAAGCTCGTCGGCCTCCTTATCGGTTACCTTCTTAAAATACTCCATCAGCGAGCTAACGGGATAGTAATCTACATGGTAGCCCAGACGCTGCTCGAACTCTACACGGTCGCCATCGGTAACGGCTACGTTGTTCATGTTCATACCGAACATCAGGCAACGTACGTTGTGAGCATCAGCAACACCGGCAGCCACGCGAGCCCAAACGGCAATCTGCTTCTGAGCCTTCTCGTCCTTCCAGTAGCCACAAACCACCTTGCGAGCCACGCGCATGCGGGTGCAGATATGTCCGAACTCGATATCACCGTGAGCACTCTGGTTCAGGTTCATGAAGTCCATGTCGATCTCGCTCCAGGGGATTTCGGCGTTATACTGTGTGTGGAAGTGGAGCAGAGGCTTCTGCAACTGCTGCAGACCCTTGATCCACATCTTGGCAGGCGAGAAGGTGTGCATCCAAGTGATGATACCTACGCACTTCTCGTCGTTGTTGGCTGCCAGCATTACCTGCTCTACTTCCTTAGAGCTGTTGGCTGTACCTTTATATACAATCTTAACGGGGATGTTACCAGAAGTGTTCAAACCCTCAACCATCTCCTTTGAGTGTCCATCAACTGCAACTACAGCGTCGCCTCCGTACAGAAGCTGTGCGCCAGTTACCCACCAAATTTCAAAATTCTCAAAACCTTTCATATTCGTAAGTTGTTATTAGTTAATAATGTATGATTCTTTTTAATGTTTCTGTCCCTTTTGGCCATAGTAGGCATTGGGGCCGTGTTTGCGCATGTAGTGCTTCTCTACCAGCAATGGGTTCATTGTGAGGTTGGGATTTACCGAGAAGGCTACGAAGGCCATCTTGGCGCACTGCTCCATCACCTTAGCGTTGTAAACAGCATTGTCGGGTGAGGTTCCCCATGAGAACGGACCGTGGTTCTTAACCAGAACAGCAGGTGTGTGATCAGGATTGATCTTGCGGATGTTCAGAATCTCATCCACAATGACATTACCCGTCTCCAGCTCGTAGTTGCCCTTCACCTCTGCTTCGGTCATATCACGTGTGCAGGGGATATCCTTGTAGAAATAGTCGGCATGAGTGGTACCGATGTTGGGGATATCACGACCAGCCTGTGCAAATGCGGTGGCATAGGTAGAGTGGGTGTGAACCACGCCCTGGATGTTGGGGAATGCCCTATATAATACAAGGTGTGTAGGTGTGTCGGAAGATGGGTTCAGGTCGCCTTCAACCACCTTGCCGCTCTCCAAATCTACTACTACCATATCGCTGGCCTTCATGACGTCGTAGTCAACGCCAGAGGGCTTGATGACTACGAGACCTTTCTCGCGGTCGATACCTGAAACGTTTCCCCATGTAAAGATTACCAGGTTCTGCTTCACAAGGTCGAGATTGGCCTTGAATACTTTTTCTTTCAGTTCTTCTAACATACTTATTATTTTTCAATTTTCAATTTTCAATTGGGATTACAACTTAAAGTTGGAATCCTCCGTATAGGCGCGCTTGTTGAAACGATAGAGATATGCACCACGCTTAGAACTCTTCTTGTCGATGAGCTCGGTCTTCTCGATGAAGTCCATATCTTTTACACGCTTGCGGAAGTTGCGCTTGTCGAGCTCAGTGCCGTAAACGGCCTCGTAGAGTGTCTGCAACTGGGTGAGTGTAAACAGCTCGGGCAGCAGACGGAAACCTACTGGCTCGTGCGACATTTTCTGCTGAACCAGTTTGCGAGCCTTCTCAACCATCTCATTATGGTCGGAATAAAGCTGTGGTATCTGCTCAACGTCGATCCACTCGGCTCCATGCTCCTGGCGCAGTTTGTCGTCGTAATCCTTAGCATTGATAAGTGCATAGTAGGCGATAGACACAACACGCTCGCCGGGGTCGCGATCTACCTTACCGAAAGCACCAATCTGGCGCATATAGATATTGCGCATGCCGGTTAGCTCAAAAAGGGTGCGTGAGGCTGCCTCGTCCACACTCTCGGTGGCGCCAACGAAGCCTCCGTAGAGGCTCCATTCGCCACGTCCTGGGTCCATCTTGCGGCGACCTACAAGAATCTTCAGTTTCTTCTCATCGAAGCCGAAGATAATGCAGTCCACCGACAACCAGACCTTAGAATGTTCGTTATAAAATGTCATTTTCTTATTGCTATTTTACCAGAAATAGAAATAGAACGATGCGCAGAGGCCGATAACAACCAGAGTTCCGATGATATCGAATGCGCCCCAGCTCTCCTTGATAGACTGCTTGAAGTCGGCAGAGAAGGTGATAGCATCAATCTGTTCTTTCGAAGGTGCTGGAGTGAAGAAGCTTACAGCTACCATCAGCACGATGATGAAGAGCAGCAACCAGCACTCGAAAATGAGCCAGTTGGTCTGCCAGAACCAAGAGGTGGCATCCCAGAAAGCACCATCCATCACAGCCTTACCAGAGTCGGTAACGACGTTGGTGATAAGGCGAACCATACCAATGAGGAAACCGCCAATCAAGCCCCACTCACCTGCCTTTGGAGTGATCTTCTTAGAGAAGATACCCAGGGTGAACACTGCTACCATGGCAGGTGCGATGAGCGACTGGATGTCCTGCAGATAAGAGTAGAGGTTACCCATGTTCATCATGATAGGCATCCAAGCCAGACCCAGCAGCACTACTACCACTGTGGCCATACGACCTACGAATACGTAATGCTCCTCGCTCATACCCTTCTTCATGGGCTTGTAGAAGTCCTCAGTAAACAGGGTGGCGCAGCTGTTGAAGAAGGCTGCCAGCGAAGCTACCAGAGCGCATACGAAACCGATAGTTACGATACCCTTGATACCAGCAGGCAGGATGTTCTTCACCATCATGGCAAAGGCACCATCGGTAGATTCGTGATTCATGATGTCCATCTCGATGCCGCTACCGCTCTT
This sequence comes from Prevotella sp. MA2016, assembly GCF_000619825.1. GTDB lineage: Bacteria > Bacteroidota > Bacteroidia > Bacteroidales > Bacteroidaceae > Prevotella. The sequence goes on from NZ_JHUW01000010.1 coordinate 33,910, forward strand.
CAGTGAGAGGGCATAGGCAATCATACCAGGAATAAGGAACATGAAGCAAGGCAGAATCTTGAAGAAACCGGCTGCGATAGTACCGCGGCGGGCACGCTTCATCACCTCCTTGTTATCCTCGCCAGGCACCTGTCCGAGTACACGCTGAACGATGTGCTGGTCGGTACACCAGTACCAGAAACCAATGATAGAGGCGCCGAGGAATACTACGTAGCCAGGGAACTGAGGATACATAGGATCGGCAGGATCGGGATGGAACATGTGAGTGGTTCCGAAACCATCGTGAGCTGCGTTACATACGCGCATCATCTCGCTCCATCCTGCTGTGATGCTACCATCGCCCAGCATGTTCAGTCCGAGGAACAGAACCAGGAATGAACCTACAATCAGGATTGGGGTCTGGATGGTAGAGAGGGTCATCACACCCTTCATACCACCGAATACGGTGAATACAGCGGTGATGGCAATCAGCCCAATGGCACCATACCAGAAAGGTATGCCCAACAAGAACTTGAAGAAGATACCACCAGTGAAAGCGGTTACCGACACCTTGGTGAGCACATAGGCCACCAGTGTGATGATACTAAGCCAAGAACCTGTGCGCTGAGTGTAGCGGAACTTCAGGAAATCAGGCATGGTGATAATCTTACCCATCTTGTTGATGAGCAGCTGATAGAATGGTACGAACAGCCAACCAAGAATCAGGATCATCCAACCCTGCATCTCCCAGTGGGCCATACCCACACCATCCTTAGCACCAGTACCGGCCAGACCTACCAGGTGCTCTGAACCAATGTTGGCAGCAAAGATGGCCATACCGATTACATACCAAGGCTCGCCCTTACCAAAGAGGTAAGCAGATGAGTCTTCGCCCTGCTGGGCTTTCTTGTCTTTCCAGATAGCATACCATACGGCTGCCACCACTCCAAATAGGCCGAGAATGAGTACAACCCAATCCAGCCAAATGAATTCATGTGAACTCCAATTCATGAGTTTTTAAAATTTGATATTAGTTAATAATTTGTAGAGTTATCATTGCCAATAATTAATCGTCAATTACAAGTTCTCATTTGATTGAGAACTTGTAAGCAGCATGACTATAGTATTTCTCGCCTGGGTTCAGAGTTGGCTGTACCCACTCAGGATGGTTAGGTGAGTCGGGATACTTCTGGCTCTCCAAGCAAACACTTACATGCTTAGGATAGGTGAGACCGTTCTTGCGGGGGATATCCTTATCGGCACCTACACCCTGGAAGTTGCCACTGTAAACCTGTACACCTGGCTCGTTGGTAAACATCTCCATCAGGATACCTGTCTTGGGGCTGTAGAGGCTGGCGCAAACCTGTGTGTCGTCGCCTTTACCGTCCTTATAGGTATTCAGACAGAAGTTGTGGTCGTAGCCAGTAGCGTTCTGAATCTGGTCGAACTGTGAATTGATGCTGTCGCCCAGAGCGTGTGGCTGACGGAAGTCCATTGGAGTGCCCTCAACCGACTTGATCTCGCCTGTGGGGATATAGAGCTTATCGCTTGGGGTGAAGTTGTCGGCATTTACATAGAGTACCATGTCGTAAGCAGGCTGTGTGAAGTCGCCGCTCAGGTTGTAATAGTTGTGGTTGGTCTGGTTGATGATGGTTGGCTTGTCAGTCTCTGCCTCCCAAGTCATATCCAGCACGTTGTCGGCAGTAAGCTTATAGGTGGTTACCGACATCACCTTGCCGGGGAATCCGTTCTCACCAGCCTGTGCTACGTGGGTGAGCTTCAGGATTGAGTCGCCAATCTGCTCGGCTTCCAGCACCTGATGCATCCAACCTGTGTTGCCACCGCCATGCAGTGAGTTAGGACCATCATTGGTGCGCAGCTGGATGGTGTCGCCATTAAGTACAAACTGTCCGTTCTTGATGCGGTTGGCATAACGGCCTACGCTTGAACCGTAGTCGGATGGGGTGTTAATGGTGTCGGCATACTGCGCGATATTGTCGAATCCGAGAACAACATCTGTAGGATTTCCGTCCTTATCGGGCACTACCAGCGAAACGATACGGGCACCATAGTTGGTGATGCAAACCTCCATGCCGTTGTCGTTCTTTAAGGTGTAGAGCTTGACAGGTTTCGACTGAATGGTTGTGTCAAACTTTGCTGGGTCGAGACCCGATACTGTTAGTTGTGTTGCCTGCTGGTTACCAGCACAAGAGAGCATCAGTGCTGCTGCACCAACTCCCATCAATGTTGCTTTTAATGCTTTCATTGTTTTTAAATTGATTTTAAGTTATTACAATATTGTTATTGTTATTTTGGGTGTAAAATTACAATTATAATTTGAACTACCAAACAAAAAAAGAGAAAAAAAAAGAGTAAGGTGTAGGAAAAACACCTTACTCACTTACTTTTAACTTTTATAAACACAAAAATGTGTTTTTTGCTATCTCCGAGTTAGCAAATTCTACGTGAACCATCACCAATTACGACGTCGTAAACTTTTGGCTCATGTCCATACTTTGCCTTGAACTTAACCTTAGCGTCGTCGATGAACTTCTTGTAGAGGTCATTGCGAACCAGGTTGATGGTGCAACCACCAAATCCACCACCCATGATGCGTGAACCGGTAACACCGTTCTCCTTAGCGATATCATTCAGGTAGTCGAGCTCCTCGCAAGAAACCTCATAGTCTTTCGACAGGCCCTCGTGAGTCTTATACATCATCTCGCCAACCTTCTCGTAGTCGCCCTCGTTCAGAGCATCGCAAACTGCCAGTACGCGGTCTTTCTCACCGAGCACAAACTTAGCGCGCTTGTAATCCTCTTCGCCTACCTCGGCACGAACCTCGTCAAGCTGCTCCCATGTGCAATCGCGCAGGGTTTCAAACTTGCCCTCTGGATGCTTAGCCTGAATGTGCTTAACCACATTCTCACAGCTGTTGCGGCGATCGTTGTAGGGCGAACCTGCCAACTGGTGCTTAACAACAGAGTCGAGCAGTACCAGGCGATAGCCATCTGGCTTGAATGGGAAGTACTCGAACTCACGGCTGCGGCAGTCGAGGCGCATCAGGCAGCCTGCCTTACCGAATACTGAGGCAAACTGGTCCATGATACCGCAGTTAACACCGCAGTAGTTGTGCTCTGTAGCCTGACCAGCCAGTACCATATCCCACTGAGAAACCTTGTTCTCGCCGAAGATATCGTTCAGACCGCAAGCAAAGCAGCTCTCCATAGCAGCCGATGATGACATACCAGCACCAAGGGGTACGTCGCCGGCAAAAGCGATATTGAAGCCCTTTACAGGAACACCCAGCTTCTTCATCTCCAGTGCGATACCATAGATGTAGCGCGCCCATGAGGCCTTAGGACCTGCAGGGTCAGAGAGCTTGAAGTCAACGCGGTCCTTCAAGTCGATAGCGTATGCCATCACGGTGTCTTCAGTATCATTGGCACGCATCTCAGCTACAATACCTTTATCTACTGCACCTGGGAATACGAATCCACCATTATAGTCGGTGTGCTCACCAATGAGGTTGATACGTCCGGGAGAAGCATATACGTTACCAGTCTTTCCATCAAAGTGCTTGATGAAGCGGCTTCTTACAAATTCAATATCCATAATCGTAAAGTTTTAAAAAGGGGTTAATATTAGTCAACTTTGATGTCCTTATTCACGTTCTTGCAACCAACGAGGGCGTAGAACAGAATGTAGGCCAGCATTGCGATGACGAGCCAGTAGCTAAAGATGGGGCCGGCTGACTTGGCGATAGCCTCCTGGATAAGAGGCATCACACCACCACCAACAACCATAGTCATGAAGATGCCTGATGCTGCTTCGGTATATTTACCCAGTCCCTCAACAGAGAGGTTGAAGATACCTCCCCACATGATTGAGGTGCAAAGACCGCAAGCAGGAATCAGAAATGCCTTGGCAGGCACATCGTGACCGCTGAACGAGATAGTAACACTCTCAGGCATGAAGATGGCAACTGCCAGCAGCAGGATGGCTACAGCGCTAACTGTAGAAAGCTGGAGCTTGGTAGATACCTTGCCAGAGATGGCACTCGAACAAGCACGACCGATCATCATCAGGAGCCAGTAAGCGGCAGCCAGTGTACCACCGATGGCGGCTGCACCTTCGAAACCGAGGTCGGTTACATAGAAGTTCAGCTCCATTGGAATTCCAATCTCGATACCTACATAGAAGAAGATAGCGATAACGCCCAGCACACAGTGGCGGAAGGCCAATGGGCTACGCTCGTACTTGGGTGATACCTTGCCGAGTGTGGGCTCTGGAATTGTAACACGGCTGATGATAACAAACGAAATAGCGAATACAGCCATACCGATGAACAGCAGTGGAGCAACATCGCTCATGCTGGTTTCAGCAGTAACGGTTCCTACCAGGATACCTGCCAACAGGGGGGTGAGTGTACCGGTCAGTGAGTTCAGTGTACCTCCCACCTGAATGAGCTGGTTACCCTTGTTGCCGCCACCTCCGAGAAGGTTCAGCATGGGGTTTACTACGGTGTTCAGCATGCAAACGCAGAAACCGCAGATGAATGCACCAAGCAGGTAGATAACCAAGTTGAGCGCTACAGGAATGCTATCGTATGTAAATACGTAGGTACCAGCGCCTACAAGGCTAGAGAGATACTGGAAGCACAGACCTACGATACCCACGATGAGGGCTATCAAGGCAGTCTTTTTGTATCCATACTTCGTAAGCATTTTACCTGCAGGGATACCCATGAACAGGTAAGCAGCAAAGTTCATCAGGTTACCCCAAGCTTTGGCAAAAGGATACTCAAAACCCCAGATGTTGCCGAAGGGGGCGCCCATGTTAGTAACGAAGCTAATCATCGCGAAGATGAAGCACATAGTGATAATGGCAATTACCTTGCCATTCTTGTTTGTTTCAGTCATATTTGTCGTCTAATTAATAATTATGTTGATAATATTATTCTACTACACCGAAGCGGTAGATGGTCTTCTGCTTATAGCGCTGTCCGGGATTCAGTACTACACTTGGGAAGTAAGGACGGTTTGGTGAATCGGGGAAGTGCTGTGCCTCGAAGCAGACAGCAGAGCGGTGTGGGAATGTGCATCCGTTGGCACCCTTATAACCGTTCAGGAAGTTACCAGTGTAGAGCTGCAGGCCTGGCTCGGTGGTATAAACCTCCATGGTGCGGCCGCTCTTTGGATCGGTAACCTTAGCAGCGAATGAAAGCTCGCCTTCCTCCTGCTTGTTCAGTACATAGTTGTGGTCGAAACCGTGACCGAACTTAATCTGCTCGTTGTCGGCATTGATATCTTGTCCGAATGGTTTTGGCTGACGGAAATCGAATGGAGTGCCCTCTACTTTCAGGATCTCACCTGTTGGGATTGCGGTAGCATCGGTAGGCAGGTAGAAGTCGGCATTGATTTCACAAATCTGGTCGTCGATACCAGGAGTAGGATCAGCTGTACCGGCCAGTGAGAAGAATGCGTGATGTGTCAGGTTCACGATGGTCTTCTTGTTGGTGGTAGCCAGATACTCGATAACGAGCTCGTTCTGATCGGTGAAAGTAAACTCTACTGTTACATCGAGTTCGCCTGTGAAGCCTTCTTCACCATAAGATGATATACGATGCAGCGCTAAAGAGCGTGGGCCCATCTGACGGGCATCCCATACCTTGGCATTGAAACCAACTGAACCGCCATGCAGATGGTTTGGTCCGTCGTTAAGTGCCAACTGGTACTCCTTACCATTCAGAATGAACTGGCCTTTGCAGATACGGTTACCCCAACGACCGATCAGTGTCGACAGATAAGGCTCGTTTCCGCTGGTCAGCTGCTGAATGCTGTCGTGACCCTGGATAACGTTTGCTACTTTGCCATCCTTACCTGGAACCATGATAGCACAAATGGCACCTCCATAGTTAGAGATAGCCACTTCATAACCCTTACGATTCCTCAGAATGTACAAGTCGGTTTTTTTACCGTTGATAGTGGCCTGAAAGTTTTCACGCTTCAAGCCGCACAGATTCACTGTCTCTGTAGTATTTGCCATAATGAAATGTTTTTAGTTAAAAATTTATTTTTCTGCAAAGTAACAGAAAAAAATTTAAACTAACGAACGTTTCAACGAAAAAAGTGTTTTTGCAGTCTTAAAAAACGCTAAATACAGTTTTTTAACAGCTCTGCTACGATATAACTGCTACCTCCAACAAACACAAAGTCGTTATTGCTTGCTGCCGACTTGGCTGCATTATAGGCTGTTTTTACGTCAGGATAGCTCTCGCCGTTCAGGCCGATTCCCTGTGCATAGACCTTGATGACGTTCTCTGAAAGAGCGCGTTTATTGTTGGCTTTTGTAAAATAATAAGTAGCATTCTTGGGCAGAAGTTCCAGTACGCCTTGCACGTCTTTGTCATCCACCATACCGAATACGATATGCATGTGGTCGCATCTCACAGCGTTGAGCTGCTGGCTCAGATACTGCCAACCTGCTACGTTATGACCCGTATCGCAGATGGTCAGCGGTGCCTCGTTCACCTTCTGCCAGCGTCCCTTCAGTCCGGTCAGTGTGCAAACGTGCTTGAAGCCTCTGCGCACTTCGCGATTCATGCAGGGCTTGTAGGGGTCGCTGGCGCAGGGGTGCATATAGCCAAGTGCCTCCAGCTGTTGCACTGCACAGAGAATGGTATTGGTGTTCTTCTCCTGATAAGTACCGGCCAGTTCTCCTGTTAATATGCCGAAGTGTCTGGTGTGATACTCGTAGCCATTAGCAGCTTGTGATGCTGAGATAAGCTCCTTCTGGTCTTCGGCGAAGGTAATAGGTGCCTGGTTTTCTGCAGCTACAGCCTCGAAAACGGCGCGTGTCTCGGGTGTTGTCTCGCCAATCACTACGGGCACATTCTTCTTGATGATACCTGCCTTCTCCATCGCAATCTGTTCGAGCGAAGTACCCAGGAACTGGGTGTGGTCGAATCCGATATTAGTGATGACGGATAGGATAGGGGTGATGATGTTGGTGCAGTCCAAACGTCCTCCCAGTCCAACCTCTATGACTGCGATGTCAACGTTCATATCGGCAAAATACTTGAATGCCATTGCCGTTGTGATCTCAAAGAATGAGGGATGCAGCGGTTCGAAGAATGACTTTTCGTTCTCAACGAACTCTGTGACATACTCCTCGCTGATGGGTTGACCGTTTACGCGGATACGCTCGCTGAAATCTACCAGATGGGGAGATGTATATAATCCCACCTTGTAGCCGCACAATTGCAGAATAGCAGAAAGCGTGTGAGCACACGACCCCTTTCCGTTGGTACCAGCCACATGAATAGTGGTGAACTTTTGATGTGGGTGGTCGAAATGATTGTCGAGTGCATGACTGTTGTCCAGTCCTTCCTTATAGCCACTAGCGCCTTGGCGCTCAAACATAGGCAACTGGCTGAAAAGGTATTCACACGTTTCCTGATAAGTCATAGCTTTATACCTTATTATTTATTAATTAAAGTAATTTTTGAATTTCTGGAAAATAGAGTCGCGTGTCTGCTTGTCTCCCTTGAAATTGTCGCTATTCTTAAACTGCTCGATGGCCTGTTTCTCTTCGCGGCTCAATGTCTTGGGCACATATACGCTGATGTTCACTACCAAGTCGCCTCGGCCACTGCCATAGCCCTGTACGGCAGGCAGACCTTTTCCGCGCAGGCGGAGTGTCTTGCCTGGCTGAGTTCCGTTTTCGAGTTTCACCTTCAGTTTGGTGCCCTCGATGGTAGGAATCTCTATCTCTCCACCCAGTGCTGCTGTTGGGAAGTCGAGCAGCAGGTTGTAGATGAGGTCATTGCCGTCGCGGATGAATGTCTCGTGTGGCTCTTCTGCAATAAACACCTGAATGTCGCCCGATATGCCGTTGTGCTTACCGGCATTACCTTTTCCAGGTACGTTTACTACCATGCCTTCTGCTACACCTGCGGGGATGTTGATCTCAACAACCTCTTCGCCCTTTTCAATACCAGTACCGCCGCAGTGCTTACATTTGTCCTTGATAACCTGGCCTTCGCCACCGCATGTAGGACATACGCTCTGCTGTTGCATCATACCGAAAATGCTCTGTGTGGTGTGGGTGATATAGCCCTGACCATGACAGGTGGGGCACTGCTCCTTGGTACTGCCTGCTTCAGCGCCAGAACCCTGGCAGTGTGGGCATTGGATATCCTTACGTACCTTAAACTTCTTGGTGACGCCGGTATTGATCTCCTCGAGTGTAAGCTTTACCTTCAGGCGCAGGTCGCTGCCGCGATGCTGCTGCGGACGGCGCTGGCCTCCGCCAAAACCGCCGAATCCGTGCCCGCCGAAGATGTCGCCGAACATCGAGAAGATGTCGTCCATGTTCATGTTGGTCTCAAAACCGCTGAAACCACCAAATCCGCCTCCCATCTTAGGACCGTCGAATCCGAACTGGTCGTACTGCTGGCGTGTCTTAGGATCATGCAGCACATTGTATGCCTCGGCCGCTTCCTTGAATTTCTCCTCGGCTTCTTTGTCGCCAGGGTTGCGGTCGGGGTGATACTTGATGGCTATCTTACGATACGCTTTCTTAATTTCGTCTTCTGATGCACCCTTTTGGATGCCCAGCACCTCGTAGTAGTCTCTTTTTTGTGCCATATTGCCTTATTGTCCTACTGCCACTTTGGCGTGGCGGATTACTTTGTCGTTCAGTTTATAACCCTCCTGCAGGCAGTCTATAACCTTACCCTTTTTGTCGTCGCCCATACCAGGAACCATAGCTACGGCCTCGTGTAAGTCAGTGTCGAAGTCGGCATCCTTGGTTTCAATCTTGCTAACGCCTTGGCCCTCGAGGGTCTTTACGAACTTCTGATAGATAAGTTCCATACCCTCGCGCAATACCTGTGGGTCGTCTGTCTTGGCACCATTAGCAATGGCGCGTTCCATATCGTCGAGTACAGGCAGTACAGCTGTGATAACCTTCTCGCCACCATTCAGAATAAGCTCAGCACGCTCTTTCAGGGTGCGCTTGCGGTAATTCTCAAATTCGGCAGCCTTGTAAAGGATCTGGGTCTTCAATTCCTCAATCTCCTTCTGAGCTTTCTCTAGTGGATCCAGCTCTTCTACCTCTTCTGTCTGAGCAGCTTCTTCTGTTGTTGCTTCTGCTGTCTCTTTGTCAGTTTCTTCGACGGGAGCCTCGTTCAAGGTCTCCTCATCTTCGATGTTGATATCTTTTTCTGTCATAATAGCGTTGTTTTAATGTTCTGCTTTTCCTCAAGGCAAAATCCGTGCCAATTACCAAATATTACTCGTACATCTTCTCGCGCTGAGCCTTGATGGCATCATCGTAGATGTAGTCATCATAGGTAGTCAACTTGTCGATAGTACCCTTTGGTGTGAGCTCGATAATGCGGTCGGCCACGGTGTTGATGAACTCGTGATCGTGAGATGCAAAGAGGATATTGCCCTTAAAACCAATCAGGTTGTTGTTGAATGCCTGAATCGACTCCAGATCCAAGTGGTTGGTAGGTGTGTCGAGGATCAAGCAGTTGGCATTCTTCAGCTGCATGCGTGCAATCATACAGCGCATCTTCTCACCTCCCGACAGCACATTGACATGCTTCAGAACATCTTCCTCCTTAAACAGCATGCGGCCCAGGAATGACTTCATGGTTACCTCGTTGCCTGGTCCCCACTGTGAGAGCCAATCTACCAGATTCATTTCACTCTGGAAGAAATCGGTATTGTCGAGTGGCAGATAAGCAGTGGTGATAGTAACACCCCACTTGTAGGTACCTGCATCGGCCTGACGATTGCCATTGATAATTTCAAAAAGGGCAGTCATAGCCTTGGGGTTGTGAGAAAGGAATACAGTCTTCTGCCCCTTCTCGATGGTGAAGTTCACGTTGTCGAACAGTACGGTACCGTCGCTGTCAACAGCCTTCAGTCCTTCTACCTCCAGAATCTGTGTACCAGGCTCGCGCTCCATCTGGAAGATGATACCTGGGTATTTACGTGTAGATGGTGTGATCTCTTCTACATTCAGCTTCTCCAGCATCTTCTTACGCGATGTGGTCTGCTTACTCTTGGCTACGTTGGCCGAGAATCGGCGGATAAACTCCTCCAGCTGTTTCTTCTTCTCCTCAGCTTTCATTTTCTGGTTCTGAGCTTGGCGCAGAGCCAACTGTGAACTCTCGTACCAGAATGAGTAGTTACCGCTGAAGAGTGTTACCTTGCCAAAGTCGATATCTACAGTCTGTGTAGATACGGCATCCAGGAAGTGACGGTCGTGAGATACTACGAGCACGCACTGCTCGAGGTTTGACAGATATTCCTCCAACCACTGAACGGTATCCAAGTCGAGGTCGTTGGTAGGCTCGTCGAGCAGCAGGTTGTCGGGGTGTCCAAACAGCGCTTTTGCCAGCATTACGCGCACTTTCTCGTTGTTTGATATCTCGCTCATCTGCTTGTAGTGCTGACTCTCGGCTACGCCTAAGTTCTGCAACAGCTGTGCAGCCTCACTCTCGGCCTCCCAGCCGTTCATTTCTGCAAACTGCATTTCCAAGTCGGCAGCTCTTACACCATCTTCCTCGGTCATCTCGGGTTTGGCATAGAGTGCCTCGCGTTCTTTCATGTTTTCCCACAGTGGCTGATGTCCCATCAGCACAGTGTTCATTACTGAAAATTCATCATACTTAAAGTGGTCCTGCTCCAGCACGCTCAGGCGCTCGCCTGGCTGCATCTCGATGGAACCCTTGTTGGCCTCAAGCTCGCCGCTGATGGCGCGAAGAAGGGTTGACTTACCAGCACCATTAGCACCGATAATACCATAAATGTTACCACTTGTAAACTTCAGGTTCACATCCTTGTAGAGAACCTTCTTTCCAAACTGGATTGCCAGATTTGTAACTGTAATCATCTTAACTTCTTAAAAAACTTTATGTTATTTGGGCTGCAAAGGTACGAAAAAATTCTGATACTACCAAATTTTCTACAACATTCCCTTTGTGGAGGGTAACTCGTAGTGGTAGATGTCACGTCTTACAGCCATTTTCAGAGCTCTTGCCAGTGCTTTAAAAATACCCTCAATCTTGTGGTGCTCGTTCTGTCCTTCGGCCTTGATGTTCAGGTTCATCTTTGATGCGTCGCTCAGACTCTTGAAGAAGTGTAGGAACATCTCTGTAGGCATTTCTCCGATTTTTTCGCGGTGAAACTCGGCATCCCATACCAGCCAGGGGCGGCCTCCGAAATCCAGGCAGGCTGAGCATAAGCAGTCGTCCATAGGCAGTGAGTAGCCATAGCGCTCAATACCGCGCTTGTTGCCCAGTGCCTGCAGGATGCACTCGCCCAATGCAATGGCGGTGTCCTCGATGGTGTGATGCTCGTCAACCTCTAAATCACCCTTGGTGTGTATCGTCAGGTCTATCATGCCATGTTTGCCAATCTGTTCCAGCATATGGTCGAAGAATCCTAACCCTGTCGAGATGTCGCATTTGCCCGAGCCGTCCAAGTTTACTTTTACCCAGATGTCGGTCTCTTTAGTGGTGCGTTTCACTTCTGCTGTGCGCTCTCCAGCAAACAGCAGTTCTGCTATTTTGTTCCAGTCGATGCCTTCGTCGCTCAGGATGAGTGAGCGGCAACCGATATTCTTGGCAAACTGGCGGTCGGTTTCTCTGTCTCCGATGACGTACGAACCCGCAATATCATATTCTGGATTGTTGATATATTTCTCTACAAGTCCTATGTTTGGTTTGCGGGTTGGTGCATTGTCCTCTGGGAAGTGAGGGTCAATGAGTATCTCGTCGAAGGTGATGCCTTCGCCTTCCAGTGTCTGCAAGATGAAGTTGTGCACAGGCCAGAATGTGTTTTCTGGAAAACTCTCTGTTCCAAGTCCGTCCTGATTGCTGACCATCACAAACTCAAAGTCAAGTTTTTCGCGGATAAAGGCCAGGTTGCGTATCATTCCTTTCACAAACTTCAGTTTCTCGAAGCTGTCTATCTGTTCGTCGGCTGGTTCCTCAATCAAGGTGCCGTCACGATCGATAAATAAAATTTTTTTCATATTGTTTTCTTGTTGAATTCTTCTTTTTCCTTGTCTTGTATGCTCATCGAAGCCTTCATGAGGTAGAAGGTTGGAATGAGAGTGATCCATACGTAGGCCTGGATAAATCCTGCTATGGCAAACACCACAATGCTGAGCCACATCACGCTGTCGGGCATGCCCGATGGGTCGCCATTAAGCACGCCTACCTGACTCTGCAGATTTGCCATCATCAGTATGCCCATAGGCAGTGTGGTAAGTAGTGCAAGTATGGTCACGATGAATAGGCATACCACTGTGACGATGAATACCTTGCCCAGATGGCGCAGCCACGACATGAAGGGTAGTGGGGGTAGTGGCTTTATCAATTGGCGCTTCTTCAGTTGCTTGTTGGCTACAAACAGCCATAAGGCAACTATAACTATAGCCAATAGTGATGCGGGCAGCATGAGGGTTGGCGAAAGGAGCGTGGGTAGAGCTGATGCGCCTGCCTGTAGGATGGCAAAGCCGATAGCCAGCCACCATGTGGCTTTGAAAATCTTTCGGAAATTACCGCTGAATAATTGGTAGCCATCGCTAATGCAGGCTTGACTGCTACGCACCTTTAATTCTATGTCTTTTTTTTCTGTTTCCATTGCTAAATTTAATTTTTCGAGTGCAAAGATAGCGTTTTTTGGCTCGAATTGCACGAATTAACATGAAAAAATAAATAAATTCGCAAAAATTCGCGTTATTCGTGCCTAATTTTTACTATCTTTGCAGCCAAATAGGTTAATTATGAAAGTATTAAGGTGGGGTTTTATTGGCTGTGGCGAGGTTACCGAGAAGAAGAGTGGTCCCGCTTTCAGTGAGGTTGAAGGCTCTAGCGTAGTGGCTGTCATGAGTCGCACTGAGAAGCATGCGCGCACTTATGCTGTCCAGCATGGCATAGCCAAATGGTACACCGATGCTCAGGAGATGATAGATGATCCTGATGTCAATGCAGTGTATGTGGCCACACCGCCTTCTAGTCATGCCACTTATGCTATTATGGCCATGAAGGCAGGCAAGCCTGTGTATGTAGAAAAACCGCTGGCAGCCAGTTATGAGGATTGTGCACGTATCAATCGTATTAGTGAGCAGACTGGTGTGCCATGTTTTGTGGCCTACTATCGCAGATATCTTCCTTATTTCCAGAAGGTTAAAGAGATAGTGAATAGCGGTAGGATAGGTAAGATTCTGAATGTACAGATACGCTATACCGAACCTCCTCGTCAGGCCGATCTGGATGCAATTGCCAATCATGAGCCCTTGCCTTGGCGCCTGCAGCCCGATATCGCTGGCGGTGGCTATTTTTATGATATGGCCCCCCATCAGCTCGACATGTTGCAGGATTTGTTTGGCGTTATCCTCGAGGCGCGTGGCATTTGCAGTAATCGTGGCGGCTTGTATAAGGCCGAAGATTCAGTAAGCGCTTGTTTTCAGTTTGAGAATGGATTGCCTGGCAGTGGCTCGTGGTGTTATGTGGCTCATGAGAGTGCTCGCGAGGATTGTATAGAAATTATTGGCACCGAGGGACAAGTCAGTTTCTCTGTGTTCGATTATACCCCCATCCGCTTGCAAACTAACCAGGGTGAAGAGCGTATCACCGTGCCTAATCCGCCTTATGTGCAGTATCCCATCATCAAGAGTGTGATAGAGCATCTGCAGGGGTTGGGCGTTTGCGAGTGTACCAGCGTGTCGGCCACACCTGTCAACTGGGTGATGGATCGCATCTTGGGTAAATTCTGATTGCTTTTGTTTCTTATGAAGAAAGGACTGTTGGTTGTGTTGTGGATGATGATGGGGCTGAGCGCAATGGCTGCTGAGCCCGACTCTCTTGTCATCGATAGCATCGGCAGTCTGCATAAAATGGGCGTGATACGTCGTACTGTTCGTGAGTTCGACCGCCTGAACAAAGCGTATATCGAGCCGCAGCATTATGAGTTTACGGTGATGGGACAGATCACCCGCACCTATGAGAGCTTTATTCTTGACAGCAAAGGGCAGACCATCACCTTGGCTCCCGACGGGCTCACCAAGATTGGTCCTTATTTCGGATGGCGCTGGTTCTTCCTGGGTTTTACGTTTGATATTAAGAATATCGGTTTCAGTCAGAGTGGCTTGCGTAAAGAGTTCGATCTGAGTATATACTCCTCGCAGGTGGGTGTGGATATCTTCTACCGCCGTACGGGTAATGACTATAAGATTCGCGATGTACGACTGGGATATGGTCTTGATGGCGACTGGTTGGAAGGAGTACCTTTTGATGGTGTAAATGTGGGTATCACTGGTGCCAGTGCCTATTATATCTTTAATCATGGGCGTTTTTCCTATCCGGCAGCATTCGCTCAGAGCACCTGTCAGAAGATAAGCTGTGGTTCATGGATGGCTGGAGTGGGATTTACAAAGAATACCCTTGACATGGACTACGAGAAATTGGAGACTACCCTCCGTTCGCGCATCTCCAAGGAGCAGGAACTGAAACTCGATTCGGGTATGATGTTCAGCGATATCAAGTACAGCGATTTCATGCTGTCGGGTGGCTATGCCTACAACTGGGTGTTTGCCAAGAACTGGCTGTTTTGCGCCAGCGGACAGTTGGCTGTGTGCTATAAGTCGAGCTATGGCGAGATTGCCGGTGAGAAGAAGGGGTTTAGTATCGATAAGGTGAATCTGGATGGTATAGGCCGCTTCGGACTGGTTTATAATAATACCCGCTGGTATGCCGGTTGCAGTGCCATTATGCGCACCAACAACTATCACACGGCGCGCTTTACTGCCAAGAACTTCTTCGGCTCGTTTAACTGCTATGTGGGTTATAATTTTGTATTGAAAAAGAAATATCGTAAAGCATGATAAGAAAACTATATATTCTATTACTGGTGTTTGTGCTGGCAGCTCCGTTGCATGCTGCAGAGCCTGAGGCAGCCAAGATTGTGGCGCTGCTCAAGAAGGCCCGGCAGCAGGATAGCAAAACGGTGCTCCCACTGTTCTTCGCCCGTCAGTTCTTGGGTGTGCCTTATGTGGCGCATACCTTAGAGGTGAACGATAGCGAACGCTTGGTGGTGAATACCCGTCAGATGGACTGTACAACACTGGTTGAAACGGTAACAGCGCTCACTTTTTGTGCACAGCGTAAGGATACTGCTTACGCGGCTTTTCAGCACACGCTGCAGGCTATGCGCTATCGGGGTGGGGTGATAGATGGTTATCCATCGCGCATACATTATTTCACTGATTGGATTGTAGAGAACCAGAAGGCGGGCATTGTGAACGAGATTCAGCAGCCTAATCCGCCTTTCACTGCTATTCAAACGGTGAAGGTCAACTATATGAGCACCCATCCTCAAAGCTATGAGGCGTTGCGTAAGCATCCTGAGTATGTGGCTCAGATAGCAAAGGCCGAACGTCGTATCACTGGACAGAAGTTTCGCTACATCCCCAAGAAGCTGGTAGGCAGGCAGGCATTGCTGCGCAAGGCTATTAAGGATGGCGATATCATTGCTATCACCTGCAATAAGTCAGGCCTCGATATTGCCCATCTGGGCTTTGCTGTGTGGAAAAAGGATGGCCTGCATCTGCTCAACGCCTCGCAACTGCATCATAAGGTGGTAGAGGAGCCTATGACGCTCTATCGCTATCTGCAGAAGCATCCCTCGCATACAGGTATTCGAATTATAAGAATAACAAAATAACTTAATAGTAACTTAACCAAAGGTAGAGAAAATGGAATTACCCGATTTTATGAGTTATGCGAATAAGTTTTCGCAGGCCGAGTTTACAGAGAAGATTGCGCGTATTGCTAAGCGCGCTGGTGCCAAACTGGTTTATGCCGCACTGATACTTTACTACACGTTGCAGAGCGACAAGGTGAGCAAGACTGACAAGGCTATTATCATTGGCGCTCTGGGCTACATGATCAGTCCGCTTGATGTCATCCCCGATGCTATTCCTATTGCCGGTCTTACCGACGACCTGGCCGTACTGCTGTACGTGCTCAAGAAGGTGTGGACAGGTATTGATCCCGAGATCATGGAACAGGCAAAGAGCAAGCTCTCTCGCTGGTTTGATGAGGATGAGATCGACGAGATGGGCGACATCTTCACTGCAGAAGATTGATCAGCGGTACTAACACAAAAAAAAGAGAGTCTCAGAAAGACTCTCTTTTTTGGAGGTGCCTAGCAGATTCGAACTGCTGTAGACGGTTTTGCAGACCGTTGACTAAGCCACTCATCCAAGGCACCATGATTAGTCATTTTGTTGGATGACAGCGCATCTTTTCAAATGCGGGTGCAAAAGTACTAAGATTTTCTGAGACCACCAAATTTTTTAGCTACTTTTTCGCTGAACAACATGAATTTTTCTGTTTCTTGCACTTTTTTGCCTGTTCTTTCAGTTCCTTTAGCTGGCATCCGTCGCAACCTTCGCACGGCTCTTCCGCTTTGTTCAGTCGTTCGTATGCCCACCACCCAGCATACAAAATCGCCCCCACCAGCACCAGAATTACTATTAACAGTTGCATCATATCATACCTCTCAGTTCTCAGTTCTCACCTCTCAGTTCTCACCTCTCGGTTCTACAGTTTGGTTAGCTTTCGCAACAAAACCTTGTTGATTACCTGGAATCTGTGTCCCTGGCGCTCAATATCTTCGCGTACATTATTTATATTATTAAAGAAGTCGCTAAAAGCGTTCAGCAGGAAATTGGGCTGTCCGGCGTCTTCGGTAGCCTCTGGGTTGATGAGTATTTTGATACCTTGTGGCTCAATGTGTACATCAATTTCTCTGCCAGTCATGATGGGGTCGCCATCGTAGTGTATGGCACCAGGCTGCTTGCGGGTGATGTGTAGCGTCTTGGTGCGGAATGTTTTGATTTTCGAATTGTTGTGCATGGTTTTCATAAACAGGTCGGCGGCTATCTGTGGCGCGTCGAGGGCTGTAAATGGTTCCATGATGATCACATCCATCTCGCCATCCTTCATAGTGGCGCCAGGTGCGATATAGGCATTGTTGCCATACTGAGAGGCATTGGCACAGGCTATGAGAAATGCCTTGTATTTGCGTGCGCCGGTGTCGTCGCTTACCTCGTAGGTTTCTGGCTTGTATTTCAGTCCTTCCTTCAGCACATTCTCTACGTAGGTGATAGGGCCGCGCTTGCCAGCCTCGGCAAACTTCAGCGATATAAAAGCATCGAAGCCCATGCCGCAAGTGCAAAAGAAAGGCATATCGTTGATTACGCCATAGTCGTAGGCTTCTATCTTACAGCTGTTGATGATAGCGATGGCTTTTTTGATGTCGAGTGGCAGGCACAAGTGTCGTGCCAGTCCATTGCCGCTACCACATGGAATGATAGCCAGTGCCGTTTCTGTGTGAACCAGTGAGCGTGCCACTTCGTTCACAGTGCCGTCGCCACCCACAGCCACTACAATGTCAACCTTCTCGTTGACCTTTTGTTGGGCTATTTCAGCCGCGTGTCCGGCGTATTCAGTAAAGCATATTTCGGTGTTAAACAGATTTTGGTCGATAATCTGTTCTATCATGGCGGGTATCTCCTCCTTCGAGTGTGTACCCGAGATTGGGTTTAGAATAAATGTAATTTTCCTCTTTTTCGTCATAATCGTGCTGCAAATTTACGAATTTTGAGCGAAAAAATCCCCCTTAAAACAAGAAAAAACGAAAAAAGTAATCATTTATTAGTAAAAACTTGCACGTTTTGCCGAAAAATGTGTATCTTTGCACCCTGAAATTTAAGAAATAATAGACGATACCTATATCAGAATGGGACAGTTACAAGAAAGATTCAAGCATTATCGTGAGCCACAGAAGTTTATGGCGGCTGACGTATATCCCTATTTCCGCGAGATTGAAGGAAAGCAGGGAACGGAAGTTGAAATGGGTGGCCACAAGGTGCTTATGTTCGGCTCAAATGCCTATACAGGTCTGACTGGCGATCAGCGCATTATCGATGCAGCTAAGGCTGCGCTCGACAAGTATGGTTCTGGTTGCGCAGGCAGTCGATTCCTTAATGGTACACTCGACCTTCATGTTAAGCTCGAAAAAGAAATCTCTAAGTTTATAGGCAAGGATGATTGTCTCTGCCTCTCTACCGGTTTCTCAGTTAATCAGGGTGTTATCCCTGCACTGCTGAGTAAGGATGATTATGTTATCTGCGATGACCGCGATCACGCATCAATTGTTGATGGACGTCGTTTGGCTTTCGCTCGTCAGTTGCACTACAAGCATAACGACATGGCCGACTTGGAGCGCGTACTGCAGAAGTTGCCTCAGGAGGCTGTTAAGTTGATAGTTGTGGATGGCGTGTTCTCTATGGAGGGCGACTTGGCTAATCTGCCTGCTATCGTTGAGCTTAAGCACAAGTATAACTGCTCTATCATGGTCGATGAGGCTCATGGTGTGGGCGTGTTTGGTCGTCAGGGCCGTGGTGTTTGCGATCACTTCGGACTTACTGATGAGGTTGATCTTATCATGGGTACCTTCTCTAAGTCGTTGGCTTCTATCGGTGGTTTCATTGCAGCCGACTGGGATACCATTAATTATCTGCGCCACACTTGCCGCACATACATCTTCTCGGCATCTAACACACCTGCAGCTACTGCCGCTGCTCTCGAGGCTCTGCACATTATCCAGCAGGAACCCGAGCGCATCCAGGCTTTGTGGGATGTAACCAACTATGCCCTGAAGCGTTTCCGTGAGGAAGGATTCGAAATCGGTGATACCGAGAGTCCTATTATTCCTCTTTATGTGCGCGATGTTAATAAGACATTCCTGGTAACCGCATTGGCCTTCAAGGCTGGTGTGTTTATCAACCCTGTAATTCCACCTGCATGTGCTCCTCAGGACACACTGGTGCGCTACGCTCTGATGGCAACTCATACCAAAGAACAGGTTGACCGTTCAGTAGTTGCTCTGAAGAAGATTTTCGTAGAGCAGGGAATCATTAAGTAATTGATAATTGAAAATTGATATTAAAGCCTCCCAATTTTGGGGGGGCTTTTTTGTTTTAAGAGGCTTAAAGGGTGTATTTGTTAAAATATGCAAACAAAAGGCACTTTTGTGCTCTAATATTTTTGTATTCCGAAAAATCTTCGTACCTTTGCACCCGCAAAAACGAGGTGTAGCGCAGTTGGTAGCGTTCCTGGTTTGGGACCAGGCTGTCGCAGGTTCGAGTCCTGTCACCTCGACAAACGCCAAAAGTGTGAGCCGCTAGCTATTTTTAGCTGGCGGTTTTTTGTTTATTTTTGACTAAGAACAATAACTATAAATAAGATTTTCGAACTATATGAAAAAGCTATTATTGTGTGCATGTCTGGCCGCGGTCATACCAGCCAGTGGTCAGAATGAGTATCAGCTGTCGATACAGAGCAATAAGCCCTCGGGCATTATTAATGAGATGCTCTACGGCCAACTTTTCGAGCATATTTATTTTAGTGCCAACAATGGTGTGTGGCAGGAGTTGATACAGGAGCGTTCGTTCGAGCCTGAGCAGTATCCTGGCATCCATCCACGTGATGGTTATTTCGATGGTTGGTATATGGACGATGATCAGGTGCTCCATTCGCCCACGCGTTATGAGCAGCCATTGCGTATAGACAGTATAGATACTACCGATTTCGATTTGACGATGGATGTGAACTGGCGTGCTTATAAGCTGGCCCGTCGTAGTTGGAGTGGTGGACTGATGGATCTGCGCTTTGCTTTCCGTAATAAAGCCGACGGTTCGCCCTATTATCTGCGCATACACGATCCTTATTATGAGAGTCGCACCTTTACTCCTGCTCAGACACAGGCACAGATTGAGGCTGCAGCAGCCGCCAAGGCACAAGCCGCACTGCAGCAACAAGCCGCTACAGCCGATTTCTCCATCTGCCGTATGGAGATGCGTGAAGTACCAGGGTGGGGTGGTAGCACACGTCGTATCAACACACTGGTGCCCTTAGTGTCGGCACCCGCTACCAAGCAGCAGATCAACGAGCAGCAGCAGTGGCACAAGCTGCGTATCAAGAGTCGTGGTTCGCATGTGGTAGTATATTGGGATGAGCAGCAGGTGCTCGCTTGTAATGATATGGAGCTGGCTAGTCGTAATTTTATCACTTTCTGGGTGAACTATACAGAGGCCACCTATCGCAACATTCGTCTGTCGGCGCCAGATGGACGTGTATTCTTCGAGGGTACTCCTGGCGATGTCCGTCTGCCTGAGGTGGCTCAGCAGTGGCAGCCTTTTGGTACTGATGCCCGCTATCGCCTGGTGAAAGATGATGCTGTCAACATGCGTTATTCGCAGGTCATTACTGCCGGCAAGGGTGAGGCTGGCCTCTCGCAAGGGCCACAGCACATCGTGGCTGGTGAGCAGTATGTGGGCTCCATCTGTGCCAAAGGTAAAGGTGTTCTGTCGGTAGGTCTGCGTGATGCTGATGGACGTTTTGTGGCCCGCAGACAGATAGGTTCCGTGGGGCGCGATTGGCGTAAATACGACTTTGTGCTTGAACCTCAGGAAAATTGTGAGGGCGATTTTGCCATTGTCGTTGAAAAAGGAAGCGTACAGGTGGATATGGCTACTATGACAACCCGTACGGGCAAGAACCTAGGCGGATTCCGTCCTGACATCCTGCAGGCCGTCAAGGAACTTCACCCCACTTGCCTGCGCTGGCCTGGTGGTGGTTACGTGGCTCAGTATGACTGGCAGTGGGGCATCGGTCCGCAGGAGAATCGTGAGCGCTGGGCCCACTGGATGTGGATGGACTACGATCAGAACTGCTTTGGTACCGACGAGTTTATCCGTTTCTGTCGCGAGGTGGGCTCTGAGCCCGTTATCGTGGTAAGCGTAAAATTTGAGCGCCCTGCTGACGAGTATGAGCGCATTCTGCAGGATGCTGTCAACTGGTTGCGCTACTGCAATGCCCCTGCTACTGATGAATGGGGTGCCAAGCGTGCTGCCAACGGGCATCCAGAGCCTTACAACGTGAAGTATTGGGAGATTGATAACGAGATGTGGGAGATGGGTATCGAGCGCTACGAGAAGTGTGTGCGCGACTTCAGCACCGCTATGCGAAAGGTTGATCCTCGCATCAAGATCATAGCCTGTGGTGGTTTCCGCGAAGACGAACAGTTCATCCAGCGTAGCGGTACATATTTCGACTATCTCAGTCTGCACCATTACGAGCAACAGGGTGGCTATGCCAGTGGTCCTGTGCGTCTGGGACAGCAGTACGACCGCTATGCCCAGATGATAGCCGCTGGTCCCAACCCCAACATCAAACTCTTTATCTCTGAGTGGAATCTGAATAGCATCGACTGGCGCACAGGACTCTTTGCTGGTGGCTTCCTCAATATGTGCGAGGCTCGAGATGTGGTAGCTATGGGTGCTGCTGCTCTGTTCCTGCGTCGTACTGATGCGCCCGACTGGAACAATGCATTCATCAATTTTGACTATAAAGACCTGTTTAAAGCCCCCAATTGCCAGGTTACTGAGTTATGGTACGATCATTTTTCTAAGTACCGCCTGGCTCATAATGGCGAAACGGGTGATATCAGTGTTAGCACGACGTTGTCAGAGAATGGTGCCGATGTCATTGTGAAGGTTGTCAACCCCACCGATACTGCTGCTACGCTGCGTATCAAGGGCGATTGGACCGGTGTGGCTCGCACGCAGTATGATTATTATGCTCCTGGCTCACTTCTTGTGGCCAATAGTATGGCAGATAAGCATGCTGTAGCCCTGCAGTCGGCCGTTCCTCCTGTCGAAGGTTGCGATGTGATACTCCAGGTACCAGCTCTCTCGGCTGGTGTGCTCACTATTACCAAGAAGGCAGCCTACTAATTTGAAAACTTTTTGATTTAGTTCTTGGCAATCTCATTTCTTTTGGTTACCTTTGCAGGCTAGTAACGAACATAGATTTAAAATGGCACATTTTGGGCAAAATGATGATTTCAGGCGTGATGAACTGATTCGGGTTATTGAGCATTCTGTAGAGAAGCTGACGCTTCAGGAGCTTGAGGCCCTATATTACGACATGGCAACGAAAAATTATATTAACGACAGCTATTAGAAGTGACTAGGCTGCCTGATTAAAAACAACATAAAAAGTAACTAATTATGGAAAAAGAGATTTACCTGGCTGGAGGTTGCTTCTGGGGTACAGAGCACTTCTTTAAACAGATAGAAGGTGTGATTGAAACAGAGGTAGGATTTGCCAACGGCCATACCGAGAACCCTACTTATAAAGAGGTTTATACCGATACCACAGGCCACGCCGAGACCGTTCGTATCAAGTATAACGACGAGGTAGTTGGTTTGGAGTTCCTGTTGCAGATGTTCTTCAAGGCTATCGACCCAACAAGTTTGAACAAGCAGGGCCACGACGAGGGCACCCGCTATCGTACCGGCATTTATTATCAGGATGCCAACGATCTGCCTGTTATTGAGAAGGTATATGCCGAGCAGCAGGCCCAGTACACAGAGCCTCTGGCTGTTGAGAAACTGCCTCTGCAGAAGTTCTATTCCGCCGAAGAGTATCATCAGGACTATCTTGACAAGAATCCCGATGGCTACTGTCACTTGCCTCTTGAGCTCTTTAAGTTTGCCAAGCAGGCCAAGGATAAGAGCAAGCAGCAGTAAGCATGCAAGTAAAACTCACCTATAGGTTTACAAGCCGATTATCCATGCGCATCGCCAAAAATGGCGATGTGCATGTTTCTGCACCAATCGGTCTGCCCAAGAAGACCATACAGAAGTTCATTTCCGAGCACCTTGATTGGATTGAGCAGGCCCGAAAGCGCACCCTGTCCCGGCAACAGCAGCGTGCCGCCTTTTACGGTCAGCTGCCAGTTAAAGCCCGCAAGGACAGAGCCGAAGCCATCGCTCGTCTTAAAGCCATTGTTGAGCCGATGGTTGAGCGCTATGCCAGGCAGATGGGCGTCGCCCCATCCGCCATCACCTATAAGGCCATGATATCCCGTTGGGGCATGTGCAACATTAAAACCCATGCCATTTGTTTTTCCATCTACACCCTGTTGCTACCCGAGTGGTGTATTGAGCATGTTGTGGCCCACGAACTCTGCCATTTGTTAGAGCCCACCCACAACGCCCGCTTCCACGCCCTCATGGATCAGTATTTCCCCAAATGGCGCGCTGCCCGAAAAGAAACCATCCGCGTTTCTATGGGTGGAAAGTAATCATCCAACCTCAAACACCTTTTACATGATTGATACAATTAATGATACAACTGCTGATGGTTGTATCTGTAAATCGTTGATTATCATGTATGTCCGGATTTGATGTTGCTGGATAATGGAAATAATCCATTATACAAACCACTATATACCTTGTGTAAATCCCCGGATTGATATACCTTTGCACCAGCAAAAGCTTAAAATACTGAATATTATCTATAATAAACAACAATGATGAAAACAAAAATTCTACTTTTTGCGATGGCCTGTGTGTTCACCGTTCTGGCGTCGGCTCAGTCGGGAAGTGTTAAGTACAACGATTTCGTGGTTACCAACCCTTCAAACATCAAACAGGGTGTTCTCGCCAATGGTTTCCGCTATTATTTATGCGACAACGGTGTTCCTGGTAACAAACTTGAAATGCGACTCATCCAGAAATCAGGTACCGACGACGAGGGTGATATCCCAGGCATCGCGTTTTTATTACGCCGGATGCTTTGCTCCGAGAACCTCACTGCCGGCACTGCCGGTGTGCTGAAGGATAAGCTCGACGAACTAAATCTGCAGTCACTCCCCGATTTCCGTGCCGTTAATGGCCTTGTGCCCAATGTGGCCGCCTACTGTTCCGAAATCGAGAATAGGTGCACAGAGTATAATCTGTTCCGTTTAAATAACGAGCGCACCTACGCGGCGTCGTGTATGGGGCTGCTGGCCCAGATTGCAGGCAATGCCCGTTTCTCGGCTGCCGAATTGGAGCGCCAGAAGCAGTTGGCCATCAACGAAATCACCAACAGCCGTTACAATCTTGCCCTGTCCGAGGCCAACTACTTCAAGGCCGCCTTCGTAGATGGATGTACCCTCGATGATCTGATGAACAAACAAATCGCCAGCATTCGCAGTATTACCCTCCAGCAGCTCCAGTCGTACTACCAGCGCTGGTATGTGCCGCAGAATCAGTGCCTGTATGTGTTTGGCAAGGCGCCCGCCAATATTGTTGATATCATCAAGCAGCAGTTCGGCAGCCGCCCCAGTATGCCCGCTCCCGAACCAACACCTATCCAGCTGAGCAACCAGTTGGTGCTGATGATCCAGCAGGATGTGCCTGCATGTATTATTCAGTTCTGTTTCCTGAAGCCTCGTGTGGCGCCATCCGATACAAAGAATCTCGATGATCTTCGTAAGGCAGCGGCTTACAATCGTCTTGGCGAGGTGATTGGTACAGCTTTTAATGCACATGTTGTGTCGGCGTTCGATGATAACCACAAGCTTTTCAACCGCCCAGTATTCACCTTGACTGTTGTAAAGGGCTTAGAGCCTAATGCCGACCAGCAGCAGTTTGGCGATTTTGCTGATGAGGTTATTCAAAATCTCAATGATGTCATGCGTAACGGCGTGCAGGCCCATATCACCCAGTTGCCCATCGAAAAGCGAAAGCAGCTTCAGCAGCAGGAGTTAGCCCGTGTTCGCAACTATACGGTGCTCGACACTCATACCTGTATTAAGAACAATTTCGTGTATGGCAAACCACTGCTCAAGGAGACTATGCCTTACCAGTATTTCAAGCACGAGGTGAGCGATCAGGATATCCGCAACTGCTGCCAGGAACTGTTCAGCAATGCCGATCTGCGCGTTGTGTGCGTCACTCCCAATGGCTATCCCGATGCCGGCATCAATGCTAAACTCGAAGCTTTCTTGACTGGTAAGTAAGGACTAAAGCGAGGTGAGGCGGTAATTATCCATGCGTGGATAGTAATCGCCTTGCCCTTCGCTGAATATTCTTGCTGTTTCTTGTTCGGCTTGGTATTGCTCCAGCATATCCTCCCATGCTCCAATGGGTTCGTCGTAGTAACCATCGTACTTTTCGGCAAACAGGTAATAATAGCTGGTGCCAAAGTTGGTGCTGGTAAGGCGTTCGGTCCGTTCGTCCCACCAGGCATACTCCTTAAAACCCAACTTACCCCAGAGGTCGATCCATCTGCGTTCAAGTAGCTCGTACTCTGGTTCCGATATCACATCGCGAAGCCTCACCCGGTTGTTGTCGAACCACACATACCGCCAGTCGTCGTAGTCCTTGCTCTCTATCAGCATGGCGGTAAAGCGCCAAACCTTACGCGCCCACCCAAAGTGCCCCGTTTCGGCACACAAATCACCTATCCGCATGCCCCGTTTGTATTTCACTTTGCAACTCTCGGCACAGCGTATCGGGTGAATTTCTCTGTTTACAATCTCCCTCAACAGCCGTGCTTCAAGATGCGTCACAACACCATCGGGCATGCATCTGCACACCCGATAAGGAATCTTTCTTCTCATACCAATAAAAACTAAAAACCGATTTTGGCTTTGGGGCGCGGAATCTCGATGGGCACGATGTCATCTGCTGTTAACTGGCGCCATTCCTGCTTGTCATCTGGCTTCTGCATCACACATCTTGTGGCGTGCTGTATGTAGATGCGCTCCAGTTGGTTGGCTACAAATCGGGCATTACCCCAAGTCTGAGGGTCGCGGACCTGATACGCCTGCGCCATCATGTTGCGATACTTTTCCCAAGCCCCATCTGTAAACTGATACTCGTAGTCCTTAATCCTGCTTTTGGTTATTTCTAGCAGTTCGTTCACGCTGAAGTCCTGAAACTCAAATTTGTTGGGGAATCTTGACTGCAGTCCAGGGTTCATGTCCAGCAGTTTCAGCATCTGGTCCTTGTAGCCGCATAGCACGATGGCGATATCACGCTGCGTTTCGTCGGCCAGGATGTTCATCAGCAGTTGTATCACCAGCTTGCCTGGGTCGTTTTCATTCTTGCCGTTCAGCAGATAAGCCTCGTCAATCATCAGTACGCCACCCATGGCCTTTTCTATCACCTGTCGCAGCGATCGTTCCTCGTCGCCCCAAAGTGTGCCGATAAAGGTTCCACGGTCGCACACCACCACATGTCCTTTCGATAGTGCACCTGCATCATGTAGCAGCGAGCCGAATATCTTGCAAACGGTTGTCTTGCCAGTACCCGGCCTGCCTAAGAACACGCTGTGAAGCGACACTTCGTGTTGTTTGCTGTTAGGAAACATCTCCTGCATCACCCTGTTGTAACTGGTTAGCGCCACCAACTCATCCATGCGGTGCTTAATGTCCTCGCAACCTATCAGTTTGTCCAGTTCCTCGCGCGGATTCTCGATGGGATCCAGTATTTTGATATCAACACTTAGGCCCATATTCTGGTCTATCGTCTCGCTCTTGGTCGTAGGCGTTGCTGGTTCCTCTGGCTCATGCGCTTCAGGCTCTTCTTCATCAGCATCCTCTTCATCCTCTGTGGTATAGTCTCTTATTGACAGTCCCATGATGCCATCAGGTTCTTCGTTCAAGTGATCATTCGCAAGGTCGAAGAGCATCTGTTCGAACTCATCGTAGTCTTCATCTGCTGTTTCTACCTTTGGCTCCGGCTTAGCATCAATACTTTCGTCGGTCACAATATCGAAGTACACCTTACCAGCAAGATCGTCGTCATCATTCACCCCAGCCCTACGAAGTTTCAGGTTACTGCAGTTGCTGATCACCTTGATGTCGTTCTTTTCCCAGTCATCCTCCAGTTCGTAAGCGTTGTTGATGGCATCCTCTGTCAGCAGAATGCCGTAAACTTTCAGACTGGCTTGAGATTTTGTCAGCCGACTTTTCATGATAGCCATCGTCTCCTTTAGCTTCCACACAGTACTTTCGCGAGGTTCGCATCCAGGTTCATAAATCATCATGTCTATGTTCTGCGTTTCCTCGTAATATTGTTTTTGTCGGTGCTTGTTGCTGTCCACGCATACCACCACCATGTTTATTGAGTCGGCATAAATATAAATATCGCAGTTGTACAAATACGGGGCAAAGCCCTTTATCCGATTAGAGTAGACGGCATAGTTGACCGCCATAGCGTTCATATGTTTCCAGATAGTAAGATTTGTCTGGTTTCTAAAGTCGTTAATCAGTCTGTTCAAGTTTCTCATAAAACTAAAATCAATACATCGTTCATATATATAAAATAGGTATGCCCCTGTGTGTGAAAGGGGCGCAAGAGTCATCGGGCCAGACGTTTGCACACCTGCCCCTTGGTATTATAGAGGTTTCCTTTCAGATTTCTCTATCACATCATCCAAACAATTGTAGCAAAATGTCAAAGAACGCGCAAGCCGAATGCAATGCGAAAGCTCGCTTTCAGGCTTTGCTGAGTGACAACGCACAATCCACCTGTCGATTCTCAGATTCAGTTTTACCCTCGTCTTAGAACCGCTCGGCACTTGATTGCAGTCATTGTCATTCTGTTCATTTTGCTTTTAAAATTTTGTTTGTTTTGTGATAGAATTATGTTTATCGGCGGCAAATGTAGATAATTTCCTCGAAACTTCCAAATTTTTTCGCAAAAATCGGTCGAAAAAAACAAAAAGTGATATTCGGAGCGAAAAAAAATAATAAAAATGACAAGAATTCAGAAAATTGTTTTATTTTTGCACTCAGTTACCAATACTTAAGCCAGATGTTTAAAATATATATCACCGAAACTATCTACCATCATGTTGTCGATGCTGAAGCGCAAAAGGCAGCATCAGCTTGGTCTAACCTCTATAAACTATTAAAACAACAGCCCGTAGAGATCCTTTCGGTAGCTGATACTGAGAGATATAAAGCTCATCCTGAAGATGTACTAAAGCACCCTTCGGCTCTTTATATCCTGGATGTGCCAAGTGTTGAGGCTTTGGCCATACAAAAGCAATATGGTGTGATGTGTCTGAGTGGTGCTAATCCTGATATTTCTTCCTTGATAGATGTTAATGATATTCATATATCAAAGGAATACGAAAAGTTAGGTCGAGGATGGGATACTGTTCTGGATAGTGTCGAAACGCTGCCGTCAAATGCTTTGCTTCTTACAGATCGCTATCTGTTTGCTTTCAGAAAGCCAACGGCTGGTGATGGTATTGCTAACATCCGTGATATCCTTAACGAGTTGTTACCCAAGCAGTTTCTTGGTGGTAATTACCATGTTACTATCATCTTTGATAATATGGCAAAAGATACAACATACAC
Source organism: Prevotella sp. MA2016 (assembly GCF_000619825.1). Lineage (GTDB taxonomy): Bacteria > Bacteroidota > Bacteroidia > Bacteroidales > Bacteroidaceae > Prevotella. The sequence continues at coordinate 62,193 of NZ_JHUW01000010.1, forward strand.
CTTTAATGAAATCGCTTCTCAATTAGAACTGGTAAAGCAGCAGCTTAAGCGCGACTATTCTATTACGATGGAGTTGCTTGGTATCACCCCAGATTGCTCTATCTATAATAAACTTCATAACCGTATGATTATATCAAACTATTATATGGTAGAAGCCAGTCATAAGTTAGCTGCATTTAATAAAGAGGTAAGTACTGCTCGTCAGTTGCTTTTTCCTTTATCACTCTTTACGGAGAGTAGTTTAAACAATAATTCAACTCCACCATTGGACGCGATAAACCAAACGCTTACTACTCTTCGTGACTTCTCAAAAGCTCTTTCGTTACCATACACCAATCACGATAGCTACAACTATGCTGTTAATGGTAAGTTGATGGAAAAGTGCATTGCAATTAGAAATAGGCTCATCAAATAATAGCATACAGGATTATGGGAATCATCGGAACAGTCATTTTAGTCATTATCGTTATCGTTGTTTTCTTAGCTTTAGTAATAATAAGAAAAGGTAATGTTTTAACATCGTTAAAAACACAGACGTTGAAAGTATTAAAGGGTATAATATCATATACGTTGCCTCCATTTAAGCAATCTTTGAAACAACTTGTTTCTATCCGTTCCTTGTTGGCATGTATATTGGCTTTATTATTCTCTTTAGTGTTTAAACTAATGCTTTCTTCTTGTTTTTCAAGCGAATTAGGTGAAAGAGAAATTATTGATCCTATAAGTAGCGATTGGTACATAAATGCTTTTTTTACAAAATGCAATGAGAACCAGGATTCTATTCCGTCTGGTGATGAAGACATTGTGATAATTAATATATTGGATTCCGTTTCTAGTCGATCGAATATAGCTAAAATAATCGAGACTATTTCAGATCAACATCCCAAGGTGCTTGGTATAGATATTTTTTTATCAGAGAACAATGATTCGACAAACGAAGCTGTTTTGAAGGCTATATTACACGCTAAGGACTCTACAAATATAGTAGTCTCTGCGTATTGGGATGATGTAATGGATGAATTGCGTATTCCTTTTTATTCTTCTGTTCTTGATTCTACAGATTATGGCCTGGTTAATCATGTTAGTTACACTCAACTATGTACAAATTATAATAATCACCCCACGTTCTCTGCGCAGGTCGCAAAAAAATATGGCATTGTTTCTATCCCCACCGATAAAATTGTTAACTATAGATATAAAGAATTTAGTGCAGATTGGATATCCGATGTAGATAGTATTTCCGTTGGCGACATCAGTAACAAAATAGTTTTGTTAGGGAATACATTCACTCCAAGTGACAAGAAAGACCTTCCTTTTGTAGTCGGAGGAGTCAATCAGTTGTCCGGCGTCGAAATGTTGGGCTATGAGATTTCCTCTTTATTGGCGTTGAATAAGAAAATGGATATTTTTAAAACGCCTTTAGATTACTTAAGTCCTGTGATAAATCTGGCTGTATGTATATGTTCTCTCATGCTCTACTTATTCTTTGTTTTTATCATTAATTATATCGGAGAATGCAGAAATAATTGGTGGTGGAAAATTATTATGATAATTGGAAAACTGTTTTTCTTGATAATTTGTGAATTATTGATAATTCAGTGTTGTTTCAGGCTAACAATGTATTGGCTAATTGTTCCTGATATTACATTGTTTATTATTGCAATTATATTTGTTGAAGAAATCCACAAGAATTTACCAAATATTACTATAGGAAGATTATATTTACTACAAAAAAAATGATGCGTATGAATACTTTAAAGTTCATGTTAATCGTTTTGATGTCAGCGATTCAAAACGTTTCATTTAGTCAAAATTACAAGTTGTACAGTGCTTATATGCCTGTAGAATTTCAAAAAGACGGGAAATGGATGAAGGTGATGCGTGGTGAAACAAAACTTAATAGCAATACTTATTTGCGTTGTAAAAGTGATTTTACAATTAGGGAAATAGGCGGTGCCGAAAAATTGCATTTCTGTTCTCCATCTAAATCAGGTAAGAAGTTGGGTGATTTGATAGAAAAGGTTGTTAATAAGAAAAAACAATCGACTGTAACTACGTGGTTTAGAAGTGGAAGTGCCTATGAAATATTGGAAATCGATTTACCAATAAAGAGTGACAGCTTGGATAATGTACCATACAATTTCCAATACCTCATAGTCGATGTAAACCATTTTGAAGATAATACTTGGGGTAATTTAGGTTTTCCTGCATTAAACGTGGATTCAATCGATCATTCAATACGATTTATCATGTTGCCAGAAACTGGTTATAATCTCAAAATGCGCAAGGTTTTATGCTCTCCATATAATACAACAGCAGATTCTATCAATTGGCATATTAATGACTTGATTGAGAAAGTGGATGATAATCAGAAAAATATTGTGATGCTTTACCTTTCTAGTCATGGAGAACGAACAAAAGATAAAAAGTTCTGCTTTATAACATCTGATACAAAGTACGATTTTATAAATAAAGGAAATCTTACAAATTATATTTCTGGCACAGTAATTAACGATTATGTTCGCAAACTTGTAGAAAAACGTGCTATTGTTTTATTATTTGTAGATGCTTGTTATGCTGGTTCTTTGATTTCGGAATTAAATAATGACGATATTATTAAAAATGGAAGTGTTGCATATTTTATGTCAACAGATGGTGATTTGAAAGCGTATCAAGACTCGGATGGAAGTCCGTTTGCTGACGCTTTAATAAAAGTTTTAACAAATGAGGAACAATTGTTCTTTGGCGAGAATGATAACAAAGTTACTCCATATTACTTAGAACTATACTTGCAGAAACATGTTAATAAAAAGCATATAGGACAGAATCCAAAGTCAATGCGTGGAAATGGACTTGATAAAGATTATGAATTATGGAAAATTAAACCTCTATTTACAAGAAGTTTGATTGATGATTTAATAGAAAAGGCTGAGGGCGGTGATACTGAGTCAATGGTCAAGTTAGGCGATATATTCCTTTGTGGTAATGATGATAATAGCATTAGCCCTGATTATGGAAAGGCATACAATTATTATAAGACTGCTTATGTCAGAGGTAATCAAAACGCAACAGCAAAAGTAGGATTATGCCACTATTATGGCTATGGTGTTGATATAGATTATGATAAAGCCTTTGACCTCTTTTCTTTAGGAGAAAGTGAAGAGAAAGATTTGGCTAGATATTATTTAGGTGTTTGTTATGCCAAAGGATTAGGAACCAAAAAGAACAAGAAACTTAGTAAAAAAGTTCTCTTGAAAATTGAAAAATGGTCTGATAAAGAGATAGTATCAGCGATGGAGAAAGAGCAGATCCAGATTCCTGGTGTCGCGATTCTGTACAACGATGGTGCATTGTCGCATTTGTTTGAAAAAGAGTTGAATGAAGATAAAATTGTGGTCAAGTTTGAACGTGCTGTTACTGATGGTACAACTGTTCCTGATATAGAATTTCAAGCCTCACTAGGTAAAGAAAAAGCACAAGCAATGATAGGAAAAATATATTTATATGGATTAAGAAATACACCAGTTAATTATGATAAAGCCATTAAGTGGTTGTCAAAAGCCGTAAAGGCAGGAAATGCATCAGCTATGTGTGATATGGGGTATTGCTATGCTTATGGTTATGGCGTACAAAAAAATATTCAAAGAGCATGGGAACTGTTCCAAAAAGCAGCTAATAAAGGCTATTCTTTAGCATATGTTATTATTGGTAATTACTATTTCATTGGTTCAGAAAACGTTGAACAAAACGATAGAGAGGCTGCTGAGAATTGGCTAACAGCTGCGCGTATGGGCGATGTTATCGGTTTGTACAAATTAGGCTTATGTTACAAATATGGAATCGGTGTCGAACAGAATGATAAAGAAGCCGTTAAATGGCTAACAAAATCAGCAAAAAAAGATTATGAGAAAGCCCAATACGAATTAGGTAACTATTATCTTTTTGCAGGTGACTATAAGACCGCTTATAAGTGGTTGAGTAAGTCAAAGAAAAATGGTGTTCCCGAAGCAAAGAAATTGATAGAACAGCATTTTTATGTTGATGGTAGGGTAAAACCTGCAAATTGATATGCAACATACAAGTTTATGTTACTTAAATTAAAAACATATAGTATTATGAGTAAAGAATGCAAAAAACAGCGGCAGGAGAAGAAACGTAGACTACAGAAAGCCAACTTCAGTATCAGTCTAACGGGCAAGCATGTTTTTGGCGCCTATTTTAATATGGCGCGTACCAATTTTGTTAAGACCATCAACTATATTTTGCCGATTGCAGGAGTACGTGGAAACTATTCCGAAAACCAAATAAACAAAATGCTTCATGCTCTGTTTTTGATACAGGCAGGACGCAATGAAGAATTGACTACTGAGCAGAAACAATGGGAGAAGAAACTGCGTCTTAATCCAGAGCAGCAAACTAAATTCCAAAAGCTCCTCTTCAAACATTTCCCTGTACTCGGCCCAATGATGGCAGATGTGGCTGACCATAAAGCCTATCTCAATAAGAAGAAATCAACGGTGCAGACAGAGGATGAGACTTTTGCCATGCTTAAAGGTGTGTCATTGGCTGACTGCTTGGATATCATCTGTCTCATGGCTGATACTCTCACAGAATGCCGCAATTTCTATACCCACAAAGACCCTTACAACAAGCCGTCGCAATTAGCTGATCAATATCTGCATCAGGAGATGATTGCCAAAAAGTTGGATAAGGTAGTGGTTGCAAGCCGGCGTATTTTGAAAGACCGCGAAGGGTTGTCTGTTAATGAAGTAGAATTCCTAACTGGAATCGACCATTTGCATCAAGAGGTGTTAAAAGATGAATTTGGTAATGCGAAGGTAAAAGATGGCAAGGTGATGAAGACTTTTGTTGAATACGATGATTTCTATTTTAAGATCTCTGGTAAACGTCTTGTCAATGGCTATACCGTCACAACTAAGGACGATAAGCCTGTTAATGTAAACACTATGTTGCCAGCCCTTTCCGACTTTGGACTACTATATTTCTGCGTCCTGTTCCTTTCAAAACCATACGCTAAATTGTTTATTGACGAGGTTCGTCTTTTTGAATACAGCCCGTTTGATGACAAAGAAAACATGATTATGAGCGAGATGCTCAGTATCTACCGTATTCGTACTCCACGCCTGCATAAGATTGATAGTCATGATAGCAAGGCAACACTGGCTATGGATATCTTCGGAGAACTGCGTCGTTGCCCCATGGAACTCTATAACTTGCTCGACAAGAATGCTGGACAGCCATTCTTCCACGATGAAGTGAAACATCCCAATAGTCATACACCTGATGTTTCAAAACGATTGCGATATGACGACCGTTTCCCAACGTTGGCCCTTCGTTATATCGACGAAACTGAGTTATTCAAGCGCATTCGCTTTCAGCTCCAGTTAGGTTCTTTTCGTTACAAGTTCTACGATAAGGAGAATTGTATCGACGGAAGAGTACGTGTGCGTCGTATCCAGAAAGAAATTAATGGATATGGACGAATGCAAGAAGTGGCTGACAAGCGTATGGATAAATGGGGAGACCTGATTCAAAAACGAGAAGAACGTTCAGTGAAGCTGGAACACGAAGAACTATATATTAACTTGGACCAGTTTCTTGAGGATACAGCCGATTCAACTCCTTACGTTACAGATCGGCGACCCGCCTACAATATTCATGCTAATCGTATTGGATTGTATTGGGAAGATAGCCAGAATCCTAAACAATATAAAGTGTTTGATGAAAACGGAATGTATATTCCAGAACTAGTTGTGACTGAAGATAAAAAGGCTCCCATTAAGATGCCTGCACCTCGTTGTGCACTTAGCGTCTACGACCTGCCTGCTATGCTTTTCTATGAATACCTTCGCGAACAACAAGATAATGAGTTCCCTTCTGCCGAGCAAGTTATTATTGAATATGAGGACGACTACCGCAAGTTCTTCAAGGCTGTAGCAGAAGGAAAACTGAAGCCATTTAAGAGGCCCAAAGAGTTCCGTGATTTTTTGAAGAAAGAATATCCGAAACTCCGGATGGCTGATATACCCAAGAAATTGCAACTTTTTTTGTGTAGTCATGGTTTATGTTATAACAATAAGCCTGAAACGGTGTATGAACGTTTAGATAGACTTACTTTGCAGCATCTTGAAGAACGCGAACTTCATATTCAGAATCGTTTGGAGCACTATCAGAAAGATCGTGATATGATAGGCAATAAGGATAATCAATATGGAAAAAAGAGCTTTTCCGATGTTCGCCATGGTGCTCTTGCACGTTATCTGGCTCAAAGTATGATGGAGTGGCAACCTACCAAACTTAAGGATAAAGAAAAGGGTCATGATAAGTTAACGGGATTAAACTATAATGTTCTTACAGCCTATCTTGCCACCTATGGCCACCCCCAAGTTCCAGAAGAGGGTTTTACACCTCGCACTTTGGAGCAGGTTTTAATAAATGCACATCTCATAGGAGGCAGTAATCCTCATCCTTTTATAAATAAGGTTTTGGCTCTTGGCAACAGGAATATTGAGGAACTATATCTGCACTATTTGGAAGAAGAACTCAAACATATCCGCTCTCGTATACAGTCATTGTCGAGTAATCCTTCTGACAAGGCATTATCTGCATTACCTTTTATTCATCACGACCGCATGAGATACCATGAACGTACCAGCGAAGAGATGATGGCTTTGGCAGCACGCTATACCACTATACAACTGCCAGATGGTTTGTTTACTCCATATATCCTGGAAATACTGCAAAAGCATTATACTGAGAACTCTGATCTGCAAAATGCTCTCAGCCAAGATGTTCCAGTCAAGCTTAATCCAACGTGCAATGCTGCTTATCTCATAACATTATTCTATCAGACAGTATTAAAGGATAATGCCCAGCCTTTCTACTTGTCAGATAAGACCTACACTCGGAATAAAGATGGTGAAAAAGCAGAGTCATTCTCGTTTAAACGCGCCTATGAATTGTTTTCCGTATTAAATAATAACAAGAAGGATACTTTCCCATTTGAAATGATTCCGCTGTTCCTAACAAGCGATGAGATTCAGGAACGCCTGTCTGCAAAACTCCTTGACGGCGATGGAAATCCTGTCCCAGAAGTAGGAGAAAAAGGTAAACCTGCAACAGATAGTCAGGGTAATACTATCTGGAAGCGACGCATCTATTCTGAAGTGGATGATTACGCTGAAAAATTGACTGACAGGGATATGAAAATTAGTTTCAAAGGCGAATGGGAAAAACTGCCACGCTGGAAACAAGATAAAATTATTAAGCGAAGGGATGAAACTCGCCGGCAGATGCGCGACGAACTGTTGCAACGGATGCCACGTTATATACGTGATATCAAGGACAACGAACGTACACTTCGTCGCTATAAGACGCAGGATATGGTATTGTTTCTCCTGGCTGAGAAGATGTTTACAAATATCATCAGCGAACAGAGCAGTGAATTTAATTGGAAACAGATGCGGCTTTCCAAGGTATGTAACGAGGCTTTCCTGCGTCAGACGCTTACTTTCCGTGTTCCAGTAACAGTTGGTGAAACAACCATATATGTAGAACAAGAGAATATGTCGCTCAAGAACTATGGTGAGTTCTATCGTTTCCTTACAGATGATCGTCTGATGAGTCTGTTGAATAACATTGTGGAAACGCTAAAACCTAATGAGAATGGCGACCTTGTTATCCGTCATACCGATTTGATGAGCGAGCTGGCTGCATACGATCAGTATCGTTCTACCATCTTCATGTTGATTCAGAGTATCGAGAACTTGATTATTACGAACAACGCTGTACTTGATGACCCTGATGCAGATGGCTTCTGGGTTCGTGAAGATCTTCCTAAACGCAATAACTTTGCATCATTATTGGAACTGATAAATCAGTTGAATAATGTGGAGTTGACTGACGATGAACGTAAGTTACTCGTCGCCATCCGTAATGCCTTCAGTCATAATAGTTATAACATTGACTTCTCTCTGATTAAGGATGTTAAGCATCTGCCAGAAGTCGCCAAAGGCATTCTGCAACATCTGCAATCGATGCTTGGCGTAGAAATAACGAAGTAGTTGTATAAAAGAATGGGTTTATGGCAACAACAAAATATTCACATGCATTCCTGGTGGGTAGTTTTAACGGAATAATTACGCCCCAAGAATTGGATCAAGAATGGGAGAGAGTTAATAATCAAGACGAGTATGAGTGGATCTGTTCTATATATTATAAAGGACATGTAGATGCCATGCTTGATGTTAATAATTGTCGTCCTCCTTTTTTGAAAGACGTATGTCATTACAAATTGTCTTTTGGCGGAATAGATGCCAAAGGCGAGAATATCGTTGGTAAGGAGATTGAGATGAAGATGAAAAAGAACATGGGGAAAGACGAATTTATGTATCGTTTCCGCTTAATGAATCTTCATTTGTACTTCTTTCCATATAATATTGCGCTTCTTGCTATAGAAATAGATGATACAGGAACAGAGCTTAATGAACTGACTGCTGCGCATTCTTCTTTGACACAATGTAACACATATGCTAGAGAAGAAATTAAATTCGCTTTTTCTTCTTTATCTCGTTTTCTTTCTAATCCTTCAGGTATTCTGGGGGTAGGAAACAAGTTTAAGTTATATCAAGTAATTGAGATAAATTCAGAGAAGATAGAGGATAGAATGTTGTACGAAATTGCAACCTCATCGCCTATCGGCTGTGTTGGCACCAGACATCCGTTAGCTCCGTCAGAGCAATACTATAATAAAATCATTGGACTTAATACTGTTTCGGCTTTTAATGACTGGAAGGGTCTGGCATTGATGGATAGTTTTACGATGATAAGCAATGCAGAAAAACGTGATGATTCATGGGATAAACATTTCTATTTGTGGAACAATCATTACTTCCAATTAATATATCTACGTTGCTTATTTGAGAAAACGTTCTGTTTTCGTCAGAATATTGCCTATAGAATGGGTGAAAGTTCACCAGATCTGTCAAAGATGATATCAGATATGGAAAGGTATTATTTCTATAACAAAATATCATATAATTTCCTTCCTAATCTTCTTTATGAGTCCATGTCCAAGGGCATGGAACTTAAAGAAGAACGAGATGAATTGTCAAAACAGATTAAAGAAAGGGCCAAGGAAGAAGAAGCAATAACAAAGGAACAAGAGAAAGCTGCAGCCCAAACTTTAAAAGAACAACAGGAGGAGCAGAAAGAAAAGGATGACAAAAGGTTTAACAACATTCTTGCTTATGTTTCAATCTTCGCTGTGTTCTCAGTAATATGGGATATCTGTTCTATTCTTATGGCTTCTTCATATATGTTAAAAGAATCTGTTTGGACAGCTAGAACTCTATTTTTGTTTGGGGTCGTATTATCATTGTTCTTTATTTGGCTAATCAAGTATAACAGCAAAAAAAGAAATGAAATTAAATAGAATAAATATCTCTCCAGAAGTCCGCTCACATCTTGCTACGCACTTCCATCAAGATCTTCCGGGCTCAAAATTCTATAGCGAATCGCCTGAGGATTTGTTAGAGGAAGCTATGCGATTATTTCCAGACACCTTCCGTAGGGCAATACCTGATGATGATGGACGTATTCGCATCTCCCTGACATTTCCCAGAGAAATTGGTACTAGTAATGTGGCGAGCATTGGAGAGTTGTCTGATGCAGAAATAAAACGGATAGAGATGGTTGATAGGAATGGCAGGAAGGTTCGTTTTGTTAATTCTGATAGGATAATTCCAACCCATGAATGTCAGATTATCCTTTCTTCTGATTGGCAACTTATTACAATGTTTCCCGGTGAGTTGGCTCCACCATTGCCAGAATCTCCAGATATTCATGATGACTACTGGGATAATCATGTATTTGTAGAGCCAGAATCTTAGAATTATACGTATTTTGTGATCTTTGACATGTTGATACCTCGAAATTAGGTGTGAGTTATTGTGGCAAATAATCCGCTATAATTAAGAGTTAATTATTTAAGAATAATATTATGTCCAACCGACTTCTTCAAAGTCCTATAAACAGGGTTGTTGTAGAAGCTTATCGTTTGGATAGGTATGACAACATTTTTTTACTACGCCTGATATAACCGACTACATGTTGTAGAAGCTTATCGTTTGGATAGGTATGACAACTAACTCAATATGTCTACGAGACTCAGGATAATCAGTTGTAGAAGCTTATCGTTTGGATAGGTATGACAACTTGCAACTTTGAGCTCCAGTTTCCAAGGCTCCAGTTGTAGAAGCTTATCGTTTGGATAGGTATGACAACTTGTACGAGGCTCACACCAGTGGTCGTGAGACTTGTTGTAGAAGCTTATCGTTTGGATAGGTATGACAACTTCCAATTGTAGATAGCTTGCATTTTTTTGTTGCGTTGTAGAAGCTTATCGTTTGGATAGGTATGACAACTTATTTATATTTTACCTGTCATAAAGTTGTTTAAGAGTTGTAGAAGCTTATCGTTTGGATAGGTATGACAAACTTGTAATGATTTTTGCCTTTATACTGTGAGGGTGTTGTAGAAGCTTATCGTTTGGATAGGTATGACAACAGTTGATTAAAACAAAAATCCCCGCATTGCTTTTTGAATTTGCAATACGGGGATTTGTATTTTTGTTTAAAAATGTTTGTGAATTAAAAGATTTATTGTATTTTTGCAATCGAATGTTTGTGTAATGTTTTATGGCTTATACTTATGCATAAATACCTGATACTATTGGTGCTGATGATGTGTATGTTCATTGGCGTATTACCTGCAAGGAGCGAGAATAGGCTCCCTGCGGTATGTATTACTACGTCCAATCTGAATGTAAGAGAGTATGCAAGTACGAATAGTCGTAAACTAGAGACGTTGCCTTCAGGAACAAAGGTAAAGGTTTTGAGAATGACAAACGATGAATGGGCTGTGATAGATTATAATGGCAGCACAGCTTATTGCTATGCTAAATATCTGATGTATTGGGAGTATATAGATACAACTCCTCCTCCTGTTGAGACACAGAGAGATAGCGATGGCGTAAGATTGGCTCTTTAATTCACTTGCAATTAAAGATATTTTTGATTGAATAATCCCTCTCGGTTAGTTATCTACTTACATCTTATCCTTCTCTACCAGTGCCAGGATTTTGGCGTGGGCGCGCTTGTGCATTTTGATGCAGAAGTAGATGAGGACGACGTAGCAGATGCTGCCAATGTATGGATTCACCATTCCCGTCATGGCTAGGGCGTCGTAAATGCCATGGGCTAATACGGGTGCCAACAGCGTGCAAACTGCTATCTTGGGCGAATGGTTTACAAAATGGTAAACCGAGTAGTAATAACCCATCAGTACGGCAAAGGCATAATGACCTGGTACTGCCAAGAGCGAACGGCTTAATGCTACTGATACCCAATCTTCGGACGAGAATACGTACGATATGTTCTCAACAGCAGCAAACCCTAAGCCTATGCAAACAGCATATACGATGCCATCAAAATGCTCGTCGAAATATGGATTCTTACGCAACACTATCCAAAAATTATTCCGATGCCCCACGTCACAGCCTTAATCAACATATAGGACGGCTCTTTCTGTGTATCCTTATTCCAGATATACAGCAGCAGTAAAACGGCTGGCAGCAGTGCTGCGATTAACATTAATATCATATTCTTTTTACTTTTTGACCACAAAAATACGATGTTTTCATGATATGAACAAGAATAATTGGATATTTTGAATAAAAAACGAGGGTGTGCCTGTTGTTTAGCACACCCTCTGATTCTTACTTACATGCCCATGCAGCTCGTGGCGCCTAGGGCCGTTACAATCGCCGTTGCGATACTTGCTATCATCTGTACGATGAACTTTAATGTCTCTTTCTTACTCATAACTTCTTAGTTTTTTTCATTCTTACATTTTTTCATTTTTACATTGGTAGAGTAGGCTGGGGCCTAAGCCCCAAGCCTTACCCCTTAGTCGCCGTTGGGCTCGTCGATAGGCTCGTAGCCACCGCCACCGGTATTGCCACCAGTGTTTCCACCGGTATTGCCACCGCCATTGCTTGGCTCGTCGGGGTCCTCCACCGTACCAGGGTCAGTACTGGTCACACGCTTAATCTCCTTACCATCGCGGTCGTAGCAGGTAATCTGGATGGCTGTGCCTGCCAGCTCGTCCTTCAGATCCACCGCAGGGGTGAAGATGATGCGGCGACTGGTTACGAGGCCCGCTTTCACCTCATCTACTTTGGCCACACTCTTGGCGCGGATACCGAATCGCATGGTTCCCAAACCTGGCAGCGCAACCGAGTGACCCTCAGTGGCCCATGCCTTAATCACCTCGCCAGCAGCATCCCAGCAGGCCTGCATAATGCCTTTGCTAACTCCGCTGCGCAGGGCAGCCTCCTTAATCACCTTTTCCTGAGAGAGTGAGGTGTACAACTCCGGCATCATGATGTAGCGATAAGTGCCCTCATACTTGCCAATCTTCTGCAACTTTTCCTGTGCTTTAACTTTCAATGCCATAATTCTAGTTTAATTTTTGTGTTGTTGTAAAATAATTTTTAATTATGAATGTTTAATGTTTCATGTCTCAACTCCGATGTTGGTTTTGCGGCCACGTGAGGGAGATTTTCTTAGTGCACGTGGGAGAATCTTTTTCCTCGTGTGGGAGCATTATCTCCATCTTCATCTTGACAATGCAAAGGTACGAAATTTTCGTCATATAATACAATATCAACTGTTAATGAATTGTTAAAACCTGTGAGTATACCGACATGAGCACAGAGCACAGAGCACAGTTTTCTCATGAGTACCTCAAAAATGTAAACACAAAACATACTTTATATATAATATATATATTATATATAAAGTAATTAATAATTGTATAAATCCTCCTCATAATTGTACCCCCTCCACAAATAAACTGTGCTCTGTGCTCTGTGCTATTTTCGATATTTTATGTTATGTTACACCCTTTTGGGGGGGAATTTTACATAAATTCCACTCCATTTCAAAATTTTATTTAAAATTATTCCTGCAACTAATTTTGTTTGTAGGAAAATGGTTAAATTTGTAGCCAATTATATATCAACAGATGAACTGAGGATTTAGAATAGAATGATTAATATAAGAAAACTTGAATCAGAACTGTGGGAGTCAGCCGACCTGCTACGTCAGGGAAGCAAATTAACAAGCAGTCAGTATTGTATGCCTGTGCTGGCCCTGCTGTTCTTACGCTACGCATATAGCCGCTACAAAATGGTAGAGGCAGAGATCTTGGAAAATCGCCCCAGCCGTGGTGGTCGTGTGATGCCTGTAGAGGCCAGCGACTTTGCGGCAAAAAGTGCATTGTTTCTCCCTAAGGAAGCACAGTTCGACTATTTGGTAAATCTGCCAGATAACATTATTTCGGCAGGTTTAAAAACAAAAGATGGTCAGGACATCAATTCGTTAGGAGAAGCCGTAAACAATGCCATGCAGCTTGTGGAAGACCAGAGCGAACAGCTGACAGGTGTTTTGCCTAAGACCTATACCAGCTTTGCTGACGACCTGCTGCGTGAACTTCTTCGTATCTTTAATAATAAAACGATTGATGAGGTAGGAGGCGACGTGATTGGCCGTATCTATGAATACTTCTTGTCGAAGTTTGCCAAGGCTGTCGCCAGCGACGATGGTGTCTTCTTCACGCCAAAGTCATTGGTGAAAATGTTGGTCAACGTACTGGAACCTAAACAGGGCGTCATGCTCGATCCTGCTTGTGGTAGTGGTGGCATGTTCGTACAAACAGGTGACTTCGTAAACCAGGCTGGTCTCAGCGCCAATACACAGATGACATTCTTTGGTCAGGAGAAAGTGGAATACAACGCCCAGCTCTGTTTGATGAACATGGCCGTTCACGGACTCAACGGAAGAATCATTTCAGGCGACGAAGCCAACTCATTCTATCACGACGCGCATAACCTGGCTGGTAAGTGCGACTATGTGATGGCTAATCCTCCATTCAATGTGGATAAGGTAAAGGCTGAGTCAGCTTCTGCTGCCGGTCGTTTGCCATTTGGTTTGCCTGGCGTAAACGCTAAAACCAAAGAGATTGGTAACGCCAACTATCTTTGGATTAGCTATTTCTACGCCTACCTGAACGAACACGGTCGTGCAGGTTTTGTTATGGCCAGCTCAGCCACCGACAGTGCAAACAAGGATCGTGATATCCGCGAGAAACTGGTTCGTACAGGCGACGTAGATGTGATGGTAAGTGTGGGTAATAACTTCTTCTATACACTCTCGCTTCCTTGCTCATTGTGGTTCTTCGATCGCAACAAAAACGCAGATATCCGTGATAAGGTGCTCTTTATTGATGCCCGCAACTACTATACAGTAGTAGATCGTACGCTGAATGAATGGACGGAATGGCAATTGCGTAATCTGCAGGCCATTGTACATCTGTATCGTGGCGAGAAAGGTAAGTATCAGCAGTTGTTGGCCGATTATAAGGCTGTATTAGGTGACACAACGGTTGCTTCTGCTCAAAAGGCACTTGATGAGCAGAAGGCCGCAGCCAAAGAGGCAATTGCAAACGCTCAGCGCAAGGAAAAGAAACGCATTGAGGCAGAACAAAAAGTTATAATTGACGAACTGGAAGATACACTCGAGACTGCTCGTCAACATGAATGGCTCACAGAAAAGTTTGGCGATGGCGAATATCAAGACGTGCTGGGGCTCTGCAAGATTGCAACCATACAAGAGATTGAGGAAAAGAACTATTCGCTCACTCCGGGAGCCTACGTCGGTGTTGCTGAAGTCGAGGACGATGGCGTTGACTTCCATGAGCGTATGAATGAAATCCATGCCGAACTCGCCTCTCTCAACAAAGAAGCCAATGTGCTAATGAGTGAGATCATGAAGGAATGGGAAACTCTTAACACGAAGTAAATCATGGCAAACGAGATAAAACCAATAGGGGCAACCGATATTTCAGCAATGAACGCAGTAGTTGGAATTTTGATGACTGACCTCCGCCAAATCATTGACGAAGCGCGAATTCATGTGGCATCTACAGCCAACTATGAGCTTACCATGATGTACTGGCATATTGGCGAGCGAATTAACCGCGACGTGCTTGGAAATGAACGAGCTGATTATGGAAAGCAGATTGTCGCGACAGTGTCACGACAATTACAGAATATCTACGGACACAAAGGATTTGACGTAAAAAGCCTGTATCGTCATATGCAGTTCGCAACCCTTTTTCCTGATTCTCAGATTGTCTCGACAGCGTCGCGACAATTATCATGGTCGCATTTCGTGGAGCTACTGCCATTGAAAGACGAACTGCAACGTGATTATTATTTCACGCTGGCATCAGCCAATAGATGGAGCGTTCGTCAACTTCGCAAAGAAATTGATGGAATGCTATACGAGCGTACTGCATTGTCTTCAAAGCCTGAGGAAGTTGTAAAACAGGAACTTGCCAATGTCAGAGATAATAAAGTTGTTTCTCCTGATGTAGTATTCAAAAGCCCTTATTTCCTTGAATTTGCTGGGTTAAAAGGCTTGTATAGCGAGAAGGACTTGGAAGACAGTCTTGTGGCACATCTGGAACAGTTCATTCTTGAACTTGGAAATGGGTTCTGCTTTGTTGAGCGTCAAAAGCGAATGATTATTGATGGAGAGGATTTCTATCTTGACCTGCTATTCTATCACCGCAAACTACATCGCCTTATTGCCATTGATTTGAAACTTGGTCGTTTCAAAGCTCAATACAAAGGTCAGATGGAACTGTATCTACGTTGGCTTGAACAGAATGAAATGGAGCCTGGTGAGGAAAGCCCGCTTGGGTTACTGCTTTGTACTGAGGGCAGTGAGGAACAGATTGAACTTCTCCAACTCGACAAATCGGGCATTAAGGTCGCTCAGTATATGACTGAACTGCCTCCGCGTGATGTCCTCGTGCAACAGATACAGAAGTCCTTTGAAGTTGCAAAAGCTAAATGGGGAAACGAAAGAAAGGAGGATGAGGTATGAGGAAGCCAATAACTATAGGTGATTTGGGCACTATCATTACAGGTAAAACACCTCCTACCACAAATAAGAACTATTATGGTGATTATGCGGTGTTCATTAAGCCTACTGATATTTCTGAGCAATGCAAGTTTACCTACGAGACAGAAGAAATGTATTCAAAACTTGCTGCAGAGAAGTATGAAAGTAGCTTAATTCCTAAAGGTGCTATCTGTGTTCCATGTATTGGAACAATAGGAACAAAGATGACGATGGCTCCTTGTGATTGTTATACCAACCAATCCATTAATTCTATCGTCTGTAATGATAGATATGATAATGAGTATGTTTACTATCTGATTAAAAATTTCCTACCAGGACTAAAATCCTATAATTTAGGAACGGCATCAGGTAGAGAATATGTTTCAAAATCTAACTTTGAGAAGATTGAGTTAGTTGCTGAGCAAGACAAAACAATTCAAAAGAAAATCGGAGAGTTCCTCTCTCGCTACGATTCTTTGATAGAAAACTATCGGAAGCAGATAAAGCTTTTGGAGGAAGCCGCGCAGCGCCTTTATAAAGAATGGTTTGTTGACCTCCATTTCCCCGGCCACGAAAACACAAAAATCGTAGATGGTGTGCCAGGGGAGTGGGAGAAGAAGAAACTGGTAGAAATTGCAGAACTAAAGGCTGGAGGTGATAAACCTGAAATAGTTTCAGCTAAAAGGACAAATGAATGTTCGGTACCTATTTTTTCAAATGGTACTACTAATGAGGGACTATATGGCTATACCAATCTTCCTGTAATTTTAGAACAAAGTGTGACAATATCTGCAAGAGGAAGTGTTGGTTATACAGTGTTTAGGAGAACCCCTTTTGTTCCTATAGTAAGGCTAATTTCTGTAACTCCTCATAATATCTATGTTGGTTACATATTTTACTGTTTAAAATCTACTACGCTAGATAGTAATGGGGCTGCGCAACAGCAAATAACTATACCAATGATTAGGAATAAGGAAATAATGATTCCATCAAAAGGTATACTTGAGTTATTCGAAAGTCAAACAGAACCAATTTTTAATCAAATAGACATTTTAAAAGAACTAATCCGCCTCCTCACCGAGGCCCGCGACCGCCTGCTTCCCAAGTTGATGAGTGGAGAAATAAAAGTCAGTTAAATATGGATAGATTTGATTTTATAGAAACGAGAGACGATGTGATTCGTAACATCAAAACGCTCTATCATTATTTACGTGATGAGAAAGATGATGATACGTATCAATGGGCAACAAGTATATTCAAAAATGGGAGAATATACGTGATTGAAATTATCGACTCTCACATCTGTTTTTCTCCAAGCCGTTTTGTTGGATATAAAGATAACACCAAGGACAAACATCAAAAAAATCATGGAGATGGGAATCAGACCAATGATATTTTAAAGAGTTTCTACCAAAAAGTGCAGGATGAGAGATTGGATGTTGTTTTTCAAAAAGAACTGTCCCGATATAACTTGTCGTCAGGCACAAAGAAATATTGGATTCCAAACGATCTTACAATCGAAGATATATTGAAATACGATAATAACAAATGTATGTCTATGAATAGCAAGCAAGACAAGTATTGGCACATACAGATGCACTTGCCTGATGGTAAGGGAGGCATGGAAATTGACTCAAAGCAAATGCTTTTAGAGAAAGAGCCTGTTATTGGCACTGGAGAATGGGAAGATAAGCAATGTGTTGATTTCAAAACGATTGCAAAAGGCAATATTGTCTTAGTTAGGAAAGGTAGTGAAGCTATTGCTCTATGTGAAATTATTGGAGATAATTTTAAAGATGAAAAATTGACAGAAAAGTATCATAACCTCAATTACAGAAAGGTTCGTATTCTTGGTTGGGCTGAGCATTATAAACAGCCCAGATCATCCCTCTTTTCACAAGGTTCGTTCAAATCTTGTAGTCCGTCTACAGAGCAATACAAATTTATCGACGAGTGGCTGAAGTACATACAGAGTCATTCATTTATAGGCAATTGTGCCAAACTGCTGAAAGAAAAGAAAAACATTATCTTACAAGGTGCTCCTGGCACAGGTAAAACATATAATACTGCAGCCATAGCCTTGACCGCATTAGGTATTACAGATGTGAACTTTAGCAATCACAAGGAGGTAATGGCTCGTTATGAGTCTTTGCAGGATAGTCAGATATTCTTTACCACATTTCACCAGTCACTTGACTACGAAGATTTTGTGGAGGGTCTTAAACCTCGCATCCAAACTGATGCTGCAGGGAATGGTATTGGGGTAACCTATGAACCAGAGGATGGCATTTTTAAACGTGCATGTCAGGCTGTCCAAAATGATGAATCTAAAGATATAGTTGAATGTATTGACAATTACTTAGAAAAGATAAAGGGGTTTGAGAATAGAAAGGAAATACCTACAATTACTGGTAGGTCTTCTCTATATGTTTGGTGGAAAGAAGGTAATACAACTATAAGTACACGTAGTACGAATTCTATAAGCCCCAAGGGAGAGGACTATACGCCTTCACCCCTTAACATCGAAAAAATTAAATTGCAAGCACAAGGTCGGGGAGCTGAGAATAACTGGCAGCAATATGCACAAGCTTTCATTGAAGCTGTAAAACGTGAATATGGAACTCAAAAGGACAAGCCTGTCGTACTTATTATTGACGAGATAAATCGTGGTAATGTTTCAAAGGTGTTTGGCGAATTAATAACGCTATTGGAGTCAGATAAACGTGATAGGGGAGAGCATCCTATTAAAGTTGTGCTTCCGTATTCGAAAACACTATTTGGAGTTCCGTCGAATCTGTATATTATTGGAACTATGAATACGACAGACCGTAGTACAGGCACGTTAGATTATGCCCTACGTAGGCGCTTTGCTTTTGTAACACTCAAATCTGATGTTACAGTTGTTGCTAAGTATTACGAGGACTTGGGTGATGATGACCTGAAGAATGTCGCTATATCACTCTTTGAAGATATTCATGCTTTTATCAAAGACCCTAAGCATCTCTGTGGTGATTATGGAATAGACGATTTGATGGTAGGTCATAGCTACTTCATGGCCAAATCCAAAGAAGAACTCACCAATAGAATTCAGTATGAGGTTATCCCCTTGATCAGCGAATATATCAACGATGGGATATTAAACGTCAAATCAACTGAAAAAGAAAACGCTTTTGCTTCATGGTCGAACTTATGTGTAAGACCTATAGCTAAAGATGATTCAGAAGACGATATTGAAGATTTAGACGAAGACGAGTAAAAAATGATACACCTTCAAGAACACGACATTATATCTGGCGTAAACGCTCAAATTGAAAAATTTGAGAAGTTGTCGCTCGTTTCATGGGACAAACCTGTGGACGGATGTCCTTGGGGGTACTATGCTTCTTTTAGAATAGGAGCCGAATGGATAGATGAAAACGAAGCATTGGTTGTGACGACAAAAAGGGGGATGGAGAACATAGATTTTCTCAGTATGTTTATGACTTGTTTCTCTTCAAATCTTGAAATTGATTCTTTTTCAGAGATATATTCTATACATGCGGAACAACCTCCTATAGAAGCCCCTGCGTTGAGAGGTGTTATCAGTCCACTCATTGTACTTCATTTTATAGGTGTGGTCAATAGAATTAAGGCACTAAAAAGGGGTTATGTTCATCGTAGTGAGAACCTGAAAAAGGTAAAAGGGAAAATCAATATACTCAAAAACGAAAGAACAAACATCTCCTTAAAACGATATGACCGCATTTATTGTAATTATGATGAGTATTCTGTCGACATTCCTGAGAATAGACTAATTAAAAAGGCTCTTTTGTTCTCTCAACGTATGGTTCAAAGAATGGGAGAACAACATCATTCATATAATAGTGTTAGACAAATGTTGGCAAAAAGTCTGTCAATGTTTGAGAATGTGAGCAACGATGTGGATATTAAATCAATTCGTCAAATAAAGGGACATAAGTTATTTAAGGAATACGCAGAAGCAATACGATTGGCAAAGTT
Organism: Prevotella sp. MA2016; assembly: GCF_000619825.1. GTDB lineage: Bacteria > Bacteroidota > Bacteroidia > Bacteroidales > Bacteroidaceae > Prevotella. The sequence continues at coordinate 82,244 of NZ_JHUW01000010.1, forward strand.
GGTACTTAGTCATTTTGACTATAGTATTAACAAGGTTAGCGAAAGCGATAATAAGATAGTACCCTTTGTCTTGGATATGTCACTTTTGTATGAACATTATGTTTATGGATTGCTTTACGAGGCATATAAAAACAGAATCGTTTATCAGTATAAAGGGAAAACAGGATATCCCGACTTCTTGTATAGTTCAAATGGTTTTAAGGCCATCCTGGATACAAAATACATCCCCAAATATGAAATGGGGAACATTGATACATATGTTATACGTCAGCTAAGCGGGTATGGAAGGGATTTGCTTATATTGAAACGTCTTGGCTTTGTTGATATTGCCGAAGATTCTCCATCTCCATCCGTGCCTTGCGTTATTATATATCCAGAAGAGTCAACAGATGAAGGAAATCCGTTTAAGGGTAAACGTTTAAGCGAACTTTGTACACATCATATACGCAGAATATCTCAGTTCTACAAAATATCTATCCCTATACCAATAATACAATAACAACTTAATAATATGTCAAAGGATTATAGCGAAGACCAACTGATACAGAAAGCAACCGCCGACTTCATGGAAAAGGAGTTGGGGTGGGTGAGTATCTATGCTTTCGAACAGGAGACGTTAGGCCCCAGTGGCACATTGGGGCGCAGCAACTATCACGAGGTGCTGCTGAAGCGTCATTCCCTGAAAGCACTCAAAACGCTCAATCCATGGCTGACCGAAAAGCAGTTGCAGGAATGCGAGGAGCGCATGACAGAACACATGAGCTCGCAAACACTGATGCAGATTAACGAGCAAAAATATCAGTTGATTCGCGATGGCATACCCGTTACACGTATCAAACCCAATGGCGAAACTGAAGAGGTGCGTGCTAAGGTTATCGACTTTAATTCCCCTCAGAAAAATGAGTTCCTGTGCGTCAGAGAGTTAAAGGTGGATGGCGCCTTGTATCATCGCCGTGCTGACATCGTTGGTTTTGTAAACGGTATCCCTTTGCTTTTTATCGAACTGAAAAACCATGATGTGGAAGTAGAGGATGCATTCAACAAGAATTATCGCGACTATCTGGACACGATACCACAGCTGTTCTACCACAACGCCTTCATTATGTTTAGCAACGGACTGGAAGCACGTGTGGGCACCATCGACTCGAAGTGGGAGTTCTTCCATGAGTGGAAACGCCTAAAAGAGGAGGATGCTGGCTGCGTGGACTTGGAAACCATGCTGAAAGGTATTTGTAAGAAGGAGAACTTCTTAGACCTGCTGGAAAACTTTATCCTATACGACCACAGTGGAGGTAAAACGGCTAAGATCCTTGCACGTAACCACCAATATCTGGGTGTAAACCAAGCTGTAGAGAAATACCGCAATCGAGAGTTGCTTGATGGAAAACTGGGCGTTTTCTGGCATACACAGGGTAGTGGAAAGAGTTACTCGATGTTGTTCCTGGCTCAGAAGATTCGACGTAAATTCGAGGGCTCGCCTACATTCCTGGTACTGACTGACCGCGACGAGCTGAACAAACAAATCAGCGATACTTTCGAGAATTGTGGTTTACTGGGTAGTGTAAAGGCAAAGAAGTTTATTGCCAGCAGTGGTGAAGACTTGAAGGCAAAACTGAAAGGTAATCCTTCGTTCATCTTCTCGCTCATACAGAAGTTTAACGATCCGAATGCCGACCCCATATATCCCGACCACGATATCATCGTGATGAGCGACGAGGCACACCGCACGCAGAATGGTATTTTTGCCGATAATCTGATGCACATACTGCCAACAGCTCATCGTATTGGTTTTACCGGTACACCGCTACTGTCAAACGATAATATCACCGCCCGTACTTTTGGAGGCTACGTGAGTATCTATGACTTTAAACGTGCTGTAGAAGATAAAGCTACGGTGCCTCTCTATTACGAAAACCGAGGTGAGAAGCTGCAGGACTTGAAGAATCCTGAAATTAACGAGGAGATAGCAGCAGCCTTGGAACAGGCTGGCGACCTTGATGCCTCGCAGTTGGCCAAACTGGAACGGGAGTTCAGTAAGGAAGTTCATCTGCTGACGGCAGCTAAACGTCTAAGGTTGGTTGCCAAAGATTTTGTACATCATTATAGTGACCTGTGGACATCAGGAAAGGCTATGTTTGTGAGTTACAATAAAGTGACATGTGTCCGTATGTACAACTATGTGCAGGAGTATTGGCAGAAAGAGATAACGGAGCTGGAGAAGGCCATTGCCAAATGCGACTCGGATCAAGAAGTAAAAGAGATGGAACGCAAACTGGAGTGGATGCAAGATACTGATATGGCTGTTGTGGTTTCGCAGGAACAGAACGAGATACAGACATTCCAGAAGTGGGGACTTGATATCCTGCCACATCGTGAACGCATGGAGAAGGAGGAACTCGACAAGCTGTTTAAAGATGGCGAATCAAAACTGCGAATTGTATTTGTATGCGCCATGTGGTTGACGGGTTTCGACGTTAAGACACTTTCTTGTCTGTACATCGACAAACCCATGAAGGCTCACACCCTGATGCAAACCATTGCCCGTGCTAACCGTGTATCAGAAGGCAAAAACAACGGTTTGGTGATAGATTATATCGGTATTGTAAAGGCGTTGCGACAGGCATTGGCCGACTATACTGCTAACCCTAATGGCAAAGATAACGGTAACGATCCAACAGTTGATAAGAAAGAACTTATCAAACATGTTTGGGAGGCTATCGCTGCTGCTACTGCATTCTTACAAGAACACGATTTTGAGTTGCAGCACTTGATAGATGCTCAAGAATTCATGAAATTGTTCTTACTGAAAGAAGCCGCTAATGCCATGTGCGAGAGTGCAGAAATCCGTAAGACATATTGTACCTATGCTACGACATTGCTAAAGCTCTGGAAATATCTCGACCGTGAAGATATTACGGCAGATATGAAGCGGCAGAAGGATGCTGTTGAAGCTATCTTCAAAGAGTTGCAGAAAAAGCGTAAACATGCGGATATTACAGATTTGAGCGTAGCAATTAACGACATTGTTAACGAGCATCTACATGTTGTAGCCACAATGGCAGCCGAAGACGTACCTAACCGTCGTTTCGATATCAGCAAAATCAATTTTGATTTGCTGCAACGCGAGTTCGCAAAGAGTCGTGAAAGAAATTTGATATTAAAAGATATACAGGAGCTGCTTGAAGAGCGTATCGCAAGGATGCTGGCAGAAAACCCATCACGCGTGAATTTTTATGAGAAATATCAGGAGATTATTCGCGAATATAATCAGGAACAGGATAGAGTTTCTATCGAGAATACATTCACACAATTGATGGAACTGTCGCAGCAACTGACAGAGGAACAAGCACGCTATATTCGTGAAGGATTCCAGAGCGAAGAGCAGTTGTCGATGTTCGACGTACTGATGAAAGACGACCTGAGTAAGGAAGATATCAAGAGACTTAAAAAGGTGGCGGTTGATTTGCTTGAAAAAATCAAAGCACAACTGGCCACAATGGATCATCCTTTCGACAAACAGGAGACTAAAGCTGCCATTATCATCACAATCCGCGATGTACTTTGGCAAGAACTACCTGAGAGTTATAGCGAAGAAAGCATTACCCATTATCGCGACGAGGTATATAATTACGTCGCCCAGCATTATCAATGATTTGTAAGTAATAACGAAAACATTGAGTTTAAGTAGTGCAAAATTTGCGGGTTTCGCGATTTTGCACTATTTTTGTAGGCGTTTTTATTATAAAAACATAAAGATTATATGTACAACTTCAGTTATTTTAAGTGCCGGCTCGAAAGATGTGAGCTGGGCATTGGAGGGATGCCCTCATTACAAGGTAAGGGAGCACTGGTTGATATTCTCGACGCAGACTCCCGCGAAATAAAGTCTTTAATTTTTGCACATACGCAAAAGCAACTGGTTTATTATCATGAGTATGCTATGCCGCCCCAAAACGGTTTGTTTGTGGTGAGGGCTGCTAACAATAGGGTGAGGGAGTATGTTGGCGACCACTTTGAGGTGATTACCAAGGCCGACCATCCGTATGTGTATGTGGTGATTGATACCGAGCCCGATGAGCCACTTATTGCAATTGAGAACTGTATGTTTTGCAAACGAGCAAAGGACGAGGTAGCGCTCGTACTTGGGTACACGCTGTCTATAAACTTGGAAGGTGTGGGCTGGAAGGTGAAACTGGAACCTTATGATGCTAATCAAGAGGAAACAAGTAGGATTACGAAGGTGATGACAGAGATTCACGATCCGCAAAATGCCGAACGTTCACTTGAGAAAATGTATGGCATCAAGAAGACCGACCTCCTGATTCGTAACTGTCTGCATCATAAGGCAAAACAGATGGGGATGCGCAAATCGGATGAGTTACGAGATTATGTTTTGATTAAAGATGCCGAGCTGGTGATAGAACTGCTGGATGGGGTGCTGAGAAAGCTAAAGGGATCGAAGAATGTATCGCGTCCAATCAGATTCCTACAAGATCATGATATCATAGCCCGACCAACCTTTAAAGCATTAATAAAATGTTATCCTTACCTGAAAGACAATGTATCGGAATCGCGATTTAACGATTATACTAACACAGATAAAAAAGAATACTTTAAAGACGATAAACTCTACGACAAATACCACGAAACGTTTTCTACTATACTGAAAGATATAACTGAGTAAGAACTTACTTCAGATAACCGATTCTGGGTATTATTGGGTTGAACTGGTTTCGCTCATTAATACCCATTTTTTTTGCTCGTTGATTCGAGAAAATGCCCTATATTTGCCCCCCGGATTCCGAACTATAAATAATATGTCTAACAAGAAACAAGCATGGGCCCATTCTGTTTCGCAAACGTGAAGCAAGAATGAAACAAATTGTGATAGAAATTGAGGATGAGGCTTACGAGCCTTTTATGGGAATGTTGCGTCTTTGTCCTGCTGCAAAGGTGGTGGGTACGAACAGCTTTGCTGAAACACGCGATGTGATTGATCGGTGTTTTGCTGAAGCTATTAGGGAGTTGCAAGCCGATAAAAAGGTGTATAAGCGTCCCAGCGACCTGGCATACATCATGATAGGTGTAAACGATGGTGCTATTAATGGTGTGGATTATTATCTAACTCCTGATGCTTTTATTGGATATCTATTGCAGATAGGTGTTGACCAACTGCCTAAACGATCAACAATCTACAATAAGGTGAATGATACCGTGGGTAAGTTCCCTGATTGGAGCTTTGTACATGATGTAAAACCTAAAGAAAAGATAAGGAGAAAAAATCTGCTTTTGCGTTTTTCGAGTACATTTGGTAGGGCTAAACGCCAAAAGTTGGACGGATTTATGGACAAGTAACCGAAAGCTGGACAGGTTTCTGGACAATCGAAAAAACGGCCATTGTCGGCTCGAAAACTTGCTATACTTTTGCCGTCGCAAACAAGTTGCAACGGCGAGTGAAGGCTGCGGTTCAGCATAGCTCGAGCGACCTCGGCTCTGCGTTCACCTTGCACTTCACTTGCACTAGGAAATCAGATGATAGTCGTCTGATAAAGATTAAAAATTTAAAAGTAAAAATGGGAAAAGTAAAAATTAAAATTAGAAAAGAAGGCCGGGTGAAACGGATAGAGTATCTGAGATATCTGGCCAGCGTGAGAGCTGAAGAACAGCAAGCGTGGAATATCGGTATCCGCATCACGCGCAAAAGTATCGAAGAGATACGAGAGGAGTTCCAAGCTAAATACGGAAGTATTTATTTGGAATTTTAAAAATGTAAAAATGGTAAAATGTAACAATTTGTTTAACAATTTAAAAAGTAAAGTAATTATGAACACAATGATTTTAAGAGTGAAAAAGTGCGGGGTGATGACTACCGTGCAGAGTGAGAAAAGTGAGAATGGCGTACTTGACAAGCGTACACTGGTACTGCAGATGTTGGGTGGCAAGTATGAGGACAGCTTTGTGGTAACAGCCCTGGGCAGTTTGGCCACCATCGAGTGGACTGAGGGTGAGTTGGTTGCCTGCAGCATGAGCTTCAGAACCCGAGAGCACAACGGACAGGTGTACATGGACGTTATTGCAAATGAGATTTGCAAGATTAAACGCTGAAAAATGTAACAATTAAAAAATGTAACAATGTAAGATTTTGAGTTGAGGTGAGGAGGATATTCTCGAGTAAATGGCCAAGGAATCTGAAACTTCTTCTCGCTTTAAAACTCAAAAACAAAATGAAAACAAATAACAAATTAAACAAGACCGTGACTGTTAACGGCATGATGGCCGTTACAAAGAGTGAGTTGGAAATGGATTATGTGCAGTTCCTGCCAGATAATCCGAGTATAGGACAAACAGACGCATTTCGCGGGCGGGGCTTAGGCCAGTTGCTGAGAAATGGCTCGTTTGAGTTTGTGCGTATCAAGCGATTGCGCCATAAGCCTGAATTTAAAGGTGATTACGCTAGTTTGTCGTTTGGTGCAGATGGCAACGATCGCATAACATTTGTGGTGCCTAACGAACTGCGCGCACAGCTACCCACCATCCTGCGAAAGGGTATTTGCCCAATCATTAAACACCTGCAAAAGAAAGGATATAGTAAATGATTTACCGCATAATTAATAAGGGTAAGAAGTTTGCTTATCTGGTAAAGAATCGTGAAGATTTCTTGGCGCTCAGAAACACCAAGGAGAATCTGGAGAACTTAGCTAAAGCGCGCAAAGGTGACGAGAAAGCCAAGGCCCAATTGGTGCAGTTTGCTTATAACATTGGTGTATTGAAAAGCTCGGCTTTGGCTGGTTGCAAGAGCATCGGCAGCTACTTTTTCCACGATGTGGATTGCTACGATGCCGAACAGAGCTCAGCAATGGCACAGCAGATATTGGCCAAGAAGGATGAGATTGGCTTGATGATGCTGGAGAAAAGTGCGAGTGGGGGATATCATCTGGTTTGTAAGCGTCAGCCTGGCACTACCATCTTAGAGAACCAAGTGCGCATTTCTACTATCCTTCTGATTGAAATGGACACTAATGTGCATGATTTACAAAGGGTTTCGTTCAGTTCGAGTGGCAATGAAAATGATTTACTTTATCTTGATGACGAGCTGTTTAGTGAACCAATGACGGTTGATGAGTGCGAGGCGGAGTATGCCCGATTGAAAGAGCGCGAGCGTAAAGGTGAAGAGCAGGTGCCGGCTGGGGCTAAAAAGGCACGTAAGCATTATAAACCGTGGTTAGAAGAATTAGGCACGGATGACCGCGCGAATAGCCGCGAGAGCCGTGACGAGGGACAGGGCCCAGTCACATCCTGCGACAGGGACCAGCCCCTGGTCACAGCACCAGTCACAGCAATCGATGAGCGGGTGAGGTTTGTGATGGAGGCGGTGTTGAAGGCTAAGGGGCTGGAGAAGTCGGACTTTACGGATATTGGTGGTAGGCACAATGCGGTGAAGATATTCCTAAGTGGTGCCAACCAGTTGCTGAGTAAGGAGGAGGCCAATGGGGCATTGGCTGAACTGATGCCTGAACACTGGACTGATGAGAACATACAGGCGTGCGTGGCTGACTTCTATGATAAGTATTACAACCCCTCACGAAAGTTGAATAAGGATGAGGAGGCGATATTTACAAAGAGTAGGAGACTGGGTGAGGACAAAGAAACTGAAGTGGGTGAACATTCAAGTCCTATACCACCTGAGATGCCGGCAAAGCTACCGAAACTGATTAAACTACTTACCAAGAATACCCCCAACCAATACAAAGCTGCGGTGGCGCATGCGGTGTTTCCATCGCTTGGCACACATCTGAAAGAAGTGGAGTTTGAGTACACTGATCACGTGAAGCATGAGGCCACGCTGATGAACTGCCTGATGGCGCATACGGGCGCAGGTAAAGGTTGTATCGATGAGCCTATCCGTCATATCATGGCCGATATCAAAGCCCGTGATGCGGAGAACACCCGAAGAGAGGCCGAGTGGAAAAAGGATTGCCAGAAGAAGGGTGCCAATAAGGATAAGCAGGTGCGCCCCGAAGGACTGGTGATACAAGAGATTGATCCTGATATGACCAAGCCCGCATTGGTTACCCGCATGGACGAAGCCGAGGGGCACTTTGTATATGTAAAGCTGAACGAGATTGATTTGTTTGAACAATTGAAAGGTCAGACTGGCAAGCAGCATTTCCAGCTGATGTGCTTGGCTTTCGACCCAGGTGCCGAGTTTGGTCAGACACGTATCGGTACACAGAGTGTAACAGCCAGACCAAAGTGTAGATTCAACTGGAACGCTTGTACTACCATTCAGAAAGGTCGTCGCTTTTTCAGTCGTGTGCTCACCGATGGTCCTATCAGCCGTATCAACTTCTGTACCATCCCAGAGATGGAGATTGGAGCAGAGCAGCCCATTTACGGCAAGTACGACGAGGCGTTTGATGCTGAACTGAAAACGTATATCGACAACCTCGTGTCGGCTCATGGCGTAGTTGACTGTCCGCAGGCATTCAAACTGGCTAAAAAGCTACAGGAGGAATGTGCTGAATTTGCCCGATTGTCGCAGGACGAAACCTACTGGAACCTGTCGCATCGTGCCATTGTGATAGCCTGGTTAAAAGCCTGTGTGCTGTACGTTGCCAATGGCTGCCAATGGGAAAAGACGATTGAAGATTTTGTCCGTTGGAGTCTGCAGTACGATCTCTGGTGCAAGATGCAGTTCTTTGGTGAAGATATTGAAAAAGCCAACCAAGAAGGCGAGCGCATAGGAACTCGAGGCCCTCGTAATCTGCTGGAGCTGTTGCCTGATGAGTTTACGATTGACGATGCAAAGCGCGTGCGATTGCAACAAGGCCTGAATGCAGGCTATAAGGAAACTGCACACATGGTTAGAACTTGGCGTATGCGAGGATACTGCGCACAGAGCACAGAGCACAGTTTTGTTAAGAGCGAGAAATACAAAGAAAAATGTAAAAATTAAAAAAAGAGAAAATGTAAAAATGGAAATAGTACAGTTAAATAGTAATGCAAATCTCTCCGAGCACTTTTTGCTCGGGGAGTTCACGAGGAGCAGGCGGTCATGCCTACCGAAAGATACAATATTTTAGCAATTGTACAACAAAACTTGTTAAAATCTATTAAAACGGATTTGTTTTCGGATTAAAATATGTACTTTTGCCCATGAAATAATAGGTAGAAAAATTAAATGTAATTAAGATGAATAATCATTCAGTTGTAGGTGCTAAAATCAAGGGCCTCAGAGAAACCAAAAACCTCACATTAGAGGAAATCGCAGAGCGCAGCGGATTGTCCGTTGAGCAGATCCAGAGTATAGAAAATGATGTGAACCTGCCATCGCTAGGTCCGCTGATTAAGATTGCTCGTGCCTTAGGCGTTCGCCTGGGTACATTTATGGACGATAATGATGCCCTTGGACCTATTGTTTGTCGCGCCAAAGATCGTGAGAAGGATAGCAGCATCAGCTTCAGCAACGGAGCTACAGATGCACGTAAGCACATGGAGTATCACCCATTGGCACAGCAGAAGGCTGGTCGCCATATGGAGCCATTCGTAATCGATATCAACCCCGAGGAGAATCCCAACTTTCAGTTGAGCGACCACGAGGGTGAGGAGTTTATCTACGTGATGGAGGGTGAGGTAGAACTGGTGTACGGTAAGGAGACTTACCACCTGACTGAGGGTGACACCATTTACTACGACTCAATCGTGAAGCACCATCTGCATGGAGCTCCCGGAAAGAGCGCAAAAATTCTGGCAGTAGTTTATATTCCTTTCTAATTGAGTGTTGATCGTTTAGTATTTAGAGTTATGAGCAACGTAAGATTAGATATGGCGGGCAGACCGCTGCCCGATAGAACATACCCTGCTGAGACTGGCTCAGAGGGATACAAGCTTTGGGAAAGAACTCTGGGCGAATGGCTGGAGTACTGGGCTGAAACTACTCCTGATAAGGAATACATTGTATATTCGGATAGAGACCTGCGTTTTACTTGGAGCAAGTTTAACGAGCGTGTGGATAATCTGGCTAAAGGCCTGATTTCTATTGGCGTGAAGAAGGGCTCTAACGTGGGTATCTGGGCCACCAATGTGCCCGATTGGCTTACTTTCCTGTATGCAACCGCTAAGATTGGTGCCGTGCTGGTAACAGTTAACACCAACTATAAGCAGAACGAGCTGGAGTATCTCTGTAAGGACTCGGATATGGAAGTGCTCTGCATCACCGATGGTACATGGGATTGTAACTATGTAGATATGACCTACACCATGCTGCCAGAGCTGAAGACTTGCGAGCGCGGACATCTGAACAGCGAGCGATTCCCATACCTGAAGAATGTAGTATATATCGGTATGGAGAAGTATCGTGGTATGTATAACACCGCCGAACTGCTGCTGCTGGGACAGAACATTGAAGACGAGACGCTGAATGAGATGAAGAAACAGGTGAGCTGCTACGATGTGTGCAACATGCAGTACACTAGCGGTACCACTGGCTTCCCTAAGGGCGTGATGCTCACTCACCATGGTATCTCTAACGACGGTTACTTTACTGGCGAGAATATGGGCTTTACGCAGGACGATAAGCTCTGCGTGTGTGTGCCTCTGTTCCACTGCTTTGGTGTGGTACTGGCCACGATGAACTGTCTGACCCATGGCTGTACCGAGGTGATGGTTGAGAAGTTCGACCCACTGGTGGTGCTGGCTTCTATCCATAAGGAGCGTTGTACCGCCGTTTACGGTGTGCCCACAATGTTTATTGCCGAGCTGAACCACCCGATGTTCTCGATGTTCGACCTGAGTTGCCTGCGCACAGGTATCATGGCCGGCAGTCTCTGTCCTATCGAGTTGATGAAGCAGGTGAGCGAAAAAATGTATATGACCATCACCAGTGTGTATGGACTGACTGAGAGCTCGCCTGGTATGACGCAGACCTGTCTGAACGACAGCTTCGAGCAGCGTTGCACTACTGTAGGTCGCGACTATCCATTTGTGGATGTGAAGGTGCTCGACCCAGAGACGGGCGAGGAGTGCCCCGTTGGTGTGCAGGGTGAGATGTGCTGTAAGGGCTTCAACGTGATGAAGGGCTACTATAAGAATCCTCAAGCCACAGCCGAAGTAATCGACAAGAACGGCTATCTGCACTCAGGCGATCTGGGTGTGAAAGACGAACAGGGATTCTATAAGATTACAGGTCGTATCAAGGATATGATTATTCGTGGTGGTGAGAATATCTACCCACGCGAAATCGAGGAGTTCCTGTATCACATGCCAGGCATACGTGATGTGCAGGTGGCTGCTGTACCTTCAAAGAAATACGGCGAGGCTGTGGGTGCCTTTATCATCCTGGAAGAGGGTGTTAAGATGACGCCTGAGGATGTGCAGCTGTTCTGTAGAGGCAAGATAGCACGCTACAAGATTCCTAAGTACGTGTTCTTTATCAAGGAATTCCCGCTCACGGGATCGGGCAAGATCCAGAAGTTTAAACTGAAGGAAATGAGCCTGAAGCTTTGTGAGGAACAAGGAATTGAGGTCGTTTAGACAATGGAAAATTTAATAACTGGAGCCTATGACGAAAAGATACTTGTTAATACTACTAACGGCGCTGCTGTCGGTGATGACAGTAGAAGCAGGGTTAGTGTCACCGCGTCGTTTCCGTATCTATACGTCGGCTAATGGTCTGGCAGATAACAGTGCCCAGACCATTCATTGCACACGTACGGGACGACTGGTGATTACCACCATGGGACAGATAAACTTCTATGATGGGTCAACTTTTACCTATATCGACCCTATCGAGGAGAATGTATATTCCCTTTCTGAATATCAGGGCAACTACCATCTCTACTTTGACAAGTATCATCACATGTGGCTGAAAAACAACCACAGCGTGACGTGTGTTGATTTGCTGGTGGAGCGTTTTGCCAAGTCGATTGAGGATGTGTTCCGTGAGTTTGGGGTAAACGAGCCTGTAAACGATCTGTTTGTTGACGAAAGTGGTGTGGTTTGGCTGCTGACACAAAACGGCCTGTACTCCGTTGCTACCAAGAAATATATCGTCCCACGCAAGAATCTGAATCTGCAGGATGTTGAGCTCTTTAAGGGTAAGTATGTGATGCTGTTCTATGCGAATGGCTTGATGGATGTGTACGACGTAGCTACCGGTAAGAAAGTGAGCGAGAGCCGCCCTTATGCTGATATGGATGCCCGCCATTTTGATGTGTCGTCGCGGGTACTGACGGATAGTACATCTAATCGTGTGTACCAGTTGCGAAACGGTGCGACCGATGGTGTCCTGCTATCGTATAATATGGCTAAAAAGGAGTGGACTGAGATTCTGCGCACACCTTACCACCTGAACCATTTAACCAGGCGCGATTCGATATTGTACGTGCCTTGTGAGCAGGGATATTGGACATTCAACGTGAATAACGGTGACTTGAATCATGTTGAGGCCATCCTCCTTGATTCTGGCCAGGAACTGCATACCGACATCAACGTGATAACCTTTGATAAGCAAGGTGGCATGTGGGCTGGTACAGAGAAGCGTGGACTGCTTTATTCGAGGCCCTATAAACCGCCATTCCAGACCTATCGGATTGGAAGTGCTGAGGCAGGTAAGCTCAGTGCCATGATGAAGAACATAGACGAGAGTCCGCGATTCCGTAATCGTCGTGTGAACTGTGTATTCAAGGACTCGCGTGGCTGGACATGGGTGGGCACCCCGCAGGGTCTGCAGGTATATCGTCGTGAGAGCGATATGCTGCCACAGGTATATACCACCAAGGATGGACTGTATAACAACATCGTACACTCGATAACTGAAGACCGTCTGCACCATATCTGGGTAGCCACCAGTTATGGTATCTCAGTGGTGCTGTTCAAAGAGGATGGTCACGTGCATTATATCAACAGTTATAATCAGTATGACCATGTGCCCAACGAGGTGTTTGTGAATGGTAAGGCCATCTGCCTGCCTGATGGAGAGATAGCTATGCAGTCGCTCGATCATGTGGTGTTGTTCAATCCTGAGAAGATGACTACGCTGGATAGCGATTATCCATTCAAGATTTATCCTAAGCTTATCAAACTGATGGTGAACGGTATCGATGTGCTTCCAGGAACAATGATAGATGGCAAAGTGATCCTGGATAGGGCACTGAGCCGCACGCGAGAACTGAATCTGAACTACGATCAAAACTCGCTCACGCTGACATTCTCGGCACTCAACTATTTCCGCCCTCAGCAGACATTCTATCGCATCAGGATGTTGGGATTTGACGATGAATGGCGTGTGATGTCATCATTCAACTCAGAAGGTACGGTGGATAAGAATGGCTTGCTGCATCTGCCGCTGATGGCTCTGCAACCTGGCTCGTATGCCTTGCAGATACAAACCTCGCTGGCACCCGACGTGTGGGATACCGAACCCTATGAATGGATTATCAATGTGAGTGAGCCTTGGTGGCGCACCACGGGTATGTTTGCCGGACTGTGTGTTGTGTTGTTGGCACTGCTCTTTGTTAATCTGTATTACTATATGCGCAATGCCAACTTACGTGCACAGCGCAATAGCGAGGAGTTGGGACTCATCAAGCGTATCTACCAGTTCGTGGAGCGCTGCAACTCTCATGTAGAGATTCTGGAACCAGGACCTGAGGAATACAGCACCGACAAGATTGACCCGCAGTTTGAACTGGAGCCAGAATTCGTGGCTATATTTAAGAAGATAGTACCACTGGTGGAGGTTGAGAAAAAGAAGAAGATGACCATGCGCCGACTGAGCAATGCTGCTGGTGTGGATGGCAAGACCTTCTACTCGCTCATTACGGCTAATATCTATAAGAGTCCGCATTCGCTCATCAAGCAGGCCCGCTTGTTGCAGGCTGAGCGTATGCTGCGCAATACGAAGGCTCCTATCGATGTGGTGGCCAAGGAGTGTGGATTTGTATCGGCCAACTATTTCATTGGCTCGTTCTTCCAGATGTACCACGTCACTCCCGAGCAGTATCGCAGAAAGCGCTAAGTCGCCAGGTGCGGTCGGTAGTACCTTTATAATAAATCAATGCCTCATATTGATTCTCTGTCTGGTAGTAGTTGCCCTCGCTGGGTAACAACTGCCCGTCGGCTGTGAGGTATTGGTAGTTATAATAGCCTTGTTTCTGCAGAATGCTGGCTGTGTATTGTTCGTTCACAGGGTCGTAATACAGCATGTAGTCGTCGGTGCCGGTAGCGGTAGTCCAGCGGCCGCTGATATAGATAGGTCCTTGGCGTGGCACGCGCAAGCGATAGTTTACCCATACATACTGACCTGTGGTGCTGACTTCATGGTAGTCGCTGTTGCGAATACAGAAGGCACCGTTGGCATCCTCATCATATAGGTAGTTGGGGCGGGGCGCATCTACAAAGGTATAGGCCTGATAGTTCTCGCCGTCCCAGGTGATGTGATCGATACCCATCGTGGGATGACTCACATCCAGCACCTCGAACTTTCGATACTCGTTGCCTGCATCAAAGATGAGTTGGCGGTTATGCGTCCACTCCAGACCATTGCGGGTGATGATGTCGGGCTTGACGCCTTGACGCATCTGGTGCTGCTGGTGGTTCTGCATCACCACGGCATAAATCTGTGTATCGGGGTTGGTCACCGGCAGGCGACCGTAATCAAGCGTCATCGTCACCTGTTGGTGGCTCACTCGGGTGTCGATATCGGTGTTGGGCGAGCTACTCAGACTAACGCGCATGGATTGTTCGGTAACCATAAACTCGGTTACCAACACCTCACGGTTGTCATCATCCTCGTCCAGAATATACAGACGGTAGTTGCCACTTATTTTCAGCTGGCAGCGATCGTTGGGCAGCTGCAGCTGGTAGTGGGTATAGGGCACGATGGTATTCACCGAGTGTGCGTAATCCTCTATGGGGTTGTTGTTAAAGCCTGTCAGCCAGTCGCTTTCAAATAGCTCTTCGGATGGTGTCCAGTCGGCTTCGCAATGTTCTAGTCGATACACATAGCGATGGTAGTCGTGCGACAGTTCGTCGAACTCTACCGTGAGCACATCATCGCTGTTCAAGCGCATCACGGGTGCATTCAGCCAGTTGCCATTCACCATTGTCACCAGTGTTTTGATGTTGGGCTGGTTGATGTGGTTTTCGGCTTGCGCAGCTAGAGGCAGCAACCACAGCATGAGTAACAGGCAGCGGTTGATCATCGGCGGCGTTCGGTAATGATTCCATGACGATAGGCATACAGCAGCTCCTTGAGGTCGGCTATCTGACTGCGCAGTTCTTCGCCCTTATCGGTGTCGGCTACCAGCATGCGGTGGGTCGACATCTCCACAATCTGTGTGGTTGACTTAATATCAATCTCGCGCATAATAGCGTCGCGGGCAGATGTGAATGGCTCGTGCTGCACCAGTTGGAATCCGCGTGAGTGATATACCAGCGTGTAGCCGGCAATACCCGTCTCCTTATGATAGGCTTCGCTGAAACCGCCGTCGATAACCATCAGTTTGCCGCCTGCCTTGATGGGGTTTTCACCTTTGGAGGCATGTACAGGCACATGACCGTTGATGATATGACGCACACGGCCTTTCACGCCGAAGGCGTCAAGAATACGGTCGCACACCTCCTCGCTGTCGCGCAGTTTGAAGTAGTTGCCTTTCTCCTCTTTGAAGGTTTCCTTATCTGTCAGGAAATAACGTTCAAAAGTGGCCATCTTCGACTTGCAGAACAAGGGTGAGTCAACACCGCACCACAGATATAGGAAATAGTCGCGGGCATATTCCCTGTCGATAGAGTCGGTTTGGAAAGCCTCGCGAACCATCATGCCGATGTTGTGCATGAGCTCCTTGCCAGCAAAACGTTTACCTGGGTATATCTCAATCTCCTTGAGCGAGCCGTCGTCGTTGAGAGGGATAGCGGCATGGAACAGCAGGTTAGAGTTGCTGATGGCATACATGCAACCATGTGAGAGCAGTGTGCGCACGTGTTTCTGCAGTTTTTCGCTGATGCGGAATGAGTGGTGCAGTTTCTGCATCAGATCCACCTCCTCGGCAGTGAGCTTGTTAGGATTCTGTGGATCTACTGTGGGGAAGTTGCAACTCTTCATCTCATACTGTTTGCCGTCGAGGGTGCAAAGTCCCTTCTCGTAGTCTATCGTGCTGAGCATGCAGCGATGCTGCATCTGCCACTCCGGGCGTCGCATAAAGATGGCAGCCTCGGTCTTGAACTGCAGCACGGCAATGGCCTTGTGCATCTTGGCGGTGAGCTGTTGTGTCTTTTCATCCATCGTGTTGCCCGGCATCAGCTTTGGTTGGAACTCCAGACAAGGGTCATCACCATAGACATCGAGTGCAAAGGTGGCCAATGGCACCAGGTTGATGCCATACTCTTCGATGGTGGTGAGGTTGGCATAGCGCAGACAGAGGCGCAACACGTTGCAGATGCAGGCATCATTGCCGGCCGAGGCACCCATCCATAGCACGTCGTGGTTTCCCCATTGTATGTCCCATGAGTGATATTGGCGTAGTGTGTCCATGATGATGTGTGCGCCAGGTCCGCGGTCGTAGATGTCGCCTAAGATGTGCAACTGGTCGATGGCCAGACGCTGGATGACATTGCAGATGGCACAGATAAAATCATCAGCACGACCTGTAGAGATAATCGTATCTACGATCACGTTTACATAGGCGGCCTTATCATTGTCGCTCAGGCTTTCGTGCAGTAGCTCCTCGATGATGTACGCAAAGTCCTGTGGGAGCGATTTGCGTACCTTTGAACGTGTGTATTTGCTGCTGACGTCGCGACACACTTTCACCAGTTGATGAATGGTGATGCGATACCAGTCTTCGATATCCTGTTCCTGTGCTTTGATAAGCTCCAGTTTTTCTTCTGGGTAGTAAATCAGGGTGCACAGTTCCTTCTTTTCGCTTTCGCGTATATTGTTGCCAAACAGCTCATTCACCTTTCGCTTGATGTTACCCGACGCATTCTTCAGGATATGGCGGAAAGCCTCGCTCTCGCCGTGGATATCGGCCAGGAAGTGCTCGGTACCCTTAGGTAGCGCCATGATGGCCTCGAGATTTATAATCTCGGTAGAGGCATCGGCTATCGTGGGAAAGGATTGTGATAGCAGTTGCAGATAGTGTAGATCAGTTTCTTTATCTGAGAAGTGTTTCATATCTTCAAGTGGTTTTTAAGATGGTTGCGCAGTTGGTTGGTAAGCCGGTCGTCAAGCGGGTCGATGGGCATGTAGCCCTCATCGAGCAGCACCTGTTCCTTGAGCACCTGAATCAGTCGGGCTGCCCGTTTGGTCAGGTTGGCATCTTCTAGTGCCTCGGCCAGTTTATCGTCGTTCACGTTTTCACGATATAGCTCGCGTGTTAGTTCTATCAAGTTGAGTAGGGTAGGCACCTTGAGCACCTGTCGTATCATGCGCAACAAATAATCGGTTTCATCGCCCTGATAGTCGCCGATCAGTTCTTTGATGGGTTGTGGGGCATGATATTTTGGTGGAAAATAGGCCGCTATCCGTGACGTGTCGATCAGTGGCATGTTCAGGTCGAGGATGCGTATGCCGTAGTCCACATAGTTGCGTATGTTTTCATGATCGGCAAAGATGAGCAACCGGCGCCAGTCAATAAGTCGGTCGTCAATCTCTGAAGTGTCAACCCATCGCTTGTCGCCTAGGATACCAGCCTTCAGGATGCCCGAAAGTGCTTTCAGGGTGTACTGGTCCATTTGCTCTAGCGTATTAGAGTCGAGCACTTTCTGGTAGATGGCAAATGTCTGGGCTGCCATCTCAGCAGGGGTGATGGTGTTGGTGGTGACAGCATTGTGCACCTCCTCAACGCGCGGGTTCCATCCCAGTTTCATAAAGCCAAGACGCTCCATCTTGCCTAGGGTGATGACGGCATAAGCCCCTTCGATAAACTCGCTCTGCACCAGTGACATGGCTGCTCGCTGCTGTGCAGGCAGCATATCGAGTGCAAAGGGTTGCAACTGTCCATGTGGAGTTACTACGCAGCGTATGTTCAGTTTGCGGGCACACCGCATGGCTTTGGTTTGCACTATTTGGTTAGCGCCATGTATGTGTATGATGTCGGCCTGCATGTCGCGAGCTTGCTGGTAGAAGGATTTGTTGTTGTCGGCCACCATGACGGTAGCGCTCTGTTTCAGTCCTTCTACCAACAGCTCAACATGACGCTGTATAAGCTCAAGATTCTTTGGGTAGATATGTAATACGTTCATAATGACTCGCAAAATTCTTCCAGAATATTCGCCAGCGTATCATCTGTCGTTCCACAAACGACGGTCTGAGTTCGTAGTATTTCAGGATATTGATAGCCACATCCTTGCGTACTATGATAAAATTATAGCGCCCCCAGCGGAAATTGCGTCGCTTACGGATGCGCACTTTCTGCAGCAGGCGTTCTATACGTACAATGTGGTCTTCGGCCTCATGGTAGTTGGCAAAAGCCTGCAGTTTGATGCCCTTGCGATTCAGATAGCCCAGTGTCAGGTCGGCACTGGCATCCATCGTGTTGCTGATAGCCTGCAGAATATCTTCGGCCACGGGCTTGTTGTTGATGTTAGTAAAAATAATCCAATCATTCTTGGCCGCCTTGACACCAATGTTGAAAGCCTGCTTCTTGCTCAGCTTGTGGCCTTCTGATTTGGGCAGGAAGGTGGTGTAGAGGTTGGAATAGTCTTTTTTGAAGAGCTTCAGCACATCTGAAGTCTCATCAGTAGAAGACTCGTCGATCACGATAACCTCATAGCCAGGCTCGTATTGCTGAGTGAGAAAAACCGGCAGGTTTTCTCTCAGCTCATACGCCTGGTCGTATGCGGTCATGATGATCGAGAATCTTCGTTCGTTACTGCTCATTTTTCAATTCTTGAATTCTTTTAAAGTTCGTCGCTCATATAGCCTTTAGGCAACTTGCGACAATTGTACTGCGACGCCATAATCTCGCCGTAGGCACCAGCCGAGCGGATGGCCAGCAGGTCGCCGCGCTTAGCCTTGTTCAGGTCTATCTGTTTGGCAAACACATCGGTGCTCTCGCAGATGGGGCCTACCACGTCGTAGGTTTCTGGAGTCTCGTCGCTGGTGATATTTTCTATCTTGTGATAAGCCTGATAGAGCGCAGGGCGAATCAGATCGGTGAAACCGGCATCTACGATGGCAAACTTCTTGACGGCACCTTCCTTTATATATAAGGTGCGTGTAATCAGGCTTCCGCACTGTGCTGTAACGGCTCGTCCCAACTCGAAATGCAGTGTCTGTCCAGGCTGCAGCTTGAGCTTCTTGGCATAAGTGTCGAAATAGGCCTTGAAGTCGGGGATGGGCACACGGTTAGGGTGCTCATAGTCGATGCCAAGACCTCCACCCACGTTGATGTGCTCTACGCGGATACGATGGCTGATGAGCTCCTGCTGCAGTTCGTTCACACGATTGCAAAGGGCCTCAAAGTCGCCCATGTCCAGGATCTGCGAACCGATATGGAAGTGCAGGCCCACAAACTTCACGTTCTGCATCTTCTCTGCCTCACGAATCACTTTCACCATATCGCTCATGGCGATACCAAACTTATTCTCGGCCAGTCCTGTAGTGATGTTGGCATGAGTGTGAGCACCTACATTGGGATTCAGTCGGAAGGCCACACGAGCCACCTTGCCTTGCTGGGCTGCCAGCTCGTTGATCACTTCGAGCTCGGGTATGCTCTCTACGTTGAAGCAGAAAATATCGTTGTCCAGTCCGAGTTTGATTTCCCAATCACTCTTGCCTACGCCTGCATATACAATTTTCTCCTTGGGAAAGCCTGCTTTGATAGAGGCTTCTACCTCGCCGCCACTCACGCAGTCGGCTCCCAGTCCGGCTTCGCGGATGATGCGCAGGATGCGTGGATTGGCATTGGCCTTTATGGCATAGTGCACCACAAAGCCTTCGTGCTTGCTGGCCTCTTGATTAATCGTTTGTAGCGTCTGGCGCAGCAGAGCTGTGTCATAATAGTAGAAGGGAGTCTCAATGTCCTGAAACTTTTCTACTGGGAATATTCCTTTAGTCATTGTCTTGTTTGTTCTTTCAATTCTTAATTCTTAACTCTTAATTCTTAACTCTTAATCCTTAAAAATCGTGTCGCTCAATTTCTGCAGCGCGCGTTTCTTGTCTTCCTCACGAATCAGGAATGAGATATTGTAGTTTGAACCACCGTAGCTAACCATGCGAACGGGGATGTCCTTCAGGGCATCGAGTGCGATGGTCTCAAAGCCAACGTTGCTCCAATCCAGGTCGCCCACTACGCAGATGATACACATGTTAGTATCTACGTTTACGGTGCCATACTTCTTCAGCTCGTCAACAATCTCACCCAGGTGGGCTGAGTTGTCGATACTCATTGACACACCAACCTCTGAGGTACAAACCATGTCGATAGGTGTCTGGTAGCTTTCGAAGATTTCGAATACCTTGCGCAGGAAACCAGTAGCCAGCAGCATGCGGCTCGACTTGATTTTGATAGCAGTGATGTTGTCTTTAGCAGCGATAGCCTTGATCTTGCCATACTCAGTCTTGTTGCTGATGGTTGTTCCCTCGGCATCAGGATCCATGGTGTTGAGCAGACGTACGGGGATACCAGCATACTTGGCAGGCTGAACGCATGTGGGGTGCAGGATCTTGGCACCAAAGTAAGCCAGCTCGGCTGCCTCTTCGAAGTGCAACTGGTGTACAGGCTTGGTGTTATCTACCACGCGTGGGTCGTTGTTGTGCATGCCATCGATATCAGTCCAGATCTGGATTTCTTCGGCATTAATGGCAGCACCAATCAGCGAGGCTGTATAGTCGCTACCACCGCGCTGCAGGTTGTCAATCTCGCCATAAGCGTTGCGGCAGATGAATCCCTGTGTGAGGTAAACCTGAGACCCCTCGTTCTCTTTCAGGAGAGCGGCCAGTTTCTCTTTGATATATACAGGATCGGGCTCTGCATTCTTATCGGTGCGCATAAAGTCGAGCGCGTTGAGCAGAGTGGCCTTGATGCCAATCTCGTTCATGTAGTTAACCACCATGTTGGTGCTCATAATCTCACCCTGAGCCACAATACTCTTCTCCTCGAAGCTGGTGAACAGCTCTTTGGTGAATGAGCGCAGATAGTCAAACTCGCTCTTCAGGAATTCGCGGGTTGCGGCTTTGGTCTCCTCCTTGCTGTAGAGTTCCTCTACCACCTTGTCGTATTTCTGCTCCAGGCGGTTGATAACCTCGTTGGCGCCATCAGGGTTCTTTTTGTAAAGATAGTCTGAAATCTCCACAAGACTGTTGGTGGTGCCTGCCATAGCTGAGAGCACTACGAAAACGGGTTCGTTAAACTTGGTAACAAGTGCTGTTACCTCCTTCATTCTCTCTGGTGAGCCGACGGATGTTCCGCCGAATTTCATTACTTTCATAAGCCTTATTTTTTTAGTCTCAATCGTCAATTTTCAATTTTCAATTTTCAATCTTCAATTATATCAAGCCTTTGGCTTTATCACCACTTGCTCTATCTTGCCATCCTGGCACTGGAAAGCCTTGCCTGGATATTTGTTTACCAGCGCAATGTTGTGGGTTGACATAATGACTGCAGTGCCAGTGTCGGCAATGCTCTTTAGCAGGAGCATGATGTTGTCGGCAGTCTCCTTGTCAAGGTTGCCGGTAGGCTCATCGGCCACGATGAGTTGTGGATGGTTCAGGATGGCACGTGCTATCGCCACACGCTGCTGCTCACCGCCCGACAGCTCGTTAGGCATCTTGTCGGCTTTGTCGCCCAGGCCAATCATCTCAAGCACCTCGGCTATACGGTCATTGCGGCGCTCCTTGTCACGCCAGCCTGTGGCTTTGAGCACAAACTCCAGGTTCATGAAAACCGTGCGGTCGCCCAGCAACTGGAAGTCCTGAAACACCACGCCAACTTCGCGGCGCAGAGCAGGAATCTCCTTGCGGCGAATGGTTTTTAAGTCGTAATCCAGCACTGTAGCCTCGTCGGCCTCGTCGATATCAAGGTCGCAATAGAGTGTCTTGAGAAGTGTACTCTTTCCAGAGCCTACGCGCCCGATGATGTACACCAGTTCACCCTCGGCCACTTCGAAGTTAACGCCGTGCAGCACCTCAATGCCGTGTCGCTGGTAGATATTTGCGTTCTTATATGATACTAACATAATTGTCAATTATTTCATTTTTCCTGCTGCCTTGGCTGCTCGGCGCTGCTTGTCCCAGTTGGGGTCGTGGCGCTTGTGCAACTCGTCGGCCACCTGCTCTATGCGGAGATGCTTGCTGGCCAGCAGCACGGTCAGGTGGTAAATCAGGTCGCTAGCCTCGTAAACCAGGTGCTCGTCGGTGCCGTTGGTAGCCTCGATGACAGTCTCAAGCGCCTCTTCGCCCACCTTCTGAGCTATTTTGTTGATACCATCCTTAAAGAGTTTGGTGGTATATGAGCCCTCGGGCATCTGCTCGTGGCGCATGTTGATAAAGTCCTGAAGCTCGGTGAGGAAGAGTAGGGGATTGCTCTCGTTGGTCTCGCCCCAGCAGGTGTCGGTGCCTGTGTGGCAGGTAGGACCGTCGGGAGTGGCTTTCACCAGCAGTGTGTCGTTGTCACAATCCACCATGATATCCACCAGATGCAGGAAGTTACCACTGGTTTCGCCTTTGGTCCAAAGGCAGTTGCGACTACGGCTCCAGAAGGTCACCTTGTGGGTGGTGATGGTCTTCTGATAGGCCTCTTCGTTCATATAACCCAGCATGAGTACGTTCTTGGTCTGGGCATCCTGGATAATGGCAGGAACAAGTCCGCCACCCTTTTCAAAATCTATCTTCATTACTTCAATTTTTACATTTTTACATTTTTGCATTTTTACATTCTTACATTAATGCCTTCTCCCTTGAGGTAGGCCTTCAACTCGGGAATGGGAATCTCGCCGAAGTGGAACACACTGGCAGCGAGCGCTGCGTCGGCATGACCTTCAATAAAGGTGTCGCGGAAGTGCTCTTTCTTTCCTGCGCCGCCACTGGCGATGATGGGTATAGAGAGGTTGTCGGCCAACTGTCGCAGGGCTTCGTTGGCATAGCCTTCTTTCACACCGTCGTGATCCATCGAGGTGAAGAGAATCTCTCCAGCTCCGCGCTCCTGTGCTTCGTGAGCCCATTCAAACAAGCCGCGCTCTGTGCGCTCACGTCCGCCCTTCAGATAGCAATGCCATCCATCGGCATCCAGTCGGGCGTCGATGGCACACACGCATACCTGCGAGCCGAAACGGTTGGTTATCTCATCAATCAGTTCTGGGCGGCGGATGGCAGCGCTGTTCACGCTCACCTTATCAGCACCGGCATAGAGCAGTCGCTCCACGTCGGCTAGCTCATTGATGCCTCCACCCACAGTGAAAGGTATGTTTATCTCTTTGGCCACACGTGTCACCATGTCGGTAAACGTTTTACGGCCCTCAAAGCTGGCTGTGATGTCGAGGAAACAGAGTTCGTCGGCTCCCTGCTCGCTGTAGGCCTTGCCCAGCTCCACTGGGTCGCCCGCCGAGCGCAGGTTCACAAAGTTGGTGCCTTTTACGGTCTCACCATCTTTTACGTCCAAACAGGGTATAATTCTTTTTGCTAATCCCATAAATCGTTAACTTCTTTTTCTATCCCTGTAATTTCACTAATTCCTTCAGATCTATTTTACCTTCATAAATGGCCTTTCCAAACACCACGGCAGGTACGCCGATGGCATCCAGAGCCTTGATATCGTCGATCGACGACACACCGCCGCTGGCTATCAGGTGCAGATCGGGATATTTCTTCATCACGTCAGCATAGAGTTCAAAGGCAGGTCCGGTCAGCGTTCCGTCTTTTGATATATCTGTGCACAATACGTTCTTCACGCCGGCATCCACATATTTCTTGAGGAAAGGCAGCAGGTCTTCGGTAGAGTCATCTTTCCATCCGTTGATACTGATTTTACCGTTGCGCACATCGGCACCCAGGATAATGCGGTCGGGGCCGTATTTCGAGAGCCACCAGGTAAAGAGGGTGGGCTGTGTAACGGCTATCGAACCGATGGTCACCATCTTGGCACCAGCTTTGAATGCGGCCTCAATGTCGTTATGCGTTTTGATGCCGCCACCAAAATCCACAGTCAGACTGGTTTCAGAAGTAACCTGCGAGAGCACCTTGCTGTTTACTATATGTTTTGATTTGGCGCCATCCAAATCAACCATATGCAGGCGCTTGAAACCGATGCGTTCAAACTCGCGTGCCATTTCAATAGGCTCGCCGTATTCACTCTTCTGGTCATAGTCGCCCTTGGTCAGGCGTACGCACTTACCAGCAATGATGTCGATGGCAGGAATCAGTTCTATCATAGATCTATAAAATTTTTAATGATTTGTTCACCCACGCGACCACTCTTTTCGGGGTGGAACTGGCAGGTGTAGAAATTGTCTTTGTGCATAGAGGCCGAATAGGGCAGGATATAGTCGGCTGTAGCGATGGTCTCCTTACACAGAGGCACATAGTACGAATGCACGAAGTAAACGTAAGGAGCCTCACCTAAATTCTTAAGAATGGGGTTAACTGTCAACTTTAACTCGTTCCATCCCATGCATGGCACCTTGTCTTCGTGGCGCTCTGGTTGGAAACGCTTCACTTCGGCATCAAAAATGCCGATGCAGTCGGTGTCGCCCTCTTCAGAGTGCCGGCACAGCAGTTGCTGTCCCACACAGATGCCGAATACGGGCTGCTTCAGGTCGCGGATCACTTCATCCAGTCGGCGGGCTCTGAGATAGTCCATAGCCTCGCCGGCATGTCCTTGTCCGGGAAACAGTACCTTATCGGCCTTCTTAAGCAGCTCGGCATCGTCGGTCAGCAGGGGGTCGATGCCCAGACGTTTCAAGGCATTGACAACCGAATAGATGTTGCCGGCGTTGTATTTTACTATTGCTACGTTCATTTTAAATTCCTTTTAACTTCCTTTCCATTCCTAGCTAAAAATGATTGTTTTGTTTTTGTAGGTGAGGATTTTGCGCTGGATATGCTTGCTTACAGCGTGCGAGAGCACAATCTTCTCCAGGTCCTTTCCTTTGAGCACAAGGCTCTCGGGGGTGTCCTTATGGGTGATGCGCGTCACATCCTGCTCGATGATAGGTCCTGCATCCAGCTCAGCTGTTACGTAGTGACTGGTGGCGCCTATAATCTTCACACCGCGCTCGTAGGCCTGATGATAGGGCTTGGCGCCGATGAATGCAGGCAGGAACGAGTGGTGGATGTTGATGATGTGGTGAGGATACTCAGCTATCATCTCATCGCTGATAATCTGCATGTAGCGGGCCAGCACGATAAACGAGATGTCCTCCTTCTTGAGCAGCTCCATTTCGGCCTTCTCTACCTCCTCCTTGTTGCTGTGGTCTTTCTTGATGCTCCACACATAGTAGGGGATGCCGAACTGATCGGCCACGTAGCGCAGATCCTCGTGATTGGATACAATACAAGGAATGTCGCATTTGAATTCGCCAGCCTTCCATCGTGCCAGCAAGTCGTACAGACAGTGGCTCATCTTAGATACGAAGATAGCCATACGTGGACGCTTATCGCTGAAGTACAAGCTGAATTTCATTTGGTAACGCTGCGCATAGAGGGTGGTAAGATAGTCATAGAGCTTTTCGCGAGGAATCAAAAATCCGTCCAGTTCCCATTCTATACGCATAAAAAACATACCGTCAACCTTATCCACATACTGGTCAAGGTAAACGATATTTCCCTTATTGTCGGTAATAAACTTAGTTACTTCCGAAATAATGCCCTGCTGATCAGGGCAGTGGAGTAGCAGAATTGCTGTTGTTTCCATCTGTCTTACTTATTTTTTTTACCTATAAAATTCAAGGTGCAAAGATACAAAAAAAGATTGTAAAATTGCACTTATTCGGAAAAAAGTACTAATTTTGCACCCGAAATCATAGAATTATTGCATAAATATGGAATATATGTCGCAAGAGGGCTGGGATAAGCTCGTAAATGAACTGAAACAGTTGGAGACTGTAGATTTGCCAGCCTGCAAGGATGCCATCAGCGAAGCTCGCGATAAGGGCGACCTGAGTGAGAACTTTGAGTATCATGCTGCCAAGCGTGAACAGGGCCGTCTGCTGGGCCGTATCAGCTTCCTGCAGAAGGTGCTGGAGAATGCCCGTGTGATTGATACCGCTCTGTTGGGTAAGGACTGCGTGGGTTTGCTCAGTAAGGTAGAGATGACCAATTTGAATAACAATGCCAAGATGACTTACACCATCGCCAGTCCGCATGAGGCCAACCTGCGCGAGGGTAAGATCAGTATCAAGTCGCCCATCGCTCAGGCCCTGCTGAATAAGAAGGTTGGCGATGTGGTAGAGGTGCGTGTGCCGGCTGGTATGGTGAAACTGAAGATAGAAAGCATAACGTTAGAATAATAACACAAAAATTATGAAAAAGATTGTATTGATTACTGGTGCCACAAGTGGCATTGGCGAGGCATGTGCCCGCAAGTTTGCCCAGAATGGTGACAAGGTGATTCTTACTGGTCGTAACCAGGCTCGTATGACAGCTATTGCCGATGAGTTGAAGGCTCAGGGCACCGAGGTGCTCACTTTGATGTTCGACGTGCGCGACCGCGAGGCTGCCCGTCAGGCCATCGAGGGTCTGCCTGCTGAGTGGCAGGAGATCGACGTGCTGGTAAATAATGCTGGTCTGGCCTTAGGTCTGGAGCCAGAGTATGAGGGTGCGAGCGACGACTGGGATGGTATGATTGATACCAACGTGAAGGGTCTGCTCACGATGACCCGTCTGATTGTGCCCGGCATGGTGGCTCGTAATCGCGGTCATGTGATTAACATGGGTTCGGTAGCAGGCGATGCTGCCTATGCTGGCGGTAATGTATATTGCGCTACCAAGGCTGCTGTGAAGGCGCTGAGCGATGGATTGCGTATCGATGTGGCCAACACTGCCGTACGTGTCACCAATCTGAAGCCCGGACTGGTAGAGACCAACTTCAGCAATATCCGTTTCCACGGCGACGAGGAGCGCGCTGCCAATGTGTATAAAGGCATTAAGCCGCTGACAGGCGACGATATTGCCGACGTGGCTGTTTACGCTGCCAACGCTCCCGCTCACGTGCAGATAGCCGAGGTGCTGATCCTGGCCACCCATCAGGCAAGCGGAAGCGTAATCGTTAGAAAGTAAATATACCCGTAGCGCTTATTGCGCTGTGGCTTGCTTCATCCCCTCAACAAACTTGGCCTGCAATTTCAGCGCCAGGGTGTTGTGGGGATTTTGTTTGAGTGCCCGCTCATAATACTGCATCACGTCGAGATAGTATTTCTGTCCGTTCTGGGCAGGGTCTTGCACGATGCGCACCATGAGCAGGAAACCGCGCAGGGTATTGAGGTCCGACTGGTCGGCACCTTTCAACTGTGCCATCTGGTCGATGGTTTCCTGGGCTTGGGTCAGCATCTGCTCTGTCTGTGGCGCATGAGGGTAAGTGATGGCGTAGTTCAAACTGGCTAAGGCCAACTGATACTTCGGTCCAACACTGTCGGGCTGCATGGCTTCCAGGCGTTTCAGCATGCCAATCTGGTTGAGCATGTCGTCGGCCGATGGCTGCTGGGCATGAAGGTTCATAACGCTTACAAAAACTAACACTACTGTAGCAGCTATGTGCTTAAAAATTGCACTAAGTGCGATTCTAAAAATTACTGATGTCATAAGCTTTATTATTTTTAAGTGAAACAAATATAGCGATGTAGAAAAATCGGTCTCTCGAAGAGGTGACGGCTCGGCCTGCAGCGTCATAGGCATGGATGTTGGTACGCCCTAGCAGATTGCTCATCGAGGTATAGATGATCACCTTGGGTGAGAGCAGATAGGTAAGGTTTACATCTACGCTGTTGTAGTGAGGCGTGGTGCCGGTAGCAAAGTGTCGGCCAGTGGCATAGCTTTCGGCCAGTCCGACGATCAGTTTGCCTAAGTTGTATTTGGCAGTAAGTCTCAGATTATGGCGCGAGGCAAAGCTAGGTGTGCGCATCTGGGTGTAGTCCTGATACAGTCGCTCAGAGTCGTTGAACGAATAGGCCAGTGTGGTGGTGAGTCGGTGGCTGATAGAGTGGTCTTCCAGATACACATCCACACCGCGACTATTACCGTGTCCGCTGCGGATCCAGACACCCTGCTGCAACAGGGGCAGGTGCTGATAGTGCTTGTAGTAAGGCTCTATGCGCAGTAGTGATGATCCCTGTTTGTATTGCACCGACAGGATGGCGTGTTGGGCGGTGCTCTGTGCCAGTGTGTAGTGGCTTTGTGCCAGCTGGTCGTCATTGGCAGTCTGACTGTAGCGTCCTGCCACGAGCGACAGCTGCCATTGCTTGTTGGGCAGATAGCTCAGCGTGGCTCTTGGCATCAGCAACCACTGTCGGCGCATATTCTCCATGCGCACCGATGTGTTCAGGAATAGCTTGGGTACGATGCGCCATTGGGCATCGATATGGGCTGCCAGCAGGTTGTAGTCGATGGTGTAATGATGGGGCTCCAGACTCAGCGTGCTGTGGCGCAGATAGTTCTCAATGCCTGCCTGCAACTTCAGTTGCTGGTTCACCGTCTTGCGCAGTTCTGTCTTCAGGTGGAGTTCGCTGCGGAAGTTGCGATAGCAGTCGCCAGCAGCAACGGCATCATCGATATGATTCCATACGGCCGACTGGGCGATGCCTGCAAACAGGGTGTAACCATGAGCCATACTGGTTTTATAGGTCATGTTGGCATAGAGGTTGTGCTCTTTCAGACTGATGAATCGGTCGTCCTCGTGCAGACCTACCGATGTGAGATCGTAGCCCACATAAGATTTCAGCACCCCTCTGCCCATGAATTCATGCTTGTATTGCGCCTCGCCCGACAGTTTGCGATAAGGTCGTGTGAAATCTTCGCGCTGACTGAACAACTGGTCGTAGAGGCCCATGCTGGTCAGTGCGGCATTAAACGACAGGGCACTGTTGGTGAATGCCTTGGTGCCGCCGATGTTCCAATCCACCAGCGATGCACTCACACCCAGTTTGTCGCTCGTAGCCATGTCGGTGGTCTCCATGGGCAGTACGGCACTCAGTGCCTGTCCATATTCACCGCCATAACCTCCTAATGAGAAGTTGATGCCCTTGAAGAGAAAAGGTGAGAAGCGTCCGCGAACAGCAGTATTCTCGGTATTGGTGCTGTAGGGTACGAGCACGTGCATGCCGTTGACAAATGTCTGGCACTCCTCGCTCTCACCGCCTCGCACGTAGAGCTTGCCGTCCTCGCCCACCTTCTGTGTGCCGGGCAGCGACTGCAAGGCTGCCACCACGTCGCCACATGAGTTGCCGCTCATCACCACGTCGAGCGCATCCATCGTTTTGAAGTTGTCGCTCTTGCCAAAACTGAAGGTACTGGCTGTCACCACCACCTCGTTGATGCTGGTGGCGCGCTCTTTCATGCATACCTCTATATCGTGCAGGCTGCTGGCAGGGGCAGTCAGGGTGTAGTCGTCGTAACCTATATAGGTGGCTTTCAGTGTCAGCTGACCCGTCTTGCTGGTAGTAAAACTGAATCGTCCCAGCGTGTCGGTGAGACAGCCGTCGGTGGTTCCTAAAATAAATACGTTGGCGGCGGGCAGCGGTGCGCGTCCGTCGGTCACTGTGCCTGTTACGATGGTCTGAGCCTCCATGTGGCAGACTGCCATCAGCATGATTACGATATGTGCAAATGTCTGTTTCATGCCGCAAATGTACGGCAAGTTTTTCATAGCTCCAAATTTTGCTGACCATCAGCTAAAAATGCTGACGGAGAACTAAGCCTACTGACGAATGACTAAGAAAAATGACGGTTGACTAAGCGATGAAAGTCTTCAGTCGGGGCACGTATTGGCGCGATACGGGGATGGTGTTGTGACTAGTGCCCAAGCGTAGTTGATAGCCATTGCTGTTGCCCTTGGCTTGCGTAATATTGTTCACGTTTACCACAAACGAACGATGGCATTGGAAGATGTTCTCGTAGGCTTTCAGCTCGTCAATCACAGCCGATAGGGTGGTGTGCAGTTCTACGGTGGTGGGCTTGTCGTCGCGCAGGTAGCAAACCAGCACGTTGTTTTTCTGTGCCTCTATGTACAGCAGGTTGTTGATGGGCAGTTCCAGGTCGTTTCCACGCACGTTCTGGTCGTGTATCGTGATGTTGATGTCGCGCTGCTCCTCGGTGGTGTTGCTTAGCAGTGCTTCCATCTGGTGCTTCAGGTAGCGGTTGTACTCAATGCCTACCGACATGGCTGTGATGGCGGCACCGATAATCAGCGTCCACCAGAGAAACTGGAGAAACAATCCCAGTGTGACGGGCATATTAAACAGTGCTACCAGCAGCAGAAAATTGCCAATGGCAATACATAATATCAGTCCTAACACCGCAGCACCATCATGCCATATGCGCAGGGGCTTTACCAGTTTGGGTAAACTGCGCATCACGGTGTAGCCATATAGCACGTAGCACACCATTGTTACCACACCAAAGGCGGCTGCTATCATACATTTGTTGCCCTGATACTGACTGAACCCGAATGGTTGCAGCAGGTAGAGGATAGCCCAGATGATGAGGCCGTAGATCACGCTGTCTCTCAACCAGTGGTTGCTCTGCGTAAAAGGATATTTTCGTGTCAACAGATTCTTCATGGCGCCTTAATCCAGTATCACCTCCATCGTTGTTTTTTGTGGTTGCATGCCCATATTCTCGTAGAAGCGCTGTGCGGGCTCATTGCCTGTCCACACGTTGAGCGTGATGTTGTGGCAACCTATCTCCTTGGCATAAGCGTGAACATGCTCATAGAGCTGTTTGCCCACATGCTGTCCGCGCGCCTTTTCGTCCACGCAGATGTCGTCGATATAGAGTGTCTTGGCATCCTGCAGTAGTAGGTGGTTCTTCACTTCAGTCACCATACAGAAGGCATAGCCCTGCACGGTGTTGCCATCGTCGAGCACGAAGATGGGCTTGTGCGCATCCGAAAGCAGGGCCTCCAGCTGTTGCTCATCATATTTCGTGGTGTAAGGTTTAAACAAGTCGGGGCGCAGCACGGCGTGCACCATGTTCACCTGATGCAGCAACTCTATGATGCGCGCTATATCGCGTTTCTCTGCCAGTCGTATCATATTGTGTTAAAGCTTAAATGTTTATAATTCGGTGGCAAAATTAAACAAAATTATTGAGATTGGTGTGTTATTCTTCAAAAAAAGTATTATCTTTGCTGCGTGATATCTTGAAAAGAAAGAAACCTAAAGCAATATAATTATGAATAAGAACGAGAAATTTGTGATAACCATCAACCGCGAAGTGGGCAGTGGTGGACGTACGGTGGGCCGCAAACTGGCCGAGCAGTTGGGCGTGAAATATTTCGATAAGGCCATCGTTGAGGGACTTACCCATAAGTTTGGTCTGAGTATCGAGCGTATTGAGGAGATCAAGGCGCAGAAGAAGTCGTGGTGGAATGATATCAACACCTATTACAATACGCTGGTGAACAGTGCTTCGCAACCCATGGATGCTGAGGTGAAACTCGACAATAAAACCATGTTTGCCACCGAGAAGCGCATCCTGCAGGAGTTGGCCACGCAAACATCATGTGTGGTGGCTGGACGCACTGGCTTCATGATATTCCGCACATGGCCCAACCATCTCAACATCTTTATCCAGGCCTCTTTAGAGCATCGCATCAAGCGCATCATGGCCCGCCAGAACGTGACGGAGCAGCAGGCGCGCGATATCATAACCAAACTGGATGCCGACCGCGAGACTTACATCCAGAAATATGAGGACACTTCGCGCTACGACACACGCAACTATCAGTTGGTAATCTCGATGGACGACCTAAGCGAAGATGCTGCTGTGGCCGTTATCATGGCCTATATCAACGGCATGAAATAAAAAATGGCACCATGACGGTGCCTTTTTTTATTTTTTGAGTGTTTCGATGATAGCATCCAACGTCTCAGCTAGATTTGTATAATCGTCGAGCTGCAACGGACAGGCCTGCATCTCCTTGCCCATACCAGTAGGAATGATGCTGAAGGCTTGCTCCTCCATAGCCTTGCCTTTCTCGGTAAGACTTACTATCTGCTGTCGCTTGTCCTCTTTACCGCGCTGGCGTTTCACAATGCCCATCTTCTCCATGCGCTGAAGCAGGGGAGTTACGGTATTTGTTTCCAGCAGCAGTCGGTGGGCAATATCGTTCACCGGCAGACTGTCTTCTTCCCAAAGCACCATCAGCACCAAGTACTGAGGGTAGGTGATGCCCAGCTCGTTGAGCAAAGGCGTATAGGCCTGTGTGATAAGGCGTGCAGCCGTGTACAGACGGAAACAAATCTGATTTTTAAGTTGTAATTCTGCGTGAGCCATAATTATCAATTATCCATTGTCAATTATCAATTGTAATTATCCCAGCATGGCCTCAATGTCCTTTTCAAAGTCCTTTGGCTCGGTGGTGGGAGCGTAGCGCTTGATGGTATTGCCATCCTTAGAGATGAGGAACTTGGTGAAGTTCCACTTGATATCGCTATCTTTCTCTACACTGTTGCTGATGGTTTTGAAGAGAGCCTTGGCAGCTTTAGCCTTCAACCCGTGATACTCCTCGGTGGGAGCCTGAGTCTTCAGATACTCGAAGATGGGCTCGGCAGCAGCGCCGTTCACGTCGATCTTCTTCATAATCTGGAAGCTTACACCATAGTTGATCTGGCAGAACTCCTCAATCTCGCCATCGGTACCTGGATCCTGCTCCTTAAACTGGTTGCAGGGGAAACCGATGATAACCAGTCCCTGGTCCTTATATTTCTTGTAGAGCTCCTCCAGTCCTGCAAACTGTGGGGTGAATCCGCACTTGCTGGCAGTGTTGACAATCAGCAGTACCTTGCCTTCAAACTCAGAGAAATCTATCTCCTTACCTTTGCTCGATAGAGCCTTGAAATCATAAATCTTACTCATACTACTATTCTTTTTATTGTTTTAATCTTCTACTAATTTCCTTTTGACGTTGCAAAGATAAGCAGAATATTTTATATCGCAAGCGATTTATGCAAGAATTTATAGATGTTTAACATTATGTCGTCTGCGATATATAGGAATAGATTTCCTCTCTTGGGCTTACTGGGCCACCCCTTTGAAGGTGTATCCGGCGCCTTCTACGGCCTGACGGATGTCGGCCTCGGTGGCGCTGCCTTTGATGGTGAGTGTGCGTGCCGATGCGCTGGCTTTGGCTTTCTCTACGCCAGTCACGCTTTCAACGGCTCTCACCACGGCGGCTTCGCAGTGGCTGCAATGCATATCTTCTACACGATACACCACCGTATCAGGATCGGTGGGTTTGTTGTTGCTGAACTTACTGAAAAACTTCATCATAAGGGCAAATATAATTAATAATGTTAATACTGTGGCACAAACCAGTTTGAAGGTGCTGGGCATGGCAGCTTGGTGGGCGCAGCAGGCACCGTCGGCAGCCAGACTGAGTGGCAGACCGCTGGCGTTGAGCAGCAATCCGAAGAGTACCGAGCACACTACGATGGTGAGCAGGTAGATGGTGGTGAATCGGCGGCCCATCGACTTGTGGACCACCAGTATGCTGGCCAGGTTGACGGCTGGTCCTGCCATCAGCATCACCAAGGCGGCGCCAGGCGAGAGACCTTTCATCATGAGTGCTGCAGCCACTGGTATGCTACCCGTAGAGCATATATACATAGGTATAGCTATCAAGAGTATGAGCAGCATCTGCAACAGTGGCTGACTGCCGAACTGCAGGAAGAACTCGTCGGGCACGGCCACCTGTATGAGTGCGGCCACCACCAGTCCTATCAGCAGTCGTAGTCCTATGTCGCGAATCATGTCGTAGTAGGCATATCTCAGTACGCGCCACAGCCGGTTGCCCTGTTGGGTGGAGCATGAGGCGGCCTCGGCGGCTGTCATGTCATCATCTGCCACCAGACGGTTCACCAGCAGTCCGCCGCACACGCCCGTGATGAGAGCTGCCACAGGGCGGATGATGGCAAATCCCAGTCCCATGAGCGAGAAGGTGGCCAGTATCGAGTCGATGCCCGTTTGAGGTGTGGCAATCAGGAAGGAGGCTATGGCACCCTTCGATGCCTTTTCGTTGCGCAGTCCGATGGCAGTGGGTATCACGCCGCATGAACACAGCGGCAGGGGCACGCCCAGCAGGGCCGCCCAGAGCACCGACAGCCTATTTTGCTTAGACAGGTAGCGGCGATAGAAGTTTTGTGGCACAAACACGTGCAGCAGTCCTGCAATGAGGAATCCTAACAGCAGATAGGGTGCCATCTCGCACACCACGTTGAGTAGTGAAATAAAGAAACTCTGTATATTCATCGGCTGCAAAGATACAAAAAAATATTCGCAATTCGGTTGCAATCTTTAAAAAATGCCAATCTAAGGCTTGAAGCCTGTCTGCCATA
The DNA here is from genome assembly GCF_000619825.1 of Prevotella sp. MA2016. Classification (GTDB taxonomy): domain Bacteria; phylum Bacteroidota; class Bacteroidia; order Bacteroidales; family Bacteroidaceae; genus Prevotella. Next base: position 116,729 of record NZ_JHUW01000010.1, read on the forward strand.
CGGCTTTTACACCCTCACAGAAATCGTAGAGGATGTGGCGGCCCTGAATACGGCGACCGGCTGGCAAGAAACCACAAACGATGCGGGTGATGTGGCGGCGGATATTGAATTCCTTCGGGTCATCCACACCGATGCTTTCTACACGCAGGCTGAAGCGACCTATGCCAGGCAGAACAACCGTTTTTCGTTCTTGTTTGGATTGATAATAGTAATTTTCATTGTTTTTATTGATTAATATGCTACTGTTTTCGCTGTAATTTTATTAGGCGCAAGCCTGTTCTCGCAGTTATTTTTATAACTGCAAAGATACTAAATTTTAAGGCAAAATGCAAGCTTTTTACAAGAAATCTTGCCTATAGCCCCCAGAAAGTGATAGATAAAATCAAAGTATCACTCCACTTATCCGATCAAAAAGAACTACCAGCTATACCCAAACGTGTGTTGAACGCTTTCACAGAGAGTGCCATCAATAAGATTCTGTCAAAGGATGAAATCCGCTACTGAGATACCTGGCAAGTTGGTGCAGAAGACGATAATTAGCCAGGCATGGCACCGCAATATTCAACGTGTTGTATTGATTACTCTTTGTAGTTCTTCTAGGAATCGGGTGGCGTGGGAACCATCCATCTGAGCGTGATGAAACTGGAAAGAGATGGGGAGTGTGGTCTTCAGCCAGCCTTTGCGATAACGGCCCCATGCCAGGAAGGGATTAGTGTAGATGCCGCTGTACTGGTTGACGATACTGTCGAGTTCTGTGCCAGTGACTGCAGATGTGCCGACAATGACGGCTTCATCGTCTAAGATGTCCTGACAGGTTTGTCTGATGGTTTCTGTCAGATGCAGATAATCTGTATTAAACTGTTCCAGATCGTCAGTAACGGCAACGTCGCAGAAACTGAGTCCGCCTTTGATATTGTCGGCTATCACGTTGATGGCCATACGGTCGTATTTATACAGTTTGCCGTTGTGGGGCAACATATAGAACTCATCAATCTTTGATGCTGCTTTGCCGATGCACCAGCATAGAAGCATGTTGAATTTCATGCTGCGCTTACGGCTCACTTTACAGAGCCGCGTCACGTCGAAGGTTTTTGTAAATGTCACCATCGGCATGGGTGACTTGGTCCAGAGTTCGAAGGCTATTGCCCGCTTGGTTTCTTTGGGATTGATTTCTTGTTTCATCTTATCTTATGAAATTATTCTTATTTTGTTTTGCAAAGATATAGTTTATTCTGCATTTTTTGCTACTTTTGAAGCAAAAGTTTTTTAATGAATGTAATTGTTATCGATTTTTTTTCGTACCTTTGCACCCGGTTTTTGGGATTTCGTAATTAATAGTGCTCGAAATTCTTCTCTGGATTTGTTCCCTAATCTGAGAGGTTTGTAGCGCATTGTGGCAAACGTGAGGTTTGTCCGAACCATGATGGTTCATTATTCGTATTTCCGAGGGAAGGAATATTTTAGTACGAGTAATGAATTATAAGAGAAAAAAATTCTTTTTAATGAGTAGTCACAAGTCTTTTTGTGCTCTGACAGTCTCGATGATCGTCGGAGCAGGTTGCTGTGTACCTACGTATGCACAGCACAAGATGAGTCTTCAGTCGCTTTTTGACCTGGCTGACCGTCAGAGTCAGCGCATTAAGGTGAGCGAAGCGGCATTGAAGGCTGCAGAAGAAGGGGTGGCATCGGCTAAATCTGCCATGCTGCCAAGTGTTGAATTCGGTGTGCAAGGCTCTTACACGGGCAATGCTTTCCTGATGTCGCGAGGTTTCTCTACCAATGGCACCACGGAGTATATTGTTCCGGGATTGGGGCCTCAGCAGGTGCGGAATGGCAAACAGCCTACACCACATTGGGGCAACAGCTTCACCGCTCAGGCAAGTCAGGTGATCTATACTGGTGGGGCCATCAGCTCAGGCATTGAAATGGCAAAGCTGGGACGCCAGTTGGCAGAGCTTGATGTGGAGAAGAATCGCCAGGAGGTGCGTTTCTTGCTTACCGGTTATTATCTTGACCTCTACAAACTGCAGAACCAACTGCAGGTGATAGCGAAAAACATAGAACTGACAGAGAAGGTCATCGAACAGATGAAGGCGCGCAGAGAACAGGGGACGGTGTTGAAGAACGACATCACACGATACGAACTGCAGCTGCAAAGTCTTCTGCTTACAAAGACACAGCTTGATGATGCACAGAAGATTATCCGTCATCAGATAAGCACAGCCATCCATCTGCCTGAGGGTGAGGATTTCGATGTGGATACGCAGTCGTTAGAGCAGGAGAGTAGGGCACTCAAAACACTCACCTCTGAAGGCGTGTGGCAACAGACTGCAGCTGAAAACAACATTGGCATTCGTCAGGCTTCGCTGGCCACAGAGATGTCGGAACAGAAAATCAGAAACACGCGTGCGGCTTCACTGCCATCGGTGGCTGTGGTTGCCGAGAACAACCTGGCAGGTCCATACACCTCCGACCTGATTCCAAAGAATGCCAATGTTAACGTGTGGTTTGTTGGCATTGGTGTGAAATACAATCTGTCAAGTCTCTGGAAGAACAAGCATGACATCCGGAAGGCAAGACATGAAAGCACTCAGGCTCGCCAAAGTGTGCAGTTGGCACGCGAAGGCGTAGAGAATGGTGTACAGGCTAACTATACCAATCTGCTGACCAGCTCGGTAGAGGTGAGCACTCAGGAGAAACAGGTGGAGCTGGCCGACCAGAACTATGCGGTGGTGAAGAACCGCTACGACAACGACCTGGCCTTGCTCACCGACATGCTTGATGCCTCAAACATGAAGCTCTCTGCCGATATGGCGCTGGTGAATGCGCGCATCAACATGCTATACAACTATTTCAAACTTAAATATATAACAAATACACTATAAAAATGGAAAAGAATAAGATTACGACCTATATTTATAATGCGATTGTGATACTTTGTATCGTAGGCGGCGCTGTTTATGCTGCCAGTCAGTTTATGTATTTCGGTGGTGGCGAGGTGACGGATAATGCCCGTGTGTGCCAGAATATCGTGCCACAGAACTGCCGCGTGCAGGGTTTTATCCGCGAGGTGCGCTTCAACGAGTTTCAGGAGGTGAAGAAGGGCGATACGCTGGTTGTCATTGAGGATGCCGAGTTCCGACTTCGTCTGGCTCAAGCAGAAGCCGATTTGACCCGTGCTGAGCGCGGTTCGCAGGGTACAGCAAGCAGTATCCATACCACTAAGACCAGTATCGGCGTGACCGAAGCAGGCATTGAAGCTGCTCGTGTGCAGATGGAGAATGCAAAGAGAGAGGATGCGCGTTTTCAGAAACTGCTGGAACAGGATGCTGTAACACAGCAGCAGTATGACAATGTCCACACGGGTTATCTGAGTGCCAAGGCCGGATATGAGCAGGCACTTCGTTCGCGCAACACACAGACGGCCGTTGTGGCAGAGCAAGGACATCATCTCTCAGCTTCAGAAGCTGCCATCGAACTGGCTCGTGCACAGGTGGAGATAGCCCGACTGAACCTCTCGTATTGCTACATCATTGCCACTTGCGATGGTGTGGTGGGTAGCAAGGATATTCATGTGGGGCAGCTGGTTAATCCCGGTCAGACAATGGTGAGCATCGTCGACAAACATGAGAAATGGGTGGAGGCCAACTATCAGGAGTCGCAGATGCCAAATATCAAGGTGGGCGATAAAGTGCGTTTTACTGCCGATGCTGTTCCTGATGTGGAATATACAGGTGTGGTAGAGCGTATCAGCGATGCTACAGGCAGTGCGTTCTCGTTGATTCCTATCGACAATGCAACTGGCAATTTTGTTAAGGTAGAGCAGCGCGTGACGGTACGTGTACGGATTGATGCATGCGATGAGGTAAAGCAGTTGCATGGTGGTTATAACGTGGTTTGTAAGGTAGAAGAGTAATGGGAAAACTGACTGAATTTCTGATGAAGGCACCACCGCCACCAGCTGGCATGCCTTTCTGTATGCCGATGATGAAAGGGTGGGTGCCACGCAGGTTGCAGCCCTGGATCTACGTTCTGACGGCGCTGTGCTTTCAATTCTCAGGAGGCATATATCTGGGTGCTCTCGACGAGATTCGTGGCACGACCAACTTCATGATTGAGGATGTGATGTTTCTGCTCTATGCCACGCTGGCAGGCATGGCTATGTGGTTTCCTATGCTGTTCAGGATGAAGTTCCGATTCACCAATCAGCAGTTGCTATGCACCTCGGCCATCGTGATGGGCATCTGCAATGTTATCACGATGCATAGCCAGTCGATGCCTGTACTCGTTGTGACATGCTTCATTGCAGGAATAGCCAAGATTCAAGGCACATTCGAGTGTATGAGCAACATCCAGTTGTGGATTACGCCAAAGCGCGACTTCGCTGTCTTCTTCCCCGTGCTCCATATCCTCCTGCTCACTGCCATCGAGGGTAGTGGGTGGCTTGCTGCCTGGATGGGGCACCATTTCACATGGCAGATGATGCATGCCTTCACCATAGGTACTATGTCGTTCGTGCTGCTGACACAGACTGTTCTGTGCCGCCCGTTCTGTCCGATGCCTAACAGGTTCTCACTGAAAGGTACCGACTGGCAGGGCGCACTGCTCATCTGCGTCACAATGCTCCTGTTCTCGTATATCTTTGTCTATGGCGATCACTACAGATGGTTCGCCAGCCTGCACATCAGAGTGCTGGGGGCTTTTTCACTCCTCTTTGCAGTACTCACCCTTTACCGGCTGATTCACAACCGCTATCCATACGTCGAGCTTCGCCTGCTGAAATGCCGCAACGTGGTACCCATTCTCATTGTAACCATATTGGCTGAACTGGCTTTCGGTGCCGAGCATACACTTGAAGAGATACTCTATACAGAGGTCGTCGGACTGGAAGAACTCACCAAGGAGAGTCAATATATGTGGGCATTGCCAGGCATGTTCCTGGGTATAGCGTTCGACCTCTACTGGTTGAAGGTTCAGCAATGGAAGGTATGGAAACTGATAGGCATCGCTTTTCTGTCCATCAGCGCTTACGCCTTGCTGATGTATTCCACGTTGGGTATGGCGGTAAACATCGAGCAATACCGGCTGGCTATCGTGCTCCGTGGCTTTGGCTATGGCATTCTTGCACCAACCCTGATGTGGGCATTGGACGAATCGGTACCCAGTCTTGAGATGTTCTTTATGGGACTGTTCGTGTTCAACATCCCGCACATGTATCTTGGTGGTGCTATGGGTTATGGTTTCTATACCACCATTTTCTCGCATTTCCTGAATGAGGACATGATGAACTATGGTCGTCAGCTGACACTCACAAACCTCGACCTCTCACAATTTGATTTCGGGGCGTTCATGGGCAATAGTTATTTGCATTCTATGATGCTCGTAGCTATTAAACAGGTGTATGGTTACGTCATCTGGTTTGCCCTGCTTCTGGCGTCTGTCTTCCTGTTGTGTGATATTCCCGCTGTCAGAACAAACATCCGCAAAGTGCCTCTATGGCCTGTATTGGCAATAGAATATCTGGCGAGGAAACATAAGAATGCTTAACTGAGTTTAATGGATTGTCAGCATAGTTTAGCGAGTTTAAATCCGTGCCAGTTTGACTTCAGCGATTGTCATTCTGGCACGGATTCTTTTAGCAAAACCTCGACATGAAGTGTATCGTGCCTAGGATTCAGAATCAGTCATAATACTCAATCTTCAGTTCCTCGCTGACATTGAAATCATCATGAAAGCCATCGTCATAGTTATCATCGTTATTATGAACTTGGGCAATGTCATACCTTCAATCGGTTACCACTTCATTGAAATGTTCCTTGCCCCAAGCTATCAGAGCCGTAAGTGCTGGCATCAGCGATTTGCCTGTCTCTGTCAGGGAATATTCCACTCGGGGAGGGACCTCTGGATAGACCTCACGATGTACCAGGTGGCTTTGCTCCAGATTCTTCAGCGTCTGCGAGAGCATCTTCTGGGAACAGTCCGTCATCAGACGACGGATCTCATTAAAGCGCAATATACCCGTCTCGCTGGTGTGAAGCATATAGAGCACCAGCATAGACCACTTGTCACCGAAACGACTCACTACTTGCCTGATAGGACAGGCTAAATATTCAGCTTTGATATCTGCCATAACTTCTAATTTTCCCGCAAGGACAGTGCAAACCAAATGCAATCGAGCTCGCTCGAATTGCTGAGGTGCAGCCTGTTCTCGCTGAGTTTACTCAGCAAAGGTAACAAATAGTTACCAAGTAACATCATTATACTTAGTTAATCTAAGTTAAAGATGATTTTGCAAAAGTCCGAATCTGTCACAATTCCTACCATTTGGTAACTATGGCACAAAAAAGTGCCTTCTTGTGGGAATGAAATTCTTGCCGTACCTTTGCAGCGTCAAAACGAACAAATAACATTTTAAACGAATAAGAATTATGAAACAGATTGAGACAATTAAGAGTGGTAAGAATTACAGCGCAGTAAGCGTAGGTAAGATGAGTGAGATTATCGAGCACGTGCTTCCGATGGGCCCCAACGTAACCATTCAAGGTAAGGTATTCGCAGGTCAGGCCGTAGGTGCAACTGGCAGCGAACTGAGTTTCCAGACGCTCGTTCCTGGTCAGGACAGCGGTTTCCTGCACACCCACAAGACTCACGAGGAACTTTACATTATCCTGAAGGGTGAAGGCCAGTATCAGGTGGATGGTGAGATCTTCCCTGTCAGCGAGGGTACCATTATCCGCGTCGCTCCCGATGGCAAGCGTGCGCTGAAGAATACTGGCAGCGAGAACCTGACTATGCTCTGCATCCAGTACAAGGCCAATGCCTTCACTGAGGCTGACAGCCCTATGACCGACGGTGTAATTCTGCAGGAAGAACTGAAATGGTAAGCGAGATGTTCGACAAAGCAATTCAGTTTCTGAAAGGCCACAAAGAGATTGCCCTTGCCACCAGCGAGGGCAATCTTCCTAAGTTGCGCATTTTCCAGATTATGAAGCAGGAAGGGCATGTCCTCTACTTTGCCACCTCTTCAAAGAAAGCAGTCTATCGGGAGTTGCGTCAGAATCCCAATGTAGAGATACTAGCCTACGCAGATAATATTTCCGTTAGATGTTCTGGTATGGTGAACTTCAACGTGGAAGACGATGTGAAGCGATGGATTTATGACCATAATCCCGTGCTGTCCCGCCTCTATACGAGCTATGACCAGATGGAATACTTCTGCCTGCCAATAGCAGAGATGGACTATTACGACCTGTCTCCAACACCGCCGGTATTCCAACATTTCGATCTCATTTCAGGCGAAATAGGCAACGGTTTCGTTGGTGAGAGGTACAAGAATAATCAATAATTTTAATTTCTATAACGATTCAAGATATGAATACAAACAGACTAGCTAATCCGCTATCTCAAAAAGGTAGCGGATTTTTCATATCCTTATTCGCCTATGATTGTTATTACCAACTCTCTGGAACCACCACAATTACGATATTCGCAGAAGTAGATACCCTGCCATGTGCCGAGATTCAACTTTTGTTAAAACTGATGGCAAAGATAGCGATTTTACGCTGATTATTGGTAATTTTGCAACAAAAGTTGCGAAAATGGGCTGCATCTCAGCAAAAAGCAAGCTTTCTGCATTCGATTTGCACCATCTTTGCCACCATATTTAAATGAATTTAGGGCAAAAGAGTATTATAAAACAAATAATATGAAGAGTTTTAAGTCAACAGTAGGATTTATCTGCGCAGTCCTCATGCTGGCAGCGTGTGGACAGCAGAACAAAAATGAAACAACTATGGATTTTACAGATGATGTTCAGGTGGCTCTCGCCGACAGCGGGCGCATCGATTTAAACAGCCTGCAGTGGACAAGAGAGCCAAAGGGCTACGAGGTGAAGGGCGACACCATCCTCATCACCACTGCACCAAAAACCGACCTCTGGCAGCGCACGTACTATCACTTCCAGAACGACAACGCCCCCGTTCTGCAGATGAAGACCCGTGAGAAATTCTTTAGTTTCGTGGTGAAGACCGACTTCACAGGCAGTCACCATCGCTTTGACCAGTGTGGTATCGTGATGTATCTTGGCAGCGAGAACTGGCTGAAAGGCTCGGTGGAATACGAGAACGATGAGTTTCAGCATCTGGGTAGCGTAGTGACGAACAATGGCTACTCCGACTGGGCCACGACGGCTATTCCCGCAAACGTGAAAACCATGTGGTACCGGTTCTCTCGTCGCGAGGATGACTACTGCATCGAGTGCTCTTCCGACGGACAGGCGTTCAGTCAGATGCGCGTCTGCCACATGCCAGCAGCAGCCGATGAAATCAGCTTCGGCATCTATGCCTGCTCGCCCGAAGAATCGTCTTTTACAGCCACCTTCTCCGATATGAAGATTACCGAATGTGCCTGGAAGGCTCACGACGGCCAACAGCCAGACAAGACATTGCAATAACAATGGACTAATATGGCAATAAAAGAATATTCAAAGTGAACGACTACATCACCATGCTCGGTACGGGTATTCTTACCCAACATGTTCAAAGCTCTCTTTGCAGGCATCCGCGACATCGTAGGAGGCCGTGCTGGCGCTTACGAGAAGGTGCTTTCCGAAGCCAAGGACACCTCCATGCAGGAGATGATACAGCGTGCTCAGGCTCTTGGAGCCCGCTCGAGCTCTGCTCGCTTGCTACCAACGGGACGCAAGAATGCCATCGTAGGCATTGACATCGACTATGAGACTGTCGGAGCCAATGGCTCAATGCTCATGGTAGCCACCAGCGGAACGGCCGTGGTCATCTAAATCAGATCAATGAAGACGTTAGGAAACATCATCTGGATCGTATTCGGGGGCCTGCACATAGCCTTGGAGTATTTCATCGCAGGACTGATACTATTGGGCTTAAGGGGGGCCTCAAAGACCTCAACTACCAGACGATGAGTGCTCATCCGATAGAGGTTAAGTCGGGCAAGGATTATACGGTGCATAGTGCTCTCAATAACCTCCTTAAGGTTCCTGAGTACAATGTACTTGCTGCGACTGTCATTTCTGACGAGCGTGAAGTATATCAAGAAGGTAAGATTACTTATATGCCTGTGTATTTCGTGATGTTCTTCGACGAGCGGAGCGGCAGAGCCGAGCGTACGGAAGCTGATATGTCACAGACAGATGAATCAGAATATATCTTTTAAATTGCACTACCTAAATCATCTGTGCCAACTGCTATATTATTGCCTAACTTTTATATAAACTTGTTTTTATAACTCTATCACACGGAAAGTGTAAGGGGGTAGCGTGAGGGCGTTGGGGCCTGCTACTCCTTGCTTCATCTCAAGCGTCTGGTCGGTGGGCTGACCGCTGAACTCCTCGGTCTTGCTGTCGGCTGGGATAGTGAGGCCGTTGGCTTTGATGGTGAGCTCTACGGGCAGGGCGTTTACCAACTTGAGATAGCGACGGCCGGTGGCACTGTGGCGAACCAGACTGACGCCTACGCGATGTTTAAGTTCGGGGGCAATCTGGATGTCGGTGCTCACGTACTTGTCGCCACCATATACCGAGAACATGCGCTGAACATGGTAGGCAGGGGTGGGGCGGACTTCGGTGTTAGAGAAGTAGATCATGTCGGGATCCCAGTTGTGGTGCTTATCCTTGGCCAGCATCGGGGCGTAGCTGGTCATCTCTACCACGTCGCCATTGCGCTCAACATCGGTGAGATAGAGGGCTTCGGCCAGTGCGGTCTCGATATTGGGACGCTTGACATTGGTTGAGGCTGCATATTCGCCAAGATAAACCTTAGGCATGGTGCGATCGTAACCGTCGTAATAGTTGCGATGGTGCATGAACCAACCGGTTGACTCGTAGTAGTGCTCATCAACCATATACTGCAGCTCGGGATGGCGCTTGGTGAAGTCCCATCCTTCGACGTAATCGGCACTTGGGGCGTGGAAAGGTCCTACGGTGCCACAAATCTTAATCTCGGGATATTTCTGACGGATGGCCTTGCAGATCATCTCGTAGCGCTCTTCGAACACGGTGCCGATGATGTCCTCGTTGCCTATACCTATATATTTAAGGTTGAATGGGGCGGGGTGACCGGCATCAGCGCGAAGCTTGGCCCACTTGGAGGTGGCGGGATCGCCATTGGCCCACTCAATCAGGTCGAGCAGCTCCTGGATGTAAGCTGGCATCTGATCCATAGGGATGCCGCACTGCTGACCGCCTATACCCTGGGCGTTGGCGGCTGAGTTCTGGCATGGAACGCCTGCTGCAAGCACTGGGAGTGGTTCGGCACCGATGTCTTCGCAGAACTGGAAATACTCGAAGAATCCCAGTCCGCGTGTCTGATGATAGCCCCAGATATTGAAGTCGGGTTTGCGGTCCTGAAGTGGACCTACGGTGTGGTTCCAATGGTAGATATTGTCGAGGCCCTGACCATGGCTCATGCAACCGCCTGGGAAACGGACGAACTTGGGCTTCAGGTCGGCGATGACCTGAGCTAAGTCGCGACGCAGACCGTTAGGACGGTTCATAAATGTTTCTTGTGGAAAGAGCGAAATCATATCGAGTCCCACACGGACGGACTTCTGCGGAATGATGGCCAGACGGGCCTTGGTGCAGCTCTTCTTGGTGCTGAGCACGCAGGTGTACTGTTGCCAATCGGTGCCCTGGGTTTTGAGTTTGCTGCTGGCAAGTATGGTGCCATCGGTGCCTATTAGCTGAATCGTGAAGTTCTGCTTCTGACCGTCGGCCAGAACATACATCGAGAAGTTGTACTTATGGCCGGCTTCTACGGCGATGCCATCCCAACCCTCGTTCCACAGTGTGTCGGCAGCAATCACAGCATAGTGGGGATTGTTGCTGCTGAGTGGGTGCTGGGTGGAAATATCGATAGGACTGGCTGAGTGCCAGGCGGTGGTGGCGTTCCACTCGCGACGATCTTTTGCGTTGTATTCGAAGTCGCGGTTCTGAATCAGTTCGGCATACAGACCGCCATCGGCAGCATAGCTGATGTCTTCGAAGAAGATACCTATCAGTTTGTCGCTGATGGTCTTCTCGCTGTTGCTCACGTGAAGTGTGGCTGTCACAGGCTGATGGGGCAGCAGGGAATTCTTGGCATCGTCGTGCATGCGCTCACTGCTGAGACGTGCGTCGGTCTGCAACTGTTGGAAATGACTGGTGATGGTGCTGAGTTCCTGCGCTGTGATGTCGAAGGTGTTGCCCTCGTGCAACTTGCCTGCTATGGTGGCGGTGTCGCGCGTCCAGGCAGCCTGATCGATCAGGCTCTTCTGGTCTTTGCTGAATTGACGGAAGTTGCCCGATGCAGATACCCAGCGCTTGTCGCCGGTCTTCGTCTGATAATAGATGTCGAAGGTGCCATTGTCATTGGCAAAGACTACCGGCTTGAGGCACTGTGGCGTTGACATCACAGGATAGTCTTGTGGGCGCCAGGTTACCAAGTTGCGGCTATAGGCTGCGGCAAAGAGTGGTGAACTGTCGTTGACCTGAAACACCAGGCGCCAGGTGCCATCGGCAGCGCGGGCCACTGAGGGGTGGTACATGCGCTTCTCGGCTCCCCATGTGCCATAGTCGGACGAGCACAGCTGACCCATCTCCTGCCAACCGTTGGGGGTGAATTGTGCTACATGCAAGCCGGCGTGCTCACCTGGGCTATAGACAAACACGCGCTTGGTGGTCTGAGCGCAAACGCTGATAGACGCTGTGGCGAAAATGCCTAAGAGGTAAAATCTTGATTTCTTCATTATTATTGTGTCATTAATTCTTTGAGGATGCAAAGGTAATGAATTATAGCGTAAAAATGCAAGTGAAATTCAGAAAAAGTTGCTTGGGAAGGAAATGTCTTCAAAAACTTTTGTATATTTGCACCCGATATGATTATTACTATCTTTTTAAAACGTTACTATTTTGGAACTATTATGAACTGTAAAAAATCGCTCTTTATGGCCTGCTGGGCTGCTATGGCTGCCACTGCACAGGCTCAGATAACCATTGATATCGATGCACAGCAGCGAGGCCCTAAGGTGAGCCCCATGCTTTATGGCATCTTTTATGAGGATATCAACCATGCCGCTGATGGAGGCATCTATGCCGAACTGATCAGGAACCGCTCGTTTGAGGATGGACCGCGCTTTGGTGCTCCTGCCGACATGCAGGGGTGGGCTACCGTGGCTGCAGAGCCTTCTGTGTTGGCCGCCCGTCTCATTCAAGACTCGAAGAAAACGCCTCTGCTCAATAGTGCCCAGCACCATGCCCTGCAGTTGGATGTCAAGGCATCACCAGCTGCGCCTGTAAGTCTGATTAACGAGGGCTACTGGGGAATTAACGCCGTGCAGGGACGCACCTATCGTCTGTCGTTCTGGGCCAAGGCGCCAGCCTATAGGGGCACCGTGAAGGCAGAACTGCGCTCGGCCGACGGAAAACAGGTGTACGCTCAGCAGCAGGTGGCTGTATTCGCCGCTGCTAAAAAGCGGGGGTGGACAAAATACGAGGCCACGCTGACCGCTCTTGACAATGATGCCCAGGCGCAGTTCGCGCTTGTGTTCGATGGTGTAGGACAGGTGCAGCTGGATATGGTGAGCCTCTTCCCACCCACATTCCGCAATCGTGAGAACGGTATGCGTCCAGATCTGGCCAACATGCTGTGGCAGTTGCATCCTAAGTTTATGCGATTCCCTGGTGGTTGTTTCGTGGAGGGGCAGGAGAGTCCCGACAATGCCTTCCGCTGGCAGCGCACCATCGGTCCTGTCGAAGAGCGTGAAGGCCACTGGAATGTGAACTGGGGCTACCGTACCACCGACGGACTGGGGTATCATGAGTATCTGCAGTTGGCTGAGGATCTGGGGGCCAAACCGCTCTACGTGGTGAACGTGGGGATATGGCACGGCGGACAAACACCTTACGATAGTATCCAGCCATGGATAGACGAGTGCTTGAATGCGCTGGAGTATGCCAACGGTCCCGTCAGTTCCAAGTATGGAGCCATGCGTGCCAAAAACGGTCATCCAGAACCCTTCGGAATAGAATATCTTGAGGTGGGTAATGAGAACAACCAGCCCGATCCGCGGCAGCAGAGCGATCACTATTACGAGCGTTACGAACAGTTCTACAATGCCATCAAGGCCAAATATCCCGATATGAAAATCATAGGCAACGTGGTGGCTTGGGGCGACGATAATCCGAAATGGGGCAGCAGTCTGCCCGTGGATTTGTTGGACGAGCATTATTACCGCTCGCCCGACTGGTTTGCTGATGCTTTCCACAAATACGACAGCTACGACCGCCAAGGACCTAAGGTGTATGTGGGTGAATATGCCGTGACCAATGGCTACGGCACGCTGGGCAATATGAATGCTGCACTGGGCGAGGCCATCTATATGATGGGTATGGAGAACAATGCCGACGTGGTGGAACTGGCATCTTATGCCCCTATCTTCGTCAACGAGAATGATGCCCGTTGGCGCCCGGATATGATACGCTTCAGCAGCAGTCGTGCGATGGGCACTCCGAGCTACTACGTGCAACAGCTCATGCCACAGCATCTGGGCACGCAGGTGCTGAAAGTGCAGCAAACTAATCCTTATAAAGATAAGGTGGTGAAACAGATTACGTCAAAGCAGAGTAGAGTGGGGTATGGTACATGGAACACACGCGCCACTTTCCAATGTGATAAAGAGGTGGACTGCATGTATGGCGACTGGCAGATAGAGGGTGGCATGCTGCACCAGACTGGACATAAGGATGCCACGCGCTGCATTCAGAAGGATGTCATAGACGGCGATCACTATACCTGTAAGTTCCGCTGTCGCAAAGACGAAGGGGCCGAGGGCTTTATCATCATCTTCAACTATGTGGATGACAAGAACTACTGTTGGGTGAACCTTGGCGGATGGACCAACTCGCAGCATGCCATCGAGCAGATTAGCAATGGCGGCAAACTGCTGACCGACAGTAAGCGTGGGCGCATTGAGGCAGGACGCTGGTATGATGTTACCCTGCAGGTGGCAGGCGACAGTGTGAAGGTATGGCTCGACAATGAGCAGCTGTTTGATACTGTGCTCAAGCGCGACCACACCAAGGGCATCTACTCATCGGCCACCATCAACGACGCCACTGGCGAGATTATCGTAAAAGTGGTGAACAACGATGATGCTGCCACCACAGCTCGTATTAGTCTGAAGAACTTTGCGCCAAGCGAAGCCCGAGTAGTGAGGTTGGCAGCCAACGACGGTATGGAGGAGAATACGCTCCAGCAGCCCACAACCATTCATCCCGTAGAGCAACAACTCTCGACAGTTGATGACCACGTGATGCTAACCGTGCCCCCATATTCGCTGAACATCGTCACAATAAAAACGTCGTGACTTGAAGTGCACCCCGAAAGTTTTTTGTCTAACTTTCGGGGTGCACTTCATTTGAGGAGCCGTATTTCATATTAATCTTTCAAGAATAGGCTTCAACCAGGAGTCAAGTTCACAGAAATCCACGAAACTCAACGCTGGGACTACGATGGCAGAGCAAAAGAGAATGTTATGCCAGATCTTCAGATGTCTGCCCTCATTGTAAAAGAGCCTCTGACGCCCCAACTGTATGCCTCGCAGGGCATCAGCCACATCGATTCGGGTGTTGGGGAGTTGATTTATACATCTTAATTCGTCTGTGAGAGTTCAAAATGGAAAGGCTTGTCGAAATGCCGACGGGAATAGTAAGTGACGGATGGATGCTTCAGATCCATCACCATTGTCCATAATGTACCACCTACGATGGCACCTTTCTCTGGAAGCTGTGTTACCGATGTGATAGCCTTTGTCAGCTGCTCTTCATTCATCACACCGCCAGTCTTCAGGTATTGCTCCATCAGTTTTTCGTGACGATGGTCTCCCTCATGGAGTCCCACTTCAAACTTCTCTTTGCACAGATAGTGGTTCGTCACAAAGGGCGACTCTGTTACCACCATTCTATTATCTACATATTCCACAGCCACACTTCTGCCCGTAGCATCAGCCATAGAGAAATGATAGGCAGAACCTGGATCAGAGTTCATGTCGATACCACGAAGCAACTCAAGGGCTTCTTTTACATTGGCTGCATTTTTAAGTAGGTATTGTACGGCTGAAGTGGTGGTAAGGTCAGGCTTGGGGGTATCCTGTTTAGTCACCACTTTGTCGCCAGCATCGAGCACAGCAATAGCAAGACCTTTCTCATTGATACCGTCTAGTGCCATGAACAAGCTTGCCAACGCCATGAACTGGTTCTGGAAACCTTCTGGCTTGTAATTCTCACCGAAGCCAAAGAAATCGGTTGAGAAGGTTGTGATAGATTCAAAGCCATTGTCAGGTGTGGTATGCAGAATCATGGCTGTGCCGTATGGGAAATCGAAGTTGCGGGCCATCATGACACCACCATCAGGAGTGCTAACAGTCAACGTAGAGCAGCCTACAGGCTTGAGCGGGCAGTCAATCTCGGCAGTCTTGAAATGCCCTTTTGACAAGAAGTCTGTGATATAATTGGCCAGAACGTTGATATTCGCGCAGCCACCTCGTTTCATCAACTCGTCAAACCCGTCGTCGCCCGCGTATTCCATATAATACATACCTTCGTCAAGTTTCTCACACGACATGGCTCCCTTTATCAGCGAACCAAACTCCATCCAAACTAACACGCCGGCTATGACTACCAGCCCCAGAACGCTGAACAGCGCGATTTTTAATGCTTTCTTCATTGTTTATTATTGATTGGTTTGATGTCTGTTTGACGCTACAAAATTACATAAAGTTGCGTAAAGTACCAAATATTTGGGATATACGGCGTAAAAATGTGATGAATGGCTAATTATTACCCATTCGCTGCTGCTCGGCTTTACCAGCACCTGTTCCCTTATACTTACTCTTCTGGGCGTTGAAGGTGTAACGGATAGAGATGTCTAAGCGGTGGCTACGGCTTCGTGTTTTCTGCACAGTGTAGAAGAAACCACAATCATGAGCCATATCCTGTACGCTACGCTGGAACACATCACTGATGCTGGCACGCAGGCACAGGGCATCATTCTTCAACCAGCACTTCTGTACCACAAAACTGACATTATACGAAGGTGAGAGAATACGGAAGTTCAGCACATCACCCTTTGTCTGGATGTTGGCATTGGCCTCCAACTGCCAGCTGTGCTTAAAGCGGAAGGTGTTGTAAATGTCGAAGAAGAAGATGGGCTTAATAAAGGTCACATCCGTCTTGCCTGTGGCGCTACGAGGATCGTCGTAGGTCATCGTGTTCCAGAACTTCTGCCCGCCAATGGTCCAGCTTGGGCTATATACACCCCAAGTGGGATTGGCCGAAAGGAAGATGGCCAGATTACGAACGGGATCGGACAAGTTAGCCTGCTTCATCAGCATGATACCTTCGTTGTTATAGGCCATTGGCACCTGAGTGATAGTGTTGTCGCGACGCTCGTAGGCAGCAAACAGGTTGATCCACTTCCAACGGGCATTGATGCTCACCTCCTGCATCGTAGCATTCTTCAGTTTCGAGTCGCCCTGCGACAGGGTATAAGAGTTCAGATAGTAAATATGGTCGTTCAGTGAGTTGTACTTCGGACGCACGGTTTTCATAGTGTAGCTCAGCGAGGTCTGGATGGCTCCAAACTGCTTTGACCATGTGATATTGGGGAAGAACTCATCCTGATAGCGCGTCATATTGTTCTCAGCATCCAGGTTGTCCGTATAGTCGAAACCCACATGCTCGTAACGCAGTCCGGCACTTACGATACCAAATTTATCCAGATTGGCATTGTAAGCTACAAAAGCAGCCACGTTGTTCTCCTTAACATCCGCATCAGTAGAGGGGAGAGGATAGTTAGTAATCGACGTATAGCTCTGTCGCTTCACGAAACTCATCTCCGTTCCAGCCTGCAACTGTCCCTTCCACACAGGATAGCTCAACACCAGTTTGGTAGCCCAAAGTCGCGATGATATATGCGAGTTCTGTTGCATGGTCTGGGTTTCAGGCAAATACACATCTATCTGGTTGTCGTCATTCTCCTTATCCGTCAGGAAATCCACGTTCAGATCAATGTTCAGTTTGTTCACCTCACCGTTATAATAGGCATTGCCCTGCCAGTTATAGGGGTAGTGTGTATGACCACCCTGATGCGAAAGGTCGCGGCCAGTGAGGTTGTTTTCTGTATCCACCCACATGTCATTATACGTTTTAAACTGATCGTGGCGTTCCACTCTGGCACCCAGCGAGTGTTTGTCGTTAATCTGCCAGTTAAAGCCCAGGTTGTAGTTCAGACCCTCTCCATGCCAGTCGTTACGCATGTGGCTGTCCTGAAGAATATTCCTGATGCCTTCATCGGCCCGGAGGAATGTGGATTGCGTAATATGCAGGTCGTTAGGGCTATCCCACGACCAGTAGTTCACCATACCAAACAGGTCCAGATTGTTGCGGCGATAACGTAGGTTCAGCGTACTACTGGGATCGCTGAAGCCAAATGCTAAGTCCTGATTGTTGGCAGCCATCAGGTCGAAGCCGAAACCAGCCCCCTCACGACGAACAGTCTTGATACGTACCACTGCCGAAATGGTGGCATCGTACTCTGCACCAGGATTGGTAATCACCTCTACGCTCTGTATCTCCTCCGAGCGCAGTCGTTTCAGTTCATCCTTATCCTGCATCTTTCTTCCGTTAATATAAAAGATAGGTGTACCCTTGCCCAGCACCTCCAGGTCTTCGCCCTTCAGCGTCATGCCAGGCACCTTGGCCAGCATTTCCTTGGCTGTACCCGACTTACCTAAGACTGTACCCTGAATGGTGGTTATCATCGAGTTGCCTGTCAGCTTGGTTTTAGGCATCTGCCCCTTCACCACAATCTCACTGAGCATAGCTTGGTCTTCCTCCATCTGGATGGTACCTATTTCCGAACTATTCACGTTCACATACTTGGTACGATAACCGATGTACGAGAATCGTAGAATGCAGCAGGCATCGGTAGTCTTAATCTGGAAGATACCATCCACATCGCTCGTTGCACCTTGTATATAAGTAGAGTCGGATGCGAGCAGTGCCACACTCACAAATGGCAAGGGTTCACCCTGCGCGTCAATTACACGTCCACCTACATCCTCGGTCTTTGCCGCGGCTGTTAAACACATCATCATTGCAGCCATTATGGCCATCATTTTAAAACTAATCTTTTTCATTTTCCTCATTATTAAATGTTATAAAATGTTTTGCCTATTTGATGCTACATAAACATAAAAAAGTTGCAATCCTCCCCTATTTTGGGACGAATTGCAACTATTTGTGACGAATAACAGGGATAAACAGCATGAAAATGCAGCAGAGAGTACGACAAATTGTAAAAATGTGAGAAATTGTTTGTTTTTTTACTCGCTTCTTTGTATCTTTGCGGCTTGTATGAAACAAGGACGCAAAGAAACGATAACAACGAGAATTATCAGCACTACGTTTACAGTAGTGGCACTGGCAGTGTTCAAGCCTTTCTGGATGTCGGATTGGCAATGGCAGGGATATGCACATCTGATAGTGTTGGGAGTGATTGGCTTCCTCATCTGCATGATGACGGACATCATCCTGAAATATGTTGTCAAGATGCCGAGGTCATTCAAGAAAGGCGCCGAATACATCATCCGCCGCAACCTCAGATTTCAACTTATCAATACACCGCTCGTGGCATTGAGTATCTGCCTCTATCGCCATTTCGTGCTGAACGAACATGATGCAGGCAACCAGCTTTCAGTTGTCAATTTCCTTGAAACCCTTGCCATCATTGCCTTCTGCTCGTTCGCCATCGGACTCTATTGGCGCTTCAAGTACCGTAGCAAATATTTAGCGATAGAACTGGAAGATACGCGGCTGCTGAACGAGGAATTGAAGAAGATGCAGGAGCCCGAACAATCATTGCCGAACGAAGCAGAACACTCCGTTGAGAATTCTCAACCGCAAGAGCTCACACTCACTGGTACCACTAACGAATCGGTGACGTTACAGATTTCCGACCTATTATATATAGAGGCTGTGGGCAATTACGTCAGGGTCAGTCATCTGCGCAACAATCAGGTACATACCGACATGCTTCGCGCCACGATGAAACTCATGGAGGAAACGCTTGAGTCCTATCCAATGATAGTCCGTTGCCACCGCGCTTTCATGGTCAACCTAGGTCAGGTAGAGCAGATTATCTCACATTCTGGCACTACCCAGCTGCTCATCAAGCACTGTCACGAATCACTCCCCGTTTCGCGCAGCAATATGGCTCAAGTAAGGGCCGCAATTCAGATAGCCCAGGCCCTCTAAATATTACATCCTCATCCATGTCAGTTTTCTCCAAAGCCCCTCTAACGGACCGCGAGGATGATTGGAGAACCAATATCTGGCAAAGAGATACTGACAAACAACCATGCCACATCCTACCATCACAGCATAGGTAACACCTAAATGGCGATAGCAAGCCAGGCCATAGCCACAGAAGATAGCACAGCCGATGACGGACTGAAGCAGATAGTTGGTAAGACTCATACGTCCGAAAATGCATAGATGATGCAACACCTTGCGCACGCCCTCAGAAGCATACCATGCCGAAATGATGGCCGACACAATCATCATCAATATCATCAGATTGTAGATAGGGTTAAGCCACGAGGCTATCTCGCTAAAATCCACAATACTCAGCACAAGCACCACCAACGCCGATCGCCATAACAGTTGATGCCATATCTGCAAATTACGCCCTTCGTTATAAAACATACGCTGGCGGCCCAACTGCATACCTAAAATAAACAGGCACAGCAGCTGGGGCAGTCGCCAGCGTATGGGTTATCGGCTCCTGCGTAAAGATATTAAAGTGTTCCACCGAGTGATACAGGATAATGCCGGCTACAGCGATGCCTCTCAGAGCATCAGCCACATCAATTCGAGTGTTTGCCAGATGACGAGATTGATACATAGTCTTTACTTTTATAATTCCATTTCAAATTCTTTCCATTCATCACCGTCGATCAAATAGGAACCGTCGCCTATGATGCGGAAGCCTACCGATTTGTAGCATTCTACGGCAGAAATATTCTCGCAAAACACACCGAGCGTAATCTGCTTAGCGCCGAGTTTCTCCCTTGCATATTCGATAGCCTGTCGTAACAACTGCTTACCATATCCATAGCCTCGCTTCGTATTATCTACAATCACAAAGCCGAAACGGATGATGCTTTTATCCTCAGAAGGACGTCGTAACAGAATATGGCCGATAATCGTATCACCCACTACTGCCGTCAGTGGATACATGTTGTCGCCATTGTATTGCGCCATCATCTCCTCAGGCTTGGCAGGAAAATCCTTATACCTGTCGGCACTCCAAAGTCGGAAGGCATGCTTATCCTTACACCAACTCAGAATTGTTGCTGCATCATCAGACAGAAATGGTCGAAGAGTCATATTCTTGGCACAACAGTTTACGTGCTTTGGGGGTGTCATGAAATCACTCATAGTCTATTTATTTTGCGTAAAACATAAGATATTCCTCCAAATGAGCTTTGATATAATCAATGGTATGATGCCCTTCGTTTAAATGATTCTGAACCAGAACGCCACGGACTGCCAATCTTTCTGCCAGTTGCGCACATCCTCGATAAAATCCACCTTCGTCCTCACTTCCTGCGTCAAGATAAATCTCCATAGTTGAAGGCAAAGTACACTTCTGAACCAGGAAAAGCGGATTATTTGCTTTCCATTGCTCACTGGTTCCGAAATAATGCAGGTCGTTATCATCCAATACGTCTTCGATGGCAGGCATGTGACCGCCTACTCGCTCAAAAAAATAAGGATGGCGGAAAGCGTAGTTCAAGGCAATGAAGCCTCCAGCCGAAACCCCTCCAATGCAACGTACACTCGTTTTATATTGTTTCTCTACAATTGGCATCACCTCGTTAAAGAAATAATCTTCGAAAGCACCTAATCCTAGCGCATCTTCCATCCTTGGGCAGACAATTAGCATTG
The DNA here is from genome assembly GCF_000619825.1 of Prevotella sp. MA2016. Taxonomy (GTDB): domain Bacteria; phylum Bacteroidota; class Bacteroidia; order Bacteroidales; family Bacteroidaceae; genus Prevotella. The sequence goes on from NZ_JHUW01000010.1 coordinate 137,748, forward strand.
GTTTCATCCTGCCATCTGCAATCATTCTGTCTGCAACGGTTTGTATATCCAAAGCATGAATAATAGACTCGTCGCCACTACGCCCGTGCATAAAATAGAGAACAGGTAATCCCTCGCAAAAATTGGTTGGCACATAAATCGTAACAGCCATAGTATTACCTAGAGTTCGGCTTTGTATTTCTATTGTATCAATTCTTGATTTAATCATCCTCTTCATAATTATTCAATTACAAAACTAGTTAGCGTGCCAGCATTCCTTCAAAAATGCCATTCACGGTCTTGACGAATGCATCTGCAGGGAGCATCGGTGTATCAAGATACGCCTGTGTCTCGTCAGAGATTCTTTCTGTTTCCTTGTACTCTGCACCAGCTTGCTTGACTTTCTCTAAGTAGGGAGTAGTGAAACTCTCGGTATTGGGACTCATAAAGAGTGAGCCCTCGGCACTACAGATGTAACTGATATTCTTGCCATACATGTGGCGCATGGCAAACAGGAGTCCGTCGAAATTCCCCTTCATGTTAGGCAGTCCTGCAGTTGAAATCAGTACCGTTTTCTTGGTGCCTTCCTCATAACCATAGTGATGGGCAATGCCATCAGAATCGATATACATCAAAGGCGTGTTAAACGATACTGTTCTATCCATCAGTGCCTTACAATGCGAGGGTACGCCATAGGCATAGAGAGGTATCGACCAGATAACCAGGTCGGCTTGGCGAATTTTCTCCATCACTTCTGTTGCATCGTCCTTCTGCACACACTTGCCTGATGTTTTAAACCAGCAGGCATAGCAAGCCCTACAGGGATTGATATTGAGCCCAATGGTAGTTACAAACTCCACTTCTGAAGCCTCTACTCCGAGACCTTCCAGAAATATTTTGGTAAGTTTAAGCGTAGTACTACGCTCCTTATTTGCTGATGCGTTAATAACTAATACTTTCATTATTATATTTTATTTATAATGATTTGACGCTGCAAAGGAACGCATAATTGCTGAGACAGCCAAATATCTGGGATAAACAGCAATGATTTGTGACGAATGGGGGTTAGCATAACCTAAGCCATAACTCATCTGAATTGCCGCCCCATTTGTTATGGGGCGGCAAAAATGATTTCTACTCTATTGGTATCTGAATCACCGACAGCCATTTCTCTGGATCTTCCTGATTCCAGGCACCATCAATATAACAGGTGCGATGCAGGCCAACTACTTTGTACCCTTGCTCCTCTATGTAGCGGAAGGCTTCGGTAAACGACTCGTAAAAACGCTCGTAAGGACCTACGTGCTTCATACAGAGGGCTTTGGGTACAGCAGGCAAACGCTTAAACTTGATGATGACGCTGTCTTGGCCCATCTCCTCCACCTGTTCGCAATATTCGATGTCGATGTCCGTCGGTGTGTACTCCTTGTTATGCTCCACGGTGAAACAGTAACCTGGCGGTGGACACTTACAACCCAAACGCTGCATTTCGGGTCCAATCTTCTCTACACACATAGGGCCGATAGCGGCATAGTTAGGAATAACTTCACGATGACTTGCCACGATGATTTCGGGCAGTGATTGAATACTGAATTTTTCCATTGTCTTCATTTCTTTGCGAGCGTTCCTCCAGTCGAGCAGTTGGTTCCTGCGGGCTATCAGCTGTTTCAACTCAGCCTCTGTTTCCTTAATCTTCTCAGTAAGCTGACGGATGGTTGGGGTATGCGAATATGAGTCGCACAGGTCCTTAATTTCATCCAACGAGAAACCGAGACGTTGCAGGTCGCGTATGGTTTTTAGCCGCTGCATCTGGTCGATGCTGTAATAGCGATAGCCTGTCCACTCGTCTACCTCATCAGGTACCAGTAGTCCCTTCTGTTCATAGTGACGCAGGGTTTTAACTGTTACCTGCATCAACTGTGAGAACTCTCCGATTTTTAATCTTGTTTTCTTAATCATATCGCGCGATGTTTTTTGCTAAGCAACTACAAGTCTTGTGCAAATGAGAGGAGAAGGAGCTCGCTTCTTATCCCGAGTGCAGCCGAGACTCGCGGCTGATTTCAAAATCAGCTGCAAAATTAAGGCATGACCTTAGGGACGAGTCAAGAGAAATAAAGACTTTAACACGGATTTAACATATTATTTCTCCATGAACACCCTTGTTAATCCAGGTCCAATCTCCTCGGTTTTGAACGTCGTGAATCCTTCTTTTCTGTAGAGATTGTAGTTCCTCTGTATCTGTACACAAGTTGTAAGCCATGCCCTATTGTGCGGAAGACACTTCTGAATTTCTCGAAGTAAGAACTTGCCCAAGCCTTGTCCCTGATAATCAGGATGAACAACAAGATGTCCAATCACCCCAACGCCTTACACTGGGGGGCAAAAGCTTGGTGCTGTATCTCCAGTATTTCAGGCACATCCTCTATTGTTGCTAATTCAAAAATCTTGTGTTTCATCTTTCTCATTCTTATTATCAATGACCTTTATGTTTCTCTTTCTTCTTGGCCTGGCGCAGGTCAAACTGACGTTGCTTTTCGGCTTCACGCTCAGCTTTCGAACGCTGCTTCCGCTCCATCTTGTTCTGTTCCTGTTGCAACTTCAGGGCCTGTTGCGACTTGGTTCCTATACCCTGCGACTGCATCTGCTTCTTGGCTTCGCGAAGTTGTCGTTTGGGATTCTTCCTTCTTTCTGTGGTTGGAACAACATCAATAGCCTGACTGAACTGGAGGCGATGCCAGTTCTTGTCAATGAACTCCATCACCTCCTTATCAGTCGGCTCGGCACCAAAAGTCACCTTGCAAACGTGCAACCCTTCATGATCGGTTTGCTCAAACAAACCAATCCAGAAAGGGTCCTCAAACAATACCGTTAGCATGCCTGTGTTCATTCAATTCTTTTCGCTTTTACTCCCGGCCAATAGCACCATGCTATAATGGCGGGAATGAGGGATGAGATACATTGTAGCCAGGTGAAATCATTGATACAGCTAATGCCTCATCCAGAGCGAACAGGCAGCCGATGTGGCCAATGGCTATAAGGAAGTGGAGCACCGCTCCGAGTCGCAATCTTTTCATCTACGATGTAGCAATCAATGCACAAACTATAGTTACTATCTTTCTCATATTATTTCTTGTCCTTATGAAATGCCCTTCTTGAACCGCTGCAAACGTGGCGACGGAAGCTACAATGGTGATGGGGACGATAGACCAAAATGTTATGGGTACTGCAATGGTTTCCGAGCCAACCACCCGTCGGCTATGTCGCTGATGCCGCAGAGCGCATAGATTATCCAATATGCCATACTCGTCACGTCACAAAGGAGCAGACCCAAAGAGTCTGCAATCCTAAGCAGCGTTATGATGTTCGGCAACTGAGTCATCTTATTTCGTTAGCTTTTCTATAAACAATAATTCTGCATCCTTACTGAAGTCGAACTGGCGATAGTCGTCATACGACAGTTGAATGCCAGGGATGAAAGTCTTCGCCATAGGATGATCTGTGGGTAAGAAACTCTGCAGGGAGTTGGAGACAGAACATTCAAGACCAGTATTCGGTAACTTGAATAGTGTGACCTCCATAAACGTGTTTGGAGCCTGCCCCGAAGGAACACCTACCACCTTGGCTCCCATCTTCCACAGCATGTAAGCGGTATGGAAAGCGGCGCTGAAGGTATGCACGTCGGTAACCACATAGATTTCTCTTGGTGTGTAGATGGGCTCACCGTTTTGTGCTTTGAGAATGTTCATGTCGGCACACATGAACCAGTCGAAGCTGCTGATGTTTGATGGTCGTTCAATGAAATCACCCATCTTCAACGATGTTCCACTATTTTGGTTGAACTGTTCTAAGGTAGTGTTATTCTTCTTGAGCCAACCCTCTGATACTTTGGTGGCATAGTGCATGCCTAAGTCGGTATCCATGAAACGCTTTCCGTAGAGTTCGTACAGCGCTGCATACATAATCATCGTCCACCCTCCATGATTGCTGCGCAGGTCGATGATGAGACGCTGACTGTTAGCCGCTTTCATCTCGCGCAGCATCTTGGCGAAGGCATCAGCCACAATCACATCCGATTTCAAACCGTAGCTTTCGAGATTTGGTATGTCGGCACTCACTATAGAGTTGATGCACATCACCATCGTTTGTTTGTTGTCATCTACAAAGCGGTATTCGAAGTTCTTTTTGGGGAACCGCTCATCAGTAGATGTCCATACTATGTTTTCCCACAACGGGCCGTTGGGATAGAAAGGCAGACTGACGAGTGTATCTTTGCCATTAGTCATACGGAACTTCATTGAGATCTGATTCTTATTGAATGTGGGGAATAGTTGTCGCAGTGTGTTGGTGTTGCCAATGTTTCTGCAAGCATACCCCATCAGTCCATAGCGATTCTCAGAAACAACAAGTTTGTCGAAGCGATCAAGTACCGATTCTAATGATTTCCCTTCCACCTCGCACAACATTGCTCCCTTTAACGCCTTCAGTTCTGGAGTATATCCGTTTACAATGATGCCTTCGGGAATAACTTGAAATTTCAGCGGTACCCATTGATCTTCTATCTTCTTTGGCGCTTTAGCATTCCCTATATAGGTGTGTCCGTCGTGGAGTGCGGATATCAGTTTGGTTACCTCAACATGTATATCGTTAGGTGTCAAGGAGTCGCAGTTGGCCAGCTCATTTCTCAGTCGTTTCACTGCTTTGTCAAAGCCGTCCTTCCCGCCAAAAGCGCTGTATGGATCGGGATGTATCTGCTCCAATTGCCTGAAGAAATAGTCGTAATCCTGAAGCAAACTGTCTTGCTGGGATATATAACTGTTTTGTGCCTCGAGCCCTTGTGCACTTGCAAGTGTCGCCACAAATAGGGCAAATTTTACTATTGTTCTTATCATATTTATTTAACTTTCGTTGTGAAGATAAAAGAAGTTAGAAGCCAAATGTTTTTTGGCACACACAATTAAGTCAATAACCTTCATGTCTTGTTATCTGCTTAGCGCATAATGCTATCGCTCGGCATGATTCAGTCAAATTTGATTCAGCTTTTGCTTACTCGCATTATTCGGAATGTGCAGCGGTCGCTTCCCCTGAGAATGGTATTCTCGATGTGCACTTCGAAATGACTGTTTGGTTCAAGTTGTGACAAGATATATAGAATGCTCTGTCGTGAGCACTCACACTGCTGCGGATTTTTTCTCTGCCCACATTTTACTTTAGGGCACGAACATTCCAGATAACTCAGTTCATATACCTTTCCTGGCTCAATCACTCTACCAGTATATGACTTATTATTGTACCCTTCCGTATAGATCCTGTCAAAATCCCCTTCATACTTGGCATATATTTGCTTATGTATCTGGAGAACATGATCCTTAACACATTCTATTGCTTCTTCTCTATAGCGCATAGATTCCAAAATTATTTATAATCGGCAAGCGTTTTCACCTCACAGCCTTTGCTTTCGTAATAAGCAAACATCTCTGGTAACTTTTTCAAATCATAGCTGGTGACACAGTCGGAGAGGACATGAACCGAGTATCCAGCCTTGGCTATATTGAAACACGTTGATTTTACGCAACCAGTAGCATCAGCACCAGCAATATAGAACTCATGGATGCCATTCGCTGCTATGAAAGCAGAAAAAGCCTCGCTGGTAAGGGCATTGCTTTTCGTTTTCACGAAGATGTTGTTTGACACAACCTTCATCTCAGGAACCAGTTCTTCGCCCTTGCTACCTGGCTTGAACGTTCTCGTAGCAGCGGTGATGTTGTTGTGCTTAATATACACAACCTGCATACCCTCTGCCACAGCCCATTCGATGGCTGCATTGATATTGTCGATGATGTCACGATAGTGTTTGGTGATATCATTCTGAATGTCGATAACGACAAGTGCTTTATTGTTTCGTGTCATTTTATTTTTTTTCTATTTTTCTCCATATAACCCCATGTTAATCATGGATTGACTATCTCGTCTTTATATCTTTTAGTTATAGTACCTTCTTAAAACCAGGAATCATCCGCAGCAACCAAGTAAGCCCAAAGGATGCTATACTGATGGCAACTCCAATAAACATAAACTTGCCGAATGCTCCCATCCAGATGCCGTCAACTGCATTCTGCAAAGATATCATCAGTAGTAGATGGACGATGTAAGCTCCGTAAGCCTGGGCGGCACACCACTGCCAGAACTTGCTGTGCCAATTTCCGTACTCACGAAACAGCCAGAGCAGTCCGAAACTAATGAATACGCAAAGTAACGACTCGTAGATGCCGAACCACTGAGCGACAAAGTCGTTCCACTCACCGCCATCACGCAGATAGATGCCTAATGCTAACAAACATCCTATCACAAGCGACAGAAATCCTGTGGCTTTGGAAATTCTCTCAAGCCAACAAATGCGACTGGTTAGAATGCCGACAACGAACATCATCACGTATTGCAGATAATGAGCTGGTTCCATTGGCAAGGGGATGATACCGAAAGGCCATATCCAATGATCCTGCGGACTGACCAAACGTATCAGATAACTGCCAATGCCCATGATGCCACCGAATATCAGCAGGCCAATGATGGTAGGTTTCGACGAACACTTACCATTGATGGGCTTGCATATCAATCGTATCAAGGCATAGAGAAGACAGAACACCAGCAGACTCTCAATATACCACATGTGACCAATCTCGAATTTACCTGATAGTACCGATAACAATCCTCCCATCACCAACAGGGGGATGCCCAGGCGTATCAGTTTCTTTTGGACAAATACCGAGGCTCCCTGTTTATCGTAACTCGCAGGGACAAAATAGCCAGAGATCAGAAAGAACAGTCCCATGAAGAAGGCTGCATTTACTGAGAAGAAATGCCATATCCATGGCATCACCTCGGCCGGATTACTGGGCGTATAGGCCCAGGCTCCGCCATCACCGTATGCCTGACCAGCATGGTGGAATATCACCAGCACCGTCAGGCATACTTTCAGATTGTCCAGATATAAAAATCGTTTCATTCTTTGTTTCTAATTTCCAGTCTCAACACTCTAATTGGCCTATTCTCACCTTGATACTGATTCGCATCGATGCAGGTTTCACCTGTAGGGACGAAGCCACATTTCTCCATCACTCGGCCTGAAGCGGGGTTGTCAACGAAATGACCACTGATTAGCGATTTGATGTCCGTCGTTTGTCGGATATGGTCTAACATCAACTGTAGCGCCTCCGTACAGATACCTTGATTCCAATAGGGTTTGGCCACCCAATAACCAATGAGCGGTTCACCCTCGCGGGCCGGCAGATCGCACTCGCACGACGGGCCGTACCCCATAGCGCCAATAGGCTCGTCAGTCTCTTTTAGAACAATAGCCCATGTGTGCAGCACGTCATTAAATACAGTGCGAATAATCTCCAGACTCTCCTCCACATTCTGATGAGGTGGCCATCCTGCACGAGGCCCCACATCAGGATCAGAAGCCCATTTATACAGTGTCTCCGCATCCGATTCGCGCCAAGAGCGCAATATGATACGATTTGTTTCCATTGTAATTCTATTCATTTGATATTATCGTTTTCTCTTCCCATGCTTTCAGGAAAGCAAGCTGTTCTGGCGTATGAAACCAATGTTCTCCATCAGGCATGATAGTGACCTGACACTGATGCTGACTGATGAAGTCGTGACCTACTTCCTCGCTGACAATCAAGTCCACTTCTGGGCGAAGAATGTATGTGGGCGCAACCCAACTTGTAATTGGATTATTAACAACCCACTCGTAATAGTCGTCCTCGCGCTGTGGCATCAGCTCTATAAACCGCTTCATATCGAGAATTGGAGAGACAAGCAATGCCTGCTCCACTTTCTTGCTCTGGAAAGCCAACAACGTAAACCACGAACCTATGCTGTTAGCACGAACAGATACCGATTGCCAATTATCATATAGATAATCACAGATATCGTTCAGCAAAGGCAGTACCTCCCAAGGCTTGCGCTCTACAGGCAGGTCGATACCCATAACTTGATAACCTTTGGGCACAGCCACCTCTGCAAAAGCCAATGCCTCTTCCTTATGTCCATGCAACCCATGCACAAACAGGAATACTTTTTCGCTCTTTTCGCCAATAATCAGCGCCGGCGTAGAGCCAATATTTAATTCAACAACCTTCATGTCTTGTTATTCGCTTACGTGCATTATTCGGAATGTACAGCGGTCGCTTCCCCCGAGAATGGCATTCTCAATCCGAACCTCGATATGACTGGATAACGACAAGTGCTTTGTTGTTCATCATTTACTCAATTACAAAACTGCGTGGATAGAAATCGCTGTAGAAACGGCCATCGGTAGCAGTGAATTTCAATACGCAGTAATTAGGATCGGTGACGCCGCCTGGATAGTACTCTGTGTCGCCATCGCGCCAGATCATCTCCTTCGAGGCAGCATCCGTCAGCACCTCCATCGTACCTCTGAGCATCATACCCTTGAAGCCTTTGGCATCGCAGAAATAGATGCTTGCCTTGGGATTAGCCTTGTATTGAGCCACACGTATTGAGAATGTGTTGGTTGTAAAGTAGAAGGTTTTGATACCCTCACGCTTGCGTGGCTTCAACATGGCCTTGGTCCAAGGGAATCCGTCCTGATCGACCGATGAGATGTAAGTGATGGGCTGTTTGTCGGCCATCTGTGCAATGAGTTCTTTGACGCCTGCCAAAGCGGGGTTAACAGTCATGACTTCATCGCTACTAACATTCAGCGTTTTGCGCCAGCGCTTCAGCTGGGGGAAATACGTTTTCATCATACCGATATACTCCTCTTTGGTGATGGGCTTCTCCAGCCCCTCGTTTACTGCACCAACAAACTGCGCACAATGTTCAATCATCTCTTCCATCGTGCAGTCCTGCAAGAATTTTCCATCCTTGTAGCAGTACATACAGTAATCTTCGTTCTTCGTGCCGTCGGCATTCGTGCCGAGGACATCTTCTGTGAGCGGCATGCCGCAACTCTGGCAGAACTGTGGCAGTTGGCCCTCTTTGAATGCTTTCTCCTTCTGAGAGAAACTGGCTTCGTAAGCCTCGAAAGCCTCTGGGTTTTCATCGGCTACAAAATAGCCCTTGGGAGGGCAATAGGTTGCCTCGGCGATACCATTGTTCTTAAGCCAACCAGGAATTAGTTCCTGAGCCAGGAAATAAGGCACTTCGGCATCTTTCGGCTCGGCATGATAGTGAATGTTCAGTTTGCTGGCAAGGTCGAAGCCTGCATGTTTGTAAAACTCGATGTTACCCTCCATACAGATAAAGCCGATACCCATGTTGCGAGCCTTATCCAAGGCATATTGCAGCAACTTCAGACCATAGCCCTTGCGCTTGTAGGCAGGATGAATGCTGATGGGGCCGAATGTCCACGAAGCTTTCTTGCTGCCATCATCAAGCACAAGTTCAGCCTTCGAAAACATCACATGACCGATGATCTTTCCATCTACCTCCATCACAAAATCCAGCTCTGGTATAAAGTCGGGATTGGTTCTATACTGATTGAGCACGTAATGCTCTGTGCATCCAGGACGATATACGTTCCAGAATGCCTCACGCGTCAGGTTCTCTACCTCACGATAGTCTTTTGTATCTTCTAATCTAATAATCATTGTTATTTTTGATTTTAATTATTTACAACTTATTGATAGCCTTACGGCACTTTTGTTTGTCTTTCTCGGTCAGCGCGGGATGCATGGCTGTGCCGCCACGCTCGATGGTACTTACGATTTTGAAACCTGCATAGCGGGCTATCTCACGCATGGCACGGATAGCTCCGCGCGACTGTTTGAACAGAATGTTCCAAGGCCATGGCGTAGTGCAGGTGCTGATAAGGATACCCTTCTTACCTTTCATCAGCGGTTCTGGAAAACGATTAGTATCACGCATCATGCCATACACCTGACGGTCGAACATCAGTTTCATCTGTCCAGGGATGTTGCCCCAGTAGCAAGGTGCACCCATGATGATCGCATCAGCCTGCTGCATCATCTTCAACACCCGCTGCGAATCATCTTCTGCGAGAACGCATTTCTGCTTCGTGCGACACGCCATACAGCCTGTGCAAGGCTTCACGGTCAGGTCGTTGGTATAGACCATCTCCACCGTATCGCCTCGCGTTTTAGCCTCCTCCTGCATGATGCCTAGCATCTGGGAAATCAGCCCCTTCTTCCGAGGACTGCCATTTATAATCAGAATGTTCATATTCTCTTTTGTACTCAAAAATCTATTTTATTTGTATTGCCCACTAAAAATCCTTTTACGCAGACACTTTATGGCGGGTTTATAATAATCTATCTCCATCGCTTCGAGGGTACGTTTCAACTCGTCCATCAGTTCTGGATAGAAGGTGCACATGCGAAAGGCGAGTTTCATGCAGAGCGTTTGGGTGCCAGAAAACTCTTCGATGCTGACCATGTGCTCGAAACAGAAATCAAGGAAGTCAGTCCGCAAATCATCCTCGTCCATTTTCAGCTTTTCGATGATGTTCAGCGTTAGCCGCCTCACCGACGAGTTCTCCGTCTGCATGGCCTGATCTATCAGCTCATTGTATATCACCTTCAATTCCGACAACTCTTCGTCCTTAGCTTTGGTCAGTCCCCACAAAGCAGTTCTCGCCACACGATAGTCGGTGTCGAAGGCATAGCGTTGGGCAAAGCCCAGAAAATCACCTTTCGCCTTAATCTCTTGGTATATCTCCTGAGCTCCGCCCTCACTAAAAGTCTGGTTCAATCTCTCACTTGTTATCGCCATTGTAACTATTTATTCTGGTTTTGCCCAGAATACCTCTGGGTCGGTAGTGGTATCACATTTCCAATTGTTGTTAACGAAGCCTACTGGTATAAGTCTAACGTCACCTTCAGGATCGTTGTCGCGATAGACGCTCTCAGGATTAAAGCGGTTAAGCTTCTTGCACACAAAGTAGTACAGGTTCTTCGCCATATAGGTTTCCAAATAGTATTCCTTTGTCTGCTGCGACTCATGGTTCCAGTTGGCTGTCTCACAAAGCACCAAGGGCTGGTTGTTAATGAGTCGTTCGCGCACTTCGGCGATGCTAAGCAGCGTGCCGTTCTCATCAGTCACCCAGGCATCCATCGTGGGGTCGATATAAAGCCATTTCTGCAACTGACTCGACCACACCGTGTTAATCACATGGCACTCATAGTCGAGCGAATCGGCAGGCATACAAGTCACATAGCGAGCAGGAATGCCCATCGACAGGTACATCTCGCAGAGCGATATGGCCAGCTGGCGGCAGTTCACCCCCTTGCCAGTAGCCTTGTAATAGTTGTAAAGGTCGATGGCATCCAACTCGGCAAACGCCTGGTTGCTGCCGTCGTGGCGGATGTTGTCGTGGGCAAAGTGCAGCAGATTGATAATCTTCGACAGTTCGTCGCCCTGACCTGCTACAGAATCGAGCTTAAAATAATCGCGAACCTTGCAGAGATTGTTCGATATCTTGGGTTGATAACGGAACTCTACCTTCGCATCATCCTTTGCATACGGGGCTGACTTCTTCAGCACATTCAGCGGCTGACGGTCTTTCACCTGCGCCAGTAGCGCCTGGTATTTCTTGTCCTTGCGCAGCGAGACGAGGTCGTTGTCGTTCACCATATTATTATAATCCTTATAGCCCAGCTCGACAGACTGCCCCAATGCCGCAAGCGCCTGTTTCTTTTGTCCCACTATCGCATAGCAGCATGCCTGGTCGTAGTACAGCAGTCCTTTCTGCTCCAGAATGGCTCCCTCGGGGATGGGGGCCACTTTGAAAATCGTGGTGGTGTCGAGCATCGCGATACAACTTGCCAGTGGGGCCAGCGCATCCTTGTGCTTTCCACTATGCATCTGGTCACGATACTGTGTCTGATACTTAGAGAACTCATTTTGAAAGTCCATCATTCGTTGATTCTGAGCCTTTGTGTTCATAGCACTCATCATCACAATGGTCAATGCCATCAATAATTTAAGTTTATTCATACTTTCCAGTTTTTATCATTTGACGTTGCAAAGATAAGTATAGTTGCAAGAATGAGCAAAAATTTGGGATAATCTGCGTACTTTTGTGATGAATCGCTTGGTCAAATCGCAGAATTACACTATTTTTGCGGCATGAAACGAATTAATTATCTATTCATTACATTACTATTGGCTGCATGCAGCAAGACAGACAAACAGCTTATCAGCGAAGCTGAGACTATGATTGGCTCGAATGCCGACAGTGCTCTGTGCTTATTAAATAAGGTAGAAGATGCCACCCACCTATCAGGCGAATGGAAGGCACGTTACTGGTTGGCAACGGCCGAGGCACATATTGGGTCCTACCAATCGTTGTCCGAAGATTCGTTGGTGCTCTATGCCATCGACTATTATCAGGATAAGGATAGTGCCATGCTGTGCAAGGCCCATGCTTTGGCATCGTCGTACTACTGGTGGCGCGACAGTTTCGACAAGTCCAAGGACATGATGCGCCTGTCGTTAGACGAGAGCCGACGTGCCGGCGATCGCACTGGCACCATCTCGAAACTCAGAAGTCTGGCCCGCATGGAATCGCTCGAAGGCAATCTGGAGGGACTGAAGCGCTATACCGAAGAGGTAGTGAAACTGGATGGTGGCGATAAGAACCAGGCCAAGTTGCTTAACAGTCTGGCCATCGAGTATTTCTATCACGGCAACTACGATGCAGCCATCGCCACGATGGAACGTATCGTAGCTTACAGGGATACAGCCGCCGATTCCATCTATATCTGGAACGATGTGATGCGCAACTATGCCGATATGCTCATCGCCATGGGCCAGCTGGATAAAGGTATCAAGATGCATGAATATCTGCTTGACCACTACCGGCATTCTACGGTTCTTGAAGATAACCAGATAGGGGCACTCTTCTCGCTGTCGCATGCCTGGCTGCTGAAAGGCGACAAACAGAAGGCACGCCAGTATATGGATATGGTTGATGAAGAAAAAGCTACCGATGCCACCCGTTTCTGTATGATGGCCCATCGCATGGTGCTGAACTATGCCACCACTGGCCGTTACGACATGACGGAGATAGCCGAGTATGCCAACAACAAGCGCGATAGCCGCGAAAAGAGCGAGGCTGTGGTCGAGGCCAAAGAGTGGTCGATGCACAACCTTCGCGACCATGAACTGATGCTCACTGTTTCGCGCCAGCGCCAGCTCATCTTCTTCCTGATTCTCACCTTAGCCCTGATGGGCATCATCTTCGGCCTGAGTGTGTTGGCCCAGAAGCGCAAGAAACTGCTCGCCAAGCAAGAAGAAGAATTGAAACTGCTGAACGAGCAGTTAAAGAGTCTGCAAACTGTTCGCAAGGAAACGCCCGTTGCTACAGCCGAACAGGCAGCTCCTGCCCGCATCACACTGACTGGCTCAACCAGCGACACGTTGGCGCTCGATGTTTCCAATCTGATATATATAGAAGCAGTTGGCAACTATGTGAAAGTTTACCAACTGCTTAATGAGAAAATTAAAACCGACATGCTGCGTGCCACCTCCAAACTGATTGAGGAGCAGTTAGCAGCCTATCCGATGATGGTGCGCTGCCATCGTGCCTTTATCGTCAACCTCGACCAGGTAGAACAGATCATCTCTCGCGCTGGCACCACCCAGCTCATTATGAAATACAGCCACGATGCCGTTCCGGTTTCGCGTAGCAATATGGCACAGATCAAGGCTGCGATTAAGGATCTGTTATGACCCCATGCGAGCCTGCACGTCCTTACCAGCACCTGTGCCCTTGTACTTACTGCGAGTAGCATTAAAACGGTAAATCAGCGTTGTTACCAGCTTGTGAGATGAGTAACGATTGGTTTGGCGGAACTGATTGTAGCCCAGATCCCCCACCTCGTTCACATGATAACGCTGCAGACAGTCTATCACGCCCACACGTGCTATCAGCGAGCGGTCCTTCAGGAAACTCTTCTGCGCATAGAAACCTAAACGCAGGCTGTTGGTATCGTTGTAGAAATTATACGAGCTACCCTTTGAGCGGAACATCACGTTGGCATCAAACTGCCAACCATGCTTCAGTATAAACGTGTTAAAGGCATTCACCGTGAACTTGGGCTTATTGCAATACACACGATACTTGTTGTTGTGCGGTCCTTCTACATCCAGATACAAATCCTGTTTGTCAACACCCAGTGTGGCATTGAGCGACCAGATGCCCACACGTGGTGTCAGCGACAAGTAAGCACTCAGCACCTTGATAGGTTTATCCAGATTACGATGCTTTACAAGCGTCGCATCCTCCTGGGCATTGTCGATATATGTCCACTGGATAATCGCATTCTTGGTATATTCGTACGAGGCCGAGAAGTTGATCCATTTCCAGGCCACGTTCAGCGTCAGGTCGCGGATGCGCTCGTTCAGCAGCTGTGAGTTACCAGCCTGCAGGGTATAGCGACTGATGTAAGTAACGGCATCGTTCATGGCAAAAAAGCTGGGGCGTTCGGTCTTAAAGCTATAGGAGAGTCCAGCCTGCACCTTCCCAAGCGTCACCGCATACGAAACAGTGGGGAACCATTCATCCATCGAGCGATGCAGAAAGTCGTTATTGCTGGCATCGTCGTAATCCAGGAGCGTGTGCTCGTAACGCAGTCCGGCACTAGCCTGTCCCCAATGGCCAAAGTCGCAACCATATTCAGCAAAAGCCGCAATATTATTCTCCTTGATGTCGGCATCGGTGTTGGCAATAGTAGCCTTGTCAATCCAGTAGGTATTATTACGCTTCACAAAACTCATTTCGGTTCCTGCATCCAGCGAACCCTTCCAGATGGGGTACGACAGCACCAGCTTAGCCGCGAACATTCGGCTATCCGTGCCCGATTGACTACGCACGAAATCATTCTGTATCTGGCTCAGTTCCACATTCTCGCGATCGGTATCGGTACCGCCCTTCATAAAGTCGAAGTTAAAGTCGATACCCAGTTTCCCCACCTTTCCATTATAATAGGTATTAGTAAGAATACCCAAAGGTTTGGTTTCGCTGCTGGTCTGGTGCGAGTACAGATGGTCTATCAGCACACCGTTTTCTGTCACATCCTCATCATATATCACTTGGTTGGTACCGCTCTTAGGGCGGTGAGTCAGGTCGGCACGCACACCCAGCGAGTGGTTATCATTCAGCTGCCAGTTCACACCAGCGCTGTAATTAAGTTGGTTGTACTTCCACGTCATAAAGTAAGGACCATACTGCAGAAATGTTTTCTTGTCGGTCATGGTTTTATCCTCAATCGTACTATACTGGCGGTGGTCCTGGTGGTAGAAATACACCTGTCCAAACACATCCATCCCATCCTTACGATAGTTAGCACCTAACTTCACCTGCGGACGGTCGAAATCATAACGCAAGTCGCGCTCGTTCGAGAGTGTTGCGTTCAGTCCCAGTCCCTCGCCCTTCTGCTTCTTGGTACGTATGCGCACCACAGCACGAATCTGAGCATCATACTGGGCACCAGGGTTGTTTATTACCTCTACATCCCTGATATCCTCGCTACGTAATCGCTTCAGTTCGCTATCGTCGCGCATCTTTCTACCATTAATATATATAAGAGGTGTACCTTTTCCCAGCACCTCAGGTGCCTCGTCGGTACCAGTCATACCTGGCACTTTCACCAACAACTCACCCAACGAACCCGACGAAGCCAGCGCCGTGCCTTCAATGCGTGTAACCATCGCACCTGCTTTCAGACGGGTGTTGGGGAGGCCGCCTTTGATGACGACCTCCTTCAGATTTAAATACTTGTCTACAGATTCTATCGAGTCCTGTGGCGTTTGAGCCCAGTCTGTCGTACTGACAAGGGCCAGAGCTGCGGCAATAAACATTTTCTTCATACTTTAGTAATTATATATTAGTTAAACGATAACTCTTCAAGCAAAAAACGAAAGCAACATGCGTCATCGCGACGGATGTTGCTGAAATTATAAAAAAATCTAACTTAATATTAATAAAACCTTATTCAATTCTAGTTTTTCAGATCAACACCACCTAAGAAATTGCTGACCACAATATGCAGGCATGGGGCGTTCTTATCGGGCACATGAACGGTTGAATTGCCCACACCGCCGATAAAACTGCGACTCTTTACCAATACATTGACATGCGCCGGTACAAAGAGTTCGACACCGCCACAGAAGGTGTGGATATCTATCTCCTCGTCCTCGGTAATCACAGCCTCGCGCAAATCCATACGAATGCCACCACAGAAGGCATCGAGACGGGCGCCATGGAACTGCTCGCCACGGAAGATATACTCGTCACCACCGTAATGCACGCTACAGCAGATGCGCTTGCCATCCTCGCCGATGGGCAGGGGGCGCTGCAACCACTGATCGGGGTCGCGACGGTAACTATCTACAATCAGATGCGCACCTACCCACATAATAACAAAGATGCTGAAATACATGCACCATGGCCCTTCAGACATTGTTTCGAACCACTCCCACTGAATCAATCCCCAAATGGTAGCCAGCTTAACCAGACCGCCCGAAACTAAAACTAATCCGATAATCGTTCTTGGTTTCATAACACTTCTCTTCTTTTAAAAAATTCTACGTTTCGATTATTTGATGCTGCAAAAGTATAAAAACCTACATTACAATCCTAATTTTTGGGATATTCGGTACAATTATGTGACGAATGAACTTATTGCAGTCATCAGAACTCCACACGATAGGCAATATTGGGGAATGTGAGCGAGGTGAACTTATCTACAATCTCGTGAGTACGCAGGTCGAACGTCTGCCCCTGGAACGTCTTTATCTGCAGGTATTCGAGAATAAAGTGATGCGAGGTGTGACGCTTGTTGATGGTGTACTTAACCGAGAAAGCAGAGCCCAAATTCATGCCCTTCTGCTTGGTGTAGGGATCGACACCATCGATTTCTGGAATCGACTTATCAGGGCGCTTCATCACATCCTCGAAGGTGATATCAGCGGGAATGGGTGTATAGCGATCGCCACCCATCAACGTGAAACGGACATTGACACCAAATACATTCTTCTTTGTTTTTCCAACCATCCACTCCTTACCGCCAAGGATATTGGTAATGTAACGGCGATCGTGGCGCGAGTGGTGCCACTGCCCCTGAGCATCGCGATACTCCGACTTGAACAGCGTGGCAGTGATCATGCCATAGAAGCCATCCTTGAGATAGCGTTCCAAGGTAAAGTCGATACCATAGTTGCGACCAGCGCCCTCGTTTACCAAAGCACGATCCTGGAAGAACTGGCGATGATTTAATATAGAATAGGTGGAGCCTAACTCTACAGGCACATCGAACAGCCACTGCCAGTAGGGTTCAATCTTCAGCATGGCGTTATCACCCAAGCGCTGGGCAAACGAAGCTGAGATATGGTGCGAACGGGTGAGTCCGAGATCGTTATTAGGTGTTGGGTGTTGGGTGTTAGTGGATAGAACGAAGTAGGTATCTGTGGTTTCCTTGCGGCTATTCATCGCATAAGCCAACGAGAGGGTGCTGGATGGCGAGGTCTTGTACTGCATGCTGACACGAGGTTCGACCAACCACTGGTTATTCAGGTTAAACCACATCACATTGACACCTGCCACAGCTGAAAGACGACGACTGAGTGCCACCTTATGGTTGGTATAAAAACGGGTAAGACCTGTATTGCCCTCAGAATCGTACACACGATAGAGTGGACCACCCGTATAATGGATGTAATCCAGCCAAGTGTGGAAATCCAAGTGCTGATGCTCAAAGCCATTCTGCATAGTGTATCGTGATGAGAACTTGTGCTGGTGCTGGGTGCTGATAATCACATTCCACTGCGAATTGCGTCCAGCCATATTGGGCATCTGATGCATCTCGGCATCATAGTCGCTAACACCCAGTTTACGATAGGCGCCAGTAAATGCCACACTTGAGTGCAGTGTACCACCGGTTTTAAAACGGTAGGTATGGTTTAAGCCCAACGCACAGTTGCGCTGGCGCGACCACGAGTCGTTCATGTCCCACAGCGTTTCCCACTCCGACACATCGGGTACCTTATTCTCATAGTGGTCGATCAGTCCGGTAAACCACACAGCAAAGGTACCTGCCTTCTTGGTGGGCATATTGAGTTTAAAGCTCAGGTCCTGATAGTCGAGCGTTTCGTTCTCCATATTGATGGCGTGCAGTTTCTTGGCTATCTCGAGGAAGCTATAGCGATAGTTTACCAGATACGAGGCCTTTGAACCTTTGGCCAAAGGACCTTCGGAAGCGAAATCGACACCAAGCGTACCAACCTGCACGGCATGCTCGTACTTGGTATTATTACCCACGCGCATCTTCATGTCGAAAGCACCCGAGAGGGCATTACCATACTCGGCCGGCATGGCTCCCGTGAGGAAATCGCTATTGGCCAGCACGGTACCATTGAGCGAGGTAAACACACCGCCACCAGCTTCGGTTATCTCGGCAAAGTGGTTAGGATTGGCCACCTCGACACCCTCAACGCGCCATTGCAGCATCTGGGGCGAATTTCCATGAATAGAAATGCCATTGGTGGCACCACCTGTAGCTACACCTGCAAACATCGAGGCTGTACGGGCGGGATCGGCCATACCACCAGCATATCGACTGGCCTCCTCGACGCTGAACATACGAGCACCAACCTGTGCCATCTCGTTAAGTGGCAACTGCTTGTTGACACGAGGTTTGATGACCACCTCGCTCAGTTCGGAGATGCTCTCACGCATACGCAGGTTGACGACCAGCTCCTTACCCGACGTAACCAGCTGCTCCTTCAGCACTACAGGTTCGTAACCAACAAAACTGGCTCTGATGGAATGGCGGCCCACGGGCACATGCTTAATTTCGAAATTTCCATCTACATCAGAGACGGTAGCCAAAGTGCTACCGTTCTCTACTGTGACAGTTACTCCAATCATTGGTTCGCCCGAAGCGATATCACAAACCTGTCCGCGAACCGTTTGCCCTATGGCCGAATGCTGCTCTATCGCAGAATTGGTCTGAGCCCCTGCCTCTGCAGGGATGAGCAGCATCGTCATAGCTGCTCCTAAAAATAATCTTTTCATCTTATATATCTAATATTTCAATTATCAATTCTAATTACATGCGTGCCTTCTGTTTCTCGCCAGCACCGCTTCCACGATACTTAGAACGAGCCTCGTTAAACTTCCAGGTAAGATTTACCATAAAGGTGCGACGGGTAGGATTTAATATAGTCAACTCACGTGGACCATACAAGGTAGCCTTGGTCTCGTCGGTATTAAACAGGTCGTTACAACGCAGGTCGAGGGTGAGCGAGCCCAGACGGCGCAGGTTGATGTCGTGCTGCACTCCAATGTCGCCACGTCCCTGAGCCTTCAGCAAACGGAAGTTGCCCACATCGCCCTTGGGAGTGAAGCGCAAACCGGCATTGATGCGCCAACCCTTTGGCAGCACGATGGTGTTATCCCAACCTATCTGCAGGTAAGGGCGATCGAGTGTGATTGTGGTATCGTAGGCTGTAGGTGCCTTGTAATTCTGGAAAAGCAGATACAGATACCATGTGGGATGCCAGCAGCCAATGGTAGGACTGGCGTATGGATTAAAACTCAGCTGGTTATAATCCTCCTCGGTATTGATAGGACGTACCAGACATACCAGTGGATCGTCGGCACCAGGATATGGCTCAGATGACATCGTTGTATTATCTTTCACACGTCCGTAATCCACGCAGATACCCATCCACTTATAGCCCACGTTAAGTACAACGCTGCTGGTGTACATAGGGCGCAGTGTGGGGTTACCACTCTGATAAGCATAACGATTCAGATAGATGGTAGAACTGGTGAGGTTTCCATAAGCTGGGCGCTGAATGTCGCGACGATACGAGAGCGACATCTGCACCTTGCCAATCGGTGCAGAGATGGTGGCAGTAGGGAACCAGTCGCCATAGTTTCGACTCACCTCATCATCGCGTTTGCCAAAATTATAGTAGTCGTTCTTCAGATGCTCGTAGCGCAAACCGGCCTGAACGAATAGCTTTCCGAACTGATGTCCATACTCGATAAAGGCTGCTTCCGACTTCTCGTTAATCTCTGTATCGGTAGCTGTTACAGGCACAGCCTCCGACGACTCGAACGAGTAGGCATCGGTACGATGGTTGTACGAATACTCACCACCAAACGAGAGATTGCCCTTGAATACAGGATAGCTGAAAACAAGCTTTGAGGCCCAGAAATTGTTGGCACTCTTGGTATTGCTTTCGATGTTACGCACATCATAACTGCCCGTTTTTGCAACATCGGCCCAAGCCAGTTCACGAGTGTGACCTGGTGTCTCAGTATCATCAAAAAGTCCGTCGATATTCAGGTCGATGCCCAATTTGCCCACCTTACCATTATAATAGGCATTAAAGATATGCTTCTTAAACTTCTCGTCCTGCCATACGTCGCTCTCCGAACGCTCCATAAAGGCGCCATCCTGATACTCGTCGGTATTAAACTGGCTGGTAAGCGTGCCATTGGGATGATAGTCGTACTTGTATAACGCACCCAAACTGTGATTCTCGTTAAACATATAGTTAATCTGCAACTGTGGCGTCAGCCCCTTCCATTTATGTCGGGTTTCCTGCACGGAATAACCATAGATTTCATTTTCCTTATGTTCGCCGACCAAATAGAACATATCATCCTCTTGCAGGCTCTTGGTGTGACCATAGGTACCAGCCCAGAAAGTGGCTGTAAGGTCGAGTCCACCCGTACGGTAATTCACGTCAAGCAGATTGTTTGCCGACCAGCCATACTGATACATGCCCTGAGTTTTGTTCTGAAAGCTGATGCCTTCGCCCTGAGCCTTCTTCAGGGTGATACGAACCACAGCCTTGGTTGATGCAGCATAACGGGCACCAGGATTCTGAACCACATCTACATGCTGTATCTGGTCAGAACTGATACGTGCCAGTTCGTTTATGTCCTGCAACTTTCGGCCATTGATGTATATCTCGGCATCGCCACGACCCAGCACCTTGATGCCCCCTTCGTCACCAGCCTCAAGCGATGGGATTTTCGTGAGCGCATCGCTCAGCGTTCCTGCCTTCTCCAAGATGGTTCCAGCCACAGTAGTGCGCATGGCATCACCCTTAACATGGGTTTTAGGCAGTTGTCCCTTGACCACAACCTCTTTGAGCAACTGAGTGTCCTCTTTCATTTGGATGGTCAGGTTCTGACCGGCCTTAATATATAAGGTCTGGTAGCCCACGCTGGTTACCTTAAACAAACCTTGGTTCACATCGGTTACGATTTTAAACATGCCCTGCTCATCAGTCATACAGCCCTGTACAAATGCAGAATCGGGTAGCGACAACAACACGACGTTTACAAAGGGCATGGGTTCGCCTTTCTCGTCGATCACACGTCCGCCCCAATCTTGTGTATCAGCAGAACTTGTTAGCGTCATCATCATTGCGGCCATCAGGGCCATCAGTCTAGAATTCAACTTCTTCATACTTTCATTAATTTATTTTTTCAACTCAAACTTTGTCAGTTTGACGCTGCAAAATTACAGATAGTTGCAGAAACCCCTGCATAAGTGGGATATTATGCAGGGGTTTGTGACGAATGGTGTGATAAACGGTAGATCTGTGACGAATGGCACTTACCACACTAATGCTCGCTTCTCCTTGGGGATAAACATCTTGTCGGGATAGCCTACGTTGATGTGCATGGCGTGCAGCTTCTCCAGAGCCTTGGCTTTAGTCGAGTCGCTCATCCAGGTGTTCTCCTTCAGACGGTCCTCGAAGGCTTGCTGTAAGTCCTTCACCAGACGGTAAACACGCTGTTTGCTACTCTCGGGGAAGTATTTCTTGACGTAGAGTTTGCCGATGGTTTCGCCCAGATTGCCACTGATGGTAGCGACGGCACGCTGTCGTTGTCTTGCCGCACCATTTAGGTCCTTCAATCAACACTGCACCTTTACCTGCCAGCTTGCGAGCCAACAGTCTATCGGCAATTCTTGGTTTATAAATATTATCCATCATTTTATTCGTTGTCGATTTTGTGGGCAAAGTTGCTGATTAATAATGAATTATCCAAATTTTTTAGTAACTTTTCGGTCGTCTGCTGTGAATTTGTTCGGTTGTTTGTGACGATTTCGTTCGGTTGTTTGTGGCGATTTTGTTCATGGACAATAATTGAAATGAATGCTTATGACTCTTAAAAAAATACATACATAAGGCAGTTGGATTTATGTGAAACTCAGTGGTTTTTTATGGCATTTTGGGCTTAATTTTGATGGAACAATTTGAAAATGTTCCATTAAAATTAAAGGTGTTTGAAAATAAAAGTCCCTGCAAGTTTTTAACTTACAGGGATTCATTTTGAAGGGTGCCCGGTGGGACTCGAACCCACGACATTCAGAACCACAATCTCTTCTGAGAGCCCTATATCCTGTTGATTATCACCACGTTAATGATCTCTAGTGCCAATCCTTGGTAAACTATAAGTAAACTTTGGAATGCTCTGCAAAGGTATCACTTTCTGGTGAAAAAACAGCTATTATTCAGTTAAATTATCGAAATGTGAAAAAAGAAAAGGGATATAATCCGTATTTCTAACGAATTATGTCCCTTCAATTTTTACGGTAGTCTCATTCATTCATGGACTCTCCACTTTTCGTGCTGTGTTTGTGAGAGATCCAAATTAGACTCCGTGCTGAAATATCTAATGAAGTTCAGGTATGGAGTCTTTTCGTATCTTTCAACAATGGCCTTATTGGCCTTCTTATTTCTGTTATAGAAGTAATCTTCAATGCCATTCTTTGGTTTTATTTTGAAATAGTCTAGCCATATCTGGGCAATCTCTTTGTCCCACACGCACCACTCACCATAATGATATAGCTCTTTTGGTATAAATGCGTGTATCATCTGCTCGTCATTCATATCTCCTTTATGTAAATCTAGTATCTGGAATGAGGGATTATGCGTTAGATATGTCCTCATCCTGCTGAAAAATGCTTTAGCGTCTCTGGAGAATCCCACCTTACAGTAGTCTCCGCTCTTAATAAAATAGAGCATAATATGATTAGAAGTTAAATAGCATATCGCCTAGTTCGTAACCATCTACCCTTTTCTTATTTATGTAATGACAGTGTTTTTCAACATGGTATATGTCACAGTTGAGTATTTGAGTGGATTTAGGAGATAACTTGATCCCAAGCCTATTGAACTGTTCGGTGAGTAGCCTTCTCATTTCTTTATTACTGATGAAAGCTCCCCTTTGGTATATAGCCCTAAAAGCCTGTTGGAGTTTCTTCTTATCTTCTACTTTCTGCATCATCTTCTCTTTATTCCAGCGGCAGCTATTCATTTCTGTTTCTTTAAGGTAACACTTGAAGTCCTTGAACTCTGGATATTCGATTTCGTATTGTTCTGATGGATGTTCCAAGTAATCTCTTAGTAATTGTTCATATGAGATCGTTATAGCCCGTGCTAGTAATAAATCGAACTCATCCCAGTATTCCTGTTTTGCCTGCACGAACTTTTCAGACTTGTTATAGGCAGCTCTCAGGTTTATTCCGTCTTTGTATGCCTCCCTTATCTTCTGTTTCCTGATAAAGGCCTTCTTCTTCAATTCATTGCGCACTAATCGACCTTCTTCTATAGATAATATATCATTCTCGATGTTGACCCTCTTGATGAGAGCTTTTAATTCATTCTCGTCAGCTTTCTTCTGTAAGGATAACAATCGTACTGCTGCATCCTCTTTCCTATTCATTTCTGCTTTAAACTCAGCCTGTGACAAAACACTGTTGTTAGTTGAGAAGATATGTACCATTGTGTTTCGAAAGATGTTGTGGTACTCGTCATTCTCTCTGAGTCTACCGCTTATCTGCTCCATCGTAGTTGATATATCCACCAGCGTTTGTGTCCTGTGTACGTCACTAGCTACGATGATAAGTCCATTGTTAGAAAACAGATTACAGCCTTGGAAACTCTTTTTGGTAAAGAAGTTGATCCTTTTGTTCGGTGTAATAGCGGATTCTCGTTTGAACCTCCCGAGTATTAGTCTGTTTCTTTGCCTTTGGGCACAACAAACCTTCACCTCATCCTCTTCTAGTTCAAGTGTATCAATAACTTGTTTAATGGTCGTAACTGAGTTTAAGAAGATGAATAGTTGCTCAACCTTCTTCCTCTCTCCACATATATCTGGCAGGTAGATTCCTTCTTCTTTAAAAATTCTAATCAGTCTGGCTAGTCCATGTGGTAAACATGTAGCTTTTATTTTTCTAACGATAATTGGTATTCCTTGTGGCCAAACAACCTTGTAATGAGGTAATTTTTTTAAGAAGTCAATCTCGTAGTCTTCATCAATCGGAGTAGCTGAAAGGAAAGTATAGTGCTTAAACTTTTGTATGCTACAACACATTCTTACAATAGCAGATTCTCGATAATCCATGTCCTCTAGAATTAAATGGTACTCGTCTATCAGGACTTTCCAACCATCTATGTTATTACCCATCCATTTCAATAGCTTGTCTAAGCTGTCATAAGTAACGGCAATCTTGTAAATATTGTGTTCCTTGATGTACTTTCGGAACTGATATTCTTTGACTCCACCATAACACTTGAAGACATCGTATTTGTTATTCTTATCTGCTGCTATGCTATCCACCAAGTCCCTGAACGGACACACGATGATATAGTTTGATCTACAGTTAGCGGCGACGTATGTACCACCAACGTCTGTTTTTGTTTTGTTGACTATCCCATGAGGTAAGCCATCTTTAAAATCGGGAAGCTCTGACAAATAACGAGCATTTCCGCCATTAATAATATTTTCCATTTTACAATCAGATTATGGAGTTAAAAAAGAAGGATCTGCTGACTATGATTTCATCTTCATTTTTAGAACAGAATTTTTTTCATGCTTTTATATAGTAGCCTTGAAAAAAAATGTTCTACTGCGGGGCAAAACAAAGGACGCATTTCTACGCCCTCCGTTTCCCCATATATCTGATAGTGTCTTTAGTGATTATCTCACAGGGATTTCAACGGCATTTTCTTTCTCGCTTTTTCAAGTGGTTCTAGCTATTTTTTAGCCTCTTTAAAAATCAGAAATCACCGTGTATGTTCTTCAAGTATAGATTAGTGAAGTGTACCTTATTCAAGTAGCTTCTATCCTAGCTTAATGTTGGTCTGAAACACCATTTCTTCCTAGAGTTTGTGACTGTACCCAAATACGGCGAACAAAGTGCATTTTCAGTCCAAGGAATATTTTTCTAACTTCTATAGTATGATCTGAAAAAATATGTTCTATAGCTGCACTAAAAAAAGAGGTTCCAGAGAAGACAAAAAAAAGAAAAACATCTGAACAAAAAATAAAGCATATAATCATGAAAAATATTCCAAAGTACAAATTGCAACTAGTACCTTTTGAGAGTCTTCTCTTTCCCCTCAATTGTCTGTAATAAATGTATCTGCTGACTTCAAGTTGTCAAAGCAAAAAAATGTTAACATCAAAATCGGTCGATTTGATCAATAATTTTGTGTTGGAATTTTTTCTCTCTTTTAGTAGGGTAGCTCTGAAAAAAAGTGTTCCATGCAAGAAAAGAAACAAAGGAACCCCCGATTTGGAAAGTTCCTTTGTCTTTGATAGCAATTATTTTGCAATTTTCATTAATTCCACTTTCAATCAGAAAATTATTCCCATATTATTGTCGATATTGATTTCTGAATTTTATTCGTTTCAACAAAAGGTGTTGTTACAACTTTAGTAACATAACCACCTTCAAAGGAATATTCATATGTAAAATCACTAGTCTCAGAGTAAGTGTATTTTGATGGTAAATTTTTGGGGATATTCCCATAATAGCCCATCGCGAACAAATTAGCATCCGTATTGCTACCTTTAAGATAGAATGGGAAACCCTTTGCCCAAGGATAATTTGAATATTCAAATGAACTGTCTCCCAGTTTGATCAAATTTCCATCAGACCACGTAATGATCTTAGTTTTACTCTCAATATTAGAACCTTTGCTGCTTATAGATGATAAATAGTTATTTACATCGTAAGAGAATGTTTCTATAGAGCTACTGCTATTTCCATTATATGCCTGTATTTCTTCATCTTTAACTATCCTACCATTTTCAAGTGTGTATGAATGAGATTCAGAAAGAGAGGAAGATTGTCCATTAGAATACGTCTCTTCCATAACACTTTTGGTTACAATAAGCATTTCTCCATATTGATATGTTTTTTCTGAATGGCTGTTTGTACCAGCACCTGATTCTGTTTCAATAATCTTAGTTACCCTACCTTGTGAATCATAAGAGAACGAAGACTCATAAAAAGAGCTCCCTTCTTCTGTTGTAATTTTGACAACATGCTTGGAGGATTGGGGCGTTTCAGAAGATCCAGATCCACTATTACCTCCAGAGCTAGGCTCATTATCGCTCCCACAGGCACTAAATACTGTTACACATATGAATAAGCCCAATAGCAGGCTCAGAAATGAAAATCTTTTGTTCATAATTAGAATGTTTTTATTTAACTACTTTCTTTGATGATCCATTTTTGAATCTTATAATATTAATTCCTTTCTTTGGACCATTCAGTCGATGGCCTTGCAAGTCGTACATACTTACCACTTCGTTTGATTTTCCAATAGATTGAGTTGTAATACCACTTGTCAGATACTCGCCGAATGATGGGAATCCATCTCTTGTCCATTCTCTATAATGTCCTTGATTACAATTATTATTTACCCAAGTGTTTAGCAATTCATACAGGTAGGTACCAGAATTAGTTATTCCAGAACCATCGAACGTGGCCAAACCTGAGCATTGTCCCCAATTCAAACTACCACAATAATCAAAACTACTATTCAATATGCTCGCTTTAATAAAATAGCAATTATAAACTTTTCCTGAAGTATCATTATATCCAACGATTCCACCAGTTGTCCAAGCTTGGAAAGAAGTCGCATTTATGGTTCCATAAAAATAGCTATTTTCTAATGTACCACAATTGTATCCAACTAGACCACCAATTTGACCATATATTTGTGCTTTTGTATGTTGGATAGAGCTGAAACAATTCTGTATAACGGTGCCACTTCCGCTATATCCGACTATAGCTCCATCACAATAGTCACCGCGAATATATCCACGAGTGTAGCAGTTTGTGATAAGTGTGTTATTACTGTAACCAACAACACCTCCAATATAAGAACTACTATTAAGATCAGCATCCTCAATGCCTATGTCGTTAATGGTTGCCCCATCAGTACATCCAAAAAGTCCAATCTCTGATGAGGATTTTATGGTTATGCCTTTAACAACAAAACCATGACCATCAAAATTACCTGAAAAAGGATGTCCTTGATGTCCAATTGGTACGAAGGAAAAACCTGTCATATCTATGTTATTTGTCAGGCAGAAATAAAAACCAGAATATGAGTTCCCAGAATTGACAAGATTAGCCAGATTAGCCAGATTATCCTTAGTTTTTATTTGATAGGGTGAATCTTTCGTTCCATTCCCATCAAAATCACTAGCATTAACAAACATTGGTAACAATGAAAGTAAGAACAAGAGTAGTCGTATCTTCATAATTGTCACAGTTTGCCAACCAATCCCCAGAAGTCAGCGGTAAAAATTAAAGGCGTGGGAACTTTCAGCTTATTACCTCATTGTGGCTCTGGACTGCCTGGCAGAATAATAAGCAAAAGCCCACGCCAAAATGATATAATAAACCCATAATGGGATATAATATCAATCGCGTGGGCGTTCTTGCTCATCACCCTCAGCCATGAATTGTCCAGATTCCAACGAGAGGTAACGTGCTAAACGCCCTGTCTCAGCTAACTACGAAGAGCCGCTTTGACGCTACAAAAGTAGTAAAAAGACGTTTATCTTGGCAAGAACTTGCTTATTATTTAAGATTCATTAAATATTGAACTCTGTTTTTATCCGTTGAACAGTGCTTATTCCTCTGCTAGTTAGTTTAGCCACATTCCTAACAGAGTAGCCGCGTTTCAGGTAAGAGATAATGTCCCTGTATTCTTCGCGTTTCTGCTCTATTGTTTTGACGCTTCCAACTTTACGACCAAGTTTACCACCTCTTTCTATATAGAGCTTACGACCACTATTCAAACGGAATTTAATATTCTCTCTTTCTAGCTGCGCACAGGTGCTAAGAGTAGCTATCATTATCGGAGCGAACATCGTGGGTTTACTATCTGCATCAAGTAACGTTAGTTGTTCCTTCTGCATATAGAGATTGATACCGCTGTCAATGAGATCTTTTACTGTAGCCAGAACTTCAAAGGCATTTCTCTCCAATCTACTGAGCTCACTAACTAATAAGATGGAAATGTGGTTACTCTTACAGTATTCGATAGCCTCTTGTAGCACTGGACGTTCAGTATTCTTCTTTGCTCCAGAAATATGTTCCTCATATATCTTGGAAATCTCTAGATTCTGGTATTTCACATAGTCCAGAAGGTCTGAAACTTGACGGTCTGTATTCTGACGATCACCGATACTAGACACTCTGGCATAAATAACAGCTGTTGTTGTACTCATATTAATCAAAGTATTTGTTGGTTACTAAAACGGCATGCCCTCCCTAGCTGTTACAGATTAAAAAGAACACACCAATTAAAAGAATACGGTTTAGAAGTAAAGAGGACACCACCACCTTATTAATATATAATAGGTAAGTGATGCCCTCCGCTCTATCAACTAACCAAGAAACCATTGGTAAGTTGTTTCACCGTGAAGAGCATTGTTAAGTCCCACGGCGACATCTGTCGCATTAACAGCTCTCTGAAGATAACTATCAATATAGCTTGACTTGTTAGCCTCAGTTAGCAGATTGTGGAAGTTCCACATAGAGAGTGTACCACCTTTACCACCAAATTCCTCACTGTGATAGTATTCACGACAAACGTTGTTGATCTGTGAATCAGTAATCAGTAAGCGTGGAATGCTTCTGGATAGTCCCTGTGGTAAAGCCTGATAGAGTCTCATGCGCCCGATAATCTGAGCAAACTGTGTTTCAGTAAGGTAAGTGTTACTGAGAGTCTGCATTAAGTGAATGTCTTTAGCAGGGTTGAACTGATTGAAGAGCTCCATTACCTGTTGGTAGAGCTGCTTCAAATCCATGACCTCCATAGAGAACTTAACACCTTGACCTGTGAGAACCTGATTAGAACAGATTACCACACGCCATCCAACAAAAACAGAAAACTTTTCTACTCCCTTAGAAGATCTGTAGAGGTTGAGATCGTTGTAATTGCGAACACCGCCCACAGTAAGCTCCAATCTGTGACCATCGATAGTCTCATAGATAGTGGGAATGGTGAAAGCAAATGCTAAACGCTGGTAGAACTGAGTCTTTTCACACTCCAAGAGTTCAGAAGCTCGTTTACCTAAAGCGTCTGGAGTACGACCTCTAACGATGTGGGACACACGGATGGAAGGACTAGAAATAGACTCACCCTGATAGAAGGACTTGGCGGCATCGTGAACAGTTTCGATAAAGTCCTGATGAGAGATCGTTAGCTCCTGATTAGCCCAAGTAGGAACCACACACTGAGTTTTTAGCTCCTCCATGGTGATGCTGTTGGTATTAGCATCCAAGAAGTTAACGAAAGAGCAAGAGCTTACAGGCTGTTCTACAACTTCTTCGTAGTCAGCATACTCAAACTGATTGCTGTTATTATTAGCCACAGCAGCAGGCATCAACAATAAATTGTCCATAACTAAATGTATTAAATGGTTATTGATAGAGTGAACTGTATGAGGTACGTGTTTACCTCTTAGAGGTACAGATGCCTTACAAATTGACTACGTTTTTTGTATATTGCTCAGGTTTCCCTTGGAAAAACGTTTTACCCATTGAGATGGGGAGGGGGGACTTGTTGATGGTGAAGTGGCGTGCTCAGAAAAAATAAAAATTTTGAAATTGGTTACAAATGGTGTAGCAGGCTCTCAGCATTACCTGAAAGTCCGCTTCCCCAATTGTTGCTGAGTTTGTTATGCAGTCTCTCTAAGTATCTTCACAAATTGACTACCGTCCTTAATCTCTTTTAGCATCTTTTCTGTAAGATTCGTTCCCTTTAATTTTTCTAGCTTTTTGAAGGCTGCATCATCGCCAACCTCATCTGCATAAGAGTTGAAGCCAGCAATAAAATAACGCTTTGTTATAAACTTTACTTCAATTTTAGCTTCTAAGCATAGCTGGATAAACTTGTTCCCCCGCTTGATATTTAACTTAGCCCCTTCTGGCAATGTCCATTCCTCTCCCCGAAGCAACTTTTTAACTTGTGTTCCTGATATTTTCTTTCCAGTGTATATCAAAGATGCTGTTGTTGGATTGTATTTTTCACTAATTCTTTCTGATATTTCATGTGCAAGCTCGTTATTTGAAACCAGAGCTGCTACAGCAAATCTGTCTTGTTGATTCCAGCTCGTACCCACATCATTGATATCAACGATGTATTGGCCAATATCTATGCCAGTCTTAATGAATGTGCTGGGAACCTCTCTTGGCTCCGTCATATTGCACATCAGGAAGGCTAGTGTCCTGTGCTGACCATCGAGAATGACGAGGTAGTCCTCTGCTTTTTCTTTTTCGACCTTTTTGCCATTAACGTCGGTCACTTCATAACCACTTTCAAGAGTCTCTTTAGCAGTTATCGCAAATATTGGTGCGTTCTTTTCGTACTTTCCATTAGCAATTATGCTTATATAACCATTGACCTTATTTTTATTAATAGGACGATTATTCTTGACGAATGCCACCTTGTACTGCTTCTTAGTCACTTTACGAGTTTCGTCGTCAATAATAGCAAAAGTCAGAAATTGGTCCTTGTCAAAAACACCTTGTTCAGCCTGTGCTTGCTTGTTCAGTTTCTCATAATTCTGCTTTTTCTCGTTAAGTGCAGTCTCTTGTTGAGCGATAGCCTCAGCACTAACACCTGCATTCTTTTTCATGCTTTCAAGAGCTTTTTCCATTTTTTTAATTTCCTTTCCTACTGTGACCATTTCGGTCGATTTTTTAATTGTATTCATAATTAATATTTTTAAAAATAATCTCCGTCTGAGGCAAGGAGAGCTCCCTCAGAACAACTCTAGCCCAATCGCTGCTATTTCGTTCTGGGTGCAAAGGAACAAAAGATAAAATGATTATTTGTGTAAAAAAGAAAAATCTGCGAAATTCACTCTTCCGCAGATTTGAAAAACGTCTTCCTTTCTTTGATGCTTTCAGGATTCTTTATAACGCTAAATGGTAAAACTCCTACGTCTTGTAAAAAACTAGCTTGATAGTAATTGTCACATATTGGTAAGCGTTTATTCTTGGCATCACTAAACAATTTATTATAATCAGTATTATTAGCTGCTTTAGCTGCAAGATTCAAATTTGAGAGAGTTGCCATTATAATATCTTTCAAAGATTCGTCCAAGGATTCTGTCTGAAACATGTCTTCAAATAGATGTGTCAGTTCGCGGGCAATCTGAAATGCTAGTGTCCTTTTGGGAAGAAGATCTATTGCTAAGTAACAATGAGTCTTGGGATAGCTTTTAAGATTCTCCTCTGTTAAGACGTTTTTAATCAGCTCTTCTGAATATAGAAATTTTAAAAACTCTCCAATAAGAATGTCTTCATTTAATGTTATATTGATATCCTTTGTTTTTTGGGGTTCCCTTCCTGTAAACACAATTTCCTTCACATCAAGACCTTCATTAAGCCTATTGATGAGTTTGAAATATTGGTCAACAGCTCCCATTTCTGGCATGACAATACGGCTAAATAACTTCCACATCCAAATAGTAATGCTGAATTTCCATAATGCATCAATATTAATAGGTCTCTTGCTGTTATTTACGCGACGCTTCAGTGAATTGACGAATGCTTCTTTATTTATTCCACACAACTTTGCATTATGCAGCGCATGCTCATAATTCTCTGTTTTAATATTGTTATCATAAAAGCCTGTCTTCTCGTCTATATGAACAAACACAAGAAGGTGCTCACAATAGTAATCAATATATTCGTTCTCGTTCATGGTGGCAAAAATAAATAAAAAACTCCACCTGACAAAATTCAAGCGGAGTTTTCTATGGATTATTTACCAAAAACGTATTTCACTACCTTGGCATTAGCCTTATTTTCGTTCACGAAGTCACGCTCAATGTAGATGTCGGTGACTCTCATGGACTCGTCCACATGGTTGAGTGCAGCATGGACTGTGTACTTATCGATCTTACATTTGTTAAGTGCTATTGTAGCCCATGAGTGACGGGCTGCATAGTATTCCAGATCAGAGAGATTAAGAGCCCTACCTATGGTCTTTAAACCAAGGTTAATAGCGCGGTTGAAGTTCTTCTCTGTATTATATATATGGTGGAATTTGAAGACTCGCTCACCCTTCTGGTCACGATACTTCTCAACAAGAGGCCTTATAATGGCGGGGATCTTAATTACCATCTTAGCCTTGTCAAGTCTACGTTCTGTAGTCTTGGTACGGTAATAGGTTATTGTATCTCCAGAAATCTCTGTGCAGTTAAATAAGTCAGCTGAGTTCATTCCCATTAAACAAAACGACAAGCAGAAGCAGTCTTTAGCTAGATTAGAGACACTCTCCTTTTTTAAGGAACCATCCTTTTTGCATTCGTATGGATAATCCCAGATATCCTTTACTGATTTAGCTGAGATAGCCCTCTTTCTGGTAGCTTCCTGCCTGGGGATGGTTATATATTCAAATGGTGAATTGCTTAGACGAATGATATTACGATCGTAATCATTGTATTTTTTCTTAGCTTCATTAAACAAATGTCTCAGGCTACTTAAATACAGCGACACACTTCGATTTGATGGTACTCTTTTTCCAGCCAATTCAAGTGCTTTAGCTCTCATTTTACTCTGTTTGTTAAGATAGTCCATAAAACCATTTAATAAAGATACTGTAATTTTGGAAGCCTCAAGATTCTCTGTTCCAAGATATGTTGTAAAAGCGTTTACTGCAGACTGATAGTTCTTTTTACCTTTGATAGGAGAGGTGAGAATCCACCATCTACAGAATTGGATAAAATCAACAGGTTTCTGTCTCTCTTCCTCGTTTTGGATAAGTTCAATAATCTCATCTAGAGTGTAATCATGAATGTCAACTTGTAGCTTATCGCACATATCTCGATAGGCATCTACAAGCTTATCCACTTTCTGTTTGATAGGAGTTCCCTCTTTAAAAGCCAGTGTTTTTGTTAGGTCACAGGGACTCACAAATAGACTAGTAGACAGCCTTTTTACTTTCCTCTTGTAGGTGAAACTTACTTTTACGTTGTACTTGCGGTCAACACGTAAACCGTCCTTTTTTACCATAGCCTTGATAGTCAGCATGTTACGTTAATTTTTAGCGGTAAACAAAAAGGCGAAAAATCAGAGGATTATGACTGAATCATAGTGGATTTGAGGGTCAGAATGCAGTATTTTGATATAAAAAAGAACTCCCATAAGTACTTGACTTACAGGAGTTTATCTTATTCTTTAAGAGGGTGCCCGGTGGGACTCGAACCCACGACATTCAGAACCACAATCTGACGCTCTAACCAACTGAACTACGGGCACCATGTTGGTTTTGCGGGTGCAAAGGTACGGAGTTTTTTTTATTCTACCAAATATTTCGTGCAGTTTTTTTTGTAAACATGCATTTTTTCGATTTTCTTTACGGTTTTGTGTCAATCAGTGGGCGTAAAATGTTAAAAATGGCAAAATAGTGCTTAACTCTTAACTCTCAACTCTTAACTCTCAACTAATTTTTGTAACTTTGCACCGTGAAAATAAAAGAAGTGCTGAGCGCCCTTGAACGATTCGCGCCTCTGCCCTTGCAGGAAAGTTGGGATAATGCTGGCTTGCAACTGGGACTGACAGAGACGGAGGTTTCAGGGGCATTATTGTGTCTGGACGTGAACGAGCGTATCGTTGACGAAGCCATCAACAGGGGGTGTAATCTTATTGTGAGTCACCACCCGTTGTTGTTCCGTGGCCTTAAAACTATTAGCGATCTCACTGATGTGCAGCGCACCGTGATGCATGCCATACAGCAGGGGATAGCCGTTATCTCAATGCATACTAATATGGATAACGCGCGCGGAGGAGTGAATTTCCGCATTGCTCAGAAACTGGGATTAGAGGATGTAAGATTCTTTGCTCAGAAGCAAGTGGGAAGCATTGAGGCAGGAAGTGGGGTAGTAGGAGAACTTGCAGCCCCCTTGGCGGCCGACGATTTTATTATCGCTGTGAAAAAAGCTTTCGGCGTGGAGTGTGCGATGTGTAACGAACTGTTGCGCCGCCCTATCAAGCGTGTGGCCATATGTGGTGGCGCGGGCGATTTCTTGCTCGACGAAGCGGTTAAAAATCAGGCAGATGCGTTTATCACAGGCGAGATGCACTACCATCAGTATTTTGGCTACGAACAGCAGATACAAATTTGCGTTATAGGCCACTACCAGAGCGAACAGTTTACAGCTGAAATCTTCGAGGAAATCATTCAGAAAGAGTGCCCGGGAGTGAAGACTTGTATCGCTCAGACGTGTACGAATCCAATATTGTATATTTAAATAAATTTCAAAAAGAAAGTTATGGCAAAGAAAGATCCATCAGAATTGTCAGTAGAAGAGCGCCTGAAGACGCTCTATCAGCTGCAGACCGCCCTCTCGGCTATCGATGAAAAGCGCATGTTGCGTGGCGAGCTGCCACTCGAAGTGCAGGACCTGGAAGACGAGATTGAGGGTTTGACAACACGTGTTGAAAAGATTGCGGCCGACATTGCCGACTATCAGCGTGCTATCAGTCAGAAGAAGGGTGAGATTGCTGATGCCGAGGCCAGCGTAGAGCGCTACAAGGCTCAGTTGGACGAGGTTAAGAACAACCGTGAGTATGACACACTGTCGAAAGAAATCGAGTTCCAGACTCTGGAAATCGAACTCTGCAATAAGAAGATTCGCGAGGCTAACAACAAGATCATGGATAAGCAGCGCGAGCAGGAGGCCAGCGAGGCTCTGATTGCTGAGCGTCAAGGCGACCTGGAGGTTAAGAAGAACGAGCTCGATGAAATCATGGAAGAGACTCGTGTGGAAGAGGAGAAGCTGAAGGAGCAGGTGAAGAATCTCGAGGCAAAGATCGAGGGCCGACTGCTTACATCATTTAAGCGTATCCGTAAGAACGCACGCAACGGTCTGGGTATCGTTTACGTACAGCGTGATGCTTGCGGTGGTTGCTTCAACAAGATTCCACCTCAGCGCCAGTTGGATATCAAGATGCATAAGAAGATTATCGTTTGCGAGTACTGCGGTCGTATCATGATTGATCCAGAGCTGGCAGGCGTGAAAGTTGAGAAGGCGCCTGTTGCTGCCGAGGAGAAGAAGGGACGTGCAAAGCGTTCTATCCGCAAGTCATCAGGAACAGCCACATCATCAGCCAACTCTAAGAAGGCTGCCGATGCCAACGATATGTTCTAAGCATAAAATGTTATAAATTCTGATAGTCTGGGATGTCTTCCAAAAAGTAATATTTTTGGTTTTCATAATCCATCTTGCAGCAGATGTGCTGTATGCCGTTGCTCACTATCAGATAATCCACCTTCAGCAAAAGATTGTAGGCCGAAATTTGGTCGAATGTCTTTTGCTGAAGTTTTATTTGTGGGGCCTTGTACTCGATAATCATCTGTGGCATTGCCACCTTATTATATAATATAGTGTCGCAACGCAGACGTTTTTCACCTACGTTCAGCTCAACTTCGTTGCCAATCAGGCCGGATGGGTAGCCCTTATGTTCCACTAGATAATGCACAAAATGCTGGCGAACCCACTCTTCGGGAGTGAGAGCCACGTATTTTCGGCGTAAAAAGTCGAAAATAAGCTGCTTATTGCCCTGCCGGGCTATTTTTATTTCGTATGTAGGGAGGTTTAATCGAAACATTTTTGTAAATTTGCAGGCAAAAATACAAATAATAATTGAAATAGCAACATGGCTGACGCAAAAAATGTGAGTTTTGAGAGCATTATGCGCGATTTAGAGGCGGGGAAATTTGCTCCCGTTTATTATCTGATGGGTGATGAATCGTACTATATCGATAGGATTTCCGATTATATAGCCGATCATGCTTTGCGCCCAGAGGAACGGGATTTTAACCAGACTGTGGTGTTTGGATCAGATGTCAACGCATCACAGATAGCCGATCTCTCACGCCGTTATCCTATGATGGCCGAACGCCAGGTGGTTATAGTGAAAGAGGCGCAGAATATAAAAAATACTGAGCCGCTTGAGCGCTATTTCTCACAGCCTATGGCTACAACCGTGCTGGTGATGTGCCATAAGAATGGTAAAATCGATGGGCGAAAAACTGGTTACGTAAAAGCTATAAAATCTCATGGCATACTGTTTGAAAGCTCAAAACTGAAGGATAGAGAACTGCCTGGATTTATTGAAAACTATCTCAAAGCACGCCAGATAAAAATCGACGCAAAATCAGTTCAGATGATAGCCGAGAATATTGGTGCCGATTTGAGTCGTTTGGTTGGCGAGCTTGATAAAGTGATTATTTCACTGCCAGAATCGAGTAGGGTAGTAACCCCTCAGGTGGTAGAGGATCAGATCGGAGTGAGCAAAGAGTTTAATGGATTTGAGCTTAAGGATGCTATCGTGAATCGAAATGTTTATAAGGCAAATCAGATAATAAAATATTTTGACGAAAATCCAAAGGCGGGTTCAATCTACTCATTTCTCCCGTTGCTCTTTAATTACTTCCAAAATCTGATGATTGCCTTTTATGCACCCAATAATAAGAGTCAGGAGAGTGTGGCAGAGTGGTTGGAATTCAAAAATCCGTGGGCTGCCAAAGACTATATGACGGGTATGAGAAATTACTCTGGAATGAAGGTGATGCAGATTATTTCCAAAATAAGAGAGATTGATGCTAAAAGTAAGGGTCTGGACAATCCAAATACCCCCGCTGGAGAGCTTATGAAGGAACTGATTTTTTACATTTTGCACTAATTTAGCCCTTTTTTAGGCTCTAGAATTTCTAGAAATAGCACTCTTCGTGAGTGCTTTTTTATGCCTAAATGCCTGTAGGATAGGGTAGTTACGGCGTTTTCTACCCCTTCAAAACTCGCGTATTTCTGGCCGCCTGCCCGTTGGTTTTGAATAATCCAGAAATGACGAAAAATTAAAATGTCGCTCTCGATCCATTTACCTTTCACATTCATTATGATTTCATTTCGTTGATTTGCGTTTCTAAATCGCCGTATGAATTCAGATTTACAAATACATAGAAAGCACGATTTACACATCTTTAAATGTAATACACATCTTAATATTTAGATTTAAATATCTGAATATCCAAATATAACTTTTTATATTAATATTTATGCATCGTATATATCTGATTAATAAATATATGAAAATCAATCAGTTACACGTTTTTGTGCAAAATAAGTTCCCTATTTATTCAGGGTTTGGCACCCCGGAGCGCATAATGGTATTTAAAACAATAAACTTTTCGTAAGTAGTTCATTTATACCCAATTAGTTACGAAAATACGCTCACAAAATCATTTGTACAGATTTAATATCGTAAATTTAGATTTAAAAATATAAACCTCAATTACGGTACTCTAAAACTTTTGATATACAAATATAAAACTATAAACTTAAATTATTAATTCTTAAATTGTCTATACATTTGTTGGTTAATTCAATTTTTTGTTTTACCTTTGTAAACTGAAAGAAAAAGGGCCAATAATGGCCCATTAACCACTTAGTTATAAGAAATGAAAGATAGAATCAGGCAAATCATGGAGTCTCAGCATATGACTCAACAGCTCTTCGCTGACTATATCGGTCAGAGTCCGGCAACACTTAGTAGTATTTTTACTGGTCGCACCCGACCTACCCTTAACATCGTAGAAGCCATCAAAAAGAAAATTCCTAACATCAATACTGATTGGTTGATGTTTGGATCTGGTGACATGTATCTGGCTCAAAATAACCCCGAGCAAGACCTCTTCTCTGAGGGCGATGGCAATGCTGACGCCCACCCTACCGATCAAAATCCGATGCTGATGTTTGATGAGGGTCCTATTCAGGCTCCTCAAAATACACCCCAGACGCTCCCAAATATTAATGGTGTACGTAATACACACCAGGAAATTGTAACAACGGGGGTAAAAATAGCAGACAAACCACAGCGAAAGGTAATGGAGATTCGGGTGTTTTATGATGATCAGACTTGGGAGACTTTCGTTCCTCAAAAGAAATAAAGTTTTGTGGTTTAAAAAAATAATATTACCTTTGTACCCGAATTAATAATTTGAAGTATGAAGAAGTATATACTTGACCTCAAGGTGAAGCAGGTAGAGCAGATTCATCAGCGTTATGTGCTTATAAAACTGACTGACGATAAACCTCTTCCTGACATGTTGCCTGGTCAATTTGTAGAGGTGCGTGTAGATGGTTCTACATCTACTTTCTTGCGCCGCCCCATTTCAATTAACTTTGTGGATCGCCTGAATAATGAGTTGTGGTTGCTCGTAGCCACCGTGGGCGATGGTACCAAACAATTAGCTAAACTGAATGCTGGTGACACGTTGAACTGTGTGCTGCCTCTGGGTAATGGTTTTACACCTGCAGCTCAGGGGGAGAAAGTGCTGCTCGTTGGCGGTGGTGTTGGTGTGGCTCCGCTCTTGTATATGGGAGCCGAAATGAAGCGTCAGGGCATAGAGCCAACCTTCCTGTTGGGTGCACGTACAGCTAACGACTTGCTGATGCTGCCAATATTTAATATGTACGGGCGCGTGTATGTAACAACCGAGGATGGTTCGATGGGAGAGAAGGGCTTTGTCACCAATCACTCTCTGCTTAGCAATGAGCGTTTCGATCGTATCAGCACCTGCGGACCAACGCCTATGATGAAGGCAGTGGCTCGCTATGCGCGACAGAACGGCGTGGATTGCGAAGCTTCGCTGGAGAATCTAATGGCCTGCGGATTGGGCGCATGTTTGTGCTGCGTTGAGAAGACTACCGAGGGTAATTTGTGTGTTTGTAAGGATGGACCCGTGTTTAATATTAAGAAACTGTTATGGCAAGACTAAATGTAAAGATTGCTGATTTGGAACTGAAGAACCCTGTGATGACTGCATCGGGAACATTTGGTTATGGATTAGAGTTTGCCGACTTGATGCCTCTGGATGGTATTGGCGGTATTATTGTTAAGGGTACCACCCTGAAGCCTCGCGAGGGCAACGACTATCCACGCATGGCTGAGACTGCTAGTGGCATGCTCAACTGCGTAGGTCTGCAAAACAAGGGTGTGGATTATTTCTGTGAGCATATTTATCCCCAGATAAAGGATATCAATACCAACATGATTGTGAACGTGAGTGGTTCGTCGCCTGAGGATTATGCCGAGTGTGCAGCCCGTATTGATGCTCTCGATAATATCCCTGCTATCGAACTCAATATCTCGTGTCCTAACGTAAAAGATGGAGGTATGGCTTTTGGTGTGACTTGTGCTGGTGCTGCCAGTGTGGTAAAGGCTGTGCGCCAGGCTTACCATAAGACGCTGATTGTGAAGCTGAGTCCTAACGTAACAGATATTGCTGAGATAGCACGTGCTGTAGAGGCTGAAGGCGCCGACAGCGTGTCGCTGATAAATACGCTGATGGGTATGGCTATCGATATAGAGAAGCGCCGTACACTGCTCAGCATCAACACAGGAGGCCTTAGCGGTCCTTGTGTAAAGCCTGTGGCCCTGCGCATGGTATGGCAGGTGGCTAAGGCCGTCAAGATACCTGTAATCGGTCTGGGAGGCATTAATAGTGCCAAGGATGCCATTGAGTTCCTGATGGCTGGAGCTACAGCCATTGAGATAGGCACGGCCAACTTCCTGGATCCGGCTATAAGTATTAAGGTGCGTGATGGTATTAATGAATGGCTCGATAGTCATGGGTGCCAGTCGGTAAACGAGATAATAGGGGTTGTTTAACCCCTATTTTTTTTGTTTGTGCTGAGAAATATACATAAAAAATTTGGGGGCTACCAATCGGCAACCCCCAACCAACACAAAAACTAAACTAGACTTAACTAAAGCAATTCCGGGGTTTTCCCAAATCCCTGATTGCGAGTGCAAAGATACGCATAGTTTTTTAAACTACCAAATCTTTTTTGCATTTTTTTGCAATTAGGGGGTTCTTTTCTATAAATTTACTGCATTTTGCAGCAAAATATAGTCTAAGATTGTCATTGCAGCCATAGATTCAACCACAGGCACTGCTCTTGGTAAAACACATGGATCATGGCGTCCGTGAGCCGTAAATGTGGTGGCATTTCCTTCCTTATCTACCGTGTTTTGTTCGGTAAGAATTGTGGCCACGGGTTTAAAAGCCACTCGGAAGTAGATGTCCTGGCCATTGCTGATGCCGCCTTGGATACCACCACTATGATTGGTGGTTGTGGTGATGGGGGATTGGGTGTTGGGTGATGGGTGATGGGTGTTGGGTGATGGTACGAACACATCGTTCACCTGACTGCCGCGCATAGTAGCGCTGTCAAAACCATCGCCATACTCAAAGCCCTTGACGGCATTGATGCTAAGCATGGCTTGTCCTAATGAGGCATGCAACTTGTCAAATTCGGGCTCGCCTAAGCCCGTGGGGCACCCCTTTATCACGCAAGTGATGATGCCGCCTATGGTGTCGCCATCGGCTTTTACCTGAGCTATCAGCTGCTCCATTTGGGCGGCTTTCTGGGCATCAGGGCAGCGTACGGCATTGGTCTCAGTCAGACTAAGGTCGTAGCGGCTATAATCCTTTTCGAGCGCGATGTCGCCCACTTGCGATGTATAAGCTTGAATGCTGATACCTTTCTGGCGTAAAACCAGTTTGGCAAATGCGCCACCTACGCAGCGACTGATGGTGATGCGGGCCGATGAACGTCCGCCACCACGATGGTCGCGAATGCCGTATTTCTCCTGATAGGTGAAATCGGCATGCGAGGGGCGGAATAGATTGCGCATATTCTCGTAGTCGTTGGAGTGCTGGTTGGTGTTACGGACAATAAATCCTATGGGGCAGCCTGTTGTCTTGTCCTCGAAAACGCCACTGAGCAACTCTACACGATCGGCCTCTTGGCGCGATGTGGTGATAGCACTCTGTCCAGGGCGACGGCGATTTAGTTCGCTTTGAATAAACTCCATATCGATGTCGATGCCAGCAGGCATGCCATCAATGACGCCCCCAACAGCCTCGCCGTGGCTCTCGCCAAACGTAGTCAGCCTAAAAATATGCCCAAAACTATTCATAATTATCTAATCGTTTCTTTAGTACGCTTGCTTAAGCAAGAATTATCAATTTTCAATTATCGCTTAGTGGCAGTGTCCGCAGCCGCAGCCACCATCGTGATGATGATGCTCATGGTTGCCGCAATCGCATCCGTCGCCACAGCCGTGCTCGCCACAGCCGCCACCGCAACCGCCGCATCCACCGGTCAGGTGCTTAATCAGATGCTGGATCTCCTCTTGAGTAGCCTCGCGGTTTTCAATCACGCGACCTTTGAAATTCAGTGTTTTGCCTGCCAGAGGGTGGTTGGTGTCAACGGTCACGCCGTCTTCTTCAATCTTAACAACCTTTGCCATGAACTGGTGGTCGTCATTGTCCATCAGGGTGATGACTGCGCCCTCGAAAATATTGTCGTGGTCGAAGTGGCCATTTACGGTGAATACCTCGCGGCCTACTTTGTGCACACCTTCAGATACATACTCGCCAAAAGCCTCGGCCGGAGTCAGCTCAAAATCAAAGTCGCTGCCTTTCTCAAGGCCCTTCACCTTCTCCTCAAAAGCATCCAGAGCTACGCTGAATCCGGTGATAAACTCAAATGGACGGTCGTCGCCAGTCTGCTCCTCGAGCTCACTCTTGCCATCCTTCAGGCTGTACAACTGATATACAACCGACATAAATCTGTTTTTTGTTTCTTCCATTATACCTATTTATATATATTTAGTTTCAGCTTGCAAAGTTACGCATTTTCCACCAAATACACGAAAGTTTAATCCTAAAAAGTAAAAAAATACTTATTTTAGGCTTTCTGTTGATATGTATCAATAAAAAAGCTGTGTTCGCACACAATTAAACAAATTTGTTTGTTGGTGTTGAAAAATCGTCGTACCTTTGCACCGTCAAAAGATGACAAACAGTTTTTAAAGGATAACATATTTAAAGTAAAAGAAAGGGTAAAAAGATGAAAAAGATGATTTTGACACTGGTAGCAATGCTGAGTATGACAACTGCATTTGCAGAGGGTGAGAATACAAGCGCTGTTAAGAATGTAGAGGCCTACAAGATGGACGTTAACATGGACATGCTTTCAAAGGCTCTTCACCTCACCATCGACCAGCGTGCAGCTGTAGAGAACATTCATCACGTATTCAATACAGAGATGACTTACGCAGCTCAGTACGGTAACAACGAGCGCGACAACATGGTTAAGCGTGCTATCGATACCGACGTAAAGCGTATGCGCTATGTGCTCAACGAGAAGCAGATGCGTACATACCTGATGCTGCTCAACACCACTATCAACAACCGTGGTCTGAACAAGTAAATTCGTAGTTTTTTAGTTATTATTGGTCATTCTTATAGAGGCGTTCCTCAGGGGACGTCTCTATTTTTATGCTTAAAATTTGCAAATGTCGATTTTTTTTGCTTACTTTGCAGTCTGAAAACAAGATTAAACAAAATAAGCATAATGATGATGAAGAAATTGAAGTTTTTAGTAATGTCGGCGGTGGCAGCTTTGCTGGTTAGCTGTGGCACTACTAGCACAGTGCCCATCACAGGGCGTAAGCAGAACCTGATGGTGAGCGATGGTGAGATGCTGAGTCTCTCAACCCAGC
Source organism: Prevotella sp. MA2016 (assembly GCF_000619825.1). Lineage (GTDB taxonomy): Bacteria > Bacteroidota > Bacteroidia > Bacteroidales > Bacteroidaceae > Prevotella. The sequence goes on from NZ_JHUW01000010.1 coordinate 180,659, forward strand.
AGTATCAGGAGTTTATGAAGACAGCCAAGCTTTCTACCGATGCTACCAAGACAGCTATGGTGAAGCGAGTAGGTCAGAACCTGGCTAATGCAGTGGTTAGCTATCTGAATGCTAACGGTATGCAGAACGATGTGCAGAACTACAAGTGGCAGTTTAATCTCGTGGCCGACAAGCAAGCCAATGCCTGGTGCATGCCTGGAGGACTCATTGTGGTTTATGAAGGCATTCTGCCCATCACGCAGGATGAGGCTTCGCTGGCCATCGTGCTTGGTCATGAGATTGCGCATGCTGTGGCCCGTCATTCTGCCGAGCAGATGAGTACGCAGATTAAGCAGCAGTATGGTGTGCAGGGTTTGGGCGCATTGGCTGGTGCTCTGGGCGTAGGCAACAATACTTTGGCCATCGGTCAGGCTGTGGCTGGCATGGGCTTGAATCTGGCTAATCTGAAATATTCACGCAGTCATGAGAGTGAGGCCGACTATATGGGATTGATTTTTGCCGCAATGGCAGGTTACGATCCTCAGGCAGCTGTTACTTTCTGGCAGCGTATGGCATCAGCCAGCAACAGCAATACAGCCGAGTTCTTGAGCGATCACCCTTCTGATGCCACCCGTATCAAGAATATCCAGGGATGGTTGCCTGAGGCTAAGAAGTACTATAAGCCAAAGACCACACAGGTTGCTAAGAAGACCACAACCACCAAAAAGACCACCACAAAAAAGACAACAACTAAAAAAACAACAAATAAGAGAAAGTAAATGAATAAAGTTACAATTACAATTGCGTTAGCAGCCTGCAGCGTGATGGCCCAGGCGCAGGGTGGAGGTATCTCTGCCAAGATGTTACAGGAAATACAGAAGGAAACAACGCAGTGTGGCAAGGAGCGCGTCATCGCCAACGCCATCTATGGTATGAACATTGATGCGCTGGCCAAAAACTACAAGGTGGCTGCTCGCCCCATCGACACACATTTCTCTGTAGAGACACGTAAGCAGTCTATCACCGACCAGAAATCGTCAGGACGCTGCTGGATGTTCAGTGGTCTCAATGTGTTGCGTTCAAATTATATGGCTCATGCCGACTCGGTTAGCATCGAGTTCTCGCAGGCCTACCTTTTCTTCTGGGATCAGTTGGAAAAGGCCAATCTGATGTTACAGGGTGTTATTGATACGGCTAAGAAGCCTATCGATGATGAGCGCGTGCGCTTCTTCTTCCATTCGCCCATTGGTGATGGGGGCACCTTCTGTGGTGTGGCCGACCTGGCACCTAAGTACGGACTGGTTCCGTCAGAGATTATGCCTGAGACTTACACCAGTGAGAACACCTCAAAGGCTCGTAACCTGATTTCTTCGAAACTGCGTGAGTTCGGACTTCAGTTGCGTGATATGGTGGCCAAGAAAAAGAGTGCTGCTGATATCCAGAAAGCCAAGATAGAGATGCTCACTAAGATTTATGGTATGCTGAAACTCACACTGGGTGCACCTGTTGAGAAGTTCACCTATGCCTTCCATGACAAAAATGGTCGTCAGCTGGGTGAACCTAAGGAGTACACACCACAAAGTTTCTATCAGGAGGTAGTTGGTGGCGACCTGAAAGGCACCTTTATCATGGTGATGAACGACCCACGTCGCGAGTATTACAAAACTTACGAGGTGGAGTATGATCGTCACACCTATGATGGTACCAACTGGCGCTATCTGAACCTGCCTATGGAGGAGATTGAGCAGTTGGCTATTGCCTCACTGAAGGATGGTCGCAAGATGTACAGCTCTTACGATGTAGCTAAGTTTCTGGATCGTAAGCGCGGTTATGCTTCGTTAGAAAATTTCAATTATGGCTCAGTGTTTGGAACCACCTTTAAGATGGATAAGGCTCAGCGTATCTCTACCTTTGATAGCGGTTCTACGCATGCTATGACTCTGACTGCTGTTGATTTGGATAAGCAGGGTAATCCTATCAAGTGGAAGGTGGAAAACTCTTGGGGCTCAACCAACGGACAGCAGGGCTGCCTGATTATGACAGCCGAGTGGTTCCGTGAGTATATGTTCCGACTGGTTGTAAATAAAAAATATGTATCAGAAAAACTTCTGAAGGCATACGATACTAAGCCTGTTATGGTAATGCCTGAGGACCCATTGTTCCTGCCCGATGAGTAAAGTGATTATTATTGGCGCCTCATCAGGTATCGGACTCGAAGTGGCCCGTCTATTCATCCAGCGTGGCTGGACGGTAGGCGTGGCCGCTCGCCGTTTAGAGCTATTGAAAAATATCGGCGCTGCTGAGGTAGAGCAGATAGATGTAACCAGCGAGGATGCTCCCGACAAGTTGATGTCGCTTATCAATCGCATGGGAGGCATGGACCTTTTCTTCTATGCATCAGGCGTAGGCAAGCAGAATCGTGAGCTCACGCCCGATATAGAGCAATGGACTGTTGAGACCAACGGTTTAGGTTTTACGCAGATGATAGGTTGTGCCTTTCGCTATTTTGCCCAGCAGGGCAGGGGGCATATCGCCGCCATCTCGTCGATAGCAGGTACTAAGGGTTTAGGTCCTGCACCAGCCTATTCGGCCACCAAAGCCTATCAGGCCACCTATCTTCAGGCATTGGAACAGCAGGCTAATGCCCGCAAGCTCAACATCTGCATCACCGACATCCGTCCTGGTTTTGTAGATACGGCCTTACTCAGTGGCTTGCCCCGCTATCCTATGATGCTGCAGCCCCAACAGGTGGCTTGTGAGATTGTGAGTGCCATCGAACATCATGATCATATCCGCATCATCGACTGGCGATATCGCATCCTTACTGCCCTATGGCGCAGGGTGCCCCGTTTTATTTGGCGTAGATTAAAATTAGTAAAGTATGAGTAAAATTGAGAAATATAAACTGCTTAGTGAGCAGATTAAGAGTTTGGTAGAAGGTGAAACCGATCAGGTGGCTGTGATGGCCAATGTGGCAGCAGCCATTCACCTGGAGATGGGATTCTGGTGGACAGGCTTCTATCGTGTGCAGAATGATGAGTTGGTGCTGGGCCCGTTCCAGGGGCCAGTGGCTTGCATGCATATTGGCTATGGTAAGGGTGTGTGTGGCACATCGTGGAAACAGCAGGCCACTGTTGTGGTGCCTGATGTAGAGCACTTTCCTGGTCACATTGCATGTAGCAGCGCGTCTCGTTCCGAAATCGTAGTGCCAGTATTCTCGGCCGGTAAAATTATTGCTGTGCTCGACATCGACAGTAAGGATCTGGCAACATTCGATGAGGTGGATAAGCAGTGGCTTGAGGAGATTGTCAAGGTGTTCGATAAAAAATAAAAAAAACGCAGAGAATTTTTTGGCAGTGTGGGCAGAATTGCTTAATTTTGCACCCGATTTAAATAGTTAACGCCCAAGTCGTACCCTCGTGCAGGGTGTGAGCGGACTAGTAAGACGACGGCTCTCGGGCAGGGCTGGCACAGTACGCAGGGATAAGTACAACAATTAAAACCAAAAGCTATTATGGCACAAATGAATTTCGGTGGCGTTACAGAAACTGTTGTCACCAGCAAAGAGTTCTCACTCGAGAAAGCACGTGAAGTATTGAAAAACGAGACCATCGCTGTGATTGGTTATGGCGTTCAGGGACCAGGCCAGGCCTGCAACCTGCGTGATAACGGATTCAATGTGATTGTGGGTCAGCGCCCTGGCAAGACCTACGACAAGGCAGTGGCCGACGGTTGGGTTCCTGGCGAGACACTGTTCTCTATTGAGGAAGCTGCTGAGAAGGGCACCATCCTCTGCATGTTGCTTTCTGATGCTGGTCAGATTCAGCAGTGGCCCACCATCAAGCAGTACCTGAAGCCTGGCAAGACTCTCTACTACAGCCATGGTTTCGCTATTAACTGGAGTGATCGCACTGGTGTTGTTCCACCAAAGGATGTCGATGTTATTATGGTTGCACCAAAGGGTAGTGGTACCAGCCTGCGCACTATGTTCTGCGAGGGTCGTGGTCTGAACTGCTCTTATGCTGTTTATCAGGATGCTACAGGTACAGCCAAGGAGAAGACACTGGCATTCGGTATTGGTATCGGTGCAGGATACATGTTTGAAACCACCTTCGAGCGTGAGGCTACATCAGACTTGACTGGTGAGCGTGGTTCGTTGATGGGTGCCATTCAGGGATTGTTGCTTGCTCAGTACGAAGTATTGCGTGAGCATGGACACTCTCCCTCAGAAGCTTTCAATGAAACTGTTGAGGAACTGACGCAGAGCCTTGGCCCCTTGTTCGGAGCTAAGGGTATGGACTGGATGTATGCCAACTGCTCAACCACTGCTCAGCGCGGTGCGCTTGACTGGGCTCCCAGATTCCATGATGCTATCAAGCCTGTGATGGAGTGGTTGTACTACTCAGTACAGACTGGTAATGAGGCTCAGATTACCATCGATGCTAACTCTAAGCCCGACTACCGTGCCGGTCTTGAGAAAGAGTTGGAAGCCATGCGTAATCAGGAGATGTGGCGTGCAGGCGAGACTGTACGTAAGCTGCGTCCTGAGAACCAAGACGTATAATACAACAAATCACGGGGGTGCACACGCATCCCCGTGATTCATTTTAAAATATGATATGGGAAAATTAGTAATTAATTCTTACGATGAGTTCGCAGCCCACTTAGGCGAGGAGTTAGGAGCTTCCGACTGGCTGCAGGTTGACCAAGACCGAATTAATCTTTTTGCTGACGCTACCCTTGATCATCAGTGGATTCATGTTGACGTGGAGCGTGCTAAAAAAGAGAGTCAGTATCAGAGCACTATTGCTCACGGCTATCTCACCTTGTCGCTGTTGCCCTATATGTGGGACCAGATTATCGAGGTAAACAACATCAAGATGTTGGTGAACTACGGTATGGACAAGATGCGTTTCGGACAGCCAGTCATCACCGGTTCAAAGGTACGATTGGTAACCAAGTTGCATAACATTCAGAACCTGCGTGGTATCTGTAAGGCAGAGATTGAGTTCAGAATTGAAATCGAGGGACAGCGCAAACCCGCACTCGAGGGTATCGCTTCGTTCCTGTATTATTTTAATTAATAGGTATGGGAGGATTCTTTGGAACCATTTCCACTAAGTGCTGTGTGAACGATCTGTTCTACGGCACCGATTATAATTCGCATCTAGGTACCAAGCGTGCCGGATTGGTAACTTTCGATAAGGAGAAAGGTTTTAGTCGTAAGATTCATAATCTGGAGCGTGATTATTTCCGCTCTAAGTTTGAGGATGAACTCGACTCGTTTTCAGGTAATCAGGGTATTGGTGTCATTAGCGACACCGATCCACAGCCAATCCTTGTAAACTCGCATTTGGGGCGCTATGCAGTAGTGACTGTAGCAAAAATTAATAATCTGGAAGAGATTGCACAAGAACTGTTGGACCGCCGTATGCACTTCAGTGAGTATTCGGCCAACACTATCAACCAGACAGAACTAGTGGCGCTGCTCATCAATATGGGCCGCACATTTGTTGAGGGTATCAACCTGGTTTATCGTAAGATTGAGGGCTCGTGCTCGATGCTTATTCTCACTGAGAAGGGCATTATTGCAGCGCGCGACTTCCTGGGCCGCACACCTATCGTCATCGGCCAGAAAGAGGGCGCTTTTGCTGTAAGTAGTGAGACTACCAGTTTCCCCAATCTCGACTATAAGCGTGTAAGAGACTTAGGACCTGGAGAGATCGTGCTGCTCACCCCTGATAAGATGGAGGTGCTGCAGGAGCCATTCAAACGCGAGCAGATTTGCTCGTTCCTTTGGGTGTACTACGGTTTCCCTGCTTCTGATTATAATGGCATCAATGTAGAGAACGTTCGCGAAACCAATGGTAAGATGATGGGTGAGAAGGATGATGCCGAGGTTGACTGCGTTTGTGGTGTGCCCGACTCTGGTGTAGGTATGGCCTTGGGTTATGCCGAAGGTAAGGGAGTGCCCTACAAGCGTGCCGTCCTGAAATACACCCCCACCTGGCCACGTTCATTCACACCTGGCAACCAGGAGCGCCGCTCGCTGGTGGCTAAGATGAAGCTCATTCCAAACCCAGCGTTGCTGAAGGATAAGCGCGTGGTGTTCTGCGATGACTCTATCGTGCGTGGCACGCAGCTCAAGGACAATGTAAAGACCTTCTTCGAGTATGGTGCTAAAGAGGTACACTGCCGTATTTCTTGTCCACCGCTGGTTTATGGATGTCCGTTCATCGGCTTCACCTCATCAAAGAGTGATATGGAACTGATCACACGCCGTATCATCAAGGACTTTGAGGGTGATGATAAGAAAAACCTGGAGAAGTATGCCCAGACTGACTCACCCGAGTATCAGCGTATGGTAGATGAGATAGCCAAGCGCCTGGGTCTTACCTCACTTAAGTTTGCCAAGCTCGAAGATCTGATCAAGAGTATTGGTATGGAGAAGTGCCACGTGTGCACACACTGTTTCGATGGCAGCAGCTACTGCCACGAGCATGACGATGAAGATGAGCGTCAGTTGAAGATTAATTTCTGATAATCTGACCATCCTCCAGTCGAATGATGTATTCTTCGTCTGAGAGATAATCCAATGCAGCATCGAGTTCGCTTACCGGCAGCTCGATGCTTTTTATATCGGTGATAGGGTGGGGCTTGCCATCCTCCAGCAGTTGCAAGATGAGCGCTGCTGCCTTGGTCTGTCTGTCTTCAGTCACCAAGCCTTCTGAACGGTGTGCCAAGCATACATCACATTGCCCGCAGTTGTGGTCGTTCACCTCGCCAAAGTAGCGTAGCAGCTGTCGGCTGCGGCAAATCTTATCGTTGGTGGCATAGCCTATCATGGCTTTAATGTGCTCTTCAAACTGTGCCTTGCGCTTTTCATACACCTCGGGCATCAGTTGCACAAACTCCTTATCTTCGCGCCGCTGGGTATAACGGATATACGGTGTCTTCTTCTGTGGAATAAAGTGCAGGATATGGCGCTGCGACAGACTCTTCAGCGTGAGATAAACCTGCTGTGGCTGCAATCCGGTTGACTGAGCCAGAAACGATTCATCTACGTAGTTGTAATCGGTAAAGAGACCGCCATACGAGCGCAGCAGGGCAGTGATTATCAAGTCTTCGTTCTGGCTGTTGTTCTCCAGTCGGTACAGGTCGTTTCTGCTCACTGTAAACATCACGCGTGCCTGGTTTTCCTGTTCCTCAGTATATTCCAGATAGCCTGCACGCTGCAGAATCTTCAGGGCTGAGTCAACTCTGATAGGGAAATGGTTGAAGTTATGGCAGAACTTATCCATGTTAAACTCGAACGTATGGTTATAGCCCGAGCCAACACCTATCTGATAGTAATATGCCAGATGCTCATACACCTGTCGGATGTAATCCTTCTCGGGAAAGGTGTCGCTGATGCGTTTCTTCAGCTTACTCTCATCGTGGCGGTTGTATAGCAGCACAGCATAAGCTTTCAGTCCGTCACGTCCTGCGCGTCCTGCTTCCTGGAAATACGCCTCAATGCTGTCAGGACAGTCCACGTGAATCACCAATCGCACATCAGGCTTGTCGATACCCATTCCAAAAGCATTCGTGGCCACCATTACTCTGTATTTGTTCTGCTGCCATTCACGCTGTCGTTGATCTTTCACTGCCGCGTCAAGTCCTGCATGATAGAAGGTGGCAGTGATGCCGCTCTCGCTGATAATCTGGGCAAACTCCTTGGTTCGCATACGGCTGCGGGCATATACGATGGCCGAGCCTTTCACGTGTTTCAGAATGTGTATCAGCTGTTCTATTTTGTTGTCTGCATGTCTTACCACATAAGCCAGATTCTTGCGCTCAAAACTCATGCGGAACACGTTGAAGGATGCCTCTTTCCTCGAAAGCTTAGCCTGTATATCATCTACTACCTGTGGGGTGGCAGTAGCTGTAAGCGCCAGCACAGGGGCGTCGGGCACCAGTTTGCGTATCTGTGATATCTGCAGATAAGAGGGGCGGAAATCATAGCCCCACTGCGAAATGCAGTGCGCTTCATCTACCGTGATAAAGCTCACCTTCATGTGGCACAGCTTGGTTTGAAACAGCTCGCTCGACAGTCTCTCTGGCGATACGTACAGCAGTTTTGTACCACCAAAGATGGCATTCTCTAGTGTGATAATGATTTCTTCGCGGGTTAGTCCGCTGTAGATAGCGGCAGCCTTAATGCCTCTTTTTTTTAGGTTCTCCACCTGATCTTTCATTAAGGCTATAAGCGGTGTGATAACGATGCACGTACCTTCTTGTGCCAAGGCTGGCACCTGAAAGGTGATGGATTTTCCACCACCAGTAGGCATCAGTCCTAATGTGTCGTAACCGTTACCGATAGACTCGATGATTTCGCGCTGAATACCGCGGAAATCATCGTAGCCCCAGTACTTCTTTAGAATGAGTTGATAGTTTACAGTGGAGAGTGTACAGTTATGATTACTATGCTGTACAGATTCAGCATTAATAGGTTTGTTTTCATAATCTTCCTGTGTATTCATAACTCTCAACTCTCAACACTCAACTCTCAACTTTCAACTCTCAGCTTCCGAAGGTTGAATGTCTTCTATCTGCAATTGTACTTCGGTGCGTTTGTAGATATTATCCTCGATGGTATAGACAATATCAAACGAGCGTTTCGACTTGATGTAGCGTGCCGATCCACTCTGTCCGAAGGCAATGCCATTAAGCACGTTGCTCGACTTGGAATCTACCAATTCAAGCTTGATGTGCTCCTGCTGTCGGCCCACCACCTTCGATGTGCCATAGTCATACACGTTGCGTGTGCAGAACAGTGGCTTGGGGTTGTCGGGACCGTGAGGCGCAAACTTCTTCAGGTCATTGTGCAGTCGCTTGGTCACGTCTTTAAAGTCTATCACCGCGTCGATATCGAGTGTAGCCTCAGTCTGTTCTGGCTGAATATGCTCCATCACATATTTCTGGAAGCGGCTGCGGAACTCTGGGATATTCTCAATCTTGAGCGACAAGCCTACAGCATAGGTATGTCCGCCAAAGTTCTCAAGCAGATCACGACAGCTCTTGATGGCATCATACACATCGTAGCCAGCCACACTGCGTGCAGAACCAGTGGCTATGCCATTAAACTTGGTAAGCACCACCGTGGGGCGGTAGTAAAGCTCGGTCAGTCGTGATGCCACGATACCAATCACACCCTTCTTCCAGTTCTCGTCATACAGCACGATGCTGGCGTGATGCTTTTGGTTCTCCAGCTTCTCTACAATCTGGTTAGCCTCTTCGGTCATCTGCTTGTCCACATCCTTACGCTGCTCGTTGTACTCGTTGATGTGGTTGGCCTCGGCCAGTGCCTTGTTCAGGTCTTTCTCTACCAGCAGGTCAACGGCCTCAGTACCGTTCTGCATGCGTCCCGAAGCATTGATGCGTGGGCCAATCTTAAACACGATGTCACTCATAGTGATTTCGCGTCCAGTCAGTCCGCAGATATCTATAATAGCCTTCAAGCCTACCGACGGGCTTTGGTTCAGTTGCTTCAGTCCGTGATAGGCCAAAATACGATTCTCGCCCATGATAGGCACGATGTCGGCAGCGATGCTCACAGCACAGAAGTCGAGCAGTGGTATCAGTCGCGAGAAGGGGATGCCATTATTCTTGGCAAAAGCCTGCATAAATTTAAAACCTACACCGCATCCACACAGGTCTTTGAATGGGTAGGTGGAATCTTCGCGTTTGGGGTTGAGTATCGCGACAGCATTGGGCAGTTCATCATCGGGCACGTGGTGGTCGCAAATGATAAAATCGATGCCCAGACTCTTGGCATAGGCAATCTCATCGATGGCCTTGATACCGCAATCCAGTACTATAATGAGCTTGATGCCTTTTTCTGCAGCATAATCAAGTGCTTTCTTACTGATACCATATCCTTCGTCGTAACGGTCGGGGATATAATATTCGATATTCGAGTAGAACTGTTGCAGGAATTTGTACACCAAGGCAACCGCCGTACATCCATCGACATCGTAGTCGCCATAGACCATGATACGCTCTTTGCGCCCCATCGCATCATTGAGCCTATCCACAGCCACGTCCATGTCGTTCATCAAGAACGGGTCTATCAGCTCGTTAAGCATCGGACGGAAGAAGCGCTTAGCCGCGCTCTCCGTTTTGATGCCTCTTTTGATGAGGAGATTGGCGAGAATCGGACTCATGCCGATTTTCTCTCCAAGCTCCTTAGCTGCCGCCTGTTGTTCTGATGTAGGTGGTTCGTAATTCCATTTGAAATGCATTAGATACCTAACTTTTTACGAATATCGGCAGGAATTGCATTCTTATTAATCAGGAAGTCCATCGTGTTCAGTGCGATGAAGTCCTTAGTCATATACCAGATACCCTTGTAGGCACCAGTCTCGCCCCAAGAGTTCTTTACCATGTAATAAAGCTTGCCGTTCTGGTCCTTGGCTGTTCCGTAAATCAGCATGCCGTGGTCGTCGGTCAGCTCCCAGTTGTCAAAACGCTCCTGGCGCATCTCCTGTGTAGGAACTACCTCAGGTACTTTGCAACCCAGTGAGTCGATAACGCCACGCTTCTTCTCGGGTGAGAGGCTCAGCCATTTGGCCATATCGCTACCACGCAGGCTCTGAGCAGCCTTGCCATCAACGGCATAAGCCAAACCCTGACGGGTGAATCCCTCTTCTGATACGTCGCCACCCCATGCGATGGTGTAGCCGTTCTCAACAGCATAGTCGATCACGCGCATCATCTCGTCCATAGGCAGATTGTAGCTCTGTGGGAAGCGCCAGTTGTCCTGCACCTCTACAGCGAAGGTAGAGTAGAAGGGGTGGTGTGAGAAACTGGTAATTGATACATAGTCATCAAGGTTCAGACCCAGTGTAGCCATGAAGCTCTTTGGTGTATATTCCTTACCCTCGAAGGTGAACTTCTCAGGGCACTTGCCCAGATAGGCATCCAGGATGCCCTGCAGTCCGCACTTCCACTGGTTTGAAATCTTGCGAGCGTCGCTCTTGGCGATGGCAGCAACGTATGGCTCCAACAGTGAGAAGAACTCATTGAAGTTGTTCAGCGAGTCGCCGTAGAGTGAGCCAGGGAAAGGCATGATGCCCTGTGGCACGATACCGTGGGTCTTCAGTGTGTGCAGCACGTCCTCAGAACTTCCGCCCTGAGCAAACTGGCAGTCGCCGTGGTAGCGAACCACCTGGATGGCGCGCTCCATGTAGGTCTTGTTGGCTACGAAGCTCTCATCAAGGTCGTAGCTCTTGCCTGTAGCCTTCAGGATCTCAGCCTCAAAGTAAGAGAGGGTAGAGTAGTCCCAGCAGGTGCCCGAGCGGCTCTGGTTCTTCACACTGGTGATGGGGTTAGCCTTGATGGTAGTGAATACAGGCTTGTTCGCATCTTTTACGGGAGCCTTCTTCTTGGCTGCCGAAGCACTCATTGCCATCATCAGCACGAGTGCAAGTGTTGTCATTTTCTTCATCTTTACTTTTTATTTTTTAATTATTATTGTTTGTTCATTGCCATAAACGCCTCCACATCCTTTGGATGATAAGGAATGCGCTGCTTGCCTAAGAATCGGCAACCATCCTTGGTTATCAGGATGTCGTCTTCAATGCGAATGCCGCCAAAGTCCTTATAGGTCTCCAGTTTGTCGAAGTTCAGGAACTCCTTGCAGTGTCCGCTGGCTTTCCACTCGTCTATCAGTTGTGGAATGAAATAGATGCCTGGTTCGTCGGTGATTACAAAACCTTCTTCGAGCTTGCGACCCATGCGCAGGCAGTTGGTGCCAAACTGTTCGAGGTTAGGACGTGTCTCTTCGTCGAAGCCTACGTATATCTGTCCCAAACCTTCCATATCGTGCACGTCCATACCCATCATGTGTCCCAGTCCGTGAGGCAGGAACATGGCATGCGCACCGGCACGAACAGCCTCTTCGGTGTCGCCCTTCATCAGTCCGAGTTCTTTTAGACGCTCAGTCATCAGTCGGCACACAGCAAAGTGCACATCCATATATTTCACGCCGGGTTTAGCCACCTCGATGGCATAGTCGTGACAAGCCTCTACGATGGAGTATATCTCCAACTGTCGCTGACTGAACTTACCTGACACCGGCATCGTTCTTGTGTGGTCTGAGCAGTAGTCATCCAGTTCGCATCCCGCGTCGCAGAGTGCCAGTCTGCCAGTCTCCAGCTGTGCGCCCGATGGGTTGCCATGCATGATCTCTCCATGCTGACTGAAGATAGTAGCAAAACTGGTGCCCTGAGCCATGCTGCGGGCAATGCCATCCACCTGTCCGCCGATATAACGCTCGGTCACTCCCGGACGAATCAGTCGCTGCGCTGTGGTGTGCATCTGATAGCCCACCTCGCAGGCGCGCTCAATAGCCTCAATCTCCTGTGGCTCTTTGGTAGAACGCATCTTCACCACAGCCTTTATCAGCTGTAGCGAGGCCTGTTCCTTCTGCTGGTTGGGATGAATGCCCAGCAGATCCATAATCTGTATCTTTGTATCGAAGCGGTATGGTGGCAGGAAGTGGTGTTGGGTGTTGGGTGATAGGTGATCGATGTAGGTAGCCAGCTCCTTCATGGGGGCGGTCTTCTTCACACCCACCTCGGCAGCCAGATCTGCCACCGATGGGGTATAGCCCATCCATACAATATCCTCTACATCGATATCATCGCCAAAGATTATCTCTTCGTCGTTGTCAATATCAATCACGCCAACCAGTCCGTCGCGGTGCTGTCCAAAGTAGTAAAGAAACGAAGAATCCTGTCTCATAGGTGCATAAGCATTGGCAGGATAGTTAACTGGTGAGTCGTTATTACCAAACAGGATAATAACACCTTCGCCCACTAGTCTCTTCAGTTCGTTGCGTCTATTTATGTAAGTGTCTTTGCTAAACATTGTGTCTAAAAAACGTTTTTTTTAATCAATTTGTCGGCAAAGATACATATTTTTTATCAAAAAGCCGTCCCTTTACCCCTATTTTTTACAATAATTATGCAGATTAGTAGATTTTATTTCGTACCTTTGCACGCAAAATTAGAAAAATAAGACTAAAAGACATATGGGAAAAGTAATTTTGACGGGTGACCGTCCCACTGGTAAACTCCACTTAGGACACTATGTTGGTTCGCTGCGCCGACGTGTTCAGCTGCAGAATCAGGGCGATTTTGATCGCATGTTTGTGTTTATGGCCGATGTACAGGCGCTCACTGATAATGCCGACAATCCTGAGAAGATTCGCCAGAATATCATTGAGGTGGCACTCGACTACTTGGCTGCAGGTCTCGATCCTGCTAAGTGTACCCTCTTTATCCAGAGCCAGATTCCAGAGTTGGCCGAACTGACCACTTATCTGATGAACCTGGTATCAGTAAGTCGCGTACAGCGCAACCCAACAGTAAAGACCGAAGTTAAGATGCGTGGTTTCGAGGGCGAGAGTATCCCTCTTGGCTTCTTCTGCTATCCAGTATCTCAGGCTGCCGATATCACCCTGTTCAAGGCCACTACCGTTCCTGCAGGTGAAGACCAGGAGCCTATGCTCGAGGTAACTCGCGAGTTGGTGCGCCGCTTCAATCAGATTTATGCACCAGTATTGGTAGAGCCAAACATCATGCTGCCCGAGAACCTCACAGCACGCCGCTTGCCTGGTACTGATGGTAAGGAGAAGATGTCGAAGTCGCTGGGCAACTGCATCTACCTCTCTGATACAGCCGAGGATGTATGGCAGAAGGTGCGCTCTATGTACACCGACCCTGAGCACGTGAACCTGAACGATCCTGGTCACGTAGAGGGCAACGCTGTGTTTACTTATCTCGACGCTTTCTCTACCGATGAGGATTTTGCCAACTTCCTGCCTGAGTATCAGAATCTCGACGAGCTGAAGGATCACTACCGGCGTGGCGGTCTGGGCGACATGAAGTGCAAGAAGTTCCTGAATCAGGTGCTCAACCAGTTCCTGGAGCCAATGCGCCTGCGTCGTGCAGAGTTTGAGAAGGATATCCCAGAGATTTACAATATTCTGAAGAAGGGTACCGAGCAGGCCCGCGAGGTAGGCGCCCAGACGATGGACGAGGTTCGCAAGGCCATGCGTATCGACTACTTCAACGATGCAGAACTTATCCGCCAACAGGCTGAGAAGTTCGCAAAATAACCCCAATAAGCTATCCCCGCCAACCAGCGGGGATAGCTTATTTTCTAATCTTCTTACGAAACTCCGGCACTTGCTCTGTGTGCATCATCAGCAGGCATTCTTTGATGCTTTTTCCACCTAGTGGATCGATGCCTTGTTCCATTTGTCGGCATAGCTCCATTCGGATTTTGGCTGTCTGGCATACGTCGCCTTGTATCTCTTTCAGCGTGAAGGTGCCGTCGGGCTTCTTTTCCAAAAACTCGCCTGCATAACAAGGTGTATTGCAGTACTGGCAATAGTCGTGCCTGCCACATGCCGTAAACGTCCGTTTTTGGTCAGTTTGAAGCATCTGCATGCGCTGGGCACTCAGGATGGTCTCCTTGAGTGATGAGTGATGCAAATTGCCATACGTGATAGGAATATTACCGCATCCTCTTACCACTCCACTAGGCGAAATAGTTATTAGTCTGTTGGCATTACAGGGGAATCCGCTAGCGCTGCCAAATGCATAACCGTCGGCCTTCCCATCTTTAGGGATATGATTTTTGGCCAGCGGGTCCATCAGGATGATGCGCAGGGCCTCGGGCCGTGTCTGCAGATGCTCAATTATCGACACATCACCATCGGCACCAGGATTTAGCGTACATGAAACCTCTATCTCAGCCCCCAGTTCATAAGCTATCTTGCGTACCCCGTAATAACTGCGGGTGTTCAGACGGAAAACGGGCGTTTTGATGTTCAGGGGTACAGGCCACGCTGAGAGTTCGCGAAGCACATTCATCGACTGTTCCCATGAGCCTCGCCTACGCGTAATCTGGTCGTGTACCTCAGCATCAGTGCTATAGATCGACACGCTGAGTTGTAGCAGCCCCATGCGGGCTATTCGGCGTATCTTCTCTTTGGTGTTTATGGCTTGGGCGTTGGTAAACAGGTTTACCGCCAGGTTACACTTGTGCATATAGTCGAGAATATCCCAGCAGTGTGGGTAGCTGAACGGGTCGCCGCCAGTAACAGTTACTTCAGGTATCCCTAAATCCACGGCTTCATCAATGATACGTTTGTAGTCGTCCATTGTCAGCATATCAGGGCGCAAGCGGTGCTCCTCATGTAAGTCGCTGCGTGCAGCCCCTTCGTTAAAGCAGTGCAGGCATCGCTCACTGCAGGCATAGGTCAGCTCAAAGTTCAGTGAAATCCGTTGTTCCTGAGGTACTGCTGCCCAATAGTCGGCTGCTGGCTCACTGCCGTTATTAATGAAGCATGGTGGAAAGTCCTTGCGGTATTGCAGCCACTCATCGTCGCTCCACACATGGTCGTGCACCAGTCCGATAGGTAACAGCTGTTGGCAGCAGAACTCCTCTACTTGTTCCTCTTCAGTGCCTGTCACCCAAGCGATATGTGCTGTGTTGATGGGACTTTCTCTCTCGTCCGCCAGCACCTCTTTGATCAGCAGGGCCGACACGTCGTCGAATGTATAGCAAGTGCCGCGGGCCGTGTTATACATCACTGCTCTCTGTGCATGGCGATTGAATGCGCCACAGGTATATAGCGGTCGGATAAAGGTCATACCTTGTTTCGTTGATAATTCAGATAGATACAGTTGATACCGTTCATGTACTTGTGATTGAGATTCTTGCACAAGCGCGACAGAATGGCTCGTCGCAGGTTATTCTCATCTATATCTGCAACTTCTTCATCACTATATTTATAAATTGGATTTCGCAGGGGGCCTTTGCTCTTAACTACCGCTGTGAATTCCTTTTCCTTGTCGATGATGCGCACATCGAAGGTTTCATCCGTCTTGGAGTTTTGTGGCTCATGCGTCTCCACAATCTCGTAAAGCAACTCCTCAAGGGCAATATCCACAGCCATTCCATCAGGCAGTTCGCAAGCCTCAATAAATGGACGTATCTTGCCTAGAAATGTCGCTACCCCCTCGTTGGTATAAGGTATAGAGAAGGTTACAGCTGGGTTGGATGGTACTGTGTTTTGCAATGTAGGCCAACTATACAAGGAGTTCTTGCGATGAGCTACATAAGCCATCCCCAGAATCACCAGCAGCAGGAGCCAGGAGGTGATGGGCAGGATATGCCAAAGGAGCTGTGGGGTGTAGAGGGCCATCAGGGCAATAATGCCGATGGTGCCCAGGTTGGTCACTATTTCTATCCATCTGCAGAGTTTATGATGTCCCTGCACAAAGTAAAGCACGCTGAGCGTCTCGGAGAAAGCATTAGGCAGAAATGCCATACTCAGTAGTCGGAACGGTGTGCGACACTCATCTATCAGCGCGTCGTCGGCTCCAAATATCCTTGCCAGCAAATCAGGGAAGAGTAATATCAGCAGGCTAACCGTCAGCATGACTACTGTCAACAGGTGGAATATGCGCCGTGTGAGCATGCGGAAGCTGTCGAAATCTTCTTCGCCCAATAGAATGCCACCGATATTGCTGATGGCAGTATTCGAACCAGACAATGCCAGCATACAGATGGCATTAATCTGGAAGTAGATGGTAAAGATGTACATGCCGTCGGCACCAAGTTTGTTCACTACCAGTGAGTTCATGGTAAAAGACATGGCAGGCATAAAGAGTGCTGATATCAGTATGGGCAGTCCGATAGAAAAACACTCACGATACTGCTTGATACTACATATCTTCGCAGGATGCCTGAGGCGGAATATCTTACTGTTTTTGCGCAGATAGCCTAACAGCGAGGTGAATGCGAGCAGGTTGCTGATACCTGTGGCCAACGAAGCACCTGCCATCCCCATATCGAACACACCGCACAGCAGTATGTCAAAACCTACATTGAGTATCTGTGAGATGATGATGCGTCGGGTGATGAGTCGCGGACTACCGTTTGTGATGACATAGGATAAAGGTACACCGAATACAGCTGCTACAAAGATGGCAAACATGTCGGCATGAATATATGGTCGCAGCATGGGTAGCAGACGCTGGTCGTCGGTAATCAAGCCTGCCACGATATCGAGGAAAGGCAATATGAGAACAATCACCAAAAGCGCGGAGGCGATAACATAGTACAGATGATTATTGAACACACGGTTCACCTGGTCGTAGTTTTGGGCACCAATGCCTCGGGCGCTCAGAAACCTGGCCCCGGCACTCATCATACCGATGATGATGAACATACAACTCGCAACGGGTTGCCAGATACGTACAATTGACAGCGCGTCTGGTGAAACGAGGTGAGATACGACAATAGAGTCGGTAAGTCCGCCAAGTTGTAGTATCAGGGACGACATGACGGTCGCCAGGAAGAACGACCCGAACATGTTCTTTAATACATATTCATTATGCTGCATCATATTTTTAATCTATAAACAGCCACACCTATCATCGTGAATTTATCCTTCATAAAAGTGTAGGCATCCATATTTGAAAGTTCTAGTCTATTTCCTGTGGCATGGTAGAAGTGCAGTCTGCCGCTGATCCATTTGGCTATCAGCAGATGCTTAATCTCTACGCCTCTTGCCCAGCTATGCTGATCGCACACCACCGCCATGATGTCGCCATCGCGAATCACACCGAGTTCCGAATCCTGCGGCATATTCAGCAGTTCACGGGGGATATAGGTAAAGCGCACGCGCTGCTGCTGGCGAAGGGCGATGGCCTCATAGTTCTTTTTGTCATCCATCTGAGGGCGGAACAGATGCTTGTTTCTGGTCATATAGCTCGGCTGCAGGTCCATAACCCCTGTAAATGGAAAGACTGGCTCGTCGGGACTGATACGTTCCACGAATCCCTCTTTGATAGCCGACTGCATGATCCAGGTGAAGTAATGGTTGCGAGTGGCGAACGAGACGGCTCCGTCGTGATAGTGCATCCGCCGGTAGTAATCCTTCAGGTCGGCCAGCGTGGTGCGCCCGTCTCTGTAGCACAGTGCCAGTGCCAGTACATCTTCTATCACGGTGGTACAATCCACATGACTAAGGCTCACCATCAGATGTTCTTCTTCCATCGGCTGAGTGAATTCTGTTGCAACGCCCTCCATCAGTTGGCGGAAGAAGTATTCGGTCAGCGGCAACGATTGATCCACGTTTTTCATTGCGCGCTGCAGTATTTGCTCGTTTTGCGCGTCAAACTGCTGCTCGTTGCGTCGCAGGCGGCGGAGTAGTCTGTTATGGAAAAAACTTGTTGAGATACGGCCGAGAGGCGTCCTGATGCAGAATACCAGCCATAACGAGCGCAGCGCTGCCAACTGTTCGCGCCAGAAGTAGGGGTTAGCCTTCACTTTCTCATAGTCGCTGATGTCAATGCCCCAGGCATCATAACCCAGCCATCGGGCAATGCGCACCGAACGGGCGATATGAAAGCTGCTGGTCAGGATGTAGAATCGGGTTTGCTTGAAAAACAAATCCATATCCCATAATGAGCGGAAGGTGTTATAACCACAGGAGTCGAGCACAAAGCGCTCTTCAGGAATATGATATTCCTCTACCAGCGTGCGGTAGATGACGGTAGTGTCGGCACGACAACCGGAGATATAAAAAAGCCAGTCAGGATAGGTATTGGCCATGATGCTCACCAGCCTCACCCGCAACTGCAGGATAGGCGACAGCGAGTTGTCGGGACGCAGTTTGGCACCTAACACCAGGCAGACTTTTACGCCTTCAGGCACCTGTTTGCCCTTCAGCCCCTGCAACCTGTCATGATGTAGTTTAACATACCGCATGGTCCGATTTATGTATTTTTTCTTCTATATGATGAAGAAGAATGATCTGTTCTCTGACACTGGCAGCAAACGTATCACTGTTTTCCAGAATGTAGGCCTTCAGTTCGGCGATGTCCTTACATGTAAGATGGTGTATCACCATAAAATGCAGGCCAAACCCCTCGGCATGATGCCCGGCACCGTCGAAAAAGGTTACTCTGCCGTCAGTAATATCTGAGTTAGAGCGTGCCCACAGGTGGAATATCCTGTTAATCGCGTTCGTCAGCGGATTGTCGGAATGGCAATAGCAAACCAGGTCGTCGGGATGTTCTTCCAGATATTGCGTAATCACCGCCACAATCATGCGCCCCACTTCCTTGTCATGCGCACCGCCACGCTTCCCGTCGGCAAGCCTGAGCACAAAGTAGAGCACGCGATGACTGCCAATCTCTGCCACCTCAATAAAATGAAGCACATAAAGACGACTCGCGGCATTGTAAAACTCCACCGCCGAATCGCCTCTTTTCCTTAACACCAATTTGGATATGGTGTTAATCTTCGCTATTCCTTCTTCAGATATAGAATTCGTTGTTCTTGACTATAAAAATAATACCTATTTTTTATTCGTTGTTGCACAAATACTTACACGATCATCATCATCTAATATTCTCTGCACATAGTCGTCGAGGTTCAGCGCCTGAGCGGTGATAATACTAGCAGGTGATTTTCTGATTGCAAATGGGTTGTTTTTCTTTTCCATATTCTTCAAGTTTTAAGTTAAATAATAATATTCAAAAGCTTGTGCTTTAATTATCTTAGGCAAAGATACGAATATTTTTATGTTTCATCTCAATTTTTGCGTTAATTAACATTAGTTAATCGCTGTCAAGCAAGTCGGGACGGAGACGGCGTGTACGCTCCATGGCCTGTTCAAATTCCCATTCGCGTATTTTTGCTTCGTTACCGCTCAGCAGTATCTCGGGCACTTTCCAGCCCTTGTAGTCGGCAGGGCGGGTGTAGATAGGTGCTGCCAGAATATCATCCTGGAAGCAATCGCTCAGTGCACTCTGTTCGTCGCCAATCACGCCAGGCACCACTCTCACGATGGCATCAGCAATCATGGCAGCTACCAGTTCACCACCCGTCAGCACAAAGTCGCCAATCGAAATCTCCTTGGTAATCAGATGCTCACGAATACGCTGGTCGATACCTTTATAGTGGCCGGCCAATATGATCAGGTTGCCCTTCATGGAGAGGTCGTTGGCCATGTGCTGGTCGAAACGCTCACCGTCGGGCGAGGTGAATATCACTTCATCATAGTCGCGCTCGGCTTTCAGGGCTGTGATACAACGGTCGATAGGCTCGCACTGCATCACCATGCCTGCGCTGCCGCCGTATGGATAGTCATCCACGCGGCGCCATTTGTCAAGTGTATAGTCTCTCAGGTTGTGCAAACGGATTTCAGCCAATCCTTTCTTCTCTGCTCTTGCCAGAATCGACTCGTGAACAAAGCCTTCCAACATCTCTGGCAGTACGGTTATAATATCTATTCTCATCTAAAAAATGCTTTAATTCGTTCTATATATTTCATACCTGTTTGTCGGCCAATATCATACACACGCTGCATCTCGTCGGGATTGTGAGATATATGTCCGATGGGTAGTTTTTCGTCGGGACGGATCACCAGTGCTCGCCCCGTACTTTCTGCTTGATAAACATATGCCAACTGCTGGTTGTACATCAGGTGGCGCTGGTCCATCGCCTCTATCATCTTCGGATATTTTCTGAGCGCTATGCGCATCAGCGGCATCAGCTTGTTGTGCTCCTTCACGTAGCCGTCGGGCTGGGTGAGTATCACCAGATTCTTTTCGTAGCCGATACTCTCAAAATACTCTAGTGGTATCGAGTCGGCCACACCGCCATCCAGCACCTTCATGCCTTCCAACTCAACCACCTTCGACACCAGTGGCATCGAGGCCGAGGCGCGAATCCAGTCGTAGGTAGTGGGTGTCACCTTCGGCAGCGGTTTATATACCGGTTTGCCCGTTTCCACATCTGTACAAACGGCTATAAACTCCATGGGGTTGGCATCATAGGCTGCATTGTCAAACACATCATATTGGGTAGGGATGACATGGTAGCCGAACTCAGCATTATACAGATCGCCCGATTTCAGCAGCGACTGCCATGAACAGAATCTGCTGTCGTGGGCAAAAGTTTTGTTGTAGCGAATGGCTCGCCCTATCTGGCGACTTTTATAATTACAACCAAAAGCAGCACCAGCCGAAACACCAATCAGTCCGTCGGGCTCTATCTTAGCCTCCATCATCACATCGATGATGCCAGCCGTGAAAAGCCCGCGCATAGCGCCTCCTTCAAGTACCAGTCCCTTTTTCATGGGTGCAAAGATAATTATTTTAATTAAGAATTAAGAAATAAGAATTAAGAAATAACAAAAATTATGTTGATTATTTGGCGATTTCGCTTTTTCTACTTACTTTTGCAACTGTTATGAATAGGATAGCATTATTGGTTGTATCGTTTCTGATGTCGCTGGTGGCTTGTGCACAGGCCATCTACGATCCTAAGTGTATCACCATGATGGATGCACCTCTGGAGGGCACTGATTCGGCATTTGTGCCTGCACTCAAGAGTATTGGCTTTGTGCCTGTTGAGGCCGATGAGGAAGAAGAGGAGGAGGGTACCTATCACTTTAAAGGCGACTTCTATGGCATCAAGGATGCCCGATTGGAGGTCACTGTCAACGATAAGACCAAATTGCTCAGCGAGGCCACTATCACCTGCGGCCCTTATCGCACACGCGAGCTTTATGAACGCAACCAGAAGTATCTGCTGGGCAAACTGCAGCGCGAGTGGGGCAACTTCAAGGCTAAGGGCGACGGTTCGCTTTATGTGCTTACCGAATATGGCTATATCCGTCAGAGCATCACACTGCACGAAAACGGTGCGCACTCCATCACTTATTATTATCTCAACATGGCACCTTATTATAAGGATGCCTCGAACATGGGACTGAAGGGTTTTGTGCAGGAGGTGATCACTGATAATCCTGTGGCTGAGAATCAGATTGAGCATTTCGACGAGGTGGGCAAGCTCAAATCTACCGAGCTTACCAACCGCCAATATAATCAGGTGGGCTATCTCATCTCGGCCTCGCTGACCGAGGATGGCGAGAAAAAGCAGATAGTCTACGAGTATAACGACGATGGCAATCTGAAGCGCACCATCCAGACTAACACTGTTTCAGGCTTAAAACTCATTACCGAATATAAGTGGAATGATGATGGCGAGATAACTCAGCAGAGCCAGAAAGCTTTTGATAAGACCAATGAGTGCATCATGAGTGTCACGATGAAATACGACATTCAGGAGCGCGATGATAACGACAACTGGACCAAGACCAATCTCCACATCACCAACTGGCTGAAAGGTCAGCGCGCCCAGACGATGGAAGTCGTCCAGACGCGCACTATCTCTTATTGGGATGAAGATTAACCTATCATCTCCAGGAATTCCTCTTCGCTTACAATCTTTATTCCAAGTTTTTCTGCCTTCTGCAGTTTCGAGGGGCCCATATTCTCACCAGCCAGGATAAACGATGTCTTGCTGCTGATGCTACCCACGTTCTTTCCGCCATTCTGCTCGATGATGGCCTTATACTCATCACGACTGTGCTGCGCAAACACACCACTAATCACAATGCTCTGGCCCTCGAGCTTTGTTGAGAGTTGAGTGTTGAGTGTTGAGAGCTCCATCTGTAAGCCGTATTCGCGCAGGCGGCGGATAATCTCGATGTTCTTCTCGTCATGGAAGTAGGTGATGATGCTCTTAGCCATCACCTCGCCGATGCCCTCTATCTCCTGTAGTTCTTCGATACCTGCATTCATCAGTGCATCGATGTTCTTAAAATGGCGTGCCAACAACTTGGCAGATGTTTCGCCCACAAAACGGATGCCAAGGGCGAATACCACGCGCTCGAAAGGTACCTCCTTAGAGGCTGCAATGCCGTTCACAATGCGCTGGGCCGATTTGGTTCTGCTGCCGTCGCCGTTTATCTGCTGCACATCGATATCATACAGGTCGGCTATGTTATGTATCAATCCGTGGCGATAGTAATCATCTACGGTTTCCGGACCCAGTGAGTCGATATTCATCGCCTTGCGTGCTATGAAGTGCTCTATGCGTCCCTTGATTTGTGGCGGACAGCCCGTGTCGTTAGGACAGTACCATGCAGCCTCGCCCTCATAGCGCACCAGAGGTGTACCGCATTCTGGGCAGCGTTTGATAAACTCTACCGGTTGGGCGATGATGGGGCGCTGGTCGATATCCACACCCACTATCTTTGGGATAATCTCACCGCCTTTCTCCACAAACACATAGTCGCCAATATGCAGGTCGAAACTCTTGATAAAATCCTCGTTGTTCAGTGTGGCGCGCTTCACCGTGGTGCCGGCCAGCTGTACAGGGTCCATATTGGCCACAGGGGTGATAGCGCCCGTACGGCCCACCTGATAAGTCACCTCATTCAGTCGGGTGCACACACGCTCAGCCTTGAATTTGTATGCAATGGCCCAGCGTGGACTCTTGGCAGTGAATCCCAGTGCGCGCTGCTGTCGGATAGCGTTCACTTTCAGTACGATGCCATCCGTAGCCACAGGCAGGTTTTTGCGCTCTGTGTCCCAGTAGTTGATGAAGTCGTAGATCTCTTGCAGCGTCTTTACTTTCTTCATCCCCTCTGAAATTTTGAAGCCCCAGCTGCGGGCTACTTCCAGATTCTCGTAGTGTCCCTCGGCAGGCAGCTCTTCGCCAAGCAGATAGTAAAGATAAGCATCCAACTGGCGACTGGCCACCAAGCTCGACTTCTGACTTTTCAGTGTGCCGCTGGCAGCGTTTCGTGGGTTAGCAAACAGCGGTTCCTCAGCTTCTTCGCGCTCTTTGTTCAGTCGCTCAAACACATTCCATGGCATCAGTATCTCGCCACGAATCTCAAATTCACGCGGGTAGGCTGGGGCTGCAAACAGGTCGTCAGTGGCAGGTGGTGTCAGCACCAAGGGTATCGAGCGTATCGTTTTTACATTCGCTGTCACATCATCTCCGTGCACACCGTCGCCACGCGTCACCGCCTGTGTCAGCTTGCCATCTACATACGTCAGCGATATCGACAGTCCGTCGTATTTCATTTCGCAGCACACTTCAAAGTCCTCGCCTGCCAAGCCTTTCTTCACACTCTCATACCAATCGGCCACGTCCTGCTCATTGTAGGTGTTGGCCAGCGACAGCATGGGGTATTTATGCTCCACCTGCTGAAACTCGGCATTCAGGTCGCTGCCCACGCGCTGTGTTGGCGAATTTGGGTCCGCCATCTCAGGGTGCTTAGCCTCCAGGTTCTGCAGTTCGTGCATCATAAAGTCGAACTCCTGGTCGCCGATGGTAGGCTGGTTCAGCACGTAGTATTTGTAGTTATGCTCATGCAGCTCCTTTCGCAGCTGCTCAATACGCTTTATCTCGTCCATTGATCAATTCTTTTTTATTGGTTGCAAAATTACGATTTTTTTTGTACACACCAAAATTTATCGGCATAAATAATTATTCGCCCGACAAAGGTAGGGCTTCTCAAGATACAATTGACGGGTTATGACGGGCTATTGTGAAAAAGCTAAGTTGACTATGATTGAAAACTAAGTTGATTGTGACTAAAAACTAACTTGATTATGATAGAAAATCAACTTGATTACGAGTGGAAATCAACTTGTTTTTTCCGTCGCGCGCGGGCGCAGGTTATAATTTATTTTTTTTAATTTAATTAAGCCCCCTTATATAGGGGGCTAATAATTAATTAATTAAAAAATTAAAAATAAAAAAGAAACTAGAAAAAAGCACCCGAGTGAATGAATCGTTTGAGTTACCCTATCAGCTTCTCAATCTGCTTGTTGGTGGCGTTGGGGAGTATCTCCTGGAAGTGGGCTTTGAGGCGAGCGTATGACTGCTGTGGTGTGCGGTCGGTAGTGCAGGCGTCGCGACCAAAGAGTTGTTCGGGAAGGGTGAGTAGCGACCAACCCCAACCATATTCGCGTCCGTGCTTGTCGGTAGGATAGACAAAATCTTCGGTCACAATGTGGCAGCCCATCTGCAGACGGGTGATATAGCTATCGAAACGGCTGCGCATCTTGGGGCCATCGAAACCACAGGCAGCACGAAGCTCGCGGGTGATGAGGCTGCCCTGTTCTGCAATGGTGCAGAGGATGGTGTCCTCGATGGTGCCTTCTTCAGGCTGGGGATGACGGCTGCGGCGATAGTTGAAGAAGTCGGGCCACCACTCGCGGCTGATAAAACCAGCCTTGCCGGCAAAGAACTTACCGTAAACGCAGTTTCCCTCGGTGACGATGGTGCCTTTCCACTTCCATAGTGGCCAGTCCCATCCGCCATCGGGCAGTACCACGTAGCGACAGTCGTCGGCCACAATCTCTTCGGCCGAGAAACCTGATAAACCGCCATCAAGAAGTGGCAGGAATCCTATCTGCTGAATATACGCCATCAGCTCGGCAGCAGAATATATCTCTTTCATTGCTTACATATAATTCTGCTGCAAAGATAGTAAGTTTTATTGAATTATGTATGTTTTTCTGTCAATATCTGCACTTGCGTTCACAGTAACGCTGGCATTGAGCGCAGATGTCGTAACCGAGCATCGCACCGAGGATAAAGTCTTCCTCGGGCGACAGCTCGTTGAGAGGGCGTGTGACGAACAGACGGATGGCATCCAAACACTCCTTCCTGCCAAAATAGACATTGACATTCTCTTTGCCAGCAGGCTGCACCACGTAGTCTATCTGTTGATGGCTCAGACGGTTGGTGGTAAACTGCTCCAACCGGCGATTGCAGGTGAAGAGTATCATCCTACGAACACCTTTCTGATATTCGTAAATATGGTTCATCAGTACTTTTGCCTCGGGGGGAAGAGGGTGGGATATTGTTGTCTGTTGCATACGCCTTAAAAAGGGATTGTTTACAGGTTGGGAGAAATCTCGGCTACCCATGCATTGATGCGGGTGTCGGTCTTGTCGTCTTCGTTGATGTCATCAAGTGCCAGACCAACGAACTTACCGTCAATCACGGCCTCAGAGTCGTCGAAGTGATAGCCGTCGGTGCTTACTGCGCCCACAAAGCGTGCACCACTCTCCTTGATGCCGTTGTATAACTCGCCAATGCCACCAACGAAGGTGTCGCCATACGACTCGCAGTCGCCACAGCCAAAGAGGGCGATGGTCTTGTCTGATAGGTTGGCAGCCTGCAGCAGTCGGAGTCCGTCGTACCAGTCGTCCTGCAGTTCGCCAGCCCCCCAGGTCGAAGTGCCTAAAATCAGGTTTGGGTGATTGTCGATGGTCTCGGCAGTCAGGTCTTGTACGTTGATGACCTCGCAGCCAAGCTTCTGGGCTATCTTCTCTGCGATAGCTTCGCATGTTCCAGTAGAGGAACCATAGATTACAATTGTTGCGTTCATGTTGCTAATTTCATTTTAAAATATACAATGAGTTTCTGGGTGCAAAGGTACGTCTATCCTGCGAACCCTGCAATACCGAGAAATGAGGTTTTTGTTAATCTGTCGTTCTTTCGGCCCTCTTAAAAACAGATTAATCATAATTAGGTATATTCGAAGAAAAATAGTATCTTTGCAGCAGAAAAAAGTAAATTGATATGAGAAGACTGTTTTTCGCGATTGCAGCGCTGGTGGTGACGAGTATCTCTACACTCGCCTCTGTGCCCACAGTGAAGTGGGATAAGTATAGCCTTATCATTGATGGACGACGTGTCTGCCCGGTGATGGGCGAGGTGCACTATTCACGTATCCCGACTGCAGAATGGCAGCAGGAGGTGCATAAGATGAAAGAGGGTGGGGTGACCATCATTGCCTGCTATGTGTTCTGGAACCATATCGAAGAGACTGAAGGCATCTTCGACTGGAGTGGACAGCGCGACCTTCGGTCTTTCTTGGAGGTATGCCAGGCAGAGGGATTGCCGGTAGTACTGCGTGTGGGCCCTTTCTGTCATGGGGAGGTGCGCTGTGGTGGCATACCCGACTGGTTGTTTGCCAAGGGGTGCAAGATGCGCTCGCAGGATTCAGTCTTCCTGAAATACACAGAGCGACTCTACCGGCAGATCTTCACCCAGGTGCAGGGGCTGCAATGGAAAGACGGTGGACCGGTGATGGCGCTGCAGTTCGACAATGAGTACCGTGGCAGTGGTGACTATCTGATGGCACTCAAGAAGATGGCGCTCGGCATCGGATTCGACTTGCCATTCTACACGCGTACTGGATGGCCGGAGCTGTCGAAACCCGTGCCTTTTGGTGAGATGATTCCGCTCTATGGTGACTATGCCGACGGCTTCTGGGAGCGCTCGTTAGAGGAGACGGCTGGCGACTACTATAAGGCTTTCAACTTTAAGGCATTCCGTTCATCTACTGCTATCGCTACTGAGCAGCTGGGGGAGCAGAAAGAAAAGCTGAACGAGGGTGACCAGCAGTATCCGTACTTCACCTGTGAACTTGGAGGTGGTATGATGACTGCATATCACCGCAGGCCTTATCTCTATCCGGAGGATGCTTATTCTATGGCTGTTGTGAAACTAGGTAGCGGATCCAATCTCTTGGGGTATTATATGTATCACGGCGGTACAAACCCTGATGGTAAGACATGGCTCAATGAGATGCAGCGCACGCTGGCTACCAACTATAACGACATGCCGGTTAAAAACTACGACTTCCAGGCTCCTCTCGGTGAGTTCGGACAGCGTAATCCGCACTATTTCATGCTTCGTAAGCTGCATCTGTTTATGCAGGACTGGGGCGAGCAGCTGGCACCGATGGAGACTGAGTTCCCCTGCAAGCAGACCATCTCGAAAGGTGATGACTCGTTTTTGCGCTGGGCTGTACGCTCAAAGAGTGGTAGCGGATTTATCTTTATCAATAATTATGAACGCCTGCAGAATCTCTCTGCCAAGAGAGATGTTCGGCTGGAGGCGTGTGGTGTAAAGTTGCCCAAGATGAACATCCCTGCAGGAACAATCTGTATCCTGCCTATCAACATCGATGGCATCCGCTATGCCACTGCACAGCTTATCGCCAAACGCGATGGAAAGCTATACCTGGAGCAGATAAAGGGCATGCCCACAACGATTGTGCTAAACGACGGAAAAGTGCTGCGAAATGTGAAGGCGAGGGGCACTGAAAAACCAGTGTATAAGAATATCTATTTGCTGACGAGCGATGAGGCTGGCCGATTGTTCCTGCCGCAGGCGAATCAGGATTATTCTGTTTTTAGCGCCACCTATGAGAAAGTGCGCGAAGCAAAAACGCTGCGCACTATCACAATAGGCGTGAACAAGGTGGCAGAGGAACCAACCGACGAGGATTTTGAGCAGGCTGCCGTCTATCGTGTGAAAGTGCCTGTAGAGGCCGTTGAGAATATTCAGCGTCTGCTGACTATTGACTATCAGGGAGACTGTGCGCGACTATATGCTGGTGGCAGACTGATAGCCGACCATTTCAACAATGGGCGCCCGTTCCTCTTCGGGCTTTGGCGACTGCCTAAAGGATGTACTGAACTGGAACTGCGAATTCTTCCGATGCAGCAGAACGAGCCAGTATATTTCCCACGTGAGGCAGACACCACTCCCGGTGAGAAGGTAAAAAACATAAGCATTACCGACGAAGGATTGTGATTTAGTTGATTTCTTCCTTACCTATATGCTTATTTAATATTTCAAGAATCTCATGGGGCTTTTTAGCAAGACCTGTGACGTAGATGTCATAAGGCTGACCAGGATGAAGGTTCTCTGGATAACGGATGCGGAAGATGCGCCCATTTTCTATCTCCAGATCGCTGATGCCGGCTTCTACATCCTTTTTGTAGCGGATGCTGATGAGGTCCTGCTTCTTGAAGCTTGAGAGGTAGAAAGAATCAACCTCCTCGAAAAACACTTCCCAGGGCTCTTCGGCATTGACGATTACAGAATAATCGGTGATGATGAGCTTGGGTTTACGAATAACGCAAATGATGATGTGATTAGCGATGAGATAAGCTAAAATGAACACCAAAAATGTGGGGTTGAAATGATAACCTGCATGATGAGCCGTTTTGATGCCTAATACCAAGAGTATCAATGTGAGGATAGCGAATGCTGGCAAGATAATGAGATGATAGTTCTTGCTGTAGATTTTATTTTTTTTCATATCAGTCAGAATTTTTAGGGGATGTTGATAATTCGTCTCTATATTCAAGTATGTCGCCAGGTTGGCACCCCAGCTCGCGGCAGATGGCCTCGAGGGTGCTGAAGCGGATGGCCTTGGCCTTACCCGTCTTCAATATCGAGAGATTAGCAAGGGTAAGCCCTACGCGGTCGGCAAGTTGACTAAGCGACATCTTGCGCTTGGCCATCTCTACATCAAGATTTACAATGATCTGTCCCATAAGCCCTTAAATAGTTAAATCCTGTTCTTCCTGTAATTTTAGTCCGATGGCGAATACCTCGGAGATAATCAGATTGAATGTGCCAAACAGAAAGGCATCAAAGAAATGATCGTAAACTTCGGTAAAGCTGCATCCCGAATAGAGCTCATCGCCAGCAGCTACTGCTGCAAGTATCATCAGGCCATAGGCTGTGAGTCGCAGCAGGTGAACATTCTCCCATACAAACACCTTATTATGATTGACGTTGAGGATAAAACGGAAGAAGCTGATGAATGATACAAAGGCTGCAACTACGGCAAATAGCTTAACGAAGAATCCAAAGAGTGCACTCCAGGTATGTGCTATTCCTTCTTCACTACCTTTTTCCCAACCTTCCATAAAGGCATCTGCTCCAGTTACAAAGGTCATTACTACTTGTGTTGCCATCAGCAGCAACATCAACACGCAGAATATATTCAGTTTCTTTTTCATATGTAAATAGTTTTGGAAATTATACTGTAAGCTCTTGTTCTTTTTTAAGTTTGATAATATCCTTGATGAGTTTAGGCATAAATAAGAAGCTGAATACGATAAAATAGAGTGGTGCACCATATAAACCGCGGGTCATGGATGGGAAACGATCGAGATGCTCTGTGCCAATGTGATTGAAAACATAGTCGAACACATTGCCTGCAGCTATATAATATATGATGAATACTACAACCGTGAGATAATACAACCGAAGAATCCAACGAGTGTACTGCTTATGCACATAAGTAAGATAGCACACAACGAAGTAGATACACCAGGTGATGGACTTGCCTAAGAACTCAAACAGATTGCAAAGCCCTACGCAATAATCGTAATCTGTTGTAGCATGACGCATGGTTTGGACATCGTCAATAATAGAATAGACAACATAACTCATAAAGAGCAACCAGATAATTGTGCTCACTGGATTCTTTTTAATGCTCTGAAATAAACTTGTACTCATAGTCGTATTTATCGTTTTAATTTGTTTATTTATCGTT
This sequence comes from Prevotella sp. MA2016, assembly GCF_000619825.1. Classification (GTDB taxonomy): domain Bacteria; phylum Bacteroidota; class Bacteroidia; order Bacteroidales; family Bacteroidaceae; genus Prevotella. Next base: position 210,951 of record NZ_JHUW01000010.1, read on the forward strand.
TATCGATATGCAAAAGTAGAAATAATAACAATACCAACCAAATAAAAACGATAAAAACTTATCGAAAAACGATAAATTTAACTTTCTGTAACTAAATATTCCCCAAATACACATGCTTGATGCCCTCTTCTTCGGCTATCTGCTTGGCAGCATATAGTGTTTGACGAGGGGTAGGTGGGGTATCTTGCATCTTATAGCGAGGGAAGAATCGGCTGAAGTGCAATGGTGCTTTGGATAAGCCATTATCTTTCAACCATTTGCACATTTCTTTAATCATCTGCATATCGTCGTTGATGCCTGGAATCACCAGGTTGGTTATCTCTAACCAAACGCCAGCATCACGCATAGCCAGAATGGTGTCGAGTACAGGTTGCAGATGGCCGCCACTCACACGCTGGTATATACTTTCGCTAAACGATTTTAAATCTACGTTGGCGGCATCAAGATAAGGTAGCAGATGGCTCAGTGGTTCCTGGCAAACATAGCCAGCTGAAACCAATATGTTCCAGAGTCCAGCTTCGTGGGCTTTTCGGGCTGTATCAGTGATATATTCTATATAGGTAAGTGGCTCGGTGTAAGTATAGGCGATGCCTGGACTATGGTGCTTTTGGCATAGTGCAACCACTTCGTCAGGTTGAAGTTCATAGTAGTTCACATCTTGTGGTGAAACCTGCGATATCTCGTGATTCTGACAGTTTAAGCAACGGAAGTTACACCCTGTACAAGCTATGGAGAGACATGTAGTGCCTGGGTGAAAATGGTAAAGTGGCTTCTTCTCTATCGGATCAATGGCCAGCGAACAAGGCTTGGCATACACCTCGCTCACCAGCGTGCCGCCATGATTCCGTCTACTGCGGCAGATACCCGTTTGGCCATCGCTTATCTTACAGTGATGCGGACATAGTTCGCATTCCACTCGTCCATCCTCCAATCGATGATAATATCTGCACTCCATCAGAAAACTATTGCTTCGTAAACATACAATTCTGCATCGCGCCATCCATCCCAACCTATGCCAGCCTTATCTTGTGCGCAATGCCCTATGAATTCTTCTTTAGTCCAGTTCACCTCATCGGCTACTTGTGGAAGGAAAGTGCCGCTACGATAACCTTTCTTAATATAGATGCCATGATGATGCAATTCAAACTCGTCGATATTCTGTATGCGGCGCATAGGTGTGAGCACAGAAATCTCGATGTCGATATCAGCAAGTTCATCACTGGTAACGGGCATAAATCGTGGGTCTTCGAATGCTGCAGCACGAGCCATCTTGGCCACAATCTCATGTAGAGCAAAATCCTCGCCAAAGTGCCCTATACAACCACGCAATCGTCCATGTTTGTGCAGCGATACAAAGGCTCCGCATTTCGAATTGAGAATGGATGAGCGGATTGGTTGCTGTGCGATAGGCTTACCGTCAAGGGTATCTTTAATGCTTTGAAAAGCGATGTCCTTCAGCGCTTTCTTGTCGTCATCAGAAAGAGCGAAACTTGTGTTGTTGCGCAGGATAGCGAACGAATGATAGCCCACCACGCGACTAAGATCGCGATTGTCGATATCGCCAGAGTTCTGATACATCAGGTGCTTAACGTCGTATCTACTATCCATCATCAGCATTAACGTAACGATGGCAAATTCACCGCATGCACTCGTTGCCAGATTGCGTTTGCCGCTATTTGCATTGGCTTCGATGGCGGCAATAAACTCCTCTACATCGCCTGTTTCGATGGCTTTGCCTGTTTTTGCATCCACCTCGTAGGCATCTTGGTACGATGGATAATGCGAAAAATCGCTGCTGATTACAAACAGATTCTCGTCAGTAAAATACGGTTTCAGCACATCGGCCATCCGTTTAAGTTTGTAGTAGTCGTTGGTCGAAATGATGATAGGCACTATTGGGGGCACTTCGCCCAGTTTGCGCTGCAGAAATGGCAGTTGCACCTCCAGACAATGCTCTTGCGCATGAGCCGAACGGTGATAGGCGAAAATGCTATCAGCCTTAGTCAGTTCGATAGCTGTTTCGTGGTCCACTTTTACATTGCCAAGTGGTGTGGCGTAATAGTCGGCCTCGGTGTTTACCGATGCACCATTAAGCCATTCGTGATGGCTGGGACCTAACAAGAAAATGCGTTTGTATTCTTTCTTGGCATCAATCGTCATATAGGCCGATGCTGCCACATTTCCAGAGAAATAGTAGCCAGCATGGGGTACAATGAGTGCTGCCAGATTATCGTAAACCTGACTATTGTGCTGTTTTAGCAGGCTATCCACCTCATTCTCAAGCTCTTCTGCATCGCCCGTGTAAAAGCGGTTGGCCTGTGTGGCTGGTCTTACTTGTCCTAATTTCATGTCGCAAAGATAGCAATAATCTCCATATCATCCTAATATTTCTGCTAATAAATTTGGAACGTCCCACTTTTTTGTTTACTTTTGCGGACGAACTATAGATGTTAGCGTATGGCACATTATTATAAAACAATTATTGCAATGATGCTGATGGCAACAACGGCATCGGCACAGGAGAATCTGCAGCGCGGAGCCATTGCTTCGCAGGTAAAGAAATCGTTTACTACGGTGAAGGAACTTCCGATAACCAGTGTAAAGAACCAATATCGTAGTGGAACCTGCTGGGCATACGCTACATTGGGCTATTTTGAAAGCGAGATACTGCGACAAACGGGTAAAACCTACGACCTGTGCGAGATGTTTGTGGTTAACAACGACTATATGGACAATGCCACACACTATGTGCGTATGCATGGCTACAGTCAGATATCAGAGGGAGGCTCGTGTGATGATGTGCTTGAGGTGATACGTCAGCATGGCATCTGCCCAGAGAACGCAATGCCTGCACCAGGCTCGTTAACGGGCGATTCGCTGGCTAATTTCAAAGTGTTCTTCCCAGAGTTGGAACGTACTGTAAGCAGTATCGTAACAAAAAATGCCAAGGCCCCCAAGGCTCATTGGCAGGATAGCGTGCAGGCAGTCATAAATCGCTATATTGGCAGCTGTCCTGAGCAGTTCGTATATCAGGGAAAAACGTACACGCCAAAAACATTTGCTGAGAGTCTTGGTCTGAACCTCGACGATTATGTAAGTCTTACTAGCTTTACCCACCATCCGTTCAACCAATGGTTTGTGATTGAGGCACCCTACAAATGGCGACTGAAACCTAGTTACAACATTCCCATAGAGCAGTTGATGGATGTACTTGATAAGGCTATTGATGCAGGTTATACAGTAGCTTGGGGTGGCGATGTAACAGGTGATTTTACGCGCACAGGATTGGCTATGCTTCCCGAAGGCGTGAAGCCTACCCAACAGTTACGACAGGAACAATGGGACGATTGGCGATTTACCTACGACCACGTGATGCTTATCTACGGCAAGGCCACAGACGAGCAAGGTAATCCTTACTATATGGTAAAGAACTCATGGGGCCAGAGTGGCGATTTCAAAGGTATCTGGTATATGTCGCGCGACTATATCGCCCTGAACACCACCTACATCTTCCTTAACCGCCACGCACTTAATCTAAACATATCAACAAAATAGTATTAATTGTCTATTCTCGAAACTTAATGGATTGGGTTTCGTAGTTCATCTCTTCGATGATGGCGAGGGATTCTAAGTGGTAGCCTTCTTCACGAAGTATGCGACCGCCATTCTGGTTGCCCTTTTCTACGGCGATACCAATGCCTGTTATTGTGGCACCTGCCTGGCGGGCGATGTCGATAAGGGCGTGAACAGCTTCGCCTTCGGCAAGGAAATCATCTACTATCAGCAGATGGTCGGAAGCTGAGAGATAGGGGACTGAAACAAACACCATGTTCTGCATCTTATGGGTAAAAGAATAGGCGTGCGACATGTATTTGTCGTCGCTGCTATTGAGTGTCTGGCTCTTCTTAGCAAACACAACGGGCACATCAAGACTGTTGCCAAGCATGGTTGCAATAGCTATGCCACTGGCTTCGATGGTGAGAATCTTGGTAATCTTGGCGTCTGCAAACCTGCTCTTGAACTCCTGGGCAATAAAGCGCATCACGTCCATCTGAATCTGATGATTGAGAAAACTGTCAATCTTCAGAATATTACCAGGTCTGACCTCACACTCTTGAAGGATTTTCTGTTCTAGATAGTTCATAAAAACACAAAAAGCCTCACCGCTAAGGTGGGGCTTTAATTATTATTTTAGTTTGCTGATTCGAATTCTTCGAGGAAGCGGGTGTCGTTCTCTGAGAACATGCGGAGGTCGCTTACTCGGTACTTCAAGTTGGTGATACGCTCAACACCCATACCAAAGGCGTAACCGGTGTACTCCTTAGAGTCGATGCCGCAGAGTTCGAGCACGTTAGGATCAACCATGCCGCAACCCAGAATCTCTACCCAACCAGTGTGCTTACAGAAGCCGCAACCCTCGCCACCACAGATGAAGCAAGAGATATCCATCTCGGCACTGGGCTCGGTGAATGGGAAGTAAGATGGGCGCAGACGAATCTTAGTGTCGGCACCAAACATCTCCTTTGCAAACGAGAGCAGAACCTGCTTCAAGTCGGTAAACGATACGTTCTTGTCGATATACAATCCTTCTACCTGATGGAAGAAACAGTGTGCACGAGCGGTGATAGCCTCGTTGCGATATACACGGCCTGGGCAGATCACGCGGATAGGAGCGGTGAGCTTGCCGTTCTCGTCGTGCATCTGCTCCATGATGCGGGCCTGAACACTTGATGTGTGAGAACGCAGCAGAATGTTCTTGGTGACATCGTTAGGATGCTGAGATACGAAGAATGTGTCCTGCATATCACGAGCAGGGTGGTCGGCTGCGAAGTTCATCTTTGTAAAGATGTGGTTGTCGTCTTCAACCTCAGGACCATCGGCCAGTACAAAGCCCATGCGAGAGAAAATATCGATAATCTCGTTAGTGACGATGGTGAGTGGATGACGTGTACCCAACTGGATTGGGTAGGGGGTGCGGGTCAGGTCGATAGCCTCGTCGGTCGTCTCCTGAGTGTCGCACTCCTCGCGCAGTTGATTAATGCGCTCGGTGGCCAGAGTCTTCAGTTCGTTAATCTTCATGCCCACTGCCTTCTTCTGGTCGGCAGGCACCTCGCGGAAGTCGTTCATCAAGGCTGTAATCTCGCCTTTCTTGCTCAGATATTTCAGTCGGAGCTGCTCAACTTCCTCAGCGTTTTTAGCGCTCAAATTCTGTACTTCTTTCAGAAGTTCGTCTATCTTATCAAGTATCATAAACTATAAAAATTGCAATTTTGCGTGCAAAGGTACTTATTTTTTGGGATAAAAAGAACAAAAGAACAGAAAAAAGTTTGTTCTTGTGTACTTATATCTAAAAAAATGTGTATCTTTGCCGAAATTTTGAGAGAAATTAGAAAGATTAGGGTACTACATTAAGTAGATGAAAAGGTTTTTTATCGCGATTTTCGCATTGGTGCTGATGATGTTCTCGTGTACTGGGAACAAGGCAAATCAGACGGAGGAGGTGCCAGCCGATTCGGTGGCTGACTCTACTGACACCACAGATGTTGACTCATTGGAGATGCTGATTACAGAGACTCCTATGCCAAGAGCTGCTGATGACATGTTTGACGATTTTCTGTTTAACTTCCTGGCCAACAAGAAGCTACAAAAGGAGCGTGTGGTTTTCCCGCTGAGAGTAACTGAAAACGGTAAAACCACAACGATTGAAAAAAGTAAGTGGAAGATGGAACACCTGTTTATGCGTCAGGGATATTATACCTTACTATTTAATGACGACAAGCAGATGCAACTGATGAAGGATACGGCCGTGAACGAGGCTGTGGTGGAAAAGATTCTGCTGGCCAAGAGACAGGTGAAGAACTATATGTTCCAGCGCATTAAAGGTGCTTGGCTGCTACTGGAAATCAGGGTTACTCCGCTGCAGAGTGATCCTAACGCCTCGTTCCTGAGCTTCTATCACCGGTTTGTGACCGACTCGGCCTTCCAGATAAAGAGTCTGAGTGAGACTGTTGACTTTAGTGGTCCTGACCCAGATGATGACTTCAACATGATGGAAGGTGTGATTACGCCCGACACATGGGAGGCTTTTGCGCCTACACTGCCTCAGAAAACTCTCTATAACATTATTTACGGTAAGCCCCAGACTGAGGGTAAGCAGAAAATCTACTTGCTGAGGGGCGTGGCCAACGGTCTTGAGATGGAGCTGCGTTTCAAGAAAGAGGGTGGCAAATGGCTGCTCAAGAAAATGGCAACGTAAGGAAAGTTGAAGAGTGGAAGAGTTGAAAAATTGAAGAGTGGAAGAATTGAAGAATTGAAGAGTTGAAAAATTTGAGTAATTATAGTCTGAAGCAACATAACACATTTGGTATTGATGCCAAGTGTGCTCAGTTTGTCGAGTATAGCACAGAGGCTGAAGCTGTAGAGGTGGCCGAGCTGCTGCGTTCTGCACGCATACCTTATATAATAATAGGTGGTGGCAGCAATCTATTGTTGACCCGTGATTATGAGGGTATCGTAGTGCATTCCACCTGTAAGGGCATCAGTCGCACAGGAAACCGTCTGGTGTGCGGCAGTGGTGAAGTGTTCGACGATGTGGTGGCACAAAGCATCAGTATGGGCCTGTATGGGGCAGAGAATCTCTCGCTGATTCCTGGTGATGTGGGAGCGAGCGCTGTGCAGAATATCGGTGCTTACGGTGCTGAGGCTAAGGATTTGATTCGTAGTATCCGTGCTGTTGAGATAGCCACAGGAAATGTGTGCGTGATTGAGAATGCAGAATGCGAATATGGCTATCGCCAGAGCAAGTTTAAGCATGAATGGAAAAATCGGTATCTGATACTGAGTGTAGAATACGAATTCTCTGCAACGTTCGAGCCTCGTTTAGACTATGGTAATATCCGTGCAGAGCTGGAGAAGCAGGGCATAAGTGAGCCTACAGCTCAGCAGTTGCGCGACACGATTATAAGCATACGTGAGGCTAAACTGCCCGATCCAAAAGTACTGGGCAATGCTGGTAGCTTTTTTATGAACCCGATTGTGGCTCGAGAGAAATACAACGAACTGGCTGCTCTTTATGAAGGTATGCCACACTATGATATTGATGCCGACAACGTGAAGATTCCTGCAGGTTGGATGATCGACCAGTGTGGCTGGAAGGGTAAATCGTTGGGGCGTGCCGGTGTGCACGATAAGCAGGCGTTGGTGCTGGTGAACCGCGGTGGTGCCACCGGTCAGGAGATCGTGGCGCTGTGCCAGCAGATTCAAACCGACGTGAAAGCTAAGTTTGGTGTAGATATTTATCCGGAGGTAAACGTGATATGAAACTGACGTTTTTAGGAACAGGCACTTCGTGCGGCGTGCCAGTGATAGGTTGCCAGTGTAAGGTTTGTACGAGCACCAATCCCAAGGATAAACGTACGCGCTGTTCGGTGCTGGTGGAGACCGATACCACACGCATCCTGATTGACTGCGGTCCTGACTTCCGTCAACAGATATTACCACAGCCTTTCCGTAAAATCGATGGCATCCTGATAACCCACTCGCATTACGATCATATGGGCGGTATGGATGATATTCGGCCATACTGTCAGTTTGGAGCTATCAACGTGTATGCTGATGCGCTGGCCAAACAGGGTATGCTGCAAATGCTGCCATACTGTTTTGCTGATAACCGCTATCCGGGTGTGCCTGCAATAGGGCTGCATGAGATTGAGCCACACAAGCCTTTGCAGATTGGTGATATGGAGGTGATGCCCATCCAGGTGATGCATGGCAAACTGCCTATTCTGGGATATAGAATTGGAAAGCTGACATATATCACCGACATGAAGACCATCGATGATGGTGAATTGTCTTATCTAGAGGGTACCGAGTTGTTGGTGGTCAATGCTTTGCGATTTGATAAGCCTCACCACTCGCATCAACTCATGGACGATGCCATAGCCTTTGCGCGTAGGGTGGGGGCCAAGCAAACGCTGATTATCCATGTGTGTCATGATGTGGGATTGCATGACGAGGTGAACAGACTATTGCCTGAAGGCATAAATCTGGCCTACGACGGACAAGAAATATATCTGTAATTATGTAAAATGCATACGGGATTCCCTTAAAATTGGTTAATTTGTGATGATATTTTTGGGAATGTTTTGCAAGTGACGAAAAAAATCGTAACTTTGCATCGTGTGTTTTTCATAGTATTAGATTTAAGGTTAACAAAGGTTTGGGTCACAGCGGTGACCCTTTTTTTATTATAACCAGCGTTTGCGCTTACCTTTTCCGAACAGAAAACCGTAGCCCTTAAAGAGCTTCCTGACCAGCAGAAATGCATCGAACGCTATAAAGCCATTGCTTACCAAACTGGCAATATAATCGCCCTTAGAAGTTTCGTCACGCTTGAGGAACGTCTGGCTCCAAAGCGAAGCTACCTTTTCTTCATCACGCTGGATCTCTTCGAGCAGAGCATCCTTGCGCTCAACAATTTCATCGAGCGTACTAAAACTATTTGATGTCTTTTTGTTCTGCATAGTCGTTATTTACTGAGCAACAAACCGGACAGGAATCTCACGAGGGGCTTCTCAATCCATGGTTTGCGGAAGATGATAAACAAGATGAATAACAGCAGATAGAGCAGTGATACAATAAGGAATGCCAAGGCCGTGCCTGTAAACGTTGCCAGCCATAAAGCAATAGCAAACGACAGGTAAGTGAGGCATGCCGCTATCACCAGAATGAACACGATAGCCAAGGCGGCTGCCGTAACCAGGCGCACCACCTTGTCTATCATCGCGAGCTTTACGTATTCCGTTTGTAACCCGAGATAGTGTTTTAGCACCTCTATCAGCTGTGCTATGTTCTCTACATTCTTATCGCTAGACAGCATGGGTTATTCCTCCTCAGCAGCTGCGTCCTGAATGTCGTCAACAAGATCGACTACCTCCTTGCGGCTCAGCTTGATGTTGTGCTTCTTCAGGAAATCCTCTACAGCATCGGTAATCTTTACACGAGTGTCTTTTCCTTTTTCTGGGGCTACCAATATACCTACCACTGCGCCAGCGATGGCTCCGCCAAGAATAGCGCCTACATAACCTAATCCTTTCATAATATAAATCCTTTCTAAATTAATAATGAATAAAAACTTATTTGACTGCAAATATACGAAAGTTTTCTGGTTGTAATGCAAAAATCAGCCAAATTTTTAATAAAAAAGTTGTGTTTTCTCTGATTTAACAAACTTTATGTTGTGTTTTGGCTCGCTTTTGAGTAATAATTAGTAATTTCGCACACAAAATATTGAATCAATAATTGAATTAGAAAATAAAAATTAGGAAAAATGAAGAAGTACACCGTATTATGCGCAGGTTTGTGCCTGGCACTGGCAATGACAAGTTGTAAGACTAATGAGAGTGCCTATAAGAAGGCTTACGAGAAGGCTAAGCAGTATGACACTGCTCAGCAGCAGGCTGCTCAGCCCGTGGTTGAGACTGCTCCTGTTGTAGCCCCTGTAGAGGCTAAGCCTGCCACAGAGACTCAGGTGGTTGATAATCTCGACAATGTTTCTGTACGCCAGGAGAGTGTATCGCTCATCAGCGGTAGCGGATTGAAGGCTTTCAGTGTTGTTGTTGGTTCATTCGGTGTTCGTGCTAATGCTGAAGGACTGATGCAGCGCCTGAAGAATGCTGGCTACGATGCTCAGGTGGTAAAGAACAACGAGAAGAATATGTATCGCGTAATCGCTTCTACCTTCGCTGATAAGGCTGCAGCTGCTGCCAGCCGCGATCAGATTCGTGCATCTTATCCTGATGCTTGGTTGCTGTATAACGCTCGTTAATTAGCAACGTTGGCTAGGATACTATCAATAGATTACGGTAAAAAACGTACCGGTTTAGCAGTCACCGATCCTCTGCAGATTATTGCTGGGGGATTGGCGACTGTTGCTACATCGGAGCTGTTTGACTATCTGAAAGCTTATCTGGCGCGTGAACAGGTGGAACTGATAGTGATTGGAGAACCGCGACAGCCTAATGGAGAGCCTAGTGAGAATCTGGCTCGTGTGCAGCAGTTCGTTAACCGCTGGCGTAAGGCTATGCCGCAGGTGCCAATACAGTATTATGATGAACGTTTTACGTCGGTGCTGGCGCATCAGGCTATGCTTGATGGAGGACTGAAGAAGAAGGCCCGACAGAACAAAGGACTAGTGGACGAAATATCGGCGACAATCATTCTCGAGGATTATCTTCGCAGTCGCAAATAATTATCAATTTTCAATTTATTATGATATTACCTATTTATATATTCGGTCAGCCTGTGCTTCGCAAGGTGGCTGAGGATATTACACCCGATTACCCACAGTTGAAAGATCTGATTGGGGATATGTGGGAGACATTGGCAGAGTCGGAAGGTATCGGACTGGCTGCGCCTCAGATTGGCAAGCCCATCCGACTGGTGGTTATCGACCTGGATGTGATTTCAGAAGATCTGCCTGAATACAAGGGGTTTAGAAAGGTGTTTATCAATGCTCATATCGTGGAGTATGATGAAACAAATACTGATGTGTCGGAGGAGGGCTGTCTGTCTATTCCTGCCATCCACGAGAAGGTGACACGTCCTACACGTATCCATGTAGAGTGGGATGACGAGAACTTTGAGCACCACGACGAGTGGATCGAAGGTTATCTGGCTCGTGTGATGCAGCATGAGTTCGACCACCTCGACGGAAAGATGTTTGTGGATCGTATCTCGCCTCTCCGCAAGCAGCTTATTAAGAGTAAGTTGCGCGCTCTGACACAGGGACGCTTCCGTTGTGGCTACAAGACCAAAGTAGTAAGACGTTGAACATTGATGATTGACCATTGGCCATTATGAATAGTAAGTTCTTGAGATGGATATTGCTCTCGTTGGTACTGCAATGTTCAATGTTCAATGTTCAATGTTCAAGGTGTTTAGCGCAGTTTAATACTGATCGCTTGGTGATGATAGGACGTTCGGCACTCTATTATGAGGATTACGTTCTGTCTATACAGTATTTTAATCAGGCTATCAGCATGAAACCATGGCTCTATGAGCCTTGGTTTTTTCGTGGTGTAGCCAAGTTCTATCTGGATGATTTCCGTGGAGCCGAAAGTGACTGTACGGAGGCTATTGAGCGAAATCCTTATGTGGTGAATGCCTATGAACTGCGTGGCTTGTGCCGAATAAATCAGAAAAAGTATAGCGATGCTGTGCGCGATTATGATCGTGCACTGCGCTACGATCCTGATAATCAGGCACTCTGGCATAACCGAGTGCTCTGTTTGATTCAGGATAAAAACTATGATCTGGCGTTGGCGCAGATTGACACGATGGAAACACGATGGTCGAAGTATGCGCGAGCTTATTCGATGCAGGCTGAGATATATCTGTTGCAGAAAGATACTACCAAGGCTGTCAAGGCGCTTGATAAGAGTCTGGAACTTGACCCATACGACGGTGGTATCTGGGCAGAGAGGGCTGTCATCAGTCTGTCGCGCCAGAAGTGGAAGGAGGGCGAGGAGTTTCTGAGTAAGAGTATTCACTTGCTGCCGAAACATGCTGGCAACTATATCAATCGTGCGATGGCTCGATTCAACCAGAACAACCTGCGTGGGGCGATGGCCGACTATGACACAGCGCTCGATTTGGACCCGAACAACTTCTTAGGGCATTATAACCGCGGACTGCTGCGTGCTCAGGTGGGTGATGACAACCGAGGTATAGAGGATTTTGACTTTGTACTGAAACTGGAACCGGATAACCTGATGGCGCTCTTCAACCGTGCCTTGCTCCTGGAACAAACAGGTAATCTGAGGGCGGCTATCCGCGACTATTCGAAAGTGATTGAGGAATATCCCAACTTCTGGTTCGGATTGCAGCATCGTGCTTCGTGCTATCGCCGACTGGGTAACACCAAGCAGGCTGAACTGGATGAGTTCCGCATCTTGAAGGCGCAGATGGATAAGCGCTACGGTAAGCAGCCACGACTCTCGAAAAAGCAGATGCGTAAGCGTAGCGATATTGATCCCGACAAATATAACCAGTTGGTTGTGGCAGATGAGCAGGAGGTGGAGCACGAGTATAAGAGCGATTATCGCGGTAGAGTGCAGAACCGTAAGGCTCAGGTGAACATGCTGCCGATGTATGGTCTGACGTTTGTGCAGCCACAGAATGAAGTGAAGGTAGAGAATGCTTTCGAGAACAGCGTGGATGCCTTTAATCAGGCGTCGGGCTCACATACCGTTTATCTCTCTTGCGAACAGCGTACACTGAGTGAGAGCAGAATGAAGCAGACCTTCGCTTATATCGACTCGCTGAGTAATCAGATAGATAAATCGAAGACTACGACCAAAGTGGCACCATTGCTATTGCTGCGTGCTATCGCCTATGGTTCTATCCAGAACTTCGATAATGCTATCGACGACCTGAGCATCTGCTTGCAGATAGATTCAACTTCGTCGCTGGCTTATTGGCAGCGTGCCGTTTGTCAGGCCAAGATCAATGAGTTTAATGCCTCTGAGGGCACCAACATCGATCTGAAGTCGGCCAATGTGCTGGGCGACCTGTCGGATGCCATCAGACTGGCACCGCAGAATGCATACCTATATTATAATAGAGGTAACCTTTATGCTTTGCGTCATGACTACCAGCGGGCTATAGCCGACTACTCGATAGCGCTAAAACTGAATCAGGATCTGGCCGAAGCTTGGTTTAACCGCGGACTGGCAAAAATCAATGCCAAGCACGTGGATGAAGGTATCGAAGATTTGTCGAAAGCAGGCGAATTAGGACTCTATCAGGCCTATAGTGTTATCAAAAAGTATCGCGACAAGTAATTTTTTTCGATAAAGATGCATCGGTTTGGAATAAAAACACTATCTTTGCAGGCAATTTAAAAATTCAAACATATATTGTAGATATGATGATTAACATTACATTCCCAGACGGATCTGTTCGCTCGTATGAGCAGGGCGTAACTGGTTTCCAGATTGCAGAGAGCATTTCACCGGCTCTCGCACGCAGTGTTGTAAGCTGTGGAGTAAACGGTGAGACAGTAGAGCTGAACCGTCCTATCAATGAGGACGCTACCATCGCGCTCTACAAGTTTGATGACGAGCAGGGTAAGCATACCTTCTGGCACACATCGGCCCACTTGCTGGCTGAGGCACTGCAGGAGTTGTATCCTGGCATTCAGTTCGGTTTCGGACCTGCTGTCGAGAATGGTTTCTTCTATGATGTACTGCTGAAGGACGGCGAGAGCATCAAGGAGAGCGATTTCCCGAAAATTGAGGCTAAGATGAAGGAACTGGCTGGTAAGAAAGAGCCTGTTGTGCGTCGTGAGGTTTCAAAGGCTGATGCCCTGAAGCAGTTTGCTGAGTGGGGACAGACCTATAAGTGCGAGCACATTGAACAGGATCTTGAAGACGGTTCTATCACTACCTATACCCAGGGTAATTTCACCGACCTCTGCCGTGGTCCACACCTTGTGGATACTGGCGAGATCAAAGCTGTTAAGCTCACCTCTGTAGCCGGTGCTTTCTGGCGTGGAGATGCTAATCGCGAGCAGATGCAGCGTTTGTATGGTATCTCATTCCCAAAGAAAAAGATGCTCGACGAGTATCTGGAGATGCTGGAAGAGGCTAAGAAGCGCGACCATCGTAAGATTGGAAAAGAGATGGAACTCTTTATGTTCTCAGACAAGGTAGGTAAGGGTCTGCCCATCTGGTTGCCAAAGGGTACTGAACTCCGTCTGCGCCTGCAGGATCACCTGCGTAAGGTGCAGAAGCGTTTCGGCTATCAGGAGGTTATCACACCGCATATCGGTTCAAAGAATCTCTACGTTACCTCTGGTCACTATGCACACTATGGCAAGGATTCATTCCAGCCTATCCATACACCTGAGGAGGATGAAGAGTATATGCTGAAGCCAATGAACTGTCCTCACCACTGCGAAATCTTCGCTTGGAAGCCACGTTCATACCGCGACCTGCCACTGCGTATTGCTGAGTTCGGTACTGTTTACCGTTATGAGCAGAGTGGTGAGCTGCATGGACTTACTCGTGTGCGTTCGTTCACACAGGATGATGCACACTTGTTCTGCCGTCCTGATCAGGTTAAGCAGGAGTTCCTCAATGTTATGGATATTATCGGTATTGTGCTGACAGCCTTCGGATTTAACTTCGAGGCTCAGATTTCTCTGCGCGATCCTAACGACCATGATAAGTATGTAGGTACTGATGAGGACTGGGCTCTGGCTGAGAAGGCTATTGTTGAGGCTTGTCAGGAGAAGGGCCTGCCTGCAAAGGTAGAATATGGCGAGGCTGCTTTCTATGGTCCTAAGCTCGACTTTATGATTAAGGATGCTATCGGTCGCCGTTGGCAGCTGGGTACTATCCAGGTGGACTACAACCTGCCTAAGCGCTTTAATCTGGAATATACCGATGAGGATAACCAGAAGAAGACACCTGTGATGATTCACCGTGCACCATTCGGTTCAATGGAGCGCTTCTGTGCCGTTCTGATTGAGCACACCAGCGGTCACTTCCCATTGTGGCTGACTCCTGACCAGGTGGCTATCCTGCCTCTGTCAGAGAAGTATAACGGCTATGCTCAGGAGGTTGCCAAGAAGTTTGATATGGGTGGCGTTCGCGCTACAGTGGATATGCGTAACGAGAAACTGGGACGTAAGATCCGTGACAACGAGTTGAAGCGTATTCCTTATATGGTTATCGTAGGTGAGAAGGAGGCTGCTGAGGGTACAGTTGCCGTTCGTCCACAGGGTGGTGGCGAGCAGAGCGTGAAGACCATTCAGGAGTTTATCGATGAGGTTAACGCCCGTGTTGCTGAGATGACCAAAGACTTCTAAAGTTAAATATTTATAATTTTTTTCAAATAGTTAATAGCACGAAGCTCAAAGTTCAAAGAAAATTAGTAATTTTGCAGCCGATTTCTTAAAAAGTAGTTAATGAAGAATGACAAATTGAAGAATCAGTACCGTATCAACGAACAGATTCGAGTACGTGAAGTCCGCATCGTAGGCGACGAAGGTTCGTCTGTAATGTCTACGCGTGATGCGCTCAATCAGGCCCGTGACATGGGGGTTGACCTCGTGGAGATATCGCCCAATGCCAATCCGCCAGTATGTCGTCTCATCGACTACTCCAAATTCCTCTACCAGCAGAAAAAGCGTC
Organism: Prevotella sp. MA2016; assembly: GCF_000619825.1. GTDB lineage: Bacteria > Bacteroidota > Bacteroidia > Bacteroidales > Bacteroidaceae > Prevotella. The sequence continues at coordinate 226,148 of NZ_JHUW01000010.1, forward strand.
AGAAGGAAATGAAGGCCAAGCAGGTAAAGGTTGAGGTGAAGGAAATCAGATTCGGACCTCAGACCGATGAGCATGACTATCAGTTCAAGCTGAAGCACGCTCGCGAGTTCCTCGAGGAGGGCAACAAGGTACGTGCATACGTATTCTTCCGTGGCCGCTCTATCCTGTTTAAAGAGCAGGGAGAGGTATTGCTGCTCCGTTTTGCTAACGACCTCGAAGAGGTAGGAAAGGTTGAGGGCATGCCATCACTCGAAGGCAAGAAGATGTTCCTCTATCTGGCTCCAAAGAAGGCCGGTTCTGCCAAGAAAAGCCAGCAGGCACGTGACCGCGAGGCGGCTCAGGCCGAAGCTAAGGAGTTGGCAAAGCAGCAGAAAGAGGAGACTGCAGAGAATGAGACCCCAGCAAACGGCGGGCTCTTTGCTAATGCTAAAATCAGCGCTGATGCACTGAAAAAGCTGCAGAACACTGAGGAGGATTAAAGAATAAAAAGAAGGTGGCGCGCCCGGTATATGCGTAGCTGCTTGATATTAATAACAATTTAAATTTTTAAAACAATGCCAAAAGTAAAGACAAACTCTGGTGCTAAGAAGAGATTCTCATTCACCGGAACAGGTAAGGTAAAGAGACGTCATGCCTTCCACAGTCACATTCTGACAAAGAAGACCAAGAAGCAGAAGCGCAACTTGGTAGGTACAACTATCGTTGATCCTAGCAACATGAAGCAGGTTCGTGATCTGTTGTGTCTCCGTTAAACCTATTGTCTAACATTTTAAAGAAGTAAGAATTATGCCAAGATCAGTAAATCACGTTGCATCAAGAGCAAAGCGTAAGAGAATTTTGAAGCTTACCCGCGGTTACTTCGGTGCCCGCAAGAATGTTTGGACAGTAGCAAAGAACACATGGGAGAAGGGTTTGACCTACGCCTATCGTGATCGTCGTAACAAGAAGCGTAACTTCCGCAGCCTGTGGATTCAGCGTATCAACGCTGCCGCTCGTCAGGAGGGTATGAGCTACTCTGTCCTCATGGGTAACCTCGCTAAGGCAGGTATCGAGATCAACCGTAAGGTGCTCGCTGACCTCGCTATGAACAACCCCGAGGCTTTCAAGGCCATCGTAGAGAAGGTTAAGTAATTTAAACGACTTTACCAAGTCTTAAAATAAAACCCTCGCCAGTCGGCGAGGGTTTTACTTTTTATCTGCAGTAGTTTAACTAGTCTCTGATGTTAAACAAGTGGACAAAGCCGGTTGTCTTGAATACATCGTACACTTGGGGTTGTAATCCGTCAACATACATCTGGCAGTGATTGATCCATCCTTGCTGGGCTATGTGCATGAGAATGCGCAGACCGCTCGATGAGATATACTCGAGTTGTCTGCAATCTATCACAATTTCTGTTTCGAAGTAATCAAACAGTGGCTTGATCTCTCTTTCTACAGCTTGTGTCACAGAGGTATCAAGTCTGCCGATCAATGTCAGCGTTACTTGTTGCTCGCCTGTTTTGTCTATTTTTAATTCCATATCTTAAATTGTTCTCTTTGTTACATGATTATAATTGCTTTTGCATCACCAGCACGTTCTCATCTCCTTTGCGTTCGTAGCTGATATGGTCCATATAGTGGCGCATCAGATGTATGCCTAAACCGCCTTCTATGCGCTGCTCTGCTTGTTGCTCTACATCAACCTCTTCCACCAGTGTGGCGTCAAAGGGCATGCCTTTATCACGCAGTGTAAAGGTCAGCGTATGTTCGTCTGCCTCTACCTGCAACAGAATGTGACTTGGCTGACGGTCGGGGTAGGCGTATTTCATCACGTTTACCACTGCTTCTTCAACTGCCAGCGTTGTGAATGATGTCGTTGTGTCGTCTAAATGATGATCCTGACAGATGGTTTTCACAAAATCAGTCAGTTCCATCACCTCCTCAAAATCGTTACTCAATGTAAGACTGCGACGGTAGGTGTTAGCTGCTGACTGCCCCATGAATCTGATGGCAAGCAGCGAAATATCGTCGGATTGTGGTGTGTCGCCAACAAAGCTCTGTGCCGTCTCATAATGCTGGTGGGCAAACTGGCGCGCATCCAGATGCAGGTCGGCCAGACGGTTGGATCTGTTACGAATTCTTTCGCGACCGAAGTGCTCGTGGTTAGCTGTTTCTGCCTCAGTATAACCGTCGGTGTAAAGGAGCAGTATCTCATTGTTGTCCATGAGAACTTGCTGCTCTGTGTATTCCCAATCAGGACGTAAACCTAATGGTACGTTGTTGTCAACATATATGAAGCGGGCGAGTGAACGTACCAGCAGTGGGGGCTCATGGCCGGCGTTGGTGTAGGTCAGTTGGCCTGTCTGCAAGTCGAGTACTCCCAGGAAAAGGGTCACAAACATAAACGAATCGTTGCTTTCGCATAGCGTTTTGTTCATGCGCTTTACAATGGTTTGTGGTGATGAGTGCAGCATGGCTTCGCACCGGAAGAGCGATATCGCCTCGGCCATCATCAGTGATGCTGGCACGCCCTTTCCACTCACATCGCCTATACAGAAGAACAACTTCTCATCGTTCAGCAGAAAATCATATAAGTCGCCACCAACTTCCTTGGCAGTAACTATTTCGCCAAAAATATCTATATCACTGCGGTCGGGGTAGGGAGGATACTTCTTGGGGAGCATCTGCTGCTGAATATGACTGGCAATCTTAAGCTCCTGCTCGATAGCGGCCTTTTGGGCTGATGTGTTTCTCAACTTGTCGATATTCTTGATGAGCGTGCGACTCAATAAGAATATGATTACCAATCCGAATAGCATCACAGCCATGATAATAGTGCCCAACATGTTGCCTTGATGGTTTATGATAGCTTCGGGTACTGCTATCACTACTGTCCAGTCGGCATATTTTACATACGAATAGAATAAGACGGAGCTCACACCATTGTTGTTTGTCAGGCCACTACCGCTTTGACGGTCCATCATCAAGTGAGCCAGATTGTCATCTGCTGGGTCGGGGGTGCTAGCAGCTACTTCCTGGAAGGTCTTTTTCAGTACACGACTTTCGTCAGGATGTATCAGATAGGTACCGTCGTTGTCGATGATAAAACTGTATGACTGTTCCTTGAATCCCTTCTCAAAACGCTCGTGGTTTTGTTGGTCAATGCGCTTGTGGCGTTGGCGCAGCCATTCCAGTGATACATCGGCTCCCAGCAATCCTGCTTGGCGACCAAGTTGGTTGTGTATCGGCGTCAGGTATGTGGTTGTGAGTTGTTGCGATGCTGCACGGTCAATGTAGGGAGGTGTCCAATCGCCCTTCTGGTTATCGAGTGATGCCTGGAGCCAAGAGTGTGTGAGATAATCGGGATGCTGCTCGTTCATCTGCTTACTCCTGATGGTTCCTGTAGAATCGCGCCATGCATAAATTTCAAAGTAATGTCCGCGCTCTGGATAGAAATCAGGCTCAAAGATGAGTCGGCAACTTGACATATAGTTGTTTAGCCTCACCATCTTTTCCAGATGCTTCTGTAGCTTGTCTGGACTATCCAGGTCGTTCTCTATAAGGCTGACATTATTGATAGCCGCTACATATACATCTGAAAGTACACCGCGAATCTTTTCATTTGCGTGGAGTATAATACCTTCATAGCGTGATTCTACCTCTTGGGCACTGGAATTACGGGTGATAATTAATACAATAGTCATGATGGTACCCCACATAATCAGGAGTACCGTCATGATAATCAGGCTCAGTCTGTAGGCCGAAGTTTTCTTCATGTATGTTTAGTCGATATATGCCATGATGAAATCAACAATTTCATCCTCTGTTTTGCCATCAGCTGTGATGACGAGGTCATAATTACGGGTGTCATAGCGTGAGGTCTTAGCGTATTCATTCACATAGTTCTCGCGCATCTTATCTACCATGTCTATCGTTTTCCTGGCTTCCTGCTCGCTGATGTGTTTTTTGCGCATGATGCGTTCCAAACGGAATGGCATAGAGGCCTGAATAAGAATACTCAAATGGTTGGGATGTGTGCGGAATACATGGAAACCTAAGCGGCCGGCAATCACGCATGACTCGTTCTCAGCAATACCAGCCAGAATTTCCTTCTCAGCCTGGTACATATCGAAACTGGTTGGTTCAAAAGGTTTGTCGCCAGGAACAGCGAGTCCATAGTTGGCTGTGGCGGCCTGACCGTTACTCTCAAAGAGGGTACGCTTAAGCTCTGCCCACCAGCCGTGGCTACGGCCTTTCAGCTTCTCGATTTCATCTACACTGAGGTTGTATCTTGTCTCTAAGCTATTGATGAGTGCTTTGTCGTAATATTCGACACCTAACTTCTCTGCCAATTTGCGACCAACGGTACGTCCGCCGCTACCTAATTCACGATTAATCGTGATGACGAATTTCTGGTTTCTTTTCATATTGGTATGTTGTTATAATGTAATATTGCGACAAAGATACGTTTTTTCATCGAGAAAAACAAATAATTCACTTTTTTTTATATTTTTATTTTATTAAACGCCTTTCATTGATAGAGAAATACGCTGGCGGCGGTGGTCAACCTCTGTCACACGAACCATCACGTGTTGGTGTAGTTTTACAACGTCGAGCGGATGGGCGATGCGACGGTTGGCCATCTGTGAGATATGAACAAGTCCGTCGTGGTGCACGCCAATATCAACAAAAGCACCAAAATTAGTGATGTTGGTAACAATGCCTGGCAGCACCATACCTTCAACAAGGTCGTCGATGGTATTGACATTCTTGTCAAACTCGAATGCTTCAAGCTGTTCGCGTGGGTCGCGTCCAGGCTTCTCGAGTTCGGCCAGGATGTCAGTAAGTGTGGGCATACCAACTTCGGCTGTAACATAGTGTGAAAGCTGGATGGCTGCTCGTTTGTCCTTGTCGTGGATGAGGTCGGCAACAGAGCAACTCTGATCCTTGGCCATCTGCTCTACAATGGGATAACTCTCTGGATGTACTGCAGAATTGTCGAGCGGATTTTTGCCGTTTCGAATACGCAGGAAACCTGCACATTGCTGGAAGGCAGAAGGGCCTAGGCGTGGCACCTTTAGTAGTTGATTGCGAGAGGTGAAAGCGCCATGCTCGCGACGATAATCCACAATATTCTTGGCAAGTGTAGCTCCCAGACCACTCACATACATGAGCAGATGTTGTGAGGCTGTGTTGAGATCCACACCCACGGAGTTTACGCAGCTTTCCACCGTCTGGTCGAGCGAGTGCTTGAGTTTGCTTTGGTCAACATCATGCTGATATTGACCTACACCGATGCTTTTAGGGTCAATCTTTACCAGTTCGGCCAGTGGGTCCATTAATCGGCGACCGATACTCACGGCACCTCGCACGGTGACATCCTCATCAGGAAATTCGTCGCGGGCAATCTTTGACGCCGAATAGACAGAGGCACCTGCTTCGCTGACTACGAATACCTGAGGTGTAGAGTCAGAATGACTTGTTTTTCCGTTTTTGTCGGAAATATTGTATCTACCAGCCAACACATCTTTCACGAAAGCGTCGGTTTCGCGACTGGCAGTGCCGTTGCCTATTGAAATAGCCTCAATCTGATATTTGGCAATGAGTTTCAGAAGGATGACAGCTGCTTCGGTGCGCTTGTTGATTGGTGGGTGGGGCATGATGACATCGTGGTGCAGCAGATTGCCCTGAGCATCGAGACATACCACCTTGCAACCGGTGCGGAATCCAGGATCGATGCCCATCACGCGTTTCTGACCCAGCGGAGCGCCCAGTAGTAGCTGGCGCAGGTTCTCGGCAAATACACGGATAGCTTCTTCGTCGGCTTTCTCTTTGCTGAATGTGGCAAACTCTGTTTCGATGGCGGGCTTGAGCAGGCGCTTATAACCATCGTCAATAGCCTCGCTCACCAGTCTGCCGCACGCTGTATTGCCATATACATAATGTCGCTTCAAACGGTCGCACGCCTCTGTGTCATCAGGCGAGATGCTGATTCGCAGTATGCCCTCCTGCTCACCTCTCCGCATGGCCAGCAAACGGTGACTGGAGCAGCGTTTCAGTGGCTCGCTCCATTCAAAGTAATCGCTATATTTGGCAGCTTCGTCGGTGTCGGCCTTGGCTTTTACTACTTTTGAAGTGATGATGGCCTGTCGCTGAAAAACATTGCGCAGTTGTTGGCGTGAACGCTCGTCTTCACTCACCGTCTCAGCAATAATGTCTTGAGCTCCCTTGATAGCTTCTTCGGCGGTTGGCACCTTGTCTCCTACATAGCGTGAGGCGGCACTCTCAGGATCGCGTTCACGCTGAAGCATGATAATCTGAGCCAGTGGTTCCAGACCTTGTTCACGAGCCACCTGGGCACGGGTGCGACGTTTGGGTTTATAGGGCAAGTAGATATCTTCAAGCTCAGTGGCATCCCAGCATTGGTCGATACGTTCCTTCAACTGAGGGGTGAGCTTGTTAAGATCCTGGATGGTCTTGACGACTGTTTCTTTGCGTTTCTGTATGTCAATCAATTTCTCGTACCGATCGCTGATGGCGGCAATCTTTACCTCGTCGAGCCCTCCTGTGCGTTCCTTACGGTAACGAGCTATGAATGGTATGGTGCAACCCTCTTGCAGCAAAGCAAGTGTATTGGCTACTGATTTCTCGCTGATGCCCAGCTGTGTAGCAATAAGACAGGAAAAAATGTTCTTTTGCATAAATATAAGTAGTAATTTCGTTAATTTGTGTGCAAAAATAGTAATAAATCGTGAGAAATGTGTAATTTTGCACATCGAAAATGAAAAGATTAATGAGAAAAAGGATAATTTGCGCGTTTGTGCTGCTGTGGTGCGCCATTTGTAGCATCAATGCTCAGGAAACAGCAAACAGCCGACAAGCCCGCCGAATCTTTAATAGTGCTTACCAACAAGTGTTTGGTGAACAGGGTGCAACACTTAGCTACGATGTGAATATCACTGGTATTTATAAAACTCATGGAACCATCTGGTACAAAGGTAAGAAAAGTAAGTTTGACGAAGCTCGAATGACCTCATGGAATGATGGTAAAACGGTGTACACCTTTAAAAAGAAAAAGCGTGAGATTGAGATTCATACGGCAAAAAACAACAAAAGCGATAAGTATTCGCAGAAATTTAAGTTTGAGCCAGAGAATTATGACTATAGTATAGCTGAGGCCGACAAAGGGCTGATGGTGACGCTAAAGTTGATAAAAGGGCGTAAAGGTATGAAAGAGATACATGCACTCTTGGACCGCAAAACCTATCACCCGATAAGTGTGCGTATCAAGATTGCCTTTATCTGGACAACGATAAAAATAAGTAACTTCCAGTCGGGTGGCATTACTGATGAGATGCTGCTTTTCCCAAGGGAGCAATTTAAGAATTATAGATTTGTAGATAAACGATGATATCAGTAGAAGGACTGAGAGTAGAGTTTGGTATCAAGCCTTTGTTTGATGGGGCTAGTTTTGTGATTAACGATAAGGATCGCATTGCTCTTGTGGGTAAGAATGGTGCAGGAAAGAGTACCATGCTCAAGATTCTGTGTGGGCTGCAGAAGCCTACTGCAGGAAATGTGAGCGTGCCTAACGATACAAAGATAGGCTATCTGCCCCAGGTGATGATTCTGCAAGACGATACAACCGTGCGCGAGGAGGCACAGAAGGCTTTTGCCGATAATACCCGCATGAAGGAACGGTTGGAACAGATGAATCAGGAACTGGCCGAACGTACCGACTATGAGAGTGAGAGCTATCTGGCGCTGATTGAGAAATATACCACTGCCCATGAGCGCTATATGATGATGGGGGCTGAGAATTATGAGGCTGAGATAGAACGTACACTGACCGGTTTGGGATTTGAACGTAGCGACTTTGAGCGTCCTACTTCCGAGTTCTCTGGTGGTTGGCGTATGCGTATCGAATTGGCCAAGATTCTGCTGCAGAAACCAGATGTGTTGCTGCTCGACGAGCCTACCAACCACCTGGATATCGAATCTATTCAGTGGCTGGAGCAGTTCCTGGCGCAAAGCTCAAGTGCTGTGGTGCTGGTAAGTCATGACCGTGCCTTTATTAATAATGTGTCAAATCGTACCCTTGAAATCTCTTGTGGTAAGGTGATTGACTATAAAGTGAAGTACGACGAGTATGTGGTGCTTCGCAAAGAACGTCGTGAGCAACAGTTAAGGGCTTACGAGAACCAACAAAAGGAAGTTGCTGAGATGAAGGCGTTTATCGAACGCTTCAGATACCAGGCTACAAAGGCAGTTCAGGTTCAGCAGAAGGTGAAACAACTTGAGAAGATTGTACCTATCGAGATTGATGAGGTTGACAATTCTGCCATGCACCTGAAGTTCCCACCTTGCTTGCGAAGCGGTGATTATCCTGTGATATGTGATGAAGTTCGGAAGGACTATGGTGAACATACCGTCTTTGATCATGTGACGCTGACCATTAAGCGTGGTGAGAAAGTGGCTTTTGTGGGTAAAAACGGTGAAGGAAAATCTACACTCGTGAAGTGTATCATGGGTGAGATTCCATATACAGGCGAACTGAAGGTGGGACATAACATCCAGATAGGCTATTTTGCCCAGAACCAGGCACAGTTGCTTGATGAGAATCTCACTGTGTTCCAGACCATCGACAATGTAGCTAAGGGCGAAGTGCGATTGCGCATTAACGATATCCTGGGAGCCTTTATGTTTGGAGGTGAGGAGAGTGATAAGAAGGTGAAGGTGCTGAGTGGTGGCGAGCGCAGTAGATTGGCTATGATCCGCTTGCTGTTGGAACCTGTCAACCTGCTGATTCTCGACGAGCCCACCAACCACCTGGATATGCCTTCTAAAGATGTGTTGAAGGAAGCCATCAAAGCTTTTGATGGTACGGCTATCATCGTGAGTCACGACCGTGAATTCTTGGATGGTTTGGTCACCAAAGTATATGAGTTTGGTGGTGGTAAGGTGCGCGAGCATTTGGGCGGTATCTACGATTTCTTAAGATCCAAGAAGATAACAGAACTGAATGAACTGGGGCGTGATAATTCTCAGCGTGGAAATAATAAATTCCCAGTGAAGGAACAGAATGTTTCCAACGTAGCAGCAAATAGCGCGCAGAAAGAAATTCCGCAGGAGACCTTGGTAAAAGCGCTGAGTTATGCCGAGCGCAAGGAACAGCAGAAGCGTGTCAATCGTGTACAGAAAGCCGTGAAGCAGTCGGAAGAAAAGATTGAGAAACTGGAACAGCGCTTGAACGAGCTCAATGAACTGCTGATGCAGCCTGAGAATGCATCTGACATGGTGATGGTGAATGAGTACACCAACATCAAGGCCGAACTTGATGCTGAAGTGGAGCGCTGGGAGAAAGCAAGCGAGGAATTAGAATCATTAATGCAATAATAAACAAAAAACGATGAAAAGATTTCTAACAATGATGACAATGGCATCTGTTTCAATGATGATGATGGCTCAGACTGAGCTTGGTTCAGGCTTGAACGAGGCCGATTTCAACAAGAATGTTCGTCCAGGCGACGACTTCTATGAGTATGCTTGTGGTGGTTGGATGAAGAACAACCCACTGCCAGCAGCCTATTCTCGCTATGGTAGTTTCGACCGTTTGCAGGAAGAGAACGACAAGCGTATCAATGGTATTCTGAAAGAACTTCAGAGCAATACCTATGCAAAGGGTACTATCGAGCAGAAACTGAGTGATCTCTACAAGTTGGCGATGGACTCTACACGCCGTAACAAGGAAGGTGTAGCACCATTGATGCCACTGATTAAGCGTCTGGAGGCTGCTAAGACCAATAAGCAGCTGCTGGCTATCCAACTGGAGATGGCTCCTTATGGTGAACAGGAGTTCTTCTATGCTGGTTTTGGTGCCGATGAGAAGAATGCTGCTCAGAATATTCTGAGTATCTACCAGGGCGGACTCTCACTCGGTCAGAAGGAGTACTATCTGGATAACGATAAGGCTACAGCCGATATCCGTGAGGCATTTAAGAAGCACGTGGTGAAGATGTTCCAGCTCTTGGGCTTCAGCAAGAGCGCTGCTACCAAGAAGATGCAGAACATCATGAAGGTTGAGACTGCCCTGGCCAAGGTGAGCAAGAGTCGTACAGAGCTCCGCGATCCAGAGGCTAACTATAATAAGATGACTCTGAAGGAGTTTGAGACTAAGTATCCTAACCTGCCATTGGTTAAGGTGATGAATGCTCAGGGTATTGATACTAAGTACCTGCAGGAGATGGTTGTAGGACAGCCTGACTTCCTTGCTGGTGCCAACAAACTGGTTGGTAGCATCAAGCCTGCTGAGTATCGCGACGTGATGGAGTGGGGCTTTATCAGCGGCGCCGCCAACTATCTGAACGATGCTACAGCAGCCGAGAGCTTCGACTTCAATGGTAAGGTTCGTTCTGGACGTAAGGAGAACTTCCCTCTGTGGAAGCGTAGCACCAGTCAGGTGGAGCGTGTGATGGGTGAGGCTCTTGGTAAAATTTACGCCGAGAAGTACTTCCCTGAGGCTGCTAAGCAGCGTATGCTCACACTGATCAAGAACCTGCAGATTGCCCTCGGCGAGCGTATTGCCGCTCAGAGCTGGATGGACGATTCTACAAAGGTGAATGCTCTGCTGAAGCTGAACACATTCTATGTGAAAGTAGGCTATCCTGATAAGTGGACTGATATCTCTGCACTTGAGATTGATCCTACGAAATCTTATTACGATAATATGCAGGCATGCGCTAAGTTCTGGAATGCTTGGAATATTGAGCATACTGTAGGAAAGCCTGTGGATCGTGATGATTGGCATATGACTCCACAGACAGTAAACGCCTATTATAATCCAACCACCAATGAGATCTGTTTCCCTGCAGGAATCCTACAGTATCCTTTCTTTGACATGACTGCTGATGATGCCTTTAACTATGGTGCCATTGGTGTGGTGATTGGTCATGAGATGACACATGGATTCGACGACCAGGGTCGCCAGTTTGATAAAGATGGAAATATGCATGACTGGTGGAAAGAAGCAGATGGAAAGAACTTTACAGCTCGTACTGACAAATATGCTGATTTCTTTAGTGCCATCAACGTGCTGCCCGACCTGAAGGGTAACGGTCGACTGACACTGGGTGAGAACCTGGCCGACCACGGTGGTCTGCAGGTGGCTTGGGCTGCTTATAAGAATGCTACCAAGCGCAATCCTCTCGGTGAGAAGAATGGACTGACAGCTGATCAGCGCTTCTTCCACGCTTATGCTGGCGTGTGGGCTGCTAATATTACAGAAGCAGAGATTCGTAACCGCACTAAGAGCGATCCTCACTCACTGGGTCGTTGGCGTGTAAACGGTGCTCTGCCACATATTGATGCATGGTACGAGGCCTTTGGCGTGAAAGAGGGCGATAAAATGTTTATCCCCAAGCAGGAACGCCTTGAATTGTGGTAATCTATATCAAAAAATATGTTTTTTGCCGTCGTAAATGTAAATTTACGGCGGTTTTTTTTGTTTAATTCGTTTTTTTAATTAACTTTGCACCTAGCTTAAGTTAAAATTCCAACAACGATGAACGATATTACACAAAACCCCGATCGAGTAAATAGAAGCGCAGAGCCTCTCTATCGCGAGCATTCTGTGCAACAACCCCAATATCAGCAAGCCATGCAGACCAATGCTGCTAATGGCATACAATGTCCCCATTGCGGTGCGCTTAATGAGCCAGAGGCTCTTTTCTGTGCATCGTGCGGTGAACCTATCGGACAGGCTACCTGTCCCTATTGCGGCGCAGCTGTCGATGCAGATGCCGATTTCTGCGAAAGCTGTCGTCATTATATTCGAAAAGACGTATGCTCGTTCTGCGGAGCTTATCTGAATGGAGCCGAGTCTTATTGTCCAGAATGCGGTAGTCCCGTGGGCGGTATCGTTTGTCCTGTTTGCCGAACCCTTAATGATTTCTCGTTCTGCAAACAGTGTGGTACAGCCCTTACAGAAGAGGCCCGTATGCTAAAAGAGAAAGTGATGCAGATGCCAGAATATCAGCAGATGCAGAAACTGGCCGAAGAGATTCAGCAACTGGATCTTCAGATTCCTTATGTGACCGAGCAGGATAAAGAGCGCGATCGCAGAAGTCAGGAGTTGCGCCAGCGAGTACTGATGCTGTTGGCTCAGGATCGTGGCATGGATCGTGTAGATGCCAACTTGGCCGATCATAAAGTGATGAGCAAGGATGAGCACGACAAGAAGAAGCAAGAGCGCATGGAGATGCTGTCGAGATTGCTCGATCAGATGGCTCAGGTGCCTCAACCCAAGCCAGCACAGGTGCGCAATTATGCGATGGCTTGTAAGCCTCAGGGCGTGCGTCTGGCTTGGCAGTGCAACTTCAAGCATGCGCTCCACTCAAGTCCATGTGGTTGTGCCAAACCACAGATGGGCGGAAAATGGATTATTCTTGGCAAGGGTACTAGAAAAGAAATTAAAGACGATATCTAATGAGTACGGTTAGAACTCCACAGAATAGTGTTACTGAAAACGAAGAGGTGAACGTAGATAAAACCGTGCGAGCCACCAACTTCGATGCAGTACCGATGACTCCTCCAAAAGAAGAGAAGCCAAAACCGCTTGATGGCACTATCCGTATTGATATGCCTAAAGCAAATGTTGTGGCAAAACAAGCAGCTCCATCGGCGAAGCCTTTGGATGGTACAGTGCGTGCGCCCGGCATCAATCAGCCGATAGCACCGAAGCCGGCTGCCAGGCCTTTGGACGGTACAGTGCGTGCACCCGGCATCAATCAGCCGATAGCACCGAAGCCGGCTGCCAGGCCTTTGGACGGTACAGTGCGTGCACCCGGCATCAATCAGCCGATAGCACCGAAGCCGGCTGCTCCGGCGCCAAGTCGTACAACTCGTGGGGCTCAACCTCAACCTCAGCGTCCGTCAGCCCCTCGTCCCAATGTCAACATCTCTATTATATCATCTGTTGATAATGAGGATAGAGCAAAGAAACTTAAACAACAGCGTAATGAGGTTGATGAGAATATCTTTGTATTGAAAGGGCACGACTATAAGCGCGTGTCGATCCTGAGCGAGAATACTGGCGAGGCCGAAGTATTCCTTGTTGAGCGTGATCATAAAGAATATGTGCTTAAGGTTTACTATCCTAATTTCGATGTGAACAGGAAAATACTGCAGACAGTATTGAACTTCGACTTCGAAATGGTAGTGAAGGTTTATGACTTTGGTAAGACCTATGTTGACGGCAAGCATCGCTATTATGAATTGATGGAATATCTGCGCGGTGGCTCGATGGCCGAATTCAAACTCGAAGGAGATATGGACAAGTTCCGTCGTATTGTCCTGCAGAGTGCGGCCGCCCTGGCATATTGCCATCAGCTGCGTATCCTTCACAAGGATATCAAACCAGGCAACTTCTTCTTCCGCGATAAGGATCATAACGAACTGGTGCTGGGTGATTTCGGTATCTCGAGCATGCTTGAGGAGGATGGTAAGGCACATAAGACCACCCAGGCCCGTACACCAATCTATGCAGCGCCTGAAATGTACGCAGATGTTATCGATGGTGTTGTAGAGATATCTCCAAAGGCTGATTACTATTCATTAGGTATCAGCTTGATGACACTCTGGCTCGGTGAGAGTCCGATGAGTACCAACGAGCGTGTGATGATGCGTCAGAAGAATGAGGGACGCATACCACGTATGAACGAGCTGCCTGAGCGTATCAAGTTGCTCGTGATGGGATTGACGGTAGTTAATCCTATCAACCGCTGGGGATACGAACAGGTGGAGCAATGGTTCCTGGGCGAGACGCCAAAAGTAGATCTCTCGTCGCCATTCCTGAAGTATCAGAGCTTTATTGTCGATCCAGAGCGCAACTTGGTTGCTGAAAATGTACACGAACTGATTCCAATGCTGCTGGCCAATGAGAAAGTGGCTATCGGCTATCTCTACAATGGACGTATTACCCAATGGTTGGATGCCTGCGGTAACAACAAACTGAGCACCATCGTAAGAGATATCATTTCTAAGCGCTATCCCATCGATCAGCGTGCAGGACTGATGGCATCGCTCTATGCCATGGAGCCCACCTATCCATATAAGGATATACGCGGTAGCTTGTGTGATGATATTCATGCCGTTTGTATCTCATTGCTGAGTAATCAGGATGAATATGCACTCACGCTGGGCAATCCTAACGACAATTTCTACCTCTATATAGAAACTCACACAAGTTGTGATATAGATCGTTTGCGTTCGTATTTTAAGAACGTGAACTACGCCAACAAGGATGAAGTCCGTGTGGCTATCATGAGAATCGTGCTTGAAGTGGATCCCGAGATACCATTCATGGTGAGGTATCCGTCAAACACGATTAATGAGATTGTGAGCATCTTTAGTCATGAAGATATTACTGAAGACGAGTGGCACAGTCTGACCGACGGACGTCTGCTTGCCTGGATGTATAGTCATGAAGACCAGATGGCATGTGAGAGTCTGCGCATCATGACGCAAGATCAGCCTTACTCTCAAAACCTGGCCTATAAGGTGCTTTATAACCTGAATCGCGAGGCAGCCTATGATCTGGATTCAGCCTTCACACCAACGCAGGTTGGTGAGTTGTTGAACGAACGCTTGCACAAGACACAAAATCTGAGTGAAAAGGAGTTCGAAGAGGTGATGAAGGATTTCATCGAACTGAATGGACGCTTTGCCTATTATGCACAGTTGCATGGTTGGACAGAGATGTACAACGAGCATCATCGTTGCTTCGACTTCAAGAGCGATGAGAATAAGGAGCGCTTAGGTGCCTACGATGCCAGAACAGCCGTTTACCGCTTCTGTCGCATACTGGGAGTTGTGCCTACCTACCAGATGCCTGATGGCATTGAATATGCCGATGGCCGTAATCTGCAGGTCAAGAAGATGCAGATATTCCGTAATGAGATCAGAAACGGCTCGATGGGGCAGTGGATGGCGGTATTCTATCATGAAGACCCAACTGCCGACTTTACACAGGAATACTCCTATGAGCATGCTATCGAAGACTGGTTGATGGCGATGGGTAAGATCGATCCATCACAGCGTTATTATAAGCGTTTCATCGATGCTCGAGACGAAACACAAAGACGTGTGACTCATGTGAAGGACAGCTGGCGCAGAGCCAAAGCCAAGGAGAATCTGTGGCGAATGATGTTCTATGGCTTGAGTGGCGTATGGTTGGTGTTTGTGCTCATCTTTGGAATCACCAATCCTGAATATATCCTGAGTCATACTTTTATCAGTATCGGTATGCCTTTGGGTGGAATGACGGGCCTGATTGTTGCTACACGCTCGTTCTTTAAGGGCTATGACTTCATGTTCTCATTCTTATGGGGATTGGTAGGTGCGTTTACGTGCTTTATACCTATTATTATATTAAAGTATATAGGTGCTTCGCATCCCACACTCTTTAACATTGCCATCATCGTTATAACGTTGATATATATGCTGGTTTGTCACCTCACAGATTTCCGTGGTGACGAGAAAGCCGATAGTCGATTGATTTCTGAGGTGCTTGAGAACGATGTTAAATCAACTCTGATAGAACCCTTGTTCTACACCTTCAAGGCAAGGTCGTATAAGTTCAAAGGTTCAAAATTTGGTTTGCTGAACGATGTCACCGATCAGGTTCGCTCTATCAGTGGCGAGAGTGTGCTGCACTACGTACTGTGGAGTCTGCTGATGCTGGTATTCGTATTGTCGTTTATCGTATTCAGTCCCAAAATGCTGAATATTGCCAATCCTAATAGTCATATGAAGGAGGCACCGTCAAGTATTATTAAGAAAATAGATAGAGACGCATAATATAAAATGGTTTGTCAGAATTGTCATAAAGAAAATAGGAGCAAAGCAAAGTTCTGCAAGTGGTGTGGTCAGCAACTTGTCACTACCGACTTGCTTGATAAGTTGGTTGGCCTCGATGAGGTGAAGAACCAGCTTAAAACCATTGTCGATACCTATACGTTTCTGCGCTCTCGCAAGGATATATCTAAAGCCCGTATATCTTTGAATGCTGTCGTGATCGGTGATACCGGTACTGGTAAGACGGCATTAGCTGAAATCCTGCGTGACTACTTCTTCCAGCATAAAATTATTGAGAAACCTCAGTTGATGATGGTAGATGCCGTAGATTATCAGCGTTTTGTTGATAAATGGGATGAAAATATCAAGAAAGCAAAGAATGGTATATTGTTCTTCGACAATGTGCAGAAACTATTGCCGGATAAATACTCTAACCAGGTGAATCCGCTCGACAAATTGTTTGTCGAGATGGATAAATGGGAGGACAACCCCATTGTGATTATCTCCGGTCTGTCAAAGGGACTGGAAGATTTCCTGGAGAGCAATCCAGCTGTGGCCAACCGATTCAAATACACCTTCCGTATGACCACACCTGGATATCAGGAACTGACGCAGATTTGTAAGATGGACCTGAAACTGAGGTACGGCATCTCGGAGTTCTCGCCAGAAGCTGATAGCCAGTTGACGCGTTTCTTTAAGTATCAGGTAAAGATTAAGGACGAGACCTTTGGTAATGGTCACTTGGCTAACAAGACTGCCGAAGATATCTTTACACAGTATATCAGTCGTGGCGCTAATGCCTCCAGAGTGGAGATAGACGATATCAAGGGCTACGTACCTGAGGAGCGCTCAGTTGATGATATCCTGAAAGATCTGGATACCTATATTGGCATGGACGAGGTGAAGGCCGCCGTGAGAGAGATGGCTTACTCTGTTCAGAACGCCATGCAGCGTGCTGCACGTGGACTGGGCGAACAGGAGAAAATGTCTATGCATATTATCCTTACTGGTAATCCTGGTACGGGTAAAACAACTATCGCCCGTAAGTTGGGCGAAATCCTGGCAGCTATTGGCTATTTGGACAGCGGACATGTTGTGGAGGTTGACCGTGCCAAGATGGTGAGCCAGTATCAAGGAGAGACACCAAAGGTGGTAGATGCGCTTTGCGATAAAGCCAAGGGGGGTATCTTGTTTGTGGACGAGGCCTATACGCTGGCTCCAGTGAGTGCTTCGGGTGATAGAGATGCCCAAGGTGCACAGGCATTGGAGAAACTGATGAAGCGTATGGAGGACGATCGCGGACAGTTTATTGTGATTGCTGCCGGTTATCGTACGGAGATGGAAAACCTGTTCCGTGTCAATCCGGGATTCCGCAGCCGATTCAACTACTTCCTCGATATCAAGGACTACTCTCCAACCGAGCTCTATCAGATTATGCAGGTGTTTGCAAAGCAGAAGAAGTATATCTTCTCGCCAGATGCACAGGTGCTTACTCAGAAGATGATCAAGGAGATGTACGACTCGCGCGACAAGGATTTTGCCAATGGTCGTACCATGCGTACACTCTTCGACCAGATATGCAAGAAACAGGCACAGCGCCTGCAGGGAGCAAACATCTCGATGATGAGCAACGAGGAACTGATGACCATCGTTCGGGAGGATATCCCTTACGATGCACCACAGACGGTGAGCGCCGAGGACTGCCTGAAGAAGCTCGACGGTCTCGTTGGACTCTCTGGCGTCAAGAAGGAAATTGCCAACCTTACCGCCTTCCTCAATCTGCAGATTGCTCGTGGCGAAACCAATACCTTCCAAGGAAAACACTATGTGTTTACGGGTAATCCAGGTACAGGTAAAACCACGGTGGCTCGTATCATGGCCGACATCTTCAAGACGCTTGGTGTTGTAGCACGAGGACAATTGGTTGAGGCCGACCGCTCTAAACTGGTGGCCGGATTCTCAGGACAGACTGCCATCAAGACCAATCAGTTGGTTGATCAGGCCATGGGCGGTGTACTGTTTATCGATGAGGCCTATACACTGAAGTCGAGCGATGGTGACACCTTCGGTTCTGAAGCTATCGACACCCTGCTGAAACGTCTGGAAGACGATCGCGGTAAGTTTGTTTGTATTGTGGCTGGTTACACCGATCAGATGCATGATTTCATTGATAGCAACCCAGGCTTGAAGAGTCGCTTCACGCAGACTATTCACTTCGACGATTATACACCAGACGAGTTGACAGAGATATTCCTGCATCTTGCATCAGGTAAGAACTTCACCGTCGATGAAGATACCAAGGCTGCCATCCATCGCATGTTCGAGCAGCTCTATCTGCGTCGCGACAAGAACTTTGGAAATGCTCGCGAGGCACGTCGTATATTCAACGAGGCTGTAGAGCGCCAGAGTCAGCGCTTGGTAAAGCAGATGACTCAGCCAGGCTTCAAGGAGAGCGATATGTTCGCGCTGACAATAGACGACCTGCCAATGTCGCAGGCCGAGGCAGCACGTCCGCTCGACGTGGTTCTCAACGAGCTCGAAGAGTTCATTGGTATGCGCAGTGTTAAGGATTCTATTCGTAGATTGGCAGTTCAGAGTATGTTCATGAAACAGCGCGCAGCTATGGGCGCTGGTAGTGTTCAGCAAATGTCTATGAATTTCATCCTGACCGGTAATCCGGGCACTGGTAAGACTTCTATTGCCCGTAAGATGGGTGAGATACTCCAAGCCATGGATATCCTGCCTACTTCGCGAGTTATCGAGGCTAGTCGTGCCACACTTGTAGGTAAGTATATGGGTGAAACGCCAAAGATCGTCAACAGTATGTGTGATAAAGCTATGGGCGGTATCTTGTTCATCGATGAGGCCTATACCTTGAGCGATGGTGGCGACATGTATGGCAAGGAGGCCATCGACACCCTGATGAAGCGTATGGAAGACGATCGTGGTAAGTTTATCGTGATTGCTGCGGGCTATAAGGACAAGATGGAGGAGTTCCTCATGATGAATGCCGGATTAGCCAGCCGCTTTACACATAAGTTGCATATCGATGACTATGATCCTGATGAGCTGTTGGCCATCTACAAGCATATGGCTCAGAAGGAGCAGTACAAGTTTACGCCTGAGTCAGAGCTCAAAGCTCTTGATAAGATATATAAGATGGTTCTTGCTAAGGGCGACTCTTGGGGTAATGCCCGCGAAATGCGCAACCTGCTTGACTCTACCATCCAGCACCTGTCGGAACGTGTATCCAAGTTACCGCTCGACCAGGTTACAAAGGAAACATATCAGATTATACTACCAGAAGATATTTAACGAAATATGATTATTTGTCCAGCTTGTAAAGAAGAAATAGAAGACGATTCTCATTACTGCGACCAATGCGGGCAGCAACTGTTGTTTTGTAAGCAGTGCGGTCATGTGGGCATCGGACGTCGTTGCACTCGTTGTGGCGGCGTGATGGCTTTGCGTCAAGGTGATGTATTCGAGCAGCAGCCAGCTCCGAGCGTTAATGTGGCGCCCGCTGCCCATGCTCCTCGTCCAAACGTTCCTCCTGTTTCTCCTATTTCCATCATATCTAGCCAGGCTAGAACTTCCGGCCAACCTGGCCAATTTGGCCAGGCTAGCCAGCCTAGTTCTCCTAGCCAGGCTATTCAGCCTGGCCAGCCTAGTCAGCCTAGTCAGGTTGGGGCTGCGGCTAGCATTTCGGTTGGGCCTGCCATCTCAATTGCGCAGGTGGCAGCCACGCGCTCAAGCATCCCTTCGATGACCTTGGTAAACGAGAGTCTCGGTTTGCGAATTGTTGCTATGAATGGTGCGATTATCGGCCGACGCAAGGGACCGTATGTCCAGTTCTTTGAGCAGCACTCCTACGTGTCGGGTATTCACGCCCAGCTTAAGTTCAAGTCAGGAGCTGGCTGGTGTGTCATCGACAAGAATTCATCTAATGGTACGCGGGTTAATCAGAATCCGATTCAGCCCGAGGTCGAGACGCTGTTGAAAAATGGCGATATGCTTACTATTGCCAATATCGACTTGCAAGTAATAATACGATAGTAATGATTAATAAGCGATGATAACAATTCACATGAATGCAGCTAGTAAGGTAGGCTGCGTGCGTAGTCAGAATGAAGACATGGTGCTCATTGAAAAGCATTTCATTAGGAATGATGGCTTTAGCACCCGCGTTGACTTAACCAATAACGATCGTTATATCGTGGCTGTTGCCGATGGTATGGGTGGTCATAATCGTGGTGATGTGGCCAGCAGTGATGCTTTGCACAATCTGCAGTTCTTCTTTTATGACCTGCCTACAGGACTCACTCCCCAAGGCATCAACGATGCCTTTGTTGGGTGGCTGGATTCCATCAACTACCTTATTGCCTCAAAAGGTCGTTCCGACGTGCAGTATGAGGGCATGGGAACAACCTTGGTAGGAGTGGTGTTCTACGAAGGCGAGTTCTACTCACTGAATTGTGGTGATAGTCGCTTGTACCGTTTCCGGGAGGGGCAACTCACTCAGCTTACTACCGACCATTCGTTGAGTAATATGCTGGGCTCTTCCCAACATTCTAATGTTATCACCAATTGTATCGGTGGCGGATGTTCATCATCATTCATCGATATCGTAAAGTTTACTGACGATGTAAAACTGGGCGATACCTATCTGTTGTGTACAGATGGACTGACTGACATGTTGCCCGATTCGATTATATTCACAATGCTTTCAAATGGTATCGACGCTAACAACCTCTGCGATGCTGCTGTAGCTGCAGGCGGTCTCGACAATGTGTCGTGCTGTGTGATGCAGTTCTAAAAAAGATAGACAAAACAGAATGCCACTAAGATTACCAGACAGACTACCCGCTATCGATATTCTGAAAAATGAGAATATCTTTGTGATGGATAACTCGCGGGCAACAACTCAGGATATACGTCCGCTAAAAATAGTAATTTTGAACCTGATGCCTCTGAAGATTACAACAGAGACAGATTTGGTGCGCCTGCTTTCCAACACGCCTTTGCAGTTGGAGATTGATTTTATGAAATTAAAGAGCCATACTCCCAAGAACACCCCGATAGAACATATGATGATGTTCTACCGTGATTTCGAGGTGATGCGTCATGAGAAGTACGATGGCATGATTATTACAGGTGCACCTGTTGAGACAATGGATTTTGAAGAAGTAACTTACTGGGACGAGATTAAGGAAATCTTCGAATGGGCTAAAACCCACGTCACCAGTACCTTATATATATGTTGGGCAGCTCAGGCCGGACTTTATTACCATTATGGTGTGCCCAAATATCCGTTGGAAAAGAAGATGTTTGGCATCTTCCCCCAATCACCTGTTGACACCAAACTGCCCATCTTCCGTGGGTTCGACGATGTGTTTATGATGCCACATAGTAGGCATACAGAGGTACATCGCGATGACATCTTGGCTAATCCTGAGCTCCAGCTCCTGGCAGAATCGTCAGAGAGTGGAGTCAGTATGGTGATGGCCCGTGGTGGTCGAGAGTTCTTTATCACTGGTCATCTGGAGTATGCACCAAACACACTTGACAACGAGTACAAGCGCGACCGTGGCGTTCGCGATGATGTGGACATGCCAAAGAATTATTATCGTGATGATAATCCTGATAATCCGCCTATAGTTACTTGGCGTGCACATGCCAACTTGCTCTATTCTAACTGGATAAACTATTATGTTTACCAGGAGACACCGTATAATATCGACGAAATCAAGTAGGCCTAGTGACAGCATTAGAACTTTTAGCTCCAGCCAAGAATCTGGCGTGTGGCATGGCAGCCATCGATCATGGTGCCGATGCTGTGTATATTGGTGCCCCAAAGTTTGGTGCCCGAGCTGCTGTTGGTAATAGTATCGACGATATTCAGCAGCTTTGTAATTATGCCCATCTGTTTGGCGCCAAAATCTACGTCACACTCAATACCATTGTTTATGACGATGAACTTGAAGAGGTGCATTGCCTGATAGACCAATTGGCCGGGATTGGCGTTGATGCCATCTTGGTGCAGGATATGGGCTTACTGCAGTTTATGGACGGCAAACCTTTCGAGATTCATGCCTCTACTCAGACTGATAACCGCACTGCCGATAAGGTGAAGTGGCTGCGTCAGTTGGGCTTCACGCGTGCTGTCTTGGCACGTGAGTTGTCGGCCGAAGAGATTGCTGATATTCATCGCCAGGTGCCCGACGTAGAGTTAGAGGTGTTTGTTCATGGCGCTTTGTGTGTGAGCTATTCTGGCATCTGTTATGCTTCTCAGCATTGTTTCCAGCGCAGTGCCAACCGCGGTGAGTGTGCCCAGTTCTGTCGTATGCGTTTCTCATTGGTAGATGCCGATGGGGCAGAGATTGAGCGCGAACGCTACCTGCTCTCGCTCAAGGATATGAACCAGAGCGATAATCTTGAAAAGTTGATTGAAGCAGGTGCCGTTTCGTTTAAAATCGAAGGCCGACTCAAGGATGTGACTTATGTGAAGAATGTCACAGCTGCTTATAGCGAGCGACTGAATGCCTATATCCGTAAGCATCCAGATACTTACTGCCGAGCATCAAAAGGCCATTGCGAATATACGTTTACCCCCAATCTCAATCGTACCTTCAATCGTGGTTATACCACTTATTTCGTTAATGGGCGTCAACCTAATATCGCCTCGTTCGATACGCCTAAGGCTGTAGGTGAGTTTGTTGGAAAGGTGAAAGAGATAAGGCACGATTCATTCAATGTGGCAGGAACAGCCAGTTTTGCTAATGGCGACGGACTCTGTTTCTTGAATGCCGATCGCCAGTTCGAAGGCTTCCGCGCCAATCGTGTGGTGGGCAATAGGATTTATCCTTTCAAGATGCCAGCCGGTTTGCGTCCTGGTATGTCGCTCTATCGCAATAACGACCAGGAGTTTGAGCGTGTCCTCTCTAAACCCAGTGCCACACGTAAGATTCCCGTTACTATAGCGCTGCGAGCTGTTGAGGATGGTTTCGAGTTGAGTGCCGAAGGCGTTTCCTTGCACTTTAAGGCCGAGCATCAGTTGGCTCAGAAGTCGCCTCGTGAGAATATCATTCGTCAACTTTCAAAGTTAGGTGATACCATCTATGAGTGTCAGGCGGTTGAGGTACCGGTCGACTTTAATTTCTTCATCCCCAATAGTCAGCTGTCGGATATGCGTCGTCAGTTGGTAGATGCGCTTTGTCAGCCTAAACGTGTGGTGAAGAAGGCAAAGGTAGGTGTAAACTCAGGTGTGAAAACATTAAGTTATCAGAATAATATATCCAACCACCAGGCAGCAGCCTTTTATGGCACCAACGAACTTTCGGCCTTCGAGTTGAAAGGTGGCGACGGACCTATCATGCAGTGCCGTCATTGTTTGCGCTATTCGTTGGGCTATTGTGTGAAACGTGGTGGCAAGCGCCCTACATGGCGTGAGCCGCTCTCTCTGGTTTTAGGCGATGGACGCCGTTTCCGTCTTGAGTTCGATTGTCAGCATTGTCAAATGAATGTTTATGCGTCAACTCGTTAGTCTGTTATGCCTCTTGTTGCTGTTGTGTGGCTGCTATAACCGCGGCCCAATCACGTCAGACGCTTGGGATCTTACTGAGAAACAGCTTGACTCTATCTCCTTTTACACCACCCATCATTATACTCAGAACTACAATTTTGTGGTCACGGGTGATTCGTTGGTGGTGGTAGAGCAGCAGCCCAATGATATGTCGGTGCCCGATGTCATCAGTATCGAGCTCGAGTCGATGGGCGAGGAGATGCGTAAGGACTCCATCACGTTGCGACGCAACGAACATGTGGTTGTAGCAGATATCAAGACCGTCCCTTCCGACACCATTGATTCTATATGGGTTAAGGTGGCCCGCGACCAACTTACTTTCGGATGGGTACACGAGAATGAGTTGCTGGCCAAAGTGTCGCCCGATGACCCCATCAGTCAGTTCATCGACTATTTCTCCGACAAGCATCTGTTGGTGTTCATGGCTTTCTGTGTTCTTACGGGAGCCGCCTACGGTCTTCGCCGCCTGATGAGAAAGGGTAGTAAGATTGTGCATTTCAATGATATAGCATCTGCTTATCCCACAGCACTGTGTCTGCTCATAGCTTCATCGGCAGTGTTGTATAGCAGCATTCAACTGTTTGCACCCGAGACTTGGCGTCATTTCTATTATCATCCTTCGCTCAATCCGTTTGCCTTACCTTTCTGGTTGGGCGTCTTCATATCGTCGGTTTGGGCCATCATCATCGTTGGACTGGCGGCTGTAGATGATGTCTATCATCGTCTGCCTCTTGGCGAAGCCATCCTGTATCTGGTAGGGTTGGCCGCTGTGTGTGCTGTCATTTACGTTGTATTCAGCATCACCACCTTATATTATATAGGTTACCCGTTGCTGATAGCCTACTATTATTTCGCCATCAAGCGTTTGAAACTCTAAACCAGCATCAGATCGCTCATAATCAGGTCGCTCACAAACAGTCCGTCTTTTGTGAGCGAAAGTTGCTGCTGGTTCAATTTCAGCAAACCAGCCTCCAGGTGTCGCTGGGCATTGCGCAGGCAGTATTGTTGCTGCTTGGGCGTTAGCTTTGTCAGGTCAAGTCCCTCACAAGTACGCAAGGCCACCGTTACTGCATCGTTGTAGCGTGTATCTTCATCAAGTGTTTCTGCGTCGAAGATGCGTTTGCCTTGTTCTATGCCAGCAATATAGTCGTGGATGTTATCAATGTTCCAACTGCGGGTTTGGATGTCGTAAGAGTGTGCGGCGGCACCGATGCCGATATACGGAATACCTTTCCAGTAACTGCTGTTGTGGCGTGAGCGATAGCCAGGGCGGGCAAAGTTCGAAATCTCATAGTGCTCGTAGCCAGCTGCCTTCAAACGGTCGATCAGCGTATAATACATCTGTCGCTCCAGTTCTTCGTCAATCTCAGTCACCTTGCCAAGTTCTAATAGGCGATAGAGTGGGGTGCCCTCTTCATACATCAGACAATAGGTTGATATATGTTCCACATTCAACTCAAGCGCCTTGTCTATATCGCTCTGCCATTCTGCGAGTGTCTGATTGGGAAAACCATACATCAAGTCGATACTGATATTCTTGAATCCAGCTTGTCGCAATGTCTTAACGGCTTGGTGCACCTGTGAGGATGAGTGGCGCCGGCGCAAAAATCGCAATCGTTCATCGTCGAAGGTCTGTGCCCCCATGCTGATGCGGTTCACGGGCAGTTGCTGCAAGGCTGCAGCCAATTCCTCTGTCACATCGTCGGGGTTCATTTCCATTGTTATCTCAGCCTCTTTTTCCACCTTATTATATATATAGGCAGTATCAAAAATCTTTTTTAGCTGTTCAATGGATAGTTGGCTTGGGGTGCCTCCGCCCAAATAGATTGTACTGATAGGATTGGCCGAAAATCTCATTGCCATCTCTTTGC
This sequence comes from Prevotella sp. MA2016, assembly GCF_000619825.1. Lineage (GTDB taxonomy): Bacteria > Bacteroidota > Bacteroidia > Bacteroidales > Bacteroidaceae > Prevotella. The sequence continues at coordinate 251,432 of NZ_JHUW01000010.1, forward strand.
ATACAGCCTCTACATACCTATCGCGAAGCTCCAATCCTGTGGTAGAATAGAAGCCGCAATACACGCATCTGCTGCTACAAAAAGGTATATGTACGTATAATCCTGTCATTTTCTCTGTAATTTGGGCACAAAATTACTAATTTAGTTTAATATTTGAAAGAATCTTTTGGTGTTTTCTCGAAAAATACCTAATTTAGTGGCCGATAAATAAGTATTCACCTAAAACTGAAACGATATGAAAGTATATCAAACTAACGAAATCAAAAACATTGCACTCATTGGCAGTGCGGGTAGCGGCAAGACAACCCTTGCCGAGAGTATGGTTTACGAAGCCGGCATCATTAAGCGCCGCGGTTCTGTAGAGAGTAAGAACACCATGAGCGACTACTTCCCAGTTGAGCAGGAATATGGTTATTCTGTATTCTCTACTGTTTTTCATGTTGAGTGGAATAACAAGAAGCTGAACATCATCGACTGCCCGGGATCTGATGACTTTGTTGGTGGTTCTATCACCGCTATGAATGTTACCGATCAGGCTGTCATTCTTATCAATGGCCAGTATGGTCCTGAGGTAGGAACAATGAATGCTTTCCGAAATACCGAGAAACTGAAGAAACCAGTTATCTTCCTTGTCAACCAGCTGGATCGCGAAAACTGCGACTTTGATCAGATCCTGAACCAGCTCAAGGAAATCTATGGTCCTAACTGTGTTCCTGTTCAGTATCCTATAGCAACCGGTCCTGGCTTCAATGCCGTTATCGATGTGCTGCTCATGAAGAAGTACTCATGGAAACCTGAGGGTGGTGCTCCTATCATTGAGGATATTCCTGCCGACCAGTTGGAGAAGGCTAAGGAAATGAAAGCCAAGCTCGTGGAGGCTGCTGCTGCCGGCGATGATACGCTGATGGAGAAGTTCTTCGAGAGCGAGGACTTGAGCGAGGACGAGATGCGTGAGGGTATCCGTAAGGGTATGGTTACACGTAGCATCTTCCCTGTATTCTGTGTTTGTGCAGGTAAGGACATGGGCGTTCGCCGTTTGATGGAGTTCCTGGGCAACGTGGTTCCTTTCGTAAGTGATATGCCTGTCGTTCAGAATGCCGCAGGTCAGGATGTTCCTGCCGACGTGAATGGTCCTGCATCACTCTATTTCTTCAAGACCGGTGTTGAGCCTCATATTGGTGAGGTGTCTTACTTCAAGGTGATGAGTGGTAGTGTGAAGAGTGGCGACGATTTTACCAATGCTGATCGTGGTTCTAAGGAGCGCATCGGTACCTTGTATGCTTGTGCTGGTGCCAACCGTATTCAGGTAGATCAGCTCATCGCTGGTGATATCGGTTGCACTGTTAAGCTGAAGGATGTGAAGACCGGTAATACCCTGAATGGTAAGGATGTAGAGCACAAGTTCAACTTCATCAAATATCCAAACTCTAAGTTCTCTCGTGCCATCAAGGCCGTTAACGAGAGTGAGACTGAGAAGATGATGACCGCCCTGCAGAAGATGCGCCAGGAGGATCCTACATGGGTAGTTGAGCAGTCAAAGGAGTTGCGCCAGATTATTGTTCATGGTCAGGGTGAGTTCCATCTGCGTACCTTGAAGTGGCGTATGGAGAATAATGAGAAGATTCAGATTGAGTATATAGAGCCAAAGATTCCTTATCGTGAGACCATCACGAAGATGGCCCGTGCCGACTACCGTCATAAGAAGCAGTCGGGTGGTGCCGGACAGTTTGGTGAGGTTCATCTGATTGTAGAGCCTTATACCGAGGGCATGCCCGATCCTACCAGCTTCAAGATCAATGGTCAGGAGTTCAAGATGAACATCAAGGGTAAGGAAGAGATCAATCTCGACTGGGGTGGCAAACTGGTATTCATCAATTCAGTTGTTGGTGGTGCTATCGATATGCGTTTTATGCCAGCCATTCTGAAGGGTGTCATGGAGCGTATGGAGCAGGGACCTCTCACAGGTTCTTATGCCCGCGACGTTCGTGTCATTGTTTACGATGGTAAGATGCACCCCGTTGACTCTAACGAGTTGTCGTTCATGCTGGCTGCACGCAATGCCTTCTCTGCTGCCTTTAAGGAGGCTGGTCCAAAGGTGCTTGAGCCAATCTACGACCTCGAGGTACTCGTGCCCGGCGACTATATGGGTGATGTGATGAGCGACCTGCAGGGACGCCGCGCCATCATCATGGGTATGGACTCTGAGGCTGGCTATCAGAAGCTCAGCGCTAAGATTCCTCTCAAGGAGCTGTCTAGCTATTCTATCGCTCTGAGCTCTATCACTGGTGGACGTGCTTCGTTCACAACCAGTTTCTCAAGCTACGAACTCGTGCCAAACGATATCCAGCAGGCACTCATCAAGCAGCATGAGGAAGAAACGAAAGACGAAGATTAATATTTTCTATCCATATTGTAGCTCGAATCCCCACTATTTGTTTAGTGGGGATTCTTTCTTTTTAATTAAAATATAGTAACTAAAAATCCGAAAACTTGTTAAAATAGTAAAAGTAACTGCAAATTATTAACATTTTTGACCTTGCGTTTTAAGAAATCGACTATCTTTGCAATCGATATGAAGAAAAGTACGATTTGGATTATAGCAATAGTCATGGGCCTCTCTTTCGTAGGGCTTCTGTACCTTCAGATCTCGTACATCGAAGAGATGGCGAAAATGAAGAAGGAGCAGTTCGACGAGTCGGTTAAGCGCAGTCTCTATCAGGCTTCGCGCAACCTGGAGATGAACGAGACCTTGCGTTATCTGGAAAAAGACGTTAAGGAAACTGAGCGAAAAGCATATAAGCAGGATTCTGTGATGGTTGATGGTCTCGACGGTACCGTTAAGCATTCTCATCAGTTTGCTGTGGCAGCCGATGATGGCACGGTTTATAGCAGTTTCGAACTCAAGACCTTTGCCATTCGTCCTGCTAACGTGCCCAAGGCCATGATTCTGCGTACCGATAAGAATAGTATCTCTGAGGCCTCTAAGTCGCTGCAGGAGATTGTTCGCAATCGCTATATCTACCAGAAGGCCCTGCTTGATGAGGTTGTATATCGCATCCTCTATACAGCTAGCGATAAGCCCCTTAAGGAGCGCATCAACTTTAAGATGCTCGATCAGGACATTCGTACCGAATTGCTGAATAACGGTATCAATATTCCTTATCACTTCCGTGTAGAGACCTCCGATGGTCGCGAGGTGTATCGCTGTCCGGAATACGCTGCCGATGGTGAGGAAAATGTCTATCTGCAGACATTGTTCAGTCACGATCCGTCGTCAAAGATGGGCGTTGTAAAAATCCACTTCCCCGACATGGGCTCTTACATCTTCTCAAGTGTGCGCTTCATGATTCCGGCGGTTATTTTTACTTTCGTGCTGCTGCTCACCTTTCTGTTCACCATCGTGGTGATCTTCAGGCAGAAGCGTCTCACCGAGATCAAGAATGACTTTATCAACAATATGACCCACGAACTGAAGACGCCTATCGCTTCTATCTCTCTGGCGGCCCAGATGATGAACGATGATAGCGTTACCAAGTCAGAACAGATGACCAAGCATCTCAGTGGTGTTATCAACGATGAGTCAAAGCGCTTGCGCTTCCTTGTAGAGAAGGTGCTTCAGATGTCAATGTTCGATAAGAAGAGCATCATCTTCAAGAAGAAGGAGCTCGACCTCAATGAGATGATTGAAAACATTGCTCAGTCGTTCTCGCTGCGTGTAGAGCATACCGGTGGTAAGATCTATACTGATATTGAGGCCATCGACTCGGGCATCTATGTCGATGAGGTTCACTTCACAAACGCCATCACCAATCTGATGGATAACGCTGTGAAATATCGCAAGCCCGATGAGCCTATCGATATCTACATCAAGACCTGGAACGAGCGCGACCGTCTCTGCTTCTCAATCCGCGATACCGGTCAGGGCATCAAGAAAGAGAATGTCAAGAAGATCTTTGAGAAGTTCTACCGTGTTCATACCGGTAATGTGCATGACGTGAAAGGCTTCGGTCTCGGACTGGCCTACGTCAAGAAGATTATCACCCTTCATGAAGGCGAGATTAAGTGCGAGAGCGAATTGGGCAAGGGTACCACTTTCAACATCTCGCTGCCCATATTGAAGGAAGATGAAAATTAGTGTGAAATTCAAATATAGTATTAATTCAATAACATTTAAAACAAAATGATGATGGACGACAAATTGAAAATTTTGCTTTGCGAGGACGATGAGAACCTCGGAATGCTGCTCCGTGAGTATTTGCAGGCCAAAGGCTTTGTTGCAGAACTCTGTGCTGATGGTGAGGCAGGCTTCAAGGCTTTCCTTAAGACAAAATTCGACATCTGTGTGCTCGACGTGATGATGCCTAAGAAAGACGGCTTCACACTGGCTCAGGAGATTCGTTCTGCCAACACCGATGTGCCCATTATCTTCCTGACAGCCAAGACCTTGAAGGAGGATATCCTCGAAGGTTTCAAGCTGGGTGCTGACGATTACATCACCAAGCCTTTCTCTATGGAGGAGCTTGTATTCCGTATTGAGGCCATTCTGCGCCGTACCAAGGGTAAGAAGAGCCGCGAGAGTACTGTATATCGTCTTGGACAGTTCACATTCGACACCCAGAAGCAACTGCTGCAGATTGGTGAGAAGCAGACTAAGCTCACCACCAAGGAGAACGAGTTGCTGGCCCTGCTTTGCAGTCACTCAAATGAGATTCTGCAGCGCGACTTTGCTCTGAAGACTATCTGGATTGATGATAACTATTTCAATGCACGCTCTATGGATGTTTATATCACCAAGCTGCGCAAGCATCTGAAAGACGATCCTCAGATTGAGATTATCAATATTCATGGTAAGGGCTATAAGCTCATCACCCCTGAGGTAGAAGACGAGTAATCGCGTAAAGTGAAGAAAGAATTGATAAGAGCATATTTAGGAGTAGCACTGGTTCTGGCCGGTGCTCTCCTTTTGATTGTCAGCTATTTAGTAGGACTAACCAACTATAATATAGTGCTGCTTACTGGTCTGATAATCATAATTTTAGGTGCTGTTTTGCACGTTAGGCAACAGAAAAAGATTGATAAATATTAAAAAAGATTAAATAATTGCCAACTGTCAATTGTCAATTATCATTTCTCGATTAATATTTGTACCTTTGCACCCGCTTTTAAGCATTAACATTATTAATTTTTATATTAAGTAGTATGAATCAATACGAAACCGTTTTCATTTTAACTCCCGTTTTGTCTGATGAACAGATGAAGGAAACGGCCGCAAAATTCAAGAAGGTCCTGACCGACAAGGGTGCAGAGATCATCAACGAAGAGGCCTGGGGATTGAAGAAGATGGCTTATGCTATTCAGAAGAAGTCTACAGGTTTCTACTGCCTGGTAGAGTTCAAGGCTGAGCCAGAAGTGATTAAGACATTGGAGACTGCTTTCCGTCGTGACGAGAAGGTAATTCGTTTCCAGACAGTTAAACTTGACAAGCATGCTGTTGAGTACGCCGAGAAGCGTCGTGCAAAGCTTGGTAAAAAAGAGGAGGCTTAAACTATGGCAGAACAGAGTGAAATCCGTTATTTGACTGCTCCTTCTATCGACACAAAGAAGAAGAAGTATTGCCGTTTCAAGAAGAGCGGTATCAAGTACATCGACTACAAGGATCCCGAGTTCCTCAAGAAGTTCCTTAACGAGCAGGGTAAGATTCTTCCTCGCCGTATTACTGGAACATCTCTGAAGTATCAGCGTCGTGTGGCTCAGGCCGTTAAGCGTGCCCGCCAGATCGCACTGCTGCCTTACGTAACCGATTTGATGAAGTAATTAAAGAGGAGGACGCAAGATTATGGAAATTATACTGAAAGAAGATATCATCGGTCTTGGTTTCAAGAACGATATCGTGAATGTTAAGTCAGGCTATGGCCGTAACTACCTCATCCCTCAGGGTAAGGGTGTTATCGCTAGTCCTTCAGCTAAGAAGATTCTCGCTGAGAACCTGAAGCAGCAGGCTCACAAGCTGGCTGCCCTGAAGGCCGCTGCTGAGGAGAAGGCTGCCCAGCTCAATGGTGTTGCTCTCGAGATTGCTGCTAAAGTTAGCGCTACTGGTCAGCTCTATGGTTCAGTAGGTGCTGCTCAGGTAGCTGAGGAGCTCGCTAAGCTCGGTAAGGAGGTTGATCGTAAGATCATCACTATGAAGGATGCCAAGAAGATTGGTGACTATGTAGCTCTTGTTCACTTCCACAAGGAGGTAATCGTTGAGCTCCCTGTAAAGGTAGTTGCTGAGAATGCTGCCGAGTTGAAGGCTGCTGCTGACGCAGAGGCTGCTATCAAGGCTGCTGCTGATGCTAAGAAGGCTGCTGCCAACGAGGCTGAGGCTGCAGAGGCTGCTGACGAGGCTGAGGCTCTCGAGGCTATCGATGCTCCAGCTGAGGCATAACTCAAAAAGATTAATCATAACAATTAATAACATGCTGTAAGGCATCATTATTTATTATGACACAGTGTCCCGAGGATTCGTTCCTCGGGATTTTTGTTTGTCACCGGTAGGGTGATGGGGTGTAGGGTGATGGGTGTAGGGTGATGGGTGTAGGGTGATAGGTGATGGGTGTAGGGTGATGGATGATGGTATAAAAATAAAGCCCGCAGGACTGAGTCCTACGGGCCTTTTCTCTCAATTGTTCGTTCAATTACTGAGCAACTGAATCAGCAGCAACTGTGTCAGCAACGAGGCTGTCAGCTACGGTGTCAACTACCTCAGCGATAGAGTCAGTGTCCTGTACAGGAGCCTGAGCCTTGTTACCACATGATGCGAAAGAGATAGCAGCAACTGCTACGAACATAAATACCAATTTTTTCATTTTTCTAATGCTTTTTAAATCTGTAAAACAATCATTTGTTTATTAAAACGATGCAAAGGTAAGCATTATTTTAATACAACGTATCATTTTTTTCGATTTTTTTTAGGGTGTTTTTGTAACTTTTTCGCAATACGTTGTAAATCAGCGACTTACGAAATGTTAAATTTAGTGTATTTTATGAACAAAACTCAAAAGTCGTCCAAAATGAATGTTTTTTGCAAAAAATGTCGTACCTTTGTGCCCGCAAACAATACACCTATTTATATATATGATAGATACGTCAGCATTTCAAGGCAAGAAAGCAGCCTATTTTACACTCGGCTGTAAGTTGAACTTCTCCGAAACATCTACTTTTGGTAAGATGCTTCAGGATCTGGGTGTACGTACGGCCCAGAAAGGTGAACAGGCCGATATATGCCTGATCAACACCTGTTCTGTTACCGAGGTGGCTGACAAGAAATGCCGTCAGGCCATCCACCGTTTGGTTCGCGAGAATCCTGGTGCCTTTGTGGTTGTCACGGGATGCTATGCGCAGCTCGAGGCCGACGAGGTTGCTAAGATAGATGGCGTGAGTCTGGTATTGGGTTCTAATGAGAAGGCCAACCTGGTTCAGTTCCTGTCAGATGCCTGGACGGGTGGTCATACAGCTAAGTATTATAGAGAGAAGACCAAGGATATCAAAAGCTTTGCGCCCAGTTGCTCACGTGGCAACCGCACACGCTATTTCTTGAAGGTGCAGGATGGTTGCGACTACTTCTGTACTTATTGCACCATTCCTTATGCTCGTGGTTTCTCGCGCAATCCTACTATAGCCTCATTGGTGGCTCAGGCTCAGGAGGCTGCTGCCGAAGGTGGTAAGGAGATTGTGCTCACCGGTGTAAACATTGGCGATTTCGGTAAGTCAACCGGTGAGCGTTTTGTTGATTTGGTGAAAGCGCTCGATGGGGTAGAGGCTGTTCAGCGTTACCGCATCAGTTCGTTGGAGCCCGATCTAGCCACCGACGAGCTTATCGAGTACTGTGCGCAGAGTCGTGCTTTCATGCCGCATTTCCATATTCCTCTGCAGAGTGGTAGCAACACCGTGCTGAAGCTCATGCATCGTCATTACGACCGCGAGCTCTTTGCCGAGAAGATACATAAGATCAAGCAACTCATGCCCGATGCCTTTATCGGTGTTGATGTGATGGTGGGCTGCCGAGGTGAGACACCTGAGTGCTTCGAGGAGACTTATGAGTTCCTGGCTGGTCTCGATGTCACCCAGCTCCATGTGTTCCCTTACTCCGAGCGCCCGGGCACTTCAGCGCTGAGCATTCCTTATGTGGTGGCTGAGAAAGACAAGAAACTGCGCGTAAAGCGCCTGCTTGAACTGTCTGACCAGAAGACAACAAGTTTCTATGAGCGCTATATTGGTCAGGAGGCCGAGGTGCTGTTTGAGAAGGCTACCCGTGGTAGAGCCATGCATGGATTCACAAAGAACTACATCCGTGTAGAGTTGTCGGCCAAGGATGCCAATCCCGAGTTTGATAATCAACTGATAAAGGTGAAGTTGGGTGAGCTGACCCGTGACAAAGAGTCGCTCAAGGCAAATCTCTTACCTCTCACCCCTCAGCTCTCATCTCTATAATATATATAATAATGTACGCGAGCCATGGACAAAGTCGCAATAGTTATTCTTAATTGGAATGGTCGCCAGATGCTCGAGCAGTATCTGCCTTCTGTCCTGCAGTATTCTAAGGACGAGGCCACTGTCTATGTAGCTGATAATGCCTCTACCGATGATTCGTTGGCATTTCTCGAGCAGCACTACCCAGAAGTCAAGCGCATTAGGCTTGATAAGAACTGGGGCTTTGCCGAAGGCTATAACAAGGCACTGGCGCAGATTGAGGCTCAGTATTATCTGTTGCTCAATTCCGATATCGAGGTCACACATCATTGGCTCACGCCACTCATCGAGCATCTCGATAACCATCCCGAAACAGCTGCCTGCCAACCAAAGTTGCTCTCTATCTTTGATAAGGATCGCTTTGAGTATGCTGGTGCCAGCGGTGGATATCTCGACCGATTTGGCTATCCCTTCTGTCGCGGACGTATCTTTGAGACGGTTGAAACCGACAATGGTCAGTACGACGCCGAAGCCGACATACTCTGGGCCACCGGTGCTGCACTGATGATTCGCGCCAAGGACTATTGGGATGTCAAGGGTCTTGATGGTCGCTTCTTTGCCCATAACGAGGAGATAGATATGTGCTGGCGATTACGCATCCGTGGCCGCCGGATTGTTTGCTTGCCTGATAGTTACGTGTATCACGTAGGTGGCGGCACACTGCCCAAGGGTAATCCCATGAAGACCTACCTCAACTTCCGCAACAACCTCACCATGCTTTATAAGTGTTTGCCTGATAGCGAACTGCAGTACGTGATGCGCTGGCGCTGGTTCCTTGATTATCTGGCTGCCTGGCAGACGCTCCTCATGAACCATAACTGGGGCGATTTCAAGGCCATCTATCGTGCCCGTCGTGATTTTCAGCGTTGGAAGCATGATTTTGCTGCTGACCGCAGCGAAATCCAGGCGCAGCGCCAGGGCGAAAAAATACCAGAGCAAAAGGATTTCTCCCTGCTCTGGCAATATTACGCTAAAGGGCGCAAATTGTTTAGTGCTTTACCACGCTAACTTTTACCGGTTGCTCCACCTCTTTACGCCACTGTTTCAAGTAGTTAAACCAGTCTTTGGCTGAGTGATAGCCGTAGCGCTCATTGTCGCTCGTATAGGTTATCTTGTATTTCAGTATATTGTTGTCGGTGCTCACCACAAAAGCATAGTTGTCTTTGTTGGCTGGCTGCTCGCTCACCATATACTGTGTCGGTATCAGGATACCCAGTCCCACCGTCTCGCGCTTCGAATTGATGCTGTCGCCAGTAGGGTAGTCACTGCCCCAGCAACCGCGCAGACCTTTTTTGTCGCTGAATTCCTCCGAACCCTTTACGTTGATTACGCCGGTTGAGAAGCGGTAGTCACGTACGTTCAACTTTTTCTTGGTGAAATAAACCTCCACATCGGTATCACGATGACCGGCATACTGTATGTAGCGGATGGTCATGTTGATGGCGGGGCGGTTTTGGGCTGCCTTCCATCCCTTGTCCTCTACCTCTACGATGGTGCGCAGCGGACCGTACGAGATGATACGTTGAGTGCGCGAAGCTACCGGTTCAATCATCGTGGGCTGTTGCCCGTCCCAACCGCGGAAGGCGCCCAGTCCAAAGGTGTTGCCCACCCACAGCACGTCGTCGCCATAACCTTGAGCTTTCTGGTCTGGCATGGTGTAGAACTGTGTTGCCTGCAGCTCCAGGCGCTTCTCAAACTTTCCGTAAAGGTCTATTGTTTGTCGCTTGTCAAAGTAGATACGTATGCCGTTCAACTCGCTTTCAAAGTCCACACCATGGTGATGCTGCAGATTGTACGAGTTGGCGCAGTCGCCACGTGCAGTAATAGCTTCTATAAAGTTATTGTGCTTATTCTTCTCTTTCACTTTGTCGTTGCGCATCAGCATCTCGGCATATACACGGGCAGGGTACTGCTTGGGTGCATCACAGTCGTCGTTAAAGAGCTGTACCTCGTATTTCTGTTGCTGTTTGGCTTTCAGGTCAACCAGAAAGCACAACTCGTCATACACCTCATCTTGGTCCAGATCGTCCAACTGGCAAGCTATCTCTTTACCATCGCAGGTAACAAGTGCTCGGCGCACCTCACCGTAACTGTCAAGTGGGATGACCACCGCTTCGTCGGTGCGTGCTGCTGCCGATGGATTGGCCACACTTATGGTGAGCGTTTGTTGGGCTTGGGCGGTCGATACGTAAATGGCAGCTAGGGCCATTATCATCATTTTCTTCTTCATTGTTTTTTTTATTTGTCTTAGCAGCTGACAAAAGTACGTAAAAACATTCAAATAGCTCTGTATTTTTACACAAATAAACAAAAATGTGCATGTTTTTATACTTTTATTTAAATATTTTAGGTTAAAATTTGGTTTTAAAAATATTTTTTAGTAATTTTGCAACGAATATTTTAACATACGTATAATATTAGACTGATAGAGCCCGTGCGTAAAGTATATTATTTCCTTCTGATAGTACTGTTTGGATGCATCAGTTGCGAGTGGCAGTTCACAGCCGACGAGGAGAGCGAGGTGGCTGTCGATCGCTATGATCGTATCCAGAGTCTCTATCTCACCACGGGCGATTTCTCAGCTTTGCAGCAGATGAACACGGCTTATCCCATGCAGACACGAACCCTAATTGAGGATGTGCTGCGTATCGGTAAGGTTGATGATCAGGAGATCAACACTAAGTTTTTGCGTTTTTATCAGGACTCTACGCTGCAGGAGTTGATTTCCGAAGCCGAGCGCCAGTATGCTAGTATGGACGATATCAATAAGGAGCTGACTTCAGCTTTCAAGTATCTGCGTGAGCATATCCCAAGTATCGAGGTGCCTGAGATCTATGCTCAGATAGGTTCGCTCGATCAGAGTGTGATTGTGGGCAACAACACCATTGGTATCTGTCTCGACAAGTATCTGGGTAGCGATTATCCGCTCTATCAGAATCCGCTTTACGGCTATTCCAAAGGTCAGCTTGAGACGATGACGCGCCGCTATATCGTGCCCGACTGCATTGGGTTCTATCTCCTCAGCATGTATCCCATGCCACAGGACCGTGCCCTCAGTCAGCAGGAGCGCGATATGCATATCGGTAAGATTCTCTGGGTGGTCAACCAGGCTCTTGGTCGTAAGCAGTTCAACACCATCTATACCCGTATGGTAGATCGTTATGTTAAGAACCACAATCTCACCATCGACCAGATGCTGCGTAACAATAATTATTCTGAATTCCGCAAGAACTGACCTTGTCTGATGCTGTGTTTTCTCAGGTGGTTCATCAGCAGGTTGGTAAACTCATAGTTTTTTAGGCCCCAGTGTGGTGCTATCAGTAGTTCCTTGGGTGATTGTGATACAAAACGCTCCAGCACCAGGTTGGGGCGCAGTAGTTGTATATAGTTGGCTATCAGGTCAATGTATTCTTCCACCGTATAGATATGGAAGGGGCTGGCGGCAAATTCTTCTGCCAGTCGGGTGCCACGTATAATCTGCATCTGGTGTATCTTCAGGATGTCTATCGGCAGACCAGATATGATGGGGGCCTGTCGCAGACTCTCCGTGGCATCTTCACCAGGCAAGCCAAGGATAATGTGGGCGCCACACAGCAGTCCGCGTTCATGGGTGCGCTGGATGGCCTCTGCCGACTGCTCGAAAGTGTGCCCACGGTTGATGTGGCGCAGAGTGTCGTTGTTGGCACTCTCAATGCCATATTCCACCAGCACAAATGTGCGCTTGCTCAGCTCAGCCAGATAGTCAAGCAACTCGTCGCTCATGCAGTCGGGGCGCGTACCAATAACGATACCTACAATGTCATCCACTGCCAGTGCTTCTTCATAAAGAGCTTTCAACTGCGAGAGTGGGGCATAGGTGTTGGTGAATGCCTGGAAGTAGGCCAGGTATTTCATGTCGGGGTATTTGTGCGCAAAAAACTGTTTGCCAGCCTCCAGCTGTTGTCTGAGTGGTTCTTGGCGCCTACAGTATTGTGGATTAAACGTACGGTTGTCGCAGAAGCTGCAGCCACCAGTCGAGATCCTGCCGTCGCGGTTGGGGCATGTAAATCCCGCGTCTATTGATATCTTCTGTACGCGGCAGTTAAATTGCTCTCTTATCCACGTGCCGTAGTCGTTATAATAGGGTGTATTCACTTTATTTAATTCCATCAGTGTGCAAAGTTAACTAAAAAATCGCTATCTTTGCAAACTGAAACCGTAAAAATTAAATAGGATTATGAAGAAAATGAAATTGTTCTCGCTTGGCGTGTCGTTGGCAATAGCTGTTTCTGCTTCAGCAGGCAAGCCTATCACCCTCAAGGGCATCACCAGTGGCGAGTTCCGCAGCCAGTCTATCAGCGCCGTCTATCCGATGGCCGATGGTGAGACTTATGCGCAGATTAGCGATGATGGTAAAAAGATTATTACGTATTCATTCCGTACGGGCAAGCAGACAGGTGTGCTCTTCGATGCCACCACCGCTCGTGGCCCCGAGGTGAAAAGTGTCGATGGTTATATCCTGAGCCCCGATGGCACCCGTCTGCTCATCCAGACAGCCACCAAGCCCATCTACCGCCGTTCGTTCACTGCCACCTATTATATATATAGCATTCGTAACAATAAGCTCGAACCGCTGAGCGATGGTGGTCCTCAGCAGACACCTGTTTTCTCACCCGACGGCAATCAGATTGCCTTTGTGCGTGACAACAACATCTTCTTGGTGAAACTGCTCTACGACAATGCCGAGAGTCAGGTTACCAAGGACGGCAAGTTTAATGAGGTTATCAATGGTATCCCCGACTGGGTTTACGAGGAGGAGTTCTCTACCAACTCATCTATGGTTTTCTCGGCCGATTCCAAGCAGATTCTGTGGATTCGTTACGACGAGAGTGCCGTTAAGCAATACTCCATGCAGCTTTTCAAAGGTCTGCGCCCAACTCGCACTGAGTTTGCCGAGTATCCTGGCGATTACACCTATAAGTATCCAGTGCCCGGACAGGCTAACTCGAAGGTGAGTGTGTGGAGCTATGATATCAAGAGTCACCAGACACGTAAGATTGCGGTGCCCCTTGAAGCCGAGGATTATATTCCCCGCATCAAAGCTACCAGCGATCCCACCAAGGTGGCCATTTTCACCATGAACCGCCATCAGGACGTGTTGCGCATCTATATGGCCAATCCGCTCTCAACGGTTTGCAAACTGGCTATCGAGGATAAAGTGCAGAAGTATATCAAGGAAGAAGTGCTCGACGATATTCAGATTACCGACAAGCACATCCTGCTGCCTAGCGAACGCGACGGCTATAATCATCTGTATCTCTACAATCTCAATGGTCAGCAGCTGCGCCAGATTGTGAATGATAAGTATGTGGTGAAGAGTGTTTATGGTTTCGATGAGAAGACCGGCGACACTTATTTCGCTGCCAACCCAACAGGCGCTACCGAGCAACAGGTGATGGTGGCTCATCAGAACGGCAAGACCGAAGTGCTCACGCCGAAGGCTGGTGTCAGCAACGCCATCTTCAGCAGCAATTATAAGTACTTCATCAATATCTGGAGCGACATCAACACCCCCGCTCAGTACACTATCTGTCAGAACAACGGCAAGCAGCTCACCACGCTCATCGACAATCATGAGCTCAAGACGAAGTTGGCCGACTACGAACTGGGCAACAAGGAATTGTTCACCTTCACTACCTCTGAGGGTGTGCAGCTCAATGGTTGGATGGTAAAGCCCGCCAACTTTGATGCTACCAAGCGTTATCCTGTTATTATGTATCAGTATGGCGGTCCTGGTTCGCAGCAGGTGCTCAATCAGTGGGGCGTTGGCATGGCCGGCAATGGTGCCATCCTCGAGCAGTATCTCTGTCAGCAGGGTTATATCTGCGTATGTGTCGACAACCGTGGCACAGGCGGTCGTGGTGCCGATTTTGAGAAGTGCACCTATCTGCGCCTGGGTGAGCTTGAGGCTCGCGACCAGGTAGAGACAGCCCTGTGGTTGGGTCAGCAGCAGTTTGTTGATAAGGATCGCATCGGCATCTGGGGCTGGAGCTACGGTGGTTGGAACACTCTGATGTCTATGTCTGAGGGCCGTCCTGTGTTCCGTGCCGGTGTGGCCATCGCGCCTCCTACCAGTTGGCGTTATTACGATACCATCTACACCGAGCGCTATATGCGTACTCCTAAGGAGAATGCCAGTGGTTATGACGATGTCAACCCGATGGCCCGTGCTAAGAATCTGCATGGCGCACTGCTCATCTGTCATGGTCTGGCCGACGACAATGTGCACTATCAGAACACAGCCGAATATGTAGAGACATTGGTTCAGGCCGACAAGGATTTCCGACAGCTGGTATATACCAACCGCAATCACGGTATCTCAGGCGGCAACACGCGCAACCACCTATACCGTCAGGCCATCAATCATTTTAATGCAGAAATGAAATAAGCAAATAAAAACCCCAGCCAATTGGCTGGGGTTTCTATTTTTAATAAGCAAACAAAGGATATTCCTTCATTTTCTCGTTAACGCGAGCGCGAACACTTGCGATAACCTCCTCGTTCTCAGGATCATTCAGAACCTCCTCAATCCAAGCAGCAATCTGAATCATCAGGTCTTCCTTAGCACCACGTGTGGTGATGGCAGGAGTACCCAGACGGATACCAGAAGTCTGGAAAGCTGAGCGACTGTCGAATGGAACCATGTTCTTGTTGACAGTGATGTCGGCTGCAACCAGTGCATTCTCAGCCACCTTACCAGTCAGGTCGGGATACTTAGAGCGCAGGTCAACCAGCATAGAGTGGTTGTCAGTACCACCGCTTACGATAGCGAAGCCACGCTTGATGAGCTCGTCGGCCAGCACCTTAGCGTTCTTCTGTACCTGCTTAGCCCACTCTTTGAACTCAGGCTGCAGAGCCTCGCCGAAAGCAACAGCCTTGGCAGCAATCACGTGCTCCAGAGGACCGCCCTGCTGTCCAGGGAATACGGCAGAGTTAAGCAGCTGACTCATCATCTTTGTAACACCCTTAGGAGTCTTCAGGCCCCAAGGATTCTCAAAGTCCTTACCCATCAGGATGATACCGCCGCGAGGACCGCGCAGTGTCTTGTGGGTAGTAGAGGTAACGATGTGAGCATACTTCACAGGGTTGTCCAGTAGTCCAGCAGCAATCAGACCAGCAGGGTGAGCCATGTCAATCATGAGCAGAGCGCCTACCTTGTCGGCGATCTCACGCATGCGCTTGTAGTCCCACTCGCGGCTGTAAGCCGAGCCACCACCGATAATAAGCTTTGGCTTGTGCTCCAGTGCCAACTGCTCCATCTCGTCGTAATCCACACGACCGGTCTCCTTGTTCAGGTTGTAGCCGATTGGGTTGTAGATCAGACCAGAGGTGTTAACGTGCGAACCGTGTGAGAGGTGACCACCGTGGTCAAGGTTCAGTCCCATGAAGGTGTCGCCGGGTTTCAGTACTGCCAGCAGTACGGCTGCGTTAGCCTGTGCACCAGAGTGTGGCTGCACGTTGGCATACTCAGCACCGAAGAGTTTGCAAACGCGGTCGATAGCAAGCTGCTCTACCTCATCTACAACCTGGCAACCACCATAGTAACGGTGTCCAGGATAACCCTCAGCATACTTGTTGGTCAGGTAAGATCCCATGGCTTCCATCACCTGATCGCTTACGAAGTTCTCACTTGCAATCAGCTCAATGCCTTTCAGCTGGCGCTGATGCTCTTTCTCAATCAACTCGAAGATTGTGTTGTCTCTGTTCATTGTTTTGTTTATTGGGGATAAATAATTGTCAATTTTCAATATTCAATGTTCAATTAACAAAGTTCCACTTTGTTTATGTCCTGCTCCTTCTCGCAGTAGTGGCATGTCAGCACGCCGTTCTCCACGTGGAAGTGGGTCTGCATGGGCTCGTTGTTGGTGATACACTTGGGGTTGTTGCACTTCACGATGCCTTTTATCTCTTCTGGTGTCACCACCTTTTTCTTTTCTACCACTTCATAGTCGCGGATGATGCTTAGTATCACGTTAGGTGCTACTACTGATAAGCGTGAAATCTCGTCGTCGGTAAAAAACTTGTTCGAAACCTTGATGATACCTTTCGAACCTACTTTTTTAGAAGGGTAGTTAAAGCCGATGGTGACAGGTGTTTTCAGCGTGAAAAGTCCCAGCAAGCTGGCCACCTGATAAGTCTTGTCTGCAGGAATATGATCAATCACTGTGCCGTGTTCAATGGCGGCAACCAGGCGTTCTTTCTTGTTCATAGGATAATCGTTTTATCGTTTTTAACTTCGTCAAGTGTGATACCCAGCACGTCGCAGAAGATGGCCTCTCGTGCAAATAGTCCGTTGCCGGCCTGTTGTATGTAGTAAGCGTGTGGGTTGTCGTCCACTTCATAAGCAATCTCGTTCACGCGTGGCAGTGGATGTAGAATCTTCATGTTGGGCTTAGCGCTCTTCAGCAGTTCGTTGTTCAGCACATACACGTTCTTCACGCGTTCATACTCCATCAGGTCAGAGAAGCGTTCCTTTTGCACGCGCGTCATATATAATATGTCGGCATCGGCTATCACCTTTTCGTTGAAGGCTGTATGCTCCTGGTATTTGATGCCGTGCTCTTCGCAGTACAGCTTGTATTCCTTTGGCATAGCCAACTCCTTTGGTGCCACAAAGTGGAATGTAGGATTGAAGTGGCGCATAGCCATCAGCAGCGAGTGTACTGTTCTACCATATTTCAGGTCGCCCACCATATATATATTAAGGTTGTCTAGCGTTCCCTGTGTCTTGTAGATAGAGTAGAGGTCGAGCATGCACTGCGATGGATGCTGATGGGCACCGTCGCCGGCATTCACGATGGGCACTGGCGCTACCTCAGCTGCATATTGCGCTGCACCTTCTATAAAATGGCGCATCACAATCACGTCGGCATAGTTAGATACCATCAGGATGGTGTCTTTCAGCGTCTCGCCCTTCGTTCCACTTGTAATCTTTGGATCAGCAAATCCAATGACACGTGCACCCAGACGGTTGGCAGCAGTTTCAAAACTAAGTCGGGTTCGGGTTGAGGGTTCGAAGAATAGGGTTGCCACAACTTTACCCTTCAGCAACTCTCTGTTGGGATGCTTCTCGAACTCTTGCGCCATCTCAATCATGTAGAGTATCTTCTCTCTTGTGAGATTGGCAATAGTCACAAAATTATGCTTTTTCATCACTAATTTTATTTTGTTGGCGCAAAATTACACAATATTTCTGATTTCCGTGCCGTATTTTGAAAGAAAATAGTAATTTTGCACCAAGATATTTCAAAGATATTACAAAAAGTAACCAAAAAGAGTATATGAGAAAGCTATTTGTCTATTTTTTGTGGACATTGTTGACATTAACCGTACTATCTGTCGCCGGCGCATTTTATGCCATTGATAAGGGGTGGATAGGTTATATGCCCCCCATCGAAGATCTCCAGAATCCCATTAGCCGTTTTGCCACTCAGATTTATTCATCTGATGGAAAATTGCTGGGCACTTGGAATTATAATCGCGAAAACCGTGTGATGGTCGATTACAACAAAATCGCGCCATCGCTCATCCAGGCTCTAGTGGCCACCGAGGACGTGCGATTCTACGATCATTCGGGCATCGACTTCATTGCGCTCGGACGCGCTATAGTAAAAAGAGGTATTTTGGGTCAGAAGAGTGCCGGTGGTGGTTCTACCATCACGCAGCAGTTGGCCAAGCAGCTCTATTCTGAGCAGGCTCACTCCACCGTCGAGCGCCTGCTGCAAAAACCCATCGAGTGGGTGATAGCAGTCAAGCTGGAGCGCACCTATACCAAGGATGAGATTATTACGATGTATTTGAATTACTTTGACTTCCTGCACAATGCGGTCGGCATCAAGACGGCTGCCAATACCTATTTCAGCAAGGAGCCAAAGGACCTCAGCATCACCGAGTCGGCTACACTGGTTGGCCTGTGTAAAAACCCCTCTTATTTCAATCCGGTTCGCAATCCAGAGCGCAGCCGCGATCGTCGTAACGTTGTACTGATGCAGATGGTGAAGGCTGGTTATATCACCGAGGCCGACTATGATAAATATAGTAAGCAACCGCTCACGCTGAAGTTCCATGTAGCCGACCATAAGGAGGGCTTGGCCCAGTACTTCCGCGAGTATCTGCGCCAGTATATGACAGCCAAGAAACCCATCCGCGCCAACTATCCTTCGTGGAATATGGCTAAGTTTATTACCGACTCAATTAACTGGGAATCAGACCCTTTGTATGGTTGGTGTAATAAAAACAAGAAGCGCGATGGTGGTGCCTACAATATCTATACCGACGGTTTGAAGGTCTATACCACCATCGATTCTCGCATGCAGGAATATGCCGAGAAAGCGGCCTATCAGCACGTTGTAAAATTCCTTCAGCCGGCCTTCGAACGTGAGGTGGGTAGTCGTAAAAATGCGCCTTACTCGTCTAATCTCACACCCGCCCAGGTCGATCAGATTCTGAACCGTTCCATCCGTCAGTGCGAGCGCTATCGTGTGCTCCGTGAGAGTGGTGCCAGTGAGGATGAGATCTATCGTTCGTTCCGCACTAAGACGAAGATGTCGGTCTTCACATATCATGGTGAGGTCGACACCACTATGACACCGCTCGATTCGATAAAATATTACAAATCATTCCTGCGTACCGGTTTCGTTAGCGTTTGTCCGCAGAATGGTTATGTGAAAGCCTATGTGGGCGGTCTTAACTACGAGCACTTTGCTTATGATATGGTGATGGAAGGTCGCCGTCAGGTTGGTTCTACCATCAAACCTTATTTATATTCATTGGCAATGGAAAATGGTTTCACACCTTGCGACGAGGCTCCCAATGTGCAGCAGACCTATATTGTTGCCGGTCAGCCTTGGACACCACGCAATGGCAGCAAGGCTCGTTATGGCGAGATGGTTACCCTGAAGTGGGGCCTTCAGCAGTCAAACAACTGGATTTCTGCCTACCTGATGAGTAAGCTCAATCCCCAGGCATTTGTCGATCTGTTGCATGAGTATGGCATTCGAAATCCCGACATCCATCCTTCCATGGCCCTTTGCTTAGGTCCTTGTGATATCAGTGTGGGTGAGATGGCCAGCGCTTATACTGCCTTTGTCAACCATGGCATCCGTGCAGCCTGCATGTTTGTTACTAAGATCGAAGATGCCGACGGCAATGTCCTTGCTCAGTTCCAGCCTCGTTTGAACGAGGTCATCAGCGAGGAGAGTGCTCACAAGATGCTCTATATGCTGCGCAATGTTGTTGATGGCGGTACAGCCAGTCGTCTGCGCTTCAAGTATAACCTTACTGGTCAGTTGGCAGGAAAAACCGGTACCACTAATAATAATAGTGATGCATGGTTCGTAGGTCTTACTCCTCAGTTGGTCAATGCATGCTGGGTTGGCGGTGATGATCGCGATATCCATTTCAATTCAATGGCCATGGGTCAGGGTGCATCAGGAGCCCTTCCTATTTTTGCACTTTATATGCAGCAAGTTTATAAAGATTATCGTTTGGGATATAGCGAAAGTGATGTTTTTGATGTTCCTGCCGGTTTCGACCCCTGTCCGATGGGTGGTGAAGGCGGATCGGAGTCAGAAAGTGAAAATGACATCGAAGAGATATTCGAATGATATATATATAAATAAGGTGTAACTAATAAAATGTAAACATTCCCGAAAACTTTCGTGTTTTTGGGAATTTTTTTTGGAAAATGTTTGGAGGGAAAGAAAAAAAGTCGTACCTTTGCACCCGCTTTCGAACAAACGATAGCAACAAAAGAAAGAGTTCTTTGAAAGATTTACATAGACAGAAGTAGTACAAGAAGCGAGAGCAGAAATGCTCTTGGGTAAAAGAGAAACAAACCGTTTCAATTTCTTGAAGGATAGTTGTTCTGAATCAGAGACAAATGATTATTTTTACAAGGCTTCTAGGAGCGAGAGAAATGAAAGCTTGCTTTCAATTTCCGAGCGACGACGAAGACTCGTAGAAAATATCGAAGATATTTTATACAATGAAGAGTTTGATCCTGGCTCAGGATGAACGCTAGCTACAGGCTTAACACATGCAAGTCGAGGGGCAGCATGATCGAAGCTTGCTTTGATTGATGGCGACCGGCGCACGGGTGAGTAACGCGTATCCAACCTTCCCTGTACTAGAGGATAGCCCGGCGAAAGTCGGATTAATACTCTATGTTATTCGATGCGGACATCTAATTTGAATCAAAGGTTTACCGGTATAG
>NZ_JHUW01000011.1 GCF_000619825.1 Prevotella sp. MA2016
AAAAGGAATGAGCCCGGCTATATACCGAGCTCACTACTATAGAGAGATAAATAATTAACGTTTAATTTAATGTCCAACTTTTCGGGGTCACATCACGCATCGCACAGGACAAAATAAATATTTACTTTTTATACCAAATCTTACTTATTCTTTCTAAACAAGAAAGGTGTATCCTTGGTAAGATATGAGGTGGTTTTACCGTCCATGAAGATACGGCCCTCGATAATTTCCATACTCATCTCCTTGGTGGTAGTGCTATAGGCACCGCTTGAATAGCTGTGATTGCCCCAGAAAGCAATCTGGATTTTGTGATTGCCATCGCTGGTGGTGATGTTAATCTCAGGGCTCTTGGGGTTGATGAGCCACTGTACGGGCGAAAGAGCTGTAAAACCGATATAGCACTCAATGTCGCTCTCGCCAGCATTCAGAAGGGCATTTCTCACCTCCTTGCCACTGATGCTGTCGATATTCTGCGCCAACAGCTTTACTGGGAAGTCGTGGATGGTCATGGTGCTATCAGTAGTGATGGTCCAGCTGATATCTACTGAGTCGGTGTTGTTGATGTCCTTGGCTGTTGGAGCCAGATAGATACACTTGCCCTGATGGGTGCCACGAACTGCATTCAGGCACATGGCGATGTCGTTCTTGGTCAATGGCTTGTAATCGCTGCTGTCATCACCAATACAAGATGTCAAACTCATAGCTGCCACGCAGCATGCTACAGAGAATAGTTTCATTACTTTCATTTTTGCTTTCCTTTTTATTTGTTTAGAATTACATTGATTATTCTACTTCATTAAATGCACATATGTGCGAAATATTGCATCGCTGTCCGTTAATAAAGTTTAAATCTAACAAATTTGGGCATTTAATGCTTACTTTTGCAGCATGATATTCTATTTTTCAGGTACAGGCAACACAAAATGGGTGGCACAGCAAATCAGCGAGGCCATCGGCGAATCATTGATAAATATCCCCGACGCCATCCGCCAAGGGGCGTATGAGTATGAACTGAAAGAGGGCGAAACGATAGGTTTCTGTTTCCCCACCCACGGCTGGCAGCCCCCCAAAATCGTACGCGATTTTATCAAAAAAATAATCTTCAATTTTCCATCTTCCATTTCCAATAATTATTGCTGGGCAATAACCACCTGTGGCGACAACATGGGCGAGGCGATGACGATACTCAATAAGGACTTGGCCACGATTGGACTGGCGGCCACCACGCAGTTTGCTGTCATCATGCCTGAGACCTATATCTGTCTGCCCTTCATGAAGACCGACCCTGTGGAGAAGGAGTTGAGCAAGATAGCCCAAGCGCGCCAGCAGCTGCCACATATTATAAATACAATACGCGCGCAAAAGGAAGGCGTAGTAGAACTGGTGAAGGGCGCCACTCCCCGACTCTACTCTTACGTGATAGGTGGCTATTTCAATGCCAAGATGGTGAACGACAAGAAGTTTACCGTTGATGCCGACGTGTGTATCAAGTGTGGCAAGTGCCAGAAGGTGTGCCCTGTGGATAATATACAAGGAACACCGCCCGAGTGGATTCACAACGGACGGTGCACCTCATGTTTAGCTTGCTATCATTACTGCCCTGTGCACGCCATCAACTGTGGCGAACGCACACGCAAGCGCGATCAATACTATTTTAATAAACGCGGGGACCAAAAATCTTAGTTCCCACACGAATCATGGTGGAACCAGTCTCCAGAGCGATGGGATAATCATCGCTCATACCCCATGAGCGCTCGCAGAAAGCGTCGTCAGCAGCAAAATACTGCGCTTTCACCTCGTCGAAGAAATCACGGGCTGATTGCATCTCGCGCCTGATCTGGGCGGCATCATCTACAAACGAGGCCATCATCATCAAGCCACATATCTGTACATGATGCAGCTCGCGCCACTCGCCTGCTGCCAACAGCTCGCGACAAGCATCGAGAGTGAGGCCGTATTTGGTGGATTCTTCGGCTATGTGCAGCTCGAGCAGCACTTTGATGGTGCGACCGCATTTCTCAGCCTGCTTATTGATCTCGCGCAACAGCTTGAGTGAGTCAACAGCCTCAATCATTGTCACATAGGGAGCGATATACTTCACCTTGTTGGTTTGCAGGTGGCCGATAAAATGCCACTCTATATCCTGGGGTAGCGACTGATGCTTCAGGCGCAACTCCTGCTCATGACTCTCACCAAACACACGCTGACCTTCCTCATAGGCAGCCTCGATATACTCGTTGGGGTGATACTTAGAGATAGCCACAAGGCGGACACCTTGTGGCAAAGTATTGAGCACTTCGTGCAGATTGGATTTAACGTCGTAATCCATCATCGTAGCGTTTTTTTACTGCTGCTCGTATTCGGGCTTATCGTTCTTCTTACCGTACTCATAGACATCCATCAGGGTTGTCTCGGCCACTGAAGATACTACATAGTCGATCATTGTGCCACCCATCACCTCGTCGATGTTCTTCATGGCACCATTCATAGAGCCGGCCTGCACCAGATAGTTAACGGTTGAGCGCTTCTCCTTCTCTGTCTTCTCATCGATGGTGATAAACTGAAGCTTTGCCTTGTACCACTTATCTGCAATATTATCATCGGTAAAGAATACTTCCTTATATGCTGCTTTCTTGATATCGGCCACCTCAAACTCTCCACTGATATATGACGACATCTCTTCGGTGATACGTGTCTCAGCCTCGCTAAAGCTGAGCGCATCTACTACATAACTCTCATTTACCTTCTTCTGCAAGCCGTCTTCTGTTACCTTCTCATAACGGATCTTGCATTCAAACCACATTGCTGTTCTACTTCTCATTTCTTTTCTGTTTTATTCTTCTTAATACCTATATAATCTTTGTCCAGCGCCTCCATCTTCTTGGTGGTTAGCTGGTCTATAATCTGACTTGCTATACGCTGTGAGCGACCGCTGCCCAGATTGGAACGCTTGGCCAACTCCTCCTCTACCTTAGCCAGTTCCTGGGTCATCGAGCGACTGCGGGCCATAAAATCTTTCTCCGAGAGATTCATCTTCTCATTATTATATACCTTCGAAAGAATTCGGTCGGCCTCTTTGGTAAACTGCTTGCGGAATATCTGCTCTGCCTTAGCCTGATAGGCTTTCATCTCTTTATCGTCGATGGCGATAGAGTCTTTGGCACGCATCTGCTTGGCCACGATATTGGCGATGGTGGCCGAGTCGGCATCAGCACCAAGCCCATACAGCAGATTCTCTTCGTCGAGCATCTCGTCGGGGATGGGCTCTTCTACTGGTTTCACGTATTCTATATCCTCAGGTTGTGGCAGCATATAGAAATAACCGCCCACAATGGCCAGCGCTATGGCAACAGCGGCAAAACCCACAGTGGCCGTACGGCGCATGCCCTTACGATTGATGAGGGCTTGATGAAACTCGCGCACCGACTGATAGCGACTGGCAGGATCCTGAGCCGTAGCCTTGCTGATGACCAGACGCCACTCTAAGGGCAGTCCTGAAGAATGATAGAGCCACACCACAAACTTGGCCAGCGAATACACATCGGCACGGGCATCTATCTCGCCTCCAGCCAGCACTTCGGGCGCCACATAGTCTTCCACCCCATCATAGAGCGTCTCCTGATCCAGTTTGGCGTAGAAAGAACCGTGACACAGCAAGCGCACTGTGGCATCGTTCTTACGTGCCAGCACATTGCAAGGGGCGAAGCACACGTGATACACGCCCTTCTCATTGAGCTGTTCGGTCAGGTCGGCCAGGTCGCGCAGCGTGTTGTTGGCAAAATCCTCGCGTGCCACCACAGCAGGATTCTCGTTAAGCAACTGTTCGAAGGTCACAAAATTGCCCACCTCCACAGCGATGGCATACACACCGCCGTCGCCCTCGTTGGGCACAAAGTGCAGCTGGTGCTTATTCGCAATCTTCTCCATGTCGGCAGCCTCTGTACGCACACAGTTGCTGAAGGCCACATGGTCAGCCACCTCATCATGAAACTCCACAAAATTAGAGTAACGACCCTCTATCAGCCGCTTATAGAAGTAGCCATAGGGAAGCCTTACTTTCGTGGTTTTCCTGACGTCGCGCGTCTCTAATAATTCTTCGAAATTCATTGTTTGCTCACAAATTTGCTGCAAAAGTAAACAAATAAATCGAAAAAAAGCACGTTTTAAAATTATTTTAGTACCTTTGCACCGCAAATATTTAAATGGTAAATTGTTAAACTGTAAATTACAAAGATGCCAGAGATATCAGTTCGCGGACTGGAGATGCCCGAGTCGCCAATCAGAAAACTCGCTCCACTCGCAGCAGCCGCAAAGAAAAGAGGTACAAAGGTGTACCATCTAAACATAGGTCAGCCCGATCTGCCTACACCGCAGGTTGGTCTTGACGCATTAAAACAGATAGACCGTAGCATCCTGGAATATTCACCCTCACAGGGATACCAGAGCTATCGCGAAAAGTTGGTCAGCTATTACGCCAAATACAACATCAACGTAACAGCCGACGATATCATTATTACCAGTGGTGGTAGTGAGGCGGTACTGTTTGCATTCCTGAGCTGCCTGAACCCTGGCGATGAGATCATCGTGCCAGAGCCTGCTTATGCCAACTACATGGCGTTTGCTATCTCGGCTGGTGCCAAGATCCGCACTATTGCCACTACCATCGAAGAGGGTTTCTCACTGCCAAAGGTAGAGAAATTCGAAGAATTGATCAATGAGCGCACACGCGCTATTATGATATGTAACCCCAACAACCCAACGGGTTATCTCTATACACGCCGCGAGATGAACCAGATTCGCGACTTGGTGAAGAAGTACGACTTGTATCTCTTCTCCGACGAGGTGTATCGCGAATATATCTATACGGGTTCACCTTACATCTCAGCTTGTCATCTGGAGGGTATCGAGCAGAACGTGATTCTTATCGACTCTGTTTCTAAGCGCTATTCTGAGTGTGGTATCCGCATTGGCGCGCTGATCACCAAGAATGCTGAGGTGCGTAAGGCTGTCATGAAGTTCTGTCAGGCTCGCCTCTCTCCTCCTCTCATCGGACAGATTGTGGCCGAGGCTTCGCTCGACGCGCCTGAGGAGTACTATCGCGACGTATATGATGAGTATGTGGAACGCCGTAAATGCCTGATCGACGGACTGAACCGTATTCCTGGCGTATATTCACCCATACCTATGGGTGCCTTCTACACAGTGGCCAAGTTGCCAGTAGACGACGCTGAGAAGTTCTGCCGCTGGTGCCTGTCGGAGTTCGAATACGAAGGCGAGACTGTGATGATGGCGCCTGCCGCTGGTTTCTACACCACGCCTGGTGCTGGCATCAATCAGGTGCGAATAGCCTACGTATTACAGAAGAAAGACCTTGAGCGTGCCCTCGTAGTGCTGCGCAAAGCACTTGAGCAATACCCAGGCCGCGTAGACGAGGATTAAAAGTATCAAGAATTGAATTTACCGTTATACATAGCTAAGAGAATATATAGTGATCAGGGCGACAAACGCAAAGTGAGTCGCCCCGCTATTCGTATAGCTACCATTGGTGTGGCTATCGGACTGGCTGTTATGATAGTAACGGTAAGTGTGGTGCTTGGTTTTAAGCATACCATCCGCGACAAGGTGGTGGGATTCGGCAGTCATATCCAAGTTCACAACATCTTGAATTATAGCGGCTCTACCCCTCACCCCATCTGTGCCGACGACAGTCTGATGAAGGCCATCAACCGCGTGCCTGGTGTGGCTCATGCTGAGCGATTCAGTATGGCGCAGGGCATCCTGAAAACAGATGAGGATTTCTTAGGTATCGCCATCAAGGGCATCGCCGAAGAGTATGATACCACCTTTCTGAGCAAGCATCTGATAGCAGGCAGCATCTCTTCATTCAGCGCCAAAACAAGTAAGTATAACTTACTGGTTTCCAAGATGATAGCCGACAAGCTAAAGCTAAAGGATGGCGACAAAATCTATGGATATTTCATCGACAATCAGGACGTACGCACCCGCCGATTCACCATCAGCGGCATCTATCAGACCAACATGACGCGCTTCGACGAGACGCTGTGTTTTACTGATTTGCATACGGCCAACAAACTGAATGGATGGACTGACAAACAGGCCACTGGTATAGAGGTCATCGCGAAGGATTTCAGTCGACTGAACGAGACGGCCGACGAGTTCGTAACCCGCATCAACCGCACTGGCGACGAGGAGGGCAACTCGCTCACTTCTGAAACCATCTACGAGCTCTACCCACAGGTGTTCTCTTGGCTGGAACTGCTCGACATCAACGTATGGATTATCCTGATACTGATGGTTTGCGTGGCCGGATTCACAATGATTAGCGGTCTGCTCATCATCATATTGGAACGCACACAGATGATAGGCATACTCAAAGCCTTAGGTGCGCGCAACAAAGCTGTTCGCCACACTTTCCTGTGGTTCTCAGTATTCATCATCGGCCAAGGTCTGCTGTGGGGCAACATCGCTGGCTTGGGCATCGTGCTGCTACAACAGCATACAGGTTTTATCACACTCGACCCACAGACGTATTATGTGAGTGAAGCACCCATGGAGCTAAATCTCCCTTTGGTGGCACTCATCAACATAGCCACACTCATCATCTGTATATTTGTTCTTATAGCCCCAAGCTACCTGATTTCGCACATCCACCCAGCGAAATCTATGAGATACGAGTAATTTTTTAAAAAATTGCACAAAAACATTTGGTATTGTGCAAAAAATGCATTACCTTTGCACAAAATTTCAAAATTTGTGCAGTTTTAATGGAACAATTTAGCAGTTTTAATGCAATATTGCAGAAAGCTATAATAGATAACTGGAATCAGGATGCTCTTACTGACTATCAGGGCATTACACTTCAGTATCACGATGTGGCTCGTAAAATAGAAAAATTACACATATTATTCGAGAACAGTGGCGTAGTAAAAGGTGACAAGATTGCCATCTGCGGCCGTAACTCAGCGCATTGGGCTGTAGCCTTTCTGGCCACTCTCACTTATGGCGCCGTAGCCGTACCTATCCTCCATGAGTTTAATGGCGAGCAGATTCAGAATATTGTGAATCACTCAGGTTCACGCCTGCTCTTTATTGGTGATTTTGCAGTGAAGACCATCGATGCCGAAGCCATGCCAGCGCTTGAGGCTATCTTCAACCTGCCCGACTTCTCACTCTACGTGTCGCGTTCAGAGAAGATTACTTATGCGCGCGAACATCTCAACATGATGTTTGGCAGCAAGTTTCCAAAAGCTTTCCGCGCAGAACATGTACACTACCATGAAGACACTGCCGAAGAGTTGGCACTCATCAACTATACCAGTGGTACCACAGGATTCTCAAAAGGCGTAATGCTGCCCTATCGTGCACTTTGGGGTAACGTAGAGTATATCGTCCGCGTGCTGGGTCGCGAGGTGAAGCCTGGCGACAACATGCTGAGCATTCTGCCTATGGCCCACATGTATGGTATGGCCATCGAGTTCTTATTTGGCTTCAGCAACGGCTGTCATCTCTTCTTCCTGACCCGTCTGCCAAGTCCGGCCATCATCGCCGAGGCGTTTGCTACCGTGAAGCCAGCGATTATCATCACCGTGCCACTCATCATCGAAAAGATTATCCGCAAGAAGGTATTCCCAAAGATACAGAACAACCGTATGCGCCTACTGCTCAACATGCCTGTGGTGAGCAAGAAGGTGAAGCAGCGCATCTGCCACGAGGTTTACAATGCCTTTGGTGGCAACCTCTACGAAGTGATCGTAGGTGGTGCTGCCCTCTCAAAGGAGGTGGAGGAGTTCCTGCTCTCTATCGGATTCCCCATCACCGTGGGTTATGGAACCACTGAGTGTGCCCCACTGATCTCTTATTGCGACTACAAGGACTTTATCGGCGGTTCGTGCGGACAGCCTGTAGATCGCATGGAGGTGAAGATTCTGAGCTCAGACCCAGTGAACATCCCTGGCGAGATTGTGACCCGAGGCACCAACCTGATGCAGGGCTACTATCTGAACGAAGAGGCCACCCGCGAAGCTATCGATGCCGACGGCTGGTATCACACAGGCGACCTGGGCACCATGCTGCCAAGCGGACATATCTTTATCCGCGGACGTTCGAAGAACATGCTGCTGGGTGCTAACGGACAGAACATATATCCAGAAGAAATAGAAGACAAGTTGAACACGATGGCTATGGTATCTGAGAGCCTGGTGATTCAGCGTGGCGATAAACTGGTGGCTTTGGTACACCCCGACAAGGACGAGGTGGTAAGCTTCAGTCAGGAAGAGCTGGAGCACATCATGGAGCAGAACAGACAGGAACTGAACAATCAGCTTCCTGCATACAGCCGCATCTCGGCTATCGAACTGCGCGATGAGGAGTTTGCCAAGACACCAAAGAAGAGTATCAAACGTTATCTTTATAAGAATAACTAATTCGCTTATGGAACATATACCTAGTTTTAACGCTCTTATACAAAAGAGTATTACTGACAATTGGGATCGCGACGCGCTGACCGACTTTAAGGGTCAGACACTGCAGTTTCATGACGTAGCCAGAAAAATCGAAAAGTTGCATATCCTTTTCGAGAACAGCGGTATCAAGAAGGGCGACAAGATTGCCCTTTGCGGACGCAACTCATCACAATGGGCAGTGGCTTTCCTGGCCACGCTCACCTACGGCGCCGTAGCAGTGCCCATCCTTCACGAGTTTAATGCCGAGCAGGTACACAACATCGTGAACCACTCTGAAGCACGACTGCTTTTTGTAGGCGACCACGTGGCTACAATTATCGATCCCCAAGCCATGCCAACACTCGAGGGTATTATCAACAACCCCGACTATTCGCTGATGATTTCACGTACCGACAAGCTTACTTATGCACGCGAACATCTGAACGAACTCTATGGAAAGAAATTCCCCAAATACTTCCGCAAGGAGCACGTAAGCTACTACTTGGAGCAAAGCCCCGAAGAGCTGGCTGTTATCAACTACACCAGCGGTACTACGGGCTTCTCTAAGGGTGTGATGATTCCTTATCGCGCCTTGTGGTCGAACTACGACTTTGCAATGGACGTATTGGGTAACACCATCAAATCAGGTGATAAGGTGATTTCGATGCTGCCTATGGCACACATGTACGGCATGGCCTTCGAGTTTATCTTCGAATTCCTGCATGGCTGCCATGTGCACTACCTCAACCGTGTGCCATCTCCCGCCATCATCGCTCAGGCGCTGGCAGAGATTCGTCCACGTATCGTCATCGCCGTACCTCTCATCATCGAGAAGATTATCCGCAAGAAGGTGTTCCCAAAGATACAGAACAACCGCATGCGCCTGCTGCTGCAGATGCCCGTAATATCAAAGAAGGTACGCGAGATGATCTGTCAGGAAGTGCTCAAGGCTTTTGGTGGAAATATGTACGAGGTGATCATCGGTGGTGCTGCTCTGAATCAGGAGGTGGAGCATTTCCTGAAGCGCATCGACTTCCCCTACACTGTGGGATATGGTGCTACTGAGTGTGCACCAATCATCTGCTATCGCGACTGGCACACCTTTGCGCCAGGATCATGCGGACGCGCTGCCCTGCATCAGGAGGTGAAAATCGTATCTCCCGACCCACAGCGCATTCCTGGTGAGATTCTCACCAAGGGTCCAAACGTGATGCTGGGATACTATAAGAACCCTGAAGCTACAGCTGAGACCATCGACCGCGACGGCTGGTACCACACAGGCGACCTGGGCACAATGGATGCCGACGGCAATGTGTTTATCAACGGACGTTCGAAGAACATGCTGCTGGGTCCTAATGGTCAGAACATCTATCCAGAGGAAATTGAGGACAAACTGAACTCGATGACAATGGTGGTTGAGAGTATCGTGGTGCAGCGCGACAACAAGCTGGTGGCACTGGTTCATCCTGATATGGACGAGGCCAACAACATGGGCTTCTCAGAAGAGGATCTGAAGAACATCATGGAGCAGAACCGTAACGGACTGAATGAAATGATTCCTGCCTACGAGAAAATCTCAGAAATAGAAATTCACGAAGAAGAATTTGAGAAAACGCCTAAGAAGAGTATCAAGCGTTATCTCTACAAATAAATAGAAAAGAAAAACTCTCACCGTAACTGGTGAGAGTTTCTTTTTTATTCGTAAAAATAATAATACCAATAGGTGCCGAAATACTGATCCATAACCTTACCCTTCTGTTCCATCTTGTTAGGATACTGTTTGCGCAGGTCGCGGAAGTTAGCATAGTCTTCATCCAGCACCGTGTTCTGATACACGGCCACAGGACGAGCACGCAGATGGGTATAGAGCACCATAGCCTCGCGATAGTGCTTGGGCAGACTGTCGTTCAGTTGGTAATACTTACCAATCTCTTTGGCAAAGGCATCAATCTGCTTGTCTATCAGATAGCCCGACAACTGATAATCGGCCACCACCTTACTTGGAACGGTATCCTTACACAGCACATGATGCTGCACCAGTTGCAGATAATGCATGGGCTCCATCGGATAGGCAGGCACAGCGCCCAGGAACTTATAGATGCTGTCAGCCGGATATAATAATAAGGTGGACTGCCCGTCTGTTGGCAGGATACTCTTGCTATTGCCACAGAGCTTATACTCGAAGAGGCGCTCGCCCAGCGCATCCTGACGCGCCAATGCCGCCATACGCAGCATCACCAGATGCTTGTCTGTCTCCAGCGACTTGCGCCCTGCTGCCAGCGCACCATCCACATCACCTTCAAGCAAGCAGTGCTCCGCCCGCATGCGATAATGGAATACTGCATCAGTATTTCCGATGCCAGCAGTCATCATCATCAGACCAGACATGAAAAGCAGGTTGACCCACATGGAGCGCGAGAAGACATGAGGATGGGGATCATCATCAATCTCCTGAAACTTATGTGCCAAGAAGATGCCCCCACTCCACAACACAACGTAAAGGAATACAAGCCACCAAGGGAACTGGCGCGTGATGCCACCATCAGAATCTGGAACAATATCGGTGAGCACACCCAGCACCAACATCGACGGGAAGAAGCTGAGTGCATAGAAACTCTTGTCGAGATGCGTAAACTTATGCACAAGATGCTGTAGCAGATAGAGCAGAGCGGTGATGACCAACGCACCTACAAAACGATTGTAGTGGGTAAGACCATGACTCAACACATGCTGCCCCATAGTGAGCAGGTCGCTCTGAAAGAAGAACAACCAGCACCAAGAGAAGAGGATAAAAACGATAGCGCACACGATGCGGATGACCATGGCGCTACCAGTATGTTTCTTTTTACGATAGTTCATATTTTAAATTTTCTTCAACACAACGGCTGAGCGAGCCGGTATATAGAGTTTGAGCCACTCCTTATGATCCTGCACATAAAGGGGATCGTAGTTGGTGAAGTGGGTAACAGTATCGTCGGCAAAGCCATTGCCGCCAAAATCTTTCGAATCGGTGTTGAGCACCACCTTATACTGACCTGTGGGCACGAGGAAACCATAGTCGGTATAACTGCGTGTGGGTGAGAAGTTGAACACGAACACCAGATCACCACGTCTGAAGCACAGCACCTGATCGGCATCGTTATGCCATATCTCCACCACAGGGGTGTTCTGGAAGTTGCGCACACTCTTGATGGTCTTTATCATCTCGCGATCGAAGTCGCCCAACCAATGATAGCACAAATCCTTATCATCAACCAGACTCCACTGACGGCGTGCGTACTTATAACTCCATCCGTTTCCTTCGCGAGGGAAGTCAATCCATTCTGGATGTCCAAACTCATTTCCCATGAAGTTCAGATAGCCACCATTGATGGCGCCAATCGTAACCAAGCGAATCATCTTATGGAGTGCGATACCACGCTGGGCAATATCGTTGACGTCTTTCTTGGCGAAATGCCAATACATATCAGCATCAATCAAGCGGAAGATGATGGTCTTATCACCCACCAGGGCCTGGTCGTGACTCTCGCAGTACGAGATGGTCTTCTCATCAGGACGCCTGTTTTTCACCTCCCAGAAGATACTGCACACATTGATATCCTCGTCGCGCACTTCTTTAATCGTCTTAATCCAGTAGTCGGGGATATTCATCGCCATGCGATAATCGAATCCATAACCACCATCCTCAAACTTGGCAGCCAATCCTGGCATACCACTCACCTCTTCAGC
This sequence comes from Prevotella sp. MA2016, assembly GCF_000619825.1. Taxonomy (GTDB): domain Bacteria; phylum Bacteroidota; class Bacteroidia; order Bacteroidales; family Bacteroidaceae; genus Prevotella. The sequence goes on from NZ_JHUW01000011.1 coordinate 12,192, forward strand.
GATAGTGATGGCAGCTGGGTTCACCTCGTGGATGAGCTTGTTGGCCAGTGTGAGATAGCAGATGGCATTATCATCCTCATGACCATTAAAGTAATCGCCATATCCACCAAATGCCTCACCCAGTCCGTGCGAGTAGTAAAGCATAGAGGTGACTCCATCAAAGCGGAAGCCATCAAACTTAAACTCCTCGAGCCAGTAGCGACAGTTAGACAACAGGAAATGCAGCACCTCGTCCTTGCCATAGTCGAAGCAGAGTGAATCCCATGCGGGATGCTCATGACGCTCGCCTGGATAGAAATACTGGTTGGGGTCGCCAGCCAGATTGCCAAGACCCTCTATCTCGTTCTTCACAGCATGCGAGTGAACGATATCCATGATAACAGCCACTCCATTCTTGTGGGCAGTATCGATGAGTTCCTTCAGCTCCTCGGGGGTGCCGAAACGGCTGCTGGGAGCAAAGAACGACGATACATGATAGCCAAACGAGCCATAGTAAGGATGCTCCTGAATAGCCATCACCTGAATGCAGTTATAGCCATCCTTGATGATGCGCGGCAGCACATTGTCCTTAAACTCCTTATAGGTGCCCACCTTCTCGGCATCCTGTCCCATACCTACATGGCACTCATAGATGAGCAGAGGGTTCTTCTTGGGCTTGAAGCTCTTCTTCTTAAACACATAAGGCTGGTCGGGATTCCATACCTGAGCAGAGAATATCTTGGTGTTTTCATCCTGCACCACACGGCGTGCCCAAGCAGGGATACGCTCACCTTCTCCCCCATTCCACTTGACCTTCATCTTATAGAGCTGGCCATGCTTCATGGCTTTCTCGCTGAGCTTGAGCTCCCAGTTGTTTGTGCCAGCAATGCGCTTGCAACGATATTTCTCGTTCTCCTGCCAATTATTGAAATCGCCAATCAGATAGATATCGGTAGCATTGGGCGCCCACTCACGAAACACCCATCCCTTGGCCAACTTATGCAGACCAAAGTAAAGATGCCCCGAAGCAAAGTCGCTCAGACTTTTCTTACCATTACGGGTTAACTGGTTCAGTTTCCATACTGCGTGATCGTGCCTGCCACGAATAGCTGCCTCAAAAGGCTCCAACCACGAATCATTGCGCACCAAACCGATATGCTCAGCCTGAGCAGGTGTAGTTTTTTTCTTAGTTGCCATAGTTGATATCTTTTATTCTTTTATTTTTTATTCTTTTATTTTTTCACCTTGAAGATGGCCTTTTTCACCTCGGGCTCATCAAGGATACAGGGTGCATGTCCATCCTGTGGGAAGAAGATAGCGAACTGTCCGGGCTTAACAGTAACGTAGGTCTGAGCCTTGGTTTCGCCATACTTGGTGATATCCTTTTCAGCATTATACTCAAACTCGGGCAGATCGCACAGAGGTGTGTAGCCGAAGGTTTCGTCGCAAGTGAGCGGCAGCTGAATATCTATCATCTCTACATGAGTTTCAAGAACAGCAGTATCCTTGGTGCGCTGCTTGGCCACCTGAAGATTCATAAACAAGCCATCCTTGATGGGATATTTTCCACCCTCCATAGTCTGGAGGTCATTGTCTTTCAAAAACGCTACGACATCGGCAAACAGCGGATTAAGTGCTACATATTTGCCAAGATTCTCAATTGTATCAATAATCATAATCAGATAATATTTAAGTTCTTTGTTATTTTAATTGTCTATGTCCACGTGTATAAGTGCCTTGAGCAGTCACCTTACCATTGCGGTCTCTTTCTACAAAATTGCCATCGCGCACATCGTCGATATAGGTTCCTTCAAAGCGGTTGCCATCCTTATCCTCCTCAATAGCAGCACCATTGCGCTTGCCGTTTTTGAAGACACCCTTGAACTTAGAGCCATCAGCAAAACGCGCGATGCACTCGCCATTGGGCTGACCGGCCTTAAAGGTGCCTTCTACAGTGTCGCCACACTTCTTTGTAAGTTTGCCGCGACCTTCCTGCTTGTCGGCCTTCCACTGACCCACGTAAGTGTCGCCATTCTGCCACACCAGTGTGCCCTGACCCTGCTTGTCACCTTGGATAAACTGGCCAGTATAGACATCGCCATTGGCATAACGGAAGATGCCCTGACCAGTGCGCTCTCCACGCACATAGTCGCCCTCGTAAACGTCACCATTCTGGAACTTATAGATGCCGCGTCCGTTCATCTCGTCGTCGGCCCAAGGACCCACATACACGTCGCCACCGGCATACTTGAATGTGCCCTTACCAGAGCGCATATTGTCTTTCCAATCGCCATCATAAATCGAGCCGTCGCCCCAGTCGTACAGGCCTTTACCGTTCTTTTTATCATTGAGCCACTCGCCACGATAGAAAGCACCGCTGGCAAAGGTGTAGGTACCAAAGCCCGAACGCTTGTCCTGTCGCCACTCGCCATCATACTTATCGCCATTGTAATAGTACATCACACCATGGCCCTGCTGATAATCGCGGAACCAAAGACCATCGTAACGGTTGTTGTTGGCAAAATAATAAGTACCCTTGCCATGCTGCTGGTCTTGAAACCACTCGCCCTCATATTTCTCGCCATCAAAAAAAGAAAAGATGCCGAAGCCCTGACGCTTACCTTTTACATATTCACCCTCGTAAAAATTACCGTTCTTATACACGGCCTTACCTTTACCATTAGGTTTTCCCATTACCATCTCGCCCTGATACTCACCACCATCTTTAGTGGTAGCCGAGCCAAGTGTTATTTTCTGTGCATCTGCAGTAAAAGGCAGAAACAATGTGAGTGCTATAATCGAAAGTTTGTTTATATTCATTTGCAATACTATCCTTGTTTTAGTGTGCAAATTTAAATAAAATAATCGAGGTGCGCAAATTACTCACCTATTATTAATATAATTTTTCACTTTTAAAATTTGGTTTTCTTCTCACTTATTCGTAATTTTGCACCCATTATGAAGTTTATGGCTATTATTCCTGCCCGTTATGCTTCAACGAGATATCCGGGCAAGCCGCTTGCAATACTGGGCGGAAAAACAGTGATTCAGAGAGTGTATGAGCAGGTGAAGAGCGTGCTCGACGAAGTATATGTTGCTACCGACGACGATCGTATTTTTGGCGCCGTAACAGCGTTTGGCGGAAAGGCAGTCATGACACGTGCCGACCACAAGAGTGGTACTGATCGTATTGAGGAAGCAGCAGAAAAGATTGGTTCGGATGCTGATGTGATTATCAATGTGCAGGGCGACGAACCTTTCATCCAGCCCAAGCAGATTGAAACCTTGATGCACCTGTTTGATGCCCCAGAGACACAGATTGGCACATTAGGCAAACTGTTTGAATCTATCGAGGCTGTAGAGAATCCCAACTCGCCAAAGATTGTAACCGACAATCGCGGATTTGCTCTCTATTTCAGTCGCAGCGTAATCCCATTTATCAGAGGTGTAGAGCGCAACGAGTGGTTTGGCCAGTATCCTTTCCTGAAGCACTTAGGTATCTACGCTTATCGCCGCGAAGTATTGGCTGAGGTAACAAAATTGCCCCAAAGCAGTCTGGAGAAAGCAGAGAGCTTGGAGCAATTACGTTGGTTGCAGAACGGCTATCGCATCCGTGTGGGCCTGACCGATATCGAAACGGTTGGTATCGACACCCCTGAGGACCTGACGCGTGCCGAAGAATTTCTACTGAAGCATCTGGCGTAGAAGATCCTTCTGTCGCTCTGTAAGATTTGTCGGAAGTTTTACTTGGTAGGTAATGATGAGATCGCCAAAGGTGCCATCTCCCCTATCATACCCCTTACCACGCAGTCGGACCTTAGTGCCTGGCTGCGTTTCTGGTTTTATCTTCAGCTTCAGTTTCTGACCGTTCGACAGGGTTACAATCACCTCACCACCCAGCATGGCGGTGTAAAGATCTATTGTAACATTAGCATTCATCTCACCACTATGGGTTCGTGCCTGCCTACTGCCACCAAAACCTTGGAAGCCGCCGAAGCCTCCACCTTGGCGACCTTTGCGTCCGAACAGATCTTCGAAGAACGACGAGAAGCCACCTCCGCCCTGGAAGTTGCTGAAGTCGAAACCACCAAACGGATTACCACCACCCTGTGCGCCACCGCCAAAGCCTTGGAACTGCTCAGCCTCGCGCCAACGCTCACCATACTGGTCGTATTTTTTACGCTTCTCAGGGTCGCCAATCACATCATAAGCCTCCTGCAAAGCCTGGAACTTAGCCTGGGCTTTGGGATCGTCGGGATGCAAATCAGGATGAAACTGCTTGGCACGCTTCAGATAAGCCTTCTTCACATCCTTCTGCGCAATTGTTTTATCTACGCCTAAAATCTTGTAATAATCAATAAATGCCATAATCAAAATCCTCCTATTTTTGATAATCAGACAGCAAAAAATATGCCAAACCGTCTTCAAAAAAAATAAATAAAATTTGGAAGTATCAGGCTTTTTGTGTATTTTTGCACCAAATTTACAAAAACAGGAAAAATGAAAAAGATTATAATCGGACTGATATCGGCTTTCATATTTGTATCACCCATGGAAGCACAACGCAATAAGACCGTGAAAATCAAGGTCATAGAAACTAGCGACGTACATGGTCATTTCTTCCCCTACGATTTTATGGAGCAAAGACCCATCAAGGGTACCCTTTCGCGTGCCAACACTTATATCAAGAAGCAGCGCAAGAAGTATGGCGACGACCATTTTCTGCTGATTGACAATGGCGACATCCTGCAAGGTCAGCCTTGCGTGTATTGGTCGAACTATGTGATGCCCGAGGATGAGAACATCGCCGCATCGGTCATCAACTATATGAAATATGACGCAGAGACTGTGGGCAACCACGACATTGAGCCTGGCCATAAGGTGTATGACAAATGGATTCGCGAGGTGCGCTGCCCACTTCTGGGTGCCAACATTGTGAAAGAGGAATACAAGAATGCCGAGGCCAATCCTCATCATATTTATTCAGGACTGAAACCATACTCAGTACATTATAAAGATGGTGTGAAGATAGTGGTTATCGGCATGATTACCCCCGCCATCCCCCACTGGCTTAACAAGTCGATTTGGAAAGGCATGGAGTTTGAGGAGATGACAGCCTGCGCCAAGAAATGGGTGAAATATGTGAAGGAGACAGAAAAGCCCGACCTGATTTTCGGTCTGTTCCATGCTGGTCTGAGCGGTGGTATCAAAACCGCCGAGTACGAGGAAGATGCGACCGAATCGGTAGCTCGCGAGGTGCCAGGATTCGACATCATCTTCTTTGGTCACGACCATCAGGTGCACAACATGTGGATTACTAACAAAGCAGGCGAAAAAGTGCTGTGTATCGACCCCTCTTGCTACGTAAACAATGTGGCCGAGGCCGAGATTAAGCTGACTTACCAGGATGGTAAACTGACCAAGAAAGACATTATCGGCAATATTGTGAACGTGCGCGACGAGATGATTGACAAGCAGATGATAAAGCACTTCCAGCCAACCATCGATGAGGTTAAGGAATACGTCAGTCAGAAGATAGGCTACTTCAAGAATCCTATCTACACCCGCGAGAGTTTCTTTGGCAATTCGGCTTTTACCGACCTGATTCACAATCTGCAGATGAGCATCTCGAAAGCCGATATCTCATTCAACGCCCCCTTGGCATTCGATACCACCATTGATGCCGGCGAGGTTACACAGGCCGATATGTTTAAGCTGTATCGCTTTGAGAACCTGCTGTTTGTACTCAAGATGACTGGCGAGGAAATCAGAAAACACCTGGAGTTCTCGTACGATATGTGGTGTAACACTATGACATCGCCCAACGACCACGCGCTGCGCTTGAACGATGATTCAAAGGAAGACCAGCAGCGTACAGGATTCCAATACTACACCTTTAATTTCGACTCAGCTTGCGGTATCGACTACGAAGTGGATGTGACCAAGCCCGACGGACAGAAAGTTAGGATTCTGCGCATGTCGAACGGTGAGCCATTCGACGAGAAAAAATGGTATAAGGTAGTGATGAACAGCTATCGCGCCAATGGTGGTGGCGAACTGCTGACCCGCGGCGCAGGCATCCCACAGGATTCACTCGAGAGCCGCGTGCTCTTCCATACCGAACTGGACCAGCGCCACTATCTGACAGAAGAGATTAAACGTTTGGGCATTATCGACCCACAAAAGAATAACAACTGGAAATTCGTGCCCGAGGCATGGGTAAAACCTGCTCTCGAGAGAGACCGTAAGCAACTGTTTGGAAAATGAAACAACACTATTTTGTATTCTGCAAAGAAGACTTATTACTAGAAAAGACCGAAGATGGCGGTTATACCATCCCCTTTCAGGAAGAGCCACCAACCGAGGTAAAACCTTGGACTAACGTGATGACAGTAACCCCGCTGGATGGCATTGAGGTAAAAACGTATAAGATAGACAGCCCTATCACCGACGACCCACGCTACGAGATGTGCGGCTTGCGCCAGAGCTACTATAAACTTGACAACAAGCTGTATCAGACGGCCGGCAAGTGCAAGGAGCTGCAATACTGGGATGCCAACACCAAGTATTGTGGCGTGTGCGGTGCTCCTATGCGAATGGATACTGAGATCTCGAAAAAATGCACAGAGTGCGGCAAGGAGATATGGCCACAACTGGCCACAGCAGTTATCGTGCTGATACACAAAGGCGACGAGGTGCTGCTGGTTCGAGCCAAGAATTTCCGCACCGATTTTTATGGCCTGGTAGCCGGTTTTGTTGAGACTGGCGAAACACTCGAAGAGGCCGTAGCCCGCGAAGCATTCGAGGAGACAGGCGTTAAGATTACAAACATACGCTACTTTGGTTCACAACCCTGGCCCTACCCTTGCGGACTGATGGTAGGTTTTAACGCCGACTATGTATCAGGCGACATTCACCTGCAAGCCAGCGAGATAGCCAAGGGCGGCTGGTTTCGCAAAGACAACCTGCCTACTATCCCCGAAAAATTATCTATTGCAAGAATGCTGCTTGATGCCTGGTTGGAAGAGAAAGCTTAATACTCTAACAACTGCATCGACAATGCCCCCGTATAACTGATGGTTGACTCTACCATATAACAGGTAGCGCCATCAGGGATACAAAGGGTGGCGTTAAAATGCAAGCCTTCCTTATCAATATGGTTGAACTCCATATTGGCCAGTATAGCTTCATCCAGAAAAGCAGCAGGCACTAAACCCTGATACTGCTGCTTACGGAAATCGCTCGAAAAAAGCTTTCGTGCACCATCAAAAACACTCACGTTCATGATGTTATCGTAATACACGTTTTCCACCTCCAGTCCGTCGTCGTTATATGAACGCTTCGTGACTTTATACTTGGTGGGATTGATAGCGATATACCAATGGTAGCGACGGTTATTATATGTCACTACCGAATCTATTTTCACCTGATGCGTGTATGTGAGCACGCTTGGCGAACCTTGTTCTATCTCCGTATCCTCGTCACTCTTCTGCAACTTCAGCAAGTCGCCATTCTGATTGTTGATCCAGAAGAGGTGCTCAGTACGCTTAACGATACTATATGCCGTGCCCGATGCCAGATAAAGCGAGTCACCAGAGATGCGGAAGTAGGTAGGCATGCTAGTAGCATCAGCAAAGTAGAGCGTATCGCCGCTTACACGGAACGACACGTCGCCACTCTCCTCATCTACCCATACACCCTGGAGCATCTCCTTGGCCTCCTTATCGTCGAGCAACGATGATGAGTTGTTCTGGCGACATGCCACCAGAACAACCATCAGCATTGATATCGTTAAAATCTTCTTCATTTATTTACCTATGCAATGATACTCAAAGCCATTCTCATCGAGCTCCTCGCTATCGAAGATGTTTCTACCATCGATAACCAGCGGACGCTTCATAGCCTTCTTGATAACACCCCATCCTGGCAGACGGAACTCCTTCCACTCTGTGAGCAGCAGCAGGGCATCGGCATCCAGCACCACATCATACATATCGCGGCAATAGGTCACCGTTTCGCCAATACGACGCTTACACTCATCCATAGCGATTGGGTCGTAAACACGTACGTTACATCCAGCCTCAAGCAACTTGGCTATCATCACCAGCGCTGTAGATTCGCGCATATCATCAGTCTCAGGCTTGAACGACAGTCCCCACATGGCGATGGTCTTACCCTTCAGAGCCTCCACGCTGCCGAAAGCCTTCACCAGTTTCTCAAAGAGCACGCTCTTCTGCTTCTCATTCACACGCTCCACAGCCTTGAGCACCTCCATCGAGTAACCATTCTGGTCGGCAGTCTTAATGAGCGCCTTCACATCCTTGGGGAAACAAGAGCCACCATAGCCGCAACCAGCATAGAGGAACTTACGACCGATACGTGTATCACTACCGATACCTGCGCGTACCATATTCACATCGGCACCAACACGCTCGCAGAGGTTGGCAATATCATTCATAAATGAGATGCGTGTAGCCAGCATCGAGTTGGCAGCATACTTGGTCATCTCAGCCGATGGGATATCCATAAAGATAACACGGAAGTTGTTGATAAGGAAAGGCTTGTAGAGTTTGGTAAGGGTCTTCTTAGCTTTTTCGCTCTCTACACCTACCACCACGCGGTCGGGACTCATAAAGTCCTTGATGGCATTACCCTCTTTCAGAAACTCAGGGTTAGAGGCCACATCAAAATCAATATCCACGCCACGCTTCTGCAGCTCGTCTTCGATAGCCTTACGCACCTTTTTGGCAGTACCAACAGGCACGGTACTCTTGGTTACCACAACCACATACTTCTTCAGGTTCTGTCCGATGGTCTTAGCCACCTGCAGCACGTACTTCAAGTCGGCCGATCCATCCTCATCAGGGGGCGTTCCCACAGCAGAGAACACAATCTCCACATCATCCAGCACCGAAGCCAAGTCGGTAGTAAACTTCAAGCGGCCTGCAGCCACATTCTTCTTCACCAACTCGTCCAATCCAGGCTCGTAGATGGGAATTTCACCGTTCTTCAGGCGTTCTATTTTCTTTTCATCTACATCCACACATGTCACATTTGCACCGGTATCGGCGAAACATGTACCAGATACTAAACCTACATATCCAGTTCCAACAATAGCAATATTCATATCTGTTAACTACTAATTTTTGTGCAAAGGTACATTAAATTTTTAATTTCCCAAGCATTTTAAGTTTCTTTTATTTGTTTATGTCGATTTTTTGCAGTAATTTTGCAGCCGTGATTGAATTAGATAGACATATTGAAATACTGTTGCTTCACAATGACTGCGTGATTGTGCCCAATCTGGGTGGCTTCATGGCGCACCATATTGAAGCAAGATACGAGGAAGACGAACAAGCTTTCCTCCCCCCTCTCCGTACATTAGGATTTAACCCTCAACTCAAGATAAACGATTCGTTGCTGGCCCAGTCGTATATTGAAGCTTACGACATCAGCTACCCCGAGGCCATTCAGCGCATTGAGGACGAAGTGAACGAGCTGACACAGCACCTGCAGAACGAAGGCAGATACGAGCTTAATAATATAGGAATATTAGAGCTGAACGAGGATGGCAACTATGTGTTTACTCCTTGCGAGGCTGGTATCCTTACACCAAGCCTGTATGGTCTGAACTCGTTCGAGATGCCGCTGATAAAGGTTGCCACCCAGCCTGAGGTTGAAGAGGCGCCTGCAGCCAAGGTTGTAGAGATGAAGCCCGAACCCAAGGTTGAATCAGAGGTGAACAGCGTTCTGCAGCAGAATCTGGTTGACATCAGCGAGGACGACACCGATGTGGTTCGCATCAAATTCTCATGGATTCGCAATGCTGTAGCCGTAGCCGCCATCCTGCTGGCTGTGTTCTTTGTAGCCATGCCTACAGGCAAGACCGAGCTCATGAGGAGCACCATCAACAACCTGAACAACCAGCTGTTGCTTGGCATGATGACCTCACAAGACACCAATACCAGCGCTATTGCTTTTAAGCGCAAGGATGTGCATAACGCCGACTCTACCAAGCCAGAGGCTATTCGCGACAGCATCAAACCAGAGAAGCCTGCCGAGATAGTGAAGCCAGTGGCTCTGAAGCCGGCAGCTCACGAGGGCTATTGCATCGTGCTGGCCAGTCATGTCAACAAGAAGAATGCAGAGATTTTTATCGACAAACTATCAGAGCGCGGTTACAAGGGCGCTGAGATATATGTACACAACAATGTAACCCGCATCGTGTACGGCCAATTTGACAACCAGGCAGATGCTTACAAGCAGCTCCAGAAAATTACCAAGGAAGATGATCTGGCCGAGTCGTGGGTTTACAAATATAACGAGAAGCACTAATGAAAAGAGTACGCTGCCCCAAATGTGAACAGTATATCACTTTCGACGAGACCAAGTACGAGGCTGGTCAGTCGTTAGTATTCAAGTGCCCCGACTGCGGCAAGGAGTTTGGCATCCGAATCGGTGTGAGCAAACTGCGTGAGACACAAAAAGAGGAAAACAAAACTCTCAACTCTCAACTCTCAACTCTCAACTCAGAATGCGGCTCTATCGTAGTTATCGAAAACGTATTCCATTACAAACAGGTTATCCCCCTCCGCATGGGTGATAACGTGATAGGTCGTTATCAGAAAGGCAATCCTGCCAACACCGCTTTTGAGACTGTAGATCCCAGTGTAGATTTGAACCACTGCACCATCACCGTCAGTCGCGACAAGAAAGGCGGCCTGCGCTACACCCTGAAAGATAACAACAGCAATACCGGCACCTTTATTGATAACGTAGAGCTCACTCCTAAAGAGCGCCGTGTTATCACCGATGGTACCCTCTTCACCCTCGGCGCCACCAGCATCATTCTGCGTACGTCTGCCGAAGAAGATTAAATCTTAATCCGTGCAATTCCGAGATACAACATATCGCATGCGATTTATTGTTAAACATCTTTAAAGTTGCTCTTTAATCGCTTGCGATATAAGGTTTTCTAAGTACCTTTGCATCCGCATAACAAAAATAACAATATGATTTACGGACTTACAAAAGGAACAGATTTTGAGAAATTATGCGACGGTGCCGCTAAGGCTGAAGCCGCAGGAGTGATGACCTATTATGCGCTGGCCCGCATGGCCAAGGAGCAGGGTTATCCAGAAGAGGTATCCAACACATTTATCGAAATGGCCAATCAGGAGGCAGTACATGCTGGATTCTATGCCACCCTCATTGGCAAGTATAACGCCGATATCTGGAAGATAGCAGAGAATTTTGCTGCAGGTGAGGAGAAAGGCGAAGAGCAGGTAAACCAGTTTGCACAAGCATTCCGTGCAGCCGGTCTGAATGAGGCTGCCGACGAGATGGAGATCTTTGCCAAGCAAGAAGGTCATCACGGATCTACCCTGCGCGCCCTGATTGAAAAATACGGAAAATAGCATATGAAAGAAACGGTGACACAGAAGTTCAGAAAACTCAAACAGTGGTTGCAATCGCTGTCGTTTCGTACAGGTGTCATCGTACTGCTCAGTTGCATACCGTTCTACATCATGTCCTTTGCCCAGATGCTATTACCCATCAGCGTCACGGCAAAGGGCATTTTATGGACCATCCTATTCGGCCTGGCCAAAACCTGCCAATACGGCGGCCTAACCATACTAGGCGTAGAAGGCTATAAACGCCTCATCCACCGCAAGAAATAAAACAACTTTTTCTTAGCCAGCTAGAAAGTTTTTACACATCTTTCCCACACAACGAGCATTGCATAAAATTCTTATTCTTAACGAAATAGTCCCTCAATGCTGGAGCAAGATCGATATCTCCAGTAGCTCCCTCTTCAAGAAGCTGATTAATTCGCATCTGAATAAACGTCTCGATTTTATCCTCTGTCAATTTTTGATAAATAATGAGTGGTTTCATGATTGTTCTATTTATATGATTCACTATACTATGTTGTTCAATACCCAAGCAAAACCTTTCGCCGTTCTCTTTTCAGAATCGACAAAGTGATTGCCTACGTTCCATTCAAGTGTTGTGTTTACCTTTTGTCCATTCAACAGCTCATGCTGTTTGCGGATAGCATTGCCTACCTGCGCCATTACTTGATTCTTGGCCTTCTCCTCCTTGTCGCCAAGACTGAGATAGACGGACTGTGCAAGTGGTCTCTTTTCTGCAGCATAATCAATCCACTGAGGATACCACACAGATGGAGAGGCTGCTACAATACCTTCAAATTGGTCCGTCTGATACCCTGTCCATAAGGCGAACAGTCCAGCAAGGGAATAACCACCAAGTATGAGGTGAGGAATGTCACCTTTAACCTCCGGCAGCAGCTGACTTGTGACGAACTCCAACGTCTTTTCTGCTCCATTACCAAAGGGAATTTTTCCAAACACAGGAGGGGCAGCCCAGGGAGTCAGTTCCTGATTCCAGTCCTCTATCATAAAAGCCACAAGTGAAAAGGGCTTATCGGATAGGTTCCTGATTGCTTCAACTTCCTGTTCCAATACTTCCAAATCATGCTCATCAATCGGCTGAATCAGCAGATGCGTGGCTGCTTCATCCCGATAAAGGAAGCAACCTCTTCCGTTTAAGGATATTTCATTCTTAGTCATTTTACTAAACTATTCCAAATTTGTTGCAAATATACGAAAAATCAGAGAATTATGAGTAACGTTTCAAATGATTTTTTGTACCTTTGCAGCATATTACTCTATTTTTAAAACATGAAGAAATCTTTTATTATAGCCCTAGGACTGAGTTTAACAACCTCAATCCTCAATGCACAGGCACTCCTGCCATATCAGGATGCTAAATTGAGTGCTACAGAGCGTGCTAACGACCTATTGAAACGTCTGACCTTGGAAGAGAAGGTTGGACTGATGATGGACCAGTCAAAACCAGTGGCACGCCTTGGTGTAAAACCTTATCAATGGTGGAATGAAGCGCTGCATGGTGTTGCCCGAAATGGTGTAGCCACAATGTTTCCTCAGGCCATTGGTCTGGCTGCGACGTTTGATACTAATCTGGTACAAGAGTGTTTCGATATTGCGAGTACTGAGGCTCGCGTGAAGAACCGTCTGGCACGTGAAGAGAGCAAGGACAACATCCGTCGCTATCAGGGTCTCACATTCTGGACTCCTAACGTAAACATCTTCCGTGATCCACGTTGGGGACGCGGTCAGGAGACCTATGGTGAGGACCCTTATCTCACAAGTCGTATGGGCGTTGCTGTTGTCAATGGTCTTCAAGGACCTGACGGCAACAAGACTCATGCCTGTGCCAAGCATTATGCCGTCCATAGCGGACCAGAATGGAACCGCCACGTATTCAATGCAGATAATATATCATTTCGCGACTTGTGGGAAACCTATCTGCCTGCCTTCAAGGCTCTCGTCACAGAGGCTAAGGTAAAGGAGGTGATGTGTGCCTACAACCGTTATGAGAATGAGCCATGCTGCGGATCAAGTCGCCTGCTCACACAGATTCTGCGCAACGACTGGGGCTTTGACGGACTTGTTACAAGTGACTGCTGGGCTATCAACGACTTTTACACCCCAGGTGCTCACATGACTGAGCCTGATACTATCCATGCAGATGCAAAGGCTGTATGGAGCGGTACTGACCTTGAGTGTGGTGGTTCTTACATCGAACTTCCAGAAGCTGTGCGCCAGGGACTCATCACCGAAAACCGTATCGACCAGTCAGTATTCCGTCTGCTCAAGGCTCGCTTCGAACTCGGCGAGATGGATGAAAAGACGCCATACGATGATATTCCTGCATCTGTCATAGCTTGTGCTGATCATAAGGCAAAGAGTCTGCAGGCTGCTCGCGAGGGTATCGTGCTTCTTAAGAACGACCGCTCTGCTGATGGCAAAAAAGCTCCATTGTTGCCACTGAATCCGCGTCAAACAATCGCAGTTGTAGGCCCTAATGCCAACGACAGTATCATGCTTTGGGGTAACTATAACGGTACTCCCGATGCCACCATTACCATTCTTGATGGAATCCGCAAGTATGTGAAGCCCAACAAGCTCATCTACTCTCAGGGTTGCGGTCTTGCACAAACCACCAGCTATAAAAGTTGGATGGGTGTTGGTCGTTCTGCTGGCGAACAAGGTTGGTATGCTGCCTATTACAACACCACCGACTTCAGCGGACCTGTAGCTGCTTACGGCCGTTACAAGAACCCTATGCAACTCTATACCTATGGAGGTACTACCTTCCGGGCTGGTGTGAATCTTGAGGACTTCTCAGCAATTTATAAGACAACCATCAACACCCCAGAAACAAGTAATATTGAGTTCGACATCAAAGCTGCATGTGCTAAGATTCAGTTGCTTGTGAATGGCAAAGTTGTCATGGAGGCTGAGGGACGTCTGGGTAGTCGTGAAAGCAAAGAGCCTGTATATGTTCTCTCAGCAGAGGCAGGTAAGACCTATGAACTTGAACTTCGCTATGTAGGTGGTAAGGGTATCAACGCATTGATGTTTGATATGGGTAACACTACTCATTTCAATGACGACCAGTTGCTCAAGCAGCTTCGTCCTGCTGATGTTGTAGTCTTTGTTGGTGGTATCTCTCCTGGACTTGAAGGTGAGGAGATGCCAGTACAGATTGAAGGTTTCAAGGGCGGCGACCGTACTGATATTCAGCTTCCACGTGTGCAGCGTGACCTCATTGCCAAGATTCATAAGGCAGGCAAGCGCATCGTATATATCAACTGCTCAGGATCTGCAATGGCTATGGTTCCTGAAGCAGAGAACTGTGATGCAATGATGCAGGTGTTCTATCCGGGCCAGATGGGGGGTCAGGCAGTAGCTGAGACACTCTTTGGCGACTACAATCCCTCAGGTCGTCTGCCTATCACTTTCTATAAGGATACACTTCAGATGCCAGATTTCCTTGATTACAGCATGAAGGGGCGTACATATCGCTATATGAAAGAGAAGCCTCAGTTCTGCTTCGGTCATGGACTCTCTTACACAACCTTCTCTTATGGAGATGCACAACTTGTTCCTGCTTCATACACAGCAGATGGCAAAATGACAAAGGAGAAGATCATCATCCCAGTTACCAATACAGGTTCACGTGATGGCGCAGAGGTTGTCCAGCTCTATGTTCAGCGTCCGGATGACAGTGAAGGTCCTGTGAAGACGCTTCGTGGTTTCAAGCGTGTGAATATAGCCAAGGGTGAAACCGTAAATGTGGAATTGGATATCGATGATGATACTTTCACATGGTATGATAGTCGCACAGGATGTATGATGGCTTTAAGTGGTCGTTACAACATTCTTTACGGCGGTTCATCAGATGATAGCAGCCTTAAGACTCTTGAGGTTACAAGACCTTAATGGACCCACAATCAGGAGGCATCTTGTAAAAACAGCAACAGGCAGCACCCCAGTCGTGGATGCTGCCTGTTTTTTGTTTTATCACGTTAGTGGAGCTGGAGGGGAGTCGTAATCGACGTAGTCGCTTCGCATGCGAAGAACCCTCACGAGGGTGAGGCCCCTCTGGCGTAACATAGTGGAGCTGGAGGGAGTCGAACCCTCGTCCGCACAAGGAAACCATACGCTTTCTACACGCTTATCTTGGCCTTCATTTTCGAGCTGCGGCAAGACCCAAGCCACCAACCGCAACCTTATCTCCTAAAACTTCATTCGTGCATCGGAGCCTACACAAACTATTTCCGATTTAACCTGCGCCACTTGATCTTTGGATTCGGAACAACATCCTCGGAGCGGCGTCTCGTTCTCTCACCTTGTAAGAGAATAAAGCCAGTAATCTACTGTACTTCGATTAGGCAGCGAGAGCGTACTTTGTTTCGCCAATTAAATTTTTCTTGATTCAGATTATGGAGGGACCCAAGAAGCCTCCGCGTGCTTACGTACCATTTCATCTCGCCGTCAAATCCAGTCAACCCCAAGATGCAAATAGTCGTAGAAACGAACTGTTCGCTAACAATTTCGGCTGCAAAGATAGCACTTTTTCTGCTACAAACCATGTTTTTAAGCAAAAATTTAGTATTTTTGTAGCCGATTTCTATAATAACAAGACAGAAAAGACGTTTTTTATATAGTATAAAATAACAATCAGACAAAATGAAAATAAGTCACTTAATCATAGCAGCATGTGCAGCAGTTATGCTCACATCGTGTTTCACACCAAAAACTGTAGCCTACTTTCCTGAACTTGAAAACGGGAAGACTCTGGCGCTAAACGAGGCTCAAAGCATCGTACTGAAACCTACCGACAAACTCTCGATTGTGGTAAACACCAAGTCGGCAGAACTGAACAACGTGCTGAACATGCCTGTCACATCGCAAATCATCGGCTACGGCGAGGTGCAGTCGGTAAACCAGAGCAGAGCCACATCGGGCTACACCATCGACAAGGATGGCTATATCGAGTTTCCATTGATAGGACGGACCAAAGCTGCCGGACTGACACGCGCTGAACTGGCCAAGCATCTGAAACAAACCATGGAGGAGATGAATGTGGCCAAGGATGCTGTGGTGACAGTGGAATACCTGAACCTGGGATTCTCGGTTATCGGTGAGGTTAACTCACCAGGCTTCTACCCCATCGAGAACGACCGCACTACGCTGATACAGGCACTGAGCCGTGCTGGCGACATGACTATCTATGGCGACCGAAACAAAGTGAAAGTGCTGCGCATGAATGCTCAAGGGCAGCAGGACACTTACGTACTGAGCATGCTCGACGCTGAAGCCTTGACCAAGTCGCCTGCCTATTTCGTAGAGCAGAACGATGTGATCTACGTTCAGCCCAACAACTATCGCAAGCGTCAATCATCTAACAGTTCCGACATCACCAACGGATCGTTCTGGCTCTCGATAATATCTGTTCTTACTACCATCGCCGTACTGGTATTTAAGTAATCATGTCGTATCTAAGCAATAAGATAGCTATTGTGAAGGGCGTTTTCATGGGGAATCTCATGAAACTGAAGGTGATGTATGATATCCGCCTGCGCAAGTCCATCCATGTTTCGCCCCAACAAGACGCATCGGTGGTGGTATCGCTCACCAGCTATGGCAGCAGGGTTAGGAGCAGCGTGGTATATACCATCCACTCGCTGATACGACAGAGCATACGCCCTGAACGCATCGTGCTATGGCTAGACCAGCAAACGTATAACGACAAAAATCTGCCGAGCCAACTGCGATTACTTCGCAACTACGGCTTAGAGGTGCGCTATGCCAAAGACCTGAGGTCGTACACCAAGATTATTCACGCCCTGACGGCTTTTCCTGATAAGCATATCATTACCGTTGACGACGACGTGTATTACGGCAAGACGCTGGTTGAGAAGCTTATCAAGGCCCACAAACAGCATCCACAGGCCATCATCACCAGCTATGCCAAGGTGCCTACAACCGACAGGCGCAACCAGCTGGAGCCCTACACCAAATGGCCCGAATACTATCATGCCACAGCCGGCTGGCACTACGACAGCTACAGACTGCTGCCGCTTGGCGTTGGCGGGGTGCTCTATCCTAGCGGCATGTTCGACGAAGAAGTTAAAAACGAGTCGGTATTCACCCGGCTCTGTCCGAAAGCCGACGACATCTGGCTCTATGTGATGGGGCTGCGCTGCCAAGCCGAGAAACGAATACTCACCGACGCACGCATCACTTATTATCATACCGACCTGCTGCGCCAGTGCATGACCCGCGACCGGCTGACGAATGCAAACCGCCTGGGAGGCGAGAACGACACGCAACTGCAGGCGCTGTTAGCACATTATAATATAACACTTTAAAATCAACATCCACAGCATATGAAAGAAACATTTTCACTCAGCGATTTTATCCGAGTAAGCCTCAACAAATGGAAATGGTATGCCACATCGGTGGCCGTATTCCTACTGCTGGCCATAGCCTATCTGGTGATTACACCACCCAAATACACTCGCCAGGCACAGGTGCTGGTGAGAGACGAAGGCGGCATGAGCGGCATCATGGGACAGTTGGGCGGATTGGCCGAACTGGGCGGCATCATCGGCTTCGGATCGTCGAACGTGTACAACGAGCTCTATGCCATGCAGTCGCCCTGGCTGCTACTCAACGTGGTAAACCAGCTGCACCTGGATATGACCTATACCATCAAAGGCATCCGCAACAAGGATCTCTATGCCGAGCAGCTGCCCGTCAGCGTCAGCTTTAAGCATCTCTCCGATGAGGATGACATCAGCCTGAAGCTCGACCTAAGCAAGAATGGCGATTTCAAGATATACAAAATAAAAAAGAACGACGATAAGTACAGCGACGAGTTGAATGGACACGTGGGCAGCACCGTCAAGAGTAGCATTGGCGACATCGAGGTGAAGGCTACACCCTATCTGAGCAGACTGACTGACAACGAGATAACCATCACCGTGAAACGAACGGAGCCAATGGCTGTGGTGGACAGACTGAAGAAGAAAGCCATCACTATGGCTGTGAGCAGTCGCGATGCTTCTATCATCGACATCAAATGCAAGGATGTGTCGAAACAGCGAGCCACTGATATCATCAACACCATCATTGCCGAATATCGCCAGGAGGCAGATGCCGACAAAGATGCACAGACAGCCGTTTCGGAGCGCTATATCGTGGAGCGACTGGCTGCTCTGGAGAGCAACCTAAAAACGCTGGACGACCGCGTGGCCGACTATAAGAGCAAGACCATGATGCCCGACCTGGAAGTGATGGCCAAGGTATATGCCGAGGGCGCCAAGGACATCTCGACAGCCCACATGGAGTTGAGCAACCAACTGTATGTGACCCAAGCTATACGCGACTACCTGCGCGACGAGTCGAAGAAAGACGAACTGCTGCCAGCGCTGCTCATTACAGACAATAAAGGACTGGCCGAACAGGTGGGAGAATACAATAAACTGCAGCTGCAGCGCAATAAAATCATTGCCAGCTCAAGCCAGCATAGTCCGCTGGTCAAGGATATCGACAAGCAACTGGATGCCATGCACCATGCTGTGCTCTCATCTGCTGAAAACGCCATCAAGCAGCTTCAGCTGCAGATTAAGAGTGTAAGTGCCAAGGAGAGCGAAGGCAAGCAGATGCTGGCATCGGCACCCAAGAAAGCGATAGGCGGACTGCAGGACGAACGCGACTGGAAAGTGCTGAACGAGGTTTACGTTTTCCTGCTGCAGAAGCGCGAGGAGGCTCAGATGGCCAAAGCCCTCAAATCGGATATCCGCGTGCTGACGCCACCACTGGGTGTTAAGAAGCAAACATCGCCTGTCAAGGCAAGTGTACTGCTAGGTGCGCTGCTCTTCGGACTGTTTGTACCTGCCTGCACCATTTTAATAAGAGAACGCAACAAGCGATAAGCATTTCTTTCGCCACATGGTTTACCTGTTCAGTGTATTAATCGTCATAGTACTTCTGATATCGTGGAGGTATATCCTCAGGCTTGAGCCTGCGGGCATCTTTGCCGCGATGTGGGTATGCTTTGGCGTGTTAACCCTACTGCTACAGCATTATATCGACCTGCGTTTCGATGGGTGCGTGTTTGTGATGGCAGGTGTGGCCTTCTTTGTGGCGGGCACCTTCTTCAGCGACACTTTCTACCAACCAACTGCTACGGACATACAGATACAATTCAAGCAGCAATGGGTAACACCATTACTGCTCGTCATGCTGATAGCTGCTATGGTTACCCCACTCTACTCTATCGTGCTGCACGGTTTTAGTTTGCGGGCATTGCTGGATATGCGCGAGATTCTGGAAATGAACAAAGACATATCGAGCGACCGCTATGCTGGTGCCGAAGCTTACAACGTGGTGAGCCAGTTTTTCCTCATCTTCTCGTATGCAGCCCCAGCCATCGGTGGATTCTGCTTCCGACTTGTGGGCAGATGGCAGAAGGTGCTCTGTATCATCACACTGATTCCTTGTACCTTTATCGCCCTTACTCAATCGCTCAAGATGGGTATGATAGCATCGTTCATACTGTTTTTTGCCAGCTATATCGTGTGTTCATACACCTATGGACTCCCTATCCGTATAAAAGGCAAAATCATACTGCGATTCGTGCTGATAGTGGCAGGATTCTTGTTAACGCTCTTTATATCGATGGTGTTTCGTACGGGTGAAGTGAGCGAGAAAACCATCTGGGAAATAGGCGAGAAATTCATCACCTACACCATCGGTCACATGCACAACGTGGATTTCTGGTACACATCGTATATACCCACCGAACTGACGTGGGGCAGCAAGACTTTTATGGGCGTTTCAAACCTGTTGGGACTTGAAGATCGCGTACAGGGCATCTATCAGGAATACAACAACATCGGCAAGAACGGATTCTTCGGCATATCAAACACTTTCACTATATTCCGACCGCTGGTTGAGGATTACGGTGAAGCTGGAGCCATGGTGGTGATGTTTGCGATGGGCGTAATAGCCAATATGGCGGTAAAAGCCCTGAAGGCGCATCGCCTAGTGATGCTCAACCAAGTGGTGCTGATAGCTCTCTATGCATTTCTGATGTGGTCGTTCTCGGCCTCATTCTATGCCTATACCACCTATCTAGCCATGTTTGCCTTGGTATTCATGCTGCTATATCTGCTACAAAGAAAGGAGCCGGCATGCTGAAAGAAATCAAAGAGAAGCTCCATTCGGGCATGGGACGAGACATCGTATGGACGTTTGCCATCCAGATGCTTATCATGCTCTGTTCGTTTGCCATCAACAAACTGTTGGCCAACCGACTAAGCATCGACGAGTTCGGCCAATACAACGTTATCAAGCGCTCGGTTCAGGTACTGTCGTTTGTCATGCTGGCTGGCATTGGCATCGCCTTGCCACGCTATATCCCCATCTACCGCAATAGCAACCCGCCACGTCCTGTAGCACCTCTGCTTTCGGCAGCATTCATATATATGATAGGTATCTCGGTGGCTGTAGTTGCCATCTGCCTACTATTCTCACCGCAGATGCAACCTGTGATTACAGGCCAGAGCAACAACAGCAGTCTGCTACTTATAGCCCTAAGCTACGCCTTCATACTGGCGATGGCACAATACGTGTTTGCCTACTATCGCGGTATGGGCAGGTTTATGTGGTATAACAGCACCCAACTAGCCATGCAGCTAGCCATCATCATGCCGCTGATAGTACTGCCCATACTCACCGTAGGCAATGTGTTTGGGTCGTGGCTCATCATCACGGTATTGCTCGTGGCTTACCTGATGGGCAGAGAGCTATGGAAGTATGCAAACACCAGCTGTCAGCCTCATCCATGCTCACATCTGAGCACCCATCTCACCACCATCGTCAAATATGCTTCAGGCCGACTGATTGCTGATTTCTTTCAGTTCTCGCTGGCCGCATTCCCACTCATCTATATCAGCAACACCCAAGGACTGCAGGCCACGGCCTACTTCGCGGTTGGCATCACCTTTATCACCATGATCATCCCCCTGTTCTCGTTCCTGGGTATCATCCTACTGCCCTATATCTCGCAAGCTATCGCACGCCACGAGATGACTGCTGCCAACCGACTTGTCAATCGTTTGTCATTACTATATGCGCTAGCTGCTATCTGCTTCATCGCTATACTCTGGCTGTTCACAGATTTCCTGACAGCGCTGCTGTTTTCGAACGACTACGTGGTGACAAGCCAGCTTACAAGGATTATGATTCTGGCCATACTGCCACAAGCAGCCTATATGCTGTTTCGCAACACCATCGATGCCGTGAGCGTAGTGCCCTATAATGCCATTATCCTAGGCATTTGTTTAGCTGTTATGGTGGCAGGCTTCATGCTATCCGTCAGCCCCGTCCACTTTGCCTGGGCCTACGTAGCCGTTTCGGCCCTTCAAGGATTACTCTCATGGGGTACATGGATGATAGTGCGAAAGAAATAAGCTGATAGCTTAATATTCAATAATAATTTGCAGATAATTGAAAAAATAGTTGTAACTTTGCACACTGATTTCGGAATTTCTGCGTTATTAAAGTAATGAACATTCATACAGTATCAATTATATGCCCCGTATTCAATGAAGAAAAATTCATTGAGGCATGTATCATATCCATTCTTGAGCAGGATTATCCCAAAGAGGCCATGGAGGTGATATTTGTTGACGGCAACAGTACTGATAGTAGCACCGACATCATACTACGATACACCAAGCAGTACAGTTTCCTGAAACTGATGAACAACCCAGAACGCATTGTGCCATACGCACTCAACAAGGGGCTGGCAGCAGCAACAGGCGAGGTGATTATGCGACTGGATGCACACTGCACCTACCCCACAAACTATATATCAGAGTTGGTGAGATACCTCTACCAGCTGAATGCCGATAATGTAGGTGGCGTGTGGAATACCCAGCCAGCCAAAGACACCCCCATCTGCCAGGCTATTGCCTTTGCATCAAGTCATCCTTTTGGCGTAGGTGCATCCATGCACAAAATCGGCGCCTCGAAAATCATGGAGACTGACACAGTGCCTTTCGGCTGCTACAAACGGGAAATATTTGAAAAGACAGGTCCGTTTGATACCGACTTGGTGAGAAATCAGGACGACGAGTTTAACGGACGACTGCTGAATCTGGGGGGAAAGATTTATCTGATACCCCAGGTTATCATCAACTATACGGCTCGCGACACAATCTGCAAGATGCGAAAGATGTATTATCAGTACGGACTCTACAAGCCTCTTGTTAACAAAAAGCTTGGTGCACCAGCTACTGTCAGACAGTTTTTCCCACTGCTATTCCTGCTCGGCCTCATCATCGGAGGAATCGGGAGCGCTTTCTGGCCCGTCGTACAGCATCTTTACACTACCGTCCTGCTGCTGTATCTCTTCATCGGCATTGTAGTAGGAAGCATGGGAGCCATCCGTACACATCAGCCCCTACTCACATTACTAATGCCGTATGTATTCTTCAACATCCATATGAGTTACGGCATAGGATACCTTGTGGGTATATACAACGTATTAGGTAAAAAAACAGCTCAAGTAAAACCAACCAGATAAAATGAAAATATCGTTTTCACCACCAGATATCACCGAACAAGAAGCGCAGGAAGTTGCAGCTGCACTACTCTCAGGCTGGATAACCACCGGCCCAAGAACCAAGGAGTTTGAAAAGCAGATAGCCCAGTTCTGCGAATCGAGAGTTGCTGTATGCCAAAGCAGCGCCACAGCTTGTCTCGAAGCCATATTGCGCATATTGGGGATAGGACCAGGCGACGAGGTTATCACTTCGGCCTACACTTATACTGCCACAGCTAGTCCGGTTTGTCATGTTGGCGCCAAACTCGTACTCGTAGATACCAAACCAGACTCTTACGAGATGGATTACGAGCAGCTGGCAGCGGCTATCACCGAACGCACCAAGGTTGTAATACCAGTAGATATAGGCGGTGTGCCTTGCGACTATACGGCAGTAAGTCGTGTGGTAGAAAGCAAACGCCACTTATTCAAGCCCAGCAACGAGCTGCAGGAAGCCATCGGGCGCGTTATTGTGGTTGACGATGCGGCTCATGCCTTTGGCGCTAGCTGGCACAACCAGAAGATTGGTAGCGTGAGCGATTTCACATCGTTCTCCTTTCATGCCGTAAAGAACTTCACCACTGCCGAAGGAGGTGCCCTGATGTGGCGACCCATTGAGGGCATCGACGACAACTGGCTCTACACCCAGTTCCAGTTGAACTCGCTGCACGGACAAAGCAAAGATGCACTGGCCAAGACAAAACTTGGTTCGTGGGAGTACGACGTGCTGACTCCGGCCTACAAAAGCAATATGACAGACCTGACAGCTGCCATCGGACTGGTACAGATGAAACGCTATCCTGCCATGCTGGCACGCCGAAAGGAGCTTATCACACATTACGACCAGGAACTGGCAGGACTGAATCTGCAGGTGCGTGATCACTACACTGCGGAGCACATCTCATCAGGCCATCTGTATCAGGTAAGACTGCTAGGCAAGGACGATAAGGTTCGTAATGAAGTGATTACAAAAATGGCAGAGCGTGGCATCACCTGTAACGTACACTTCAAGCCACTGCCCATGATGACTGCGTATAAAAACTTAGGATTCGACATCAACGACTATCCTAACGCATATCATCAGTTCATCAACGAAATAACACTTCCACTTTACACACGTCTTACTGACGAAGAAGTGGATTACATCATAAAAAACTTCAAAGACATCGTAAATTGATAAGACTATTAGATATCCTATTCTCACTCATCGGGCTTGTAGTGCTTTCGCCTGCTCTACTGCTCATCTATATTCTCATTATCTGTGAGAGTAAGGGAAACGGCTTTTACATACAAGAACGCATCGGGAAAAACGGCAAGCCGTTTGGCCTATACAAATTTCGCACCATGAGGATAGGTGCTGATACCAATGGACAACTGACCATTGGCAAGCGCGACAACCGTATAACCCGCGTGGGCTACTATCTCAGAAGGACCAAGATTGATGAACTGCCACAGCTGCTGAACGTACTGAAAGGCGACATGAGCCTAGTGGGCCCCAGACCTGAAGTGAGGAAATACGTTGACCTATATACTGACGAACAGCGCAAGGTATTAAACGTAAGACCAGGCATTACCGATTATGCCTCGATAGAGTATGTAAACGAGAGTGAACTGCTAGAAAAGGCTGACGACCCGGACCGTTTATATATCGATACCATCATGCCCGACAAAATCAAACTCAACATGAAGTATCTGGAACACTATACCGTTAGCGAATACTTCAGAATCATCTTCAAAACTTTTAAAAGTCTTGTAGCATGAAAAGAAGTATCGATACCTGTTTGGCACTTATCTGTCTGATACTGTTCTTGCCACTGTTCGCTCTCATATATGTGGCCATACGTATGGAAGACGGTGGACCTGCTTTCTTTAAACAGGAAAGAATAGGAAGAAACGGAAAGCCATTTAACATCCTGAAATTCAGGAGTTTAAAAACGAACACTGAACAAGAAGAATACGCGCTGCTAAAACACGAGCGCCACAACAACCTGACCCGTATTGGCAGGTTTCTGAGGGATCATCATCTGGACGAACTGCCACAGTTGTGGAACGTGCTGGTTGGCGACATGGCTTTTGTTGGACCACGCCCGGAAAGAAAATACTATATCGATATGATTATTGAGCGCGATAAACGCTATACACAACTGTATGCCCTGCGACCTGGTGTTACAAGCTATGCCACACTGCATAACGGATATACCGACACCATGGAGAAGATGCTGATCAGACTGCAAATGGATCTAGACTATCTGGAGCATCAGTCGTTATGGCTCGACACAAAGATTCTTGCTCAGACGTTTGTAGGCATTGTTTTCGGAAAAAAATTCTG
Organism: Prevotella sp. MA2016; assembly: GCF_000619825.1. Lineage (GTDB taxonomy): Bacteria > Bacteroidota > Bacteroidia > Bacteroidales > Bacteroidaceae > Prevotella. The sequence goes on from NZ_JHUW01000011.1 coordinate 37,513, forward strand.
AACTTACATCTTCTCAAACCACAAACGCAGCACGTCGTCGCGCAGCACCATCCTGTCGCCACCAAGTTTTTCTATGGTAAACAAGTTGTCCAGTTTGTTTATGCCTAGTGGCGACAACTCTTCAGCATCATCCACCTGCGGGTCGCCAGTAGCACGATCATGCTTATGGGCGTTATACAAACGTACCGTCTTATCAGTATAGTCGAAATTAAACAGGTAGCCATAATGGCCCGTATCATTATCATGATCAACAGCCTGTATGAGATTCATCTGCACACCCCAGAACACACGGGTATCCGACAAATCGCTATAACCGCCAGTGGCCAGCGTATCCACACGAACCAAATGCCAATAGCCATCGAGAGTGCCATTGTCAGAGGTCTCTATATCACAACTTGTGAACAACAAGCCTACACCTATTATATATAAAAGAAAGTGCTTCATTATAATAATCCTGATTTTTTGATTGTAAACTGAAAGCCATTATTGTCACCTCGGATAGAGCCAAAGTCGGCTCCCCATGCAAATACGGCCTTCCACCCCTGTGGCAGCTGCCACCCCACCTCGGCTAGCACACTCGTATTATGTTTAATATGGGTATAAGGACTCTTATAGCGCCCTAACCCATCCTGCCACGAGGCCAGCAGGCGATAATGCAGCTTGGGCAACGGCTGACCACTAATACCAAAATGCCATGCAGCAAAGCGATTGTTCTTCACCTCAATCTTACCATCATTATTATAGATGGGCGAGAGATAGAGCGGATTTCCAATCACCTGCCCCCAATGTTGCCACCCCATAAAAATATGATGGTTATAGTATTCATCGAGACCACCGATATGATCGGAATAAGCTGGCGTATGATCATGATACACGCTACCACTCTGATATTTCGAATACAGATACTCTACAACAATATTCTGCAACCATGTGGCATGATGCAACTGCAATTCGGCACCAAGCATGATGTCCTTGAAATCGTACAAGAGATAACGATGCGACTTCTTCACCTCCCATTCGCTGCCGGTGCCATAGCCATCGTATTCTAACATAAACATCGCAGAATGATCCTCAAAGTATTTATCGGCATAGAGACTCAAACCCCAGTCGTTAGCATCGTAATTTAAACGTAGTAGCCAACTGCCCAACTGGTTGCCTTCGTCGTTCTGATAAGTACTCTCGTTAACCTCGCCACCGCCAGGCACGAAAGCATGAAGAAATGCCTTCAAACCAGAAGCATTATGAAACACCTTATCACCATCATCCGACCTCATATATGAGGTGCCACCAAACTGGCATGCCATCTCTAATCCTAGCTCGACAGTAAACTTGCCCGGTCCAATCTTCAGATAGCCGGCTTTGCTATGGTAGAGCGTACCCTCGGTGTAACGGTTCTGTGGGGCCACAAAATCCTTTTGCCAGCCATCATCAGTGGTTTTGCCATAAGCGATGTGACCTTTCAGTGCCAACCAATTCCTGGTGCCAGGGATAGTCCAGTATTCTGGCAGTGCTAATCGTACCTGAGGAACGGGACGGGCATTGATACCCAGTGCTTGAGAACCAGAGCTCAGCTCCTGATTCTTCAGTTCCATCGGATACTCCTTGGCCCCCACAGTAAGCGTGCCCTTCAGCCAGCGCCCCTCAACGTAAGCCTGCTGAACCACCAGAGTGCTGGTAAAACCTGTAGCAACAGCTACTTCGGCACCATAACCAACACCCCACTTTCTACCATCGTCGGCACTAAGTGGGCGTTCTATCGCACCCAGCACATAGCCATTGGATGTTTTCAGCGAACTAAGACCATATTTGTTGGCATTCAACCACAAAGGGGTGTGATCGCCAGTTGACAAGGTGGCCTGCATCTCTGCTCGATACTGAAGACTATCGGTAAGCGAACGCTGCTGAGCACACATAGCCAACGGGCTACACATTATTAATAATAGAGTAACATAATGCTTCATATCGCTGGCAAAGATACAATTTTTTTCATTCTTAAAAATGATTTTAGGGAAATTCCTCTACCTAATTAGGGAAAATCCTTTGTGTATGAGCCAAAAATGTTGTTTCTTTGCACTGTGAATAAGAAATAGATGTCGAACCATTTTAAATGATACGATTATGAAGAAGATGTTTTTCGCACTGATGGTGATGCTGACCTCAACACTGGCAGCGAGTGCAATGAGCTACGAGCAGGCACGCAACGAAGCCCTGTTCCTCACCGATAAGATGGCGTACGAGCTGAACCTCACCGACGATCAGTATGAGGCTGCTTACGAAATAAACCTCGACTATCTGATGGGCGTAGCCGGACGCGATGATATATTTGGCACTTACTGGGAGCGCCGCAATCTCGATTTGAGCTATATCCTCTTTGACTGGCAGTGGAAATCGTATATAGCAGCCAGCTACTTCTATCGTCCACTCTACTGGGAGGCAGGCTACTGGCACTTCGGAATCTATCGCCGCTATCCGCATCGCGACTTCTTCTACTTCGGTCGTCCTCACTTCTACGCTACCTATCGTGGTGGACATGCATGGCATATTCATGGCACTCATGGATACTACTACAGCCGCAGAGAGCACTTCCGTCCTGTTCGCAGAGAGCACTTCGGCATGCACGACCGCTGGAATCGTGGCGACTTCCGCAATCCTCGTCACAGTTCAACACGAGTAACGGGCAGACATGATGGTCATCGCTTCGAGAACCGATCATCTACTCGCCGCATTGAGAGTCGGCCCAATAATCGGAACTTCGAGAACCGCTCGGGTAATCGCCACTTCGAAAACCGCAGCAATGGCATGAACCGCCGTTCTGATGCTGGACGCAATAACAGCTCATTTAGCGGGCATCGCAGTGGAGGTACTAGCCACTCAAGCAGCATCGGACATACCAGAAGTATCGGCAACTCAAATCACAGCGGTGGAGATAGCCGCATGGGAGGCAGACGATAATATTACAACTCAAGGATGCGGACTTCAGCATTCTGCATCCTTTGAATCTCGCTCATTTGTTTATTATAATAATATGATTGTATAGCTTTGTTGATGATGCCATGGCCTACGGCCAGTACCTTCTTTTCTGGGAATGTTTGCTTGACATATGCGATGAATTCGCCAGCCCGGGAAAGAAGGTTTTCTAATGTCTCGATATCATCGGGCCATACCTCACCCTTCAAGTCAGGAATAAAGCGCCCAGTAAAACTGCCCCAATCACGCTCACGCAGCAAAGGGGTTGTAAGAACCTCCAAATGATGAGGTTCGGCTATGATTCGGGCTGTATCTATAGAGCGTTTCAAGTCGCTGGCCAATATGACATCTATCTCCTTATCCTTCCACTGATGGCTGAACTCACGAGCCTGCTGGATGCCATTTGCATTCAATTCACCCTGTGTCTGCCCCTGCATTATCTGGTTGGCGTTATCTACCGTCTCGCCATGTCTTACTAAGTATAAAGTTGTCATCATCTATTAAAATTTGCTGCAAAATTACAGAATTATTTGCTGATTCCACCTTATTTTATTATTTTTGCAGCGTAAAACTTAGAATTATTTGAAATGAAGATACTACAAAGTTCCATTTTCCGTGCCATTTGTGCTATAGCTGTCGGTATCATGCTGATTAAGTATCCCGATAATACAGTCACCTGGATTACTGTTGCTATCGGCATTCTGTTCCTACTATCAGGCGTTATCTCAATGGCAATCTACTACAATGCCATTAAGCATGTAGCCGAATATAAGATTACAGACGAAAACGGACAGTTAATAGCTGGCGACAGACCAACATTCCCAATTGTTGGCTTAGGCAGCATTATCCTTGGGCTGATACTGGCCATCACACCTACCGTATTCATCACAGCCCTGATGTATATCATCGGCGCCATTCTGGTGCTGGGTGCTGTCAATCAGTTTATGGCATTGGCAAGAGCACGCCGACTGGGCAGCATCGGATTCGGATACTGGATCTTCCCATCGGTTATCCTGCTCACAGGTCTTTATGTGATGATTAAGCCCATGAGTCCTGCCAGCATAGCTATGACAATTTTGGGTTGGTGCTCGCTGCTTTATGGTATTACAGAAATCATCAACTCGCTGAAGATTCACTCTAACAGACGTAAAGCAGAAAAGGCTCAGGAAATTCCTGCTGCCGAGGAGGTGAAAGAGGATGATAAAAAAGTTACGGAAGTGACTACACTCCCGTAACGATTCCTTCGATATATGTTTTGAGGATGTGGATACCCGTGCGGTTATCTCCACCCCAGGGAACAATCAGGTCGGCAAACTTCTTTGTTGGCTCGATAAATTGTTCGTGCATGGGCTTTAGCACCTTTTCATAACGATCCAGCACCATCTCTACGGTACGTCCGCGCTCTACCACATCGCGACGGATATTACGAATCAGGCGAACATCGCTATCAGTATCTACGAATATCTTCAAATCCATCATATCACGCAGCTTCTTGTGGTGCAAAGCCATGATTCCCTCGATGATAATCACAGGCTTTGGCTCTACATGGATGGTCTCCTTCTGACGGTTACTCTCGATATACGAATAGGTAGGCTGCTCGATAGCCTCACCATTCTTCAACTTCTTGATATGCTCAGTAAGCAACTTCCAGTCGAAAGCATCTGGATGATCGAAGTTGATAGCCTTACGCTCCTCGGGAGTCATACCTGTGGTATCGTTATAATACGAGTCGAGAGGTACAACTGCTGCACAATGAGGAGGCAGAGCTTTGGATATTCTCTTAACAACGGTGGTCTTACCCGAACCGGTACCGCCTGCAATTCCAATGATTGTCATAATCTTAAGTATTTAAATACAATGTTATAAAATTCTGCTTTACGTTCTGTTTTCATGGGATATGCCCTTGAACTGCTTGGCATGCGATAGAGTCGCAACACCCGGTCGTCAAGTGCAAACTCGGCATACTCGCCAACTTTAGGACCTTTTATGCCAAAATGGTTACAAAACACGTCGGTGGCCAACTGACCTGCTGTTATCACAGCCTCGCAACAAGGTAAGCTTCTGAGCATAGCATCCAGATCTGTCTCTTCAACTATCTCCAAATCCTTATCCGAAGCATTATCCTTGGTTCGACGAATACGGGTGGCTGTATCATACATGGCTATTCCTTTTTCATTCAGGAAGGGGATAATACGCTCCAAATCAAAGCGCTTCTCCTGTGGCAACACAAAATGCTCTTTGTTATCAAAGAAACAAATGCCAAAGATACGCCACATATCATTGATAAAGTTAGGGTAATAGAAACGCATACACCACCGTTTTTCTGCAGGAGGGAAAGTGCCAAGCATCAATAGCTTAGCATGCCCAGGCAGAAAGGGCTCAAAGGGGTGCGATTCTATTCTTTCACTCATCAGCGTTTCTTCAAATAAACCAATGTGGGCAAATGGTCGCTATAGCCATTCAGCCATTTTCCTCCTGCTGTAGTACGCAGTGTATTACCTCTGTATGGACCTTCCTGCTGAATCAGATAGTCGCGACGGAACACCTGATAATCAAAGAGCTTCAATGTAGAGAAGTTGTTCTTACCATTCTTATTCAGCAAATTCGACGAGACGATAATCTGGTCGAACAGATTCCATGAGCCCTGAAACTGAAGAGTGCCCTGACCAGAGGCCAGCATATTCCACCAAGGATTATAAAGACCACCCTCCTCTACTTCGCTGATTTCACGCTTGGCACCCAGGCATTTTGACATCGACAAATCCTGAGGATCGTCATTCATATCACCCATGATAAACAGTTTAACCTTGGGATCATCCTTCTGCAACGAGTCTTTAACGACACGCAACTGTGAGCCGCCATCCTCTCGGGCATACGAAGGTGCACCTCGTGAAGGCAGATGATTAACAATAATCGTAACATGCTCATTTGCCAAAGAACCACTTACAACCAGGAAACCACGGGTTGCTCTGTTAGCATCCTCCGGTCTATTATATATATAAGGTACGAGTTTAACGTTCTTAATCTTGAAGAGCTGGGGATTGTAAAGCAAAGCGCAATCGATGCCACGCTGATCGGGACCTTCGATATGCACAAACTGAAAGTTGCGAGCCTTCAAAGCAGGCTGGTTACAAAGATCGGTCAGACATTTTGCGTTCTCAACCTCAGCCACACCAATAGCAGCACAACCAACGCCAGGCAACTTATCGGTACCCATATCTGCCAGCACACGTGCCATGTTGTGCAACTTGCTCTTATACTTCTCAGCATCCCACTTATACGATCCGTCTGCTAAAAACTCATAATCGTTCTTCCCTTCATCGTGAATGGTATCAAAAAGATTCTCAAGATTATAAAAACCAATGCCATACACTTGGAAATTCTTTTTCTTCTTGGCATGGCATCCCATCAAAACAAGGAGTAACAAAAACGTTAAAAACTGAAATTTACGCATATTAATATTGTTTATGCTTGCAAAAATACCACAAAAAATTGAGTAAACAAAGAAAAAAACACAAAAAGTTTGTAAATTAGAAAAAAACTTCGTAACTTTGCACCCGCTTTACGCGAAATTATATTTATAACATTAATATTTAAATTCAAAATGAAAAAAGGTATTCATCCAGAAAACTATCGCCCCGTCGTATTCAAGGATATGTCCAACGGCGATATGTTCCTTACGAAGTCTACTGCAAAGACAAATGACACTGTAGAGTTCGAAGGCGAAACTTACCCAGTGGTAAAAGTCGAAATTTCAAGCACCTCTCACCCATTCTATACAGGTAAGAGCAAGCTTGTTGACACCGCAGGACGTGTTGATAAGTTCATGAGCCGCTACGGTAAGGCTGCGAAGAAGTAAGATAAAACCGCAAAGAACATTAAAAGATGCGTCCATGGTAGTTGCATATGCCAAGGCCGCATCTTTTTGTATTATAACGACACGATATGAAAACAATTTATGACTTCACTGTCAAGGACAGAAAAGGCAAGGACGTATCTCTCAAAGAGTACGCCAACGAGGTATTGCTGATTGTAAATACAGCTACAAAATGTGGATTTACACCGCAATACGATGAACTAGAAAAACTCTACGAACAGTATCACAGCCAGGGATTTGAGATTCTCGACTTCCCATGCAACCAGTTCGGACAGCAGGCTCCCGGTACCGATGAAAGCATCCATGAGTTCTGTAAGCTAAACTTTGGCACAGAATTTCCTCGTTTTAAGAAAGTAAAGGTGAACGGTGATGATGCCGACCCACTCTACAAGTTCCTGCAGGATCAGAAAGGCTTCGCTGGTTGGGATCCTAACCACAATCTCACCCCAATCCTCGAAGACATGCTTTCAAAGGAAGATCCTGACTACAAGCAAAAGCCAGACATCAAATGGAATTTCACAAAGTTCCTGATAAACAAGAAAGGTCAGGTTGTAGCTCGCTTTGAACCTACAGAAAACATTGAGAACATCGCCAAGCAAATTGAAGAACTCTTGAAATAATTTATGGAGCATACAAAATGTCTAATCATTGGCAGTGGCCCTGCAGGATACACTGCAGCCATCTATGCCTCGCGTGCCAACCTAGCTCCTATCGAGTATAGCGGCATGCAACCTGGCGGTCAACTCACCCAGACCACTGAAGTCGAGAACTTTCCTGGATACCCACAAGGTGTGGATGGTAACCAGATGATGATGGACCTACTGGAACAGGCTCAACGCTTTGGTGCTGATATCCGCAGCGGCGAAATTGTTAAGGTTGACTTCTCAAAGGCTCCATACATTTGCACTGCAGATGATGGCACGGAAATTGAAGCCGACACAGTGATTATCGCCACTGGTGCATCAGCCAAGTATCTGGGACTGGATGACGAACGTAAGTATAACGGACAAGGCGTTTCTGCTTGTGCCACCTGCGACGGTTTCTTCTATCGCAAGAAAACCGTAGCTGTAGTTGGTGGTGGAGATACAGCCTGTGAGGATGCCCTCTATCTGGCAGGACTTGCCAAAAAGGTATATCTCATAGTTCGCAAACCATTTTTACGTGCTTCACAAGTTATGCAGCAACGCGTTAAGGAGAATGAGAATATTGAGATTCTGTTTGAGCACAACACACTTGGACTCTTCGGAGAGAATGGTGTAGAAGGAGCTCATCTTGTCAAGCGCAAGGGTGAACCTGACGAGGAACTTGTTGACATTACCATCGATGGTTTCTTCCTGGCTATTGGCCACAAACCCAATACAGACATCTTTAAGGATTGGCTGGATATGGATGAAACAGGTTATCTCAAGAAGATTGATGGAACACCAAAGACTAAAGTTCCTGGTGTATTCGTAGCAGGCGATTGCGCCGACCCTGTATATCGACAAGCAATATCTGCAGCTGGTTCTGGTTGCCAGGCAGCAATTGAGGCTGAGAGATATTTGCTGAATAGGTAATAAAAACAGAAAAGGCTCGTTTCACAACGAACCTTTTCTAACAAAATTACTTAAAAAACTAAATTAATCAACCATAAACCTTAACCATTAAAATCTTTTTCTGCTGCAAATATACAGCAAGTTTTTTAAATACATGTCTATTTTTAATTTTTTTATGTTCAAAATGCGTGATTTAACTCAAAATCAACATAAAATCACCATTTTTAAACATTTTAACTCTCCAAAACGCAATTTTTATCGAAAAAAAGATGAAGTATCAAAAAAAATAACTATTTTTGCACAACCAATAATTATAAAGTATGAACACCCATCTTCTATTAACTCTGATAGCAATGGCAATAATTGCCATTATTTTCCTCGCAGGAAGACGTCTATACCTGCGAAACCAGAAAGTGCGAAGACGCCTGCGGATGGGTGCTATTTTCACCAATATCACACACGAACTCCTTACACCATTATCAGTCATTTCTGCCTCTATCGACAAACTTCGCGACACAGAGCCACAGTATAGCCACGAATACGATCTAATACATTTCAACATCCAACGTATGGTTAGATTGCTGCAGCAGATCTTAGAGACCAGCAAATCTGATGCTGGTCAGCTGAGACTTCTGGTAACACAAGGCGATGTGATGAAATATATCCGCCAGACAGCAGAATGCCTGGAGCCACTTATTGCAAAAAAAAACATGAAGTTCTCCATAAACTGCCAACCGGAAAGCATGATGGGTTGGATTGATACCGACAAGCTCGACAAGATTATATATAATCTTTTATCAAACGCTGCCAAATACGGAAAAGAAGGAGGCACCGTATCCATCAGCGCCATAACCAATAGCAACTACGACGAGGTAGAGATAAAAGTATCTGATGACGGCGATGGTATCTCTCCTAAACAGATGAAACAACTGTTTAAAAGATTCCATGATGGTGACTATCGCCAGCACCAGACAATAGGAACAGGCCTAGGCTTATCACTCACTAACGATTTGGTACGCCTCAACAGAGGAACCATCAAATGCCATAGTGAACTGGGCAGAGGTACTGAGTTTATAGTAAAGCTGCCCATCAAAAAAGAAGCCTTTGAGCCCGATCAGATTGATGAAAAACATAAGATAGACTTCAACATTCCTCAAAACACTATCGTAGATATTAATACACTGGTACCCGATGTAATTATCGAACCAGAAGAACCTAATGAAGATGGTTATAAAGTTCTTGTAGTAGAGGACAATTTGGATTTGCTGATGCTAATGCAGCAGCTACTTAAGACCAACTACCATGTGTATATTGCAAGAAATGGGGTTGAAGCCATGAGAGTAGTACAGGAGAAAGAGCTTGATTTAATTATCTCAGATATTATGATGCCTGAGATGAATGGCTTAGAGTTAACGAAGACTATCAAAGCTGATCCCAACTTCAATCATCTGCCCATCATACTGCTGACTGCCAAGACACAAGAGGAAGATGAAAAGGAAGCGCTACAAAGCGGTGCCGACGAATACCTCAGAAAGCCTTTCCGCCTAGTAGATTTAAAACTACGCATCGACAATATCATAGAGAATCGCAAACGCATGCAGACGGAGTTTAGCCAGCTGAGTGCAGAAGAAGAGATTAAGCACATCTCGAAAGCACCAAGCCCTGATGAAAAGTTTGTGAGTCAGGTATTGGAACATATTCATGCACATATTGATGACGAAAGTTACGATCGTGACGCCTTGGCAGCTGATATGGGAACAAGTGCCTCAACACTATATAACAAGCTGCGATCCATCACAGGCATGAATGTATCAGCCTTTATCCGCGATGTCAGAATGAAAGAAGCCAGACGCCTTGGCATGGAGAATCCCAACCTTCGCGTCAGCGACTTAGCATACAGCGTTGGATTCCACGACCCACGTTACTTTGCAACCTGTTTCAAGAAACAGTTTGGCACTCAGCCGAAGGAGTTTTTAGAAAGCCTACAGAACTTGAAGCAAGGAGGGCAAGAAAAGTAAGCAACCCGTTCATCATCAATAATTCGTAGCCGAAACGATAGCCTGCCAACTGCCAGGTTATCTCATCGATGGCGTAGCACAGCAAAGGCGAAGCAATGCAAATATATGGTACATACCGATCGTAAGGCTTCAGTTTGGTCAGCATACCAAAAGCGAAAAGCCCCAACAGCGGACCGTATGTATAGCCACAAATGGTATAGATAGCATCAATCACGCTTGTAGAATTCAGCAATCTGAACAATATAATCATCACTACAAACAATATGCTTATACATAGATGGGCACGTTTGCGCAATCGTTCATCCCCTGCTCTACCGCGTATATCCACACAATAGCTGGTGGTTAATGATGTCAAAGCAGAATCAGCACTCGAGAACGATGCAGCCACAATACCTATCGTAAATGGAATCAGTACCGACAATCCACTGCGCTGAACAAATCCTGGCAGCAAAGAATCAGAGACACCTGATTCACCCAGCATCAGCAACAGTACGCCTAACGACAAGAACAACAGATTGGCAGGCACAAAAGCCACGCCATAGGTACACATATCTTTCTGAGCCTCTTTAAGTGTTTTACACGTCAGATTCTTCTGCATCATGTCTTGATCAAGTCCGGTCATGACAATCACGATAAACACGCCACTCAGGAACTGCTTCCAGAAATTCTGTTTCGACACCCAATCGTCCATCACAAACATCCTGCTATGCTCATCGGCAGCAATGGCACCGATGGCCTCTGGTATTGTCATGCCAAGTTCACCCACCACCTTATATATAATAAGGAGAAGCGCCGAAAACAAGCAGAGGGTTTGAAATGTATCTGTCCATACTAAAGTTTTAATACCACCGCCACGCGTATAGAGCCAGATGAGAGTAACCATTGCTGTAACGGTAACGGCGAACGGAATGCCCATCTCATCGAACACGAACTGCTGCAATATCATACAAACCACATAAAAACGCACTACCGCTCCCGTCATTTTTGACAATAAGAAAAACGAAGCACCCGTTTTATAAGCTCGCCGACCTAACCGCTGCCCCAGATAAGAATAGATGGTTGTGAGATTCAAACGATAATATAGTGGCAGCAGGATGAATGCCACCGCAAAATAACCCAGAATAAAGCCTAAGCAGGTTTGCATGTAAGTCATATCAATCCGCGTAACCATGCCAGGAACCGACACAAAGGTCACTCCCGAAATGGATGCTCCAACCATGCCAAATGCCACCATATACCAAGGCGACTGACGATTACCACGAAAGAACGTTTCGTTCGTCGCACGCCGTGCAGTCAGTCTGCTGATAGCAAACAAAACTGCAAAATATGCCAATATTATTGCAATCATCCACATAATCGTGTGCAAAGGTACACTTTTTTTTAAAATTATCAATTATCAGCCGCCAATTATCAATTAAAAATATTATCTTTGCAGTCGGTAATCGGCCTTGCCGCTTGCTCAGGCAAGAATTTCAAATTCTAAAACTTAATTATTATGTCCAAACAAAAGAAATTCATCCTCCAAGAGAGTGAGATTCCCACACAGTGGTACAACATTCAGGCAGACATGCCAACCAAACCTATGCCTCCCATCCATCCTGCCACCAAGCAGCCTCTGGGTGTAGACGATTTGGCACACATCTTCCCTCGTGAATGCTGTGTGCAAGAACTTGACACAGAACATCGCTGGATTGATATTCCCGAAGAAGTACTTGAGAAGTACAAGTTCTATCGTTCAACCCCATTGGTTCGTGCCTATGCACTTGAAGAGGCTTTGGGAACACCCGCTCACATTTATTTCAAGAACGAAAGTACCAACCCATTAGGTTCACATAAAATCAATTCTGCCATTCCCCAGTGCTATTATGCCAAGCAGGAAGGAACCACTAACGTGACCACAGAAACTGGTGCCGGACAGTGGGGTGCAGCTCTTTCGTATGCCGCCAAAATCTACGGTCTCGACTGTGCTGTGTATCAGGTAAAGATTACCATGCAGCAGAAGCCATACCGTTCGAGCATTATGCGCACCTTTGGTGCTGTGGTTGAGGGTTCGCCTTCGATGTCAACACGTGCCGGTAAGGATATTCTTACTCGCGATCCAAATCACACAGGTTCGCTGGGCACAGCCATCTCTGAGGCTGTAGAATTGGCCACAAGCACGCCTAACTGTAAGTACACGCTGGGTTCGGTATTGAACCACGTAGGTTTGCATCAAACCATCATCGGTCTTGAGGCCGAGAAGCAGATGGAGATGGCTGGCGAGTATCCTGATATCGTGATTGCCTGCTTTGGTGGAGGCTCTAACTTCGGTGGAATCGCCTTCCCATTCATGCGTCATAACCTGTGCGATGGTAAGAAGACTGAGTTCATTGCTGCCGAGCCCGACAGCTGTCCTAAGCTGACACGCGGACAGTTCCGATACGACTTTGGCGACGAGGCTGGTTACACCCCATTGCTGCCAATGTTCACACTGGGTCACAACTTCAAGCCAAGCAACATCCATGCTGGTGGCTTGCGCTATCATGGTGCAGGTGTGATTGTGAGTCAGTTGCTGAAGGACGGTTTGATGCGTGGTGTCGATATTCCACAGCTCGAAACTTTCGAGGCTGGTATGCTGTTTGCTCGCACCGAGGGTATCATCCCTGCTCCCGAGAGCTGTCATGCCATCGCAGCCACCATCCGCGAGGCTAAGAAGTGCATCGCAACTGGCGAAGAGAAGGTGATACTGTTCAACCTCTCAGGTCACGGACTTATCGATATGCCAAGCTACGACTCATTCATCAAGGGCGACCTGCAGAACTACACCGTTACTGATGAGATGATTGCCGCTAACCTGGCCGAGCTTGATAAGTAATCGCTTACTAGATACTATATCTACAATAGAAATCCCCACTCGCTTGAGTGGGGATTATTGTTTTCGCTTAGAATATGCGACCAGTAATCGTAAGTTTCAGTACTGGATAAACGGTCCATTTATCAATGATCTTTGATAAGTCATCATCGCTATCGTTCAACTCGTTTATCTTAACCTCCTTATTGTCTTGATATACTTTAAGCTTTCCCATAAACTGGCAGCCAGCCTCGAAACGAAAACCTACGCGATGCTTGGGTACCAGGCGTCCCACACCCAGTCCGACGTACGGACGGAAATTCTTTACACGGATATCACCATTAACATCACCCTTCTCGTCAAACTTAATGTCATATTTGTCAAGCTCGGCTATGAACATGTCCTTCAGCTGAGGACCGATAACGGGATCGCTACCATATTTGGTAAATGCAGCACTAACCACATCGCTATGACCAGTGAGCTCAGCCATCTTCTTTCCTCCTATAGACATTCCTCCCGCTAGGAAGAACGACGATTTGTCGCCAAAAGGATAAACATTCAGCTTCACATCAAATGTGGTTCGCTTAAAGTTTCCAGTAATTTTCACCTTATCCTCAGTGGGGATGTCGTATCCTGCAGGAATATTGAAGTCGACGTTTACATCGCCCTTAACCTTGATACCAGGTAGAAAGTTCACACCAGCACTCAGCTCCAGATAGTCGGTAATAGGTGCAGCTACACCCACGCCGATACCCTCGGTGCTTGCCGATACATTCACCCCAACGTGGTTAAAAACCCCACGCTCATAATACTCTTGTGCCGATGCAGTAGCTATTCCCATCAACAACGCAAAACATGCAATCAGTTGTTTTTTCATATTCGTAAGTGTTTGATATTTAGTAATAACATGTTCCTAACAATTGCAAAGATAAATATATTCTTCCTAAAATGCAAATTTTTACTCTAAAAAAAGTACCTAAAGAAAAAATGCACTCTAAGTACTTTGCAATTGAAAAGTACCTAGAGTGCAAATTACACCTAAAACTTATCGTTTTTTATCGGATTCTATCCATCGAGCGAACCAGCTTTTCATCTGCTAGGATAGCTCGGCGAGCCATCAAGTAGAGTATCAGCGAGATAGCGGGGAACACAGCTGGCCATGAGGGACGGAAAACAACAGCTCCCCATGACTTATCGCCAACCATCTGACCTACAACAAAGAATACCACATACCAACCAATGATAAACAACACATTGAAGAGACAGAACAAGGCCTGCATCTTACGGTTGTTATATATAAATATGGTATAGGTAGCAATTACCGCTGTAGGCAGCAGAACAGCCATCAAGGGCCAAGTATCAAAATGATGCTTGCCCAGAGGGTCGGTAAACCAAAGGTTGAACACCTTTGCTACAGTAACACCCCCCAACTTAAATGAACCAATCTGCATACAAAGACAAATGACGGTCATAATAATGGCCGCCAAAAGATATAATGTCTGCTTACGCTGTATCATATTAATCTTCCTGATTCTGGTTCTCGCGAGAAGGATCACGCCAGTAAACCTTATCCTCAATAAACTCCTGAGTAGCCAGAAGACTTGGTTTGGGCAGCTTCTCATAGTAACGAGAAATCTCAATCTGCTCACGATTCTCGAATACCTCCTCGAGTGAATCGTTGTACGAAGCGAACTCTGCCAGCTTCTTTGAGAGATCGTCCTTAATCTGAAGGCTAATCTGGTTGGCACGCTTTCCAATGATAGCTACGCTCTCGTAGATATTACCTGTATCTTCACACAGATCCATAATGTTACGTGTAACGGTGTTAACCGGTGCTTTTGACTTCTTGTAATCCATATCTTAATCTTTAATAACTTTTTTGCACTTATTAATAAACTTCTCAGCTGTAGCAGCATTCTTAGACTCAGGGAACTCATTCAGGAATCCATAGCATTCATCCTCGGCATCGCGATAGCGATCCATGCGCTTCTCTTCCGAACTATTCTCAGCTAATTCGAACTTTGCCTTCATAATGAGCAGCATCAACTCCTCACGAATACTGCAATAAGGGTAGTTCTTCAGGCAGTTTTGAGCCGTAATGATACAAGCATTGTAATTACTCTCCTCATTAGAGTTAATATTACCAAAATATCCGCCAAGATTATAATAGAGCTCGGCAGAAAGGTATTCTTTTTGAATCAACTTGTCATGAAGCTCATAAAGGCGCGACTGAGCCTGAGGACGCAGTTCTGACTCTGGAAAGAGATCCAGGAACTGCTGATAAGCAGTAATAGCACCATTTGTTGGCGACTGATCAAGTCGTGGCTCTGGAGCACTTTGATAGAGCGACTGGCCAACATAAAAATAAGCCAACTCGGCATAAGTGCCACGAGGATAACTAGTAGTGTATTTCTTAAAGGTTTCCGAAGCAGCATCATAATCCATGTTACCATACTGGGCCATACCCAACATATAGAGACATTCCTGAGCTTCGTCAGAGCCTTTTTTGATAGTCACCAGTTCTTCCAACAGTGAAACAGCCTGCTGAAATTTTCCACATGCAAATGCTTCTTTAGCATACTCATACTTATAATCAGTGTCGCCATACTTGTAGACACTGTTAAACTCTGAAGCGCAACTGCTAAGCAGTAAAGCTGCACATGCCAATGTAATGATACCTTTATTCATATTCGGGGTGCAAAATTAGCACTTTTCGGTCAAATAACAAAGTTTTATGTAAGGTTTTTGGCGTTTTTTGATGTTTTTTTAATAACTTATTCGTATCTTTGCACCTCAATGAGCAAATTTATACTTACATCGGAATATAAACCAACTGGCGATCAACCAGAAGCGATACGTCAGTTGACTGAGGGATTGGACCGTGGCGACCATGCCCAAGTACTACTCGGCGTAACAGGTTCAGGAAAGACATTTACGATGGCAAACGTCATTGCGCAGCACAATCGCCCCACCCTCATCCTAAGTCATAACAAGACCCTAGCAGCTCAGTTGTATGAGGAGATGAAGGGCTTTTTTCCACAGAATGCTGTAGAGTACTATGTTAGCTATTATGACTATTACCAACCAGAAGCTTACCTTCCTACCACAGACACTTATATCGAGAAAGACCTGGCAATCAACGAAGAAATAGACAGATTGAGATTGTCAGCCGTATCTAATTTATTATCAGGCAGAAACGATGTTGTTGTTGTATCTTCAGTTTCATGTATCTATGGTATGGGAAGTCCTGTCGCCCTACAAGAAAATGTGATCGAACTGAAGAAAGGACAGATACTGGATCGCAACGCACTGTTAAGAAAGTTAGTACAAGCATTATATGTTCGCAACGACCTTGATTTACAACGAGGCAACTTCCGTGTGAAAGGCGATACGGTGGATATTGCCATGGCTTATAGTGAAGTAGTTCTTCGAATCACTTTCTGGGACGACGAGATTGATGCCATTGAGGAGATGGACGCTGTAACCTTCGATCGTTTGGCCAGTTTTGACGAATATCGTCTCTATCCAGCCAACCTATTCATGACTTCACAGGAGCAAACCAATATTGCCATCCGTCAGATTCAGGACGACCTGATGAAACAAGTACTCTATTTTGAGGAGATTGGCGATACCATCAAGGCACAGCGTATTAAGGAGCGTGTGGAGTATGATATGGAAATGATCAAAGAATTAGGGCATTGTTCTGGAATTGAGAACTACAGTCGCTATTTCGATGGCCGTCAGGCAGGCGAACGCCCCTATTGCCTTCTGGATTTCTTCCCCGACGACTATCTCCTCATCATAGATGAGAGCCATGTAAGCGTTCCGCAAATCAGTGCCATGTATGGTGGCGACAGAAGCCGCAAGCAAAACCTGGTAGAATACGGATTCCGCCTGCCTGCAGCATTTGACAACCGCCCTCTGAAGTTTGAGGAATTCCAGAAAGAAGTGAATCAAGTCATCTATGTAAGTGCTACACCAGCCGACTACGAACTGAATGAAGCTGAAGGTGTGGTAGTAGAACAGGTGATTCGCCCTACAGGCCTGCTTGATCCTGAAATAGAAGTACGCCCCAGCGAGAATCAGATTGACGACTTACTTGACGAAATACTGGCACGCAATCAGCGAGGCGAACGTGTACTCATCACCACCCTAACCAAACGAATGGCGGAGGAGCTGACAGAGTACCTACTGAACCATAACATCAGCACCGCTTATATCCATAGCGATGTAGCCACACTTGACCGTGTAAAGATTCTGAGCGACCTGCGACAAGGTGTTTATGACGTACTTGTTGGTGTCAACCTGCTACGTGAAGGCCTCGACCTGCCTGAAGTATCATTGGTAGCCATCCTAGATGCAGACAAAGAGGGTTTCCTACGCAGCCATCGCAGTCTAACCCAGACCGCCGGTCGTGCTGCTCGAAATGTGAATGGAAAGGTGATTATGTACGCCGACACTATCACAGCCTCTATGCAACTCACTATCGACGAGACATTGCGACGCAGGATGAAGCAGATGAAATACAATGAAGAGCATCATATTACGCCCAAGCAGATTGTAAAGAATCTTTCATTCAGTGCCCTTCAAAAGGAGAATCGCGCTGATACCAAAGAACTGATTCGCAACTTCTCTACAGCCGCGGAAAAGGGAGAAACAGGAACAATGATGGCAGCCGACCCGATAGAGGAGCGTATGACCAGACCACAGATGGAGAAGCTGATAGAAGAAACTACGAGAAAAATGAAAGAAGCCGCCAAACAGTTGGACTTCCTGCAAGCAGCCCAATATCGTGACGAAATAGTTCGTTTACAAAAGGAGTTGGAACTAAAATAAAAATTAAATACTCAAATAATTAAAGAATTAAAAAATACATGATATTCGTGCGTGATTATAAAAAAATCTTCGTACTTTTGCATGGTTTTTATTAAAAATAAAATTGATATGAAAAAGTTTTTGATAGCCATTCTGATGGCAATGCCTGTAATAGCTTCGGCTCAGGACAACACTTGGGAGCGTATAGAACAAGAACCCGTAGAGAAAGAGAATCCAGATGCAAAGTATCTGGCAGAGGGTGCTGTGCCTGTAATCGAAGGAAGAGTTTGCTGGCAAACCACCATCAAGGCACCAGGAAAATCAGCTCAACAGATTTATGACATTCTGCTTAAACAGATGGAGAAAATGGTTAATGAGCCCAACCAGATTGCCAACAGTGCCGTTGTAATCAAAGACACAGAAAAGTTTGAATTAGGAGCCATCTTCCATGAGTGGTTGGTATTCAAGAACTCTTCTTTATCACTCGACCGCACCCAATTCCACTTCCAGCTCATCGTAAAATGCGCCAACGAACAAGCCGAGGTTAAAATTGCTCATATCTCGTATGATTACAACATTGAGCGCAAGCCTGTTCACTATACAGCTGAGGAATGGATTACCGACAAGTATGCCGTTAACAAAAAGCACACTAAGCTCTATCCTCTTTCGGCCAAGTTCCGCCGCAAGACTATAGACCGTAAAGATTTCATCTTCACAAAATTCAACTCACTGTTAAACGACAAATAAAAGCATGAGCAAAGACCTGATACGTAATATTCTGAATATTATCTTTATGATCGGCGCAACCGTGGGTGTGATTCTTTTTCTCTCCAAGAATGAAGAACGACACAACCTCGGTTTGTACATCATCTTATTCTCAATGTGCTTCAAAATAGCCGAATCGGCAATGCGAATGATAAAATAATCTATGTACAAAAGACTATCCACACTTTTCGTAGCACTACTGGCTCTGGTACAAATCAGCGCACAGACAGATCGTGAGTTTAACCAGATTGACGAGTACGGAAACGTTAGCCGTAGCAACGAGAACTTCAACAAACACAGCAAGGACACTACAGCACACAAGGAGATACCCAAAGGTTTCTACACTTGGAATATAGACAGAAGATTTGGTGATATAATTCCTGCACAGCCTGACACACTGCCCCACTTGTTTATGAATACAACATTCAACAGTGGCATGTATGGAGATTACAACACCGTAGGAAGCAATTATACTGCCAGACAGAGTCGTATTTTCATCGATCGTTCGTATGGCGATTACTTTATTTTTACTGAGCCTTACAGTTTCGTAAACAAGCCCCCCGAATCATTCTTGTTTATGAACACCTTATCGCCCTATACCACCGTTCTTTACGACAATTGTGGCGACAAGACTAATGGTGAGGACCACATCGATGCGAAGTTTGCAGTTAATGCCAACAAACGCCTCAATGTCGGTTTCGACTTAGACTATGCATACGCCAGGGGCTACTATAGCAACCAGAACAACTCACACTTTAATGGTACTCTGTTTGCTTCTTACACTGGCGATCGCTATCAGATGCACTTTTTCTTCAATGCAGCGCACCAGAAAGCCTCAGAAAATGGTGGTATCACAGCTGACGAATATGTCACTCACCCAGAGTCATTTACCGACAATTATACCGAAAGCGAAATTCCCACCGTTCTCTCAAGAAACTGGAATCGCAACAACCACCAGCATCTCTTTTTGAGCCATCGCTACAATTTTGGTTTTTATCGTATGGTAAAGATGACCGACGAGGAAATCAAAGCCCGCCAGTTTGCCCGAGAATCCATGAAGGAGCACGAGGCTGCAAAAGATGAGCAAGATTCAGACGATAACAAATCGTACAGAGAAAAGGACAAGAAGAAACCTTCAGGCCGACCTGAAGGTGCAAAGATAATGGGCAAGGAACCTCAAAAGGACTCACTCGACATGGTTGTTGATACAACCCGTATTAAGGTAGATGGCTTAGCAGCTATTGACAGTCTGAACCGATTACAGGCCATTCAGGACTCTATCGATGCAACCATGAAACGCGAGTACGTACCTGTTACCAGTTTCATCCACACGCTCGACATCAACAATTACGACCGCATTTATCAGGCCTATGTCACGCCCACCAATTATTATAAGGACACCTACTATGATAAAGGTTTAAGATTTGGCAACGACTCTATTTATGACCAGGTTAAGCATCTTCAAGTCAAGAATACACTTGGCGTAGCTCTGCTCGAAGGATTCAATAAATATGTAAAAGCCGGATTAAAGGTATTTGCGTCATACGAACACAATAGCTATCAGATGCCAGAATTCGACAACAACTTATTGCGTTTCAACAAATGGACCGAATATAACTTGACTCTCGGTGCACAACTCAGCAAGACTCAGGGTAAAGCCCTGCATTTCAACCTCACCGCTGAGAGATGGCTATCAGGTGCAGATGCGGGCGACATGATGATCGACTTCAGCACCGATCTCAATTTCCCATTATTTGGTGATACGGTACAGTTGGCAGCATCAGCATTCTACCAGCAATGCAATCCCGTATTTCTTATGAGCACTTATCATTCAAAGCATATCTGGTGGGACAATGATTTTAGTCGCGAAACCCGCAGCCGAATAGAAGGTGTATTCAGCTATCAGAAGACCGACACGAAACTACGCATAGCTGTTGAAAACCTTAAGAACTACACCTACTACGGCATGAGTTACGACATGACAAATAATGGTGCTCGCAAAAATATGACTGCAGGTGTATATCAAGAAAGCAAGAATATACAGATACTAACAGCACAGTTGCACCAGAATTTCCGTTTGGGTCCTCTGAACTGGGAAAATATTATCACGTATCAGAAATCGAGCAAGCAGGAGGTATTACCCCTGCCCGACCTGAACATTTTCACCAACCTATATCTGAAATTCAAAATTGCAAAGGTGCTTGGTGTGGAACTGGGAGCTGATGCAACATACTTCACCAAGTATTATGCTCCTGACTTCTGTCCAGCCATCAATCAGTTTGCTATTCAGCAGAATGAGGATAGCCGTGTAGAGTTAGGTGAGTTCCCCTTTGTAGATATCTACGCCAACATGACGCTGAAGGGTGTAAGATTCTTCCTGGTAATGAGTAACGTCGTAAATAGCGGTGCCAACCACATGAAGTTCCTTACGCCCCACTACCCATCCAACGGATCAGTTCTGCATTTTGGCGTTTCCTGGCCTTTCTTTAACTAAAGAAGCAAAATCCCAAGGCTGACGCATACACCATAGATAAATATATTACGCGCTGTTTCTCCTAAGCAGAGATTCAGCGCTTTTCCTTGGTATATACGCTTAATTTTCAAATAAGTAAAGAAATGAAGCGCCAGATAAATAATAGGAAGCAAAAAAGCCAATGGATGTCCGTTCATCAGAAATGCTCCGCCAAGAATAATGGCACCAATCCCAACACCTATATATAATTGTAAACCAGCTTCAGCACCTAGAAGTACGATAATTGTATTCTTACCAGCCTCCCGATCATTATCCCTATCACGGAAGTTATTAATAATCAAAAGCGCATCAATCACCAGTCCGCAAGCTATCGAAGCCATCAAGACCTCCCATGTAAAAGCATGCAGCTGCACGTAATATGTACAGCAAACTGGCACCAATCCAAAAAACACAAGTACAAGCAAATCACCAAGTCCCTGATAAGAGAACCATGTAGTATAAAGGAACGCGAACACCACACACAGCATACCTACCAGCACCATTTCCCAACCTCCATAATACACAAGAGGCAGACCAATTACACAAGCAATGCAAGTAGTCAGAGCTATCGCTTTCTTCATTGACTCCAGCTTCACCCAACCTTGTGCACAAGCTCTGCGTGGACCTAATCGTGTCTCAGCATCATCTGTACCATTCACATAGTCAAAAAAGTCGTTAATAAAATTAGCATCTATCTGCATAGCGAACGCAAACAAGAAGCAAAGCAAAGCAGCAATCCAACTAAAAGCGCCCTCGCCATATAAAGATGAGTCAGAATAGGCTAATGCCACACCTATCATCACAGGAACGGCAGCTCCCGACAATGTCTTAGGACGTGCCGCCAGCAACCAAGCCTTAGCCGAATTCGTCACAATTTTCTGTTCTTCTTCCATAATTTTACAAAATTTCTTGCAAAAGTAACTACTTTTTTGTATATTTGCAAAGAAAATCAAAACTTTTTATGACAAGCAATACCCCTAGTCTGGATTTAGTGGAGTTTATCGAGACACAGATCCTACCCAAATACGCAGAGTTTGATCGTGCCCATAACATGGAGCACGTAACAAGAGTTATACGTAATTCCCTTGAACTTGTACGTTCTACCGGAGCAGATACAAACATGGTATATACTATTGCCGCCTATCACGACTTGGGCATGTGCGGTCATCGTGCCGACCACCATATTCGTGGTGGTAAGATATTGGCTACAGATGCCCGTCTGAAGAAATGGTTCTCGCCAGAACAAATTAAGATCATGAAAGAGGCCGTTGAAGATCATCGTGCTTCTGCAAGTCGCAGTCCACGCTCGATTTATGGCAAAATTGTAGCTGAAGCCGACAGAGACATTGACCCAGAGAGAATTATACGCCGCTGTATTCAGTTTGGTCTAGCCAACTATCCTGAGAAATCTATTGAGGAACACTGGGAGCGTTTTAAAGAGCACATGGGTAATAAATACTCTAAAGACGGCTATATCAAATTATGGATTCCCAATTCGCCAAACGCCAAACGCCTTAACGAATTGAGAACCATTATCGAGCAGTCACAACAATTACGTGCAGCTTTCGATCAAATATTTCCTGAAGAGGCTGCTATCGCAGATACAGATAATAAATAGCAGCAAGCAGTACCATCAGAACTATCAGTACAGCCGACTTGATGAGACAAGAAGCTACTTTCTTTATCACCAAGAAGGCTACAATGATGGCTACAAGTACAAATATGTAATAACTCACGTTTCCCATATTACTTAAATAGTTTTTTGAATGCAGTTGGAACAGGTGTCTCGAACTCCATAGGTTCACCTGTTATGGGGTGATGGAAACACAAAAGCCATGCATGCAGACACAAGCGGTGTATAGGATCATCACCATTACCGTACTTAGAATCGCCACATACGGGGTGCCCCATATCTGCCGAATGCACACGAATCTGATTTTTTCGTCCTGTCTCCAATTTGAATTCCACAAGTGAATGCTCTGTGGTACGATCCAACACATGATAATGAGTTACTGCATATTTACCGCCATTATCTGTTGGTGAAGAATAAGTAACATAAGCCTTATTATCCTTCAACCAGTTAGCAATGGTTCCTTCATCATTCTCCATTTCGCCAGAACAAACAGCCACATAGCGGCGGTCGTAAACAATATCGTGCCAATTATGTTCCAATATCTGCTCAGTTTCCATATCCTTGGCATATACCATCAAACCGCTGGTATCACGGTCCAATCGATGAACCACATGAGCAGTACACTTTTGGCGCGACTTTTTGAAGTAATCGTCAAGCACAGTCTTCACATTCAATGAAGAATGACCAGCAGCCATCGAGAGGATGCCTTCGGCTTTCTCTATCACAATCAACCATTTGTCCTCATAAACGATTTTCACATAACGGCTCTTGAACGATTGCTGATTTCGCTTTGTTTTGCTAATAGCGACCTTCATTCCTGGTTCCAACTGAAAATCAAACTGACTCACAGTCTTACCATTTACCTTGATTCCTCTACCCTGCAAAGTAGCCTTAATTTTAGAACGACTTTGCTGAACATTGGCCAACAGCCATTCCAACAACGGCATCGACTCGTTGACCACCAGGTGTTCATAATCACCCTCTCGGTTATATCCTGCGTTATATCTCATATTGGCGGCAAAATTACAAAAAAAAACGCAGACTCAAAAGAATCTGCGCATTTTTTATGTTTTTATCAAGTGCCTGATTAATAGAACTTGAAGTAACGTCGAGCGTTATTGTAGCTAATATCCTCAACCATACGTCCGAGAATCTCCATATCACATGGCAGAAGCCCCTTCTCTACATCGTTTCCAAGAATATTACAAAGGATACGACGGAAGTACTCATGACGTGGATAGCTCAGGAAAGAGCGACTATCAGTAAGCATACCAACAAAACGGCTCAGCAATCCAAGAACAGAAAGGGCATTCATCTGACGAACCATACCATCCATCTGATCATTGAACCACCATCCTGAACCAAACTGAATCTTGCCAGGCTCACCACCCTGGAAGTTACCAAGCATAGTGGCAATCACCTCATTGGCACATGGATTCAATGTATATAATATGGTACGCGTAAGCTTATCCTTCATATTGAGTTTGTTCAGGAAGTTCGACATTGCACGTGCAGTATTAAACTCACCAATAGAATCGAAACCAGTGTCAGGACCAAGCTGATTAAACATCTTAGTATTATTATCGCGAATAGCACCATAGTGGAACTGCTGAGTCCAATCAGCATCAGCATCCATCTCAGCCATCACTGTCAGGAAGCAGTTCTTGAACTGGCGGATTTCAAGTTTAGAAAGCTGCTGGCCACGCATTGCCTTCTCAAAGATAGTTTCTATCTCAGAATCAGTGTATTCCTCATCATAGAACTCCTCAATACCATGATCAGAAAGCTTACAACCATTCTCTGCAAAGAAATCATGACGTCTCTGCAAAGCATCTACCATATCAGCAAACTTCACGATGCTAATACCGCTTACCTCTGCAAGCTGCTCAACATACTTTGGAAATTCTGGTTTTTCGATATTCATTGCCTTGTCAGGACGCCATGCAGGAATCATCATAGGATCATCCTTAGCCTTTGACTTGGCATACTCAATGTGGTTATGCAGGTCATCAATAGGATCATCGGTTGTGCATACACACTCTACATTATAGTGTTTCATCAAACCGCGAGCAGAGAACTCGGGCTGCTGAAGTTTTTCATTACACTCATCAAAAATCTCACGAGCAGTTTTTGGAGAGAGCTGTTTAGTAATTCCAAAAGCAGTCTTCAGCTCTAGATGAGTCCAGTGATAAAGAGGATTACGGAAAGTATAAGGAACAGTCTCGGCCCACTTTTCAAACTTTTCCCAATCGCTAGTGTCCTTACCTGTACAATACTTTTCATCGACACCATTTGTACGCATGGCACGCCACTTATAATGATCGCCTCCCAACCACAACTCTGTAATACTCTTAAACTTATGGTCTTTGGCCACCATCTCTGGAATCAAATGACAATGATAGTCGATAATGGGCATCTTTGCCGCATGATTGTGATACAAGTCCTGCGCCACCTGGGTCTCTAGAACGAAGTTATCATCATTGAATTGCTTCATAACACTGTATATTTATAGGTTCTTCATTAAAATTTTCTGCAAAGATAATTAAAATCTCGGATAAAAGCACTATCTTTGCAGAAAAATAAAACGTAAACGATGACGTACCGCAGTAAAGTACTCCTCATATATACAGGAGGCACCATTGGCATGAACAGGAACCCTCACACTGGGGCTCTTGAGCCGTTTGATTTTGAACATTTACTCAATAATGTCCCCGAGCTGAAACAGTTTGATATAACGATCGAGACCTATCAGTTCGACCCGCCTATCGATTCCAGCGATATGTCGCCACGAATGTGGACAGACATATCGCATTGTATAGCCGACCATTATGACCAATACGATGGTTTCGTTGTATTACACGGCACCGACACAATGGCATACACTGCTTCGGCCCTATCTTATATGTTGGAAAATCTCACAAAGCCAGTTATATTCACAGGTTCACAACTTCCAATCGGACAATTGAGGACCGACGGCAAGGAGAATCTGATTACAGCCGTAGAGATAGCCGCAGCCAAAGATAGCAATGGTCATGCCCTAGTTCCAGAGGTAGGCATATATTTTGGCGGTCATCTGCTTCGAGGCAACCGTACAACCAAGCAGAGCGCAGAAGAGTTTAATGCCTTCGAATCATTCAACTACCCCCACCTGGTTGAAGCGGGTGTAAACATCACCTACCATCACGACCGCATACTGAAACCAGATTGGAACAAACCCATGACACCTCACTTCCGATTAGACAATAATGTCATCATCTTCTCGCTTTTCCCCGGCATTCGTGAAGATTTGATTCGTCACATCATTCACACGCCCAATCTGAAAGCGATTGTAATGCGCACCTTCGGCAGCGGCAATGCTCCACAGAGACCTTGGCTACTGAATGCGCTACGAGAAGGTTCTCGCAATGGCAAGGTGATAGTAAACATCAGTCAATGTATGCAAGGAGCTGTTGAGATGAGTCGCTATGACTGCGGTTACCACCTTCAAGAAGCAGGTGTTATCAGCGGACGTGATTCAACCGTAGAAGCAGCAGTAACAAAACTCATGTTCCTCCAAGCACATTACCCTGATGACCCGGAGACTATTCGAAAATACATGCAACAGAGTATAAGAGGAGAGATGTCTTTCTAATGACATCTCTCCTATTTTTTCCAGAAACGCGAGGTAATATCTTCCATCACGCCATTTTCCTTTATCCGATAGAGCCTTTGATTAGTAGTTTTACTCTTCAGAGGTCCTAGATGCTTGATAAATGGTCCAACTTTAATATAATCGAAATCAAGCTTATTGATTGCCGACGAGATGATAGTCTTACCACTATACCAGGCCACCTTGAACTCTGGATAAACCTCCCGAATATAGAGTGCCAACTGGTTGACAGCTTTTGGCTCTGCATCCCCTCCCATAAAAGAAATACAAGTGATATCCGTACCATACTTCTCCACAAAAGAGTCTATAGCCCCAGCATCAAGTGGCAATCCGACATCTTCCCACAAATAGTAGCTATGACACCCAGGACAGCGACACGGGCAATTACTAATATTAATTGCCAGTGTCACTTCGTCGGGTATTTCTTGAAAAACTATACCAGTATTAACGTATTTCAGCATAACTTATTCTCCCCTGCATAATAGCGGCGAGCAGCCTCTTCCTGACGAGCCTGTGAGAAATTGCTGACACGTTTCAGGTAACCTATGATACGGGTCATGTAATCAACATTCTTTGAATGACAGTGAGGACATTCCTTCAGATAACGCTTATCAATATGCCCACAATCATTACATACAGTGTTGGGGATATTAAATGTAAAGTAGTTACATCCCTCCTTAGCAGCCACTTTCAAGAGGTGCATATACTGCTCCTTAGACAAGTGCTCATCCAAATTCATGTGCAAAGCAGAACCACCAGTCAAGTGCTCAATGTATGGTGCTCCGTGAAGTTTAAACTTATCTATAATAGTCAAGGAATCATCCTCAACCACATAGAAATAGCTATTGTAGCAATCACGTGGTACAAAATAACCATCTTCACGATCCCATTTAGCATGCTTTACGCCAACATTTTCCGCTGGAATCATTTCACAGTTAAACATCACATCCTTAGAACGATACTGACGGTTATACTTTTCAACCAAACCAAGAATACCCTGTACGAAATGCAGATATTCATCGTTAGGCGTAATCTTCAGCCCCATAAACTCGGCAGCTTCTACCAATCCATTGATTCCAATAGTGAGATACTGTCTGGCGATATTAATATAGCCAGCATCAAACAAAGGCAACATACCTTGTCTCTGCAGATCCTTCAAGTTTTCATTATAGGCAAGCTGCACCTTATGGCATAGGTCAATGACGCCACCCAGATATTCCAAATAATCCAGTTTATGATTAACTGCGTACTGAATACAACGGTTCAGATTAATCGTAAGTACACTCTTAGATCCGGTACTTACACCACCTGCACCAAGTGTATAGCTGAAGCCGTTATCTGTAATTTCATTACGTAATCTGCAGCAACTAGACAAAGAGTCTGCATTATCACTCATATAGGTAAAGAACGAGTGGCCTTCTGAATACATTTCAGCAGTGAACTCTCCCCACTCTTTATCCTTACACTCACCATTCTCGTCAACCAGCAATGCCATAGTCTCCACTGGGAACGTTAGTAAGGTTTTGGTGCGCTCCTGATTGAACCACTTCATGAATCGCTTCTGCAACCAAGACAATCCATCCCAATCAGGTTTCGAACCATCAGGGAAATAAAACTCACCAAAGATGCTCTCAAAATAATAGCGATCATAGTAAGCAATATTCCAGAACACAGCCTGATAGTTACGTGCGCCGGTAGGCTGATTCAGTGTATATACAATCTGTTCGAAATAGTCAGTGATAATCTTATCAATAGTACGCTTTTTCAGACTGAGGTCAGCCTGTTCATCAGCGCGTTTGTAATAATCAAGACCATACTCCTTGCCCATGAAGTAGTTCATATACATCAGGAACTCAGGTGTGGCACAAGCCCCACTAAGCATTGAGCTCACCATAAACACCATGTTAACAAAGCCACCTGCAAACGATTTCATATTTGTAGGCGCAGTAGAGTTGCCACCAATAGCTAGCGTTCCGCCAATCAACCAAGGATACATGGTAATAGAAGCACAGTAGTTAGCCAACGAAGTTTCGTCGTTCTTATATATAAAGTGGTGTGTCAGTTTGTCGATATACTCATCGGCCAACTGCTTACCATACATTTTCTTAATACGGTCAGTCAGGAGTCTACGGTTCAAACGGATAAAATTCGACTTAGGCAATTCGCCAATCAGTGTAGCAATATTCTTATGCTCTACATTGGCATTGGCATCATACTTTGATCCAGTAGCAGCATTCACCGATTCACAGTATTCTGAAAGGAACACCATTTTCTCAAGTGTCTCACGATCCTCAGAGTGCAACTGACGATAGAGAATAAAAGATTTGGCAACCTTAAAATAGCCTTCACGCATAAGGGCCTCTTCCACCTGATTCTGAATATCCTCCACAGTAATGTTGTCATGCATGTCAAGGTGATTCAAGATTTTAGATACGATGGCTAGGTCAGCAGGCTCCTGAACGCTCTCGAAAGCTTTAACGATAGCATTCATAATTTTGTCAAGCGAGAACAGGTCTTTTGAACCGTCTCGTTTAGTGATGGTAAAATTTTTAATTTCCATTTTAATTATTCCTTTTTTATTTAAGTTTTGTTATTCTATCTATCCTCAAGATTTACTTTTTGGGAAACTTTTTTGTTTTTTAATTCGGAAAAGTTTTCCAAAAAGGAAAACCGAATGCGATTGCAAAGATACAAAATAAACGCAAAATCAGTTTCCAAATGCCAATAAAAGTTATCTAAATTAAAGTTAATATTGAGATAACACACTATAATATCACAACGTAACATTCTGATTTACAATACATTTACAATTATTCAAAGACAACTCCGCTTACTCATAACATTCTCGATAAAAACAAAGCTGCCATCACACACATATTATCTCAAAAAGTAAACCTATCCAAACACGAGGTTTTCTTTTTGGAAAACTTTTCCTTTTTAAAAACCACAAAAGTTTTCCATTTTGTTCACTTTCGGTACTTCTTTTTAATCTATTCTCGCGTACCTTATTATAATAAAAATAAAAAGAGCATTTAAAATTTGCAGATATCATTTTATTATTGTATCTTTGCCCCAACAATTATTATCATTCAACTAAACAAGTAAAAAACATGAAGGATCTTAAAGGAACAAAAACCGAGAAGAATCTGCAGGAAGCATTTGCAGGTGAGTCGCAGGCACGCAACAAGTACAGTTACTGGGCATCAAAGGCTAAGAAAGATGGCTACGTACAGATAGCTGCCATTTTTGAAGAAACCGCTAACAACGAGAAAGAGCATGCCAAATTGTGGTTCAAGTATTTGGAGGGTGGCGCTATTAAGAGTACTCCAGAGAATCTGGAAGCAGCCGCCAATGGTGAGAACTACGAGTGGACAGACATGTATGCTCGCATGGCAAAGGAAGCCCGCGAAGAAGGATTTGATGAGATTGCCATCAAATTCGAGCTTGTAGCAAAGATTGAAGCTGAGCACGAAGCTCGCTATCGCAAGTTGCTCGACAATGTCAAGAAAGAGTGTGTTTTCTCAAAAGACAATGACGTTATTTGGCAGTGCTCTAACTGCGGTCATATCGTTATCGGCAAGAAAGCCCCAGAAGTTTGCCCAGCATGCAATCATCCACAGGCATACTTCCAGGTAAAAGCCGAAAATTATTAAGCTAACGATTAAGCTAATAAGATTTGAACAATGCGCTCTGCTGTTCGACCATCCCAACGGTCAGGCAGAGCGCTTTTTTTCCACTCTCCCTTAACCATTTTCTGCATTGCTTCTCTCAGTTTGTCTGCATCCTCGCCTACCAGAACATTCGAACCGATATTCACTGTTTCCTGATGCTCCGTATAATCGTTTAATGTAATACAAGGCACACTATTAAATGTAGCCTCTTCCGCCACATTACCCGAGTCGGTAATAACACCTAGAGCATGAGCAGTCAACCAGCCAAATTCCAAATAGCCCAATGGATCAACGATTTCGATATTCAAGCCCATCGCCTCAACCACTTTGCGAGCTTCACCACGCAAAGGAGCAATAATACGTATGCCAGCAGCCGATTCCACCATTACCTTCAGCATTTTTGTCAAGTTCTCGACATCAGCCAGAAGTGCTTTACGGTTTAATGTAAACACCAAATACTGTTTATCTTCTAGCGACGGGATTGAAACGGGTTTTCTCATTCGGTCATAATTAAAGCGCAGCGTATCCATCAGTATGTTTCCAACCAAATATGTCTGCGAACTTTCAGATTGTTCACGCGTTGCCACTCCGGTGCTTTTCACACCAGCCGTAAACAGATAGTCAGACAGAGCATCAATTACCAATCGATTAATTTCTTTGGGCATGTTTATGTTAAACGAGCGAGTTCCTGCCACCAGATGAGCCAATCGTATACCTCGTTTCTTTGCAACAATAGCGGCAGCCATTGTTGATGCCAGGTCATCCACCACAATCACCACATCAACCAAGTGCTCATCAAGAAAGGCATCAAACCGGGCCATCACCTGACTTGTGATCTCATTTAAACTCGTAGAATTTACACCTAAATAATATTGTGGACGCGCCATCTGCAAATCATCAAACAACGACGCTTCCAAAGTTGGATCATTCTCACTACCAGCATAAACCAGCAAACAGGTTGTTTGCGGATTTTTATCAATCGCTCTAACCAAGGGGGACACCTTTACAAAATTAGGTCTAGCCCCTGCAATGATACATATAGTCTTTCCCATTTCCATCTATTTTTGTGTGCAAAGATATAGAAAAAGTTTCTATTTACCAAGAAAAACAGCAAAAGGTTTGGATAAGTCACAAAATAGTTGTATCTTTGCAGCAGAAACAATGGGTCGTGCCTGATAGATCGGGATACTCTACATTAACAAAACAAATCGGGATCGTTTCTCTTGCCAATGGCGGGCCACGATTATCCTCTATAGGAGAGCAGCAATGCCGGTGGATTACAACAGCAGGGAGCCCCCACATCGTGTGAAACAGGAGTTTTCACCAAATCATCGGCACGTACCCTTTCTTTTCCAATTGATTATTGACAATTGATAATTAAGACTAGATAATTATGTTTTCCGGAATCATCGAAGAATTTGCCACAGTAACAGCTATCCACAAGGATCGCGAGAATATCGATTTCACATTAACATGCACGTTTGTCAACGAATTAAAGATTGATCAGAGCGTTGCTCATAATGGCGTCTGCCTTACTGTAGTTGCCATCGACAATGACACCTATACTGTTACTGCCATGAAAGAGACGCTAGACCGTACCAATCTCGGTCTGCTCAAAGTTGGCGACAAGGTCAACGTAGAGCGTTCTATGTTAATGAATGGCAGATTAGACGGTCATATCGTTCAAGGCCATGTGGATGAGACAGCACGCTGCATCGCCATCGAAGATGCCAACGGTTCCACCTATTTCACATTCGAATATCCCGAGAATCGTGAAATGGCATTAAAGGGATATTTCACCGTCGATAAAGGCAGTGTAACAGTGAATGGTGTGAGCCTAACTGTTTGCAACCCCACATCAAACACCTTTCAGGTAGCCATCATCCCATACACCTTTGAGCACACTAACTTCTGTGACATTCAGATTGGCTCTGTCGTCAATATCGAGTTTGACATTCTCGGCAAATATATTGCGAGATTGCAGCAACTTTAAATACACATTATAGCATTACAATAATTCATATGGAGCGGAGATAAAAGTCTTCGCTCCATGTTTTTCCAAGAAATCACGATTACGGAATCCCCACAACACGGAAATGCAAGGCAAACCTGCATTAGCTGCAGTCTGAACATCCACATCACTATCGCCGACATATACAGCACCTTCTTTTTCTACCCCGAGCTGAGCCAAAGCTGCAAAAACGGTATCTGGTGCAGGTTTCTTACGAATGCCTTCAGCTTCATGCTCACCAATAGCGACCTCTATTGTATCAGGAAAGAAATGATGACACAATTCTACAGTTGCGGCCATCATCTTATTACTTACAACAGCTAATCTGCACCCCCTATTCTTCAATTCGCTCAAGGTCTCAGATATTCCAGGATAAGGACAAGTTGTGTCAAGAGAGTGATGCATATAATGCTCACGAAAAGTGGCAAAAACAGCTTCAAAACCAGGATTTGCAGCCCCATCTGGCACAGCCCTTTCCATCAGAACCCGCACTCCATTCCCCACAAAACGTCGAACATCGTCAACCGAATGTTCTGGCATTCCATGCACACGAAGAGCATAATTACACGAGGCAGCTAAATCAGTAAGCGTATTAAGTAAAGTTCCATCAAGGTCAAAAATATATGTACTGTATTTCATCTTTTAGATCTCTGAATCATGGTTTTCACCTTATTATTATATTTCTCAGCTTTCAACAAATCCTCTATTGTAATATGCATACGATATTTCCAGCGATTATATGGATCGCTTGGCACATTAATACGCTCGTCACGAGGATTCTTATTGCGCAGTTCTGCATCCATAGCCAACCAATCCTGCAATGATAACATACAAAGCATTGATGGGCAATACAAATGCCGTGCTATGATTTCTTCAGCAATATGAGCTGGTAACTGTTCAGGAGCCCATCCCTGTTTCTGCAACATCGACACATAGAACCGTTGTGTGCGCTCCGGACTCTCACACCACCAGAGACGCAAGGGCGACATGTCGTGTGTAGAAATTGTTGCAACCGAAAGATATGGATTACCATCAAGATGCGCAAATTCAAAACCACTCTGCTTGGGCATCGATTGGATTTCGAGAGAGAGAATGCGAAGCTTATCAAGAACTGGCGCCACACAATCCGGCAACATGCCAAGATCCTCAGCACAACAAAGCATCCGAGTGGTACCAAACACATCAGACAACTTTCGTATAGCCTCAGCTCCCCAGAAAAAGTTATGGCGTTGATAATAATAATTATTATAGAGCCGCATAAAAGCATCCTTCTCTTCGGCATTAAGCGCGTCAAATACAGGCTCTCCTATCACACCTATACGTGGATGATACATTCCAGCTTGTTGAGAATCTTCAAGGAAGAGCACGTCACTAATCAGACGATAGAGGCCATCTCTAATCCAAAGACTATTCTCGTCCGTACGACCATCAAAAGCTGTCCGCACCTTCTTTTGCGTATCATAATCAGACTTCAATTCATATAGTCCATAGCTCTTGGAAATCAAGAAATGCTCTCGAACATACCCGGCATGCACGCCGAAAAGCTTATCCAGGACCCGCTCATTAATGAAGGCGCGGGTAAACAAATCCTTGCGAAATGGCAGTCCGAAGTATTCTATCTCTCCAACAGTCATTGGCAACGAAGGAGAGAAATGCCCCAACACGCCAAAGATAGCGTTATCTGGTATTTCCCACACTCGAAAGAAGCCTAGTACATGGTCAATACGAATCGCATCAAAATACTGCTCCATCCACTTCAAACGCTGATGAAACCAATCAACGACCCCCTGCCCCCAGTTATATGTCGGGAACCCCCAATTCTGACCATTCGGCGAAAATGCATCTGGCGGAGCTCCTGTTTGCGCATCAAGATGGAAATAGTCTGGATGAGTCGCAGTTTCTACACTATCACCATTCACCCCAATAGGCACATCTCCTTTCAAGAACACACCTTTGGAACGGGCATAATCTGCAACGTTTTTCAGTTGCACATGCAAATGATATTGAGTGAAGCACACCAAATCATAGTTACCACCAAGCCACTTGGCATACGGTTCAAGCCAATGGCGGTTTTTGTTATGCCATGCTTTAAACTCTTTAGCCTCAAGTGTTTGCTTACCTTTCTCGGCAAACACTTCTTCAATATAGGCATGCTTCACACGATCTACTGCCTCATAATCACTATAAGAAATCGCATTAAGTTCCTGGCGTTGACGATGATACGCAATCATCCTATCCTTACTTTTTAGCACACCAACAGCCTCTACATCAAGATAATGAGGATGGAGAGCAAAGGCCGAAACAATATTATAAGGATAAGAATCACTCCAGTTCCCAACACATGTCGTATCATTAACAGGCAACAGTTGAATTGCCTTCATTCCTGTAGCCACACACCAATCTACCAGCCTATGCAAATCACCGAAATCGCCAACTCCATACGACTGTGTACTACGAAGAGAGAACACCGGTACTACAACACCTGCCACTCGCCAGATACGTTCTTTCACCCTCAAGTTCTCACCATAAGCCACCAGGACTGTACCATCAGGCACCATGCTCTGATCGGCTGGCAACAAACCGTCTGTAGTACGATTATCCCCTTCCTCCCAAGCCACAAAAGCATGAGTCTCATCTTCGATGATAACATATTTATATTCTAAAGGCAGCAGCACAGCATCCACATTCACGGAAAGTTGCCACTCGAACCTCCCCATATACTCCATTCTCAGATAGCGAGCCACATTCCAGCTACCAAGCGCAGGATGACTCCCAATGATAGCAACCGCCTGTCCCTTCTGCAATTGAGGTGCAGAAACCCTAAACAGTACAGTCTTTCTATACAAAGGCACACGACGAGGCTCCACCTGCTCTTCAGCAGGAAGAAACTCGGCAGTAAGATAAGCCCTACTATATAGATGATATTGTAAAGGCACATCCCGCCACATGTCGGCCATCACATAATTCTTTGCCGAGTCAAAGAAATAGGTTCTCGGAATTGCATCCCATTCCTTTCTAAGTACATTTCCGTCAGCATCTTCCACCTGGTAATGATATGAAAAGGAAGCTATCGGATGTTTACGCGACTCAAGTACCGTTGTTTCCAGCGACCATTCCCAGCCATTTTCGGTAGTCATCAACAACCGTTCTGTTTTTTTTGTCTGGTCTATGCCGAAACAGGTCAGAACCACATAAAGGTTTTGCCCCCATTGAGTGCCATATTGTATAGAAAACTTAAGTTTCATAAGCCATATTTTAGGGCAAAGTTACAAAAAAATGATAAATTAGCGATAATAGTGAAGAGATTTTTGTAACTTTGCAGCGTTTTTTCAAGAATATGAAGATGAATTGGATAAAAAAGTCAAGCTATCTGGTTCCCATTGCTATATGCATAATAGGAATCCTAAGCATTGCATATTACTATTTTGTGGGTAGTTTTTCAAAACTCGACACCACTGAATATGTTTATATCGACGACGACGACGATCTTGATTCCGTATGCGTAAAGTTGGAGCCCATAGCATCAGCCCATGGGATATCGGCATTCAAGATGCTATCTCGTCATAGTGGTTATATAGACAACATCCGTACCGGACGCTATGCTATCATGCCCGATCAGAGCACCATCAAGGTATTCCGCAACCTCAAGAACGGTCATCAAGAGCCTGTAAAACTTACGATTCCTGAAAGTCGTACGATGGACAGGCTAGCAGGTTATCTTTCACGAAAGTTGATGATGGACAGTTTAGCTGTAACCATCCTGCTGAGTGATTCCGCTTTTTGTGCACAGCAAGGCTACGATACAGCAACTATCGCATGTTTGTTTGTACCCAACACCTACGAAGTTTATTGGAACATCTCTATAGACAATCTGATGAAACGCATGCAGAAAGAGCACGACAACTTTTGGAACATGCAACGAACCCTCAAGGCAGAAGCATTGAAGCTTAGCAAGAATGAAGTCTGCACACTTGCCAGCATCATCGATGAAGAGACGGCCAACAATGCCGAGAAACCAATGATTGCAGGTATGTACCTGAACAGACTGAAAGCTGACATGCCCCTGCAAGCAGACCCAACGATAAAGTTTGCATTAAAAGACTTTGCCTTGAAACGCATATACCACAATATGCTTCAGATTGATAGTCCCTACAACACTTACAAAAACACTGGCCTGCCCCCAGGCCCAATAAAGATTGCATCAATTGCAGGTATCGATGCTGTACTGAATCGTACAGCCCACGATTATCTATATATGTGTGCTAAAGAAGATTTCTCAGGCACGCACAACTTTGCCAAGACATATCAAGAGCATCTTAAGAATGCCGATAAATATAGCAAAGCCTTGAATGAGCGAGGCATTAAGTAGAATTGGTAAGTTGAAGAATTGTAAAATTGAAGAATAGAAGAATTAAAGATATGGAAGAGATTATTAAGAACGAAAACGAGGAGAAAAAGAGCGTTAGCTTCATTGAGCAGAAAGTAATCAATGATCTTGCAGAAGGAAAGAACGGTGGCAGACTACAGACCCGTTTCCCTCCTGAGCCCAACGGCTATCTGCATATTGGACATGCCAAAGCCATCGCCATTGATTTCGGCTTGGCAAAGAAATATGGCGGCCAGTGCAACCTGCGTTTCGATGACACGAATCCTATCAAGGAAGATACAGAATATATTGAAAGCATTGAGAACGATATTAAATGGCTGGGCTTCAAGTGGGCCAACGTTTATTATGCCAGCGACTATTTCCAAGAGCTCTGGGACTTTGCTGTATGGCTTATTCAGCAGGGTCGCGCCTATGTTGACGAGCAGAGTGCCGAAGTGATAGCTCAGCAGAAGGGCACCACCACCAGTCCTGGTACCAACAGTCCGTATCGCGACCGTCCTGTTGAGGAGAACCTGAAGCTGTTCGAGTTTATGAACAGTGGTAAGTGCGAACCAGGCACACTGGTTCTTCGCGCCAAGATCGACATGGCTCACCCCAACATGCTTTTCCGCGATCCCCTTATCTATCGTGTACTCAACATTCCTCATATCCGTACCGGCAACAAGTGGAACGCTTATCCTATGTATGATTTCACTCACGGTCAGAGCGACTATCTGGAAGGCGTCACCCACTCATGGTGTACACTCGAGTTTGTTGAGCACCGTCCCCTTTACGATCTGTTCGTAACCTGGATGAAGGAGTGGAAAGGTGAGACCGATAACATCGAGGACAATCGTCCACGTCAGACCGAGTTCAACAAGCTGAACCTCAATTATACCCTGATGTCAAAGCGTAATCTGTTGGCATTGGTACAGAATGGTATGGTTAGCGGTTGGGACGACCCCCGCATGCCAACTATATGCGGATTCCGCCGTCGTGGTTACAGTCCAGAGAGTATCATTAAGTTCATCGACAAGATTGGTTATACCAAGATTGATGCCCTTAACGATATGGCTCTCTTAGAGAGTGCTGTACGCGATGATCTGAACAGTCGTGCCATTCGTGTCAGCGCTGTGCTCGACCCAGTCAAAGTTGTTATTACCAATTACCCAGAGGATCAGATTGAGCAGCTCACCGCTATCAACAACCCCGAAAACGAAGCCGACGGTACTCATACAATTGAGTTCACCCGCGAACTTTGGATTGAGCGTGACGACTTCATGAAAGAGGCCGAGAAGAAGTTTATGCGCCTTGCCCCAGGCAAGGAAGTGCGCTTAAAGAACGCGTATATTATAAAATGTAATGAAGACCATCCTTGCGATGAAGATGAGAATGGTAATGTAACCACCATTTACTGCACCTACGATCCAGATTCCCGCAGCGGCATGCCTGGCTCTAACCGTAAGATTAAAGGCAAGACTCTGCACTGGGTAAGCTGCAAGCATGCTGTAGAGGCAGAAGTTCGTTTGTACGATCGTCTTTGGAAAGTAGAGAATCCTCGCGATGACATGGCAGCTATCCGCGAAGAGAAGAATTGCGATGCAGTGACAGCGATGAAAGAGATTATTAATCCAGACTCGCTCCATATTCTCAAAAAGTGCTACATCGAGCCATATGCAGCCAACATGAAACCGCTTACCTATATGCAGTTCC
The DNA here is from genome assembly GCF_000619825.1 of Prevotella sp. MA2016. Lineage (GTDB taxonomy): Bacteria > Bacteroidota > Bacteroidia > Bacteroidales > Bacteroidaceae > Prevotella. The sequence continues at coordinate 75,875 of NZ_JHUW01000011.1, forward strand.
AGCGCATAGGCTACTTCACACCAGATACCGATTCTACAGCCGAGAAGCCAATTTTCAATAAGACTGTAGGGCTCAAGGACACTTGGAAAAAATAAAATTTAAATAGTGCCAGAAGATTTAGATTATTTCAAAAGCGAGGATTTTAAAGAAATCTTACGCCAATATGAGGAGTCAGTCAAGTCGGGCGAACATATCTATATGGACGCCGATGACTTGACTGACATTGCCGACTATTACCGCTTTTATAACCGTTTAGACGAAGCTGAAGAAGCTATTTCTTTAGCAATAGAATACAATCCAGAGGCAATTGGTCCGATGCTCTACAAAGCTCGTAAGGCCTTAGATGCTAACGACTTCAAAACAGCTGAAGAATATGTCGATAAAGTAAACCCTTTAGATAGTATAGAAGCCGTATATCTACGCGCCGAAATATTTGTTGCGAAAAAAGATATAAATAGCGCCGATAATTTGCTGTTAGAATACCTCAAAGATCTGTCAGGGGAAGAATATGCCGACTTTGTGAAAAGCGTTGTAGATTTGTATCTTGATTACAATCAGTTTTCCAAAGCCTTTGAATGGATAACCCGTATCGCCGACACCAATTCTTTAGGAGTCAAAGAACTGATGGCTCGCACACTTTTCGGCTTAGGAAAATTCAAAGACAGCGAGAAGCTCTTCAACGAGCTGCTCGACAAGAACCCATACTCCGCTAATTACTGGAATGCATTGGCAGGCGTTCAGTATATGACAGAAGACTACTCGGGTGCCCTTACCAGCAGCGAATATGCCATTGCCATCGATCCAGAAAATGCCGAAGCTATATTATTAAAAGCCAGCACCCTGTTTACGATGGGGAATCTTGACGAGGCACTTAAGTATTTCCAAAAATATTCCGAGAAATTCCCTAATGACGAGTCCGGTTATTTGCATCAGGCCACTTGTCTGATTAACAAACACTTAGTAAAGGAAGGATTAGAAAAACTCAAAAAAGCCGTCAGTGTAGCAGCAATCGACTCTGTTTTTCTACCAAACATTTATCAAGAGATGGCTTTTGCCTATAACACATTAGGCCAAATGGATAAAGCCATATGGTGCATGGACATGACAGATCAATTGGATTGCAACCATCTTCTAATGGACATTACCAAAGGTCACATTCTTCTAATGAACAACAAAGATGAAGAAGCAAAGGCAATATTTGCAAAGGTACTGAAAGATTCTGGCAACAATCCAAGAGTTAAACTCAGAATCATCATCTCTTACCACGACAACAAGTTTTTCGAATCTGCCTACAATGCCTACATTGATTTCTATAATACTGTAGACAAGGATTTCAATGAAGGCTATGCCTACCTAGCCTTATGTTGTAATGAATTAAAGAAGAATGATGAGTTTCTATACTATCTGAAGAAGGCCTGCGATTGCAACCCGGAGGAAGCCAAGGCCGTATTAGGTGATTTCTTCCCTGACGATATGAATCCTAAAGATTATTACGAATACGCATTAAAACATCCAGACGATTAATATGACATTTATCACCAACATTCTCAACACGCTTGGTTGGTATCCAACCATTTTCTTTCTGATGCTATTAGAGAGTACAGTAGTACCCATTCCATCAGAGTTTGTAGTAACGCCTGCAGCCTATCATGCAGCCAGTGGGTCATTAAACGTATTCTTAGTGATATTGTATGCCACATTAGGAGCCGATATTGGTGCTAGCATCAACTATTTTGTAGCCTTATATGTGGGACGCCCTGTCATCTATAGATTTGCCAACAGCAAATGGGGCAAGATGTGCCTACTCACCCAAGAGAAAGTAGAGAAAAGTGAGAAATATTTTGATGACCATGGCATCGCTGCCACGCTTACAGGCCGCTTTGTCCCTGTCATTCGTCATCTCATTTCCATCCCTGCAGGTTTGGCACGTATGCATTATGGCAAATTCCTTCTGTTCACCACCATCGGTGCAGGTGGATGGCATAGCATATTAGCATTGTTGGGTTGGTATTTGCACGCAATCGTACCAGAGGATCAATTAAACGACAAAATCAGCGAATATGCCGAATACATCAAGTTTGTGATATTAGGATTACTGATTCTGGCAGTTATCTATTTCGTAATAAAGCGAAAACTTAAGAAAAATTAAGAAAAATCAGCATTACAAGCATTTTTTTGCCGAATTATGCTTTATTTTCTGCATTTTTTAGTATATTTGCGCAATATTATCAGCAAACAACGATTATGGCAAGAACAAACAACCATTTGGTCATCATGGCAGGCGGTGTTGGTAGCCGTTTCTGGCCCATGAGTACTACCGAGAACCCCAAACAATTCATTGATGTTCTCGGCGTTGGCAAAACATTACTTCAGTTAACGGTAGAAAGATTCGGCAATTTGGTTAAACCCGAAAACATCTGGGTAGTTACCAATCAGAATTATCAGGACATTGTCAAAAAGCAACTGCCTGACATGCCATCAGGAAACATTCTCTGTGAACCATGCCGCAGAAACACAGCCCCATGTATTGCTTATGTTAGTTGGCGCATCAAATCAAAAGATCCAAAAGCCAACATCATTGTAACACCAAGCGATCACATTGTAACCGACAAGACAGAGTTCCAGCGTGTTATTAAGGAGTGCATGCAGTTCACCAGTGAAACCGATGCTATCGTAACGTTGGGAATGAAGCCCAATCGCCCAGAAACAGGTTATGGTTATATTCAGGCCGACCTCAGCACCAGTTCACTTCGCAACAAAGAGATTTTTAGAGTTGATTCTTTCCGTGAAAAGCCCAATCTTGAAACTGCTCAGGAATACATCAAGAAGAATTATTACTTCTGGAATGCAGGCATTTTTATTTGGAATGTCAATACCATTGTCAATGCATTCCGTATCTATCAGCCAAGTATGGCAAAACTGTTCGAGTCGCTTCTTCCCATATACGGTACAGACAAAGAACAGGAAGAAATCAATCGTTTGTTCCCCGAATGCGAGAACATTTCGGTCGATTATGCCATCATGGAGAAAGCCGAAGAAATATTCGTATGCCCATCCGATTTCGGTTGGAGCGATTTAGGCACATGGGGATCTCTTCATGAGCAAAGCAAGAAAGATCTCTATGGTAATGCAAGCATTGGCCCCGATGTCAGCCTGATTGAGAGCCACAATTGCATTGTCCATACGATGCAGGAAAAGAAAGTGGTCATTCAAGGTCTTGATGGCTATATCGTTGCCGAGAATAACGACACTTTGCTCATTTGCAAGTTGTCAGAGGAGCAACGCATCAAACAATTCTCTGGAAATAATTAATAAAGAATAATAATGGATAAAAAAGTAGCTCTTATCACCGGAATTACCGGTCAGGACGGTTCATACCTGGCAGAATTTCTCATCGAGAAAGGTTATGAAGTTCATGGTCTCATGCGCCGTTCTTCTTCATTCAACACAGCCCGTATTGAGCACCTGTATCTCGACGAGTGGGTGCGTGACATGAAGAAAGCCCGCCTTGTTAATCTCCATTGGGCAGACATGACCGACTCCTCTTCCCTGATTCGCGTCATTTCAAAGATTCGCCCCACCGAGATTTATAACCTCGCTGCTCAGAGTCATGTAAAAGTTTCATTTGACGTACCAGAATATACTGCAGACACCGATGCCAATGGCGTGCTTCGCCTGCTGGAAGCAGTACGTATTGCCGGCTTGGCCGACACATGTCGTATCTACCAGGCATCAACATCTGAACTCTATGGTAAGGTGCAAGAGGTTCCTCAGAGCGAGACCACTCCATTCTACCCTCGTTCTCCATACGCTGTAGCAAAACTTTATGGTTTCTGGATTATGAAGAACTATCGTGAATCCTACAATATGTTCTGCTGCAATGGTATCTTATTCAACCACGAGAGTGAGCGCCGAGGCGAGACATTCGTCACCCGCAAGATAACACTGGCAGCAGCCCGTATTGCCCAGGGTTATCAGGACAAATTGTATTTAGGTAATCTGAATTCACTGCGCGACTGGGGATATGCAAAAGACTATATCGAGTGCATGTGGCTCATTCTGCAGCAGCCAGAACCCGATGACTTTGTAATCGCCACCGGTGAGTATCACACCGTTCGCGAGTTCGCAACTCTGGCATTTAAAGAAGTAGGCATCGAACTTGAATGGCGCGGCGATGGTGTTGATGAGAAAGGCTATGACAAGGCTACAGGCAAAGCCCTTGTTGAAGTTGACCCCAAGTACTTCCGTCCAGCCGAGGTTGATCAGTTGTTAGGTAACCCAGCTAAAGCAAAAGCCAAACTTGGCTGGAACCCTCAGAAGACCTCATTCGAAGACCTTGTTAAGATAATGGTTCAGCACGACATGAAGTTTGTCAAGAAACTATTTCTAAAAGCTCACATGGAAGATGCTCAGTAAAGAAAGTAAGATATATGTAGCGGGACACCACGGACTTGTGGGTTCCGCTATTTGGAATAACCTGGTTCAACGTGGCTACACTAATTTGGTTGGTCGCAGCCACAAGGAACTTGATCTGACTGACCAAGTTGCAGTTAAAAAGTTTTTTGATGAAGAGCGCCCCGACGCAGTAGTTTTGGCTGCAGCATTTGTTGGCGGTATTATGGCCAATTCACTCTACCGCGCCGACTTCATTATGATGAACATGAAGATACAGTGTAATGTCATCAGTGAGGCCTATGCACATGGCGTCAAGAAGTTACTCTTCTTAGGTTCCACCTGCATTTATCCCAAGAATGCGCCACAACCCATGAAGGAAGACTGCTTGTTAACCTCACCACTGGAGTACACCAATGAGGAATACGCCATTGCAAAGATTGCCGGTCTAAAGATGTGTGAGTCATACAATCTGCAATACGGCACCAACTATATCGCCGTTATGCCCACTAATCTATATGGCCCGAACGATAATTTCCATCTGGAGAACAGTCATGTCATGCCAGCAATGATGCGCAAGGTTTATCTGGCCAAACTCATCCATGATGGTGCATGGGACAAAATTGCCATCGATTTAAACAAGCGCCCCGTAGAAGGTGTTAATGGCGAAGCTTCTCAGCAGGAAATCTTGACAGTTTTGGCCAAATACGGTATTGAGAACAACAAGGTTACACTCTGGGGAACCGGCACACCACTTCGTGAGTTCCTGTGGAGTGAAGATATGGCCGACGCTTCAATACACGTGCTTCTTAATGTCAATTTCAGCGACATTATTGGCATCGAGAAATATTCTTCAGTTCATTACGGTGCATCAACAGATGGCGCTGTCGATCGCAACCACTCTGCTGGGCGTGGAGGTGCCATTCCAAAACTTGGCGAGATTCGCAACTGCCATATCAATGTTGGAACAGGCAAAGAGCTTACAATTCGCGAGCTATCCGAACTGGTAGTTAAGGCTGTAGATTTCAAAGGAACAGTTGAATTTGACAGTACTAAGCCTGATGGCACCATGCGAAAACTCATTGATGTATCAAAACTTCACTCACTCGGTTGGACGCACAAAGTTGAAATCGAGGATGGTGTCAAAAAGTTGTTTGAATGGTATAAAAAAAGCTTGAGCCCGCAATAAGCGAGCTCAAACTTTTTTATTTACATATTCTTTTTCAGAATTTCTTTCCAAGCCTCGTAGGCTGCGCGGTAAGCATCGCGATTCTTAGCATCTGGCTCAATCACCTCAAGCTTATCAAGCGAAGCAAAAGCTTCAGCTGCATTCGCATAGATACCAGCACCAAGACCGGCACCTTTTGCAGCACCTACCGAACCATCTGTATCATACAGTTCAATAGTAGCACCGCTCACACCAGCAAGTGTATTACGGAACAATGGGCTCAGGAACATATTCGCCTTACCAGCATGAATCTTCTTGATATCCATACCCATCTGCTTCATAATCTCCATACCATAGCAGAATGAGAACACAATACCCTCTTGTGCAGCACGCACCAAATGAGCTTTATTATGCTTATTGAAATTCAATCCATTAATAGAGCAACCTATCTCCTTATTTTCCAACACACGCTCTGCACCGTTTCCAAAAGGAATAACAGTTACACCCTCACTACCAATAGGCACACTGGCAGCCAAGTCATTCATTTCAGCATAGCCAATCTCAGGAGTGATATTACGATGCGTCCACGCATTCAGGATACCGGTTCCATTGATGCAAAGCAACACACCTAAGCGAGTCTGTTCTGCAGTATGATTCACATGAGCAAAAGTATTTACACGGCTCTTAGGATCATAGTTCACATCTCCCAACACGCCATAAACCACCCCCGAAGTACCTGCAGTAGCAGCAATCTCACCAGGATTCAGCACATTAAGCGACAATGCATTATTAGGCTGGTCGCCACCTCTGTAAGTAATTGGTGTACCAGCTTTCAATCCAATCTCAGCAGCAGCCTCAGCACTAACTACACTCTGCTCAGCAAAAGTAGGAACAATGTCAGCGATCAGTGAATGATCAAATCCATAGTAACTCATCAGGAAGTCGGCAACTTTATTGTTTTTAAAGTCCCAGAACATACCCTCAGAAAGGCCGCTCACAGTAGTATTAGCCACACCGCTCAGTCGCATAGCAATATAATCTCCAGGCAGCATCACTTTGTAGATCTTGCTATAAATTTCCGGTTCATTTTCCTTTACCCAAGCCAATTTAGCAGCAGTAAAGTTACCAGGTGAATTCAGCAGATGACTCAAGCATTGATCAGCTCCAAGTTCGTTAAATGCCTTCTCGCCATATGGCACTGCACGCGAGTCGCACCAGATAATAGCAGGGCGCAGAGCTTTAAGCTGCTTATCCACGCAAACCAGGCCGTGCATCTGATACGAGATTCCCACAGCTTTTATTTCTTCAGCAGTGGCACCGCTCTCTTTCATAATCTTCTGAAGACTCAGTTTGGCATTCTCCCACCACATCTGTGGATCCTGTTCTGCCCAACCTGCCTTAACAGCCATTATAGGAGCTTCCTTTTCAGGATAAAAAGCAGTTGCCACACACTTGCCGCTATCGGCATTTACCAATGATGCCTTCACTGACGAGCTACCAACATCAAAACCTAATAGATATCTATTTGCCATAATTATATGATTTATAAATCTTTATTTATAATACGTTTCAAATGCAAATTTCCCTAAATAATTTAATAAAAACTACTTTTTTCGATAAAAAAGTGATTTTTTTATGCATTTTTGAATCGAATTTAATTTTTTTTTTTACCTTTGCACAAAAGAATAACATAATTACCAGAATTAATATAATTCATATATGAAGAAAAAAATATTAATACTTGACGACAAAGAGACCATTGCAAAGGTTCTCTCAATCTATCTGATGAGCGACTACGATGTGCAGTGGTTGCCTGATGGTTTGCAGGGTGTAAAGTGGTTGCAGGCAGGCAACACCCCCGACCTCATCATCTCAGATATTCGTATGCCAGGAATGCGTGGCGACGACTTTTTGGAATGGATTAAGCAGAATGAGTTGTTTAAGCAGATTCCAGTCATCATGCTTTCCAGTGAAGACTCCACCAGTGAGCGTATCCGCTTGTTGGAGATTGGTGCCGAAGACTACATTGTCAAGCCTTTCAACCCCATGGAGTTAAAGATACGAGTAAAAAAGATTATTCCCTAAATAGAATAATATGATAGGTGTTGTATATCTTGGCAGCAACCCCAAAACCGAGGAGCGTCTCAGATACATCCCCGGCCGGCTGGTGCAATACACAAGAAACTACAAAGATGCGGCGTCAGCGTGTTCTACGCACGTCCGCAACGAGCATTTTATTGTCTTTTACGAACAAAGTGAGCAAAGCGCTGATATTAATGCTATCACCTACTTAAAGAAAAAAAATAAGCACATTTATATCATTCTGCTCACCAAGGATTTCACGCCGGAAGACCGCTCCGTTTATCAGAAGAGCGGCATCAACGACACCCTTGATTGCAACGCTTCTATCACAGAGCTTAACAAGAAGATTCAGTTTATCTCCGACCGTGAGAACATGCTATTTGATGACCAACAAGCCAAATATCGCATGTTGCGATTCAAGATTCCTGCATGGAAGAGAATTTTTGATGTATTCTTTGCATTGATTATGCTCATTCTCACCTCTCCCATCTTTATACTCACGGCTATTGCCATCCGTTTGGAGAGCAAAGGACCGATTATTTTCAAATCAAAGCGTGTTGGTGCCAACTACACCATATTCAATTTCTTGAAATTTCGCTCTATGTATCAAGATGCAGAGGAGCGTCTGAAAGATGTAGCCAAGGAGGCAGGAAATCAGTATGCCGAGATGAACAAACAACCCGAACAGCAACCTAAAAATATGGCAAGTTTGGGAGCCGATATGATGATTTCAGATGATACCGACATGATGATTTCAGATGATGAAGTCATGCTGGTTGGTGATGATTTTGTCATCTCTGAAACAGACTACAGCAAAGAAAAGAAAGAAGAAATTGCCAACGCTTTCGTCAAGATTGAAAATGACCCCCGAGTTACAAAAGTCGGTAAATTCATTCGCAAGTTCAGTATCGACGAGCTGCCACAGCTCTTCAATATTCTCAAAGGCGACATGTCGGTTGTCGGTAACCGTCCTCTCCCACTCTACGAAGCTGAGAAACTCACCATCGACACCAGCATCGACCGTTTCATGGCCCCTGCAGGTCTCACAGGTCTTTGGCAGGTAGAAGAGCGTGGCAAAGGCGGCATGATGTCAGCCGAAGAGCGCAAGCAACTTGATATCAAGTACGGTCAGACTTATAATTTCTGGCTGGATATGAAGATTTTGTTCCGTACTTTCTTTGCCTTCGTTCAGAAGGAGAATGTATAACTAAAATTTGTTGGCATGAACAGATTCAGACGATTGATATTTATCCTCGCCATTGCCTCAACAAGCGCCACTGCCCTCGCCCAGTTCAACGAGAGCGGTATAAGTGCGGGATTCTTTGACTCCAGTAACGAAAAAGACATCAATTTCTCGGAGTTTCACCTGCCTCCTTTGGCAGTATTGTTCGAGAATGCGAAATCGACTCCTCAAATTCTCTCTTTAGAGAAAGCCAGACAGTTAGCAGAAGCTGAGGTAGCCAAACAAAAGAGACATATTTTCTCTTATTTAACTGGTCATGCCAGCTATAGCTATGGCATTGGAGACATGTGGGGTAATAGTCAGTCAGCCTATTCTCAAACAATCTATCAATATCAAGGCTCAAAATCATCCTATTGGAATATTGGTGTTGGCTTAGCTATACCTGTAGAAGACATCTTGGATTTAACTGCAGCTGTAAAACGTAAAAGAATTGAAGCAGAGCAAGCAGTAATTCAAAAAGATATAGCTTACGACCAGCTTAAGCTTCAGATTGCTTCTTTATTTGTCAAGATCACCAACAACCTAGTATCGCTTAAAACATTAGGCGAAGCAGCTGCCGCTTATCAAGGAGCAGGTGCCTTGAACAAAGAGGAATTCGAAAATGGTAATATGGAAATTGCGTCTTATGCATCTACAAAAATGTATGAAAGCGGACAGGTGTCTGGTTATCAAGGACTTCAGACAGAAATTACAACAGACATTATAACATTAGAGATATTAACTCACACCCCAATCATTACTAATGCAACAACAGAAATAACACTTGACAAAAGTATCAATAAATCTGTCAAGGAAATTGCAAAAGAGAACAAAGCTACAGAGAAACGTATCAAACGATTAGAAAAAGAAGACAAAGAAAAAGAAGAAGCTTTAGAAAAGAAATTGGCAAAAGCAGAAGCCCAAGCTGCCAAAGCAGATTTAAAAGCAGCTAAAGCCGAGGCCAAAGCTGCCAAAGCTGCTGCCAAAGCAGCAAAAAAACATAAGAAATAATAATTGCCACTATGGATCTATTCAGATATATTGTCAGATTTTTAAATAAAATAAGATGGTACCTCATCATCTTACCAATGATTGCATTGGTAATTGCTTGGTATTCCACACGTGATATGGAACGTGTTTTCGACACCAACACGACCATTTATACCGGTATGATTACTGGCTATAATCTTGAAGGAGGAACAGGTACAGCGGGTGGTAATTCGCAAACAAACATTACCAACCTCATGCTTTTAATCACGACAGACGCCACAGTACACGAAGTTTCATTGCGCCTGTTTGCCCGTTGTATGATGTATGGCAATGCCAACAAAGATAATAACTATATTTCAGCCGAGCATTACCGTCAATTATACAACAGCGTGCCTACTGAGGTAAAAGCATTGATTAATCACAATAGCGAAAATGCGACATACGCCAATCTTAAAGCCTATGAACGCCCTTCTGCCGACAACTATGTATTTGGATTGACTAATTATCACCAATATTTTGGTATAAATAGTATTACCAGCCGACTAAAGGTAGTTCAATTATCCAGAAGTGATATTATTGATATAGGCTATTCTTGTAATGATCCAGGTATAGCCTATAATACGTTGGATATTCTGAACGAAGTCTTCGCCCGTCAATACAGCTTACTCCGCTATGGCGAAACCAATAATGTCATCAAATTCTTCGAGCGCGAAGTGGCGCGCCTATATCGTATTCTGACAAATGCAGAAGATGATCTTATTCGTTACAATATCGAGAAACGAATTATCAATTATGGTGAGCAAACAAGCCAGTTGGCATCACTTGATGCAGGCCAGAAATCTTCAGACAATAATATTATTATTGACAAAACAACTACCCGCGCCCTGATGAACTATCTGGAGCGCCAGCTTGGTGACAGAGCCAAAATCATCAAGGCCAATAAAGATTTCACCAACCAAGTGACAGATATTTCCCGCATACAATCACGTATTTCCAATCTCAGACTGATGAATAGTGAAGGAGGAAGCGGAAATGAAGTTGAATCTCAACTAGAACTTGCAAAAGCAGAAAGGATGCTTCAGAGTGCATCAACTAATGTTAGAAGTTTGGTAAAAGATATAGAGGCAGGCAATTACAATACTGAATCAGGTGTCAAAGCGAGTGATATGGTCGGAAGATGGTTGGATCAGGTTTTACTTTTGGAAAAAGCCAAAGCGCAAGAATCTGCTCAGGATATCATGCGCGAAAAGTTAGACAATGAGATTCTGTATTATGCTCCAATTGGTGCTACATTAGCAAGAAAAGATCGACATATTGCATTTATTGAGGGAAACTATATGGAGATGTTGAAGGCACTGAACTCTGCTCGTCTTCGCCAAAAGAACCTGCAGATGTCCACAGCAACGCTTCGTGTACTCAATCCACCTATGTTCCCAATGAATGCACAACCAACTAATAGATCGATGATCTTATTAGGCGCATTCATAATGACTTTCATGTTCACTGCATTATACTTCTTCATTATAGAATTGCTCGACCGCACCCTTCGAGATCGTTTGCGTTCTGAGCATATCACCAAGATTCCGGTCATGGGCTGTTTCCCCAAGGAGAGCAACCTGCGTTATCGTCGCTTTAACAAGACCATCGCCGACATGGCTTTGCGTCAGTTAAGCAAGGCACTGCTTCCTCACTTCGAAGAAGGTAAACAGAATGTGCTCAATTTGATTTCAACGGATGCAGCCAATGGCAAGAGTTATATTGCCCAGGAATTGGAAAACTATTGGATTTCGATAGGTTTGCAGGTACGCCGCATCACATACGACGAAGATTATTTAGCTGAAGATAGCCGCTTTATCATGGCAAAGGATATCAAGGATATCTGCCCTGACTTGCTCCCTAATGAAATCGCCATCGTAGAATATCCAAACTTGGATGACAATTCAATTCCTCCAGCCTTGCTCAATATGGGCACCGTCAACCTAATGGTAACTCGTGCTAACCGCACCTGGAAAGATGTGGATCAGAAAGCGTTAAAGGAATTGAATGAACGTTTAGAGAACAAGAATACTCTCTTTATGTACCTGACAGAATGCCAACGTTACGCCGTTGAGGAGTTCGTAGGTCAGTTACCACCATACACATCATTCAACAACTTCGTCTATAGGATGTCGCAGATGGGACTGACTGCAGTTGAAAATAGTCATGCGAAATAAATGGTAAATAAAGTTTATTCAAACAGAATATCCGAATACGCCCATGAAAACGGAGGAAGAGTTATTGTGCTCTTTCTCCTATTTTTGCTTGCAATCTATGAATTTCTTCATAGCGGCCTAAACACCTTTGCAATTATATGCATATCACCTATTTTGATCTTTGTTGGCTATACTATTTTCAAATGGAGAATGGCTGCATTTTGGGGACTCATCATTGCTAATTATTTTGTATCTTTTAAAAATGTAAACATCTATATTCCTGTACCACTTTCACTTGTTGACGAAGCCATTGAGCTCCTTTTGATTGTGATAGCAATCATTGACACCCGAACAGAGGCACATTTTGGAAGGATATTTAACATGATGTTATTAGCTATCTCAATATGGTTTGGACTCTGTATTGTAGAAATTTTCAACAACACATGCGGTCTTGGCATTAATCTAACTGCTTGGTTTACAGGTGCGCGCCTAATGGCATTTCAACTATTATGGATATTAGTTGTATTTAGTCTCTACATGACCTCTCCACAAATTCTGATCAGATACTTAAAACTATGGGCATGGCTTTCGCTATTTTCTGCATTTTGGACATGGAAGATGATCAATATTGGACTAACAGATGAAGAGACTTCTTTTTTGTATGGCGCAGGCATGAATACGCACCTACTTCAGGCAGGCACTTTAATCAGATATTGGTCAGTATTTTCTGATGCAGCCAACTATGGATGTCATGCAGCAAGTGCCGCTCTTGCATTTATAATATTTGGAATCACAACAAAAATAAGGAAAGATAAGATCTTCTTTTTCATTGTTTCGATAGCAGTAATATGGGGTATGTTCCAATCAGGAACACGTACAGCCATGTTATGTATGGTGGGAGGGTTTGGTGTATTTCTTGTCCTTTCCAAATCATTTCGCATTATGGTTCCAAGCGCAATCGTGGGGGCAATATTATTAGGATTTCTTATATTTACAAATATTGGAAATGGAAATCAACAAATCCGCAGAATGAGATCTGCATTTAATAAGTCTGATGCATCAGCGAATGTACGTGATATCAACAAGGCTGCCATTGCAAAATACATGAAGGATGCACCCTGGGGCATTGGGATTGGAATGTTTGAAAAAGACATCCCTGCTTGGAACAAATTCAAAATAGTTTCACAGATTCCTCCAGATTCTGAATACGTTTTCATTTGGGTAAGAACAGGTGTAATAGGGGTATCTATTTTTGCTCTCTGTATGATAATAATACTAATGGGTGCCTCATACATTGTATTGTTTAAGCTTAAAAGCCCATCATTAATTGGCATTGGAGCTGGCATGTGTGCAGCTTTTACCGCCATTCAATTAGGAGGCTATGCTAATCAGGTCATATTCCAGTATCCTAACGGATTAACATTCTATGGAGGAATGGCTATCGTATATCTACTACCATATCTTGAGCCAGAATGGATTAAATATGAGCAACAACGATTAGCAATACAAGAAGAAAAGAAACGATTAAAACTAGAAAGAAAGCGTGCAGCACGAGTATAGATTATCTATCATTACTATCAATTACAACGGGGTAAAAGATACCTGTGAACTAATTGATTCCATCCCCTTCAATAATGACATGGAGGTGATAGTGGTAGATAATGCCTCAAAAATAGATGAAGCCAGCATTATTTCTGAGCGTTTTCCACAAGTTAAGGTTATCCGAAGCGCCAAGAACTTAGGTTTTGCTGGCGGCAACAATTTAGGAATTAGAGAAGCTAAGGGAAAATATATTCTTCTTATAAATAACGATACATACTTCAAAGATTATAATATAGAGGCGCTTATTCAACGATTAGAGTCGTCGGATAAAGTTGGCATTGTCTGTCCTAAACTACGTTTTGCATGGGGCAATAACCCTATCCAGTTCGCAGGCTATACTCCCCTATCTGTGATAACCGTTAGGAACCAGGCCATCGGATTTGGCGAAGAAGACCATGGTCAATACAACACAGCTCATCCCACCTCTTATGCTCATGGCGCAGCCATGCTGATCAAACGAGAAGCAATTGAGAAGGTGGGACTGATGCCTGAGTGTTTTTTCTTGTACTACGAAGAACTCGACTGGTCGATGATGTTTACTCGAGCTGGCTATGAGATCTGGTATGAGCCTGCATGCACTGTATTTCACAAAGAAAGCCAAACAACGGGTCAAAACAGTCCGCTACGCACCTATTACATTACTCGTAATCGCTTATTATTAGTAAAACGTAATTATCAAGGTATCAACAAATACTTATCATATACATACCTTATAGGTATCGTCGCCCCCCGCGACATTCTAAAATATACCATCAAAGGCAGATTTGACCTAGTAAAATCCGTCTGTCAAGGCATCACATCTTTCCGCTCGAGCTTGCTCGCTTGCTACCAACGGGACGCAAGAATCTTCAACTTTTAAATTTGAATAGATCATGGATCTCTGGATTATACTAAATATCATCGATTGGTTATTGTTCATCATGGTAGGTGGCACAGTGCTCTACCTTGGTGTTTTCTCTATTGCATCTCTTTTCGATAGAGATACTGTCCAAAACAAAGCTAAGATTCAAAACCGCATTGTTGTAATCATTCCATCTTACAAGCAAGATAAGATTGTTGAACAGACTGTAGTTTCTATATTAAGCCAAGACTATCCACAGCGTTTATTTGATGTGGTAGTAGTGTCTGACCACCAGTCAGAAATCACTAATATGCGCCTAGCGCAATACCCCATCACCCTGCTCACCCCAGATTTTGCAGAAAGCACGAAAGCGAAGTCTTTACAATATGCAATCATAAAACTTCCAGAATTTAAGATTTATGATATTGCACTCATTTTAGATGGCGACAATATCGTAGAGCAAGATTTTCTGACTAAAGTGAATGATGCATTTGAAACAGCAGCCACCAAAGCCATCCAAATGCACCGCATAGCCCGAAACAGAGATACAGCTGTAGCACGTATGGGTTCTATTTTTGAGGAAATCAATAATAACATCTTCCGCAAAGGCCATATCAACTTAGGTATATCTGCTGCATTAGCCGGTTCAGGAACAGCATATGATTTTACATGGTTTAAAACCAATGTCATGAAGACGAGGACATCCGGTGAGGATAAAGAACTTGAAGCGTTATTGCTGAAGCAAGGATACTTTATCGATTATTTTGATAATATTTTGCTATATGGCGAAAAGCAAAGAACAACCACAAAGATGAATGAACAACATAGCCGTTGGACATTACAACAGATACAGAATCTGATTAAGAATATCAGATACCTACCGGGAGCCGTCTTCCGTAAGCAATACGACTGGGCCGACAAACTTGTCCAATGGATGCTGATGCCCCGTACTAGCATGATGGGCATCATCATGGTAATGAGTCTAGTATTACCTTTCATCTATATGACGATGGCAATCAAATGGTGGATATTAGGTTCTTTGGCATTGTTCTTCTTTGCTTTAGCCACACCTGATTATCTGGTAGATGAAATGTGGGATCGCACTTTCTTACGCTCTCCTTTCATTACGCTTTGGGGAATCATCACTACAAAATTAGTTCATAAAAAGAAATAAACCAACTAAATAAACTACAGATTATGATTTGGCAGATTTTACACATCATCGACATTACACTTTGGGTGCTGATTTTAGGCTCAGTAGTCTATGTGGCATTCTTCGCAATTATCTCGTTATTTTATGAAAAAGAAGATCGCGTAGCCATACATGCTGCAGCCCTAACTAATCGTATGACAAAATTCCTCATTCTATACCCTGCTTATAAAGAGGACCGTGTCATCATCAATGCGGTTGAGCGTTTTTTGGAACAGGATTATCCTGCAGACCTCTATACAGTGGCTGTTATCTCTGACCACATGCAACCAGAAACAAACGAGTATCTCCGTTCACTTCCCATCACATTACTGACGCCCACCTTTGAAAAGAGTTCAAAGGCTAAAGCCATGCAATATGCTATTGATACAATTCCAGAAACATTTGACAATGTAGTTGTGCTTGATGCCGACAATGTGGTGCGCCCGGAATTTCTATCACAACTGAATATCTTATGTTCTATTTATGACGCCATCCAGTGCCATCGCTGCGCAAAGAATGCCAACAACGATGTGGCTGTACTCGATGGTGCCAGCGAAGAGATTAACAACACGCTGTTCCGCAAGGCCCACAACCGTCTTGGCCTGTCATCTGCCTTGATCGGATCTGGCATGTGCTTCGATTACGAACTATTCAGGAAGAATGTATTCAAACTTTCTACTGCAGGAGAAGACCGCGAAATGGAAGCTCTCCTCCTCCACCAGGAAGTATTTATAAAATACGCACCAGATATCCATGTATTCGACGAAAAGGTCAGCAATCAGGACAACTTCCAAAAGCAGCGTATGCGCTGGATGACCGCCCAGGTTCAAAGCCTGATGAGCAATCTTCCAAAAATACCAGGAGCTTTGGTTCATGGAAAAATCAACTTCGTTGACAAGACTATCCAACAGGCTCTCATTCCTCGCTCTATACTAATCGTGTTAGTTACAGCCATCTCTATCTTTATGACATTCGCGATGCCAGCATGGTGTGAAAAATGGTGGGTTACACTCATCATCTTGGGCTTATCTCTATTCGTAGCTATTCCCAGCGAGATTCGTTTCCGTTCTTTCTCTAAGGTCTTTACCATCCCTGCACTTGTTCTGCGCATGCTGAAAAACATTCTCCACATCGATCGTAAGAACACAGACTTCATCCATACTGAACATACAACATAAGCAACAAAAACATTTAAAAAAATTTGGTTGTCTAACAATATATTGCTATCTTTGCAACAAATATAGAAAAAAATGGCAAGAGACTGGGATATTATAATCACGAACAAGAGTAACCTATTGAGCATCGATTTTGGTGAAATATGGCGTTATCGCGACCTTCTGACAATGTATGTCAAGCGCGATATCGTAACTTTCTACAAGCAAACCATCCTTGGTCCGTTATGGTTTATTATTCAGCCCCTGTTCACCACCATTATGTTCATGTTTGTGTTTGGTGGTATAGCAGGCATTTCTACAGATGGCATTCCACAAGCTGTTTTCTATCTAGCCGGTCTCGTATGTTGGAACTATTTCCAGGATTGTCTCAGTAAATGCTCAGACACATTCAATGCAAACCAAGCCATCTTTGGCAAAGTATATTTCCCAAGACTGGTAGTACCTCTGTCTATTGTTATTTCCAATCTCATTAAGATGGGAATCCAGTTTGCACTATTCTTGGTCGTTTACATCTACTACTTTGCATCAGGAATAGACTTCCAAGTCAACGCAGCTCTACTGCTCGTCCCAATTCTTATTATCATGTTAGGATGCTTAGGTTTAGGCTTTGGAATGATTATATCTTCCATGACCACAAAGTATCGTGATTTACGATTCCTAATCACTTTCGGTGTCCAGCTTTGGATGTATGCTTCCCCAGTCATCTATCCGCTATCAGTTATGAAGGTTACTTATCCTAAGTATATTTGGGTACTTGTAGCCAATCCACTGACAGCCATTCTTGAAACCTTCAAATATGCCTTCACAGGCGTTGGGGAATTCAATTGGTTCTACTTTGGATACAGCTTTTTCTTTACAATCGCTATCCTCATGGTTGGTATCATCATTTTCAACCGGGTACAGCGCAACTTTATGGATGTCATCTAATACAATTGGCTTATGAGCAATACAGTTATCGAATTCAACAACGTCGGCAAACAATATATTCTTGGCACCATCGGTACTGGCACGTTAAGCCAGGATCTCAATCGCTGGTGGGCTAATATCCGAGGAAAGGAAGATCCCTATCTAAAAATTGGTGAGACCAACGATCGCACTCAGAAGAGCGACAGCCGCTTTGTATGGGCACTTCGTGACATCAATTTTAAGGTTGAACAAGGCGATGTTGTTGGTATCATTGGTAAAAACGGAGCCGGCAAATCCACTCTTTTAAAGATTCTCTCTCGCGTAACCTCCCCAACTACAGGTGATATCAAAATCAAAGGTCGCATCGCTTCGCTGCTGGAAGTAGGCACAGGCTTCCATCCAGAAATGACAGGCCGAGAGAATATCTTTATGAATGGCTCTATCATGGGCATGACCAAAACGGAAATCAAAAGTAAGTTTGACGAGATTGTTGATTTCGCGGGAGTAGCAAAATACGTTGACACACCTGTCAAGCGCTATTCTTCAGGCATGATGGTCCGCCTTGGCTTTGCAATCGCTGCCCATTTGGAGCCTGAGATTCTGGTTGTAGATGAGGTTCTGGCTGTTGGCGACGCCGAGTTTCAAAAGAAAGCTATTGGCAAGATGCAAGATGTCAGCAAAGACGAAGGAAGGACTGTACTTTTCGTTAGCCACAATATGGCTGCTGTCAAAAGCCTCTGCACAAGAGGTATAGTAATGAACAATGGTGAAATTGCATTTAGAGGTAACATTAATGATGCTCTCAAATTCTATTTAAATGAGATTCCTACCGATATGAGTGGAGCGATTATTAATTCTATAAAGCAACATAAGCCCTCCATTCATTTTAATAAAATTCTCATAAATGGAACTGAAGAACGACATAGCACTATTTGTTCCAACCAGGGGCTCTTAAATCTACGAATAGAAGGATATACAGAGGAAGAGTTAAAAACAGATGTGATGCTTATAATGAGAACTAAAGACGGAATACCTCTTGCCACATTGGCGGAAGGGCATTATCGTGGTATGATACAAACCATTCCTAAAGGCAGTTTTGTCATAAATAAGGATATTGTTCTTCCAAAATTCTTATCTAACGGACAACTTTATTGCGATTTAATGATGCACCATCCAATGGTAGAATGGCAATTACTAGCAACAAATTGTTGCATACTAGATTGCGAAGGAAATCAAGAAGGTTTTGGACATTTTATGCATCAAGATCGAATGGGTTTTTTAGGCCTTATCACAAAAGAATAGACAACTATGAAAGGATTAAATACAAAAATATTGGTCTGTTGCCATAAAAACGATATTATGGCAAATCAAGAACCATATCTCCCAATTCAATTAGGGAAAGCTATCACAGATACGAGTCTAGGTATTACTGTTGATAATACAGGTGAAAATATCAGTTATAAAAATCCTTCCTATTGCGAGTTAACAGGTATTTACTGGGCATGGAAAAATCTAAAGAATACTGATATTATTGGTTTATGCCATTATCGCCGTTATTTTGATTTTCATCGAGCATGCCAACATTTCAAACCATATACGACATTCCCCTCTTCAGTGTTTCCAAAAGTCGATCTCTCTATCCCCAATGATATAATTAACTTAGTAAATAAAGGAACGATTATTATTCCCCGAAAAGAGAATTATCCAATGTCGGTTTTTACACATTACAGCAATGGACACTCGAGTTTTGATATGTATATAATCAAAGATATCATAAAAAAGAATCTTGACGAAAAATACTCTAGAGCTTTTTGGAAAGCTTTGGTTCTCGAAAACACCATGGCTATCTGTAATATGTTTATTATGAATTGGGACAATTTTGACGCCTACTGCACATGGTTGTTTGATATACTTGAAGAAGCCGAAAAAAGAATAGACATAACAAATTACTCCCCATACCAACAACGAATTTATGGATTCTTAGCGGAGCGTCTCTTCAATGTATGGCTTTATGCAGAGAAGAAGAAAACAAAAGAATATCCTTTGCTTTTTTTCTCTGATGAAGAAAGTTACATGTCAACAATTGCTCCCTGGAAATACGAATTAGGATGTTGCATTAACAATATAATAAATATTACTCGGAGAGTAGAGTATAAATTTAAATTAACAAATTTAATATAAGTTAATAATTAGTTATTCTATGATTATCTTACTTCTAACAGCATGCATTAATCCTGGTAATACGTCTTTTACTGCTCTTAACAATCAAGAAGAGCGGAAAGCACAGTATATAAAGGCACTAAACTATTATATATCAAAAACTAATTACAAAATTGTATTTACTGAGAATTCCAATATCGATATAAGCCCGCTATTTGTAAAAGAGATCAAATCTGGAAGGCTTGAATGTCTAACCTTTTCTGGAAACAAAGAAAAGAACAGAGGGAAAGGTGTAGGTGAGTGTGAAATAATTCAACATGCATTAGAAAATTCAACTATAATTAACAGATACAAAAAAGTTCGTATAGTAAAGATTACTGGGCGACTCATTATAAAGAATATCAGACTAATTAACAATATACACCGTTTATTTTTTCCTATAAACACAATTTTATTTGCAATTAATTCTGATATATCATTTCCAGACAGCAGATACATAATCGCTCCAACAACTTTCTATATAAAGCTTCTCAATTTGAAGAAAGCAATAGATGATTCCGTAGGTTACTACTTTGAGCATGCCCTTCTTGATACTCTCATAAAAGAAAATAATTATTCTTACTCACCATTTTTCATACAGCCAGACATCGTTGGAGTGTCAGGCACTACTGGAAAATTATACGGAAGTCAAAATCATAACATATCTCATACTCTTAAATATATAAAATATGCAGCATCTCTTCGGTCCAAATTTAAGAAAAGATACCGATCGAATTCTCGATTAAACTGATATAGTGTATCACAATCATGTATTCTAAACAATATTATCAATAAGTATTTTATTAATATTTAAATTATCAATAGCTATGTACAAAAATTACAAAGTAATAGTAAATACAGCTGCAGGACGTCGCAGATACATGCAGTACTTAATTCCACAGGTTCTTGCATGTGATATAGTAGACAGATATGACTTGTGGCTTAATACAACGAACAGACAAGACCTTGAGTTCTTCAGAATCCTAGCAAAGAAATATTCCAGGATTAATCTTGTGTGGCAACCTGACGGGATAATCAATGGCAATGCCTCTATCAATGCTTTTTACAAACAATGCACTGATGATGATGCTATATATTTTAAACTTGATGACGATATCGTCTGGTTAGAGGACAATTTGATTAAAAACATGATTAAATTCAGGATTGACAATCCGGATTATTTCCTTGTTTCACCATTAGTCATCAACAACTCTCTTTCCACATATTTATTACAAATATATGGAAAATTGCGTTTAAACTATTATCATGACTCAAATCCATTTAGCGATGTCCTTTGGCAATCAGGCAAATTTGCAGCCGACCTGCATAACTGGTTTATTGACAATTATTTAAGACCCCAAAAAACCTCTCACCTGCATTTAGGAAATGGGAAGAATCCTGTATCAATGACCAGATTTTCCATAAATTCTATATTATGGTTTGGCAAGGATTTAAAAAAAATAGATGGGATCATTCCAAATGATGATGAAGAGTATATGTCATGCATTTATCCAACAACTCAAGGAAAGTCTAATTGTTGGAATACTAATGCTCTTGTTGCCCATTTCGCGTTTTTTACACAAAGGGATTATCTAGACAAAGAAGGCATTCTAGAGAAGTATGGTTCATTTTTGAAGGAACAATGGAGTGCAGATACGACTGAACACAAGGTATATCAAGATATTATTGAAGCCATGCAGTACGTTGAAATAAATTCACAGAATCTACCGCAAGCACCATATACACAGGTAACTAAAAAGAACAAATACCGTCTTAAGAACTTCATCAAGAAATTATATCCTGTTTGCGTCGCTCAAAAGATTCATATAATCCGTCGTGAGAAAACGCAATACATAACAAACATATAATCATACAACATCCCCATAGTTCAAATAGCGAATAACTGACAATTACAAACAATAAAGAAGTAATACAATCATGAATTTAGATAAAGCAAAAAAGAAACTCACAACCTACTTTACTGAGGCAAGTAAAGTACTTAATATTGATTACAAGTCTATTATTTTTAAATATGAAGGTATCGGTAAACGGTTTAATACAAACGATGTTACCTGCGAAGCTTCAGACAATAAATTATTTATCAATTTGGACTGGTTGAATATGCTACCAGAAAATGAAGATTATGATTTGAAATACCAGATGTATCATGAGGCTAGACACTTCTATCAGCATTACGCAATAATAGATTATCATAGACGCGGAAAAACCTCTGAGTTACTAGAAAAC
This sequence comes from Prevotella sp. MA2016, assembly GCF_000619825.1. GTDB lineage: Bacteria > Bacteroidota > Bacteroidia > Bacteroidales > Bacteroidaceae > Prevotella. Next base: position 98,083 of record NZ_JHUW01000011.1, read on the forward strand.
ACCACAGCCACAAGATCAGAGCAACTACATAAGTCTCTCATTTATCGCGTACCATATCACAGTATCTTATACAAGCAGCCACTCGCCTTCACTTTTTACTGTCTCTGGCATTTATCGACTGTCTTGTTACCGCTGTCGCTTATTACACTAGAAAATGAATTTTAAACCTATAAAGACTCCCTTCCTCAAGAAATAACTCTATTATAGAGACTCTAAAAAACAGAAGACACCATTATTCACCATTTTTAACTCAATAAACAAACGTATTTAACTAAAGAATTGTAATTTTGCAATCTAAATCAATAACCTATGAATAAAAGAGAAGGCAAAGATTTAACATCGGAAACAATAAAGGCCCTACGTTTTCCTCTAACTGTAGGTGTTGTATTCATTCACTTTAGTTTGTCTAAAGGTCTTAATATACACGGTATATTCTATGGATTGAATAATCCAGATTGGTTTTTCTTTGTCACTAATTTTATAAGTGAGGTCTTATCAAAATTATGTGTTCCTTCATTTTTTTTCATTTCTGGATTTCTTTTTTTTCGCGAAGCGTATTTCAATAAAGATCTGTACATTCAGAAATTGAGCACTAGAATACGAAGCCTATTTATTCCATTTATCCTATGGAACATAATTGGCGCAGCTTTTATATTGTGTAAAAGTACCATTCCTTTTGTTTCGAATTATTACCCACCTATTGAAATTAGATTCTCATTTATACGATTATTCAGCACCTTCTTTAACAACTCAAACAATAGTGGCTTATTGGTGTATCCCGCAGATTTTCCCCCACCAATGGATATCTGCCCGATTAATATACCTTTATGGTATGTTCGAGAATTAATGATTATGGTATTATTAAGCCCATTGACATACTGGATAATTAAGAAAGGTGGCAAACTATCAATCATCGTTTTAGCACTGATTTGGTACACAACTCCTTTATTACTGCCAAAAGCCCATTATTTTCCAATGTTTATTCAAGCTCTATTTTTCTTTTCCTGGGGCGCATTTTATAATATACATCAAATTAACTTTATACACCTATTTCGAGAAGCTAAATACATTTTTTGTATTCTTTACTTAATTATTGCGATGACTGATGCTCTTACAAAAGGATCCACCTATAGCCTATATATTCACACTTTAGGTCTACTAGTTGGAATACCATTTGTCTTTATAATTGCATCATATATAGCTGAGTACTGGAATAATAAACCCAAACAGATTCTTATAGATAGTTGCTTCTTTATTTACGCATTCCATAGTCTCTTTATGAATGATATGGCAAAATTCGCCTTTAAGTCATTCCATAATATTGATTGGAATCCTTACATATGGCTTCTCTTTTACCTGTCTGTACCCATTATTACAACAGGTATTTGTATTTCACTATACTCTTTTATACGTTCTATAATGCCACATTTTTGTAGATTATTAATTGGAAATAGATAAACGATTTTTTCAATATTTCAAAAATGCCAATCTTTACAGTATGATTTACGATACTAATTAAACCAATGAATACTATTATTCCTTGAAATTATAAAATATGCAAAAAAAGCATCTAATCTCAAAATTATAGCTACCTTTGCAGAAAAGAAAAAAAATGATTATAGCAAAATCTATTTTAGGACGACTCGGGAACCAGATGTTTCAATATGCCTATTGCAGGGCTATCAAGGAAGTTGTTGGAGGCTCTTTAGCATTTAGCTTTGATAAAGTTTATCAACAGAAGGAAGCGGACGGGAATACAGATGGTTTTGAAGACTCACTGCAATACTTCAACGTAGATGATTACGAACTCTTTAATGGAGACATTCATAGTTATTTTTGCAACAAACTACAGTTATTTTTATACCGTTCACTTCATTATATCAAACGTAGGTGGTTTGAAAAATATTCGTGGCAATTAGTATTTTGTAGGATAGGGTTATATTATTACAATGACAAGAAAAATAACTTTCAAAAGGATATAAAATATCTTAGAAAGAAGGCATTATTTCCTAAATGTGTCTTTTGCTACGATTTCTTAGAAGAACCAGAGCGATTTAATAGCATTCGTCCAATCTTATTAAACGATTTTACCCCCAAGTTCGCCCCATTAGAAAGAAATAAAAAATTATATGAAATCATAAATAGTAACAATTCAGTTTGTGTATCCATAAGAAGAGGGGATTATATCAATACACAATATTCTGACTCATTTTATATTTGTGACGAAAACTACTTCAGATTAGCACTAAATAAGATTAAGCAATTAGTTAATAATCCTGTTATAATTTTCTTTTCAGATGACATTGAATGGGTAAAAAAGAATATTAATACAGACATCCTTTCCTATTATGAATCAGGAAATGACCCAGTATGGGAGAAATTACGTTTGATGTACAGCTGTAAACATTTTATCATTTCAAATAGTACTTTCTCATGGTGGGCTCAATATCTATCAAGAAATACAAATAAAATTGTAATATCCCCAGACCATTGGACAAATGATCATACTAAAAATGCAAAACATCTGATCTCTAATGATTTCATTACTATTCCCTGTGGTAAACCATCAAAATAACAACAAAAATGAAATACTCTATTATAACAATAAACTACAATCACATAGAAGGACTTAAACGTACTATCGAAAGTGTAATAAACCAAACAAGCATCAACTACGAGTTTATCATTATCGATGGTGGCTCAACAGACGGTAGTGTTGATATTATCAAAGAATACGAAAAACAAGTCGCATATTGGATTTCGGAGAAAGACAATGGTGTTTATCATGCGATGAATAAAGGTGTGGCACAAGCCCAAGGTGATTACTGTATCTTCATGAACTCAGGCGATTGTTTCCATTCTTCGAAAGTGCTTAAATCATTGGAAAAATATGAAGATGATATTGTGTGCGGACAGGTATCATCTTTCCCTAGCGGGCATCATAAGCCAACGATTTCCTTGGTAGACTTATTAAGAATAAGCCTCCCCCATCAAGCAATGTTTATAAAAAGAGAGCTCTTAATAAAACATCCATATGATGAAAAATACAAGATATTATCCGACTGGAAATTCTGTCTCGAAACACTAGTAATTGACAATTGTAGCTTTCGTACCGTTGAGATTATTGTAGCTGACTATGAGGGTGGTGGAATCAGTTCCAACTCTAAAGGACTTTTGCCTATTGAAAGAGAGCAGATTCTTAAAGAATTGTTTCCCCCACGAATACTTGTTGACTATCAAAAACTAATCCCCGTTGACGATGAACTTCTCGAACAATCTCTCCTATTAACTCAAACAGTAGGAGCCAGAAAATTGGTAAAACATTTTTCGAATCTAATATTACATCTAATCAACAAGAAGTAGGAAGCAATGGATTTAAGTGTTATTATTCCTGTATACAATACAGAAAAATATTTAGCTGCTTGTGTCAATAGTGTATTGCGACAAGAGAATGTTTCTTTGGAGATTATCCTCGTTGATGATGGCTCAACAGATTCATCTTCCAGCATCTGTGATAACTACGCAAAAATACATGATAACATTAATGTTGTTCATATCAAGAACTCTGGTCCTGCAACTGCAAAGAATGTTGGGCTTAAACTTGCCAAAGGAGACTATGTTTCATTCACAGATAGTGATGATGAGTTAGAACCAACTATGTTCCATGAGATGATCAGTGCTGGAAAAAAATACAACTCTGAAATTGTCTGTTGCAATTTTAAAGAAGCAGATGCTCATGGTGTAATAAGTCATACCAATTGTAGTGGAAACATTTATGTATTTGACAAGGTTGAGGCCCTTCGCCATATTCTTTCTAAAGACTTGATTTATACAGGATCTGTCACAAAGATATTCAAGAGAGAGTTATTAACTCAAAACAATATTTCTCACAATGATGGACTTAAAACCGATGAAGATTTCATAATGAACATCAAGGCTTTTGCGAGATGCAACCATTGTGTCGTTGTTGACAAATGTTTTTATATTATAAACTATAGAGAAAACTCCCTTTCCCACAGCTACTTTAAAGAGAATATTAATAAATACATTAACAACAGGTTTATCCGGTCTCAAATAATAGAAAAGACTGTTAATGAAGAATGCCCTGAACTTATCGAATGGGCATATCTGCAAAACATCATGTATTTTAATGAACTACTTGGAAGAATAACATTATTCCCTTCTTTATTTTATGATAAAAGAACAAAGGAAGCTATTAAATATATTGGAATGCATTGGAACATCCTAATAAAAAATCATTCTAAGTGTGGTTTTTCTAAACTAGGATGTTATCTAATAAAGTATTTGCCATCATATTTATACATGTTTTATCGTAAACTGAAGAATTAATAAATAATGATGAACAATAAAAAATATCTAATAATCAATGCTGATGACTTCGGAATGTCTTCAGAATTTAATCAGGCAATATGTCGTTTAATGAAACAAGGCATTGTTTCATCAACGTCATTAATGGCAAATGGCATAGCATTTGAAGAAGCAATCCGAATCATTCATGATTATAAAATTAAAAACATCGGAGTTCATCTAACTCTCACATGTGACGGGTTCGAGAATGACAACAAAATAACCTATTCAAGTATTACTCACGCCCATTCTTTAGAAGATAAGAATGGCATACTTTTTTGTTCATATAGGGATCTTGCATCAAATGCCACTGATGAAGATATTATCAATGAGATGTATTCTCAGATTATGAAGATTAACAATGCAGGAATTGAATTTACGCATATCGACAATCATATGTATAGTGTTATTCACTACTTGGGTTTTAGAGGATATAAATGTTTCTATAAAGCTCTCCATCGCATAAAGCCCAACAGGATTATTGGTTTTAGACATGCAACAAGAAAATATGAGATAGATGGTGTTAGAAGTGTTTTCCCTGGCAAAAGAATTCAACCATATGCATGGGGGATGAATTTATTATACCATCTTCGTTGTCCTGAATTTGTGTATACAATACCATATGCATCTCCTCTGTACGAAAGTGTTGAGCAAAAACAAGACTTACTTAATACTTTATTTTCAAATATCAAGAATGGGGTTAGTGAACTTCATGTGCACCCTGCAGCTTTTTCAGAAGAGCTTAGAAAAAGAAATCCGACATGGAAAGACAGGACAAACGAGTTTGAAGCATTAAAATGCTATTCAAAAGATCTTTTGATGGAAAAATATGGCATAAGACTAATATCCTATGCCGATCTAGTAAAAATGAAAAATTCCACGTTCTCCCATTTATAAATATATATAACATTAGTTGATGCTTCTTTAAATTATTACTAATGATTATTCTATGAATTTTAAGTATCTAAGAAACATTTTAATAAAAAACTTGGCTCCAAAAATCTTGGCTGTCACAAGCCATAGTTTCTCAGTATCACGAGATTTAAGAATATCTAACCATGAAGGGAATAGCAATCTGATTAATTGCAGTTGTGTATTAATATTTGCAGACGGTTCAGTCTGCTTTGCTATTATCAAACGCCTATATAATCGAGTAAAAGCCAACACTTTTTCAGTAATCATATCAGGAAATTGCTTAAAACACTCAAAAATTGCCGTATGCGCCTCAAACAAATCAATATTCTTATCGAAGGTATATTCACCAAACGTATAAGAATTAATCCTGTTACGTTGATAATAATACATGCCTTGTTCTGAGATATAAACAGACTTGGCCCTATTCACAAAAAAAGGCACCAAACAGGTATCTTCCGACACATGACCTACATTAAAATGTATTCCATCCCAGATATTTCGCTTATAAATCTTATTCCATATCACATATTCCAGAGGACTTCCAGACCACCAATTCCTAAAAACATTTTCCGAACCAACTAACAATGTACTAAAAGGCTTATGACAATCAAGTATTTCATCATTACTAATGTAGTTACAATAAGGATATTGAAGAATATCGACATCTCTATGCTCCAATAAATATTCCATATTTAAATTATATGTATCTGGAGCAAGAAAATCATCAGGATCTACGAAAGTAAGGTATTCCCCACTAGCCTTTTCCAATCCAGCATTCCTCGCAGAGCTAACACCACCATTATCTTTATGAATAACAATAATACGATTATCTTTTCTAGCCCATTCTTCACACTTTTTTGATGAGCTATCAGTTGAACCATCATCAATTAAAATTAACTCAATATTACAATAAGACTGACATAATATACTCTGAACACATCTATCAAGATATGATTCAACGTTATAGACTGGAGTTATAATACTTAACAATGGAACCATATTCAAATTCACTACATTTCAAAAATAAAATAGATCATAACCGTATTATTAAGAATCTAAACCTGCTTAGTAACAAGGCGTTCAATTGAATGACTGAATCTCAACATATAGAATAAAAGTATACTGAAAAGTTTACACCCTTACAATTAAATAGTATATCTCAAAACACTAAAAGCAAAGTCACGCATACACCTTTTTAAAAAGAACTTAACGTAAGACTTATCATACAAATTCGTCTCATCATCAAGCATTAATACCGGGATCTCTTTTACTTTATATTTCTCAGCTTCTACATAGACGTTTAGTAATCTTTCAGCAAAATATCCATATATACGTTTTTGATATTGCGAGTACTCTGTAATATCAATTTCTTCCTCAATCATCCTTAATATAGGGAAGAGCCAATTACAATAATTATCAAACTGTTGCCAACTCATAATAAACATATTATATGGATGAAATATATTGCTCTGAAATATGGACTTATAAAAAGCCGTGACATATTTAGGTTCTTGCGTCCTTTTTATCAAATCAAATAATAATCTTATATCACTTCCATTATGCCACTCACAATATTGATAATAGTTCGATGTATAAAAATGCATAGACTTTGCCAGTATAACCCCTCCTCTATTCAAAAAATCTATACTAGACTCATCTATCTCGACATTAACTTCATCTAAAGAGCCTTTTTTAATAGTTGTTGCTGGAAAGACTTTTCTTCCATAATGATTAAAGTCAAAATAACGCCTATAATGACACAAACCTATAAAATCGACGCCAGAAAGATTTTTCCAAGCCCAATACATTCCTGTTAGCTCGCAATAACTAGAATTTTTAAGACTTATGTTATCACCTGTATTATCTCCAATTAGTCCAAAATCTTCGCCAGTCAAAGCTTTCCCAACATGCACCGGAATATAACTATCAGACTGCTTTAATAAAGCATTTTTGTGACAACATACAATTATTTTACTATTATTCATAGAATTTGTTCCTACTTTTTTATAAGTTTTCAATATAATCCCCACCAAATCATATATTTTTTTTAATGGGGCTAAATTCTGCAGCACTTTAGTTTGACTTTGTTTATAAGTGTCTGAACTAAAAATTAGCCCAAACCTTGCCATATCAGTTATTCACTTGCCTTAGCGCTGCATTTCAAAACAAGCAAAATAATCAATGACATGGCAAAGGTACAAAAAAAAAAGAGTGATTCCCTCTTTTTGAGGAAATTTTTCACGTAAAACGTGACTTAAGCTAGAAATAGTTGTCACTTTAAGGGGAGGGAGAGGGAAAATAAGGAGTAGCAATGAAGCACAATACTTTGAACACATCTATCAAGATATGACTCAACATTAAAGACTGGAGTTATAATACTTAACAATGGAACCATATTCAAATTCACTACATTTCAAAAGAATCACCTATATTATTAACCTCAACGATTAAAAAACATGAAACTCTATCAAAAACTATCAATTAGAGTTCTAAATGATAGGATCCTATCTGCATTAGATTCATTAAAGAGCAAATGCTGGAAATCTCGTTTCTTTTGATTCAGGTCTATTTCCTTCAATCTATCACAAACTACAGACTTCAATTGCTCAATGGAGTTGATACCCACACGCGCTTGTAGAAATTCCAAATTGGGTTTTGTTTTGGACAAGAGGAATATCGCATCATAGAAATCCCTCCCCTTCTGGCGCGCCAGAATAGCAGTAAACTTCATTGCACAGAGAACATCTGTTGGAGGTGTTTGGATGTTGAAAAAGAAGCCCATTCGATTAACTGTTGCAATCTCCTGCTGATATCTTATGCCGTGATCCAGAGCTTCAATCTTCAGTAAGATTGTTACGGTCAAAATCATTTTCCCATAACAACACCTGATTGATGTTAAAACACCCCATCGGGTACATACGTTCTCTAAAGGTCAGAAAGTCCATCTATCACAATTCTGTTTCCAAAACTCTGCAAATATAGTGATTTTTAGAAATAAAAGCAAATATTTACGATATTTTTTACCGAATAACGCAAAATATTAATAAATGTTTTAAAATAAATGACTTACCATGCTATTTCAAACCATAAACTCAAATAACAGACACCAATTTGAGATATACTTCTCAGAATCTCTCAAATTGCCTCTTGAGCCATGCTTACGGCCACCTTTGAGGAATTCGCCATTAATACCATAGCGGAGTTTACAGTTCTTGGGGGATTCTGCACAATGAATAACAATAGAATTATAATCAATCTCAACATCAGAAATAATGTCCTTTCCATCACGGCGGATGACATTAAAGCCATAATTAGCTATCTTCTTTACTTGAATCGTATCAAAACATAAGGGTGGACAAGGAACATTAAAATCAATCCGAATGTCATTACCTTCAATATGATAGGCCATCGGCAACAAGCCTATATTCCGTTCCTGATTTCTGAGAATACCCAAGGCAGATCTTGCTGCGAGCTTGCCTATGGTTTGTTGACCAACCGCATCTATATGCAAAGATTCATTCACGAAATCGCAAGAATATGTAGGGCCACTCGCCCAAATCAGCGAATCATCTCTAATCAATTCCATCTGGGCTGTAGGTGCTTTAGCCTCTGTTCCATCATAATTGTTGGGCTTATAACGTAAGCCCTTTGTTATAGTTGACGTCTGGTAACAGATGATACGGATGTCATTTTTCTGATGAGTAACGTTTTTAATATCCGTTTTCAGATTATTATACATCTGATGGAAATACTCCTTATAGTCATAGTCAGGATATTCTACTATATCGGATTCACCTTGCATCCAACAAACTGCCGGCACAATAAACTCCCAGCCCCTGTCTTGAGCTTCATCATAAGCAGTTGCAATCTCCTCAATAAACTTATTATATGGTTCTGCAGGCTTCATCAGCTGCTGAATGGTGTTCATACCATGTCCTCCGGGGAAAATACAAACAATCGTGTCTTCTCCAAGTTTTGATGCTAACTCTTCTGCCATACTATAGACAGAAAGTTCATAAGCCTTTTTGTCATAGTGCAAAATGCGTTTTATCCATTGTTTGAATTGACTACTATGATCAAAATAGCCAAACGTATAGTCAAGCTTCTCTGTTACTATCCTGCCATTGTATTTTATACGGAGTGAATCAAAGTCCGTCAATCGGGTGGCTTCCTCACCCAAGGCATAGCTCTGGCCATACACAGGAATACAAACTACGACCTTATGACCATAGTCAGTATGATACATCTTATTATATACATATAAGGATATACCCAAAATCACTATTCCTATTATACCATATAGTCCAAACTTCTTATTCATCTAACAATCACAATTATTTTGTTCAAATACATGGGCAAAGATACATCTTTTTTCTGATTATTGCAAATACAATAATTAAAATCGTAATAAAAAACGTGTGAGGCGGAGGACCTCACACGCTTTTTTATTGAATGCTTATACTTTATTCAAAAACCTTTCCTGCTATCGGTTTGGTGTACCAATTGGTAGAAAGCACAGGATTACCGCCCCAGTTATTAAACTCCTTATAAGCATCCTTTATACATACTCTCTCTGCAGGATACTTAAAGTCGAATGGAATCATGATACCATGTGGATCCTGGCCCTTTCCTGCTAGTTTAACAGTGATCTTTGTTGTCGCGTCGTAAATATACGGCTGGTTTTCTGCATCCAAGAAACTGAACGACTCACTTACAGTTCTGCGAGCCGTAATCGCAGGAAGTTTCTCTGCCACTTTATCTGTATTAATAAACTGATCAGGTGCCTTTCCAAAGAGAGAATGAATCTCAACATCATCCTGGATAACGCCAGCTTTAACGTTCTTAACAAACAGTTCGTCGTTAGCTCCACAAGCAACAAGAGAATACTCAACCGTTGTTTTATTAATGCGCTTTGCCTTAATCACGATGTCGTTCAAATCATAATCACCCTTCTGAGTATCTTCGAAACAGAATGTATAGGTATTATACTCAAACTCGTGGGCTGTATAGATAGGTTCCACACTTCCCTCTACCTCCAATAGAATATCGTTGAAGTCTGTATCAGTACCAGACTCCCAGCACATAATACTACGGTCATTTATCTTTAGCCATGTGGCGCGAGGACTATCTAGAGGAAGGTCTTTCTTTTTGAATGAACTTGCAAAGTTTGTCTTATCATAATTATTTATATCGACATTTAAACGACCATCAAAATAAAGTTCACCTTGTTTCTTTTTATTTTCCGCAATAGTTTTAGCACGGACCATAAAACCGATCTTATATCCAGCTGGGAATTTAAACGTACCTTTTGTTTCGAGAGCAGGTGTCTTGCTATCACCAAAATATAGACAGGCATAGCTAATAGTCTTCTCGACGACGTCATTCTTATCGCCTACAAAATGATTACCAAAAGGAATCAACTTAAATTTTGGCAAGCTCTGCAAGAAAGCAACTTTATCAGCAGCATTCTCCAAATCTGCTGGTTTGAAATAATAATAATACAAATCAGAATTAATAACCTCTTCATAACCACCATCATTCTTATAGATAGGAGAAATTACAATCGGCCCATCCTCACCAGTTGTAACACGATACGCATTATCATCGGTATAACCAGCAGCTTTCACCTTATCCAAATTGTTATATGCTTTATTGGGCAGATATGCGAAAACCAAGTCTCGTACCAATGCATTATACTCAGCGCTGTATGGGTCTACAGGAATCTGCATACGATTATAGTCTTCATCAGAAAGCATATACAATTTCTCTTCTGGGATCCATCCCCTTTCTGCGGCAAAAGAACTCTCAATCTTGCTAATGGCGAAAGTACCGGTAGGAGCCGATACGGTGCGTGTTACTGCTCTGGTTTTAGCAGTCTGATCAAAAGAAACGCTACTGCCTTCTACCTTTTTATAATAGCAACCTTGGTTAGTATAGAATGCCACGTACAATCCCTCATTCTTAGAAGGAGCGTCGTAATTCAAAGAAACAGAAGACTGATTATTGGTCTCAGCCTGATTCAATATAGTCATTGAATTATAGGTCTCGCCTTCTCCATCAGTCTGAGCCACCAAAGCCATCACAGAAACTTTAGTCACTGCAGAAGTAACATTAATTGTTACCGTACCGCTAGTGGTGGTATTCCAATCCTGATTATCAGGAATCGAGAAGCCCAAGATCTGCTCGGCATGGCTCTTTATTTCTTCGTCAGTAACACCAGGGTTTGGTTCGGGCTCCGTCCCGTCAAAACCTTTAACGCAGCCAGATAGCAACAAAGAGCCAAAGACTGCATACAAAATAGTTTTTTTCATAATTAGTTCTATTATTTATCAAATACCTTTCCACTTACAGGATCCAAATACCAGTTTGTAGATGTTACAGGATTCTCACCCCAGCTATTAAACTGTGTATAAGCATCCTTAATACAGGTCAACTCAGTAGGATACTTAAAGTCGCTAGGAATCATGATACCATGAGGATCCTCACCCTTCTGCGACATCTTAACGTCATAATTCTGAGTCTTGTTGTAGATATAAACCTGTTTAGAGAAGTCGGTGAAGCTGAATGATGGGTCAACAGTAATCACCTCTGAAACAGGCTCATAGTTCTTGCTCTGGGTATTGATAAAAGTCTTGGTATTATCAACACCAAAAAGTTGATGAATCTCGGTTGAGCTATTCAGTGTCTGACCATTGATATTGCGCAGATAGAGTTCATCATGTGCGCCGCAGGCCACAACTGAATACTTCACTTGAGTGATGTTCAGGCGCTCAGCCTTGATAACTACATCATTCATATCATAATCACCCAAGTTGCGGTCCTCGAAGCAGAAGGTATATACATTATTATTGATCTGCTGTGCAGCATCAACCTCCTTCAAGCCGCCGTTGATTTCAACTATAAGATCTACAAAGTTAACATCAACACCCTCCTCAAACATCAAGTATGCTCTCTGATTTGCTCCGAAAATGGCTGCACGAGGATCGTCTAACTTCATGCCCTTCTCTGTTACAGCCGAGCTAAATTGGGGATACTGATTAATCTCCTTGTTCAAACGTCCATCAGCATAAACTTCTCCATTATCAACATTCTGATACGACTTTTTACTATAAGCAGTACCTTTACTTGGAGATATTGCATCGTTATCTGTAGAGAACGAATCCGCCCAGTCCTTTCCATTATTTTTTCTAAACATGAAACCTACATAGTAGCCTTCAGGAATGACGAAACTCTTCACTGTAACATCTAAAGTATCAGTACTCTTCAAATCGCCGAAATAAGGAAGGACATATTCGTGAACCTTAAAATAGTCACCAACGCCTAAACCAATGCCACTAGCCGTCTTTGTAAGTTTACTATCAATACACTTGAATTTTGGTAAGTTCTTCAAGAAAGTAATCTGCTCTTTCTCCGATTTACCATTCAGCTCATTAGGATTGAAATAATAATAGTAAACAGAGGAATTATTAATCTCGCTAGATAGCATCTGCACTGGAGCCACCGTGATAGGTGCCTTACCATCAGCAACGAGATAATTCTTAGTCAACTCATATACAGGAGATGTACGGATGGTGTTCAGATTCATTTTCTTAAAATTACCATCTCTTCCTTTCTTTCCACCCAATGCAGTCAGAATGGTTTCAAGACCCTGTTTCTCAGCATCCGTCATGGTTACAGTACGATAGATAGCAGATTTCTCCACCTTCCAGGTTCCATTACCGCCTTCATTGCTCAGCATCCAGATACGCTCGTTATCCCAGTGACTATCTTTCCATGGATTGATGATAGTATCTTCATCTTCCTGACCAGCCTTCTGAGCACGCATGGCATTATATGTGAGATACGAGTTTTTATACTTCATCTTCAAGCCCGCAGTATCTGGCAGAGCTGGCAGATCATAAGCTGCTCTGGTACGAGCCTGAGCGGCCTGAGTGAACTTCACACTGGCATCGCCAGCCTTAAAAGGAGCCACATAGTAAATGCCTTTACTATCAACACACGCAGCCACCAAATCAGTATAATCTGATGGGCAATCGTAAGTGAGCTGCACTGTCTGACCTTTACTTGTTGAAATTTCATTTAGCACACGGGCATCTTCATTAAAATAGGGAGCCTCTGTCAGAATCTGAACCTTAGCGATGTCGGCCATTGGCGCATCAGCTGTTACAGAAACAGTGTACTTAGTAGTTGAACTCCAACTTTGGTCGGCACTAAAGGTTGTGCCAAACACTTTCTTAACGTTGGCATCAATCTCTTCTTGAGTTGCTCTATTGTCAACAGGTGTTGGATCTGGTATAGGCGCAGGTTCTGGCTCAGGCATATCTAAACCTTTAGAACAACCCGACAGCAATACTAATCCAAAAAACGCAAATGTTAGTTTCTTTTTCATTTCCTTCTATTATTTTAATCGATTAAACTGTTATTATTTTGCAAAAATAACTATTTTTTCTCCTAAACACAAAGAAAATACCAACAAAAGCACATTCGTTAACATTTTTTATACCCTACACTCACATCACTGAGAAATCATAATCAAGTTGAATAATGTGAATAATCAACTTGATTAATGTGAATAATCAACTTAAATAATTTATTTTGCAACTTGATTGTTGCAAAGAAACAAGTTAATTGTTTCTTGTTTCCTAATTAAACGCTCCTCTGCCACTCTTCACGTATCTCGGCTATCACCCGTGGTAATCGCTTAACTCCAAAATAATAGTCGAGCCATTTGATGATACTTTCCTCGGGCCAGTTCTCAACTCCTACCCTGCGAGACATATGCCCAACTAATTTGTTAAACACAAAAAAACGCAATTCAGTATCAGCCTGAGAATAACCAACTTTATACTTCCGTGTATACTGAAAAATACATTCACCAAAGTAGCGAGCCATTTGGACGTTGTCGTCAAGTATTTTTTTGATGATACCATACACCCGCTCATGAGCCTCTGGTTTAGCTTCTACATGAAACTTTGGCACATTACCAGCCAATAGCACATGCATGTCAATGCCATTCCGATGCTGACGCTGATTCTCAGATATCTTATCGCGATCGTTATCATTGGCCAGCGCATTGGACTTACAGAAAAAAATGCCATAAGGAATAGCGGGTTCCTCAATCTCTTGATTCGCCGAAGGCACGAAACGGTCGCGCACAAAAGGCGACATAAAGGCTTCTATCTGGTGAGTCTCTTTATGACGAACAATACGAAAGGCCCCCGACTTCTCTATCAGTTCGGATAATTCCGAATCTTGTTTAAAGCCGAGCACTTTTCGTAGCTTATTAAAGTGCTCACGGGGATAAGCCAGCGTTACTTCATCCATATACTCGTAAGCACCATCGAAAAGATATTTTATCTTTCCGATCTCCGTCCATGACAGCTTATGAGCGCGCCAGTAACGATTATAACTACGGGCGCTCGTAGCGGCTAATGCGATATCATTCTTATGTCTCATCAATTAATTAATTTAATTCTATCGGCGTGCCCTGTACAGGCACGCCTAATTTAAATATTTAAATAAATACAAGGCCCTATTTATAGGGAATAGGGCCTATAAAATATAGGCATTAAAGAAATGTTCGGGATTTCCCGACAACAATCTTTTCAATTGCAAAGGTACGAAATAATATCGAGCGCACAAAATAAAACCTTAGTAAATTTGGACATTTCATAAAATTGCACTATCTTTGTACCCATGATACATTACATCAAGTTGCTTCGCCCGCTTCAGTGGCTCAAAAACGTGTTTGTATTTGCGCCTATTTTCTTCAGCAACAACCTGCTGAAGCCAGAATTCTTTTGGCCAACATTGGTAGTGTTTGCATCGTTCTGTTTGATATCAAGTTCTATCTATTGCTTCAATGATCTTAAGGATGTAGAGGCAGACCGCATGCATCCCAAGAAATGTAAGCGCCCTATAGCCTCTGGTGCTGTATCAGTAAAGATGGGCTATACCATGATGATACTTTGCATGATTGGTGCCTTCGCGCTTATACCATTGGCTCAGAGTCCGAATACGCCCTATTTATTTATGATTGTGTTAGGCTATTGGCTGATGAACATTTGCTATTGTCTGAAGCTGAAGCAATTTGCGATACTCGACGTATCGATTATAGCTATAGGATTCGTTATGCGAGTGCTTGTTGGGGGTGTAGCCACCGACATTTGGATTTCACATTGGCTTGTGATGATGACCTTCCTCGTTACGCTCTTCTTGGCTTTTACCAAGCGTAACGACGACTATCGTATATACGAACAAACAGGCACCAAACCACGCGTATCGATAACCGGCTATAACAAGACCTTTATCAACGAGGCAACAGCCATCATCGCTTCAGTCACCTTAGTTTGCTATATCATGTACACCATGTCGCCAGAGGTGATTCATCGCCTTGGCACCCGATATGTGTATCTGACATCCGGATGGGTATTGGCAGGCTTACTACGCTATCTGCAGAACATGATTGTGTTTGGCTTGAGTGGTAGTCCAACAAAATCATTGGTAAAAGACCACTTCGTGCAGTTCTGCATTCTGGGATGGATTGCTTCATTCTTCATCATTATCTACCTGTAAAATGAGAAAGCAAGAAAGATTTGACAAGATATTGGCTCATTTCCGTGAGAAAATGCCGATAGTTACTACCGAACTCGACTTTGGCAGTACATTCCAATTGTTGGTAGCTGTGGTGCTAAGTGCCCAGTGTACAGACAAGCGCATCAATCAAGTAACACCCGATTTGTTTGCCCACTACCCTGACGCCAAGACGATGGCAGCAGCTGAAGAAGAAGATATATTCGAGTGGATTAGAAGCGTGTCGTATCCGAATGCTAAAGCCAAGCACTTGGTAGAGATGGCCCGCGTACTGATGCAGAAGTTTAATGGTGAAGTGCCAAGCACACTCGACGAGTTGCTCACCCTTCCTGGCGTTGGGCGCAAAACGGCAAATGTTATTCAAAGTGTGGCTTTTGGTAAGGCTACACTGGCAGTGGATACACATGTGTATCGTGTGGCTCACCGCATAGGACTGGTAAGCAAAAACGACAATACGCCCTACAAAGTAGAAATGGCGCTCACCAAGTATATCCCAGAAAAGGACATACCAGATGCGCACCACTGGTTGTTACTACACGGTAGATACGTCTGCACAGCAAGAAAGCCTCACTGCGACAAATGCGAAATCAACCAATATTGTGCTAAGATTATTTCTTAGGAGCCCGGTTGTGCTGTCCGAAATTGCGGAAAGCACGACGATGGAACTTGTCTTCAGCAATAATCGTACCTATAACCTTTGAAGCAGGTATCACTCGCAGAAACTTATTATGATAGGTCTGCGCAATCTGCTTCAGCTCAATTTCCAACTGGTCGCGACGCTGAATGGCACGTTTGCAAGAGGCTTCATCATGCGGCAACTTAAACAGCTCGTGTATCTTGTTATATACAACACGTTGCTTCTGCTGCATCTCACGATACAACGGAAAGAACTTGACAGCCTCATCATTGGTAAGCCCTGCCTCGGTAGTGATATACTGTTCCAAATCGGCCTGAAACTTTTCAGGCGAGAACTTCTGCTGTTCCTCGGCACGCACGCCAATCACACACATCAACAATAAAACAGCGGAAATAAGTAGTTTCTTCATCATTAAACACGTTTTAGTAACTTTCTGCCAAATAGCTGTAGATTTCATGATTATCAAGCATCATGTAGTCGGCAGCCTCCTCAAAATATTCACCACTTGCATCCTGCTGCTGAGACTGAGAAATAGCATTAGCCTGAGTAGCATTAGCCGATGAAGCATCAGCACCAGGGCGCCACATCCAAGCAGCACCAGCCACTAACAAAGCACAAACGCTGGCCGCCGCATAGAACACAGGGCGCATGAATACAGACTTTGTACGACGCTTAGGCTGCTCAGGCAGATTCTGCATAACCTGAGCAGTGAGGTTTTCAAAATACCCTTCTGGAACACGGAACGGATCCCGTTTTCCAACCTTTTCCTGTATGTACATTTCTTCTTTCATCGTATATATGACGTATTGATATTCAAATAGTTTAATCGCGCGACTTAAAAAATTCTGTAATCTTTTTCACCGCAATATGATAGGACGCTTTTAGTGCTCCCTCCGACGTTTTCAGCAGCTCGCTCATATCGCTATATTTCATCTCATCAAAATAACGCAACTGAAACACAGTACGTTGCACATCAGGCAACTGTGACACAGCTTGCTGCAACATAGCTTCAGTCTCATTGCCATCAAAATAATCATCTGCCAGCAAACTGTTAGCCACTGAGAGATCTTCAGATGTAGTAGAAGCCACATGCTTATTGTGACGCAAAAAGTCAAGACTCTCATTGATTGCTATGCGCGACAACCAAGTAGATATCTTAGACTCGCCATGAAATTCATCAAAGCCATTCCATGCTTTCAGAAAAACATTCTGAAGCACGTCATTAGCATCGTCGTGGGTGAGCACGATGTGACGTATCTGCCAGTATAGCCTCTCACTATGCTCGCGAACTATCGACTCGAACTCCCTTCGCTTATCCATTTCAATTCTTTACTTATTACCTTATCAAATCCATACAAGTCAGGGCAATAATCGATTGCTCCTGTCTTGGGATTAGGAAAGGCTGTATAATACAATATGTATAAAGGCACATTCGGCTTCACACCATGATACCCTATCAGTCGATAAGGCCGTGACGCATCAGCATGCTTGCTTAGCCATTCACGACCACGATTGGTAACTGGAGGGATATCCATAGAAATGCGAATGCTCTCAAGTGTCCATTCGTCAACACCTGCTAGCAGGAAGCATGCCAGTTCAAAAGGCTTCTGCACCCTGACACAGCCATGCGATAAAGTGCGTCGCTCGCGCTGAAAAGCTGCATGGTTATTGGTGTCATGAAGATAAATCGAAAAATCGTTTGGGAAGCGGAATACGATACGCCCAAGCGAGTTGCCTACTCCCCCCTTCTGACTGATACGCAGTCTGCCCGAGAGCAAAGCATTGGCATCTACACTACTTACATTCAGCGTATCTGTAGATTCTTTATCAATAATAGAATAGCGGTTGCGAGCGAAATAGGCCGAATCTCCTGCATGCTGCACTACCTCAGTTTTTACTATGTTATACGGGATGACCCACTCTGGATTTATCTGCATATAACTGATGGCACTATGCAACAAAGGGGTCTTGGTTGGCACAGCACCACAACAGATACGCATATCGAGCACACTATCAGCACAAACAGCCCAAAGCTGTTGAGAGGGAATATTCACCAATATCTGACGCTGATTAGCTTCGGGGTGTGTAATCTGCCAACGGCAGCGCTCCATATTTACAGCCAGTTGCTGACGTTTCTCAGCATCCGTCGTCTTATCCATTTCATTTATCAGCGCCTTATAGATATAAGTTTGAGGGGCAGACGACACCAGATATGCCACGCGATCGCTCTCTTTCATCTTCTTACAAGCTTCGGTAGTATCTGGTAAAGCTGGATCATAATCAAACACACGTGCAAAAATATCGGGATTACCTATCTTTGGATCCATGCGATTAAAAACACGTGGTTTCATAAATCCATAGCGCTGACCGGTGACATAACGCACATAGGCTTTGGTGAGATGCGCATCCAGGCGAGGCAATACCTCATTGATACTCACACCAACAGAATCAAAAGCCAACTGATGAACAATCGCCAAATCACTTGCGATCTCAGGTAAGAAAAATGCAGTTGTATCTAGCCCATTACGAGGCACCTCACGACGAAGATAGGTCAATACGGAATCAGCATCTGCTGAAACGCCCATTCTATCAAACCATACACCGGTAAGGGAACTATCCAACTGATTGACATATTCGCCGAAAGCAGAACGCTCAGCCTCTGACAACCTGCCTCCTTGACCAAAGCAGGAAACCAGTACCATGCAGATGCTCAACAAGCCTACACTTATTGAATAGATACCTTGCGAACAACTTTTCCTACCTTTAGTATGTAACACCCTTTTGAAAGATTAAGTTCCACACGCTGAACAGGGGCATCAATATTATATTCTGCCACCAGACGGCCTGTCAGCGACACTACTTTGAGCTTTTCGCCCTGAGCACCACTCACAGTAACAATTCGCCCTTCGACCACTATCGACACATCATCGATTTGCGTCGAATGAGCCGGATCCATCAGCATACCAGTAGCCAAAACCGGGGCTGCCAGTAGGAACAATATGGTTGAAATGAGTAGAAATCTCCGCATAAGCAATTTATCTATAGTCGGGGCAAAGTTAGGTAAATCTTTCGAAATGACAAAATTTTAAGCTAAAAAAGTAGTATTTCAGACACTTCTACACATCAAAGACTGCCATTTCGGTGGTCAAATAACTATTCTCAAACACCTCTTTTGCCTGATCAAGCAATACCGTTTCGTCTTCATAACGCGAGCTATAATGCCCTAAAAGCAACTTACCGGCACCGGCATCACGAGCCACCATAGCAGCCTGTCGAGCCGTGGAGTGACAATACTTCTCAGCTTGTGGCAGATGGTCATCGCCATAGGTACTCTCATGGTAGAGCGTGCTTACCCCTTTTACCTGCTTCCAGAGATCTGGTATATAGCGCGTGTCAGAAAGATAAGCATAGCTGCGCACAGGATCGGCAGGTATCACCAAGCGTTCATTGGGAATCACATCGCCATCAGGCGTGGTCCAGTCGGCCCCAGCCTTGATATTATTAATCTGACTACGTGGAACACCATAGCACTCCAGCATCTCAGGACGTATATGGGGTTGCGATGGTTTTTCGCTTATCAGATAACCGCAACAAGGCATGCGATGTATCAGCGGAATGCTTTCGACGGTAATGCTACGATCTTCGTAAACGACAGCACGCTTCGTAGTGTCAACGGGATGGAACACCACTTCAAACCCCAAGTCATGGGTATAAAATGCCAACTGACGCTCTAATTCCTCCCCCAGTTCCTTCGGTCCATGGACATGCAACTTGGCTGTTCTACCCAACAAACCGAACGTTGAAATCATGCCAATCAACCCAAAGCAGTGATCGCCATGCAGATGGGTAATAAACACATGACTCAGTTTGGTAAAGCGTACACGACACTTACGCAACTGCATCTGAGTACCCTCAGCACAGTCGAGCATCAGCACTTTCTCGCGCACTTCAACCACCTGCGATGACGCATTATGACGAAGTGTGGGCAGCGCGCTGCCACATCCTAATATATGAACTTTAAATGGTTCCAAGCTTTGATACTTAATAATTACAATTTCATATACTCATCCTGATGCTCCTCAAGCTTTAATCCATGCAAATCGGGCACAGGTTTTTCTTTCCAACGTGTATATTCCAGCGTCTCCTCTTCGTCCTGAGGTTTACCTATAGTTTTATACACAAGTGTATCATGAGAAAGTTTCAGAATCTCAAAAAAGTTAGTCTCCTCTGATTGTCCACCGCCTTCACGAATTGAAGTTATCTCAAGTTGACCATTAAAGATTCTCCATGTACGGTAGGTGATGTTCGTCATCTCGATTGACTCTGCTACACCACCCTCTTTGATACGAATTCCTATTTCGTCACTACCATCCAGCGGATCGGGCATCACCCAGTCGCCAAGCAACAGGTTTATATTGATTACCTCAGTTGCTTCGGTCTGATTTTTGTTAGTCATCACAGCCAGGCGATCGCCAACTTTTATCGAACCAAGCATCTTATGATCTCTCTGTGCTCGAGTCACATTAAGTGTCAATGTATCGCCGCTATCGGTTATCACCTTTAATACAGAAGCCGACGGTATGCCACCACAGAGGCCATAGAGGGTATGATCACGAATCAAATCGTTCACATCTACCGTATCCTCTTCACGCTCAGCCTGATGACTGTTACCACCACAGCTCAGCATCATCATAGCGACCATCGCCACACTCAGAAAAACTAACTTTTTCATATCTTTAGGTCTTAATTCTTCAACTTTTCCTTGGCTTCATTCCAGAGGGCATCCATCTCGCCTAAGGTCATATCCTTGAGCGGCTTACCCATCTTGATGCTATGCGCCTCGATATAGTTGAATCGGTTGATAAACTTACGATTGGTCTTTTCAAGCGCATTATCCGGATTCAGTTTATATAATCGGGCTGCATTAATCACGCTAAACAGGAAATCACCCAATTCCTCAGTCGATTTTTCTTTATCCTCCTTATTCAGTTCAGCTTCGAGTTCTGCCAGCTCTTCATGCACCTTTTTCCATACATCCTGGCGGTCTTCCCAATCGAAGCCAACATTGCGGGCCTTGTCTTGGATACGATATGCCTTGATAAGCGATGGAAGCGCATCGGGTACACCAGCCAACACCGACTTATTGCCATCCTTCTCCTTCAGTTTTATCTGCTCCCAATTTTCCAAGACTTGAGTAACGCTTGTTACATGAGCCTGGCTAACATTACTAGCATTACTAGGAACATAAGGCAGAGGCTTGGGATCTTCAGCATCAATCTGTGAGGGATGATAAACATGGGGATGGCGGGTAATCATCTTTCGAGTAAGCGCGTTACAAACATCGGCCATATCAAACTGCTCCTTCTCTTCAGCTATCTTGGCATAGAAACAGATGTGCAGCAACACATCGCCTAATTCCTTGCAAATATCAGGGATATCATTCTTTATAAGAGCATCGCAGAGTTCATAAGTCTCTTCGATGGTATTGGGACGAAGGCTCTCGTTGGTTTGCTTTTTGTCCCATGGACAATTAGCTCTTAACGCATCTAAAACGTCAAGAAATCGACCGAAAGCCTGCATTTTTTCTTCTTTTGTATGCATAAATCAATCATTTTCCGTGCAAAAGTACGAATTTTAAATGGAAATTTAGTAATTTTGCAGCGAATTTTGCAAAATATTAAAATATTATATATGGAATTAGCTAGCAAATACGACCCAAAAGAGGTCGAATCGAAATGGTATCAGTACTGGCTCGACAACAAACTCTTTGCCAGTAAGCCCGACGGACGTCAACCTTACACAATCGTCATCCCACCACCAAATGTAACAGGTGTATTGCACATGGGACACATGCTGAACAACACTATCCAGGATATTCTGGTGCGTCGTGCTCGCATGGAGGGAAAGAATGCTTGTTGGGTACCAGGTACCGACCATGCTTCTATCGCTACCGAGGCTAAGGTGGTGAAGAAACTCGCCGGCGAAGGTATCAAGAAGCGTGACTTGACACGTGAGCAATTCCTGAAGCATGCTTGGGATTGGACCGACGAGCATGGCGGTATCATCCTGAAGCAGTTGCGCCGTTTGGGTGCCAGTTGCGACTGGGACCGCACAGCGTTCACCATGGATGAAACACGTAGTAAGAGCGTCATCAAGGTGTTTGTAGACCTTTATAACAAAGGACTCATTTACCGTGGTCTTCGTATGGTAAACTGGGATCCAAAAGCACTGACAGCACTTTCTACCGAGGAGGTTATCTATAAAGAGGAGCAAAGTCATCTGTTCCACCTGAAGTACTACGTAGCAGATATTGAAGATGGAACATTGAATATTGAACAACTGCAGGCTGAGGGCAACATCATCCATAAGGATGAGAAGGGCTATTACGCTGTGGTTGCCACTACCCGTCCAGAGACTATCATGGGTGATACTGCTATGTGTATCAACCCGAAGGACCCCAAGAACCAGTGGTTGAAAGGCCACAAGGTGATTGTACCTCTTGTAGGACGTGTCATCCCAGTCATCGAGGACCGCTATGTTGACATCGAGTTTGGTACCGGTTGCTTGAAGGTAACACCTGCTCATGACACTAACGACTATATGTTGGGTAAGACTCACAACTTGGAGACTATCGACATCTTTAATCCCGATGGTACCATCTCTGAGCAGAGCCCACTCTATGTAGGTATGGACCGCATGGACTGCCGCAAGCAGATTAGCAAGGACCTGCAGGCTGCCGGACTGATGGAGCGCATTGAGGACTATATTAATAAGGTAGGTTACTCTGAGCGCAACCCTGACACCGCCATCGAGCCACGCCTCTCACTGCAGTGGTTCCTGAAGATGCAGCACTTTGCTGACATCGCTCTGCCACCAGTAATGAATGACGAACTGAAGTTCTATCCAGCAAAATACAAGAATACTTATAAGAACTGGTTGGAGAATATCCAGGATTGGTGTATCTCTCGTCAGTTGTGGTGGGGACATCGTATTCCTGCTTACTACTATGATGAAGAGAAGTTTGTAGTAGCCGAGACTGCCGAAGAGGCATTGGAGCTGGCTCGTAAGGAAAGTGGCAACGCAAACCTGCAGTTGAGCGATATGAAGCAGGATGAGGATGCACTTGACACATGGTTCTCTTCATGGCTGTGGCCAATCTCTCTGTTCGACGGAATCAACAATCCTGGTAACGAGGAGATCAACTACTACTACCCCACTGCCGACCTGGTAACAGGTCCAGATATCATCTTCTTCTGGGTAGCACGTATGATCATGGCTGGCTACGAGTATATTGGCAAGATGCCTTTCAAGAACGTTTATTTCACAGGTATCGTTCGTGATAAGCTGGGTCGCAAGATGTCAAAGTCACTGGGTAACTCACCAGATCCTATCGAACTGATTGAGAAGTTTGGTGCCGACGGTGTGCGTATGGGTATGATGCTCTCAGCTCCTGCTGGCAACGATATCCTCTTCGACGAAGCTCTCTGCGAACAGGGACGTAACTTCAACAATAAGATTTGGAATGCATTCCGCTTGGTTAAGGGCTGGAAGGTGGCTGATATCGAGCAGCCAGAGGCTGGCAAGATTGCTACCGCTTGGTTTGAGGCTAAGTTGAAGCAGACCAATGCCGAGGTTGAGGATCTGTTTAAGAAGTATCGTATCAGCGAGGCCCTGATGGCAGTTTACAAACTGTTCTGGGATGAGTTCTCAAGTTGGTACCTCGAGATGGTTAAGCCCGCCTACATCAATGGTGAGCCTCAGCCTATCGACAAGGCAACTTATGACAAGACCCTTGAGTTCTTCGAGATTCTGCTGAAGATGCTGCACCCATTCATGCCATTCATCACTGAGGAATTGTGGCAGCACCTCTATGACCGTCAGGAAGGCGAATCAATTATGCGTGTCAGCCTGAAGCTCGACGCTCCAACCAACGATGACGAAGCACTCATCGCTCAGGTTGAGAATGTGAAGCAGATTGTATCAGGTGTGCGTATGGTTCGCAACCAGAAGAACATCGCCCCCAAAGAGCAGCTCGACCTTCAGGTTGTTGGCAAGAATGACTATGATGCCTTCGATGCAGTAGTTATCAAGATGGCCAATCTGAAGAGCATCAACGTCGTTGCAGAGAAGGATGCCACCGCATCTGCCTTCATGGTAGGCACCGATGAGTTTGCCGTTCCTGTTGGCGACATGATTGATGTGGAAGCCGAGATTGCCAAGATGGAGGCTCAGTTGCAGCACCTCGAAGGTTTCCTGGCTGGCGTCAAGAAAAAGCTCTCGAATGAGCGCTTTGTTGCAAATGCGCCAGAGGCAGTTGTAGCTCTTGAACGCAAGAAGCAAAGTGATTCGGAAGAGAAGATTGCAGCACTGAAAGAAAGCATCGCTGCTCTGAAGAACAAGTAATAAAAAGCCCCCGCCTCAATGAAGCGGGGTTTTTTCTATTTCAAACCTTTATTCAAGAAATCTATATATCCTTGAATATCCTCATCGTAAGAACGGCTACCCGCAAGCGGGTGGCCTTTTTCGTCTAATATCACATAGAATGGTTGGGCGTTGGCGCCAAACTTGACACGCTGGAAATAGCTCCACTTATCGCCAACAGTACGCAATGTGCGCTTCTGCCCGTTCTCCTCTACTTCGATAGGTGTAGCAAGTGGTGTCTTGTCATCCACATAAAGTGATATCAAGATATACTTATTATTCAGGATGTCAGCCACCTGAGGATCACTCCATACAGCAGCTTCCATCTTACGGCAGTTGACGCATCCAAAGCCTGTAAAATCAATAATGACAGGCTTATGCTCAGCCTTGGCTGCAGCCATGCCCTGCTCGTAGTCCTTATACTTAGCTTCGGTCACTGTCTTCTGCAGATTAAAGTCCTGCGTATTCATCGGAGGAGCGAAGGCAGAGATGGCCTTAAGTGGTGCGCCCCACAAACCAGGAATCATATAGATAGTGAATGCCAACGATGCCATTGCCAAAAAGAACTGAGGCACATTGGTGCGATGCTGATCGTCATCATGTGGGAATTTAATCCAACCCAAGAGGTAAGCACCCAGCAGACCAAAAATGACGATCCACAATGCCAAGAACACCTCACGGTCGAGGATATGCCAGCCATAAGCCAAATCAGCCACACTGAGGAACTTGAGTGCGAAAGCCAATTCAATGAAACCAAGTGTCACCTTAATGACATTCATCCAGCCTCCTGACTTAGGAGCCGACTTGAGCAAAGAGGGGAACATGGCAAACAATGTGAATGGAATGGCCAATGCTATTGCAAATCCCAACATACCTACAGTTGGTGCCACAATGCTACCCTGAGTTGAGACAGCCACCAACAGGAAGCCAATGATAGGACCAGTGCAAGAGAACGATACCAAAGCCAAGGTAAATGCCATCAGGAAGATGCTCAGCAGACCAGTGGTACTCTCTGATTTCTCATCAATCTTTGTTGACCAAGATGACGGCAGAGTTATCTCAAATGCGCCTAAGAACGAAGCGGCGAATACCACCAGCAATAGACAGAAGAAGATGTTGAACACCGCATTGGTTGCCAAAGCATTGAGCGCACTAGCACCAAACAGTAAGGTTACTGCCAAACCTAACAGCACATAGATAACTACAATGCTCAGACCATAAGTAGTCGCCTCACGGATTGCCTTAGAACGATCCTTATTCCGCTTCAAGAAAAAGGATACCGTCATTGGAATGATAGGCCATACACAAGGCGTGAACAAAGCGATGAAGCCACCCAAGAAGCCCTCGATAAATATCAACCACAGAGCCATACTCTCCGTAGGTGCCGAATTGCCATTAAAAGCCTGAAGCTCAGAGATAACCGGCGTCCAAAGATTGGCAGCCAGGCTATCGCTGCCGAAATCGGCAGCGGGGCTAACAGTGCTAGCCGGACTAGTTAGGCTAGTATCAGCAGCAGAAATCTGCTGCTCTGGCTGACTTTCAGCCAGAGAACTTGCACCTGACGCTTTCAGCTGAACCTCAGATGGAGGCAGGCAGGCCTGATCATTACAAGCACCATACTCCACATAGCAGTCGATATCATACTTGGGTTTGGTAAACTTTATCTTTTGTACAAAAGTAACAGCATTCTCAAAATACCGTACTTCCATCCCGAAGAGTTTATCCTGCTGCTTGATTTCTTTACCACGAGCCTGCAATTTTCCAACAGGCTGTGCACCATCCATTTTCACAGAGTTGAACGTGGCTGAAATAGGGCCATCAGAGCCAAGACCGGTAGAATAAACATGCCAACCGGCATCAATGGTAGCCTTAAAGACGAGCTCAGCCTCGCCATTCTTCAAATCCTTCAACTGTGTGGTGAAGTGTACTGGGTCCATTATCTGGGCCCTGACACTTAACACAGTCAGTACTAGCCATAGTATTGTGATGATTTTCTTCATATATACCTTTTTATCTTATAAACAATAATTCGCGATATTTAGGCAGCGACCACAGACCATCTTCCACAATCATCTCCAGATGATCTATCTCATAACGGATAGCATCCATCTTTGGACAAACAGTATCATGATAGCTCATGGCACGCTCGTGGATATTATAGATGCGATTAGCCACACGACGTGCTTCTGTCAAGTCATCAACCAATTGTTCGATACGCTCCGTACGCTCGGCGATCTCCTTAATCAGTTTCATATTGCGAGCCGAGAGACGCTCAGCCTCAGCCTTGGGGAACACATCCTTCATGCCCTGTACATTCTTGATGAGCTGACTCTGATAGTGTGTGCTCACAGGAATGATGTGATTCATCGAGAGGTCGCCCATAACACGAGCTTCAATCTGAACAGTCTTCACGTATGTCTCCCACTTCACCTCATTGCGTGCCTCGAGCTCCTTACGATTCATCACCTTAACCGACTCGAACATCTTAATGCTATCCTTATCAAGATAATGCTCGATAATCTTCGGTGTTGACTTCTCTACATCCAAGCCACGCTTAGCAGCCTCAGCCACCCACTCATCGCTATAACCATTACCATCAAAACGAATAGGTTTGCAAGTCTTGATATCCTCACGCAGGACATCAACAATGGCAGAAAGTTTGCTATCGCCCTTAGCAATACGCTTGTCCACACGGTGCTTGAAGTTCTGCAGCGCCTCAGCTACAGCCGAGTTAAGTGCAATCATAGCCGATGCACAGTTAGACGAAGAACCTGGTGCACGGAACTCGAAACGGTTACCAGTGAACGCAAATGGTGACGTGCGGTTGCGATCGGTATTATCGATAATCAAATCAGGAATCTGTGGGATATCAATCTCCATACCCTGCTTGCCCTTAATATTAAAGAGGTCATCCTTGTCAGAAAGTTCGATATGGTCAAGGAGCTCTGTGAGCTGCTTGCCCAGGAACGAACTGATGATGGCAGGAGGTGCCTCATTGCCACCCAGACGATGAGCATTTGTAGCGCTCACAATAGAGGCCTTGAGCAGACCGTTGTGCTTATATACAGCCATCAGCGTCTCGACTATGAAGGTAACGAAACGCAGGTTCTCTTCAGGATTCTTACCAGGAGCGTGGAGCAGAGTACCATTATCGGCAGTCAGACTCCAGTTATTGTGCTTACCACTACCATTGATACCATCAAAAGGCTTTTCGTGGAGCAGTACACGGAAACCATGCTTACGAGCCACCTTCTTCATCAACGACATGAGCAACATGTTGTGATCGACTGCCAGATTACACTCCTCGAAGATTGGTGCCAACTCAAACTGATTAGGTGCCACCTCGTTATGACGCGTCTTACAAGGAATAGCCAACTCATAAGCCTGAATTTCCAAATCCTTCATGAAAGCTTGCACACGATCGGGGATAGTACCAAAGTAATGATCGTCCATCTGCTGGTTCTTGGCACTTTCGTGTCCCATCAGGGTGCGACCAGTGAGCATCAGATCTGGACGAGCCGAATACAAGCCTTCATCAACCAGGAAATACTCCTGCTCCCAACCCAAGTTCACCTGAACCTTGGTTACATTTTCATAGAAATACTGGCACACGTCGGTGGCAGCCTTATTAACAGCATGCAGCGAACGCAACAAAGGTGCCTTGTAGTCGAGCGCTTCACCAGTATAAGCTATAAAGATGGTAGGAATACAGAGTGTATCATCGATAATGAATACTGGTGATGTAGGATCCCAAGCAGAATAGCCGCGAGCCTCGAAGGTATTGCGGATACCACCATTAGGAAAACTTGAAGCATCAGGTTCCTGCTGTACCAACAACTTACCACTGAAGTTCTCTACCATACCACCCTTGCCATCATGTTCTACAAAGGCATCATGCTTCTCGGCTGTACCTTCAGTCAAAGGCTGGAACCAGTGGGTATAATGGGTTGCACCCATCTCCTGAGCCCATTTCTTCATACCATCGGCCACCTCATCAGCAATCGAACGGTCCAAACGAGCTCCATTGTCAATTACATCAATCAGTTTGTTGTACACTGTGATAGGCAGATATTTATACATCTTCTCACGAGTGAAAACATACTTTCCGAAATACTCAGAAGGACGCTCGATAGGCGCCTTCACCTCAACAGCTTTTTTCTTGAAAGCTTCCTCTACAACCTGGAATCTTAGTTGATTTGACATTGTATCTTATATTTTTACTTTTTTATCTTTTTACCTTTAATCGATAAACCTCTTGGTTATATCTCCGTAGGCCTCGATGCGCCGATCACGCAGGAATGGCCACCAACGCCTAACTTGTTCAGAGCGCTCCATATCCATCTCTAAGACAATACTCTCCTCATCATCGGTAGATGCTTCATAAAGGATTTCGCCCTGAGGACCGGCCACGAATGAGGTACCCCAGAACTGAATGCCTCCAGTCTGACCGGAAGGATCCGCTTCAAAACCAACACGATTAACAGCAACTACTGGCAATCCGTTAGCCACGGCATGACCACGCATCACGGTTTGCCATGCCATACGCTGGCGCTGTTGTTCCTCGGGAGTATCACTCTCGGCATAGCCAATGGCCGTAGGATAGATGAGCATTTCAGCTCCCTGCAAAGCCATCAGGCGGGCTGCCTCTGGATACCACTGATCCCAGCACACCAGTACACCTAACTTGCCGACTGATGTCTGGATGGGATGGAAGCCCAAATCACCAGGTGTGAAATAAAACTTCTCGTAATAAGCAGGATCGTCTGGAATGTGCATCTTACGATATTTGCCGACTATCTCGCCATTGCTCTCGATAACCACTGCCGTGTTATGATACAGGCCGGGGGCACGCTTCTCGAAAAGCGACACGACAAGTACCACGCCCAACTGCTTGGCCAGTTCACCATACAAGCGGGTTGACGGTCCTGGTATGGGTTCAGCAAGATCAAATAAATCCACATCCTCGGTCTGACAGAAATACAGGCTATTGTGCAGCTCCTGTAATACAATGAGCTGTGCACCACGTCTTGCCAAATCGGCAATTCCTTCGCTTAATCTCAGGATATTATCCTTCACGTCTGCAGTATTATGCTGCTGCAAAAAACCTACTCTCAGTTCTCTCATAATCTTGGATATTGCATGGTGCAGCAATGAAGAGATCCATGCTGCTTAATAATACTTCTACAATCTATACCGACTATCTCCCTGCCCTCGAAAGCTTCCCCTATCAGTTTCATAGCCTCAGCATCTAAATCAGACTGATTGTAAGTAGGCACCAAGACGGCACCATTCATAATCAGGAAGTTGGCATGGGTAGCAGGCAAACGCTCGCCATCTTCATCAAAGATGGGGCGAGGCATAGGCAACTTTATCAAGTTATAGGGTTTACCATCAACGGTTCGGAAGGTCTTGAGCTGCTCTTCCATCTTTTTCAGGTCGGCATACTGTTCATCATTCTCGTCGTCGCAACCTATATATAATAAGGTATCATGAGGAGCCACTCGCACCAAGGTATCGATATGTCCATCTGTATCATCTCCCACAAGATGACCATAATCTATCCAAAGCACACGCTCGGCACAGAGATCGCGCTTGAGTCGCAATTCTATTTCCTCCTTAGTCATCGGCTGGTTGCGATGAGGTGCCAACAAACAGCATGAAGTGGTAAAAACAGTACCTTTGCCATCGCTTTCAATCGAACCACCTTCGAGCACGAAATCAAGGCAGTCAACATATTCGCCTTTCACCAGACCTTCATCATAGATATGGCGATTGATGGCATTATCAAGATTGGCAGCAAACTTCTCACCCCAACCATTGAAACAGAAATCAAGCAGACGGGCGCCACCCGCATCATCTACTAACGTGATAAAACCATGGTCGCGAGCCCAAGTGTCGTTTGAGTTGACAGATGACAGTTGACAGTTGACAGTTAACTCAACTTCCTCAGGGCCAACGACCAGAAGATTCTCGCGGCTTGAGATGGCGGCCGCCATCTCCTTGTAAGTCTCAGTGATTTCATTGAGCATGGGCGCCCAGTCAGTTTTATCGTGCGGCCAAGTTAGCTGCACCATTGATTGTGGCTCCCATTCAGCTGGCAAACGCCACCTTTTTTCTCCATTAAATTTTTCTATGCTCATATTTTTGGCGCAAAGTTACAAAAAAATGAGTAATAACTGATGGCATGATGAGATTTTTTTGTAATTTTGCATTAACAAATTGCTATGTTAGAGGTTAAAGACGCTACAATATCCGTTTCAGGGAAGGTTTTAGTAAAGAATCTATCCTTTATTGCGGACGACGGAAAGATAACTTGCATCACGGGCCCAGAAGGTTCGGGAAAGACAACCTTTCTGCGTACGCTAATGGGGTTTCTACCTGTTACAGAAGGATTTGTGAGTGTGGACGGCGAACTATTAACGATACAATCAGCACCTGCATTCCGTAAATTGATGTGCTATCTGCCTCAAACCATGCACATGCTGCGCCACCATCTATACAAGCCAGAAATACCAGTTACTGAACCTGAAGAATATTGTATATGGAATAACATCCTGCCTACAGCAACAAGTATTCCTGAGACAGAACCTTTGTCATCAGAGGATATATTCCGTCTGGCTAGTGAGACTATCGCAGCCGCAACAGACAAGACCATCATTGTGGCTGATGAACCTGCAGCTCATCTCTCACCAGGATATGCGCCTCAGATGTTGCAATTACTGCAAGAGCAGGCAGCTAAGGGCAAATGCGTGCTGATAGCCAGTCGCAACCCTCAGCTCATTGCTAACTCCCACCATATTATTGATTTAAACCAGTTCATATCATGACGACATCATTAATACTGCACACACTACTAGCACTTCTGCTTTTAGCGCTGCCTTTGGGAGCGCTCTATCTTTTCGACCGCCCATCCATCAGACCATTTGCCCTTGCTTTTGCAAAAGGCATTATACAACTATTTGTATTCTCGTTAGTAATCTGGGGTGTGTATAAGATTAACAGCCTGTGGATAGCAACAGGATGGTTGTTAGTGATGTCGATATGGGCAGGATGGCTTGTCATCAACAGATGCAAGGTGCCTGTCAAAAGTTATCTGTTTCCAACTTGTGGCGGTATGTTTACAGGCGTGTTGCTGACAGGATTATGGCTACTGTTTACCGTACTACCCATAGACTCCATCACGGTTAGGTGGTTTGTACCAGTAATGGCTATCCTACTTGGACATACAGCAACCATGCAGATAAAAGGGGTGAGCAACTTTGTGAACATGCTGCAACAGAATCGCTCACAATATGATTTCCTTTTAGGTAATGGCGCCTCACAATGGCAATCGCTGATACCTTTTATACGTACTAGTGTGTTGGCCATCCTTTCACCTACCATTGCCAACTTATCAACATTAGCATTAGCCACCCTACCCTTGCTGTTTTGCGGCATATTACTGGGCGGTTTCACACCTATCAATGCTTTTGCCGCCATGCTTTATATGGTACTGGGGTGCATAGCCTCATCCATATTAGCACTGGGTATCACGATCGTTATCATTAAGTATCTTCATGTTTTACCACGATGAGAAAACTATTCTTTGAGTTAGTGCAAGTTTCAGTGGGACAGCTAGACGGCATGAGCCGCTTCCCCGAACCAGACGAGTGGCGAAAATTATTCGAGCTGTCCAGACGCCATGCTATAGCAGGCATCTGTTATCATGGTATTACCAGATTACAGGAACATGGGCTTGTGGCGCCTCAGGAATTATCGCACGACTGGTTGAAAGAAGTAGAGCAAACCAAAGAAATGAATCGTGGCAGGAGCAGAAGACTGATAAGACTTCAAGAGGAATTACGAACGCACCACTTGCGCTCATCCATTATAACCGGACCAGGATTGGCACGTTTCTACGACCGTGAACTTCAAATGCAGAGATACACCAGAAGCATAAGCCTCTATGTATTTGGTTATAGGAACCAAGTGGATTTGAATCAATGGAAGGATATCAACGTACACGTCTTTACCGAGCTGAATGCAGGCAAAGCAAATCAGCGCAATCATCGATTTGAGAAGTGGCTGCTCTTAAACAACGACCTGATGTTCAGTAAAGTGGGCGAATTGATTGTGCCATCGCATGCGATGACCATCATTCTTCAGATTGTTCATCTTTACAACCTTTTTCTTGATCGCCAAATGCGATTACGAGATTTAATGGACCTATTCTTTGTACTCCACTATGGTGATGAGAATAAAAATCAATATCAATTTTCAGAAAGAACCTTAGAAGAGGAGATTAAGAACTTAGGACTGACCCGCTTTACTCGCGGCATCATGTGGCTGATGAAAGAGGTATTTAACCTTGATGCTGGGCATCTGCTTGCTGAGCCCCTTGAAGACGAAGGCAAATTTCTGCTGAACAAGACGATGAGCGGAAACTTCACCTTACAAGACTGGTGGCATAAGCTATGGTATTACACCTTCCAGAACCTGACTTAGGATTTATCGCTATATTTCACGCCAAACAGATAATGCCCTAAGAACGGACTGAGACGAATCACATAGCTGGCAATCAAACTAAGCGCCAGTACCACCAACGATATCAGGAGTATCACAACGAACTCAACAAACTGACTGTCGTATGCTTTTAGCTGTTCTGCATAAGCCATGAGGAATCGTGGCAGGAAAAAATAGTGCAGCAGATAGACATCCAATGTTCGCGTACCCACATACTGCAAAGGTTTTGAAACATGCCATCTTTGAAGCCATGCAGAAGTAAGTCGGAAGAACGTAAATACCATCACCATACCAGTAATCCCCCCCACATAGAAGCGGAACATCTCGAACATCAGATTGTCATGGTGCGAGGTGGAAGCAACCAAGGCAAAGACAGCCGTAACCAATGCGATTACTACTGGTTTATCCGTCCATCGAATAAAGGTATCGAAATGCCGCTTGACACAAGTTCCTAAATAAAAAAACAAGAATAAGCGCCAGGTGGTTATGCTCAGGAAACCAGATGCATCTATCAACCACAATTGATAACCATCGGCTACAGAACGCAGACTATCATAATAGCGGGCATATATGAAAGCACCAACAGTTAATGCCACAGCCATCAACGGCGTCCACTTTCTGCTGATACGAATCAGCAGCATATAGAGGATAAAATACTCAAAAAGGGCAAAGGTAAACCAATACCCTCCTTTGAGCGTACCTAACTGATGAAAAAACTCTGGTGGTGGTGCCAAGAGCAACAGAAATATAAAGGTAGGCAGCAGTTGTACCATCGCCTTATGTCTGGCGACGTCCTTAAACGGGCGTTGAGCTACCGACTCAAACAGCCAGCCACTAATCATAAAAAAGCATGGTAATCGAAACAGGATAAACACGGCATTATAACCCATCCGCGAATCGCCCAAACAGAAATGACACACATGTGCAAACACCACGAGAATCATCGTAAATCCTCGCATCGCGTCTATGTATTCAATTCTCTGTTTACCCATTTCGCCCACAAAAGTACAGAAAAATATTGGAACATTTGTGCATTTCAGCAGAAAATGCTACTTTTGCATCATGAAAGAAAGAATTAACTGGATAGATTGGGCTAAAGCCTTTTGTATGACGGTAGTGGTGTTCTGCCACCTACCTCAACAGGAAGACACCTTTCATCTGCAGTTTTTAGCATCGGTTATTCTTTCTACATTCTTCTTTATCTCTGGCTATCTGAAGAAAGAAGAACTTTCAGTAAAAGAGTCAGCCAAGAAATATGGCTATGCCCTCTTAATACCTTACTTATTATATAATGCACTCTACTACCCTTACTGGTTGGCTAAGTTCTATATTGAGCATGACAGCATAACACTCTCTGACGCCATCAAACCGATAACGGGTACACTATTAGGCCAATTAAACAGCAGTTTCTCCTGCGAGTTGAATGGCGTGACCTGGTTCTTGATTGCACTATTCATGATGCACCTCCTTACAGATGTGCTTAATCGATACAGACACGGCCAGAAAGTGATGCTGATTATCTCTATCATAACCATGATACTTTATGGTGCAAACAAATATTACCACTATGCCCCATATATTACCTATCATGGTTTTATTCGTTGTCTGTGTTTCTTCTTCCTTGGAAATGTTTCCCACCAATGGGAACATTTGAAGACATTAAATCTAGCAAAAGATTTAGCCATAGGTATCACCACCCTATCGACCTGTCTCATTCTGTTTTATTGGCATATCAACGAGGACATATTCCCCCTTCATATTGCGCTATACTATGTAGTCAACCTCATATCAGTCATCGCCTTTATCCACCTAGCAAAGGCACTCAATAGTATCAAGTGCCAACTGATAACACTTATATCTATCGGCACCATGCTCATTTTCGGCCTACACCGGATGATGATAGGCATCATAGATTTTGGTATAGAGAAGACACTCCATCATCCTAACATCATTTATGATTGGAGCGCATGCCTGATGATAGCACTCACCATAGAACTCGTGCTATTACCATTGATTATCTACAGAAGAAGATGGCCTATCCTTTTCGGCAAAGCTGCTCGAAAAGTTCCTTCCATTTTGGCATAATAACATCTGCCCGATAACGTTGGGCCGACTCGATGCCAGCTTGCCCCATTTGAATACGTAAATCAGGATTCTCAATCAACTGACAGACACGTTCAGCGAATGCCTTAACATTCCTATTCTTGATTAAGAAGCCATCGCCCCCATCGGTTATAATCTCTGCTGGCCCATAAGGGCAATCAAATGCTATTACTGGCAAGCCACAACTCATCGCCTCTGGAAGCACCAAGCCAAAGGGTTCGAAAAGCGAAGTAAGAATCAGTATTGCGCCACAACTATAATGCGCCATCATATCTGAAGTGGGTTTAAACACACGGATACCTGGTGCATTGATTTCAAAATCGCCATAGACCTCTAGTGTCCAATCCTGATGCTTGGCATAAACCAAAGACCAAATATGAAGCAAGCTGTTGATATCTTTTTGTTTGTCGTTACGACCAACAAAAACAACCGAATTCTCTGTACGACTATTATTGTTACACCTATCACTAAAATGAACTACATTAGGAATGACACACACATGCTGATTATAACAACGCCAATCCCTAGCATCACCAGCAGTCAAAGCGACCACCGCACTTGCTTTTCTAACCTGACGTTTGAAAGTCCAAACATGAAGTCGGCGAAGCCATCCTGCACCAGCAATCTCCTCTGCCTTACATAATGAATGTGACTCAACCACCAATGGTACATTCCTACGAACTTTATTCAGAACACCCACGAAATCAAGCTTTACACATACCATCACATCAACTGCTACATGCAAAAGGGTTTCGTGTATTCTTCTCTCTAGTAAACGATACAGCTCTCTATTCTTCAACAAGCGTTTGAATCCATGATAAGCATACTGCTGATGCAAACCTATTCCCAGATCAATATGCCTTACCTTATGATGCAACGGAAAAGGGAAATCATGACGCCCTTGATTAATGGTTAGAAGATAAATATCATAATCACATTCTTCTGCAAGATAATTCATCTTGTCTGCCAGCACCCTTTCCAGGCCACCCAATACAGCGTAAGCATCTGTTACATATAGCAGTATCATCTTTGCTTAACGAGATTATCTTCACTATCCTCATAGTGATCTTTCTTGAAAAATATACGCGATAAGCCCTTTCCTTGTATTTTAACATGCTGCACAAAACTCTGCCAAAGTGATTGAGAGCCAATTGTTCCGTAACCAGTAACAGGACGAGCCTTACGATTATAGAGAAAAGCAATTTTACCAAATGGTTTTAATGACAATGCCAATGAACCATCTTCGCCACGACGAATATCTGTTCTAATTTCAACCTGCCGTGCATATTCTGCATTAAACGCAAACACCATACCTCGTACACAAAGTTCTGGACGTTTAAAATGCTGGACAAATAAGAACATATCGCGAATCATTTCAAAAAAGAACAATCCAAATCGGGAATGGTTTTCATCTGGAAAGAAACTCCAGAAGGAACTGACGCACGACACGTCTGGTTTTGCCAACTTGGTCATCATCAAATCAACATATTGAGACGGATAAAAAGTGTCTGCATCAACACAAAAATGATATTTGCCACGAGCATGTTCTAACCCACATCTACGAGCAAATCCGGGACTTTGTTTCTGTTCATTGAAATATGGAAGTCCCAAACGTTGATAGACCCCTTCGGTGCGATCTTTGGAATTATTATTAACTCCCAGTATCTCTATGGGATATTTGGTCTGGAGTTCACTGAGAGACCACAAACAGGCAGCTAACCTGCGTTCCTCATTATATGCTATCACTACCACAGATACCAAAGGCTCTTGACTCTGTTTCTGAGCAAGATTGGTTTTGATCTCATCCAGCACAGCGACAGGAATCTCAGCCAAAGATTTACCATATATTGACAGATATTTTTCGTACCAATTAGCCATAATGCATAGGTTTTGTGTGCGAAGATACAAACTTTTCTACAAATCTCCAAATTTCAGATTAACTTTTTCACTCTACCCATCAGCCATATTGTGGCCACACATAATGAAGAAGGCAATTTACCTATCATATATATAAACATATTCTTTAGTCGTGCCTGGCGGAAAGAACAGATCTGCCGCCATGAAGCGGGATGACACATGATAGATTTGATCTCTTGATTAGAGAAAAAAGGTGTAATTGCATTCCTGCGTTTCAAAATGGCACAGGCAACGTAAAAATTAGTCATTGCCACAACATAGCAACGGTTGGGGAAATAGACCTTATCACATAGCATATACGAAGTTTTAACAAGATGCCTATTCGCTTTCACACTCTGCATGACTTCATCTTTTGAAATCCCTATACGCTCCTGATAATGCGATAAAGAATTACATCTGCAAATATAGTGATAAGTTATATTTGGAAGCAATACTGCACGCGAGACAACAGTTACCAAATCAAAAGTAAACACAAAATCTTCCCAATAACTAGTATCAATAAACCGCAGATGATGGCTACGTAGAAGTTCTGTCTTTACTATATAATTACAGGCAGATGCCTGAATACCTGCATATTTCCGATATGCAAAGCTAGCCAACTCATCATCTCCGAAAAATTGCAATGAAGGATATTGATAAACCACTCGGTGCCCAGACATATCAACTTTCTCGTATGATCCAAAAACCATCTCTGCATCATATTGCCGAATGTTTTGTATCAAAAGTTCTATCGTATTTTCTTCGATCGTATCATCAGAATCCATGAAATAGAGATATTCGCCTTTTGCCTCTTCAATAATCTGGTTTCTGGAAGCAGAAACGCCTAGATTCTTCTGATGAGATATAATATGGATATCATCTCGTCTAGAGTGTTCAGCAATGATATAACTCACCACATCAACTGTTCCATCATCACAGCCATCATCTACCAAGAGAAACTCAATAGACGGATACGACTGAGCTAAAGCAGACATCAAAGAAGTCTGAATACAACTAACTGAGTTGTATATGGGAATACCTATTGTTACATCATACTGCTTCATCGGTTCTTCAACTCATCAAATAATTGTTTCCATTGCTGCCCAATCCTATCGATATCGTATTGAGAAGCTGCAGCTTGTGCATTCATTCCCATTTTACATCGCAGCTCTTGTTCCTTCATCAACAGTATAAGTTTTTCTGCCATCAGATTAACATCAAACGGCGGAACAAGGAAGCCATCCACATCATTTGTAATAATAGATCGAGGACCATTCTCACAATCAAAAGTTACAACAGGAACGCCACATGCCATCGCTTCGATGATAACAAGCCCAAAACCTTCGAAACGTGAAGGGAGCACAAAAATAGAACTAGCAAGATATTCTTTCTTTACATCAGATACTGGTCCATAAAGATGACAACGATGCGGATCTATGCCTAATTCAGCCATTTGCATTTGATAAGGTTCCTGATTACCATTGCCATAAATATCCAAAGTCCAGTCTGGCATTTTTTTCTCGATGATTGCCCATGCCTGTAACAACAAGTCATTCCCTTTATCATAGGCATAACGCCCTATTGACACGACACGCTTAACAGACAAATCACTTTTACCATCTATCCGGAATGGAAGAGCATCAGGTATCTTCACAACATTACAGAGTTCTGGCCAGTCGCCGAAGGCATTATCCGTCAAGACAACCATTTTATCCAATCGTTTCAGATGCTCTAAAAGATTGTTCATCCAAAACCGAGCAAATAACCTTTTAACCCAATTAGAGCCTTGCTCATCAAAGTTACGATAATTGGCACGGTTCACGTGTAACTCGCCAATCTTAAAACTTCCATCATTAATCTTGTTAACAAAATTTATCTCTCGTCGTAATGTCGTAATAACAAAATCTGGACGGATTCTCAACAAATCTGCCTTTAATCTTCTTTTAAATTCATGCTGTTTACGCAGATAGACAAGCACCTTCTTCCAAAAAGGCAATCTCCACAACTCCTCAAAGTCTAACTCGTAATTAATAACCTCGACGCTGTCAGAAAGTGGAAAAAAACATTTCCTACCCTCTCCTTCAGTTACAATGATAGTCACATCATAGCCCAAATGCTCAGAAAAGTAGTTCGCTTTTACAGCCACCACTCTCTCAACGCCACCAGCAGAATAAATTGCCGGCGTGCAGATTACTATCTTGTATCTATTCATCATTCATTAATAATTATCTTTTTGAATACAAAGTTACACTAAATCTAATAAAACAACCACAATATTTTGCGGAAATGTACAATATTTAACAACATTTCCAAATAGAACATTTGGAAAAATAATAAAATAAACGTATCTTTGCAAGAAATTATAAATATGATTCCAAAAATAATTCATTATTGCTAGTTAGGAGAAGATGAGTATCCCCCACTAGTCAAGAAGTGCATCCAAAGTTGGAAAGAGAAATTACCTGGATGGGAATTACGTCTTTGGGACAAATCATGTCTCAAAGAAATTGATGAACCTTGGGTGAAAGAAGCCTATCAGGCCAAAGTGTATTCTCATGCTTCTGACTATATCCGTCTATATGCCGTGTACAAATATGGTGATTTTTATCTTGATACAGACGTAGAAGTCCTAAAAGACTTTTCTCCTCTCTTAGATTTTGAATATGTTTTGGGGATGGAGAACTCAGATAGAAAATATATTGAAGCGGCCACTTTTGGCGCCCAACCAGGCAATGAGTTTCTCCATAAATGTATGAAGTCTTATCATCAACGGCATTTTATCAAAGAAGATGGATCCTTTGATTATTCTTTCATGATTCCACATATCATGAAACAAAACATTGAAACTATATCTATTTTGGACAAGATATCAGATTTCCAATCAGCAAGTTCTTCTGTACAAGTTTTCTCATCTATGTTTTTTAGTCCTAAAAATTGCGATACTTCAGAATTCGATCAATTAACTAAAGAAACATTCTCAATACACCATTTCAGAGGAAGTTGGTTTCCACTTAACATGAGAATAAATCGCTTTGTTTGGAAACATCTAAGCAACAGACAGGCGCGTTTTATACAAAACATCTATCACAATATCAAATCTCTATTATCCAAAAAAAGCTAGTAAGATTACAAATATTTATAATCAATTTATTTAAATTTCCACGGCATAAGGAACAATTCTGCTTTTCTAACAACATCCCGTCCCAAGAATTTAACAAAATACGCTCTTAGTCGATAATACGCTTTCGCTTTAGGAGAGAACCAGGAGTTTTGATAATGATGAATAGCATATGTATAGGGAGTAATCTCTACCTCACGAGAATCGAATACTTTTGGAGAAAAGAATGCATCATTAAACTCTAAAACCTCTTTTTGCATGTCCAAATTACGTATATTCAGACTATCTTCAAGAGTTAGAACCCGTATTGGTTTTATCTCTTCAATTTGACGAATCATAATATCAGGAACAGTCTGAATATTCAAACTTCCATCCTCATTGACAAAAGGACGATCCTGATAATAATCTAAACAAGCCTTTATCCAATCGCAGCCTTTCTCAGCGCCCATAATTGCAGCTTCCGGCGTTTGAGCTTTCTCTGCACCCATGAAATAGGGCAAATCCAGCAAATCGTCAAAACTCTTTAATACCTCTACATCTGAGTCCAAATATATACCACCATAATTATAGAGGGCATAAAATCGAATATAATCTGCAGCGAAAGCATATTTCTTTTTTTCAAATGCTTGACGAACCCAAATGGACGAATTCAGATTAAAACGCTTCGTATCCCAAAGCATCACCTCATAATCTGGTAGATACTTTTTCCATGTACTAAGACATTTAGCTATCTTTGGGGGATATGGATCACCACTCAGCCAGCACAGATGAATAATTTTAGGTATCATAACTGCTATATTATTTTTTGCAAAAATACATAATTTCAAACATACTACCAAACAAAGTGCTATGTTTTTGAGAAAAAAGAATAAAAAAAGTGTGTTTGATTTGCAATTCTGAAAAAAAACACGTATCTTAGCGCACAAATAACAAACAGTTCACAAAGATGGATAGTTACAAATACAAAGTTACTGTCGGCATGCCTGTTTATGGCGTAGAGAAGTATATCCGAAAGTGCATGCTTTCTGTATTGAATCAAACTTTCAAAGACGATATAGAAATACTTGCCATTGACGATTGGGGGCCAGATAACTCCATTGAAATCATCAAGGAATTACAAGAGTCACATCCTCGTGGAAAAAATATCAGAATTATCACACAACCACAGAATATGGGGTGTTGGGCTGCACGCAATCGCATTTTGGAAGAAGCACAAGGAGAGTACATTTTTCTACTCGACTCAGACGACTACATCTCAGAAGACTGTATTGAAAAACTATACCTTCAAGCTATAGAGCATAATGCAGAGGCTGTTTATGGCTCAGTAAAACCTGTTAATCCAGAAGGACAATATATAGATATTGGCCAAGCCTATCTCAACCAGCCTTATTTAGTGATCAACGAGCCTGATGGTTTAGCGAGATTTGCTAATCAGTCGTTACATCCAACATTCAGAGACTATATATGGAATACTCTTATAAGACATGATTTCATAGAAAAACATCATATCAGATTCAAGAAGGCCAAATTCTGCGACGATATGATTTGCAGTTGCGACCTTACACCATTGGTAAACAGTGCAGTATTGATTACTGACTACACATATTACTATGTGATTAGAGACAACTCTCTTTCGAACTATCAATACCGAAAAGAAATCAAACTCGATGATATTAAGGAGTTTATAAGAGTGTACTCTTATTTAAAAGACAAATGCAAAGAATTAAAAGATAAGCCATATTTTGAAACCCGATGCACGAAAGGAATGATATTGATGTTCTATGCCATTTGTGGTTTTTTAAAGAATAAGGATAGAATTGTTCCAACACTTGAAAACCAAGTAATCAAAGACGCACTCAAGCATCCGTTGTCAATAAAAGAAATCCTTAGGTTCAAGAAATACAGAATGATTAATATTGCATTCTATCTATTAGGTGTCATTCCTGCATTCATGACAACAAGTATTCTCACAACTATTGGAAAGAAAAAAGGTTACATCTAAAGATGGATAAGAAAGCTTTATTTATAGTTTTTCACGGTTTCGATCCAAATAATGGAATCAGCAAGAAAATAACTTACCAGATAAATGCCCTCAATGCTTGTGGCATCCACACGCATTTATGCTATATGGAAGAAAAAGGCAACAAAACAAGAATGGTTGACGGGCAGATCATTGCTGATTATGGAAGCGGTCTTAAGAGCAAAATTTTGAAAAGGACAGAGTTCTCATCTATAGTCAAATATGCTATTAAAGAGCATATCACATTTGTATATATACGATCCAACCATAATGCCAATCCCTTCACCATCAACATGGTGAAAAAGATGAAAAAAGCAGGTATGAAGGTGGTTATGGAGATACCAACATACCCCTACGATGCAGAATACCTATCACAAGGTATGGGCAAACAAATATTCCAAGACAGGTTATTTAGGCATATTTTGGCCAAGCAATTGGATGCCATTATTACATTTTCTGATGTAAATGAGATATTTGGAAAGAAAACTATCCGTATTTCAAATGGCATTGATTTCGACAGCATTAAAATAAAAAAATCAAACACGACCGATTCATCTGTTATCAATTTAATTGGCGTTGCAGAGATTCACCCCTGGCATGGATTCGACAGAGTCATCAAAGGACTTGCAGCATATTACGCCGCGCCCCACGATACCATCGTAAAGTTCCATATAGTAGGTTATTTCTTCTTTGCTAACGACGAATTAATGTTCAAACAAATAATTGCCGACCATCATCTTGAAGAATATATCATACTTCATGGTAAAAAACATGGAGAAGAACTTGATAAGATTTTCGACGAGTGTGACTTTGGTATAGGAAGTTTAGGAAGGCATCGTGTAGGAATAGACAAAATAAAAACACTCAAAAACAGGGAATATGCTGCAAGAGGCATACCATTTATCTATTCTGAAACAGATGAGGATTTCGATGACAAAAAATATGTTTTAAAAGCTCCAGCCGACGAGACACCGATCGACATTAATCGAATCATAGATTTCTATCAGCATCTCACACTATCACCCGCAGATATAAGAACTTCAATAAAACATCTATCATGGGAAAATCAAATGCAAAAGGTAATAAACTATATTTTATTTGCACACAATACAGATTGATAGAAATGATGCCAGATAGACATAACTCTTTCTGCTTTATACGGTAGGACAGCAGTTCGTGCATTTCGCCCCATTCTTATACGCTCATCAGCATGCTCTATCATATAACAGATTGATTGAGCTAATTTCTGCACATCTAATGGCGGAACAAGAATTCCTGTATCACCATCATTCACAATAGAACCAGGCCCATACTTGCAATCAAATGCAATAACAGGCAAGCCACATGACATTGCCTCTATCAAGACCAAGCCAAAAGACTCGAAGCGAGAAGATAGTACATAAAAATCGCTTTCACAATACTTAGAATAGATATCATTAGTTGCCGGATGCAGATAGACATTATATATCAAGTTCTTATTTATCACATCTTGCAATTGATCATAATCCCCCACATCACCATCGTGGCTTCCATAAATATGAAGCGACCAGTCAGAATGTTCTTTTTGAACAACCCTCCAAGCTTCTATTAACAAATCATATCCTTTCTGATAAGCATAACGACCTACGCTTATAATGCGATGCTGCGAAATTGTACATTCTGGAAGACATTCTGGATAAGATACAAGCATATTCGGAATAAAGACAACTCTATCATCTAAATGCCATTTTACTCTTTCATTCTCTGTCATTACAATAATTTTATCGAATTTGCTAATGGTCAGGATTTGCTTCTGTTTCAGAGATCTTTCTCTATTTTTCTTATACTTATTTTCTATTTTCTCTAAATCCTCGAAATAAGCAGAAAGACCACAATGGCACTCAACAACCTTCACGACATCGGATTTTATTGAAATAACAGCCTCCAAATCAGCTAAATGCATATCAACACAAGTCACAACATGTGGCTTAATATCTTCAATACATCGATGAAATAATCGTTTAAATGATTTCCTACAAACATACCTATCTATATATTGAAACAAACCATGATAAGAACAACGCTCAATATATCTCGTTGCCAGATCAATATAATGGACTTTATCGGAGATGGGGAATGAGAAAGGAGCGCCGTATTGATTGTATGTGATCAAATAGACCTCGTACATACCACTTTCCGCCAACAGACTTAACCTCTGGGACCAAACACGTTCGACCCCGTTTGTCGATTTCATGTTATTGCACAGAAAAGCTAATTTCTTCAAAACTTTACCCTCCTTATAGTTGTCCGAATAACCCCATTACTTTCTCCATGATGGGAGCCATGTCGTAATATTTGTATTCGGCCAGATGACCACCAAGAATCAGATTGGGTTCTTGATCGGCCAGGTCCTTGTATCG
Organism: Prevotella sp. MA2016; assembly: GCF_000619825.1. Classification (GTDB taxonomy): domain Bacteria; phylum Bacteroidota; class Bacteroidia; order Bacteroidales; family Bacteroidaceae; genus Prevotella. The sequence continues at coordinate 143,055 of NZ_JHUW01000011.1, forward strand.
CTGATAAAGGGCCATGTTCTTATCGTCGTTGACACTATAATAAGGCTCCATGCCGTCTTGCCATTCTGTGGAATATTCACGAGAAATAACAGTCTTGGGGCATTTATATACATCATCACCAAACATTTCAAAATGCTTGTGCTCGATGATACGAGTATAAGGAACCTCGGCATCAGTGAAATTCATCACTGCATTACCCTGGTAGTTGGGGGTATCGAGGATTTCTTCTTCGAAACGAACAGTACGATATTCGAGTTTTCCGAAACGGTAATCAAAATACTCATCAAGTTTACCAGTATATAATACTTTATCAGCAATACTCTCCCAATACTGACGGTCGTCAAAAAAATCAGCATTCAGTTTGACATCAACGCCTTCTAGCAAACCATCAATGAGCTTATTATAGCCACCAATGGGGATGCCCTGGAAACGGTCGTTGAAATAGTTATTATCATGAACGAAACGTACCGGCAGACGTTTGATAATAAAAGCTGGGAGTTCGCTGCATTTGCGCCCCCATTGTTTCTCTGTATAACCTTTGATCAGTATCTCATAGATATCCTTACCTATCAACAGCTGGGCTTGCTCTTCCAAGTTCCTGGGTTCATCAGCGCCTTCGGCCTTCATCTTTGCCAATGCTTCCTGGCGCTGCTCTTCAATCTTTGCCTGAGCTTCAGCAGGTGTAAGCACACCCCACATCTGATAGAAGGTATTCATATTGAATGGCAAATTGTACTGTTTGCCTTTATAATTAGCTATAGGAGAATTGGTATAACGATTGAATTCGACAATAGAATTTGCGAAGTCCCATACTTTTTTATTCGACGTATGAAAAATATGAGCACCATACTTGTGAACATTAATACCCTCGATATTCTCGCAATAGATGTTACCCCCAAGATGGTTGCGCTTATCTATCACTAAACAGCGTTTTCCTTGTCGATGAGCCAGACATGCAAATGTTGCACCATATATGCCTGCTCCAACTATCAGATAATCGTATTCATTCATCATATTCAATCAGATTTTTGTGCAAATATAGGATAAAATTTGGAATAATCCAAAATTATTCGTAATTTTGTCAACGTAATAATACTTTTTATGTGGAAATGAAGAGAATTTGCTTTGTAGTTGACAGCATCTTCAGTATTGGCGGTGTGCAAAGAGTGACCGCTGTAATTGCCAAGGAATTGGCAAAGGATTATGATGTAAGTATTGTAACTTTTGACAAACCTGAACAGTTAGACAAATCACTATACAACCTCAACGAAGCAGACATCACATATCGGTTCTTTTCATATCCACAGGTAGGCAAACTGAAACAATACATTTGTAAAGCCTGCAGCGCACTCTATCTTTCACTTCAGCCAAAAGCAAAATGGTGTTCGGATTTATATGCCCATTGTTCATATCCCTCAGAACTTAAAAATGCTTTGCACGCAGAATTAAAACAAGGCCATTACGATATCATAATAGGTGTACATGCTCCATTAGCAGCAAGGCTGGCCACATTAAGAAAGAGTCTGCCTGACACGAAACTGATAGGATGGCTACACAATTCGTATGAAGCGCTTTTTGGCAATGATTCACATTATTATATCGGTGCTAAAAGACGAAGGCATTACATCTATCAATTTAAAAAACTAGATCAGGTAGTGGCTTTATGTAAAGATGACGCAAATCGCTTTACCGCATTTGATAGCGCATTTACACCTGCAGTGATATATAACCCATTAACGCTCAAGCAAGGGCCATCGTCAACAGGCACAAGTAAAAGATTTCTTGCCATTGGACGTTTCACTCCTCTACATAAAGGAATTGACTTATTGATAGAAGCATTCCATCTGTTTGCGCAAAAGAATAGCGAATGGAAATTGGATATCGTTGGTGAAGGTGCAGAAGAAAACATCTATAGAAGGATGATTGCCAATTATAACTTAGAAGACCGAATTGCAATTCATCCATTCACCAATCATATTCAAGATTACTATTCGAAAGCACAGATATATGTGCTTAGTTCCAGATGGGAGGGAATGCCATTGGTATTGGTTGAGGCTATGTCACATGGACTCCCCATCATTTCATCAGGCTTACCTGTAAGCCAAGAAATTATGGGCGATTTTGGCATGTATTTCAAAAACGGAGATGTAGAGGACTTAGCAAACCGATTGGAAGAAGCTACACATATCAACTGGCAGGAAAAATCGGAACAAGCAAAGTCTATCGCACTAAGATTTGATATAAAGAATATTATCAGTAAGTGGAAAGAATTGATAGAATAGCCTCTTTTTTTTGAGAAATAAATCAGAAAATTTTGGAAAATCCAAATAATTTTGTAATTTTGTCAACGATATTTGGCTTTTACACATATGAAGAGGATTTGTTTTATTACAGATAGCATTTTTAAATCGGGTGGCATGCAGAGAGTGACAGCCGTGATCGCTGAGGAGCTATCAAAATGTTATGATGTGACCATTGTAAGTTTTGAAGCACCAGAGCAACAAGACTTATCTATGTATGGTTTGAAAGACTATCCCGTAAAAGTATTGTTTACCCACTTTCCTGAGACCGGAAAATGGAAAAGCATGTTATACAACGTTTATAGCCACCTGTACAAAAACGTTCTGCCCAAAACACCTATCACATCTGACTTATATGCACACAGCTCTTTCCCAAGACAGAAGAGAGAGGCTGTGGTTAAGATTCTGAAAGAAGGCCAATTTGACACGATTATTGCGGTAAACTCATATCTATCCATGCGACTGGCCACTATCAAAAGGGATTTAGGTAACGTAAAAGCCATTGGCTGGATTTACAACTCATTCAATGCTTTCATAAGAGAGGCATCGCCTTACTTAAGAACAGAACTGAAATATCACTACGGCCGCCAGTTGCAGAAACTGGATGAGACGGTGCTACTATACTTGCAGGACTCTGAAATGTATTATCATGCCTATGGATTCTCGCCGTTTGTGATTCCAAATCCGCTAACTATCAAGCCCGGAGCGCCATCAACAGGAAAAAACAAACGTTTCTTGGCTGTAGGCCGACTATTGCCTCAGCATAAGGGGTTCGACCTGTTGATTAAAGCCTTCGAGAAGTTTGCACAACATAATGAAGATTGGTATCTGGACATTGTTGGAGATGGTTCGGAGAAAAAGGCGTTAGTGCAGATGATAGAGGAGCGAAACCTAACAAAAAGGATAAAGATTCACCCATTTACAGAGGATATACAGATGTTCTATTCGCAAGCCAGCGTCTATGTATCGAGTTCGAGATGGAAAGACTTTGGACTGGTGCTGGTACAAGCGATGGCTCACGGACTGCCTGTTATTTCGTCGGACCTGCCATCAAGCAAGGAAATTTTAGGCGACTTCGGCATGTACTTTAAGAGTGGGGATGCGGATGACCTGTCAAGAAGACTGCAAGATGCCACTACCATGGAGTGGCAACTAAAATCGAATGAAGCTATCATGATTTCGCAACGATTCAATGCCAACGTGATTGCAGAACAATGGAAGACGCTGATAGAAAGTGATGGACAACGAAAGCGTAAGAGCTAAATTGAAAGATAACCCAAAGTTAAAAAAACTCATTGACTGGGTAATCATGAACCAAGTGGAAACAAGACCACGTTGGTTTGTCAGATTATTGGCACCATTATACCAGCACCGAGGGAAACACGCTGTGATTCATCATTCTGTAAGAATGGACACGCCACCCTATCGAAAATTCTCAATTGGCAACTATTCGGTAGTAGAATCATTTGCCTGTATCAATAATGCAGTAGGTGATGTGGAGATTGGCGACTATACCAGAATAGGCTTGCACAACACCATTATTGGTCCGGTAAAAATAGGTAGCCACGTAAACTTGGCACAAGGCATTACTGTTACAGCACTAAACCACAACTTCAGCGACGCAGGCAAACGGATAGACGAACAAGGTGTAAGAACTAATCCCGTAACGATTGAAGATGACGTATGGATTGGAACCAATGCTGTGATTCTGCCAGGCATAACAATCGGCACACATAGCGTAATAGCAGCAGGAGCCGTAGTAACAAAGGATGTTCCACCCCACTCTCTCGTAGCAGGTGTACCAGCAAAAGTAATCAAACAGATATGAGAATAGGCATCGAAGCACAAAGGGTATTCCGAAGGAATAAGCACGGTATGGACTATGTGGTTCTGCAAGAGATCAGAGAACTGCAAAAGATTGATACCCAAAATGAATACTTTGTTTTTGTAGCACCTGGTATTGACAGATGCCTAAAAGATTCTAAGAATGTGCATATCATAGTGATTGGAGAAAGTTTCTATCCTGTATGGGAGCAAATTACACTGCCAAAAGCTGTAAAGAAATACAATCTGGACATACTACATTGTACTAGTAACACGGCACCGATATTCTGCGATATACCACTCATCCTGACACTGCATGACATCATATTTCTGGAGCCACGCGACAAAAATAACAAATCCATTTACCAGAACCTGGGATGGCTATATAGGCGCAAAGTGGTGCCAAAAATCCTTGAGAAATGTCGGCGAATCATTACGGTGTCCAACTTTGAGAAGCAGAACATCATAAATAAACTGCATATCCCAGAAAGCAGAATGGCCATGATTTATAACGGATATAATGAATGGTTCAAGCCTTTAAGGGATGTGGCAGACATCTATCAATCATACATAGACAAACCTGGCTATTTTTTCTTCCTGGGAAATACCGACCCCAAGAAGAATACAGAACGTACTTTGGTGGCATATTCCAAATACCTCAAAGAATCGACTGTAAAACGCAAATTGCTGATGGCAGACCTGGATCAGGCATACCTAGATGGCATTATTGAAAGAAACCACATTGAGAATATCAGGCAGAACATCGTTATGCCAGGATATATCGTAAACAGCGACTTGCCATATATCTATAACAGTGCCTTTGCTTTTCTATATACTTCACTCAGAGAAAGTTTTGGTATTCCTCTACTTGAAGCTATGGCTTGCGGCACACCTGTCATCACATCAAATACATCATCAATGCCGGAGATTGGAGGAGATGACGCCATTCTCATCAACCCGGAAAACCCTGACGAAATTGCAGAAAAGATGCTACAACTGGAGCTTGACGAGGAATACTACAATGCACAAAAAGCTATTGGACTGAAAAGAGCCCAATTGTTTTCATGGCAGCATACCGCCAAGCAACTGCTTGAGCTATACAAAGCTGTTTACAAAGAATTGCCGAATTCTAACATCAGCTGACGGGCATCGGGATTGTTCTGGGTATTCAAGCGATAATAACCACGACGCCCCGTAGATTCAATCAACGACTGTGATGATTTAGAATTCTTAAGCAGATACTGCTGCACATAAGCACGGATTTCATTGAGGTCGGGTGTATAGAAAAAACTCAAATTCATATTATACACATGCTTGGACATCTGCATAACGCTGATGCCCTTATCTCCCACGCTGGTAAGTATGCTCAATATCTGCTTATCGTATGTCATTATATTCGTTTAAAAAAGGTCGGTAAAAGCTATTACCGACCTTTCTTTATCATTCGTTAAATGGCTTATGCCAATGTAACTTTGTCACCTTCATTAGCGAGTTTGCCCTCTTTGAAGAGCCAACCCAAACCGAGAAGAGTCTCCTCCTCAGAAATCTTAGCAGCCTTTGCAATCTCCTTTACGGCGAGAGCCTTACCTGCTGCAGCAAGTGCCTGATATACATCACCTGCCTTAAAACCTACATTCTCAGCGTTGATTGCGAGAACTGCCTTTGCAGCTGCTTTAGGAGCTGCGGTTTTCTTTACGGTTGTCTTCTTAGCTGCGGCTGCCTTTGTCTCAGTAGCCTTCTTAGCTGTTGCTTTCTTTTCTGCCATAGTTCTAAAAAATTAATACTCTATTTGAAGTGTAAAACTCCTGTTAATTTTCGAATGCAAAAATACCGCTTTTATTTAAGACAACTTACTGGCATTTAGGATTTTTTAGCAAAATGTAATTATTCTTGACGTATATCAACCTGCAAGTTCAACTCATCAAGCTGTTTCTGATCCAGCTCACCAGGTGCATCAAGCATCACATCTCTACCGCTGTTATTCTTTGGGAATGCAATACAGTCACGGATGCTATCAAGACCTGCCATCAAACTAACAAAACGATCAAGACCGAAAGCCAAACCAGCATGAGGGGGCGCTCCGTACTTGAAGGCATTGATAAGGAAGCCAAACTGAGCCATGGCGCGCTCAGGAGTAAAGCCAAGAATCTGGAACATCTTTTCCTGAAGCTTACCATCGTGAATACGAAGAGAACCGCCACCAACTTCGACACCATTGCAAACGAAATCGTAAGCTACGGCACGAACCTTGGCAGGATCAGTATCAAGCAGAGGGATATCGTCAGGATTAGGCATTGTGAACGGATGGTGGGTAGCCATCAGGCGCTGCTCTTCATCGCTCCACTCAAAGAGAGGGAAGTCAACAATCCACAAGCAAACAAACTTATCTTTGTCACGCAATCCAAGACGATCGCCCATCTCCAAACGGAGTGTACAAAGCTGAACACGCGTCTTATTGGCATTATCACCACTGAGAATCAAAACAAGGTCGCCATCCTTAGCGCCCATAGCCTCCTTAACCTTAGCCCAGACTTCTGGTGTATAGAATTTATCAATAGATGACTTAACAGTGCCATCCTCATTAAACTTAACATAAACCAAACCCTTAGCACCTACCTGAGGACGCTTTACAAACTCTGTGAGTTCATCAAGCTGCTTGCGAGAGTAGTTAGCGCAACCAGGCACGCAGATACCACCAATATAAGTAGCCTCGTTGAATACGGGGAAGGTGCCTGTTCCCTTGAGCTGATCCATCAGTTCAACGAACTCCATACCGAAACGCAAATCGGGCTTATCGCTACCGAAGCGACGCATAGCCTCATGCCAAGTCATTCGCTGAAGTGCAGGAAGTTCAATGCCACGTACCTCTTTAAAGAGATGACGAGCCAAATCCTCAAAGATCTGAAGAACATCCTCCTGATCAACAAACGACATTTCGCAGTCGATCTGTGTAAACTCAGGCTGACGGTCGGCACGCAGGTCCTCATCACGGAAGCACTTGGCAATCTGGAAGTAACGATCGAAACCAGAAACCATCAGCAACTGCTTCAGTGTCTGTGGCGACTGTGGCAGTGCATAGAACTGACCAGGATTCATACGTGAAGGAACCACGAAGTCGCGAGCACCCTCAGGAGTAGATCCAATCAGGATAGGTGTCTCAACCTCGATAAAGTTCTTAGCATCGAGGAAGTTACGAATCAGGATGGTCATACGATGACGCAACTCAAGATTCTTACGAACAGCTGCACGACGCAGGTCAAGATAGCGATACTTCATACGAATATCATCACCGCCATCAGTATTATCTTCGATTGTGAACGGAGGAGTAAGACTCTCGCTCAGCACATTCAATTCTTTTACCAGAATCTCGATATCGCCAGTAGGCATCTTGGGATTCTTGCTCTGGCGCTCACTCACCTCACCTTTAATCTGAATACAAAATTCACGACCAAGCTTATTAGCACGCTCGCAGAGTTCTGCATCGTCAGCCTCATTGAAAACAAGCTGAGTCAAACCGTAACGATCGCGAAGATCAACGAAGGTCATTCCTCCCATCTTACGACTTCGCTGTACCCATCCGGCCAGTGTTACAACACTACCGGCATCCTGGAGCCGAAGCTCTCCACAAGTCTTTGTTCTGTACATATTTAATTGCTATTTATTCATTTAAGGTGCAAAATTACATAAAAAATTGATAATAGACAAACATATTTCTTAATTCTTCGTCTTTAATTCATATTTTTATAGTAACTTTGCACTGATTTAATTATTTAAACGACAAATAAAGATGAAAAAGATTGCATTGATAGCTTTGATGATGGTATGCGGTCTGACAGCCGCATTGGCCCAAAAACCTGCTGAAATCAAGTTCGACAAACTGACACATGATTTTGGTAGTTTCTCAGAAAAGAATCCTGTTGTGACTTACACTTTCACCTATACCAACGTAGGCGAAAAGCCATTAGTAATCAATCAGGCTGTGGCTAGCTGCGGCTGCACCGTACCTGAGTACACCAAGGATCCCATCAAGCCAGGCGAGAAAGGCGAGATAAAAGTAACCTACAACGGTGCTGGCAAGTTCCCCGGCCACTTCAAGAAGTCAATCACTATCCGTACCAACGGCGTAGTAGAAATGACTCGCCTCTATATCGAGGGAGAAATGACTGAGAACTAAAATCCGTAAGAGAAGCCAATCGAGCTATACTCCTTGAACTGGAGGTATCCTAAGTCATCATCCTTCTTGCCAGTATCGTCGAAACGGGGGAAGAGGAACAGATTGGCCGAGATATATTTGGACACACGCAGAGCGAAAGTGTTTTCCCACTCTATCTCTGTACGCTTATACGATGTGAATGCATAGAGGCGCGACTTCCATGTAATCACATCGTTAATTTTCCAACTTATATCAGCTGTAAGCTGAGAACCTAAGTCGACTAACGAATGTTTACCTTTTTTCAAGCCAAAGTTCTCTGCGAGGGACAAACGGTCAACATAACGATAGTTGATAGCAATAGGCGAAAGGTTGACTGTTCCCGACAATTTCTTATCCTTGGTAGCAAGTTTATAATCCATACCAAGACCAAAGTTCAAATTAAAAGGCGAACCGAAATCAGAGTAAATGATACTGTCGTTCGACTTTAAACCTTGCGTAAACTGTGTATATGCCAACATCTGGAAAGTGTAGTACCAATTCTTGGCGGCCTGCAATCCAACCTTACTAGTGAAACGAATCAGGTCTTCATTGGACTTGAACTTATGAACCGTGTCGGTGCGAGAACGAAGGAAACCTAGCTTCATCTCCAACTTATTATCCCACTTCCACTTGTTTCTATTATCATAATTGGCTTCAAGCGTCAGCGCGCCTACCATCGAGTAGTTACTCTCACCTCCTTTAGACCAGTTGCCGCTGACATAGTTCTGCATAAACTGCAGATAGCCATCACCTTTCTTAGTCCAGAAGTCGGGTTTCTGAACCAGTATCGTTGTAGGCACATCATCTGGCGTATCTATAACTGGGCCTTCAACTTTCTCAACCAGTTTAACTTGATTTTTAAAAGGATTATCTACGTCTCTACGGATATTTCCAGTTTTTTGCAACTCAGACTCGGTAGTATTCACCAAATCAGGGCGGTTTAAATAAACATGCAACAAGGCTGCATCAATAGCGTCAGCAACAGGATCCTGCTCAACAGAATCCTGCAAAATAGAAAGTGACTTATTGGCTACATTATGATAGAAAGTGACAGGTGCAAACAGGCGATAAAAGCGTCCGTCTAATGTATCTTTTGGTTGTGCAGCATAGGCGCTAAGCATTCCAAATACTGCAAATAATAATGCTACTTTTCTCATATCTGGTGCAAAGATACAATTTTTTGGCCATAGATTGCATTCTTTTCGCATTTTTTTCGTAATTTTGCACCTTGATTTACGCGTACATTAATAAAAAAGCAAAATAAAATGAATAGAGACACAATTATCGGCTTTGCCCTCATTGCGCTGGTACTTATCGGCTTCAGCTGGTACAATCAGCCATCAAAAGAGGAGATCGAAGCAGCGAGAAAACAAGACAGCATTGCTACAGCGATGAAACAAAATGCAGCCAAAAAGCAGCAGGCTGAAGCGGCTGCACGTAAGGCACAGGCTGAAGCGGCTGCTCAGGGTGACACAACAGCACTGTTCTATGCCGCTCTCAATGGCAAGAATCAACCAGTTGTTCTGAAGAACGACAAGGTTGAGCTAACTTTTAACACAAAAGGCGGTACACTGGCTAAAGCCGTCATCAAAGGATTCGAGAATCTGGAAGATGGTATGGATGTAACCCTCTTCGATGAGAAGACCCAGCAGATGAACTTTATGCTGGCAGGAAAATCGGAGAACATCATTACCAAAGATTTATTCTTTACACCATCCAATGTAACAGATTCGACGCTCACCATGACTGCACAGGCAGGCAATGGCGGTAGCATCGAATTGAATTACACGCTGGGTAAGGATTACATGCTACACTTCAACATTAAGGCCAATGGCTTGCAGGGCATGTTTGCGCCCAACTACCAGCAGATGGATATCGAGTGGACAGATCTGGCCCGCCAGCAGGAGAAAGGATTTACTTTCGAAAACCGTTATACATCAGTTACCTACAAAGAGAAAAATGGCGGAACAGACTATCTGAACGAGACTTCAGAAAAGATCGACGAGAATATTGATGAAGCATTAGACTGGGTGGCTTTCAAGAACCAATTCTTCTCAGCAGCTCTGATTGCTAAGGACGAGTTTGCTGCTAATTCGCTGCTCACAAGCGTTCCTCAGAAGAAGGGATCTGGTTATCTGAAGCAGTTTAACGCCAAACTGAAAACAGCCTTCGACCCCACAGGTGCCAAGGCAACCGAGTTTGAGATGTATATCGGTCCTAACGACTTCCGCCTGATTAAGGATGTGGAACAGCAGAGCACATTTGGCAAGGACCTCGATTTGGAGCAACTGGTTAACTTGGGATGGTGGTTAGTGCGCTGGATTAACCGCTGGTTTACTATCTATGTATTCGACTGGCTCACCTCTTGGGGCTTCTCAATGGGCATCGTGCTTATTCTTATCACCCTCTTGCTCAAGGTGATCACCTTCCCTATGGTGAAGAAGAGTTATATGTCATCAGCTAAGATGCGCGTGCTGAAACCCAAACTCGACGAGGCTACCAAGCAGTATGACAAGCCCGAGGATCAGATGAAGAAACAACAGGCCATGATGCAGCTCTATTCGCAGTATGGCGTATCGCCACTTGGCGGCTGTCTGCCAATGCTGATTCAGTTCCCAATCTGGATGGCGATGTTCTTCTTCGTGCCTAACGCGATCCAGCTGCGCCGCGAGTCGTTCCTGTGGATTAGCGACCTTTCAACTTACGACCCTATCATCGAATGGGGCACACAGATATGGGGTATCGGCGATCACTTGTCGCTTACATGTATTCTGTTCTGTGTAGCCAACGTGCTCTACAGCTACATGACCATGCGCCAGCAGCGCGACCAGATGGTGGGTCAGCAGGCTGAGCAGATGAAGATGATGCAGTGGATGATGTATTTGATGCCAGTGATGTTCTTCTTCATGTTCAACGACTATTCATCAGGTTTGAACTTCTACTACTTTATCTCACTGTTCTTCTCAGCAGCCATCATGTGGACACTCCGCAAGACTACCAACGACGAGAAGCTGCTCGCCATTCTGGAGGCTAAGTATAAGGAGAACAAGAACAATCCCAACAAGAAGACATCTGGACTGGCAGCCCGTCTGGAGGCTATGCAAAAGCAGGCAGAAGAGTTGCAAAAACAAAGAATGAACCAACAAAAAAGATAAAAATGAAGAAATATTTAGTAATTCTACTGGGACTAGCAATGTTAGCTAATCCAGCAAAAGCTGAAGAAACAGTGAAAATAGGAAAACAAAATATCAAGCTGAGCAGCAATCTCATGACACCCGAAGCACTTTGGGCTATGGGACGCGTAGGTGCTGCTGAAGCATCGGCAGACGGTAAGCAGATTGTTTACCAGATTGGCTACTACAGCGTAAAAGCCAACAAGAGTCAGCAGAAGATTGCCATCATCAATGCCGATGGAACTGGCAATACTACCTTGACTACTGGTAGCAAGAGTGAAAGTGATCCAACCTGGTATAATGGTAAGATTGCCTTTCTGAGTGGAGGACAGCTGTGGACTATGAACCCTGATGGTTCTGATCGCAAGCAGATTTCGAAGACTTCAAAAGACATCGAGGGTTTCAAGTTCTCTCCAGATGGCAAGAAGGTGATTCTGCTCCACTCACTCGAATTCAATGAGATTATCAAGAAAAACCCATCAGACCTTCCAAAGGCAACAGGACGACTGGTTACCGATCTTATGTATCGTCACTGGGATCACTATGTAGAGTCAATCCAGCACCCCTTCGTAGCTGATGTAACCGAAGATGGCATCAAGGATGGTATTGACATCCTGGAGGGTGAGCCATACGAGTGCCCTATGGAGCCATTCGGTGGTATCGAGCAGTTGGACTGGGCACCTGACTCTAAGTCGATTGCTTATACCTGCCGCAAGAAGACTGGTCTGGAGTATTCTATCTCTACCGACTCTGATATCTATTTATATATAATAGGTACGCGCGAAACTAAGAATCTCTGTAAGCCTGCCGATTATAAGGCACCAAAGGTTGATCCAACCAAAACGCTGAAATTCCAGAGCGTGAACGCCAAGGAGAATCTGAAGAACAACGTAGGTTACGACCAGAATCCAAAGTTCTCGCCCGATGGAAAGTATGTAGCTTGGACCTCGATGGAGCGCGATGGCTATGAGGCCGACCGCCTGCGTCTGTGTGTTTACAATCTGGCTACTGGTGAGAAGAAATATGTAACAGAGAGCTTCGACTCTGGCGTTGAGGACTTTGTATGGAGCGACAATAAGGACGTGATGATCTACTTCATTGGCGTATGGCATGCTACCATCAACCTCTATGCAGTGAACTGGAAAGGTGAACTGAAGCAGCTTACTAATACCTGGGACGACTTTGGTTCTATCCACCTGATGAACAATGGTAAGCAGCTGCTGATGGAGCGTCATAACTACACATCACCTGCCGATTTGTATATCGTTACCCCAAACTTCAAGAAGCCTGAGAAGACACAGGCCAAACAGCTCACTTTCGAGAACAAACACATTCTGGATCAGTTGGCTAAGCCAACCGTTCAGCAGCGCTGGGTGAACACTAGCGATGGCAAACAGATGCTTGTATGGGTGATTCTACCACCAAACTTCGACGAGAACAAAAAGTACCCCACCCTGCTGTTCTGCGAGGGCGGTCCTCAGAGCCCAGTATCACAGTTCTGGAGCTATCGTTGGAATTTCATGATTATGGCATCGCAGGGCTATGTAGTAGTAGCACCTAACCGTCGTGGACTGCCTGGATTCGGACAGGAATGGCTGGAGGAGATCTCTGGCGATTGGACTGGTCAGTGCATGAAGGACTATCTGGCTGCTATCGATGATGCTGCCAACAATTTGCCTTATGTTGACAAGGATCACCTGGGTGCCGTAGGTGCTTCGTTCGGTGGTTTCTCAGTTTACTATCTGGCAGGTAATCACGACAAACGATTCAAAGCATTTATCTCTCACGATGGTGCTTTCAACCTCGAGGCTATGTACACTGAAACCGAGGAGAACTGGTTCTCTAACTTTGAGTACGATGATGCCTATTGGAACAAAGATCGCACAGCCCGTGCCGACAAGACATACAAAAACTCTCCTCACCAGTTTGTTGACAAGTGGGATACTCCTATCCTCGTGATTCATGGCGAGAAGGACTATCGTATCAACGCCACTCAGGGCATGTCGGCCTTCAATGCTGCCCGCATGAAGGGTATTCCTGCCGAGTTGCTCATCTTCCCTGATGAGAACCACTGGGTACTGAAACCACAGAACGGCGTGCTGTGGCAGCGCACCTTCTTCAACTGGCTGGATCGTTGGCTGAAGGAGAATTAAAAAATTGAAGAATTAAAAAATAGAAATAATGACTCAAGCAATTCAAAAAACATTGCGCGATAGCGCCGGTATGCGCTGGACCGCACTTTTACTCCTGGCACTGGCTATGTTCTGTGCCTATATCTTCATGGACATCCTATCACCTATCAAGGACCTGATGCAGGAGACTCGTGGTTGGGACTCAACAGCATTCGGTACCATGCAGGGATCTGAGGTGTTCCTCAACGTGTTCGTGTTCTTCCTCATCTTCGCAGGTATCATCCTCGATAAGATGGGCGTTCGTTTCACTGCTGTACTTTCAGCTGCCGTAATGGTGGTAGGTGCCTGTGTGAAATGGTATGCCGTTAGCGAGAGCTTCATGGGAACCGGACTAGAAGCGTGGTTCAATAATAATCTGAATTATATCCCCGTATTCGACGAACTGGGCGTGTCACCCTTCTATGAGGGCATGCCTGCATCAGCCAAGTTTGCAGCCTGCGGATTCATGATCTTCGGTTGTGGCTGCGAGATGGCAGGAATCACCGTGAGTCGTGGAATCGTAAAGTGGTTCAAAGGTCGTGAAATGGCATTGGCTATGGGTTCAGAGATGGCACTTGCCCGCCTGGGTGTTGCCACCTGTATGATTTTCTCACCTTTCTTTGCCCGTTTGGGTGGCGAGGTTTCTGTAAGTCGTTCAGTAGCTTTCGGTGTGGTACTGATGTGTATCGCACTCATCATGACCATCGTTTATTTCTTCATGGACCAGAAACTGGATGCACAGACTGGCGAGGCTGAGGAGAAAGACGATCCTTTCAAAATCAGCGACCTGGGTAAGATTCTTACCGATGCCGGTTTCTGGATTGTTGCCCTGCTCTGCGTGCTGTATTATTCAGCTATCTTCCCATTCCAGAAGTATGCTGTAAACATGCTGCAGTGCAACCTCACACTGACTGCTCCTGATGCTAACTCTTTCTGGGCACAGCCTGATGTGACCATCGTTCAGTATGTCATCATGCTCATCGTGGCAGCTGCTGGTTTTGCTTCTAACTTCCAGAAGAAAGCTAACCTTCGATTCGGTTTGTTGGCTCTTTCAATCGTTGCACTTATCACCTATTGCTATATGGGTTTCATGCGCCAGTCGGCCGAGAGTATTTTTGCTGTATTCCCACTGCTGGCAGTGCTCATTACTCCAATCCTGGGTAGCTATCTTGACCACCACGGTAAGGCAGCAACTATGCTCGTTTTAGGTTCTATCCTCTTGATTGCCTGTCACCTCACCTTTGCTTTCGTTCTGCCAATGTTCAAGGGCAATGCCGTAGGTGGTATCATCATTGCCTACACCACGATTCTGGTACTGGGAGCTTCGTTCTCACTCGTTCCAGCATCGCTCTGGCCTTCAGTGCCCAAGTTGGTTGATGCCAAGGTTATTGGTTCGGCCTATGCACTGATTTTCTGGATTCAGAACATCGGTCTTTGGCTGTTCCCACTACTCATCGGTAAGGTGCTTGACCAGACTAATCCTGGCGTAACCGATCCAACTCAGTTCAACTATACAGCTCCGCTGGTTATGCTGGCATCGCTCGGCGTTGCAGCCCTGGTATTGGGCTTTGTTCTGAAGGTAGTAGATAAGAAGAAAGGTCTTGGTCTTGAACTTCCAAACATTACAGAATAAATATGAAAATAGGTTTCGATAACGACAAATATCTCAAGATTCAGTCTGAGCATATCAAGGAACGCATCGCTCAGTTCGATGGTAAGCTCTATATGGAGTTAGGTGGCAAACTGTTCGACGACCACCATGCATCACGCGTACTGCCAGGTTTCAAGCCCGACAGTAAACTGCGTATGCTGGGACAGTTGCGCGACAGTATCGAGATTGTCATCGTTGTAAGCGCTGAGGACATTGAGAAGAATAAGGTACGCGCCGACCTGGGTATTACCTACGATGAAGATGTGCTGCGCCTTCGTGATGAGTTTATGAGCCGCAATTTCATGGTGGGTAGTGTGGTTATCACCCACTACAACGGTCAGCATGCTGCCGATCAGTTCCGTCATCGTCTGGAGCGCGAAGGCATCAAATCGTATATCCACTATCCCATCGACGGTTATCCACACAATGTGGAACTGATTGCCAGTGATGAGGGTTTTGGCAAAAACGATTATGTAGAGACCTCACGCCCGCTGGTCATCGTAACTGCTCCTGGACCTGGTAGCGGTAAAATGGCTACCTGCCTGAGCCAGCTTTACAATGAGAATAAGCGTGGAATACGTGCCGGATATGCTAAATTTGAGACATTCCCCGTATGGAACTTACCATTGAAGCATCCTGTAAACATCGCCTACGAAGCAGCTACTGCCGACCTGAACGATGTGAACATGATCGACCCCTTCCATCTGGAGGCATACAATAAAACAGCAGTTAACTACAATCGCGACATTGAGATCTTCCCTGTACTGAATGCTCTCTTCGAGGGTATCTATGGCGAGAATCCTTACAAGTCACCCACAGATATGGGTGTGAACATGATCGGATTCTGCATCAGCGATGATGAGGTGTGCTGCAAGGCTTCGAAAGATGAGATTATCCGCCGATTCTACGATGCCACCAACAAGATGGCCGATGGAGCCGATAACGAGAGTGAGGTAAACAAGATTCGTATGCTCTTCAACCAAGCAAAGATTACCACTGCTTTCCGTCCTGTTACCACAGCTGCTTACGAGAAGAAGCTGGAAACAGGTCAGCAGTCAGCAGCAATCGAGTTGGAAGATGGTACCATCATCACCGCCAAATCATCGCCACTGCTGGGTTGCAGTGCCGCACTGCTACTCAATGCTACCAAGCATCTGGCAGAGATTGATCATGAGGCCAAGCTCATTCCACAGAGTCTGATTGAACCTGTGCAGAAGACTAAGATTGAATACCTGGGTGGTAAGAATCCACGCCTTCATACCGATGAGGTACTAGTAGCCCTGAGCGTTTTGTCGAACGACGACGAAAACTGCCGCAAGGCTTTGGAACAGTTACCCAAGTTGCGTGGCTGTCAGGTGCACACCACCGTGATGCTCAGCGAGGTTGATCGCAAGATATTCAAGAAGCTGGGATGCGGTTTGACCTGTGACCCTGTGAAGAAAAAGTAATGTATGACAGCGGTAATCCGTCAACAACTTAACGACTCGCCTATTGCGAGATGGACAGTGCTCATCATCGTGGCAACAGCCATGATGATGGGCTATTTCGTTAATGACGTGATGTCGCCATTGGAAACCATACTCGAACTGCCCAAGGAACAGGGCGGTTTGGGCTGGACACCTGCCGACTATGGTTTCTTCTCAGGGGCAGGTAGTTTTATCAATGTATTTCTGTTGATGCTCTTTATTTCGGGTTTGATTCTCGATAAGATGGGCATCCGATTTACAGGCACATTAGCCTGCAGTCTGATGGCTTTTGGCACACTCATCAAGTATTATGCCGTATCAGCCGAATTTGGAAATGAGCCAATCGCATTCCTAGATTATCAATTGCCCGCTTCGGCTGTTTGGGCATCCTTAGGCTTTGCGATATTCGGTGTAGGCTATGAGATGACGGGTATCAGTGTTTCAAAAGCAATGGTACGTTGGTTCACTGGTCATGAGCTGGCCTTGGCCATGGGCATACAGTTAGCGATGGCTCGTCTGGGCACAGCAGCAGCCCTCAGCATCTCAGCCCCCATTGCCCGCCACTACACACTCTCCATGCCACTATTAATCTCGCTGGTATTCTTGTGCATCGGCCTACTCGCATTCTTGGTATTCTGCTTGATGGACCGCAAATTAGATGACAGTGGACAATGTAGAGTGGATAGTTATAATAATCCTCCATCAGAAGACAAATTTCATTTTTCCGATATTATTGTAACACTTCGTAATCCAGGTTTCTGGCTTATCACACTGTTCTGTGTGCTATTCTATTCAGCTGTATCGCCATTTCTCAAGTTCTCTACCAAACTGATGGTAATGAAATACGGTGTTGATCCAGACATCGCAGGTTTCTTCTCATCAATCGCCCCCTTCGGAACCATTCTGATGACACCATTGTTTGGTTTGATTTACGACCGATATGGTAAAGGCGTGACCTTAGTGATTACAGGCGCACTCATGCTTACTGCCGTACACTTTGGATTCGCGCTTCCCATACCTGCCGCTTTTGGAAATGACGGAGGAGCTTTTGCTATTGCACTGATGGTAATACTCAGTGTAGGCTATTCGTTGGCACCTGCTGCTTTGTGGCCATGTGTACCAAAGATTATACCGCTGAAATGTTTAGGTACTGCCTACTCTATGATATTCTTCATACAGAACTTCGGGCGTGCTGTTATTCCAATGTGTGTTGGTAGAGCTAACGAAACAGATCCAAGCTATACCACATCAATGCTGATATTCGGATTCACAGCTTTGGGAGCAGCCGTAACTGCGATTGCCATACTGTTAGTAGACAAGAGAAAACATTACGGACTGCAATTGCCGAATATTAGAAAATAAGTCGGACCACTAACGGCAAATGATCGCTAAAGCCGCCTTGATAGCGAGGCCCAACGTATGTTCTTCGTGGGCGATACCCACCATATCTGGTATCCTCTTCTAACAAAAACTGTGGCGCATGAATAAAAGCTGTATCTACTTTATTCATGATAGACGAACTGCCTAAGATATGATCGATGCTCTCCCACTCGCCTTTGTAACGATAGGTGCCACGAACACCATTTTCACCCTGTGCTTGTTTGGTTAAATTCACCAAACCATGTTGTTCATACACAAAAAGACTAGGACTAACGGCACCATCATTAAAGTCGCCAGCAACTATCAGTTTAGCATCTGGCGAAACTGCACGAATAGAATCTACCGATTCACAAACTCGCTGAGCCACAGCCTGACGGAATGGCCTACTGTGTTTCTCGCCCCCAAATTTACTAGGCTGATGCACCACAAACACATGCAGTGTATCACCTGAAACAGTTTCGCCACAAACATACAGAATATCACGTGTAGCACGCATGCCTTCGATAGGATTCACACGAATGGCATGACTGTGAATAGGCGCAAACGATGCTGGAGCATAAAGCAATGCCACGTCTATCCCGCGCTCATCAGGCGATGAGGTAACCAAATACTGATAGCCAGCATTACGCAGCAGCGAACGATGCGTAAAATCATACATCACAGAATCGTTCTCTACTTCACAAAGCGCTACTAAGTCGGGGATTCCATCACCTTCAACTGAGCACGAAAGCAGTTCCTGCGCTACCATGTTCAGTTTACGCCAATAACGCTTTGACGACCAGTGTCTCTCTGATTCTGGAAGGAACTCTGTATCCTGCTTACCTGTATCGTGTGTATAGTTGAAAAAGTTCTCGCAGTTCAACTCTACAAACGTCAAGAATCCCGATAACAGCAGACTAAGTATCATTTACGTTTGATTTTCCAACCAAGTCCTGCCACAAGAATACTGGTGATAGGCGACAAGATATTGAAGAAACAATATGGCAGATAGGTAAGCGTAGCCACACCAAGAACTGTGCTTTGAGTGAGTCCGCAAGTATTCCAAGGCACCAGTACCGAGGTAACGGTTGCACCATCTTCACAACTACGGCTCAAAAGGCGGGCCTCATAACCACCTTTCTTATATACATCCTTAAACATGGAACTGGCCAGCATGATTGACAGATACTGATCGGCCATCGCGATATTGCAGAATAACGAGGTACCAACGGTCGAAGCAACCAGCGAAGCCGTACCACGTACCCATCGCAGCACAAGTTTCATCAGGTCAGCCAACTGTCCTGTAGCTGTCAGCGCACCACCAAATGTCTGCGCACAGATAATCAGCCAGATTGTTGGCATCATTCCACCCATACCACTCGTATGCACCAATTCATTAAGCATCGGCACACCTGTTTCGATGTTCGTACTGCCATAACAAACCTGCATCATACCTTTATACGACGACAAAAAACCGTCGTGCCCTGATATCTGGCGCACTAATTCTGGTTGTACTAACAATCCAACGATGCATGCCAACAATATCGCCAAGAAAAGCACCACCATAGACGGCCAACGACGAGCTATCATCACACCAGTAAGTACTGGTACTACCAATAGCCAAGGTGAAATCACAAACGTATGCTGCAAGCCGTCCATAAACTCCTGCACATTGCCATGACCCGATACGTTCATCATCAGTCCTGCAATCAGGAAGATAGAAAGCGATACCAAGAACGAAGGCACCGTGGTATAAAGCATATAACGGATATGCGTAAACAACGGCGTACCCGATACACTCGAAGCCAACACAGTAGTATCGCTCAATGGCGACAACTTATCACCAAAATAAGCACCTGTGATGATAGAACCAGCAATCCAACCATCATCAAAACCATGTGCCTTGCCGATACCCATCAGTGCCACACCGATAGTTGCAACGGTAGTCCATGATGAACCTATCATCAAACTCACCAGTGCACACAGCACACTACTGCTCACCAAGAATACCTCGGGGCGGATAATCTGCATGCCATAGTAAATCATCGTAGGCACGATGCCTGAAACCATCCAGGTTCCACCGATGGCTCCGATTAACAACAGGATAATGATAGCCGGCGTACAGCTGGCTATCTTATCCGTTATCTCTTTTTCAAGATTCTCCCATTCAAGTCGTTTGGAGAAATGGCCTATTAACACACTAACAGCCGATGCCGCCAATAACGACACCTGACTGGCACCATCTAAAGTTGCGTTGCCAAATACGGCAACGCAACATGTAATGAGTACTATCAGTACTATGAATGGGATAAATGATATCATTTAGCAAACCTTTTCGAGACGCTTCATCATAGCAAACATGAACAGAGCAGCAATCACACACACTGCGATAAACACGCCCCAAACAATAGTGAGGTCGATGTCGCCCCAAAGGTAACCACCTACACCTACCAACTTATTACCAATGGCGGTAGATACAAACCAACCACCCATCATCAATCCCTTGAGCTTTGGAGGAGCCACCTTTGATACAAAAGAGATTCCCATTGGGCTGAGCAACAACTCACCAAAAGTAAGAATCAGATAAGTGCTAATCAGCCAGTAAGGAGAAACAAATGTACCTGCCTCACCAGCAACTTTCTGCTCGTTAGGCGTGAGCAATCCCTGCGATGCAAGCATCATCAGAATAAATGCCGAAGCTGCTACCAGCATACCATAAGCAATCTTACGTGGAGGAGTAGGCTCCTTGCCCTTAGAAGCCAAACCAGCAAACAAGGCCATAGAGAATGGGGTGAGTGCCACTACATAGAAGGGGTTGAACTGCTGGAAAATAGGAGCAGAAATAGCCACCTCGCCAGTAGCCTGTGAATACTTGTAGGCAAGAATGGCGAGCGCCACTACGATAACACCTGCAGAGATGCCCTTGCCTTTTGATGTCTTGCTCTGGAAGAGTGAGAAACCGCCATAAACGACGAAGATAATCAGCACCAGGTTAAACACATCGAATGGCATGGTATCTACACCTGTAGCCGACTTTGCGGTAAACTCGTCAGCAAAGTATGTGAGTGACAGACCATTCTGATGGAAAGCCATCCAGAAGAAGATTACCACAGCAAAAACCAAGCAGAGAGCAACCACACGCTGAGTTGTTTCTTCCTTGCTTAGCTCAGGCTCATTGCTGGCAGCCTGCGCCTTGTCAGCCTTGCCCTTACCACCCTCAACATGACGGAATGTGCCACGGAAGGCATAATAGATAGCTATCGACAGAATAAGCGAAGCGCATGCCACAGCAAAAGCAAAGTGGTAAGAATCATTAACCGATGTACCCAGATTCTGCTGAGCCCACTCCATGATGCGCACAGCTGCTGTGGGTGCAAACAGCGCACCAATGTTGATAGCCATGTAGAACAGAGAAAAACCTGCATCGCGCTTGTTGGCATACTGTGGATCGTTATACAGGTCGCCCACCATTACCTGGAGGTTACCTTTAAACAGTCCGGTACCAAAGCCTATCAATACCAGTGCCAGCAGCATCACAATCAGTGCGAATGTGTCGCCGCCAAGAGGTATGGACAACAGTACATAACCAGCAAACATAATCATGATGCCGATGGTGACCATACGACCGAAACCGAAACGATCAGCCATCCAACCTCCTACAATAGGAAGAAAGTAAACGAGCATCAGGAAATCGCTATAGATTTCGCCAGCCCATCCAGCATCCAAACCATAGTTAGCTCTCAAAAACAATGCAAATACGGCCAGCATGGTGTAATAACCGAAACGCTCGCCAGTGTTGGCCAAAGCCAACGCAAATAAACCTTTGGGTTGATTTTCGAACATAATTAATTATTATTTGATTTTAGAATTCTTTGTTCTGATGATGTCAAACAGATAA
The DNA here is from genome assembly GCF_000619825.1 of Prevotella sp. MA2016. GTDB lineage: Bacteria > Bacteroidota > Bacteroidia > Bacteroidales > Bacteroidaceae > Prevotella. The sequence continues at coordinate 165,089 of NZ_JHUW01000011.1, forward strand.
GTACACTTGATAACGATATTTCCGAAATTGGAACGTGAAAAATAGTCGCGTTTTGTGTTGCCATAAATATTACCTAAGCCATAATAATAACGACCTTCTATCATGAAATGGCCAAAGCGAGAGTTACTGAATTCAAGTCCAGCACCTACTGCAATACCATAGTCGAATTTATTCTCGATAGCCATCGTATCTTGTGCCACCACATGCGAAGCTCGCAAACTACCATATTTATAGTCGGGGCCAAACTGGCCTTTTTCTATAGCAGGATTAAAAGCAGGATCATGCACGTCAAAATTGCTATCTACCTTATCGTTCAAATAGAATCCTATCTGCGGGCCCAGATGAATGAATGCTTGAAAGCCATTACGCTCACGTCCCCATCCAAGCCGTGCCAACAATGGAATCTGCACATAAGTCATCTTACGCTGATAAGCCAAATTCTGCGATGGATCAGTATGAAGTGGGACATATTGATCGTTCATGTCCCAGATCTTTTCCTCCCAACCAATCTGAGCGAAATTCAACTCTGCCGTTACTGCACAAATACTGCTAAAATATTTCTCGCAAGTATAACGAGCCGTGATACCACCTGTTATTCCACCTAACATAGATTGAGGTACTTTTGGAACGAATGACACACTACTCATCACATATCCACCATTCACTCCTACAGCTAAGTCGTTGCGATATTCACCAACCTGAGCTACTGCCGTTGCAATACAAAAATGGAAAAATGAAAAAATTACAAATATTCGCTTTATCATCTTTACATCCCCCATTCTTTAGAACTTGATAGTTTCAACCCGGTTATCGCGGGTATAATGAACAAACAACTGTGTACGATTACGCAGACCGCCATTACCATAACGCTCAAACTGCAAAGGTGTCTGAACATATTCTGGATTACTCTCATCCCCTAAGAACTTACGCCCCTCGCGGTGCAGGCCCATCAAGAAGAAATAAGCATGGTCGAAACCTGTCAGCGCAAAGCGCGGCAAATTGTTTTGCATGTCGGTATGGAAATTCCAACGGAACTTCTGCTGCAGGCGCTTGGTAGATGCCGACAGCGGATTATAGTAGAATACTGAGGGAATATAAGTATTGAACTTATAGAAGTTCTCCAAGTGTGATCGGGTGTACATCAGCCACTCAGTATAACCAAACATCGTGATTGCCAAATCTGGTTCTGCAACCTTCAAACTTTTCAGTTTTGAGAAAGCAATACCTAGCTCGGGCGAACGACCTGTATTCAATATTACCACATTAGGCTTTGTGCGGCTGAAAGCTTTTAAGAAATCGGCCTCACCTGACTTCAGGTTAGTGATATTGCAAGTCATCTTCTGCTGTTCCAATTGGCGACGTAATGCAGTAGTAAACTCTCCCTTCTGACTGGTAGAGTCATTACAATCAATAATCACTGTATGGTAGTTTTTGAAACCCTTTACAAAATGCTCTATCGTAGCCGTGTTTTGAGTAATGTGGCTCTGATATACCTGGTAAATATACTTATTCTCAGCCAACTGAGGCGCATTGATGGAGAAAGGAATCAAAAGCTTGATCTTGTGCTTCTCAACAAAAGCCGACAAAGCAGGCATCTGTTTTGAGTAAAGAGGTCCGATAATCAGGTCACACTTTGCAGCAGCTTCATCTTTCAGTACCTGATTGATATCGCCATCTTCGGCAGTGTTCCAAGTATGAATATCTATCGACAAGCCGCGCTGTTTCAAACTATCGCAAGCCATCAGTACGCCGCGATAATATTCTACCATGCGCTTACCATCGCCATTCACATTATGTAATGGCAGCATCACACCCAGACGGATAGCACGCTTACGCACATCGTCTGTCTCCACAACCTCAATCTCTTTTGGCTTAGCTGGAGCCACCATCTTTTCAGCAAATGGTATTCTCAACACATCACCCTTCTTCAGTTCGTAACCAGGCTGATTCATCTCTGGGTTAGCCTTCATCAGCTGCTCGATGGTGATATCATACATACGCGATATGCCGAAGATGGTTTCCTTCTTCTTCACTTTATGCATTCCGCGTATCTGATCACTCTCTTGCGCAGAAGCCACACCAACTGCCAGACAGAGGGCGACTAAGAACAAAAAATATCTTAAAACTCGCGTCATATTTTCAAAATTTAGTCATTTCGCGTACAAAAGTACTAAATAAATATCAAATATCAATTGTCAATTATCAATTTTTTAGTAACTTTGCACTTTAAAGGAGCAAAAATGATGTTTAAACAAACAATTCTTACCATTTTGACACTGTTTTTGTCGCATTCGGCCACAGCACAGAGCAATTTGGATACAACAGACTCAACAGCCACAACAGGCTATGAGAGCAAGCTTATTATGCCAAATGCCTTTACCCCTAACGGTGATGGTCATAACGACATATACAAAGCCAAAACATACCAGAATCTCACCGACTTTCATGCATATATATATAATAGGTGGGGACAGAAGCTTTATGAATGGAACGACCCTGCTGAAGGATGGGATGGAACCTATCAGGGTCACGATGCTAAAGTTGGTGTGTATTTTGTGCTGGTGAAAGCCCATGGTACTGATGATGTGACATACAACATCCGCAAAGACGTAAACTTACTAAGAGGAAATGAACAGAGAAGATGAGAAGATAAACGTGTATGGTGCACGTGTACACAACCTTAAGAATATTGATGTAGAGATACCCCGTAACTCGCTCACCGTTATAACAGGACTGAGCGGTAGCGGTAAATCGTCATTAGCTTTCGACACTATCTTTGCCGAAGGCCAGCGCCGATATATCGAAACGTTCTCGGCCTATGCCCGAAACTTCCTGGGCGGGATGGAGCGCCCTGACGTTGACAAAATCACTGGTCTTTCGCCAGTAATCAGTATTGAGCAGAAGACTACTAATAAGAATCCACGCTCTACCGTAGGCACTACTACAGAGATTTATGACTACATGCGACTACTATTTGCTCGCGCAGGCCGTGCTTATAGTTTTGCCACGGGTGAGGAAATGGTACGCTATACCGAAGAGCGTGTGCTCGAAATGATTAGCGAAGATTACGCAGGACACAAAATTTATATTCTGGCTCCACTGGTACGTAGCCGTAAAGGTCATTATCGCGAGTTATTTGAAAGCATGCGCCGAAAAGGCTATCTGCACATACGTGTAGATGGCGAATTAAAGGAAATCACCCAAGGAATGAAGGTTGATCGATATAAGAATCACGATATCGAAGTGGTGATAGACCGCATGAAAGTTCCTGAGACACCTGACGAAGAACGACTTAAAAAGTCGATCTCACTCGCCATGAAGCAAGGCGACGGACTCATTATGATTCTCGACCAGGATACAGGTGAGCTAAAGCATTTCTCTAAGCGTCTGATGTGCCCTACCACAGGTATCAGCTATAGCGATCCTGCGCCAAACAATTTCTCATTCAACTCGCCTCAAGGCGCTTGCCCACACTGTAAAGGACTGGGCGTCATCAATGAGATCGACCTTGAAAAGGTTATTCCTAACAAAGCAGCCACTATCCGCGAAGGCGGCATTGTACCATTAGGAAAATATAAGAATCAGATGATTTTCTGGCAGGTAGAAGCCATTCTGAAGAAGTTTGATTGCGACTTAAATACACCCATCAGCGATATTCCTGACGATGCCATGACCGAACTACTTTATGGTTCGCTCGAAGACGTGCGCATCGACAAAGACTTGGTACGCACATCCAGCGACTATTTCGTATCCTTCGATGGTATCATCAAATACCTGCGTGGAGTGATGGAGAACGACGATTCATCGACCGGACAGAAATGGGCCGACCAGTTTCTGGCCGAGATCACCTGTCCTGAATGCCACGGTCAGCGTCTCAACCGTGAGGCACTCTCATACACGTTCGGTGGTCGTAACATCGCCGAACTGGCCAATATGGATCTGGTAGAACTGCGCCAGTGGATCGACCGTTTGGAAATTGGTGATAAACTGTCGAAACAGGAATTTACTATTGCCAAGGAGATTCTGAAAGAAATCAAGACACGCTTGGATTTCCTGCTCGATGTAGGTCTCGACTACCTGTCGCTCAACCGCCAGTCGGCAACACTGTCGGGTGGTGAGAGCCAGCGCATCCGACTGGCCACTCAGATTGGTTCACAACTCGTTAATGTGCTTTATATTCTCGACGAGCCTTCTATTGGCTTGCACCAACGCGACAACGAGCGGCTCATCAACTCGCTCAAGGAACTGCGCGACATCGGCAACACGGTAATTGTAGTAGAACACGACGAGGATATGATGCGTAGTGCCGATTACATTGTGGATATCGGTCCCCGTGCCGGTCGCAAAGGTGGCGAGGTGGTGTTCCAAGGCACTCCCGCCGAACTACTCAAGACCAATACCCTTACAGCGCAATACCTTAACGGCACACTCACTATGGCCTGCACCAACCGTCGCAAGGGCTCTGGAGAGAGTCTGGTGCTGCGTGGCTGCACGGGTAACAACCTCAAGCATATCGATGCCGAATTTCCATTGGGCAAACTCATCGTGGTAACCGGTGTGAGTGGTTCGGGTAAGAGTACGCTTATCAACGAGACGCTACAACCCATCCTGTCGCACCATTTCTATCGCTCGCTCAAACGACCTATGCCTTATGAGAGCATCGAGGGGCTCGACCTGATAGATAAGGTGGTGAGTGTCGATCAGAGTCCTATCGGTCGCACTCCTCGTTCCAACCCTGCCACTTACACAGGGGTATTCTCCGATATCCGATCACTGTTTGTCAACCTGCCCGAGGCTAAGATTCGTGGTTACAAACCGGGCCGATTCTCGTTCAACGTCAAAGGCGGACGATGCGAAACCTGTGGCGGTAATGGTTATAAGACCATCGAGATGAATTTCCTGCCCGATATTCAGGTTCCTTGTGAGGATTGCCATGGCAAGCGCTACAACCGCGAAACACTGGAAGTGCGCTACAAAGGCAAGTCGATAGCCGACGTACTCGACATGACTATCAACCAGGCCGTGGAGTTCTTTGAGAATGTGCCCGACATCCTGCGAAAAATCAAGAGCATACAGGATGTAGGTCTAGGCTACATCAAGTTAGGACAGCCCTCTACCACCCTCTCTGGTGGCGAGAGTCAGCGCATTAAACTGGCCACAGAACTCTCCAAACGCGATACAGGTAAAACCATGTATATACTCGACGAGCCCACCACAGGACTGCACTTCGAGGATATCCGTATCCTGATGCAGGTACTGCAGCAACTGGTGGATCGCGGCAATACAGTTATTATCATCGAGCACAATCTCGATGTTATCAAACAGGCCGACTGGATTATCGACATTGGTCCCGAAGGTGGTCGTGGTGGTGGCGAGATTCTCTGTGCCGGCACTCCCGAACAAGTAGCTAAAAGTAAACGCGGCTACACACCTCGCTTTATCAAAGAGATATTAAGTAAATAGCAACTGCAAAGCAGAAGGCCATTTTCCCTCTACCCTAACACTAACCTTGCTTTACCTTTTTGGTATAATAGGTTTAGTGTTAGGGTAAATTATGTAAGCAAAAAGCAACATTTGCTTACTTTTTTAATAAAAAGTTTAGAAAATGTTTGGCGGTTTGAAATGAAATACTTACTTTTGCAGGCGAAATGTTACAAAGACAACATAGAATATGAATAGAATTCAGAACAACTATTGGTGGTGGCAGAGCTCGAGATTAACAAGTCGCGAGGTTTAATGCCGTATACCTATAGATATAGTATAAAAAGGCTCGTCGCGACAGCGACGGGCCTTTTTTAATTGAACTTAGAAAATTCTTGGCGGAGCCAAGCGGCAAAGCCGAGCGGAAAATTAAATATCATATGGAGAATTATTTTGCTGACGAGAACGGTTTTTACGGAGAGTTTGGTGGCGCCTACGTGCCCGAGATACTCTACAAGTGTGTACACGACTTGCAGGAGGCCTATCTGCCTATCATCGAGAGTGCAGAGTTTAAGGCTGAGTACCATGCCCTGCTGAAGGATTATGTAGGTCGCCCTAGTCCACTTTATTACGCCAGACGTATGAGCGAGAAGTATGGCTGCCAACTATACCTGAAGCGCGAGGACCTGAACCACACAGGTGCCCACAAGATTAACAACACTATCGGACAGATTCTGTTGGCTAAGAAGTTGGGCAAGACACGTATCATAGCTGAGACTGGTGCCGGACAGCACGGCGTGGCCACTGCCACCGTATGCGCACTGATGAATATGCAGTGCGAGGTGTTTATGGGAGCTACCGATGTGGAGCGCCAGCACACTAACGTGGAGCGTATGAAGATGCTGGGAGCCACAGTGCATCCCGTACGTACAGGAAACATGACACTGAGCGATGCCTGTAGCGAGGCTATACGCGACTGGTGCTGCCACCCATCAGATACATTCTATATCGTAGGAAGCACCATGGGCCCACACCCCTACCCCGACCTGGTGGCACGTATGCAGAGCGTGATCAGCGAAGAAATCAAATGGCAGTTGGAAGAGAAGATTGGTCGCGACTATCCCGACTATCTGATAGCCTGCATCGGTGGTGGTAGCAACGCAGCCGGCACCATCTATCACTACGTGAACGAGGAGCGCACCAAGATCGTTCTGGCCGAGGCTGGCGGACACGGTTGGCAGACTAACCATACTGCTGCTACCATCCACAAAGGCACGACAGGAATTCTGCACGGTTCGAAAATGCTGGTCATGCAGGATGAGAACGGACAGATACAGGAGGCATTCACCATCAGTGCTGGTCTTGACTATCCCGGCGTAGGTCCCATGCACTGCAACATGGCCAAGAAAGGTCGCACACAGGTACTGAGTATCAACGACGACGAAGCCATCCGTGGCGGTTACGAATTGACACGTATGGAGGGTATCATCCCCGCCATCGAAAGTGCACACGCCATTGCAGCTCTCTCAAAACTCACATTCAAGCCCACTGACGTAGTGGTACTGACGGTTTCTGGTCGCGGCGATAAGGATGTAGAGACTTATCTGAAGAATAAAGCAATGGCGGGAGAATACGGGGAGTTTTAATTGAAGATTGAAAATTGAAGATTGAGAGTTATGATTACTTATAATTTTACAACTACAAGCAAAACCATTCTGGCGGATTTGTACACGCCAGTGGGGGTATATATGCGCCTGAGGGATTTGTACCCACAGAGCGCCCTGATGGAAAGTTCAGACTATCACGAAAAGGACAACTCACGCTCGTTTATCGGTATCGGTCCTATGGCCAGCGTGGCCATCGGGCACGGCATAGCAACCATCACCTATCCCGATGGCACCACACTGCAGAAAGAGGTAAATAAGACCTATCGCAGCGACAAGGCTATCCACGAACTGCTCGACCGTATTAATGTTACTGGCGACGATGCCAAGCTGTGCGGACTGTTTGGCTATACCAGTTTTAATGCTGTGCGCTATTTTGAGGATATCAACGTAAAGGACGAGACACAAGCCAAGAACGATGCCCCCGACTTGCTCTATATATTATATAAGGTGGTGATTGTGTTCGACCACTTTAATAATACGCTCAAGGTTGTTTCGCTTGAGGGTGAGGAAAAAGTAAACGACATTCTGAAGGCAATGAACAAAGCCAATATCAAGGCTTACGATTTCCATCCAATAGGCGATGTGCGTTCTACACTCACCGACGACGAGCATCGTGAGAACATTCGCCGAGGCATTAAGCACTGTCTGCGTGGCGATGTGTTCCAGATTGTGTTGAGCCGCCGATTCATCCAGCAGTACGAAGGCGACGATTTCAAACTGTATCGTGCCCTGCGCAGCATCAACCCATCTCCCTATCTGTTCTACTTCGACTTTGGTGGTTTCCGTATCTTTGGTTCAAGTCCAGAAACCCACTGCCGCATTGAAGGTAAACGTGCCTATATTGACCCGATAGCCGGTACCACTAAACGTACAGGCGATGCTGAGGCCGACCGCAAGGGGGCAGAATATCTGCGCAACGACCCCAAGGAAAACGCTGAGCACGTGATGCTGGTTGACCTGGCCCGCAACGACCTGAGCCGCAATTGTCATGGTGTAAAGGTAGATTTCTATAAGGACTTGCAGTACTACAGTCATGTGATTCATCTGGTATCACGTGTATCAGGCGAGCTCGACAAAGGTGCAGATCCTATCAAGGCTTTTATCGACACCTTTCCTGCAGGCACCCTCTCTGGTGCACCAAAGGTGCGCGCCATGCAGCTTATCAGTGACTACGAGCCACACAACCGTGGTGCCTACGGCGGTTGCATCGGCTACATCGGACTGGATGGCAGTCTGAATCAGGCCATCACCATCCGCACATTTGTATCGAGAAACGGCGAATTGTGGTTCCAGGCTGGTGGCGGTATCGTAGCCAAGAGCGATGTGGAGTACGAACTGCAAGAAGTAAACAATAAGCTTGGCGCCCTGCGCAAGGCCATACTTCAGGCAGAAAAACTTTAGATAAAAAGAACAAAAGAACAGATTTCCTATGAAGATCGTTATTATTGATAACTACGACTCGTTTACATACAATCTGAGTCATTTGGTAAAGGAACTGGGTGCCGAGGTAACGGTGCTGCGTAACGACCAGTTTAAGCTTGAGGATTTGGAGCCATACAGCAAAATCATCTTGAGTCCTGGCCCTGGCATCCCCAGCGAAGCAGGATTACTGCTCGACGTGATAAAGACCTATGCAGGCAGAAAGCCCATTTTGGGTGTATGCTTAGGTCACCAAGCCATCGGCGAAGTCTTTGGTGGCAAACTGGAGAACCTGAGCGATGTGTTCCACGGCGTAGCTACACCTTGTCACATCATCAGCGACGACCCCATCTTCAGCGGTATCGAGCGCGACATCACCATCGGGCGCTACCACTCGTGGGTGGTATCGCGCCAGGGGTTGCCCGACTGCCTTGAGGTAACCGCCCAGAGCGACGAGGGACAGATTATGGCCCTGCGCCACAAGACGCTGAACATTCGCGGTATACAGTTTCACCCAGAGAGCGTCCTCACACCCGATGGTAAGAAGATGCTACAGAACTGGATGTTCTTGTAAAATGTAAAAATGTAAAAATTAGAAAATGTAAAAATTAGAGATATGGCACAGACAATGAAAGACATCCTGAACAGGATGCTGAACCACGAGGAGCTGACTCGTGAAGAAATGAAGAATATTCTGATTGGTATCACCCAGAGTGAGTTTCCTACAGAGCAGATTACTGCCCTGCTCACAGCCTTGCAGATGCGTGGCGTGACTGTGGACGAACTGCTTGGCTTCCGCGATGGTATCTTAGAAACAGGCGTACCAGCCATTCTGAATGCCGACCGCTACATCGACGTGGTTGGTACCGGTGGCGATCGCAAGAACACCTTCAACATCTCTACCACCAGCTGCTTTGTCATTGCTGGTGCAGGCTACAAGGTGGCAAAGCATGGTAACTACGCTGCCACTAGCGTATCGGGTGCATCGAATGTGATTCAGCACCACGGCATCAAGTTTACCGATGATATCGACAAACTGAATCGCAGTCTGAACGAGGCAGGCATCGTATATCTGCACGCCCAACTGTTTGCCAAGGCCATGAAGTTTGTGGGTCCTATCCGCAAAGCCCTGCAGTTCCCCACCATCTTCAACCTGTTAGGTCCGCTGGTTAACCCCTCACAGCCCCAGTGCCAGTTGCTCGGTGTGGCCAACCTCGACCAGATGCGCCTGTATAATCAGGTTTATCAGAAGATTGGTATCGACTATGGTATCGTAAATTCGATTGATGGCTACGACGAGATCTCACTGACAGGCGATTTCAAAGTTACTACCAAGCAATACGAGCGCATCTTCAAGCCTCAGGATCTGGGCTTTGAGATAGCCAAGCCCGAGGAGCTTGTTGGCGGTGCCACTGAAGAAGAGGCAGCACAGATCTTCGACAGTGTTCTGGAGAATCGTGCCCTGCCTGCCCAGAAGAACATCGTACTGGCCAATGCCGCCTTCGGTATCCAGGTTCTGGAGAAGGGTGAGAAGAGCATCGAGGAGTGCATAGAGATTGCCCGCGAGAGTATCGACAGTGGCGCAGCCCTCCGCACCTTCAAGAAATTCGTAGAACTGAACAGCTAATTTTATTAGGCACGGATTACACGGCCTTTTTATAAAAAAACACGGCTGTTTTCAATCACGAAAAGCAGCGTTTCTCTAAAAAGAGAGCCGTGTCATCCGTGCCCCCCAAAAAATCATGATAGATATACTAAACGAAATCATTGCCCACAAGCAGCAGGAGGTAGAACAGGCTAAAGCTGCTGTTGCCCCACAGGTGCTCTATAAGCAAGTAGAGGCCATTCTCGACTTTAGCGTGGCTTCGATGAAGAGCGCCCTCACAGCGTCGGACTCAGGAATCATTGCCGAGTTTAAGCGCAAGTCGCCCTCAAAGGGATGGATTAAAGAGGAGGGCCAGCCCGACATCATCCCCCTGAGCTATCAGCAGAACGGTGCTGCAGCACTGAGCATTCTGACCGATGAGAAATATTTTGGCGGTTGCGACGATTATATTCGTATTGCCCGTCAAAGTGGCGTGAACATCCCAGTGCTCTACAAGAACTTCGTCATCGACGAGTATCAGCTGTTCCAAGCGCGCTTGTGTGGTGCTTCGGCTGTATTGCTGATAGCTGCCGACCTGACGCTGGCCGAGTGCCGTAGTCTGCTTCATACAGCTCACGAGTTAGGATTAGAAGTACTTTTAGAGATGCACTCGCACGAAGAACTGGAATACGCTGGGTTAGAGCCAGATATGTGCGGTATCAACAACCGTAACTTAGGTTCGTTTGTGACCGATGTAGAGAACTCTTTCCGACTAGCAGAGCTATTGCCAAAGGATGTGGTAAAGGTGAGCGAGAGTGGCATCTCGAATCCCGACACCGTGAAGTCACTGCGCGAGGTTGGTTTCCGTGGTTTCCTGATTGGCGAGAACTTTATGAAGACAGCCGATCCAGGATCAGCATTACGTGAATTTATTGAGAAGCTATGATAATCAAGGTTTGTGGTATGAGAGAGGCGGAGAACATCCGCGAGGTTGAACAATGTTCAATGTTAAATGATCAATGTTCAATTGATTGGATGGGATTTATTTTCTGGCCAAAGTCGAGCAGGTTTGTAAGTGAAGTGCCAGCCTATTTGCCAGAGCACTGTCAGCGTGTGGGCGTGTTTGTAGATGCCAGCATCGGCGACATCATGTCGGCCGTCAACAACTTTGCGCTCCACTTTATCCAGTTGCACGGACAGGAGTCTCCCAGTTACATCATCCAATTGAAATCCCACCTGCCTGTCGGTATTAAAATCATCAAAGCCCTTAATATCGCCACCGCCGACGACCTGCCTCAGACCAAGCCCTATGAAGGGATAGTAGATTACTTTCTCTTCGACACGAAAGGCAAGTGCGTGGGTGGAAATGGTGAGAAGTTCGACTGGACAGTACTCGATGTCTACGCAGGCTGTACACCTTTTCTGCTGAGTGGCGGTATCGGTCCTGATGATGCAGAGCGCGTTCTCAATTTCCATCACGACAAATGTATCGGCATCGATTTGAACTCACGTTTCGAGTCAGCTCCAGCCCTTAAAAATACAGAAGAAATCAAAAGATTTTTTGAAGAGTTAAATAAAAAAAGATATGAATAAGATCAATCAACTGTTCGCACAACGTGGCGACAAAAAGCTTTTAAGCCTTTATTTTTGTGCAGGCTGCCCCACCTTGGAGGGCACAGGCGACGTGATTCTCGCTATGCAGCGCCGTGGTATTGCCATGATTGAAGTTGGCATCCCATTCAGCGACCCATTGGCCGACGGTCCTGTAATCCAGAGTGCCGCCACCCAGGCTCTGAAAAACGGCATGAACCTGCATATCCTTTTCTGTCAGCTCAAAGCCATCAAAGATCAGGTACAGATCCCATTGGTACTGATGGGCTATCTGAACCCCATTCTGCACTATGGTATCGAAGCTTTCTGTCAGAGTTGTGTAGAGGCAGGCGTAAGCGGTGCCATCATCCCCGACCTGCCATTCAAGGATTATCAGGAGGTAGTAAAACCCATTGCTGATAAATACGACCTGCGCATCATCATGCTCATCACGCCAGAGACCAGTGAGGATCGTATCCGCTTTATCGACGATAATACCGATGGTTTTGTGTATATGGTGTCGAGTGCAGCCATCACTGGTGCACAGAAGAGTTTCGACGATGCCAAACAGGAATATTTCCGTCGTATCAACGCCATGAATCTGCGCAATCCGCGCATGATTGGTTTCGGCATCAGCAACAAGCAGACGCTCGAAGCCGCCCAGCAGAATGCCGCCGGTGCCATCATCGGCTCAAAGTTCGTTACCTTGCTTAACGAGAGCAAGGATGCCGACGAGGCTCTCGACAAGCTGTTTGATGCCCTTGAAAGATAACGTTTACGTAGAATTTTACGTATTGATTAGTTTGTAGTTTTGCACTTTTATTGTATATTTGCAGCAAAATTGCGAGACTGCAAACTAATAAACGTTACTAAATACAGATGATTAAAAGAATTTTCCAGATTGTGATGCTCTGTGTGCTGACACCCCTGTTAGCAGCAGCTCAGCAGTGGGACGAAGCTCAGTATCGTCAGATTGAGCAGAGTATCCGAACCCCGAAGTTTGCCGATAAGGCATATCTCATTACCAAGTATGGCGCAAAAACTACCAACACAGCCGCCAAGAATCAGAAGGCTATCCAGAAAGCCATCGACCTCTGCTCGAAGAAGGGTGGCGGTCGCGTGGTGATTCCAGCCAATCAGAAGTTCCTGACAGGTGCCATCGAGTTGAAGAGTGGTGTAAACCTGGAGGTACAGGAGGGAGCCGTACTCGAATTTGCTTTCGAACCCGAGCTCTACCCCATTGTAGAAACCTCATGGGAAGGCTTGGAGTGCTTTAACCTCTCGCCTTGTGTTTATGCTTTCAAGGCCAAGGATATTGCCATCACCGGCAAGGGCACCATCGATGGTGGTGGTAGCAACGACACCTGGTGGCCATGGAACGGCAATCCCCGTTTCGGATGGAAAGAGGGCACCATCAGTCAGCGTGGCGGTTCGCGCGCGCGCCTGCTTAAGAATGGTGAGGACGGCATACCTATGTATAATGAGAAAGGTGAGCGTAGCCCTGAGCGCATTTTCACTGCCAAAGATGGTTTGCGCCCACAGTTGGTTAGCTTCAACAAGTGCGAAGGCATCCTGCTGGAGGACGTCACCCTGTTGCGTTCGCCATTCTGGGTGATCCATCCTCTGCACTCCACCGATATCACCGTTCGTCGCGTAAAAATGATTAACGACGGACCTAACGGTGACGGTTGCGACCCAGAGTGCTGCGACCGTGTGCTGATAGAAGACTGTTTCTTCAACACCGGCGACGACTGTATCGCCATCAAGAGCGGTCGTAACCGCGACGGACGAGAGCGCAACATGCCATCCAAGAACATCATCATCCGCAACTGCGAGATGAAGAATGGTCATGGCGGTGTGGTAGTAGGCTCAGAGATTTCGGGCGGTTGCCAGAATGTGTATGCCCACGATTGTGTGATGGATTCTCCTGAGTTGGAACGCGTGCTGCGCATCAAGACCAACAGCTGCCGTGGTGGTATCATCGAGAATATCAACATGCGCAACATCACCGTTGGCAAGTGCAAAGAAAGTGTACTGAAGATTAATCTTGACTACGAGCACAACGAGATTTGCTGCCGTGGCTACTACCCCATCGTACGTAATGTGTATATGGAGAATGTCACCAGTCAGCAGTCGCAGTATGGTGTGCAGATTATCGGTCTCGACGAAGATACATTTGTTTACGACATCAATGTCAAGAACTGTCACTTCAACGGTGTCAAGAGCGGTAACTTTATGAGTGGCAAGACCCGCAACGTCAACTTCGACCGCTTGTTCATCAACGGTTCTCTGGCACTGCTCAAGGCGCCTTACCAGAACTATTCTGAGTGGATGACCTACAGTGAGATGCAGCGCAATCCCAAGAGTTATCTGCTGGATTTCTCGCAGAAACCCAAGTGGAGCTACGTGATGGGTATTGAGCTGGAAGGCATGCTCGACACCTATCTTAAATATGGTGGCGACGACATCCGCAAGTACTGTCAGGAATATACCGACACGATGATCAACGCCAAGGGCGACATTCGCAACTACGACATCCTGGACTACAACCTCGACAACGTGCGTACCGGTCATTTCGTGACCCGCATGTACCAGCAGTGGCCCGAGGCTAAGAACCTGGCAGCTATGAAGACGATGATGAAGCAGTTGCAGAACCAGCCCCGTACCATCGCCGACAAGGTATTCTGGCACAAGGCCATCTATGCTTATCAGGTGTGGCTTGATGGTATTTTCATGGGTCTGCCCTTCCGCACACTCACTGCCCCCATCACCACCACAGCCAAGGATGCTAAGAAAGGTGCCATCAACAAGATTTACGATGATGCTGTGAACCAGCTCAAGATAACCTACGAGCGCACACTCGACCCCAAGACAAGTTTGAACCGTCATGCCTACGACGAAACCCGCAACACCTTCTGGGCCGATAAGACGACAGGTCTCTCACAGCACTGCTGGGGCCGCGCGCAGGGTTGGTTCTCGATGGCACTCATCGAGGTGCTCGACGCCCTGCCCGAGAACTACGCCCGTCGCCAGGAGGTGATCGACCTGCTGCAGAAAGACCTGGATGCCGTTATCAAATGGCAAGACAAGAAGACCGGCGTGTGGTATCAGGTGATGGACCAGCCAAAGAAACAAGGCAACTATCTGGAGTCAACCTGCTCGTCGATGTTTGCCTACGTGCTGCTCAAGGCTTATAATAAAGGTTACCTTGGCACCAAGTATCGCGATGCCGGCATCAAGGCCTACAAAGGTATCATCAACAACTTTATCCGCGTCAACGAGGATAAGACCATCTCGCTCACCCAGTGTTGTTCGGTAGCAGGACTCGGTCCGGCAGCTACACCCGAGGTAGAGGCAGCGCTGAAGAAGATTAATCCCAAAGCGACAGTCAAAGAGAATACCCGCCGCGATGGAGGTTTCGACTACTATCTGTCAGAACCTATTCGCGACAATGATGCCAAAGGTGTTGGCCCGTTCATCTGGGCCTCGCTTGAAATGGAACAGTTAGGATACAATATCAACAACGTGACGGCCTCTATAGACCGTCACGCTGTTGTTAATCGCAACAACCCAATCATCACCCAAGCCGATGCACTGTCGTCACTGTCTGTAGGTAACTGTCACTTTGTAACAACTGTAGATGTCACCGGATTGCAGTCATATCCCGACGCGTATAAGACCGGTGTACCACTGTGCGCCATGAGTGATTGGGGCTGGCACCAGTTCCCCAACACCAAAGGTTTGAAACCCTCAGAATCGGAAAAAGCCTTCGATTTCGGGCATGGACATCCTGAAGTGTATGCCGTAGAGTACAAGAAAACAGAAGACGGTCGCCACAAAGAGGCTACCGATTTTTTTCGTATTAACCCCCACCGTTTAAACTTAGGTGCGCTGGGATTGCACCTCACCGATGCCAGCGGCACACCAATCCCCCTGCAGCAGCTTACCAGCATCCGTCAGGAACTGAAACTGCTGGATGGCGAGATTGAATCCACCTTCACTGCCGATGGTCAGAAAGTAGAGGTCAGCACTGGCGTTCACCCAACCAAGGATGCGGTTTACGCCCGTATCGTCAGTCAGTTGCTCAAGACACAGCAAGCCACCATCCGCCTGCGCTTTCCCTACCCCACCGGTAAGCATGCCGATGATGCCAGCGACTGGACCAAGCCCGAGAAGCACCAGTCGGAGATTATAGAGCAAGGTGCACAGAAAGCCTTGATTAAGCGCACCCTCGACAGCACTACCTATTACGTGCTGTTGCAGTGGGAAGGTCAGGCCACACTCAGCAGATGCGACCATCATGAGTTTGAGCTGGTGGCCAATGATGATGTGCTCACCGTTTCGGCAGAGTATCTGCCGGGAGAAGCAAGCCCGGCAAGTATTGCTAGTATTCCTAGCTTTGAGTACGACCAGTATCACAAAGCCACACTGCGCCATTGGAATGCCTGGTGGAAATCTGGTGCTATCGTAGATTTCTCGCAGTGTACCGATGCGCGCGCCAAGGAATTGGAGCGCCGCGTGGTACTCTCGCAATACCTTACTCAGATCAACTGTGCCAACAACATGCCCCCACAGGAAACCGGACTTACTTACAACAGCTGGTTCGGTCGGCCACACTTAGAGATGACCTGGTGGCATGCCGTAGATTTCACCCTCTGGAACCGTCCCGAGGTAGTAGCACAGATGCTGCAGTGGTATAACCAAGTGGCCTATCCTGTGGCCCGACAGATAGCCCAGCGCCAAGGTTTCAAGGGTGCACGCTGGATGAAGATGACCGACCCCTGGGCGGGCGAAGCCCCCTCTAACACCGGCTCGTTCCTGATCTGGCAGCAGCCCCACTACATCTATCTGGCCGAGGAGATGTATCGCGCCAATCCTACCGCCGAAACGCTGAAAGCCTACGGTGAGCAGGTTGAGGCCACCGCTGCGTTTATGGCCGACTACGTCACCTACGATGCTAAGCAGAAGCGCTACACATTGAAGGGAGCCACCGCCATGCAGGAGTGCATGACCAAGGATATCTCCTACAATCAGCCCTTCGAACTGGCTTATTGGCAGTACGGTTTGAAGGTAGCCAATGCGTGGCGCGAACGCCAAGGCTTGGCACGCCATCAGAAGTGGGATGACATCACAGCCCACCTGTCGCCCCTGCCCGAAGCAGATGGTGTCTATACCGCAGGCATACAGATTGGCAGCAACAAGCATCATGAGGCTTTCGACCCCTTTGATGCCACCGGTAAGAAAGTGGAGACCTTTGCCGACAAGTGCCGCAACGACCACCCTGCCGTGCTGGGCGCCTGTGGCATGCTGCCATACACCGATTTATATAATAAGGAGAAGATGCAGCGCACTCTGGACTGGGTGATGCAGAACTGGAACTGGCAAACCACCTGGGGCTGGGACTATGGCATGATAGCCATGACCGCCGCCCGTCTGGGTCAGCCCGAGACAGCCCTCAAAGCCCTGCTCATCGATACGCAGAAGAATACCTATCTGCCCAATGGCCACAACTTCCAGACCGCCGACCGCCTGCGCATCTATCTGCCCGGAAACGGGGCACTGCTCACAGCCGTGGCCATGATGTGTGCCGGTTGGGATGGATGCAGCAATCCTCTGAACCCAGGCTTCCCTCAAGATGGCAGTTGGAACGTACGCTGGGAAGGTCTGCAAAAAATGCAATAATAAGTCACAAAAATCAGTCGCACCGTGCTGTGTGCGATAACACCCCTGTACAACGTAAACGTTTGCAGGGGATTTTATATAAAAATGTATACAACTTTTCACAATTAATAATACTTTTGCAACCGAAAGTTCCTCAGTGAGCTTAAAACCGCTAAATATTTAACTCTATAAAAATAACTTTAAGTACAACTAAAACTTACGTTCGTATGAATCATCAAATCAAAAGAGCCTCTATGGCTTTGCTTTTATCTGTGTTCTGCTTCGTAGCTTATGCTCAGAAGACTATCACAGGTACAGTGAAGGATGCATCAGGTGAACCAATGATTGGTGTAAGCGTTATTGTCGATGGTACCACTATCGGTGGTGTTACCGACTTCGACGGTAATTTCACCATTCAGAACATCCCTGAAAAAGCCGTCCTAAAGATTTCTTACATCGGTTTTAAGGAGCAGAAAATTGCTGTAGCCGGTAAGAACAGTATTAACGTTACCATGCAGGAAGATGCTGCTGCCCTCGACGAGGTGGTAGTAGTAGGTTATGGTACGATGAAAAAGAAAGACCTGACCGGTTCTGTTGCTTCGGTTAAGACCGAGGATCTGGCCAAAGTGGCAGGAGCTAATGCCCTTTCAGCCATGCAGGCTAAGGTGCCTGGTGTTGACCTTCAGCAGAGTGGCGGTGGTGAGGCCGGTGCCGGTGTGAGCATGACCCTTCGTGGTAACCGCTCACTGTTGGCAGGTAACGGTCCTCTGGTTATTGTGGATGGTGTAGAGTATGGTTCTACCCTCGACATCCCAGCTACCGATATCGAGTCGATGGATATCCTGAAGGATGCTGCCTCTACCGCTATCTATGGTACCAAGGGTGCTAACGGTGTTATCCTGATTACCACCAAGCGTGGTTCTGCCGGTAAGACCAAGGTAAACTTCAACGGCTACCTCTCATTCAACGGTGCCACAGGTATTGTTAAGCCAATGTATGGCGACAAGGAAGTTCAGCGCCTGATTGACAAGAAGAACTACGAGACAGCCGCTGCCAATGGCTGGGCCTTCAGCAACGCAGCTACTGCTGCCGACGTGCTGACCTTCAAACTGGATGATGGTACAGAGACCCTGTCTATCTACAATGACAAGTCATATACCGACTGGCTCGATATGATTCTTGACAACAGCGTATCTCAGAACTATGAAGTATCTGTTCAGGGTGGTAACGAGAAGACCAACTTCAATGTGTCGATGGCCGCTATGGATGATAAAGGTTTGATGAAGGGTGATGAGTTCAACCGCTACACCGGCCGCATCAACCTGGATCACAATATCAACTGCATCGTGAAGATTGGCGCCAGCCTCTCTTACGCTTACAAGAGCAACGACAAGCGTAACGGCGGTGTTTATAACCAGGCTCAGAAGATGACCACCATCACTCACGCCTATCTGAATGACGGTTCTATCAACGCTACTCCTAACCCATGGTATGCAGCTCACTGCTCACCTCTGCTCGACGAGGATGGCGCTTACCAGCGCAATATCGAGAGCAGCCGTTTCTTCGGCAGTGGTTATCTGCAGCTCAATCCTATCAAGGGTCTGATCGTGAAGTCGCAGTTCACACTCGACCGCAGCACCTCGCGCACAGGTACCTATCAGGACTACCACAGCCAGGCACGCTATCAGTCGCCTACCACTACTTATATTGCCAACGACCGCAGCACTGGTACCAAGTATGTATGGCAGAACACTGCTAACTACAACAAGACCATTGCTAAGCACGATATAACCTTCCTGCTGGGTCATGAGATGTCGCAGTACGTATCTGAGAGCAGCAGCATCTCTGGTGTTGCCGGTTCTGAGAGCTACAAGAAGAGCGGCTTCTACGATGTCAGCAAGATTCAGTCACCTCTTGTAAGCACAGGCTACACCAAGAGCTCTATGCTTTCATTCTTTGCCCGTGCCAACTACTCATACGATGGCAAGTACCTGTTGCAGGCATCGGTTCGTGCCGATGGTTCTTCAGTACTCGCCGAAGGTCACAAGTGGGGTTACTTCCCATCAGTAAGTGCCGGTTGGCGTATCTCCGAGGAGAAGTTCATGCAGGGCACCAAGTCATGGCTCGACAACCTGAAGTTCCGCGTATCTTGGGGTCTCTCTGGCAACTCAGCCATCTCTGCCTACCAGACACTGGCCACCATCCAGAGCATCGTGCCTAACTCTACCGACAAGGCTCCTATGACCATGGCTAATCCTAACCTGACATGGGAGAAGACCGCCGCCCTCGACTTTGGTCTCGACTTCTCGTTCCTCAATGGTCGCATCTATGGAGGTATCGACTACTATAACAGCAAGACCTACGACCTGCTGTACTACAAGACCGCTCCTGCCTCATCAGTATTCACCAGCACTATCTCTAATGTTGGTAAGACCAAGGGCCACGGTCTCGAGATTTCACTGGGCGCCGTGCCTGTTAAGACCAAGGACTTTACTTGGGATCTGAGCGCATCTGCCACCTTCGCCCGCGACGAGGTTTCTGAGCTGGCCGACGGTATCGAGCAGGTGGTATCAGGCACCAGCATTCTGAAACTTGGCGAGCCTGTTTCAGCTTTCTACAGCTACGACATGGACGGCTGCTGGGGCATTGGCGAGTTCGACAAGTATCTGGCTGCTCACCCCAACTTCGAGAAGCCACAGGCCGACTACGGTGATCCAGGTACACCAAAGGTGATTGACGTAAACGGCGACGACAAGATCGACGATAGCGATAAGATTATCTACAACCGCTCGCCCAAGGCTATTCTTGGTTTGAACACCACCTTCACTTACAAGGACTTCTCACTGAGCGTTCAGACCATGGCCCGCCTGGGTGGCTACCTGAACTACAGCGGCTACGGACTCTATCTGTACGACAACGCCAACTGGGGCGACCTGAGCTACTGGACACCAGAGAACCAGGGTGCCGACATCCCATCTCCAGGTGCCACAGGTGCTACTCCTACATTCTACAAGAGCGCCATTCAGATTCAGAAGGCCGACTACTTCAAGATTAAGGACATCACCCTGTCGTACAACCTTCCCAAGAACCTCATCAAGAAGGTTTACATGAGCAATGTTCGCATTTACGGTTCACTCAAGAACTACTTCACATTCAGTCACTTCGACAACTACGACCCAGAGCGTGGCGGTTCAGTCAACTTCCCACTGATGAAGCAGGTTGTAGTAGGTCTTAACGTAACTTTCTAAATCAAATAATTGATTATCGATATGAAAAAGATATATAGTATGTTATTTGCTGCCGCTGCCATCAGCTTCGGCGCAACCTCCTGCTCCGACTTCCTGGACGAGGACAACAAGACCGGTGAGACTGCCGACCTGGCCTACAACACCGTTTCGGGTATCGACGGACTCATCCAGTCGGCTTATACCTACACACACGGTTGGTGGGGTAAGGAGCCATCACTGGGTCTTGCAGAAATGGGCTCAGACCTGTTCTACTTTGGCTACGACAACAAGCAGAAGTCGATGCTGAAATACGATATCTCTGCCGAGGCTCTTGGTAGCAACGTAGCCGACAACCCCTGCTTGGACGAGTACTGGGAGATGTTCTACGCTGGCGTGGATGTATGTAACAACGCCCTGAAGTATGTGCCCGAGTGCAGCGTGATTGATGATAACAAGAAGGCCGCCTACCTGGGCGATGCTTACTTCCTGCGCGCTCTCTACTACTCTCAGATGGTAGCTATGTGGGGCCCAATCCCTTACAATGCCGAGCCTATCAACGCGATTAACAACAATCCTGTTCGTGTGCCCGAGGCTGAGGTTTATGGCAACATCCTGGCCGACCTGAAGCAGGCCATGGACAACTATAAGAAGGCAAACATCATGGATGGCAAGTCGGCCACTGCCGATGGTCGTGCCTACTACTATTCAGCCGAGGCCCTCTATGCCCGCGTAGCCCTCTACGCTGCATCTTGGTTGGGTGCCAATGCCGTCAGCGGTTATGGCAATCTCTATACCGAGGCTCTGAATGCTGCCAATGATGTGATCAACAACTCTGGCGCGAAGCTCTACAGCCGTTTCAGCGACACTTGGAATATGAACAATGAAGAGGCAACCACCAATACCGAGAACCTCTTTGCCGTTCACTACTCTAACGACCTGAACGCCGGTCGCGACAACTGCGTGCCTTACCGTTTCTCAAGCGAGGGTACTGGCAATTTCAACTCACTCATCACCCGTACCGGTTATGGTCGTAACGGTGGTAGTGCCTCACTGCTGATGTTCGTATCACTCTGGAACAATGGTTGCGACGATATCGGTCCTAACGGACAGAAGAACAACTCTATCTTCTTCCGTATGGCAGCCGGTAAGACCACCATCAAGAGCAAGAGCACAGGTAAGGATGTTGAGGTTGGTAAGTACTACTCTCCTTACGGCCGTGGCTTCACCCGCTACCTGCCTTCACTCTATCTCTGGCAGATTCTGGATGAGATCAAGGGTACCGACCAGCGTTACAATGGCACCCTGCTCACCGAATATCGCGTACATCCCGACCTGGCTGGCAATGCTGCCAACTATCCAAAGATGGCCGATCAGACTTACAAGACCTACGACGAGGCTTACGCCGAGGATGGTAACTACTTCAACGGTGGTGTGATTGGTATCCAGTACGCCCTGATGGATGGTAACTCAGCCGAGGGTCAGGCTCTGCAGGCCGAGGCCAAGGACAAGTATCGCTTGCAGTTCGCATTCGGTGGCGACATTCCTGTTTACACCTCTGGCGATCCTGCTACCGCCCTGCCTACCGAGGGTGGAAAGGCTAAGAGCGATGTATATGGCGACGCCCGCTACAAGAGCGAGAAGATTGAGGGTCGCCGTTCGTTCCCTGGCATCAAGAAGTTCCTTGACGATCAGTACGAAGAGGATTATCCTACCTTCGATATCTCACACCGCGACATCATGGTACTGCGCTTAGCCGAGATGTACCTGATTAAGGCCGAGGCTGAGCTGGCAACAGGCGGCGATGCCCTGAAGACCATCAACCAGCTGCGCGCTGCCCGCGCCATCGCTGGCAAGGACAATTCCATCAGCGGTACCGTTACTATCGAGACTATCCTGAAGGAGCGCGCCATCGAGCTGTGCGGTGAGTACCAGCGCTGGTTCGACCTGAAGCGTACCCACACCCTCATCGACCACGTGAAGAAGTACAACGCCCAGGCCAGTGGCAACATTGCCCTGAAGCACTACTACCGTCCTATCCCACTCTCTGAGCTGGAGTCGGTTACCAACCGTGGCGACGCAGCTGTGACACAGGATGCAGGTGGTGTACTGCAGTACACCTCTACTCAGGAAACGATGTGGCAGAACCCAGGCTATTAATCCAATAGCCTTGTATATAAAAAAGGAATGCGCCCCAACTGCGGAGCGCATTCTTTTTTTTATTTATTGGAGTGTGACGGCCATCAGACCGATGACCACATCGTTGGATAGTGTGCGCACGGTGAGCGATTTCAAGCGCTTCTGTGGATTGAGCGGCATCTCCAACATCTGTCCCGCACCGCCGGGGATGTCACGCCCATACTCGCCACCCAGTTTGACTACGCTGCCCAGGTTGCGACTCACATCGCCCGTGCCGAAGCACACACGATAAGGTCGTGGCTGTGGGGCACTGAAAGCTTTGCCATCGATATAGTAATCCTGCTCGATGGGGCACCAGTTGTCGGGATTGCGCAGGGCCAGACTGTCGGTGGTATCATCGGTATAAGTCACTACCACGACGCCATTGTCTATGCGGCTCTGCATGTGGTTGGTAGAGCCAGCCATCAGCAGATAGGCGCGCGAGGCCTTTCCCTTCAAGGGGATGGTGATGGCATCAGGATAGTTGTCCCACAGACTGGTGTAGATAATATTCTGGCCCTTCTGCGGAGTGCTGAATGGGATGCCAGCCATCTGGAATATGCCATTCACAATCTTAGTGCGGAAGACGGAGTCGTTGATTTCGGCTGTCTTCGTAGGATGACACCACTCCCCGATGCCCTGCACGGGAATTTGCAGTGTGGTGGTTTGCGGACGCGGACTGACATATTTGTTCTTAAAGATATCGCTCACGCTGGCGTTAAAATACTTAGCCAGTTTCACGGGCTGATAATCCAAGTCGAACTCTATCACCTGATGCTGGGCTGTGGTGCCCTTAATGTCGCGATACTGACCGCCTGACAGATTCTGGCGGAAGATGATTTGCAGCGGCTGAGGGAAGTGCTGCGTGATTTCTACGCGCACCTTACCATTCTTACGCACGAATTGGTAAGACAGATAGGGCGTACTGACGCTGGCGCTATCCCACTCAGCGGGGAAACCCGGACGGATGATGCACTGGCCATCCAGCGCCTGGGGGATGATACCAAACAAGCCCTGCAACAAGGTTCGACTACTGATGCCGATGCAATCGCCAAAGTCGCGATAGCACTCGCCACGCGCCGCGTCGTAATGACTGATCTGTCCGAAGTTGGCCGGACTCTGTCCGTAGTACATCTGATCCAGGATGTTGGCCTTCATCAAGCGGTAGCCCTCATCGGCGCGCCCAGCCTCGAAATACGCCAGTGCCGTGTGCATTACCTCGGCAGCTGCCACATTATTGATGCTCCAGGCATAGGGCATCCAGTCGCTGGTAGAGATAGTCTGATAACCCGACTGCTCCACGTCGATATGCGGTATCTGGCGGTCGATGTATTGTGTGGCCTGATAAGCCTGTTCGGGCGTGCATGCCCCACAGTCGATAGGCGTGTAGATGCTCCACACGGCAGGATGGTCGTGCAGTCGTTTCAGTCCCATCGCCTCCTGATATTCAGCCCATACCCCCTTGTCTGGCATCCACAAGCGCTGGTTCATGGCTTGCAGGATGGCCTCTGCCTCCTGACGATAGGGCTGCGGATTCTCACCGATGAGTTCGGCGATACGGGCAGCCAACCTGTTGCCACGATAGTTGTAAGCCGAGCTGTGGGTAACGGCTCCACCGCTATAATAGAGCGCATCGCTGGCCCAGATACAGCAATAAGCATCGTAGAGATGGTCGCCATCCGGGTCGAAGTTACGCTTCTCCCAAGCCAGATGGCGCGTGAGCACCGGCCACATCTTGCGCATGTAAGCCGTGTCGGCATCGTATTGGAAGTGCCACAACAGTTCGTCGATGTAGTTCAGGTTCATGTCATAATGGTGCATCTGGTCGTTGCGCTCCGGATTTCTGCAGATGTAACCATCAGAATACATCTGCGTGCCCCAGCGCTTCTCGGCCCGCGCCATGTGGAGTGCCGAGTCCTGCGCGGGATGCGGCAGCGTAGCAGGCACCTCCGTCACCTGACTCTTAGCATAGGCATCGAAATGACTGATGGCGCGGTCGTTCCACCCCATCACATCGCCCAGATAACCCGCGCGCCATCCAGCCAGCGGCATGCGCCAACCGATACAGCCGTGCAGCCAAGTCTTGCCGTCCCAGTCGCCATCGGCAGCCAGCGCCAACGCGCCACCTAAGGTATTGATGAAAGGATCGGGCGTGCCGAACTGGATGCGCTCGGCCAACTGGCGATAATGATCGGCAGCAGCCTCATACAATCTGGCACCATCAACCTGAGTCAACTGCGAGAGCACATTCACATCCACCTTCATGTAGGTCACCGCATCGTCCAGCGCCAGCTTCAACGTCTGCAGCGGCTCCCCCTTGGGCTCCAGCACACCAGACTTGTCGGCACCGATGTCACCATTGCGCGACAATCTGGGTTGCGCTATCTCGCTCACCAGTGCCTTGATACGCGCGCGCCCAGCCAAACCAGTAGAAGCCAACTCCCAGACAGCCGCCTCGCCATCGGGCAGTGCTACCACCCGGATATCCAGTTGTGCCCCACCCCAGCCTATGATTTGATAAGTGCGCTGCCCCTGAAAATAGCGGGCCGTACAAGAACGCACCTCCTCCAGCGGATAGTCCTTACCATCCACCTGAGCCACCAACCGGATGTTGCGATGATGCCCTTTCTTCACCACCGCGAAGATGGGTCGGTCGCTGGTTTCCAGTCGCCAGTCGGTATGACTGCCGTAGAGCGCCCGCGTGTAGCGGTTGTTACCATTCACACAAAAGAAGTCGCCCCCCGCACCTGGCTGATATTGCAAGGTACGAGGAGCGGGTGTTCCATGCGGCTGAGCCTGCGCGTCCAGCATGGGCACGGCGAGCAAGCCAGCTATAACTACAAGATGATATTTCATCAGCAAGGACGCTTCTTTGGCAGTTTAAACACATCCTGCACTTCCTTCATCTGCGCATCGGTCATGCCGTCGGGCTCCGAACCCATCGACTTGGCACACATGTAGATGTTGGCTGCCTTGCAGAGCACGTCGGTCTGGTCGAAGGCATCCATGATGTCGGTACCCACGGCCACAGTGCCATGCTTCTCCCACAGCACCACGTCGTGCGTCTTGATCTGCTCGAGAGTAGCCTCGGCCAGTGCTACTGATGAAGGCAGTGCGTAAGGCACGATGCCGATGCCGAGCGGTGCGAATGCCAATGTCTCGGGAATCATCGACCACAGCACGCGTGTCATCTCGTCGCCTTTCAGAAATCGCTGGATATGACTCATTGCCACCAGTTCGATGGGATGCGTGTGCAGGGTAGCCTTGTAGCACGACCCCGTCTCCAGCAGATAGTTCTGCAGCGCCAGGTGTGTGGGCAACTCCGATGTAGGAGCCACGGGCTCGTCGGCAATGATCTCATAGCTGGCGCAGTCGTCGCAGATACGGATAATACTACCGTTCTGCATGGGCTCCTTAGCCAGGTCGCGCATGCGCTTGCCCGTACCTTTACAATAAAAATACTTTCCTTTGAGCTGAGGCAGCACCATACCAATCTGTTTCACGGGGGCGATGGCAGGCATCTGCTTGCAGTCGTCGTCCATATATTCGGTCACGTTCACGGTGATGTTTCCACCGTTACGCTCAGCCCATCCTTTCTGCCAGAGATAGCCAGTCACTTCGGCTATCTGGTCAACAACCGCTTTCAATCCTCCGCGGCCGTTCAAAATACTATTAAACTGTTTCTCCATATCTTTCTTTTGTTATTTGTTTCAATGATTTGCCACGCGTGTTAGGCATGCCGATGAGTCCGATTATGAGCGATGCCAGCAGCAGCGCCACCATGCAGTAGGCAGCTAAGGTAAAGCCCTCGCCGTTATCGCCATAGATAAAGGTGAACACCAGTCCCCACACCGCCGAGAGTCCGCGCACGATGAAGAACATCAAGCCCTGGGCACCGGCACGGAATTTGGCAGGAAACAACTCAGAGCCCCACAGGGCGTAGAATACCTGAACCGAACTACCGTTGTTGACACCCCAGAGGATGGTGAAGATCCAGATGCCCGCGATGGTTGACACGCCCCCGCCGATGATGAGAATCCAGGCCGTGAGCGCAGCCGCCAAACCGAACACGTAGAAGAAGCGATGCGCCACCTTATCAACCATAAACGAGATGATAAACGTGGTGACCACCACAAACACCCAACTGATGCAGCTCAGCATGTTGGCCGCCTCGTTGCTCAGTCCGCCAGCGGTCTCATAGATGTGTGGCATGAAGAATCCCATCACACTGGCCACCAGGTTCCAGGTGAGATAGATGGCAGCCAGAAAAGCCACCGTCTTCACAGCTATCCGGTTGGTGAACAGCAGTTTGATGTTGTCCACGATACTACTGTTGTCCTTCTCCTTATTGGCCGTAAACTCTGTGCTCTCCTCCAGCTGTCGCTGCAGGTTCCAGGCCACGAAAGCCACGATGAAGAGCGTGGCAAACACCATGCGCGAACTGAACACCTCGATAGCCGCCTGTGGTGCATCGGCCCCAATCGTCTGACGGGCAAACGCCTCCACCGGTCCATAGCAGTATCCGCCCGGTGCCAGCAGCATGCCAAAAAGCAGAATGCACATCGGGCCTACGCCCCACGACATCTGCGAGATACAGATGTTTCGTCCGCGGTTGTTCACCTCCGAACTCTCAGAGATGTAGGTCCACGACGCAGGCACACCGATGCCCACCGAGATACCCGTCACCAGGAATCCCGCCAGCAGCATGGGGAAATTCATCGACAGCATGATGATGAGCACACCCGTCATATACACCAGCAGGTTGTAGGTGAAGATGAACTTGCGCCCGAACTTATCAGCCAGGAAACCACCGATGATAGCACCGATGGCAGCACCAAGCGCATTGGCGCTCAGTGCATTCAGCCAACCCAGGTGCATCTCACTCAGTCCCAGATAGTTCTGCCACAGCGTCACCCCACTGGCACCAGCCACGATGGCACCTGCATCCAGATAGTTATTGAGAGACACGGCCAGCGTGCTCTTCAGCGAACTCGACTTTGCCATAATTCTTAACTCTTAACTAAGAACTATCTCTTTGATGTCACGTCGCGCTCGTACTGCTGGATGGCAGCAATAAACTCCTCGCCCACGGGCACGCTGTTCTTCAGGTTGAAGTAGTCGAACACGGCACCGAAAGGCAGACTCTTGGCCTCTTCCATCAGTGCCAAGCGCTCAAAGTTCTGTCCGTTGTCCTCATACTTACGCAGCAGTTCCTTGGGCTCCAGCAGGGCCTGCAGGATGCACTTCTGAGTGGCGCGTGCACCGATGATATAAGCACCGATGCGGTTGATAGAAGCATCGAAATAGTCGAGACCCACGTGTGCACGATCGAGCGCGTCGCTGCGCACCAGTTCCTTGAAGAGGTCGAGAGTCTGGTCGTTCATGATGGTCACATGGTCAGAGTCCCAGCGCACCGGGCGACTCACGTGCAGCATCAGCTCAGGCACGTACATCAGCAGCGTAGAAACAAAGTCCGATACATTCTCGGTCTGCTCGTAGTGACCGGTATCGATGGTGTACATCTGCTTGCGGGTAGCACAGTAGGCAGTATAGAAATCGTGCGAGCCCACGGTGTAGCTCTCCAGTCCGATGCCGAAGAGTTTGGCCTCGAAGCAGTTCTTCACGCCGTCGAGCTTCTCCTCCATGATCTCGTCGAGCGATGCAGCCAGAATCTCACGATATTTCTTGCGCTGTACGGGCATATCCTTCGAACCATCATGTACCCAGATATTCATGATACAAGGGTCGTTCTGCGCCTTACCCATGGCGTCGGCGATACGACGGCAGCGCTTGGTATGCTCAATCCAGAAGTCGCGGATAGCCTTGTCGGGGTTCGACAGGGTGAGACTGCCACTCTTGGGGTGCGAGAAACTGGATGAGTTGAAGTCGAGCTTCATGTTCTGCTCCTTGGCCCAGTCGATCCAGCTCTGGAAGTGCTCCACGCCGCACTGGTCGCGATCCACGAACTTACCTCCGAAGTCACCATATATCTCGTGCAGGTTCAGACGGTGGTTACCAGCCAGCAGGGTCTTTACGAATTCGATGTCCTGGCGCACCTCGTCGATATTACGTGCACGTCCGGGATAGTTGCCAGTGGTCTGGATACCACCACTCAGAGCCTCGTTACGCTCAAATCCCACTACATCGTCGGTCTGCCAGCAGTGCAGAGAAATCTGCTGAGCCTGCAGTTGTTTCAACACGGCGTCGGTATCAACGCCCACGGCAGCGTAGCGCTCCTTGGCTACGGCATACGCTTTTTCAATTAGTTCTGTTTTCATTTTGTTTTTTATTTATTATTAGTTATTCTCAAATATTTCTCGTAAGCCTCGTCCCATGCGGCAGCATCGGCGGGGGTGTATTTCACCAGATTGATACTGTTGGCGATGATGCGTCGCATCTCCCAGATATCCTTCACCAGTCCGGCAGCCTTGGCCTGCAGCATGATGTTGCCGATGGCGGTACCTTCCTGCGGACCGGCCAGCACGGTGGCACCCGTGGCGTTGGCGGTAAACTGGTTCAGGTATTTGTTGAGCGAACCGCCACCGATGATGTGAAGATGGGTGATGGGTGATTGGTGATGGGTGAATTCCTGCAGCCACTGGAACACCTGCTTGTAGCGCAGTGCCAGCGAGTCGAAGATGCAACGGCATATTTCGGCTGGTGTCTCAGGCACAGGCTGGTGGGTGTCGCTACAATACTGCTGGATGGCACCAATCATCGACTGGGGCGCAGCAAACAGCTGGTCGTCGGGATTGATGAGCGAGCGGAAGGGCTCTACCTGCATGGCCTGACCCTGCAGTTCGGGATGCGACAGCTGTCGCACCTCGTCGGGCCACTCCAGTCGGCAGCGCTCATACAGCCACATGCCACAGATATTCTTCAGGAAGCGCGTGGTGCCTTCTACTCCACCCTCGTTCGTAAAATTGCGCTCGTAGCTCAGGTCGCTGATGATGGCATCCTTGGTCTCGATACCCATCAGACTCCAGGTGCCGCTAGAGAGGTAGGCAAACTGCTCGTTGCTGGCGGGCACGGCTGCCACAGCCGAACCCGTGTCATGACCAGCCACCGCTATCACGGGCACAGCGCCCAGTCCGGTCAACTGCTGCACCTCGTCGGTCAGCACACCTATCTGAGTGCCGGGCATCACCATCCGCCCGAACTTTTCGCGATTTAACCCTACCGATGCCAGCAGGCGCTCGTCGAGCTGCTTGGTGCGCGGGTCGAGCAGTTGCGAGGTTGATGCGATGGTATATTCGCACACCTCCTGCCCTGTGAGCATCCAGCTCAGTGCGTCGGGCACAAAGAGTATCTTACGGGCATGCTTCAGCGCACTGTTGCCCTCCTGGCGCATGGCGTAGAGCTGGAACAGCGAGTTGAAGTTTAGGAACTGTATTCCTGTCACACTGTACACCTCTTTCCGCGAGATGACGTTCTGCAGATAGTCGTCCATGGCGCTGAAGGTGATGGGGTCGCGATAGGCGCGCGGATTGCGCAGGATGGCATTATCCTCGCCTATCAGCACGAAGTCAACGCCCCAGGTGTCGATACCGATGCTCACGATATCCAGATGGCGGCGCGCCACCTCTTTCAGGCCCTTGATGATTTCGAAATACAAGGCGTAGATGTCCCAGTAGTAATGACCGCCTTGGATGATGAGGTTGTTGGGGAAACGGGTCACCTCCTCCAGTTCGAACTTCCCATCAGCTATGCTGCCAATGATGGTTCGCCCGCTGGTGGCACCCAGATCTACCGAAAAAAAATATTTTTGATTATTCATATACGATATGTTGTAATTGCTCTGTTGATACGGGGTTCTTGGCAAATGCCAATGGCTTGCCGTCGATGGTGAAATCTATCAGCTCATACTTGTCGGATGTCTTCACATCGTAAGGCGTGGGCGTATCCACCTGGATGTTGCGCAGCGTGATGTTGTTGCAGCGGCTCAGCGGCATGTCGTCGCGCTTCTCAGGCTTGAAGAACTGCGACCATGGGTGCACAAAGAGGAAGCGCTTGCAGCGACCGGTGATGTTCTCCACCGTCACGTATTCGTAGTGCTGCGGCGTGTCGGGGCGCATCTTGAGCCACAGCACGCGGTCGGCGCGCTCAGTATGGCAGTTGCGTAGAATCACGTTGCGGTCGTGGAGCGACTCGGAGCCCAGCGTCAGACAGCCATGCACCTTGCCGTAGTGGCAGTTTTGTATCAGTATGCGCTCGCAGTCGCCGTTGGTTTCGTCCTTGTCGGCCCAAGTGCCCTTACCACCCTTCAGCACCACGGCATCATCGTTCACGTGCATGTAGCAGCCGTTGATGAGCACGTCGGTACAGGCATCGATATCGATGGCATCGCTCGATGGTGCGCCACGCGTGGGATCGGGCGCCCAGATATTCTCGGTGGGTGCATAGATGTAGCAGTCGAGATAGCGCACGTGCGTACTTTTATAGACATGGTTGGTCCAGAAGGGCGAGTTGATGAGATGCACATCCTGGATGGTGACGTTTTTGGCGTTAGAGATATAGGTGAGTCGCGGGCGCTGCGCATCCTTGTTGGTGCACTGCGGATTCCACTTGCGACGAATCCAGAACTCCTGCCAGTAGTTCAGTCCGTTGCCGTCGATGGTGCCCTTGCCGCTGATGCTGAATCCATCCACGCCGTCGGCATTCACCAGCGCACAGAAGTAGGTGCAGGTTTCGCCCTCGATACGGGTTTTCATATAGGGGAAATCGATGATGCGGTCGGAACCTTTCAGTCGACCGACCACGTGCAGGTGCGTACCTTGCTTAAAGAACAGGGCGCCCGTGAGGAATGTGCCTTCGGGTATCACCACCACGCCCCCACCCGCTTGGGCAGCACGGTCGATGACGGCCTGTATGGCCTTGGTCTGCACCACTGTCGAATCGCGGCGCACGCCAAAGTCGGTGATGACATACTGCTTGCCCAGCGCCGCCACATCCACCTTGGTGGTATCCTTAAACCAGGCGTCCATCACGGTGCCGTCGGGCCAGCGCTCCACAGCAGGTTTCTTCTTAGGTTTCGCCGTGCCAGCAGTCATCACCGCCAGCGCCAGCATCAGGAGTATTGATTTTTTCATGAAATGCGTCAATTGTTTGTATTAGTCGAGATGGAACACCTCCTGCAGAGGTTTGGTTACGGGCGAGTTGTCGGGGTTCACGTCCATGATGTCGGCCATCATGTCCCACCATTTCTGCGTGATGGGATCCACGTTGTCAGTATCCTGCGAGTTGCCCTCGCCTGCGCACTCCTGATAACCAAACAGGATGTTGGTTTCCTTGTCCCAGTAGATGCTGTAGTTGCTCACGCCGCCGTCCTTGATCATCTTCACCAGTTCGGGCCAGATGGCAGCATGCCTGCGCTCGTATTCCTTTTCGCAGCCGGGTTTCAGCTGCATCTTAAATGCAAATCGTTTCATTTGGTTTTACGTTATTATTTCTTCTTTAAGAATGTTGCTAATGCACTATGGTTGGCGCGCAAACCCTTGGCCACGCACTGGGCGTTGGTTTTGGCACCCAGCAGCGAGGTGTGGGTGTGGTCGCGCTTGTAGTATTTCTCGGCCTTGGCCTTGCTGCCACACTTCTTATCCAGATAGTCGGCAGCCAGGTTATGCAAGTCCACCAGTTCGGTGCCCGTCTCCTGTGCCACCTGGCGATACCAGCGGCCGTAGGTATCGTTGCGGCGCTCGATTTTTCCGTTCTCCCACTCGTTGCGTGGCGTCAGCGACACCAGGATGGGGGTAGCACCTTTTTCGCGAACGTCCTGGATAAACTTCTTCAGATACCAACCGAAGCTGTACACCACCTCGTAGCGACCATTGTCCAGCCTGTACACATGACTGCTGTCGGCAGCCGTGGCGATGGCGCCGCGATATTTAGGTTTGTCGATGGTGCTGATGTCGTTATGACCAAACTGGATGAGCACGAAATCGCCGGGCTTCAGCGAGTTGTACACCTTGTCCCAGCGCCCCTCGTTGAGATAGGAACGACAACTGCGACCAGCCATGGCGGCATTCACAATGCTGATTCTGTTTTCGTCGAACACCGTATTGGCCACGGCGCCCCAACCCCACATGCCGTCCTTGTCCTTATCCTCATTCTTCACCGTACTGTCGCCTGTGATAAACACGGCGGGCTTGCCATCGGTGCGATCCACCGCATAGGTAGCGGGCTCCACGCCGCGCATCATCGCCTGCAGCGGGGCGAGTGCGGGGTTATGGCTCGCCATCAGCCCTTCGGCAGCACTGCGGGCGTTCATCATCGCCCCAAAACGACTGGTGTGGATTTTGTCGAGATAGAAATGGTAACTGGTCTTCCATGGCCCGTAGCTATCCAGCTTGCGCCCCGAAATCTCGTTCAGGTCGATAAAGGGCACGCCCTCTTCGGCAGCCACCTGCATGAGCCACTGTGTGTGAGGCTTGCGCACTATCTTGCCGTTGTCGTCGTAGGCATTGCGCGGGGTGAGCGACATCAGGATGGGACGTCCGCCCTGCTGGCGCACATCATTAATATATTGGCGCATGTAGCCGCCGTAGGTATAGACGGTTTCGTGCTCGCCGGTCTCCTTGATCACCACCTGCAGCGAGTCGTCGCCGGTACCAGGGATGCTGGCACGCGCGCGGCCCTCGTCGTAAGGTCCGTTGTCGTTATGACCGATGGATATGATCACCCAGTCGCCTGGGCGTATGGCCTGCTTGATGGGCTGCCACAGTTTGTTGTAAAAGGTGCGACTGCTCATGCCGCCCAGCGCCTGGTTCTCAACCGTAATCTTTTCGGGGTCGAAATAATCGTGGGCATAGTAGCCCCATCCCCACTGTCCGTTGTTACCATTGCCCATCGTACCCGTGCGCATGGTGGAATTACCTATCAGGAAGAGCACGGGGTTCGAGCCCTTTCGGCTCGAACCGGGCACGGGTCGTGCCGTCATGGCCTGTGCGATACTGTCGGGGGTATTATCGATGACACCATTCACGTCCTTGGGTGCGTCGGCCACTTGTGCCAGCGCCACCATCGGTAGTGCCATCATGATGAGTGATATACAGCTCTCTTTAATCATCGTTACATGTTTTTAGTAATTTTCGATGCAAAGATATTATCTTTTGTTCTGATTAGGGCTACAATATCGTTCGTTTTCCTATACTATCGTACGTTTTCAGAGCCTTATTCCGTATTTGGCAATGCGCTCTTCCATCATCTTTGGCGGCATAAAGCTCAGCAGCGTGGTGGTGATGGTGTTGAGCATGCGTTCGCGGATAAAGTCGCTGCGCAGATAGAGCGACACCCTGCGCTGCGAGAGAAAGTCGCCCTCGATGGGCCGCACGTTCTCGCGCTGATGTTCGGAAAGCAGTGGCAGGTGCATCTCGGGGATAATCGTGAAGCCTCCGTTCTCATCGACGATGCGCACCAGCGTGTCGATGCTGCCCGCCTCGTAGATATGATTGCCCACGGCTCTCGACTTGCAGAAGCTGAAGGCACTCTCGCGCAGGCATTGGGCCTCTTTCATGATCCACATCTTCTCGTGGGTGAGATTCTCGGGTTTGAAAACGGGCAACTTGCGCCAGCAGCTCTCAGCCAGATACACCATGAAACGCTCGGTGTAGAGGGGCACTTCGAGTATGCCATCGCGCTTGTGGCCACAGGTGGCTATGCCGGCATCCAGTCGGCCCTGCTGCAGTTCACCCAGCATGGCGTCGGCCTTCAGTTCGCGGATAGACAGGGCCACCTGCGGATAGTTCTCCCGGTAGATGCGGATAAACTTGGGCAGGATGTAAGGAGCGATGGTGGGCCCTATGGACAGGGCGAGACTACCGCTCACGTCGCCTTTCTCCTCGGTCACCAGTTCGCTGATGCGCTCGGCCTCGGCCAGCGCTTTCTCAGCCTGACGGATGATTTTCTCGCCGGCAGGTGTGGGCGTCACGTGCTTGTTGCTTCGCTCAAAGATGCGCACGTCGAGTTCTTCCTCCAGCTTCACCAGCATGGAGCTCAGTGTGGGTTGCGATATGCCACACTGCTCGGCCGCTTTGGCAAAATTGCGCTGGCGGTCGATGGCAACGATGTATTTCAACTGTTGTAGCGTCATAGGCCTTTTGCTTTAATAGATAAAACCGATACAAAGATAGATAAAATGATTCATACATCTATCATAAATATCGTACCTTTGCACCGGATTTAAGAATAATTAGGTATATGAAGAAGAATTTTCACCGTCATTTTGCCACTCCAGGGCTTTCGCTCTACTGGATTATCTTTGCCTACATCATCATAGGCTGGTTTTTCCCCGTCGTAGGTTTGCTGGCGCTCATCTGCATGGTGGGCCCTGTGCTCACATCGATTTGGCGCGGCCGTTACTGGTGCGGCAACGTGTGTCCGCGTGGCAACATGTACGACCGATTGCTGTCGAAATATTCACCTCATCGCCCCATCCCTGCGTTTGTGCGCACACCGGGTTTCCGCCTGTTCATGGTGGGTTTCATCTTCACCATGTTTGGCGTGCAACTGTCGGTCATCGTGCCCTGGAGCGAGGGCGGTATGGCCATGTGGAATGGCATCGGCCAGGTGTTCTGGAACCTCATCGTAGTCACCACCCTTGCGGGCGTGGTACTCTCGTTCATCTATGCGCCCCGCACGTGGTGCTCGTTCTGCCCCATGGGCACACTGTCGGCCTGGGTGGCCCCCAAAAAGCAACCGCTGCCCGCGCCCTATACCAGTGTGAGCGTGGCCAGCAGTTGCCAGATGAAGTGTAAAAGTTGTGCCCGCGTATGCCCCATGCAGCTGACGCCTTACGACAGCCGCGGCCAGGCATCAGGCTATCTGAATCCCGATTGTATCAAGTGTGGCAAGTGCATTCAGGCCTGCCCCACCAAGATTATGACGATGAAACGCGCCTGAATCAGATTTCGTCGTCAAACGAAGCAGCTCTCACGCAGCGCAGATTCTTTTCCAACTGAGCTGTAGAGCTGGCCCCAACCAACACAGACGTGACGCCGCGCTGGTGCAGGATCCATGCCAAGGCCATCTCGGCAAGGGTCTCACCGCGGCTTTCGGCCACCTTATTATATGTGCGCAGCTTCTCCAGCAGTTCGGGGGTGAGCATCTCCTCACGCAGGAACTTACCTTTCGACATGCGACTGTCGGCAGGCACGCCGTTCAGATAGCGGTCGGTGAGCAGGCCCTGTGCCAGCGGCGAGAAGGCTATGAAGCCCACACCCTTTTCAGCACAAAAATCCAAGATACCCGTCTCCTGCGGTTTGCGGTCGAGCATGTTCAGTCGGCCCTGATAGATGAGCAGGGGCACGTCGTGAGCCTTCAGGTAGTCGTAACCGATTTTGAGCGGCTCCAACGGCCAGTTTGAGATGCCCACATAGAGCGCCTTGCCCTGGCGCACGATATCCACCAGCGCCTGCAGGGTTTCTTCGAGTGGGGTCTCGGGGTCGTAACGGTGACTGTAGAACAGGTCCACATAGTCGATTTTCATGCGCTTCAAGCTCTGGTCGAGACTGGCCATGAGATACTTGCGCGAGCCCCAGTTGCCGTAAGGTCCAGGCCACATGTCGTAGCCGGCCTTGCTCGAGATGAAGAGCTCGTCGCGATAAGGTCGGAAATCCTCGTCCATCAGTCGGCCCATGGTCTCCTCGGCCGAGCCATACACCGGTCCGTAATTGTTAGCCAGATCGAAGTGGGTGATGCCGTGATCGAAGGCGTAGTGCGTAATCTCGCGACTGCGCTCGTAGGGGTCCACACTACCGAAGTTGTGCCAGAATCCCAGACTCACCTTAGGCAGCAACACACCCGAGCGGCCGCAGCGCTCAAACTCCATCCCATTGTCGTAGCGGTTCTTGTCCGCAAAGTAATTTTCCTTCATAGATAGTTATCGTTTAGTAATTTATGCCGCAAAGATAGCGATTTATTATGAAAGCAGAATAGAAATATCGTTCATTTTTATACAAAATTATCACAGAGCCGAGAAATTTCGACCCTGTGTCCTGAATCAGGGCAGTGGTTTGGGGGATGCCGTCACGATTCGCGACACTGCCCGGTTTTTACCGTCAGCATTATTTTTTGAGCCAGTTGGCAATTTTTAATCCTTCAATACGGTTGAAATGCTTTACGTTATCGGTAACTACCGTCAAACCTTCGCATAGCGCTTGACCCGCTATCAGCATGTCAAACTCATCTATCATTTCACCTTTCTTTTTTAGGGAATACTTAATTCTTCCGTATTGTTCAGCTTGCTCAGAAAGTGGCAAAATATCAAAATACTCAATAAGTTTATTTATCTTCAGTAGCTCTTTGTTGTAGTATTCTTCCTTTTTTTCTTTGGCAAGATAGGCGCCATAAAATAACTCATGAATGGATACCGACGATACATAGCAGGATTTAACACCAGCTTTCAACACGTGTTCTATAACAGATGGTACACCATCAAGAAAATCTATTAATATATTTGTATCGAGAAGGTATTGCTTATTTTTCATCTGTGTATTTGTACTTTATCTCGCGGCCGCCGAAATGATGACTGTCGCGAAGCGATTTTTTTAACTCTTCAGCAGAAGGCTCGCCCTCATAGTGCAAAGCCTGAAGTTCACGAACAAACTCTTCATCGCTTTTGCGCTGTTTAATCTGTTCCAGTTCCTCTGGCTCAACAAGATGCTCTGCCAACCACTGTCTGTTACTCAGACTCAGGCCGCTCAGCATGTGGAGGATGTTCTCCAGTGATAAGGTTGTTTTCATATTCGAAAAATTATTTATTCCGGTGGCAAAAATACGCATTTTTGCAGAAACTTCAAAGTTTTTTTTGCGAAAACATGTAGAAATTTCACAATTTAACGTTCAGGAAGTCGTATGCTTAAACATTTTCGCATCGCAAAACGATGAGCCGTGCCGCGGGGCATGGCTCTCTGATTGTTTCTAGGCTTGGATGAAGGCTACTTTGTGGCGGTTCTTGGGCGAGGCCGAGGGGGTGCTGGGGCGGACGGCGAAGTGCAGCCACACGGCACCGTAGCGATTCTTTTCTATCAGCAGCTCGTCGAACTCCTGCTGCGATTCCCGGGCGTAGGCCAGCAGGATGGCGGCATAGGTGATGGCCTGCTCCATGCCGCTGGTGCGGATGTCGGCCGCGCAACCCGTCAGGTGGTTAGAGGTGGCTGCTCCCCCAACCTTCCGGTTCAACTGCTGCGAGCGATAGCCCGAGTTGATCACAATAGATCGTCCGGCCCGTTCTCTCAGCGCTTCCAGCCATGTGCATAGGCGTTTTAGATTTGCTATCGCCTCATGACTAGGCACATTATACACTTCAGGATATTTGCTCCTGGTGAACTCTCCCAGCACAAAGTGAGGAGAGAGCTCCGCTTGACTGTTTAATTGTAATACCTGTTCCATTTATTTTTTAATTTTTTTATTAATGTTGATGGCTGTGCTGTGGGGGAAGGCTTGGCTGTAGGCACTGTCGAGGGCCCGCAGGTCTATTTTGTAGAAGCTGATGCCTGTGCACACGGCCACGATGGCGCGCAACAGTTCGCGATGCTTGCGGGGATAGAGCTTGACACTGGGCAACTCGTTCCAGCCTTCTTGCTCGCACTGGTGGCACACGTGCCAGATAAAATCGTCGTTGGCTGCGCCACCAAACCAAGCCTTCAGTATGTTGCGGATGCAGTAGCGCTTATACTGCCCCCGCAGCAGGTGCCTGGTGCGCTCCAGCAGTAGCCAGAGCTGCACAAAGCATTGTTGGGTATTGGCAATATCTGTCATAGGTTGGCGAATTTTTGTTTAAACTGTTCGGTTTTACAATACCGATGGCTCACCTCGTCGTACACCAGATGACCGCGAGTCTGCCACTGCCGCAGGGCACTTTTGCCATCGCCTTCGCGCCCTTGCTGCTGGCGCATCAGCATATACTGCTCGTGGGTAAACTCATCGGGCAGCAGGCGCAGCAGATTCTGAGGCCCCGAGCGGCGCTGTATCTCAACCTCCTCGCGCAACTCCTTCTCGAGCTGGGCTCCAAAGTAGAGCATCTTGCACCACATGTTGTATTGCTCGCTCCAGCGCACAAAGTCGGCTATCGTCTTGTCCCACCGGTAGCCGTGGGCCACATAGAGCAGCATGCCTTTGAGCCATGCTATCACGTTGGCGCGATACGACAGCACGCGGTAGGCCTCGCTTTCAAACAGGCGGGCAGCGTCTTTGTTTTCCAGTCGAATGTCGAGGGCAAGCTTCTTAGCCTGCGGGCACTCGATGAGTCCGCTGGCAGCCTCAAGCCGTTCGAGATAGGGCTTCAGCTCGGCAGCAAACTGCTCGTCGTAGATGCCCTGGATGGGCGGTTCGTCGTCGTCGTCATCATTACGGATGATGGTGGCCACATCCAGTCGGCTCACGGTGCCATCGTTCACCATCTTATAGAAAAACTTGCGCGCATTGGGTGGCGTGGTGCTGGCGTTGAAGTTCCATCGCAGCGGTGCGATACCACTCACGGAGTCGGCTCCTACGCGCTCCTGACCGGCCAGCGAGTTGTCGAAGGCTTTACGGATAAGCAGGCCCACCTCATCTACCGAGCATTTGGATGTCACCTTCTTCAGCGCCTCTACCTCGTCCACGATGGTGAAGATGTAGCGCTGTCCGTTGTTGTGTGCATCCACGATGCGCTGGTTGAACACGGCGTCGGTAAGATTGTCTATCAGCATCTGTATGCAGATGTCGGCAGGGCGCGGGTCTTTCTTCTGCTTGCCAGCGGGGTTCTTGCGCTTCCACTCAGCCTCGCGCTCACGGTTGGGCTGGTCGCGCAGGCGGATATCCTCCATGATGTAATCGATGGGTTTCTTGATGCTGCCCTTACCGATACTCTGGCGGCCCACTAGCAGATTCATAAACGTGGCCTCGTGCTCCACGTTGTCCCAGTAGCGAAACTTCACGCCGTGCAGATGGGCACCCAGCGCGGGAAACACTGCACTGGCCACGGCAGGCTTGTAGTAAGAGGGCACGTTGCGGGTGAGCAGTCTGATGAGTGGCGGCAACTTCTTGGGCAGTGGCGGCGGGGTGCTCATGGTGCCACCGCAGGCCTTTACGCCAGCCTGCGATTTCAGTGCCTGCAGCACCTGTTTCAGGCGGTAGGGCATGCCCTTGCGCGGCTCTTTCAGGGCGTTCTCGATGGTTTGCCGATATTCGCCCATATCGGCCTCGGTGCAGGTGCCATCGGGTGCTGCCCAGTAGTTGGGTATCACCAGCATCAGCTGCTCCAGCTGGTAGCCGCAGATGCTGCGGATGGTAACGGCCAGCTCGAAGGTGAGCACGTTGCGGTCGCCCGCCGTGGGCTCCTTGCCACCGTTGAACATCTCCCAGTACTTGGCGATAATCTCGCTGAACGGCGTGCCGTTGTAATCTTTATCTTGGCACGGATTACACGGCTCTCTTTTAGAGAGACACTGCTCTTTTTCATTGATAACAGCCGTGTCCTTTTTTAAAAAGGCCGTGTCATCCGTGCCTAAAACTTCTTCGAGTTCGAAGATGGCATCATCCAGATAAATCAGCTGCTCGGTGCCGGTGGTGAAGAACACGCGGGTGATATCCTTGGCACCCTTGTCGTATTCCACGCCCAACAGTTGACTGGCCCAGCGCAGATTGTCCTCTTGCGAGCGCTCGGGGCGGCGGCGGAACACCAGGTGGTAGCCCTGTCCGCGGGCACTCTCTTCGAGCATCAGCAGCCCCAGTTCATCTTTTTTACTGAGTATACGCTCGCGTATGGCGGGCATGTCGGCGGGCTCCAGATGGTCGATATCCATGCCCACGGTGGTGCTCAGTCGGGTGCTGCCCTTCAGTGTGCCGTCGGCATTGGGCAGGCATGAGTAGTTCATCTGTGGCAGTCGGTTTTTCAGTTGTTCGTTACCGCTGCGGATGGCGGTCAGCAGTTGTTGCTGTTCGTCGCCGCCACGCAGCGCCAGATAGTCTTCTCTCGTTAGTACGGGTCGCATCATCTTCGCCCCATCCTGATAATATATTATATGTACGCTCATAATTGTCAATTCTTCAAAAATTCGGGTATCCCAGTTTTGAGTTCAGGAATCTCACGCCTTCTAAGGTCCACGTCATATAGGTCTTCACCTTTTTCTGTCCCTTCAGAGAATAGGATACGTGCGTGCGCAGGCGCACCAGATTGCGATGAACCAGATCGTCGCTGATGTTCCAGTGACCGTTGCGGCGATACTGTATGCCCATGTCGCGCACGATGGCGTTAAAGTCGCAGGTGGTCATGTTGAATGTCTTGGCCACCTGGGTGGCGGTGAGCGTGTCTTCGGCCTCCTCGTTCAGCAGGCGCAGGGTGTTACCTACAATGGCATCGGCCCGGTGCAGGATTTCAACGGCTGAGAGGTCGCGGCCATCAGCAGCGTGGGTAGGAATGTAACCGCCCGTACGGCGAATCTGTGGCAGCACCTCACTGGTAACCCAGCGCTTAAAGGCCTTGGCCTGTGGCAGTTTGGAAGAGAGCACCAGCGAGTAGAGTCCCGATTCGTTGATGATTGTTACTCGAGTTTCGTAGGCAGTGTCGCGAATTGCGACGGTGCCCTTATCTTCGGAATCTACATGCTTTCTAAGAGCATCGCGGGTGTTGC
The DNA here is from genome assembly GCF_000619825.1 of Prevotella sp. MA2016. Taxonomy (GTDB): domain Bacteria; phylum Bacteroidota; class Bacteroidia; order Bacteroidales; family Bacteroidaceae; genus Prevotella. The sequence continues at coordinate 206,442 of NZ_JHUW01000011.1, forward strand.
TGTATCCCAGCGCCTGGGCCACATCTTTACCCACAAACATGATTTGATTATCAACCTGGCAAGTACGAATCTCGCCAAAAACTTCGCTTGTAAAAATTTGGATATTTGTTTCCATTGTTTGTTGAAAATTAACGAGCTTAGGAAAAGCGAAGATTGCTTGAGCTCATTTCATCCGGATACTTCTCCGCTCGTCTTTCAACTCATAGGTTATACATTACTTATTTAGTTTTACGATATCAGTAACCAGTATTTCTTGGAATACTTGGTTCTGATATTCATGTGTAGAGAAACGAAGTGTGGCACACACGATGTCACCTTCGTAGAACCTGCACGCCGCCAGATTGCCCAGCATGGCGCACACATACTCGTTTTCGAACTTCGATCCACCCAGCTCGCGCAGCACGATGTTGCACTTCTGGATGGTACCACTCTCGGACTTTGCCGACTGCACGCCGAAGGCCTCGCCCTGGCGCACTACTCTCAAAATTTTTGTTTCCATAATTTCAAAGAACGTCTTGTCATCGTTCGACGGTGCAAAAGTAGGCATAAAAAAAATGCGTTCCAATCTCTTGAAACGCATTCGGTAACGGTTTTCGGTAAGTGTGTCAGGTTTCGGTAACTCTTGCGGCCAACTTACTGAAGGTTAGGTAATCATACGGGCAGCTTATTTTAGTTTTTCTTTCATAAATGCCATCAGCGCCAGTTCGCGCTTGCTGGCTCCCTGCTCGGCCCATTTGTCAACGGGGAAATACATATAAGTATGGTTGCTGAGGGTGCGCTGCACCGAGCCCTTGCGGCAAGCAAACTCGAAACTGGCTGGCAGAATGAGGGCCTGCACCTTGCGCTCAAACTGCGCCACACTGCACTGGCAGTCGCAGCAGTCGCGCATCACGCCATACACCACGGCCCATGCCGACGCCGCCCAGAACAGCGAACTGCCCTGCGCCACTGCCTCGGCCAGTCGCTCATACACGTCGGCCAGCTTGTGCTGATTTTTCTTAAACTTACGTATCTGCTCGTTGATGTGGCTGATGCTGTCGCGCGGTGTGCTCAGGTTGCATACCAGTCGGCCACAGAAGCGCACGTCCATGTCCTCGGTCAGCAGTATCGGTGCATACTTATCGTTGGCAGGCAGCAGCCAGTGCTGGTTTTCCTCGTCCACGAAATAAGTCTTCAGCACCTCCTCGCCATCGATGGCCACCATCACCACCTCGCCCGACCTCACGCTGCGCACGCTCTCAAGCAGCAGCGGGTCGCCGCTGTAGATGCCTATGCCCTGCATCGAGTCGCCCTGGGCATTCACGATAAACACCTGTCGGCCGCGCGTCAGCATACTTGGCAGCAGTATCATCTCTGGTGGCAGATCGCCCATCTCGCCAGGCAGTCCGCAACTCACTCCCACTTCATAGTACGGCACCCATGTGTCGCACGTCATCTCAGTCAGCTCTTGGCTGATGTTACAGTTTTTTCTCATGTCGTTTAAAGTTTATATCTTTTCAGTTTTTCTTTCATTCGCTGCGCCTCCACTCGGCGCCTCAAAAACGGCTGCAAAGATAATACATTCTCCCGAATCCACCAAATTTTTCAGCAAAAAAAAAATGCTGACCGACGTGATTTGTCGGCCAGCAACTCCATCATCACGGGGCAGCGTAGATGCTGGCATCGTTACCATTCTCATCCTTAACAGTTACAGTTACACTCATCGTACCGGATACGATGCCATAATAGCTAGGATTCGATATGACACCTGGACCAATATCCCATCCTGCATAAGCACCCTTCGTGGCTGTAATTGTGCCACCACTGATGGTGATGTTACCACAAGTAGGACATGGACCAACAGAATACTGCCTTATACCCGTTCCGATACCTGCAGCATAATTACCACCATAGGCATTCACGGTACCGCCCGTAATCGTGATATCGCGACAGTTTATAACGTAGTTGTAGGAGTACGCACCGCCCGCGCCAATGCCAGCACCCTCGAGGCCACCATAGGCATTCACGACACCGCCCGTAATCGTGATATCGCGACACGCAGTTGCGCCCCAACCATTAGTACCTGTTCCGATACCAGCACCATATTGACCGGCATGTGCAGTCACCGTTCCACCTTGAATGGTTATATCTTGGCAAGAACCACCGTTGCCAGCACCTATGGCCGCTGCTCCATCGGCAACTGTAGCATTGATGATACCACCTTTGATAACGATATTACCAGCGGCTCCTTGTTTTTGAGAGCCTATGCAGGCATAATTAACAGCACTTGAGGTCGCATTTAGCGTACCCTCGCCACTGAGGGTCAAGGTAGTGCCAATAGGACCTGCTTTTATCGCTGTATTTGTTGCAGAAATTGTACTTACCGTTTCCTTAATCAGAACAACGGTGGCATCGCCTAGGCATTCCACAGTATTATTAACGGTTGCATCAGCAAGATATATTGTGGCGCCATCGGGGATAGAAACAGGATAGGTTGTTTCACCCGTCAGCACATCACCATCATGAGCAGTATATGCGGCTGTAAGAGTCGAAAGGTCAGATGAAGCAACAACAACGTTGCAAGTAGCGGTTTTACCACCGGCCTTGGCAGTGATGGCAACAGGCACAGCCGATGCTTTAACGCCTGTAACCTTACCAGTTTCATCTACGGTAGCAATACTCTCATCGCTCGAACTCCACTGGATAGGGTAACCAGCAGGATCGATGGTTGGAGTGATTGTAGCGCTATTACCGACGGCAACAGTCAGCAATGCAGGAGTCGACAGCGAGTTAATAGGATCGTTAACCGTTACCTTGTACGATTTCGAATCGGCCAGGAAAATCTTCTTGCCGCCGGTGCTGTAGCCAGTAGCGGTGGCAGTGATGGTGGCAGTACCTTCGGCAATGGCGGTTACCACGCCTTCGCCATCAACAGTAGCCACATTGGTGTCGCTCGATGTATATTCCACCACGGCTGTGGTCACCGATACAGCCTGGCGCTTAAAAGTGTCGCCAATCTTGAGGGTTACTGGGGCTTCGTTCAACTGGAGATAAGCCGGTGTGGGATTGTCTTCGCTGGCGAAGATGTCGTCACAAGCAGTGAAGAGCACGGCCAGGCAGCACATCAGCGATGCCTGCAGCAGTCTTGTTAAAAAGTTCGTTCTCATAATTAGATTGTTTTAAAAATTAATATTACGTTTAAAATTGTCACTGTCAAATAGGTTATATGCTGCAAAGATAGTAATTCTTTCGCAAAGTTGCCTTTCATCCCCGATTAAATAATGTTAACACCGAAAAAAACGTAAAACTATAGTAGAAAGCATATAAAAATGTTAAATATCACACTTTTTATATCAGAAAGCATGTAATTTACAAATAATATTGTAATTTTGCATGCGAAAGAATATAATTTATATGGAAAAGACAAAGTTATCGAAGGTAGTAAAGGATTTGCGCAAGGAATATGGCCTTACGCAAGAAGATCTGGCTATGAAGTCTGGCGTAGGCTTGTGTTTTGTACGCAATCTGGAACAGGGAAAGCCGACGTTAAGAATGGATAAGGTCAACCAGCTACTTGATTTGTTTAACTACGAACTTACAGCAACCAAAAGGCAATGAGACAAGCAGAGATATATCGAAAGAATGTCCTTGCTGGCATCTTGACAGAAGATGGTGGCGAATACCGATTCGGTTATGATGAAGCGTACCTCAAACGTGAAGATGCGCAACCTGTAAGTCTGACACTCCCATTACAAACGGAAACATTCGTAAGTCCTGTACTATTCCCGTTCTTTGATGGTTTGATACCTGAAGGATGGCTACTTGATGTGGCACTTCGCAACACCGACATCAGTATTCTTGACCGTATGTCGCTATTATTGTTATGCTGCAAGGAGTGTATCGGTTCTGTCAGTGTCGTGCCTATAAATAAGGAAGGAGGCGACAATGTGTAAATGTCTATATTGTTATAAGGAATTGGAAGAAGGTCAGAAAGACATGCATCCAAGATGTGCCCGAAAATTCTTTGGAACAAAGGATGTGCCCTTGCTGGAGTACAAACATGAAGAGCTCGACCAATTAGCCGAGCAGGTAATTCGTGCTCAAACATCTCTGACAGGCGTTCAACCCAAATTGTCTCTGAACCTCGATAAGCACGATGGCTGTAGCCGACTGACTATCGTAGGACTTTGGGGAGATTATATCTTCAAGCCACAAACGGAGAGTTACGTGCAGTTGCCCGAAAATGAGGACTTAACGATGCACCTTGCGGAAGCCGCAAAGATTAGTGTGGTGCCTCATAGCCTTATTCGTTTGGCTGATGGAAAACTGGGGTACATCACAAAGCGTATTGACCGAACCGAGAATGGCGAGAAGATAGACATGGAGGATATGTGCCAACTCACGCTACACCCTACGGAGTATAAGTACAAAGGATCGCATGAGCAGATAGCAAAGACAATCTTGCAGTACAGCAACACACCAAAACTCGACCTTACGAATTACATGCAGTTGCTACTCTTCTGTTTTGTCACAGGCAACAACGATATGCACCTGAAGAACTTCTCGCTCTATCGTCCTTCTGAGGGCTATCAACTCACTCCTGCTTATGACCTCCTCAATGTCGCCATTGCCAATCCGAAGGACAAGGAGGAATTGGCACTTACTCTTGTGGGAAAGAAAGCGAAACTCCGTTTGGCAGACTTTCTTAATGCTGCAAAGACTATGGGACTGGAAGAAAATGTAGTACAGCGTCTCGTCGCAGGGCTTCATAAGGTGTTTCCCAAATGGCAACAGCTTATAAAAGATTCCTTCCTCAGTGATGACCTGAAACAAGCGTATGAAGAACTGATAGTTTCCAGATTGGATAGGTTGTAGATACAAACTCGAGCAGGATTTTTTGTTTTGGGATAGGCTACATCTCAAAACAAAAAGTGCCCCGCGCCGGGGTTGAAGTGCACCCCGAAAGTTAGACAAAAAACTTTCGGGGTGTATTATGTTAAAGAAAAAGCAAAAGAGGCAAAGCCTATCAGACTATCTCCGT
>NZ_JHUW01000012.1 GCF_000619825.1 Prevotella sp. MA2016
TACACTCTGATCAGGGTTGGCATTATCAGCATATGATGTATCAGAAGATACTCAAAGACCATGGAATCGTACAAAGCATGTCAAGGAAAGGCAACTGTCTGGACAATGCCATGATGGAAAACTTCTTCGGACTTATGAAGAACGAATTACTATACGTGAATCATTTTGAATCTGTCGAAGAGTTTGAACGAGAACTGAAGAAATATATCTGGTGGTATAACAATAAAAGAATAAAACTGAGATTAAAAGGAATGAGCCCGGCTATATACCGAGCTCACTACTATAGAGAGATAAATAATTAACGTTTAATTTAATGTCCAACTTTTCGGGGTCACATCATCGCGGCGCGGGGCACTTTTTTGCCGACGTATTTGAAGTCAATCGGTTACACAGTTGCACAGTGTGACAGTTAGAAAAACAAGCCTTCACCCAACCAAAAAAGTATCTATATATTTATATATATTTATATATATAAATATATAGAGATAATTTCGAGGGTGGAAGAGGAAAAATCGAACTGTCACACTGTATTTTTTGTGCAAACATTCGTGAACCGCAATCAAAATATCGTACCTTTGCATCGTCAAAATGAGAATGATACGACGCTCCCGCGCGAGGCAGAATTATTTTCCACGTGCACTAAGAAAATCTCCCACACGTGAGAAGAATTTCGTTCTTAATTGGCAATCGACAATGAAAAATTGACAGCTAATAAATTTTATTTACAAACTAAAAAAATAAGATTATGGCACTGAAAGTTAAAGCACAGGAAAAGTTGCAGAAGATTGGCAAGTATGAGGGCACTTATCGCTACATCATGATGCCCGAGTTGTACACCTCGCTCTCGCAGGACAAGGTGATCAAGGAGGCTGCCCTTCGCAGCGGCGTAAGTAAGGGCATCATGCAGGCCTGCTGGGATGCAGCTGGCGAGGTGATCAAGGCGTGGGCCACTGAAGGCCACTCGGTAGCACTGCCTGGTCTGGGCACCATGCGATTCGGACTGCGCGCCAAGAGCGTGGCCAAGGTAGATGAGGTGAAGGCGGGCCTCGTAACCAGTCGCCGCATCATCTTCACCCCGGCAGTAGATCTGAAGGACGAGCTGGCCAGCACCGCCATCCAGATCACCTGCTACGACCGCGACGGCAAGGAGGTGAAGCGCGTCACCAGTACCGACGCTGGTGTGGTGGAGGACAACGAGAATACCAATCCAGGCACCTCCCCTAGCCCCTCCCAAGGTGGCGGACAGCCTAGCGGCGGCGGAGACAATGATCCGATCGACGAGCCCAACGGCGACTAAGGGTTGGGGCGAAAGCCCCGCCCTATTCCAAAATTAAAAAATGTAAGAATGTAAAAATTGACCAATTAAACCTTAACCATTATGACAAAGAAGGAAACAGCAAAGTTTATTGTGCAATTGATTGCATCTATCGCATCGGCGATACTCACAGCACTGGGCGCCACATCGTGCATCGGCGCGTAGGCGCTGCCCAGCCTCACGGGCGCATGAATAGCCCGGCAGAAACACAAAAATCCCCCGCAGACGAATCTGCGAGGGATTGCTTTTTATATACAAGATGTATTACTGCATAGCAGGAGCGTCGGTCTCGGTGGGCCAGTATGGGTTCTGGTACATCGGACTCTGGTCGATGCTGGCGTGGTCGGCTGCTGTCAGCAGGAACTGGCGCAGAGGCAGTGGCTGCAGATAGTAGGCCATGCGCCAGGTAAGACCGTTGGCATAGCTATTGTTAGTCATGTTAACCACGTGTGGGCAGTGATACTCGCTGATGCTCTTCTGCGATACGTTTGAGCTGCTAGAGCCGTCAGCCACGAGGTCGTTATACCACTTCTCCATAGGTGTGTTCCACAGGTGGATACCCTCGGCATAAACAGGCTTCTTGATGAGCTGCTCGTATGAGCGCCAGCGCTTCAGGTCCATATCGCGCAGACCCTCGGCCAGGAACTCGCAGCTGCGCTCACGACGGATGTTGTAGAGTGTAGCGTCGGTGAGCAGCTCGCCAGCGGTGTAAGCACCCCAGTCGAGTGTCTCCTTGCTCATGTCGGTGGCAGCGATGGTCACCTGAGGATCGATGGCAGCACCGGTGAAGCCGGCAGCCTCGCGCACCTTCTTCCAGTACTCCAGAATCTTGCCCGCGTTGATGTTCTTGGTGAGCATATACTCGGCCTCGATATAGTTGAGCAGAGCCTCAGTGGCACGGAAGATAACGCAAGCGTTGTAGCTACCGCCATTGGCTGTGAGCGCACGGTCGAAGGTCATACCCTTGCGGATAGCGTAACCAGTGATATATCCATCCTCGGCGTTAGCGTTGGTGATGTTTGGTGTAGGCTCCTTCTCAGTCCAGTGTGTACCGGCATCGTCGGTCACGTTCAGGAAGCAGTTCACCTGTCCGGGCACCTTCAGCATCACCTGCAGGCGTGGGTCGCGGTTCTCTACCACCTTGGCTATCTCAGAGTCGTCGTAGGTGTACTTTGAAGCGTAGATAGGCTTACCGTCGGCCATCACGTAGCGCTCTACCAGCGAGCGGGTTACGCCAGTGCCGATGTTACCCTTCTCTACAGCCACCTCAACGTCGTTGTTCAGACCGAGCGACTTGCTGTACTCGCGCCACAACAGAATCTCGCTCTTGCCAGCGCAGTTGGTGGTGCCCCACAGCTCCAGGTAAGGATTGCTCTCGCCCTCGGCCTGAGGAACCACGCCGTTGTTGATGGTCAGCGTGTTCTTATACTTCTCGGCCACCTCCTCGGCAGCTGCAGCAGCAGTCTCGAAGAAGTACTTAGCCTCGTTCTCCAGCGAACCAGTGGGGAACTGGTAGTTAGGATTCTTGGCAGCACCTGGCCAGCCTGTGCCGTTGGGCACGAATGGAGTGCCGGCAAAGTTGGTGAGCCATGAGCCCATGTAGAGGGCCACGCGGCTCTTGAACAGCTTGGCAGCGTCGGCCGAGATGCGTGTGTGGCGCTTCTCGAAGTCGGGCTTCATATAGGTGAGTGCTGTATCCAGGTTGTTCACGATGAAACGAGCCACCTCGTTGCAAGGCTGACGATGACTGGCAGCCACGAGCACGGCCTCATCATCGGGCAGAGCCTCGGTCAGGATGGGCAGGTCGCCATACTTCTTCAGCATGTCGAAGTAAGCGTAGGCACGGAAGAAGTAAACCTCGCCGATATACTGGCGGATGTTGGTCTCGTTGCCGCTGATGGCATTCTTGGCCAACTTATCCTTGAGCTCAGCCAACTGATAGTTGACGTTGCGGATATTACCCCACGACCAGTCGCCCTCGCTCTGGGCAGTGTGCCACAGATTGGCCGAGAACTTAGCGCTTGGTGTGCGCGCAGCCTGAACGTCGGTGTTGTTATCGTTTGTATATGTACCGTAGTCCCAACCGCCATGACCAGGCATGATGTCCTGATAGAAACGGTTAGCTACAGCCTGCACCTGGTCCTCGCTGGTGTAGAAGTTCTCAGGTGTGAGCGATGATGGTGGCTCCTGCTCCAGATAGTCGGTACATGCAGTAACGCCAGCTGCGAGAGCCAATGCTATGAATGAAGATTTATATAGTTTCATGATTTCCTATAATTATAATATGTGAAAAATACCATTAGAACGATACGTTAAGACCGAAGGCGAATGTCTTCTGCAAAGGATAGCCGTTGTTCTGATCTACAGAGTTTGACATCAGCTCAGGATCGAACTGGTGAGGCATCTTTGTGATAGTGAAGAGGTTCTCGGCCGAAACAAACACACGCAGGTTGGTGATGCCCCAAGGCTGAGTGATCTGGCGTGGCAGGGTGTAACCCAGCTGCAGATTCTTCAGGCGAACATAGGCACCATTCATCAGATAGCGGGTCTGAGCCTGCTCGTTCTTGTCGCTGAACTGTACGCGTGGCAACCAACCGTCCTGATTGGCCTTCTGATAACCGTTCTGAACCGACCATGTGTTGGCATCGCGGTAGTAGTCCTGAACGTCGGTGATACCTACGCTCCACCACTCCCATGAGTTGGTGGTACCAAACAGGTACTCCAGACCGCCGCCCCATGAGCCACCGATCCACCAGTCGCGCTTCATCACGCCCTGGAAGAAGGCGCTCAGGTCGAAGCCCTTCCAAGCTGCATTCAGGTTCAAACCTACCAGGTAGCGAGGTGTAGAGTTACCAATCACCTTCAGGTCGCCGTGGTCGTCCAGTGTCTGTGCGCCACGCGAAATCTTGTTGTCGCCATTCAGGTCGCGATACATGATATCACCAGCAGCCCAGTTGCTGCCCAGTGAGCTCTGATCGGCTGTAGCCAGGTGGGCGTTCATCTCCTCGTCGCTCTTAGCGATACCGATGGTCTCAAAGCCCCAGATCTCGTTCATATAACGACCCTTGATGTAGTTGTTGATAGAGTTTGTGGGGTTGTTAGGATAACGAGTGATCTTGGTGCGGGCATCAGAGATGTTGAAGGTGACGCCGTATGACAGACCGTTCTGCAGCACGTCGCGCCAGCTGATCTGCAACTCCCATCCAGAGGTGCGCAGGTCGGTATTGTTGGTCACGGGCACGCCGGTACCCAGGATAGCAGGCAGCTCAGGTGCATTACCCACCATGTTCTTGGTGTTACGGATATAGTAATCGAATGTACCAGTGAGTCGGTTGTTGAAAGCACCGAAGTCGAGACCCAGGTCGTAGCTCTCCACCTTCTCCCATGTCAGCAGGGCTGAAACGAGTCCAGGAGCGCTGGTGGTGTTAGGCTTAGCGCCATTCTGCAACCAAGTTCCGGCTACAGAGTTGTAGGCGATGGTCTGGTAGGTCTGATACCAGTTGTTGATATTCTGGTTACCCAGCGAACCGTAAGAAGCGCGCAGCTTCAGGGTGTTCACTGTGCCGGCCAGATTCTCCCAGAACTTCTCGCGGGCGATGTTCCAACCCAGTGATACTGATGGGAACAGCTTCCACATCTTGTCGCTACGGAAGCGTGAGGTTCCGTCGTAACGCAGGTTGGCCTCAAACAGATACTTCTCATCGTAGTTATAGTTCACACGACCGAAGAAACCGGCTGTCTGCCACTGGTTGCGCGAACCGTTCACATCGGGAACGATAGCCTCGCCAGAGTAGCTCAGACCGTTGGTCAGGTCAACCTCAGGCTTCGAAGGATCCAGGATACCGTTGCGCTGCAGTCCGAACTGGGTGCGCTTCAGCTGCTCAGTCTGGAAACCGCCCATCACGTGGAAGTTGTGCTTCTCGGCCATGGTCCATGTATATTCGCTGTAGGCCTGGAAGTTCAGGTAGTTATCCTTCGACTCGTCCTCGTGCACATTTGAGTTCTGGTTGTAGATGATAGCCTCGCCAGCCACGTTGTGGTTGTAAGTGCGCTGACTATCCCAGTGGCGGATGGCATTATCTATTTTGTAGTTGAAGTCGATATGTGTGATCCAGTTCTTCACTGGCTCCAGTACGAAGCCCAGCTGATGGTTCAGCACGTCGCGCTCCAAGCGGTCGGTACCACCAGTAGCCAGTGCCAGTGCTGGTGATGGTGAAGAGTAGAGATAGCCGTTGCGATCATACAGGGGCAGCATAGGCCATCCCTGACGGGCCATATCGTTATAGAGGCTGCCAGTGAGAGCAGCAGGACGATGATAGTTGGTGCGGGCAAAGCGCATGTTGTAGTTCATGCGAATCCACTTGGCCAGCTCAACGTTCAGCTTAGCGGTACCATTGTAGCGCTTGTAACCATCGCTACCCATGTTCATGAATCCGCCCTGATCCAGATAGCCGATTGATGCATAGAAGTTCAGCTTGTCAGAACCGCCGTTCACGCTGGCGTTGTGCTCCTGCGAGAAGGCTGAGTTGCGGTAAACCACGTCGTACCAGTCGATATCGTCAATACCGTAGCCGTAACCGTCGTCCCATGTGGTGCCGTTCTGCGAACCGATGGCGTAAACCAGTTTGCCATCGGCAGTGCGGCGTGTGCCAGGACCTACGGGTGTGGCATCGTGATACTCCTTGATGGCTGCCATGCGCTCGGCATCAAAGAATACCGACTGACCCTGATTGGTCTTGGCATCGTTGAGCCATGAAGCATAGTCCACAGAGTTCATCATGTGCTTACCGCGAATCAGATTGCTGAAACGGAAGCTGTTGTTATAGTTCACCTTCACCTTGCTGTCCTTGCTACCGCTCTTGGTGGTGATCAGGATCACACCGAAAGGTGCACGGCTACCGTAGATAGATGATGCAGCGGCATCCTTCAGCACTGAGATGCTCTGGATATCCTGTGGGTTGATGGTGTTGAGGTCGCCCTCCATACCGTCGATCAGGATCAGAGGCGAACCGCTTGAACCCTCACCGATGGTGGCAGTACCACGCACGTTGATGCTGGGAGTAGCATCCAGCTGACCGCTGGTAGCGGCAATCTGCAGTCCGGGCACTACACCCTGCAATGCCTGAGCGGCATTAGCCACGGGGCGCTGAGCCAGCTCGTCGCCATCTACTACTGACACGGCACCAGTAAGGTTTACCTTCTTCTGGGTACCGAAACCTACTACTACAACCTCCTGAAGGGCTTTTGAATCCTCAAGCAGGGTTACCTTTACGTTAGGACCGGTAACCTTGATAACCTGAGTCTTATAGCCGATGTAGCTCACTTCGAGCTGGTCGCCACGCTGAGCGTCGATGGCAAAGTTACCCTCAAAGTCGCTGATAGCACCCTTCTGTGTGCCTACAACCTTGATGGTAGCACCAATGACGGCCTCACCCGACTGATCGACTACTAAACCATTCACCTTAGATGACTGTTGAACTCCTGTTACTCCTCCGTAAGCATAAGCCTGAGTGACTGGTGCTGTAGAACAGAGTAACGCTGCCAAGGCAGAGGTAACAAACACATGCCTTGATGACAAAACACTCTTTTTGTACATTTTTTAATTAGTTAGTTAATTATAATTGTTAGTAACAAGTATTTTAAAATTCCTGAAACATGGCGCAAAATTAAACATTTTTTTGGATTTAATGCAGGATAATTGAAAAAATCACAATTATTTTATTTAAATTTGCACCAAATAATTAAAAAACGATGAGAAAACTAACCATTCTGCTACTCCTAGTGGCCTGCAGCTCCATTTTTGCTGCTACTATCAACCGCGTGCACATAGATCTTAGCGGCACATGGCAATTCGCTCTCGACCCCGAGGGCACCGTGAATCCTAATCAGCTGTTGACAGACACTATCTGTCTGCCAGGAACCACCGACACCAACCGGAAGGGCTTCGCCATCCAGAAGCGGGACGAGACCACCCATCTCTCGCGCCTCTTCGCCTACAAGGGCAAGGCGTGGTATAGTCGCACGGTAGAGATACCGGCCAGCTGGCGTGGGCGACCGGTCTTTCTGATGCTGGAGCGCACCAAACCATCGCAGGTGTATGTGGATGGGCACTTGGCTGGCGCGTCGAACGATATTTCTACCCCACAGGTGTTCGACCTGCGGAAACTGCTCACGCCGGGCCGACACCAGCTCACCATCATGATTGACAACAGTAGCGGGGTGCCACAGCAGCTCTATGCCAGCAGTCATGCCTACACCGAGGACACGCAGACCAACTGGAACGGCATCATCGGACAAATCATGCTGCTGCAGCAACCGCAGCCCAGCGCCGAGCCACAGAAGGAGGTGCACCCAAACTTCAGAAACTTCCACATAGAGAAGCAGCACTTCTATGCCAACGGGCATAAGCTGTTTCTGCGCGGCAGGCACGACGCCTGTGTATGGCCACTGACAGGTCATGTGGCGATGGACACCGATGCCTGGAGAGCGTATTTCGCCACATGCACGGCCTACGGACTGAACCACGTGCGCTTCCACTCCTGGTGCCCGCCCGAAGCGGCTTTCCAGGCTGCCGACGAGGCTGGCATCATCCTGCAGCCCGAACTGCCTTTCTGGGGCAGCTTCGACGAGAAGGACTCACTGCTCATGACCTTCCTACACAAGGAGGGCCTCAACATCCTGCGCTGGTATGGCCATCACCCCTCGTTCCGCATGTTTGCACTGGGCAACGAGCTCTGGGGCAGCATCGAGAAAATGGCCGAGTTTGTGGCCGACTTCAGAAAGGCGGCACCCGACAAGCTCTACACCTTCAGCTCTAACTATTATCTGGGCTATCAGGGGGTGAAACCGGGCATGGACTATTTTACTACTTGCCGTGTAGGCGGCGAGGGATGGGGCAACTACAACACCCACACGCGCGGCTCGTTCTCGTTTGCCGACGCTGCCGACGGCGGCATGATCAACCACTACTACCCCAACACGCTGATGAACTTCGAGGAGGGATGCGCACTGGCCAAGGTGCCCATCATATCGCACGAGACGGCGCAGTTTCAGACCTATCCCGACTACGACGAGATAAAGAAGTACACGGGCGCGCTATATCCTTATAATATGGAGGTGTTCCGACAGCGACTGCAGCAGGCTGGCATGGCCGACCAGGCGAAAGACTTCCACAAAGCCAGCGGACTATGGGCACTGCAACTCTACAAACAGGACATCGAGATGGACCTGCGTACCAAGAACATGGCGGGATTCCAACTGCTCGACCTGCAGGACTATCCCGGTCAGGGCTCGGCCTACGTGGGTATCCTCGACGCCTTCATGGATAGCAAGGGGCTGTGCACGCCCAGTGAGTGGCGACAGTGGTGCGCACCGGTAGTGCCACTGCTGGCAGCCGACCGCTTCTGCTTCACCATCGAAGACGGCATCCACGCCCTGGTGCAGATAGCCAACTACAGCGGCGAGTCGCTGGCGGGGAAGACACTGCGCTGGCAACTGACCGGGCGCGACTTTGAGGCCGCAGGACAAAGCAAGATTCCATCGGCAGAGGGACTGTACAACGCTGCCCGCTTGGATATCGACCTGAGCACGCTGAAGGCCCCCACCCAACTGCAACTACTGCTCACCATCGATGGCACGCTGTATCAGGGTGAGCCTTATCACAACAGCTACCAGCTCTGGGCTTATCCTGCCTGGACCGACCTGAGCAAGCTGGAGCAGCAGGTGATAGTGACCAACGAACTATCCGACCACGTGGCACAGCTGCTGGAGCGCGGCAAGAGCGTGCTGCTGATGCCCGACTCTACGGGCCTGTGCGTAGGACCGCTGTTTCAGACCGACTACTGGAACTACCGCATGTTCAAGACCATCTCTGAAAACAATAAAAAGACCGTATCGCCCGGCACCATGGGCATACTGACCAACCCTGACCACCCCATCTTCCGCGGATTCCCCACGCAAATGCACACCAACTGGCAGTGGTTCCCCATCATCAAGGCCAGTCACCCCATGATGCTCGACAACACCGGACAGAACTACCGCCCCATCGTGCAGGTGATAGACAATATTGAGCGCAACCACAAACTGGGTCTCATCTTCGAGTTTGCCATAGGCAAAGGCAAACTGCTGGTGTGCATGGCCGATATGGAGAAAGCCATCGCCTACCCCGAGGGACGCGCCTTCTATCGCAGTATGCTGCAATACATGACATCGACCGACTTTGCGCCAAACACACAAATATCGGTCGATGACTTCAGGCGGCTCATCACCACCCCTGTAACAGAAGGAAAGATAGGCGAGCTGAATAATATCTCACCCTATTAGAATCGGGTGCTGCCGTCGTAGTTGAAGATGGGGGCATCGGTGGGCACCTCCTCATCGTAGAACCACACGGCCGAATCGTTCATCTTGGGATGCTGGCGGCCCAGCAGCTTGATCATTTCGGCACCGGCCCAGAGCACGGGGCCATAGCCGTGGGCAGCCATCACATGCACAGGGCGATAGGCATAGAAGGCGGGATCGAAGCCCATGCCCGTGCCCACGCACACACCCTCTACCTGACCTTTCGCGTTGACAGCCGAAGCCACGGCATGCCAGGCCAACTGGGCCACGGGGCCATACACCTTGGCATCTACCCAACCCTGATTGATGGCGTGGGCAAAGCAGTAGGCATAGATGGCTGTGGCGGATGTTTCGAGATAGGTGTCGGCACGATCCAGCAGCTGATGCCAGAAGCCGTCGTGGTGCTGCAAGGCGGCCAAGCCCTGCAGATGCTGCTGCAGCAGGCGCATAATCTCAGGGCGCTGGGGATGACTGGCTGGCAGCACATCGAGCACCTCGCACAGCGTGAGGATGGCCCAGCCGTTGGCACGGCCCCAGTGGTAGGCGGGATGCTGCGCCATGCTCTCCACCCATCCGTGGCGGAACAACTGCTTCTCGGGCACCCACATCCTGCTGGCAAACTGCAGCACCTGGCGCGCTGCCTCGTCGTAATACTTCGCTTCGCCGGTATAGAGGCCCATATAGGCCACACTGGGGATGCCCATAAACATATCATCGAGCCAGACGGTGTTCTTCTGCGGACGGATGCGGGCAAAGGTGCCGTCGCTCAGTCTATATTCCTTATTTATAATATAGTTGCTATAGTGGCGGATGCGATCATCCACCAACTGGCGCAGCTTCGGGTCGGCATCCTTGAAAATGGTGGTCATGGCCTTGATCATCGAGCAGCAGATGGCGCCACAGTCGTCCAGCGCATGGGGGTCAACGATGCGACGGGCATTGCCACTGATACCAGTGCCCTGTTTCAGGGCAGTGGTATATTGCGGTGCCATCTCAGCCAGCAGCTTGTGGCGGTCATATACATAGCGGCGATAGGTCTCGTCGCCAGTGGCCTCGTAGGCGGCCAGCACACCCGAATAGGTAACGCCCCACTCATAACTGGTCAGTCGGAAACTGCCTTTCTCCAATTTGGGATCGAGTGGCGTCTCCTTGTCGATATAGCGCAGCACGCGGTCGATGGTGCGCTTCACATCCTCGGTCTTCGACACACCATAGCCCACACGGTAGGCGGGTTTCATCAGGTGCAGCGGTGTGTTGCTGTCGTTGATGGCGCCATCCTGCGCAGCGGGCTTGGCGTCAAACATCTCGGCACCCAGATAGAAACCGGGCTCGGCAGGCTGATTGTAGCCCACATTCTGCGTGGCTACCGACAGACGGTAAGGCACGTCGGCCATCAGTGTGGTGAGGCGATAATCGGTTTTTATGGGTGAGATGAAGATGCGCAGCTCGGTGTCGTCGGGGGTGCGTGCTATCACCTCCTCGCGCCAGTCGCCCAGGATATCGGCAGCCAGACAGGGGTTCGACTTGGTGCCGTTGTTGAACACGATACCGGGGAATTTGATCAGTTCGTCGATGGTATGGTTCTGCCAGTTGAACTTGGTCACCGTCTCGCGGTCGAGCAGTTCGCGCAGCAAGTCGCCATCCCACCAGATACCGAAGTTCACGGAGAGATAGCGCTGCCCCAGCTTCAGGTGCTGCTGATGCTGCGGGTCGGCGGCGTCTTGTGCGCTATAGATCACCTGTCCGTGGATATTACGGATGCCATGACTGTCGGTGCTCCACATCTCCACACCGGGGTTGGTGGGGTCGATATCAGCGGCCATGCAGCGGCCCACGTCACTCTTCGAAGGCACCTGAAACAGCACCTCGCCAGTGCGGGCATTGCGGAAGTCGCTACCATCGCGGCGGTTCTCATGGCAGTCCCACACCTGCAGCTCGGGCGACGTAGGGTCGAAGCACATCAGATGGATGGCATCGCCATGGCCCATGCCGGTGTTGTAGAGGCCGCGACCGTCGTGATCCACAGCCATCGAGCCGTAGGTTATCTCATCGCAGCCATCGCCATCCACATCGGCCACACGCAGGTTGTGATTGCCCTGTGCGGCATAGCTGGCCCATTGGGGCTGGTTGGTGTCGAAGGTCCAGCGCTGGCGCAGTTCGCGTCCGTCCCAATCCCAGGCTGCCAGCACGGTGCGGGTGTAGTAGCCACGGCAGAAGATGGCCGACGCCTTACTACCATCCAGATAGCCCACTGCAGCCAGCATGCGGTCGGAACGGTTGGCATAGTTGTCGCCCCAGTCGGCCAGGTTGCCACGCTCGGGCACGTAGGGTTTGGTGTCCATGGCGCGACCGGTCAGTCCGTTGAACACGGTGATATACTCATTGCCCGTCAGGATGCGACCTGTCATGGGGCGCCAGCGCTTGTTATATTTCCCCCACTCGCGTTCGGGCTTGGGGTTCTGGGCATCGGCAGGCGCACGGTGGCGGTAGTCGGCCTGGGCATCGCCAATCACGCGCCCTGCCCCATCGCGGGTGCCGTCGCTGGTGCGCACAATCAGTTCAGCGCGCCCGTCGCCATCCAGATCATAAAAGATGAAGGGCACGTAGTGGGCACCGCTGCGGATATTGATACCCATATCAATGCGCCACAGGCGTTTGCCGTCCAGGCGGTAGCAGTCGAAGATGGTGGGTCCGGTAAAACCGTCGTGGGCATTGTCGTGCGCATTTGAGGGGTCCCACTTCAGGAGTATCTCATACTGTCCGTCGCCATCCACATCGGCCACACTGGCATCGTTGGCATGATAGGTGTAGGCCTCGCCATCGGGGGTGGTGCCACCGGCAGGGCGCTGCAGTTTGATGGGCAGATAGCCGTCGGGGGCATCGGCCTTCACCACAAATTTTCCGTTGCGCCCGCCACCGCGCACCTCGTAGGTGGCTTTGCCGGTCAGGGGGTGCTCATCCACAAAGAACGAACCGCCACGGGTCAGGGGCTGGGCATTGAGTTTCTTGCCATTGCGATACACATCAAAGGCCTCGTCGGCAGCATCGCTGGGCAGCACGCGCCAGCTCACCACCACATGACCGCCATGGCGAAACGCCACGGTGCCGCGGTTCAGCTGCTCCACGTGCATCTTACTCATATCATAGCGAGGCTGAGCCTGCACAAAAGATGGGGTAACGAAATGTGACGCCATCAGAATCGAGATAATAGTTTTCCTATTCATATCTTGTTTTTTTTATCTTTTCTGCTGCAAAAATACTAAGAAATCGGCAAGTATATACATTATTTTTATACGAAAAGCAACAAAAATGTACAATGAGTGGGCATGTAATTGGAAAAATATGATTATTTTTGCACGCAATTACAGCTAACGAAATATGAACTTAAAAACAAAGATACTAATCAGCATGCTATGCCTGAGCTTTAGCCTACAGGCACAAGAACGATTATTGACCAACAGCAGGCACATCAGTTCGGCCGACGGACTGCCCAGCAACCAGATATTCGACATGACGCAGGATGCCGATGGCTATATCTGGATGGCGGCTGCCAACGGACTGTGCCGATATGATGGCTATCAGTTCTATAACATCTACAACCTGGGCCCGGAGTCGGACCCTATCCATGGTGTGGTGGGATATGTGTTTCCCGACGACGACAGGCGCCACCTGTGGATGCGCACCTCAACCTACGTGTATTGCTGCTACGACCTGCAGGCCGACTGCTTCATCGACTTCACGGGGCGGGGTGACCATGCGCGCACATACCGCCGCTTCATCCGCGGCAAGCAGGGCGCCCTCTGGATGTTCGACGACGAGAGTGGCGTGCGCCGCGTGAAGGGTAACGCCAACGGCCACGTGAACTGCAGAGACTATAACAAAGCCAACGGCGGACTGCCCATCAACCACGTGAACGATGCCTTCGAAGACTCGCAGGCACGCCTCTGGGCCATGACCTCGGCGGGCATCACCATCATCGACAACCGTGGCGAGGCGCGCACCATTGCCCGTGGCACCTTCTTCCGTCGCGGCATACAGATAGGCCGACAGATGCTGGCACTGACCAACACCGGACTGATCTATATCTTCGACGAGAACGGGCGCGAACAGCACCGCATGCAGATAGCTGCCGACATCAGCAACATCAAGATGGTGACGGCCAGTTTCCAGTGGCACGGCTGCTGGATGATCATGACCAACAACCAGACCCTGATGGTGAACCCACAGAAGGGCACTGCCACCGCCACCGAGCAGTATCACGTGCAGAGCGGTGCGCTGATGGAGGGACTGACTGACGACGACAACTACTTTGTGAGCAACAGCACGGGTGTGCTCTACGTATTCCCCGCGCAGGGCGACATGCGGGTGCTGAACCTGATGCAGGGGGTGAAATCAACCGTGGAGCGCTTCCGCCGCTATAATATCAAGAAAGGTGCCGACGGACAGTACTATATCGCCAGCTATGGCAACGGTCTCTTCGTCTATGACATCCGCCACGACAAGTTGCAGCACTATTCGGCCACATCGCCATGGGCCATCGTGGGCAACAGCTATCTCAACAATATCCTCATCGACCGCAGCGGATGCATCTGGCTGAGCGAGGAATCGACAGGACTGACGTGCATCCTGCCACCCGACAAGACTAATGCCGAATACTTCTACCCACAGCCCAACCGCAAGGGCGACTGGAGCAACTTTGTGCGCATGGTGACCTACACCAGTGGCAACAAAGTGCTGCTGAGCACACGCGACAACATGCTCTACGAACTGACGCCATCATCCTGGCAGCACCCTGCACCGACATCGCTGCCGGCGGCTGTCTATGCCTACTACAAGGACAGCAAGGGGCACACCTGGATGGGCACTCGCGGCGGTGGACTCTACATCGACGGCAAACCCATCGATTTCCCTTCGGCACAGATCTACGACATCACCGAAGACCCGCTGGGCCGACTCTGGATAGCCACCTGGGGCGAGGGCTTGTTTGTGGTGCGACTGGAGGCTAAAGGCAAACTGAACATCACCCGACTGATGAAGCGCTCGTACAACGAGAGTTGCACCCGCATCATCCGCGCCGACAGCAACCACCAATACTGGTTGGCCACCAACAACGGCGTGTATCACATAGACATGCTGAAGCAGCAGCTGACTGACAACGACCTGGTGAACCATAACATACAGCACGGCGACTTCCCCTTCGACGAGATATCATGCCTGATGCCCGACTCGGCTGGTAACATCTGGGTGGGCGGACGCGGCGGCGGACTGCAGAAATGCCGCTACGAAAACGGTAAGTTCAGCATCGTGCAGGGCTACACCACGCACGACGGACTCATCACCAACAACATCCTCTCCGTGACATCCGACCGCCAAGGTAATGTATGGACGGGTACGGACAACGGCATCACCTGCATCCGAAAGGACGGCAAGGTGAACTCGTATCAGTTCGGACACACACTTGAGAGTAATATCTACAGCGAGAACAGCACTGCCATGCTGCCCGACGGCCGACTGCTGTTCGGCACGGCCTACGGCATGATGATTCTGGAGCCTGAACGACTGAATGCTGAGACACCGGAGAAGGTGGGCCGACCCATCGTCACCATGGTGAGCATCGACGGCATGCAGCGCTATCTCACCACCAACGACCGACAACTGGTGCTCAGTCACGACCAGAACTCGATAGAGCTGGGATTCTCGAATCTCGACTATGCCGGCATCGCCTCTACCCAATACCGCTACTACATGGAGGGACTGGAGCACGACTGGCGACAGCTGACGAGTGATAATAACACGCGATACAACGGACTGCCACCGGGCACGTATAAGTTCCACCTGAGCTCGCTCAACAAGAACAACCAGTGGAGCGAGGAGTATGTGTTCACCATCATCATCCGCCAACCATGGTACAACACCTGGTGGGCTTGGCTCATCTATCTCTTCATCATCGGCACGCTGTGCTGGTACTTCTACCGCGCATGGCGACGCAACTTCGAGCTCGACCAGCAGATACGTGTGGAGAAAGAGCTGTCAACATTCCGCCTGAACTTCTTCACCCATATCGCCCACGAGTTCCGCACGCCACTGGCCATCATCAGCGGCGCTGCCGATAAGCTCACGCAGAAGGGCAACGAGCAACAGGTGTCGCGCTCGGCTGTCCAGACGGTGCGCCGAGGCACACTGCGACTGACCAAGCTGGTGAACCAGCTGATGGAGTTCCGACGCATCAACACGGGCAACCAGCGACTGGCGGTGATGGAAGAGGATATCATCAAACTGGCACGCACCACCTGCGACGAGTTCCGCGAGGTGGCCGACCGCAAGGACCAGACGCTGACGTTCACACCGTTTGCACATCAGCATCGCTGCACCTTCGACCCGCATCTCGTAGAGACCATCCTCTACAACCTGCTCTCAAACGCAGTGAAATACACGCCACAGGGCGGCCATATCAGCATGAAGGCCAAACTGCTGGAGGCCGAGCAGCAGCTGCAACTCATCGTTGAGGATAGCGGACCTGGCATCAGCGAACTGCAGATACCACAGCTCTACCAGCCTTTCATGCACGGCTACGTGTCGCAGGGCGGCATGGGCATCGGTCTCTACACGGCTTATCAGTCGGCAGTGATCCACAAGGGGCATCTGGCCTATGAGCGCATTGCTGCCGAGGGTGGCTCGCGCTTCATCGTGACGCTGCCTGCCAATGCCGACGTGTATAGTGCCGACGACTATGCTGGCACCACCGCGGTGAACACCGCTACGGCACCCGAGAAGACACCCGACCACATACGCGAGCTGGCACCAGTAGCCTTCAACGAGAATATCACCGTGGCCATCATCGAAGACGATCCCGACATGCTCGACCAGATACGTGAGAGCGTGGGCCGCTATTTCCGTACCATCAGCTACACGGAGGGAAAGAAGGCACTGAGCGACATCGGTGAGCAGCAGCCCAGTCTGATACTGTGCGACGTGATGCTGCCCGACGTGAACGGCTTTGAGATAGTGCGCCAGCTGCGCGCTGCCGAGGACTCATGCAACATCCCCATCATCATGCTGACAGCACTGGATGGCGACGAGCAACTGCTGCGCGGCTACAAGGCCGGTGCCGACGACTACATGGTGAAGCCCTGCAACTTCGAACTGCTGGTGCTGCGCATCACCCAACTCATCAAGTGGTACAGCCGAGTGAAGAGTTCAGAATCCAATCTTCCGCTCGAGCTCCGCTCGCTTGCTACCGAAGGGACGCAAGAATCTCCAAAGACCAATCTTCAATCTCCCATCATCACCAACGAGGCCGACTTGCGCTTCCGCGAGAAGATGGAGACACTCGTGGCGCAGCACATGGGCGAGGCCGACTTCAACGTAGATATGCTGGCAGCCATGCTCAAGATGGGGCGCACAAAATTCTACGGTAAGATGAAGGAGTTTACAGGCATGTCGCCCAACAGCTATCTGCAGAACGAACGACTGAAGCGTGCTGCCGAACTGCTGATAGAAGGCGACCTGAACGTGACGGAGGTGAGCTACAAGGTGGGATTCCAATCACCTACATACTTCTACAAGTGTTTCAAGGAGAAGTATGGTGTGCCACCCA
This sequence comes from Prevotella sp. MA2016, assembly GCF_000619825.1. Taxonomy (GTDB): domain Bacteria; phylum Bacteroidota; class Bacteroidia; order Bacteroidales; family Bacteroidaceae; genus Prevotella. The sequence goes on from NZ_JHUW01000012.1 coordinate 17,253, forward strand.
GCAAATACGGCAAGCAAAAATAAAACACACACAAAAGAGAACCGCCCCCAACGAGCCACTGCTCGCGGGGGCGGTTTACAAAAAACAACTATCCTTTAATTAATAACCAGGGTTCTGCCAAGCTTTCTTGTCAGCATCGCTCAGATTGGTACCATCCTCATTCTGGAGGGTATCGATAAACTTCTGAGGAATAGGACGATACTGATGACGGTCCTGTACGTTAGGTGCAGCCTCGGGGTTGAAGGCCTTGGCGCGCTTAACCAGCAGTCCGGTACGAGCCAGCTCATCCCAACGGTTCCACTCACCCAGCAACTCGCGTGTGCGCTCGTTGAATACGAAGTTCAGCATGCGGTCGTAGTCGCTGCTGGCACCAATCTCCTTCAGGATAGCCTCATCCTCGGCAGGCAGCTGTGAGTAGCTCTTGATCTGCAGGTCAGAAGCATCAGTGGTCTGTGCAATACCTGTTGAGAGATAATAGGTGTTGGTGTGGGTCATTGAGAAGTCGTAAGCCTCGGCATTAGTGAGCTGCTTACCAGCCTTATCCTTATTCTTCTTTGGTGTGATGCTGGCAGCGGTAGAGTTGTCAGTCAGTCCACCATCGCTCTTCAGGAATGCCATTGAGCCATCGGTGTAGTAGCTACGATCCTCACCCTTCTTCCACTGTCCACGGGCACGGAGCACGTTCACCGTGTTGATGGCCTCCTGGTAGTTGCCCAGACGAACCTGGCACTCAGCCTTCACGAGATAGGTCTCACCGCTACGAGCCATGATCACATCGCGGTGGGCATCGCCCTTCTCACCGGTACGGCTACCGTCGGCAGTCTTGTTGATACCGCAGAACACGTTTGAGGTTGAGGGGTTACCAGTATAGGTGTTGAGCACATACTTACCATCCTGGAAGGTAACGAAGGCATTGGGCACCCACTTACCTGTGAGAGGATTCACAAAGTTGTGCACGTCGCCACCACGACCGAAGGTACCGTAAGGGTTGCCATCGAAGCGTGAGTCGCTCTTCTTATTGAGGATGAAGATGATACCCTCGTCACCCAGATCAGGCATCTGATCGGCGGTGATACCGTTAGAAGCAATCACATCGGCATCCTTCTTAGCAGCATGGTTCAAACCATAAACGGTCTTGAAGGTCTTCCACATACGGGCATCGTTCACATTGTCGAACACAGAGTAAGCATACTCGGTAGGACGGCAGCGCTGGAAGTCCATACCACCGATATACTGACCACGCTGAACCCAACCACCAGAGAAGTTAGAGAACTGTGGGTCGAAATAGTTGTAGGTACGGTTACCGAAGCGGCCCTGAGTGGTCTTATCCTCATTATGCTCGGCAGTCATCAGGATTTCATCCAAACCCTCGTTGGGGCAGTCGATACCGGTCCACTTGGCATACAGGTCCCAGTAGTCGGAAGCCAGTGGGCATGCAGCAATCACCTCGTCGCAAAGAGAGATGGCGCGATTCAGGTCGCCACTCTTGTCATAGCCCGAAGCCCATGAAGCGCAGCGCTCACTCTGGCGATACAGCAGGGCCTTAGCCAGGAAGTGGGCAGCGGTATATTTGGTCCATGTACCATTGCCACGCCACTTGTCCTTGGGCAGCATCTGGTAGGCCTTCTCAAAGTCGTCGATAATCAGATTGAGTGTCTCCTCCTCGCTAGCGCGCTTGAAACTCTTCTTCACAGTACCGTTGGCAGGCTCGGTCTCGAGCACCACGCCACCATACTGGCAGAACAGGCGATAGTAGTTATATCCACGCAGGAAGTGGGCCTCGCCCAGTGCCTTGTTGCGGGCATCCTCATTTGATACGTTATCGGCCTTGCTGATAATCAGGTTGGCGGTAGAGATACCATAGTACATCTGGTCCCACAGTGCCGACACACCTGGGCAGTTCTTGTTGGCAGCGCCCAGAGCAGGTGTACAGTCCTGAGGATTCAGGCGGTTGTCGTAGGTATTCCAGGGCTCAGCGGTCAGGTCGGCACCGTTGGTAAACTCATCACATCCATACAGGGTGATACCATAGGCCCACTCGTAACCGAAGTGCCAGCGGATGTTTGCATAAAGTCCAGCAGCCATCTTCAAGGCACCCGACTCTTCTTCCAGCAGTGCATCTGAATAAAGGTGTCCGGCATCTTCCTTCAGGAAGTCGTTGCCACATGATGTTGCACCCACCAGGGTGAGCATCGACAGTGCACCGCAAACTATTTTATTGCTGATATATTTCATAATTATCTCATTTTTACATTTTGTAATTGTTGCATTTTCTTAGAAGTCAACCTGCACACCAGCTGTTACGCCACGGTTGAAGTAGGTGCGGCCGGTATCGAGATCCATAAAGTCGATAGAAGAGTAAAGCATACCCAGGTTGCGACCCTGAACATAGAGTTTCAAACCGTTCAGACCGATGCTCTTCAGCAGCTTCTTGTCGAAGTTGTAACCCAATGACAGGTTGCGGATCTTGATGAACGAAGCATTCTTGAATCCGAGCAGACCAGAATAGGGGTCACCACCCGACTGGTTGTAGATAGGCTTCTGCCAGTCTGCACCGGTATTATCGGGTCTCCAGTAGCTGATTTCGCGCTGCTGATACATACCCAGCTGGCCCTCGCCACCGGTGCTAACCATATACTTGAAGCGGCCCTGCAGATCGATAGTGAGCTCGAAGCCCTTCCAGCTGAAGCTGTTGCTCCAACCAGCGGTGAAGCGTGGGTTCTTGTTACCCAGAATCACACGGTCGTCAGCATTGATCTTGTAGTCGCCGTTCTGGTCAACAGGACGAACATTACCGGCAGTAAACTTCTCGCCGTTCTCGTTGAACTTAGCCATCTCAGCAGCATCGCTCTCCTGCCACAGTCCGTTGGCAGCATAACCATAGTAAACAGCGATCGACTGACCGATGAACCAAGCATTGTTCACGTCGTCTTCCTTACCATTGGCCAGCTCTACGATCTCATCCTTCTGCCAAGCCAGGTTCAGGTTTGAGTTCCAGATGAAGTCCTTGGTCAGCACGGGGATAGTGTTCAGAGTGAGCTCAACACCCTTGTTCTTGGTCTTACCAACATTGGTCTTCATTGAAGGATAACCAGAGAGCGAAGGAATAGACATATCGAGAATCAGGTCGTTAGTGCGAGAGGTGTAGAGGTCGATGGTACCACCGATGCGGCCCTTCAGGAAGCTGAAGTCGATACCAAGGTTCCACTGTGTGGTCTTCTCCCAACCCAGGTTCATGTTAGGCATCTGCACCTGACTGCTTGAGTAGTAAGGCTCGTTGGTGACGAGAATCTGCGAGTTACCAGTGCTGAATGGCATCCAGTAAGAGTTGATGAGTCCGAGGGTTCCGTAAGGCGAAACGGCTGCGTTACCAGTAACACCTACACCCAGACGAAGCTTCAACTGGTCGAGCCATGATACATTCTTCAGGAATTCCTCCTGCTCCATGCGCCAACCGAGTGCCATTGATGGGAAGAAGTCCCACTTCTTGCCCTGAGCCAGCACAGAAGCACCATCCCAACGTGCAGAAGCAGTGAGCAGATAGCGATCCATGAAAGCGTAGTTGACGCGGGCCATGTAAGAGGCCAACTGGCTACCGGTAAGACCAGAGCCGATGCCTACCTTATACTTGGTGTCGGTTACATCCACAGCACCCAGGTTGTTCCAGAGGAATGATGGGATGGGCACGTTCTCCTCGCTGATGCTGCTGGTCTCAGTACGTGTCTTCGAAGCACTCTGCAACAGGGTCAATCCCACATTGTGCTCGCCGAAGGTACGGTTGTACATCAGCATGTTATCCAGTGTCCAAGCCAGCTGATGACCATCGCCACGGCTCACGGTGTTGTTACCGCCAGCACGGCTGATAGAGCTGCTGTCGAGGAAGTTACCATTGCGATAGTAGCGGAACTCTGGTCCGAACTGTGTCTTCCAAACCAGTCCCTGCAGGGGCTCATAAATCTGGCCGAGGTCTATCTGAGCATAGAAGCTGCCCAGCAAACGGAAGTTCTGACGGTTATCATTACTCTTGGTCCACTCATTAATAATAGAATAGGTGTTAGTGGTTGAACCACCAGGCTGAGTGATGATGTCGCCATTCTCATCATAAGGCAGTGTGTAGCGCAGGATAGCCTTGGCAGCACCATACAGGTCGGTAGGACCAGAGCTGGTACCGTAAGCCTTAGAGTAACCATACTGCTGAACGCCATACGAAGCGTTGAACGAGCCACCAAGCTTGAACCACTTGTTGCCCTTCACGTCGGCACTGGCCGAGAAGTTGTAGCGCTCAAAGGTCTGACCCTTCTGGGTACCCTCGTTGCGCAGATAGCCGAACGATACGAAGCCAGCCACATTCTTGGTACCACCACGGGCACTCAGTGTGTGCTCCTGTGTAAGACCAGTCTGTGTCACCATGTCGGTCCAGTCGGTATCAGTCACCTTCGAACCATCCCATGAGCCACCGGCCCAACCTTTCATCACATTGGCCAGAGCCACATCGTCGCCACCGAAGAAGTTCTTATCCTGCTCCTGATTAGGCTGATCGCCAGGAGTATATTTGTCAGGGCTCATGTTGTAGTAAGCCCAGCGGCGCCAGGTGATATAGTCGCTGGCCTTCATAGCAGGACTCTTATCCACAATCTTCTCGAAAGTGAGCGAACCGCTATAGCTTACCTGCATCTTACCTTCCTGTCCGCGCTTGGTTGTAACGAGTACTACACCGTTGGCACCACGGCTACCGTAGATAGCGGTAGAAGAGGCATCCTTCAAGATGTCGATGCTCTCAATGTCGCGTGGGTTCAGGGTCTCGATACCGCCTGCCTGGAGGGGCACACCGTCAACAACGTAGAGAGGGCCTTTACCAGCCGAGATAGAACGCTGTCCGCGGATGGCGATGCTACCAATGGTACCAGGACGCTCGCTGGTGGTGATATCCACACCGGCTGCCTTACCCTGCAGTGCCTCGAAAGCATTGTTCACTGGCTTAGCATTCAATTCTTTCTCACCTACGCGTGTCAGCGCACCGGTCACGTCGCTCTTGCGCTGAACACCGTAACCTACTACTACCACTTCGTCGAGCAACTGCTTATCCTCTTCGAGGGTTGTCTTAATCTGATTTGTGCCAGAAAGAGAAATCGTCTGGGTGCGATAGCCTACATAGCTGATCACCAGACTTCCTTTGGCTGGAGCGTTGGCAATGACAAACTTACCGTCGAAATCGGTAACTGTACCATTGCTGGTTCCTTTAATAACTACACTTGCGCCGATGATGGGCTCACCCTGAGCATCGACGACAGTACCGGTTATCTTGTTCTGAGCGAATGCACCAATGGCAAACACAGTGAACAAAACCGTAAACATCAACCTCTGGAGCATACCCCAGCTGCTGTTCAGACTTGATCTACCAATGTCCTTCATACTGTTTGTTAATTTTGTTAAATAATTATAGTTTTAAAAAATTTGGTTTTGCTGCAAAATTAGGAGTTTCTGCATTCCGTTCTATATCAAAATCGTTCGATTACTATGATTTTCGTACAATCTCTGCTTTTTTAATTGCCATCAGGCTTCAGCAGATTGGTATTTCCCGACGGATACCACACAAACGCATCGGGATCGTCAGGATGCTGCGGGGTGTAATCCTGCCAGTCGGCACGCAGATGACTCACCAACGGACAGTTGATCTGCTTCAGTCCCATCACAATGAGCTTAGCCACCTGCCAGGCACCGTAGGGGTTGAAGTGGGTGTTGTCGGCCAGCGGTTTGGGCTGATTCACAAAGGTGTTGGCGGGATAGTGCACCAGGGCTTTCTTCGAGCCTTCGAAGCCCAGGGTCTCATAGAGCGTGGTGGTCAGTCCGTTCAGCTCTATCACGGGCACCTGCTCGCGACGGGCCACAGTGCGCATGGCTTCAGGATAGTCGCCATGGGTATTGGTCAGCGTTTTCTGGTCAGCCTCGAAGAAGCGTCGGGCTGTGGGTGTCACAAAGATGATGTTACCACCCTTGGCGCGCACCCTGTCGGCAAAGATTTTCAGATTGCGGGTATAGCTGTACCAGGCACCATCGCCGGGTTTCTTCTCTTTCTCATCGTTATGTCCGAACTCGCAGATCACGTAGTCGCCCTTGCGCAGCTGACTCAGAATCTTGTCGAGACGCAGCTGTGCCAGGAAGGTGGTGGCCGAGAGTCCGCTTTCGGCATAGTTGGCTATCACCACCTCATCGTCAAACCAGCGGGTGATCATCTGTCCCCATGATGCCCAGGGCTCTTCTTCCTGATCCACCACGGTGCTGTTGCCACAGAGGAACACGGTGGTGGCTGTGGTGTCGGGGGTGATGGTGATGCGCTGCACGGCTGGCGCAGGGCCGCAGAACTGCAGGTTCAGCGCCTCGTCCCAGTTCTTGTAGCTCAGTTCGCGCTGCTTCAGCTTCACGCTGCGCGCATCATCAATCTTGGGTTCATGTTTGTTCACCACAAAACTGATGGTCTGATATTTGCCTTTCTTGGTGCTCACCACGTCAGTATAATGCCTACGACTCTCAGCACGCACCACCGTCTGGGCAGCACGCTTCTTAGAACCGAGGGTGACCGTGACACGATAATTGCCATCGGGCACTCGAACCGAGAAATCGATGGGGGCGACACTTTCTTTATATAATAAGGTGTCGATAGTTTGCGCTTGCAGATACAAGCACGATACGATGGCCGTAGTTAAAGTAATTAGTCTTTTCATCAGAGTTATCAATTAGTTGCTGCAAAAGTACGACCTTTGTAACCAGGATATGACCGATTATTGTTCGTAAACTATCAAACTTGTACAAAATTGCTAATTTCAGAACGAACGTATATGTATCATCCCCCCAAAAAAGCCTATTTTTGCAGCGGAAACTAAAAACGTACGACTCAGATGAAAACAAATCGCATCATCACATTGGTACTACCGCTTTGCATATCAACAAGCGCGTGGGCACAACCAAGGACAGCAGAATCGCTGAACCTGGGTTGGCAATTCTCGCGCGACTCCTTATTCCAACACGCACAAAGGGTAGATGTGCCTCACGACTTCCAGATAGAACAACCATGGGTGGCGCCCGCTGCTGATGAGCAGGGCGACAACACCGACGTGGCGGCCAACATCAAGAGCCGCCTCTCAGCGCGTGGCTTCAAAGAGATGGGAGCCGGATGGTACAGGAAGAATGTAAGAATTGAAGAGTGTAAAAATTTAAAAATTGAAGATTTAAAGAATAATCGTCGCCTCCTCCTCGACTTCGAAGGTATCATGTATGTGGGCGATGTGTGGCTGAACGGTGTACACATCGGCGGTACTGATTACGGCTACGTGGGTTTCGAGATCGACGTTACCAAACTGTGGCGCTATGGCGAAGACAACGAGATCATTGTCAAAGCGCACACCATGACTGAGAAAAACTCACGCTGGTACACGGGTGGCGGCTTGTTCCGCAATGTCACACTCGTCAGCACACCTGCCGACTTGTACTTCGAGCGCCATCCGCTCTATATCACCACACGCGATAATAAATATGTACGTGTGGCAGCCGACTTCACCAACCGCATGAAGAAACGCGAGACCACAATGAAGGTCAGCATCTACGACCCGCAGGGTAAGCTGGTGGCAGAACAGACCGCCCAGCGCGGCGGAAACCCGCAGACACGCACACTGACCATACAGATGCCTGAGACGGAGATTCCCAACCCGCAACTGTGGGACACCGAGCACCCCAACCTCTATACGGCTGTGGCACAACTACTGTATGCCGACGGCACCGTGGCCGATGAGGTGAGAGAGCAGTTCGGCATCCGCACGATAGAATATGGTCCTGACTTCGGACTGAAGCTGAACGGTAAGAAACTACTGCTGAAGGGTTATGCCAACCATCACACGCTGGGTGCGCTGGGTGCTGCCGCCTATCCGCGTGCCATCGAGAAGCGCCTGCAACTAATGAAGCAGTTTGGCATCAACCACATACGCACCTCGCATAACCCCTATAGTCGCAGTTTCATCCAGCTCTGCGACAAATACGGCATACTGGTGGTGGATGAGCTCTACGACAAGTGGACCCAACAGCACACGGGTGGACGGGTACCGTTTATGAACCACTGGGCACAGGACGTGACGGAGTGGGTGAAGCGCGACCGCAACTCGCCATCTGTCATCATGTGGAGCCTGGGCAACGAACTGCAGCAGGACCCCACCCTGCCTTTCAACGACTTTGGCGTCACCTGCTACAAGATGATGCGCCCCGTGGTGAACCGCTACGACTCAACCCGCAAGGTGACCGTAGCCATGCACCCACGCTATCGCAACTGGGAGACCGACTCGCTGCCTTGCGATCTGGCCATGCAGACCGATATCCAGGCATATAATTATAGGTATATGTATTTCCCTGGCGATGGTCGCCGATTCCCTTGGATGACCTTCTACCAGAGCGAGGCCAGCATCAACAGGATGGGTCCCAACTGGTTTGACATGAACCTCGACAAGGTGATAGGTCTGGCCTACTGGGGCGCTATCGACTACCTGGGCGAGAGTCAGGGATGGCCAGCCAAGGGTTGGGCACAGGGTGTGTTCGACATCGCCCTCGAACCCAAACCAAAAGCCTATTTCATGAAGAGTTTCCTCACCGATGAGCCGTTGGTTCATCTGGCAGTCATTGAGGATAACGATACCGACATAGAGTGGAACGGCATACAGACCGGCAATGAGATCCTGTCGGAAAACTGGAACCGCACTCCCGGCTCGAAGGTGAACCTCTTCACCTTCACCAATGGCGACGAGGTGGAGCTGCTGCTCAACGGCAAGCGCCTGGGCCGCCAGCAGAACAGTGCCAACCCAGAGCAGCGCAACCGCATCGTGTGGAAGGGTGTGCCCTACAAGGCTGGCCGACTGGAGGCTGTGGCTTATCGCAACGGCAAGGTGATAGCCCGCCATGCCCTGCAGACCGCTGGCAAAGCCATCAAACTGCAGGTGACTGCCGACAACAGCCAATGGCAGGCCGATGGCGAAGACTTGCAGCACCTGCGCATCGTGGCTGTGGACAGCAAGGGGCGCCGTGTGCTGGATGCCAACGACGAACTGGCCTTCCAGGTAGAGGGCGATGCCCGCATCGTAGCTGTCACCAACGGCGACATAGAGAGCCACGAGCTCAACGTGACCAACCACCGCCACCTGTGGCAGGGCTCGGCTATGGTCATCCTGCGCGCCGGCAGCAAACCATCAAAGATTACACTCACCACGACATCTGACAAATACAAGACTGTCGTAAGCAAATTAGAAACAAAATAAACTACAAGATAATGAAGAAAACAATCCTTGCACTCATAGCCATGATTGGTATTTCAACCACGGCTACTGCACAGAACGACGTGCTGGAAGCGGCACGCAAGACCAACGACTACTTTATGATGAAGTATAGCGACCCTACCCTGCCCACCAACGTGAAGCGCATACGCCCTTCATCGCTCTGGACTCGCGCCGTATATTACGAGGGACTGATGGCACTGAATGCCATCGACCCACAGCAGCGCTACCTGGACTACACCTTCAAGTGGGCCGACTTCCACAAATGGGCGCCTCGCAACGGGGTGAAGACCACCGATGCAGACGACCAGTGCTGCGCGCAGACTTATATTGAATATCTGCAACTCACCGGAAAAGGTCAGCTCGACACCGTCAAGGAGAATCTGGCCAAACAGATGGCTTCGGGTCGTGTAGATTACTGGACTTGGATTGATGCCATCCAGATGGCGATGCCTGTATATGTAAAGATGTATGCACTGACTGGCGAGAAGCAGTATCTCGACTATGCCATGGACAGCTACAACTGGACCCGCAACACCTGTGGTGGCGGACTCTTTAACACCAAGAGCGGACTGTGGTGGCGCGATAAGGATTTTGTGCCTCCTTACAAAGAAATAGATGGTAAGGACTGCTACTGGAGCCGTGGCAATGGTTGGGTGTATGCCGCCCTGGTGCGCTGCATGAACGAACTTGACCCCAAGAGCAAGGCATATAAGGCGCTGAAAAAGGACTTCCTGCTGATGAGCAAGGGCTTGCTCAGCTGTCAGCACGCTGATGGATTCTGGCACGCCAGCTTGGTGAGCGATGCCGAATACCCCACCCCTGAGATGACGGGCACAGCGCTCTTCCTCTATGGTATGGCATGGGGCATCCAGCACGGACTGCTGAAGGCCAAGACCTACCGACCTGCTTGCGACAAAGCCTGGCAGGCACTCGCCTCGTGTGTGCACAACGATGGCTTCTTGGGTTGGAACCAAGGCACTGGCAAGGCGCCTTCGGCTGGTCAGCCCGTCACCTTCGACAGCATGCCCGACTTTGAGGACTACGGCACAGGCTGCTTCCTGCTTGGAGCTACTGAGTATTTCAAATTGACAATTAATAATTGATAATTGACAATTTATGCTTCGCATTAAAAAATACGCCATCAGGGGATTGATAATGACATTGTCCATTATCAATTGTCCATTATTAATTGCCGTCAGCGCCCAATCCTTGGGCGCAGGCTGGCCTACGGCCAAGCCAGAGGCAAAGCCTGGCACCCGTTGGTGGTGGCTGGGTTCGGCTGTTGATAAGGACAACCTGGCATGGAACCTCAGCGAATATGCCCGCGCTGGCATCGGCGCTGTTGAGATAACGCCACTCTACGGTGTGAAAGGCAACGATGCCAACAACATCAGCTTCCTCTCTCCGAAATGGATGGAGGCGCTGCAGAATGTAGAGGATATTGCCCGTCCACTGGGTATCGAGGTGGATATGAACTGTGGCACAGGTTGGCCCTTCGGCGGTCCGCATATCTCGCTCGACGAGGCTGCCTGCCGTGCTATCATCAAAGACACCATCGTGAATGGCAAGCACCAGTACACGGTGGAGATAGGTCGCACCAAACAGAAAGTGAAGCGTGCTGCTCCTGGTGGCGAGGGATGGGTGATAGACCATTTCGACCGTCAGGCCGTGGCTCACTATCTACAGCGCTTCGATCAGGCTTTCGCCACATCAGGCGTGCCCTACCCTCACACCTTCTTCAACGACAGTTATGAGGTGTATAAGGCCGACTGGACACCTACCCTCTTCGACGAGTTTCAGAAGCGTCGTGGCTACGACCTGCGCCAGAAACTGCCCGAGCTGTTAGGCGTGGTGGATGATGGCAACCAGGTGCTGGCCGACTATCGCGAGACGCTCAGCGACATGCTGCTCGAGAACTTCACCCAGCAGTGGGTGGCGTGGGCGCATCAGCACGGTGTGAAAGTACGCAATCAGGCGCATGGCTCACCTGCCAACCTGCTCGACCTCTATGCTGCCGTGGATATCCCAGAGATTGAGGGCTTCGGACTGTCTGACTTTGGTATCAAAGGTCTGCGCACCGATCCTGGCATGACCCGCAAGAACGATAGCGACGTGTCGATGCTGAAATATGCCTCGTCGGCAGCCCATGTCATGGGCAAGCCTTTCACATCTAGCGAGACCTTCACCTGGCTCACCGAGCACTTCCGCACCTCGCTGTCGCAGATGAAGCCCGACCTCGACCTGATGTTCACCTGTGGCGTCAACCACGTTTATTTCCATGGTTCGTGCTACACACCGAAGGATGATGTGTGGCCCGGATGGAGATTCTATGCCTCGGTGGATATGACTCCCAACAACAGCATCTGGCGCGATGCCCCCTACCTGATGAAGTATATCGAGCGCTGCCAAAGCTGGTTGCAACTGGGCGAGCCCGACAACGACTTCCTGGTGTATCTGCCCGTACGCGACATGTGGCACCAGCGCGATAAGAACAACACACTGCTCATGCAGTTCGACATCCACTCCATGGCTAAGAAGGCGCCACAGTTCATACGCAGCATCCTCACCATCGACAGTTTGGGCTATGATTGCGACTATATCAGCGATCGCCAACTGACTAAGGTGCGCATCGCCGACGGTATGCTGCAAACCGAGGGCGGCACACGCTACAAAGCCCTCATCATCCCCAGCGGCACCACTATCGACGCCTCGTTGCAGGCACAGATAGACCGTCTGGGCGGCTACGTGATACGTGGCGAACAGGCTGCCGACATGGCACGTTTCTGTCAGCCCGAAGCCATAAAGACAGCGTGCGGTCTGCGTGCTATCCGCCGCAAGACTGCCGATGGCTGGCACTATTTCATTGCCAACCTCTCACCACGCGATGTAGAGGCCGACGTAGCCCTGGCCGTACCCTTCGAGAGTGCCACCTGGTTCAACCCCATGAATGGTGACATCCGACCAGCCTCGGTGAGCAACCACCAGCTGCATATCGCCCTGAAATCGGGCGAGAGCCGCATCCTGCAGACAAGTAATCAATCATCTATATATGTTGTACCGGAGAAACCTGTGGGCGAGGAGATTGAACTCCAAGGCCCATGGGTACTCTCATTCACCGACGAGGCTCCCCGCGTGGCAGGCACGTTCAAGCTCAACCAGCCGCAGACATGGGAATCGCTCAGCGACAGCGCCGCAGTCACCATGGGCACAGGTGTTTACACCACCACACTCAAACTGAATGCCCAGCAGGCACGCCAGCACTGGCAGATAGACCTGGGCGACGTGCGCGAGTCGGCTCGTGTGTACATCAACGGACAACTGATTGGTTGCGCCTGGGCAGTGCCCTTCGTACTCGACTGCGGCAGCACCCTCCGCAAGGGTCGAAACGACATCCGCATCGAGGTGACCAACCTGCCTGCCAACCGCATAGCAGCACTTGACCGAAAAGGGGCTAACTGGCGGAAATTCAATGAGATAAACGTTGTGGATATCAACTATAAGAATACCACTTACGCCAGCTGGACACCAGTGGCCAGCGGACTGAATTCTGCCGTAAAACTGGTGCGTTAAGGCTAACGTATAAAAATAAACAATGTGTGCGTAAACGTTTTCACACCGAAAACGTTTACGTATATTTTTGCGTATCTTTTCACTGAGAAATTACTCTATTTTGGATTTTTTTACTTAAATTTGCACCAATTTAAGGACTAATCTCTGGAAGTAGAATAACTCACTATTATAATTAATAACTTAAACATCAGAGTATGAATCAAGCATTGAGAAGATTGTGCAAACTATGCCTCTTAGCTGCATTCTTTGTACTAGCTCCCCCCGAGGTGCTGGCTCAGACAATTGCGAAAGGCCAGGTTTTTGACTCAACTAACGAGCCCGTTATCGGCGCAACAGTAGTTGAAAAAGGTAGTCCGAAAAACGCTACCATTACCGATTACGACGGTAACTTCAGCCTCACGCTGCAAGCTGGCAAGCAGGTTGTCATCACCTACATCGGTATGAAGACAAAGACCGTTACTATCACCGGTGCCCCCGTGAAGGTAGTGATGGAAGACGACAACACCACACTGAACGACGTGGTTGTTATCGGTTATGGTTCGGTTAAGAAGAAGGACTTGACCGGATCTGTTGCTACTGTAAACAGCGAGACACTGCAGGCCGTTCCTGTAGCCAATGCCTCTGAGGCCCTGACGGGTAAGATGGTAGGTGTGCAGGTAACCACCACTGAAGGTTCGCCCGATGCCGAGGTAAAGATTCGCGTGCGCGGAGGTGGTTCTATCACCCAGAGCAACGACCCTCTTTACATCGTAGATGGCTTCCCCGTTGAGAGCATCAGCGACATCCCTGCCAACGATATCGAGGACATCACCGTGTTGAAGGACGCCTCTTCTACCGCCATCTACGGTAGCCGTGGTGCCAATGGTGTTATCCTGGTAACCACCAAGAGTGGTAAGGAAGGCAAGACCAAGGTGAGCTACAACGCCTACTACAGCTGGAAGAAGATTGCCAAGAAGCAGAGCGTGCTCTCAGCACGTGACTATGCTACATGGCAGTACGAGCTGGCATTGCTTAAGAACAATAACGATCCTGAGAAGATTTCTTCTTACACCGATTTCTTCGGCAACTATCAGGATCTTGACATGTACGACAACATTGCCACAAACGACTGGCAGGACATCGTTTACGGGCGTACAGGTCACACCTTCAATCACAATATCAATATCAATGGTGGTACTGAGACTATCAAGTATGCATTCAGCTATGCACACATGAACGATAAGGCCATCCAGATTGGTTCAAGCTTCAAGCGCGATAACTTCAGTCTGAAGTTGAACACCAAGCCAACCAAGCGCACAACCCTCGATTTCCAGGCTCGTTATTCAGATACCGATATCCGTGGTGGTGGTGCTCAGGATGCTACTGGTGTCTACGACTCTGACCGTCGTCTGCGCTACGCTATCATCTACAGCCCATTCCCCATCAAGAACCTCGATCCATCAGCCGGTACTGATGATGATCTGGGCAACCTGTATAATCCTATCACAGCTCAGAACGACAACGACCAGAAGAAGGAGCGCAAGAACCTGAACCTGGCTGGTGCTTTCGGCTGGGAGGTTTACAAGGACCTGAAACTGCGCACTGAGTTTGGTTATGACGATTATAACAACTACGACCAGCGCTACTGGGGTCTGACCACCTATTATATTAAGAACGTACCTGCGGTTGACAATCAGAACATGCCAGCTATCCGCCTGACATCTACTAACCGTCACCGCTTCCGCAATACCAACACCATCAACTACGACTTCAAGAAGCTGCTGAAGAGCGATGACCACAGTCTGAACGTGATGGTGGGTCATGAGTACGTGATCACCAAGCAGCGCGCCAATGCCGACGAGGTACATGGATTCCCCGTTGACTTTGATGCTGCCACAGCTTGGAAGCTCTCTTCACAGGGCACTCCATTCTCTATCGATGATGTTTACAGCGCCGACGACAAGCTGTTGTCATTCTTCGGCCGTCTGAACTATAACTTCAAGGATCGCTATCTGCTCAGCGCTACATTCCGCGCCGATGCTTCTTCTAAGTTTGCCAAGGGCAACCGCTGGGGTTACTTCCCATCAGCCGCTCTGGCATGGCGTATCTCTTCTGAGCCATTCATGGCTGCTACTCACGACTGGCTCGACGACTTGAAGCTGCGCGTAAGCTATGGTACCGCTGGTAACAACAATATCCCTGTAGGTCAGCTCGTACAGACCTATAGCGCCAGCTCTACAGCTTGGGTTAACGGTATCTCTTCTTACTGGGCACCCTCTAAGACCATGGCTAACCCCGACCTGAAGTGGGAGACCACTATCACCCGCAACGTTGGTATCGACTTCACCATGTTTGGTGGTAAGCTGAACGGTACCATCGAGGCCTATCTGAACACCACTAAGGACCTGCTCATCCAGTTCCCTGTAGGTGGTACAGGTTACGACAACCAGTATCGCAACATGGGTAAGACCGAGAACAAGGGTCTGGAGTTCAGCTTCACATACCACATCGTAAACCAGAAGAACTGGGGTATCGACCTGAGCGGTAACATCGGCTTCAACAAGAACAAGGTTAAGAGCCTTGGCGTGATGGACGACTTTGGTTGGAACACCAACTGGGCATCTACTGAGATTGGTAACGACTACTGGATCTCTGTAGGCAACCCTCTGGGCCAGGTGATGGGTTATCGCATGGACGGTGCAGGCCGCTACGAGGTAACCGACTTTGCCGGCTACGACGAAAAGAAGGGCTGGATCCTGAAGGAAGGCGTGGCTGATGCTACAGCCGTAGTAGGAACCCTGCGCCCAGGTAGCCTGAAGCTGAAGGACCTTGATGGCGACGGCTTCGTAACTTACGAGAAGGATGTAGAGGTGCTGGGCGACGTGAACCCAACCGCATTTGGTGGATTCACCCTGAGCGGTCACGCTTATGGATTCGACCTGAGCGCTGCCTTCAACTACAGCATCGGCAACAAGGTTTACAATGCCAACAAGATTGAGTTCACCTCAACCTCTAAGTATCAGTACCGCAGTATGAGCACTCAGATGGAGGCCGGCAAGCGCTGGACCAACCTCGATCCTGAGACAGGTCTGCTGAGCAATGATCCTACACGTCTGGCTGAGCTCAATGCTAACACCACTATGTGGAGCCCATACATGCAGAAGTTCGTGCTCACCGACTGGGCCCTGGAGAACGCTTCGTTCCTGCGCCTGAACACCCTGACACTGGGTTACACTATCCCCGCTGCCCTCACCAAGCGTGCTGGCATCCAGAGCCTGCGCTTCTATGCAACAGCTTACAACGTATTCACAATCACTGGTTACAATGGTTTCGATCCTGAGAGCGACTGCTATCGCCGCACTGCCCTCACACCAAGCGTCGACCACTCTGGTTACCCACGTAGCCGCCAGTTCGTTGTTGGTTTGAATTTGAATTTCTAAAATGAAGGAGGACAAGAAAATGAAGAATCAAATAAAATTAGCTATACTGTCAATGTCGCTGGTAGGTCTCGCCTCGTGCGATATGGATGCTCCTAGCATCTCTACCCTCGACGAGTCATCAGTATTCGCCACCTACTCGCTGGCAGAATCTGAGGTTATGTCTATCCACGTATCATTCGGTGAGACCAACTCATACCGCGGACGTTTCCTGCCCTACTACGGCGTGAACAGCGATGTTGAGATGGGTAACGGCATGTCGTATGCCGACCGCGTCACCGACAAGCAGAGCCTGTGGAACTACAGCACTATGCCTGGTAACGGACAGATGAACACTACCAACAATGCTTATGCTAAGTTCTACGAGGGTATCGAGCGTGCCAACCTGGCTATCAAGGGTATCCGCCAGTATGGTAACATCGAGGCTAACGCCAACATGCGCCACCTGCTGGGCGAGGCACTCACACTGCGTGCCGTGATCTACAACGACCTGCTGAAGGCTTGGGGCGACGTGCCTGCACGTTTCGAGCCCAACAACTCAGAGAATATGTATCTGCCTCGCACCAACCGCGACGTCATCTACAAGCAGTTGCTCGAGGATTTGAAGGAGGCCGAGGGCTATTGCTACTGGGCTAATGAGAACGCCATCACCAAGACTACCGAGCGTGTAAACAAGGACTTTGTAAAGGCCCTGCGCGCCCGTCTGGCTCTCTATGCTGGTGGTTACGGTCTGCGTGGCGATGGCTATCGCCGCTCAAAGGATGCCGACCTGGCTCCTGAGAAGATGTACCAGATAGCCAAGGAGGAGTGCGAAGAGGTGATTGCTCATGGTAGCAGCAAGCTCGGCTCATTCAAGGACAACTTCGTTAAGCTGTGCCAGGACAATGTAACAGCTGGTGGCGAGAGCCTCTGGGAGATTCCTTTCTCAGCTGGTCGTGGCCGCGTGCTCTACACATGGGGTTTGAAGCACAATGCTAAGGACCAGTACACACAGCAGGCTCAGGGTGGTGCCAACCGCGCCCTGCCTACACTCTACTACGACTTTGACAGCGAGGATATCCGTCGCGACATCACTGTTGTACCTTACGAGTGGAGCAAGGAACTGGTTAACGGCAATGCTCACGTCACACTGAGCGGACTCAACAAGATGTGCTTCGGCAAACTGCGCTACGAGTGGATGAAGCGTATCGTCACCAGTACCAATGATGATGGTGTCAACTTCCAGTACATGCGTCTGGCTGATGTGTATCTGATGGCTGCCGAGGCTGAGAACGAGCTGGGCAACACAGCTGCCGCTTGGACCTACATGAAGCCCGTACTGGATCGCGCCCTGCCAGCTGCCAAGGTAGCTGCTCTGCAGACCAAGTACACCGCTAGTCAGCAGGCTTTCCGCGAGGGTATCTACGATCAGCGTGCACTTGAGTTCGCTGGCGAGGCTCTGCGCAAGGCCGACCTGGTTCGCTGGGGTATCATCGACCAGAAGATGGCCGAGGCCAAGGCTAAACTCCAGGCACTCCAGACTCGCTCTGGACAGTACGAGGGTCTGCCTGATAAGGTATATCTGAAGACTGTTGAGGATGCCGACGCTATTGAGGTTTACGGTCTGAACAAGGGCGAGAACGATGCAGCTGTCATCAACGCATTCGAGGGCAACTGGGAGAACAAGAACTGGTTCGGCACAGCCGACAAGCCATCTCTGACCGACGACATGATCGACGGCCTCTATGTAGCCACTCCAAGTCTCAACTGCTTGTGGCCTATCTGGCAGTGCTTCATCGACGCCAGCAACAACATGCTGAACAATGATGGCAACTACGGTCAGCTGTCGGACTAATGAGTCAATTGAAAATTGAGAATTGAAAAGTTCAAGAATTGAAAAATTGAAGTTTTTTATGAAACAAATAAAAATCAAGAATATCGTATTAGGCCTGGCTGCAGTGGCATTGGCTTCATGTAGCGACGCGGCCGACGAGATTACGAGCATTGTCTATAATCGTAACTTCTCGCCAACCAGCGTAGAGGCTAAGGTGCGCAACCGCACCAACATCGAGCTCAGCTGGAATCTGGGCGAAGGCGTTACCAACTACAATGTAGAGGTATTTGCCAACGACAGTCTCACTTTTGCTGGTTCGCCCGTCCAGAGCTTCTCAGTAAATCCCGATCAAGTGCCTGTACTCATTACAGGCCTTGACGGCGAGACCATGTACTCATTCCGCGTGCAGGCCACCGACGGCGATGCAGCCCGCGACTCAAAGTGGACTGGTGTGTTTGCCAAGACCGACGCTGAGCAGCTGTTCAAGAACGTGAAGGAAGAGGATATCAAGGCTAAGGAGGTAACCCTGCGCTGGACTGCCGGCGAAGAGGCTGCCACCATCACCCTCACTCCTGGCAACATTGTTTATAACATTACTGCCGATGATATCAAGAAGGGTGCTGCTACCATTAGCGGACTGACACCTGAGACTGATTACACCGCTGTGATGGCTCGTGCCAACGGTAAGACCCGTGGTAAGATCAGCTTCACCACTGGTGTATATCTCGAGGAGACCGACATCCTGGTTAAGGCTGGTTCGGATATCGCTGCTGCCATCAAGGGCGCTCCCGAGGGCTATCGCCTGATTGTTGAGCCTGGCACCTATGGCATCGCTACCGACGAGGCTGCCTTCGGCGGTTCTATCACCGTCAACAAGGCGCTCACCATCAAGGGTCTGCGCCAGAACGATCACCCTGTTATCCAGGGCCGTATCAAGGTAGAGGCCGATCTCACTATCGACCAGGTAACGCTCGACGGTAAGGGTACCGATGGCGGACAGGCCTTCGACTTCACCGCTGCCAACGAGATTGATCATCTCATCGTATCTAACAGTGAGATCACCAACTACACCAAGGGATTCTACTACGTGAACAAGGCTGCCAAGATCCAGACACTCACCATCAACAACTGTCTCATCAGCAATGTAGAGTGCGACGGTGGTGATATGTTCGACTGCCGTGCTGGTGCTATCCTGGCTCTCAACATCACCAACAACACCATCTGGAACTCTTGCAAGGCTCGTGATATGGTGCGCTACGACGATAAGTCAAGCAACTTTGCCGGTGTAGCACCTGTCATCACCATCGATCACAACACCATCGTAGGTGTATGTAACGATGCAGGCAAGCGTATCCTCTACGTTCGCTTCAAGGGCAACAGCATCAAGTTCACCAACAACATCGTAACCGCTTCTGCCGGTAACTTCTCTAACCAGAAGAACACCGCCGAGCCTACCTTCGAAAACAACTTCTATTTCGAGGCTGAGGGTTACGTAACCGCTGGTGCTAACAGCAATGCTCTCTTCGTTGACAAGAGCGGTACTGTGGCCGATCCTAAGTTCAAGGATGCTGCTAAGGGCGACTTCACCATTGGCAATGACAATGTGAAGGATAAGAAGGCCGGCGCACCCCGTTGGTACTAATATTTCAAAATGATGATGAATAATATCTTTAAGAGAGAGTCGTGTGTCATAGCACGGCTCTTTCTTTGTTCTTTCTCAATGGCATGCGCCACGGCTCATGCCGATATCAACTTCAGTATGCAGGCCGAAGCCGAAGCGCAGAACACGCCTGAAGGCTGGGCTGCCGTAGAACTGCCTAAGAACCTGCCCGCGATAACAGCCGCCAACACGTTCAACATCACCGACTATGGTGCTGCCACCACCTCGACCGACAACACCGCAGCCATCCAGGCCGCACTCGATGCAGCCCACCAGGCAGGCGGCGGCATGGTCATCGTGCCAGCCGGCGAGTGGCTCTTCGGTCGCATCACCATCGGTTCGCACACCGTGCTCCACCTCTGTGCCGGTGCCACACTCAAGCTGCTGGCATATGCCAACCAGCCCGATCACACCACCAAGACGCCCTATATCACCGATAAAAAGGGCGCCACCGACATTGTTATCGAGGGCGAGAGTGCCGAAACCAGCATCATCGAGGGTCAGGGTGGCCCCTGGTGGGATGCCGTAGAGGCCAAGGAGTCGGGCTTGCAGCGCGGCTCACTCATCCGTTTCTATCAGGGCGAGCGCCATCTGTTCCGCCACTTCCGCCTGCAGAATGCCCCAGGCACCAACCTTACCCTCGGTCAGTCGGGCAAGGGCGGTCATAACACCGTACACGACGTGAGCATCTATGCCCCCGCCTCTACCGCCTCCGACCCATCACACAACACCGATGGCATCCCCGTATGGGCACCCTATGCCAACATCTACGACTGCCTGATTGACACGGGCGACGATAACGTCGTCACCGACAGCTACGCACAGTACATCCACGTGTGGCACTGCCAGTTCAAGGCCGGTCATGGCGCTTCGCTGGGCAGCTATACCGTGGATATGCACCACATCATCTACGAAGATTTGAGTTTCGACGGCACCACCGCTGGCTTCCGTCTCAAATCGAATACCGACCGCAGTGGCGATGTTCATGCCATCATCTTCCGCAACTGCACCATGCACAATGTAGCCACACCGATACAGATTACCGCCTGGTACGACAAGGTACCCGACTCGCCAACCGCTGCCGCTGCAGCGCCCGAGAGCGTCACCTCCACCACCCCACGCTATCACGACATTCTCATCCAGAACGTCAGCGTGTCAGGCTACGACACCAAGAACAGCAATGATAAGAACTACAACGGCATCATGATCTACGGGCGCCCCGAGAGCTATGTCCACGACGTCACCTTCGACAACGTACAGATCTCCCATCGCAATGGTGTGCGCCTGTTCTTCTGCAAGGACATCAAGTTTATCAACGGCTGCAGCTTCACCAAGACGCGCACCAACCAGAGCGTCAGTGCTACCGATGCCGACCTGAGCGCCGTAATGGAGAACGCTTACGAGGCCGCTTACACCTGGAATGGCAGCACCTCGAGCTTGACTCCCGCCATGGGCACCCCGCAGCCAGCAGCCACTCGCTACTACAATCTGCAGGGCCACTCTCACAGCACCAAGCCCCACACCCGAGGCATCTACATCCACAACGGCAAGAAAATCATTGTGAAGTAGAAACCACGGATCAGCTAAGATGCGTTGACTCCTGAACTTTTATTATAATTTTGCAGCCAGAATAAACTATTACACAGATATGAAACAAATCAAACTACTATTGGCATTATTAGTCGTGCTATTGCTAACAGCGGCGATGCCCGACAAACGGACTACTATCTTTGTGATTGGCGACTCTACTGCCGCTAACAAGGATACCACGAACGGGAAAAAAGAGCGCGGCTGGGCGATGATGCTGCAGGGATGTTTCGATGCGAACTACATCCTGGTGGATAACCACGCCGTGAATGGTCGCTCATCGAAAAGCTTCATCGACGAAGGACGCTGGGACAAGGTGCTGGAGAAGATTAAACCTGGCGACTACGTGATCATCCAGTTCGGACATAACGACGAGAAAGCAAAGCCCGACCGCCATACTGACCCGGGCACAACCTTCGATGCTAATCTGGAGAAATATATCCGCGAGACACGCCAACACGGCGGCATCCCCGTGCTGATGAACTGCGTGGTGCGCCGTAACTTCTTCGTGAAGGCACCGGAGATAGCCGACGACGAGCTGCTGCGCACCTCTACCTTTAAGGATGGGGTGAAGATGATAGAGGGCGACACGCTGATTGACACCCACGGACTCTATAAGGAGGCACCCAAGGATGTGGCTCGCAAAATGAACTGCCTTTTCATTGATGCCAACAGGATTACACACGACCTGGAACAGGGCCTGGGCAGAGAGGGGTCGAAGCAACTGCACATGTGGTTCAAGCCAGGCACAGAGCCCAGCGAGCCCGAGGGAAAGCAGGACAACACGCACTATAACAT
This sequence comes from Prevotella sp. MA2016, assembly GCF_000619825.1. Taxonomy (GTDB): domain Bacteria; phylum Bacteroidota; class Bacteroidia; order Bacteroidales; family Bacteroidaceae; genus Prevotella. Next base: position 39,408 of record NZ_JHUW01000012.1, read on the forward strand.
CTACGGCGCAACTACCGTGGCCAACCTGCTGGCTGATGCGCTGTGCGAAAAGATTCCGGAACTCAAGCCATATCGCACCAAAGCCACAGTAACTACGGTCTCAATCTTCCGTGCTACAGAGGGTACCGACCACTATGCCAACGGCGTGGTGATGACGGCCTTTCAGGGGAAGCTGTACTGCATGTGGCAGAGCTCGCCAAAGGATGAGGATACAGACGACACATGGGTGGCCTACAGCACAAGCAGCGACGAGGGGAAGGCGTGGAGCAAACCGGTAGCGCTGGCCGTGCCATCGGCTACCGACTACTGCACATCGGGCGGATGGCTGGTAAACGGCAACACGCTAACGGCTTATATCGACCTGTGGCAGAAAGGACTTGAGCCACGTGGCGGACGGACGTATTATATGACTTCGACAGATGGATGCACGTGGAGCCAACTGCAGCCCGTGCGGATGGCTGACGGGAGCCCTATGCAGGGGGTGCTGGAGCAAGACCCTTACCGACTGAATGACGGTCGACTGGTGGGTGCAGCCCACTTCATGCCAGGTCTGCACGTATGTCCGGTATATACTGACAATCCCACTGGTGTGAGCGGATGGCACAAAGCAAGTTTTGAGGCCGAAGACAAAGGCAAGACATCGCGAGAGATTGAGCCCAGTCAGTATGTGCGCCCCGACGGCACACTGGTGATGCTGTTTCGCGACCAGAGCAGCTCGTTCCGCAAGTTGGCTTCCTACAGTAGTGATCGCGGCGCATCGTTCACCAAACCCGTACTGACCGATTATATTGACGGCCGCACCAAGCAGTGTGCCGGCAATCTGTCCGACGGAACGACCTTTATGGTGAGCTGCCCTTCTGGCAACAAAGCACGCTGGCCACTGGTGTTGCAACTTTCGAAAGACGGAAAGACGTTTGATAAGACCATCACCCTGCGCACCAAAGACGAGCTGCCACCCCGCCGCTACGAGGGCCGCTACAAGACACTGGGCTACAGCTATCCGAAAGCTTTTGTTTGGGGCAACAAACTCTACATTGGCTACAGCGTGAATAAAGAAGATGTAGCCTGCACCATCGTACAGTTTTAGCTACGGGCCTCACGCCTAGCAGATAATCTATTGTATAATCGGGCCACGATGGCGCCACTGATGTTGTGCCACACGCTGAACACGGCACCAGGAATGGTGGCCATGGGATAGGCAGCGAAATGGAGGTTGGCTAGACTGGATGCCAGTCCGCTGTTCTGCATGCCCACCTCGATGCTGATGGCCCTGCGCTTGGCATCCGACAGGCGCAACACACGCCCCAAAAACCAACCCAAACACAGACCGCTGAGATTATGAAGAACCACCACCAGGATAATCACAAAACCGCCCATGAGCAACTTCTGCGCATTGACCGAGATGATGACACTGACGATGAAGGCGATGGCCAACGACGACACGGCAGGCAGATAGTCGGTGGCGCGCTCGGTGAACCTAGGCCAGAACCACTTGACGATAAGACCTGTGACGATGGGCAGGATGACCACCCAGAGAATGCTGAGCAGCATGCCAGCCACATCCACATCGACACTCTGACCCGCCAGCAGCCACACCAGCAGCGGCGTGAGCACAGGTGCCAGCACGGTAGAGGTGGCAGTCATACCCACAGACAGCGCCAGGTCGCCCTTGGCCAGATAGGTGATGACATTCGAGGCAGTGCCGCCAGGGCAGCAGCCCACCAGTATCACACCCACCGCCAAAGCCTGGTCGAGAGCAAACAAGCGCGACAGCACCCATGCCAGCAGCGGCATGATGGTGAACTGCGCCAGGCAACCGATGATGACATCCTTGGGCCTACTGAACACTATCTTGAAATCATCAAACTTGAGTGACATACCCATGCCAAACATGATGATGCCCAGCACCGGATTGATGAGGGTGGGCTTGAACATACTGAACGCCTGGGGCACCAACAGTGCCACTACTGCCAACACCAGCACCAGCGCACCCATATAATCGGAAATCCACTTGCAGAGTTTTTTCATAATTATTCCATTTTAAAGCTTTACCGGGGCAAAGGTACAATAATTATTTTGATTTTCTTGGCTGAATGAAAGTTTTGTTTTAAATTTGCAGCCAAATAGCTACTGAAACAAAATATGATAAAGAAAACAGCAACGCTGATACTGATACTGCTGACGTCGGGGATGACAGCCCATGCACAGCAGAAGAAAAAGGACACTGAACCTAAACGGGACAGATACGAATTCACGCGCAATCTGCCTGCTTATGCCGACTCGCTGATAGCCGATCTGGACTATCCCTTGGCTTGGGGCAACAGCCCTATCAAGAACTTCAAAAAATGGCGCAAGACGGCCCGACAAAAGGTGCTGGACTGCATGCTGACACCACCGCCTGCTCCTGCTGACGGCTACAAGGCCACCGTGCTCTATGAGGAGCAGCGACAGGGCTATAAGGCGCGCAAGATAGAGCTGCAACTGTCGCGCTACTACAAGGTGCCGGCCTATGTGCTGATTCCTGATGGTGAGGGTCCCCACCCTGCCATCAACGTGCTGCACGACCACGGCGGACATTTCTATATAGGTAAGGAGAAATGTATCTACCCGCTGGCCTGCGAGGACTCGACGGTGATCAAGGATGCGCTTGACTGGGCCAAGGGCTACGATGGACAATTCTTTGGCGACTACCTGGCTCAGCATGGCTATGTGGTGCTGTCGGCCGACGCACCGATGTGGGGCGAACGGGGACTGAAGGAGGGCATGAAGCGCAACTTCTATGATATGATTGCGGGCAACATGATGATGTATGGCATCGACCTCTCGGCCTATATGACCTACGACGACATAGCTGCTACGGAATATCTGGCACAGATGCCCGAGGTGGATGCTAGTCGCATTGGCTGCACGGGATGGTCGATGGGTGCATATCGCACCTGGATGCTGGCAGCACTGAGCGACCGCATCAAAGCGGGGGCTGCCGTGTGCTGGATGGTGACTACCGACGAGCAGATGGGATTCAGATACAGCCGAACCGAAAACGGCGGTTTTGCCAACTGCATACCCGGACTGCGCCGCTGGCTGGACTATCCCCACATCGCCAGCATAGCCTGCCCCAAGGCCATGCTGTTCATCAACGGCACGCAGGACAAGCTCTTCCCTGTGGCTGGCGTAGAGAAGGCTTTCAGCACGATGCACGATGTCTGGAAGAGTCAGGGTGCCGACAATCAGCTGGAAACCGAGCTCTGGGACATGCCACACAGCTGCGGCAAGAGATCGCAGCAACGCGTGCTTGACTTTTTTAATAAGCATTTAAAATAAAATACCAAAACATCAGTATATCATCATGAACAAAAAACTACTATTAAGCTTATCTCTCTTGTCGCTGACACTGGCGGCACAGGCACAATACCAGTCGAAGGTATGGTGCCCCGACAATGGCAATGGAACCTACACTAACCCGGTGATCAATGCCGACTATTCTGACCCCGACGTGTGCGTGGGACCAAGTGGCGATGACTACTATCTGACGGCTTCGAGCTTCCACTGCACGCCGGGACTACCCATCCTGCACTCCAAGGACCTGGTGAACTGGCAGATTGTGGGCTATGCACTGAAGAATCTCTACACGGGGCATGAGGCGCTGCTGCGCCACTTCAGCAGCAAGCCACAGCATGGCAACGGCGTGTGGGCACCCAGCATACGCTATCACAACGGACAGTACTACATCTACTGGGGCGACCCAGACTTCGGTGTGATGATGGTGAAAACCAAGAACGGCAATCCGGCAGGCGAATGGGAAGACCCCGTGTGCGTGATTGAGGGACAGGGCTATATCGACACTACCCCACTCTGGGACGACGACGGACGATGCTATCTGGTGAACGGATGGGCCAACTCGCGTGCCAAGTTTGCATCGGTGCTGACGGTGCGCGAACTGAATGCCGAAGGCACTAAAGCCATCGGCGAACCGGTGATTGTGTTCGACGGCAACGGCACGGAGAACCGCACCTGCGAGGGACCGAAATTCTACAAACGCAACGGATGGTACTGGATTATGTGCCCTGCGGGCGGCGTGCCCACTGGTTTCCAACTGGCCATGCGCGCCAAATCGCCCTACGGACCCTATGAGCACAAAATCGTGCTGGCACAGGGCAAGACCAATATCAACGGACCGCATCAGGGGGCGTGGGTACACACCAAATACGGCGAAGACTGGTTTCTGCACTTCCAGGACAAAGAGGCCTACGGACGCGTGGTGCATCTGAACCCGGTGGACTGGACTAGCGGATGGCCTATCATGGGACAGAAAGGTGAACCGGTGACTACCTACCGCAAACCGAAGGCTGCCGTGAGCACCATCCAGAACCCCGTGGAGAGCGACGAGTTCAACACACCAACCACAGGACTGCAATGGCAGTGGCACGGCAACTACGACGAGAAGTTCGGCATGGCCACCGCCTTTGGCACCTACCGCATCTACACCTATAAGCTGCAGGCTGGATGGAAGAACTTCTGGGAGGTGCCCAACATGCTCCTGCAGAAAACACCCGCCGACCGGTTTACCGTCACCACGAAACTGCGCTTCACCTCGAAAGCCGAGGGACAGATGGGCGGACTGATCATGATGGGACTGGACTACACAGCCCTGATGGTGCGCCGCGCCGGTAAACAGTTTGAATTGGTGCAGATGACGTGCAAGGGTGCCGACAAAGGTGGCGCACAGACAGAGCAGCTGATAGCCACCCTGCAGCCCACGGCTATAGACCAAACAGACTATAAGCCCGGCATACACGAGGATATCTATCTGCGCATGCAGGTGAACGACTCGAAACTGCAGCTGGCCTGGAGCCTGGATGGCAAGAAATTCAAGCCATGCGGCAGCACGTTTACGATGAAAGAAGGAAAATGGATTGGTGCCAAGTTCGGATTTGTATCGGTAGAGACCGACCCCAAAGCCGACCGAGGCTGGATAGAGGCCGACTGGATTAGGGTCGGCCTCTAAACAACATCATATCAGCGGCGTGAGGATTCTGTTTCCTCACGCTTTGCTTTATAATAGCGTTCTACGAAATCAATCTGTTCACTATTGGGGCGCATGATGAGCGAAGCACCATTAGAGAACTGCATCGTAGTGGGCTCATCGGCCTTGAACGAAGGCCAGTAAGGCAGTCCCTTACCATTAGGATTGCAGGTCTTGGCAAAGTTAACCCAATACTGCTGAATAATCTCGGCAGTGGCACTCTCGGCAGGATACTGCTGTGGCTGATCCAGGAAGTGACCATTGAGATACATGATATCATCAGCATGGGCCACGCCGCGGCGACGGGGATCCTGCGAGAAGCTCATCTTGGATGGCTGGGCCAGATAGGCTGCATAGGCAGGACTCTTACCTGTCTGACTCTGCAGGTTGGCCCAAGCAAACGATGGCCAGGCAAAACCCATATCGCGGAAACAGTCGCTAAAGCCATGCCAAGCCTCATCATCGGTATTACCGGGATAAACCTTCAAAGCCTCATCGGCCCAAGAGCCAAAGATGCCTTTCACCGTCTTCTGATAATCCTCAGCCTTCAGATTGCCCGGTGTGAAGAGGGCACCCTCGTCGCTATTGGTCATCACGATGACGGGCACATCATTATACTCGCCACGCTCATAGAGGCGATACTGATCATCACAAATCACATAGCCATCCACACAGGGCCAGAAGCCCGAGAAGCCCACATTGCCATCACACAGAGCCATGGCATCCATCTGGCGCAGCTGCTTCAGATTCTTTTTCTTGAGATGCTTCATGAAAGCCACACCCTGACTCTCGGCACCCTTCTGCGAGGCATCGAGGCCCAGCGAACGGGGCTGATCGCTCCAAGGGGCAAACGAACCGCCACTCTGACTAATGCAGGCGCGGAACAGCCCCTTGGCCAATGGTGAGGCACAGAGCATGCTACAGCTGATGGCACCGGCACTCTCGCCAAAAATGGTAACCTTTGAGGGGTCGCCACCAAACTGGGCTATGTTGCGCTGCACCCACTGCAGGGCATAGATCTGGTCGAGCAGACCGTAGTTGCCCGAATGACCTTCCTTGCTCTCCTTGGTGAGCTCGGGGTGCGCCATGAAACCCAAGGCACCAGTGCGATACTCGATGCTGACGATGACCACACCACGCTGAGCCAGACGCTTCCACAGGTCGCCACCATACCATTCGGTCTGGAAGCCACCACCATGAATCCATACCATCACAGGCAGTTTCTCGCACTTACTCTTGGCCGGAGTGGCAATACCGAGATACAAGCAGTCTTCGCTCATCATATCGGCAGTACGCCCTGGACGTGTGGGCTGTGGGGGCATCGGGCCGAACGTGTCGCACTTGCGCACACCCTGCCAGGCCTTAGCGGGCTGAGGGGCACGCCAGCGCAGATTGCCAACAGGAGGGGCTGCATAAGGGATGGCCTTATACACAGCCAGACCCTCATCGAGCACACCCTCTACATCGCCTGTCTCCACATGGGTGGCCAGCAGGGGCTGCGTCTTCTTGCAGCAAGGGGCCTGCAGACGCACCAACACGGGATAGTGGTCGGATGGCAGGCGCTTCTGGTATTTCTGGAATGTGATCTCCTGAGGGGCATCGGTGCCCTTGATGGGCTCGGCAGTCTGAGGCTTCTCACTCCAATAAGCATTGGTGAGCACGCCATAGCGCTCAACGGCAAAGCTAGGCGACACAAACACATGGTCGATACGACTTGCGGTCTTGAGTTCCGGATCCCAGCTGTTGAAGGTACCGTTCTCGGCAAAGCGCATCTGCGCCTTCTCATAGCTATCCACCAACAGTCCCGATTCGGTGAAGATGCTGTAGATCTCGTTGGTCTGATCGACATTGAAATCGCCTGTGAGCACCACGGGCTGCCCCTTGGCAATCTCGCGGATGCGCTGCACCACCAGCTTGGCGCCCTCGCTACGAGCGATGGTGCCCACGTGGTCCATGTGCAGATTGAAGAAGAAGAACTTCAAGCAGCTGTTCTTCAGTTCAAAACTACCCCACGTACAGATGCGCACGCAGGCGGCATCCCATCCTAGACCGGGGCGCTCGGGATTTTCTGACAACCAGAAATCGCCATGATCCAGGAGCTTCACCTTGTTCTTATCGAAAAAGATGTTGGCATGCTCGCCACCATGCTGACCATCATCGCGCCCCAGTCCGATGCAATCGTAATCGGGCAACTGGCGCAACAGGTCCTGGCGCTGCGACTCGAGCACCTCCTGAGTACCAAAGATGTCGGGATGCTCAAAGAGAATCTGACCGCAGATGACGGGCAGGCGCTGCTGCCAGCCATTGCCGGCATCAGCATCACCTTGGTTCTGATAACGAATGTTGTAACTGCCCACGTAGAGCGCCTGGGCTTGCGCACAGAGTGCTGCTGCCACCATCATGGTGCACAGCACGAGTTTTCTAAGTAACACTTTCATCACTTGTTTTAATTATTATTTTTTAGTTGTTGTACATTCATTGACTAGATATACTATATTTATATAAGGTATACCGGTGTTGGCCTCCAGTCCGATTTCGCAGGTGCGACTGTTGGAGTAGCCCACCTCAATATGATGAGCCTCTATCTGTGGGCGCAGCTTGCGCAAGCCATACTGATTAAGCTCAGGCACACTAAACCCTTTGTCGCCGGCAAAGCCGCAGCAGCCCACGCCTTCAGGCAGGAACACTTGGGTAGAGCATAGCTTGGCCAGGGCTATCATATCCTTATCCACACCCATGTTGCGCGTAGAGCAGGTCAGGTGGAGTGCTATGGGGCGCTCGATAGGATGGAAATCCAGTCGGGGCACCAGGAACTTCATGATAAACTCGGCTGGCTCATAGAGGTGCATCTTATACATCACGCGGCGCATGCGATGCAGACACGGACTCTGGTCACAGAGCACGGGATAGCGCCCCTCCTCGCTGGCTTTCCACAGGGCTTTCTCGAGCTCGGCACTCTTACGGTCGGCAATATCCAGCATGCCCTTCGACTCCCAAATCTGTCCGCAGCACATCTTCTCCATACCCTCGGGGAAGACGACCTCGTAGCCAGCCTTGCTGAGCAGCTGCAGCACCTCATCCACCAAGGCGCGCTGCTTACTGCCACGACGGGACTGCCCCATCGTCTGGTTGATGCAGCTGGGGAAGTAAACTACTTTTAACTGAGAACTGAGAGGTGAGCGCTCGGCTTCGCCGCTTGGTTTGTCCAAGAACTGAGAGGTGTGATTACCCTGCTTGGGTTGGGCATACTTTTGGGGCATGGCGGGGGTCCAGAGGGGCATGCCCATCTTATTCAGACGGCGGCACACGGTGGACATCAACTTAGTACCAAGGCTGACATGGGCAGCATGGGCCACATCGAGCACCACGCGCAAACCCTGCTTGAGACCAGCCATGTGGTTGGCAGCATAGTCGCCGAGCCAATAGCCCAAAGGACGCGTGTTCATATCCAACTGACGAATCAGATGCGTCAACTCGCCCGTGTTGATCTTCATCGGACAAGAGGTAGCGCACAAGCCATCGGTGGCGCAGGTCTGGTCGCCATAATATTCATACTGCTTCTGCAGCGTCCCCAAACGTTCCGGGTCCTCACCAGTCTGAGCCAGATGACATATCTCGCGCTGCACAGCGATACGCATGCGACTGGACAAGGTGAGTCCGCACGACATGCAGTTGACCTCGCAGAAGCCACACTCGATGCACTTATTGGCACGCTTAGCCTGCTGGATGGTCTCCTTGGCAGTAGAGTGCGTGGGGTCTATGAGATAATGTCCGCCATCGGGCACGCTCGTAAAATCGAAATCAAGCACAGGCAATGGTTTGAGGCACTTGATGAAGCAATCGGGATCATCATTGAAGATAACACCACGGTTGAGCAGATTCTTCGGGTCGAAGATAGCCTTGAGCTCCTTCATAACCTCGTAGGCCTCATCGCCCCACTCATACTTGACAAAGGGTGCCATATTGCGACCCGTGCCGTGTTCGGCCTTCAGCGAGCCGTCGTACTCCTCTACCACCAGCTTGGCCACGTCGCGCATCATCTCGGCATAGCGAGCCACCTCGTGCTCATCGGCAAAGCTCTGGTTCAGAATGAAATGGTAGTTGCCCTCGAAGGCATGACCATAAATACAGGCATCGTTGTAGCCATGATCGGCAATGAGCTGTTGCAACTTAACGGTGGCCTCAGGTAGCGACTCGATGGGGAACGCCACATCCTCAATAAGACAGCTAGTGCCCACGGGTCGGGTGCCACCCACTGAAGGGAAGATGCCACTGCGGATGGCCCAGTACTGACCATAGACGGCAGGATCTTCGGTAAACTCGGCGGGGATATAGAGCCGGTAATTGCTCAGACAGTGCTGGATACGGGATATCTTCTCCAACAGTTGCTCGTGGGTGATGCCCTTGGTCTCGGTAAGGATGGCGGTAAGGTTGTGATAGTCGCCTGGCGCCACGCCCTCTATCTTGCCAGCATCCACATCCTGCTTATACTGCAGGAACACAGGGTCATCGACAGATGAGAGCGACTTATAATCGAGCATCTCGGCACTCTTCACCACCAGATTCTCGGCGCTATACTCAAAATCCTCGTTGTCGGCCTCCAATCGTTTCATAGCCACTACAGCCTCGCAACTCTCCTTCATCGAGAGGAAGTAAACCATGGCCGAAGCCTTGAAAGGATAATCCTTGAGGGTGCGCATGGTCACCTCTGACAGGAAGGCCAGTGTGCCCTCGCTGCCCACTATCGAATGGGCTATGATATCAAACGGATCATCATAGGCCACCAGCGGGCGCAGGTTCAGACCGGTGACATTCTTGATACTGTATTTCTTGGTGATACGCTGGGTAAGGGCCTCATCGGCACACACCTTATCATGCAGCTGCCTGATCTTGGCAAGAAATTCGGGATGCGACTGGCGGAAGGCCTCGCGACTATTCTCGTCGCCAGTGTCGAGCACGGTACCATCAGCAAGGATGATACGTGCCGAGAGCATCATGCGGTCGCTATTGGCATGCACGCCACAGTTCATGCCCGAGGCATTGTTGGCCACGATACCACCCACCATGGCAGAACCGATAGAAGCGGGATCGGGCGGGAACACACGTCCATAAGGCTTCAGTATCTGATTAACCCGAGCCCCCACGATGCCCGGCTGCAGTTTTATATACAAGTCAGAGTGGACACTGTCAACTAGAGAAAAACGTTCCCAATGCTTACCTGCAACGATAAGCACACTGTCAGTGCAACTCTGACCGGAAAGCGATGTGCCGGCAGCACGAAAAGTGAAGGGCAACTCATACTTGGCGCACAACTGCACGATTCGGGCTATCTCATCTTCACCATCGCTACGAATCACTACCTTGGGTATCTGGCGATAAAAACTGGCATCAGTACCCCAACCTAAGGTACGCAACGCGTCAGTATAGATTCGGTCGTCAGGCAAAAAAAGCCTCAGTTCGGATAAAAATTCTTTCAGCATACCGCTTACGGTTTTAGTTACAACATATTTTTGGGAACAAATATACAAATAAATTCTATATCGAATCGCGTTTTTTGCTTTTTTTCACTAAAATAGCAATAAAAGTTTACGAAACTTTTCGTATATTTGTCCGCAAAACTTATATAATATTCATTAATAACTAAAATCCTATGTCTGCATTAGTATCAGCTATCCCCATCCTACTACTTATCATCCTGATGATGGGTTTCAAGGTTTCAGGCTACAAGAGTGCCGTCGTCACTCTGATCGTTACAATCGTCCTAGCGCTAGTGGCTGTACCGGTCTTAGGCATCGTGCCTGAGAAATATGCCCAGAGCAGCATCCTTGGCATCACGATATGGTCGGTGATAGAAGGACTGTTGAAGGCCTGCTTCCCTATTATACTTATTATAATATGTGCCATCTTCAGCTACAACATCCTTTGTGAGACGAAGGAGATAGAGACCATCAAGACACAATTCATCCAGATGACCTCGGACAAGGGTTTGCTGGTGCTGCTGCTGACATGGGGCTTAGGCGGCGTGCTGGAAGGTATGGCTGGATTCGGCACGGCGGTGGCTATACCGGCGGCCATACTCATCGGACTGGGATTCAAGCCTATGTTCTCTGCCGTGATATGCTTGATAGCCAACACGGTGGCTGTGGGATTCGGCGCCGTAGGACTGCCTGCCACCACACTGGCCAACCAGGTGGCTGCCAGCGGAACAGCCACACCCGAGGAGCTGTGCGAGGTGGCTACCTTCATCATCCTGCAGCTGTCGCTGATGTTCTACATCACACCATTCCTCATCCTGATGCTCACCGACAAGACCAAGATAGTGAAGAATATCTGCATTGCGCTGTTTGTGGGCACGTTCTCCATCATCGTACAGTTCTGCTGCGCGCATTTCATCGGCCCAGAAACACCGGCCATCTTGGGTTCTGTGGCTGCCATCATTGCCATGCTGCTCTACAACAAACTGTTTATACGCGACGAGCAACCTAGCGACGAGGTGATCGTAGAAAAAAAGAATTTCGGACTGGGCAAGACACTGAAGGCATGGAGCGTGTATGGATTGATTATCTTCTTTATCCTCATCAGCAGTAAGATTGTGCCACCTATCAACGAACTGCTGGGTAGCACACTGGTGACGCAGGTTGAGTTGCCCGTGATTGGCAACACCTTTAAGTTTGGTTGGCTTTCGAATGCTGGACTGATGATTTTCTTGGGCGCGATGATAGGTGGACTGATACAGGGTATGAGTCTGCGTGCGCTGCTCAGGCTACTGGCCAAGACCACGCTAAACCTGCAGAAGACGGTGGTGACCATCTGCTGCCTGGTGGCGATGGCTATGCTGATGAATAATACGGGGATGACGAACGATATCGCCAAGGGTCTGGTGATGCTGACAGGTGTCTCCTTCCCGTTCTTCGCACCACTAATCGGCTCTATCGGCACCTTCGTAACGGGTAGCGCCACCAATGCCAACATCCTGTTTGGTAAGTTGCAGGCCACTGCTGCCAGCGACCTAGGACTGGTGAACCACGGCAGTTTCTTCGGCGTGAGCGGCAATGAGACCAACTGGCTGGCGGCTGCCAACTGCGCCGGTTCAGAGGGCGGTAAGCTACTGTCACCACAAAGTATCGCCATCGCTACCGCAGCATGTGACATGGAGGGGCAGGATGGCGATATTATGCGAAAGACCATGCCGTTTGCTATCTTCTGGATACTGATGAACGGCCTGATGGTGTTCTTAGGCTTGCACGTTATTTAGCAGGCTGCAGATACCAGCGTACGGTCCAGTTAAGTTCGGCACCGGGAGCCAGGGTGGTATAAGCGCCTTGGCTCTCGAGTTCTATATAGGTCTTACCACGGTTCACATAGACCTGTATCTCGGCTTCGCCTGGAGCAGGCTCATCGGCCTTCAGGTCGGCAAACTTCTTGGTGAGCACCAGACCGTTGTTCTCATAGCTCAGCCAACCCTTACCATCGGCATTGACCTTGCGATTCTCCTGAGCCTCATCGGCAGCGTAGCATGCCACGCCATTCTTCTGCTCGAAGTTCATCAAGCCGGCAGGCCAGATGCTCTCAACGGGTGCATCAAACTTGATCACACCGGCATTGGGCACACGGGTTATCTCCCATGGTGCCACCTGGCGTGTTTCACCGCTCTCGTTGATGATGCTGTAGGTGACAACGATGGCACCATCCTTCGCATCGGTACTAAAATCCTTGCGCACGCGGTACTTCAGTTTTTCAGACACCGGACTGGTCATCACCAGATGACCATCCTTCTCCACCACCTCATACACACCCTTATCGAGCTCGAATACAGGAGGCCAGTTCCACTCCTTCTGCGGACTGGTCCAGAAGGTGCTACCAAAGGACTCGGGCCAGCGCAGCTGCGAGATAACTTCCTGATCCTGATACTTGAGCGACATAATCTTGGCGCCCTTCTCGGGGTTGATGGTCATGGTGACATCACCCACCTTTAACTCTCTTGTCTGTGCCATGCTTACCGACGACATCAGGCACGCCATGGCTGAAAGAACTAGAATTCGTTTCATACTTATAGTTGATAATGATTTTGATTGTTTGACGTAGATGAAGGTCAAAAGTTAAGCCCCGTTATAGTTCGTTAACGTTAGTTCTGCTTTTTAGACCCTGAAAAAGTGTAACTTTGCACACGGAAAAGCAGAAAAATAGAATCAATGGAGAAACTCTGGAACAGGAACTACTGCAAGGTGATGGCAGCCAACTTTATGTTGTTTTTTGCCTTCTATGTGCTGACGCCCCTACTGCCACTCTACCTGAGTGAGCACTTCGGTGCCACTAAGGATGTGATTGGCCTGGTGCTCTCTGGCTATACCATCACCGCACTGCTGGTACGCCCGTTCAGTGGATTCATGGTTGATTCGTTTCCTCGCAAAACGGTGCTCATGGTGGCGTTCGGCATCTTTGCCATCTTCTTTGCAGGCTATCTGGCTGCCTCTACCCTACTGCTCTTCACCATCGTACGCACGCTGCATGGCGGACCATTCGGCGCCCTCACCGTGGCCAACTCTACCGTGGCTATCGACGTGCTGCCCAGCAGCAGGCGTACGGAAGGTATCGGCTTCTATGGACTGAGCAACAACCTGGCTATGGCCATAGCTCCCACCATCGGCATCTTTATCTATCAGCTCACCCACAGCTTTGAGTTTCTGTTCTGGCTGGCGCTTATCGTAGCCACCTCAGGCTGGCTCATCGACTCGACCGTTCAGCTACCCCACCCTCTCCCAAAGAAGGACAAAACAGAGCAGAAGGCACCGTCAAGCGCACCAACACTGTTGGGAGGCAGAGTGAAATTAGACCGTTTTTTCCTAACCCGCGGCTGGCTGTTAGGACTCAATATGATTGCGTTTGGTTTTAGTTTTGGTGTGCTGAGCAATTATCTGGCCATCTACGGCAAGGAGGTGATGGGCATCACAGGCGGCACTGGCACCTATTTCATGTTGTGCTCAGTGGGATTGATGTTGTCGCGCCTACAAGGCAGCAAAGCCTTGCGCCAGGGTCGCGTCACTCATAACGCCGCTACCGGCATGGTCATCTCACTGGTGGGCTACACCCTCTTCATCGCCTGGGGAGGAGGGATTGGTTACTATGGCTCTGCCCTCCTCATCGGCTTGGGCAACGGACACATGTGGCCAGCATTTCAGAATATGACTATCAATGTGGCCAGCAACAATCAGCGTGGCACAGCCAACAGCACCATCCTCATCTCATGGGATCTGGGTATGGGACTGGGCATTCTGGTGGGCGGTATCGTGGCCGAGCTGATCAGCTATAGTGCTGCTTTCTGGACTGTGGTATTGGTAAACGGAACTGGTGTAGCCACGTTCTTCATGGCTACCAGAGCATTCTTCTTAAAGCGCAATCTTAATCCTACCGTGCGATAATCCCCTTCTTCATATCACGCATCTTGCAAGGTATCCAAACAGATACCTTACAACCCTTGCCTGGTTCTGAAGTGAGAGTAATTTCGCCCTTCAGACTATCAATAATCGACTTGCAGATAGATAGTCCGAGACCAGAATCCTTGTTGAAGAACGTCAGCGAATCGCCCTTTTGTATCAAGTCAGAGAAGTCGTTCTGCTGTTCCTTGATATTTCCGTCGCCGGTATCGGTGACCGTTATCTCCAGTCCCTTATCTTCATAACCATATTCTATCGTGATAGAGCCATCGGAAGTATGCGCATTCGCATTGCGCAAGAGGTGTATCATGAGCTGATACATCAGATTGGTGTCGAGGGTGGCCTTGCAGTGGGGTGACAGTTGAGAGCGCACCACCACCGTCACATCGGTGCCGGCATCGCGCTGCGCCTCGCGACGGTATGACGCCATCAACTCGGCCAGGTTCACCTCTATCAGCGTAAAGGTGCCCATGCTATTCTCGAAATTAGAGAGTTCTAGCAACTGCGAGATAAAATACATCAGTTGATTGGCATTCTCATTTATCTCAGTTGCCATGCTTTGAATCTGCTGTCGGGTGATATCATCGTGTTCCATCAGCTTCTTACTATCATAGATAATAGTATTGATGGGCGTACGCAAGGCATGACTCACGTTGGCCATAAACACCGTCTTGACACGCTCGCTGCGCTGGGCACGATTTATCTCGCTTACCAAACGTTCATGATAATAGTGACGAATGATCAGAAAAGAAATAACAAATACAGTTGTCAACAAAAACAAAAGAATCCAATACACATTCATAATACCATTATTTTAGGTTTCAGAATGCAAAGATAAGCAAAAGGCTTGAAAAAAGAAGAGCGGTTAACATAAATTAACCGCTCTGGATGTTTACTAAAGAATGTCTATCTGTCGTGACAACTTCACTTTCTCCTCGACAATCTTCGGAAGTTCAACCGTCAGCACACCATGTTCTACGCGTGCCTTGATGTCTTCTTTCTTCACATCGTCGGGCAGTATCAGCGTCTGCTCGAACTTTGAGTATGAGAATTCACGACGCAAGTAGCGTGTGTTCTTATCCTCATCCTTATGCTCCTGCTTGCTCTCCATCTTGATAATCAGGTTGCCCTCATCGTTGATGTGAACATTAAAATCCTCCTTCTTCATGCCCGGTGCAGCAAGTTCTACGGTGTAGGCCTTGTCGCTTTCTTTCACGTTGATTGCTGGTGCTGTGCAATTAGCTTTCGGCATAAAATCCGTATCAAACAAATCACCAAACACGCTTGGAATCCAACTGTTAGTTCTCATTACTGGCATCATAATTTTTACCTCCTAATTCTATTTTTTTAAATTGTTAAACCATGTTACTGAACGACTGGCGTTCGACAACTAAGAGGCAAAAGGCATGCTAAGCCCAAATTATATGTCATAATGACAGTATTTCGCGACAAACTGTCAGTGCTTCAGCTACAGTAGGTATCTCTGAGATGACCACCGAGTGCTTGCCGCTACCCTCGCGGAAGTTGCATCTACGTGGATATTTGGTGACATAGTGGAGGATGCGACTGAACTGTTCGCTCTGGAAGTAAGGACTATCATCGCGGTTCACGAAATAGAAGAACATCTTCTGTTGCTTGAGCATAATCTTCTCGATACCCAGTTGCTTACCGGCCACACGCAATGGTACCACCAGAATCAGCTCTTCGCTGACAGCGGGGATAGCACCGAAGCGGTCCACCAGGCGCTTTCGATAGGCATCCAGTTGCAGCTCCAGTTGGGTGCTGTTGGCCAGATTATCCAGTTCGCGGTAGAGCAGCATGCGCTCTGAATCACTAGGCACATACTGGTCGGGGAAGTACATCTCGATATCACTATCCAGTGCACAATCATCAACCCAGGCGATATTACTAGTATCAGTAGCCGGGCTAGTTTTTCCAGCTGCCGAATCGGCAGCTGATGCATCGGCAGCTTGGGATTCGGCGGCTGCTGCGAATTCGGGCTCTTCGTTCTTGAGTTCGCTCATGGCCTGGCTCAGAATCTTCTGATAGGTCTCGTACCCCAGGTCGGCGATAAAGCCACTCTGCTCAGAGCCCAACAGATTGCCTGCGCCTCGGATATCCAAGTCTTGCATGGCGATATTGATGCCAGAACCGAGATCGGAGAAATTCTCGAGTGCCTCCAGTCGGCGACGACTCTCCTGATTGAGTGCCGAGAGTGGTGGCGCCAGCAGATAGCAGAAAGCCTTGCGGTTGCCGCGTCCCACACGTCCACGCATCTGGTGCAAGTCACTCAGTCCGAAATTATGCGCGCCATTAATAATAATGGTGTTGGCATTAGGTATGTCGATACCATTCTCAACGATGGTGGTTGAGAGCAGCACATCATAATCGTAATTAGAGAAGTCGAGGATAATCTTCTCGAGTTCCTCAGGCTTCATCTGCCCGTGTCCGATACAGATACGTGCATCAGGCACGTACTTCTGAATAATCTCAGCGATATGCTGCAGATCGGCAATGCGATTATTCACGAAATACACCTGTCCGTTGCGACTCATCTCGAAGTTGACAGCCTCTGAGATGATCTCCGGACTGAACGTATGAATCTCCGTCTGAATGGGATAGCGGTTGGGGGGCGGCGTCTGAATCACACTGAGGTCGCGCGCACCCACCAGCGAGAACTGCAGCGTACGTGGTATAGGTGTGGCACTCATCGTCAGCGTGTCCACCGAGGTTTTCATCTGGCGCAATTTCTCTTTGGTAGAAACGCCAAACTTCTGCTCCTCGTCGATAATCAGCAGTCCCAGGTCCTTAAACTTCACGTTCTTGCTGACCAGGCGCTGGGTACCGATGATAATATCTATCTTACCCTCGGCCAAATCTTTCAGTATGCGGTTAGTATCTTTTGTGGTACGCGCGCGCGTTAGGTAATCCACCGTTACAGGCATGTCCTTCAAACGGCCCGAGAACGTGCGGAAGTGCTGATAGGCCAGCACCGTGGTGGGCACCAGCACAGCTACCTGCTTACCATCAACAGCTGCCTTGAATGCGGCACGCACAGCCACCTCAGTCTTACCAAAACCCACGTCGCCACACACCAATCGGTCCATGGGGCGTGCCTTCTCCATATCGGCCTTCACGTCCTGTGTGGCTTTCAGCTGGTCGGGCGTATCCTCATAGAGGAACGAGGCCTCCAGCTCGTGCTGCATATAAGAGTCGCGACTGAAGGCAAAGCCCTTTTCCCTGCGACGCTTGGCATACAGTTTTATCAGGTCGCGGGCTATCTCCTTGATGTGTGCCTTGGTGCGCTCCTTCAGGCGCTCCCACTGGCCCGTACCTAAGGTTGATAGGCGCGGTGCATCACCATTATCCTGCGACTTGTATTTAGCCACCTTATACAGCGAGTGGATAGATACATAGATGGCATCGCCATGCTGATAGGTAAGCTTAATCATCTCCTGATAGCCATCGCCCTGAGGCATACGTACCAGTCCGCCGAACTTACCCACACCATGATCTACGTGCACCACGTAGTCGCCAATCTCAAACTGCTGTATCTCCTTCAGCGTCAGCGCCATCTTTCCGCTGCGCGCCTTGTCACTCTTCAGATTATATTTATGGAATCGGTCGAATATCTGGTGGTCGGTGAAGAAGCACATCTTCAGGTCGTCGTCGATAAAGCCCTCGTGCAGTGTTTTCTCTACCGGTGTGAATCGTATCGCGGCATGCTCGCCCTCGGCTTCGGCACGCTGCGCAAAGATATCCTTCAGACGTTCGTTCTGCTTGGCGCTATCAGCCAGAATATACACCTGATAGCCCTTGTGCAGGTAGTTATCGAATGCCTGAAACAGCATCTCGAAGTTCTTGTGGAAAAGCGGTTGAATCGTGATATTAAATCGGATAACCGTGCAATCGGATACCGAAGCACGATGCCCGAACTCGATACGTCGGAACTCTTCGGCCTGATGCATAAACTGCGGTCCTGTCACCAATGGCATTTCTTCCTGGAAGGCGGCATCGATGGCATCACGCACGTACAGATAGTCCTTGGTAGCGATAATAGTTTCCTTAGGCAGCAACGAGAGGAATGGTTCCTGGGCTGCCTCTTCGGCCTGCAGCTCGGGCACTATCTCTACCCTATCGCGGTCGTCGAGCGAGAGCTGGTCTTCAACCTGGAATGTACGCACGCTCTCTACATCATCGCCAAAAAAGTCGATACGGTAGGGATACTCGCAACTGTAGCTGTAAACGTCGAGGATAGAACCACGCAGCGCAAACTGTCCGGGCTCGTACACGTAATCCACCTCTTTGAATCCCAGTTCACGCAACTGTTTGGTGATATTGCCAACGGGCACCTCCTGCCCCTTCTCAATCACAATGGTACGTGCATCCAGCGTCTGCTTAGGCACCACCATCTCAGCCAGGGCCTCGGGATAGGTGACAATATATAATTGACTATTAACAATTGACAATTGAGTCATCACCTCGGTACGGAGAATCTGCGAGGCAGAATCAAGCTGTCCGTACTTGATGGCACGACGGTAACTGCTGGGGAAGAACAACACCTTTCGGGTGCCCAACAGCTGTGTCAGGTCGTGATAAAAGTAGCCCGCCTCCTCGGCATCCTGCAGTATAAACAGGATGGGCGCCTTACACTTGGCAGCCAGACTACCAAACAACATGGGTGCACTAGAGGCCAACAAGCCTTCAAGGAAAATACGTGGTGATGCCGCATTCTCCATCTCGTGAGCCAGCGCTGCCACCTGCGGCAACTTGGCATAAACTTTTCCTAATTCTTCTAACTTCATCGTGATTCGCGGGCAAAGATACAAAAAAAACGTGGAATTCGTGCAATTCGTGCAAAAAAAGCATTATCTTTGCACCGTCTAAATTAAGAGCATATGAATCAAAGTGACAGTATAGTTATCATACCAACCTATAATGAAAAGGAGAATATCGAGAAGATTATTCGTGCGATATTCGGGTTGGAGAAGTG
Source organism: Prevotella sp. MA2016 (assembly GCF_000619825.1). GTDB lineage: Bacteria > Bacteroidota > Bacteroidia > Bacteroidales > Bacteroidaceae > Prevotella. The sequence continues at coordinate 58,858 of NZ_JHUW01000012.1, forward strand.
TTTTCACATATTGGTCATCGACGACGGATCGCCCGACGGCACAGCTGCCATCGTGCGCGGACTCATGGCTACCGAGTTTGGAGGCCGCCTGTTTATCATTGAGCGCAGCGGCAAACTGGGACTGGGAACAGCCTATATAGCCGGATTTAAGTGGGCACTGGAGCACGACTACGACTACATCTTCGAGATGGACGCCGACTTCAGTCACGATCCTAACGACCTGCCACGCCTCTACGCAGCTTGTCATGACGAGGGTTACGACGTGGCCATCGGCAGCCGCTATGTATCAGGCGTCAACGTGGTGAACTGGCCCATCGGACGCGTGCTGATGAGCTACTTTGCTTCGAAATACGTGCGCCTGGTTACAGGCTTTAACGTACACGACACCACAGCCGGATTTAAATGCTACAAGCGCCGCGTGCTGCAGACCATCGAACTGGACAAGATTCGTTTCAAAGGCTATGCCTTCCAGATAGAGATGAAATACACCGCCTATAAGATTGGCTTTAAGATCAAGGAGGTGAGCGTGATTTTTGTAAACCGACAGGAGGGTGTGAGCAAGATGAGCGGTGGCATCTTCGGCGAGGCCTTCTTTGGCGTGATGAAACTGCGCTGGGACGGCTGGATTCGTAGGTACCCAAAACCGATTGACAATTGAAGATTGAAAATTGAAGATTATGATTACCTTACTATATAAAATCTACCAATTTATTATCTGCCTGCCTGGTATCGTGCTGATGACAATGATCACAGCACTCGAAGTGGGCATTGGCACCACTATCGGCAACGGTCACTTCTGGGGCTACTGGCCCGGACACATGTGGGGCCGCATTATACTGAAGATGTTTCTTATCCCAGTGAAGGTTGAAGGACGCCAGCACCTGGAGAAAGACCAGAGTTACGTGTTTGTGGCCAACCACCAAGGCTCGTTCGACATTTTTCTGATTTATGGTCATCTGAACCGTAACTTCAAATGGATGATGAAGCAGCAGCTCAGAAAGGTGCCCTTCCTGGGCTATGCATGCGCCAAGAGTCACCAGATATTCGTGGATAAGCGCGGACCCAGCAAGATTCGCAAGACTTACGATGCTGCCCGCGAAATACTGAAGGAGGGCTACAGCGTGACGGTGTTCCCCGAAGGAGCACGCTCGTTTACCGGGCACATGGGACAGTTCAGAAAAGGTGCTTTTGCCCTGGCCGACGAACTGCAGTTGCCCGTAGTACCGCTCACCATCAATGGCTCGTTCGATATCCTGCCTCGCATGAAGGGTTTCAACTTTGTGAACTGGCACCCGATGAAGCTGACCATACATGAGCCTATCTACCCTGTAGGACAGGGTCCCGAGAACGTAGAAGCCACCATGCGCCAGGCCTACGACTCTGTCATGTCGGCACTCGATGAGAAATATCAGGGCTACGTAGAGAATCCCGATCAATGATTATCATCCGTTTTATCATCATCACGGTGCTATTTGTGATAGCACTTACTGCCATTACCATCTGGGCCTATAAGCGCCGCAACAAGTTGGTGATGGCTGGTGCTGCCGTGGTGTGGTATATTGCGCTGTACGGCACCTTTATCGGCTTTCAGAAGTTGGAGGTGAACCATCACACATACACGTCAGCCTCACTACCCAAGGCTTTCGACGGCTACAAGATTGTACTTTTCTCTGATGCCCATGTGGGCAGCTATAGAGGTATGAACAGACGGGTGCTGCAGCGTGCCATCGACTCTATCAACGCCCAGCATCCCGACATGATTGTGTTTACCGGCGACTTGCAGAATGTCAAGCCCGAAGAGATACTTCAGCATGAGAATCTGCTGAAGAGTCTGAAAGCCAAAGACGGCGTTTACAGCGTACTGGGCAATCACGACTACGATAAGTATCTGTACCAGAAAGATGGGCTTAACACCGAACCCTGCCGCGAAACGATAGCACTGGAGAAGCGCATGGGTTGGCATCTGATGCAGAACGAACACCACATCATTAAGCGAGGCAACGACAGCATTACCATAGCAGGTATGGACAATGATGGCGACGGCAAGCGTTTCCCACAGCGAGGCGATGTAAAGAAAGCATTAAGTGGCGCCACACCGTTTGTGATCATGCTAGAACATGACCCTAGCGCCTGGCGCCGGAAGATAGTGCCTGACGGGCGCGCACAACTCACTCTGAGTGGACACACGCACAACATGCAGTTTGCCCTGTTTGGCTGGTCGCCCATGAAGCTATCAGGCAAAGAGATTAACGGCTGGTACACCGAGGGAAAACAATCATTGTTTGTTACAGCAGGATTGGGCGGACTGATTCCCTTCCGCTTTGGTGCAACGGGAGAAATCGTGGTGCTAAAATTAAAAATAAAAGAATAAAAAAATAAAAGAATAAAAAAAATATTCTTAGAGGCTTAACCATTTGCGAAGGACTTCGGCGGGAAGTCCACGACGATAGGCATAGTCGCGCAACTGATCTTCGCCTATCTTACCAATCGAGAAATAACGTGCTTGTGGATTAGAAATCATCATGCCACTCACACTGGCGTGAGGCTTCATGGCGCCACTCTCCGTCAGTCGGATACCAATCTGCTTCATGTCCAGTATCTCATCCAACAGGAAATTCATGCTGGTATCTGGCAACGAAGGATAGCCTACAGCCGGACGTATGCCCTGGAAACGCTCAATCAGCATATCGTCTATCGAGAGATGCTCGTTCTTGGCATATCCCCAGAACTCCTTGCGCACCCGCTCATGCAGGCGCTCAGCTGCTGCCTCAGCCAGTCGGTCGGCCAGCAGTTGGGTGAGCATCTTCTGATACACATCATCATCAAAATCCGTTTCCAGTCCGATGTCAACTGATGTTGCAAAAAGACCTATCTTATCCTGGCGGGGCGAAATAAAATCAGCAAGACACATGTAAGGAGGCTTGCCTTGCTGCTGGCGCAAACAAGGTATCCTCACTCCCCTCTCCTCACTCCCCTCTCCTCGAGAGATAACAATATCATCATCCTCGCTATGGGCATCGAAGAGCTCAAACACCGCATAAGCCCGATACTTGTCTTCCAACTCTTCGAGCTTGCTGAGCGCCTCACGCTTCATGCGCTGCTTCTCAGCCTCATCCTTCACCTGCCAGGCAAAGAAGTAGTAAACCCAGTTGATGTAAGGTACGAGTTCGGATATGCGATAGGTTATTTTCATCTGAATTGTACAGGTTGACCAATATACGATGTATCCACAACACCATCCTGATACACGGTATGACCATTACAGATGGTGCGCTCTACGCGCCAGAGGAAGGTGTGGTTCTCCATCGGGCTCCAGCCACATTTGCTCTGGATAACATCCTTGGTAACCGTCCACCCTGTGTGAGGACGAACCAGCACGATGTCGGCCTGATAGCCTTCGCGCAGATAACCACGGTTGCGCACTTCAAACAAGTCGGCAGGGCGATGGCACATCAGCTCTACCAGTCGCTCCAGTGTAAGCACACCCTGATCCACCAGCTCGAGCATGGTCACCAGCGAGAACTGCAGCATCGGCATACCACTGGCAGCCTTGGCACAGCCACCCTCCTTCTGTTCCAACAGATGGGGCGCATGGTCGGTACCAATCACTGCTACACGCCCATCGGCCACAGCCTGGCGCAAGGCATCGCGGTCGGCCTGCGACTTGATGGCAGGATTGCATTTGATGCGGGTGCCCAAGGCAGCATAGTCACGATCGCAGAAATAGAGGTGCGAGGGGGTGACTTCGCAGGTGATGGGGGATGGGTGTTGGGTGTTGGTGGTTGGGATGAGTTCCAGTTCCCGAGCTGTAGTGAGATGGGCGATGTGCAGACGAGCATGGTGCTTCTGGGCCAATTCTACGGCCAGTTTGGTGCTCTGATAGCATGCCTCGGCACTACGAATCTCTGGGTGGTGTATCACTTTGGGGTCGTCGCCATACAAACGTTTGGCTTCGGCCATATTCCGATTGATGATATCCGTATCTTCACAATGCACCATCACCGGCATCTGCGCTGTAGCAAAGATCTTGTCGAGCGCCTCACGCCTATCCACCAGCATATTGCCCGTAGAGCTGCCCATAAAGAGCTTGATGCCTGGAATACGATGCGGGTCGAGCTGACTGAAAAGGGCTACATTGTCATTGGTGGCACCAAAGAAGAAGCTGTAGTTCACATGACTCTTCTGTGCTGCCAATGCAAACTTCTCTTCAAGCGCTTCGATGGATGTGGTTTGTGGCACCGTGTTAGGCATGTCGAAATAGGTGGTGACGCCACCTGCTGCCGCTGCCCTACTCTCGCTGTCGATATCAGCCTTAGCTGTTAATCCGGGCTCACGAAAGTGCACATGATCATCAATCAGACCGGGTAGTACGAAACATCCCGAAGCATCAATCACTTCGTCGAATGATGCGTTCGGGACGGTGTTTCCTTCTACAATCTTAGTTATCTTAGAATCTTCGACGATGACAGAACCGTCGAATATGTTGTTCTCATTAACGAGCGTTCCGTGTAGAATCAGGCGTTTCATTATTTGCGTGTGCTGCTGGAGTTTGCGTTTGTACTGGAGTTACATCTTCTACAAGTCCATTCTGGCGAGCCTGTATCTCATTGGCCACCTGGTAGTACTGCTTCACATAAGGATCGGCCTTAAACTTCTTGGTAGCCTTGCTCATGATATCTTCAATCTGTGGTGTCAGCACAGGATACTGGTAGCTGCCAGTAACCATCATAAACACACCAGGACCGAGCACATTGTCGAAGTTCTCCACGATAAAGTTGGTCACCAGCGAGTCTTCCTGCTGGGCGATACGTGCAGCCTCGGATGAGAGCTGACGGTTGATGACATCCTCGTCGATACCCTCGAGCAGCATCTGACTCTGACGATGAGAGAGCTCGTTGAGCTCATTGCCCAGCTGGTCGTGACGCTTCATAAACTCATAGAGCTTCTCGTTGAGTGGCGAACCACTCACCGTGCGACTGCTATTGTCGATATGTATCTCGATATCGCCCTGCTCGATAACCACAGGCATCATCAATGGGTCTTCATCCATATACAGACTGGCCATTTTGATGGTGTCGAGCAGACCTGCGAATTTAAATTTTCCATGTACCACATCGCACGAGTCGATATTTTTCAACTCGTCGTTAACCATTGCTTTTAGGTAAAGTTTACTTCCATCCAGCGCTGATACAGAGGTTGATCCCTGTATGTTATACGACTCAGCGCAAGAAGCGAGAGTTACTGCTGTTAGTAATGCGTAGAATATCTTGTTCATAACATATTGTTTTCGGCCGCCAAAATTACAACTATATATTGAGGTAGAAAAATAATTTTGCGCATTTTAAAACAAATGCGCAATCTTTTAATTATTTTTTTGCCTCTTTGTCGAGTTCACTGCCAATTCTGTGCATCGAATAGAGCTGCAAGAGTGCCGCAATCAGCAGCACAATCACCCACTTATTATACACATATTCTATATAAGTAATATAGCTCAATCCGAAGACGTTTCCCTTGCTGGAAAACATCAGCAGTGCAGCTACCAGAAACAGCACATCGCTGAGCAGCATCATGCGGCGCAGGCGGCGGATGGTAAAGTTCTGCCCTTCGTAGCGCTGCAGCATCTGCATCGAGGCAAATCCCAGTGCGCCAATGGCAAAGATGTAGGGTGCACTACCCCATCCTAACAATGTAGTTCCGGCTCCGATAGCCATCAAAATACCGCCAAAAAGGAAGATGGCGGTTTGTATCTTATTCAACTCTTTCATCAGTCTCAAGTGGTTTTGCATCGCGATCATCATCGCTCAGCTGAAATATATCTTCATCATCTGCCTTCATGAAATAGCGTTCGCGCGCTATCTTCTCGATGGCTTTTGGATTTCTTTCCAGTTCCTTAATCTGAGCCTGATCACGTGCAAAGTCAGCCTCATACTTTTCTTTCTCTTCAGTCAGCTCGTCGATATGCTGGCGATTCTTGAAATGGCTCCACAGACTATTGTCGTCGAGAAAGCCCACCAGCAGCACGCCAATCACGCACACCACGGCATACTTGAAGTAGACCGATTGGAATACGCGCTGCACGTAAGACTTTATTGTCATCAAAACTTTCATACCATAGTTAATTTGCCTGCAAAGTTACAAAAAAGTAGGCATGAATTACACAAATTTACGCGAATTTATTATTTTTTACGTGTTAATTCACGTAATTCGTGCCAAAAAAGCGTTATCTTTGCAGCACGAAATTAAAATTAGCAACATGGAATATATCGTTTCGGCCAGAAAATACCGTCCACTGAGCTTTGACACAGTGGTGGGCCAGGCTGCACTCACTACGACACTGAAGAATGCCGTGAAGAGTGGGAAGCTTGCTCATGCCTACCTGTTCTGTGGACCGCGCGGTGTGGGTAAGACCACCTGCGCACGTATCTTTGCCAAGGCCATCAACTGCCAGCACCCCACTGCTGAAGGCGAGGCTTGCAATGAGTGCGAGTCGTGCCAGTCGTTCAATGAGCAGCGCTCGCTGAACATCTTTGAGCTCGACGCCGCGTCGAACAACTCAGTAGAGCACATCAAGACCTTGATGGAGCAGACGCGCATACCGCCGCAGTTGGGCAAATACAAAGTATTTATCATCGACGAGGTGCACATGCTCTCTACCGCCGCCTTCAATGCCTTTTTGAAGACGCTGGAAGAGCCACCCGCACACGTGATTTTCATTCTGGCCACTACCGAGAAGCATAAGATTCTGCCCACTATCCTGAGCCGATGCCAGATATACGACTTTGAGCGTATGACCATCCGCAACACCATCGACCACCTGAAGCATGTGGCCGACCAGGAGGGCATCCTCTACGAGGAACAGGCGCTGGCTGTCATCGCCGAGAAGGCTGATGGCGGTATGCGCGATGCACTCTCTATCTTCGACCAGGCAGCCTCATTCTGCCAGGGCAATATCACCTACGAGAAGGTGATAGAAGACCTGAACGTGCTCGACTCGGAGAACTACTTCCAGATTATCGACCACGCTATTACGAATAAAGTGAGCGATATCATGGTGCTGCTCAATGGCGTCATCAACAAGGGATTCGACGGCGGATTGCTCATCCAGGGCCTGGCCAAGCACGTGCGCAATGTGCTGATGGCACGCGACCCACAGACACTGCCGCTGCTGGAGGTGAGCGACCAGATGCGCCAGCGCTATCAGGAGCAGGCTAAGCGCTGCCAGATACCATTCCTCTACGAGGCACTCAAGCTCATGAACCAGTGCGACATCAACTACCGCCAGTCGAGCAACAAGCGCCTGCTGGTGGAACTCACGCTGATAGAGATAGCCCAGATTACGCAGCCTGCGGAGGATGGCGCCAGTGCGGGGCGCAAGCCCCGAAGACTGAAATCCCTGTTTAAGAACCTGATTCAGCAGTCTCAGCCCAATAAGACCACGGCCCCGCAGGTAGCCGCGGCTGCAGCTGCTGTATCAACCCCAAAGCAGGCCGCACCGGCCAGAGACACTAGAACAGCAACTTCTGCCACCGCGAGCCCGGCGGGCCCCAAGTTGAAGCTGGGAGGCATAGGTTTCTCATGGAAGAAACTGGGCCAGCAGGAGAGCGACACGAAGAAGAGCGTCACGATCACCATCCCTGCCAATGCCAACATCCCCACAGGCCAGAAAGCCGTCACCGACAGGGTGTTCTCGCAATCCGATCTGGAACTGCAGTGGATGTCGATGTGCAACCGCATGCCGCAGCATCTGAGCGGTATCGCCACGCGCATGAAGAACATGAACCCCGAGATAATGGATTTTCCTGCAATAGAGGTTGTGGTGGACAATGAACTCATCAAACAAGAGTTGGAGGAGATTCAGAAGACCATTACCAAAACGCTGCAGATATATCTTCAGAACGATCAAGTCAAACTATCCATCCGTGTAGCCGAACAGACAGAACAAGTGAAGATTCTGTCGCGCCGCGAGCAGTTTGACCTGATGGTAGAAAAAAATGCTGCTGTAGGCAAGCTACAGCAGGCATTCGATTTAGAATTAGCTTGAGTCACTTCGACTCAAGCTAATATTTTCTTCAGCAGTGCCATACACTCATCGCGATTGACGGGTTTCGAGAGGAATCCGCAACATCCAGCCTGCTCGGCAGCAGCACGATCGCTGTCGAATGCATTGGCTGTCAGAGCGACGATAGGCAGGTCGGGATGCTTCTCCTTAATCAGGCGAGTGGCCTGCAAGCCGTCCATCACTGGCATCTTGATGTCCATCAGCACCAGGTCGTAGGCATTGGTATCAGCCATTTCTACTGCAATCTGACCGTTCTTAGCACGTTCAAATTCAAAATCTTTCTTCAGCAGGTACGTCATCAGTACGTAGTTGCTGTCATTGTCTTCTGCTACTAAAATCTTTTTCATATGTCAAAAAGTTATTTATTATTGAGTTTGTCTTTCCACATCTTACTCATATCCTCCAGAGTCTTACCCTTTGTCTCAGGCACCAGTCGCCATACAAACAGGGCAGCCACTACGCAGATGATGCCATAGAGTCCGTAAGTGAACCAGTGGCCGAAGTCGTCGCCCTCTGTCAGGTGCATGTTGAACATTGGCACGAATGATGAGCTGACGATGAAGTTAGAGATCCACTGGAAAGCTACGGCAATGGCCACAGCACCACCACGGATGGTGTTGGGGAAGATCTCGGCAATGAGCACCCAGGTGATAGGGCCCCATGAGAACATGAACGAAGCTGAATAAAGCAGCAGCGATGCAGCTGTGAGCATCTCCAGACCAGCATGTCCGAAGGTCAGAGCCACGCCGAATGCGCCAAGAGCCATACCCAGCGAACCGCTGATGAGCAGTGGTTTGCGGCCCCACTTCTCAACGGTGAACACAGCCACCAGGGTGAACGAGATATTGATGATACCCATAAACACGGTGAGAATCATGGGGTTGTCCATACCCATATCACCGAAGATACGTGGTGCATAGTAGAGCACTGCGTTGATACCTACAGCCTGCTGGAATACAGAGAGCATGATACCTACGAAAATGCAGAGCGCACCATAGGTGAGCAGTTTCTCGGTCTTCACCACCATGGTATCCTTGATATCCTGCAGAATCTGCTGAGCAGCCAGCTGGCCGTTGATCTTGGCCAGAATGCCCTCGGCCTTCTTGTCCTGTCCGATAGACACAAGATAGCGTGGTGTCTCTGGTACGAAGCAGATGAGCAGTGCGAAGAGTCCTGCGGGCACAGCCTCGCTACCAAACATATAGCGCCAACCGGTAGTAACGGTCCACTGTGCAGCGGGTGTGATGTCGGCAATCTGCTTACCGATATCCTCAACCAGTGGCTGCAGATGGTCGCCCAGGATGAAGAAGTTGACGAAGTAAACCACCAGCTGACCGAAGATAATGGCAAACTGGTTCCAACTTACCAGCATACCGCGGATATTAGAAGGAGCTACCTCACCAATATACATAGGACAGATGGCCGAAGCCAGACCTACGCCAACACCACCGATAACGCGGTAGAAATTGAACATCAGCGCCAGTGTGTAAGTGGGCTGTCCGTACTCGAAGAACAGGAACTCGGGGTCCATAGAACCGAGTGCTGAGATAAAGAACAGCAAACCGGCAATGATGAGCGACTTTTTACGACCTAAGCTAGTGGCCAGGAATCCAGAGATGGCTGAACCGATGATGCAGCCGATGAGGGCCGAAGCAGAGGTGAAACCATGCCAGCCGTCGGTGTAGTCAAAATCCGAGGCTGTCTTGAAAAACGCTTGTAGTCCCTTTTCTGCACCTGATATGACAGCAGTGTCATATCCGAACAGCAGGCCGCCCAGTACGGCAACCATCACGATTGAAATGAGGTAGGCCTTGCTACCTTGATCTGTTTTCTGATTCATATTTATTACGTTGTTTTAAGTTTAATAGGCAAACTGAGTGTGAAGGTGGTACCTGCAGCCGATGTCTGGTCGAGCACCAGTGTGCCGCCCAGTTTTGTCACCGTCTCATGGCAGTAGGCCAGCCCCAAGCCCAATCCTTCTTTAAATTCATCCACCTTGGTGAAGCGGTTGAAGATGGTACCAATCTTGTCGGATGGTATGCCGCAACCGGTATCAGCTATCGTAAAGTGGAAGTAGGTCTTGTCTTTTTTCAGCGTCAGACGGATGTGTCCTTCTTCAGTAAACTTAGCTGAGTTCTCCAGGATATTGCCCAGCATCTGCAGCAGACTGTCGCTATTGGTGGTGAGTTTTGTGCTGTGACTTTCAGTCTGGTCGTCTAGTTCCACCTTTACGCGCACTGGGTCCACTTCAGGCATGGATGCGATGGCCTTGCGGCAGACTTCAACAGCATCGGTTTCTTCCACATCCTTCATCAGGTCCTTGGTATGCTCATTGGCCAGTGCCAGCATCTTGTTGACGAGTGATGTGATATGGCGCGTGTTCTTGCTGATGGTATCGGCTATCTTTTTGCGCTCTGAGGGTTCGAACACCAGTCCTTCCTCGGTGAGCACCTGCGTAAAGCCATTTATAATATTAAGAGGTGTACGCAGCTCATGACTCACACTACGTATGAACTCGGTTTTCATCTCGTCGGCAGCAGCCACCTGCTTATAGGCCGATTTGAGCTCCTTATTCTTTCTGAGCAGCATGTCCTGAAAGCGGCGTTTGCCATAGATGGTCATAGCCAGACCCACTATCAGCATGACGGCCATCACCATCGCTATCACCAGCACGATGTTCATCATGCGGGCAGCCTTCTGCTTTTGGTTCAGCAGCATCATCTCCTCTTCCTGGTTCTGTATGTTCTCGGCGATGATCACACCGGTTATCGAGTCGCGTGTATGCATCAGTTCGCGCTGCAACAGGAAAGCCTTGTCGTTATTACCCAGATAGGTATAGATATCGCAGCTCACCAGATAGCGCTCCTTCAGATTGGTCAGCTTTTCCACCTGAGCCAGCGCACCCTTGGTGTCGCCATTCAGCAGCGTACGGTAGATGCGTGCATAAGGCAGAAACAGGTCGCCATTAGGATTAGCATTCATGCTGTCGGCCTTTTCGGCCAGATTGATACACTTGCGGAATTCGGCATACTTGCGCTGCTTGAACATCACGATGGCCTTCATGGCATAGGCATCAGCCATGCCGCGCCAGTAGTCTTTCTGTCCCTTATTGCGCGCCAGCTCTTCCAAATCCTTCTCCAGCCATTTCAGCGTTTCATCAATATTGTTGTTCAGTTGGATATGAGCCATACCCAGATACAGGAAGCTCAGACCGTCGGCCTCATATTTGGTACCTTTGATAAGCTCGATGGCTTTCTCCAGTTCGCTCAGCGCACCAGGTATGTTGCCGCAGGCATTATACACGTGTCCCATCATTTTTGGTGCCAGATATTGCTCGTCCTTGGCTTCGTTCACGCGGCGATGCAAGTCGTCCTTCATCGTGTTTGCAATATGGTAGGCATCATGTATATTCATACGGTCCAGATTATACATAATACCGCATACCCACGAGTCGTAATAGCCCGTATTATCCTTACATTCTATACAGTGTGCCTGATAATCCCAGCAGGCGGCATAGAGCTTATGGGGATCATTATTAGATGTGGCGGCCCACATGGCATCTCGCAGCCTGTGATGCTTCGCCGTATCGCTACAGAGTTCTGTCTGAGCTGCCGCCGGCATAGATACCAGCAGTGCTGTCACACAGAATATATGCTTAACGCAATGGTTCAAAGTCATTCCAAACACAGATTTTTAAGAAAATTCACCGCAAAAGTAAGGTTTTTCCTCGAAAACTCCAAACTTTTATAACAATAAAATGTTTTTTTTCGTATAAACGTAAGTAATATCGGAATTTTTATGTATTTTTGTAGCCGTTGACAACTAATTACATAACAATAGAATGAAACACTTATCAACAATCCTGCTACTGGCCGCCAGTATGACTGCTGGTGCACAGACTCACGTTCTGGACGTGAACACCAAGAAATTGGGGGCGCCCGTACAGCCCACCATGTATGGTATCTTTTTTGAGGATATCAACTATGCTGCCGATGGTGGTCTCTATGCCGAACTGGTTATGAACCGCTCTTTTGAGTATCCCAACCACTTTGCCGGATGGGACATCTCGGGCAATGTATGTATCAAGGACGATGGTCCTTTCGAGCGCAATCCGCATTATGTGCGCATGGCGCCCACAGGTCATGGCGACAAGCACTCTATGATTGAGAACCGCGGCTTCTTCGGCATGGGCGTGAAGGGCGGACAGGCCTACCGTTTCTCTGTATGGGCCCGCGTGCCCGATGGTGGTAAGGCCAAGTTATGGATCGACCTGGTGGACAATGCCACCATGGGCGAAGACCAGAAGCTGTGCAACGCCGGTGTAGAGGTGAGCGGCAGCGAGTGGAAGAAATATACTGCCACACTGAAGCCTGGCAAGACCTTCTCGAAGGCTCACCTGCGCGTATGGGCGGATAGTAAGGTGACAACGGATGTAGAGCACGTCAGCCTCTTCCCAGTGGATACTTGGAAGGGCCGCGAGAATGGCATGCGCCGCGATCTGGCTCAGGCTCTGTTTGATATGCACCCAGGCGTGTTCCGCTTCCCCGGCGGCTGTATCGTTGAGGGTACCGACCTGGCCACACGCTACCAGTGGAAGAACACCGTGGGACCGGTAGAAAACCGTCCGCTCAACGAGAACCGCTGGCACTACACCTTCACCAACCGCTACTTCCCTGATTATTATCAGAGCTACGGACTGGGATTCTTTGAGTTCTTCCAGCTGTGTGAGGACTTTGGTTCTGAGGCACTGCCCGTCATCTCTTGCGGACTCTCTTGCCAGTTCCAGAACCCCGACCCCACCAAGCCTGGTGTACACGTAGCACTCGAAGACCTGGAGCCTTATATCCAGGATGCGCTCGACCTGATTGAGTTTGCCAACGGCCCTGCCGACAGCAAGTGGGGTAAGGTGCGCGCCGAGATGGGTCATCCCGAGCCATTCAACCTGAAGTATCTGGGTGTGGGCAACGAGCAGTGGGACTACGACGAGCAGCACGGCGGATTCGGCCCTGTGTTCACATCTCGCCTCAAGAAGTTCAGCGATGCTATCCGCAAGAAATATCCAAATATCAAGCTCATCGGCACCACTGGTCCTAACTCTGAGGGTTGGGATTTCGATCTGCTTCAGCCCCGCATGAAGGAGCTCAAGGTGGATCTCTACGACGAGCACTACTATCGCAACGAAGAGTGGTTCCTGAGCCACGGTTTGCGCTACGACAGCTACGACCGCAAGGGTCCGAAGGTGTTTGCCGGTGAGTATGCCTGCCACGGCAGCAACAAACACAAGTGGAACCACTATTACACCTCACTGCTGGAGGCTGCCCACATGACGGGTATCGAGCGTAATGCCGACATCGTTCACATGGCCACCTATGCACCACTCTTTGCCCATGTAGAGGGCTGGCAGTGGCGCCCCGATGCCATCTGGTACGACAACCTGCGCATGTTTAAGTCGGTGAGCTACTATGTGCAGCAGCTCTACGCCATGAACAAGGGTACCAACGTGCTGAATCTCACTATGAACAAGAAGCCCGTAGCCGGTCAGCCTGGTCAGGACGGACTGTTTGCCTCAAGTGTATGGGATGCCGCTACCGGTCAGGTCATCGTGAAGGTTGTAAACACCAGCGATGCCGCTCAGCCTGTCAGCATCCAGTTGCAGGGCATTAAGAATGCCAGCACTGCCGAGACTATCACCCTGTGCCACGACGGCATGGATGATGAGAACACTCTCGACCAGCCTGAGAAGATTATTCCTCGCCCTGGCACATGCGAGGTAGCAGCCGGCAAGAAGGCCGCCGTCATCACCGACGAGCTGCCTGCCAAGAGCTTCCGCATCTATAAAGTCAAAAAGTAAATAGCAATATTTTCTCATAACAACAGATAAGCTCTCGCCCCTAAAACAGGCGAGAGTTTTCTTTTATAATTAAAATTTTAAGCAAAAAGAGCATAATGTTAATTATTTTTTGTAATTTTGCGCCATAAAATACTATTCAATGATGTCAAAACTTTGTAAATTACTCATACTCATTACTTTAGGAACAACAACCATCAGCTGTCGGCAACAGCCGAAAAGCATATCTTACACCGAAGCTGGAGGTTACGGTCATGCCGACTCTGTCCTCTCGGACATCAGCGATCAGCACGACTGGCCTAAGCTCATAGCCACCTGCGACAGCTTTGAACAGGCAGGCGACATATCAAAGGCAAAATCGATATTCTATAAGACGGTGGTGCTTAATCTGCAAGGCAAATACCGCTCATCGCTGAGCCTCTACAACAAGCTGGCCGACATCAACACCAAGGAACTAAAAACCGAAACTGACCTGGAATCGTATATCTACGCTTATAAAGACTACGTACGCATGTTGTGCGACATGCGCCGTTACGACCGTGCGCTGCGACAAGCACGCATAGCCGATAACAAACTGAGGGCCATCGGCTATTATGACTTTGGCAACCATCAGGACATCGCACAGATAATGGGCGAATGCCTGCTCTACCTAGGACAGAATGCCGAAGCAGAGCAGAACTTCGACAGATCGCTGGCTGCCATCAAGAAGCGACTGAAAACCAATCACGCCCCGATTGACCTGCGCGAATGTCAGAAGACAATGAACGCCATTGCCACCGTACTGATGCGATGCGGACAGTTTGGCGAAGTTACATCATGGCTGTTACGACAGGACACGCTATACCATCAGGCACTGAATCAACCTGAACGCGACACGCTGTATATCGATGAGATGAAGGCCGAGATATGCTATGTGCGCGCCATGCAGGCCCATGCTCAAGGCCATTATGAAGAAGCCGAGAAATTCTTCAGCGACTATCTGAGCACACGCACATCGCAGCAACCGGCCAGTCTGATCAACAGCTGCCGCTATCTGATGGCTACCCACCGCTATGAAGAGGCTGCACGCTACATGACACAGCTTGACCACTTTATGGGCGAATGCGGCTACGAACAGGCCGACTTGGAGAATATCGGCAGATTTATGATTCCGAAATTCACAGTGAACCTACTGGCAGGTCATCGCGACTCGGCACTGCACGTGGCTGAAACGATAGCTCACGTGTATGACGAGGCGCTGCTACGCCAGAAGATTATCGATGCCGACTTATTGGCCACCGTTTACGACACGGAGGGCAAAGAGCGCCAGATAGCCGAGCAGCGCGCCAGGCTGTCGCACCAGGCCATGCTATGGTCTATCGGTGTGGGCTTAACGCTCATCGTGCTGCTGCAATTCTACCTGATGCAGCGCCGCAGAGCCTACCGCAAACTCAACGAGACCAACAAGCAACTGGTGGAGGCCAACGAGCGTGCCAAGGAGTCAGAACGCATCAAGACCAAGTTTATCCAGCAGATATCTCACGAGGTGCGCACACCGCTCAACGTGCTGTCGGGTTTCTCGCAGGTGCTGGCAGCCCCCGACATCGAGATAAGCAGCGAAGAGCTGCAATCCTTCAGCAAGAAGATTGTGGAAAACAGCGAGCGCATCACCCGTCTGGTAGATAAGATGATCGACCTGAGCTTGGTGAACACCCGCGCCTGTGCAGAGTGTATCGACAAGGTGACGCCATCCGACATTGCTTATCAGGCCACACAGCAGTCGGGCATCACGCAGGCCACCCATCTGGACTTCAATATCCGTCTGGGCGCACGCACCAATCAGGTCATCATGACCACCCACCTCAAGTCGGCTGTCAAGGCGCTGGCACTGTTGCTCGACAATGCACAGAAGTTTACGCATCCATTAGCCTTCAAGGGCACTGCTCCCCATGGCAAGGCCTCAGTAACGCTCAATGTCGTCATCGAGAACGAGAAAGCCATGTTTACGGTTGAAGACACCGGCATAGGCATCCCCAAGGCACAGGCCGAGAACATCTTCAAGGAGTTTGTACAGCTCGACGAATATACCGACGGCACCGGCATCGGCCTCTCGATAGCCCGCTCGCTCGTAACCCATATGGGGGGCGACATCACACTCGACACCAGCTATACTGGTGGCGCCCGATTCGTGATGCAGTTGCCAGTGTAAAAAATGAAAATTGGCACTTGAAAATTTGCTCAGTTCATTTTTTTACCGTACCTTTGCAGCGCTTTCGGCATAACAAGCACCCGTAGTTTAAAGGATAGAATAACGGATTCCGGTTCCGTTGGTCACGGTTCGATTCCGTGCGGGTGTACCTATTGTAATATGTTATGTAATATGATGAAGAAGATTATTTTTGCGCTGCTGGCAACCATGATGATCAGCCAGCCCGCCGATGCACAGTTTTTCAAGAAGATTTTTAAGAAAAAGGCAAAAACTGAGAAAAAAACCAAAAAGAGTGCCGATGGTATCAATGATGATGCCCAAATGGCCATGGTAGATATCACCACACTGGCCGACAACACCAATAATCGCAATGCTTTTATGGGTATCCCCCTGGGTATCAAGGCCGATTTGTTTGAGAAACACCTCACTGCGAAAGGTTTTACTGAGCGCCAGCTGGAAGGTAAGCACACTGCCAAATCTTATATTTACGATGGTGACGTTTATGGTGCCAAATGCACCATCACACTGGCTATATCTGATGAGACCGACCGCGTTTATGCAGTAGATGTGACCGAAGACGCCATCTATCCCTCATTAAAAGAGGTGAAGGCGCGATTTGCCAGCGTCAAGGCCGAACTGCAGAAGGTGTATGGACGTGGTTTTGTGGATAATCAGGGCGAGGCCTACACCATCCAGACCCAGCTGGGCACCGTCAACCTGCATTACGAGCGCGGATCGCTCACCAGCAGCTACACCTGCGGATTTGCACTCGACGATGCCAAGGCCTACAAGATGGCTTATGCCGAGATGGACGACCAGGAGTATGAGGCGGCACCACGCACCATCGAAGCCGGGCTGGCTGCCGCCTGCCGTCATACCGACCTGGTGGGCTTAGGCGTGCTGCTGTATCAGAACCGCACACTGAAAGGCGCCCAGACGGTGCTGGCCAGCTACGACTACACGCTTGCCAAGCCTACAGCCAAAGTGCTGACGGCATCGTTTAAGATGGGCCAATATCAAGCCAACGCCTCGCTCAACCGCCGCCGACAGGCCATCACCACCATCACGCTCACTGCTACGGATGATGTAGAGGCCCTCTGCAAGGACCTGAAAACCTACGGCTTCATGAGCAGCGACCAGAAGACGTGGCGCCAGGGCAAGATGACTGCCATCGTCAGCACCAATGCCCAGGGCAAGGTAGTGCTCACACTCAAATAGATTACTGATTTATCAAACAATAACTCACAGACTTTTATATGATGCGCGTAAAAAGATTATTAGATTTCCTGGATGCTTCGCCAGTAAACTTTCTGGCAGCTAGAAATATCGCCAGCCAACTGGAACAGGCTGGCTATCGCAAACTGGACCCTCGTGAGCCCATCGGCCCGGTGAAGGCTGGCGACAAACTGTATGTCACTAAGAACGACTCGTCGGTATATGCCTTCCACATCGGTAGCCAACCGATGGCCGAGGCCGGATTCCGCATGATTTGCGCCCACTGCGACTCGCCTACGTTCCGCATCAAGCCCAATGCCGAGATGCTGTGCGAGGGTGGTATCGTAAAGCTGAACACCGAGGTGTATGGCGGACCAATCATGTCCACCTGGTTCGACCGTCCGCTCACCATCGCAGGTCGCGTCATTGTGCGCGGCGAGAATGCATTATCCCCCACTACACTGCTGCTGCACGTCAAGCGCCCACTGCTGCAAATCAGCAATCTGGCCATCCATTTCAACCGTCAGGTAAACGATGGCGTGAAGCTAAGCAAGCAAAAGGATATGCTGCCGATACTGGGCATCATCAGCGACCAGCTGGAGAGAGGCAACCTGCTGATGAATATCATCTGCGGCGAGCTGAACATCAAGCCAGCTGATGTGCTCGACTTCGACCTCTATCTGGCTGATGCCACGCCTGCCTGCACGTTTGGCATACACGATGAGTTTCTGTCGTCGGGCCGCTTAGACGATCTGTCGATGTGTTTTGCAGGACTTGAGGCGATGATTGATACCGACACCACCGAGGCAACCAAGGTGCTGGCTATCTTCGACAACGAGGAGACGGGCTCGCAAACCAAACAGGGTGCTGGCAGTCCGTTCCTGGCCATGATGCTGCAGCGCATCGCATCGGCTCAGAGCGGCAGTGCCGAAGCCTGGTATCAGGCCATCGAGCGTGCCTTTATGATTTCGGCCGATAATGCCCACGCCTGGCACCCCAACTACAGCGAGAAGTACGACCCCACCAACCATCCCGTACTAGGTGGCGGACCAGTTATCAAGTTTAATGCCGCCCAGAAATACGCCAGCGATGCCGTTTCGGCAGCCGTGTTTGCCGAGATCTGTCGCGAGGCAGGCGTGCCCTGTCAGCGTTTTGTCAACCACTCCGACGTGGCTGGTGGCAGCACACTGGGTAACATCCTGGCATCATCCATCCCCCTGCGAGGCGTGGATATGGGCAATGCCATCCTGGCCATGCACAGCTGTCGCGAAACAGGCAGCGTAGCCGACCACCTCTATACGGTCAAGGCCTTTACGCAGTTCTTCAAATGATACTTTTGAATCACATAAGTCAGGGTGACAGATGTATTTTTTAACTGTCACACTGTATCACTGTAAACAAAAAGAGGGATGGCGTCACATTTCGTTAAGCCATCTTACGCCACCATCATTGGCATGAAAGCGTAAAACCGATCACATAACTCTGCACACAGTGATACAGTGTGACAGTTAGAAATACAAGCCTTCACTCAACCAAAAAAGTATCTATATATTTATATATATTTATATATATAAATATATAGAGATAATTTCGAGGGATGGAAGAGGAAAATTCTAACTGTCACACTGTATTTTTTGTGCGAACATTCGTGAACCGCAATCAAATTATCGTACCTTTACAGCGTCAAAATGAGAATAGAGAAAACACCCGCGCGCGAGGCAAAAATATTTCCCACGTGCACCAGGAAAAACTGCCACACGTGGGAAAAAGTTTTCTCAATTGACAATGAATAATTGACAATTGGCAATGAGCCAAAGCGTTCTTTGAATTATTATTACATACACAAATGAAGGCTAGAGCCGATCCGCTAGACGCGGAGGGCGCGCATGGCGTTGAGCACGGCCAAAACCGTCACACCCACATCGGCAAATACAGCCATCCACATCGTAGCCACGCCAAAAGCTGCCAGTATCAAAACGGCCAATTTGATGCCTATGGCCAGCCCCACATTCTGGCGTGCGATAGCGATGGTGCGACGAGCCAGACGGATGGCGGTGGTTATCTTCGAGGGTTTATCATCCATCAGCACCACGTCGGCAGCCTCGATGGCAGCATCGCTACCCAGTCCGCCCATGGCAATGCCGATATCTGCACGCGCCAACACGGGGGCATCGTTGATACCATCGCCAACGAAGGCTATGGGTGCGGCAGATGATGAGTGATGGGTGGTGGCTAGCAACTGCTCGATATGCGCAACCTTGTCGGCAGGCATCAGTTCGGCATGGTATTCGCTCAGTCCTAGCGTCTTAGCTACTTGCTCGGCCACTTCGCGGCGGTCGCCCGTCAGCATCACCGTGCGACTGACACCCAGACGATGCAGCTCAGCGATAGCCTCGGCACTGTCGGCCTTGATCTGGTCATTAATCACAATATGTCCGGCATAGTTGCCATCGATAGCCACGTGGATGATGGTGCCCGTATGGTGGCAGTCGTGCCACTTGGCCCCCACGGCATCCATCAGTTTGGTGTTTCCCACAGCCACCACACGATCTTCCACACGGGCGATGATACCCTGCCCTGCCACCTCGCGCACATCGCTCAGCTTGCAACCATCGGTAGCCTCATCAGGAAAAGCATCGCGCAGGGCAGCTCCGATGGGATGTGTAGAGAAGTGCTCCACATGGGCTGCCAGATGCAACAGCTGGTGCTCGTCGATGGCTTCGGGATGCACAGCGGTAACGGCAAACTGACCGTGGGTGAGCGTGCCAGTCTTGTCGAATACCACCGTGCCCACCTTAGATAGCACATCAATATAGTTGGCGCCCTTGATGAGTATGCCGCGGCGCGAGGCACCGCCGATACCACCAAAGAACGTGAGGGGCACGCTGATAACCAATGCACAGGGGCACGACACCACCAGGAACATCAGGGCACGATAGAGCCAGGTGCTGAAAGCGCCACCCAGCAGCGTGGGCACCACAGCCAGCGCGACGGCAGCAAAAACCACGATGGGCGTATAGATACGGGCAAAACGGGTGATAAAGGTTTCGCTCTGCGACTTATGCTCGCCGGCATGCTCAACCAGTTTGATAATCTTGGACACCGTGCTCTCGCCAAAGGGTTTAGTGACGCGCACCTGCAGCACACCACTCAGGTTGACGCAGCCTGATATCACCTCGTCGGCCTCGACTACATCGCGAGGCAGCGACTCGCCTGTAAGCGCCACGGTGTTGAGGGCACTCGTACCACTGACAACAACGCCATCCAGCGGCACTTTCTCACCCGGACGAATCACGATGACGTCTCCTACCCTCACCTCTTCGGGAGCCACACGACGGTCGCCATCGGCCAGCGTGGCGTAGTCGGGCTTAATCTCCATCAGATGCGCAATGCTGTCGCGGCTCTTACCCTCGGCATAGCCCTCAAACAGCTCGCCCACCTGGAAGAACAGCATCACAAACACCGCCTCGGGGAACTGCGTCTCAGCCCCAGGCAGAAAACCGATGCAGAGGGCACCGATGGTGGCTATCGACATCAGGAAATGCTCATTGAAGGCATCCCCCTCCGTGAGCCCCTCCCACGCCTCGTGCAGCGTGTCGTGACCTATCACCAGATAGGGAATCAGATAAACCAGCAGCAACTGCCATGTGGACAATGCCAACTGGCGCTCAATAATAACCGCAGCTATCAGCAACACGGCTGTTATGATGATGAGACGGAGCTGCGAACGCATATCGTGCTCATGATGATGCTCATGCTCATGATGCTCATGATGATTACAATGTTTGCAAGTTTGTGCCATACTTCAAATACTCTTTTATTGTTTCTGGCTGCAAAGGTACGAAGCATTTTCTGCAACTTGGTTGCAAATAATTTTGAGATAAGAAAAAAAAGGTGTATCTTTGCAACCAATTATGGATATTACAGAAAGATTTATAAACTATACACAGTTCGACACACAGTCGGCTGAAGATAGCGACACCGTACCGAGTACGGCGAAACAATTGGTGTTTGCCGAGTACTTAAAGAAAGAACTGGAACACGAGGGACTGAGTGATGTGGAGATGGACGAGAAGGGTTACATCTATGCCACACTAAAGGCCAATACAAAAGACGAGATTCCCACCATCGGATTTATTTCACACTACGATACCAGCCCCGACTGCTCGGGTGCTGACATCAAGCCACATATCGTAAACAACTACGACGGCAGCGACATCCTGCTCTCCGAAGGTATCATGATGAGTCCGAAGAAATTCCCCGAGCTGCTGCAGCATGTGGGCGAAGACCTGATTGTGACGGATGGTACCACACTGCTCGGTGCCGACGACAAGGCGGGCATTGCCGAGATAGTAGAGGCGATGTGCTACCTGCGCGACCACAAGGAGATAAAGCATGGCGACATACGCGTGGCTTTCAACCCCGACGAGGAGATTGGCATGGGTGCCCACCACTTCGACGTAGAGAAATTCGGCTGCGAATGGGGCTACACCATGGATGGCGGCGACGTAGGCGAACTGGAGTTTGAGAACTTTAATGCCGCCAGCGCCAAGATATATATAAAAGGTGTAAGCGTGCATCCCGGCTATGCCAAGGATAAGATGCTGAATGCCAACCTGCTGGCGATGGAGATAGCAGCCATGCTGCCTGCCGACGAGCGCCCCGAGACCACCGAGGGCTATCAGGGATTCTATCACCTGCTGGGTGTGCAGGGCTCGGTTGAGAAAGCACAGATGCACTATATCATACGCGACCACGACCGCGAGCGTTTCGAAGAGCGCAAACGCACCATCGCCAACGTGGTGGCTGCGATGAACGAGAAATACGGCGAGGGTACGGTGACGCTGGAGACGCGCGACCAGTACTATAATATGAAGGAGAAGATTGACCCGCAGATGCACGTGATAGACTTAGTGCTGCACGCCATGCAGGACTGCGGTGTGGCTCCGAAAGTGAAGCCTATCCGTGGCGGTACGGATGGTGCGCAACTGAGTTTTAAAGGTCTGCCCTGCCCCAACATCTTTGCTGGCGGCGTGAATTTCCACGGACCTTACGAATTCGTCAGCATCCAGTCGATGGAAAAAGCCAAGCAGGTGATCATCAAAATCTGCGAGCTCACCGCCGACTTTAATCTTTAATCTTTAATGTTTAATCCTTAATATTAAACAGGGCTTCGAGCGATTCTCGCTCGCCAACCACCCAGATAATATCACCTTCGCGGAACTTACGATTTGGACTATAGGGGGAGAGGCTTTCCTTTCCCTCTTCCAGTCCTACCACCATACAACTAAAGCGGTCGCGGATACGACTCTCTATCAGCGTCTGTCCCACAAACGGACTATCGGCACCGATAATGAGCTGGCGCAGCTTCATCTCGCGCATCTCCACATCCACATCGGCACCCAAAACCTCGTTCTCTATAGCCTCGCGAAAAGCCGTAAACTGCTGGTCGCTACCTATCACCTGCAGCACATCGCCAGGGAACAGGATGTTATAGCCATCGGGGATGTTGATGCGGCGGCCTCCACGCAGAATACTGCTGACATGCACACCATACTTAGAGCCCAGTTTGAGCTGTGCCAACGACTGTCCCATCCAAGTGGAGTTGAACGGTACCGTGAAATCGGCAATATGGATATCGCGATCCAGCAGCTTTCCCTCGTAGAGCGGACGTTTCTTGCCATGCACCTGAGCTTCGATATCACGCGAACGCAGATTCTGGATAAATAGGCGCTCGAGCGTGATGCTGCGATGCTTAGTGCGGCGCGAAAGGATGATGAGCACGATGACAACAAAGCCGATGGTAATCATAAGGGCATTGGTGAAACGGCTCAGGAAATTGCAGATGTAGAAAATAAAGCTGACGGCTATCAGGAAACGCACCAGGATAGTGAACAGCAGCGGCAAACGGTTACGATTGCTCTCTGCCCACAAGGCTTTCCACTCCTCGCTATGATTCTTCTTCATCACCATCGCACGCAGGAAAGGTGCGATGATAGCTACCGTGAGCACGCCCGTGATGGCATTGGCATACCAATGCAGCTCCCACCCCGGCAGCATCTTGCGGGTGACAGGCAGCACAAAGGCAAACATCAGCGCGATAGAAGCCGCCGAGAGGATGGAATAAACAATGGTATTCATAGCCATCTGAGTGAGCAGACGCTTCCACTTGCTCTCCTCCTGACTATGCGTGTTGCCCATAGCCAACTGATTAAGCGATTTAATCAGTTTGTTAGGCAGATGTTTCTCCAGGTTGTTATAGGCAGGCGTAGCCAGACGAATCATGTAAGGGGTGAGGAAGGTAGTAATCACAGACACAGCCACCACCACAGGATAAAGGAAATCGCCAATCACACCCAGCGACAATCCTAACGAGGCGATGATGAACGAGAACTCACCAATCTGCGCCATTGAGAATCCGCAACGCATGGCCGACTTAAGCGACTGACCACCCAGCATAAACGAGATGGTGCCAAACACACTCTGTCCAACAATAATCGTGAGCACCAGGCAAAGGATAGGCACAGCATAATCAACCAGAATCTTTGGATCTACCAGCATACCTACCGACACGAAGAACACGGCACCAAAGAGGTTCTTCACAGGCTCAACCAGTTTTTCTATACGCTCGGCCTCGATGGTCTCGGCCAGGATACTACCCATGATAAAAGCACCGAAAGCTGAGCTGAAACCAACCTTTGACGACAGAACCGCCATGGCACAACACAAGCCCAAGGCAACGATCAGCAGCACCTCGTTGTTGATGAGTCGGCGCACGCGGCGCAGATACAGCGGGATGGCAAAAATGCCCACTACCAACCATAGAATCAGGAAGAAAACGATACGGAGCACCGACTGCAACAGCTGTCCGCCTCCCATCTCGGAGCCGCTAGCCAAGGCACTCAGCATCACCATCATCACAATAGCCAGGATATCCTCGAGTATCAGCACACTCATCACCATGCCCGCAAACTGCTGCTGGCGTAGTCCGAGGTCGTCGAAAGCTTTATAGATAATCGTGGTACTCGACATGGCTAGCATACCACCCAGGAAGATGCAGTCCATCTTTCCCCAACTGAACAGATGACCCACCACGATACCCAGCATCATCATACAGAAGATGATGGTGATGGCTGATATGACGGGCGAAGCACCCATCTTAATAATCTTCTTGAAAGAGAAATCCAATCCCAACGAGAACAGCAGGAACATCACACCGATATCGGCCCACAGGTGTACATTGGCCATATCAACGGCTGATGGGGTGTACGTCATGTTCGGACTAACCAAGAAACCAGCCACGATATAACCCAAAACGAGCGGTTGTTTCAGGCGTTTGAAAATGAGCGTAACCACACCTGCCACCATCAATATGAGTGCCAGGTCAGCAATCATTGGGGGAAGTTCTGCCATAGCATACTAAGTTTTAGTACCACTGCACGGCGTTTGAATAGCTTGAGCGCTTGTCGTACTTAAGCGCATCGGTAAGTGTCGACGCGTTACAGCGGAATGAGAAGTTATAACTGGTATAAGGGGCCAGCACAACCGAGCACGACATATTGAAGCAATGCAGATCACGGTTGAGTGAGGCCGTAGTCATTGAAATTTTCTTGTTATCGAAATCGTAACCCGACGAGAACGAGATGTTCCAGCCGTCGCTGATACGAACATTTCCACTGACATTCAGATTCTGCGTGAACTTATAAGGATAGCGCATCTTGTTGTAGTTGAACTTCGACAGTGTCTGGTCCTCACGCATGGTGACACCGTAACCGATGCTCAAGCTCCAAGGCATCTGGAAAGCCATGTAGCCATCCTCGTCGGTCTCGGCCTTAGAACCACTACCCTTGCGCTTGGCGCCATGCTTGGCTTTCTCCATATCCTTATCCACATTCGACTCTAAAGTGGTGTCCCACTCCTCATCATCGTCGTCGTCATTGCGCTTATCTTTCTTTTTATCAACCTTCTCGCCGCGCAAACGCTTGAAGAAATTAGCAATCTTCTCGTTGCTGAGGGTATAAGAGAGGTTCTGAGAGATACCCTGGAATCTACCAATCTTACCCTGTCCCCAGTAGGTGGTGTGTTCTGACACGCGTGGCACAGCACCCACACTATCTGCCTCATAAACATACGAGGCAAACACTGCATTCAGGTTGAGGGTATAGCTCTTAGAGAGCTTCAGGCGCAGGCTGGTAGAGAGATCGCTCCAAGGACGGATATCGGCAGCCATGTTGTACGACATCGACATGCGCAACTCATCAATCAGCGAAATCTTCTTGAAGCCAGTAGAGTCGTCATCACTCTTCACCTTCATCTCAAGGTTCTGCGAGAGATCCATTGAGATGCTACCCGTCTTACCCTTGCCAGGCACACCATAGGTACCATTCTGGTAAGGCGAATACTCAACCATCGTCACCGTGCCGTCGGCATTGGTTTTCTGATAGTAGTCATAATAGCCATAGCGCGATGCACTGAAGTCAGGCGCATAGCTGAAGCTTACGCTCGGTGTTACTACGTGGCGTATGGCATTGATCTTATCACCGAAAATCTTTCGGCTAGGCACCCACATACCATAGAGTTTGGTAGAGGCACCGATACTGAAGTTCCAGTTATAGACGTTGTAGAATCCGGTCAACGTATCCACCACCTCTTTCTGGCCGGCGGGATCCCACGACTTATGTACCTTATTGAAATAGGTACGGTCGGTGAAGTTGAACGATGGATTCAGGTTCAGATAGCCAAACAGCGTAAAATTACCACTGATAGGAATCTGATGCTGCATGCCGTTCTTCCAGTCCTTGCTGAGCGATGAGTGCATGAGCTTATCCTCCTTCGTGCTAATCTCATTCTTCATCTGACCGGTGTACTGCATAGATATCTTCTCATACCAGCGCTCGTTGCCAGCTCTCTTCTTGCGCTTAAAGGGATAGAAGCGCGCAATAGAGATATTCAGATCGGGCAGTGTGAGCGAGATGGTAGAATCGCGCATGTTCTGATTCAGGTTGGTGGTTGAACTCAGTGTCATACCGATGCTCGAGAAAGTAGTGCTCCACGAAACAGATGAGGTTCGTGTTGACTGGGTGAGCGTCTGTGGATTATACATCGAGCTCAAGTTATTGCGCTCATAGCTACTCGTGGCAAAGTTCACGTTGGCCGAGAGCTGCGAGTAAGGATTGGCCTTTGAATCCTGACGATGGCTCCAAACAACCTTGAAACTGGTTTGCTTAGAGTAGTCGGGCATATTCTTCTCGCCATTGATAGTGTTCTGATAGCTGGCTAGGAACGAGCCGCTGTAGCGATAACGCTTACGGTAGTTCGAGGCGGCAGAAAGGCCCCAAGAGCCTTTGGTGTAAATCTCACCAATCAGCTTCAGGTCCATCTTGTCGTTGATAGCGAAATAGTATCCACCATCACGCAGATAGAATCCACGCTCGGTTTCATCACCATAGGTAGGCATGATCAAACCGCTGGAATAGCTCTTGGTGAAGGGGAAGAATCCGTAAGGAATAGCGAATGGCAGCGGCACATCGGCTACTACCAAGTAGGTTGGACCGAACACCACATCCTTGCCAGGGCGAACCTTGGCGCGCGACATGGCCAGATAGAAATCAGGGTGCGGATCATCGCAGGTGGTGTAACGACCGTGCTGCAGATACATCTCACCATTAGCACCACGCTTCGACAGTTCACTGGTAAGATAACCATCTTCCTGCTGCGTATATACATTACTGATAAGACCCTTCTTCGACTTAAAGTTAAACGATATGGTATCGTTCTCATATTTATCGTTGCCCATCTCGAAGACAGGTGTGCCTTGAAGTTCATTGGTAGCTGAATCCAAAGAACCAGTGGCATGAACCAAACTGCTGTCGAGACTCATAAAAATCTTGTCGCTCTCCAGGTTCATGTTCTGATATTTCACCTTCGAATCACCATACAGGTGAGCCAACCCCGAAGCAGCTTCGTAGGTCAGAGAGTCCTCGGCAGAATACTCCACTGGCGAATCAATACCATTCTTTCTACGCTTGTTAATACTATCCTGAGCCAACGAATCATCAATGGCTTTGTTATGACGGAATATAGCAAGCTGAACGGAATCCATTGAGAGGGTATCGATAGCCGCCACCACCTTAACACTATCCTTCTGGATAGTATCAGCAAGCACGCTATCGACAGCTTCAGAATTCCGCAGAACTCTGGAAGCCATCTTCATTGGAACCTCCGCCATCACCAACAGGATGACGAAAGTTAACGCAACCAATACTGATTTTCTTTTCACGGCTGCAAAATTACAAATAATTCTGCTATTTCTGCCATAGATTAACAGAGATTATCACAATTTTTTGTCTTTATTCAAACATATCAACCCATTTCAAGAACTTCTGCACCCCTGCAGGGCCGAACTTCTCCAGACTTTGGGCGGTTTCTACAACCGTACGCTCACGGTCGATATGCGACTTTGAATAGAATTTATCGGCATAACACACCACCTGCTCCTCGAGCGTTTCGGGCTCATAACTGCGGTCAAGCGGCAGAGGAAGCTGACGGGTTTCTATCTGCTGACGACTCAGACCAGTGCCAGTGTGGCGCTCGCACACCAGAGCATGGCGCAAGAAACCGGCTTCGCGCAGCAGCTGACCACCGATGTATCCATGACAGATGTAAGGCTCGGTGCCTACACACTGAATAGACGGGGCATCACAACGAAAAATACCGATATCGTGCAGCATGGCTGCCTCTTCAAGAAACTGCTTATCCAGCGGCAACTCGGGATGTTTTTTGGCGATAAGCAGACACCTATCAGCCACCTGACGACTATGAACCAGCAGGATACGCTTCAGTTCATCATCCTCAGGATAATACTTATCAATTATTGATTGGTAATCCATAAAAAATAAATGAGGCACGAATTACGCGAAATACACGAATTTTTAAAATTTTCGTGTTAATTCGTGAAATTCGTGCCCTATTAAAATATTACACGTTTAAGCTTCGCGCTCGATCCAGGCGATAGTGTCGCCCTGACGAATGTTCTGACCAGGCTTAACGCTGATATCTACCAGCTTACCACCCATAGCGGCAGGGATAGATACAATCTCGCCCCACTTGGTCTGCAGATAGCAGAAGGTGTCGCCCTCCTTGTATGTCTGACCGATGAATGGCTCAACGCATGGTGCCAGTACACCTTCGCCACCGAAGCCCCACAGCAGCTGACCTGCGAGAGGACTCTTAACAGCGTCGGCCTTAGCGTGCTTGATAGCGTCGATTTCTTCCTGAGAAATCTTCTGACCGCCACCCAACTTGGCATCCTTAGCCTTCTGGATATCAGCCAGCAGCTGCTTCTTAGCCTGACCGCTCTTGAATGGACGGTACTGCTCGGGGTGCATAGCCAGCTCGAACAGCTCCTCGTTGTCCTGACCGTAGTCCCAACCGTTCTCGTCCATCTCCTTCTTGAAGTCGTCGAGGGTGTTCTTCAGCAGGGTGTGAGGATCAGCGTCGGTAAACTTCAGACCCTTCTTCTCAGCCAGCTCTACCAGCTCAGGAGCGATGGTTCCAGGAACCTTACCACTCTTACCGAGAATCATTCCCCAGATAGCGTCGTCCATCATCACATAGCGACCCTTGCCCTGCTCCATAGTGAGAAGGTTCATGAGCGCGATGTTCTTAGTGTACTGAGAGAATGGTGTTACCAATGGGGGATAACCAACGCGTGGCCATACGTACTCAACCTCGTTGAAGAGCTTCACCAGCATATCATCCATGGTGAGTGTGCTCTCGCCCTTCTTCTCACGCTCCTTGTTGATCATCTTCTGGATAGGACCAAGATCGGCCATCATAGATCCCATCATACCGCCAGGCAGACCGCATCCAAGCAGCAGTGAAGACATGTGCTTGTTAGCAGGGTTGATAAAGCAACCCAACCAGTCGTCGATGAACTCCTGTGTGAGTGAACGAGCCTGCATATAGGCATTCATATCCAGATCGGCCACCTCGAAGCCCTCGTTCTTCAGCATAGAGCGAACCGAGATGATGTCTGGATGAACCTTACCCCACGACAGTGGCTCGATAGCAGTATCGATGACGTCGGCACCGTTGTTGCAGACCTCAAGGATAGAAGCCATTGACAGTCCAGGACCTGAGTGACCATGGTACTGGATGATGATATCAGGATGCTTGGTCTTGATGGCCTTGGTGAGCTGACCCAGCATAGCTGGCTGACCAATTCCGGCCATATCCTTCAAGCAGATTTCCTCGGCACCGGCAGCAATCACCTCGTCGGCAATAGCAGCGTAATACTCTACGGTGTGAACAGGTGATGTGGTGATACACAGAGTAGCCTGTGGTGTCATTCCACCCTCTTTAGCCCACTTGATACTTGGGATGATATTACGGGTATCGTTGAGACCGCAGAAGATACGGGTGATGTCAACACCCTGAGCGTGCTTCACCTTATACATCAGCGCACGAACATCGTCGGGCACAGGATACATACGGAGCGCGTTGAGACCACGGTCCAACATGTGAGTCTTAATACCTACCTCATTGAAAGGCTTACAGAAAGCGCGAACAGCCTCGTTAGGATTCTCACCTGCCATCAGGTTCACCTGCTCAAAGGCACCGCCATTAGTTTCTACTCGAGCAAAACAGCCCATATCGATAATGGCGGGAGCAATGCGCTCCAGCTGATCTTTGCGGGGCTGAAACTTACCAGAGCTCTGCCACATGTCTCGGTAAACGAGACTGAATTGAATCTTCTTTTTTGCCATATTTTTTAAGCTAATTTTCAAAATTTGAATGCAAATATACCACTTTTTCTGCACATAGCGGCAAATATCCTACAAATTTTATAATTTTTAGTAGTGGCATAGGCTTTTCTTTATTAAGTATGCAGAAGATTTTCATTTCTTTCGTCACCGAAAGAAACGAAACAAAGAAAGGTGCGGAATGTTTTCGAACGTAGTGAGGAAACATGGAGCACGATGTGCGGTAATCGGTGTACAAGCGAGGACAAAGAAATTAGAGAAAAAGAAAGTAATCCCAAAAACATTCCGCACGAGGAGGTATTTATAGGATGTACTATTATCGGAATCATTTTCGATTCTTGTATCGCGTAAGCGAGACAAGCTAATCGACATGAGGAGCTGTCTGAGCGAAGCGAGTTCTCCGAATGATTCCGATAATCGGACATCCGGCCTCCGAGCCAGGACGTTTTGGGGATTACTTTCTTTTTCGACCCACGCGAGGACTAACTAATCAAATCATTTGAAAGTGTGATTCATTAAGCGCTGTTCAGCAAGGGCTTCGAATTTCGTTCCTGGACGACCGTAGTTGGCGTAGGGATAAATGCTAATACCACCACGAGGGGTGAAAAGTCCGATAACCTCGATGTACTTGGGATCCATCAGGCGCACCAAGTCCTTCATAATGACATTCACACAATCCTCATGAAAATCGCCATGGTTGCGGAAACTGAACAGATAGAGCTTCAGACTCTTCGACTCTACCATCTTCTCGCCGGGGATATACATAATCTTGATTTCGGCAAAATCAGGCTGCCCTGTAATGGGGCAAAGTGACGTAAACTCCGGACAGTTGAACTGTACCCAGTAATCATTATCGGGATGCTTGTTGACAAATGTCTCCAGCACCTCGGGCGCATAATCGCTCTTATACTCGGTCTTCTTACCGAGCGCCTGCAAACCTTCTTGTTCTCTCATCATAATTCCTTAACTTTAAATACATTATATGCAATATCGCGATCGAACACATCCTCGTGGTCGTGCTTCTTGGTAAAGTTTACCACACGGATGGTTACTGGTAGTGCTACGATTTCGTAAACTGTCTTGAGCGTGACCTGCGTGATAACCAACGATGGCATCTCCTCCCAAGGTATCACCCCACCGAGTGCCAGGGGAAAGAAAATGACTGAGTCAGTGAATTCGCCAAACACGGTACTGAGCACAGCACGTGCTGAGAAATTCCTTCCCTCAGAGTTTAGTTTCATCTTGCTCATCACATAAGCATTCACAAACGATCCTGCCAGGAAAGCCAAGAACGATGCTCCGGCAATACGGGGAGCCAGTCCGAATATCTGATGGAATCCCTCCTCACCATGCCAGTAGGGAGCACCTGGAATCCAGTCGGCGATAGCGCCAAACACCACAAACATGAAGTTCATGGCAAAACCCAACCAGATGAGCAGTCGGGTGCGACGATAGCCCCACACTTCGCAAACCACATCGTTGATGATGTAGCTGACGGGGAACACAATCAGACCAGCCGTCATATTAGCCGGACCAAACGAAATCTGTTTTGTCTCCAATACGTTTGCCGTAATCAGGCACACGCAAAACAGTATGCCGTACAGCATGAACAGCACACTAATCTTCTGATTTTCTTTGATTTTTTCCATTTTCTTGTTTTTTTAAAGGGGGTGTTCAAGTACCCCTGTTATCCATTAAAGCAGATATAGCAGCCACGCCATGTATCCCATAAAGGTAAGTATCAACACCCATCCTTCGCGGCGCGATACGTAATACTTGGTGATGGCAAATATCCACATCAGTCCGATACTAATCAGCATCATCATCAAATCTACGATGGTGATACCCATGATACGCATGGGATGAACCACAGCCGTGATGCCGAGAATGAGAAGAATATTAAATACATTGGAGCCTATCACATTGCCTATCGCAATGGCCGAACGACCTTTATAGGCTGCAACCACACTGGTGGCCAGCTCGGGCAGCGACGTACCACCAGCCACAATGGTAAGACCAACCACACTCTGACGAATGCCAAAGCGATTGGCCACATAAGTAGCGCCGTTGACGAAGATGTGACTACCCACAATCAGGCAGCCTAAACCAAGCGCCACCCAGAACAGATTGCGCCACAGGCGAGAAAAATCCTTTTTAGGCTTTTCGCGCTCCACCCCCAACTCCTCGTCAAGGAAATCCAGTTCTCCGTTATTGGCGGCCACCTGGAAGGTGTAAACCATAAAGGCGAGAAAACCTATCAAGAGGATAATGCCATCCGAACGACTGATATCGTTACCCCAGAGGTGAACAGAACTCATATCGTCGAAGCAGAGCATGAAAAACAGCAACGAAGCGCCGATAGCAAAGGGGATATCCTTCTTGACCGTGCTGGGCGCCACCACAATAGGTGCCACTGCAGCCGAACATCCCACGATGAGCAGCGTGTTAAAGATATTTGAACCTATCACATTACCAACAGCCAGATCGGAGGTACCTTTCAGGGCCGACATCAAACTCACAAAGAGTTCGGGTGCCGAGGTGCCTGCAGCAACGATAGTAAGACCTATCACTATTTCGGGCACGCGCATATCGCGCGCAAAAGACGATGCGCCCTCCGTCATACGGTCGGCGCCCCAGATAACGAGGATGATACCTAAGATAATCAATCCGATGTTAAGCAATGTCATAGCTCTCGGTTATTTAATCCAAATCACTGATAAACGCATCCAGACTGCGACGCTCCTTCTTGGTGGGGCGACCTGTGCCGCGGGCACGATCGACGAAACCGCTGATACGAGTCATCTCAAGCAACTCATACTGCTCGGGAGCTGTCACATTCTCGTAGATTTCGGGCAGGAGTTTTGCTCCTACGCGCTGCTCGATAGTCTTCAGGATACGGAAGGAGTAAGTGATAGGCGGTTTGCGCACACTCACAGTCTCGCCCACCTTCACCATACGCGAGGGTTTTACGCTTACCCCACCGATGGACACACGCCCATTCTTACAGGCGTCTGCCGCGATAGAGCGAGTCTTAAAAATACGCGAAGCCCACAACCATTTGTCAATCCTTGCCTCTTCCATATTCTATTTCTTACCCAATTTATTATACTGGTTCATCGTGATATCGATGCCTGCCAGCACAAAACTCTTAATAATCTCACAAGCTGTATCGATGCTAGGCTGGAGGATCTTCATGTCTTCCTCGTCATATTTTCCAAGCACCCAGTCGACCTGCATGCCACGAGGAAAATCATTGCCGATACCCATGCGCAGACGGGCATAATTCTGACCTATCAGCTGCTGAATATGCCCAAGACCGTTATGACCGCCATTAGAGCCACTGCCTTTCAGGCGAAAAGCGCCTAAAGCCAATGCCACATCATCGCTGATAACCAGCAGATGACTCTGATCTATATTCTCCTTATTCAGCCAATATCGAACCGCATTTCCGCTCAGATTCATATAGGTAGAAGGTTTCAGCAAGAAAACCTTACGCCCCTTGAGCGATGTCTCGGCCACAAAACCATAGCGCTTATCATCAAAATGAATATTGGATGCCTTAGCAAAAGCATCCAATACCATAAAGCCTGTATTGTGGCGGGTGTTCTCGTACTCGTCGCCGATATTACCCAAGCCAACAATTAAATACTTCTCCACAAATAATTCTTTTAGTCGGCGTACCGCCTTTGTAAAAGCGGTAAAGCCGAGGTGTCAATTATTATTACTCGGCAGCCTGTGCAGCAGCAGAACGAGAAGCACGTGTAGCCTTAACTGAGCATACTACAACCTGTGCTGGAGTAGCAATCTGCAGACCGTCGAAGTTCAGCTCAGCTACCTTGATAGCCTTACCAAGCTTCAGCTCTGTAACATCTACATTCAGAACCTCAGGGATCTGCTTGTAAGGAGCTGTTACGTTAAGTGTGCGAACAGCCTGGCTGAGACGACCACCATCGCGAACACCCTGAGCGTGACCTACCAACTTAACGGGGATACCGATAGTGATGGGCTTCTCATCGTTAACCTCATAGAAGTCAACGTGCAGCAGAGCATCTGTTGTGGGGTGGAACTGGAGCTCCTTCATAACAGCCTTGTGAGCCTCACCATCGATAGTCAGGTTTACAACATAAACATCGGGTGAATAAACTACACGACGGAGCTGAGATGCAGGAATAGCAAAAGACATAGAAACGGGCAGACCGTTCTCACCCTTTGCCTCACCGTACATGTTGCAGGGTACCAGACCCTCCTTACGCATTTCCTTGCTGGCCTTCTTACCAGTTGTGGCACGCTTCTGGCCACTTACGCTAATTTCTTTCATAAAATGTGTTACTCTAAATTAAGTTGTTAAAAATACGTTTTGCTTAATTCGCCATCACACGAATCATCGGCCGAAGCCGAAAAAGCGGTGCAAAGGTACTACTTTTTTTGTAACCAACAAAATATTTGGCTAAAAAACCTCAATTTTCAGCTTTTTTCTTGCAGATTTAGGTTTTTATTACTAATTTTGCACCCGATTTGGACTTTTAGTTCACACGTATTTAAAATAGGTATAATAATAAAAAAACATCAAGTGAGATGATTAACAGAGAAATTATCAGAATTAAGATTGTTCAGTTAACCTACGCCTACTATCAAAATGGTAACAAGAACATCGACACGGCTGAAAAAGAGTTATTTTTCAGTCTCTCGAAAGCTTATGACCTTTATAACTACATGCTCGCCCTCATCGTGGCTGTCAACAAGGAAGCTAGCCGACGTATGGAGGTGTTGGTGCAGCGTGCAAAGCGCGAAGGCACCCCAGAACCATCACAGCGATTTGTACTGAACCGTTTTGCCATTCAGCTGGCAGAAAACAAGCAGCTTAACGAATTTGTAAGCACACAGAAAAACGGATGGGACGAGAATGCCACATTCGTAGCATCGCTTTTGGAAAAAATCGAGCAGAGCGACGTTTACCAGGAATATATGAACAATCCAGAAGACAGCTACGACGTGGATCGTGAGTTCTGGAGAAAGATATACCGCACACTGATTCAGGACAATGATGAGCTGGACTCTATACTGGAAGACCAGAGCCTCTATTGGAATGACGACAAGACGATTGTGGATACATTCGTGCTGAAGACCATCAAGCGCTTCGAAGAGAAGAACGGTCCTAAGCAGGAGTTGCTGCCTGAGTGGGATAGCGAGGATGAGCAGGACTTTGCACGCAAGGTGTTCCGCGCATCCATCATGAATGCCGACGAATATCAGCGCTACATGAGCGAGGCTTCGCGCAACTGGGATTTCTCGCGCCTGGCCTACATGGATATCATCCTGATGCAGATAGCCATCGCCGAGATGATGACTCTGCCAAACGTGCCCATCAGCGTTACTATCAACGAGTATGTAGAGATAGCCAAGTTCTACTCTACCCCAAAGAGTGCCGGCTATATCAACGGTATGCTTGACGGTATCGCACGCAATCTGGTGGAGAGCGGCCGTCTGGCTAAGTTTATCGAGCCCAAAAAAGAAAAAGAATATAAACCCAAAAAACAAATTATAACAAAGAAACATGACTAATTTTGTACTCGCTGCACAGGCAGCACAGAACGGTGGTGGTATGAGCATGATTATCATGATGGTGGCTATCTTTGCCATCATGTGGTTCTTCATGATCCGCCCACAGCAGAAGAAGCAGAAGGAAATCCAGAAGTTCCAGAACGAACTTACTGAAGGTACAGAGGTAGTAACAGGTGGCGGTATCCATGGCACTGTAAAGAGCATCGATCTGGCCAAGAACACTGTTGACGTGAAGATTGCTCGCGACGTGGTGATCACCGTTGAGAAGACTTCTGTATTCAAGGATATGGCAAGCACCTTGCAGAAGTAAGACGATGACTGAATACCTGAAGAAAATAGGAAATCTATGCAGTAAGCTCCTTTTTAGCAAAGCTAACAAGGAGTTATTACTGTTTATATTCTTTCTGGCTCTTTCAGGTGTATTCTGGCTGCAAACCACGCTCAACGAGGTTTACGAACGCGAGTTTGCCATCCCCGTATCAGTAGTAGGCATCCCGAGGAATGCCGTGCTTACCAGCGATGAGACCGATACGGTGCGCGTCACCATCCGCGACAAGGGTATCACGCTCCTTACCTATATGTATGGCGACATACTGCGCAAGGTGAACGTGAACTTCAAGAACTACTCGCATGGCAACGGCACTGGCGTGATTACGCAGCAGGAAATGCAGAAGCTAATCTACCAGCAGCTGGCCAACGGTTCGCGCATCACAAGCATGAAACCCGAGAAACTGGAGTTCTACTACAACTACGGCGACAAGAAAACAGTGCCTGTGAGATGGAGCGGACGCGTTATTCCAGAGGAGCTGTACTTCATTTCGCGTGTGGCATATAGTCCTGACAGCATCACGATTTATGCCTCGCCCGAAAAGCTTGACAGTATCAATGTGGTATATACCGAGCAGCTTAATTATGCCAACTTCCGCGATACGCTAAGAGCAAACTGCAGACTGGCCAAGATTCGCGGCGTGAAAATGACTCCCGAGCATGTGAAGGTAACGTTCTGCACCGATGTGCTTACCGAAGAGAGTATCGAAGGTGTGCCTATCAAGGCTATCAATCTGCCAGCAGGCAAGTCGCTTCGCACATTCCCATCGCGCGTCAACGTCACCTTCGTCACGGGTGTAAGCGTCTATCGCAATCTGAAACCCACCGACTTTACTGTGGTGGCCGATTTTAATGAGATTAAGGACCACCCGCAAGAGAAATGCCACATCTACCTGAAATCGGTACCACGCGGCATATCCAGGGCACGCTTGGAAACAAGCATGGTTGACTATCTAATTGAGTCGGAAGAATGAAGATAGGTATAACGGGAGGTATCGGCAGCGGCAAGAGCTTTGTTTGCAAGGTGCTTCAGAAGTATGGCTACGAGGTGTTCGACTGCGACAGTGCGGCCAAACGATTGATGCGGGATTCTATCACCCTGCGACAGCAACTGGCTGATCTGATTGGTGCCGACGCCTATACGACCGACGGCCGACTAAACAAAGCGGTGGTGGCAAAATTTCTGCTTTCATCGCCCGCAAACGCCAACGCTATAGATGCGATTGTGCATCCTGCTGTTTTTCAGGCTTTCGAAGAGAGCGGTTTGCAGTTTA
This sequence comes from Prevotella sp. MA2016, assembly GCF_000619825.1. Taxonomy (GTDB): domain Bacteria; phylum Bacteroidota; class Bacteroidia; order Bacteroidales; family Bacteroidaceae; genus Prevotella. Next base: position 96,095 of record NZ_JHUW01000012.1, read on the forward strand.
TGGAGAGCGCTATCCTTTTTGAGTCGGGCGCTTACAAGTTGGTGGATAAGGTGATCATAGTAACAGCTCCTAAAGAGGTGCGCATCGAGCGCGTGATGGCGCGTGATCATATCAATCGCCAGCAGGTGGAGCAATGGATGAACAAACAGCTACCGCAGGAAGAACTCATAGGAAAAGCCGATTTCGTGATTGTAAACGACGGCGCAACAGAAATAGATAAACAAGTAATTAAAATATTAGAACAATGCAACAAACAATTTTAGCTATTGCCGGTAAACCCGGATTATACAAGTTGGTTACCCGTGGTAACAACAATCTGATTGTAGAGGCTCTCGACGCTACTCACAAGCGTCAGCCAGCTTTCGCTACTGATCGTATCACATCTCTGAGCGATATCGCCATGTTCACTGAGACAGACGACGTGCCCCTGACAGACATTCTCGACAGCATGAAGCAGCTGGAGAGCGGCAAGAAGGCCAGCATCAATGAAAAGAAGGCCAGCGCAGCCGAGCTGCACGAGTACTTCTCGAAGGTTCTGCCTAACTGGGATCAGGATCGCGTAAAGGATAGCCACATCAAGAAGCTCATCACTTGGTACAACATCCTTATCGAGGCTGGTATCACCGACTTCAAAGACGAGGAGCCCGAAACAGAGAGCGCTGAGTAATTTATTTGGCACGAATTTCGCGAATTAACACGAATTTAGTTTAAGGCACGGATTACACGGATTCTTGGACAAGCCAAGCGGCAAAGCCGAGCGAACACGGATTTATTAATAAATAATTCGTGAAATTCGCGTAATTCGTGCCAAAATAATATCGCGGGATAAGAATCCGTGCCTAAATCTTCTTTGCTTCGAAGGTTTGCTTGATTTTCTGTTCGCGGTGCTCTACGCGCACTTCGATACCAAACTTTTCGTGGATGTGCTCGGCCAAGTGCTGCGCCGAATACACCGAACGGTGCTGACCACCTGTACATCCGAACGAGAACATCAGACTGGTAAAGCCACGCTGGATGTAACGACGCACATGCGCATCGGCCAACTTATACACCGAATCCAAGAACGTGAGTATCTCACCATCATCCTCCAGGAATCGTATCACCGGCTCATCCAGTCCCGTCAGCTTCTTATACGGCTCATATCGGCCGGGGTTGTGCGTGCTGCGGCAGTCGAACACATAACCGCCACCGTTACCGCTCTCGTCCTCAGGTATGCCGTTGCGATACGAGAAACTGAACACCTTTACCACCAGCGGACCCTGCGCATCGTACTTCGAGAACGTAGCCGGTCCGTCCTGTGGATGGGCATTATAAGGGTTCAAATCAGTCGTCTTATAACCATCGGCACGACTGGCCACCGCCTCTATCTGCTGGAACTGTGGCAGCTCTGTCAGCTTCTGCAGTATCTCCATCAGGTACGGATAATGCCATGGCGTACTGCTTGCCAACAACTCGCGAAGGTTCTGTATGGCGGGTGGTATGCTCTCAATAAAATGCTTTTTCTGCTCAAAATAGCCGCGGAATCCGTAAGCACCCAGCACCTGCAAGGTACGGAACAGCACAAACAGCGACAGGCGGTTTACAAAGTGGCGCACCGTGGGCACCTCGATGTAGTTCTTCAGCGAGTTGTAGTATTCATATACCAGTTCGCGGCGCAGCTTATGCGGATACTTAGCCGAGGCCTGCCACAAGAACGAAGCCACATCGTAGTAAAACGGACCCTTTCGGCCGCCTTGGTAATCAATAAACCAAGGATTGCCATCGTGGTCTAACATCACGTTGCGAGCCTGGAAGTCGCGATACAGGAACGAGTCGCTCTGCTCCGAAGTCAGGTCCTTCGCCATCAGTCGAAAGTCGGCCTCCAGCTTCAGCTCGTGGAAATCAATCTCCGTAGCCTTCAGGAAACAGTACTTAAAGTAGTTCAGGTCGAACAGCACACTGTCCACGTCAAACTCCGCCTGTGGATAGCAGTTCTCGAAATCCAGATCGCGCGCCCCCTGCATCTGCATCTTAGGCAGCTCGCGAATGGTGCGCCTCAGCAGTTCCTGCTCTTTCAGGGTATAACGTCCGCCCGCTTCGCGACCACCACGGATGGCGTCGAAAAGCGACATGCTACCCAAGTCAGTTTGCAGGTATCGCAGCTGGTCGTCGCTGGCAGCCAGAATCTTTGGCACCGGCATCTGCAGACGCGAAAAATGCTTGGTAAGATAGATAAACGCATGGTCCTCGTCGCGACTGGTACCTATCACGCCTATCACACTCTGTCCCTGCTGGTCGGTCAAACGGAAGTAAGTGCGGTTACTACCGCCCCCGGGAATCTGCTGAACATTAGCCGGCTCAGCTCCCCTCCATTGGGTATATAATTCGATAAGTTTCTTCATAATGCCTGCAAAGATACGAATAAGCGAGCAAAAATCCAAATATATTTGAGATTTTTCGAGCGAGCCACCACAACACGCGGCTTGAAAGGGCACAAAAATCAGCGAGCCCCGTGGGGAGCCCGCTGAAATTATGTTTATGCTATTGGATTAACCTTTAAGCGTTAGGGGGCTGGAGGTTATTCGTAGGTAGTAGTAGTCCAACCTGTTGGCAAGTTTGTGTCAGCAGCCCAGCCAGTACCATCAGTGTGCAATGTACCACCTGTAGCACAGCCAGTGAACATTTCATAGCATGCATCACCATTATACCCAGCTTTTACCCACACTTCATTAAGGCTGGTGCAACCATTGAACATAAAGCTGTAACATCTATCTGCCAACGATGTGGCGGGCAGCTTGGGCGCAGTGGTCAGACTGGTGCAACCATTGAACATATTAGAGTAACACCATTCCTCCATCACTGTAGCGGGCAGTTCTTCGGGTACAGTAGTCAGTGCAGCGCAAGAGGCGAACATATAGCTGTAGCAGTCTCCGGCCACCGTTGTGGCGGGCAGTTCCTTGGGCGCAGCGGTAAGATTGGTGCAACCATCGAACATATGGTTGTAACAGAAATTTGTCAACGTTTCGGCAGGCAGCAACAAATCGCTCGCGTCAATGAGGTTAACATTGTTCAGAAACAGTCTTTTAAAAGTATTAGTTGCCAGCAGTGTAGTAAGCGTCTCGAAGCCCGTCTTTTGAATCAGACTCATGATGTTACCGCAAACCTTGAAATTTTTATCGCAGTCAATATGATTATAGGCATTATTAATGGAAGTAGCATAATTTGTATTTTCACCACGGAACATCACCCTATCGCCAACCTTAGCCAAAACAACTGAAACACCAGTTCCTCCAGTGTTTCCATCAGTCCAAGTCGCACCGTCATCTTTACTGTATTGGATATCTCTTGCGGGGGCAGAGTTTAAAGCTTTAAATGTAACTGTTGCTCCATCTTCCAAAGCCTCGATGGTGAGCGGTGTACTCATTGTTACAACGAGAGGAGTACTTGGTGCAGGTGCAGGAGCGGGAACTCCCTCAACGGTTACCTTATACGACTTTGATTCGGTATTAAACATCTTCTTGCCGCTGGCGCTGCTATAGCCTGTAGCAGTGGCGGTGATGGTGGCGGTGCCTTCGGAAACAGCCTTAACTGTTCCCTGATGGTCTACAGTTGCGATAGCAGGATCGCTTGATGAATACTCTACAATAGCCGTGCTTACAGCAATAGCTGTGCGGGTTTTGGTTTCGCCAACCTTAAGGGTTACGTTACTGGTATCCATCGAGAGATAAGCAGGAATAGGATTGTCTTCGCTACCGAACACTTCGTCGCACGCAGTAAAGAGAACAGCCAGGCAGCACATGAGCGAAGCCTGGAACAACTTAGATAAAAAGTTACGTTTCATCATAATAAAAATTAAATTTGTATAAGTTAATAAATAAATCGTTATAGGTATCTAGTGATTCTCATCACGATATTTGAGACAAAGGTAAGAAATTTTCCGTTAAGTTTTGTCACCCCCCCCTTAAATAATGTTAAGACGTAGCAAATTTCGGACAAAAAGCCTTCACCCCCGCTTTCAGAGGGGTGAAGTCAAACAATTATTTTTAATTACTTGATGGTAATCCACACGGGCTCGCCACGGCCTTTGGCTTCTACTATTTTCTCTTTCAAACGATACAGCCATATCTTACTATCCACCACCTGCCCCACTATCTTGTTCCTGCCAGGCAGTATGCAGCCTTGGGTATCGGCAGCGGTGTTGCCTGCATGTATGCGTATGCCGCTGAATCGGGGCACACCGAGCAGTATGGGCAACCACTTCCCGAACTTGGGACTCCACGAGATGACTACGGCGTAACGTCCCTCGGGTATGGCCGAACATCCTTGTACCTTATGGGCGCCGGCGGCGTAGTTACGCCAGGTGGGTTCGAGTGTGTCGCAGAAGTAATCCTCTACCTGATAAGTGCGATACTCTTCGACAACCTCTCGCATGATGGCCAGACGGCCAATCGTGTAGGTTTTGCGTTTTGCTATGCGTGTAAGTACTAATTCCATATCTAAAAACTGCTTATTGTCATTGTGTCATTTGTCATTGTCATGCTTGGTTTTGCTCCAATGCGTGGCGTCAATCTTCTCTACCCAGCCGTCGATGTTCCAACGCGAGATAATCTTAACGATGGCGTTGTGGGATACCGATTTTGATTTGAGTGCGGCCACATCATCGATGGTGAAGGTAGGTGCAAGCTGGTCGAATATCGAGCGATTGCAACTGTATCGCCTACTCTCCTGCTCGGCATCCACATACTGATTCTGCAATACGTTACCAAACGTGCGTATCTGCTGCTCCATGCTGTACTGGGCCATCATTACCGCAAAATCGGTGCAGGCCTTGCTCTCCTTGATGTTGCCTGTAAGCAGGTGAAAGATAACACCACAGCGGAAACCGATAACGGCAGCACGACGGCGATACACATCCTTTACATGGTCGATATCCTTAGCCGCCTCGATGCGCTTCTCTTCGCACCAATTCTCGATGGCATGGCGAAGTTTTGGCGTATCAACAAAACCATTGTACGAACGTAATCGGCGTACGGCATCTTGTATACGTCCCTCGTCGTCGGTTGTTCGCCTACGGTATTTGGGCATTTTGGCAAACGCTGTATCAGGCATTTCGGCCAGCAGCATACGACTCGACAACCCGTTCTCGATGTTATCGTTCTTAAAGCACTTACGCACGGCGCCATCGGTGCCCAGCATAGTCCAGTTGTAAGCCACGCGCACCACGCCACTCTCTGCCTGATCGGAGTTATAATCCTGTCCCCATTTCGAGTCGATGGGATCGAAAGCCAAGCGATAGATATCGTACTTAGAGCTCCACGAGCCAGCACCATTGGTTTTACGCAGCGTGTCGAGTTCTTCACCAAACGAGAAGAGCGTATGACCACGTGAGTTCTTCAGTCGTTTAAGCAGTGTCGAGCAACTGATGGTGATGGGAACTACGCGTATCAGCACCTTCGGGTCGTCAGGAGCCTTCTCGTTGGCCTTGCGCGCTTTCTTTTTCTCGTGCCACTCGTCCTCGCGCTGGCGGGCCAGTTCATCTTCCTCGTCAAGCTGTCGCAACCACACGTTGATGGCATGCTTACACACCGATTTACCCGAAGCCTGCTCGCCATGGATAATCGACATCATACCTAACTTCTGCATCTCGCCATCGCAGTAGCGCACCTCAACCTGGTCGGCATAAGCAGCCGCTAGCGGCAGCACCGAGCACAGCACGGGCATGTGCATTCTGGGGGGCACACCTACCAGCGATTCCTTCAGTCCCATCGGTAGGGCTTTTACGTTCAGCGCCGCACCTGCATCTTCGGTGGCACCATCGGTATCGTCCTCCTCTGAATGATTGATGGTCAATGATAAACGGTCAATAATCTCGTCCATCATCTTCGAGCCCTTGGTAGGCTCTTTGCAGGCCGAGTGGATGATCGACTGCATCTCCTGTTGCGACAGACCGAGCGAAGGCATCACCTGCAACAGCCACTGCTGATTGTTATCGCAGATGGCACGCAGATTGGCTGCCAGCTGGTGTAATCGCTTGTTACGTTCGCCCTCGGATGGCACCCCACCCGTTCGGCGCCAAAACTCGGCTATAATCGCATCGTAAGCAATGCCTTTGAACTCCTGCGGAAATTCTTTTGGGCACGGATTTACACGGCTCTCTTTTAGAGAAACGCTGCTTTCTGCATCGAAATAATTGCCATCGGCGGTTCTTCCATCGATTGATAATCCACGATCGGTGTAGGCTTTCCTGCGGATGGCTATCTCTTCATCGCTCAACTGCTCATACCAGCCATCGGCACGATAAATCTCGTAATCGGCAGGCGTGATGTAAATAAATCGCTCGGGTGTAAAACAGCTGGTATCAGCTTCAACCCCCAGCGCACGGCAGTAAGCACGCTGTGCCTCGGGCACCGTCATGCCTATCGGCAGTCGGATATCGATGTGCAACTTTCGGCGAGCCGAATAATCCTTGTGCAGCATCATACACTGCCACTCGCCATCGGCTTGGATATCCAGTTTTTCCGACATCATATTGGCCTTCTCAACCAGTTCCGGATCGTCGATATCCACACACGTCTGCCAGGTAAAACTTTCCGGGTCGATATGTTCGCGGTCGCGGTGATTGTCGGCAAATCGCGTGTAGTGCGGACAGCGGAATGGCAGGGCCGACTTCAATTGTCGCTGCTGCTCCCCGTCGGTTGTCTTACTAATACGTTGCACCAGCTGCTGCAGTTCGGCGCTGCGTGTAAGTGCATCGTACTCCGAGAGTGGGCATTCAGTAACGAATGCCCTGTTTTGCTCTCGGGTTCTGCGGTGATTAAGTGCTATTAATCTTGCTGCCATATGGTTTCCTCCTTTCTGGTTTTAAAATAAGCCATCACTTCGTCGGTCTCGTTCTTGAAAATTGCCTTTGTCAGTGCCAGACCAAGGGTCTTTGGAAATTTAAAGGTTACGTAAACATGCTCCATATCGAATCGGCGACGGGGATTCTTACGATCATACGTATAGAGGGGGCGTGTCATCTCCACGCGGCCATGTCGAGTCGTAAACAGCAATTCGCGCCGGGGACCGGTGTTCTGTCGGTAAGCCTTAAAGAGGCTTGTTCCATCCTCCTCAATCAGCATGCGCCCTCGCGGCTCGCGTCGTCCACCGCTGGTTACCTGTTGGTTCTCCCAGCTGCAGGGATAGATGTTGATGTCGCCATTAGCATGAAACATGGTTTGTGTCTCCATCTTCACCTCGCCAGCCAGAATCTGTTGTACTTGTAAATGTCTGTTCTGTTTCATTTTAGAGTCGAAATTACGAGAGAAGTTTTCGAGAAAGGGCCCTACATCGATTTTACCGACGCTCAATTGATTCCCTCGACCTCAACTCTGGGTTAAAAACTTAAGATAGGTAAAAGTGTTTAGAGTTCAAAACTCCCAGGCGATTTATCTTCGCCATTCTGATCTTGTCGCGCTGAGCTTTCAGCCCTCGCCACGCGGCTTTTAAATCGTTACGTTTACTCATATCTGTTATTGTTTTATTGATTTTGACGATGCAAAGGTAACGCATTTTTCATCACATGCAGCACAAAAACTTCCATAACACATTGATATACAAGCAAATACAAGTTAATACAAGTTGTACACAAGTTTTTGTACAAGTACAGACACAAAAAAAGGAACCGACACACGTCGATTCCTTATATTATGGGGTTGTTTTCTATAGTTATTTCACCTGTTGATTCCAGTTCGATTCAGTTGGATTATAGTAGCCGTACTCATGCAGTACACTCCACAAATCATGTTTCTTTGAGTATTCGGATATCTTTTTAGCAGCTACCAACTGGTTAACCTTATTGGTTATCTGTGTAGGCTTCATACCTTGAATACATAATAAAAAGTTATTGGCCTCGGCTTCCATTCCATAGAATATGTTTTTAAGTTTTGCCACAATCTCCTTTCGGTTCGTAATCTGGCCTTCTAACTGTTCCTCCAAACGTTCTATCAGTAGTAACACGCTATACAGATCATAGAGTTCGCGGCGGGATATACCCAGATAATTAATTTTCAGTCCCATTGTCTGCAGTTGGTGATAATCCCGCAGTTCGCACCACCTCATTCCCCTCAGCCATTCGCACAAACGTTCGTATTCTTCGGCTATTTTCTCTTTGTCGGCTTCAGCAAAATCCTGCCCTCCTAGGAACGTATTACAATACTTTTTATAAAGGTGACGGTTAATGGTATCGTCGTTGCGCAACCTGTCCAGATGTTCTACGAACACACGTTCGGGCCAGTGTTCTGCCATGCGATGCATATCACCCACCGAAGCGTTTACCTTATTATATAACTCTGTGAGTTTAACGGCCTCATCCTCGGTTGCACCTAATTTCTGATGTTGCGTGCATGCCTTATGCAGTTTTTTTGAAATCTTATTTAGCCACATACAATCATCATGACAAATAGATGTTTTCATCAACGGGATATAACGATTGGCCAGGTTCATAAAGTCGTGAAGATTGTCCTTGTTCACCTCCATCATAGTCAATCTGCTAGCTAACAGCTGTAGTGCGCTTTCATTCTTAGTAAACGGCAAAAGCACATTTTCGCCAAGAGGACTATCGGGTAAAATGCGAGTTCGCGATTTGTGCGGTTTTATCTTCTCGGCAGCCCCGGGGATAGAAATAAAGAAAGTGATATTGTCATCTACTCGTTCTACCACCCCATCGCATTGCAGGTTTTCGTCAAGCAGATCGCGCACTTCGGCCGTCTCCTCCTTATCTATATAGCCTATGCGCTCGTAATTTATGTACGCAGCAATAGCATTAGTATCAACGGGATTCTCAGGTTCAGCCATCAGCATTACCTGTTGTCCTTTCTTCAGCCCAGCCACAAAGAGCCTTGCCGCCTCGGTAGCCTCATCAAGAGTAAGATGGTTTCCCATCTGATATCTTATACCTGTTATAGTAAATTCTATCATTTTTCAGTTTCTTAAGTACGTTTTCATACCGAGGCGCAAAGGTAAATAAAAAATTCGAGCCAACAAAAATGCCAGCTCAAAAATTTATTTAATAATTGTCAAACCAAAAAGTTGTTACCTATTGTTCTTAGCGTTATCGACTGTGACTCAATAAACAACCCATGTTGTACAGTTTAACAAGCCGCCCTCTTGGGCCACATCCGTATAATCAATCGTCTCGATAATCTTATCGGGAAATGCTTCTTTTATCACATCAACAGCCTGCTTATCTTCGTCTCTTCCGAAAACAGGTAGAACTATCAGATTATTAACCTGCAGATAATTAACGTATATTCCAACAGCACTTAATGGATGCTTTCTGTCCTTAGGCTCAAAGAATGGTACATTTATATATTTCAAGCCCTTTTCTACTATTACCTTTTGCATACCCTCACGCCAGTACTTCAACTCACTTGCCAAGTCATTGCCAAGTATTGTGTTCTTATCTACAAACCTCACCATTCCATCAGCATGTCCGGTCATATCGCTCTTTTGGTCGGGTATTATGATAATCTCACACTCCAACAGACGTCCAAGTTCGCTTAACAATTGGTCTCTGTTGTAATCCTGATTCTCAGCGAACACCCTTTCTGATATAATGGCCCTATCACCACATATCAACACATTACCACCGTCAAGGTTTATGTTCGACGGCTCTGCATCTATATTATTCAATCTGCATACCTCTTCCACATCAGAACGAGATTCGTCCCATCCGTTTTCAGTTTTAAGATAACTGGGTTCGTATTTAAATTGGATATACTTACCCGATTTGGTTTGAACAGGCATATAATCGCGGCACCATATATCTTTAGTTCCCTCCAAGAAACCATATTTTACATGATGCCTTTCGAGTATTTGGACAAGACTTTCACAAGTGTCAGGATACTTTGTTTTTAGCAAAGCAGATAAATAGACTGTTTGTTCTCCACAGACTTGGGCAGAAGCTGCCTTGGGTTCTGTATTGATAACAGAAGTAGTTAACGCATCATCTTTTATATTGCTTTGCCTCTTTTCCTGATATCTAGTTTTTATTGATGGCATGCTAACGCCTATCAAACCTTTACAGATATCGTCAGTTGGCTCGATATCGTTGCAATCAAGAATGTCAAACAAGACAGTCTCTCTACCACGTTTTTCTAAGGCAAAGTTTTGAATATAATCCTCCTTTATCCTATGATTGATTAGAGGATAGCTGTTTAATTTCATGAGGATTTCTCTACGCTTCTCATCTGACGACTTTTTATCTGTTAACTGGTCAAATAATACAGACATCGATGGCTTTTGCAGTTTTTTCTCCAACCAGACATAACCGCCATAAACTCCACAAACGATACCAATAATACCACTTGTAATTCCAATAATAGATTCAATACTCATAGTTTTATTTTTTTTAAATTACTTTTTATAGGGTTTACTCCAGGTATATACAAAGGGGAGCATGTATGTAGCAGACTTATTTTTGAATAAATAAGTTACTTTTCGTCTAGAAATATGTACGTTTATGAAACATGTATAACCTGTCGACATCATACTAACAGACCTGATAGAGCGTTCAATTTCATCCAATGGTACTAAATCCAGAATCTGACCAAGCATATCAGCATTACCATAAACGGATATTAATTGCTTTTCCACATCTTTCTGGTTTTTAAGAGTAATCTTACGACTGCCATAAGTGAATCTAACTTTCAAAGGAATGCTACAACTATCTATTTCTTTTGATTCGCGAATAGACATCTTGAAAGAGCTTCCATATAAGAATCCTTTTCCATATCTTGGGAAATTCACCCTAGCAGTTTTCTTCACATCAATATTGGGTTTAATCCAATTAAAGAGAGCAACCTCCTTATCTTTATAAATATCAGTTTTAATCCTATTATATACAGTAACATCTACTTCAATGGTAGTGTTTATCGGCTGAGGATTGTCAGACAGAACTTTTTGGGGGATGTCGATAACAGTATTTTCTTGTGGAAATTGAATATCAAAGATTGCCCTCTCTTCATATGGAACATCCTTTTCATACAAATCAAATTGGTAGACATCGTCTGCAGCATGAAGCCTTATAAAATGTTTACATTGATCAGAAATCTTTTTCTCTTCTAAGCTTTCTTGCCTTATTTTACGCGTAAAACTAGCATGGAAAGAAGAACCTTGATTCTTAACAATGCAAAGATGATTTTCCTTTTGGTATGTAGTTTCTAAATAATTTATCTTTAAATCATTATCTTTTTTATTCTCGGCTTTTATCTTCTTATAACCATATTGAGAAAGGTCCTCTATGAACTTTGCTCGATAAGTTTCGCCTAATATAAAATAGAGTTCCTTTATATCCGAACTCATAGGACCATATGAAGTAAGTCTGCCAAGCAGAAGATCTTTTGGACTCCTTTCTAATTCCGGCCAATAAACGTAGGCATTCGTAGCAATATAATCCTTATACTCATTCCACGTCTTACTAAACCTTTTAGCAAATTCTTCAGTAGCTTTTTCATTTACAGGCAAGCCAAATAAAACTAATGCAGAATGGGCCGTACCAAAAGCATTAACATCCAAAACCATATCAGCAGCCTTTACTATCTCAAGCTTGTCGTTATGATTAATTGGTACTCCGTAAACCTGAGCAAACGATATATTGCAAAAAGCAATACAAGCAATCAATAGGGTTAATAGTTTTTTCATTCCACATAGTTTTTAGTTACACATAAAAAAACACAATCCTTTCGGAATACTGATGCAAAAATACAAAAAGAATTCAACATCATCAACGATTCTCATATTTTTTTTGAAAACACGTACAAAAAGATTGTTTATTCAAGGAATTGTCGTATCTTTGCAATATCTTATTTAAGCTCCGCCATTCTTTCTTGAATGGACATGGCCGTCCGAGGGCGGCTTCTTTATTGTAAGATAGGAACCAAAATAATAACTGCAATCATCAGAAATGATGGTTGCAGTTGTTTTATTCTATTTTGTGGAGCGCAATGCTATTTGTTCTCATCGTAGAGCTCTTCGCTTTTCTCTGCCAGATACCGATAATATGCTTCGCGAGCGTTCAAATCGCCCTCGGCTATTTTCTCGCCAGCACCAAGCAAACTAAGTACTACATCGGGAATAGTTTGGCTGCTTAAGTTCTTGTTGATAGCTCCTTTCATGTTTAACCGAACAATATTTATGGCGAAATCTACACGCCAACGTAATCTAGTGAATTACGCTTGATTACTACCCTGGCTGTTAATCATCAATACGCTTACCATGCTGCATGGTATACGGAGTTTTGTTGAAAGTTCCAAATAATTTCGCGTATTATTTGCTTATGTGGCTTTGGAGCATGTTGAATAATTCGCGGTTGGAGATGTTGAGGATGGTGGGGCTGATGCGCACGGCGGCACCACGCAGAAAGGGCTTGTTTAGCCTTTGCATAAAGCGGCACCAGCGGGTGGTCTCTATTATCTGATATCGCTCCTCGTTGCGCACGTAGACATCGAAATGTGTCGCGTTCTTCATAGAAACTTTCTCAATCTTTACAACGTCCTCCCAATCGAACACGCGGTGGCAATTAAAAGTGAAATCGTAAACCTGCAGCTTATCGTTAGTGATTACAACAATCGGCGTGCGGTGGAGGAAGATTCGTAACTGGGATAAAGAGAGATAGATTACGAAAACCATGAGAACAGCACCAAAGATCATTACTCCTTCTACGAAGCGACTGAACGCGGCCGACACATTGGGCGCGTCGATGGGGATGACATGGTAGCAGCAAACCCAATAAACTACTGCAAGAAGAGGGATTAACACTGTAGTTGAGATGGCATGCCAGCGGCTCATATATATTTCTGTCATAATCGAGTTTCTTAAGTATCTTAATAATTCTGCTGCAAAGATACGGAGTTTTGTTGAAAGTACCAAACGTTGGGCGGAAAATTTTATCAGTGACATGAGTGACAGTGACATAATGACATTAAGGGTGTGGCGATGTGCAGAGTAATGGTCTATAATAATTATATTATTATAGGCTTTTGTTTTGTGAGGTGGCTGGGGCTAAACGTCATTTTGTCATCGGTCATTGTCATGGGTATGGCGCGGGATTGCGCGGCGTTAACAGATTTTTACAAGTTATGGAGGGGCGGAATTTGGCCGAACAGCGAAAATTTCGTACCTTTGCATTGTCAATAACGAGGGAGGCTGAGGGCAGCCATTAAGGAGAAAAATTGCGAGCATTAATAGTTGCAAACAAAAGCATTAATAGTAGCAAGATTTTAACTTAATTGGTAGCCCAAACCCGAACTCTGGATGATAGTGAGATAATCAACAAAAAGTTTAACAAACAAACTACTTAAACACATTATGGCAATTAGAGTAATCGCACAGCGCCGAGTGCTAAAAATCGGCAAGAATCCTGGAGCTAAGCGTTTCGTGATGCGCCCCGATCTGTACACACCTATCCAGGAAAAGAAAGTATTTGTCGAGGCTGCCACGCGCAGTGGCATCGCCGCGGGAGTCATCAAAGCGGCTTGGGATGCCGCCGGCGAAGTAATCCGCGCGTGGGCCACCGAAGGCCACTCCATCCCCATCCCCGGACTGGGCACCATGCGCTTCAGCGTGCGCAGTAAGGCCGTGGAAGATCTGGACGACGTCAAGACCAGCCTCATCACCAGCCGACGCATCGTGTTCACCCCCAGCACCGACGTGAAAGACGAGCTGAAGAACACCTCAATCCAAATCACCTGCTTGGACGAGAATGGCGACGTGCTGAAACGCGTAACCAGCAACGATAGTGGTGACATCGAAGACCCGGAGAACTCCGCGCCCGATCCATCGCTTGCCACCGGAGGAACGCAAGAAGGAGGGGAGCCAGAGAATGGGGGTGCGAACGGCGGCGGAAACCATGAGCCAATCGACGAGCCCAACGGCGACTAAGGGTTGGGGCGAAAGCCCCACCCTATTCCAAAATTAAAAAATGTAAGAATGTAAAAATTGACCAATTAAACCTTAACCATTATGACAAAGAAAGAAACAGTTAAGTTCATCGTACAGTTGATAGCGTCCATCGCTTCGGCGATTGTTACAGCCCTGGGTGCCACCTCGTGCATAAGGGTTTAGAAAAGAAAACACGGCTTTAGCATTGCAACTAAAGCCGTGTCTTTTAATTTATTAAAGCCGCGTACGACTACACTTCCCAGCCGATGGCCGAAGCACCAAGCACAGCTGCGCTGGCACCATCAAGACCACTGACAAGGAACTTAGCCTTGTTCTTGAAAATCTTAAGCACGTGGGCATCGTAAGCCTCGCGGATAGGTTTCATAATCAGTTCGCCAGCCTTAACCATACCTCCGAAGAAGATGAATGCCTCGGGAGATGAGAAAGCGGCGAAATCGGCACAAGCCTCACCCAGCATCTTGCCGGTGAACTCGTAGATGTCCTTAGCCAGCTCGTCGCCCTTGCCAGCAGCGATAGATACATCGAGAGATGTGATATCCTCGGGGTTCATCTCGCGCAACAGCGATGGACGATCGGTCTTAGCCAGCATCTCGCGAGCGGTACGAGCCACACCGGTGGCAGAGCAGTAACACTCCAGGCAACCTGTACGGCCGCAGCCACAAGCACGGCCTTCCTCGCCACGAACCATCGTGACATGACCCAGCTCGCCAGCAAAACCATCGTGACCGTAAAGCAACTGTCCGTTAACCACAATACCCGAACCAACACCGGTACCCAGTGTGATAACGATAAAGTTCTTCATACCGCGAGCCACACCATACACCATCTCGCCGATAGCGGCTGCATTGGCATCGTTGGTGAGGGCTACAGGAATACCCAGACGATCGCTGAACAACTTGGCCAAGGGCACTACACCATCGTGAGCCCAAGGCAGATTGGGAGCAAACTCGATTGTACCATTATAATAGTTGCCGTTAGGAGCACCAATACCCATGGCCTTAATCTTCTCAATACCACCAACCTGGTCGATAATAACCTGAACAGCCTCAACACTGGCATCAACATAATCCTCTACCTTCTGGTAGTTGCCAGTCTTAATAGCTGTGGTAGCCTTGATATCACCACGAGCATCAACAATACCAAATACCGAATTGGTACCTCCCAAGTCTAAGCCTATTACGTAGGGCTTAATTTCTGCGTTTTGTTCGTTCATAAATATATAAGTTTATTAGCTAAATTAATATCTTTTTCATTTTCAAGGCACAAAATTACTAAAAAACCTGCACAACGCTCGTGTTTTTACGGAAATTAACCATTATTTTATAAAAGAATGACCAAAATCAGCCGAATGAGGAAAAAAATTAGTAACTTTGCACCCGTTATGCCAATTCATATACCAATTAATATATTAGATTTCATCTTCAAGGGGATGTTGATCGGAGTGATAGCAAGCGCACCGATGGGGCCTGTTGGTATTCTTTGTGTGCAGCGAACGCTGAACAAAGGCCGATGGTTCGGATTCGCTACTGGCGTGGGAGCCGCCTTAAGCGACATCATATATGCAGGTTTTGCCGGCTACGGCATGGCATTCGTCATGGACTTCATCACTAACGACCAGAATAGATTCTATCTGCAGATAGCCGGTAGCATCATGCTGCTGTGTTTCGGCTGGTTTACCTACCACACCGACCCTACACGCAAAATGCACCAAAGCGGCAAGCAGCAAGGTTCGCTGTGGTACAACACGTGGACAGCTTTTCTCGTCACATTCTCTAACCCGCTCATCATCTTCCTCTTTCTGGCCATGTATGCCCAGTTTGCATTTGTGCTGCCCAATCATCCGTTCGAGATGATAGTAGGCTTCTTAAGCATCGTGGCTGGCGCACTCTTATGGTGGTGGGGACTGACTTGGCTGGTGGATCAGATTCGCACTAAATTCGATACCAACGGCATCAAAATTATTAATAAGGTGATAGGCGTAGCAGTCATCGTGGGCAGCATCATCATGCTGCTGGGACTGACCACCAATCTCGTAAGATTATTTTAGCACAAACATATGTTTATAGCAAACGAGCTTAGAAAAACCAACATTGCTGAATATCTGCTCTATATGTGGCAGATGGAAGACACGGTGAGAGCATTCGACTGCTCGCTCTCACGCATCAAGCGCGAATATATAGAGCGCTTCGACTACAATGAAGAGCAGAAAGAAGAAGAGACCGACTGGTTTGGCAACCTGATTCGCATGATGAACCAGGAGGGTTGCCGAGAGCAAGGACACCTGCAGATTAACAAGGTGACACTGCAGATGCTGATAGAACTGCACCAGCAGCTGTTGCAGAGCAGCAAATTCCCCTTTTACAACTCTGCTTACTACAAAGTGCTACCATTTATCGTAGAACTGCGCAACCGTGGTGCCAACAAAGAGGAAAACGAAATCGAGACGTGTTTCAACTCACTCTACGGTGTGATGTTGCTGCGCCTGCAGAAGAAAGACATCTCGCCCGACACCGCCCATGCCGTCAAGGAAATCACTACCTTCATCGGCATGCTCTCTGATTATTACAAAAAAGACAAAGAAGAAGGATTGAAATTCGAGTAGTGTTTTATTAGGCACGAAGAAAAAATAAAGAGCGTATGAGGATACTGATAACAGGATGCAACGGACAGTTAGGAAACGAGATGCAGCTGCTGGAAAAGGAAAACCAGCAGCATACCTATTATAATACGGATGTGGCTGAGCTGGATATTACCGACGAGGCTGCCATCAACAGATTTGTAACCGACAACGAGATAGACGGCATCGTAAACTGCGCTGCCTATACGGCTGTAGATAAGGCTGAGGACAACCAGGAGCTGTGCCACACGCTGAACGCTACAGCGCCAGGATTGCTGGCTGAAGCCATCGAGAAGCGTGGCGGATGGATGATACAGATTTCGACTGACTACGTGTTCGACGGCACCAATCACCGTCCGTATGTTGAGACCGACCCTGTGTGTCCTAACAGCACCTACGGTCGCACCAAACTGGCAGGCGAAGAGGCTGTGCTGGCAGGATGCAGCAAGAGCATGATCATCCGCACGGCATGGCTCTACTCTACCTTTGGCAACAACTTTGTGAAGACGATGATTCGTCTGGGCAAGGAGAAGAGCGAGTTGGGGGTTATCTTCGACCAGATAGGCACGCCTACCTATGCACGCGACTTGGCGGTGGCTATCTTTGCCGCCATCAATCAGGGCATCGTGCCAGGCGTGTATCACTTCTCGAACGAGGGTGTTATATCGTGGTACGACTTCACCAAGGCTATCCATCGCATAGCCGGCATCACATCGTGCCATGTACGTCCGCTGCACACCTCAGAGTATCCCACTCCCGCAGCCCGTCCGCACTACAGCGTGCTCGACAAAACAAAAATCAAAGCCACCTATGCCCTCGACATCCCCTACTGGGAAACCAGCCTAGCCGAGTGCATCGATAAGCTAGGTTTATAGGCTGACATTTTAGGCACGAATTTCACGAATTAACACGAATTTATGTTATTTGAAGACGAATATACAAACAAAATCATTGGAGCTGCACAAGAGGTTCATAGAGAATTAGGATTTGGATTTCTTGAAGCAGTATATGGTAATGCATTGTATAAGGAGTTAACAAAGTGTGGAATGAAGTGCGAATGCCAAAAGCCAATAGATGTATTCTATAAAGGAGAGGTAGTTGGGCACTATATACCCGACATGATTGTTGAAGATAAGGTAATTATTGAATTAAAGGCAGTAGCAGATTTACGACCTGAGCACGAATGGCAACTGGTTAATTATCTGGTAGCATGCCATAAAGAAATAGGATTGCTCTTAAATTTTGGGCATTCATTAAAAGTCAAAAGGAAATTATTTACGAAAGGGCACAAGTATAAATAAATTCGTGTTAATTCGCGTAATTCGTGCCTAATTATTATGTGCATATGAATCAGGAAATAGAAAGAAGACGTACATTTGCCATCATTTCGCACCCGGATGCGGGTAAAACTACGCTGACAGAGAAATTTCTGCTCTTCGGCGGACAGATTCAGGTGGCTGGAGCCGTAAAAAGCAATAAGATTAAGAAAACTGCTACCAGCGACTGGATGGATATCGAAAAGCAGCGTGGTATCTCGGTATCGACCTCTGTGATGGAGTTCGATTACACCCCCGATGGCAAAGACATCGAATACAAGGTGAACATCCTCGACACACCAGGTCACCAAGACTTTGCCGAAGACACCTTCCGCACGCTCACTGCCGTCGACTCGGCTATCATCGTGGTGGATGGCGCCAAAGGTGTGGAGACTCAGACACGAAAACTGATGACGGTGTGCCGCATGCGCAAAACGCCCGTTATCATCTTTATCAATAAGATGGACCGCGAAGGTCGCGATCCATTCGATCTGCTCGACGAACTGGAGCAGGAGCTCGAAATCAAAGTGCGCCCACTCTCATGGCCTATCAACCAAGGTGCCAAGTTCAAGGGCGTTTACAATATCTACGAACAGAAACTCGACCTGTTTACACCCGACAAGCAACGCGTGACAGACAAGGTTGAGGTGGACATCGACAGCGAAGAGCTTGACCAGCGCGTAGGCGAAGACAATGCCGCCAAGCTGCGCGAAGATCTGGAGCTGGTGGATGGTGTTTACCCCGAGTTCGACGTAGAGACCTATCGCGAGGCCGAAGTGGCACCCGTATTCTTCGGTTCGGCACTTAACAACTTCGGTGTGCAGGAGCTGCTCAACTGCTTTGTTGAGATAGCACCATCACCACGCCCCACCAAGGCCGAAGAGCGCGACGTGCAGCCAGAGGAGTCCAAGTTTACTGGCTTTATCTTCAAGATTACCGCCAATATCGACCCCAACCACCGCTCGTGTATCGCCTTCTGCAAGGTGTGCAGCGGCAAATTCCAGCGCAACCAGCCCTATCTGCACGTTCGACAGGGCAAGTCGATGCGCTTCTCATCGCCCACACAGTTTATGGCGCAGCGCAAGAGCACCATCGACGAGGCCTGGCCAGGCGACATCGTGGGTCTGCCCGATACAGGCGGCATGTTTAAGATTGGCGACACACTGACCGAAGGCGAAAAACTGCACTTCCGCGGACTGCCATCATTCTCGCCAGAGCTGTTTAAGTATATCGAGAACGATGACCCCATGAAGGCCAAGCAGCTGCAGAAGGGTATCGACCAGCTGATGGACGAAGGTGTGGCACAGTTGTTCGTCAACCAGTTCAATAACCGCAAGATTATCGGAACGGTTGGTCAGCTGCAGTTCGAGGTGATTCAGTATCGCCTGGAGAACGAGTACAATGCCAAGTGCCGTTGGGAACCCGTACACCTCTACAAGGCATGCTGGATTGAGAGCGACGATCCGCAGGAGCTGGAGAACTTTAAGAAGCGCAAATACCAGTACATGGCCAAGGACAAGGATGGTCGCGACGTATTCCTGGCCGACAGCAGCTACGTACTGAGCATGGCCCAGCAAGACTTCGAAAACATCAAGTTCCACTTTACAAGTGAGTTTTAAAGCATATGAAACAAGAAGACGATATAAGACAGGCAGTTGAAACGATGCGTAAGGGCGGCGTGATACTCTACCCCACCGACACCGTATGGGGTATTGGTTGCGATGCTACCAACGCCGAGGCCGTAAAACGCGTCTATGAAATCAAGCAGCGCGAAGATTCGAAAGCACTGATCTGCCTGGTTGACAACGACAACCGCATGCAGCGCTACTTCCGCAACATACCTGATGTGGCTTGGCAACTGATTGACAGTCTGAAAGACGTACCCGAAGCCAGACCTACCACACTGATTCTTGATGGCGCCATCAATCTGGCTCCAAACCTGATAGCTGAAGACGGCAGTCTGGGCATCCGTATCACCAACGAGCCCTTCTCAAAAGAGCTGTGCTTCCGTTTCCAGAAAGCCATTGTATCTACATCGGCCAACATCAGTGGTGAGCCTGCCGCACAGAACTATTGCGACATCGACCCACGCATTCTTGAGGCTGTGGATTACGTGTGCTGGAGCCGCCGACAGGAGCATAAGCCCCACACACCCTCGTGCATCATCAAACTGAAAGAAAACGGCGAAGTAACAGTTATACGAAAATAAGTGGAGACAACAGTAACAGACAGAAGACCGGAGTGGCTGAAGCACCTGCACAACTGGCGCGTGGAGCACGTAAGCGAGAGGATGTTTATGATTATCCTCGCATTGCTTGTGGGCTTCTTTGCAGCAGTGGCAGCTTTTGTGCTGCACTGGATTATCAACCAGATTGTTCTGGTGCTCACCAGTTCGTTTGCAGCAGAGCGCGCCAACTGGCTTTATCTGGTATATCCTGTTGTCGGCATTTATCTCACCTCGCTCTTTGTACGCTACGTCGTCAAAGACAACATATCACACGGCATCACGCGCATTCTATATGCCATCTCGTCCAACCGCTCGCGACTGAAATCGCACAACTGCTGGTCGAGCGTCATCGCGTCGGCCATCACCATCGGATTTGGTGGATCAGTAGGAGCCGAGGCACCTATCGTGCTTACCGGTTCGGCCATCGGATCTAACCTGGGACAGCTGTTCCATCTCGACCGAAAGATGCTGATGACTCTTGTAGGCTGTGGTGCGGCTGGCGCCATAGCAGGCATCTTCAAAGCACCTATAGCAGGATTGGTATTCACGCTCGAGGTGCTGATGATAGATATGACCATGTCGGCACTGCTACCTATCCTGGTATCATGCGTCACAGCCACCGTGTTCACCTATATCTTTAGCGGCGACTCATCGCTCTTCACCTTCCATCTCGACAGCGAGTGGAGCGTGCAGCGCATACCAGCCTGCATCAGCTTAGGCATCGCCTGCGGACTGGTTTCGCTTTACTTCATCCGCATGATGGGCGTGTGCGAGGATGTGTTCTCGAAATTCAAGGACAAGCCTTACACAAAACTGGCCATCGGAGGCATCACACTGAGTCTGCTCATCTTCCTGTTTCCTGCGCTTTATGGCGAGGGTTACAGCAGCATCAATCTGCTGTTGAACGGACAGAATGCCGACGACTGGAACCGCATACTCAACAACTCGATGTTCTCAGGTCAGGGTTCACTGCTACTGGTTTACATCGCGCTCGTGCTGTTCACCAAAGTAGTAGCCACATCAGCCACCAACGGTGGAGGCGGTTGCGGCGGTACATTTGCACCCTCACTGTTTATCGGTTGCTTCACGGGATTCCTCTTCTCACGCCTTTGGAACATCAACGAGATAGGTGTTTATGTTCCTGAGAAGAACTTTGCACTGCTGGGTATGGCTGGTGTGATGTCGGGAGTGATGCACGCACCGCTCACAGGTATATTCCTGATTGCCGAACTCACTGGCGGATACTCAATGTTTATGCCACTGATGATAGTAAGCGTGTGCGCATATATCACCATCAGCATTTTTGAGCCACACAGCATCTATGGTTCGCGACTGGCCAAGCAGGGCAAACTGCTCACCCACCATACCGACCACGCCGTGCTCACGCTGATGAATCTCGACTCGGTGATAGAGCGCGATTACTTAGGTGTAGAACCTGATATGGAGCTGAATGAGATTGTACACAAGATCAGTCGCAGCCACACTACTGTTCTGCCTGTGCTCGATGCGGGCGGAAAACTGCTCGGCGAGATCGACATCATGAAAATCAGAAACGTAGTATTCAGAATAGAACTCTATCACCACTTCAAAGCCTCACAGCTCATGACCGAGCCCAAGGCTATATTGAATGATGGCATGCAGATGCGACAGGTGATGCGCGATTTCGACCGTACCGGTGCCAACTGGCTACCTGTGCTCGACGCCGACAACCGTCTGAAAGGATACATCTCGCGCCAGCGCATCTACACCATGTACCGCAAAATGGTTGCAGATATGAGTGAAGATTAATATTAGGCACGGATTACACGGCTCTCTTTTAGAGAAACGCTGCTTTCTTTATGCGGAGACAGCCGTGTCTTTTTATAAAAAAGCCGCGTAATCCGTGCCAAGAAAAAAAAATAGAAGATGGAAAAGAAGGATTTAAGGATTGTATTTATGGGAACGCCGGAGTTTGCAGTGGAAACACTAAAGGCACTGGTGGAGAACGATTATAATGTAGTGGCAGTGGTAACACAGCCAGATAAGCCCGTGGGCCGCCATCAGACAGAGATGCAGCCGTCAGAGGTTAAGAAGTATGCCCTGGAGCACAATCTGCCCGTGCTGCAACCTGTGAAGATGAAGGACCCCGAGTTTGTAGAGCAGTTGCGCAGCTATCAGGCCAACCTGCAAGTGGTAGTGGCATTCCGCATGCTCCCCGAGGTGGTTTGGGATATGCCTGAGTATGGCACATTCAATGTTCATGCAGCTCTGCTTCCGCAGTATCGCGGCGCTGCGCCTATCAACTGGGCTGTGATTCACGGCGAAACACAAACAGGCGTCACCACATTCTTCCTCGACCACGATATCGACACCGGTCGCATCATCATGCAGAAACCCTTCGACATCCCCGACACTGCCGACGTGGAGTACGTTTACGACGGATTGATGCATCTGGGTGCCGAAATCTGTCTGGAGACATTAGAAAAGATCATCGCTGCCGACGGACACCCCGAAAGCATCCCTCAGGAGCAGATGATACCCGTAGCTAGCGAACTGCACGCTGCACCAAAAATATTCAAAGAAACCTGCCAGATCAACTGGAATCAGTCGGCAAAACAGGTTTATGATTTTGTCCGAGGCCTCTCGCCCTACCCCGGCGCATGGACCACACTGGTATCACCCGAGGGTAAAGAGACGGTGCTGAAGATTTTCAAAACCAGCAAGACTGGCAACACCAGCGGTCAGTTTGGTCATACCGCCGTGATAGACCGCAAACCCTGCATCAAAGCTGCCGACGAACTGCTGATGATAGAAGAGCTGCAACTGGCAGGAAAAAAGCGCATGAACGGTAAAGATTTCTTGAACGGAATAAAAAATTTCGAGAATTATATAATAAAGTAAGATATAACAACGTTTCTATATATAGGTAAAACAATTAAAACAGACTGCCTATGAAGATTTTTACTCCAGACGACACGACGTTCAGTGAGAAGACGTACAAGCCACGCAAGCAAACGCTTGACATCATCCGGCTTGTTGCCTATTCCTATAATAGAAACAAAAAAACGTCAAACCTGAACTAACTTAAGGAATTATGGCATTAGTATCACCATCATTACTTGCCGCGGACTTTCTGCATCTTGACCGCGACATCAACATGATTAATCGCAGTGAGGCCGACTGGCTTCATCTCGACGTGATGGACGGATCATTCGTACCCAACATCTCGTTTGGTTTCCCCGTACTCGAAGCAGTAGCAAAAGCATGCACCAAACCGCTTGATGTGCATTATATGATAGAGCATCCTGAGCGCTACATTGCACAGACAGCCAAGCTGGGTGCAATGATGATGAATGTACACTATGAAGCCTGCTTACACTTACACCGCACCATTCAGGAGATTCATCAGGCCGGTATGAAAGCTGGCGTAACACTCAACCCCGCCACACCTGTCAACGTGCTCGAAGATATCATCGCCGATGTGGATATGGTATTGCTGATGAGTGTGAACCCTGGCTTTGGCGGACAGAAATTCATAGAGAACACCATCGACAAAGTGAAGCGCCTGCGACAGCTGATAACAGAAAAGAACAGTCAGGCACTGATTGAGGTGGATGGCGGCGTACAGGGCGAGACTGCCCCACGACTAGTGGCAGCCGGAGTGGACGTACTTGTGAGTGGCAGCTACGTTTTCGGAGCCACCGACCCCGAAGGCGTCATCAAATCACTCCGTTCACTCTAGACAAAGATTCATACCATATTGGCGCGACAGACGGCGCATGTTGATAAGGGCGTATCTCATACGTCCTAGGGATGTATTGATGCTTACGTGGGTCTCCTCAGCAATCTCCTTGAAAGAGAGCTCCTGAAAGTATCGCATATACACCACCTGACGCTGAGGAGCTGGCAGGGATTCCATCAAAACGCACACCTGGCGCAATGTGTTAAGATTCGACAGCTCCACTTCGCGATTGCTACCTATCATAAAATCGCCTTTGATGTTACTCAAATCATTGCCCTTCGGACCATCAACGATAAATGCGGCACTCTGAGCGCGATAGTGATCCACAATCACGTTGTGAGCTATACACATAATCCAACACAGCATCTTACCAGATTCACGATACTCATGAGCATGAATCTTTGATACCACTCTCAGGAATGTCTCCTGAAAAAGATCGTTGGCCACATCATCATCCTTCACTATACTTATAATGTAAGCGAAGACTTTGTTCTGATTACGTGAGAGAAACTCGTCGAATGCACGGTTATTACCATCAAGATAAGCCTGAACCAACTCTGAGTCGTTCATACTTTTAATTGTACTCATAATCTCAAAAATTTAAAGTTGAGTAGAGTTTGTTTCGATAGGCAATAATCTTTAATTGTTAATATTTGAGGGCAAAAATAGATATTTTTTACCAAATCACCAAAAAAAATGGTCAAAAACTTAACATTGTGCCATTTTTTTACTAATTTTGCAGTATTGAAATAACCTAAAAAAGGAAAAAATATGAAACTATTCGTACCGGGCCGCCTGTGTTTGTTTGGTGAACATACCGACTGGGCAGGACACTATCGAACCATGAATGCCGACATCAAACCTGGAGCAGCTATCGTGACAGGTATTGAGCAGGGAATCTACGCTGAAGTAGAGAAGTCGAGTATTTTCGAGCTTTACAGCACAGCCGATGAGATAAAAAGTGTGTGGCAGGATTTCAGCTGCCGCATGAACGAGACTGAACTAAAGCGGATTGCAAAAAGCGGATCATTCTTCTGTTACTGTGCAGGTGTAGCCTCATATATGCTCGAATGGTATAAGGTGGGCGGCGTGCGCATCCGTATCACAGACATGACGCTCCCAATGAAAAGCGGCCTGTCATCGTCAGCTGCTATCTGTGTGCTGGTAGCTCGCGCTTTTAATCAGCTATACAATTTGAACCTCAATACGCTAGGCGAGATGAACATTGCCTACCTGGGCGAGTTGCGCACCAGCAGCCGTTGCGGGCGTCTGGACCAGGCTTGCGCATTCGGTGTAAAGCCAAATCTGATGACCTTCGACGGCGATGAGATTGAGGTGCGCTCACTCAACGTAAAAAAACCGCTTCACTGGGTGTTTGCTGATTTGTGCGCCGAGAAGGATACAATCAAAATCCTGTCCGACCTTAACAAAGCATACCCATTCCCCAACAGCGATGCTGAACGGGCAGAACACCAAGCACTGGGCGAACAGAACTTGGATATCGTTGAGCGCGCCATCAA
Organism: Prevotella sp. MA2016; assembly: GCF_000619825.1. GTDB lineage: Bacteria > Bacteroidota > Bacteroidia > Bacteroidales > Bacteroidaceae > Prevotella. The sequence continues at coordinate 121,416 of NZ_JHUW01000012.1, forward strand.
ATACATGGCAGCTGGCGATGCTGAGAGTCTAGGAAAACTGATGACTGAGGCAGAAACGCTCTTTGATGAGAAAATAGCGCCTATGTCGGAAGCATTACACTCACCCAAACTGCATGCCACCCTGCACGACCCCAACATTCAGTCATGGATTTGGGGAGGAAAAGGTGTTGGATCACACGGCGACGGCTCTGTACAGTTCCTGGCACGCGATGAAGCATCGCAGCAAAAAGTGGCCGACTATCTGAATGAGAAAGGTATGAAGGCCTACACGCTCACACTGAAGCCTGTTCACACCGTGCGTCGCGCCATTATTCCTGTGGCTGGTTTTGGCACCCGACTCTACCCCAGCACGCGCATCATCAAGAAAGACTTCTTCCCCATACCCTGCCCTGACGGCATGGTGCGCCCAGTCATCCTCATTCTGCTCGAAGAACTCATACAGAGCGGTATCGAAGAAATATGCCTGGTACTGGGTTCAGAGGATGAACGACAGCAATATATCGACTTCTTCGAGACACCACTATCCGAAGAACATCTGCGCAAACTGAACCCCGAAGCGCAGGAGTATGAGAATCATATATTGGATATAGGTAAGAAACTGCACTACGTATATCAGCGCGAGAAACGTGGCTTTGGCCATGCTGTTTACCAGGCTGCACAGTTTGCCGGCAACGAACCTGTGTTACTTTTGCTTGGCGACACACTATATCGCAGTCAGTCTAACAAGCCTTGCGCTCTACAAATGATTGAGGACTATGAGCGCTATAACAAATTGATGGTAAGTATCCACCCTATTCCTCTATCCGAGGTTAGCCGCTATGGCATCCTTCATGGTGTATGGGAGGACAACGACCACACCATCCTCAACGTGACAACAATAACAGAAAAGCCCAAGGCAAGCTATGCCGAGGAGTTTCTTGCTGTACGCAATAAAAGAGGTGAAAAAGAATATTACAGCGTATTCGGACAATATATTATCACCCCAGAGGTGTTCTCACAACTACATGAGGACATCATGCAAAAAGAAATTGATGGCGACCACATTTCAGAAATCGAACTCACGTCGGCCCTCGAAGCTGTTCGCAAACGCAGCGGAATGGTTGGTGTAAGATTAAAAGGTCGCATGTTCGACATGGGAAATCCTGCCGCCCTTACACAAGCCATCGCAGAATTTTCAGCACCTCAATAAAAAAATCCCGCTTCGTGCGGGATTTCTTTATTTCACCAAGTTCAAAAGATATTTACCATAATCATTCTTAGCCATGGGTTTGGCCAACTCAGCCAGCTTTTCTTTTGTAATCCAGCCGCGCTTGTAAGCTATCTCCTCCAAACAAGCCACCTTCAAACCTTGGCGCTTCTCGATAACCTCGATAAAAGTAGAAGCCTCAGAAAGCGAGTCGTGCGTACCCGTATCGAGCCAAGCAAAGCCGCGCTGCAGCGTCTGCACTTTCAGTTTCTTCTGGGCCAGATATTCCTGGTTAACGGTGGTAATCTCTAATTCGCCACGAGCAGATGGTTTGATATGCTTCGCAATGTCAACCACACTGTTAGGATAGAAATACAAACCTACAACCGCATAATTCGACTTAGGATTTGCAGGTTTCTCTTCTATGCTCAAACAGTTACCATTCGCATCAAACTCTGCCACACCATAACGCTCCGGATCATTTACATAATAACCGAATACTGTAGCAAGCCCATGCTTTTCGGCATTCTCTACACTCTCTTTCAGCAGTCCTGTAAAGCCTGAACCATAGAAAATATTATCACCCAGCACCAAACAAGCACTGTCATCACCAATAAACTTCTCACCTATTATAAACGCCTGCGCTAATCCGTCGGGTGAAGGCTGCTCGGCATACTCAAAACGTACACCATAATCCGACCCGTCGCCTAACAAGCGTTTGAAACCTGGCAAGTCGTAAGGCGTTGAAATAATCAATATCTCACGGATACCTGCCAGCATCAGTGCCGAAATAGGATAATAAATCATTGGTTTATCAAAAATCGGGATCAGCTGTTTACTGATTCCTTTGGTTATTGGATAAAGGCGAGTACCTGAACCACCTGCTAAAACAATTCCTTTCATACGTTGTTAAATTTTATTTTTGGTGCAAAGATAATAAATAATAAGCACGAATTACACGAAATTAAAAAAAAAACACTAACTTTGCAACCGATTTTAATTAAAAGTAAGATATTTATGGGATTTTGGAATAAATTATTTGGCAATAAGGACGAACAGAAGGTTGGCGGCATGGAAGATTTCATGACGCTGATCCGCGTGTACTTTCAGGCTGCCATGGCAGCTGACTTGGGTATCGCAAACCTGGCCGCACTACCCGACCTCCGTGTGTTTAAAACCACACTCAAGGTTCCAACAGTCAACAACAAATTAGGTGTTGGCGAACGCAGTCGTTGCAAAAACATGCTTAAATCCATGTACGGCATGGACGATGAATTCTTCAAAGAAATCGACTCAAGCCTGCGCAAGCGCTGCAAGAAAATGCAGGATGCTCAGACCTATCTGCTTCAGTTTCAGGGATTCACTCAGGACATCATGATGCTTACTGGCAACCTGATGAAGTTTAAGCTCCGCCTGCCTGGATTCATGAAGAAAGCACTCTACACCATGACCGAAAAAACGGTTAACGATATCTTTAATAAAAACGACTTTACCGACCCTGCCGTACTGAAAAGTGTAGTAGCTGTGCGCGAGTATAACCGCCGATTAGGTTTCTCACAAAAGTGGGTTACCGACTTCGTATTCAAGGTTGTTATGCTGGCAAAGAAAGAGCCAAAGCCTGCACAAGACGAGAAGTAAAAGTTTAAAATTTCTTAAAAGATAATTGTAAGGCTATTCTTTAAAATAGAAATTATATAACTTTGTACACCAAATAGTTAAATCATGAGTTCAAACGATCAGAGATTATTGGCGTTCGAGACGCGTGTAAGGCAGATGATTCTCCACTTCAAGCAATTGAAAAAGGAGAATGAAGGCCTTCTTGCGCAGATTGAAAACGATAAACAGGAGATAGCCGACCTGCAAGCCAAACTGACTCAGGCGAACAATGATTACAATTCACTGAAGATGGCAAAAATGATGCAAATCACCGACGGCGACCTGGAAAGCGCAAAGAACCGCGTCAACAGGATGATACGTAACGTGAATAAATGCATCGCCATTCTGAGCGACGAACAATAAATCAAGGTGCCCACAATGACAGAAGTGAATAACGAGAAACTACATATCAGGTTGCACGTCTATGACGAAGAAATCGAAGTAACCATTAAGCGTTCCGACGAAGAATTCTATCGCAAGGCAGCCAAACTCATCACAGACCGTTATAATGCCTATTCTCAGGCATATAAGGGTAAGAAAGGCGAGCACACAATTGCGCTGATGACGCTGATTGATATCGCCCTTATGTATGAGCGTGAACTTGGCAACAACGACACTGATCCCTATAATAGTGTTCTCACTAAGTTGACTTCTGAAATTGAAGAAGCCCTTAAGTGAGAATATTATTTTTTAACATAGATTATATATGGATATTATTATTGTACTACTGATCGCCGCAGGCGCCCTCGCTTTAGGAGGAGTCTGTGGATATCTTGTATTCCGCTACGTTCTTAAGGGGAAATACAATGAAATGATTGACACAGCCACAAAGCAGGCTGACGTCATCAAAGAGAAAAAGCTTCTTGAGGTAAAGGAAAAGTTTATCAACAAGAAGAGCGAGCTGGAGAAGGAGGTGCAGCAGCGCAACCAGCACATCCAGCAAAGTGAGAACAAGCTGAAGCAGCGCGAGATTTCACTCAACCAGCGCCAGGAAGAACTGGGTCGCCGCAAGAACGAACTCGACAACCAGCAGCAGCGTATCGACAACGAGAAGAAACTGCTGGCTGTTAAGGCCGACGAACTGGAAAAGATGCAGCTCAAAGAGCGTGAAAAGCTCGAAGAGGTATCTGGTTTGAGTGCCGAAGACGCTAAGAACCGTCTGATAGAGTCGATGAAGGACGAGGCCAAGACTGCCGCAGCTAGCTACATCAACGAGATTATGGACGAGGCTAAGCTCAATGCCAATGCTCAGGCAAAGAAGATTGTGATACAGACCATTCAGCGCGTAGCCACTGAAACAGCCATTGAGAACTCTGTAAGTGTGTTCCACATCGAGAACGATGAGGTAAAGGGTCGCATCATTGGTCGTGAAGGTCGAAATATTCGTGCTCTTGAGGCAGCTGCAGGTGTTGAAATTGTGGTTGACGACACTCCTGAGGCCATCGTTATCTCTGGTTTTGATCCTGTTCGCCGCGAGGTTTGCCGTCTGGCACTCCACCAGTTGGTTAGCGACGGACGTATCCACCCTGCACGCATCGAGGAGGTTGTAGCCAAGGTTAAGAAGCAGCTCGACAACGAGATTATCGAGACTGGTAAGCGCACTGCTATCGACTTGGGCGTACATGGTTTGCACCCAGAGCTTATCCGCATCATTGGTAAGATGAAATACCGTTCTTCATACGGACAGAATTTGCTGCAGCACGCACGCGAAACTGCCAACCTTTGCGCAGTAATGGCTAGCGAACTTGGCTTGAATCCTAAGAAGGCTAAACGCGCAGGACTGCTGCACGATATCGGTAAAGTGCCCGATGAGGAGAGCGAGTTGCCACACGCTATCTACGGTGCCAAGATTGCTGAGAAGTTCAAGGAGAAGCCCGATATCTGCAATGCTATCGGTGCTCACCACGACGAAATGGAGATGCAGACACTGCTGGCTCCTATCGTACAGGTCTGCGATGCCATCTCAGGTGCACGTCCTGGCGCACGCCGCGAGATTGTAGAGGCTTATATCAAGCGCTTGAATGACCTCGAGGCTATCGCTATGAGCTATCCCGGTGTTACCAAGACCTACGCCATCCAGGCTGGTCGCGAGCTCCGCGTGATTGTAGGTGCCGACAAGATGAACGACGCCGAGAGCGAAGCCCTCAGCGCCGATATTGCAACAAAGATTCAGAACGAGATGACCTATCCAGGTCAGGTAAAGATTACCGTTATCCGCGAAACACGTTCTGTGGCTTACGCCAAGTAATCTTTAAATTATCTGTTTGATATCAAGTAAGTCAGATACTATGTAAGTGGGGGCCTCAGGGTCTCCACTTTTTATATCGTATCCCCAGCGGTTAAACAGCAGCGCATCAATACCTGCCGACATGGCGCCTTTAATGTCTGTTTGCAGGTTATCACCTATCATCAGCGTTGTTTCAGGATCTGCACCTGTCTTTTTAAAGGCATAGTCAAAATAGGCTTGCGCAGGTTTGTTTGCACCCGCATCCTCGCTCAGCACAATCGTATCAAAATAATCGCGCAAGCCGCAGGCAGCCAGTTTTTTATACTGAACCTCATGAAAACCATTGCTAGTCATATGCATACGATACCCTTTCTCGCGCAAGTACTGCATCAGTTCATGAGCTCCCTTCACCGTGCCCGGCTTACTGCTGCATAACTCTAAAAACTTATCGCTCATCTTCAGACAATACTCCTCGGTAGCAGCATCTCCCATCCCTACACTCAGTGGACGGCGGAATCGCTCCACAATCAGGAAGTCGCGTGTAATCTCACCTTTCGAGTAGCGGCTCCAAAGGGCGATATTTGCTTCCCAATAAGCATCGTAAAACACTTGTGGATTATCAAAATAACGCTCCAATCGGTAATACTCAAACGTTTCACGAATTGACAAATCACAATTGCCATGCGTGTCGTAAAGCGTATCATCGAAATCAATAAACAAATCTCTATACAATTTATTTTTTTCCATACGCGTGCAAAAATACTAAAAAAAAACAAAAAAGAACGGCGGTTTAAGTTTTTATTACTAATTTTGCAACTGTTTCGATTGTTATAGCACGCTACATATTTTATATTTAAACAAATTAAAACAATTATAAGATGAATTCAAAATATATCATTCTGTTATTGTTGTGTATATGCACCTCAATGGCAGCTCAGGATCACATCTCAACACACAATCACCATCAGGAAGACTCTACAGATATCTTCTTCCGTCATCTAGAACTGAATGAATTAACTGTCACTGGTGTAACCGGCGACACGAAACTGAAGCACGCAACTGCTCCCGTAAGTCTGATAACACCACAAATTCTTAAAGCCACAGCCGCTACAAATATTATTGATGCCATAGCACATCAACCAGGCATCAGTCAGCTCAATACCGGTGGCAGCATCTCTAAACCCATCATCCGTGGATTAGGCTACAACCGTGTAGTAGTAATGAGCGAAGGAGTTCGCCAGGAGGGTCAGCAATGGGGCGACGAACACGGCATCGAGGTTGATGGAAGTAGCGTAAACTCTGTTGAGATTCTCAAAGGTCCCGCCTCACTCATGTACGGTTCGGATGCTATGGCCGGTGTAATCATCCTGCACCCCCAAGCAATGATGCCCGAAGGAACCATCCGTGCCAATATAAGCAGTGAATATCAAACTAACAACGGTCTGTTTGGCTACAATCTTTCAGCAGCAGGAAATCAGCACGGCTTTGTATGGGATGCCCGCTACAGTCAAAAAATGGCACATGCATATAAAAATAAGTATGACGGCTATGTGCCTGGTTCTCAGTTTGCTGAGCGCGCAGGACGCTTAATGCTCGGTCTGAACAAAAGTTGGGGCCAATCACGACTCACTTGGACTGCCTACCACCTGACGCCAAGCATTGTTGAAGGTGAGCGCGACCCAGAAACAGGCGATCTGGAATGCACTACCGACAACGTTAAAACCTACAGCAAAGCCTTACCTTTCCAGCAGGTTAAGCATTATAAGTTGGTATGGAACAACTCGTTCAACCTAGCTAACGGCTATCTGAAAACCATCATCGGCTATCAGCAGAACCGCCGACAAGAGTTCGAAGAAGAGATGGATGAATATGAACTCTACTTCAAACTTCATACGCTCACTTACGATATCCGCTACCTCACCCACGAATTCAACGGATGGAAAGTATCTACAGGCGTTGGTGGCATGTTTCAACGTTCAGTCAATAAGGGCGAAGAGTTTCTCATTCCCGATTATCGCCTATTCGACTTTGGTATATATGCAACAGCCTCCAAGAGTATAAACGAACACTGGACCCTGAATGGCGGTGTGCGTTATGACCATCGCAGACTGCATGGAGATGCACTGCTAGAAGAAGACGAGTGGCGATTTAACGACTTCACACGCCACTTTAATGGCTTTACAGGAAGCATCGGAGCTGTTTGCAACATCAATGAGCATTTCAACCTGCGTATGAACCTTGCTCGTGGTTTCCGCACCCCCAACATGAGCGAACTGGCCAGCAATGGTGTACACGAAGGATCCATTCGCTACGAACTGGGCTCACAGCAGCTCAAGGCCGAATACAGTTTGCAAGCCGACTTAGGTCTTGACTTCACCTCGCAATACGTATCAGCACAGCTATCCCTATTTGCCAACCATATCAACAATTATATCTATACCCACCGAATCCCACAGGAGATAGAAGAGGGTTACCTGACATACGCCTTTACACAAGGCGATGCTCGTTTGGCTGGTTTCGAGGCTGGTGTTGATATCCACCCAATTCACTCTGTCCATTTCTCCAACACGTTCTCAATGGTTAATGCTCGCTTACTGCATCAGGCAGCCAGCACCAAGTATATTCCTTTCACCCCTGCGCCACGATGGTCGTCAGAGTTGAAGTGGGAGTTGCAACATCACTCTCATAGCACCGTGATGCATCATCACAGCAACCACACCCCTCATCGTTCGCTGCTCAATAATCTCTATATCGCTGCAAATCTCGACTGTTTTCTACGCCAGTCGCATATTTATAGTGCCGACGACACCGAGACTGCCACACCTGCTTATGCCCTTATTGGACTATCGGCAGGCACAGATATTCAGCTAAATCGCAAAAAAGTAGCCGAGCTCTATATCACAGCCGACAATTTGCTCAACAATGCCTATCAGAGTCACTTGAACCGCTTAAAATATGCCGACATTAATAATGTAACTGGCCGCCACGGTGTGTACAACATGGGGCGTAACATCACAATTAAAATAGTTATCCCTGTGGAAATTATGTAGAAAAACAGTAAGTAATTTTGTTATTCTATAAAAAAAGTGTAACTTTGCAACCGATGGAATCATCATTATCAACAGCAATGAAGAAAATTATTATCCTCTTAGCTACGGTGGCAATGATATCCTCGGTTGCAAAGGCACAATCTGTCAACGAGGAGTTGCAGGAAGATGTTAACCGTGCAGCTGGCATGTTTTATGCCCGCCATGCAGGAAAAATGCCTAAAGACACCCCTGCACCAGGTGGAAAGAAGCCATTCTATATTAATCATTATGGATGCCCTGGTTCGTACTACCTTGATAAAGGTGACTACTACACAGATACCTATCTCACGCTTGCCAAGGCTAACAAGCAAGGAAAACTCACCAAACTTGGGCAGGACGTATTGCGCAGAGTGGGCCAATTGAAGCGAGATGCTCACCAGCGTAATGGCGAGCTGACCCCTACAGGTGCCAAACAGAGCCGCGAGTTAATAGAGCAGATGGTAAAGCGATTCCCAGAAGTATTTACCACAAATGGATATTTTAGCGTACGTAGCATTGTAGAAAATCGCTGCATCATGACCATGCAAGAGGGATTATTGCAGCTATCGTCCATGAAGCAACCTATCATCATGCGCAGTAAGGCATCGCTTCAGGAAATGAAGTTCATGGCACCATCGGATGCCGAACTCACAGCTCAGCGCGTCGATTCGCTCACACAAATTAATTATGACCGTTTCTGCATGCTCAACTCGAGTGATGCTCGTCTCATGTCATCACTATTCAACGACCAAAGCTACGTGCTCAACAATATTGACGCAACCAAACTTACACGCCAGTTATTCATTCTTGCCGGCAATGTGCAGAACACTAATCTGGTGGGGCGTATGACACTTTGGGATATTTTCACCCCCGAAGAGATACACATGCAGTGGCGCAAGCAGAATGCTTGGCATTATATCTGCTATGGTGGTTGTACACTTAATGGCGGTTATCAACCTTACTTGCAGCGCGCCGTACTACGTAATATGATACACATGGGCGACAGTGTGATATCACGCAAAACACCGATGATGCACCTTCGCTACACCAATGCAGATGTGGTAATGAGCCTGGCATGCTTAATGGATCTCAATGGGCACGGTCTTCATACAGACAACCTCGATTCGCTCGAGGCTTACGGATGGGTAAACTACCGCATCGCACCACTTGGCGGCAGCATCGAGATGATACACTATCGTAATCAGCCTGGCGATCCCGATGTGTTAGTCAAGGTACTACTCAATGGACAGGAAACACGCTTACCTATCCAAACCGACTGTGCTCCATACTACCATTGGACCGACGTAAAGCGCTACTATCTGCGCAAGTTGTATCGCTACGAAAATCGAAGGTTTAACTTTAAAGCTCAGAAGAAATGACACGGCATATTACACGCATCGCAACAGTAGTGATTGCTGTCTGTTGTTCACTATTCACGGTATCTGCACAAACCGTTAGGGATATTATCAAACAACACCCTACCTATGCTTCGTGCAACTATGACACCTATCCCGACTCAGTTAGTAGCGTGCTCACTCCTGCTCCGAAGGATAAGAAGCCTTTTTACATATCACACTATGGTCGGCATGGTTCACGCTACATCAGTAACCGTATTGGCTACGACACCCCTTACATCATGATGCAACGCGCTGACAGTCTTGACGAACTAACAACGGAAGGGCAAAGAGTGCTCCATGAAATGAACCAAATTATGCGCGACACAGAAAATCGCTGGGGCGAACTTACAGGCTATGGTAAGCGACAGATGCAAAATATCGGAAAACGCATGGTTGAGCGTTTCCCCGAGGTTCTTCATGCAGGAGCTCGCGTCACAGCCATCAGCACCACCGTGCCTCGTTGCATCGAATCGATGGGTTGTCAAGCAGCACAAATGTTACAGGCATGCCCACAACTTAAAATCAGCATGCAGGCATCTGGTCGCACTCAGTTCTACATGAACCATCAGGACAAACAATTACGAAAAGGCTATATGACACCCGAGGCTCAGAAAGCTTATGACGACTACACCAAGCCCCTCATGAGCAATAGCCGACTGATGGAGCTTATTTTCAAGAACCCCGACATCGTTAAGGAATTTGTGGATGAAGAGTACTTCAACTACTATCTCATGAAGATGGCCCTGTTTCAGGACAACATCAGCTATAACCGCAATCAGCACCTTATCAAGATATTCAACACAGACGAATTCTATCGCATGTGGCAAGCAGATAACGCGCTATGGTATATACAGCATGGTGCCTGCAAGCTTAATGGAGGCCGTCAGCCCTACAGTCAGCGCCATTTGCTCAGGCAACTTATTGCCGATGCCGATAGCTGTATCAAGCTCTCCGAGCCAGGCGCACAGCTTCGCTTCGGACACGAAACAGTACTGCTACCATTAGTATGTCTTATTGGTGTAAATGGTTACGATTTTGCTACCGACAACCTCAATGAGCTTGAGGCGCATGGATGGTGGTGCAGTAGTGTATTCCCAATGGGATCTAATCTACAGTTTATCTTCTACCGCAACAATCCGAAAGACAAAGATGTGCTCATAAAAGTGCTACTCAATGAGGCCGAGGCTACCCTGCCTATTCCCACCGACTGTGCCCCCTACTACCACTGGTCCGACTTCCGCCAGTACTGCCTCAACAAACTCGCCGCCTATAAGCAATAACTGCTTATATCATTTATACTACGCTTGTAAAAACGCCACTTTTCTACGCAGGATACTTGCTCCTGGTGAACTCCCCGAGCACAAAATGCTCGGAGAGGTTTGCTTTACTGTTTAACTGTACTATCTGTTCAATACTTCCATTTTTTAATTTTCTCATTTTTACATTTTCCTAAATGTACCTGCGTACCTGCGTTCGGCTAAGGTACCAAACGAGCATTCAACCTATGGGATGGTTAAGTTAAAAATCATTCAACTTCTTTAGGGAAGTGCATGGACGAACGCAGGTACGCAGGTACATTTGCTTGTTCGAACGTGCAGGGATGTAGAATGCAATATATTCTATATTATATATTTAAATTTATATATATTATAATATATATAAATTATATAAAAGAGATATAGTATTGGTGGGCGTCACTTGATTTTACAAAATGTACCTGCGTACCTGCGTTCGTCCCTACCCTGCAAAATAGGGTGTTTTGAGCGATACGTCAGAATCTGGTGGATAGTTCACGAGAATTTTGTGGGTATTGGCGAACTTTCTCATAGATGGTAAGGTAGTATTATAAAGATAGTATATATAGGGACATATTCTCAATAGATTATTTCTTTACATTTTAACATTCCAGAAAAACTCAAGGAATAACTTTAAAAAGGTTTGGAGCGCATCGTTTTTATTTGTACCTTTGCATCGTCAAAAAGAAACAAAGTACACACGTGGATTGAGACACACGAGAGTAATTAACATTAGTATTAACCATTAAAATTAAAAACGTATTAGAGTATGGCAAAGATTTTTTATGAGTTGCGACAGAATAAGAACAACAAGTCGCAGGTATTTGGCAAGTGGTTCGCCCACAGCAAGAGTATTGAAACCCTGAACACCCGCAAGCTGGCAAAGCACATCAGCGAGCACGGTAGCGTTTATACGCAGGATGTAGTATTTGGTGTGCTGGAGAAGTTCCGTAGCTGCCTGGTTGAGATGCTTCTGGAGAGCAAGCGAGTGAAGATCGACGGTCTGGGTACCTTCTTCACCACCCTGGAGAATGAGCCCGGCGGTGCTCCCAAGAAGGAGGAGTTTAATGTGGGTAAGAACCTGAAGGCTCTCCACATCCGATTCATGCCTGAGCAGGAGCAGGAGATGAACATCTCAAGTCGTGAGTTCCTGAAGAAAGCCGAGTTTGTGAATGCCGAGAGCCTGCTGAGCGGCGATGGTGAAAAGACAACCAACGGCGGTGGTAGCAGCCAGGGCGGCAATACCGGTGGCAATACCGGTGGAAACACTGGCGGCGGTGGCTACGACGACGGGCCTAACGGAGACTAAGGGTTGGGGCTAAGGCCCCACCCTATCCATTAACCATTGTAATCGGCTTTGCCGCTTCGCATGTCGAAGAACATTGACCATTGAGTAATAACCATTAAAAATTAACCATTATGACAAAGAAAGAAACATTAAAGTTTATCGTACAGATGATTGCCAGTATCGCAACAGCGATTGTAACGGCCCTAGGCGCGACAAGTTGCATGGCAGGTTGAACAACAACCATTAACCATTAAAAGAGATAGAGCCCACAGCATGGTCTGTGAGCTCTATATTTGATTGTAATACGCTACGGCGATATCGGCATAGCAGTAAAGGCGGGTGCTGCGGGTTTTGATAACATCGGTGTGGTAATGGCGGTGGTGCTGCATTTTGCGTATCTGACTATAGGAGGCGGTAAAGGAGCGGTTATAGGCGGTGGCTAAGAATCGCACCTGATCCTTGTGCGACAAACGGGACAACTGGGGATGGCGCTGCTGTTGTAACAAGATAAAAATGGCCAGATAACGGCACTGGCCTTGCATGGTGGAGAGTCGGCGAATGCGCGAGCGACGGGCTTGGTTGTTGGGCTGCAGGTTGAACACAAAGCCGTATTGCTTGGATAACGAAGAACGGTTCCACGCCTGCTCTACCTGCTCGGCAAACGAGGGTTTCATCTGGAACCGACCAATAGAGAAGTCGGCACCCTGACTGCCTTTGGTAACATAAAGACCATTAACGGCGGCTCGCTCTATCTCGTCCTGCCACATGGAATAGCGGATAAGCTCTGGAAACACGATAGCCTCGGCCAAACGTGCATCCACACCAAAGGGCGCAAACTCCTGCTGCCACTCGGCGTGGTGATCGGCCACATAACGTGCTGCCGAGGTCCAATCGCTACCAAACACTTTTTGATAACGTGTGGAAAAAACAGTGGTGCTGCCCATAAAGAGCAGCAACCACAGTATGAGATAGCGCAAACCTACCATTTTACAGTTTGTAAGTACACTTTACGATCTTACCCTCATCGAAGATAATCCACTCTAAACGATCGGGGTTAGCAGTGAAGGCCGCTGGAGCGTAGGTGGTCATACCATTCAGGATAATCTCGCCCGTTTTAGAGTACTCTACAACGCGCTTGCCACTACGACTCTTATAAACACCATAAGGTGGGTTAGTGCCTGAATTAGCGCCCTTCTTCAGTCGGGCATCGGCCTTTTTATTAATGGCCTTCAGCTCATCCTCGTTAATCTTGCGGAACTTGCCATTCTCGACTACTGCATACTCGCCAGCCTCAGCGTTCTGGGCCAACAAAGGCCAGTTGCCACCAGGTGATTTAAAATCGTTTACGCCACCAATGTAGCCACGGCACTCCCAGGCACCAAATGTCCAGCCTTTTGGCAGTTCGTAGACGGTTTCCTGACAAACGGGCGATGCCTGCAGCTCGGGCAGATCCTTATAGGCCTGGTCTAAGATGTTGCCCACGGCAATCACGCTATTCAGGTCGGCACGACCGATGGCACATTCTGGCAGATCGCCACTGGCAACCACCTCACGCGACAAGCGGGTATATTCGGCAGCAAACTTCTTGTGCTCGGAAATCAGGCGCAGCAGCGAGGCGCGATACTCCTTGGCAGCCTCTAAACGATAGTTGTACAGCAAATGATCGGCCTCATCATAAAGGGCATCAATCTTGGCTGCATCATCTATACCACATATCTGCTCGTAAAGCTTCTGCAACTTACTATCGTACTTTTTGCCAATGGCACTGTAATCGTGATTGGCCTCGCGCGTAATCACCTTAGCAAAGTTTTGAGCCAGCTGTCCCACCTTAGCCTCATAGCCTGTAAGGGCACCTGTAGTTTGCTGCATCTGCTTGCTAAAGTTGCCAGCATTCATGGCCATCTTCTGCATCTTCTGTACAAAATCGGGGTGAGCCTTGATGTAAGCCTCTTGCTCTTTCTCGCTCATCTTCTCAAAGCGTTCCATCTCGCTCATGTTAACATTGCCACCCATGATTTTAGCCATCACTTTTTGCTGGATGGGCTCCTTCTTCGAGTCGGGCGCGTTCTCATCGTTCAGGATAGCCATCTCCTCTTTGGTAAGGCCAAACATATCCTGCACTTTGCGCTCCCACTTTTGGCGCAGGGCTTCCATATCGGCATCGGAGCATCCGTTGGCACCCTCCTGCAACTGCTCGGCACGGGCCACAACGCGGGCTATCTTAAGTGCATAGGCATCGCGCTCCTCCATGGTGCTGCGGGCCATCTTCTCGGCCGATGGCAACTGTGGCAGCTCGGCCATCAAAGCCGAAGCCGACGAGGCCGATGAGGGGGTAAAGGTTCCATCCCACGTAACTGTAGGGGTTTTACGCTTAGGCACGATATCGTCGCCAGCGGCCACAGCCAACTTAGATGGGTCGGCAGGCTCATCGCTCTCGTCCTGCACAGCCTCGCTTATCTCGGCAGTTGCTTTTTTACCGATAACGGCTTGCTGTGCCTTTTGTTTTAGTTTGCCCAGAAATCCCTGAGCATTGGCGCCTGCTGTGCCCATCATGAGCAAGGCAGCCAGCATTACTAAGTGTTTTTTCATATCGGTACTTGTTATTTCTTAATAAACTCCACACGGCGGTTCTGGGCGCGGCCGGCATCGGTCTTGTTGTCAGCTACGGGTTCGTGACTGCCTTTGCCTACGGCACGGAGGTTGAACTCGTCGCAACCTAACTGAGCGAGGGCTTTAACAACGGCCTCGGCACGCTGCTGCGAAAGGGGATCGTTGATTTTATCGGAGCCCTGATTATCGGTATGGCCCTGCACTTCGAAACGCACACTGGGGTTCTTCTTCATATAGTCGGCCACCTTCTGAATCTCTTCCATCGACTCGGGCTTCAGCGTAGCCTTACCCGTTTCGAACAGGATGTTATTGGTAACAAACTTACCCGTTTCGGCAATGGCTTTCTCAACGGCAGAGAGATCGGTAGCCTGACGCTGATAGAGCTCAACAGCACCTTTGGCAAGCACCACATTAGCTACACCTCGATAGGGATTCTCGTCCTGGATAATGAACTCGAAACGAGCGGGGGCAGCTACATTAGGCAGATTGATGATGCGATTACCGTTGAGGTAGAATTTAAAGGCGCGCTTGTTGAACGAAATGGCAAAGTGGTTCCACTGACCTACCTTGGTAAATTTTGCTAAATGATCCCAATCTAAACTGCCACCAACATTCTGATCGACACCACCACCTTTCTTAAAGGTATAGTTGCCGTAACAATCGGGGTTACCTGGGCGATATCGCATATAGATATGACCGGTCTGGTTGCCACTTGCATCAGAGAACAAGAACTCGAACGGAAAATCGGGGATTTCGCCAGCCTTACAGAAGAACTCATCCCACTCGAGGGTGAACACATCGGGCAGGTACGACTTCATATTCTCCATCAGCGGCGAGAATCTGGAGTCGGGGGCATTACTGTGCGCATACTTTTTGCCACTAATAGAGGCTGTTTCTAAGCTACCTTCGCTCACATCCCACTTTGAGGGGAACTCGCCCATCTGCTCGTTAGCAAAGTCGTCGCTAAACAGAATCACACTACCACGAACAAAGTCGCTCTTCTGATTCTGAGCAACAGCATCGGGGGTATCGTCAACCTCTTCGGCTGCATCCTCGGCTTGCTTTTTAGCTTTCGATGTTTTCTCAGATTTTTTACCGTCGAGCACTGCATCCATCTCCTTATCAACGGTGCGCTCAACCTTGTTCTCAATCTTGTCTTTTGCTTTTTCGATGGCTTTGTCCTTCAACTTTTTAAGAAAGCCCTGCGCATCGGCCGTTGCACTAAAAGCAACCATAGCCAACAATAGTAATAATAGTTTTTTCATAAGCTTTTAGTTTTAGTATAAATAAAATGCTAACGATTAGATTGGGGCAAATATACGAAAGATATTTGAAAGTTGCAAGTTATTGGCGCTAAAAAAACAAAAACGACTTTTTGTTTGGTTTCTCGGCTTTCTTGGCTTCGCGCTTGGCCTGGCGCTCGGCTTTGCGGGCTTCTTTGCGCTCACGTTTGGCCTGCTTGGCCTCGTCGGTCATCTTATGGAACTTCATACGACCACGACTTACCTTGAGCTTGTGCATCTGGTTGGTATCGGTAAAAGAGAACGAACAGGAGATGTCGCGCCAGTTGCCACGCTGGATGACATCGCCGGTAGCCTCAGCGCCATTGCTATTTACAGTAACGGCCACATTGCGCACATGAACGCCTTTATAACTGCAATCATCGATGGTGGCATTAACAGCACCTATAGGCAACTTGCCACCCAACTTGCGACGCATAACCAAGGTGCGAGGCTTGCTGAAATCTATCTTAAAATCGGCATTGGCCGACAGAGGACCGATATCCTTCATACCCATAACATGACCAAAATGTAACTTACGGGTGCTGGCATGGCCTATCACATACTTATTACGCTCATCCAACCAGAATAGGAATTTCAGACTACCTACTGCGGTACCAAGAGTACCCCAAAAGCGCTCTTCCTTGCGGATAACACGAAAACTGCCTACATAACTGATGTCGCCTAAATTATGAAGCTGCGCCATCATGAGGCGCTTAACAGGAAACTGACTGATAATACGCTCAGGGATGCCATTCTTGGCTGTCATCTTATTGACGCGGAATAGCACTGTGAGACGCTCCTTGCTCTTCAAGTTGGTGATATCGCCGGTGGCAGAGATAGCCAGGTTCTTATCTGCCGTGCCCACCTTGACATGACGGAAGCTGAGCTTATCCTGATTACCACTCATGGTACAGCTAAGACGCAAAGGTAGTGAAAACTTGCTAAGCACAGGTGCAAAGGCACGCGAGATATCTTGCAGATAGACGGTACCAGTGATGGGGCCAGAGTGAAAACTGAAGGGGATACTATCGCGCTTGCTAGGCAACTGCATGGCTGCATTGGCAATGTGCAACTGAGTATGCTTTTGCTGTACCTCTACATCACTAAGCAGCAACCGACGATCTACGAAACGAGCCTGTGCCTGCATGTTACGGATGTGAATACCGGTAATGGAATCCACGGCATGTAGCTGGGTGAGAGCAAGGCGAAGGGTGTCTTGATCGGTGGCATCAATGGTGGCTTTAAAATCGCAGGCAACATCAAGATGCCCCACATCGAAGAAGCCACGCTTGGGCTTGCCAGTGTTTTTGCGAGGCTTATGGTTATCGGTAGCCAACTGCATCCTAGTCTGCACTTGAAACTTGCCATTCCGGCCCTTAATAAAAGATTGATTTAGATGCAAAGACATCTGATTATAGGTCGCCTGTATATCGCTAAGGCGCACACTGTGGATATCAAACTGAATACGTTTTCGAGGCGCCACGGTGGTATCCGTCTTAGCCTTAGGCTGCTTTTTAAAAGCATCAAGGAG
The DNA here is from genome assembly GCF_000619825.1 of Prevotella sp. MA2016. Lineage (GTDB taxonomy): Bacteria > Bacteroidota > Bacteroidia > Bacteroidales > Bacteroidaceae > Prevotella. The sequence goes on from NZ_JHUW01000012.1 coordinate 138,957, forward strand.
GAACTGAAAGTTAGCCACCGAATCTTTTGCCGGTTTGAGCAGCAGAGCACGAGCACCCGACAGCTCAACATCCTTAATGGTAATCTTATTGCTTAACAACTCGCTGATATCAACATCCGCTCCTGCCTGACGAACAGTGAGCAGTGGACGCTGCTGCTGATCAGACACATGCAAACCATACAGGCGCAGCTGCTGAGCCATAAAACGGATATCCACGCTATCGATACTAACCTGCGTTTGCAGACGATCACGAAGCATCTGAGTGGCTTGCCGCAGCACACGTTGCTGAAACGCCTTACTATTCACGAGCACCACACCTGTGCCCACCAAAATAAGCACCAGCAGCAGGAATGCCACTAGCAGTTTGACAACCAAACGCAAGGATTTCATAGGCTTAAACCAGTTTAGAACTGAGGCATATTGGGTAGGCAGACCGACTTAACGGCCATGCACTCCATCTCGATGAGCCACCCAGGGCGGCACACCGGCGCATGAACGATAATGCAGGGTTTACCAGGGAATCGTTCGGCATAGAGACTGCGCACCAGCTGATAATCGGCCACGTCGCGCAGATAAATAATCATGTGGGCAACATCGTCGAAATTGCAATCTGCCTCCACCAGCAGTGCCTCGACATTATCCCACATACGATGGGTTTGCTTAACGATATCATTGGGATACATCACCTCTCCCTTATTATTGATTGAAGCGGTGCCCGAGATGAACACATGACGGCGATCGGCATAGCTAACCATAGTGCCACGCTCAAACGATACACCATAATCGCTAGTGCGATTGAGATGGGTAGGCGCATAGAGATAATGCACCTGATCGGGGCGTACACCTGCGATAGCATAATTGTCCATCTGTGCGAGCACGTTAGGATCCTGCTGTCGGCCACCAATACCGGTAGAGGCAATGAAATGGGTGTTGACAGTTAACCCCTGAGTAAAAAACACCTGATTGCGGGCACGCACCACGCCACCGTAGTTCAAATCGATATCATTCACAAACAACCATGTGCGAATGCAGTTATCAGCCAGTGTACACTGTTCCTGAGCAAGCTGCATGATATACTCGTTGAAGAGCAGGCGCATCTGATACTCAGAATTAGCAGCTAGGTTATGTGCCGAAGCATTAAACAGATGACGGAACTGACCATGGCTGACCTCGTAGAGCTCACTCTGGGTAATGGAGGTCTGAACGCCTGTCATTAGCCAAACCCACAACGCCACCTTGGTACCATCCAAAGGCGCCTGCTGGATGATGCTCTTGGCACAATCAGTTACATCGCTCACCACAATCGCATCTGCCTGGTTAGCTGCATCGCTTAAAAAATAACGTTTAAATACTGCTTGCGCCCCAGGCAACTGAGTCAGCAAGCTGTTATAGGCATTCAATACAGCATCGAGCTGCTGGGCAAACGGAAGACAAGTCTGCTGCACACGAATTACCGCATGATACTCGCATACCTCAGTTCCGTTATCGAAACAGAACACGTCGGCACCAGCCTGTTCGAAATCTATATGAGATAGTTTCTGGTTCATATTAGTTACTTGCTTTTGGCCACAAAGATACAAAGAATAATCGAGAAACTAGCAGCAAGCTGCAAAAAAATACCTAATAATAAGTATTGTATATCTCAAAAAATAGTATTAAATTTGCACCCGTAATCATTAATAGGCATACAAACAAGGAAATGAAAAATCAGAAGATGTATGAAGCGGACGACAAAATGATATCATTAATCCGCGATAATTACGATTTGTTGCAGGCACTTGGAAGTTTTGGCATAAACCTTGGATTTGGCGACAAGACGGTGCGCGAAACTTGCGAGGATAATGGTGTTGACACTTACACTTTTCTGGCCATAGTAAACTATGCAATGAACGGATACGGAGATTTTGATGCCGACGAACAGCTCAGTGTTCCCACATTGCTACACTACCTTGAAGCGAGCCACGCCTATTTTTTGGAATTTCAGCTTCCTTACATTCGACGCGAGTTAAGTGAAAGTCTGAACGAGAACGATTCACTAGCGCGACTTATTTTGAAGTTCTACGACGAGTATGCTCATGAGATTCGTCGGCACATGCAATATGAACAGAAGACACTCTTCCCTTACGTAAAGTCACTAATTGACGGTCAGCCTGCCAATGATTACAATGTAGAAACCTTTTCAAAACATCATAGTGCTACCGACAAAAAGTTGCGCGAACTTAAATTGCTCATCATCAAATATCTGCCACAGGATGGACTGCACAACAATCAGCTGACCGCCACACTGCATGATATTTATGAAAATGAGGTTTGGCTGCGCCAGCATGCTTTGGTAGAGGACCATATCTTTGTGCCAGCTATCCGCCGTCTGGAACAGATAACCAAACAGCAGGATGTGACTCGCAATATCTCTGGCATGGTGTTTGGAAGTGCTACAGCTCAGAATCCAGACGCGCTGAGTGACCGTGAGAAAGATGTTATCATCGCTCTGGTACAAGGCATGTCGAACAAGGAGATTGCCGACCACCTTTGCATCTCTATCAATACAGTTATCACTCATCGCCGCAATATTGCGCGCAAGCTACAAATACATTCACCAGCCGGATTGACCATTTATGCAATAGTCAATGGGCTGGTGGACATTTCAACTGTAAAGTTATAAAAGGTGTAGTTGTTTGCTTAAGAATGTAGCAACAACACGAAACGTGTACCCTTGGTAAACTCTGGATCAATATCAAGGTCTCCCTTCATCTTAATGGCCATCTGCTTACAGATGGGCAATCCGAGACCATCACCCTCGGTAAAGTCTTTCACCTCAGTAAATGGTTTGAACACATCGTCGCGCTTGTCCTCAGGGATAGGCTCGCCGGTGTTAGATACCAAGAACTGGTGAACATGTGCACCACGCTTCTTGTACTCCAACCATATAGTACCATCCTTGGGGGTATAGATAGCAGCATTTACCAACAGATGCTGCAGAATATGCGATACATACTCCTTATTCATATTAACGCTCAAGCTAGGCACATTGGTTTTAACAACCACGCCAGGATTAACCTGACTCTTAATACTGCTAACCAGTTCTTCACAGAATGGAGTGAGCTGTACATCGGCCATCTCAACCTCCTGATCGATGGTATTCTCAAGATCAGAGAGAGTTGCGATATGCTCAGAGAAATCGAGCAGAGCCTTAACCTCAGGAATCTTAGCATCGAGTTTGTGGAGTGTAGGATTGAGTTGAGCAGAGATATTACTGATAAACTTTGCCTTGAGAGCATTGTTCTCGTTAGCCAGATTTATCAGTTTTTTCTGTTTACGTGTAAGCAGGATATAGCGCATCAGCACTATGCCACCCAACACCAGAGCTGCTGCAAGAGCTGCTGCCAGAATACACAGACCTACTATGATAGCCTGGCGCGCTGTAAGCGAGCTAGCCTGATCCTCAATCTTAGCCTCATTATCCGAAATCTGCTTTTTCAGAGCACCAATCTCATCGGCATGCTTCAAGTTGTTGACAGAATCCTTCCAAGCCAGATAGTTGCTGTACGACTGAGCCACCATATTGGGATTGCCACTACGACGGGCATTAGAGATAAGCGTCTTGTAAACCTCGTCAACCTTGTCGTACTGCTTAGAGGCAGTAAGCTTACTAGCCATCTCCTTGAAAACTTCATTACCCTGAGCATTCTGCCCAAAAGAGTAATGATATACCGCTTTGTTATAAAGAAGATCGTTCTTCAATTCCTCGTCGGCAGCATAGGCTACTTGATTCTCCATTATACCAATCTGATCCTTGGCACTATCGCTCTTACGGAGCTTAATGTACATAGTCAAACGCTCCTTGGTAATGATATAATGAAGAGCAGCTTTCTCCTTAGCATTCTTGCCGCGGACATCTATTTCCTGGTCGGCACGACGCAGTAAATCAAAAGCCTCTTTCCAATAGTTATCTCTATAATAAAAATAAGTACCGCGCGTAGCGCACTCCATACTGGCCTTAAGTTGACCATTATGAGCATAATCCTCGAAAGCACGAATGTAATGAAAACGGGCACTTGCCACATTTCCTTTTTCATAATCACTCTCAGCACGCTGATGCAACTCACTTTTTTTAGCTTCTTGAGCACTTACAGTGCCGAAGCTTAAGCCCAAGCTTAAGAGAAGAATAAATACCTTTTTCATAATAGATTGTAATAGATTAGAACTTTGCCATCTTAATGGCAACTACGGCGCACTCGTCACCTTTATTGCCCAATCGACCGCCAGCGCGATCGAGTGCCTGCTGCATATCGTTTGTCGTAAGCAATCCGAACACAACAGGAATGTTGCTTGTAGCATTAAGACGGGCAACTCCTTCAGTAACTCCTTGACAGATATAATCAAAATGAGGAGTCTCGCCACGGATAACGCTACCCAGAATAATTACAGCATCGTAACCATCATTGAGAGTCATTTGATGAGCACCATAAATGAGCTCAAAGCTACCAGGCACCGTTTTCACATGGATATTTTCAGGTAAAGCGCCATGCTTTTCGAGTGTGCTAACACATCCGTCGAGCAGGGCGCCTGTTATTTCTGGATTCCACTCGGCCACGACAACTCCGAAAATCATGTTCGAAGCGTCGGGCACTGTGGTAATATCGTATTCCGATAAGTTTTTTGTAGCCATGGATATTATTTTGCTGAAACACGCTCAATATAGCCATCGATAGTCTGATAGGCCATAGAGTTGAAGTACTTCTCCTTAACCTTCTGATATAGTTTCAGAGCCTCATCGTTCTTACCCTGGCTCTCCAGAATCTCACCAGCCTGAATCAGGAAAGTGGGTGACAGAGAGTTATTGTCGGCCTTCTCAGCAGCCTTTTTCAGGTGTGATACAGCCTTGTCAAGCTGGTTCAGGTGTGCGTAAGCATTACCCAAAGCACCCTCGGCTGCAGGAGAAATCATCTGATCATCAGCACCGTCGAAAGCCTCAAGATACTTAGCTGCATCTTCCCACTTATTCAACTTTGCGCTACACAAACCGGCATAGAGATTAGCCAGGTTGCCAGCCGCAGTGCTACTGTACTCGTCGGCAAGTTTTACAAATCCTTTGAAGTTTACACTGTCACCGTTCAAAGCCTTCTGATAGTCACCGGCCATAAAGAGTTCCTGACCCTTTGCAATAGCTGTGCTGGCCTTTACTTCATTAGGACCGCTGACATAAGTCTTGTACAGAACTACTCCAACTACGATAATTACAAAAGCTACAATTGCAGCAATAATGGTCTTCTGATATTTAACGAAGAAGGCCTCACTCTGATTCAGGCTCTGCTCAGCTGTCTGGGCGGCCTGCTGTTGATTTGTTGTATTTGCCATTATATTTATTATTTTAATTTTCTAAAAATCGGGTGCAAAGATACTAAAAAAGCCACACATTTTATATCATTTTGCAGAAAATATTTATTAATCTGTGTTAATCCTTAGCATCAATGGCCAAAAAACGCTACCTTTGCACTATGATATTAGAAAAGTTATCGGTAATCAATTACAAAAACATAGCAGAAGCAACACTAGAATTCTCACCCAAAATAAACTGCCTGATAGGACAGAATGGCGTGGGGAAAACCAATGTGTTGGACGCTATATATTATCTATCGTTCTGCCACTCTGCTAACAATCCAATCGACTCTCAGGTTATACGCCATGGCGCTGAGTTTTTTGTGCTGGAGGGTGCCTACGAAGGTGATCTGCATATCTACTGTGGTATGAAACGAGGTACGAAAAAACACTTTAAGCGTAACAAAAAAGAGTATCGCCGACTGTCGGAACATATCGGACTGATACCTGTTGTGGTAGTATCACCATCCGACACGCTGCTGATAGAAGGTGGCAGCGAGGAGCGCCGCAAACTAATGGATATGGTGATAGCTCAATACGACCACGGATACATGGAAGCTATGAACCGCTATAACAAGGCCTTGCAGCAACGCAATACAATGCTGAAACAGGAAGAGGAGCCAAACATAGATGTCATCAGCCTATTCGAAGAGCAAATGGCCTCTGAAGGCGAGCGAATCTATCGGAGCCGAAAAGCGTTTGTAGAGGAATTGACGCCTATCTTCCAGCGCATTCATGAAACGATATCTGGTAATCGAGAGAAAGTTGGACTGAATTATATTTCACACTGTCAGCGCGGCCCACTACTGGACGTGATACAGCGCGACCGGTTCAAGGATCGTGCCATCGGCTACTCGCTGCATGGCGTGCATCGCGATGACCTGGAGATAACTATAGGCGATCATCTGATGAAACGCGAAGGTAGCCAAGGACAAAACAAGACATTTGTGATTGCCTTAAAATTGGCACAGTTTGATTTCTTGAAGCGTACCAATGCTAAGACTACACCGCTGCTTTTACTTGACGACATTTTTGACAAGCTCGACGCTCAGCGTGTAGAGCAGATTGTTAAATTAGTGGCAGGCAATGAATATGGACAGATTTTCATTACTGACACGAATCGTGACCATTTGGATTTGATACTAAGCAAATCAACTCTGGACTACAAGATATTTCATGTTGACAATGGAGAAATAACAGAACTACGAAAAGATGTTTAAACGCGACGTTCAAAATATAAAAGACCTGATTCTTAAGAATCTGCGAACACAGGGACTTGAAACACCGTTATTGCAAAAACGACTGATAGATTCCTGGAAGGATGTGGTTGGTGAGATGATTGCCAACTATACCGACAATTTGTATATCAGGAATCAAACACTATACGTACATCTCACAAATCCTGCTATACGTGCTGACTTATCAATGATGCGCCGAGAATTAGTAAAGAAACTGAATGCCCACGTAGGTAGTCAAGTAATAGCAGACGTGCAATTCCATTAAACAACTATGTCAACAGAAATATCACACGAATCTGTTGGTACTAATTCTACTTTCTGAAAATCAAAACAAACACCAACTAAAAGTGAACGGGGAGCCATCATCGTACTCAAGAATCGGTCATAATACCCCTTTCCCCTACCCAACCGATGCCCATCTGCATCGAAAGCCATTCCGGGAACCAGTACTACATCGAATGACGTATTATGTGGCATAACAGGTCCTTGAGGCTCCATAATTCCAAAGCTACCGGGCGATAAACTATCACGACCGGTATAGCGACACAAAACCATTTCTGTATCACTTACCACTTTAGGCAGATAAACAATCTTTCCTTCTTGCACCATCTCATCTATCAAATGATGCGTATCTACTTCATCGTTGAGCGAATAATAGGCAACGATGGTGCGACTGTTACGAAGCAAAGACTTGATTCGAGCCACAATAGGCAGCGACAGTTCACTCAGTTGCTGCTGAGTGAACTGCCGTTTACGTTGACGCATTAATGCTCTAAGTTCGTTTTTAAGCATGCTTTGCCTTCGGTTTTAGAGCTGGTTTTTGCGGGAAAGCACCTTCTGCATGAAACAAACGTAACGTTTCGTCTATCACTGGATCGTTTTGATTCAGATACTCGGTCCATGCTTGTTCATTGTGAATATTATAGATGATACGACTAACCACAAAGCGCTCAAGCAATTTATGCGATTTCTGTATCATAAGATTGCGACGCTTCAGGCCATTCTTATCAGCAAAGTTCACAAATTGTTCTACAATATTCTGACGCTTGAGATAAGTCTCCATCTCCTTTACATTCTTCATATCAGCAAGTTTACTACGATTATCATCGGTATATGTAAACGCAAACTGTAAGATAAGTCCCGACATAGCGGCCTCTTTATAATAAGAGGTAATACCTAAGGTATCCTCAGGAATGAAGATATCAGGCGTAATACCACCACCTCCATAAACTATACGACCATTATTAGTATGATATTCTGGACCTGTGTTTTTGATGCTATCCTTCGAGAAGAATTCACCATGCTGATAACGTGTCAACCAGTCGTCGTCATAATGATTACCATTGTTGTATGGCTTCTGGATACAGCGTCCAGAAGGCGTGTAATACCGGGCAATAGTGAGGCGAATCATAGAATGGTCGCTAAACTCCATTGGTTTCTGAACCAAACCTTTACCAAACGAACGGCGCCCAATAATTGTTCCACGATCATTATCCTGAATAGCTCCTGCCAAAATCTCTGATGCCGAAGCTGAACTTTCGTCAACCAATACTACCAATGGCAAGCGCTGATAAGAGCCACGTCCATCAGCACGATAGTCCTGACGGGGGAAAGCGCGTCCTTGTGTATAGACAATAAGCTGACCACGCGACAAAAACTCGTTGGCAATCTGAACAGCCGACTCAAGATAGCCACCAGTATTACCACGTAAGTCTATAACCAAATTAGTGAAACTCTGCTGTGAGAGTTTAGCCAATGCAATAAGCAGTTCAGGATAGGTATTCTCGCCAAAATTCCTAATCTTAATATAGCCACACTCCTCATCAAGCATATAGCAAGCTGTGACACTCTTTGTTGGAATCTCGCCACGGGTGATGGTAATATGACGTATTTTCTTTTCACCATAACGAATGACACCCAGTTTCACCTTTGTGTCTTTGGGACCTTTCAGACGATGCATGGCCTCTTCGTTAGTAACCTTCTTGCCTACGAAAGCAGAATCATCAACCTCAACAATCTTATCGCCAGCCAGCATGCCAGCACGCTCGGCAGGACCATTACCAATCACATTCTGTACACGGATAGTATCCTGACGAATGGTAAACTCAATGCCTATACCAAAAAAAGAACCTCGCAGGTCGTCGTTGGCTATCTCTCCATCGCGTGCACTGATATAAACGGAATGCGGATCAAGTTCTGCCAATATCTGAGGCATAGCCTTCTCAACCAAATCGTTGATATTCACAGTATCAACATATTGATCACTGATAATATGTAGCAGATTATTGAGTTTGTTTCCGCTCGAATTTATGATATTCAGACGGTTTCCTGAGAAGTGGTTAGCATAAAACGTGCCTATCACAATGCCAACAACCACACAGACAGCCATTAACAATGGCATGAACCGATTTGTTCTATTCTTACTCATTTTTCTATGTCTTCTAAACCAATATAGATCACCTCAATACCAGCACGCTCCAAGAGGTCAATACCATCAGTAAGACGGTATTTCTCACCATAAACCACGCGTTTGATACCAGCCTGAATAATCTGCTTGGCACACTCTATACAAGGCGAAGCCGTGATATAAATAGTAGCACCATCGCTATTGTTACTGCTACGGGCCAACTTGGTGATAGCATTAGCCTCGGCATGCAACACGTAAGGTTTAGTCACGTTGTCATCGTCTTCGCATACATTTTCAAAGCCGCTGGGGGTGCCATTATAACCATCGCTGATGATCATCTTGTCCTTTACTACCAACGCGCCCACCTGGCGACGCTTGCAGTAGGAATTCTCGGCCCAAATACGTGCCATACGCAGATAGCGTACGTCCAGTTTACTTTGTTTGTCGTTTGATTCCATTTCTTTTAAGTAATGCGTCAATGGTGGGTTCTCCACCCTTGAACCGTTTATATAATGTCATTGGATTTTCGGTACCACCTTTCGACAGGATATTTTCACGGAAACTGCTGGCCGTCTGCTTATCAAAAATGCCATGTTTCTTGAATACACTGAAGGCATCGGCATCAAGCACTTCGGCCCATTTGTAACTGTAATAGCCTGCAGCATAGCCACCCGCCATAATATGTGAGAACTGCACCGTCATACAGGTATCAGGCAACTGGGGCAGCACCATCGCTTTCTCCCATGCCTGCTTCTCGAACGGAATAATATCTGCAGTAAACTCATCTTTCTGAGTATAATAAGCCATATCCAGCAAACCAAAGCTTACCTGACGCATGCAAGCATAAGCCACATTGAAGTTGCGGCTCTTTACAATGCGGTCGATGAGTTCATCAGGCAAGGGCTCGCCAGTCTGATAGTGGAAGGCAAAAGTGCGAAGGAACTCTTTCTCGATAGCGAAATTCTCCATGAACTGCGAAGGCAACTCTACAAAGTCCCACCATACATTAGTACCACTTAAGCTTTCGAAACGCGTGTTGGCAAACATACCATGCAGCGAGTGTCCAAACTCGTGCAAGAAGGTCTCCACTTCGCCAAGTGTGAGCAAGGCGGGTTTTTCTTCGGTTGGTTTGGTTAGATTCATCACCACACTTACATGGGGACGAACATTCTCACCCTCTCGTGTAATCCATTGTCCTTGGTACTCGGTCATCCAAGCCCCACCCTGTTTGCCTTTACGGGGATGAAAATCGGCATAAAAGACAGCCAAGAAAGAGCCATCTTCATCAAACACCTCATAAGCCTTTACATCGGGATGGTAAACAGGAATATCCTTATTTTCCTTAAAGGTAATACCATACATGCGATTGGCCAGACCAAACACACCATCAATCACCTTCGACAACTCAAAATATGGACGCAGCATCTCTGCATCAAGATTATACTTCTGGAGCTGCAGCTTATGAGAATAGAAAGAAAAATCCCATGGTTCTAACTTAAAATCATTACCCTCCTGTTTGCGTGCCATCTTCTCGATTGCCTTCACCTCCTTAATGGCTGTAGGCTTGTAAGCAGCAATCAGGTCGTTAAGCAATTTGTACACATTGCGCACATTACCTGCCATACGATGCTTGAGCACATAATCAGCATAGGTTTTATGACCTAACAACTGTGCCAGTTCGCGACGCAAGTTTATGAGGCGCTTACAGATTTCGAGATTATTCTCAGTATTATCGTGGATACATTCGGTATTCTTGGCCATATACAGCTGGCGGCGCAGGTCGCGCTGTGTGCTATATGTCATAAAAGGCGAATACGAAGGAAAATCGAGCGTAAACACCCAACCTTCCTTTTCCTGCTCCTTTGCTGCCAGAGCAGCAGCCTCACGAGCAGTCTCGGGCAGGCCGTCGAGCTGAGCCTCGTCGGTAATATGCAACGTAAAGGCCTTGTTTTCTTTCAACAGGTTCTGAGAGAACTGAAGTCCAAGCATCGATGCCTCTTCGGTAAGTTGGCGCAAACGCTCCTTGCCTGCAGCATCGAGCAACGCACCACTACGTACAAAACCATCATAGCACTTATCAAGCAACATCTTTTCTTCTGCAGTCAGCTTACGATGATGCTGGTGCACGTATTTAATGCGTTCAAACAGACGTTCGTTTAGGCGGATATCATTAGCATGCTTGGTGAGGATAGGACTCATTTTCTGGGCCAGCGCATCCATCTCGTCGTTGGTCTCAGCAGAAAGCAAATTAAAAAATACGGTAGATACGCGACCCAACAGATCATAGTAACCCTCCTTATCCTTTTCGTCATCAACACTCACAATGGTGTTATCGAATGTAGGCTTGGCAGGATTATTGATAATACGTTCTATCTGCTCATCGTCGCGACGAATACCTTCCAACATAGCCTCTTCGTAATCCTCCATGCGGATACGATCAAAAGGGGCTGTGTCGTGAGGTGTGTTATAAGGTTCAAAGAACGGGTTCGTTCTAGCTTTCTTTTCAATCATCATTATACTAACTCTTTTCGGATTGCAAGGACGGTGCAAACCGAGCGCAATCAAGTTAACTTGAATTGCAGAGGTGCAACCTGTTCTCGCGGTTTTGACTGCAAAGTTACGACAAAAATCCGATACTTTACAAAACAATACATTAAAAAAGCTGAAAACGACAAGAATAGGCGTTTCTACTTGGTGTAAAGCAGGCGTTCGAGCTGTGGAATCTCTATTTTTCCACGACTCAACACTATCAGTCCGCGGTACTGCATATCATTCAGAATTCGCGACACATTGAGCCTACTATCGTTCACCTCTTCGGCCAAACGTGTCATCAGAATATTAAACACTTTATGTCCAGCAGGATAAAGACAATGCTGAGTAAAGAATCGCACCAGTCGGTCTTCAAGTGATTGAGGCGCCCGAGACCACACTTGGCGCATTTGTTTCTGTGTTTGAGTGGCAAAGTGGTTAACCATATTGAGGCGGAACACTAGAAAATCTTCCGTCAGTCGCACCACCTCTTCCTTGTCAAGCGTCAGGAAGTTAACATCTGTCTGAGCTACGAAATCACGCGTATAGCGTTGATAATAGCCAAATATCGATTCAAGTTGAAGTATGTAAGGAGCCGAAATCTGCTCCTCAACCAGATAGCCATAGTCATCAGCAAATGAGCGCACCTTCAAACTGCCATTAATCAGAAAGTAAAGCTGATTACAGGTATCGCCTGATTTCACAACGGTTTTGCCTGCACTCTGTTTTTGAAAGCCGAAACGTGTGTGACCTGCCACAATCTCCAAATCGTCGCGACTCATTCCCTGAAACAGAGGAAACTGCAATAATTTATCAAAGATTTGGAGCAAAGCCATAATTATTCCTGTAACTTGTTTTTAAGGGAAGGTGAATACCATACGGCATTCTTCCCATCCTTGTCACTATAAATGAGATAGGCCATCAGTTCAGGATGGCGATCCAACAGTTGCTGAGCTTTCTCTACCCCCATCACCATAAACGAGGTGGCATAAGCATCTGCCACAGCACAACTATTAGCAAACACAGTGGCCGAGAGTAAGCTATGCTGCACGGGATAGCCCGTCTTGGGATCAATGGTATGCGCATATTTTTTGCCACCTTTATAATAAAAGTTACGATAGTTGCCACTGGTAGCCATTGCCTTGTCGGTAATAGCAACAATACTTTGAACGCCTTGACTAGTACCTTGCATATCATCAATGGGCTTTGAAATACCTACACGCCAAGGCTTACCTTCCGGATTCACACCACTGGTCACAATCTCGCCACCTATCTCAATCATAAAATTATTCACACCCATACCGCGCAGCAATCGGGCCACTACATCTGTACCATAACCTTTGGCTATGGCAGAGCAGTCGAGCATAATACGATCGTCAGTCTTATAGATAGCGCCCTTTTCAAGCCTAACCTTCCGATAACCAATGACCTGCATCAGACTATCCACCTGCAACTTTGAAGGCTCGAAACCATTTTTAAACCCAAATCCCCAGGCATTCACCAAGGGGGCTACAGTGATATCAAAAGCGCCCTCGGTCTCGTCTGAGATCTTCATAGCTAACTGATAAACATCCAAAAACATATCGTTCAGTTTCACTGATTTATTCTGATTCACGGCAGTGATAACCGAGTTTGGATTGAATGGCGATAACGAGACATCCACCTTTGCCAACTCGGCATTGATACTATAGGTCAGGTCAGAATCACACTGATATACGGCATGATAAAAGGTTCCAAACACTTTATCAGCACTTTTCTGATAAGGCATATACCGCTGCTGGCGAATAATCAGCACCGTACCAACAATGAGCAGCACCAAAAAAGGCAACTGCCACAAGAGTTTTTTGTTATGAAGTTGTTGCATCAGATATCAATAATCACATTGAATGTTCCTCCCAACCGGGTGTCTCCAAAAATGCCAAAACCAGGTACATACCAGGTATTACCAAAATTGCCATCCTCTTTGTGCGACACACGCCTCTTGTAACGCAAACTCCACCCCAAATGCAGAGGACCGTAGATCTTGGCATCAACACCCACCACAGCCTCTATCCAGTGATAGTTACAAGAAGCATCTTTCACACCGTACCCTGTATCCCAAAGCCACACAGGATCAGGAGTATCAGGACGTGAGATATCTACCTTATAAGAAGTAAAGGCGTAGCGCAGACCTCCATACAAACGATTGTCGCCATGCTTATCCTTTAACAGATTCTTATCAATACCTATTCTGAAATAAGGTGCCGACGTACTATAATGCACTTTCGTCACATCATCATCATGATTTGCACGTCCCACACCGGCCTCGATAATTGGAAACCACTCATCGTGCAGATTCACACGCAAAGCTCCCTCATACTGACCATTGTCAGTAAACGCCATCAATCCTGCACCTACTAAATCAAACGAGACAGCAAAACCACGAAACATGGGCACAGAGTCTTTCTGAAATGAGAAAAACTTCTGAGCCTGAACTGGCACCGATGCTGAGAGTACCAGAATACTAATCGTTGCTCTTAGGATAGAGGAAGAAATGAACCGTCTGAGAGTCATATGTAACTGATGGGTTGTTAATCACTATTGAGTCGAGGTAATGACGGGTATAATTAACATCCGTCACAGTATGAAAATAGGTTGTGTTACAGTCCACAGATTCAAAATGAGGATAATCCTCCTTCTTAACCCATACCGTATCTTTCACCAACGAATCGGTATTTGCTATATTAAACTGTAACACCAGCACATCTTCAGGATGAGAATAGCTGATAGGCAGATTGAAACTGCTGACATTGATACCTTTATTATATATTATAGTATCTTTGCCATCAGCCCGAGTAGAAGATACTGTCAGTGTATCAACAAGTTTCAGTTCCGAGCCATCACTATTGCGAATCTGATACATGGTTGCAACCGTACTGTCAACGGGACAATCGACAGACGAGCAAGCCACTATCAGCAAGGTCAGCAACAAATATACACTACGTTTAATCATATCTTCTCCTCTATCTGGTAATCATTACGTCCGTTAGACGAACGACTAATCAAATCACCAAGGAAACCAGTAAGGAATAGTTGTGTTCCCAGTAGCATCATAGTCAGAGCGATGTAGAAGAAGGGCGAATCGGTCACCAAACGCTGTGGAATATGATGAGCCAGGCACCATAGCTTATCGGCACCAATCCACGCAGCAGACACAAAACCTATAAAAAACATCACTGTTCCCAGAAATCCGAAAACGTGCATAGGCTTCTTTCCGAAGGTACTCAAGAACCAAAGAGTAAGTAGGTCCAGATAACCATTCACAAAACGGTTGAGCCCCATAAACTTCGATGAGCCATATTTACGAGCCTGGTGCTGAACCACCTTCTCACCAATCTTATCAAAGCCAGCATTCTTAGCCAGATAAGGAATATAACGGTGCATTTCGCCATACACCTCGATATTTTTCACAACAGCCTTGCGATAAGCCTTCAAGCCACAATTAAAGTCATGCAGGTTCTTGATTCCACTAATTTTGCGTGCAGTAGCATTAAACAGTTTAGTGGGGATTGTCTTTGAAATAGGATCATAACGCTTCTGTTTATAGCCACTCACAAGGTCATAGCCATCTTCCTTAATCATACGATACAATTCAGGAATTTCATCAGGCGAGTCCTGAAGGTCAGCATCCATCGTGATCACCACATCTCCCTGAGCCTGCTCAAATCCACAATACAGAGCAGGACTCTTACCATAGTTTCGACGGAACTTGATACCTTTAACCACATCAGGCTGTTTCTGGTGCAATTCAGAGATAATCTCCCACGAACGGTCAGTAGAACCATCGTTGATAAAAATCACCTCATAGCTAAAATTGTTAGCGTTCATTACACGCTCTATCCATGCATAAAGTTCAGGGATAGACTCATCCTCATTATAAAGAGGTATAACTACAGATATATCCATAATTTCAATTCTTCTATTCTATCTTACGTTTCTGCATAATCAATGCTATGGGCAAACCGAGAATAAAGCCCAACGAAATATTGATTGTGAGAATATTTAATGCATAATCAATAGGACGAGTCATCGCCATTTCAGCTAAGCCATCATTCACCACCTTAGCCATGCCATACTGCTCTAGCATAACACGTCCCTCCTCTGAGCCTATCATCTTAGCAAATGAGTTAACTAGATAACCATTGTCCATATAAGCAAAATACAGATACTGAGCTACAGCCAACAGAATGGCTCCATAGAAGAACACAAAGATGATATAAGCATAACTACGCCCAAAGGAGATGACACCTTCTAGCCCATAATCACGAAATTTGCGTAATCTGCTTGCCACAAAAAATGGTGTCATCACAGCCATCAGCATAGCTGCCATAGCCAATGTTTGATTAGTCAGTCCTACGATATAACTAGCAAAACTAGCGATCCACAGCATGGCCAGAAAAAAGCCATCCTGACGTGCGTAAGCTTTTAATTGTATATATTCTGGTGCAGTCATTATTTTACATTTACCTTTATCAGTGTGCAAAAATACGCATTTTCCCGCACATAATAAGGGCTTTCTACAAAAAAATAGTTAAAAACTCTATTTTTCTTAATGTTGAATTCTTATTTCTTAATTAAAATGATTACCTTTGCACCCGCTTTAAAGCAGAAGTTCTTTGAAAACATGGGTAAGTCCTGTACGGCCAGCTCCCTTTGAATCCCCCAGGGTGGGAACGCAGCAAGGGTATTAGGTTGTAGCGGCGCGATGCAGATCGCTTACCCACCCGCCTCTTTAGCTCAGTTGGCCAGAGCACGTGATTTGTAATCTCGGGGTCGTTGGTTCGAATCCGACAAGAGGCTCACAATAAACAGGAGGATAGAACATTCTATCCTCCTGTTTTTGTATTCAGCAAAAAAGAAACTAGAAAAGTCTTATCTTAATTTGGATAATTCACTTTTATTATTTATCTTTGCATAAAAAAGCATCGGACACAATGGAAACAGAAGGAACAAGAGACCTATTATTAACCATACTGACAAAGATTGGTTGCCAATACGAATTACCAAAAGAAGATGAAGACGAACGTATCTTCTTCGCCTATCAAGGTGAGCATTTTATTGCAAATGCCACTAACGCACTGCGATTCATCCAACTATGGGACACCCATTGGGATCATATTGAGTTATATGATATCGATGATTTTGCTCGTCTGAAAAAAGTTATCAATATGGCCAATCTCAATAACAGCGTTATGACTGTTTACACCATTGATGAAGAAGCCAAGACCGTTGATGTACACTGCAAATCTACCATCTTATTCATACCAGAAATTCCCGACATCGAAGATTTCCTCAAACTTGAGCTCAACGAGTTCTTCCGTGCCCACCAATTCGTTAAACTCGAAATGGCTAAACTGCGTGACAAAGAAATAGCTCTCAACAATTAAGTTGATTACATACAATAAGTAACTTAAATAATTTTTTTTCTAAATTACAAATCTGTCACAATCAAATTGCAAGATTAGCATCCTTAATTAAAATTAAGATCACAACAGTAACAATCAGGGATTAACAGGCTGCCCCAGCATCTGCTTGATATGCGTATCAAGAATATGAAAAGCAGGATCAACCATACCAACATGTCCATGACCGTCAATCTCATACAGATAGGTCTGATTGTGGCCCACCAGCTTCATCATGCGAGCCAGATATTGGTTTTCGTCATATCTGCCATAGAGTTCCAACTCACGATCACCACAAATCAGCACCAAAGGCGCACAATCTTTACGCACCCAATAAAGTGGTGCATACTGATCGATTGTTGGTTGTAACGGCTGAATACCTTGCATCTTACGAACATTATAATGAGTGATGGCCTGACCACTAAAAGGAATATACTGCCAAACACTGTCAGCATCTATCTGATAGCCTTTTAACCATGCTTTATTCAAACATAGCATCATAGTCAGGTAACCACCAGCAGAATGCCCCGTAACGACGATTTTACGCGGGTCGCCACCATATTCCTTAGCATGTCGGAAAGCCCACGCCACAGCCTCTGCAGCATCATCAATAGTCTTATCAACAGTTACCTTGGGCAACAAACGATAGTTAGCTCCAATAACAACATATCCTTTTTCCTTCAATCGCTGTGGCAATTCCTTCTGACCTGCTTCCAATCCGCCACCATGGAACCACACAATTACAGGACAATCCTTTTTATCTTCTGGATAATACACATCCAGCTTCAAACGCTCTTTGGCATAGGCATCAGACTTAGTAGTATAACTGATGTTTGAAACGGTTTTGTAACTCTGCGCACTAATGGCTACAACCATCGTGAGCATCACTGATAATACTTTTAATCTCTTCATAGTTCGTTAGTTTTTGAAAATAAAAAGCCCTAGAGATGTGTATCTCCAGGGCTTTCGCTTTAAAAAGACGGCGGCTTCCTACTCTCCCGCATTGCATTGCAGTACCATCGGCGCAGGTGGGCTTAACTTCTCTGTTCGGAATGGGAAGAGGTGGGACCCCACTGCAATAACCACCTAATATAGGTTATTGACATTGTCGACACAAGAAAACTGGGTAGAAGTTCGTTCCAGAAACAACTACATCTGATAATATCAGCATGAAGCGAAAGAGTTCGGGCAATTAGTAGTGCTCGGCTTTGACGTCACCGTCTTTACACCTGCACCCTATCAACGTCATCGTCTATGACGACCCTCAATGGAGTCCTCATCTTGCGGCTGGCTTCGCACTTAGATGC
>NZ_JHUW01000013.1 GCF_000619825.1 Prevotella sp. MA2016
ACGGAGATAGTCTGATAGGCTTTGCCTCTTTTGCTTTTTCTTTAACATAATACACCCCGAAAGTTTTTTGTCTAACTTTCGGGGTGCACTTCAACTTGGCGAGGGATATTTTGTTTTTATTTCTTGGTGAAACTACTGAAGTAATCCATACATACTTTCTGCCATTCTTTGGCATTCTCCAGTTGGTGTTGCAGGCGTGCGTCCACCTCTTGCCAGCGTTGCTCGTCGATGTTGGGTTTGACTTCGTTCCAGATGCGGATAAAGTCCTCCACCTCTTTCACGCCACGGGCATAGCGATAGTCCATCTCTTCTAGTACCGTGCGCCCGCTCTTCAGGCGGTAGCTCCATGGCACGCGGTGGAACCACAGCAGATAGCGCTCAGGACAGGTGTTGATGTTGTCGTACAGTGTGCAGTAGGGTTCGCGATACTGTGCGGTGGCATTCGAACCGGTATGAGTGCGGTTGAAACCGATGCTGTCGTTATTGGCCTGGTGGTAGTAAACGGGGCACCACTCATAAGGTACGTGTGGGTTGTAACCATCTGGCTCTGGTCCGTAGTGCTCATCGAAGGCGAAGATATGGTGCAGTCCGATAGGCATCATGTAATCCACGCAGGCTTCGCGTGAGCGCAGCATCATACTGTGCAGTTGAGAGTTTACACTGTCAAATGTCTGGTTAAGCCATTCGTTGGCAATGGTCTCACTGGTGAGATTAGGGTTCCATGCCAAGCGTCCAAAGGCATACCAGTTGGCCTGTGAGAAGTGGTGCCCGCACCAGTTCTTGTCCAGTCCGATGTTAGCAACACCTGCTATGCCTACTAATTTCTCGGGTGCAACAAATCCGAAGAACTCGCGCCACATAGGAGCTAGGTAGGTAAGATGGCGCGACTGGCCTAAGTATTCCTGTGTGATCTGCAACTCGGCCATTTGTTTTGTGTTTTTAATCTGATCGAAGATAGGAGCGTATGGTTCGCGTGGTTGGAAGTCCAGAGGACCGTTCTTTGACTGCAGGATTACATTGTCGCGGAACTGACCATCCAGATTGGCAAACTCTGATACAGCCTGCTTTACGCGGTCTTCACCTTTGTGAGCTGCACCATATACAAAACTGCGCCACATGATGATGCCGCCGAATGGTTTCACGGCATCGGCTAGCATGTTGGCACCATCGGCATGCGTACGTTTGTAGTCGAATGGACCAGGCTGACCCTCTGAGTTGGCCTTCACCAGGAATCCGCCAAAGTCAGGAATCTGTGCGTATATCTCCTTAGCTTTAGCTTTCCACCAAGCCTTAACCTTCGGGTTCAGTGGGTCGGCCGTCTTGATGGGCTTACCAGCATTGAATCCCTTGGCTGGGATTGTCATGGGCGATGCAAAGTTAACCGAGAGATACACCTTGATGCCATAAGGTCGCAGGATGTCGGCATAAGTCTTGACCTTGTTGATATATTCTGCCGATAGCATCTTGGGCGATGCGTTTACGTTGTTTAGCACAGTGCCATTAATGCCGATAGAGGCATTGGCTCGGGCGTACTCCTTGATCAGTTCTGCATCGATAGGTGCACTGGGATCCTCTACGAAGATGGTGTGCCCATGGAATTTCCTTTCACCTGCCTTGCCCTTCCAGAAAATCGACAGACCGGCATAGCCACGCTCGATGGTACCATTCAAGTTGTCCCAGTGGTTCAAAATGCGCAGTTTGTAGAAAGGCTTACTGCCAGTGGTTTCACCACGGAGTAGGGCATAGGCGCCATAAAGCAGTCCGATTTCGTTCTTAGCTGCTATCACCCCATTGCTGATGCTATAGGCATCCTGCTCCATATTGGCATCCAGCTTCAGGGTTACATCTTTTGTACTGTAGGTTCTCAGCTCCTGAGCAGCTAGGCACTCAGGTCCTGTAACCTTTGCTTTGTTGATAGGTTGTTGTCTCAGCCACAGTTTGTGACCATCCTCAGCCTTTGCCATCCCAGCAAAGACAATTGCCATTACGAGTAATGTTAGTTTCTTCATATTATTGATAAATTTTGTTGCAAAAATACAAATAATTCTCAATTCTCAATTCTCAATTATCAATTATTTTGTACCTTTGCACCAAATAAAAAAATAAAAGATACAAAATGAAAAAAGTTAAACTACTGATTACTGCTTTATTGCTCACTTTTTCCCAGCTGATTCAGGCTGGTGATTTTACTGTTGGTAACAAAACATTCCTGCTTAATGGCGAGCCTTTTGTTGTGAAGGCTGCCGAGGTGCATTATCCGCGTATCCCTCGTCCTTATTGGGAGCATCGCATCAAGATGTGCAAGGCTTTAGGTATGAACACCCTCTGCATCTATGTGTTCTGGAATATCCATGAGCAGCGCGAGGGACAGTTCGATTTCACCGATAATAATGATGTGGCAGAGTTCTGCCGTCTGGCTCAGAAGAATGGTATGTATGTGATTGTCCGTCCTGGTCCTTATGTATGTGCTGAGTGGGAGATGGGCGGTCTGCCTTGGTGGCTTCTTAAGAAAAAAGATATACGCCTGCGCGAGCGCGATCCTTATTTTATGGAGCGTGTGAAAATCTTCGAGCAGAAGGTTGGCGAGCAGCTTGCTCCCCTCACCATCCAGAATGGCGGTCCTATCATTATGGTGCAGGTAGAGAATGAGTATGGCTCTTATGGCGAGGACAAACCCTATATCTCTGAGATACGCGATTGCCTGCGTGGCATCTATGGCGACAAGCTGACGCTGTTCCAGTGCGACTGGAGTTCAAACTTCGAGAGAAACGGTCTCGACGACCTGGTTTGGACTATGAACTTCGGTACAGGTGCTAATATCGACCACGAGTTTGCGCGTCTCAAGCAGTTGCGCCCCAATGCCCCTCTGATGTGCTCAGAGTTCTGGAGCGGCTGGTTTGATAAGTGGGGTGCCAATCACGAAACACGTCCAGCCAAGGATATGGTAGATGGTATGGACGAGATGCTGTCGAAGAATATCTCGTTCTCGCTCTATATGACCCACGGCGGTACTTCGTTTGGCCACTGGGCAGGTGCAAACTCTCCCGGTTTCGCACCCGATGTCACCAGTTATGATTACGATGCTCCCATCAACGAGTATGGTGGTACAACCGAGAAGTTCTTCCAGTTGCGCAAGATGATGCAGAAGTACAGCAGGAAACCGCTGCCTGCCATCCCTGCACGCCCTGCTAATATGATTAATATCCCTGCTTTCGAGATGCGCGAGCATGCTGATATCCTGTTGGGTGCCGACAGTCTGGTGATGAACAGTCCGCTGCGCACCATGGAGGAGTTGAATCAGGGTTGGGGTTCGATGGTGTATATCACCTCGCTGCCTGATATCGATACTCCCAGTGTACTTACACTCAATGATGGACACGATTTTGCACAGATATTCATCGACAGTACCTATATAGGTAAGATTGATCGTGTGCGCAACGAAAAGAGTATCCTGTTACCTGCCGTTAAAAATGGTCAGGAACTCAAGATTCTCATCGAGGCCATGGGCCGTATCAATTTTGGTCGCGCCATCAAGGATTATAAGGGTATCACCGAGAGTGTCACCCTGTCGGCCGATAAGGATGGTCACGAGCTGGTATGGAATCTCAAGCGTTGGAATATCTTTACCATTCCCGATAGCTATGCCGCTGCCCAGAAGGCCCTTGACACCGCTAAGCGCGATTCGCTGACCAAGATGGTGTTCAAAGGCTCTGGTTATTACCGTGGCTATTTCAATCTCAAGAGGGTAGGCGATACTTTCCTGAATATGGAGAACTGGGGTAAAGGTCAGGTGTATGTCAATGGTCATGCCGTTGGACGTTTCTGGTCTATCGGTCCTCAGCAGACCCTCTATGTGCCCGGTTGCTGGCTCAAGAAGGGCAAGAACGAGGTGATTGTGCTCGATGTCGTTGGCCCTTCTACCAAGGCTTTCTATCTCTCCAAAGATCAGAAGCGCCTCTCACCTTGGCTCTTTGCTCAGAATAAGCCCGAACTCGATAAATTGAATATTGAAAAATCGCGGACACATAATAATCCTGGTGATAAGCCGGATCTGAATTCGGCTACTCCCGTTCATGTTGGCCAGCTGGCTGCAGGTAATGGTTGGCAGATGGTACGTTTTACAACCCCAAAGACAGGCCGTTATCTTGCTATTCAGGCCTTATCTACACACGAAGGAAAGGACGTTGTATCCGTTGCCGAGCTCTATGCCGTTAATGTCGATGGCGCACGCCTGAGTCGTGAGCCTTGGACCGTGAAATATGCCGATAGCGAGGAGACAAAACGTGGTAATAATACTGCTGAAAAATCTTTCGATTTGCAGGAGTCAACTTACTGGCGTACCGAGCGTGGTGCAGCCCTGCCACACCTCATGGTCATCGACTTGGGTAGCGAGCAAACCATCACAGGTTTCGATTATCTGCCACGCATGGAGGAAGGTGCCCCCGGTAGCATCAAGGATTACAAAATCTTTGTATATTAAAATAAAATGGGTGAAAAAGTTGTGCGTTTTAAAATAAATCAGTATCTTTGCACCCGTTTTAAAACTGAAAGTATTTTTTTGAAATGAAGAGATCTCTATTGGTATTATCATTGTTGCTCACCACCCTGTTGGTGCAGGCTCAGATGAGCGACATTCAGGTGATGCAGTATGTCCAGCGCGAGATGAAGAATGGCGCATCTCAGTCGCAGATTGCTACTAAACTCATGCAGAAAGGCGTTACCATGCAGCAGTTGCAGCGTGTGCGCAGTCAGTACGAAAAGTTGAACGGCACCTCAGCGGTGCGTTCATCAGGTTCAACCACCGATCAGCTCACAGCCGATAGCCGTATGCGCGAGAGCAACGGTGCTGTGCGTGTAGATGCTGATGGTTATGAATTGTATGTACAGAAGAATGGTAATTATTACGATGATGAATTCGAAACTACATTCTTGGATAATACTCGTCAGAGGGTTTATATTCCTGATTCAGCGAATACCATCAATGGCAAGCGTGTGTTCGGTCGTGATATCTTCAATAATAAAGCCCTTTCATTCGAGCCAAATATGAACATTGCAACACCTACCTCGTATATTGTAGGTCCTGGTGATAAGGTGTTCGTCGATGTATATGGCGGTTCTCAGAAGTCAGAGCAGATGGAGGTAGGTCCCGATGGCTCAATTGTTGTTACCGGTTATGGTCCTATCCATATTGCAGGCATGTCTGTTGCTGCTGCCAATGCTAAGATTAAGCAGACCCTTGGCAAGCGCTATAGCAGTTCAAAGATTCGTATGACGTTAGGTCAGACCCGTACCATCATGGTCAATGTGATGGGTGAGGTGATGGCTCCTGGTACTTATACCCTTTCTGCCTTTGCCAGTGTGTTCCATGCATTGTATATGGCAGGCGGCGTGAATAGCTTGGGTACGCTTCGTGATATCAAGGTGTTCCGTAGTGGTCGTCAGATTGCTTCTGTCGATATCTATGATTATATCCTCAATGGCAAACTCTCTGGCAATATCCGTTTGGCCGAGAACGATGTTATTATGGTTGGTCCTTATCAGAATATTGTAGATGTGGCAGGTAATGTCAAGCGTCCTATGGTCTACGAGATGAAGAAAAACGAGAGTATTGCCACGTTGATTAAATATGCAGGCGGTTTCACTGGCGATGCCTATAAGAAAACGCTACGTGTCAATCGTGTGGCTGGCGATAAATATTCTGTGTATAATGTCAACGAGTTCGATATGTCGAGCTTCCGTTTGCAGGATGGTGACTCGGTTACAGTAGGTAGTAACTTGCATCGCTACGAGAATATGGTTGAGATTGATGGTGCCGTTTTTCGTCCCGGTCAGTATAGTCTAGGTGGTGATGTAACAACAGTAAAGAGCTTGATTGATCAGGCAGATGGTCTCACCGAAGACGCCTTTTCTGGTCGTGCTGTATTGCATCGTATGAAGGCAGATCGCACACGCCGTGTTATCTCGCTTGATATTCAGGGTATTCTCGATGGTACTGTTGCCGATGTACCTTTGGAGAATGAAGACGTACTCACTATCGCTTCTAAGCAAGAGAAAACCAATGAACGTACTGTTACTATCTACGGTGAAGTTTTATATCCCGCCACTTATGAGTATGCTGATGACGAGTCAATCGAAGACCTGATTATCCAGGCTGGTGGCCTCACTGATGCAGCTTCTACTGTCAAGGTTGATGTGTCGCGTCGCATGATTGATCCCAAGGCTACCGAGGATTCGCCTGAAGTTGCCAAGACCTTCTCTTTTACTCTGAAAGACGGT
Source organism: Prevotella sp. MA2016 (assembly GCF_000619825.1). Lineage (GTDB taxonomy): Bacteria > Bacteroidota > Bacteroidia > Bacteroidales > Bacteroidaceae > Prevotella. The sequence goes on from NZ_JHUW01000013.1 coordinate 6,277, forward strand.
TTTATAGTTGATGGTTCTAAAGGTTTTACGCTGCAACCTTACGACGAGGTATATGTCCGTAAGAGTCCTGGTTATATGCCTCAGCGCAATGTTAGCGTGCAGGGTGAGGTGCTTTTTGCTGGCACTTATCCGTTGTCGCATAAGAATCAGCGCCTTAGCGAAGTTGTTAAGGCTGCCGGTGGTGTTACCAAGGAGGCCTATATCCGTGGTGCACGTATCGAGCGTCCTATGAACGACGACGAGAAGTTCCGTCTGAATCGTATTCTTCAGTTGGCAAAGGTACAGAGTGGTGCTGGTTTCGATGCCAATAAGGTCGAGCAGGATAGTGTTTACTACGTGGCTATCGAACTCGATAAGGCACTGGCTAATCCCGGATCTGACTATGATGTTGTTCTCCGTGAGGGCGACCGCATCATCGTGCCCGAGTTCAGCGGTACCGTTAAGATTGATGGTAATGTGATGTATCCCAATACCGCAAGCTATAGTGCAGGTAAAACTTATAAGTGGTATGTCCGCAATCAAGCTGGAGGTTTTGGCTTAAATGCCAAGAAGTCTCGTGCATTCATTCTCTATCAGAATGGTGCTGTTAAGAAGGCTAATGGTGCTAAAATTGAACCTGGTTGCGAGATCTTTGTTCCCAGTAAGACTCGTTCTGCCAACGATAAGATTGGCATGATTGCTAACCTTGGTACCTCTCTTGCCACCATGGTTACCATGCTGGCCACAGTTACAAACCTGATAAAGACATTCTAACGTAATATGGAGCAGAATCAACAGAATCAGATAAATCCCCAGGTTCGCAAACCTCAGCCCATTGATTTTGGTGCCATCGGTCAGGCAATTAGTAAAAATAGAAAACTTTATTATATTGTTTTAGCTATTGCCTTTGTGGTGGCTATGGTTATTACTAAGTCTATCCCCACTTACTATAAGTGCGAGGTGATGTTGGCGCCTGAAGCAAGTAGCGGTGGTAATAATATGGGGCAGTTAGCCTCTCTGGCTAGTTCTTTAGGCGTGAGCCTTGGTGGCGGTGGTAGTGCTAGTGGCGATGCCATTACCCCCTCTCTCTATCCCGACTTGATGAAGAGCACTGACTTCAAAACGTCTTTGTTTCCCATTAAGGTGCATGGAAAAATGGATAAAACATCCATGACCTATTATGATTACTTGAAAAATGAGTGGAAGACTCCCTGGTGGGAAGATTTCTTTGGTTTGATGGCACCTGAGAAAATGCAGGATACCCTGGTGAATAATTTCGAACTTACAGGTGAGCAGGCACGCATTGCAGGTATGATTATGAAGAACGTGGTTTGTAAGATTGATAAGAAGACCAATCTGATCTCAATCAGTGTTACCACACAGGATCCTTATATAGCAGCCCTGTTGGCTGATTCTGTTCAGGCTCGTTTGCAGGGTTTCCTCACCGATTATCGTACAAAGAAGTCTCGTCATGATCTCGAGTATGCTGAGATGCTGCTGCGTCAGGCAAAGAAAGATTACGAGCATGCTCGTCAGAAGTATGTCGAGTTTGTAGATGCCAACCAGGAACTCGTTTTAGAGAGTATTCGTCAGAAACAGACTGATTTGGAAAACGATTTGCAGCTGCAGTATAATAACTACAATACGCTGAGTGCCCAGGTTCTGGCATATAAGGCAAAGGTTCAGGAGGCAACTCCTGCTTTCACTACACTTCAGCGTGCCACGGTTCCTTTAGGGCCGGCCGGTCCTAAGCGTCCTCAGATACTGTTAGTGAGCTTGTTACTGGCAGCTTTGTTTACTACTATTTGGGTTCTTTATAAAGAACATCAGTTCAAAACGTTATTGGGCTTGTCATAATAACTGCATCATTGTAAAATAACGGAAGATGACGAATAATTTTTGGATAAAGCGTCATTTTCCGTCTTTTTATTTGGTGATGTCGCAAAATTCTCTTATCTTTGCAAGCGGAAAAGGGAAATCGATTTCTTTAAGTTCCCAAGTACCATGTAGTTAATAAACGTAAATTTTTCTATAACGTGCTGATTTACTGCATTTTGCGCTTGTCAGCTCGGAGTATTATTTTTGCGCTTAATCGTTCGTTTTTTAAGATGGAAGTTGTTAAAACATCAATTGATGGAGTTGTTATTTTAGAGCCACGTGTCTTCGAGGATGCTCGTGGTTATTTTTTCGAATCCTTCTCTCAACGAGAGTTCGATGAAAAGGTTGGTACCATTCGCTTTGTCCAGGACAACGAGTCCAAATCAAGCTATGGTGTGATTCGTGGTTTGCATTTTCAGCGTCCCCCATTCACTCAGAGCAAACTGGTTCGCTGTGTAAAAGGAGCAGTGCTCGATGTCGCAGTAGATATTCGTCAAGGTAGTCCCACATATGGACAACATGTGGCAGTTGAGCTTACAGAGGACAATCATCGCCAGTTTTTTATTCCAAAGGGTTTTGCTCATGGTTTTTCTGTGCTGTCAGAAACTGCTGTGTTCCAATATAAGTGCGATGAATTCTACCATCCCGAGGCTGATGGTGGTATCAGTATCATGGATGAAAGCTTGAATATCGATTGGCACATCCCAACTGATAAAGCAATCCTCTCTGACAAAGACACCAAGCATCCTTTTATCAATAATTTCGATAATCCATTTAAATATTGAGATTTTCAGCCCATTTCAAAAATTATTAATTCATAATTAAATGAATATTGGTATCATACTTCAGGCCCGTTTGGGGTCGACACGTTTGCCAGGTAAGATTCTTAAAGAGTTCTACGGAGGTAAGACGTTGTTGGAAATAGTGATTAGTAATTTGCAGAAGATTAGTGACACAAAGATTATAGTTGCCACTTCTGTAAATCCAGATAATGACGAGTTGGAGACGTTTTTAAAAGAACGAGGAATAATAGTTTTTCGAGGCTCTGAAAATGACGTGCTTAGTCGTTTTATAGAAGCTGCTGATGCTAATAGTCTTGATGGTGTCGTGCGTATATGTTCTGACAATCCGTTCCTGAGTTGGCGAGGCGTTGAAGACCTAATTAATAAAGCCAAATGCAGCGATGCAGACTACATTGGTTTTAGAATCAATCATATGCCTTCTATCAAAACCCATTTTGGTTTTTGGGGGGAATATGTCAAACTTGATGCTTTGAAACGTGTTAATGCGACTACTGACGATAGTTTAGCCCATGAACATGTGACTATTCATATTTATTCTCATCCAGATGATTATAAGTGTGAATGGATAGAAGCACCCGAATTCCTTCAAGGAAGAAATGATATCCGTTTGACAGTAGATAATCTTGAGGATTTTGAAAATGCCCAAGAGGTTTATACTACATTATTCGAGGCAAATCCCAATTTCGGGCTTGCAGACGTAGTGAAGTATATTGACTCAAATGTTGATTTGCAAAAATCAATGAAAGCGATGATAGAAAATAATCAAAAGTGAATAGTGTAATGATTACCAAAGGAGAAACTTATATAATAGGCGAGATAGGACAGAATCATAATGGCTCTGTTGATATAGCAAAATTGATTGTTGATTTGGTTTGCCGACCAGTTAAGGAGGAGGTTTTTGGACTTGACCTCAAGCCAATCAATGCAGTAAAGCTTACTAAGCGTGATCTGAATGAGGAACTCTCTGCTTCTCAGATGAATAGAATATATGATAATCCAAATTCTTTTGGTCACACTTACGGTGAGCATCGAGCAGTTCTGGAATTGTCAGACGAGGATCATTTGGAAGTTTATAAGTATGCGAAAGAAAAGGGCTTGGATTTCGTGGAGACTCTTTGTGCAAAAGGGTGCCTGTCACTGCTAAAGCTTTTCTCGCCTGACTATTTAAAGGTGGCTAGTCGCGATCTTACCAATTTGCCTTTACTGGCAGCTATGGCGGAAACTAAAATCCCTATCATCCTTTCAACAGGTATGGCTGGTAAGAAAGAACTGGATGATGCTCTTGAGATTATAACGCGCTATCATAATGATATTACCATTCTTCACTGCGTAAGTCAGTATCCAACAGAGCCGGATAACCTCAATCTTAATACGATTCTTTATTTGAAAGAAAATTATCCTCAGTACAGAATAGGATTCTCTGATCATACAATAGGTATTTCAGCACCTATAGTGGCTGTAGGTATGGGGGCAGAGGTGATTGAGAAGCATATCACCATTGACCGACATATGAAAGGCACCGATCAGAAAGGCTCTCTTGGTCCAGATGGTGTCAACCGTATGGTTCGTGATATCCGTATCTGTGAGCGTTGGCTTGGCACCAAAAGTCTATATATAGATAAGAGTGTTGCAGGTTCAAAAGAAAAATTGGAACGTTCCATCGCTACGCTGCATGATATGAAAGCTGGGGACATCATAAAGGAGGAAGATCTTCATATGCTCTCTCCTGGAGATGGTTTCAAATGGAATCAGTTGAATGAGGTTTGTGGCAAGAAATTGCTTGTTGATATTCCGAAAAATGAGGTTATCTATCCCAACCAAATTGTATAATGAAGCAGAAATTACCGAAGCTGATATTAACAGACATTGATGGTGTTTGGACAGATGGGGGAATGTACTATGACGGGACAAACTTGGAGCTGAAGAAGTTTCATACCTATGATAGTGCTGGAATACTTTTTGCTCACCATATGGGTATTCCTGTCGGAATTTTGACAGGGGAAAATACCGAGATAGTGCGTCGCAGAGCGGAGAAATTGAAAGTTGATTACTTGTATCTTGGAGTTAAAAACAAACTTGCGATAGCACAGGAGCTTTGTAAAGAACTGCAGATAGAACTTCGCGATGTAGCTTATATCGGTGATGACCTTAATGATATGGTTTTATTGAAACAGGTTGGATGGGCAGGAGTACCCATATCAGCACCAGAATATGTCAGATCGTTAGCTTCTGTTCAGCTAGAAAAAAGTGGTGGTGATGGAGTCTTTCGTGAGTTTGTAGAGACCATATTTGGTAAGGATATCATCTTATCTATAGTCAATAAAGTCGTGCTGGATAGACAGTAATTTCATTTGTACTATGATGTCCGTTGCTTCTTGGAATGTGCAGGATTATTATTAATCATCTGTTAGAACATCCCAAAACAAAGGATTTGTAATGTGTCTTATAGTAATTTATGTCAAGCGTAAAAATTATAAAGGACTCTCTTTTTTACGGTCTCGTGCCCAAATTAACTATTTTTATCAGCGTTTTTACACTACCGCTGATAACGCCTTTTCTGACGACTTTTGACTATGGTATTTCTGGGGTTTTGGCATCGTATTCGAGTTTTATGATTGCCGTTTTGCCATTGGGATTGCATGTTCATCTAGCAAATAGTTTCTTTGAACTGCCAAGGCATTACAATTTAGTGTGGGGGAGAGTGCTATATTTGATGTTATTATCATCAATCCTTTTTGGTTTTTTGAACTTTCTTATCTTGTCATTGACGTTACCAATACACTTCTCTTTGAAGTTGTTGTTGTTAAGTGTTGTGGGGTCAATACCGGTTTTGTGTACGACTAATTCTGTACTTGCTAACCATTTGTTCCCTTTATTGCAAAAACCTCAACCTCTTGTACTGACAAATCTTTTAGGATCGGTCGTTAGTCTTGTTCTTTCTTTCGTCCTGATTTATTTTTTTCGTCTTGGTTATTGGGGGTTGATTGTACCAAATGTTCTTTCTGGACTGATTGTATTCTTTCTTTTTGTTAAGTTCATTTGGATAGATTATAATATAAAGCCTATTGTTGATCATAATATTAAGAGAATTGTATGGATGCTGAAAATAGGCCTTCCACTTGTGCCTCATGCCTTGGGATTTGTATTTCTGACTAGTTCTGCAAGAATTGTGATGAGCCAATTGCATGTGTCATATGATGAGATTGGACTTTTTAGTCATGGGTGTACAATGGGCGATTATGCAGTGATGGTCACTACAGCCTTGATTACAGCCATATCACCGAACATTCAGCGAGCTTATAGAAGTCATGATTATACCAGATATAGAAAATTGTATTATTTGTGCCAGTCTGTCGCTTTTGTAACTTCCATCCTTGTTTGTATTTGGATTCCTGAAATCTATGGTTTCCTTATCAAGAATGTTGAGTTAAGGCAGTCTTCTTCTATTGCTAGTATAATGTGTTTCTCAAATGTAGTATTTGCTTTCTATGTTTTCCAAAGTACCCCCGTATTTATAGAAAAGGATACATTTCAGTTACTTTGGTTGGTTTTTGTGCCTGGATTGTTGAATCTTATTTTGTGTTTTGTTGGTATTCCTATCTTCGGTTACCGAGCAGCTATTTATTCTACGATTATTTCATATTGGAGCCAATTGTTTATACCATTTATAGTTAGTTATTACCATAAGAATGTAAAAATGTGGTTGGGTAATCTGAAAAAGTTGGTAGTTGTGTTCTTGGTACTGTTATCCGGTTTAATAGGCGCTCAGTTTGTATCGGGGATTCCTCAGTTATATAAGTTGTTAATTACATTACTTATAGCTATCATATTTTGTCTAGTTTACAAAAAGAAGAAGATGTTTGAGTTAGTTTAGTGTTTTTATGAGTAAAAAATTATATTATAGTGCATGTTCTATTGCGGTACCTCATATAGGTGTCATAATTGATGATATTCTTACAAGTAAGAAAAGTGGTGATGAAGTTTTTTGGTGTTACTGCCATTGTGCTTTGTCCTCTTGTTTTATGAATCTTAATGGCGCTCCAACTTTCTGTAGTTTTTGTCATTCAATGTATCGAAAATACAAAAAGGAGTATGCAAAGGACATAAATATGTTAGCCATTGATAGAGAAAAGTTTAATCATGTAGAGCATCAGTGGCAATTTGAGAATCTGGATCAAGTTAAAAAGCTTAAGTATAGAGATGTATATGTTGGCGACTCTATATTGTCTTTGTATTTTTCTATTACTAGAGATCTTGATGTGGTGAGATTTGATGAATTCAAATCTTATGCTTTGCCGCTTGTGGATGAGATTTGTGATTTTGTTGATTATGTGTATGAGTTAATTGATAGAATAAAGCCAGATGAAATCATTTCATATAATGGGCGTTTGTTTGAAAATCGCCTGTTTTATGATATTTCTAAGATACTGAAGATTGAGTATACTGCCTTAGAAGTTGTTGGGGGTATTGTTGAGCCTTATAAAAAACAGACTTTCAAAGGAGATTTACCTCATTCTATTGTTCTGAATACTCGAAGGATTGAAAGTTTGTGGTCTAATTCTCCTTTGTCGGACGAGCAGAAGAATGAAATTGCATCTTCATTTTATTCACGTCGTCGTGGAGGAGAATTAGTTGCCGATGTCGCTGTATATACTTCCTCGCAAAAAAGAGGTCTATTGCCATCAGGCTTTGATCAAAGAAAAAAAAATGTTGCAATTTTCAATTCTTCTCAAGATGAGATGGCTGCTCTTGGTGGTGAATGGGAGCAGGGTAAACTGTTTTCTACTCAGTACGAAGCTATTGAGTATTTGTTGAAGCATACTGATTCATCAATTCATTATTATCTACGAGTTCATCCCAATCTTCGTGGAGTAAATCATAAAGAACACTTGGATTTGTATAAACTTAAGAGTTATAATAATATTACAATTGTTCCGCCGGAGAGTGATGTTAGTACCTATGCACTTCTGGATTCTTGTGAAAAGGTGATAACATTTGGTTCTACAATGGGGGTAGAAGCTACATTTTGGGGAAAGCCATCAATACTGTTAGGACGTTCATTATATGAGAATCTTAATGCTTGTTATACGCCTAAAAATGTCGATGAATTAATCTCTCTGATTGAAAAGGATATTCCTGCTAAAGATCGTTTAGGTGCAATTAAGTATGCATATTATTTGCTTGATAGGCAATATAAGATTGATAAAAATATCATAGATGTTGATGTTACGTATAAGAAGTGTAGATGGGTTTTCCGTTACGCATCTTACCTAAAAATATGTGGCTCACAACTTTTGTATCAACTTGCCTACTGGGTTTATTGTATTATCCTTCCTAAATTTTGTAAAGGAAATGGGCGCTTCCCATATTAATAGATTACCAATTTGAATGATGACTTCTTTGATTTCCATAATTGTTCCCGTATATAAGGTTGAAGCGTATCTTGACGAGTGTGTTCAGTCACTTGTAGATCAGACTTATGCGAATCTGGAGATAATCTTAGTGGATGATGGTTCGCCAGACCGATGCCCTCAGATGTGTGATGAGTGGGGGCGAAGAGATTCCCGTATTAAGGTGATACACAAACCAAATGGTGGCCTCAGTTCGGCGCGCAATGCAGGTCTGGACGTCGCTCAAGGAGATTATATCAGTTTTATTGATAGTGATGACTATGTTGACCGTTTGATGTACGAGAAACTATATGAGGGAATAAATAAGTATCCTAATGTTGACATATGTTCAATTAAGTTTCTTAGGCTTACAGATGGTTATGTTGAACCTTATAATAAGATGTGGGATAAAAAAGAAGAGGTTTTGGTGAAAAGTGAAGATTTCGGTGTGTTCACCATCCTTCAGAAATCTTGTCATGCGTCAACAAATAAATTATATCGGTCATATTTGCTTAAGGATGTTCGCTTTCGCGTTGGCAAAACTAATGAGGATACCCTTTTTATGTATGATTTGTCGAAAGTTATAGAAAGTAAGCACGTTAATATGTTGGAATTGCCTTATTATGCATATTATTATCGTATGCATGAAGGTAGTATATGTAACAGTATAAGTGCTCCTTTGGAAATATCATATATAGAAAATTTGAATCAGATATATAATGAGTCAAATAGTGCCCGGATAAGGAATGCTGTCTTACACATGAAAAATCGTTCAATTTTTTTCTTGTGTTCCTCACTTGCCCAACCTGAAATGAAAGAACTGTATAAGTTGTATTTTGAGGATTATAGATCAAAATTGAAGAATGTATTCTATTCTGATATTAAGGAGCCGGAGTATGATTCTCCTAATCTTAAGTATGTTTTCGCAATGATTAAGTATGCTCCTTGTCTTTATAGATTGTTGTGCAAAATTAGAAAAACCTCAGATGGTATTTAATTCATTTTCTTTTTGGATTGTTTTTCCCTTCATCTTTGGGTTATACTGGCTGATTCCTGTTAAGTATAACCACTGGCGTAAGCTGTTTCTTGTCATTGTGAGCTATCTGCTTTATATGAACTGGAAACCAGCCTTTGCCTTGGTGCTTCTTGGTGTTACTCTTGTGACATACTGGGGAGGCCAAGTTTTACAAAGTGAAGGTTTTACGGTTCAAAATGTTCAAGAATCTGAGCGTTTAAAGAGAAATAGGTTAGTTTGGCTGTTTGCGATATTGGGGCTACAACCATTATTGGCTTTCAAATACTATAATTTCTTAAATGATAGTTTAACAGAAGGGCTTGCTTCAATAGGTTTGAAGTTTGCAATGCCAGGGCTGAATTGGGCAGTCCCTATAGGTATTTCTTTCTTTACTTTCCAGGCTGTTGGCTATATGCTGGATGTGTATCACGGAAGGGTGAAAGCAGAAAAGAATCTGTTGGACTATATATTGTTCGTTTCATTCTTTCCTCAGATAACGTCAGGCCCCATCAGTACAGCAAAAGAATTGATGCCGCAGATTAAGGTTTCGCACTCGTTCTCATACGAGCAGGGGAGAGACGGATTGAAACTGTTGCTATGGGGCATGTTTGTGAAAGTGGTTATTGCAGATAGGGTTGGAATGTTGGTGGATACTGTATATGGGAACTACCAATTCTATTCGGGAAATATATGCATGCTAGCCAGTTTCTTCTATACAATACAGATTTACTGTGACTTCGCTGGCTACTCCTGGATGGCAATAGGTATTGCCAAGACATTGGGTTTTGATTTAATCAACAATTTCCGTCAGCCATACTTCGCTACAAGTATTACTGATTTTTGGAAACGTTGGCATATTTCATTAACCCGTTGGTTAACTACTCATGTGTATATTGGATTAGGAGGAAACCGTTGTTCAAAACTTAGGCTGTATTGGAATATTATGGTAACATTTCTGGTGAGTGGGCTTTGGCATGGCGCAAACTGGACGTTCGTGTTCTGGGGCTTCATACATGGAATTTTACAAATTATCGAAAAGATTTTAGGAATAGATCCTAAAGGAAGATATTCTGATACTCGATTTATAAAGAGTCTGTCCTTGGTGCGAGTCCTTGTCACATTCATATTGGTGAATATAGCTTGGATTTTCTTTAGAATGCCAACTATCGGTGATGCTTTTGATGTGATAGGTAAAATGGTTCATGATAGAGGCTCTTTGAATATTGTGGATATATATACTGGATCCGCCCCTGTATTTATTGTGATAGTAGGCATTCTCTTATTAGTATTACACGATCTTGTTAAAGAATGTGGTTTAAAGTGGTCCTTCTTGAGAAAACCTGTATTTCAATGGTGCTGGTTTATTATTCTTTTTATATTAATTATGGCTACAGGTGTTTTGGATGGAGGCCAGTTTATCTATGCTAGTTTTTAAGCTATGAAGAAGTATATTATTAGAATAATTGTTTTCTTTGTGGCTGTTGCCTTAATTGATATCATCTTCGGTAAGTGCTTTGATTATATGTATGATCATTCCAAAAGCGGAGATGCACGTAAGATTAACTATGCTATTAAGGAATGTAATGCCGATGTCTTAATTATGGGCTCGTCAAGGGCGCATCATCATTATAACCCTCAGATATTGTCAGATTCTTTAGGTTTATCTTGCTTCAATTTGGGCATGGATGGTAGTGGCATTATACTGATGGATGGTTTCTATCGATTAATAACGCAGAGATATATACCCAAATACATCATTTACGATTTGACGCCATTATTTGATTTGTATCAATATTCTGCTGATGTTAACAATACAAGGTATTTGGCTCAATTGAAGCCCTATTATCGTGAAGATTGTTTAAAACAGCTTTATGCTGATGTTGATGGTCTTGAAAGGATGAAACTGTATTCAGGATTTTACAGATATAATACTACGTGTTTACACCTGTTCCGTTCCTTTTTTGGGCATGAAACATTTGATGGTGATGGGTATTTGCCGTTAGATGAGGTTATGAAAGATGCTAAGTCAGTTGATAGTAGCACCGACAATGAGATTGATACTGTAAAGATTAAATATTTGAAACAATTTATACGAGATTGTAAAGAGAATAAAACGCAATTGATTTTTGTTGTGTCTCCTAGATTTGGGGTCACAAACAGTCTTTGGTTGCAACCCGGTTTTGATATAATTTCCCGAGAGGGTGGTTGCAAAATCCTTAACTACTATTGTGCGTATGAATTTGCGTCAAATAATGAGTATTTTAGAGATTCTTTTCATATGAATAGAGAGGGAGCAGATAACTTTACTAAAAAGATTGCTCATTTGATAAAAAAGATAATAGAGAATTGAATTAATTGTAATACAAAAACGTTTGTATAATTTGTGATAAAGATGAATAACCCCAAGATAATAGCTTTATATTTACCGCAATTCCATCCTTTTCCCGAAAATGACGTATGGTGGGGGAAAGGTTTTACAGAATGGACAAATGTAACCAAAGCAAAACCTCTGTTTAGAGGGCATTATCAACCTAAATTGCCAGCAGACTTGGGCTTTTATGACCTTAGAGTGTCAGAGGTCCGAGAGGAACAAGCTTTATTAGCGAAAGAGGCTGGAATTTATGGTTTCTGTTATTGGCATTATTGGTTTGAAGGGCATGAGTTGATGGAGCGTCCTTTTTGGGAAGTTGTTAATAGCGGGAAGCCTGATTTTCCCTTCTGTATAGGTTGGGCTAATGAAACCTGGAAATCTAAAATGTGGAATAAGGACGGTTCGTTGGGAGCTGGTACTAAAACACTAATAGAACAAACTTATAGTGAGGAAGATGATGTGGCCCATTTCAATGCTTTGCTGAAAGCATTTAAGGATTCTAGGTATATTTTGGTTGACGGAGCTCCATTGGTGTTTGTGCACAGGGCTTCTGATTTACCTGAGCATACCATAAGGATATGGAATGAACTGGCAAGGGAGAATGGTTTTCCTGGCATACACTTTGTTGGTAGAATTACTTTGCTGGAAAACTATGAGCAATCAAAAGAATTGCTTCTTAAAAGAGGTTTCAATGCTGTCACGGTTTCAAGATTGGGCTCTTCTGCTTTGAAAGAGTCTTTTTGCGATAAGATACTGAGGAAAATTTGGCAGGTCTTAAGATATAAAGGTTGTACTCATTTGATTTCATATAGTCAGGAAATTAAAACACTTTGTGATCCGGAGTTTGATTCGAATGAAGATGTATATCCGGCTATTTATCCCAATTGGGACCATAGTCCACGAAGTGGAAGAAATGGTTTTATTATAGTTGATAGTACTCCGGATTTGTTTGAAAAGCATGTTGCTCAGGTTTTGGATGAGGTTAAGAGTAAAGAGCCTGAGCATCAGATAGTTTTTATCAAATCTTGGAACGAATGGGGAGAGGGTAATTATATGGAGCCAGATTTGAAATATGGTAAGGGCTATTTGGAAGCGCTTTCACGGCAGATTGAAAAAAGTAAGGTATGAATAGAAAATATCATGTGAGTTTAATTTTTCGCATGAAAAATGCTGATTATAGTATAGAAAAGGTTTTTAAACCTTTACAACCTATTTTTGATAAGCATTTTGTTGTTGATGATTGTTATGTGCCTTACTATAAGGTTTCATTATGGTCGATTATTTCTAATATGTGGTTTGCCTTTTGTCATAGAAAGGATATAAACCATATTACGGGGGTAATGCATTATTGCGCTTTACTATTGCCGAAAAAGAATACCATTATCACCATACATGACATCAATCTTCCTGGAGCAGGACTGAAAAGGAAAATCCTGATGTGGCTGTTTGTGCAGCTTCCTGTAAAAAGGGCTAAATATATAACATGTATAACAGAGGCTACAAAACGCGAACTTTTGGATGAATGTCCTAAAGCATCGGATAAGGTGTTAGTTATATATAACCCAATATCTCCAGAACTCAAATATAGCAAGAAAGAATTTGATGTAGAAAATCCTCGAATCCTGCATATTGGTACTCGTGCGAATAAGAATCTTGAGAGAGTTATTGAAGCATTGAATGGTGTGAAATGCTGTTTGGTTATTGTCGGACAATTAAGTAATATTCAAAAGTCGTTACTGAAAGCAAATCACATTAATTATATAAACAAGTTCAGACTTACAGATCAGGAAATTTTAAGCGAATATGTTTCTTGTGATATAGTGTCCTTTCCTTCTTTGTATGAAGGTTTTGGTATGCCAATCATTGAAGGGCAGGCTATAGGTAGGCCTGTTTTGACGTCTCATCTGGCGCCAATGACAGAGATATCTGGTGACGCAGTGTTATATGTAGATCCTAAGAGCGTGAATTCAATACGTCAGGGATTCCTGGAAATAATAAGGAATGAGAGCCTCAGGAAGGATATAGTGGCTAATGGACTGAATAATGTGAAACGTTTCGATGCCGACGTCATTGCAAAGAAGTATATGGCCTTGTACAATATAATATTATCTAAAAAGTAGCCCATGTATTATATAGTCCTCTTTATATTGATAATGTTCAGCGCCATTGAGGTGATGTCTGGTAAAAGAAGTGAGAGATGGTTTAATGTTTCTTATTTCTTAATGACTGTGATGGCGACATTTAGATACGGACAGATGGATGACTATTTTAATTATTATATTAATTATGAGCATCCCGAGGTATATGGGCTTATTGACCCCTTATTTGGCTTGTTGATTGGCTTGTTCAAGTTATTTGGTATTGGTTATCCTGTATTCATCGCAGTATTGTCATTGGGATGTATGCTCTTGTCTTATCGCTTCTTTCATAAAGATTGTGGATATAGTTGCATAAGTTTGTTGACGTTCTATGGATACACCTTTATGATGTGTCCGATGAGTTCTATACGTCAGGGTATATGTTTGGCCATGCTGATGTTTATGTATCCTTGGCTCAAAGAGAAGAATAATAAACGCTTCTATTCCTGGGTGATTGTTGGTTGTTTTATCCATTTGTCTTTTATTGTTGTCCTGATTTTACCTTGGTTGCTGAACTTGAGGATATACAATAAAGCTTATATTTTATATGTGGCTTTAGGGTTGACAGCATTTGCTCTTGTCGGTATAAGTGTTACAGCATTCTTACCGTTAGACCGACTGGCTACTTATGAAGAGGGTGAGGGAGCAAGTATTTTTATCCGCATGGCATTGCGTATATTGATAATCTTTCCCGTTTTTTTGCTTGAACCAGAAGAGGATACTGATGGCTATTATGCTAAAGCTATTTGTTTAATAGGATATGCGATTTACTGTGTTTTGAGCTTCAATGACCTTGTGGCAGGAAGATTGGAATTCTATTTCAGAACATTTATTTGTTTGTATGTAGCATTTCTTGTACAGAATTATGTTCGTACATCGCGTATGTTGGCCAATTTAGGATTGTTGATGTTTGTCCACATATTTCTATGGTTCAAGAATATTGATGCGGCTATTGATAGAATGAACTATAAAGAAGGTATAACTGTATTCAATTATCCATATATTTCGGTTTTTGATAAGTCGGAATTGAGTGAATATTCTGGTATTGATACTTACGGTCTTGAATAATTGCAAGAATAATGATCATATGTGTATTGGCCACGGTTTCTTATGAAACAGGTGCATTGACAATATATAAGCAGTTCCTTAAGGCACTGGAGCAATTTGGGGGCAGAAATGAATGGCATGTCTTTATAGCTGATGGCATGCCGAATCCTGTTATCCAAAATGTTTCTTACCATGTATGCCATACCAAGGGATTGGGAAGAATGTGGTTTGACTTTGTTGGATTTAAACAGCTAATTAAGAAGTTAGAAATAACACCTGATGTGGTGTTTTCTTTACAGAATACAGGGGTGAGGTGTAATGCTTCGCGTTATGTTGTTTATTTCCATCAGGCCCTGGCGTTATTTCACTATAAAGTGAATTTGAAAAGCCAATTTGCAAAGACATATTTGTTTTATCACTATTTCTATCCATTATATATTAAATCACTGCTTAACAAAAACACGTTCATAGCAGTTCAGACCAACCAGATAAAGAATGGATTCTCTAAAAGATTAGGATTCCCGAAAGAACGGATAGGGCAATATTTCCCAGAAACGGATAAAATAGATGGTTCATGTCTGGATAAATACGAATATGCAAAAGGATTCTATAATTTTATCTATCCTGCGACGCCTTTTGAGTTCAAGGAACATATCACAATTGCTTATGCCTTGAAAGAGGCCTATAAGTTGAATGCAGAATTGGCTAGGAATATAAGAATCCATTTTACTTTAGAGCAAGGTGAGTTACCTGTGATGGACTCTTTTATCAAGCAAAACCATTTAGAAAGCAACTTCGTTTTTCATGGGCGAATTCCCCATGAACAATTACTTTCTATGGTAAATAGTTCTAATGGACTGTTATTCCCAAGTATGATAGAGACACTGGGCCTGCCTTTGCTTGAGGCAGCATCGTTAGGTGTGCCTGTTATTGCTAACGATTTGGAGTATGTGCACGAGGTGTTGAGTGGGTATGAGGGCGTAAAATATGCAAGAGTTCATCAATATGATGATTGGGCAAAACAGATTTTGTCTTGTTGCTCTCAACAATGCTATACTCCTTATTCATTGCCAGAAGATAATTCTTGGGAGCGATTAATGAAACTGATAACAGAAGGTATAATAGAATAATAACGATAATATGTCTGTATTTGAAAACAAAACACTCCTGATAACAGGAGGTACTGGCAGCTTCGGTAATGCTGTTCTGAATAGATTCCTCCGTACGGATATCGGAGAGATTCGTATTTTTAGTCGTGACGAGAAGAAACAAGATGATATGCGTCATGACTTCCAGGCACGTATGCCGGAGGTGGCTAACAAAATTAAGTTCTATATTGGTGATGTGCGCAATAAGAGTACGCTGAAGTATGCGATGAAAGGTGTGGACTATGTGTTCCATGCTGCAGCGCTGAAACAGGTACCCAGTTGCGAGTTCTTCCCAATGGAGGCTGTAAAGACCAATGTGATTGGTACAGACAATACACTGGATGCCGCTATTGATGCAGGTGTGAAGTGCGTTATCTGTCTCTCTACAGACAAGGCGGCTTATCCTATTAATGCGATGGGCATCACCAAAGCTATTGAGGAGAAGATTGCTGTGGCCAAGAGTCGTCTGAGTGGCGATACGAAGATCTGTTGCACACGTTATGGTAATGTGATGTGCAGTCGTGGCTCGGTTATTCCTCTTTGGATAGACCAGATTCGTAAGGGCAATCCAATCACACTTACAGAGCCCAAGATGACACGTTTTATTATGTCTCTCGAAGAGGCCGTTGACCTCGTACTCTTTGCTTTCGAGAACGGTAAGAATGGTGATATTCTGGTACAGAAGGCGCCTGCTTGTACTATTCAGACACAGGCAGAGGCTGTATGTGAGCTCTTTGGTGGTAAGAAAGAGGAAATCAAGGTGATTGGTATTCGTCATGGTGAGAAGATGTATGAAACACTGCTCACCAAGGAAGAGGCTGCCAAGGCTATTGATATGGGTAACTTCTACGCAGTGCCTGCTGACAACCGTGATTTGAACTACGACAAGTACTTTAAGGAGGGTGACGTGAAGCGTGCTACTATCGAGGAGTTTAATTCTGACAATACCCGCCGACTGAATTTGGAAGAAACAAAAGCTAAGATTGCATCGCTAGAGTATATCCAGAATGAATTGAATGGTATTCCTAACCTCGTGTAAAAATGAAAATATTGGTGACAGGTGCAAAAGGTTTTGTAGGTAAGAACCTTTGTGCCACCTTATATAATATAAAGGAAGGAAAAGACAGAACCCGACCTGACCTGAAGATTGATGAAATCTTCGAGTATGACATCGATTCCTCATCAGAGGAGTTGGACGAGTGGTGCCAGAAAGCTGACTTTGTATTCAATCTGGCTGGTGTGAACAGACCTAAGGAGACCTCCGAGTTTATGGAGGGTAACTTCGGTTTTGCATCAACATTGCTGGATACGCTGAAGAAATATCGTAATACTTGTCCTGTGATGTTAAGTTCTTCACAACAGGCCTCGCTCACTGGTCGTTTTGGAAACAGTGAGTATGGTAGGAGCAAGAAGGCTGGCGAAGACTTGTTTCTGAAATATCAGGAGGAAACAGGAGCTAAAGTTCTTGTTTATCGCTTCCCCAATTTGTTTGGTAAGTGGTGCCGACCGAACTACAATTCGGCGGTGGCTACATTCTGCAATAATATAGCTAATGATCTGCCAATTCAAGTAAATGATCCTTCGGTAGAATTAGAGTTGCTGTATATTGATGATTTGGTAACTGAGATGCTGGATGCTTTAGAAGGAAAAGAGCATCGATGCGAGTTTGAGGGCTTGGATGTAATTCCGAAGGTTGATGGTCGTTATTGTTTTGCTCCTATTACGCATAAGATAACCCTGGGTGAGATAGTGGGCTTAATTAACAAGTTCGCTGAGCAGCCGAAAACACTGATGATACCAGAGATACCAGAAGGAAGCTTTGCTAAGAAACTGTATTCGACCTATTTGAGTTACCTGCCTGCATCGAAAGTGGCCTTTCCACTAAAGATGAATGTGGATGAGCGTGGTTCGTTTACAGAACTTATTCATACGTTGAATGCAGGGCAGGTGAGTATTAATATCTCGAAGCCCGGTATCACTAAAGGCCAGCATTGGCATAACACCAAATGGGAATTCTTTATCGTGGTGGCTGGTCATGGCTTAATACAGGAACGTAAAATCGGTTCTGATGAAGTGATAGAATTTGAGGTGAGCGGTGATAACATCCAATGTATTCACATGCTGCCAGGATATACTCATAATATTATTAATCTCAGTGATACTGAGAATCTGGTGACAGTGATGTATTGTAACGAGATATTTAATCCCAGCAAACCGGATACATATTTCGAAAAGGTAAAAGAGTAAAAAGGTATAAGATGGAAATTAAGCATTTTAAGAATGATGGAAAGCTGAAGCTGCTGATTATTGTGGGTACTCGTCCGGAGATTATCAGATTGGCAGCTGTTATCAATAAGTGTCGCCAGTATTTCGACTGTCTGTTGGCACATACAGGTCAGAATTATGACTATAATCTGAATGGTGTGTTCTTTAAAGATTTGAAACTGGCTGATCCTGATATTTATATGGAAGCAGTAGGCGATGATTTGGGAGCCACCATGGGTAACATCATCGACAAGAGTTATAAGGTGATGGTTGAAACCAGACCTGATGCTGTACTTGTTCTTGGTGATACCAATTCATGTCTTTCTGTGATTGGCGCTAAGCGCCTGCATATCCCCATCTTCCACATGGAGGCTGGTAACAGATGCAAAGACGAGTGCCTGCCTGAGGAAACCAATCGCCGTATCGTTGACATCATCAGCGATGTGAACATGGCTTATTCAGAGCATGCGCGTCGCTATTTGGCTGATTGTGGACTGCCAAAGGAACGTACGTACGTAACAGGAAGTCCTATGGCCGAGGTGTTACATCAAAACTTGGCAGAGATTGAAGCTAGTGACATTCATCAGCGTCTTGGGTTGGAGAAGGGAAAGTATATCTTGCTTTCAGCCCACCGTGAAGAGAATATCGATACAGAGAAGAACTTTATGAGTCTCTTTACAGCAATTAACAAGATGGCTGAAAAGTACGATATGCCGATTTTGTATTCATGCCACCCACGTTCAAGGAAGCGCTTGGAGGCTTCTGGCTTCCAGCTCGATAAGCGAGTTATTCAGCATGAACCTCTCGGCTTCCATGATTATAACTGCTTGCAGATGAATGCTTTTGCAGTAGTATCAGATTCTGGTACACTGCCAGAGGAGAGTAGCTTCTTTACCAGTGTAGGGCATCCTTTCCCAGCAATATGCATCCGTACTTCAACGGAACGCCCAGAGGCGTTGGATAAGGCCTGCTTCTTTATTGCCGGCATTGATGAAAAGTCGCTGCTTCAGGCTGTAGATACTGCTGTGACGATGAATCAGAATGGCGACTATGGTATCCCTGTACCTGATTATATCGAGGAGAATGTGTCTACTAAGGTGGTGAAGATTATCCAGAGCTATACCGGTATTGTTAATAAAATGGTGTGGCGAAAGGCATGAATCTGTTAATAGTTTCAGAAGTTTTTTATCCAGAGAATTTCTTGGTCAATGACTTTGCGCAGTCAATGGTCAAGAGGGGTCATCATGTAAAAGTGATGACCAGACAACCTTCATACCCAGCAGGATTCGTATTTCCTGGTTATACCAATGAACGGTATTCGGTTGAAAAATGGGGCGAGATTGAAATCCATCGATTCGACACGATAGAGGGTTATCGGGATAGCAAGGTTAAAAAGGTTGAGAATTATTTCCATTTCGTGAAAAGAGGAAAGGATGTTATCTCTCGCATTGTTGAAGATGTGGATGTGATTATCGTTTCTCAAACAGGTCCTCTGTCGGTAGCATTGCCCGCTATCTATGCAAAAAAGAAGTTCGGAACGCCGGTTGTCGTATGGACGTTTGATATCTGGCCTGATACGGTGTTTATGTATGGCTTCCCCAAAGTGTTTCCCATTACGACTACTGTTGATTATGTGATAAAGCAGGTGTATGGAAATGCAGATGCCATCATGGTGAGTAGTAAGCGTTTTGGCGATTCTATTCATCAATATTTCCCTAATGCGCAGTTGACTTATGCGCCAAACTGGATGGTTGAAGTGCCTGAGAAGCCAACTTCATTGTCCTTCGATGCTACGAAGGTAAATTTTGCGTTTACAGGTAATATCTCAAAAGCTCAAAATTTAGAGAATACTATCAAGGGCTTCGCAAAGGCCAATATCCCTAATGCTGTATTAAATATTGTGGGTGATGGTTCTACCTTGGCACAGATTAAGGAATTGGTTGAAAAGTTGAACTGTAAGAATGTAGTTTTCCATGGGCGAATACCTTATGATGAGGTTGGTAGTGTGCTGAAAGCCAGTGACTATCTGGTTCTGCCATTAACGCCAATGGCTGGTGTTGACAAAACGGAACCATATAAGCTACAGTCTTATTTGAAGTCGGGACTTCCTATCCTTGGTATCATTAAGGGGGCAGGTAGAGAACTTATTGAAGAAAATGGACTGGGCATTTGTTGCGATCCTATTGATACGGATGATATAGCGAATGGCTTCCGCCAGATTATGAAATTGACAGATTCTGATAAGGCTCGTATCAGTACGGCTGCTTCAAATCTGATGCAAACTCGTTTTAATAAAGAACGCATATTAGACGATATTGAAGCCTTGGTTCATCGATATAGTCGAGCTTAATTCATACCGATAGATACGATTGTTCGATTTTTGCAAGTGTAAGATTTCTGCTGTTTGTCGTGGTTGATGCCGACAAGCAGCAGATTTTTTTATATTTTACATGTGGAGAAATGTTAAATGTTAAGTAAACTTCGCTGTGTATTGAGAAGTTTTTGTATTTTTGCGAGAAATTAGGGTTATGAAGATAATAAAACGTCATGATGATTAAATTCCTGGATTTGCAGGCCATTACGGCCTTGCATGCTGATGAGTATAAAGAGGCTGTATCCAGAGTGATTGACTCAGGATGGTTTTTGCAGGGGCGTGAAACAAAGCAGTTTGAAGCTGACTATGCGCGATATGTCGGTACGGAGCATTGCGTGGCTGTGGCTAATGGCTTGGATGCGCTCTACCTGTTGCTTCGTGGCTATAAGGAATTAGGACTGATGCAGGATGGTGATGAGATTATCGTGCCGGCCAATACTTATATTGCCACAATTATTGCGATAACTCGGAATAATCTTGTACCAGTGTTGGTAGAACCAACTTGGGAACATCTGGAAATAGATATTGATAAGGTTGAGGCAGCAATTACCCCAAGAACCAAGGGTGTGATGATCGTTCACTTGTATGGCCGAATCGCTTATCATGATAGATTGAGCGAGATTTGCGAAAAGCATCATCTGAAATTGATGGAAGATTGTGCTCAGAGTCATGGCTGTAGTTGGAAAGGTACCAAGACCGGTGCATTAGGAGATGCTGCGGCTCATAGCTTTTATCCAGGAAAAAATCTTGGTGCCTTGGGCGACGCAGGGGCAGTGACCACTAATGATACTGAGCTGGCTGAGGTGATTCGAGCCTTGGCCAATTATGGTAGTCAGAAGAAATACGTGTTCAAATATGTAGGTGTGAATAGTCGAATGGCGGAACAGGATGCTGCTGTGCTGGATGTAAAGTTGAAGTATCTGGATGAGGATAACCGGAAACGCCAAGAGTTAGCTTCTTATTATTATGAGCATATCAACAATTCATTGATAACACTGCCAAAACGAATTGATGATGAGAATAATGTTTATCATCTGTTTCCTATCTTCTGTGAGCATCGCGATGAGTTGCAGATTTTTTTGAAAGGACAAGGTATAGAAACGTTGATTCATTATCCAGTACCACCTCACAAACAGGAATGCTATCAGGAGTGGAATAATCGCTGCCTCCCTATTACCGAAAAGATTCATGTTCAAGAGCTAAGTATTCCTATGAATCAAGTTATCTCTATAGAAGAAGCCCAGGCGATTGTTGCAGCACTTAATTCGTTCAGATACTGATAAGCGTTCGATTCCCGCAAACGTGAGTTTTTCCTTTTCGGGGTCTTTTTTTAAAAAATATGCAGGATAGTTTGCTCATTTCAAAAATTAGTGTTACCTTTGCCGCAATTATTAGTTGTTGAGTTGATTTCATGATATATTACTCGATCATTATACCACTATTATTAGCATCGTTCCTAGCGCTCTATATTTTACCGCGTATTATTGTGGTAAGTGTGAAAAAAGAACTGTTGGACGAAAGTGAACTAGTACGTGATGGAAAAAGAAAACGCAACGTGCCCAGATTAGGGGGTGTGTCTCTTTTTCCAATCCTTATTATCAGTGTAGGTTTACCACTGGCATGCACATTCTTCCTTTATGATCAATATACTACAAGTTCGGAGAATATGGATGGTTTCGTTCAGTTTATGCTGATGCTGACCGGCTTGACAACGATGTATCTGGTAGGTGTGATGGACGACTTGGTTGGTGTGTCTATCACGTCTAAATTATCGATTGAGTTTGTTGCAGCCCTGATGATTCCACTTTCTGGAGCGCGTATCGAGCATCTCGATGGCTTGTTGGGATTCTATCATCTGCCACTTTGGTTCAGTTTTCCGCTGACGGTGGCAGCTGTGATGTACGTGTCGAATACCATCTCGATGCTGGATGATGTTGATGGTTTGGCTTCGGGCTTGTCTATTATTGCCTTTAGTGTGATGGCTGTGCTGTGTGGTATAGCGCATCAGTATCTGTTGCTAATGGTTTGTGTGGCAATGGTAGGTCTGTTAGGACCGTTCCTGTTCCGCAATGTGTTGGGCTGGCGATTTGGCTGGCGTAAGTTGTTCTTTGGTGATACGGGAGGCTTGACTATCGGCTACCTTCTGGCTTACGTGGTGATCTCTGTGAGCCGTATGGGTGGCGATGAGTTGCCTATGGGTGTGGGCATCGTATGCTTTGCAGCGCTGCTGATACCGATGTTTGATGTGTTCCGTGTGAGTATCACCCGCCTGGTGAACGGACGAAATGTGTTTAAGAGTGGTGATCATAACCACATCCACCACCGATTGATGGCTGCTGGCTTGGGAGCAAGACAGGTGCTTGTGGTGCTGCTTCTGATGTCGTTAGAGTATGTTGGCTTGAATATATGGGGTGTGTGGATTGGTCTCGACCTGTCGCTGCTTCTGGTGGTTGACGTGGCTACATGGGGCTTGTCGCAGGTTGTAATTATGTATTATAAAAAGCGTAGAGAATTAGGATATGTGGCGTGATTTGATCGATATATTGCTTCGGGCAGGCGCTGATGCAGATGCCATGAAGACTGCCTATTCGGTGGTTGTGCCTTTCCTGATTTCGGCTCTGTTGGGATGTATGTTCGTGCCCAGAGTGCTACTGATCAGTCGTAAAAAGAAGCTCTACGACATCCCTGATGCCCGCAAAGTGCACAATCAGCCGATACCCCGTTTGGGTGGTATCACCTTCCTGCCTGTGCTGCTGATGAGCTTTTGTCTTACTATAGGTGTCTGGATGCTGATGCATCTGTATGGTGGAATAGCACAGGCGAATATCCTGATAGCGCGTTTCATCTTGTTGGGTGTGGGACTTATGATTCTCTATCTGACAGGTGTGACTGACGACCTGATAGGTGTGTCGTATAAGGCCAAGTTTGTAGCGCAGATTATCTGTGCTTTGCTTTTCCCACTGTCGGGACTGTGGATACATGATTTGTCGGGTCTGTTCTGGTTGCACGAGATTCCCGCTTGGATTGGTATGCCGCTCACGGTGTTTGTGGTGGTGTATGTCACTAATGCCATCAACCTAATTGATGGTGTGGACGGGCTGGCATCGGGTCTCTGTTCGATATCACTCTTCACCTTGGGTATGGCCTCGGCTATTAAGGGACAATATTTGTTTTGTATGATATCGTTTGCCATGCTGGGTGTGCTCATACCATTCTGGTTCTATAACGTATTTGGTAATGCTGAAAAAGGTAAGAAGATATTCATGGGCGACACTGGTAGTCTGACATTGGGTTATCTGTTGAGTTTCCTGCTGGTTTATATGGCCAGTCTGGATAAGATGGGATTCCCCAGAGGAATGCTGCTGATGGGCTTCTCTACCATGATTATCCCTTTGATGGATATCCCCCGCGTGATGTTTGTAAGAATGCGTGAGAGACGTAATCCTTTTACACCAGACAAAAATCATATTCATCATAAACTGATGAGAACTGGCATGAGCCCCAAGTGGACCATGGTAACGCTGTTGCTCATATCGGCAGCGCTGATAGGTTTTACAGTAGGGGGCGTGATGCTGGATATCAACAAGACGCTAATCCTGATTCTCGACATCATCTTCGGCGTCTTGCTACACTTAATCATTGATAAATTCATTAAAAAATAAAAAATAAAAAACCGATGGAACATAAAACCTTTGACAAACTGATTAACTGGTATTTTTCTAAAAATGCACTGCCATATTGGTGTATCATCATGATTGACTGTGCTAGCTTGATAGTAAGCGGGCTGCTGGTATATTGGATGATGACCAGTAGCGATACGCTTTATCACGATGCGCATAGGGTGATAAACTCTCTGATATGTGCAGTCATACTTAGTATCCCGGGATTTCGCATCTTTCATACCTATTCGGGCTACATGCGTTTCTCCGGATTCGTTGATCTGATGCGCGTGGCTTATAGCAACTTGCTGTCGTTGGGCTTAGTGCTGTTAGCACAATGTGGAGCGCATCTGCTGCCCACAGAGTGGTTTGCCCACTTCAAGTTGTCGGTCATTATCATAATTTACCTGCTGGCCACTTTGCTGATGTGGTCTGCGCGTGTGCTTGTGAGAACACTGTATGTTGTGGCTTTCTCACAGACCAGGGCCAAGCGCATTCTGATATACGGTGCCATGCAGGGAGGAGTAGGATTGGCCAAGGCTATCCGCGATATGCGCCCGCGTAAATATGTGGTGAAAGGTTTTATCTCTCATGCCAAGTTGACTGAAAGAAAGGAGATCTTGGGCGAACCTGTTTATTCTGTGGATGCCGACCTGGCAGAGATTATCCGTAAAAGTGATATTGACGCCGTTCTGGTGGCCTCTAATCGTGTGAAGGAATTCCGTAATTGTCAGAATTTGCAGGATGAGATTATCGGTGCCGGTGCCAAGATTCTGATGTTGCAGGCTGCCATTGAGGATGATGGTAGCAATCCTTCAGAAGACGGAAACGCATCTGTTAGTCATCAGATACGTGAGGTGACAGTAGAAGAACTGCTGCCCAGAATGGAGATTCGTGTTGACCTGAAGTCGGTAGAGGAGCTGTTGAAGGGTAAGCGTGTGCTGATTACCGGTAGCGCAGGTTCGATAGGTTCTGAGATGGTGAACCAGGTGGCTCAGTTCGGTCCTGCAGCGATGATGCTCATTGACCAGGCCGAGACCCCTGAGCACGACATCCGACTGATGATGAACAATAAGTATCCGGATGTTCCTACTGAGACCATCGTGACCAGTATCTGCAACCAGCGCCGTATGGAAGATATCTTCAAGCGTTTCAAACCCGACTATGTGTTCCATGCTGCAGCCTATAAGCATGTGCCTATGATGGAGAACAACCCCAGCGAGGCCGTGCAGAATAATATCTATGGCACAAAGGTGATAGCCGACCTGAGCGTGAAGTATGGTGTGAAGAAGTTTGTGATGGTATCTACGGACAAGGCTGTGAACCCCACCAATGTGATGGGTTGTTCGAAGCGTATCTGTGAGATATATGTACAGAGTCTGGACAGGAAGTTGAAACTGGATTATATGCAGCAGCCCAACAGGGATCGCAGTGCGGTAAAAACCCAGTTTGTGACCACACGATTCGGTAATGTGCTAGGTTCTAATGGTAGTGTGATACCATTGTTCCGTAAGCAGATTCAGGAAGGTGGTCCTGTGACTGTGACCGACGAGAATATCGTGCGCTTCTTTATGCTGATACCCGAGGCTTGTAAGCTGGTTCTTGAGGCTGGTACCAAGGGTAATGGTGGTGAGATATTCGTATTCGACATGGGACAGCCTGTGAGAATCTCCGACTTGGCTAAGCGTATGATCAAGCTCTCTGGCGTGAAGAACGTGGAGATTAAATATACCGGTCTGCGTCCGGGTGAGAAACTCTATGAGGAGGTGCTGAATGATCAGGAGAACACGAAGCCTACCTTCCACGAGAAGATACGTATCGCCGAAGTGCGTGAGTATGACTATGATCAGGTTTGTAAAGAAATCGATGAACTGGTGGATATAGCCAAGCAGTTTGATGATATGGCTACAGTGAAGAAGATGAAGGACATTGTGCCGGAATACAAGTCGAACAACTCGGTTTACGAGAAACTTGATGAGAAAAAATAAAAGAATAAAAAAATAAGAATGCCTCGCAACATTGCGAGGCATTCTTGTTAGTTCTCGTAATCTGTTTCGTGGTCGAGCTTGGAGAGGAAGTCTTCATATACATCCTGCTCTACATCGCCCATCTGGAATTCCTTCTCGGCATCCTTGCGTATCTCGGCTATCCAGGCGCGGCGGGCTCTCACGTAATCTTCACGAATGCGCTCACAAGCGGCTTCGTCGAGCTTATCCAGCTGGTAGTAGTCCAGAATCATCTGGTAGCTCCATGCCCAACGATAGTCGGTATAATTGTTGTGGATTTCTGCAAAGCGATCCAGCACCTGCTGGATATTGTCGATAGCACCACTCTTGATGTCATCTACCAGGCGTTGCTCCTCGCTTTCGGGCAACAGCAGTCCACTCATGTCAATCCAGCGTCCCTGACCAACTGTTGATGTGGGAGGGGTGAGGACAGATGAAGGAGAGATCTTCTGCTGGCGCTTCAGCACGGCACCCATATAGATGCGCAGTGCGATATCGTAGTACTTAAGACCCTTGCGCAGCGAGGTGGCATTGATCACATACTCGTGGAAGTTATAAGTGGTCACATTGTCGCCTGATGCATGTCGCAGATCCTTCAGAATCTGGATGCCCTGCATAATCTCGCCCACAGTGAAAGGCGAGAGCCAGTCGAAGTTGATGATTGACTTGCGCGACAGCTTGGAGCGCTTGTCGCGCTTGGGCCATTTCTTGATGTCACGATAGAGTCCCACGGTGGTGATATTGCGTCCTGGCACCAGATAGCAATCATCGCCATAAGCCATCAGATATGAGAATGGCAGATTGCGCGTGTCGGGGTGGTGCATCAGCTTACCGAAGCACACCGAGAATGCACCGATGGTGGCAGGCATCAGCACGTAAGAGCCTGAGGCAGTCTTGGTGCCTCGCTCCAGTGTACCATAGTGCATGGGGCCCATCTTGTAGGCATGGTTAGAGAAGTTGGTGTTTGAGCCTGCATTGTAGAATGAGAACTCGCCACCGATGAGCAGCGAACTCTTATGGTGAGAGGCTGAGAACGGGCCACAGAAGGCGGCACATGCCTCGCCATTGGCCATAAACGAGTTGGCAAAGAACAGACTGGCCTCGGCTGTGAAGCCATTGGTGATCTGACATGCCTCGCCCACAAAGCAATCCTGCATCTTTACCGAGTTGTTGATAGAGCAACCATCACAGATGATGGAGTTCTCGCAGATGACGCCTGTGCCGATGAATACCGGTGCGTCCATTGAGCTCATCACGGTGCACTCACTCAGACGGGCTGCACCACTAATCTCGCAGTCGCCCTTGATGATGGTGTTGGTGATATCCTTGGCATTGATGATTTTCACGTTGTTGCCGATATAGCCACGATCGGGGCGAGATACGCGCAACTCGTCTTCTATCATCTGCTGTAGTGTCTGCTTCAGGTTCCGGTCGGTGTTGTGTTTTACCATAAATGACGCCAGCTGTGAGTTCAACTCGCGGAAGATGGTCACATTGCCATCGCCCATCTCGTTGAGCACAGAGATCACACTGCCTTCGCCATAGGTGGCATCATCAGTGGTCTCGAGGGTGCAGATATTCGAGATATAGCAGTCGTTACCGATGGTATAGTTGTTGATATAGTTGCCAATCTTCTCGATGAGGCAGTCGTTACCAACGGTGACATTGCGCAGGGTAGCATCGTTGATGCCCGAGTGCTTCATGAAGCCCTTGCTCACTTCAACCATCTTGTTGAATGATCCCAACTGGATGTCGCCATAGAACATCACGCGGTGGAAATTGTATGGCTTAAAGCTCTCGTCGACTAATACACGTTGCCAGTTTTCTGCCCAGCACATGTTGTTTTCCAGAACGTCGATTTCGTTCTGGGTTAGTTTTCTGTAATCACTCATAGTCTTGATATAAAAAATCGTTATAGGGATATTTTTGAACATGGAGTTCGCGAATGCGTTTGTACATCACGTCGCGCAACTCGTCGATATTTTCTTTTTGTTTGGCTGAGATAAACATACACTCCAGGTAGTGCTGGTTCTCGCCAGTGCGGGCCATCCACGTCTTTTCCAAATCCTCGAGTGAGATGTTCTCCTTTGTAGGTTCGGTCAGGTCGTCCTCTTCCTGAGGTGTCCAGGTATAGGCGTCAATCTTATTAAACACCAGCATGGCGGGTTTTTCGGCGCAGCCTAACTCCTTCAGAGTCTCCTCTACTACACGGATATGGTCTTCAAAGTCGGGGTGGGAGATATCTACCACGTGCACCAGCAGGTCGGCCTCGCGCACCTCGTCGAGGGTGCTCTTGAAGCTCTCCACCAGATCGCTGGGCAGCTTGCGGATGAATCCAACAGTGTCGGCCAACAGGAAAGGCAGATTGTCGATTGTCATCTTGCGCACGGTGGTGTCGAGTGTGGCAAAGAGCTTGTTCTCGGCAAACACCTCGCTCTTGGCCAGCAGGTTCATCATCGTGGATTTGCCCACGTTGGTATAACCTACCAGTGCCACACGTATCAGTCGGCCACGGTTCTTTCGCTGGGTTGTCTTCTGCTTGTCTATCTCTGCCAGGCGCTGCTTCAGCAGGGTGATGCGCTGCAGGATGATACGTCGGTCCATCTCCAACTGCGTCTCACCAGGTCCGCGCAGTCCTACAGAACCTTTTCCGCCACCCGAACCCGAGCCACCACCCTGGCGCTCCAAGTGGGTCCAGAGGCGCTGCAGTCGGGGCAGCATATAGCGGTGCTGTGCCAGTTCAACCTGAGCTTTAGCCTCGGCTGTCTGGGCGCGCATAGCGAAGATGTCGAGAATGAGTGAGGTGCGATCTAGAATCTTTACCTGCAACTCTTTTTCGATATTACGCATCTGTTTGGCGCTCAGCTCATCGTCGAAGATGACCATGCCTATAGGCTGTGGGGCGTTTGATTCATCGAGAAGGCCCTCGGCAAACAGCGAGGCATCCTGCTCATCAAGCCATTCGTCATAGGCGTCCTGGCATTGCTTGATATATTCCTTGATTTCGAGCAGTTTTCCGCTGCCCACATACGTTGTCTGATTAGGTCCACCCACCTTCTGGGTGAAACGCTTCACGGTTACAGCCCCGGCCGTATCTGCCAGAAACTCAAGCTCGTCGAGATATTCCTTAGTTTTAGCCTCGTCCTGCTCCTTGGTGATGAGTCCTACCAGCACGGCAGTCTCGGCTTTTGCTTCTGATATTACAAATTCCTTCATATTGGGCACAAAATTAAGCAAATATCTCGGTGAGAGAAAAAAAAACGTGTTAATCCGTGTTAATCTGTGCCTAAAAAGAATATTTCGTTGTATTTTTGCACAGAAAAAGAATCAAACTAAAATCAAATAGAGTATGAGAGTTATTATTCAGAGTGACTACCAGAAAATGTCACAGTGGGCCGCAAACCACGTTATTAAGCGAATCAACGAGTTCAACCCAACCCCTGACCACAAGTTTGTGTTAGGTTTGCCCACAGGTTCTTCGCCTGTTGGAATGTATAATGCACTGGTTGAGGCTAACCGTGCCGGTAAAGTTTCTTTTAAGAATGTTATCACCTTTAATATGGACGAGTATGTAGGTCTGCCCGAGGTCCACCCAGAGAGCTATCACGCTTTCATGGCCCGCAACCTGTTTGACCATATCGATTGTCCACAGGAGAACATTCACATTCTGAATGGTAACGCAGCCGACTTGCAGGCTGAGTGCAAGCACTACGAGGAGATGATTAAGCAGGCTGGTGGCATCGACCTGTTTATCGGTGGTATCGGTCCTGATGGTCATATCGCCTTCAACGAGCCAGGTAGCTCTCTGAGCAGCAGAACCCGTATGAAAACCCTGACCACCGACACCCGTATTGCCAACAGCCGTTTCTTTGGTGGTAAGCCCGAGAATGTGCCAGCACATGCGCTGACAGTGGGTGTAGGCACCGTGATGGATGCCCGCGAGGTGATGATTCTGGTGAATGGTCATGGTAAGGCACGCGCCATGCAGGCTGCTATAGAGGGCGCTGTGAACCACATGTGGACTATCTCTGCCCTGCAGATGCACGAGCATGGTATCATCGTGAGCGATGAGGATGCTGCTGACGAGCTGAAGGTTGCTACCTACAAGTACTTTAAAGACATCGAAAGCGACGAACTTCTTTGAACTTTGAACTTTGAACTTTGTGAAAAAGATTTTTTTATCTATAATGCTGGCGTCATCGGTCCTTTGTTGGGCTGATGACGTTAGCGTATCATCACCTAACGGGAAGTTGGTGGTGACAGTGAGCGAACAAGGTGGACTTTTGTCGTATCAGGCAACCCTGGATGGGCAGCAGATGCTGACCCCTTCGGCCTTAGGTTTGAACACCAGTTTGGGCGACCTGACGAATGAATTGTCAATTATCAATCATCAGTTGTCAACTGTAAGCAACGCTTACCAGATGCGTGGTACCAAGGCATCGTCGGCCGACTATAAAGCCAATGCCCTGACCATGGACATCCAGAATAAGGATGGCGTGAAGTTCAGTGTCGTATTCCAGGTATCCGACAATGATATCGCTTTCCGTTATACCATGCCCCGACAGACTATCAAGCGCCGTGAATACAAGCGTGTGCGCATCCTGTCGGAAAAGAGTGGTTTTAACTTTCCCGATGGCACCACCACCTTTATCTCGCCACAGATAGGACCTGAGAGTGGATGGGAACAGACTAAGCCATCTTACGAAGAGCCATACTCTAACGATGCACCCATGACAGCGAAATCACGGTTTGGTCATGGCTATATCTTCCCCGCCTTGTTCCACCTGACCAATGGTTGGGCACTGGTGAGCGAGACTGGTGTTACGAGTGCCTATTGTGGTAGTCATCTTTCTGACTATCAAGCTGGTTCCGGCTATACCGTGGCATATCCTGATCCAGGCGAGAACAATGGCTTTGGTAACGAGTTTGCTGCCATCCCCCTGCCGGGTGAGACCCCTTGGCGCACCATTACATTGGGTAGCACGCTGAAACCTATCCTCGAAACCACTATCAGCTATGATGTGGTAGAGCCACGCTACAAGGCTTCAACCGATTATAAGCCAGGACGCTATACCTGGAGCTGGCTGATAGGTCAGGACAACTCGGTCAACTATGACGATCAGGTGCGCTTTATCGACCTGGCTTCGACCATGGGTTTTGAATACTGCCTGGTGGATAACTGGTGGGATCAGAACATCGGTCGTGAGCGTATGGGCGAGCTTTCGAAATATGCCCAGTCAAAGGGTGTACATCTGCTGGTGTGGTATAATAGCAATGGTTTCTGGAACGACGCTCCACAAACCCCACGCAACTGCATGAACACCGCCATCGCCCGCGAAAAGGAGATGAGCTGGTTGGAGAGCATCGGTGTGAAGGGTATCAAGGTAGACTTCTTCGGTGGCGACAAACAGCAGACCATGCAGCTCTATGAGGATATCCTGAGCGATGCCAACAGGCATGGCTTGCAGGTGGTGTTCCATGGTTGCACCGTGCCTCGTGGTTGGGAGAAGATGTATCCTAACTTCGTGGCCTCAGAGGCTGTGCTGGCATCAGAGAATCTCTTCTTCGGCGAGGGTGCTACCATCACCGAAGGTTTCGATCTCACCCTGCATCCCTTCTGTCGTAATGCCACGGCTTCGATGGACTGGGGTGGTGTCATCATGAACAAGTGGATGGCGCCCGACAATAAGAGTCGTCACACCCGTAAAACCACCGACATCTTTGAGATGGCATCAGGCATTACCATGCAGACCTCTGTGCAGTGTGTGGCCATGCAGCCCAACAACCTGCAGGAGCTGCCACAGTTTGAAATGGACTTTTTGCGCGAACTGCCCACCACATGGCAGGAGACACGTTTCATCGACGGCTACCCCGGTAAGTATGTCGTGATGGCACGCCAGGCTACCAACGGACAGTGGTATATCGCAGGACTCAATGCCCAGAAAGAGCCTCTCACACTGACAATCGATATCACAGCTTTCGGCCAGCTGAACAGTCTGTATATCGACAACAAGAAGGGCGAGCCTACGCTCACCACCCTGAAGCCCAATAAGAAGGGACAAGTGAAAGTAACTATTCAGCCCAATGGCGGAATGATTATCAAATAAATATTAAATACGATGAGACTTAAACTATTATTAGCTATTGCAGCCATGGGGCTCGGTATGAGTGCCCATGCCAAGGAGTACAAGTATGTGACTGTGCCTGGCGATATGATGCAGACACGTATCTATACACTCGACAACGGACTGCGTGTGTATCTTTCAGTAAACAAGGAGAAACCACGCATTCAGACTTACATTGCTGTGCGCACAGGTTCGAAGAACGACCCTGCCGAGACAACAGGACTGGCCCACTACTTGGAGCACCTGATGTTTAAGGGCACCAAGCAGTTTGGTACCAACAACCCCGAGGCTGAGGCTTCTTTGCTGGCCGAGATTGAGCAGCGCTACGAGGCTTATCGCAAGCTCACCGACCCAGAGGCTCGCAAAAAGGCCTATCACGAGATCGACTCAGTGAGTCAGGTGGCTGCCCAGTACTTCATTCCTAACGAGTACGACAAGCTGATGGCTACCATCGGCGCCGAGGGTACCAACGCCTACACCTCTAACGATGTGACCTGCTACACCGAGGATATCCCATCCAACGAGATTGACAATTGGGCCAAGATACAGGCCGATCGCTTCCAGAATATGGTGATTCGTGGTTTCCATACCGAGCTGGAGGCTGTGTATGAGGAGTATAACATCGGACTCACATCCGACTCTCGTAAGCTCTTTGCTACCATCTCAAAGATGCTGTGGCCTAACCATCCTTATGGCACGCAGACCACCATCGGTACACAGGAGCACCTGAAGAACCCCTCTATCACCAATATCAAGAACTACTTCAACAAGTGGTATCGCCCCAATAATGTGGCTATCTGTATGGCTGGTGACTTCGATCCCGACAAGACCATCGCCACCATCGATAAGTACTTCAGCACCTGGAAACCCGGTGCAGATGTGAAGCAGCCCACCTTCGCTCCGCTGCCAGCACTTACGCAGCCTAAGGACACCACCATCGTTGGTCCTGAGGCCGAGCGCGTATGGATGGCTTGGCGCGCCAAGCAGGCCAATGCGTTGCAGGCTGATACCCTGCAGCTGTTGGAGGATGTGCTGAGCAATGGACGTGCCGGACTGTTCGACCTGGATTTGAACCAGACCATGAAGGTGCAGCGCGCCAATGGTGGTACCGAACTCTTGCGCGATCATGGTGCTTTCTTCCTGATGGGTACACCTAAGCAGGGTCAGAGTCTGGAGGAAGTGCGCAGTCTGATGCTGGCCGAGATTGAGAAGCTGAAGAAGGGCGACTTCCCCGAGAACCTGCTGCCCAGCATCATCAACAATAAGAAGCGCAGTCACTACCAGTTGCTGGAGAGCAACGAAGGTCGTGCCGACATGTTTGTGAATGCCTTTATCAACGAGGTTGACTGGAAACAGGAGGTAGAGAGCATCAATCGTATCTCAAAGATTACCAAGCAAGAGCTGGTGGCCTTTGCCAATAATTTCTTTACCAATGGTTATGTCACTGTGTTCAAGAAGCAGGGCGTTGACAGCTTGCAGAAGAAGATCGACAAGCCTGCCATCACCCCAATTCCTGCCAATCGCGATATGGTGAGCCAGTTTGTGAAGGATATCCAGAATGCTCAGGTGGAGCCCATCCAGCCTAAGTTTGTGGATTTCAAGAATGATATGACCACCCTGTCAACCAAGAAGAAGCTGCCTCTTTATTATGTGAAGAACAATGATAATGGACTGTTCGAACTCGTATTCTTCTATAACTTCGGAAAGAGTGCCGACAATCGTTACGAGATGGCTGCCGACTATCTGAGATATATTGGCACCGACAAGATGAGTGCATCCGACCTGCGCCAGAAGTTCTATGAGCTGGGTTGCGACTGGAGCATGAATGTCAGTGCAGAGAACACCACAGTGGCCCTGTACGGACTCAGCGAGAACATGCCTCAGGCACTGGCTCTGCTGGAGGACCTGTTGCAGCATGCCAAGGCCGACAAGGAAGCCTATGACAAGGTAGTTGGTCTGACACTGAAGAATCGCAGCGATGCCAAGAAGAGTCAGGGTGTTTATTTCAACTATCTGTACACCTATGCTACCGTGGGTAAGCGCAATCGCATGACCGACGTGATGAGTGAGCAGCAGCTGAAGGATACCGATCCTCAGGTGTTTACCGACCTGCTGAAGGGCTTGGCTAACCTCAAGCACAGAGTGGTTTACTATGGTCCTATGGCCGAGAAAGAGGTGGCAGGCCTGCTGGATAAGACCCATGTTTCAGCCAAGAAGTTGGCTGATGTGCCTCAGAACAAGCCTTATCTTGAGCAGTTGGCTACCACCAACGAGGTGCTGATAGCTCCTTACGATGCCAAGAATATCTATATGCGAATGTACCACAATGAGGGTCGCAACTGGAATCCTGAAGATGAGGCTGTGATAGAGGTGTTTGATGAGTACTTTTGTAGTGGCATGAACGGTATCGTATTCCAGGAGATGCGCGAGGCGCGCGGTCTGGCCTACAATGCCTATGCTGCTTATCGCACACCTTCATGGAAAGACCGTAAGGAATTTTTCCTCACCCACATCATCACCCAGAACGATAAGATGAACGACTGCATCGCTCATTTCAATGAGATTCTGAACGAGATGCCAGTTAGCCAGGCTGCCTTCAATATTGCCAAGGAGGCTGTGACCAAGCGCCTGGTGAGTGCACGTACCACCAAGATTGATATCTTTTATGAGTTCCTGACCTCCGAGCGTCTGGGTCTTGACAAGAGCTACAATGAGTTGATCTACAAGAATCTGGATAAGGTGACCCTGCAGGATATCGTGAACTTTGAGAAGGCAAACATTGCCAACAAACCTTATCGCTATATCATCCTGGGTGATGAGAAGCAGCTCGACATGAAAGCACTTGAGAAGATTGGTCCTATCAAGAGATTGACAACAGAAGAAGTATTTGGTTATTAACTTTTTATATGATTATGGCTAAGACAGTTGAATTTAAGTATGCCCCCATGTTTCAGGTGGGCGAGGACAAGACGGAGTACCGCTTGTTGACAAAAGAAGGCGTAAGCACCGCCGAGTTTGAAGGAAAGCAGATAGTAAAGGTATCCAAAGAGGCGCTCACCCTCCTGGCCCAGCAGGCCTTCCACGATGTGGAGTTCATGTTGCGCCGCGAGCACAATGAGCAGGTGGCCAAGATTCTGACCGATCCTGAAGCCTCAGAGAATGATAAGTATGTAGCCCTGCAGTTCCTGCGTAATGCCGAGGTGGCTTGCAAGGGTATCCTGCCTTTCTGCCAGGACACTGGTACTGCCATCATCCATGGTGAGAAGGGACAGCAGATCTGGACTGGTTTCGAGGATGAAGAGGCTCTGAGCCTGGGTGTGTTCAACACCTTCACACAGGACAACCTGCGCTACTCGCAGAATGCCCCTCTGAACATGTACGACGAGGTGAACACCCGTTGCAATCTGCCTGCACAGATTGATATCGAGGCTACTGAGGGTGCTGAGTATAAGTTTGTGATGGTGGCTAAGGGTGGTGGCTCTGCCAACAAGACCTACTTCTATCCTATGACCAAGGCAACCATCCAGAATGAGGGTACACTCATCCCATTCCTGGTTGAGAAGATGAAGAGTCTGGGCACAGCAGCTTGTCCTCCATACCATATCGCATTTGTGATTGGTGGTACATCAGCTGAGAAGAACCTGCTCACCGTGAAGCTTGCTTCTATCAAGTACTACGACGGACTGCCCACAACCGGTGACGAGACTGGTCGTGCCTTCCGTGATATCGACCTGGAGCAGAAGCTCATCAAGGAGGCTCAGAAGATTGGTCTGGGTGCCCAGTTCGGTGGTAAGTACCTGGCTCACGACATCCGCGTGATCCGTCTGCCTCGTCACGGTGCTTCTTGTCCTATCGGTATGGGTGTTTCTTGCTCAGCCGACAGAAATATCAAGGCTAAGATCAATGCCGATGGTATCTGGTTGGAGAAGATGGATGCCAACCCCACAGAGCTCATCCCTGAGGAGCTGCGCAAGCCAGGCGAGGGTGGCAAGGGTATCGAGATCGACCTGAACGAGGGTATCGATGCTGTTCGTAAGGAGCTCTCAAAATATCCTGTTTCTACCCGTGTGAACCTGAAGGGTACTATCATCGTGGCTCGCGACATCGCTCACGCCAAGCTCAAGGCTCGTCTGGATGCTGGTGAGGGTATGCCTGAGTACTTCAAGAAGTATCCTGTGCTCTATGCCGGACCTGCTAAGACCCCAGAGGGCTATCCTTGTGGTTCGATGGGCCCAACAACAGCCAACCGTATGGACCCATACGTAGATGAGTTCCAGGCTAATGGTGCATCGCTCGTGATGATTGCCAAGGGCAACCGTTCTGACGTGGTGACCGAGGCTTGTAAGAAGCACGGTGGTTTCTACCTCGGTACTATCGGTGGTGTGGCTGCTGTTCTTTCTAAGAGCTCAATCAAGAGCATCGAGTGTGTAGAGTATCCTGAGCTGGGTATGGAGGCTGTATGGAAGATTGATGTTGAGGACTTCCCAGCATTCATCCTGGTGGACGATAAGGGTAATGACTTCTTCAAAACCCTGAAGCCTTGGACACCTTGCGCAAAATAATCCTATCGGTATTTGTGGCATTGGTGGCGCTTGCCACCAATGCACAAGTACTTTCTTACCGTGTGCCTTGTATGCCTGGCACACATCCGCACGGCACAACCAGAACGTTAACCCCGAAACAAGACTGGGATGCATCGCGCACCTATCGCCAACTAGTGTTGCTGGTGCAATATGCCGAT
The DNA here is from genome assembly GCF_000619825.1 of Prevotella sp. MA2016. Classification (GTDB taxonomy): domain Bacteria; phylum Bacteroidota; class Bacteroidia; order Bacteroidales; family Bacteroidaceae; genus Prevotella. The sequence continues at coordinate 43,216 of NZ_JHUW01000013.1, forward strand.
CAGTCCTTCACTATGAATGATCCACAAACCTATTATCACAACTTGTTTAATGTCACCAGTAGCAACACCCGTGGTGGAGTAGGGTGCGTGGCTGATTATTTCCGCCACCAGTCGAATGGCGTCTTCAATCTGCAGTTTGATGTTGTCGGGCCCATCAAGGTGAGCCAGTCGGTTGTTGACACTTCAAGTGCTGTGAATCTTGGTCACGCTGCATGTAGTGAGGCCATCCAGAAGGCAGTGGATTCCCTGCATATTGATTTCTCTGTTTACGACTGGGATGGCAACCATACTGTAGAGCAGATAGTCTTTGTGATGGCAGGCTATGGTGCTAATGGTGGCGACCCGAAGACAGCGCACTACGTGTGGCCCAACACCGAAGAAATGAACACGCATATCACCGGTCCGCTGTATGTGAATTACTTCACGATTTCGGCTGAGAAATGGTTCAGTGACGAGCTCTGCGGCATTGGCACTATCTGTCATGAGTTCTCCCACTGTCTGGGTTTGCCGGACCTTTATCCCAGTGATGGAAAAGTCTATTCCACTGTTGATGAGTGGGACTTGATGGATGGTGGCAATTATAGCGTCTGGGGATGGTGCCCACCCAATTATTCGGCCTTCGAGAAGTATCTGTTGGGTTGGCTCTCGTTCGAAGAGATAACAGGCCCCGTCAGTGTTTCAGGCATGAAACCTGTGGCTGATGGTGGCAAGGCCTATAAGATCGTGAAACCACGAGGCGAGCGTAGTGATGCTGCTGCAGGCGAGGAGTTCTATCTGCTTGAAAATCGCCAGCAGGAAGGTTGGGACCGTTTCCTGCCAGGCAAGGGCTTGGTCATTGTGCATGTGAAATACGATGATTGGTTGTGGCGCCAGAACACTGTGAACAAGAGTACCTACTATCGCTACCAGCTGGTGCCTGCAGATGGCATGGACTATCAGGCCTGGGATGACTATCTGAAAGCCCATGCGCTGACCGATTATCTGGATACAGAGACCCGCCAGTGGAATCGCCATCTCAGCACGGCTGCCTATCCCTTGATGAGCGATGACAAGACAGTGAACAGCTGCGATGCGCTGCCCCTGCCCATCACCCATATTCAGCTATCAGATGATGGCACTATCTCCTTCGACGTTGTTTCGTCGGCTATTCATACTATTGTGGATGCACCAAAAAACGACGACCATTGGTATGATCTCCAAGGTCGCCGTCTCATCGGGAGGCCTACAAAAAGAGGCCTATTCATCAATAATGGTAGAAAAATCCTTCAATAATCCGTTTAATTCCTAAACAGTAGTCCATCGCCAAACTCATCGATGATGATTGGTTTGCTGCGATCCACCTCGTCGGCCAAGATCTTCTTCGACAGGTCGTTGAGCACATACTGCTGGATGGCGCGCTTCACGGGGCGTGCACCAAACTCCGGATCATAGCCCTGTTCGGCCAGATAGTTGATGGCCTGTTGTGTGCACTCCAGGGTGATGCCCTGAGGAGCCAGCATGTCAGTCACCCTCTTGAGCTGCAGCTTCACCACATCAGCTATCTGTTCCTTGGTGAGCGGTGTGAAGGTGATAATCTCGTCGATACGGTTCAGGAACTCTGGGCGCATGGTAGCTCTGAGCTGCTCGCGTGTGGCATTCGATGTCATGATGATGATGGTGTTCTTGAAGTTGGCTGTACGCCCCTTGTTGTCCGTCAGTCGTCCATCATCCAGCACCTGCAGCAGGATGTTGAACACATCCGGATGCGCTTTCTCAATCTCATCAAACAGCACTACCGAGTAAGGCTTGCGCCGCACAGCCTCAGTGAGCTGTCCGCCCTCGTCGTAGCCCACGTATCCTGGAGGCGCACCGATCAGTCGGCTCACGCTGTATTTCTCCTGATACTCACTCATATCGATACGCGTCATCATCGTCTCGTCGTTAAACAGGTAGTCGGCCAGTGTCTTGGCCAGTTCGGTCTTACCTACACCCGTGGTGCCCAGGAAGATAAACGAGGCGATAGGGCGCTTAGGATCCTGCAAGCCCGCACGACTGCGGCGCACGGCATCAGATACAGCCACGATGGCTTCGTCTTGGCCTATCACGCGTTTGTGCAGTTCGTCTTCCAGATGGAGCAGTTTTTCGCGTTCGCTCTGCATCATCTTGGTTACGGGGATACCTGTCCAGCGGCTTACTACCTCGGCGATGTCATCGGCGGTAACCTCTTCGCGAACCAGAGAGTTATCGCCTTGGGCATTGGCCAGCTGACTCTGGATATGTGCAATGTCGTCCTCAAGTGCTTTCAGTTTCGAGTAGCGTATCTCGGCTACCTTGCCGTAGTCGCCCTCGCGCTCGGCACGTTCTGCCTCCAGCTTCAGGTTCTCAATATCCTGCTTGTCCTGCTGGATTTTGTTGATGAGTTGGCGCTCGCCTTCCCACTTGGCACGGAACTGGGTTTCCTGTTCCTTCAGTTCGGCGATGTCCTTATCCAACTGTGCTATCTTCTGGGTGTCGCCCTCTCTTTTGATAGCCTCACGCTCGATTTCGAGCTGAGCCAGTCGGCGGGTAATCTCATCCAACTCCTCAGGTACCGAGTCGCGCTCCATGCGCAGTTTGGCTGCGGCCTCGTCCATCAGGTCTATAGCCTTATCAGGCAGGAATCGCTCTGAGATATAGCGCTCCGAGAGTTGCACGGCAGCGATACAGGCATCGTCCTGTATACGTACCTTGTGGTGATTCTCGTAACGTTCCTTCAAGCCTCGCAGAATGCTGATAGCACTCAGTTCATCGGGCTCATCCACCATCACCGTCTGGAATCGGCGCTCCAGTGCCTTATCCTTCTCAAAATATTTCTGATATTCGTTCAGTGTGGTGGCACCGATAGCGCGCAGTTCGCCGCGTGCCAGGGCAGGCTTCAGGATGTTGGCTGCATCCATGGCCCCCTCGCCACCACCAGCACCTACCAGTGTATGAATCTCGTCGATAAACAAGATGATGCGTCCATCGGCCTTTGTCACCTCGTTGATCACACTCTTCAGGCGCTCCTCAAACTCACCTTTGTACTTGGCACCTGCTACCAGCGCACCCATATCAAGCGAGTAGAGCTGCTTGTCCTTCAGGTTTTCGGGCACATCGCCACGCACGATACGTCCAGCCAGACCCTCCACGATGGCCGTTTTACCCGTACCCGGTTCACCTATTAAGATAGGATTGTTTTTGGTGCGGCGCGATAGAATCTGCAGCACGCGACGAATCTCATCATCACGCCCAATCACAGGGTCGAGCTTACCTTGGCGCGCCATGTCAACCAGGTTTTTGGCGTATTTCTCCAAGCTCTGGTAGTTGTCATCGGCACTCTGCGACTGTACCTTCTGTCCCTGGCGCAGTGCCTGGATAGCAGCTTGCATCTCCTTCTCGGTGCAGCCGGCATCCTTCATGATGCGCGAGGCAGTAGAATTAACTTTAAGCAGGGCGAGTAGGATAGGCTCTACCGATACAAACTCGTCGCCACCTTTCTGAGCCACCTCTTGCGCGCGCACGAGTACATTATTACTATCACTGGAGAGATAAGGCTGTCCAGCCCCCTGCACTTTGGGCAGATGCTGTATCTCCTGATCTACCAGCAACTCTATCTGCTGGGCATTCACACCCAACTTCTGGAAGATGAAGGTGGTTACATCCTTCGCCTTCTCTATCACACCCTTCAGCAGGTGTACAGGCTCAATCACCTGCTGCCCGTTCATCTGGGCACTGTTCACAGCCTGCTGAATGGCCTCTTGTGCTTTGATTGTAAATTTGTCGAATGTCATATTTAACTCCTTTCTTTGTTTTTTTGATAATAAGAACATAAGAACATATTTTTTTGTTGCTCCATTGTGGGCGCAGCTTTTATGTTCCTATGTTCTTATTATCTAAAACCATGCCGAGTGAATAAATACTGACAAAATGGCATCGGTGTGTGTCTATTTGTCGCAACATTCCTATAAAGCATAAAAAAACCTCGCCAATTGGCGAGGCTTCTTTTTGCTATATAAACCTTATACTTTATTAGCCTTTTTACGCTGGTCGTGATCAAGGATAGTCTTGCGCATGCGCATTGACTTTGGTGTCACCTCAACCAACTCGTCCTGCTTGATATACTCCAGGCACTCCTCCAGGCTCATCACCGTCTTTGGAATGATGCGGGCCTTATCGTCGGTACCTGATGCACGCACGTTGGTGAGCTGCTTAGCCTTGCACACGTTAACCACCAGGTCGTTGTCGTGCACGTGCTCGCCCACTACCTGACCCATGTAAACATCCTCACCTGGATCGATGAAGAACTTACCACGGTCCTGCAGCTTGTCGATGGCATAAGCAAAGGCGTTGCCAGTATCCATTGAGATCATCGAACCGTTTACGCGGCGCTCAATCTCGCCCTTGTAAGGCTGATACTCCTTGAAGCGGTGGGCCATGATAGCCTCGCCCTGACTGGCAGTGAGCACATTGGTACGCAATCCGATGATACCACGTGATGGGATGTCGAACTCGATGTTGACACGCTCACCCTGACTCTCCATAGAGGTCATCTCACCCTTACGGCGGGTCACCATATCAATCATCTTTGATGCGAACTCCTCGGGCACGTTGATAGTCAGCTCCTCTACAGGCTCGTGCTTCACGCCGTCGATCTCCTTGTAGATAACCTGAGGCTGACCCACCTGCAGCTCGTAGCCCTCGCGGCGCATGGTCTCAACCAGCACTGAGAGGTGGAGCACACCGCGACCCGACACGATCCACTTATCGGTGCTATCCTCGAAAGGACGCACGCGCAGCGCCAGGTTCTTCTCCAGCTCCTTCTCCAGTCGGTCGTTGATATGGCGTGATGTCACAAACTTACCCTCCTTACCAAAGAAAGGTGAGTCGTTGATCATGAAGAGCATCGACATGGTAGGCTCATCGATAGCGATAGGAGCCAGGGGCTCTGGATTCTCCAGGTCGCAGATGGTGTCGCCAATCTCAAACTTCTCCAGACCGATCACGGCACACATGTCGCCACACTCCACCTGATCGGTGCGCACATGGCTCATACCCTCAAACACGTGCAGCTCCTTAATCTTGGTTTTCTCCATAGAGCCATCACGATGTGCGATGGTAACCTGCATACCGTCTTTCAGGGTGCCGCGATGCACGCGACCCACGGCGATACGTCCCTGATAGCTTGAATAGTCGAGCGAAGTGATAAGCATCTGTGGTGTTCCCTCCACCTGCTTTGGTGCGGGTATCACCTCCACAATCTTATCCAGCAGATAAGTGATATCTTCGGTAGGCTTCTTGTAGTCCTCGCTCATCCAACCATTCTTGGCCGAGCCATAGACTACAGGGAAGTCAAGCTGATCTTCTGTAGCATTGAGTGAGAACATCAGATCGAACACCATCTCATACACCTCCTCAGGGCGGCAGTTAGGCTTATCTACCTTGTTTACAACCACGATGGGCTTCAATCCGATTTCGAGTGCTTTCTGAAGCACGAAACGCGTCTGGGGCATTGGTCCTTCGAAGGCATCCACCAACAGCAGGCAGCCATCGGCCATGTTGAGCACGCGCTCTACCTCACCACCGAAGTCAGAGTGTCCCGGAGTGTCAATGATATTGATTTTAACGCCTTTCCAATTGATACTGACGTTTTTTGAAAGAATAGTGATACCACGCTCGCGCTCCAAGTCGTTGGCATCAAGTACCTGATTGCTGAGATTCTGTCCATCACGGAACAAGTGTCCAGCCAGCATCATCTTGTCCACAAGTGTTGTCTTACCATGGTCAACATGAGCAATAATTGCAATGTTTCTGATATCCTGCATACTATTTAAATTGTTTTGCGGGTGCAAAGTTACAAAAAAATAGGCACGGATTACACGAATTTCACGAATATTTTGCAAAAACGGGTCATTTTTTCGCGTAATTCGCGCAATTCGTGCCAAAATAATTTGGTGGAATGCAGAATTTGTTGTAATTTTGCAGCCGCATTTCGGAAAATCCGATGCATCTGACGACGTAAACTCGTCTGTGATTAGGCAAGAATCGCGTCTGAAAGATGTTTATGCAAACAATTATTTAATCACATTAAAAATTATGTATTTAGACAAGGCAAAGAAGGAGGAGATCTTTGGTCAGTATGGTAAGAGCACAACAGACACTGGTTCTGCAGAGGCTCAGATCGCACTCTTCAGCTATCGTATCTCTCACCTGACAGAGCACCTGAAGAAGAATCACAAGGACCACAACACTGCACGTTCACTCACCATGATGGTAGGTAAGCGTCGTAAGCTTCTGAAGTATCTGTACAATACCGATATCAATCGTTATCGTGCAATCATCAAGGCTCTTGGTCTGCGTAAGTAATCCATTGCTTACACTCAAGCAAAAAATAATCCCCGTCTCGATTGAGGCGGGGATGTTTTTTTATGCATCTGCGAAGATCTTTCCGTCTTCGAGTGTGATCTGCAGTTTGGTGTATTCCGAGTGGAAATCGTTCTGCAGGCGATCCAGATAGCGTGCGCTTTCCCATTTGCACATGGGCAGGTCGTGCAGCAGATAGTTGCCACAGGCCTGTGGCTCCGTAGCGGGCACGGCGTCCTGCGTCAGAATCCACTTCAGGCATTCGATAGTGAGTCGGCGCATATCCTCTACGGTGTAATGGCCTGTCATGATGATATACATGCCCGTGAGACATCCCATCGGACCAACATAAACCACATCTTCTTTTGCTTCGCTATTGCGGAACCATGTTGCCATCAGGTGTTCCAGACTGTGCATGGCCGATGGGGCCACAGCTGGTTCCTTATTGGGTTCGGTGATACGTAAGTCAAATGTGGTGAAACCCTTGTCCTCGCGCGACACATAGATGCCGGGCTTCAGCTGGGTATGATCAATTGTAAAACTCTGTATAACTTCCATTCAATTTTTACATTTTTACATTTTTAAATTTTTTAATTTTCCTACAGGCTTTCGATGAATGTTTTGGTGGTTTGGAACGATTTTTCGGCCACGGTGTCCCAGAAATTGTGATACTGCGAGGCATCGGTGTCGCGCAGGGGGATATCACTAATCAGTCGGAACGAGATGAATGGCACGTTGTAGATATGACATACCTGCGCGATGGCACAGCTCTCCATGTCGACAGCCTTAGCCTCGGGGAAGTGACTTACTATCTCGCGCATCTTATCCTTCGAATCCACAAACCAGTCGCCTGTAACAATCAGTCCGGGTTTAGCACCAGTCTGCTTGGCTTTCTCCAGCAGATATGGGTCGGCCTGATAACGTGCTGGCAGACCCTGCACCTGACCATAGACGGTATTCTCGTCGATGGCAAAGCCACAATACACATCGTGGTAAGTGAGTTCAGAACTTACCACCACATCCTGTAGGTTGATGTCGTCACCATTGCCACCGGCACATCCGCTAGAGATGATACAGTCGGGTTTGTACTGTCTGATCATCTCAACAGTCTGTATGGCAGCATTTACTGTGGCGATACCACTCTTCTGCAGAATCACTTTATCTTCTGGAAATAATGGACGGAGCTGCTTCAGTTCCTTTTCCATCGCTACGATCATTCCTATCTTCATATTGGACTATTTTACATTTTTACATTTTTACATTTTTACATTGCCTCTGGCGCACTGCTTCGTACATCAGGATGGCAGCTGATACGCTCACGTTCAGCGAGTCGAGTCGGCCCAGCATGGGGATGCGGATATGTGCATCGGCAGCCTCGCGCCACTGGTTGGTGAGTCCGGTGCTCTCGGTACCCATCACGATGGCTGTGCCCTGTGTCATGTCGTAATCGTAGTATTCGTAAGAATCCTGCAGTTGGGCAGTGAGAATCTTGATACCACGCTCTTTGAGAAAGGCGATACACTCCTGCGAGGTGCACACAGCTGTGGGCACGCAGAACACGCCCCCGATGCTGGCACGAATCACGTTGGGATTATACAAATCCGTGAGCGGGTCGCACACAATCAGTGCGTCGATGCCAGCAGCCTCGGCCGAGCGCAAGATGGCCCCCAGATTGCCAGGCTTCTCAACGCTCTCAAGCACCACTATTAGTGGTGAGTGTTCTTGCGTCCCTCCGGTAGCAAGCGAGCGGAGTGTTGAGAGATTATGCTCTTTGCATCGCACCACGGCGATGTGGCCTTCGGTGCTGCCACGATAGGCCATCTTCTCATAGACCTGTGGGGTGACGTTCTTGTTGAGGATATACTCCTCCACCACCTCGTAGCCGCAAGCCTTGCAGTGCTCTATCTCGCGCTGGCCCTCTACCACAAAGAGCCCTTCTTCACGTCGTAGCGATGACTTCTGCTGCAGGGCTACCACGTGCTTAATCCTGGCGTTTTGTACGCTTGTAATGATTGTTTCTTCCATATTTTGCTGCAAAATTATAAAAAATCCGCGTAATCCGTGTAATCCGTGCCTAAAAAATTGTATCTTTGCAGGCAAATTAAATAATTTGCAAGTTATGACATTACTGAAAAAATGGCTGCCAGACCTCTTGGCAGTGTTGTTATTCGCCGTTTTGGCATTTGCCTATTTCTTCCCTGCTGATATCGAGGGACGTATCCTTTATCGTCATGATGCGTCGGCTGGTCGTGGTGCCGGTCAGGAGGGTATAGAGTATATGCAGAAAACGGGCGAGCGTAGTCGTTGGACCAACGCCCTCTTTGGTGGTATGCCCACCTATCAGATGGCGCCATCCTACAAATCAACCGACAAACTGAGTATGATGACTAAGATCTACCATCTGTTCTTGCCTGAGAATGTGTGGTATGTCTTTGCCTATCTGTTGGGATTCTATATCCTGCTGCGTGCGTTCGATTTCCGTCAGCACCTGGCAGCCTTGGGCTCCATTGTGTGGGCCTTCAGCACCTATTTCCTCATCATCATTGCAGCCGGACATATCTGGAAGGTGTGGGCGCTGGCCTATCTGCCACCACTGATAGCCGGACTGGTGCTGGCCTATCGTGGCAGATATTTGTGGGGATTTGTGCTCACAGCCATTTTTACGGCTTTTGAGATCAATGCCAACCACGTGCAGATGACCTACTACTATCTGTTTATCATCCTGGCGATGGTGATAGCCTGGCTGGTGGATGCCATCCGCAAGCATGAGATGGCCCGTTTTGCCAAGGCCACTGCCGTGTGCATCGCCGGTGCTGCCATCGGTGTGTGCATCAACCTCTCTAACCTCTACCACACCTGGCAGTATGGTCAGGAGTCAATGCGTGGCAAGAGTGAGCTGGTGAAGCAGAACTCGGCCAACCAGACTAACAGCGGACTGGAGCGCGACTATATCACACAGTGGAGCTATGGCATCGACGAAACCTGGACGCTGCTCATCCCTAACACCAAGGGTGGTGCCTCGGTGCCCATGAGTGAGAGCAAGATAGCCATGGCGAAAGCCGATCCTACCTACGAGTCGATTTATCAGCAGATAGGTCAGTATTGGGGCGAACAGCCTGGCACCAGTGGTCCTGTGTATGTAGGTGCCTTTGTGATGATGCTCTTCGTGCTGGGCCTGTTTATCGTCAAGGGCCCCATGAAGTGGGCACTGCTTGGTGTCACCATCCTCTCGATACTCCTGTCGTGGGGTCGTAACTTCATGCCGTTCACCGATTTCTTCCTCGACTATGTGCCCATGTACGCCAAGTTCCGTACGGTGGCCTCGATACTGGTGATAGCCGAGTTCACGATTCCCCTGCTGGCCATGATGGCCCTGAAGACACTTGTAGATGGAGAGGTGGAGAAGCAGAAGCTCAATAAGTATCTCGCCCTGTCGTTTGCCCTCACAGCCGGTTTCTGCCTGCTGTTTGCTGTGGCACCCACGATGTGTTTCGATAGTTTCGTATCGTCGAGCGAGATTCGCGCCCTGAGCACCCTGCCTCAGGAGCACATCCAGCCACTTCTCAGCAATCTGGTGGATATGCGCATAGCCGTGTTTACAGCCGACTGCTGGCGCTCGTTCCTCATCATCCTGGCCGGTACAGCCCTGCTGCTCTCGTTTATCTATGGCAAGCTGAAGAAGGAGTATGCCATCGGCATCATCCTGGTGCTGTGCCTGATCGACCTCTGGCAGGTGAACAAGCGCTATCTGAATGATGCGATGTTTGTGCCCGAGAGCGAGCGCGAGGCTCCCCAGCAGATGTCTCAGACCGATGAGTTGATTCTGCGTGATAAGACACTCGACTACCGTGTGCTGAATCTCGCATCCAATACCTTTAATGAGAACGAGACCTCTTACTATCATAAGAGCATCGGTGGCTATCATGCTGCCAAGCTGCGCCGCTATCAGGAGATGATAGAGCAGTATATCTCGCCCGAGATGCAGAAGCTGATGGGCGCTGTGGCCGAGGCTGGTGGTGATATGACCCAGGTGAAGGGCGACAGCATCTGTCCCGTCATCAACATGCTCAACACCCGCTATCTCATCCTTCCGCTTCAGGGCGGACAAACCGTGCCCATCCAGAACCCCTATGCATTGGGCAATGCCTGGTTTGTGGATAAGATCAGTTATGTGAAGAATGCTAACGAAGAGATACAGCAGGTTGGAAAGATTAACCTGCGCCATGAGGCTGTGGCCGACGAGAAGTTCCAGGCCCAGCTGGGCGAGGCTGTGACTCAGGACACCACCAGCACGGTGGCCATCAAGAGCTACGAGCCCAACCAGCTCACCTACGAGGTCAACTCGGGCAAGGGCGGTGTGTTGGTGTTCTCAGAGATTTATTATCCCGGTTGGACAGCCACTGTTGATGGCGAGCCAGCAGAGTTGGGTAGGGTAGATTACATTCTGCGTGCCCTCCAGGTGAAGCCCGGTCGCCACGAGGTAGTGCTCAGCTTCTTCCCCAAGTCGGTAGATGTTACTGAGTCGATTGCTTATACAGCCTATGCCATCTTGTTGCTGGTGCTCATCGGCACAGCCGTGATGTATTGGCGCAAAAAGAAAGCCTAAAGAATTAAGTTCAAATGAAAAAACTACTATCGTTGCCACCTAATCTGGTGGACAGTTTCCATGATGTCACGGGACTGAGTCGTGAGGAGTATTTCTGTACCAACGATCCAGTTGGTCATAAATTGGGCAGTGGTGGTGGCACCACCTGGCTGTTACAGGCCTGTATGACTACCGAGGATGGCACCTCGCTTGCCGAGTGGCTGCCCCGCGAAAAGCGCATTCTGCTCCATGCCGGAGGTCAGAGTCGCCGCCTGCCATCGTATGCCCCATCAGGCAAGATTCTCACCCCTATCCCCGTGTTCCGTTGGGAGCGTGGTCAGAAGCTGTCGCAGGATTTGCTCAGTCTGCAGCTGCCCCTTTATGAGCAGATGATGCAGATGGCCCCTGCCGGCATCCACACCATGGTGGTGAGTGGCGACGTGCTGGTGCGCACCTCTCAGCCCCTGCAGCCCATCCCCGATGCCGATGTGGTGTGCTATGGCTTGTGGCTCGATGCCTCGGTGGCCAAAAACCACGGTGTGTTTGTCAGCTCGCGCAAGTCGCCCCAGGTGCTCAAGCAGATGCTTCAGAAACCCAGCATCGAGACCCTCAACGAGCTTCAGAAAGATCATTATTATCTCACCGATATCGGCATCTGGATGCTGAGCGACAAGGCTGTAGAGCTCCTCGCCAAGAAGTCGAAGAAAGGCGATGATATTATCGAGTACGATCTTTACTCCGAGTTCGGTTGCGCTTTGGGCACGGAGCCTTCGCAGCCCGACGATGAGCTGAAGGATCTGAAGGTGGCCATTGTGCCCCTGCAGGGCGGCGAGTTCTACCATTACGGCACGTCGCGCGAGATGATATCATCCACCCTGCGCATTCAGAATCTGGTGAACGATCAGCGTGAGATTATGCATCACGATCGCAAACCCCATCCCAGCATCTTTGTGCAGAATGCAGTTTGCAAGTATAAGTTTACCGAGGAGAATACCAATATTTGGATAGAGAATAGTTACGTGGGCGAGGGTTGGACCCTGACGCACGATAATATCATAACAGGTGTGCCCGAGAACGACTGGCAGTTGCACCTGGCCCCAGGCGAGTGTATCGATGTGGTGCCCATCGGCGATAGCGAATATGCCGTGCGCCGCTACCATATCGATGATAAGTTTGCCGGCGCCGAGCAGCAGAAACAGCAATTTCCTGTTCTAGCCAGCTTAGCCGGCCTATCCGAGCTAGCTGGGCTTGATTCTCAAGCCACTCGACTGATCTCAGCCGAGGAAATCTCAACCGAGGCTAATCTGCATCGCCTGTTTGCCCAGCGCAAGGCTTTCCGCAAACTCAACTGGAGTGCCTTGGCTGAAAACTGGAACCACAGTGTGTTCTACCAGTTAGATCTGGCCGATGCCAAGCGCGAGTTTGAGGAGCAGGGCATCGCCATGCCCCCAGCACTCAACGACGAGGCACCCCTGATGACGCGCATCCACGATGCCATGTTCCGTGGCGAAAGCGAAAAGGCCTTTGCCCTTTTACGTGAGGGCTTACTCGATACCAACGATTATCAGCAGATACCCCAGCTCAACGTTTCCGACGACCAGATAGTATGGGGCCGTTCGCCAGTGCGTATTGACATCGCAGGAGGTTGGACCGACACCCCGCCTTACTGTCTGATGGAAGGAGGAAATGTGATCAATCTGGCCATCGAACTCAATGGTCAGCCCCCCTTGCAAGTATATATTCGTCCTGCCAAGGAGCCCCGCATCGTGCTGCGTAGCATCGACCTGGGCGCCATGGAGGTGGTAGAGACCAGCGAGCAGTTGCGTGATTTTATGCATGTAGGCTCGCCCTTCTCAATTCCCAAGGCCGCCTTGGTATTGGCTGGCTTCGGTCAGCGTTCGCTCAAGGATGAGTTAGCTGCCTTTGGCTCCGGTATCGAGCTCACTCTGCTCAGTGCCATCCCCGCAGGCAGCGGACTGGGCACCAGTAGCATTCTGGCAGCCACCGTGCTGGGCGCGCTCAACGACTTCTGTGGATTGGGTTGGGATAAGAATGAGATAGGTAGGCGCACGCTCATGCTCGAGCAGATGCTCACCACCGGTGGTGGTTGGCAGGATCAGTTTGGTGGCGTGCTGGGTGGCGTGAAACTGCTGCAGACCGGTAGGGGATTTGTTCAGAACCCACAGGTGCGCTGGTTGCCCACCGACCTCTGGACCCAGCCCGAATATCGTCCCTGCCACCTATTATATTATACAGGCATCACCCGCACGGCTAAGAGTATCCTGGCCGAGATAGTGCGCGGCATGTTCCTGAATCGTGGCGACGAGCTGCGCCTGTTGCGCCAGATGAAGCAGCACACCCTCGACATGTATGAGGCCATCCAGCAGAACGACTTCGTGCGTATGGGTCAGCTGGTTCGCAAGACGTGGACTCAGAATCAGCTGCTGGATGCAGGCACCAATCCTGCCGATGTGGCTAAGCTCACCAGTCTGATTGACGACCTCTGCCTGGGCTATAAGTTGCCTGGTGCAGGTGGTGGTGGCTATCTCTATATGATAGCCAAGGACCCCGAGGCCGCAGCGCGCATCAAGCAGATATTAACAGACAACGCTCAGCGCAAGAATGCCCGCTTTGTTGAAATGAGCCTTTCTACGAGTGGACTGCAGATCAGTCGAAGTTAGGTGATAGATGATAGAGATGGAGTTTAGGACTATTGTAGATATTGAAGACCCTGGGTTTAGGATAGGGGCATGCGAGGAGATGCTTTTCGTAGGGTCGTGCTTTGCCGATAAGATAGGTGCGCGCTTCACCGAAGAGAAGTTTCGTACCATTGTCAATCCCTTCGGCGTGATGTACAACCCCGCATCAGTATTGCACACCATTCAGCGCCTCTCCGCTCAGCCCGATTTGAAATCCGTGAAGACTGCATTCTTGACCCTCGGCACCAATCACGTTTATATTCTCAATGAAACAGGCGAGATAGTAGATAACTGCCAGAAGCGCCCCCAGTCGCTCTTTACCGAGAAGGAACTCACGGTAGATGAGTGTGCCGATTACCTGCAGCAGGCCATCGATATCCTGCATGCGGCCAATCCCGATATGCGCATCGTACTCACCGTTAGTCCCATCCGCTATCGCAAATACGGCTACCACGGCTCCAAGTTATCTAAAGCTACGCTTCTCCTAGCCGTTGATAAGGTCATCAAAATGTTTCATGTTTCATGTTTAATGTTTAATGTATCCTACTTTCCCGCTTACGAGATTGTGAACGACGAGCTGCGCGACTATCGTTTTTATGCCGAGGATATGCTGCACCCCTCTGCCCAGGCCGTAGAGTACATCTGGCAGCGCTTCTCCGAGGTGTATCTCAGTGACGAAGCCAAGGCATTCATCAAAGAGTGGCAACCCCTGAAGGCAGCCCTCAATCACAAGCCCTTCAACCCCGATTCTGACGAATATCGCCAATTTATGGATAAAACAATGTTAAAAATAGCCGCATTGCAAAAAAAATACCCTACCTTTGCAGGTTAGAAGAATTCTAGAATTGAAGTCATGAAATATAGTATAGAAAAAGTTACCACGCTGATAGGAGCGCGAAGATATGGAAACACCGAGGCTCAGGTAAGTTGGTTGCTTACTGATAGTCGTAGTCTTTGTTTCCCCGAAGAAACCTTGTTTTTTGCCCTGAAAACCCAGCGTAACGATGGTCATCGCTACATTCAGGACTTGTATAACCGTGGCGTGCGCCAGTTTGTAGTAGAGCAGGTGCCCGAGGCTTACGAAACCCTTTATCCGCAAGCCAACTTCCTGCGCGTGCCCCACACGTTGGCAGCCCTTCAGCGCCTGGCCGAGCGCCATCGCGATGAGTTTGATCTGCCCATCGTGGGCATCACCGGCTCTAATGGTAAGACCATGGTGAAGGAGTGGCTCTATCAGTTGCTGCTGCCCTCGATGCGCATCGTGCGCTCACCCCGCAGCTACAACTCTCAGATAGGCGTGCCCCTCTCGGTATGGTTGCTCAACGAGCAGACCGAGGTTGGTATCTTCGAGGCTGGTATCTCGCAGCCTGGCGAGATGATGGCCCTGCGCGATATCATCCAGCCCACCATCGGCGTGCTCACCTCGCTGGGAGCCGCCCATCAGGAGAACTTCCGCTCGATGGAAGAGAAGTGTATGGAGAAACTCGAGCTGATGCACGATACCGAGGCCATGGTGTATTGTTCAGATAATGATATCGTGAGCCGATGCATCCGTCGCATGAACTATAAAGGCGAGAAGATTTCGTGGAGCACCTGCGATCAGCAGGCCGCCTTCTATGTGAAGAGTGTCGAGAACTCGCACATTACCTATATTTGGAAGGAAGAAGAGAACTGCTTCGATATCCCATTTATCGACGAGGCCTCAATCGAGGATTGTATCACCTGTGCAGCCGTTGCCCTGCATCTGGGGCTCACCCCAGCCGACTTGGCAGAGCGCATGCCTAAGCTCGAACCCGTGGCCATGCGCCTCGAGGTAAAAGAGGGCCAGCGTGGTTGCATCCTCATCAACGACTCTTACAACTCTGATATCAACTCACTCGATATCGCCCTCGATTTCATGAATCGCCGCGAGGAGTTGAAGAAGCGTACCCTTATCCTCAGCGATATGTTCCAGTCGGGTCTTTCGCCCGAAAAACTCTACGCTCAGGTATCCGAGTTGGCTGTTAAGCGTGGCATCACCAAGTTTATCGGTATCGGACCCGAGCTCACAGCCCAGGCCGACAAGATTCAGATAGCCGACAAGCAGTTCTTTGCCGATGTAAACCACTTCCTCGGCAGCGAGGCCTTTACCGGTTTGCGCGATGAGATGATACTGCTCAAGGGTGCCCGTCCGTTCGGTTTCGATCAGATCACCGAGCAGCTCGAGCAGAAGGTGCACGAAACCATCCTCGAGGTCAACCTCAATGCCGTGGTCGAGAATCTCAACTTCTACCGTTCGTTCATGAAGCCCGAAACCAAGATGGTGTGCATGATCAAGGCCGATGCCTATGGTGCAGGCGCTGTAGAGATAGCCAAGACCCTGCAAGACCACCGTGTGGACTATCTGGCAGTGGCCGTGGCCGACGAGGGTGTCACCCTGCGTAAGGCAGGCATCACCGCCAATATCATGATTATGAACCCCGAGATGACCGCCTTCAAGACCATGTTCGACTATGATCTGGAGCCCGAGGTATATAGCTTCCGCCTGCTCGATGCCCTTATCAAGGCAGCCCGCAAGGAGGGCATCACCGGTTGGCCAGTGCATATCAAGCTCGACACTGGCATGCACCGTTTGGGCTTCGACCCCGAGCAGGATATGGATGAGCTCATCGATCGTCTCACCCATCAGCAGGCCGTCATCCCCCGTTCGGTGTTCAGCCATTTCGTAGGCTCCGACAGCGACGACTTCGACAATTTCTCAACCCTGCAATTCAAGCGTTTCGAGATGGGCAGCCAGAAGCTTCAGGCCGCCTTCTCCCACAAGATACTGCGTCATATCGACAATTCTGCCGGCATCGAGCACTTCCCCGATCGCCAGTTGGATATGTGCCGTTTGGGTCTTGGTCTCTATGGTATCGACTCACGCGACAATCGTATCCTCAACACCGTGAGCACCCTGAAGACCACCATTCTGCAGATGCGCCATGTGCCCAAGACCGATACCGTGGGCTATAGCCGTAAGGGAAAGCTTGAGCGCGACTCTGTGATAGCAGCCATTCCTATCGGTTATGCCGATGGTCTGAATCGTCATCTGGGCAATCGTCATTGCTACTGTCTGGTGAATGGTCAGAAGGCCGAGTACGTGGGCAATATCTGTATGGATGTGGCCCTGATTGATGTCACTGATATCCCTTGTAAGGAGGGCGATCAGGTAGAGATCTTCGGCGAGCACCTGCCTGTGACGGTGCTTAGCGATGTGCTCGACACCATCCCCTACGAGGTGCTCACCGGCATCAGCAACCGCGTCAAGCGCGTTTATTTCCAGGATTAAAACATCATTTTTATGGCGAATCATCGTATCACTGAGGGCTATATGCCCTTTATGGGCCATCACACCTACTATCGCATAGTGGGTGAGCCATCAGAGAAGACCCCGCTGCTGTTGCTGCATGGCGGTCCCGGCAGCACCCACAACTATTTCGAGGTGCTCGACTGCATGGCCGACACCGGTCGCCAGGTGATATCCTATGATCAGTTGGGCTGTGGCCTTTCCTATCTCGACGGGCATCCCGAGCTGTGGACCCTCGACACCTGGATCAATGAGCTGATGGCCATTCGCGACTATCTGCATCTCAACACCGTCCACCTGCTGGGCCAGTCGTGGGGAGCCATGCAGGCCATCGCCTACGCCATCGACCAGCAGCCCGAGGGCATCCAGTCGCTCATCCTCTCCTCAGGCCACGCCTCCAGTTCGCTGTGGGCCAGCGAGCAGCATCGTCTCATCCGCTATCTCTCGGCCGAAGACCAAGACGCCATCAGCCGTGCCGAGGCCACAGGCCGCTGGGATGCGCCCGACTATCAGCTGGCCAACCAGCACTATTTCGAGCGCTACGTCACCAGCACCGATGAGCATTCGCCCGAGTGCCTCACGCGGCCTAAGCGCGCCGGTGCCGAGGCCTATCTCTATGGCTGGGGCCCCAATGAGTATCAGCCCCTGGGCAGTCTGAAGGATTTTGAATATACCGACAAGCTGAGCCAGATCACCCAGCCCACGCTCATCTGCAGTGGCACCCGTGATATCTGCACCCCTGTAGTGGCAGCCTCGCTCTTCGAGCATATCCCCAACAGCCGGTGGCATCTGTTCCGCCACGCGCGCCACATGTGCTTTGTCGATGCCCACCAAGAGTATTGCCAAGTGCTCACCTCCTGGTTGCAAGAAACGGAATAAAAAAAAACAACCATCCCCACCAGTTACTATGAAACGAAACACGATTCTTGCCGTCGTTGCCGGCATTATGTTAGCCATTGGCTTTGGACCGTACTTACTGTTGCTGCTGGTTATCGCCCCCTTCGCTTACTTCATCATCAAGCGCAAGGAGCGGACGGCTGTTCCAAGGGTGACCTACGCCACGGTGGAAGAGGCAAAACAGAGATACGGAGAACCCGACGGCGTGGTGGTGCTGGATGCCTCGCGAGCCAACGAGCTCCCTGCCCTTATCCTATTCTATCCCAACCATGACATTGCGATTATCGCCGGCGAAGAGCTGAAACTCAGCAGTCTGGAGTGCGTGATGTCAAAGAACATGGCCACGCCCTACACCATAGACGAGTATGCTGTGATCATCGGTACCAACGACCCGCTTCGTCCCACTATCGAGCTCCGTGTGGGCTACGGTGCCGTACTGGCTGGCGACATTGCCGCACAGATAGACGCTTACATACAATAAAGGGAGTACATAACTGCACTCCCTGACTTGTATTTGTATATAGGATTAATTTTAATTTATAAATACTATAATCCCCGCTCAGTGATGGGCGGGGATTGGTTTGTATAGATGTATGTAATCCTGATTACATCGTAACCTCTACAATGTGCTTGCCGGGAGAGTAGGGGATGACGGTGCCATCAATCTTGGTGCCATCGAGGGTGATGGCTTTAACGCCCTTCTGGGCGCCGTTGGGATGGATGGTTATCTCGTAGTCGGCCTCGCGGAACTTGCGCTGCACTACGTAGTCGGTGGCCGTCTCAGGCAGACAGGGGTCGATGCGGATGCCATCGTAGTCGGGCTTGATGCCGAGGATGAACTCTGAGACGGTGTACCACATCCAGGCGGCGGTGCCCGTGAGCCATGAGTTCTTGCCCTCGCCGGGCTTAAAGGCATCTTTACCGGCTACCATCTGACAGTTAACGTATGGCTCTACCTTATGCAGCGTCTGATATTTCTCCTCGACATAAGAGGGGAGTATCTTGGCGTAGTGGTTCCAGGCATCGTTGCCGCGGCCTGCGATGCACTCGCCGATGATGACCCATGGATTGTTGTGGCAGAAGATGCCGGCATTCTCCTTGTAGCCCTCGGGATAGCTGGATATCTCGCCATACTCGTAGATATACTTGCTGAAGGCGGGGTTGTTGAGCACCATACCGTGCTCGCACTCCAGGTATTTCTTGCATGAGTCGAGACTCTGGGCCACCATACCTTCGTCGGCACCTATCTCGGCCATGGTGCACCAGCCCTGGCTCTCGATGAATATCTTACCCTCCTCGCACTCGTGAGAGCCTATCTTGTGACCATAGAAATCGTAGGCGCGCAGATACCACTCGCCATCCCAGCCGTGCTTCTTCACGGCTTCAACCATAGCGTCGATGGCCTGCTGCATACGCTCAGCTTCGTCGTCCTTACCGATCTTCTTACAAAGGGCGACGTAGTCTTTGGCGGTGACTACGAAGAGACCGGCTATCATCAGCGACTCGGCCTTGGTGCCCTTAGAGACATTCTCGGTGGTCTGGAAACTCTCGTTAGGATCCCACGAGAAGCAGTTGAGGTTCAGGCAGTCGTTCCAATCGGCACGGCCAATGAGTGGCAGCATGTGGGGACCAAGGTTGTTGATGACGTGGTCCATAGATATCTTGAGGTGCTCGAAGAGGGTTACCTCTGAGCCAGGCTGATTGTCGAAGGGTACCATCTCGTTGAGGATGGAGAAGTCGCCCGTTTCCTTGATATAGGCCACGGTGCCGAAGATGAGCCAGCAGGGGTCGTCATTGAATCCGCCACCGATATCATTGTTGCCACGCTTGGTGAGGGGCTGGTACTGGTGGTAGCAGCCACCATCGGGAAACTGGGTTGAGGCGATGTCGATGATGCGCTGACGGGCGCGACTGGGTATCTGATGCACAAAGCCCACCAGATCCTGATTGCTGTCGCGGAAGCCCATGCCGCGACCAATGCCGCTCTCGAAGAACGAGGCTGAGCGTGAGAAATTGAAGGTGACCATGCACTGATACTGGTTCCAGATGTTGACCATGCGATCCAGCTTGTCATTTCCCGTGCGTACCTTATATATATTAAGCAGCGCATCCCAATACTCGCACAACTCGGCGAAGGCCTTATCCACCTTCTCGGTGGTGTTGAGCTCGGCAATGAGGGCGTGGGCCTTTTCTTTGTTGATAACTTGAGGGGCTTTAAATTTCTTGTCTGGTTCATTCTCGATATAGCCCAACAGGAACACGAAATCCTTGCTCTCGCCTGGCTGCAGCGTCACCTCGATGTAGTGCGAGGCAATGGGGCTCCAGCCGTGGGCATGGCTGTTGCGGGGGCGGCCCTCTGTCACGGCCTGCGGATCGGCAAACTCGTTATAGAGACCAATGAAACTCTCACGATCGGTGTCGAAACCCTGAATGGGGCTGTTGACATGATAGAACGCATAATGGTTGCGGCGCTCGCGATATTCGGTCTTGTGATAGATGGTGCTACCCTCTATCTTCGAACTATTGTTCGAAGTTGAGATGCCGAGATTCGGCACCTCGACTTCCACCTCACCGGTAGAGAAGTTGCGCTGGAAATTTTCCATGTCGGTAGCGGCATTCCACAGGCACCACTCCTCGAACGAGAACAGCTGCAGGTGCTTCACCTCACTACTCTCATTCTTCAGGGTGAGCTTCTGCACCTCGGCCCACTTCTTCAGGGGCACAAAGAACAGCACGCTAGCCTCGACACCATTCTTGCGACCCGTGATGCGGGTGTAGCTCATGCCATGGCGGCACTCATAGAAGTCGAGTGGCGTCTTGCAGGGCTTCCAGCCTGGGTTCCAAACGGTGTCGGCATCCTTGATGTAGAAATAGCGGCCACCATTATCCATGGGAACATTGTTGTAACGATAACGGGTGATACGGCGGAACTTGGCATCCTTATAGAAGCTGTATCCACCAGCGGTATTAGAGATGAGTGAGAAGAAATCCTCATTGCCCAGGTAGTTGATCCAGGGCCAAGGTGTTTGCGGGTCGGTGATGACATACTCGCGGTGCTGGTCGTCGAAATGACCATAGCGTTTCTGTTGTTCCATGATGCGTGAGATTAAAAAATGATAGTTCCTAAAATCGAGTTGCAAAGTTACAAAATTTGCACAATCGTACAATAGTTTGAGCAGCATTGCGCAAGAATTGAGCATAAAAATACCATATATTTTGAAAAAAATTTGTAAGAAACAAAAAAACTTCGTAATTTTGCACCCAAATTCGTGAAGAATGTTTGATTTGGTCTATTAAAATGGATTTGAGTTGAATTGGAAAAATTATCGGTTTTAGCTTTTTATAGTAATTACTAATATACGTTTTTTAATACATTAATTAAATGAAAAGACTCAGTATGATGTTGGCTGGGCTGTTCCTAAGTGTGGGTATGGCACTGGCACAAACAACGGTTACTGGTACGGTTGTAAGTTATGAGGATAACGAGCCTATTATTGGCGCAACCATTCAGGTTGTAGGCAATGCTAGCATTGGTACCATTACCGATTATGATGGTAACTTCACACTCGAAGTGCCTGAGGGTATGAAAACACTGCGCATTACCTATGTGGGCATGGAACCACTGGAGGTGGCAGTAAGCACAAAAACTCTTAAGATTCAGTTGCGTAATGACGTGCACACCCTCGACGAGGTGGTGGTTGTGGCCTATGGTACACAGAAGAAGACTTCGCTTACTGGTTCAATCCAGGAGGTGAAGAGCGACGCCATCGAGATGCGCCCAACCAGTTCGGTAGCTTCGGCTCTGGAAGGCTCGGTGACTGGTGTACAGGTGAACAGCACTGTTGGTGCGCCTGGTGAGGATCCACAGATCCGCATCCGTGGTGTGGGAACCGTGAATGGTTCGATGACTCCTCTTTATATCCTTGATGGTGTGCCTTACAGTGGTAATATCAGCGACCTGAATCCTCAGGATATCGAGTCGATGTCGGTACTGAAGGACGCTGCTTCGGCTGCTCTGTATGGTAACCGTGCTTCTAACGGTGTGATTCTGATCACCACCAAGAAGGGTAAGCAGGGTAAGATGAACGTCACTCTGGATATCAAGCAGGGTATCTACACCCGTGGTATCAGCGAGTACAGTCGTCTGGGTGTACGCCAGTGGATGGAGGCTCAGTATCTGAACCTGAAGAACAACCGCATGGCTGCTGGCGACGATGCTGCTACTGCTGCCGACTATGCTAACCGCATGCTGATTTCAGATCGTTTGATGCTGAATATCTTCAACAAGGCCGACGATGCCCTGTTTGGTGCTGATGGCAAGCTGGTGAGCGATGCACAGATCAAGGGTACCTATGCCGAGGACCTCGACTGGTATGACCAGGCCATCCACAATGGCTATCGCCAGGAATACAACTTCAATGCTAATGGCGCTACCGAGAAGTCGGACTATCTGGTGTCGCTGGGTTATCTGGACGAGCAGGGTTATCTGAAGACTTCTGGTTTCGATCGTCTCTCAGCCCGTCTCTCTGCCAACATTCAGCCTGCCACATGGTTGAAGATGGGTGTGAACCTGAATGCTACCCATCAGAATTTCAAGGCTGGCTATGGCACAGGCACTGCTAATACCAACCCCTTCAACTTCTGTCGAAAAGTGTCGCCTATCTATCCCGTTCATGCTCACAATCTGATGACTGGTGAGTACTATCTCGACGGACAGGGCAACAAGATCTACGATGGTGGTTCGTATATCGATCCAGATGGTCAGGTGGTTATCACCCGTAACCAGTATCCTGAGCGCCATGTGATCTGGGAGAACCAGATCAACTCTGATAAGATTATCCGCAATACCGTCAACAGTATTGCCTACGCAAATATTATCCTGCCTTACAACTTCACTTTTATGCTGAAGGGTAACCTGAATCTGAGCAACGACTCAGAGAACAAGTATTACTCAGCTCTCATTGGTGATGGTAAGGCAAACAACGGACGTCTGCGCCGCTCCGACATCCGTCAGAAGAACTATACCTTCCAGCAGCAATTGCACTGGAGAAACGAGTATGGTGTGCACGCCTTCGACGCTCTGCTTGCTCACGAGAACTATTACCTCACTCGTAATTTCCTCTATGCAGGTAAGGATTCGGAGATTTTCTCTGATATTGCCAATCTGCTGAACTTCACCAGTATGGTAAGCCTCTATGACTATAACGACAACTATCGCTTGGAGTCGTACCTGGGTCGTGTGCGCTATGGCTACGACAGTCGTTACAACATCGAGTTCTCGTTCCGTCGCGATGGCTCTTCACGCTTCTCAAAGGATGCCCGCTGGGGTAACTTCTGGAGCACTGGTGCCAGCTGGGTAATCTCGAACGAGAAATGGATGAAGCAGTACGACTTTGTGAATTACCTGAAGCTGCGTGCCGACTATGGTGAGGTGGGTAACGATTCAGGTTCAGGCCTATATGGCTATTTGGCCCTGTATCAGCAGGATGTACATGCCGGTAAGGGTGCTTTCATCATCTCACAGCTGCCTAACGACGACCTGAAGTGGGAGACTGGACAGTCGTGGGGTGTTGCCCTCGAAGGTCGCCTGTTCAACAAGCTTAACTTCAATGTAGAGTATTTCGATCGTCGCAACAAGGACCTGATTTTCAACGTTTATAATCCCCTCTCAGCCGGTGCTACTACTGCCGAGGCTGCCGAGTCGGTGACTACCATGAATCTGGGTACTGTATCAAACCACGGTTTCGAGCTTTCGGCCGACATGGATGTGTATAAAACCAAGGACTGGAGCGTGAACGTTGGTGCCAGCATCACTTTCGAGAAGAACAAGGTGGTGAAGCTGCCTGAGCAAAACCGCGATGGTATCATCGCTGGCAATCAGAAGATTGTGGAGGGTAAGGATCGCTATCAGTTCTACACCTATACTTGGGAGGGTATCAACACCAAGAATGGCTTCTCGCTCTATAAGTTCAATGACGACGACTACTTCTTCACCGATGGTGATGTCACCTATGGTAATCCTGCCAAAACAGAGATTAAGGATGCCCAGAAGAATGCAGTGGTTGTGATCGACGGTACCCCATATACCTATCTGACTACCTACGCTAAGCGTGAGTTCCATGGTTCGGCCCTGCCTACAGCCTATGGTAGCTTCAACGTAAGCGCCAGCTACAAGGCTTTCTCACTCTTCACTCTGTTCACCTATCAGCTTGGTGGCAAGGTGATGGACAGCAACTATCAGACCCTGATGACATCACAGAGCACTCCTACAGCCCTGCATAAGGACGTGCTGAAGGGATGGACTGCCGATCAGGCTACTGCCAACGATGCGATCGATCGCCACGGTGTGCCCGTGCTGAGCGATGCACCTGCACTGGCTAGTGGTATGGAGGTCGATCTCAACTCCACCTCTTCGCGTTGGCTCACCAGCGCCAGCTATCTCATCCTGAAGAATGTCAACCTGGGCTACCAGTTGCCTAAGGAGCTGGTTCGCAAGGCTGGTGTAGAGAATGTGACGGTGACGCTTACCTGCGAAAACCTCTTCACACTGACTGCACGTAAGGGTATGAACCCACAGCAGACCTTCAGTGGTTCGCAGTCGGCAACCTTCGTTACACCTCGCATCTTCTCGGCAGGAGTGAACATCAAATTTTAAGTGATGAGAGTTTAGTGTTTAATGTTTAGAGAAAATAATATGAAAAAGTATATATATGTATGTATTGCTGCACTGGGGCTGAGTGCTTGTAGCAGCGATTATCTGGAAACTGCTCCAGAGTCGGAGATGGGTACTCCTACCGTGCTGAGCACTACCAAGAATGCCGAGATGGCACTTAACGGTATCTGCAAGGCCATGACCACGCAGTATCTCAAAACTCAGGGCTGCAATGGCGAGGGTACTATCCTGAACTGGTATGGCACATTCACTGGCAACGATGCCCAGAAGAGCAATCACAGTGGTTGGCAGAATGTGTGGAACTCAGCTTATCACCTGAGTAATACACGTACCTATGATGTTTATCCTTGGTACTATTATTATAAGTTGGTGAGCAATGCCAATGCCATCATCAATAATATCGACAATGCCGAGGGCGACGAGAGCGACAAGCACTTCCTGAAGGCGCAGGCACTCACTTTCCGTGCCTATTCGTTCTTCCGTCTGGCACAGCTCTACACCAATCGCTGGAGCGACCACCACGGTGATACCGACGGTATCGTGCTACGACTGGATGAGAGTCTGGGCGAGCATGCTCTTTCGACTCAGGCTGAGACCTATGCTCAGATCTACAAGGACCTCGACGATGCCATCGCCCTCTATCAGCAGAGCGAGCGTGTGCGCGACGATTTCTATCAGCCAGGTCTCGATGTGGCTTATGCCATTTATGCCAAGGCAGCCCTCACCCGTGAGGATTGGCAGAATGCAGCCAACTATGCCGCTCTGGCTCGTCAGGGGCACAAGCTCATGACACCTGATGAGTATCAGGATGGATTCCATACTCCCAACGATGAGTGGATCTGGGGTGTGTATGAGGACGAGCAGCAGAATATCTCGTTCTATAGTTTCTTTGCTTATATCGGTGCTAACTCGAGCACCAGTAACTGCCGCACCTATCCTGTGGCCATCAGCAAGGAGCTCATCGACCAGATTCCTGCTACCGACGTGCGCCGCTCGCTCTATCTCGTGCCTACCGAGGCTGAGTATGCCGAGTGTAATGCTGCTGGTCGTAGCACCAAGTCGCTCTACGAGCGTGCCAAGAGCGAGTATGCCGACAGACTGTATTTCGACCAGAGTGGTAAGCTTACTTCTCTGATCTATGCTTATATGCAGTTTAAGTTCCTGGTTGACTTCTATCCTGGTGGTGGTTCGTTTCCCATCATCCGTGCTGCCGAGATGCTCTACACCGAGGCTGAGGCTGATATGCACCTGGGTAAGGAGACTGAGGCACAGCAGCTGTTGTTCGACGCTGTGAAGCAGTACGATGCTGCCTATACCAAGAGCACCAAGACTGGCGACGACCTGATGACTGAGATTAAGCTCTATCGTCGTTTCGACCTCTTTGCCGAGGGTAACGACTGGTTCGACTACAAGCGTTGGGGACAGCCCATCGTTCGCAAGAACCGCGAGCAGGGTGGTAGCTTCTACAAGGGTGTGTTCGACATCACCATCCAGCCCGAGGAAACCAATGCATGGACATGGGTTATCCCTCAGAAGGAGACTGACTACAACAAGCTTGTTGACTAATGGCGCAGGCTACAGTATAAGCGGTGGTCCAGGCGGCTTGGAAATTGAATCCGCCCGTGACACCATCGATATCGAGAACCTCTCCAGCGAAATACACGCTGGGGAGGTTTTTGCTTTCCAGGGTGTTGGGATTGACGCTTGACAGATCGATGCCACCACAGGTGACAAACTCATCCTTGAAGGCCGATCGTCCGGCTATCTGGTACTGGTCGTTGCACAGCGCATTGGTCAGTCGGTTCTGCTCCTTCTGGTTCAGATTCTGCCATCGGTTCTGTGCGCGCTCGCCAAGGGTTTTGGCTACGAGGTAGTCCCACAAACGGCTGGGCAGACCAAAGGGGCGGATGGTGGCTATCTGCTTCTGCGGATGTTGGGCCATGATATCGCGCAGCTCCTGCTGGATTTCAGGCTCTTTGAGCGAAGGCCAGTTGATGGCGAGGGGCATCTGATAGTTATGGTCGTGCAACTCGCGGGCTGCATGGCTCGACAACTTCAGAATGGCTGGTCCGCTCATGCCCCAGTGGGTGATGAGCAGCGGACCAGTGCTGCGGAACTTCGTGCCGGGGATGGATGCCGTGGCATCTTCAACCACCGTACCCATCAGCGCGCGCAGGGCTTCGTCGGCAATGCTGAATGTGAACAGCGAGGGAACGGGAGGGATGATGGATGATGTAAGAAGGCTGAAGGCTGAGGGCATGCCACCGGTGGTGATCACCTTGAAGTCGTAATCCTTGAGCTCTTCGAGACTTTCTATCTTGCTGCTGGTGTGCACCTCGACGCCATGGCGCCGGGCTTCTGCCAGAAACATATTGATGATGGTGTGCGAATCCTGCGACAGGGGGAACACACAATGGTCGTCTTGTGTCGTCAGTCGCACACCATGATTCTCAAACCACGCGTAGGCATCGCGATAGTCGAAGGTTTTGAAAAGGCGTTTCAGCAACCGGTGCCCGCGCGGATACACCTGTTGCAAATCGGTCACAGCCTCGAACGAGTTGGTACAGTTACATCTGCCACCACCCGACACTTCAACCTTGGCCAATACCTTTTTCGATTTCTCGAATATCGTCACCTCCATCTGCGGGCACATCTCCTTCAGGTTTATCGCCAGAAAGAACCCCGCTGCTCCTCCGCCTACTATCGCAGTTTTCATTTTTACATTCTTACATTTTTACATTTTCTCATTTCTCAATGAGAATACGTGCATCCACAGCTACCACGTCGTTCTCGTCGGCCAGTAGCGGATTGATGTCAATCTCCTTAATCTCTATCGCAAAGCGCAGTAGGGTAGAGAGGCGCACGATAATCTCGGCAAACTTCTGCTCGTTGATGCCCTTCTGCCCGCGCGTACCTTTTAATATCTTATAGCCTCGCAGCGAGTGAATCATCGAGTAGGCTTCGTCATAGCTCAGTGGAGCCAAACCACTCGACACATCTTTCAATACCTCAACAAAGATACCACCCAGGCCACAAAGGGTGACATGGCCGAATCGGTTCTCGTATTTGGCGCCGATAAAGAGTTCGGTGCCCTTCATCATCTTCTGAACCATCACGCCTGTGGCATCCTTAATCTTCATCATGCGATCGAACTCGAGTGCCAGGTGCTCAGGTGTGCGGATGTTGAGTGCCACACCGCCCACATCGCTCTTGTGGATAGGACCTACCACCTTGGCCACCACAGGATAGCCTACGTTCTCGGCAAAGGCTATCAACTCATCTTTCGATGTGCTCACTTTCTCTGGTACCAAGGGGATGCCAGCACACGACAGGATGTCGCGCACGGTTTGGGGTGACACATATCCATTATCTGTTACGCCACTGATAATCTTTAAAAGCTTGGGCAGGTCGATACCATAGAGTTGTATCTCGGTAGGAGCTGGCTTGGGGGTGCGCATGATCTGACTCAGTGCTGTGGCCAGTGTCACCTCGTCGCTGAAGTTGACATGGCCGCGCTTCAGAAACTCCTCAACCTCAGGGCCTGCTGTGTGCAGACTGGGCAGGATGGGGAAGATAGGCTTTTTGCAGTCCTTGATTTTCTTGTCGAGCACATCGTAGGCCTCGTAGAGATGGGTGAGACCGGGGGTGCCATAGATCACGGCGATGGCATCGATATTGTCAAACTTATTTTCACAATAATCAATCACGGTGCCCAACTGCTCGGCAGTGCCTGTGGCCAGGAAGTCGATAGGATTGGCTACCGATGAGCCGGGGTAGAGCTTACTCTTCAGCTCCTCGGCCTCAGGTCCCTCAATCTTGGGTACGTTCAGACCACCTTTCGACAGGGCATCAGTCAGCATCACGCCAGGGCCACCTGCATGGGTGACAATCGCAAAGTTCTTGCCCTTCAGTTCGGGCAGTGTGAAGATGCAACCCACGGTGGTGAGCTCCTCGCGCGAGAAGCAGCGCACGATGCCTGCCTTGCGGAACAGAGCCTCGACAGCCGAGTCGCTAGAGGCAATAGCGCCCGTATGGCTCGATGCCGCTCTGCTACCATTCTCGCTGGAACCAGCCTTGATGGCTGCGATGCGACAACCCTTGCGAATCAGGTTGCTGGCATGAAAAAGCAGCTTGTCGGGGTTGGCGATATTCTCAATATAAAGCAGTTTCACTTTCGAATCGGTTTCGGGATCGAAGCGCTCGTCCATATACTGCAGCACATCCTCGATACCTATCTGTTTGCCATTGCCAATGCTCCACACACTGTTGAACTGCAGACCTTTGATCACAGCACTCTCAAGAATGAACACAGCTGTGGCTCCCGAGCCCGAAACAAAGTCCACACCCTGTGGGTTCAGGTTGGGGATGGGCAGGGTGAACACGCTATGGTGATGGCGATTCAGCAGTCCGATGCAGTTAGGACCTATGAGGGCAGCCCCGAACTTCTTGCACGTGTCAAGGATGCGCTGCTCCAGTTCGGCACCCGCCTGTGTCTCCTCGCCAAATCCGGCAGAGATAATCACAAAGGCGCGTACACCCTTCTCGGCGCAAAGATAGTCCACATAGTCGGGACAGAACTTGGCAGCCACTACCAGCACAGCCAAGTCCGTGTTGGGGATTTCTTTTACGTCATGATAGGCTTTGATTCCCTGCACTTCGTCCTCCTTGGGGTTTACGATGTGCAGCGGACCATCGAAACCACCATTCTTAATATTTCGTACAATAGCACCACCGGGCTTATGCACGTTGTTAGAGCCGCCAATCACGACGATGCTCTTCGGATTTAATAATTGTTGGTTAATCATGGGGACAAAGATAGTGCAAATTGAGCGAAATACCAAAGGAAAACTCGTTTTTCTTTGTATTTCCGAAATGCAGCCTATCTAAGACCGTAGGTCAAAGATACGAATAAGTGAGTAAAAATCCAAATTTAATTTGGAATTTATCGAAAAATGACTATCTTCGCAGCAGAATATATAAGAAAAAGATTAATTTGGAAAAAATGACTGCTCAGGAAATCATAAACTATATGGAGTCGTTGCGTAATGAAGAGCAGCGAAGAGTGCTCATGGGATTCTTTAAAACAGGACCTGGCGAGTATGGCGAGGGTGACGAATTTCTTGGATTGAAAGTGCCACAGACGAGAGAAATTGTAAAGACTGTGGCAAAAGAGTTCTCTTTGAGCGAAATACCAGAACTACTGATGTCGAAATGGCATGAAGTAAGGCTCTGTGGACTATTGATTCTGGTGGACAAGTTTGAGCGCCAGAGCACGAAGCGCCTGATGAATGATGCTGAGGCGATGAAAAAACGGGATGAGATTTTGACGATGTATCTGCAGTATGCTGAAAAGGCGAATAACTGGGATCTGGTGGACCTGTCTGTGCATAAGATATTAGGAACGTGGGTGATGCTGCCATCAAATTTGGGTGACAAGAATTATAAGATAAAGGTGCTCGACAACCTGGCACGGAGTGAGTGCCTGTGGAAACAGAGAATGAGTATGGTGTTCACATGGAAAACTTCGCAGATGGGTGACCCATCGTGGTGCTTGCGGTATGCCGAGATACACCTGCACCATCCGCATGACCTGATGCACAAAGCTGTGGGGTGGATGCTCAGAGAGATGGGCAAGCAAGTGAGCATGGATTTGCTTCGCGATTTTTTGCGGCAACATGCCAGCGAGATGCCTCGTACGATGCTTCGCTATGCCATTGAAAAGATGAGCGACGCAGAACGTAAGGAGTGGATGGCTGTAGATGCCCGCATACAGAAAATATAATAATTCATAATTTCCAAAGGAAATCGAAAATAAATAGTTACCTTTGCATGGTTAAACCATTTATAGTGGACTTTATGAGAAAATTACTTGTGATAACTTTAGCTCTACTCATGCCGATGATTGTCTTCGCACAATCATACGAAGCACTCTGGAAAAGGGTGACGGAGGCTGAGCAGAAGGATCTGCCCAAGACGCAATACGAGGTGCTGCAGATGATTGTGAACAAGGCAGATAAGGAGCACCAATACGGACAGTTGCTGAAGGCCGAACTGATGGCAGCCCAAGTTATGGCAGAAATTGCCCCCGACTCGCTAAAGCCCGATATGGACCGCATTGTGGCACGCTATCAGAAGGCTACCGATAAGGTGCAGCGATTGGTTTACCAAACGGTGCTTTGGCAGATTGATAACGAGAACTATAGCATTGATTTAGGCATCAAGAAGCCCCAGCTTACCCCCGAACTTTGCAAGCTGTTGGCTAACACCAAGGAACGTTCGTATCAGCCTTTTGTGGTGATGGGAAGCGATGCTTCGGTGTTTGGCAACGATATGCTGAGTGTGATAGGTGCCGAGTTGGGTGAGTATAAGACTCTACGCGAGTATTATAATAAGGTTGGCAATCAGAAAGCTGTAAGTGCTCTTGATGCTCAACTGGCGGTAGAAGAGTTCCATAACTTATCGTATAGTACTTCCTTATCGGATAGTCCATCTACGGCAGAGAAGATTGCCTATATCGACGACGCAATAGCAAAGTGGGGCAAGTGGCCTATCATCAACGAACTGCGCAACGAGAAGACACTACTGACCAATCCACAGATGCGATTGAAATACCGACTGCAGGTGGCACGCCCCATGCAGGCACAGAAGGTGGAACTTAAGGAATTGCGTAATCTGTCGCAACTCACTATGAAGGTATATCCCGTAAGATGTGAAGGCGATATCGAGGATACACCATCAAGCGAGAAGGGTTGGACCAAGATTAAACCACTGCTTGGAAAGCCTGTAATCAATAAGACGATAAAGTTTGATGCCCGTCCTGATTACGAGGAGTTTGACGATTCGCTGACACTGGACGGACTGCCAGTGGGCATGTACCTGGTGGAGTTTAAGAGCAATCCCGCTACCGAGGTGATTCGCACGCTGTATCATGTCACCAACGTCTTTACGATTGCCGAGGCCCAGCCCGATGGCAAAATACGTTACGAGGTGGTGAATGCTACGACTGGTCAGCCTATCGCCGATGCCCATCTGCGTATCAAGGAACGTCCATATTCGGTATTTGCCTATACCGATACCGACAAGGCGGGTGCAGTGCTGTATGGTAATGGTCGTTACGAATTCTACGGGGCTGATCGTACGGTGAATCAGACCGCTATTTTTACCGATCGCAGCATCTATCGCCCAGGTCAGACGGTACACGCTTCGGCATTAGTGTATCAGGTGGAGAAGGGCATTGAGCAAACGGTTCGTGCCCATCAGCCCTTGAAATTTGTGCTGCGCGATGCCAACTATAAGGTGGTGGCCGAGAAGCAGACGGAGAGCGATGCCTATGGTGTGGGTGCAGTAGATTTTACCCTACCTGCCAAGGGACTTACGGGCTTGTTTACCATCCAGGTGGAGAATAGCTCGCAGAGCATTCGTGTTGAGGAATACAAGCGTCCCACGTTCCATGTGGACTTTGCAGAATATCAGGATGCCTATAAGGCTGGCGATGTGCTCGACATCAAAGGTACAGCACTCAGCTATGCGGGTGTGCCTGTTCAGGATGCCAAGGTAGCGTATAAGGTATTGCGTCGTACTGCCCTTTGGTGGTGGTCGTACAATCGCTATTACGACGAGGGTGCTCTGGGCTACAGCAATCACGGTACCGAGATTTGTTCGGGCGAAGCTACCACCGATGCCGATGGTAACTTTGTGATAAAAATGCCACTGGAGATGCCCGAAACCAAGTACACCATGTTCTACAACTTTGTATTGCAGACAGATGTAACTGATATGGCTGGCGAAACGCACCAGGGACAGTTCACGTTGCCTTTGGGCAATCGTCCAACCGCACTCAGTATCGATCTCGACGAAAAAATGCTGGTTGAAGATAACCCCAAAGCCACATTCCATCTGCGCAATGCCGCAGGTAAGGATATCGATGCCGAAGTACGTTATCGTATTGACGGTGGCGAGTGGCAGATGGCTAGAACAAATCAGCAGATAGCATTGGCTAAGTTGGCTTCTGGTAAGCATCGTGTAGAGGCTGCGTATGAGGATCAGACCATCGATCGAACCTTCGTGGTATTCTCGCTCGATGATGAGAAACCTGCTACTGATACAGATGATTGGTTCTACCAGTCGGCCACCCAGTTCCCTAACGATGGCACGCCTGTTACCATCCAGGTGGGTAGCTCGGATCAGAATGTGCATATCTTCTATAGTATCTTCTCGGGCTTTAAGCTGATAGAGCAGGGGAGTGTGGATAAGAGTAACGAGCTGATAAATCGCAAGTTTACCTATCAGGATGAGTACGAAAACGGCTTGCTGCTTACCTTTGCTTGGGTAAAGAACGGCAAGTGTTACACCCATACCGCCCAGATTCAGCGCCCCATGCCTGATAAGAAGCTCACCTTAGAGTGGGCAACCTTCCGCGATCGTCTGACACCAGGACAGAAGGAAGAGTGGACACTGACCATCAAGGACGCCAAAGGCAACCCAGTAGATGCTAACCTGATGGCTACACTCTACGATCAGAGTCTGGATCAGCTGACTAAGCATCAGTGGAATTTCCGTCCTTATCAGTGGATAGCAATGCCTTCAGTAAACTGGAGGTTTGTTGCGCCTCGCATCTTTAGCCGATTTGCCTCGCTTGATTGTGAGGACTTTAGCTATGATGGGATAGGCTTCAGCTTGTTTGATCACAATATTTATCCTGGCGTTTATCGCGTGTTCAGTCTTCTCGGTTCAAGAATGAAGTTGACCCGTTCGGCGGGGCTTGAACCAGAGTACGAATTGGTGATGGAGGCCGCTCCTGCTATGGCTGCTAACAAGATGGAAGTGCTCGATGTGGTGGAAGATGGTGAAATATTGAAATCAAAGGAGACTATCGACACTTCGAGCGCTGGTAGTGTTGATGCAGATGAAAGTCAAACAGAAGATGTTCAAGTTCGAGAAAATCTGAACGAAACCGCTTTCTTCTATCCCCAACTTACTACCGATGCCAATGGTCGCGTGGCTATCAAGTTTACTTTGCCAGAGAGTTTGACTACCTGGCAGATGTTAGGCTTTGCGCACACACGTGATTTGCATTATGGTAACATTGCGGGTGAGGCTGTGGCTAAGAAGGATGTGATGATACAGCCTAACGTGCCTCGCTTTATCCGCGAGGGCGATAAGGCCACCATCTCTGCCCGTATCTTTAGCGAGAAACAGGCACAAGGCAAGGTAACCCTGCAGCTCATCAATGCCGAGACTAACGCCATCGTCTACGAAAAGTTGCAGCAAGTATCGCTCGCCGCAGGTTCTACAACCCCCGTCGAGTTTGAATGGTCAATGGTCCATGGGCCGCTCGGCTTTGCCGCTTGGCACGTCCAAGAATGTTCAATGTTGATTGTCAAAATGACGATCAGCGGAAAAGGCTTCAGCGATGGTGAGCAGCACTATCTGCCAGTACTCCCAGCTACCGAGCGAGTTACTGTTTCGATGCCTATCACTCAGCACCAGCCTGGTACTGCTACCATCGATTTGAACAAGTTGGTTCCTGCTGATGCCAAGAATACCAAACTTACACTCGAATATACCAACAATCCTGTTTGGCTCATGGTGCAGGCTCTGCCAGCAGTAGGCTCGCCCAGCGACGATAACGCCATCTCACTGGCCGCCTCGTTCTATGCCAACGGACTGGGACGATATATCATCAATCAGAATCCACAAATCAAGAACGTGTTCGAACTCTGGAAGCAGGAGACTAACGAGGCCTCGCTCACCTCTCAACTGGAAAAGAATGAGGATTTGAAGAATCTTGTTCTGAACGAAACTCCTTGGGTGCTGGATGCCGACAACGAGACTGAACAGAAGCATCGCTTGGTTGACTTCTTCGACGAGAACCTGATGAATAACCGTCTCTCTACCACCATCGAGAAATTGCAGAAACTGCAGAACGCTGAGGGTGCGTGGACCTGGTTCCCGGGCATGCCAAGCTCGTTCTATACCACTGTAGCTGTAAGCGAAATGCTGGTACGCCTGAATGCCCTCACTGAAAAGCAGAGTGCTACCAGCACCATGCTGAATAAGGCCTTTGGCTATATGGGCAACGAGATAAAAGACCTGGTAAAGGAACTGAAGAAAGCCGAGAAGAAGGGCGAGGTTTACTTCCCAAGTTATAAGGCCCTGCAGTGGTTGTATCTGCTAACCCTTGATGGTCGCCAGTTGCCAGCCGATGTTCAGCAGGCCAACAGCTATCTCATCGAGCTACTTAAAAAAGATATCAAGCGTCAGAGCATTTACGATAAGGCCCTTGCAGCAGTCATCTTTGCCAAGGTTGATGCCAAGCGTGCTCAGGAATATGCCCAGTCGCTCAAGGAGTACACCGTTTACCGCGAGGATATGGGACGCTACTACGATACGCCACGTGCAGGTTACTCTTGGTTTGATTATAAGATTCCAACCCAGAGTATCGCCATCGAGGCCCTGCAGCAGTTAACACCTAATGATGTGCAGACTATCGATGAGATGCAACGCTGGTTGCTGCAGCAAAAGCGCACACAGGCTTGGGATACACCTATCAACAGTGTGAATGCGGTATATGCCTTCCTCAAGGGGCAGGAGTGCCGCTTGGTTCAGAGCTCAAGCATGCCCGTTATCCGTATCGATGCGCGCACCGTTGTGCTGCCTAATGCTACATCAGCCATCGGCTATGCTAAGACCGAATTGTCAAAGGGTAAGCAACTCACCATCCGCAAAACCACCGATGGCACCTCGTGGGGCGCCGTTTATGCCCAGTTCTTCCAGCAGACAAAGAATATCGCTGAGAATGGTAGCGGATTGACAATCAAGCGCGAGATGCTGAATAAGGATTTGAAGGTTGGCGATCGCCTGAAAGTTCGCCTCACCATTACTGCCGATCGCGATTACGATTTTGTGCAGGTGGTTGATAAGCGTGCGGCTTGTATGGAGCCTGTTAAGCCGTTGAGTGGTTATCATGCGGGTGCTTATATCACCCCTCGCGATAACGCCACATGCTACTTCTTCGGCATGCTGTCGAAGGGTACCCATGTGATCGAAACCGAGTATTATATTGATCGAGCCGGAACCTACGAAACAGGTACCGCCACCGTAGAGTGTGCCTATGCACCCGAGTTCCGCGCCGTTACTCACTCGGAAAAATTAAAGATTAAACATTAAATATTATAATATTGATGAAGAAATTAACAGTAATACTACTCTCAATTCTCGCTTCTCAGCTTTCGCCTCTCCAGGTGAATGCACAGCGACTCACTGTAAAAACTACCACTGTAGATGTAGGAGCTACAGGGTATGAACAACCTGTTACAGCTACTTTCGAGATGCGTAATAAAGGTTTGCGCCGATTGGTTATCCAGAGTGTAAAAGCCGATTGTGGTTGCACGCAGGTGGAATATCCTAAAGAGGTGGGCATAGGCGAACGATTCACCATCAAGATGACTTTTGATGCCCGGCAGTTAGGTCATTTCCAGAAGATGTGCCTGGTGAAGACTAATGGCACCAAGAAACCTTTCTACCTGACGATGAAAGGTGTGGTGAAGTCTGATATGCACGACTACTCAGGCGAATATCCCATCGCAATGGGCGACCTGCTGATGGATAAAGACGGACTTGAGTTTGACGATGTAAACAAGGGCGATGTGCCTGTGCAGGAGATACACATCTTTAATAATGGTAGTAAGGCCATGCGCCCCAACCTCATGCATCTGCCTCCTTATCTGCAGGCTATCACCAGTCCCGACCATCTCTTGCCAGGACGCTCAGCTACTATCACCGTGAAGTTGCTCTCTGAGAAATTGCGCGACTATGGTCTGACTAAGACCACGCTCTACATGGCTCATAACCCAGGTGACAAGGTAAAACAGGAACATGCTATTGAGGTGGCTACGGTACTGCTGCCCGATATGAAACAGTTTGAGAAGGATAATAAGGATTTGGCGCCTAAGTTGCAGATGTCAACTGCTGATGTGGATTTCACCGACTTTGCTGGCAAAGCCAAGAAATCTACTACTGTTGACTTGCAGAATACTGGTTCGTCAGCACTCAAGATTACCTCTCTGCAGCTCTTTACTGCTGGCTTGAAGGTGACACTCTCCAAGAGTGAGATTGCACCAGGACAGACAGCTCATCTGAAGATTACAGGAACGGCCGAGGAACTGAAGAAACTCCGTACGCGTCCTCGTATCCTGATGATTACCAATGATCCCGACCACGCAAAAGTCGTAGTCAACATCAAGTTAAAGTAATCATACCTCTCACTTCTCAGTTAAAAAAACATGGAACATCCCGAAAATAGCTCAGAATTTGCAGGCTTGCAGGTGAACAGTGGGGTAGAGCAGCCCTCTATCATCAATCCCTACCTGAAGCGCAATCGTTTCCGCAGGCGTGAACTCTCTGTGGGCGAGATGGTGGAAGGTATTCTCAAGGGCGACGTCACTATCCTCTCGCAGGCTGTCACACTCATTGAGAGCGTGAACCCCGACCATCAGGCGCGTGCACAGGAAGTTATCAACAAGTGCCTGCCCTACAGTGGGCATAGTATCCGTATCGGCATTAGTGGTGTGCCGGGGGCTGGTAAGAGCACCTCTATCGACGAGTTTGGTATGCATGTGCTCAAGGAGAAAGGTGGAAAACTGGCTGTACTAGCCATCGACCCTAGTAGCGAGCGCACTAAAGGCTCTATCCTGGGTGATAAGACGCGCATGGAGAAGCTTTCGCAGCATCCGTCATCGTTCATACGCCCTAGTCCATCGGCTGGTTCATTGGGTGGTGTGGCGCGCAAGACGCGTGAGACTATCATCCTCTGTGAGGCTGCAGGATTCGATAAGATCTTTGTCGAGACTGTGGGCGTTGGTCAGAGCGAAACGGCCTGCCATTCGATGGTAGATTTCTTCCTGCTCATCCAGGTGGCAGGAACGGGCGACGAGTTGCAGGGTATCAAGCGTGGCATCATGGAGATCAGTGATGGCATCGTTATCAACAAGTGTGATGGCGACAATGTGGATCGCTGTCAGATGGCAGCAACCAATTTCCGTAATGCCCTGCACTTCTTCCCGATGCCCGAGAGTGGATGGAGCCCAAAAGTGCTGTGCTATAGCGGATTCTATGGTACAGGTGTCAAGGAGATATTTGACATGATATACGAGTATGTGGACTTTGTGAAGGCCAATGGCTATTTCGACTATCGACGCAATGAGCAGTCGAAATATTGGATGTATGAAAGTATCAACGAGCATCTGCGCTTAAACTTCTACAATAATCCGCAAATCAAAGCACAACTTAGTGCTGCCGAGCAAACCGTCTTGGCCGGTCAAAAAACCTCTTTCGTGGCTGCCCAAGACCTGCTCGATGACTATTTTAATAGTCTAAAAAAATAATCTTCAATGTTCAATCTTCAATCATCAATGATACAAATAGAAATAGACGAGGGTAGTGGTTTCTGCTTCGGAGTTACCACTGCTATTAAAAAAGCCGAAGAAGAGCTCGCTAAGGGCGAAAAACTCTATTGCCTCGGCGATATCGTGCACAATGGTATGGAATGTGAGCGCCTGCGTGAGATGGGACTCATCACTATCAATCATGAGGAAATGCGACAACTGCACAATGCCAAGGTGCTGCTGCGTGCACATGGTGAGCCACCTGAGACTTATGAGTTGGCGCGTCAGAATAACATCGAGATTATCGATGCCACATGTCCTGTGGTGCTCAAACTGCAGAAGCGCATCAAAGAGCAGTATGATGAGAATAATGATGCACAAATCGTTATCTTTGGTAAGAAAGGTCATGCAGAAGTGCTCGGACTGGTGGGACAGACACACTCTAATGCCATCGTCATCGAGAGTAGCGACGAAGTTACAAAACTTGATTTTACCCGCGATATCTATCTCTACTCACAGACCACCAAGTCGCTCGACGAGTTCCGACGCATCATCGATTATATCCAGACGCATATTTCACCTGATGCCACTTTCCAGAGTTTCGACACCATCTGTCGTTCGGTAGCTAATCGCATGCCTAATATTTCGCAGTTTGCTGCCAAGCACGATCTTATCCTCTTTGTGTGCGGACGTAAGAGTTCTAACGGAAAAGTGCTCTACAACGAGTGCCTGCGTGTGAATCCCAATTCGCACCTGGTGGAAGACCCTCAGGAGATAGAGCCTCATTGGCTTGAAGGTATTCAGAGTGTGGGCATCTGTGGTGCTACCAGTACGCCTCGCTGGCTGATGGAGCAGTGTCGGGATGCCATCTTAAACATGCAATAATGATTCGTATAAAGGTTTCTGACGAGATAGCTTCCGTGTGCCCTGCATTTGTGGGGGCATGCGTTGAGGCGTCTGTGGTGAATAGTACTTATAGTGAGCGCCTCTGGCACACCATCCATGAGGTGGAGCAGCGCCTGCGTAGCGAACTTACTACCGATAGCGTGAAGTCGCTGCCATCTATCGCTGCCACCCGTACGGTCTATAAGCTTTGTGGCAAGGATCCTTCGCGTTATCGTCCTGCCTCCGAGCAGCTCATCCGACGTATGCTGCAGGGCAAAGAGCTTTATCAGATTGATACGCTGGTTGATCTGGTCAATCTAGCTTCTATCGTCTATGGTTACAGCATTGGCGGATTTGATGCCGACAAGTTTGTGGGCGATGAACTGGTGCTGGGCGTAGGTCGTGAAGGTGAACCTTATGAAGGCATTGGGCGTGGTCCGTTGAACATCGCCGGTCTGCCTGTGTATCGTGATGCCGAGGGTGGGGTAGGTACGCCTACCAGCGACCATGAGCGTACCAAGATGACACTCTCAACCACCCACCTCGTGGTGCTTATTAATGGATATGATGGTGATGAGCAGCGTGTGCTGGCCAACGCTCAGTATATCCAGCAGCTGCTCATCGACTATGCCCAAAGCGATGGTGGCACCGTTACGCTTTATCGCAGAGCGTAGCTACACTTGTTATGATAGAACTTCTGGAAGTCGCTCCACTTGTAGTAGGGATAGTTGTCCGTAGGTACAGGTAGGGTGGCTTCTCGACCATTCATAAGGCATTTCACCAAGATGTCGTCAGTAGCTTTCTTGCTGCGATAGAAAATCAACTGAATATTTGAAGCCTTGCAGGTCTCCCAATTCTGGTAGCAGTTCTTTACCTCGTTGGGATCTTCAGGGTCGAGGTCGGCACCGTTGATACCCATCAGCACGGTGAGCGGACCGATGCAGGTGTCATGTCCGAAACGCAGGTCGGCCACACGATCGCTGCTGCCATCAATGGCTGCTGAGGCTTTCTTCAAGATGTCCTGAAGGATGGGAATCATCTGATATTGTGGACCGAATACCCACGAATAGCTACCTAGATTGTCGCGCTCCCATTCGGCTGCTATCTCTTCGTCGGTGATGATGCCATCCATCATGCCCTCATGACCAATGCTGGGAAGCGAGGTGTAGAGATTGATGAGATTGCTGCCGATGTGATGAGGTCTGCCTGGCAGACTGTCGGTTCTCACAAACACACGCTTAAGAATGTTGTCGCGTAGTACCGATGGGGCACCCTTAAACTGACTGCGATTCTTTTCGTAGCGAGGCTTCAAGTCTTTGGGGTAGTTGTGTTTTACGGGGTTTTGTCCGTCGGTAGGCACAACACCATCAAGCGTAAAACGCGACGACTGCTCACGAATCTCGAGCTTGGGGTTGCACTGCACCAGCTCTTGGCAGAATCCTGCCATGCTGATGACGCAGCGACCAACTAGCGACGAGATGGCCAGCACGTTGCCACCATGTTCGAAAACCTCAGGGAAGTTGTTGTACATGATACGGGCGATGCCTTGATGCTGCTGCCAGCCTAGGTCGGTGAGCTCGCTCACACCCGTCTGCAATTCTGCCTTGGCTGCCATAAACTTCTGGCGGAATTTTTCGCCAACAGGCGTGAGCAGATGACGCTCATGAGCCAAGGTGAGCAGCGTGTCGAGTTCCTTATAGAGCGAACTGCTCCAGTAATAGCGTGAGCCATGTCGCCCATAGTGGCTGATGTAGAAAGGCTTATAGCCACGTGGCGCCTTGGTGAGCTGGGGTGTTTCGAGCAGATACGGATAATCCGTACCATACGCCCTACGAGGGTCGGTCTTCAGTGCATCGAGAGCCGATACACATTGTGCCCCTGCCATAGCAGACAGGAGCACAAAGCATAGAGTTAAAAGCGATTTTTTCATTGTCAATTATATGAGTTCAAAACTTAGTATCCAGGATTCTGGTCGGCATCCGTGATGGCGTTGTTTGAGTTGATTTCGAGCGTGGGGAATGGTAGCAGCATGGCGCGCTTAGCCATCTCTGGTGTGCACACGAAGTAGTCCTCTTTATACTTTGTTGATGAAGGGTTAGGACAGTTGGCTGGGTGTGCATTATGGGCTTTCCAGTACTCGAGCATGAACTCTGGACCACGACGGCGCATGTCGAAATATTCAGTCTCCTCACCCAACAGCTCGAAGAAGCGCTCGTACATGATGCGATGGCGGAACTCCTCCTTGGTCATACCGCTCCAGTCGGCAGGCTGTTCGGCTGCAGGCTCTGCACTGTTGCGTGCACGGGCCAGCACCTCGTTCACATACTGATAGGCCTTGTCGGGCCCACTCACTTCGTTGGTGGCTTCGGCCAGCATCAGCAGCACGTCAGCATAGCGCAGATAGATAAAATTCTGTGGGGCGTACTGGGCTACATAGCGAGTGTCGAGGAACTTCTTGAGATATGGCCACATGCGACTGCTACCCTTTTCGCTGGTGTAGGCTGGGTAAATCTGCACGGTATCCACACCACCATTCTTGGTGTAGTAGTTGTAGATGATACCCTGCTCGATACGTGGGTCGCCAGGATACTGCTCGCGCCAGGTGTCGAAGATATATTTCGAGGGGCGATAGCGACCATAGGGGTTACTCTGAGAGTTGGGGGTGTAGTCGCTCACGTCGGGTGCAATACCCTGTGTCCATGTGCTACCATTGATATCCGAGAACTGTATTTCGATAATCGACTCGGCGGTGTTGCGGTTCTGGGCATTGTAGAGCACCTGCAGAGGTATCAGCTGATAGTGACCATACACCTTCATACACTCGTCGATACACTTCTGCCAGTAGGGGGAACCCTCTTCACCGTTGGCCAGCGTCAGATATACCTTACCCAACAAAGCGTGAGCAGCATAGAGGCTGGGACGCCCCTCGGTGGGGTTCTCCTCAGGAAGCAACTGAGCTGCCTCTTCCAAGTCGGCAATCACCTGGTTGTAGGTCTCCTCTACTGTAGAACGTGGCATGTCGAGATTCTTGCTGTTGATGGGCTCTAAGCGTAGGGGCAGACCTCCAAAGGCACGCACCAGATTGAAGTAGATCATACCTCTGAGGAAATGAGCTTCGCCCTTGGCGCGTGTCTTCAGTTGCTCTGATGCACCACTGGCATCAATCTTACTTAACAGATCATTGCAGTCTGCTATCACCGTGTAGCACGTCTTGAAGTGGCGCCCTACATACTTGTTGTCAGGTTCTGTGCGCTGGGCTTTCGAGTCGTTGTACGACGAACTGGTGTTGTTCATCGTGCCACCGGCAGTGCAGAAGATGGTGTGATAGTCCGACTGGAACACGTTGTAGCTGGTGAGTCCGTGGTAGCATCCTGTCAGGGCGGCTTCTACGCCCTTGTCGTCAGCATAGATAACGTTAGCAGATGGAAAAGAGTCGGTATCTTCTTCCAATAGGGAATTGCAGGATGTTAAAGCTACGGCGCTTAGCAATCCCCATGCATATATGATAGTCTTTTTCATTTTTCTTTCGTATTATTATATTGTTGAATGATGAAGTTAGAAAGTAACATTCAGCGTACAGCTGTATGAGCGGGTGATAGGGGCGCTTCCGTAGTCGATGCCGATACGCTTGGGGTCGTTAGAGAAACTGTTGATGTCGGGGTTGTAACCTGAGTAGTTAGTGATGGTGAACAGGTTACGTCCTGTCAGCGTTACTTGCAGCGCCTTGATCAGATTTGAGCGCTTTAATGGTACATCGTAGGTAAGACTCAGACTTCCCATGCGCAGGAAACTACCATCTTCTATCAGGCGATCGGTGAGCTCGCTCAGAGGTACGCCGATGCGTGGGTAGGTGGTGCTGGGCTTTTCTGGGCGCCAGGCATTGTGGTAGGCCTCAGTCAGGATGTTGTAATCGTAATAGGTATTGGTGTTGTCGAGTTTATTGGCATTCACCACTTCATTGCCTATCGAACCATGGAACTGAGCATTCAGTGTAAAAGCCTTGTAGCTGATAGAGGTGTTGAAACCGAAGGTGAAGTCGGGGTTCGGGTCGCCCAGAATCACACGGTCTTCGGTGTTGATAATGCCATCTTCATTGGTATCGATATAGGCAATGTCTCCAGCTTTGAGCGCATTTCCGTTATACACCAGTCCGTTGGCTGCCTCGTCGCTCTGCAGGATACCATTGGTTTTGTATCCCCAGAATAGTCCGATGGGTTTGCCCTTGATGAAGATGTTGACAGGAAAGGCGGCTGATGCGTAGTACGACAGGTTGGTGCCGTAGTATGCCTCGTAGTATTCGGTACCATATTTGGTAAGTGGTAGTCCGAGGTTGGTGATGCGGTTTTTGTTATGTGAGATGTTGGCGCCGATGGTCCAGGTAAAGTCCTTGGTGCTGACGGGCACAGCGTTGAGAGCCACCTCGATACCATTGTTCTGGATAGAGCCACAGTTCACGTAGATAGAACTATAGCCTGTAGAAACTGCGGTGTTCATCGACTGCAGAATGTCGTTGGTCTCTTTGTGATAGACATCAACGCTCAGGGTGAGTCGGTTCTTCAGAATGCCGAAGTCGATACCTGCATTATATTGTGTGGTGGCCTCCCATTTCAGGTCGGGATTGGCAATCTTGCTGGGGTGAAGTCCTACTGTGTTCTGACCACCGCCTGTGGCATACTCCACGTTGCCATAGGTGTTCTGTGTGGCATAGGCCGAGATACTCTGGTTACCGGTCATACCCCAACCAAGGCGCAGTTTCAGGTTGCTCAGCCACTTGCTGTCCTTCAGGAAATTCTCCTGATTGACGCGCCAGGCTAGTGCTACTGATGGGAAGAAACTGTAGCGATTGCCTTTCTGGAACTTACTTGAACCATCCACACGTCCTGTGAGAGTCACCAGGTAACGGTCCATATAATTATAGTTCACGCGCAGGAGCGATGAGGCTGTGGTTTCGTTGGTCAGCGAGTGGCTGTTGGTATAGGTCTTATTGGCATAAGCGATACCATCAATGCCCAGCGACATGATTGAAAAGTCTTCGCCCAGCATGCCATAGCGATTGGCATCGCGGCGCTCGTAGGTGACACCTGCTGTACCCGACAAATGGTGTACATTGTTCAGTGTATAGTCGTAGTAGAACAGCGCTTCAAGAGCCTTCTTTATACTGCGAAGCTCGCTGTAGCCCAACTGGCCGTTCACCTTCATACCGGTATATACACCAGTGCTATACCAGCGTGAGCGGGTCTTGTCGCGGGTATCGTACGAACCCATCAGATGGAAGGTCAGACCTTTGATAATCTTATAGTCGAAGGCAATCGAAGCCATGGTGCGGTTCTCCTCTGAGTGGTCCTTGTAATCGGTCAGCCAGTTGGTAGGAGTCAACTGTAGGTCGTTGTCATTGTCGTTATTATCCTCGGGGTCGAGCTCGGCAAAAGGTTTTGCCAGGATAGCATGACGGGTGAGACTGGTACGCTGGTTTCCCTGTCCATCGGTTCCGGCTGTCATGTCGTTCACACGGCGTGTCATACTGAATGTACCCTTGAGCGACATGTTCTGATTGAGTTTGTACTTGTAGTTGACACGCAGGTCGGCCTGGCTCAGTCCCGTGTTGCGGATGATACCTTTGTTGTCAAGATAGCCACCAGCCACGTAGTAGTTGGCCTTGTCGTTACCACCGTTTACTGACAGACGGTATGATTGGGTGGTAGAGGTGTGGAAGAGCTCCTTTTGCCAGTCGCGATTCACGGGGTGAAAATCTGCACTGTAGTAGCCTTCCTCGTCTTTTTCATTGCGATAGGCAATGTACTCCTCAGCATTGAGCACGCTGATGTGCTTGCTAGCCTGGTCGAACGAGAGTCCTGCCGAGAGGTTGATCTTGGCTTTTCCACTTTTTCCCTCTTTGGTCGTAATGAGTACGACACCATTAGATGC
The DNA here is from genome assembly GCF_000619825.1 of Prevotella sp. MA2016. GTDB lineage: Bacteria > Bacteroidota > Bacteroidia > Bacteroidales > Bacteroidaceae > Prevotella. Next base: position 87,950 of record NZ_JHUW01000013.1, read on the forward strand.
ACGTGAACCATAGATGGCTGTGGCCGAGGCATCTTTCAGAATTTCTATGCTTTGTATATCTTGTGGGTTGATTCCTGTTAGTCCGCTTTGGGTGGTCTGTACTGGGTCGCTACCCGTGCCACCGCCGCTATTGGGGTTGCCTACATCTTCTGTGGCATCGTTCATGATGATTCCGTCAATCACATATAGTGGTTCTTTGTTTCCGTTCAGGGTTGAGGTTCCGCGGATGCGTACGTTGATGACACCACCCAACTGCGAGTCGCCACCATTCACATACACACCAGGGGCGTTACCCTGCAACAGGTGGTCGATGCCACTGTTGAATACGGCCTTGTCGCGATCTACAGCTACTGATGATACCGAACCTGTCAGGTCGCTCTTCTTCATCTGGCCATAGCCCACTACCACCACTTCGTCCAGACTGTGGGCATCTTCTTTCAGTTGGATGTCGATGTGATTCTTGCTGCTCACCTTCACGTTCTGTGTCAGGTAACCGATGTAGCTCACCTGTAGGGTGCCACTTTTGCTGGCGTACAGCTCATAGTGTCCGTTCACGTCAGTCACTGTGGCGTTCTTGGTGCCCTTTTCGGTCACGCTGGCACCAATCACAGCTTCGCCATTCTCGTCGGTAATAATACCTGAGATGCGCTGCTTCTCACCGGGCTTGTCAGACTTTTCCTTTTTTTTGGCCACAATCACAATCTGGTTGCCCTTCACCTCAAAGGTGTAGTCGGTGTCCTTTAGCAGTTCTTCCATCACTTGTGGCACAGTTTTGTTTTTCTGGTTGAGCACCACTTGCTTGTTGATGTTCAGCTTCGATGCATTGTAGGCAATCTTGTAATTGCTCACCTGCTCGATTTTCTCGAAAGCTTTCTTCAGGGAGACGCGTTCATTGTTGAACGATACGTTCTGCGCCTGAATCTGAATGCTGCCGGCTATCATCATGATGGCAGCCATTCGGAGAATACGGTTTCTTCTTTTTTCCATTTTAGGTTTTAAAAATTAGAACGATTAAATAATTAATAGTTGAACGTACACTTAAGACATCCAAAATCGTTCTTACACCCAATTGTATTTGGTTAAAAAGTTTTAAAAGTGAATTATCTGATGAAGATATCGTTGCCATCTATCTCATAGTTCAGCTGTGGAATCAGCATTTTTATCACACCCATGATACTTTCGATTGTCTCGTCGGCATTGAAGTGTGCGCGGATGGTCTGGTTGTTGAAACGACTGTTCTGAACGTGTATCTTTACATTGTAAGCCCGCTCTATCTGTTGCAGGGCATAGATAAGCTTGGTCTCCTCAAAGTACATAGCTGGCACGCGCCATACCGAGTAGTCGCTGGCCTTCACGTGGCGCATCTCTACCTGACCAGTCTTGGTGTCTATCACCAATTGGTCGTCGGGTTCCAGCACATAGGGCTTCTTTTGATTATCCACATTGATTTGCAGCTTACCTGTTTCGAGGGTGGCTGTCACCTGTGGATTGTCGGGATAGGAGAATACGTTGAATGTGGTACCCAGCACCTTCAGCTTCATCTTGTTCACATCCACAGTGAATGGCCTCGAGGCGTCTTTCTTCACCTTGAAGAAGGCTTCGCCAGTGAGGCACACATTGCGCTCAGCAGAAACAAATCGTGAGGGATAGATGAGCGAGCTGCCACCATTGAGCCATACCTCCGAACTGTCGGGCAGCAGAATCTTGCTGCGCTCGCCATAGGCAGTAAACTTGTGCATGAACACCACTTCGCTATACAGCTTGGCTTTCTTGTTGGCTTGGGCATAAAACCATATCGCACTTGTCACCATCACCACTGGCAGGGCCCACATGGCAGCCAGCTTGAGCCATTGTCGCTGGGCAGCAGGCTTGTCGTTAGCCTGGCCCTCACACGTGTCCCAGAGGTCGCGCAAGGCATCGTCCACATCGCTGCCGCCGTTTAGTAGGCGCTCGTGCACCCTTTGTGTTGTCTCTGCCGATGTGTTGTGATCGAAGAAATATCTGACGATATGCTTGATATACCTACTCATATTCTTATTTTATACCTTGTTAATTATTAAGACTACTTAAATAGCTCTTGCCCCCAACCGAAGAGAACAAAAATAAGAATTTTTAGCATTTCGCGAATCTCGCCTAAGGCCAGGTTCAGATGGTTCTCCACTGTTTTTTTCTGTATGCCCAGTTGTTGGGCTATCTCGTCGTTGCTCAGTCCCTCTTCGCGACTCAGTCGGTAAACGGTCTGTCGCTGTTGTGGCATCTGCTCCACCACCATGTCTATCAGCAGTTTCAGGTCGCTGGCCTCTATCTGCTCTTGTGGGGTGGCGCCAGTAGCTCTGGTCTCTCGCAGGCAGTCCAGGTCAATTTCGGGCTGTCTGTTTTTTGCTATAAAGTTGAGCACCGTGTTTTTGGTGATACCGAAGATGTAAGCATCCAGATTCTCCACTTCTGATAGCTTGGCGTGATTGGTCCATAGCTTGATAAATACCAGTTGCGTGATATCGTCGGCATCGGTCTCGTTTTTGATGAGACCTAAGGCAAAAGCACGCACTTTGGGCTGGAACACACCAAAAACCCGCTGGAAAACCTCTTGATTCCCCTCGGCTAGTGTTTTTATCATGTCCTTATTTATAGCTATTGGTGGCATGCTGTGATAATATTTTAGTTATTGAGCGCAAAAGTACAACTTATTGTCGAGACTACCAAATTTTTATTTGTTTTTCTTGGTTTTTTGCTCACTTAATCGTACCTTTGCAGCACAATTTTAATTATGGGAAAAGGAAAGTTGGCTAAATTTGCGGACATGGAGACGTATGAGAACGTGTTCCAGTATCCGTTTTCGGTGATTGAGAATGTGCCTTTCGATATGAAGGGGCACTGGCATGAACAGTACTTCCACAACAACAACCCTATCGTACTCGAACTGGGCTGTGGTAAGGGTGAATATACTGTGGAACTGGCAAAGCTCTATCCCGACGTGAACTTTGTGGGTGTGGATATCAAGGGTGCCCGCATGTGGACTGGAGCTACGCAGGCCCAGAATGAGGGACTGAAGAACGTAGCCTTCCTGCGTACGAATATTGAAATAATCGAACGTTTCTTTGCAGAAGACGAGGTGCAGGAGATATGGCTCACTTTCAGTGATCCGCAGATGAAGAACCCGCGCAAGCGACTGACATCTACCTATTTTATGAACCGCTATCGCAAATTCTTGGTGGATGGCGGAACGATACATCTGAAGACCGACTCGAACTTCCTCTTTACCTATAGCACTTATATGGTGGAGAAGAACGCACTGCCCGTGGTGTTCCGTACGGAAGACCTCTATCACGATGAGCGTATCGACGAGGCAACAAAGAAAATCCTGGCCATTCAGACTTACTACGAAGGTATGTGGATAGCGCGTGGATTGAACATCAAGTATATGAAGTGGAATCTGCCACGTACTGGTGAGCTGGTAGAGCCCGAGGTGGAAATAGAACTCGACGACTATCGCTCGTACCACCGCTCTAAGCGTAGCAGTCTCGATAAAGCAAAATAGAGAATTATGGAGAAAGTATTATATCCCAAGATGGTGATGGATGCCTTGGCTACGGTGACGTATGCCGGCACCAAGAAGAATCTGGTGGAGAGCGAGATGGTGGCCGATACACCTGCTGTGGCTGCTCCACAGAAAGATGGCGACAACTGGAAAGTGAAGGTGGTGCTGTTGTTCCCACGCGACACCGACCCCTTCTTGAAATCGACAGTCAAGGCAGCCGAGGCTGCTATCAAATACCACTGCGGCAAAGAGGTTGAGGTGGAGATAGAAACAGAGTTTAAAAGTGCACCGCGTCCTGAAGTAGGACAGATGCTGCCTGGCGTGAAGAATATCATTGCCGTAAGTTCGGGCAAAGGTGGTGTAGGTAAGAGTACCGTTTCTGCCAATTTGGCTATCGCACTGGCTCGTCTGGGTTACAAAGTGGGACTGCTGGATACTGATATCTTCGGTCCGTCGATGCCAAAGATGTTTGATGTGGAGGACGAGCGTCCCTACGCAGTAAAGAAGGATGGTCGCGACCTCATCGTGCCCATCGAGAAATATGGCGTAAAACTCTTGTCGATAGGCTTCTTCGTGTCGCCCGATACAGCTACTCTGTGGCGTGGCGGTATGGCTACTAGTGCGCTGAAGCAGCTCATTGCCGATGCCGACTGGGGCGAGCTTGACTATTTCATCCTCGACACCCCTCCTGGCACCAGTGATATCCACCTGACACTGTTGCAGACGCTGGCCATCACAGGTGCTGTCATCGTTTCAACCCCACAACAGGTGGCGCTGGCTGATGCACGCAAGGGTATCGACATGTATCGCAACGACAAGGTGAACGTGCCCATTCTCGGTCTGATAGAGAACATGGCGTGGTTTACGCCTGCTGAACTGCCAGAAAATAAGTATTATATCTTTGGTAAGGAGGGATGCAAGCAGTTGGCTGAGGAGATGCAGGTGCCCCTGCTGGCACAGATACCACTGGTGCAGAGTATCTGCGACAATGGCGATAAAGGTACACCCGCTGCACTCTCAAGTGAGACAGCTACAGGGTTGGCATTCATCAATCTGGCACAATCGGTTGTTACCGTTGTAAATAGGAGAAATAAAGAAAAACCTGCGACGAAGATCGTGGGAATGAACAAATAAGAAAAAAATAAAGCCCGCTCACATTTGAACGGGCTTTTATTTTTATTCAATGACAACGGTGGTCCAACCGTGCTTGTCTTCGATCTCACCGTACTGAATACCACGGAGGGTATCGAAGAGACGCTTAGACTGTGGACCAGGCTTTTCGCCAAAGTCGTAGCGCTTGCCTGTATCCAGGTCGTCGATATATGAGATAGGACTGATGACAGCAGCTGTTCCGCAAGCACCTGCCTCCTCAAAGGTTTCGAGTTCCTCTTCAGGGATAGGACGGCGCTCTACCTTCATACCCAGATCCTCAGCCACCTGCATCAAGCTCTTGTTGGTGATAGAGGGCAGGATAGAAGTTGACTCAGGAGTGATATAGGTGTTGTTCTTAATACCAAAGAAGTTGGCAGCACCGCACTCGTCGATGTACTTCTTCTCTTTGGCATCGAGATAGAACTCGCAAGCATAACCCTTCTCGTGAGCCAGATTGTTGGCATAGAGAGAAGCGGCGTAGTTTCCACCTACCTTATATTTACCTGTGCCCAGAGGAGCTGAACGGTCGTAGTCGCGAACGATTACATATGGGTTAGACTGGAAGCCACCCTTGAAGTATGGACCTACGGGTGTAACGAAGATGAGGAAGCAATACTCCTTTGAAGGATGAACACCCACCTGGGCGCTAGTACCGATAAGCAGTGGACGGATGTAGAGTGTAGCGCCACTCTCATAGGTTGGAATCCACTCCTGATTGAGGCGAACCACCTTCTTAACCATCTCGGTGAACAGTTCGGTTGAAACCTCTGGCATCAGAATACCACGGCAAGTGCTCTGCAGACGCTTGGCATTCTCATCAACACGGAACACACGCACCTTGCCATCGGGGCAACGGTAGGCCTTCAGTCCCTCGAATGCCTCCTGACCATAGTGCAGGCAGGTAGCAGCCATGTGCAGATTCAAATACTCGTCGGAGCAAACCTCTATCTCGCCCCATTTTCCGTCGCGATAATAGCAACGTACGTTGTAGTCGGTCTTCATGTAGCCGAATGACAGACTACCCCAATCCAAATTCTTCATATTACTTTCTTTATATGTTTGATATTTCAATTTCTTATGCAAAAGTATATAATTAATATCAGATTAAAGAACTTTTGGTCTAAAATCTTTTATTCTGTAAGTATTTTCTTGATTTCAGCATCTGTTCTGGTAAGTTTATCCTTGCAGAGCTTGATGAGTTGCTGTGCACGTTCCAACTGTTCGGCCATCTGATCGATGTCGAGTTCGTTGTTCTCCATCTTACTAGCGATGGCTTGCAGTTCGGCTATGGCAGCCTCATATTTCATTTCTTCTTTCATGCTATAATCGATTTGATGATTCCTTTTTCCAGTCGTGTCTCTATCTCGTCGCCAGGCTGCAGCTGCTGTGGGTCGCGCACGGTCTTGCCATTGTGCAGAGTGATGCTATAGCCGCGGGCCAATAGCAGCGTGGGGTCGAAGCCTTTCAGCTGCTCGCCTATGAGTTGCAGTCGATGGTTTTCGGAAGTGAGTCGGCGTTCTAAAAGCATAGGTATGCGTGTATAGAATGATTCGAGCTTAGCCTCCTGACGTGTGCGTACCAACGAGAATAAGCGAGGAATGGTCTCGGAGAGCGTAGAGAGTTGAGTATTGAGTGTTGAGAGTTTTTGCTGGGTGCTATAGGTGATGCGGTTCTGGGCATCATTGAGAGCATCGAGCACGCTTTTCAGATGGTCGATGAGTAGGCTGGCTGCAGCAGTGGGGGTTTTTACACGGGTATGTGATACCATGTCGAGCACACTCTCATCACGGTCGTGACCAATGCCAGTAATAATAGGTATGGGGAAATTAGCCACATTTTCGGCCAAAGCTAAAGTGTCGAAGCCGCTCAAGTCGGCTGTACCACCTCCACCACGGATGATGACTACACAGTCGAAATATTGACCATTATAAATGTGCTCAAGTGCATTTATGATGCTCTCTTCTACACCTTCGCCCTGCATGATGGCAGGAAATAGCTGTGTTTCGAATTTGAAACCGTAGGGGTTATCAGCAAGTTGGTTGCAGAAGTCGCCATAGCCTGCAGCCGTCTCACTGGAGATGACGGCGATGCGCTGACAGAACATAGGGAACTTCAGCTCTTTCTGCAGGTCGAATACGCCTTCGGCTTTCAGCGTGTTGATAATCTCCTGACGCTTGCGAGCCATATCGCCCAAGGTGTAGGTGGGGTCGATGTCGCTCACAATCCATGAAAAACCATAAGCCTCATGAAACTGCGGATAAACCTGTAGCAGCACCTTCATGCCAGCGTGTAAATTCTGACCGGTAGTGCGCTCAAAATAGGGACGGATGGTAAGCCATTTGTTGGCCCAGCATTTGGCAGAGGCCTTGGCTATTGGCGTGGCCGACTGCTCATCTTTCTGAATGAGTTCCATGTAGCAATGTCCACGACTCTCGCGGCATTCAGACAGTTCGGCTTCTACCCAATATTCCATAGGAAGCGAATCCTCAATAGCTTCGCGCACCAATCGGTTGAGTTCCAATAAAGAATAATGCTTCGCCATCCTAATTTTCAATATCCATTATCGATTGTCACTTATCGTTTGTCAGTCTCCCAATCATATAGGCACGCCAGAAGTTGGGTACACCAAAGCCATATACGTTGTCTGGCTTATCGTAAGCGTCGCTTTGCTCGCGTATCAGTTGAATGATTTCAAGAGCATTCTTTCCAGGCAGGGCCTGCCAGAGACAAGCCACCAAGCCTGCAACGATGGGCGTTGAGAACGAGGTGCCCATGTCGCGTATGACGGCACCACGACCTGATATGAGACATGCGGGACTGCCTAAAGCCATCAAGTCGGGCTTGACACGCTGATCCTGAGTTGGGCCTACACCACTGAACGGGGCGTTGACACGCTGCTGGTTAAGGGCTCCTACCGTCAGCGAATTGTCAGCATCGGCAGGGAAGGTAATCTTCTTCCAAGGCCCCATGCCGCTGTTGCCGGCAGAGTTAACCAGTACCATACCTTTCTGTGCGAGCATCGAGGCTGTGCGCGAGATGAGAGCCGTGTGGCCATCAAGGTCGCGCTGGCGGTAATAGCCAGGACGATTGTCGTATTCGTTGTAGCCTAAGCTTGATGTTACGATGTCGGCGCCTAATGAGTCGGCAAACTCTGCAGCCATGGCCCAATAGTCCTCCTCCACAGGTTGCTCGGTTTCTTGGTCTTCGCAGCGCAACAACCAGTAGTGCGCATCTGGTGCTGTGCCTATCAGTACTTCGGGTTCGTTGGCTGCCATGGTAGAGAGTACCTTGGTGCCATGGTCGGTTTCTTGATAGAAACTAGGGCTGTTGGGATATACAAAGTCCTTGATGCCAGAAATGTTGGCATGCTGGAAGGTGGGGATACAGTTGCAGTTCTGGAATCCGCCGTCTAGCACCGCGATAGTGATGCCCTTGCCACGGAAACCAATGTTATGCAGGCGATGGCCGTTGAGCATTTCTATCTGCTCGCGACCATGACCATAGGGCACGCCTTTTAAGCTGTCCCATGAATTAAAGTTGTAGTTGGCTTTGATTTTTATCATCCGCTCAATGCTGTCGGGGGCTTCCCATACCATCTCGCTACGTTTTACATAGGCCTGTTCGCCTAACCGACGCAAAAAAGTGGTATCGGCAGAACGTACCAATACCGTATTGTTCCATCGGCTGGTGCCGATAATCATCGATTCGGTTTGCGAGCGCTTTGTGGAGCGGTTGGCATCGGCTATCATATGTTCGATGGCTTTCAAATAACCACTACTGACGGGGAGGTCGGTAGAATCCAGAGGCAGTCCTTGCTTGTGGCGGCGCTCGATGCTTTTGTGTGAGAGCCAACGCTGAGGACGGTCGAGGGTATAGCTCGATTCGCGCTTGTCTTCCAGAGTATAGCGCCAAATGTAGCATTTGCCCCCAGGATATTTTTTCTTGGGAAGAGAGGCTGCACTGGCGTTCAGAGCGCAGAAAAGTGCGGCTATGAATAGGTTTATCAGACGTATATTGGTCATTTGTTTTTATTTTGCGAGTGCAAAGATACAAAGATTATTTTAAAAATGCATCTTATCTCGGAAAATATTCGTACCTTTGCAGCGTTTTTAATAATATGTACGCGAATGAGTGATAACAAACAAGCCGCTTTGGCACTTGGCACGAAACCTGTAGGGCAATTGCTGTGGCAGTATGCCTTGCCTGCTATCGTAGCTATGTCGGCTTCTAGTCTCTATAATATCATCGACCGTGCGATGATTGGACAACTGGTAGGCCCAGAGGCGATTGCGGGTTTGGGCATCACATTCCCATTTATGAATTTGAGTGCAGCTTTCGGTGCAGCTGTGGGTGTAGGCTCATCGGCTAGTATCAGTGTGAAGCTGGGTCAGCGCGACTATCCAACGGCACAAAACCTGCTGGGTAACACCATCACGCTGAATCTGATTATTGGCTTCGCTTTCATGCTCATCTGTCTGCTGTTTCTCGACCCCATCCTGATTTTCTTTGGTGCCAGTGATGTGACACTGCCATATGCCCGCGAGTTTATGACCATTATCCTGCTGGGTAATATGGTGACCCACATGTACTTCGGGCTGAACGCTGTGCTGCGTGCAGCAGGTAAACCCAAGCACGCCATGTACTCTGTGCTGTTTACCGTGGCTATGAATATTATATTGGTAGTTACCTTTGTGTGGTGGTTCCGCTGGGGAATTCGTGGTGCTGCTTTGGCCACAGTTACGTCGCAAACTATCGCTATGTGCTGGCAGCTCTATCTGTTTTCTAACAAAAATGAGATACTGCACTTCAAGCATGGCATCTATAAACTCAAGAAACGACTGGTAAGCAATATCATTGCCATCGGTATATCACCATTCCTGATGAACGTCACTAGCTGTATCATTGTGATTGTGATGAACAATCAGTTTGTGCGCTATGGCGGCGATATGGCAGTGGGAGCCTACTCGATAGCTAACTCAGTGGTGATGATGTTCTTTATGTTTGTGATGGGCGTGTGCCAAGGTATGCAACCCATCGTGGGCTATAATTATGGCGCTGAGAAATATGATCGTATGCTGCGCTGCCTGTTTATGGCCATCGCCTGTGCTACAGCCATCTTGCTGGTAGGTTGGGGACTGTCGATGCTATTCCCGCGAGAGATAGCGCGCATCTTTACTACCGATGCTACATTGATTGACTTGGCGGCACGAGGCATCCGACTGGACATGCTGGTGTTCTTTGTCGTTGGCTCGCAGGCTACTATCACCCACTTCTTTCAAAGTATCGGAAAGGTTAAGGTGTCAATATTCCTCTCGCTGTCGCGCCAGCTCATATTGCTGTTGCCGATGGCGTATGTGTTCCCCTTGTTTTGGGAGCTGGACGGAGTGTGGTATTCGATGCCGGCCAGCGACTTTCTGTCGTTTTCCATGACCATACCCATGCTGATGTGGTATATGAAGAAATTTAAAGCCGCTAAAAACGAATAACTAAAAGAGCAATGAAACATATTATTATTAACGTAGGTAGACAGGTTGGTGCTGGCGGACAGGAAATTGGAAAAATGCTGGCCGACGACTTCGGAGCGAAGTATTACGATCGCGAGTTGCTGAATCTGGCTGCCAAAGAGAGTGGATTCTCAGAAAAATTCTTCAAGCAGAACGACGAGCGGAAAGGCTTTTTTCGTAGTTTGTTTAATGTGCAGGCGCCACACTTGGTTGGAGGGGGCATGTATGGCTCTAACTTCTCGCAAGAGAGTTTGTTCAAATTTCAGAGCGATGCCATCCGCAAGGCAGCTGAAGAAAGCAGTTGTGTGTTCTTAGGTCGTTGTGCCGACTACATCCTGAGAGATTTCCAGAATGTGGTGAACGTGTTTATCACCGCCTCGATGGATTTCCGTGTTGACGTAATATCGAAAATAAAGCAGTTGGATGCCGAACATGCCCGTAAACTGATTGAGCATGTAGAGGCCCGTCGCGCGCAATACTATAATTATTATACCGGTAAGAAGTGGGGCGCTGCGGAGAGCTACGACCTGTGTATCGATGCCAGCCTATTGGGTCTTGAAGAAACAGAGAAACTGATAGCGGATTTTATCCGTAAGCGATTTGGATTATGAAAAGGATAGGCATACTGAGCGATACGCACAGCTATTGGGACGATAAGTACCTGCACTACTTTGAACCCTGCGATGAGATTTGGCATGCAGGCGACATTGGTAGTGTTGAGGTTGCTGAGAAGTTGGCTGCCTTCCGTCCGTTTCGTGCTGTATGCGGTAACTGCGATGGGGGAGACCTCAGACTCATGTATCGTGAGCTGAACCGATTTAAATGCGAGGATGTAGATGTGCTTATCAAGCATATAGGAGGCTATCCTGGCAACTATGATCCCAGCATCCGCTCTACACTCTATGCCAACCCGCCACAGCTCTTTGTGGCTGGTCACTCGCACATTCTGAAAGTGAAGTACGATAAGACGCTGAATCTTCTACACATCAACCCAGGTGCTGCTGGCATTCAGGGATGGCATAAGGAGCGCACACTTATCCGACTCACTATCGATGGTAAAGAATTCAAAGATTTAGAAGTTATTACATTAGGAGATTAAAATATGAAACGTACAATCGTTATTACTGGTGGCGCTGGCTTTATTGGAAGCCATGTGGTCCGCCTGTTTGTAAACAAGTATCCCGAGTATCACATCATCAACCTCGACAAGCTAACCTATGCAGGTAACTTGGCTAACTTGAAGGATATAGAGAACAAACCCAATTATGAGTTTATTAAGATGGATATTTGTGATTTCGATGCTTTCTACCAGCTGATGCAGGACAAGAAAGTTGATGGTATCATCCATCTGGCTGCCGAGAGTCATGTTGACCGCTCTATCAAAGATCCATTCACATTCGCTAAAACCAATGTAATGGGTACGCTGTCGCTGCTCCAAGCTGCTAAGCTGTATTGGGAGAGTCTGCCAGAGAAGTATGAGGGCAAGCGTTTTTATCATATCTCTACAGATGAAGTTTATGGTGCACTCGAGCTTACCCATCCTGAGGGTATCGAACCTCCTTTCACAACTACAGCATCAAGCTCAGAGCATCATCTGGCTTACGGTGATAAGTTCTTCCTCGAGACTACCAAATATAATCCTCATTCACCATACTCAGCATCTAAGGCATCGAGCGATCACTTCGTTCGTGCTTTCCACGATACCTATGGTATGCCAGTAGTTGTAACCAACTGCTCAAACAACTATGGTCCTTATCAGTTCCCTGAGAAGCTGATACCTCTGTTCATCAACAATATCCGCCATCGTAAGCCACTACCTGTTTATGGTAAGGGCGAAAACGTGCGCGACTGGTTGTATGTAGAGGACCATGCTCGTGCTATCGATGTGATTTTCCACGAGGGAAAGATTGCCGATACTTATAATATCGGTGGCTTTAACGAGTGGAAGAACATCGACATCATCAAGGTGGTGATTAAGACCGTTGATCGCTTGCTGGGCCGTAAGGAAGGCGAGGATATGGATTTGATTACATTTGTAACCGATCGTGCCGGTCACGATTTGCGTTATGCTATCGACTCTACCAAGTTGCAGAAAGAGCTTGGTTGGGAACCATCTCTGCAGTTCGAAGAGGGTATCGAGAAAACCGTTCGCTGGTATCTCGACAATCAGGAGTGGCTGGACAATGTAACCAGCGGCGATTATCAGAAGTATTACGACAATATGTATGCCAACAGATAACTTAACAAAAGAACTCCACTCGTATCTGGTGCGTATTGGTATCAATCCCACCGGCGTTACTCCCCAAATGGAGCACTATCTTGAGCATTTGCTCTACCTGCTGCCACCTGAGGAAGAGGAGGCCGTGACGCATTACTACGGACTTTTTGGCTGCCAGCGCAAATCGCTGCAGGAGATAGCCAAGGACTTGAAGATGAGTCAGGAAGATGCGATGGCTCATATCGACCAATGTGTGCGTAAGTTGGCGGTAACACCCGAGTGGCAAATGTTGAAACAAACAATAGAAAAATGAAAAAGATATTGCTTTTAGGCTCAGGCGAACTTGGTAAAGAGTTCGTGATTGCGGCCATGCGTGCAGGACAGTATGTGATAGCATGCGATCGTTATGACAATGCGCCAGCCATGCAGGTGGCTGATGAGCGCGAGGTATTCTCAATGCTCGATGGCGATGCACTCGAGGCTGTGGTCAACAAACACAAACCCGACATCATTGTGCCAGAAATCGAGGCCATCCGAACAGAGAGATTGTTTAAGTTCGAGGAGCAGGGCATACAGGTGGTTCCATCTGCTCGTGCCGTTAACTTCACGATGAATCGTCGCGCTATTCGCGATCTGGCTTCCAAGGAACTGGGGTTGCGTACAGCTAAGTATTTCTATGCCAAGACTTTTGATGAGTTTAAAAAAGCTGCCGACGAGATAGGCTTCCCATGTGTGGTTAAGCCTCTGATGTCATCATCAGGTCATGGTCAGAGCTATGTGCACAACGACGATGAGTTGGAACAGGCTTTCAAAGAGGCTATGGAAGGCAGTCGTGGTGATGTGAAGGAGGTAATCATTGAAGAGTTTATCGACTTTGATTCAGAGTTTACCTTGCTCACCGTTACCCAGAAGAACGGTTGGCCTACACTATTCTGTCCTCCAATCGGACACGTACAGAAGGCGGGCGACTATCGTGAGTCATGGCAGCCATATAAGATTAGCGATGAGGCTTTGAAACAGGCTCAGATTATGGCTGATAAGGTTACAAAGGCACTCACAGGTGCTGGTATCTGGGGCGTAGAGTTCTTCCTGACTAAGCAGGGTGAAGTAATCTTCAGTGAGCTGAGCCCACGTCCACACGATACGGGTATGGTAACACTTGGACATACCACCAACCTCTCGGAATTCGAGCTCCACTTCCGTGCAGTGATGGGCCTGCCCATCCCAGCTATTCATCTTGAGCATGCAGGCGCATCGGCTGTTATCCTCTCACCAAAGGAGGCTTCTACACCAATCGATCGCACCCTGCTCGACTATAATCTCGAGGAGGCTCTGAAGGAAGATCGCACCCGCATCCGTATCTTTGGAAAACCTGAAGCCCACAAGGGCCGTCGTATGGGTGTTGTGCTTTGCTATGGTGAGGTCGGCGACGATGTAAACGCTCTGCGTGACAAGGCAAAGCGACTCGCTAAGACCGTGCTGGGAACCGATCCCTACACTAAGTTTGAACACTAAACAAGTGTAACTATAGAATGAACCGCTTAGAGGTTAAAATCATAGATTTGCCCAGGATCACTGATCCGCGTGGCAATCTGACGTTTGCTGAAGCGCAGGCTATGATTCCCTTCGATATCAAGCGCGCCTATTGGGTATATGATGTACCTGGTGGTGAGAGCAGGGGAGGGCATGCGCATAAAAAGCTCCGTCAGTTTGTGATTGCTCTAAGCGGTTCGTTTCATGTAACGTTGGATAATGGTTACGAACGCAAGACTGTGTTACTGAATCATCCTTGGCAAGGCTTGCTGATTGATACTAATATCTGGCGAACGCTCGATGATTTCTCTTCGGGTGGTGTGTGTCTGGTTCTGGCCTCGGAACATTACGACGAGTCTGATTATATTTATGATTATCAAGAGTTTCTGAAATATATCGGATGTTCGAAATAAAACGATACACACCCGACTTGGCCACCGAATGGAACCAGTTCGTGGCTACATCGAAGAACGGCACTTTCCTCTTCGATCGTAACTATATGGACTATCATTCGGATCGCTTTAACGATTATTCATTGCTATTTTATATAGGTAATCGTTTGCTGGCAGTCTTGCCTGCACATGCATCGGACGATACCTTTTATTCGCATAGGGGATTGACTTATGGCGGCTTGGTGATGAGTCCCAGTCTGACGATTGTTCAGACTATGAACTTGTTTCGTGAACTAAACGAGCAACTTCGCAAGAATGGCTTCCGTCATGTTGTTTACAAGTGTATTCCATGGGTTTATCATCGTCTTTCATCTGATGAGGATATCTATGCACTGTTTCATGAATGTCATGCACGTATTATAGCGAGGGATTTTGCTACGAACATCTTTTTATCTGGTGAGATGCGGTGGGAACGTGTTCGGCGTCGGGGAGTCGCTCGTGCTCAAAAGGCTGGCGTATTAGTAGAATGCTCTGATAACTATGCTGCATTTTGGGACATTCTTTCTACGAATCTTCATACTAAGTATGGCGTGATGCCTGTACATACACTTGAGGAAATTACGCTATTACATAGTCGCTTTCCCCAGAATATCAAACTGTATCAAGCCGTAAAGGATGGTGGGGTGTTGGGAGGTGTAGTGCTATATGTCTCTCAGCAAGTGGTGCATGCTCAGTATAGTTCTGCTACTCCAGAGGGGAAAAAACTGGGCGTTATCGATTTGCTTTACGACCGTATCTTTAGTGATTATCAAGGCTATCCTTATTTCGACTTTGGTCGTTCAACAGAACATCCTGATGGTAGTGGACTGAATGAGAAATTAGTATTCCAGAAGGAAGGTTTTGGTGGGCGTGGACTGTGTTATGATATTTATGAGTACGACTTATGACACAAAAAGAGGTCAACACGATGATTGACCTCTTGAATATTTTTAATGCTTATACCTTTATTCTGGCAGTAGTAATACGGTGGCGCTTCGGGCCGCTTGGGCACCCATCACCAGTACTTGTGCAATATCTGCCGTTTTCGACGGTCCGCTGATAAACGTACCATATCCATCGTATTCGTTATCAAACTCAATGCGCTTGTAAGCCTCGTGCATGTTGTTTACAATCTGACTCTTAGGTAGCAGGATGATCAGATTCTCGGAGATGAAGCAAACGGCTTTCTCCTTCATGGTTTGTGGAATCCAGATGCACGCGTTTTCTGCTACACCAAATTTACCTCGGATAATGCCAACATCTGTCCCGTTCAAATCAGATGCCCTGTCAACAGTGTCAGGATTACGGGTGGCGATGGTAATCTCAGGCAGATTGGAGGCTATCTCTTTTGCATCAGGGAATAATTCCCTGATAAGCAGATTAATATCACGGCCAGAATCAACCACTAACACTTGCCCGCCCACCATCTCAGTCATCTTCATAAACTGTACCAGCGGGTCTGGGTAGGTAGTAGCCATTATATCGCTCAAATCGGGCATATCGTAACCAGTTTTACCGCTTCGCTCGTCGAAGAATCTTTCTCTGACGTTTGCCCTGTATTTCTTCAGAATATCGTTTTTGTTACTCATAACTCGACACTTTTTCTTTCCTCACTTTATTTTTCCTTTCTTCCATAGAGAGTGGAATGTTTCCTTTGGAAATTTCATCATATTATGACCATCGGCCCATGGGTTCAGGCCACAGTTAATAAGCGGCGATGGAATGAGGTTAGCCCAATGAGCCACTGATGTGCCAAGATTGTAAATACGCTCATGATTATATACGATACTCATGCCTTTACACATCATCTTTTTCTGTGGGTTGGCAGTGCCAAACTCATCCAACTGCTGGCGCCACATATAAATCTGGTCGCCTAAATTGATTTTGGCAGGACAGAGCGTTTGGCATGAGTTGCATAGCGTGCAGGCGCTGACATTTCCAGAATGCTTTTGTGGATCGCGAAGCATTCCGAGATTAATGCCAATGGGGCCTGGGATAAAGTAACTGTATGAGTATCCGCCACTTCGGCGATATACAGGACAGGTGTTCATACACGATCCGCATCGAATACACTTCAGAGCCTCCCAATGATCCGGGTTGCCAATCCATTCACTACGTCCGTTGTCTACCAGCACAATGTGCATGGGATGAGCTGTAGGTCGCGCCTTGCGGAAATGCGAGGTGAATGTGGTGGTGGGCTGGCCTGTTCCAGCTCTGCAAAGCAGGCGTTGGAACACTGCTAAGCAGTCGTAATTCGGAAGTATCTTTTCCAATCCGATAGCTGCAATGTGAAGTTTCGGGCATGAAGTTGACATGTCGGCATTTCCTTCGTTGGTGCATACCACAATATCTCCAGTTTCAGCTATGCCAAAGTTGGCGCCAGTCATACCAGCATCAGCAGTGAGAAACTCGTTGCGAAGGCTCAGACGGGCTACGTAAGTAAGATAGGTGGGATCATGGTTGCCTTTTTCGCTGCCAAGTTTTTCCTCGAAAATCTCACCTACATCGTTGTGATTAAGGTGGATAGCTGGCATTACAATGTGGCTCGGTGCCTGTCCTTTCAATTGGATGATGCGCTCGCCCAAGTCGGTCTCTACCACCTCGATACCGTGCTGTTCGAGGTATGGGTTCATTTCGCATTCCTCTGTCAGCATCGACTTCGACTTAACGAGTTTCTTAACGTTATGCTTTTTTAGAATATCATACACGATCTCATTGAATTCTTGGGCATCCCTGGCCCAATGAACAATGCAACCGTTTCCTTCGGCTTTTGTCGCAAACTGATCAAGATACTCGTCTAAATGGGTGATAGTATGGCGTTTGATAGCGCTGGCCTTATCGCGCAACTGCTCCCATTCTTTGAGTCCATATGCCATATTGTCACGTTTGGTACGTACCGCCCAGAAAGTGGCATCATGCCACTTGGCGTATGTCTGGTTCTTCAAGAACTCTTTTGCTGCGTTACTATGGGTCGTACTCATAATTTTCCATTTTCAATTATCAATTGTCATATTTCCGTTCGGCTTTGCAGCTTGGCATCGCCAAGAATTATTAAAGTCCTGCGGCCAATATCTCCACCACATGCATGAATTCTACATCTAGGCCATGCTTCTTGGCCACGCCAGCCATATGCATCAGACATGAACAGTCGGGTCCAGTCACGAATCGCGCACCCGTTTTCTGATGACGCTGTACTTTATCAATGCCCATCTGTTCGCTAATGGATGTTTCTTCAATCGAGAACATACCACCAAAACCACAACATTCGTCTGCTCTTTCAGGTTCAAAAATCTGTATCCCCTCTACAAGATTTAGTAAATCTTTGATTTTGTTATACTTAGGAATATTCTTCTCGCTAGGTGAACTTAAACCTAACTCCCTCACACCATGACAAGAGTTGTGCAAACTCACTTTATGAGGAAAAGTTCCAAGAGGGTGGTTAACCTTGACGATATCGTGCAGAAACTCCACAACGTCAATTGCTTTTTGGGCTGTTTGGCATTCCGTTTTCCCCTTTAGTAAACGAGGATAGTTTAATCTTATAAAAGCAGTGCAACTAACTGAGGGCGATACCACATAATCAAACCCTTTGAATATATCTTCGAATTTCTCAGCTAAGGGGATAGCCTGGTTTTCAAAACCTGCATTGGCCATCGGTTGTCCGCAACAGGTCTGATTCTGTGGATAGTCCACATCTAGTCCCAAGTGTTTTAATAGTTTGTATGTGGCTACTCCTACTTCTGGATAAACCACATCAACATAGCAGGGAATAAATAAGCCGATCTTCATGTTTGTTAGTGTAATATGATAGTTTTCATTTGTTCATGGGTACAAATATAGTGAAAAAATTCCAAAAATATTAATAAATCGGTGTTTTGTGTTACTTATTTATGTTTTATTAAAAGTAAATGCTTATCTTTGTGGCACTATTTTTGCACTTTAATTATAGAATCTTGAATAAAAATATGAGTATGAATTATAACGAATTTAATTTTGATGGACTGACACGTGAGCGAGAGCTCTCTATGTCAGCAGCCTTTCCTGCTTTGATGCGGAAAGTTTATGTGTGGATGACACTGGCTCTTGTGCTTACAGGTGTTACTGCGTATGGTGTAGCTACAAGTCCTGGCGTTCTCGCCACCTTGTACACTAATAGTGTACTCCTTTGGGGACTGGTAATTGCAGAATTCGCTATCGTGTTTGGTGTAAGCGCTGCTATTAACCGATTGTCGCTCACGACGGCAACATTGCTTTTTGTGTTGTATTCGGTTATTAATGGCGCATTGTTCTCGTCAATTTTCATTGTATATACAATGTCGAGTATTGCTAGTGTCTTCTTTGTAACCGCAGGTACATTTTCTGTTATGGCACTCATCGGTTATACCACTAAGACTGATTTGACGTCGATGGGAAAGATCCTATTCATGGCTTTGATTGGTATTATCATCGCTACCATTGTGAATATCTTCCTGAAGAGTTCTGGCCTCGAAATGATTGTGAGCTATTTAGGCGTTTTGATATTTGTTGGTCTCACTGCATATGATTCTCAGAAGATTAAAAATATGCTTTTGATGGCACCTGATGCAGGAGAGGCTGCTCAGAAGGTTGCACTTTTGGGTGCGCTGACCCTTTATTTGGACTTTATAAACCTCTTTATTTATCTTTTGCGCATTTTTGGACGCAGAGAATAGCTCCTTCGCGTACATTATATATAATAAGAGTATAAAAACGTAATTATGTAAACATTCCCGAAAACTTTCATGTTTTTGGGAATTTTTTTTGGAAAATGTTTGGAGGGAAAGAAAAAATGTCGTACCTTTGCACCCGCTTTCGAACAAACGATAGCAACAAAAGAAAGAGTTCTTTGAAAGATTTACATAGACAGAAGTAGTACAAGAAGCGAGAGCAGAAATGCTCTTGGGTAAAAGAGAAACAAACCGTTTCAATTTCTTGAAGGATAGTTGTTCTGAGACAGATTACTTCTAGTAAATCTAGTTTTGCTAGCTCTGCTAGTTCTTCTAGAAATACTAGTAAAAGATACAATTTATACAATGAAGAGTTTGATCCTGGCTCAGGATGAACGCTAGCTACAGGCTTAACACATGCAAGTCGAGGGGCAGCATGATCGAAGCTTGCTTTGATTGATGGCGACCGGCGCACGGGTGAGTAACGCGTATCCAACCTTCCCTGTACTAGAGGATAGCCCGGCGAAAGTCGGATTAATACTCTATGTTATTCGATGCGGACATCTAATTTGAATCAAAGGTTTACCGGTATAG